>NZ_QOVM01000001.1 GCF_004104375.1 Leeuwenhoekiella aequorea
CTGCATCTAACATAACAAAACCAACTTAAAGTGTTTGAATCTGTAAATGTTTTAAATATTGTAATCGAGTTGGTAATTATGAATTTGGGGAAATTCGTGGGGCTTAAATTGTAATATTATTTTGTAATAAATATTTGGGTGAAATAAGCAGTTCCTTTTTCATTTTTTACTACGGAAATACCGCTATGTGTGAAATTTCCTTCAAGAGCCTCTCTATGACCTTCACTCTTAATCCAGGCAGCAACTACTTCTTTAGCGTCTCGGTATCCAAAAGCTACATTCTCACTTACACGGGCAGCTCCTTTAGATTTTAAATAATCTGAACGCTTAAAAAAGTTATCGTGACTAATGGTTCCTTTTGTAGCCATATACTTAGTATGCTCTACTGCTTTAACTTTTGAATCTGAATTGTTTTGAAGTGCTGATAAACCTAATGATGCGCGGTGCTCATTAACTTCAGATAAAATTTCTGCAGCAAAAGCCTCTTCAACGGTAAGATCTGCTGAGATTTCTAATGCAGCTTCTTCAACTGGCATTAATTCTTCATCCTGCGAGCAGCTTGTTAAAAATAAAGCGAAAGTAAGTGCCAAAAGGCTAGTAGTAAAAGTTCTCATGATTTGGGGTTTATGAGTTATGTTGTTACAAACATAGCATGAAGAATCTATTCCTACAACACGTTGTCGGTTATTTTGTGTATTTCATCGACTACAATATCATTTTTAACATAATTAATGTAAATTTTAACAGTATTTGACGGCTAATTGTGTCTTTTGTCGATGTTCAAAAAGTATGAAAAAGGTAAGAAAATTTAAAAAATATGCATTTCAGCGACATAACTGGTTAATTATTCGGTTAAAAGACACTTTATAGTAAGAAAGTAGGAAATAATCTCGTAGATTTTTCTAATCAACATCAGCAGGTGATTTATTGTGATGAATTCGATTTTATGTACTTTACAGGTTTAAACAAAATAATATGAGATCTCTTTTCAGCTTATTAGCAATCATTCTTCTAGCATCTTGCAATCATCAGGAGCAATCCAAAGAAAAACCAGAAGATAAAACTCCCGTACAACAAAAATTTGCTATTGTTATTCACGGCGGCGCAGGCACAATTCTAAAAGAGAATATGACAGACTCTCTAGAACTAGCCTACAAAGAAGCACTGACAGAGGCTATAAAAATTGGATACGAAATTCTTGAAAACGGCGGCACCAGCCTTGAAGCGGTGCAGCGCACCATCAATAGTATGGAAAACTCCCCACTATTTAATTCTGCAAAAGGAGCTGTTTTTAATCATGAAGGTATAAACGAACTAGACGCATCTATTATGGATGGTGAAACTTTAAATGCAGGAGCCATTGCAGGTGTCACTAATGTAAAAAACCCTATCAATCTTGCATATGAAGTTATGACCAACTCAGAACACGTCTTGTTAAGCGGTAAAGGAGCCGAGCTTTTTGCTAAAGAACACAACATAGAACTGGTTGATCCCTCCTATTTTTTTACGCAAAATAGATTTGACGCTCTTCAGCGAACCTTAGCAAAAGAAAAAATATCATCATCTAATAAGACTGCTTTTTACGATCCGTTTATTAAAGATGATAAATACGGCACCGTAGGCTGCGTGGCCCTAGACAAAAATGGAAATATAGCTGCCGGTACTTCTACAGGCGGTATGAATAATAAAAGATACAATCGTATTGGTGATTCGCCAATCATAGGTTCTGGTACATACGCTAATAATGCCACTTGCGGCGTATCTTCCACAGGATGGGGAGAATATTTTATAAGAGGTCAAGTGGCTTACGACATTAGCGCCCAAATCGAATATGCCGGCAAAGACTTAGAAAGCGCTGCAAAAAATGTCATACAAGATAAGCTTACAAATTTAGGCGGTACCGGAGGAATAGTAGCACTCGATAAATTTGGAAACCCTTCAATGGAATTTAATACAGAAGGAATGTACAGAGCCTATATGAATGATAAAGGCCAACTAACGCTGGGCATCTACAAAGAAAATGAATAAATAAGTCAGCAATTAGGCGGAATACTAATCGGATTTAAAGCGATAGTTGAGTAATACAGTTTGAGCTGAAGGATCCATTCATTATAATTACCCCTGATGTCAAAGCATTTATCTTTATTAAAGATTAGGTTTTAAAATGCACGTAAGACTTCTACCTAATTTTAGCTCATACCAAGGACAATGCCATATAAAAGAAAACCTCTGAAGAATATCACTTCAGAGGTTATCGACAAATTTAATAAAATCCCATATCAGGATAAAAGCGAAACAGCAGGTCCCCACCCACTGCATCTAACATAACAAAACCAACTTAAAGTGTTTGAATCTGTAAATGTTTTAAATATTGTAATCGAGTTGGTAATTATGAATTTGGGGAAATTCGTGGGGCTTAAATTGTAATATTATTTTGTAATAAATATTTGGGTGAAATAAGCAGTTCCTTTTTCATTTTTTACTACGGAAATACCGCTATGTGTGAAATTTCCTTCAAGAGCCTCTCTATGACCTTCACTCTTAATCCAGGCAGCAACTACTTCTTTAGCGTCTCGGTATCCAAAAGCTACATTCTCACTTACGCGGGCAGCTCCTTTAGATTTTAAATAATCTGAACGCTTAAAAAAGTTATCGTGACTAATGGTTCCCTTTGTAGCCATATATTTAGTATGCTCTACTGCTTTAACTTTTGAATCTGAATTGTTTTGAAGTGCTGATAAACCTAATGATGCGCGGTGCTCATTAACTTCAGATAAAATTTCTGCAGCAAAAGCTTCTTCAACGGTAAGATCTGCTGAGATTTCTAATGCAGCTTCTTCAACTGGCATTAATTCTTCATCCTGCGAGCAGCTTGTTAAAAATAAAGCGAAAGTAAGTGCCAAAAGGCTAGTAGTAAAAGTTCTCATGATTTGGGGTTTATGAGTTATGTTGTTACAAACATAGCATGAAGAATCTATTCCTACAACACATTGTCGGTTCTTTTGTGTATTTCATCGATCATGACGTTATTTTTAACATAATTGGCGCAAACTTTAACAGTATTTGACGTCTAATTGTGTCTTTTGTCGATATTCACTATACATATAAAAGGTATGAAAATTTAAAAAAATGCATTTCAACGACATAACTGGTTAATTATTCGGTTAAAAGACACTTTAAATAAAATAAGTAGGAATTAATTCTTGAAAAAAAGACTAGAAAAGTTTCAATAAGTACACACACCTTCCATTAAAAAAATTAATTCCTTAGTTGCCAGCACTGTAAATGAGAAAACTTTGAATATTTAATAACTACAACGTTGTCTTTCATTTAACAAAGTTTTAGGTTTGCTTAGTTCGGCAAATTACGAACTAACCATAATTTTGCTCCTCGAATTTATTATTATGAATCAGGAAGAATTAGAAGAAACTAAAAAGCTATTAATCGAACGCCTTGGCGTACATATCGAATGTAAAGATCAATTAGCTCCCTTAGCCGCTAGAATTCTTGCAACATTAGTCTTAACAGGCAAAAAAGGAGCAACTTTTGAAGATCTGGTAACTGGCTTACAAGCTAGTAAAAGCACAATCTCTACCCACTTAAATACATTACAAAGCAATAAGAACATTACATATTATACAGTTTGTGGTGATCGTAAAAAATATTTCATTACTAACCCAGACGGTTTTATCATCAATTTAGATAAGATGATCACCACCTGGGAGAAGGAAAAACAATTACACCTTCAGGTAATGGAGTATAAGCAAAAAATAAATGACGACTCTAATTCTGCTGAGGATAGAGTCTTTGACCTGGAATTTCATAAGGACTACATGAATTACTTAGACCAGGCTACCTCATCAATTAAGAATATCCGCCAAAAATTAGTCTCCAAAACAAACCTAGAATAAATCTGTAAGTATGAGAAATAGAGTTTTAATCAATTGTATCCCTGTATTATTGGGAATTTTACTTACCGCAACATCGTGTGGTGACAGTAAAACTGAACAACCTGCTCAACAGGCACAAAAAACACCAGCCTTACCGGTTGTTACCTTGCCCACTCAAACGGTTACAGGTTATACGTCTTACCCTACACGTATAGAGGGAATTGTAAATGCAGAGGTTTATGCGAAAATTTCGGGTTATATCACAAGCGTAGCTGTAGACGAAGGACAAAAAGTACGTAAGGGTCAAACATTATTTAGATTAGAGACTCAATCTTTAAATCAAGATGCTGCTGCCGCAAGGGCAAATGTAAATGCAGCTCAAGTCGAGGTAGATAAACTTAAGCCACTCGTTGAAAAAAATATCATTAGTAATGTGCAATTAGAAACAGCTAAAGCACAATTACAGCAAGCAAAAAGTGGTTATAATGGGATTGCAGCAAATATTGACTACGGAAATATAAAGAGTCCGGTTGATGGTTTTGTAGGTTCTATAAATTTAAGAACAGGTTCATTAGTAAGTCCGTCAAGTCAAGAACCTTTAACAACTGTATCTGATATAAGCAAGGTGTATGCTTATTTTTCAATGAATGAAAAAGAGTACTTAGACTTTATTCAAAAAGCAGAGGGTGCTTCCATAGAAGAAAAAATAAAAAATATGCCAGCCGTAAGTTTAATTCTTGCCAATGGTGCAACCTATGATTCTGAAGGTAAAATCGAAACAATCAACTCTCAAATTAATATGAATACGGGTACAGTTTCATTTAGGGCTGTTTTTGATAATCCTTCTCGCATACTAACAAATGGAAATAGCGGAAAAATACGTGTTCCTAAGACGTATACAGATGTTGTAGTAGTACCTAAAGAATCAACATTTGAACAGCAAGGCGATATTTATGTTTATAAACTAGACTCAAATAACGTTGCCACTTCTGCAAAAATTAGTGTTAGTGGAGATGTTGACAACTTATATGTGGTAGAAAGTGGTCTTACAAAGGGAGATCGTATTGTGGCAAAAGGAACCAGCACGTTGCGGGGTCAAACTACTATACAGCCACAGGAAACACCATTTGATAGTGTTGCCAAGCCCGTAAGTAAAGTATTTAGATAACCCTCAGATAATACATATATTATGTTACAAAAATTTATAGAACGTCCCGTTCTCTCTACAGTAATATCTATTATTATCGTGATATTAGGGGTTCTAGGACTTTCATCATTACCTATAACGCAGTACCCAGATATTGCGCCTCCTACGATTCAGGTAAGTGCCACGTATCCTGGGGCAAATGCTGAGACAATTCTCGAAAGTGTAATCATCCCTATCGAAGAACAAATAAATGGTGTTGAGGGAATGACTTATCTTACCTCAACAGCGACTAATAATGGTACTGCAGCTATAACCGTATTTTTTGATCAGGATGTAGATCCAGACATTGCAGCAGTAAACGTACAAAACAGGGTAGCTCAAGCAAACTCATTATTACCGCAAGCTGTAATACAAACAGGTGTTACCACACAAAAACAGCAAACAAGTGCATTAATGTTTATGTCATTCTTTAGTGAGAATGACGATTATGATGATATTTATCTTCAGAATTATTTGAAAATAAACGTTATACCAGAAATTCAGCGTGTAAACGGTGTAGGGAATGTTCAGGTTTTTGGATCTAAAGATTACGCAATGCGTATCTGGCTTAATCCTCAAAAATTGGCTGCCTATGATCTAATCCCTTCAGATGTAACGGCTGCACTAAATGAGCAAAGTTTAGAAGCTGCAGCAGGATCTTTAGGAGAAAATGATGGAGAGTCTTTTTCTTATGTTATAAAATATAGCGGTCGTTTTAAAACCGAAAATCAGTATAGTGATATTGTGATCAAAGCTCTGGGTAACGGCGAATTTCTAAGACTGAAGGATATTGCAGAAATAGAACTTGGTGCTCAATCCTATACCGGTGGTGCAGTAACAAACGGAAATCCTGCTGTGAATCTTGGTATTTTTCAAACTAAAGGTTCTAATGCACAAGAAATTATAGAATCTATACAAACAAAGCTGGAAATTTTAAAAGAAGATTTTCCGGAAGGAATGAATGTTGTAATACCTTATAACACAAACAGTTTCTTAAGCGCTTCTATAGAAAAAGTATTACACACATTAATCGAAGCTTTTGTTCTCGTATTTATAGTAGTATTTATTTTCTTACAGGATTTTAGATCTACTCTTATACCTGCAATAGCAGTACCTGTATCTATCGTAGGTACTTTCTTTTTCTTAAGTCTATTTGGCTACTCGATAAACCTGCTTACTTTATTTGCACTAGTCCTCGCAATTGGTATTGTGGTGGATGATGCCATTGTTGTAGTTGAAGCGGTACACGCAAAACTAGATGAAGGCGAGACAGATCCTAAGAAAGCAACTTCAGAGGCCATGCACGAGATTTCTGGAGCAATTATCTCAATTACCCTGGTAATGGCTGCCGTATTTATTCCGGTAACCTTTGTACAAGGACCTACGGGAGTATTTTATGAGCAATTTGGCATCACGCTAATTGTAGCAATTATAATTTCTGCTGTAAACGCATTAACTTTAAGTCCGGCATTATGTGCTCTTTTCTTAAAAGGTCATGAGGAGAAAGCTCCAGATGGAAAAAAGAAGAATATAGCAAAGCGTTTCTTTGATGCTTTTAATACCGGTTTTAAAGCAACAACTGCTCGTTATGGTCGATCTGTACATTTCTTATACCGAAACAAATGGGTTACAATACTCATATTCGTTTTAGCAATAGGTGGTATTTTCTGGTCATCATCAGTCGTAAAAACAGGGTTTGTTCCTGATGAAGATCGAGCGTTCTTATTTATAAATACAGAACTTCCTCCAGGATCATCTATAGACCGTACCCACGAGGTAAATGAGAAGCTTTATAGTATGATTAAAGGAATGGAAGGTGTAGAAAGCATGTCTTTTATAGAAGGTAGAAGTATTATTAATGGAGCCGGAAGCAACTATGGTTTAGGATTTATTAAACTTGATGACTGGGAAGAACGTGGATCAGACGAGCTTTCTATGGAAACAATCACTGGAAAACTCTTTGGTATTGCGGCTCAAATTCCAGAAGCTAACATAATTTTCTTTGCACCCCCTAGTATTCCCGGATTTGGAAATGCTGCCGGAGCAGAAGTAAATTTACTAGACCGTTCTGGTGGAAGTTTTGAAGATCTTGATGCAACAAATCAAGAGTTTATAGGAAAACTTACCCAACGACCAGAAATTCAATATGCTCAATCTTCATTTAACACAAAGTATCCGCAGTACGAACTAGATATAAATGTACCGGTAGCTAAAGAGCTTGGGGTTCCTATTAGTAGTATTTTCTCTACACTCCAAGGTTATATTGGGGGTGTATTCGCATCAGATTTCTCAAGATTTGGTAAGCAATATAGAGTATATATACAATCACTTCCTGAAGATCGCGCAGACTTAGCGGATTTAAATGAGTTATATGTAAGAACTGATAGTGGTGAAATGACACCTATTACACAGTTTATAAACTTAACTCGTGTTTATGGACCGCAATCTGTAACTCGTTTTAATTTATTTAACTCTACAAAAATTACAGCAGCATCTAGTCCGGGTTATAGTTCTGGAGATGTTATTGCAGCAGTAGAAGAAGTGGCAAAAACTTTACCGTCAAATTATACAACCGCTTATTCTGGTTTAACGCGTGAAGAAGTAAATGCAGGGAATCAAACAACAACTATATTTATTCTATCACTTGTCTTTGTGTATTTCTTACTAGCTGCACAGTATGAAAGTTATATCATTCCGCTTGCGGTAATTCTTTCGCTTCCTTTTGGAGTATTTGGAGCCTATATAACTACGCAGTTTACCGGCTTACAAAACAATATTTACTTTCAGATAGCACTTATAATGTTATTGGGGCTTCTAGCCAAAAATGCAATTCTTATCGTAGAGTTTGCCATACAAAGGCGGAAAGCTGGAGAAAGTATTGTTGATGCAGCGGTACACGGAGCAGAATCACGTTTACGACCTATACTTATGACTTCGTTTGCTTTTATAATGGGGCTTTTACCTCTAGTATTTGCCAGTGGTGTAGGTGCCGAAGGGAATCGATCTATAGGTACGGGAGCAGTAGGTGGTCTTTTAATAGGTACTATAATTGGTGTTTTTATAATCCCTGTTCTCTACATTCTGTTTCAATGGTTACAAGAAAAAATATCTGGAGCACCAACCCCTAAAATCGAAGAAACTCACTAATTATGAAAAAGCAACTTATATATAGATTCTTAATTCTGGGAGTAGTTCCTCTTTTTTTAGCCTCTTGCTTTGCAGCAAAAGATTATGAACGGCCAGAAGCTATAGTGAATGATCTTAACTACCGTACAGATAACTTGCCAGCAGACAGCTCAAATGTGTCTTTAATTTCGTGGCAAGATTTGTTTACAGATCCTTTGTTAAAAACTCATATTGAAGAAGGTCTGGCTCAAAATATTGATATACGTGTAGCGATGCAGCAAATTCTTGCTGCACAGGCTTATTTCAAACAAGGCAAACAGGGTTATTTTCCTACTTTAAGTGTATCGCCACAATATACACACCAGGAATTATCATCTAACAGTCAGTTTGGAAGTCAGTTTTCTACTTTAGACGTTTATCAACTTGCCGGAAACTTAACTTGGGAGGCAGATATATGGGGAAAAATACGCAGTAATGAACGTGCATTTGCAGCATCTTATCTACAAACCGTTGAGGCGCATA
Organism: Leeuwenhoekiella aequorea; assembly: GCF_004104375.1. Lineage (GTDB taxonomy): Bacteria > Bacteroidota > Bacteroidia > Flavobacteriales > Flavobacteriaceae > Leeuwenhoekiella > Leeuwenhoekiella aequorea. Next base: position 8,725 of record NZ_QOVM01000001.1, read on the forward strand.
AAGCTGTAAAAACACAACTTATTGCCAATATAGCATCTGCATATTTTCAGCTTTTAGCACTTGATGAGCAGCTGGCAGTTACTGAAAGAACAATAGAAACCAGAAGCAGCAGTCTTGAAACCACACGTGCCCTTAAAGAAGCGGGTAACGTTACAGAAGTAGGTGTTAAGCAAACCGAAGCACAATTATATACTGCTCAAGCACTACGACTAGACATACTCAATCAGATACGGCTGCAAGAGAATAGCCTGTCTATTCTTTTAGGAAAAGAGCCCGGTCCTATAGCTCGCACAAAATTAAGCGAGCAGGAGATTAAAACTCCTCTTAAAACCGGAGTGCCTGCAGAATTACTAAGCAATCGTCCAGACATACGTGCTTCAGAATATAATTTGATGAATGCTTTTGAGCTTACAAATGTGGCGCGAAGTAGTTTTTATCCGTCCTTAACGCTTACAGCATCTGGTGGTTTTCAAAGTTTAAACTTTGACAAGCTTTTTGACTCTAGCTCATTGTTTGCAACAATTATAGGGGGTTTAACACAGCCTATTTTTAACGGAAGACAAATACGCACGCAGTATGAAGTTTCACAGGCAAATCAAGAAGAAGCAAAACTTAACTTTAGAAACGCATTACTTAATGCAACACGTGAGGTTTCTGATGCGCTTTATTCTTATGAGATTGCTACTGAAAAATTAGGCGTTAAAAAGAATGAATATGAAGCTTATGAACTTGCAACTTCCTATTCTGAAGAACTTTTAGATAACGGATTAGTTAACTATCTGGAAGTTTTAACCGCAAGACAAAATGCATTAAACTCAAGCCTAGATCTTGTAGACACTCGATTTAATCAACTACAAGCAATTGTAGATTTATATGAAGCGTTAGGTGGTGGCTGGGAATAATATTTGAAGTGTCTTTTACCCCTAAAAGAGAATTCAACCAGAACCGACATCCCATAAGGAATGTCGGTTTTTTTGTGCGTTATATTTTCAGAGATCTAATTTTCAAATAATCTAATTAAAATCTGAATGCGCTTTAATTGGGTTTTTACTCAATTGAGAATTATAATAGCGATTATCCCCGGTCACCTCTTCACCCAACCATAGGGGTTTTATAAAAGCTTCATCTTCAAAATTTAATTCAATTTCGGCTAGAATTAACCCTTTATTTTCTCCTTCAAAAACATCTACTTCATAGGTATGAATACCGGCCTTCACAAGGTACCTTCTTTTTATAATAGTACCGGGTTCACAAAGTTCAAATAGCGCTTCGGCCTCTTCTTTAGAAAGTTGTTTCTCCCACTCAAAACGCGTGGTTCCGCTGCTGTTAGAACGTCCTTTTATAGTCAAGTAACCTTCCTCATTTTTAATGCGAATACGTACTGCACGATCTGGGTTACTATTCAAATACCCTTGTTTTATTTCGCTATACGTAAATGCATCAATTTTAAAATCATCACTCTTTACTAGAAATTTACGTTCTATCTCCTGCATATTAGTTGGCTATTTTCTTTATTTCATCAGACTCAATCCGAATTTCACTATAGGTATTAAACGCCAGATATTGCATTGTGGCTACAATAGGTTCTGGCTTAATACTTTGGTATTTTTTTAAAGGTCCTATTAGTAATGGATTTAAAACTTTAAATGCCCCAATGGCTAGTTTTTCTAGAATACGTTGTTCTTCACGATATCCTGCTAGTAAAGAAGGCTGCAGAAAATAGGTTTCATTTACATTTTGTTTTAAAACATCACGTTCCATTTCACCTTTAGTTTTATTGTAAAAAACACTACTGCTAGGATTAGCTCCTAAAGCTGAGATTGCAATAAACTTCGGGATATTGTTATACGCACTTAATTTTGCAGCAGCCACAGGAATCCCATAATCAATTTTTTTATAGGTTTCTTTATCATCGGTTTTTGCTTGCGTGGTACCAATACAACAGAAAACCACATCTCCTTTAAACTGTTCTGCGTATTTTTCTAGATCAAATAGATCTACAATATGTTCTTCTAGCTTAGGATGTACAATTCCTGACTTTCTTCTATGGAAACTAATAAGTTTATCATATCTGGAATCCTCTAAAATATTTTTTGCCAGAGCGTTTCCTATTAAGCCTGTAATTCCTAAAAGTATTGCTGTTTTTCCCATATCTCAAAAATTAATTATAGCTATAAAGATCACATGATTTTAAAACATGAAAACTACTAAAACCTAAATAAAATACTGCCAAATAAAGCCTAAGCTATTTTTAAATAACCTTTAGTAGGTAACTTTGTAGCGCTATGGAAGACTTTCCTGTAAACCGAAAAATAATTCACGTAGATATGGATGCTTTCTATGCATCTGTAGAGCAATTAGACAACCCAGAATTACGTGGTAAGGCGGTTGCCGTAGGTGGCGGTTCAGAACGCGGTGTAGTTAGCGCTGCTAGCTATGAAGCACGCAAATTTGGTGTACGTAGTGCAATGGCTGGCGGTCTTGCGCGCAAATTATGTCCAGAACTTATTTTTGTGAAAACACGTTTTGAACGCTATCGTGAAATTAGCGCTCAAATACGTGAAGTCTTTTATGAATATACAGACCTTGTAGAACCCTTATCCCTTGATGAAGCATATCTCGATGTCACTCAAAATAAAAAAGGCAACCCCAGCGCAAGCTTAATAGCTAAAGAAATACGAGCTAAAATCAAAGATAAAACTGGCCTCAATGCCTCAGCGGGAATTTCTATAAATAAGTTTATTGCAAAAGTAGCTAGTGATATAAATAAACCCAATGGTCAAAAAACCATAGGTCCAGAAGAGGTGATTGCATTTTTAGAAGATCTTGATATACGTAAGTTTTATGGCGTAGGTAAAGTCACCGCAGAGAAAATGTATCAATTGGGAATTTTTACTGGTAAGGATTTAAAGACAAAATCAATCGAATTTTTAAATGAGAAGTTCGGAAAAAGTGGAGCCTACTACTATCACGTGGTGCGAGGTATTCATACCAGTCAGGTAAAACCAGACCGGATACGCAAATCCCTGGGCGCCGAACGTACGTTTAGCGAGAATATATCTTCAGAAATTTTTATGATAGAGCGCTTAGAAAATATCGCTGAAGAGATAGAGCGCAGAATGAAAAAATCTGATGTAGCGGGCAAAACAGTGACCTTAAAAATAAAATACAGTGACTTCACTTTAAAAACACGCAGCAAAACCTTACCCTATTACATTCGTTCTAAAGAAGTGATTTTAGAAACTGCCCGCGAATTACTCTTTCAGGAAAAGATGGAAAATAGTGTTAGATTGCTAGGCATAACACTCGCAAATTTGAATACTGAAGAGCGTGATCAAAAAGTTTCAGAAGACAAGGTTATTGCTGTTCAGTTAAAATTTGACTTTTAATAAAAAAGCCTTTCATTTCTGAAAGGCTTTAAGAATTATAAATTAATGTTGTGATTAATTTCCTTGTATTTCTCGTACACGTAAGGTATTTACCATTCCTTTTTCGCTAATAGGCATTGCTGCAAGGCTAATAACCATATCACCTACTTCAAGATAACCTTGATCCCGTGCAATGCGATTTACGTCACGTACGGTCTCGTCTGTAGATACAAATTTATCGTAATAAAATGCTTTAACTCCCCAAAGTAAGTTTAATTGGGTCAAGATAATTTTATTAGATGTAAATACTAAAATATGAGATTTTGGCCTCCAAGCTGAAATTTGAAAAGCTGTATAACCACTATTTGTAAGCGTTGTAATTGCCTTTGCATCAATCTCATTTGCCATTAAGGCAGCGTGATAACAAATTGCTTTAGTAATATATCGATTTGTGCGTATGTGCGGAGGAGTATGTGGTACTTTAATAAGATCAGAATCTTCTACTTTAGATAAAATCGAAGCCATACGCTCAATAACCTGAACAGGATATTTACCTACAGATGTTTCTCCACTTAGCATCACAGCATCTGCACCATCCATTACAGAGTTAGCAACATCGTTAACTTCTGCTCGTGTAGGCGTTAAGCTATCGATCATGGTTTCCATCATTTGAGTCGCAATGATTACCGGTATGCGTGCTTTTTTAGCTGCAAGTACAAGTTCTTTTTGAATAAGAGGAACTTCTTCTGCAGGAATTTCAACACCAAGATCTCCACGAGCAACCATAAGTCCATCACTATAAGCAACAATTTTATCGATGTTCTTAACAGCTTCTGGTTTTTCTATTTTGGATATAATAGGAATTTTGTGCTCTGAGTGTTCTTTAATTAAATCTTGCAATTGTATTAAATCACCTTCGTGACGCACAAAAGAAAGAGCTAACCAATCTACTTTTTGACTAATTGCAAAAATTGCATCTTCAATATCTTTTTCTGTTAACGCAGGAAGAGAAATGTTTGTATTCGGAAGATTTACACCTTTGCGTGATTTTAGCGGTCCACCTTGAATAACTACAGTTTCAACTTCACTTTCGTTATCAGATTTAAGAACTTCAAAAATTAATTTTCCGTCATCAAGAAGTATGCGTTCTCCTTTATTTACATCTCTAGGAAAATGTTGATAATTCATATAAACACGCTCCTTTGTACCTTCAAACTCTTCTTTTGTAGAAAAAGTGATGATGTCTCCAGGATTAACTTCAATACCTTCTTTCATTATACCTACACGAAGCTTAGGGCCTTGTAAGTCTGCTAAAATAGCGGTGTTGTAACCAAATTCATCGCTAAGGCTGCGTATCATTTGAATGCGTTCTTTTACTGCATCATAATCTGCATGTGAAAAGTTGATTCTAAAGACATCTACACCCGCTTTAATCATTTCGTGTAGTACCTCTCTCTTGCTAGTTGCGGGACCTAGAGTTGCAACAATTTTGGTTTTTTTCTTATTTGACATTATTCAAAAATTAAATTTTGTTTTGATTTTAAGGAACTTACGTTAACATCGTAAGCCGTTATTATTTGGGATATTTGGTTCAACTGGTTTAGAAGTGTCTGTAGGCATACCTGTTCAGAATCACTCTCAATTTTGAGCAAATAATCTGCATTTCTAACCTCGGGTACTAAATTAAAAGTCTTAAAATGTTCACCTGCAGATTCTGCAAATAAATCATTATTAGATAAATTACCTAGCTCTTTAAATTTGTACTTGTTGCTTATAAGCGTATAATTTACATAGTTTTTTACATCTTCATACTGCATAGTAGGAAAACTATATCTGTCATTCTTAGTATAGTAATGTACATCCTTAGCACATTTTAAATGTAAGCCTGCATATTTATTAAGAATAAACGCCAATCTATAATCTTCTAATGAACAATGCATTGCTATTAATGCAAAATCGTATTCAAACGTATCGTCCAATAAAAGTTTTAGAGCGGCCATAGAAATGTTTAAGCACCTAAATATACTTAAAGTCTAACAGAAATATGCGTGTTTAACCTTAAGTAAATGTAAAATGAGAATCTATGCTAAATTGATTTAGTTGAAACGATGCAAATCTATTTTGTTTTGAAAAACATAGTAGGCTCTTTTTGCGGCTTTCTCTTCAGCTTTCTTTTTTGAAGTAGATCGTCCTTTTGCAACTTGCTTACCATCAATAGATAACTTTACCGAAAAATGCCTGATAGCATCTAACCCTGAGTCTTCATAAGTATCAAATTCAAACACTCGCTTTTCTTTTTGACACCATTCGATAAGAAGACTTTTGTAGCTAATTACCCTACCCTCCAGTTTTTCTATATCTACATACGGTTCTATTACACGCTTGTTGATAAACCTACAACAGTATTTATATCCGCGATCCTGGTAAATAGCACCTACAAGTGATTCAAATAAATTTCCGTGCACATTTGTGCCAAAATTCTCTTTGGGTATTGCAGACCTTAAAAGACTTAATAGATTTAAATCTCTACCTAATTCATTTAAATGTTCTCGGCTAACTACTTTAGATCTCATTTTTGTAAGATACCCTTCATCACCTCTGCCTACCTCATCAAAAAGGTGAGCTGCAATTACACTTCCCAGCATAGAATCACCTAAAAACTCGAGACGCTCATAATTAAAAGCGTGGCCTTTAGCATTTTTAATCCCCATTGATCTATGGGTAAATGCCTCTTCGTAGTGTTTAATATTGCTAGGTTTAAAACCAATAATAGCTTTAATAGCAGCAAAAAAATTCCCGTCCTTTTCAGAACGGGAAGTAAATATGTTGCGAATCGCACTCATATATTATTATTCGCTAAACTTTTTGAAAATTACACAAGCATTGTGACCTCCAAAACCGAAAGTGTTGCTCATTGCAACGTTTACCTCACGTTTTTGAGCTTTGTTTAAAGTTAGGTTTAGTGAAGAATCAATATTCTCATCTACAGTCGTATGATTTATTGTAGGCGGTACAAGACTGTGCTGCATAGCTAATATTGAAGCAATTGCTTCTATAGCACCGGCAGCCCCCAGTAAGTGACCTGTCATAGACTTTGTTGAATTAATATTAATATCTTTAGCATGCTCACCAAATACTTTAGTAATTGCCTTCAGTTCTGCTACATCACCTAATGGGGTTGAGGTACCATGAGTGTTAATAGCATCTACTTCTTCAGGCTTAATATTTGCATCACGTAAGCAATTAAGCATTACACGTTCTACACCTATACCTTCAGGATGTGGAGCAGTCATATGATACGCATCACTTGACATACCACCACCAGCAATTTCTGCATATATTTTAGCTCCTCTAGCTTTAGCGTGCTCGTATTCCTCAAGGATCAGAGCACCTGCACCTTCTCCTAAAACAAACCCATCTCGGGTAGAGTCAAAAGGACGTGAAGCTGTTTCAGGATTATCATTTCTGGTCGACAAAGCGTGCATAGCGTTAAAACCGCCCATACCTGCTTTTGTTACTGCTGCCTCACTTCCTCCCGTAACAATAATATCACAATGGCCTAAACGTATATAGTTTAGAGCATCTATCATTGCATTGGCAGACGATGCGCAAGCAGAAACTGTCGTATAATTAGGACCCATAAAACCGTGCTTGATAGAAATATTACCAGGGGCAATATCAGCTATCATTTTAGGTATAAAAAATGGGTTAAATCTTGGGGTCCCATCACCTTCAGCAAAGTTTATAACTTCATCTTGAAAAGTCTCAAGACCACCTATACCAGCTCCCCAAATTACTCCAACTCTAAATTTATCAACCTCATCAAGATTTATTCCTGCATCCTTGATAGCCTGATCTGAAGACACTAATGCATATTGTGCAAAGCGATCTAACTTTCTGGCTTCTTTTCTGTCAAAAAAATCTTCAGCGTTAAAATTTTTGAGCTCACAAGCGAATTTGGTTTTAAACTTCTCTGCGTCAAAATACGTAATAGGGGCACAGCCACTCTTACCTGTACTCAATCCTTCCCAATATTCTTCAATATTGTTCCCGATTGGCGTAAGCGCACCAAGACCTGTTACAACGACTCGCTTTAACTCCATAAGGTAATTTGCTTTCTTCTTATTTTGCTTCTTCTATATAGGAAATAGCCTGGCCTACAGTAGCTATATTTTCTGCCTGGTCGTCTGGAATTTGGATATCAAATTCTTTTTCAAACTCCATAATAAGCTCAACTGTATCTAACGAGTCTGCTCCTAGGTCGTTTGTGAAGCTAGCTTCTGCAACAACCTCGTTCTCATCAACGCCTAATTTATCTACGATGATGGCTTTTACTCTTGATGCAATGTCTGACATAATATTTTATTTTTAATTTTAATTAGGAGGCAAAAATAGCAAACTTTACGGTTTTACCACATTCCCTATCTAAAATGTGTCGTTAAAATAAACATTTCCTTTTTAACTTTAGAAAAAAAACCTCCTAATAAAGGATATTTATTACTTGCTTTGCAGCTCCAAAACATAAGTATACTATGAAGAAGATCGTAATTTTTGCATCTGGCAGCGGTTCAAATGCACAGCGTATTGCAGAATATTTTAAAGAGCGAAATGATGCGCGTGTTGATCTTATTTTGAGCAATAAACCCACTGCAAAAGTACTTGAACGGGCTACAAAACTTGATATTAGCAGCTTTAGTTTCAATAAAAAAGCCTTTTATGAGACTAATCATGTTTCTAAACTTCTAGATGCAATACAACCAGATCTTATAGTTCTTGCCGGCTTTTTATGGCTATTCCCTAAAGCTATAATTAAATCATATGAGGGAAAAATTATAAATATACACCCAGCCTTGCTACCTTCTTACGGCGGGAAAGGTATGTATGGGGCAAATGTGCACAATGCAGTTGTAACTGCAAAAGAAAAAGAGTCTGGCATTTCTATACATTATGTAACTGAAAATTATGATGAGGGCGCAATAATTTTTCAGGCTAAGACAAAACTTAATTCAGAAGAAACGGCAGAAAGTCTAGCCGCTAAAATTCATCAGCTTGAATATGAGCATTTTCCAAAAGTTATTGCGGCGCTATTAGAAAAGCAATAAACAATTAAAATATCATTGAGATTTCCGCCTGTGTGGAAATGAAAAGTAATTTTTCAATGGCTAAAAAAGAAAAGTTCTACGTCGTTTGGCAAGGAAAAAAACCTGGTATTTATACAAAATGGAAGGATTGCAAAGCGATGATTGATGGTTATGCAGGAGCCCAATACAAATCCTTTTTATCTTTTGCAGAAGCTAAAACAGCATTCAATAAAGATTATAATGATGTAAAAGGCAGTTCTAAAAAAAAGCGGGTGCTTTCTGATATTGAAAAGCAAAAATATGGCGAACCCAATCTTTATTCTATTGCTGTAGATGCCGCAAGTTCAGGAAATCCGGGAATTATGGAATATCGCGGTGTTGACACACAAACTCAAAAACAACTCTTTCATCAAGGTCCTTTTAAACAAGGAACAAATAATATAGGTGAATTTTTAGCACTTGTACACGGACTCGCTTTTCTGAAAAAAAATAAAAGTGACCGCATAATTTATTCAGACTCTAGAATTGCCATAGGCTGGGTCAAGAAGAAAAAATGCAATACAAAACTTACTGAAAGCGCCCGCAATAAAGATGTTTATGATCTGGTACGTCGCGCCGAACACTGGCTTAAAGCAAATACGTATACAACAGTAATTGTTAAATGGGAAACAAAAGCGTGGGGAGAAATTCCTGCAGATTTCGGAAGAAAGTAAGTTTAATAGTTCTCTAACGACCATTGTTTAAAATTGCACTATCAAAACAGTATATTTGCACAAAATTATTTGAATGCAAAAAATGGTAATTGTAGGCACTTGTGCCTTTGATGAAATAGAATCTCCTTTTGGAAAAACAGGAAAAATATTAGGTGGTGCAGGTACCTACATAGGTCTTGCTGCATCAAATTTTGATCTAGATCAAGCAATAGTTTCTATTGTAGGGTCAGATTTTCCGCAAGAATATATTGACATTTTAAAGAATAAAGGTGTGAATATGGAAGGTCTTGAGATCGTTAAAGATGGTAAAACATTTTTCTGGAAAGGTCTTTATCATAATGACCTCAACTCAAGAGATACACTAGTAACAGAATTAAATACCCTAGCAGATTTTAATCCAATTGTTCCTGAAGATTACAAAGATTCAGAAATTGTGGTTTTAGGTAATCTGCATCCTATAGTTCAGCTCTCTGTATTAAAGCAAATGAATACTAAGCCAAAACTTGCTATTCTGGACACCATGAACTTCTGGATGGATAGTGCCCTTGAAGATTTAAAAAATGTAATTGCACATGTAGATGTGATTACAATTAATGATGAAGAAGCACGCCAATTAAGTGATGAATATTCTCTGGTTGTGGCAGCACAAAAAATATCGGAGATGGGACCTAAATTTGTTGTGATTAAAAAAGGAGAACACGGAGCGTTACTTTTTGAAGGTGAGAATATTTTCTTTGCTCCTGCACTACCTTTAGAAGAAGTTTTTGACCCTACCGGTGCCGGCGACACCTTTGCAGGAGGATTTGCAGGTTATCTTGCCAGTACAGGAGATTATTCTTTTGAAAATATGAAACGAGCAATTATTCACGGCTCGAATCTTGCATCATTTTGTGTAGAGAAATTTGGCACAGAACGAATGCAAGATTTAAAACCAGACGAGATAAATCAACGCTTACTGAAATTCAAAGCGTTAACCCAATTTAATATAGACCTATAAAACAACCGCGCCCTCTTCTAACCGAAGGGGGCGCAAACATTTGACTAAGTTATGAGTGACGCAATAAAGCACGAATGTGGAATTTCGGTAATACGGTTATTAAAGCCACTAGAGTATTACAAGGAGAAGTACGGCAGTGCATTTTATGGGGTAAATAAAATGTATCTAATGATGGAGAAGCAGCATAACCGCGGTCAGGATGGTGCAGGTTTTGCCAGCATAAAATTGGATGTAGGTCCAGGCGAGCGATACATAAGCAGACAGCGATCAATAGCACAGCAACCTATTCAGGATATTTTTGCACAGATTAATTCTCGAATTAATGAGACGCTACTTGAGCATCCAGAATACGCAGATGATGTTGCATTACAGAAAAAGTATGTTCCATATATAGGTGAATTGCTTTTAGGCCATGTACGCTATGGTACCTTCGGAAAAAATAGTGTTGAAAGTGTACATCCATTTTTAAGACAAAATAACTGGATGCATCGTAATCTTATTGTTGCGGGTAACTTTAATATGACTAATGTTTTTCAGCTTTTTAATAAGCTTGTAGAACTTGGTCAGCATCCTAAAGAGAAGGCAGATACTATTACCGTAATGGAAAAAATAGGTCACTTTCTGGATGATGCCGTTGCTAAAATTTATAAAAAACTTAAAAAAGAAGGGTTTTCAAAGTTTGAAGCATCTCCGCAAATTGCAGAGCGCCTTAATATCGCAAAGATTTTAAGAAAAGCTTCAAGAGACTGGGATGGTGGTTATGCAATGGCTGGCTTACTGGGTCATGGAGATGCGTTTGTATTGCGTGATCCATCAGGAATAAGACCTGCATATTACTATCAAGATGATGAAGTGGTGGTAGTTGCTAGTGAGCGACCTGTAATTCAAACTGTTTTTAATGCAAAGTTTGAAGATGTTCAGGAATTAGATCCTGGTCATGCTATCATTATTAAGAAAAGTGGAGCGACTTCTATAGAGCAGGTACAAGAGCCTCGTGAGCGTAAAGCATGTTCTTTTGAACGTATCTATTTCTCTAGAGGTAGTGATGCAGAAATTTACCAAGAACGTAAACAACTTGGTCGTTTGTTAATGCCCGAAGTTTTAAAACATATTAATCACGATACGCAAAACACTGTTTTTAGTTATATTCCTAATACAGCAGAAACATCATTTTATGGAATGGTCGAGGCTGCTCAAGAAGAACTTGATAAGCAAAAAACAGCTGAAATACTAGAACATCGCGACACCTTAGATGAAAAAGGTCTTAATACCATTTTATCAAAGAAGCTAAGAACTGAAAAAATAGCAATTAAAGATGTTAAGCTACGTACTTTTATCACAGAAGACAGTAGTAGAGATGATCTAGTAGCTCACGTATATGATGTTACGTATGGTGTTGTTAAATCGACAGATAATCTTGTGATAATTGACGACAGTATTGTTCGCGGTACAACATTGAAGAAAAGTATTATTAAAATGCTTTCTCGTCTGAATCCTAAAAAAGTGGTAGTTGTTTCTTCGGCACCGCAAATACGCTATCCAGATTGCTATGGTATCGATATGGCAAAACTTCAAGACTTTGTGGCATTTAGAGCTGCAGTAGCATTGTTAGAAGAAACAGGTCAAACAGAAATTATAGATCGGGTTTATCAAAAATCACTATCGCAAGTAAGTTTTGAAGATAAGGATGTAGTAAACTATGTAAAAGAAATTTACAAACCTTTTACAGACGAGCAGATATCTGATAAAATTGCACAGTTACTAGTTGATGAAACAATACAGACTGAGGTAAGTGTTATTTATCAAAAAGTTGAAAATTTACATAAGGCTTGTCCTAAGAATTTAGGAGACTGGTACTTTACAGGTGATTATCCTACTCCGGGGGGAAATCGCGTTGTAAACAGAGCTTTTATCAATTATGTAGAAGGAAGTTTAAAAAGAGCGTATTAAAAAAGGTACTTAAACTGATAATTTCGTATTTTATCTAAAACTTTATGTATACTTAATTATACAACGTACTTTGGACATTACCAGAGCATAAGTAGGTTAAGTTCATGGTAGATTTGGGGCAAAAAAGGTGGATTTATTCCACCTTTTTTATTGCCAAAATTCGGGGTTGCGCTCACACAAAAAATGACCAGAAGTCGCAAAAATTCATTGTTGAATAAAGGTTGAAATAAATTTTAGAAGCGAGCCGTTTCTTTCTTCAGGTTTTCCACCTTTTTTATTGCCAAAATTCGGGGTGGCGAGCACACGAAAAATGACTAGAAGTCGCAAAAGTTCATTATTGAATAAAGGTTGAAATAAATTTTAGAAGCGAGCCGTTTCTTTCCTCAGATTTTCCACCTTTTTTATTGCCAAAATTCGGGGTGGCGAGCACACGAAAAATGACCAGAAGTCGCAAAAATTCATTATTGAATAAAGGTTGAAAATAATTTTAGAAGCGAGCCGTTTCTTTCCCCAGGTTTTCCACCTTTTTTATTGTCACAAATTCGGGGTGGCGAGCACACGAAAATGACTAGAAGTCGCAAAAATTCATTGTTGAATAAAGGTTGAAATAAATTTTAGAAGCGAGCCGTTTCTTTCCCCAGGTTTTCCACCTTTTTTATTGCCACAAATTCGGGGTGGCGAGCACGATATTTTTTGACATAAAAAATGAGCATAAAAAAACCCGGAATAAATTCCGGGTTTTTGAATAATTATAAATGCTTATTAATTATTTATTCTGCGCATAGCGGCTAGAAACTTCTTTCCAGTTTATTACATTAAAAAATGCTTCAATATAATCTGGACGTCTGTTTTGATAGTTTAAGTAATATGCGTGTTCCCATACATCCAATCCTAGAATCGGCGTACCACCACAACCTACTTCTGGCATAAGTGGATTATCTTGATTAGGAGTAGAACATACTTCTACTTTTCCACCTTCATGAACACATAGCCAAGCCCATCCAGAACCAAATTGTGACCCTGCTGCACTACTAAATTTATCTTTAAAAGCTTCGAAAGAACCAAAAGCAGCATTAATTGCCTCGGCTAATTCTCCTGTAGGCTCTCCTCCTCCATCTGGAGACATTACTTCCCAGAAAAGACTATGGTTATAAAAACCACCACCATTATTACGAACAGCACTATTAGACATATCAAGATTGATTAGAATATTTTCTATAGTCTTACCTTCGTGATCTGTGCCTTCGATAGCTGCATTTAATTTGCTTGTATAACCAGCGTGATGCTTACCGTGGTGAATTTCCATGGTTTTAGCATCAATATTAGGTTCTAATGCGTCTTTAGCATATTTTAAACTTGGAAGTTGAAATGACATATTTATTTATTTTTTTGTTAATATAACAGTTGATTTCCAAAGATAGCAATTCAGCTTTCGTAATTAAAGCAACACGTGTTATAAAAGTCTTAAGTTTTAAATATTAAGTTCTTAGGGCCTTATTCGAATTAAATTATTAACTCCTTTATTATCTTGAATTTATGCAAGATCATCATACAATTTCTATTTACAATGCTTCCGCCGGTGCCGGAAAGACATTTGCTCTTGTAAAAAATTATCTCGTAATACTTTTTAAAAGTAAAAACGAGTTTAAATACCGCAGAATTCTTGCGATTACATTTACAAATAAGGCGGTTGCAGAGATGAAATTGCGTATTGTAGATAATCTTCAGTCTTTCACAAAGGATGAGATCATCAATGATCCCAGTCCCATGTTGCTTGCTATCGAAGAAGAGACCGGCTTGAGCAGGTTAGATATTCAGAATAAATCAAAGAAGCTTCTAAAAAATATAGTTCAGGATTTTGCATCATTTGATGTTGTTACTATCGATAATTTTACGCATCGAGTTATTCGCACATTTGCACACGATTTAAAAATTCCTCAAAATTTTGAGGTTGAATTAAATACTCAAGATGTTTTAGAACAGGCTGTAGACAGGTTAATTGACAAGGCCGGAAAAGATAAACTGGTGACCGATATTCTTCTTGATTATGCTCTAGAGAAAATAGACAGTGATCGAAGCTGGGATATATCTAGAGATTTTTATGACATAAGTAGATTATTACTTAGTGAGAATGACAGAGCTTATTTAAAAATGCTTGAGGGAAAGTCGCTTGAAGATTTTGCCGAATTGAAAAGACATATACGACTATCTGTTATTAGCACAGAAAAAGCAATTATTGAAAACGCAAAAAAACTTCTCGATTTTATTTCTTCAAATGGGCTGGAAGAAGGACATTTTAAAGGTAAATATTTACCGAAAGCACTCGTAAAAATTGCTGACGGGTTGTTTACAATCAATACCACATCTGCATGGGTAGTGAATTTAGGTGAAGAGCCTATGTATACAAAAACGCAAAAACAGCCTATTAAGGATATTCTAGATGAAATTGCTCCAGAAATCGCTCTTCAGTTTAACACAATTAAACATGATATTTTAAACTTAAGTTTTCAGGAAGAGCTTTATAAAAAAATTACTCCTCTATCTGTATTACAAGCGATACAAGACGAGGTTGATAAAATAAAGACAGAGAATAATTTGATATTAATATCAGATTTTAATGAGTTGATAAGTAAAAATATTGCCGATCAACCTACACCATTTATTTATGAGCGTTTGGGTGAGCGTTATGAAAATTACTTTATAGATGAGTTTCAGGATACTTCAAGATTACAATGGGGAAATTTAATCCCATTGATAGATAATGCCGTTAGTGTAAATCAATCTGAAGATTTATCGAATAGTCTTATGCTAGTGGGAGATCCTAAGCAAGCAATATACCGCTGGCGCGGAGGGGAGGCTGCTCAGTTCATAGAGTTATCTAATACTACTAATCCTTTTCAAAATGAAGATAAGGCAATTATAAATCTACCCTTTAATTACCGCAGTTTTCACGAAGTTATTAATTTTAATAATTCCTTTTTTAGTAAGCTCGCGAATATCTTTGAAAATGAAGATTATAAAAGAATATATACTGAAGGCAATGCCCAAAAAGTAAATTCTAAAGAAGGAGGTTATGTGTCAATTTCTTTTATAGATGCCATTAATAAGGAAGAATCTATCCCCTTATATCTTGACGAAGTAGTATCAAGAATCGCATCTTGTCGAGAAAATGGTTTTGATCTAAATGAGCTCTGTATTCTTGTGCGTAAAAATTCTGAAGGTATTGCAATCGCTCAACGTTTACAAGAAGAAAATATACCTGTTATTTCTAATGAGAGTCTATTAATAAAACAATCTGCTCAAGTTCAATTTATAGTTAATCTTCTTCATTATACGATAGAAAAAGAATCGTCTGCTATAAGTATTAAACTGCTTGAATATTTAGCTGAAGAATTTTTAAACTTAGAAAACCCACACACTTTTTACAAAAACAACTTAATATTTACGGGAGCCACCTTACTTAGTAATGCTTTAGGAGAAAAGTCAATCTTTGACTTTGAGCAATGTGCTAACCTTCCCCTCTATGAAGCTGTAGAATATATTATACGAAGTTTTGAATTACAAAAAGATGGTGGCGCCTACTTGCAATTTTTTCTGGATGCCGTTTATGACTTTACTCAAAAAAATTCTGGCGGTGTCCCCGAGTTTATAACCTGGTGGGATCGCAAGCAAGACAAACTAAGCATAAGTACACCACCTGGCTCAGAAGCGATACAGATAATGACTATACATAAAGCAAAAGGTCTTGAATTCCCCGTTGTAATATATCCTTTTGCAGATAGCGAATTATATCCCAGAAACTCTGATTCGTATAATTGGTATTTACCAGGTAAGGAAGATTTCTTAGGATTTGAAGCTTTACTTATAGGTCAAAAAAATGAGCTCACACAGTTTAATGATCAGACTGAAGCTTTATATCATATTAAACGAAGCCTTCAGCAGTTAGATAATATTAATATCCTTTATGTTGCATTAACGCGTAGTGTAGAGCAATTACATATCATTACAAATAAAGGTGCGCTGAGCAAAAGTGAACCAAAATCATTTTCAGACTTGTTTATAAATTATGTAAGTGAGTTTCCTGAATTTAGTGAAGAATCTTATTTCTTTTCAACAGGTAATAAAGAGCGAATTTCAAAACCCGGTATTTCAGATCTTATTTCAGAACATTTGGCACTTACTAGTACAGCAAAGGAAGATCATAATCTTATTATGGTCACCCAAGCTGATACATTGTGGGATACTGAACTGGTTGAGGCAATAAATCTGGGGAACGTTATCCATGAACTTATGGAAAATATAAAATTTGAAGAAGATATAATTTCAGCATTAAATAAAGCCCGCACTACAGGATTGATAGAAGCCGATTACTATCAGATTCTTTATGAAAAATTACAAGGATTGATCGTCTTATTAAAAACTGAAGGATTCTTCAATAAAAGCAATACTATTTTAAACGAAAGGGATATAAATTTAAACGGAAAAACTATTAGACCAGACCGTTTGGAGATTAACGCTGATAAAGAAGTATGGTTATTGGATTATAAAACAGGTTCAAAAAACGACTCCCATAAAGATCAAATAGATGTGTATGCTAAGGCTTTAACTACCATGGGATATACCATTAGGAAGAAAATAATTGTATATCTCAATGAGGAGGAGCAAATATACATCCCTTAATAAAACACAAATTAACTTAAGGCAACTTATTAACAATGGAATTTTAAATATGTTTATATATCTGATATACAGTTATTTAAAAAATATATTTTAATGTTTGTAAGTTAATAAATACTTCTCCTTTTTTGTAATTCTTAATAAAGGTTTAATAAAACTTTATCAATTGCCGCTTTGTATCTAAATTTTAACAAACTACTTTTACCCCCGTATTGAATAACTTATCCTTTAAAAATATGATTAAAAGTACTAGTATATTGTTTATGTTTTTTGCAGTATTCTTTGGAGCAAACACAGTTTTGGCTCAAGATGCAAACAACCCTTGGTATATAAGTGTTGGAGTTAACGCTGTTGACACTTATCCTGTAGATGAAGACAATCGACCCTTAACAGGTGGTTTTCTTAATGAAATGTATAATGTAGATGACCACTGGAATATTCTACCTTCTATCTCTACTTTATATGTAGGTCGTTACATAGGTAGTGGATTTGCATTTGGAGTTAGAGGTTCTTTAAATAAGATTGAGAAGCTTGGTGATACAGATGCTAATGATCTTGCTTATTACGGTTTAGACGGTACATTTACATACAGCTTCCGCGATGCTCTTTTTGGAGAAGGCGGCTGGTTTGATCCTTATTTAGGTGTAGGTGGTGGTTACGTATTTGTAGGTGATTTATCTAGCCACGGTACAGCTAACGGAACTGTAGGTTTAAAGCTTTGGCTTGGAGAGTCTATTAGTTTAGACTTATCTACAACGTACAAGCACGCATTTGAAGATAGATATACTAAACATATGCAACACACTGCAGGTATAGGTTTCGCTTTTGGTGGAGTTGATACAGACGGTGATGGTATCTTTGATAAAAATGACGAATGTCCAGACGTTCCTGGTTTAAAAGAATTTAATGGTTGTCCTGATACTGATGGTGATGGAATAAAAGATTCTGAAGATGCTTGTCCAGAAGTTGCTGGTCTACCAGAATTTAATGGTTGTCCTGACTCTGATGGTGATGGTATTGCAGATCCTCAAGATAAATGTCCTGATGTTGCTGGTTTACCTGCTTTAAATGGTTGTCCTGATGCTGATGGTGATGGAGTAACTGATGCTGAAGATAAATGTCCTAATGAAGCTGGTCCTGCAGCTAATGATGGTTGTCCTTACCAAGATAAAGATAACGATGGTGTATTAGACAAGGATGATGAGTGTCCTACAGTTCCTGGTACAGTAGCAAACAATGGTTGCCCAGAAGTAACTGTTGAAGTATTGGAAGAAATCAATGTACAGGTTAGAACAGTTCTTTTTGACCTAAACAAAGCAACAATACGTAAAGAGTCTTTTGAAACTTTAGATAATGTTTCTGGGACTATGATGGAGTATCCTAATACGAGATTCTTAATAGAAGGTCATACAGATAGTCAAGGTAGTGATGCATATAACTTAAAGTTATCTGACGAGCGCGCTGCTTCAGTTAAAAATTATTTAATTGAAAAAGGATTGCCTGCATCAAGATTATCTTCAGAAGGATTTGGTGAGACTAAGCCAGTAGCAAATAATGCTACAGCAGCTGGTAGACAACAGAACCGTAGAGTTGAAATATCACTTATAAAATAATCTAACTTGTTATTAGCTATGCAACAAATCAAATGCCAGAATCATCTTAAATAAGCGATTATTCGATTTTTCTCAAATTTGATTTTGTTGCTAGTTTTTAACAAATTACATTTGCTTCAATTAACACACTTAAATTTTACTTACTTAACATGAAAAATCTTACTCAATTATTTTTATTTGCAGCTCTTGTCGTGATCGGCATGAGTCAGGCAAATGCTCAAGACAAAAACAACCCTTGGGCTGTTAGTATTGGTGTAAACGCGGTAGATACATACCCTGTATACCCACCAGATAACAGACCAATGACTGGAGGCTTTCCTGATGAATTTTACAATGTTTCTGATCACTGGAATATTCTTCCATCAGTTTCTACATTATATGTAGGTCGTTACATTGGTGCTGGTTTTGCATTAGGTGTACGTGGTTCTATCAACAAAATTGATAAATTAGGTGACCTTCCTGTTGATGATTTAGCTTACTATGCTGTTGATGGTATGTTCTCTTATAGCTTCCGTGATGCCCTTTTTGGCGAAGGTGGCTGGTTTGACCCTTACCTAGGTGGTGGTGGTGGTTACGTGTTCATTGGTGATAAGCCAAGTCACGGAACATTAAACGGTACTGTAGGTTTAAAAATCTGGTTAAGCGATAAAATTAACCTTGATCTATCTTCTACTTACAAGCATGCAATGATGCCTGGTACTTATTACACAAGACACATGCAACACGTAGTTGGTGTAGGTTTTGCTTTTGGCGGAAAAGATACTGATGGTGATGGTGTTTATGACAAAAATGATGAGTGTCCTGAAACTCCAGGTCTTAAAGAATTCAACGGATGTCCTGATACAGATGGTGATGGTATAAAAGATTCTGAAGATGCTTGTCCTGAAGTAGCTGGTTTACCAGAATTCAACGGATGTCCTGATTCTGACGGTGATGGTATCGCTGATAACGAAGATAAATGTCCTAACGTAGCTGGTCCTGCTGCAACTAATGGTTGCCCTGATGCTGACGGTGATGGTGTTATCGATGCAGAAGACAAATGTCCTAATGAAGCTGGTCCTGCTTCTAACGATGGTTGCCCATTCGTAGATACAGACGGTGACGGTGTTGCTGATAAAGATGACAAGTGTCCTAACGTAGCTGGTCCTGCTTCTAACAATGGTTGTCCAGAAGTTGACGCTGCTGTATTAGAAGAATTAAATGGTGAAGCTGGTCGTATCTTATTTGATACAGATAAAGCTACTATCCGTAAGAGCTCTTTAGCTACTGTAGATAGAATTGCTGCAATCGTTATGGAATATCCTAACGCTAAATTTGAAGTTGAAGGTCACGCTGATAGCCGTGCAAGTAATGCTTACAACATGAGTCTTTCTGAAAGAAGAGCTCAATCAGTTGTTGATTACTTAATCTCTAAAGGTGCTAACGCTAGCAACCTTATGATTCACGCTTACGGTGAAGAGCAGCCAATCGCTCCTAACACTTCAGCTGCAGGTATGCAACTTAACAGACGTGTGAAACTTACTTTAAAGTAAGATCATTTTCAGACTAGATTCTGATTACAATATTTTTTTTAAAACGCCCCGTTTATTCGGGGCGTTTTTTATTTTTAGCATATGACTACATTCATCGACGAGATAATTGAAGATTTATTAAACTCTAACATACCGCTTTCTCAAACGGTGATTGTTTTACCCTCTAAAAGAGCTGGGAGTTTTTTTATTAAGAATTTAAAAAAGAAGTTAAAAGATGAGGTTTGCTTTCTGCCAAAGACCTTAAGCATAGAAGAACTTGTTGAGGATATATCAGGATTGATTCCTGCATCACAAACCCAATTACAAGTCGAATTGTATCACATATATCAACAACAATACAATCAAGGGGAGCCAGAATCATTTCTAAATTTTCTTGGATGGGGACAAACTCTGTTAGGTGATTTTAATGAGATAGACAGACACCTTATAGCTACAAAACCTTTTTTTGATTATCTAAGTGCTATAAAGGAATTAAACCATTGGTCAACAGACAAATCTTCTACGCTAGTTTCTAATTATCTTATTTTCTGGAAATCTATAGCAGACTATTATGAGAATTACAAAACACATCTAGAAAAGTTAGGTCTAGGCTATCAAGGTATGCTTTATCGAAAGGCAGTTGAAAATATAAATGACTATCTTAAAGATGATGAGCAACATTATCATTTTTGTGGATTTAATGCTTTAAACACAGCAGAACAGGAAATAATTAAACGATTCTTAACCAGACCATCTACTAAGATTTTCTGGGATATTGATCCGTATTTCTTAGAAGATCAATATCATGTTGCCAGTACATTTATAAGAACATACCTTAAATCCTGGCCCCAATTAAATCCTGATAATTCAATTCTAGTAAAAGGGAAATCTCGATACAATTCTGAAAAGAACATTGTTGCTACCGGAATCTCACAGAACATTGGCCAAATTAAATATGTAGGACAATTATTAGCAGATTTCTCACAAAACGACCTAGAAAACACAGCGGTAATTCTTGGTGATGAAGCACTCCTATTACCTTTGTTAAATTCGTTACCACATAATATTAAGGCATTAAATGTTACTATGGGTCTGCCTTTACAGCAAGTAGCCCAAGCTGCTTTCTTTGAAAACTGGTTTCAATTACAACTCAACTTTAAAGAAAATGGATTTTATTATAAAGATGTACTCGCCTTACTAGATCAACAGTATGCAATAATTCTCTTAGGAGATATTCGGCTGACTATAAAAAAAGAGATAACTCAGAAAAATCTAATTTATATAGATCCTTTAAAACTAAATATTACCAGCGAGTCTACTGCACTACAACTTATATTCAGTTCATGGAAAGATAAAAGTAGACAAGCATTAGCAGCTATTTTAAAAATCATACAGCTTTTAAAAGAAGAACTCTTTCCACAAAAGAACTGGCTACAGTTAGAATTTCTACACGCTTTTTTAGAACTCTTTAATCAGCTTAAAAATTTAAATGACACCTATACTTATCTTGGAGACATTAAGACGCTTAAACAGTTTTATAGGGAATTACTTAGTAAAGAAACATTAGATTTTAGAGGAGATCCCTATTCAGGTTTACAAATTATGGGAGTCCTTGAATCTCGAGTACTCGATTTTGAAAATATTATTATAACCTCGCTCAATGAGGGAACTTTCCCTTCAGGTAAAAGTCAAAACAGCTTTATACCGTTTGACTTAAAGATAGAATACAAATTACCTACCTATAGAGAAAAGGATGCTATATATGCCTATCATTTTTTTAGACTTTTACAGCGTTCTCAACATATAAATCTTCTTTATAACAATGAAGCAGGTGGTCTTAATAGTGGTGAGAAAAGCCGTTTTTTATTGCAGCTAGCCACAGATCCCGATGTAAACTACTCATACAAAGAACAAACTGCAAGTGCCGGTGTGACTTTGAAGCCTAAAACACTTAAAAAAATTAAAAAAACACCAGAGATAATTGCTAGTATTAAAAAACATGTCGAGGCAGGTTTATCTCCATCTGCTTTAACAACTTACATTAGAAATCCTATTGATTTTTATTATAAATACGTTTTAGGTATTAAAGAGCTGGACGAAGTTGAGGATATCATTGCTCACAATACATTAGGAACTGTGGTTCATGAAACACTAGAAAAATTATATGAACCGTATTTGAATACGGTACTTACTCCCGCAATCCTCACCAAAATGGAAGCAGGTATTGAACAGGAAGTACGTAAACAATTTGCGATCTGGTACAATGCGATAAATATTGATACAGGTAAAAACCTGATAATTTTTAACGTAGCCAAGCAATTTGTACGCAATTTCTTAATTCTAGAGCAAAATGAGATAGGGAGTGGAAACCAGATTATAATTAAAGCTCTTGAGGCAAAATATAGTGTCACAATCAGGGATGGAGTGACATTAAGAGGAACAGTAGATCGAATAGATACTGTAAATGATGTTTTAAGAGTTTTAGATTATAAAACCGGAAGAGTCGAAAAAGGACATCTTGTTCTAAAGGAATGGGATGATCTTATTTCAAATTATAACAAACAATCTAAGGCATTTCAAGTTTTATGTTACGCACTAATGCTTTATAAGTCTGAAGGGCTTCCTCAAAGTACTGAAGCCGGTATTATATCTTTTAAAAATTTAAAAGAAGGTTTCTTAAAACTGAATAAAGATAGAAACTCTTTAATTACTCAGGATCTTATTGAAACCTTTCAAGAATATCTCTTGCAGCTAGTTGATGAGATTTTAGACATCGACACCCCCTTTACAGAAAAGGAAGTATAGAATATCTATTAATTGAAGATTAGCTATCAACACTATAGATACTATTTGATAAAATAGAATTACATTTAAAACTCAATCAAACTTTTTTAGTAAATGAATAATTTCAGCAAAAAATTTGCTTTTGCAACACTAACTCTGACAACACTTTGTGTGGTTAATGCTCAGGAAATTAAGGTTTATAATCAACCTCTTTTCAGCGAATTTCTTGAACATAGTGGTAATGAGTTTCGTTCTGCCACTGGTGAACCCGGTGAGAATTATTGGCAAAATGAAACCGATTATGTTATTGAAGCTACGCTTAATGAGCAAGCACAAACTATCACGGGTAAAGTCACGCTGCATTATACAAATAATAGTCCGTTAGCACTAGATTACATCTGGATGCATCTGGAGCAAAACCGATTTACGGAAAAATCTAGAGGAACGCTCACAACCCCTATCGCTGGTAATCGCTATAATGGTGATGTAGATGGTGGTTATACGCTCTCAAATTTAAACGCCAAAGTAAAACGTAGCAATTCCTCAAAACACATAATTACAGATACGCGTATGCAAGTATTTTTTGCAGAACCTCTAGCTGCAAAAGGTGGTGAAGCTACTATCTCTATGAATTTTAAATATAAAATTCCTCAGGATGGTATGGATCGTATGGGACGTGTAGTCACAAAAAACGGAACCATCTTTGCTTTAGCACAATGGTTTCCCAGAGCGGCGGTTTTAGATGATATCGAGGGCTGGAATATAGAACCTTATCTTGGCGCAGGCGAATTTTACCTAGATTATGGAGATTATGATTTTAAAATTACTGCTCCATTTGACCATATAGTTGTAGCTTCAGGTGAATTACAAAACCCTAAAGATGTTATGTCTTCTAAAATGCGCGACCGGATGGATCAAGCAAAAAATAGCGATGAGACGGTATACATTATAAAGCCAGAAGAACTTAATGATATGTCATTAAGAGCTAAACAAAACGGTACACTTACTTGGCATTTTAAGATGAAAAACACCCGTGATGTAGCATTTGCATCTTCTAAAGCATTTATTTGGGATGCGGCAAAGATCAATTTACCCAATGGAAATAAAGCTGTTGCCCAATCTGTTTATCCTATTGAAAGTTCTGGTGAAGAAGCGTGGTCACGATCTACAGAGTATACTAAAAATTCTATAGAGAATTATTCTAATAAATGGTTTGAATATCCATATCCAACAGCTGTAAATGTTGCCGCAGAAATAGGCGGTATGGAATATCCCGGATTGAGTTTTTGCAGTTGGAAATCTAAAGGAGCTGGACTATGGGGTGTTACAGATCACGAATTTGGTCATAACTGGTTTCCCATGATTGTAGGGTCTAATGAAAGACGTTATGCCTGGATGGATGAAGGTTTTAATACTTTCATTAACCACTATAGCACACTAGAATTTAATAATGGAGAGTACCCTGCAAATCTTAGCAAAGTACGCAATTCTATAGGCTGGTTTAATAGCCCTAATCGGGAAGGCATAGACACCTATCCAGATGCGACAAATCTAAGAAACCTTGGGATGACGGCATATTACAAACCTGCACAGGGATTATTTATGCTTCGTGAATACATCTTAGGATCAGAGCGCTTTGACAATGCATTTAAATCGTATATCAAAACTTGGGCTTACAAACATCCACAACCCAGAGACTTTTTTAACCATATCGAAAATGTCGCTGGTGAAAATCTTGCCTGGTTTTGGAAAAGCTGGTTTTATGGTACGGGAAATATTGATTTAGCTATTGACACAGTTAGTGAGAAAGAGGGTAATTATATCATAACTATTTTAAATAAAGGTGAAGTCCCTATGCCTGTAAAGATGATGGTGACTTATGATGATAACACTACCGAGTTGATAACGCTTCCTGTAGAGATCTGGCAGCGCGGTAATTCATGGAATTATATGCTGAATAGCACAAAAAAGTTAAGTAAAGTTGAACTTGATCCAGAGAAAATAATTACTGATGTAAATTTTGAAAACGATATTTGGGAACCGACTCAGAAATAATTTCTAATTTTTTAAAACATCCATTATAAAATCCCAGATCGAGTTCTGGGGTTTTGTAGTTTATAGCATTTTGTAACAATTAGTATATTATAACTACCTATACCTAAAACAGATAATTATGGAACTGCAGTCAAACAATCTCAACACTTTCAGAATTTTATATATAATTAAGGGTGTACTTACATTACTGGGATCCTTGATTCTATTAGGCTATTTGATTTTTATCTACAGTTATACCAGCGAAACAGATACTATTCCTTCTGCAGATTTAGGTTTCCAAAGTATACTGGCAATTGTTCTTGGAATAGGTTTTTTGATTTGTTTGATTGTAGGTATACTTTCGTTATTAGCAGCTAAATATATTGGCCAAGCTCGTAACTATACTTTTGTACTTGTAGTAGCCATAATATCTTGCCTTTCTGGTATACTAGGCATCCTGCTTGGTGTTTTCACAATAATAGAGATCAATAAACCTCACGTCAAAATACTCTTTGATCAAAAAAATTAAAAATTTATAGTCCAGAGGATAACCTTCGTATTACTATAGAGTTTAGTTATTCTAGTATATTTGCGCCTAAACAAAACGGCATAAGGTTTTTTATTTCTTCAAAAACTGTCGTTATTTCCAAATGCTAGAAAAAGCAATTCGATATGGTACAATCTTATGGATAACAACAAGCTAAAACTCTATTTATTTAAAATAGAACAAATTCCAGCATTGCTCTACCTCTTCAAATGGCTCATTATTTGTACATTTTTAGGAGCAATCGCAGGTAGTGTCTCTGCATTTTTTCTCGTTAGTCTTGATTGGGTAACAGCTTATAGAGAGTCTCACTTTTGGATTATAGCATTGCTGCCCGTGGCAGGATTTATTGTTGGTATATCCTATCACTTATACGGTAATAGTGTAGTAAAAGGAAATAACTTACTTCTTGAAGAATTTCATACGCCAAAAAAAATTATTCCCTTTAGAATGGCTCCTTTAGTTCTCTTCGGAACTCTAGTTACTCACCTATTTGGCGGATCTGCCGGGCGGGAAGGAACCGCAGTTCAAATTGGAGGAGCCATAGCAGACCAATTTACTAAGATTCTAAAACTTTCAAATCGAGATCGTAAAATTTTACTTATAGCAGGTATAAGCGCAGGCTTTGCTTCTGTTTTTGGAACACCACTCGCAGGAGGAATTTTTGCTTTAGAAGTTCTGATTCTTGGCAGAATTCGTCTCGACGCAATTGTCCCCAGTTTTTTAGCGGCAATTCTTGCAGATTATTTTTGTAAGATTTGGAATGTTACACACACTCATTATCATATAAATTCTATCGTAGAAATGAATCCCCAAAACTTACTTTGGGCACTGTTAGCAGGAGTAATTTTTGGTTTGGTGAGTATGTTGTTTTCAAAATCTACACACTTCTGGAGTGATTTATTTAAAAAACACCTTAAATATCCTCCTCTTCGACCCGTTATTGGCGGAGTCGTAATTGCAATCGCAGTATATGCAATTGGCACAACAAAATATATAGGTTTAGGTGTACCTACAATTGTAGATTCATTTAATATATCAATGAACTCCTACGATTTTTTATTAAAACTTCTATTTACTTCATTCACACTGGGTGCCGGTTTTAAAGGAGGCGAGGTAACTCCTTTATTTTATATAGGAGCAACTCTAGGAAATGCATTAATTTGGTTTGTGCCTTTACCTATAGATTTATTAGCAGGTATGGGGTTTGTAGCTGTTTTTGCAGGCGCTACAAATACACCTATCGCTTGTACAATTATGGGAATTGAACTTTTTGGTATAGAGTCTGGAGTTTTTATTGCATTGGCGTGTAGTACCGCCTATTTATTCTCCGGCCACTCTGGAGTTTATGCTGCTCAAATAATTGGAAGTCCAAAATCTGAAAAATTTGATGACGAAAAAGGAATCTATTTATCTGATATCAAAGACAAACGCAAACAAAAATAGCAGAACTTGTTACACTAAAACCCAATTTTTAGGATGTGTTCAGTTACCAGACTGTGAAATCGACACGAAAACTTAATGACTTTAGAGGAAGGAAATTTAAATAAAAGACGAGAACTTAAATGTATCGTCTTTCTGTGCAGAGTTATGCCGATCCATTTTCTTTTTCAGTTATGACACTATCTCAAAAGGATTTTCTTCTATCGAATTCACAATGACTTTTTAAACCAGCCTACAGCTTTCTGGCTTTATCTATCTATGCTATCCCGGAAAGTAGCTTTCGTAGAATGTGATTTTTTTTTAAAAAAAATCAGTAAAAAAAATCATACCCGTTCTGATTTGACCCTGCAACCTTTAGGCGATTATAGGCATTATCACGATAATACTCTTCATCTACTTCCTCAATTTTCAGTTGATTCTTCAAGGGTCTACAATCCTTTTAATATCACCTTGAAAATCTTCTGCGATTAATGCTTTTTTAAAACACATTGAAAAACAATTTTAATTAGGAATTTTAATCAAAGCCTTAAAACCATTGCCCTGTTTAGATTCAAAACTAATGCTTCCTCCTATGGCTTCTATACGCTTTTCTGTAATGAAGAGTCCATTTTTCTCAATTTCAGAAATATCAATCCCTACACCATTATCTAAATACCGAATTTCAAGTTCGTTTGCCTGCTGCTTCAGGTTTAAAGTAACAAGTTTAGCTTTGCTGTGTTTACTCATATTGATAAACAACTCCCGTAAGACTTTATAAAGAGTTATTTTGGTCACATTGCTCAGGGATTGCCAGGGTATATCTTTACCACCCACAATAAGCAGCTGTGTTTCTTCTGGTTTTTGAGAATTCAGCATAGCATAAAGGACCTCCTTAAAATTTGCACCGGTATCCACGGCGTTAATTTCACGCGAAAAATCCCGACTTTGTTGATAGAGCTCATCAAGCTCGTCGAGTATTTTTTCAGGATCGGCTTTACTCTGCACCAATAGCATCAAGTGATGTAAACCTGCCCCAAAATCATCGTGTAACCGTTGTGACAAAGCCGCTTCTGTAGCGTAAGAAGCCTCAACACGATCTGCCCGGTTTTGGGCTTTTAAGCGTTTAACGCGTTGTCTATTTGAATAATAACCAATTGCTAACACAGAGGCTAAGAAAACTGTACCTCCAAGAAACCAATATCTCATATTACGTTCTTGAATAGCTTCTAGCTCGGCTTCCGCATTTTCTTTTTCTAGCCTTAGTATTGATTCCTGTTTTATTTGATCATCATATTTGTATTTGGCAAACTGAGTTTTTACTTTAAGCTCTTGCTTATAGAGACTATCTTGTAAAAAGATGTAACGGTTGTGTATTTCTACACGATCAGGAAACAACTGCATCAGGTGTTTCATGGCATCTTTTTCTGCCCTTGGAACTCTAATCGTTTTTGAAAGTTGAATTACGGAGTCAAAATAACGGGCAGCCCGTTGGGGTTCTATCTTGCTGTAAAACTCGCCTAGATGTGTATAGCTAGAAAGCAAGCCACGCTTATCACCTGCTTGTTTACGCAAGTATAATGGCTTTAAAAAAGAATTTTTTTTAATTGGTTTGTTAGATAACCAGTTTGCGTATGCCAAATTATCTAAAACACGAGCGTGTTGAGAACTTTCTATTTTTAATGAGGAACTCTCTAATATTTCATTTAAGAGTTTAGCTGCTCTAAAAAATTCACCATTATCTATATAAGTTACTGCTAAGTTATTTTTAATACTTAACCCATTCTCTTCACTTTCAGTCAAAGCTATAGCTTTTAAAAAGTATGTTTCAGCATCTTTATAATTAAAGAGTTTACGATGGTTTGTTCCTAAAGTACTGAATGCAGAAGCTGTTTCATTTTTACTCTTTTCTCCAAAATATTGCAAAGCTTCAGTTAAGGTTTCTTTACT
Organism: Leeuwenhoekiella aequorea; assembly: GCF_004104375.1. GTDB lineage: Bacteria > Bacteroidota > Bacteroidia > Flavobacteriales > Flavobacteriaceae > Leeuwenhoekiella > Leeuwenhoekiella aequorea. The sequence goes on from NZ_QOVM01000001.1 coordinate 37,366, forward strand.
TCCAAAAAAATCGCTTTGAGCTTGCTGAATATTAGCCATATTCAACAAATTTTTTCCGATCCAACTACTATCTTTCTCTCGTTGATAATAAGTCTTAGAGCGATTGTAACGTACAAAAGCACTATCGGGTATTTCTGCTATTATCTCGTAGTAATATCCCATTAAGTAGTTTTGCTTGGCTAATACTAACTCATTTTGAAACTGCTTAGGTATTCGGCTCAAAACTTTATCATACTTGATAAGACTATCATATTGTCCTAACGAAAGATGCAACCAGTTTTTTTGATATAAAATTTTCGGTAATAAAGTATCAGATGGGATAGTACTGACTAATTTAAACGCCTTTTCTGTCAATTCATATTGTGCGTTTAAAGCTAAATCTGCATTTTTCGATTCTTCAAAATATTTAAGTGTACTGTCTATACGAGTGGTTGGTGTACTTTGCAAACTTCTCTGCTTTCCTGTGCAAGAAATCAGTAGAATATAAATGAGTAAGAGTAGCGTTTTCTTCAAAAAAGTTTTTAGCTAAACTACTACAAAAAGAGCTATACCTCGTGGTACAGCTCCTATTTATTAAGACTCAAATTCATTTAATCTCCCATACCTTCAGGAGGCGGAGGTGGAGGTGTTATTTGTTCATCATCTCCCTCAGTGGCCTGAGTTCCTTTAATTAAACTTTCTTCATAAGCGTCTGCACTGCAAGAGGTAACCACCCCGTTTAAGGCCACAATAAATATGGCTATTATAATTTTTTTCATCTTTTTAAGATTTGGAATTAGACAAAGAGGTGGCCGTCCGAGATTTCCCCAGCATTTGCTTTACAGCCACCATTGAGTTTTGGAGTACTCCTGTTGATTTTTTGGAAAGTGGAAATCTTATGCAGCAGCTTTAAGCTACTTTCCAATTGGCTTAAGCCACTGCATTATAGATTTCCGTAAGAATGCTTGTTCTAGAAAAGCTATGTTAGCAACACATAGCAGCAAGTATTCTCTGGGACAAAGTAAAGGGAAGATGAAAGAGTAGTTGCAGACAGACAACAGACAGGTTTTAGACAGCTAATGGACACCCCGTAAAAACAAGGGTTCACAATGGGTCTGTCTAAAAGTTGTCTACATATTATTTGTATTTTTGATAAGATGGATGAACGATTAACTAAAAAAATTGTTGAAGAAGTATTTGAAAAAGCCAAAACAAAATCGGCTTCACATAGCAAACATGCTTTATCCAAACAGGTTGAATTAGAATCCAGATTGAGTTATAGAACTCTTGAGCGAACCTATAATAAATTCATAACCAAAACCCGAGATCTAGATTATGCTCCAAATTCAGATAGTATTGATGAATTCTGTATTTATTTGGGATATCAAAATTATGCTGATTATGTCTCAAAAAAATCAGTTAAAACCACACCTTCTCAAGATTCTACATTAGATATATCAAAGCCTACTGAAACAGCAAAACCGACATCTAAAAGGAAATTACAATTTTTGGTTATTGCTGCCCTAGTTATAATTTGTATAGCTATCGCTGCACATATGAATTACAACAGTATAGGTTTAAAAAATACAAAATCTGGAGCCTGTATGACATGGAATGGGGGTAGTTATGAAAAAATTTCCTGTTCCGAAAAACCCTATTCTAAGTTCGGCACACCTATAGAACCTTATGATGACACACGACTAAAAAATTTTAAGCGTATTAAAGTGAATATGGCTACTCCTTTTTTTGCTGAAGAAACTGACAAACCACTTATCTGGTATTATAAAACCGATGAAGAAACGATTGAATACTATACTGCTCCTGGAGTTCATCCGGTAAATGGGAAAACTCTAAAAGCCGTGACGAAATATATTATACAGAAGTATGTCCCACTACATCAAAACTGGGAGTCATCTTTTCTAATAGAATAAGCTTGGTTTTTTAATGAACAATCCGTCAAGTGTGTCAAAAACTTTAAATTTTCAAATTGCGTGCAAATAAAAAGGGTTTCGAGAGCAAAACTCTGGAAACCCTTGTGGAGAAGATCGGGCTCGAACCGACGACCTCTTGACTGCCAGGTTTTCTTTAACACTTCTCTAACTATTAAAAATCGATATAATTTATTGATTTTCAGGTTTCTAATAATTTTTGATATTATAACATATCACTTGATATCAAAGAATTGCGTGCAAATTGCGTGCAAATTTTTTTACTAATTTTAAGGATATGAAGACCAGTTTAGTCCTTTCCTTAGACACACGAAGATCGAAAAAAGATGGCACATATCCTATCATTTTGAGATTGACTCATGGCCGAAAAACAACATCAATTGCCATGGGGTTTTCTGTACTTAAATCGGAGTGGGATGATCGCAAGAAAAGGGTAAAAAGATCGTATAAGGGAGTAACTTCTATAAATAGATTGAATACCCTTTTGGCCAAAGAAAAAATTGATGCGATGGATATCATCAATAAGCTTCAAGATAAAAAACGTTTACACCGTATGGGAATAATGCAATTAAAAGATCTGATTGCAACAAAATCGCATTATGAATCCTTTTTTAAATTTGGAGAGCGCGTCATTGAAGAAATGAAAGAGATGAAACGCTTTGGAAATGCGGAGGCTTATAATCAAGTACTCAAAGCGATTAGAAAATTTATGAGTGGCAGTGATTTAACGTTTAATGAAATCAATTATGAATTTCTGGTAAACTTTGAAAAGCATCACCTTTCAAAAGAAGGAAATTCAATTAACGGTGCTGCTTCCTATCTTAAGGGAGTACGCGCTATCTACAATAAAGCGATTAAGATGGGATACGCCGAAAAAGATGGGCATCCGTTTGAGTTTTATACCATTCGCACCACCCCTACAGCCAAAAGAGCTTTAGATATCGAACACTTAAAGAAAATCATCAACCTGGAATTAAAACCGGGTCACCATCTTTTTGATTATCGCAATTATTTTGTCTTGTCTTATATGCTTTACGGTATCTCCTTTATAGACCTGGCTTATTTAAAAATGGAAAATATAATCGATGGGCGTTTAAAATTTAAGAGAAAAAAGACCGGTAAACTGTATGACATTAAACTGTTTCCTCAACTGGAAGCGCTTTTAGCACATTACACTGTTGGAAAAAGAAAGAGCGATTATATTTTTGATATCATCTTTAGAAACGATCCAGAACTCGCCTATAAGGATGCAAAATGGGAGCGTTTACGCTATAATAAAGGTCTAAAGGAACTTGGTGAGCTCTGCGGGATTGAAACCCGTTTAACGTCTTACGTCTCCAGACACAGTTTTGCGACGCAAGCGATGCTGCACAAAGTGCCTGTGGTGGCGATTTCTGCAATGCTTGGGCATAGCAAGTTGAGCACGACTCAAATTTATTTAAAGGATCTGCCTAATAATATTCTAGATGAATATAATGTGTTAATACAATCTACTTAGAAAATCCAAACTAAAATAACCCTAACAAGAATATTCTTAGGGTTATTTTAATCACATATTGGATAACGCTTAATAAACCAAGCTTTGAATACTATGGGCTGGTATTTCTAAAGTAGTTTCAGCTCCTTGGATATACAGTGAATACGATAAATTCTCATCAGTTTTATTCATCACCACCGTCACATAAGAACCATCTATATTTTCAAAACTTGTACTCATTAGCACACTTCTACTTACTGCAGAACTAAGACGTTTAGCTTGTTGTTTTATGAATTTTGAAAAATGACCTATGTAATAATATGATGGTGTATAAATTAATTCACCGGTTGTCGTGTCTGCGTGAATAGGAGCAAAACAAAAATTCCCCACATGATTGGGCCCGCCGTTTTGATCCAAAAGAATATTCCAGTCTGTCCAGGCTACCGTCCCATTGTTAAAATCGTGAATCATTTGCTCGCCATAACGCTCACCATTAGGCCAATATTGATATCTGGAAGCATCAAACTTTTCAATGCAACCTTCTGTAAACATGAGCTTTTTATCAGGAAATGCTTCATGCACACGGTTTACATTCTCGTATAAAGGTTCGGCACCGGTCCAAGTTTCATACCAGTGAAAGCCGGTACCCCACGCATATTTTGATGCTTCAGGATCTTCAAAAATCACATTAGAGCGGTTTACCATAAGATCTCGATTATGATCCCAGACGACTATATTTTTAGCTCCTAAGCCTTCTTTTTCTAGGGTTGGCCCAAGATAGTCTTTTAAGAAATCGCGCTCCTCTTCGGCAGAATAAATACAGGATTCCCAAGTTTGCGTCGCCATAGGTTCGTTTTGAATTGTAAGCCCCCATATAGGCATTCCTTCAGCCTCATAAGCTTTTATAAACTTAGCGTAATAATTTGCCCAATTTTGACGAAATTCCGGCTTTAACTTTCCGCCTTTCAGCATAGAACCGTTTGTTTTCATAAATGCCGGCGGACTCCAGGGACTCACATAAAGTGTCAATTTTCCACCTGCAGTTTGGGTTGCTCTTTTAATCATTGGGATGCGGTATTGCTGATCGTGAGCTATAGAAAACGTGTTTAAATCTGCATCTCCTTCTTCCACATAGGTATAACTTTCCTTACTAAAATCGGAACTGTGAATTGTGGTTCGCAATAACGAATAACCGATGCCTTTTTCAGAATCGTAATACGCATCTAGCAAGTGTTGTTGTTGTTCTTTTGGTAGTCCTGCAAAAATTTCGGCACTTGCATCAGTTATTGCACCACCAATTCCTAAAATATTTTGAAAGGTTTTCTTCGGATTTATAAATAACGAGATTTCGGTTTCTAAAGGTTGTGTCGCTTCTTTAAATTGAGCCGTTCCGGTTATAGATAAACGAAGATCTGTATCTTTTGAAGTTGTATAGATCTTGATTTCTTTGTTTGAAAAATCGGCATCTTGAGCATTCACGGTCAATGTGCTTGCACAAAGAAATAAGACTCCTAAATAGTATAAATAATTTTTCATAATTCGTTTTAAAATTAAAGTACCAGCGTCCCTACATCTCCAGCAGCAAGAGCAACCAATACATTTGAATCTTTTCTTTTTACCTCAACTGTTTTAGTTTCGTTAGACGTATTTTGAAGTATAACTACCGTTTTACCTTCCGGAGTTTTAAAAGCAACATTAGGAATATCACTCGTTGCGTTAGAATCGATACGCAACGAACCCGCAGGAACAAATTTTGATGCTTGCCCTATTATATAGTAGGCTGGCTCACGGGTAACAGTATCTCCTTCTAGGGTAACAGCACCTAAGCAACGATCACAACCGCCACGATCTGTATGTGGCTCTTGATTTTTATCGGCAGCTAAATTCCATTCTAAAACGGTTTTACACCAGTTTCGGGTAGCTCCAATAATTAAATTTTCGGTATGCCATGCCATTTCCTGTGCAAAATTACCGGGAGCTCCCACCCACTGTTCTGTGAAGTATAAATTCTTATCAGGATGCGCGTCATGAACTTGCATTAAGGCATCAATTTCTCCACCGTACAAATGAAATGCCGAGCCATCAACATACTTTGCAGTTTCGGGATCATTTAAAATAGAGATGGGATAATCAGGCCGATCTGCATTGTGATCGTACAAAAGTATTTTTGTTTTAATACCTTCTTTTTGAAATGCAGGACCCAAGTGATTTTTTATAAATTCTCCCTGTTGTGGCGCTTTCATTAAAAGGCTGGGATTATTACCGGGATGCAAGGGTTCATTTTGAATGGTAACTGCATCTATAGTAATACCTTCAGCATGCATCGCTTTAATATATTTTATAAAATAAGCCGCATACACTTCGTAATATTCTGGCAACAAACTTCCGCCTCGCGTATCGCCGTTATCTTTCATCCAAACCGGTGGAGACCACGGCGAACCTAAAATCTTGATGTCGGGGTTTATACTTAAAATTTCTTTTAAAACCGGAACTAAGTGCAGGGTATCTTGAGCCAACGAAAACTTTTCAAGATTCTCATCTGTTTCTCCCTTCGGAAGATCATCATATGAAAAAGGAGCTGCATCAAGGTCTGAAGCGCCAATACTCAATCGTAAATAACTTACTCCCAGTTCGTCTTTTGCAAAAAGTTCGTTTAATAATTCAGCCCGAGCAGAATCGCTCATCGTATGGATATGCATCGCGCTACCGCCTGTCAACGTGTATCCAAAACCATCCATAGTTTGATACGTAATTGAATCGTTAACCACGATGGTCTCATCAACCAGAGTAGTATCTAGAGTTTGGGAAGGGATTTCACGCTTTTCTAGCAATGCGGTTTTATCTAAAGAAGTAATCCAGATTTCAGCGGTTTCTGTTTTTTTCTCTGATGTTTTACAACTCTGAAAAATGCAGAATAGGCTAAAAAGCAGGTAGGGGTATTGATTAAATTTCATTTACGATATCACTTAATTTAGTTACTGATTTTTATGCTTTGAAGATTGAAACCGGAGTGTTCTACTAAAAGCTTAATGGTGTTTTTTCCAGCTTTTAAATACACCGAAACAGGCGCAGTCCATTCCCATTTATCAGCTGTATTCTCTATGTTAATTGGTGTAGTATTGCGGTCGTTTATTAGCAGAGAAGCTTTACCCGTATTGGTGTTTGAACTTATTTTTAGAGAAATTGAATACGCCCCAGCTTCATTTGTATTAACCGTGTAATGCAGCCATTCATGCTGCTCCAAATCTCCCACATAAACCGCCTCATTATCAGGATTTATTTTAAAAAGATCAACCCCATCATTGCGGTATGTTCTTCCTAAATTCCAGGTTTGCCGCTCTTTGCCTGTGGAAATATGATAATTTGCAGAAATCGTATCGTGATACGCAACGCCATCTGTACCTAAATCATAATCTGCCGCTTTGATCACAAGCTGGTTTTTTAATTGATTGTATTTAAATGGGATTGCATCGGCGTTTTTGGGTTGCCTAATGATCGCATCGAGCACATCATAATGCACAATACAGTTTTCTATTTTTGCATTTTCTGCTAACTGCATTAACGCTTCAAATGCTTCTTCAGACGAAGGTTTTTCTGATTTTTCTGCCCAATAATTCAGTAAATCACGGTATCCTTTATTTATTTTAATTTCTAAAGGGTTATTAAAACCAAGTTTTTTTAAAGGCCACCAACACCAGCCAATATTATTTTCTTCCATTAAAGAAATGGCATCTCTAAACCAAACATTAGAATTTTCGCCAGACTCACCCAGCCAGACCGGGATATTGTATTTGTTACGGTATTCCAGAAACTGTTGTATAGAAGCTGTGTCGTTGTAATTCCAGTATTTATGAAAACTAAGTACAATATTGGTGTCCCAAGGCGGTAAAACACCATTGTAATTATTACCCCAACCGTTACCTTCTATAATCACAATATGATTGGTATCTATTTCACGAACGGCTTTGGTAAGTTCTTCTAAGAGTTTACGTAATGGCTTATTTTCCGTATCTTCTATACCATTTTCATTCTTGCCGTTTTCAAAAGTCCAGTTGGGTTCATTAAGTAAATCATAAGCGCCAATCCAGGTTTCATCTTTGTATCGCTCAGCAAGTTTTTGCCAGACTGCAATAAGTTTTTGTTGATTTGCCTCACTCTCCCAAAGCGAAGGTTTTGAAGGATTTCTATCTGAAATATTTACGTCGTGACCTTGCCCTCCGGGAGCTGCATGCATATCTAGAATCAAATACATCTTATTTGCTTTACACCATTTAAGCAAGGAGTCTGTAAGTTGAAAACCTTCTTCGAGCCATGTATTTTTACCTGCAACAGGCTCTTCATCTACAGGAAGGGTAAATAAATTATAATGTAACGGTAAACGTATAGAATTAAAACCCCACTGCTTAAGCGAATCTACATCACGCTTTTGCATATGATTTTTACGCCATGCTGCATAAAACTGCTCTGTTTTCTCCTTGCCTACAAGTTCTTCAACGTGTTCTTTAAACACATACTGCTGGCCTGAAAATGGAACTTGAAGCATATAGCCTTCCTGCAGCATATAACCGCCTAGACCAATACCGCGAAGCAATACATTTTCGCCATTCTCATTTACAATTTTAGAATTTTCAGCTTTTAAAAATCCCTGACCAAAAACCTGACTTCCAAAGAGAAAAAATGTCAGGAAAATTAAATGTGTTATTTTCATATTGAAGCTTAACTGATTGCTTGTTTATTCCCAAATATAGGTGCCAACTGCACCTGCATCTAATGCGGTCACAACCCATTTTCCATTCTGTTTAATGTTGAAGGGAAGATTTGTGGAACCATTATTTTCTACGATAAGTACTTTTTTACCATCTGGTCTTACAAAAGCAACATTTTGAAGTTCTCCTTTTAGAGCACTTTCTATGCGTACCGAACCTGCAGAAACAAATTTTGAAGCATGCGCAACAATATAATATCCCACATTACGGGTAATAGCAGATCCACTTAGAGTTAATGCTCCTTTACAAACTGTACAGCCACCATCTGTATGCGGTCCAAATCCTGCATCATTCGCTAAATTCCACTCCAACGCATTTTTACTCCAATTACGCATAGAGCCAATAATCACATTCTTTAAATGCCATTTTAGTGTTCCTGCAAAATCTTCTGTTGATGAGTTGTATTGTTCCGTGAAATAGACATTTTTATCAGGGAAGGCATTATGAACTGTAGATAAGGCCGCAATATCCCCAGCATAGAGGTGAAAAGCAGAGCCATCTATAAATTGATTTGTAACTGCATCATTTAATATGGAAATGGGGTACTGGGGATTATCACAATTGTGGTCATAAATAATAATTTTAGTTGCTATCTCAGCTTGCTTTAAAAAAGGACCTAAATTATTCTTAATAAAGTTTGACTGTTCTGTAGCAGACATCTCCATACTAGGATTGTTACCTCCATGTAAGGGTTCATTTTGAGGGGTAAGCGCATCTATAGTTATTCCCTCTGCTTGCATAGCATTTAAATATTTTACCCAATAATTAGCATATACCTCATAATATTTGGGCTGTAATCTTCCACCTATGAAACTACTATTATCCTTCATCCAAACGGGAGCCGTCCATGGGGAAGCCATAATTTTAAGACTAGGATTAATAGTAAGTATTTCTTTTAAAAGATCAATTACACCACGGTCTTTTTCTATACTGAATTCAGATAAATCTTCATCGGTCTCACCCGCAGGCATATCATTATAAGTAAATGGAACTTCATTAAGGTCTGAAGCACCTACACTTATTCTTAAGTAACTGATGCCAATATCATTTGTACCTGTACCGAAAAGTTCCTGAAGTAAATCTCTCTTTTTATCAGCTGGTAATGCATTAATCACTTGAGCACTACCGCCGGTTAATGAAAAACCAAAACCATCTATAGTTTGATAGGTTTTTGACGCATCAACTTCTATGCTAGTATATCCATTAGGGCTTGTGCCAAAGATTAAGTTCCCAGGTTGCTTATCTAGTTCTGCACTTCGGTTTCCTGTAGTAAGCCAGAAATCCATTTCATTTACAGTACCGGAAGGATTTGTGGGCGTTGTAGGTATCTCCGGATTTTCGGGAGTTTCTGTTAGTTCTTCATCTGTAGAAGATGAGGAGCAACCGGCAGTAATTCCTAATACGAATATTAGGTAAAACAATCGGCTCGAAATTGTATATACTAGTTTCATTTTTAGCTTTTTTAATTAAAAAAACAATAAACAACCAACACTTCTTAAAACGAACTGCTGCTTTTATTGACTAATTCGCACTTCCTCTAAATTCTACATTGGTAAGAGATATACCCGTAGAACCCATATTTTCTCCACCACTTTTGATAACTAAATAAACAGTACCAGATTGATCGAAGCTTACTGTATTACCAGAACCCACACAACCTATTTTAGATAATTTACCTTCAAATTGTCCGTTTGCACAACCATCCCATGTACTTAATCCCATTCTACGGCCTTCTGCGGTGTAATCCTGATTTTGAACGGGTACAACTGGTGATACATAAACCTCAAACCAGGTGTTTACAGACCCATTACCAAAGACCTTCATATCAATGGTGTATTCTTTATTTGCTTCTACCTCTACGGCTTGATATAAACCTTGTTGATTATAACTAGAGCCGACTACATTTGCACTTCCTTCAGTGAACGTAAAATATGTTCCGGATTCACTAATCTTAAGAATAGTCCATTCATTTTGGTCTGCTTCTGTCATAAAGCTTCCTCCTTTAATAAGGTTTCCTGCTACAGGATCTGAAGTGGCAACATTTACTTCTTGTGAAGTTTCATTTACCACACCGCCGCGCCCGTAGGCTTGATGTGTAATGGTGTAAGTACCTGCATCTGGCAAAAAAATCTCTTCACTAAATGAACCTGTAAAAAAACCGTCTCCAATATTCCAAAGTGATTTCAGAACATTATCGTTACTGGCATCAAGAACAAAGCGATTAGGTTCTCCACTCACTGCTTCTATAGTAAAAGAAGCATCCACATTAGGATCGCTAAGACCATTACCTCCTGCAACTTCGTCTGGCTGGCAGTTAGTAAATCCTAATAATGCAATCATAAGACCTGCAAGGCCTAAAGTTTTAGACTTTATAGTTTGTGATATCATGTCTCTAATGTTTTGATTAATAATTAGGATTTTGAACGATTAAGGTATTCTCTAATTCATTAAGTGGAATTGGAAAAATTTCATTCTTACCCGATGTAAAACCCCTGTCTGCTAATACACTCGCTGCTCTTCCGGTACGCACGAGGTCAAACCAACGATGTCCTTCTCCTGCTAGTTCGCGTCTTCGCTCTAACATAATATTATCTATAGAAACAGGTACTGGTGAAAGACCTACTCTGGCACGCACGGCATCCAGAAGTGCCTGAGCACGTGCTCCTGATGCCCCAAGTGCTTCAGCTTCCATTAAATAGGTATCTGCAAGACGAATGATGTACACATTTTGTTTATAATTAAGTTCTACGTTACCACCACCCGTAGATTGATCAGACTTTAAAGGCATAAATTTTTTCAAGAAGTAGCCGGTATCTCTATTACCCGGTGTATAGTTCGCTTCACCTGCAGCTTGCAATGCTTTTAAGTCAGCAATTGTTGCATCAAATCTTGGATCCCCTTTCAAAACATCGTAAAGTCCCTGAGTTACAGTATTAAAACTCCATCCTCCTGCGTAGTCAGGAGCTGATGAACCTGCAGTAACCGAATAACCACGAGGACCTACCATTTGATTCACGGTGTTACCTTCATTCTGACCACCACCCCAGGTGTCATAACTAACGTTTGCAAGACTTGTCGCAGCCAGTTCAATAATAGATTCTGAGTTAAACTCATTCGTCAAACTAAAAAGATCTGCAAAGTTATCTACCAACTTGTAACCATATTTACTGGTTTCTCCTGGCATGCCATTAACCTCTGCAAATTGTTGTGCTGACTGTTGATTTTTACCTTCATACAAATACACTTTTCCCAATAATGCCTGAGCACTACCCTGGGTAAAACGACCTGCTTCATTTTCTAAATCAGTAATACGTAGCGGTAGGTCTGGTAAAGCTTCACTTAAATCTGTTTCTATCTGAGCGTAAATTACCTCTGGAGCTACTTGCTCTACCGTATAGATCTCACTGGTTAAGATAGGCTCAGTAAACAAAGGCACATTTCTGAACAGTCTAACCAATTCAAAATAGTAGTATGCTCTGAGTGCCTTTGCCTCTGCAGTGAATCGTGTGCGCAATGCATCATCCATCGGTACATCAGGAAGTTTTTGAAGGAGAATGTTTGTTCTGAATATTCCTTGAAAATAGTCATTCCAAAAACTCCCGGGTATAGTTGCAGGATCAATAGTATAATTTGAAAAAGATTGAATCCCAGTTCCGTCTGAAGGACCACCACCACCGGCGAAATGATCATCTGAACCCGCATTCATCATCGTTATCATGTTCTCAAAGCTTTTTGATTGCTTGCCCATGATATCGTATGCTGCTACTAATCCTGAAAAAGCTTCATCTTCGTTAGAATAATAACTGTCAACCAAAGGCTGACCTAAAGGATCTAGTTCTATAAACTCTTTAGAACACGAAATCGCAGATGCTGTCATTATCAATAAAACAGCGGGGTATAAAATCGATTTTAGTTTCATAACTCTATTTTTTTAAAATTGTACATTAACGCCTATAAGCCCTGTTCTCGCTTGTGGATAATATCCTCGATCTATACCGAATATACCCCCACCTATTTCAGGATCATAACCGGTATATTTTGTGAAAGTAACTAGGTTTTCACCGGTCAAATAAATTCGTAATCTTGTAAGACCTATACTTTCAATTACATTTCTATTTAAAGAATATCCTAATTGAACCGTTTTTATTCTTAAGTAATCTCCTTTTTCTAAATAGAAATCTGAAGGGTTTGTGAAGTTGTTGTTTCGATCAATATTACTTAAACGTGGAAAGCTATTTGAAGTTCCTTCTCCTGTCCAACGATTAAGTGCCTCTGTCTGATAATTTGCATTACTTATATCCAGACGTCTTAAGCCTTGGAAAATTTCATTTCCACCTGCTCCTTGTGAAAACACAAGCAAATCAAAGTTTTTGTAATCAAGATTCAGAGTTAAACCAAATGTGTATTTAGGAATTGAACTTCCTATAAATTTACGGTCATCTGCATTTATAGAACCGCTATCATCAACATCTTCATATCTAAAATCCCCGGGTACTGCATTAGGCTGAATAATTACACCTTCAGAATTTACATAGGAATTAATCTCTTCCTGATTCTGAAAAATTCCCCGGGTTTTAAAGCCAAAAAATGAATTAAGAGGCTGTCCTACTGCTGTTCTTGTAATAGGATATGTGCTTGATTGAAACCCGGCACCACCAGATAAAAAGTCAATACCTTCTCCTAAGTAAACCACTTCATTTTCTAAATAAGAAACATTTCCATTAAGTGAAAAATTGAAATCTCCAAAGTTTTTTGAATATCCTAATTCAATGTCAAATCCTTTGTTTACCATATCTGCTACATTAGCAGCAGGACTTCCTGTTGCTCCAACGTAACCCGGAAGGCGTACATCTTGTAGTATCCCCACTGTTTTCTTATTGTAAAAATCAACAGTGACAGAAAGATTGGTAAAGAAACGTGCATCAAAACCGATATTACTTTGTCTTGTTTCTTCCCATTTTAAATCAGGATTTGCAGGAGCATTAGGACTGTTACCTATAACTACGGCTGAAACATTCCCAAAAGTGTAGTTACGACCTGCACCAATGGTTGAAAGGTATCTAAAATCACCTATAGCATCACTACCTACAATACCGTAACCCCCTCTAAGTTTAAATTGATTAACAACATCATTTTCTTTCCAGAAATCTTCTTTTAAAGGATTCCAACCTAAAGAGAATGAGGGAAAAAATCCATATTTATTATTTGATCCAAAACGAGAGGAGCCATCACGACGTATAATACCCGTTACCAGGTATTTCTCTTTGTAATTATACGTAAGACGTGAAAATAAAGAAGTTACTCTATGCTCCGTTCCTATATAAGCGCTGGCAATAATTTGATCATCAGGTACCTGAATAAATGCTGCATCTTCTCTACTGTTTACAGGAATATCATTGTACGTTACAGTTTCACCTTTAGTGTCATTTTCAGTATAGGAACCTTGACCTAAAAGAAGTGTAAAATCATGATCTCCTAATTGTTTTGAATAGGACAACGTGTTTTCAATATTCCAACCAAAACCTCTGTTTGTACCTCTGGAGATATTATTCTGAGAAGTCACTGTTGAGGTGTTTAAAAAAGACACTGGCGTAAAACTCTCATAACCGTAATAGGCTAATTTTCCTCCTAAAGTACTTCTGAAGTTTAGACCAGGTATTAGTTCAAGATTCACATAGACATTACCTACAAAATTATCTGCCCAGTCATAATTACCCAATCGCGTTTGAATATAGGCTAAGGGGTTAGTCATTTCCTGAATTACAAGATTAGAAATTCCATAAGGATTTCCATTAGGGTCTCTAATTATACCAGGATTAGTATATAAACCAGAATTAGCAACGGCAGGATCTGTAATCACAACAGGAGTTGTAGGATCTAAATTTATAGCTGAACTTAAGGGTCCTCCAAACTCACTGTTTGTATTACCAATACCTATACTCTTCTCATTAGAATACCCTATTGTTTCACCAATTGTAATTATATCATTAATCTGGTGGGTAGAGTTCAGTCGTATGTTCTGCCTCTTATAATTAGAAATTTCTTTTGCGACTATACCTTCCTGATCTAAATAACCAAATGACAAGTAGAAGGTAGAGACTTCATTACCTCCGCTTAAACTAAACTCGTGATTCTCTTTTTTTGCACTGTTATTGAAAATAACATCTTGCCAATCTGTACCTACCCCTAGGTTTTCTGGGTTGGGAAATGGCAGGTTAAAATCTTGTGGAGAACCACTAAAATCATTAGCATATTTCTCGTTAAATAAGGTCGCATATTCTGTTGCATTTAATAGATCTAGTTTACGCGCTGGTCCAGAAAGACCTGTGTACCCATTATAGCTAACCGTAAGTTTACCTAATTTTCCTTTTTTGGTAGTTACTAAAATTACACCTGCTGCTGCTCGGGCTCCATATATTGCCTGTGATGCAGCATCTTTAAGAACTTCTATAGACTCAATATCAGATTGATTTAAATACCCAATGCCTCCGGCATCTACAATTACTCCGTCTACAACCCAAAGAGGTTCATTATTACCAAAACTGGTAATACCTCTTACACGAATAGTAGAAGATGCTCCTGGCTGACCAGAATTTGCTGCAATAGTTATCCCGGAAGTTCTACCTTGTAAAGACTGCTCAATACGAGTCACTGGTAGACTTTCTAACTCACTAGCTTTAATACTTGAAATTGCCCCAGTAACCACACTTTTCTTCTGAGTACCATATCCTACAACTACAACCTCATCAAGAGCTGCTGAGTCTTCAGACAATGTTATCTTTAAATTAGTCTGCTGCCCTACCGGAAATTCAAGCGTTTTAAATCCTATATAAGAGATAACGAGGATATCCTGAGAGCTAGCGTCGATTGTAAAATTTCCATCAAAATCAGTTTGAGTTCCCTGATCGGTTCCTTTTACCAAAATATTTGCCCCAGGCAAAGGCATAGCATTTGCATCTAAAACTGTACCTGTTATCTCATTCACCTGTGCATGAATTGCACTAAAAGCGAATAAAAACAGCACCAAAAAGTAATTTTTAATTCTCATTCGATCAATAGATTTAATTGTTAGTCAGCTAATACAAGAAATCTATGTTGTCATATTCTCATAAATACAGTCAACGAAAACGTTTTCTTGTTAAAATAATACCACTCAAAACTATTATTTAACAACACAGAGACATAGAAAAGAACTACACTTGTACTACGCCAAAATGTTAACCTTACTCGTCAGCACTACTTCATACAGTTTTAGCATCTGAATTTCAGTATTTTAATGATCTTATTTTTTACTAATTTTGTTAATGGAAATGAAAAATTATAAAGTTGATTAATCTATTACACTTGTTGGTTAGAATAAAAGTATTAGTATGCCTGATAGCTCTGGCTTGTTCTTCGTGCCTAGTAGCTCAAGAAAATGAATTTTTCCAAAGAATAATTCCTAAAATAACGCATTACACAAGGGAAGATTTTGAAGCAGACAGTCAATTTTGGACAATGACAGAAGATGCAGAGGGCGTATTTTATTTTGGCAACAATGACGGAATTCTAGTTTTTGATGGAGAGCGATGGCAAAAAGTAACCTTGCCCAATAATTCTGCAGTTAGAAGCTTGCTTACCGATGAAAATAATAAAATACATGCAGGTGGTTTTAATGAAATAGGACTAATTGAAAAAGACTCTGAAGGTAATTATTATTATAAATCAAGAAATAAACCATTAGATCTTGAATCTTTGAATCTCGAATATTTCTTTCAAGTTCACGAATTTCAAGAAGCCATTATTTATAGATCATTTCAGGAGCTTATTGTAGTTAGAGAAAATAATGTTACTCACATAAAAGCCAATTTAAACTTCATTTATTCAGGTGTTGTAAACGGACATTTTTATGTTCAAGATCAAAACCACGGAATTTTCGAATTTGATCCTAAAAGCTCTAGTCTTAAAAAGATATTTGAAACCCCTTTAAACTTAGATAACATTGTTGCTTTCTTACCTACAGATGAACTTAACGAAGTTTTAGTGTTAACAAAACCCGGAGGTGTCTATTTAGCAAACAGAGATACCAATACATTAGAATTTATAAAAGAACTATTTCTCGAAAACGAACAAGAAGAAATACTTTCAGCTGTAAACTTCAATAAGACTTATTTGTTAGGTACGTTATCATCTGGTATCATAGAGTTAAACTCAGGCTTTCAATTAGATCACAAAAGATCAACCTTTTCAAAACTTGCCAACTCAACCATTTTATTTATTTATCCACAAGAAAATCAAAAAAGAATTTGGGCAATGATGAATAGTGGTATTGATCTTATTGAGTTTGATTCTCCGGTATCACAGCTATTTGAAAACTCATCTATCGCAGATATTTATATTCACAAAAACATCTTATACCTAGCAACAAATACGGGTGTGTTTTATAGTGCTTTTGATAGTGATCATATTGAAAAACTCAGTTTTCAAAAGATTCCAAATCTCGAAGGACAAGCGTGGTCAATTCAGGAACAAAATGATGTGATATTAATAGGGCACGATAAAGGGCTTTTTCGTCTAGATCAATTTAAGCCCATTCGTATAGGAAACACCTATGGGATATGGAAAGTCATCCCTATAAATGGTAAGACAAATAGCTTCTTTGCCGCAGGTTATAGCGGATTATATCCTCTTACTTATAATGCAGGAAATTGGAAATTAGAAGATAAAATAAGTGGATTTGATGAGTCTAGCAGAGATATCGTTCAGATAGGAGAAAGTAATAGCTTTTGGATTTGTCACGGTTATAAAGGCGTTTACCATTTAAAACTTAATGAACGTTTTGACCGAGTGTTTTCATTAGAACATTTTACAGATCAAAATGGACTTCAGTCTGCCTTTAATGTAAATGTAACCTTATATAATAAGGAAATTATTTTCACTACAAATACCGGGATATATACTTTTGATAAGAATAATTCTCAATTTATACCTTATACATCACTTAATAAAGTGCTTAACCCTAAGTTAAATACACGTAAACTTATAACCACCGACTCAAAAGTTTGGTTTGTTCAGGATGATGAAGTAGGATATTTTGACACCAGTAATGAGGATATAACCGTTAATAAAAATCTTTTTTTAAATCTAAAAGGGAATTTAAATCGGGGAATGGAAAGTATCCTTCCATTAAGTCACGATCAGGTCCTCATAGGTGCTACAAATGGTTTGTTCCTTTATAATTTATACGAGAACAACCCCGATATAAGAGCGACAACTCAGATAACAGGAATGTTGTATCAAAAGAAACCGCAAGCTTTTACAAGATTAGGTTTAATGAATAATCAGCAATTAACCAATGTTATAGATATATTACGATTTGAATTTTCCGCACCTCAATTAACTCCTTCTTCCCAAAAAGAATTTCAATTTAAACTAGAGGGTGTAGACAGCGAATGGTCTGAGTGGTCCACAAATCCATATAAAGAATATACGCACCCCATCCCTGGTGATTATATTTTTAAAGTCCGTAGTCGTAATTTTATGGGGCAAACCGCAAGTGAAGCTTCTTTAAATTTTACTATACCCCACCCTTGGTACCAAAGTAAAGCTGCATACTTGTTTTATATTCTATGTATTATTACAATAACGTTTGTGATCATTAAACTTGTAAATAAAAAGATTGAAAAAGAACGTCAAAAAGAAAAACTGACTGCTCAAAAATCTAAAAAACTTCTGGAGCTCGAAATTGAACAGCTCAAGCTAGAACAAGACAAAGCACGTATTAAAAAACACAAAGAAGAATTAGAAATAGATAACCTTGTAAAAAGTAAAGAGCTGGCTAATTACACGATGCTTCTCGTTAAAAAGAAAGAAATATTTACAGAAACTTTTAATGCCCTTAAAGATTTTAGAAATTCCTTAAAGACTCAAACTGCTCGCAAAAGACTTCAAGATGTTTTATTTAACCTCAACCAGCATAGAATGGGTGAAGAATATCTAAATGTTTTTGATATTCACTTTGAAAAAGTACACGAAAACTTTTTTAATCATCTTAAAGAAATAGATCCGAGTATAACGAAAAGAGAACTTAGACTGTGTGCTTTTGTAAAAATGAATCTTACAAATAAGGAGATTGCTCCTCTATTAAACATTTCTACACGTGGTGTTGAAACTGCTCGTTACAGAATACGTAAAAAATTGAAGGTGAACGATGAAAGCTTCAATTCCTACTTAGAGGGATTAGAGAGCATTTCAAACTAATACAGTAAATGTAAAAGCGATCATATTTTAATATCATCTTTAGAAACGATCCAGAACTTGCCTACAAGGACGCAAAATGGGAACGTTTACTCTACAACAAAGGTCTAAAGGAACTTGGCGAGCTGTGTGGCATTGAAACCCGTTTAATGTCTATGTGTACAGACACAGCTTTGCGACGCAAGCAATGTTACATATAGTGCCTGTAGTGGCTATTTCAGCAATGCTTGGATATGGCAAGTTGAGTACAACTCAAATTTATTTAAAGGATCTGCATTCTAATATTCTTGATATATATAATTAGCAGGTATACGGACAATAAAATTTTCAAGTGAAAGAAAAAAAGCTTCAACTCTATAGGCATGGAGTAATTGAATTTCATCTAAACACGATCGTTTCAAAATCTTTACCATCTCAATCTTTAAAAGAGTCACTATTTTTCTCCAAAATTTTCCGCTCCACAAGTAAGGGTTTCTCATTTTTTTGGGGCTGAAATAAGCGCTCTAATAATTCTCGTGAAGGCTTCAATTGTTCTGTTTCCATTCTTCTTAATATAGCCTCAACAGCATCCATGCGCTTGTCAACTAGTACGTGTAAACTATGTACAGAATCATCAAAAGGAACAAAAGGATTAATCGAATACTTCTCAAAAAAGTCCAACATGACTTCTAAGGTTTCTGTATAATTTGCATCATTTGTTATGGCGTACTTTTTAAAGCGCTCCACCGTTTCTGTATGAAAATTAATTCTGGAAAATTTAGGACTCATAGCTTTAAAATTTAAAATTAGGATAATCACTTGCCCTGTTCATAAGGCTTGAGAAGCGTTTTTAAACTTTTTGGCGCAAAAGTGAATTTCACTCAAAATTAAAAATGATCATAAATAACTGAAATACAGTGATTTAAAACTAAAAATGAGATCTGTAACATCGCGCAGCGTGTTACCCTCTTGCTGATCATTTTTATCCGCTTCGCTCCTCAAAACGATAACTTTTAAACCCTAAGTTATCATTAAAAATCCTCATTAATTATGATAGCAAATAGCATCAAATTAAATGATATCAAAAAGTCTATTTACTTATTATATCTGGAGCGTTTTCCTTGTAAAATGATTGAAATAGTATTTTCAACGTGTTCGAATTTTCAATTTTATTAAAACGAAAAAAGAGTTAGTATTCATTCCCATTTACTTCCCATAGAGCTGTATGCGTTTCCTTTTCGATTGCCCGTATTTAAAATTTAGAATTGAGAAAAGCTTTTATAAAAAGAGCGAGCTGAGGCCTGCACTGAGCAGCGTCGAAGTGAGCCTGATTATGCAAAGCGCCTCAAGCTAAATTTTAGTTCTTTAAAGAAAAGGAAACGGCTGCTGTGGAGAATGCCTAATGATAGTTTTGAGTTTATCCAATGTTGGATTTGAATACAAATTTTCAAGTCATTAGGATCAAGCGAACTTAATCCCTCTTTCAGGGATTGGGTTCAAGACCTTTGAATGAACCGCTTTTCCCGAAATGAAGTCTTTTGCGAAATGGAGGGGAATGGGGTGAAGGCTTTACTATTTGCTACTTTATTCAAGTGAACCAATATAATCTAGTTTCTCAATTCTATTTTTAGCCCATTTAAGAAGCTCCAATTTATCATAATCTAAATCTTTATTTTTTTCAAGCATACTGATAAACTCCTTCAAGTTTTCAACACGCTTCCATTGATCAGCAATATTCAATAGTTCTTCAAATCGCTTTTCTTCTTCTACCATTTGTTTTTCAATGGCTTTGGCTTTTTGTATTTCAATTTCATTTTGCCGGTACTTAATCTCCTGATAAATTCCTTTAGCTCGATTAGTTCTTCCTAAATATTCCAACTTAGCAATAATTTCAGAAATTTTATCTTCAACAAATACTGTCTTTTGATCCTGCCATTCCTTGCCCCACCACTCATCAATCTTAAAAGCAAGTTTCCCCGTACCTAAAAGGTCAGAACCCCATCTATCATTCTCCCTTTTAACCCTCTTATTTACTTCCCGTAAACTGAAAGGAAATAGTTCACCATGAATGTTAATTTTATAACTTTTGTTTTGTAGTTTAAAACTGTGCCCTCTTAAACGTAAATTTTTAATCAGGCAATCCATAAAACGCAGAGCGCGAGATTGAACCTGCTTTGTAGTACTTATTGAAACTCTAGGATTATCCCTGTAATTAAAATAAACACCTCGCCTTTTACTAATCTTTTCTATTTCAGCTTCTATACGTAAGTAATCTTGAATGAGTTCATCTGGTTTACTCAGTCTGTTTGAAACTGTTAAGTTAAGTTTAGAGTCGCTTTCGATTTCAAACTGAATTGATAGTTCTAGTTCTTTACCTTGCAAATAAGCTTGTGAGATTAAATCTGCTTTTTGTTTTACTCTCCTCCAAATTATTTTATCCTGATCTTCAGAAGATAATTCGGGTTTTACTCCCTGTTTACCAAATTTCAGCTTAGCCCAATAACTTGATTTGGGTCTAGGAATGTTGTTCTTATTGCAGATTAAAATTATAGAATGGTAATCTATACCATACTCATCAGTAATTTTTGATAAGGATTTAGACCAAACTAGATCATAGAACTCTTTTCGGCTAAGTCGTTCCTGCATGGGCTCCAATAAGTTTTCAGAGTTTTGATTATTGAAAAATAAAAATGGCCATTATTTGTCTTTAGGGGTTATTTTTCTCGCTATTCTTGAGTTCTATTTACTTGATTCAAAATCCCAGAACCCTTTTCAAATCTGAGCTAAAATTATCATTTATCCTTCCGCCTTCTAAAATGTTTATCCATGCTAAACCACAGCTATGGTTCTCACCTTTATCCTTGATAGGTTCAAATTGTTTTACTGCTGTAACTTTTTCTTTATTCGATGGATATAAGAGAATAGCTTGAGTGGATTTCCAATATTCATTATACACATACATCTGCCGCAAGTCGTTAGTCGAAGGTTTATATTGATCAATGATTTTCCACTTGGTATCAATGATCATTGCAGTGTGGTCGCCTTTTCTAATTACAATATCAGGCCTTATGGTAATACCATTCCAAAAGGTTTTA
Organism: Leeuwenhoekiella aequorea; assembly: GCF_004104375.1. Lineage (GTDB taxonomy): Bacteria > Bacteroidota > Bacteroidia > Flavobacteriales > Flavobacteriaceae > Leeuwenhoekiella > Leeuwenhoekiella aequorea. The sequence goes on from NZ_QOVM01000001.1 coordinate 58,847, forward strand.
CTACGCTGTCCCAATACCTGAACCTCATCATCCCGAAAGGCTTTTTTAAGATGTACCAAAATATATTCTTCCCAAAGATTATTCATATCAAAGAGCAACGCAATCATCTTCTCTGAACCGCTTTTGACGTTAGGTGCAAAATTGAGAATAATGAGACGGGCTATTTCTAGGGCAGTTGTATAGGGTTGTTCTTTTCGACCTAAAACCAATTTATCAAAAGTAGCCGCTGTTGCTTGGATTGCTTTTACTTCCGGAAAATCTAATTGGATGGACTTACATTTTCCATACAAATACCCTCCCCGTGTAAACTGCTCAATGATTCCTAGTGCCTGATTTAATATCTGATGAATCAAATGATCTTTATCGTAAACCTGATGCTCTGTGTAAAAGCGTTCTTTATGTATAAGGTTTTGCGAAATTTGCTTGGCAAAAACCAATTTTCCCTTTAAAGTATTTAGATTGCCTTGTTTGCGGTAGTATTTTTTAATAAGCCCTTGATGCATGAGTTTTTGTACCTCATTCAAATACCACTCAAAATAAATATCAAGTAAATGTTTGCTTTGTTTAGTGACATTAGCGTGATCAACTTGATTTACTTTAAGTCGCCTGGTTACCCGTAGCATCTCAATTAAAGCATTTTGCCAAGCGCCTTCATCTGCACTGGAGCGGTCTGCTTTCGGTAATACTTCTATACACACATCATGTACCTGTAAAACGCCTACGTAGTGTTTAAAAGTGATTTTATTAAGCCCTACTGTAAAGTATTTGTTGCCGTGAAGCTCATTTAATTTAACTAGGGCTCGAAAGTGCTTTTTCTTAAATTCGACCTTACCCTTTTTAGTTCCAATATTTAAACTATCATACTCAAAAACTTGTATTTGCCTGGGACTATGCATATTCTGAAAGCTCCTGTATTGCTGCATCAAAATCTATCTCACTAAAAGGCTTTAGTAAGTAACGTGTAGTTTCATTTTCAACCGAAATTCTTGTAGACTTTGAAAATATAGCTTGGGAATCATAGTTCTCAATTTCTACAAATTCATCCCCTAAAACCAGTCCTATCTTAGAGTAGTCTTTATAAAAATATTCCTGAAGCAACGGTATAATTTTATTTTCAAAAACCTCTTGAAGTTTTAGCTGCATGTCTGCCGCCTGATATACTTCAAAAAAATAGGAATGCCCTATAGTATGATCCCGATCCAGTAAGTATTCTATACGTTTATTGATTGTTTTAAGAATTGAATCTAGACGTATACCTGAATAAGTATAATTATTAAAATAAGATATTTGTTTCTCATCAATTCCTTCATTAATCATTTTAGACCAGATTGCTTTTCGATCTTCATAAAGATGATCATCTGCCCCAACAAATTTTAAAAACTGTTCTTCTTTAGTTTTATATAATTTACTTAACCAATCGTTCTCTTTATACTTCCAAAGTAATTCCCAGAAAAATCGCTGAGGTTTTAATAAATCTGCATCTGGCATAATTTCTTTAAAAGAGAATCTTCTTCTTAAAGCAGTATCTAACGCTTCTACAGAACGGTCAGCAGTGTTCATTGTACCAATTATATATACATTTGAGGGTATTGAAAAAGTTTCTTTAGAATAAGGTAAAGTAACCTCAATCATTTCTTTATTATCCTTACGCTTATCCGGTTCAAGTAACGTTATCAACTCTCCAAAAATGGCTGATACATTTCCTCGGTTAATTTCATCTATAATGAGCACATAATTTTTCTTGGTTTGCTTGGCTTTCTTACTATCTTTTAATCCGCATTGATCTTTTAAATGCTCAAGAATGCTCTTTACATAACTGGGATTATACATTCCTGCAGTATCCTTACCGATATACAGTTTTTTTATAAAATCAATAGAAGCCGGGTAATCTGGTTGTTCATTTACACTGTTTTCTGGGTTTACTCTAAAGGTTGTACCACCATTATAACCAACTCTGAATTTTTTACCCCTACTCGTTTGTAACTGTTGCTCTCCTTCATTTTCTATTTTAGTTTTAAATTTTTCAATAGCATCTTCTACTGTTTCACTGCCTCCTTCTGCGTGTTCACACAATTCTTTAAATACACCGGGTTGTACTTTATATATTACCTCTTCTTTTTCATTGGTTTCAGGCTTAATCCCTTCTACAAAATCCTCATATCCAAAACTTTGATGAAACGTAGTAAACGCAACTTGTTTTGATTCAACTAAAGAGTTATAAACTTCATTAATCTGCTCTCGATAACTCAAATTTTTCGAAGGGTCATAATCAAAATCTGGCTTTGCAATAGAAACAGCGATTTCTTTAGTAGAATAAGTTTTTCCAGTACCTGGAGGACCGTATAAAATTTGATTTAAAGGAATATTAAACTCTTCAATGTTTTCAAAAAGTTCTTGATTTATATTATTCAGGAATATTTTCTCAATAGCACTTTTGTTCCATACCCTGCTTATTGTATTCCTATAACCACCTTGACCTATTAATTTTACAGGTTTAAAATTAGGCTCCCAATCCACCTCCAACTCCCTGCCGTCATTACGGTTACCCTTTACAATACCACGTGCATGAACTTCTAAGACTGGGATTGTACGCCCTTCCTTTTTCATCGTATAAGTGGTTTTAGCTGCTATTGCTGCTCCTACAAGCACTTTATTAGTAGCATCGATAAACTTTGTTTTATACCCATTGACCCATATACCTTCTTCTAAAAATTTACTAAGTTGATTGGTGTCTTTAGTACCGTAATAGTGAAACCCAACGCAGTAGTAGGCTGGTACATTTTTATAATCTTGTATTGATTTCTCTCCACTCATAAATTCATTGACATTTAAATTCTTAAATAAGATATATTTTAAAGCGTTGCTAGTAGTACCAGCATCCTTATTCCATTGGGTACGTTTAGAATCTTTAATATGTTCATATTGAAGCCTAAACTGATTTTTAAACTCTTCTAATACTTCGTGATCAATTTCTGACCAATTATCAACTTGTAGTTTTATATAACTTTGATCGGGTACACCTTTATAATCATAGCTATAATTAATAGTATACTTATTCTCTAAATGCTTCTTAAATTTTGGGCTTATCAAAAGTCCTATATAGGATTTCGAGTCTTTTTCACTATAGGAGTACGCGGCTCTCATACCTACGATAATAGAAAGATCACCATCAGCTTCAATTGCCATTCTTACCTTATAGACCTCAATCTCTAGATCTGATAAAATACTTTGCCCAAAATTTATAAAATCCTGAAAAAGTGTTCTATTCTTAATTTTGGTCTCAATATGTTTTATAAGTTTACTTTTATCTGGGTTATTGTAAACTAAATCTTCTGTGATTTTAAAACCGAAATCTTCAATGAATTGATTTGTAGATAGACCACCTCCTATTCTTTTCATTTCTATTTCTGGGTGCTCTTCTTCTACAATTTGTGCAGCTCTGCCTAAAACAATCTTAGGTGGCATTTTGATTCCTTTATATTCCACATGATACCGTTCACTCCTATTGGTATCTGGCCAATCTTCATTGTTTTTTAGTACCCTTTCGATAGTTGATTTCCAGATTTGGTTTTCCTTTTCAGTCATAGAATTATCTTGATTTAGCAGCATAAATGATGGTATTGACTGTAATAAGAAAAGTCAATAGGCCACATACACATGCAATAAGATTAAAGGTGTTGAGTCTGAAAATATTTATTAGTAAATAAACATCGAAACAGATGGGTCCAAAAAGAACAATAGCTTGTAAAGCTGTACCTGACCACTTCATCCACTTTTTTAAATCTTTCTTTTCTGTTTGATAATCTAACCCATGAAATAAAATGCTAAATGGTCGTATCGCATTTAACGTTTCACTTAGTGAACCAATTTTATAAAGGTCTTTAGCCAACTGGTCAAACTTTATTCTAAGGTCATTGTTATTGTACCAGCGAATAATATTTGCCATGTATAGATAACTGAATAAAACAGCTATTCCATTAAGAAGTTTATACTTATCGGTTAGTTGAAAGCTTAATATATTAACTTTTTTAATGTAATCCCACAATACCAAAAAATAGATTACTACACTTACCACAAGCACAAAAGAATTACGCTGTATGGCTCTATTGTTTGACCGAATATTTTCTGTTATAAGATTGAGGTAATTTTGCTTACTGGATTCTGATTCTATCTCTTGATCTTTATTAGAGTCAAGTATTTCAGGAATCTCAATTTCTGAGGCTATTTGCTTTAAGTATTCGTTCTCTACTTCTGTCATCTTTACTTTCCACTAAATTTTCTAAAAGCTCTAATTATTTGAAAGATGAAAATGCCTAAGATCAATCGATGAAGAAGGTCTAACAAATACAGAAAAGCACTTCTATCTTCTCCGTAAACGCTTTCAAACTTTCTAGCAGGATTAAATATTTGCCAGTAAACCTTAAAATGACCAATGCATTCCAACCAAGTCATCTTAACCTCTTCCCAAGAAGTTGCATAGCAATACTGCAATTTGTCAGAAAAGAGAGGTAGCTCTATTAAGTAAAAACCAAGAGTTATTAAGGCTACAATCCAAAGTGGTTTAAACCAATCTATCCCATAATTATTAGTCATATTTACGGTCATAATTAATTTATCATTGCTGCCATAATTGTCTGAACTTTTTAGTTCCGCTCTATGTGCTCGCATCTCTCTTGCTTGAAACAAAAGACTATCTATTTGATTGCCCTGCGATTTTAATGCATGTTTTATTTGCCTATATATTTCCCTACGTGTTCTATGTGCTTTAGAAGTATTATTATCAGAAAATCCCATAACCAGTTGGCTGTCATCAAACCAATTCACATTAGAGCATTTTATCCCATCAAATGAAGTATTCTCTACATTGATCGTAAGGAAACTTCTAAAATCCATCTCAGTAAATCTGGTAGTACCCAGATCATTATGAGCCATTATAATTGCACTTGAGTCAACCAGATTTGTTTTAAAGAGTTCATTCTCTGCTTGGCACCTTTCAAAAGTGACATCTGCATAATTTGTAAACTCTATCATTTTGAGCGTGCGTATACTCATCTGGCATAAAAGAAGTTTTAGATTTTGATTTATACCTGAAATATTCAACTCTGCTACCCGCCAATTTTGAATACGTAAAACACCTTTTAAATCTGGGGTAATGGGTAGCCTTATAAACTCTATACTTTTACCTCTTCCTCGTATATCTGCTCCCTCTATAAAATCTGCATTTGCGATCCATAGTCTCTTTAAGTAGCATTCTTTATTGCCTTCCTCATCATTAAAATTCTCATATTCAAGCTTTTTGTTGAAAGTGTCACCAATTATGCTCCAACTATCAATAGTAGATGATTTTATAGTAACCGTCTCTTCGAAAATATTCTTATTAAAAATCAATCCTTTAGAATTCAAATTAAAAAACTGAACCCAATTTTTTATCGTCGATTTTATTATACTTATTCTACTGCTGCATCTATTGATTCTTAAACTACCATTCAAGATTGATTTAGAAATTGTAAGACCTCCAGTGAAATTTTTTAAATCAAAAAATTTAAGAACTTTACTACTTTCAAGGTAAAATCCTAATTCATCAATACGAGAATCAAATATTCTTACAGCATCAATTTCTGAATTTTCTTCAATTCTAATATTTCTTTTGAAATGACAATGCTCTGCCAATGTAAAATGTCTCATTTTACAATTAGCGAAGTATAAGCTGCACCTTGCTTTACTCTTTTCTACATCAAACTTTAGACAAAAAACTCTTTTAAAAACAATACCACCCAGGAAATTACAATTATAAAAGGCTAAACCCGATCTTATATCAACATCGCTAACAACAAAAGGTTGAAGAAAAGTAACATTAGAAATTGCAGCAGATTCCCAAGTAAGATCCTTTTCCTTGATTATTACCTGTTCATCAACGTGATACTTTTTATCAGAAAATGCATCTGTTTCTATGTATTCAAAAAATGTTTTAATATCTAAGTAAGTACCACGATCCATATTAAGAGTAATTAATTATAAAACCTCTTTACCCGATCCCTTAGGTACAAGATCATTTTTACGCAACCACTTTATAGCTTCTTTAAATTCTGCTTGGGCTATTTCAAGTTTCTTTTTATGCCAATCTTCTCTGGCTTCTTTAACAATTGCATTATCTGTGATTTTCTCTTGACGAATTATAAGGTTGTTCCAAGCCGTATAAGTCGTAGCAACAACCTCTGCCTCTCTAGTAGTCTTTAACTCCGTAAAAAGATCAATTACGCGTTCCAGTTCATAAATGTTTTCTTGATTTTCTAACTGCGCTACCTTAAAAAATTCATTGAAACTAGAACCTTTTATATACTTGTTAGATTGTCCACCAGAAGTCAATTTCTTTTTTTCTCTTACGAACCAATCATTTCTTTTTGCAAGGGGCTCTACTGTAGTAACCAGATATTCAAAATCTGCAGGGCCAGCCGCCATTTTAATTGCTTTTCTACCAAAGTCCATTAATAAATGCTTTTCAACAACCTCTATTAATTTTTCTCCTTTTGTTCTATAGAGGTTTCGGTTAAGCTTAGAATGTGACTCTATAGCTAATGTGAGAATTTGGGCTTGCTTTCGGGCCTTAATAGTATTATTCTGCTCATCAAATAAGCTGTAATCCACTTGTGCTTCAGCGACATTTAAAAGCTCAGGACTTGGCTTTATATATTTATAAGAATACTCATTTTCACTGCCAGTATACCCTACGCGTAGCTGCCCATTCATCAACATAGGCAATAACCAATCGCGGAGTTCTGCAAGTTTTTGGTTTTCTTTTTGGTTATTGCTTTGTTTTTGCCAAATATTTTTTATGATTTTAGAGAATTTAGACTGAAGATTTGCTACAGGCAATATAATATTAAGCTTACCTAATTCGGTTCTTGATAATTCTGTTTGACCAGTAGACCCTACTCCTAATTGTTCAATATATGGCTGTAATTCAGTGATTGAGAAGGCTAAATATTTTGTATTAACTTTCTCTTGATCAGCACGAACAATAGTTACGTGAGAATCAACTGTGACTTTTTGATCAACTAAATATTTTACAACAGCTGAACGGCCTAAAGTTCCAACACCCGTTGAATTAACCAAAATATCATATTGCTCTATAAGCTTAGATGTATTTTTATTTTCTAAATCGTGGCGTCTGGTTAATTCAAAGTCTATTTCTTTACCTCTAATACATCTCTGATTGATAACAGGAATTCCTCCCTTTTCTATGTATTTTGGCCCAATTCCTCTATTTACAATTGTAGTTAACGCATTCAACTCTTTAACCTCCCATCCCTCAGGAATCTCACGCTTTAACTCCGCATTATACAACATCTTACCACCATAAGCTTTATACGGTTTGCCAGCTAACTCGGGTTTACCTATAGAATTAGCGTATTCCTTAGACATTGGGAAATCAAACTGTACAAACCAATAGTCATACAGCGTTTTTGCCATCGCTTCCAATTCCTGATTGAGTTTATTGTTAACTTCTATTTTGGTATCTAAATCAGAAAGGACTTTGGCTATTTGCTTTTGAACTTGTAATTCAGGAAGCCAAATTTTAATTGTCTTAACAATATCAAAAGTAATTTGAGGAAAAGAACCTATTCGATTTTCAGCTCGTTTTTGTAAATAGTCTATTGTCCCTTGAAAAGTCAAGAAATGATATAGATAATCTGTATTCAATTGGTTAGAAGCATTACGCAATACCATTAGCTTTGTAGATACAACATAATCCTCTGTATTATCTATATCTCTAACGTAAGCATATCTTTTATTTTTAGGTCTAATTTCACTATAAAGAATATCTCCATTTTGTATTGTTTTCTTTGCTTGACCTTTCAGTTTAAAAACAGGTGTATAATAATCTATTAAAATATATCCTTCCAAAACATCTGAAGTGTTTAGAAAAACTAGCTCATCTTTATCAAACTTATGAGTTTTTGAAATAGACTTAATTAAGTCACCTAAAGCAACATAATTATTCATATCTTAAACTCTTTAAGTTATTTTGAATTTCTACCTCCAAAGTCTTGCTTTCAGAAAACAGGTTATCCAAATTACTTTGAAAGCTTTTTAGCCTGGTGTCAAATTCTTCTGCAGTAATATCTACATACTCAATTTTTACTTCAAAATACTGTCCGGCACTTAACGAGTAGTTTTTGGCTTTAATTTCTTCATAATCTACCGCTATTGAAAAATCAGCTACTGCTTCCTTATTGATAAAGGTATTGATGATGTGCTGCTCTTCTTTTTCCGAGAGTAGCGTTTTTTGCGCTTTACCTTCTTTTACTGTTGTTCCCAGCTTACTGGCGTCAATTAGAACTACTCTACCATCGTTAGCTTTATCAAAAAATACGATAGATACATTCGTACCTGTTGTCGCAAAAATATTAGAGGGCATACTCACTACTCCCGCAAGCATTTTATGCTCTACGAGCTGTTGGCGTATCTTCTTATCAATACCAGATTGCGCGGTAATAAAACCGGTAGGTACTACTACAGCTGCTTTTCCTTTTCCGCTTAGCGAAAACATAATGTGTTGTAAAAAGAGGCTGTAAATCGCCATCTTGCTTTTGGCCTTTTTTGGCACATTGGGTATGCCCGCAAAAAAACGTTCTTGATTTATTTTCTTATTCAATTCATCTACATCGTCACTAAAATCTAGCTTAAACGGCGGGTTGCTTACGATATAGTCAAATTTACGAAGGTGTCCATTTTCCCGGTGGTAGGGTGTGGTTATCGTGTTCCCTTGTATCACATTTCCAATACTGTGTACAAGGTCATTTAAGATTAGGTTTAATCGCAACAGGTTAGAAGACTTCTGCGAGATATCTTGAGAATACACCGTACATTTTTGAGAACCAATAGCGTGAGCCAAATGCATAAGCAAGGTCCCACTCCCCGCACTCGGATCGTAAATGGTGACATTATCGGTAGGATTGGGTACTAAAATAGCCGCCATCACTTTAGATACCGCTTGTGGCGTATAGTATTCGGCATATTTTCCGCCTGAGTCGTTGTTATAATCCTTAATTAAATATTCAAATATGGTAGAGAAAAAATCAAAGCCTTCTTCCATAATGGCTTCAAAATTAACTCTAACTAATTTATTAATAATCGCACGTGCAAAATCATCACGTAAGCTGGTATCTTTTACAAACTCGGTAATACGGTCAAACAACTGTATTTTAGAACCACCTCCGGTAGTCACAGAGAATATCTGGTTGTTGATCTGGCTGATGTCCATCAGCGTATCGTCTAATGTCTTGGCAAAATCATTATCATTCTGGCTGTTAAACACATTGGTAATCAAATGACGGGGATACAAAAATGCCGCATTACTGGGTAATTCTAATTCAAGTAAGCGGTAGTCATTTTCATCCATCTTGGCCAAGTCTTCCTGCCAGGTTTCGCCGTTAGCAAGATCGGGGCGTACTTTTTTTAACTGGTAGGTAAACTTGTCATTAAGGTATTTGTACAAAAATGCTTGAGTAATGATGTCAAACTCACTGCTGCTGTTGCCCAAACCGTTGTTGGCACAAACGGCTTTTAGGTCATCAATCAGCGCTTTGGTTTTATTGGTATTTTCTAATGTCATTATTTGTTTTATATTCGACCTTATCCAGTTATAAATTGAATAAGGGTATTTTGGTTTTGAGTAATGGCTTCGACCTGCTCAGCCTGACAATTTTTAAGCCGGACGCTCATAGTATTCATCCAGATATTCTTTAACGATTACATCAGAGATAAACATCACTGTATCGTAGTCCAATCTTTTTTTAAGAGTATCGTTAAATTCCTTCATAACCATACGTGCCACTTCTTTTGTGAAATAATTTTCATTATTTAAACTATCCTGCCGCTGCAATACCGTATGATCGGTTTGTAATTTAATACGCCGCAAGGCTTCCATAATTTCGGCCTTTATTTTTGAAGGCTTGCCGGCTTCCAGCAAACGTTTTTCGGTGCGTGCATATTTAGGATCACCGTCATACTTCGCCTTGAGTAAATCATTTTTACGGTTAAGTTCTTTAACCTTATTATGTATTTGTCTTAGCGAATGCATATTGGCCTGCATTTCTTCCTGGCTTACTTCGTTTAGATTTTTGTTTTCAAAAAGCCTGCGAAGTTCGTCATATAAACTTACCCATTCAGGATCTTTGGTGTCAAAATTATTAGCCAGCCCCTCCCGGGTCTTCTTCAAAATATCTTTGAGCTTGTCAGCCAGTATCAATTCTTCTTCGCCTATCTTTTTAAAGTTGAAAAGAATGTCTTCCAAAGCTACATTCAACAGATTGTTCATCTCCTCGTTATGCTCAAAGGCTTCTTTGGCATTGATCAACTGTAAACGATTTGTTGCTTCATTACGCAGCGTATTCAGTTGTCTAAAATCTAATTCTTCTAGCAATTCATATTCTCCTACCAGACGAATGATATTGTACAGCGAGCGTGCATCTTCCAACGCTTTTTTAATTTCAAGCATAGTTGTCCTGTCGTCAATCTGAGAGATTTGCTGTTGAAAGACTTCGGCATTTTTGAGATCGTAATCAATAAGTGTTTCCTTGATTGTTTTAATTGTCTCCAGCATCTCTTCCCGGGACATAAAAAGATTAGAATAATTTTCCAGTTCATCGCCTAACGTTTCCTGCAATTCATCAAAATAGGCTCGATTGGTAGCATCAAACTCGTTAGAGATATCTGCAAAATCTACAACATAGCCGTAGCGGTGATTTTTATAGGTTCGATTCACGCGGGTAAGTGCCTGCAATAAATTGTGTTTTCTGATCACACGCCCTAGATACAGCTTCTTTAAACGCTTGGCATCAAAGCCGGTGAGTAACATATTGTAAACGAACAAAAAATCAACCTTCCCTGCTTTAAAGGCATCTCTCCAGCGACCTAAATCTTCTTTAGAACCCGAATCGAATAAAATTAATGCAGCCACTTTGGGAGTGTAAGAGGCTTTGCGTTTGGCATTGTAACTTTCCGGTTCTTCAGCTGCCTGACCCAGTTGGTGTTGTATGCCATTATTTTCGATATCCTGATAGCCATCACCGTACTTTTCTTTAAATATCTTATAGAGCTCTTCTGCTTGTTCGCTACTGTCACAGATAACCATACCACCCAGACCTGCATCATCTTTTACAGCTCTAAACTTCTCAAAGTCTTCAACAATATAATCTAACATAGGTTCAACAAAGGAAGGATGTGCATAAGCGTCCTTCTTGTCGATTCCGCCTTTTAGAATGTCTATTTGATCTAAAGCCTTTTGAAGCTTTATTTGATATTCTGTAGCAATTTCCTCTCGGATTAAACGCAAGGTATACCCATCTGCAATTGATTTATTGTAGTAGTATTTATGGATATAATTACCAAAGAGATGCTTTGATTTTAAGTCATTCCCAATTAGTGGAGTTCCTGTAAGTCCTATCTTAATCGCGTTAGAGTCACTTTCTTCTAAGTTTGCCAGAAAGCTACCTTCCGGGTTGTAACTGCGATGTACCTCATCTAAGAAATAGATACGTTGAATTGATAAGTTATAATCCTCTTTCTGTGCAAGTTCTGGATCATCTGCAAACTTTTGAATATTGACAACCGTAATTTCAGTCTGCCCTTTATCATTATTAATCGCAGTCGTTTTCTTTAAATCGGCAACAAACTCTGTTTTTGAATTGACCGTATGTACTTTTAGACCACGTGCAGTAAATTCATCACGAGCCTGAGTGAGCAGGTCTAATCGATCTACAATAAAGTAGAATTTGGGTATAATCTTCTTTTGCTGGTAATAGTGTTTTAAAAAGTGCGTATTGTAATACGCCAAAGCGGTCTTGCCGCTTCCCTGTGTATGCCAAATAATCCCTTTGCGTATTCCCTCATCTAGTTTTTCTGCTATCGCTTTTGTAGCAAAGAACTGCGGATAGCGCATAATATGCTTTTGAATACCCATAGGTTCATTAACATAAGCCAATGCAAATTTCATGAAGAACTTTAAGCGGTCTCTTGAAAGTAAAGAAGTTAAAACACGATTGGTAGGAGAGTCTGGATTCTTATTAGTCAAATACTCCGGACTATTCTTGATTACCTGATAATTCGTATCCTTTAGAATGAAATTCTCCTCTTCTGATTTTAAAGGATTTAAGATTTGAGTAAAATTAAAACCAATCTCCTCCCTAAAATAGTTGAAAACAGGCTTATAATAGGATGGCGATGCATAAAACGCACCCTGCCAAGGCTGGATCTCGTTCTCGTCATATTCCATATTGTTAGAAAAGAGCATAAACTGGGTTAGGTTTACAAACTTTCTAAACTTCTTATTCTGAAACCTCCTATTGATGCGGTCCCGCTCTGCAATGACACCGTCTCTGTTATTCGGCTTTTTGACTTCAATAAAAACAAGCGGCATACCATTTACTAAGCAAATAATATCCGGTCTAAACTCGTCTTCCCCATTTTTATAAGTCAGCTCTGTAACAACGTGAAAACTATTATTGTTAAAGTTATCAAAGTCAATCAGTTTTATGCCTGATGTTGCTGTAAGCATCTCATAAAATGCTTTCCCTAAGTCTTCGTTTTCAAGTTTGAGACTTACATCCTGATATGCTCTATTTACATCAGCAACAGTGAGCTTATCATTGATCCTCCCTATAGATTTTTTAAAAATATCAGTAAAAATATTTGTGCTTTTATCCCAAACAGCATCTTTTAACGAGATATAGGTATATCCTAACTGCATGAGGTGTAAAATAGAAGGGAGCTTTACTCTAGAGTCTTCGTTAAATGCCATAAAAGTAGGTAGATGCTGAAAGATACTATTCTTTCAGCATTGCCCAAATATATTAGTTTAGAAAATACTAGGAATACGGTTTTCCGTATTGGCTTGAAATTGGGGGAAATAATAATATAAGATTCAATCAAAAAATCTAATAATGTCAAGCATCTAAAACCTAACAGAATTATTTTAAAAATGTTAAAAATGTTAAATTTTTTATCTGCGTGCAAATTGCGTGCAAATGAAAAAGGCTTCCAGAGCAAAACTCTGGAAACCCTTGTAAACACTAGTGGAGAAGATGGGATTCGAACCCACGACCTCTTGACTGCCAGTCAAGCACTCTAGCCAACTGAGCTACATCCCCATTTTTGAGATCGTAAATATAAATAAAATGTCTTTATAAAAATTTTTTATCAGACCAGACCTATCGGTATGTTAAACAAGTAATTGCAATTCAAGTAGTCTATAAAACCTTATAAAGATGACCTCGTAAGACCGTATTCAATTTGGAGCGAAGCTTAACAACGATTACTTTCAATAAACATTATGATCATATGATTCGCAAAGCAGAAACTCAGGAAATCGATGCTATACTCAATCTCACAAGAGCTTGTGCTCAAGCAATGATACAGAAAAATATATTTCAGTGGAATGATACATATCCTTCACGCGCAGCTTTTGAAGACGATATAATACGTAACGAACTCTTTGTATTTGCTCAAGGTGAAAAAATAATAGGTACAATTGTGATTTCTAATTTAAAAGATGAGATCTACGAGCAGATTGAATGGCTAACTCCCGGAGATACTAAAAGTATTTACATTCACAGGCTGGCCGTACATCCCGATTTTCAGGGTAAAGGCATCGCGCAGCAGCTTATGCATTATGCGGAAAGTTTTGCTGAAAAAAATAATTATGTTTCAGTACGATTAGACACCTTCAGTAAAAATTTAAGAAATAATAATTTTTATACTAAACGTGGCTATCATAAACTTGGAGACATCTTTTTTCCAAAACAAAGTGAATTCCCTTTTCATTGCTACGAACTCGTTTTATAAGAATTGCATTTAGAAATGTATTTTCGCTGTAAGCAGCAGTATATGTCAAAATCCAATACGCTATCTTTTAAAAATGTTAATCGCTTAGCAATCCCCGCATTACTAGCTGGTATTGCAGAGCCTATATTATCTGCAACAGATGCAGCCGTTGTAGGGAATATTCCTATTAATGCAACTGAAGTACTTGCCGCAGTAGGTATTGTTGGTTCTTTTTTATCTGCTTTAATATGGGTGCTAGGTCAAACCCGAAGTGCACTACAGGCGATAATTGCTCAATATTATGGGGCTGATAAAATTTCAGAAATAAGTACACTTCCTGCACAGGCAATCTACTTTAATATATTACTTAGTGTGGTACTTTTAGCAACTACGCTACCCTTTATTGAGCAGATATTCTCTTTATATAATGCCAGCGGACTCATTCTCGACTATTGTGTGCAATACTATTCCATCAGAGTGTGGGGGTTTCCACTTACCTTATTCACGTTTGCCATTTTTGGTATTTTTAGAGGGTTGCAAAACACTTTTTGGCCTATGGTTGTTGCTCTTATAGGGGCAGCATTAAATATTGTTCTGGATTTTGCATTGGTTTATGGGATTGAAGGATATATACCCGCTTTACAACTAGAAGGAGCTGCATACGCAAGTTTAATTGCGCAGGCAATTATGGCTGTTTTATCACTTATTCTTGTACTTACAAAGACTAATGTAAGTCTAAAATTAAAATTTCCTATTCACCCAGAGTTATGGCGATTGGTAGGCATGGCGCTCAATCTTTTTGTACGCACTATAGCTCTTAATGTGGCGTTATATCTTGCAAATTCATTTGCCACAGACTATGGCGCATCATATATAGCGGCACAAACAATTCTTATTAATATCTGGCTTTTTTCAGCATTTTTTATAGACGGTTATGCAGCTGCAGGTAATATTCTAGCCGGCCGTTTTCTAGGAGCAAAAGATTATAATAGCCTGTGGGAATTAAGCAAAAAACTCACAAAGTATGGCTTGATAATTTCTGGCGGCTTAATGCTGGTTTCTGTATTACTTTATGAACCACTCGGACTCTTATTTAGTAAAGAACCAGAGGTGATAACCAGGTTCACAGCATTATTTTTTATCATCATATTAATGCAGCCAATAAATGCCGTAGCCTTTATTTTTGATGGAATATTTAAAGGAATGGGTGAAATGAAATATTTACGGAACGTGCTAATGGCTGCTACCTTTTTTGGTTTTGTTCCTGCCATTTTTATAGGTGATTATTTTGGGCTCAAATTATACGCTGTTTGGATTGCCTTTACCATCTGGATGCTCATTAGAAGTGGCGCATTAATCTTGAAATTTAGAAAGCGATTTAAACCAAAAGTATCTTCCGATATTTAAACGACCCCTATAAAGATTTACGGTTCTGCTAGCGTGTCTTTAACCAGCCAGTAATACTTAAACGCTCGGAAGCTAAGACTGGTTTTACTTCATGTTCTAAGACTTGGCTTTCAAAAATAACCATACGACCTGGTTTCGGAATAATATCTAAGGCTGACTCTCCATTTTCAGAAGGTAAATAAAGTGTGAGTTCTCCCCCATTCGTCGCCACCCAAGAATCATCATTTAAATAACACACCATCGATAATTTACGACGATCATCATTTTGAAAAGTATCTAAATGTCTCTTGTAAAATGTACCGGTGGGATATACAGCATAATGAAACTCTTTTTGTAAAATTCCTAAAAAACAAGTGCGGTTTAAGTAATCTACAAGATTATTAATTTTATTAAAAAATCGTCGTTCTACAGCTCTTCCTTCTGCTTCATTTATCCATAAAATAAAATCACCGCGTACGGTTTTATCTACCTCTTCATTAAACTTATCCCCTATTGCGGCCTTCTTAAAGCAATCTGCTTCATAAATATCCTTCAACGAATCCCGTAGTTCTTCAATTTCTGAAGCATCAAAAAAATCATCAATAATACTATAACTCTTCTCCAAGATATCTGTTATAAGATTCTCATAAACAGTATTTTCTGTAAATTGCAATTGTTCAAAAAGCTGTGTTTCCATGGCGGCAAATAACGTATAAAATATATTAAAATAAGCGTGTTTTTTTCTTCCTATTAAAATTTAGGCTTCGGTCAATTACTTTAGTATTTTTACCGCTTTAATACTATAATAAATGGAAGTTTTAGAGTTCTTAAGCGGAACAGGTATTTATGTGATTTTTGCAATTGCACTAATCGTCGTTGTATTAGTAAGAAAGTTTAAAAAGTAAGGATGAGTAACATACGTATCACAAAACAGTTTTCGTTTGAAACCGGTCATGCACTGTATGGTTATGATGGTAAATGCCGAAACGTTCATGGTCATAGCTACAAATTATCGGTTACAGTTATAGGAACTCCTATTTCTCAAAGCGACAATGTAAAGTTTGGGATGGTTATCGATTTTGGTGACTTAAAGAAAATTGTTAAAGCTGAGATTGTTGATGTTTTTGATCACGCAACTGTTTTTAATAAGAATACACCACATGTAGAACTTGCAAAAGAACTTTCAGACCGCGGGCATAATGTACTTCTGGTAGACTACCAGCCTACAAGTGAAATGATGGTTATTGATTTTGCTGAAAAAATTAAAAAACACTTACCCAGTAACATTACCCTCTTTTCTTTAAAGCTTCAGGAAACAGACAGTAGTTTTGCAGAGTGGTATGCCTCAGACAATAAAGAATAACTAACTATAGCGCCGTTATTAGCCTAAATTTAAGGTATGAAGCAACCTGTTTTGCAAACTATAATACCCGAAGGAAAAAAAGTTTACTTCTCTAGTGATAATCATCTGGGTGCTCCCACAGCAGAAGCCAGCAAACCTCGCGAACTAAAATTTGTAGCGTGGTTAAATGAAATCGAGAAGGATGCCGCAGCTATTTTTTTACTGGGGGATCTTTTTGATTTTTGGTTTGAATATAAAACAGTGGTTCCTAAAGGTTTTGTAAGAGCTTTAGGAAAGCTAGCCGATCTTAGAGATAAAGGTATCCCTATATATTTTTTTGTAGGAAATCACGATCTGTGGATGCAAGATTACTTTAAAACCGAATTAGACATTCCCGTTTATCATAATCCTCAGGTATTTGAATTTAACCAAAAGCGTTTCTTTATAGGCCACGGCGATGGTTTAGGACCCGGTGATAAAGGCTACAAACGGATGAAAAAAGTATTTAAATCAGGTGTTTTTCAATGGCTTTTTAGATGGGTTCACCCAGATATTGGCGTGCGTGTAGCTCAATATTTATCTGTTAAAAATAAATTGATTAGTGGAGATGATGATCATATTTTCTTAGGTGAGGATAAAGAGTGGTTAGCAGCTTATGCTAAGCGCAAATTAGAAACTGCACACTACGACTATTTCATATTTGGTCACAGGCACTTGCCAATGCATATTAAGGTAGGCGAGAATTCATCATACCACAATCTTGGCGACTGGATAATTCATTATACCTATGGTGTTTTTGATGGCACAAGCTTTACATTAAAAGAGTATTCTAATTAAGAGCCGTTCGCATATAAGATTGCGCTTCCATTCTAATGATAGTTTGATCTAATAGGTCCTGCATATCATCTAGTTCTTGCTTACTTACCGCAAGATCTATACAATCTGAAGGTGTTTTTAAAAGCAAAGACCTACAGTCTTGAGGGTTAGGACAATCGTTACACGTATATTGGGTTTTTGCTACTTGAGTTTGAAACGCAAAAGTTTTAAGTTGGTCTACAGTAAAATAAAAACCCGTATCTCTAAAAACTACTTGAGCTTTAAGCATGTCATCGTTAGCAGATTTCCAATAAAAGGATATTCCTGAGTGATTGCGATAAATGATATTGATGTTTTTCATAAACCTGATTTTATACAAATATAAAACCTTGTTTAGAATTAATATAAATAGAACTGATTATTCTTGAATATCTTTTAATCTTAATTGAATACTTACATTCCCGTTCCATTCATTTAGATCTAATGAATATGCAGCACTAAATGTTTTTTTGTTTGCTATTAAGCTACATTTATCTCCCAAATTAAAGCCTATAGCCCCTATTTGAACAGCACTTTTCATTTGGGTAACCGTGCATTTTAAATGGTCATCACTAGCCCCTACACATTTACCATAACCCGTGTCGATAAGATTTTTTGTCATAAATACAGGTGCCATATTACCAGGACCAAAAGGAGCAAATTGCCTCAATATTCTATAAAACTTAGGAGTGATTTCCTCTAATTCTAATGTCGAATCAATTAAGATCTCCGGGATTAATAATCGGTCCTCAATACTAGAAGAAACTACTTCTTCAAACTTATTTTTAAAGCCCTCATACTGCGTTTCGCTCAAGGTAAGCCCCGCTGCATATTTATGTCCGCCAAATTGTTCAATATGATCACTACATGCTTCTAGAGCTTCATAAACATCAAATCCTTTAACAGATCGTGCACTTGCTGCAAGTTTCTCCCCGCTTCTGGTAAACACTAAAGTAGGGCGATAGTATGTTTCAATCAATCTTGATGCGACGATTCCTATTACCCCTTTATGCCAGTTTTCTTGATATACTACTGAGGTTTTGCGCTTTTCTTCTTTATGAAATTTAATTTGTTCTAATGCTTCGACAGTTATTAATTTATCGAGATCTTTTCGCTCTGCATTAAAACTTTCTATACTTGCAGCCATTTCCTGCGCCAATACCTCATCTTGCTCTGTTAATAATTCAACAGCGTGTAATCCATGCTTTATTCTACCTGCTGCATTTATACGGGGTGCTATTATAAAAACGACATCTGTAATTGTCAAGACATCCTTTTTTATATTTTGAATAAGCGCCTTAATACCCGTGCGGGGTAGCGTATTAATAACTTCGAGCCCGTAGAATGCAAGTACCCGATTCTCTCCGGTAATAGGTACTATATCTGCTCCTATAGCCGTAGCCACAAGATCGAGATAGGGTATTAGCGTTTTTACAGGCAGCCCTTTTACTTGTTCTAAAGCCTGTATGAGTTTAAATCCTACTCCGCATCCGCATAATTCATTATAAGGGTATTTACAGTCTGGTCTTTTTGGATCTAAAACTGCAACAGCATCGGGAAGCTCTGATCCCGGTCTGTGGTGATCACAAACAATAAAATCAATTCCTAATTTTTTTGCATATGCTATTTTATCAATCGCTTTTATACCACAATCCAAAGCAATTATTAAGGTTATATCATTATCATGAGCATAATCTATACTCTTATAAGAAACACCGTAACCTTCTGCATAACGATCGGGAATGTAGGTAGCCACCTGAGAATAATGACTTAGCAAATAACTACTCATTAAAGCCACGCTAGTAGTACCATCAACATCATAATCTCCGTACACCAGGATATTCTCTTCACGTTCGAACGCTGTATTAATTCGTGATACAGCTTTATCCATATCTTTCATAAGAAATGGATCGTGGAGGTCTTCTAATGAGGGTCTAAAAAACTGTCTGGCCTTATCAAATGTATCGATACCTCGCTGTACAAGTAATGTTGCGATTTTGATAGGAATATTAAGCTGTTCTGCTAATGCAGTTGTGGTGATCGTATTGGGTGTGGGTTTTAAAGTCCAGCGCATTAATCTAAATTTATTTTAAGCATCCAAGCCTTTTTAAGGTCTTTATTAGTTCTTAAAGTGGTAAGTCGTTTATATAAAATATCGGGGTCTGTATCAAAATCCAGATATACGTAATTGTAATTATTTGATGATCTTATAAACTGACGAGGAGAATAACCTTGGTATCTCATCTTTTGAGCCCATTTGTCTGCATTTACACTTCTTGCAAAAACATGATTTATGACATAATACCCACTTTCTAAATCAGGTATTGCAATCGATTCTGCATTTATCATGTTTATCAAATCAACACTTCTATCCTTCTGAATAGTATTCTCTATTTTAATTTCTTCGGAAATGTTACTTTCTATTTTCTTCTGCTTTATATTAATAATATCCGGTTTACCATCTATTATGACATTTTGATAAAATGAAGTGCTTATTTCTGTCTGAAAAGCACTAAAAAACACAAATAACCGGTCTTCTTCAGTTTTAAATTGAAGCTTTACACTTGTCGCATCATTACGAATCACATCATTGTTAGGGTTAGGAATCTCAATATGTGCCAAGTCAAATCCTAGAGTATTCTCACTATTAGGTACCCTGTCTAAGTACTTGAAATCCCCTCTAGTAATGCTACTGTTGAAAAAATTTGTCGCCAAACGCACCTTACTTTTAAGAGGAATATACTGCTGCTGCTTAGCACTATAAATAGAAGTAATATCTTTTGAAAGAGCCAAATCTCCTTCTAACCCGGCTAGCGTTAATGATGTTTTGACAGCTCCGTTTGATAAAGCTCTAAAGTTTTTAAATTCTAATTCCTCCGTTTTCTCTGTACCTATATATCTAAAACCGCTATAGCTTGTTAAGTATTGTAAAGGTGCTTTCTCATCTTCATAAATAACATAGAGCATCCACCCGGCAGAACTACCTCCATACATCTCTCCTTCTAAGGCAGTCACGTTTGCTAAAGTATAAGATCCTGAAACGGTACTGCTTTCTGCAAGTAGTTTTGTTACATCACTATAACATACATAAGGAGCTGCGTTTTTTAAATCTATGTTAGCATCAATCATACCGTCATAAACTAACTCACCTTGTATTTGTGTATATTCTTTAGAACCGGGAATTTTTAAATGTACAAGATCAAAGACTCGATCTCTCTTTTTCTTTAGGTCATAAAAAACACGACCCCCTCTGCTTTTTTGTTTCCCTACTGCTCCGGGATAAGTTGCAGCCCAGTATAAACCTGCATATTTTATTTTACTCTTTGCCGGAATACTCAGATTTGCACTGCTTGAACTAAAAGTATCTGGATCATTATCTATATCCACATATACCATTTCGGTTTGATCGTTTATTCCTCGAGGTCGATTATATGGAATTTTTGGATCATTGCTTAGAATATTGTTGCCTATAACTTGGCTGTCTCCGTGTAGATAAAATTCATTAACCCGTTGAAATGAAACTCCCTGACTAAAACCCAAAGTAGTTAAAAGTAAACATATCGCTACAAGAATTTGGTTCATAAGAAACTGTTATACAAAATGTTATGCCATAAAAATTGGCAAGGAAGTTACAAATTTGCGTGCATTACTTTACTAAATGTTAGATGTTTTTAAAGCCAAGCCGCTAATGACTATCCTCAACGTTAGAATAGAAGTGCGATAAGTTGAGGACGCTCATTAAAATTTAAATACTTACTAATCCTTTGGCTTTCCTGCGACTACTACGACAAGTTCGCCTTTAGGCGGCTTAGCCTCAAAGTAATTGAGAACCTCTTCAGCGGTACCACGTATTGTTTCTTCATGTAGTTTAGAGATTTCTCTGGAAACAGATACTTTCCGCGAAGCGCCAAAAAATTCTACTAGATGTGCCAAAGTCTTTAAAAGCTTATGCGGACTTTCATACAATATGATAGTACGTTCTTCTTCAGCTAAAATCTTAAAACGGGTTTGTCTTCCTTTTTTTACCGGTAAAAATCCTTCAAAAACAAATTTATCATTCGGCATACCGCTATTTACAAGAGCAGGCACAAATGCTGTAGCCCCTGGTAAACAATCTACATCTATGCCCGCATCTACACAAGCCCGCGTTAATAAAAATCCGGGATCAGAAATTGCAGGCGTTCCTGCATCGCTTATAAGTGCTATGGTTTGACCACCCTGTATGCGTTCTACTAGATTTTCTACCGTTTTGTGTTCATTATGCATATGATGCGAATGCATCTGAGTAGTGATTTCAAAATGTTTTAACAGTTTCCCACTGGTACGCGTGTCTTCAGCTAAAATAAGATCTGCCTCTTGCAGGACCTTAATTGCTCTAAAGGTCATATCATCAAGATTACCTATAGGAGTGGGAACTAAATAAAGTTTGGCCATAGTGTAGTGCCTTTCTAATCAAATTTACGTCCTACTAATTCCATAAATCGGTTTTCATAAACCTCTTTACCTTCCCAAGAATTATAGTCTGGCTTGATCATCGTATTAATAAGATTATATGCTTCCTCTTTAGAACGCGCTGTATTAAGCTGAGATAGTACTCTGTTGTAATCTGAAGAATTACCGTTAAACAAATGTTTGATAAATGCAATTCTATCGTTGAGTCCAAAAGTTAGACCTCTCGTGCCCCGATCATTAAGTTTTTTTGGTTTTGCTTCCTCTTTTACAGCCTCTTTCTCTTCAAATTCTGGGATACGACCATACTCTCCTATCTCATCACGGTCATTTTTTACAAACTTTGGTTCTTGTGTAATTTTCTGAAACATATCATCAATAGCATCTGCTTCAGAGGGCATTTGCGCGACAATATCTTTTATTTTTTCCATTACAGGTTCGTAAAGAGAAGCTTGATTAATTTTTTCTTCTTGTTGGTTTTCAGAAGATTCAGCATATTTTGAAGTATCATCGGCCTCAGCTTTTCTTAAGCGTTCATAAACCTCTGTATTAGACGCTGCAATTCGCGCAATACGATCTACATCGGTCTCTTCTTTCATAGACTCAAAATCAAATTGAGGTGCCTGTTGAATTTCTTGGACTTCCTGAATGCTTTCTTCTAGCACCGCTGTATCCTCTTGTTCAAGAGCTTCAATTATCTCACGCTTACCTATAGTTGGCTGCGCACCATCAAAATGGGACTCCACATAAGCCATTATTGATAAGGCCTCATAAATCTTAAGCGCCTCAAGTTTTAATGTCTCGTAGTCGCTATTAGAATCCATTTTTAAAATCTTATGTGCCAGGCTAACCAAGTCAGATTTTAATTTCTTCTTCATAAGTTTTTTGTTTGCTCTGTTTATTGCTGGTCTTTTTAATAAATTTGCTCAGCCCTCAAAAAATAGCACTGTTGCCCTTTAAGAGGTTGAAAAGTACAAAATGTTTCTCGAAAATACTGTAAATCACAAGGAGCAATTTGGGTGGATAGAAGTCATCTGCGGCTCTATGTTTTCTGGTAAAACAGAAGAGCTAATTAGACGATTGAAGCGTGCCCAGTTTGCAAAACAGAAGGTTGAAATTTTTAAACCTGCTATAGATACGCGTTATGATGATGAGTTAGTGATTTCTCATGATGCTAATGAAATACGCTCTACTCCGGTGCCTGCTGCTGCAAATATTCCTATTCTCGCAGATAGTTGTGATGTAGTGGGTATAGATGAAGCACAATTTTTTGATGATGAGATTGTAAAGGTATGTAATGACCTTGCAAATCGTGGAATACGGGTAATTGTTGCAGGACTGGATATGGATTTTAAAGGAAATCCTTTTGGTCCTATGCCAGCATTAATGGCTACTGCAGAATATGTCACAAAAGTACACGCCGTTTGTACACGTACAGGAAATCTGGCACAATATAGTTATCGAAAAGCCTCTAGTGATGATCTGGTACTCCTAGGTGAAACTGAAGAATATGAACCACTAAGCAGAGGCGCTTATTACAAAGCGATGTTAAGGGAACGCCTTAAAACTATTGAGGTTAATAATCCTGAAGAACTCAAAACTAATATCAAAAAAGAATAAATGCCACAAACTGTTCTAGAAATAGACCTCAATGCTTTGAGTCATAATTATGATTATCTCAGAGATAAAGTAGCGCCTAATGTAATGATTCTTGCAGTTGTTAAGGCATATGCCTATGGAAGCGAATCTGTTGCTGTAGCAAAAAAATTAGAGGAGAAAGGTATAAATTATTTTGCCGTTGCTTATGCTTCTGAAGGTGTGGCGTTACGAGAAGGAGGTATTAAGACTCCTATCCTTGTCTTGCACCCACAAATCGAAAATTTTGATACCATAATCTCGTATGATCTCGAGCCAAGTATGTACAGCATGCGTGTTCTAAAATCATTCATTGAAACTGCAGAATCAAAGAATAAAGAACAGTATCCTATTCATATTAAATTTAATACTGGCTTAAATCGACTTGGTTTTAAAGATGTTAATGAAGATGAAATTCTTAAATACATTACAAAGACTAAAGCTATAAAGGTTAAATCGTTGTTCTCTCATTTAGTTGCTAGTGAAGATCCTAACGAAAAAACATTTACGCTTAGTCAGATTGAAACATTTGAAAAAAATGCTTCGAAAATGATTCAAGGTCTAGGATATTCACCACTGCTGCATCAAAGTAACACATCTGCGATAATTAATTATCCACAGGCTCAGTTTGATATGGTACGCACGGGTATAGGTCTTTACGGCTATGGCAACACGCAGGAAGAAGATCTAAAATTAAAACCGGTGGCTACCCTAAAAACGGTTATCTCTCAAATTCACGAAATTTCTATAGGTGAAACTGTAGGATATAATCGAGCTCATACGGCTGCAAAAAAAGAACGTACTGCAACTCTACCTATTGGTCACGCAGATGGTATTTCAAGAGCTTATGGCAAGGGTAAAGGTTATGTAATGATTAATGGTAAAAAGGCTCCTATAATTGGCAATGTGTGTATGGATATGATAATGGTGAATGTAACCAAAATCGATTGTGAGGAAGGTGATGAAGTAATTGTATTTGGCAAAGAGGCATCTGCAGTTGCACTTTCAGCACGTATTAAGAGTATTCCTTATGAATTAATAACATCAATTTCTCAACGCGTAATGCGCCGTATAATTGGGTTAGACTAGTGAAAGTTGGGTTTTCAATTCTAATTTTCCCTATATTAGCACTAGTTTGACATTAACCTAATCAAAATCAAGATGGCATTTTTAAAAGATTTTAAAGCCTTTTTAATGAAAGGTGACATTGTAGCTCTTGCTACAGCAGTAATCATTGGTGGAGCTTTTAATAAAATAGTTGGCTCATTAGTAAAAGACGTTATTATGCCCGTAATAGGTGTAATTATGGGTGGTAAGAATGTTAATAATCTGTTCTTTTCTCTCGACGGTGGTGAATATGAAACCGTTGAAGCCGCAGTTGAAGCTGGGGGAGCAATTTTAACTTATGGTAATTTTTTACAAGCAATCATAGACTTTATTATCGTCGGCTTCGTAATCTTCTGGCTGTTAAAGGGCTATGAAAAAACTAAGAAGAAAGAGGAAACTGCCGCTCCTGCTGCTCCAAAAGGACCATCACAAGAAGAGTTGCTTATTGAAATACGAGACGAATTAAGAAAAAAATAATTAGTCTATAAAAATAAATGTACGTAAGTACAGACCGCTGCACTGCAGATTTATTTTTAACTAAACCCTCGGTAACTCCGAGGGTTCTTTTTTGTTATATAATATACATAATGTATATAATTTTTGTAAAATGTCACTTTTTGAACAAATGTGTTCATTTTATATTAGATTGAGGGCTTTGATAAAAGTTGTTGTTACTTTTGCCAATTAAAGCAGTACACAAATTGTAATTGTTTGTATTTAATCAACATCTCCGTAAATATGGAGATTAAGAATAGTTAAGATAAAAGATATGAAAGTAGCTGTTGTAGGTGCCACCGGAATGGTAGGCCAAGTAATGTTACAAGTTTTAGCAGAACGTAATTTTCCAATAACTGAATTAATACCGGTAGCCAGTGAGCGCTCTGTAGGAAAAACAGTTTCCTATAAAGGTAAAGAGTATACAATTAGCTCTATGGAAGATGCTATAGCTGCTCGCCCGGAAATTGCGATTTTCTCTGCAGGTGGAGACACCTCTCTTAAATTTGCTCCTAAGTTTGCCGAAGTAGGTACGACAGTCGTAGACAATTCTTCTGCTTGGAGAATGGATCCTGATAAAAAACTGATCGTTCCAGAAATTAATGCTTCAGAGTTAACTGCTCAAGACAAAATCATAGCAAATCCTAATTGTTCTACTATACAAATGGTATTGTCATTAGCGCCACTTCATAAAAAATACAAAGTAAAGCGTCTTGTAATTTCAACTTATCAATCTATTACTGGTACTGGCGTAAAAGCAGTTCAGCAATTAGAGAATGAATATAATGATGAGAAGGGAGAAATGGCTTATAACTATCCTATACATCGCAATGCTATTCCTGCTTGTGACGTTTTCACAGAAAATGGATATACTAAGGAAGAGATGAAACTTGTTAATGAGACTCAGAAGATCTTAGGAGATCGTAGTATCGCAGTTACGGCAACTGCAGTGCGTATCCCTGTAGTAGGCGGACACTCTGAAGCTATAAACGTTCAGTTTGAGAATGAATTCGATTTAGCTGACGTTCGTAAACTTTTACAAGCACAAGATGGTGTTACAGTTCAGGATAATCCGGATACAAATACATATCCTATGCCTATTTATGCTCACGGTAAAGATGATGTGTTTGTAGGTCGCATACGACGTGATTTCTCTCAAGAAAATACATTGAATATGTGGGTTGTCGCAGACAATTTACGCAAAGGGGCAGCGACTAATGCTGTTCAGATTGCAGAGTATTTATCTGCACAAGGATTACTGTAGTCCAATCTCTTAACAAATAGTTAAAACCTCCTAACCACCGAGATTAGGAGGTTTTTTTATAGGTATATTTGAAAGACTTCAATATCTCTCAAATGAAAAAATTAGCATATTTAGGCGCTATAACTCTTCTTATAAGTGCTTGTGAAACAAAAAAAGAAAAATCATCAGATATGGCAGTGACCTATCCTACCACAAAAAAAGTTGATACAGTAGACACCTATTTTGGCACAGAAGTTCCTGATCCATACCGCTGGTTAGAAGATGATCGAAGCCCAGAAACAGAAGCTTGGGTAAAATCAGAAAATGAAGCTACCTATGGATATTTAAATAAAATTCCGTTTAAAGAAGAGATAAAAAAGAAACTCGAGAATATCTGGAATTATGAAAAAATAGGCGCTCCTTTCAAAGAGGGAGATTACACCTACTTCTACAAAAACAACGGTTTACAAAATCAATATGTTATTTATCGCTATAAAAATGATGCTTATCCTGGTTCTGCCGAGGTTTTTTTAGATCCAAATAAATTTTCTGAGGATGGGACAGTTTCACTTGGAGGATTGAGTTTTACAAAAGACGGAAAACTTGCGGCATATAGTATTTCTGAAGGCGGCAGCGACTGGCGCAAAGTTTTAGTAATGGATGTTGAAACTAAAAAAATAACAGAAGACACGCTAGTAGACATCAAGTTTAGCGGTATCTCTTGGAAAGGTAATGAAGGTTTTTATTACTCTAGTTATGATAAACCAAAGGGAAGCGAACTTTCAGCAAAAACAGATCAACATAAAGTTTATTATCATAAGCTTAATTCAGCACAAAAAGAAGATCAATTAATTTTCGGAGGTACCACTACTCAAAAACATCGTTATATTGGTGCAGGAACAACAGAAGATAATAAATATCTTATCATCAGTGCTAGTAACGCAACTTCGGGTAACAAATTATTTATTAAAGATCTTTCAAAACCTAATAGTGAATTTGTTACAATACTTGATAATGACGACACTAATACGTCAATCATAGAAAATGTAGGTTCAAAATTATTTTTAGTAACAGATAAGGATGCTCCAAATCAAAAAATTGTAACAGTTGACGCTGCAAATCCAACTCCGGATAATTGGGTAGATTTAATTCCTGAAACACAACATGTACTCTCTCCATCTACAGCAGGCGGCTACTTTTTTGCTGAATATATGGTAGATGCTGTTTCACAGGTCAAACAGTACGATTACGAAGGGAATCTTGTGCGGGAACTAGAACTTCCAGGTATTGGTTCGGCAAGTGGTTTTGGTGCTAAGAAAGATGAAAAAGAATTGTATTACAGCTTTACAAATTATACAACTCCAGGAAGTATTTACAAATTATCTATTTCAAATGGTAAATCAGAACTTTTCAGAAAGCCAGATATTAAATTTAATCCGGATAATTATGAAAGTAAACAAGTATTCTATTCTTCAAAGGATGGGACGAAAGTCCCAATGATTATAACCTATAAAAAAGGAATAAAATTAGATGGTAAAAATCCTACCATCCTGTATGCCTATGGGGGATTTAATATATCCCTTACCCCTTCTTTTAGTATCACTAATGCAATATGGATGGAAATGGGTGGTGTCTATGCAGTTCCCAACCTTCGCGGAGGTGGAGAGTACGGAAAGGAATGGCACGATGGAGGTATAAAAATGAAAAAGCAAAATGTATTTGATGACTTTATTGCTGCTGCAGAATATTTAATCTCAAACAACTATACCTCAAGTGATTTCCTGGCAATACGTGGTGGTTCTAATGGCGGTTTGCTTGTGGGAGCAACAATGACTCAACGACCAGACTTAATGAAAGTAGCTTTGCCTGCAGTAGGCGTAATGGATATGTTACGCTATCACACATTTACAGCCGGTGCAGGCTGGGCGTATGATTATGGTACTTCTGAAGACAGTAAAGAAATGTTTGAATACATTAAAGGGTACTCTCCTGTTCACAATGTAAAAGCAGGTACAAAATATCCTGCAACTTTAATAACAACCGGTGATCACGATGATCGCGTAGTGCCTGCTCATAGTTTTAAATTTGCCGCAGAATTACAAGAAAAACAAGCTGGTAGCGCTCCTGTTCTAATACGTATAGAAACAGATGCAGGTCACGGCGCTGGCACTCCTGTAAGCAAACAAATAGAGCAAACTGCAGATATATTTGCTTTTACTCTTTACAATATGGGTTTTGATGTGCTTCCTGAAAAAACCAGAGAAAAAGTAAAAGGATAGAATAACAAGTTATAATCTTATCAGACCTCATCTTTTTTGTAAATCGATGAGGTCTTCTTATATTAATATATGCTTAGAGTTAACATACATAGTTTCGCTTATACTGAAGAGCCTGTTTTAAAAAACATAAATTTTGAAGTTGAGAAAGGGCTTCATATTTCAATATTAGGCGAGAGTGGTTGCGGTAAGAGTACGCTTCTTAAAGCAATATATGGTTTGCTTCAGGTTACAAACGGAACGATATTTTGGGAGGATAAAAAATTACTAGGCCCCGATTATAATCTTGTTCCCGGCGAACCATTTATTAAATACCTCGCTCAAGATTTTGATTTAATGCCATTTATTTCTGTAGCCGAGAATATAGGTAAGCACCTTTCCAGGCGATTTATGCAACAACGACAAAAACGCATAGACGAACTTCTTGAAGTAGTGGATATGACAGATTTTGCAGACACTCACGTAAAATTATTAAGTGGTGGGCAGAAACAACGTGTTGCATTAGCTCGTGCCATTGCAAAAGAGCCAGAGTTATTGCTACTTGACGAACCCTTTAGTCATATTGATAATTTTAGAAGAAACGCTTTACGACGGAATTTATATGTTTATTTAAAAAAAGAAGATATAACTTGTATAACCGCAACGCACGACAGCGAAGAAGCATTATCATTTTCTGATGAGATTAAAATGATGCGCAACGGTACATTTATACAATCTGCATCGCCTGAAGATTTATATACTAACCCAAAAAACAACTATGTTGCTTCGTTTTTTGGAGATATAAGCAGGCTAACTATAGCGGGTAAGGAGGCAATGCTAATGCCACACCAACTTGAACTTTCTGAAACGAAAACACCATTAATTGCAAGCGTTTTAAAAAGCTATTATAAAGGGAGTTATTACCTAGTTGAAGCCTTATCTGAAAATAAAAAGATCTATTTAAATTCTCCACATTCATTAAAACCTGAAACTACTATTTATTTAAATATTAACAACTAGTACTCAAATAGCTAAAACTTCATTTTTAGAAAAAAACCACAACCTCTGTCCCATCATCGCCTATGGAATTATTGCTGTTGAGGTTTCTTTTAATTGCTATATAGTGATTGTACAACTTCTATAGTTATTTTCTACAAATAAGATAATAGTCAGCCTTTAGATGTGATTTAAGCAGCTCTAATTCTTCAATTGTAGTTTTCAATACCCAAACCCACTTATCATAAATAATACTTTCAGAGACTTAAAAATGGAATCCGATTTGTATTAAAGATTAATTTTTACATGCTAATTAGAAGTATACTAATTGTAAAGCTTCTGACTGACTTTATAATGGATTCATAATGAGTTAGTGATTTACGTGTTGATAGCGCTATACTGCCATATGCCAAAAGCGAACGTCAAAAGAGCTGATTTTCAGAAAAAACCAAATAAAAAACCCCGAACATAATGTTCAGGGCTTTTAAGTATAACTAAGATATATTTTACTATTCTTCTTCTGGTGCATTCATGACAAAGTCATTCATAAATGCTGTTGTATAATTACCTTCAAGATAACGAGGATCATCCATCAATTGGCGGTGAAAAGGAATTGTGGTTTTTATACCTTCAATTACAAATTCATCTAATGCACGCTTCATCTTATTAATTGCCTCTTCTCGTGTTTGAGCAGTAGTAATTAATTTAGCGATCATCGAGTCATAATTAGGAACGATCGAGTAGCCGCTGTAAACGTGCGTATCTATACGAACACCGTGGCCCCCTGGCGCATGAAGGTTTGTGATTTTTCCTGGAGATGGTCTAAAATTATTATAAGGATCTTCTGCATTAATACGACATTCAATTGAATGCAGTTGTGGTATATAATTTTTACCTGAAATAGGCACTCCCGCTGCAACAAGTATTTGCTCGCGTATTAAATCGTAATCTACTACTTGTTCTGTAATAGGATGCTCCACCTGAATACGGGTATTCATCTCCATAAAGTAGAAGTTACGATGCTTATCTACTAAAAATTCAACAGTACCGGCTCCTTCGTATTTAATAAATTCTGCTGCACGTACTGCTGCCTCACCCATTTTTTCACGAAGTTCGTCTGTCATAAATGGTGACGGAGTTTCTTCAGTAAGTTTCTGATGACGACGTTGTATAGAACAGTCACGCTCTGATAAATGACACGCTTTACCATTACTATCTCCCACAACTTGAATCTCGATATGGCGCGGCTCTTCGATAAGCTTTTCCATATACATACCATCATTACCAAATGATGCTGAAGCTTCTTGACGTGCAGAATCCCAAGCTTTACGTAACTCTTCTTTTTTCCAAACTGCACGCATACCTTTACCACCACCACCTGCAGTAGCTTTAAGCATAACAGGATATCCTGTTTCTTCTGCTATACGTTCACAGTCTTCAAAATCTTTAATAATACCATCACTTCCCGGAACACAAGGTACACCAGCAGCTTTCATAGTTGCCTTTGCGGTTGCCTTATCTCCCATTTTTGCAATCATATCTGGAGAAGCACCAATAAATTTAATATCGTGTTCTTCACAAATTTTTGAGAAACGTGCATTTTCAGATAAAAACCCATAACCTGGGTGAATAGCATCTGCATTTGTGATTTCTGCAGCTGCCATAATATTTGAAATTTTCAAATAAGATTCACTACTAGCCGGTGGGCCAATACAAACTGCCTCATCAGCAAAGCGCACGTGTAAACTTTCGGCATCTGCTGTAGAGTAAACTGCTACAGTTTTAATGCCCATTTCTTTACAGGTTCTAATTACCCGTAGGGCAATTTCTCCTCTGTTTGCTATTAATATTTTTTTAAACATATCTGTTTTGCATTAAAATTTAAAGAATGAGATCTTTAATTGAATTATTTGATCTTAAGTTCTTCTTTAAATTTAAGAAGGGTCAACCAAGAATAGAGGTTGATCAAATTCTACTGGAGAAGCATCGTCAACTAGTACTTTAACTATTTTACCGCTTACTTCACTTTCGATCTCATTAAATAATTTCATCGCTTCGATAACACATAAAACATCACCTACTTTGATGTCTGCTCCTACTTCAACAAATGTAGGTTTGTCTGGTGCAGGTTTGCGGTAAAATGTACCAATGATTGGAGACTTTACAGTGATATACTTATCACTTACGTCTGCTTTAGGCTTCTCTGCTTCTTGAACCGGTACCTGAGCAACTGGCTGTTGCATAGTAGGTTGTTGCATTGTATTACCCATCATAGGTACTTGCTGTAGAATCGTAGTTTCCCCTTTCCCCTCTTCACCAGTTCTAATGGTGATTTTAAAATCATCCATCTCAAGCTTTACTTCGCTTGCACCTGATTTAGCTACAAACTTGATAAGATTCTGAATTTCTTTTAAATCCATAATTGATAACGTTAGTTAGATTATATATTAAGCGTTGTAAGCCCATTTAAGATAAATAGACCCCCAAGTAAATCCGCCTCCAAAAGCGGCAAATATTAAATTATCACCTTTTTTAAACTTACTTTCAAAATCGTTAAGTAATAAAGGTAGTGTTGCAGATGTAGTATTACCGTAATGCTGAATATTCATAAGCACTTTACTATCGTCAAGTTGCATACGTCTTGCTGTAGCATCAATAATACGTTTGTTAGCCTGGTGTGCTACAAGCCAATTTACATCATCATTTGTAAGATTGTTACGTTTCATTATGAGCTCGCTTACATCTGCCATATTAGATACGGCAAATTTGAAAACGGTTTTGCCATCTTGATATACGTAATGCTGCTTGTTTGCTATTGTTTCTGCAGATGGAGGTAGAAGTGAACCACCTGCTTCAATTTTTAAAAAGTTGCGTCCTATACCATCAGAACGTAGATATTCATCTTGTAAGCCCAACCCTTCTTCATTAGGTTCAAATAGTGCTGCTCCAGCACCATCCCCAAAAATTATACATGTCGTACGATCTGTATAATCTATAATTGAAGACATCTTGTCTGCCCCAATTAAAAGTACTTTATTATATTTTCCTGAAGCTATGTAAGCAGATGCTGTAGACATACCATATAGAAAGCTTGAGCAAGCAGCTTGTAGGTCGTAAGAAAATGCATTTACTGCTCCTATAGTTGTAGCTACATAAGCAGCTGTAGAAGCTACAGGTAAATCTGGCGTAGCAGTCGCTACAATTACCATATCGATCTCAGAAGGATCTAAGTTGCTTTTTGAAATTAAGTTTTGCGCTGCTTGTATAGCTAAATAAGATGTTCCTTTATCTGGATCTTTTAAAATTCTACGCTCTTTAATTCCTGTTCTGGAAGTGATCCAATCATCATTGGTCTCAACCATTGTTTCCAAAATTTCATTGGTAAGCACATATTCTGGCACATAGGCGCCAACAGCTGTTATGGCAGCAGTGATTTTACTCATATAAATGGTTTCTGCGAAAATTTGTCTATTTCGCTTAAAAATGGAAGGAAAAGTACTAAAATTCGAACAAACTGGCTCGAAAATTAACTTTTTTTGCCCATCCTGAAAAATAAAAAAAACTCCCAATAATGGGAGTTTTACTATAAGTATATGCTTTAATTAAGCAGCTTCTTCATTAGAAGTAGCATCAATTACAACCTGCCCTCTGTAATAGAGTTTACCTTCATGCCAGTGTGCACGGTGATAAAGGTGTGCCTCGCCAGTAGTAGCGTCTACACCTATTTTTGGCATTGCAGCTTTGTAATGTGTTCTTCTCTTATCTCTTCTAGTTTTCGAGATTTTTCTTTTAGGATGTGCCATTACCGTTTATTATTTATTATCTGTTAAAAAATCTTTTAATTTATCCCAACGGGGATCAATTTCTTTTTGTTCAGGAGCATTATCTTCCTGTTCTTCTTTATTCTTAATACTCAATTCTTCGAGCTTATCTAATATGTCTGACTCTAAAGTTCCATCTTCAACTCCAGGATGAATTCTTTTTGCAGGCATAGCTAAAACTATTAGCTCATATATATAGTGTGCAATATTTACTTCATATTCACCATAAGGAAGAATTAAAATATCTTCAACCTCATCATTATAATCCTGACCAAATTTAACCACTAGTTTATAAGAGGCGTCAATAGGTTGATCATAAGGTTCATTTGTAATATCACAATCGACATTTACACTTCCTGTAGCATCAAAATAAAACTCCATCAAAGTGGACATCTTATTTAATACTACTTTCAATTCTATATTAATAGAATTGAAATCATCATATTCAAAATGCTTAAAGAACGTGTCGTCTATAGTGTATTCAAAATCGTGTTCTCCTTGTTTTAAACCAACAAATGGAATTGTATACGTTTTCAAATGCTTCATTACCTTTCTCTTTCCTAAATAATCTTTCCGCAAAAGGCGGGTGCAAAGATATAAATTTTTATTTAGCTGTTAATTAAGTGTGGATAAATTTTTTAAAAAGGTTTAATTCCCACGTGATCGACCGGAATATTGTTTTTTACGCGGTTGTTTTTGCAAAACATTTGCTGTTATTTCAGCATATTCTGCACGCTTTTTAAATATCTCTAATGCGGTGTATACTGCCTCTTTAAAAGAACTGTTGCTCGCTATCCCTTTTCCGGCAATTTCAAATGCCGTCCCATGGTCTGGAGATGTTCTTACTTTATTAAGTCCGGCAGTATAATTTACTCCTTTCCCAAATGATAAAGTTTTAAACGGAATTAATCCTTGATCATGATATGCAGCTATTATTGCATCAAAGTTTTTATAGTTTCCGCTACCAAAAAAACTATCTGCAGCATATGGTCCATAAGTCAAGTGACCTTTTTCTCTTAATTGTGCTAATGTGGGAATTAATGTAATATCATCTTCATCGCCTATCACACCATTATCTCCCACATGCGGATTAATCCCTAAGAAAGCTATTTTAGGTTTACTGATCCCAAAATCCTGAATCAACGAATTTTGTATGGTATTAAATTTTTGAGTTATGAGTTTAGCATCAATCTTATCTGACACATTACGTACCGCGACATGATCTGTTAATAAACCTACTTTTAATTTTTCGGTAGTCATAAACATTAAGCTATCGCCCTCCAACTCCTGATTTAAAAAGTCTGTATGTCCCGGAAAATTAAAATCTTCAGATTGAATTGTTGCTTTATGTATAGGAGCAGTAACTAGAACATCTATTTTATTACTCTTTAATGCCTCTACAGCTGCTTTTAAAGATTTTATTGCATAGGATCCGCCGGTACTCGATTCCTCACCAAACTTTATTTGTGGATTATCTTGCCAAACATTTACGACATTTAGCTTGCCTTCTATTACAGTATCTAGCGATTTTACTCCCTGGAAATTAATGTCAAGGTTAAAGTGTTTAAGTAAAAATGTAATTGTTTTAGCCGAAGCAAATATGATTGGAGTACAAAACTCCAACATTCGGGCATCTTCAAAAGTCTTTAGTATGATTTCCCCTCCTATACCATTAAGGTCACCTATACTGATTCCTAATTTTATATTTTGTTCTTTCATGCTAAACCCCTTTGGCTTTCTTTTGTAAATTGAAATGTAAAAGTACTCAATTAAAACGCAATCATGTTTACAGGTATTATTGAAGATTTAGGCAAAATTGAAAAATTAGAAAGAGAAGGTGATAATCTACATATTACTGTTGCAAGTTCGCTTTCTCAAGAGTTGAAAATAGACCAGAGCGTTGCACATAATGGAGTATGTCTAACAGTCGTGCAACTAAATGATTTAAATTATACGGTTACAGCTATTGAAGAAACTCTATCTAAAACCAATTTGGGAACTCTGCGCGAAGGTGATGTTGTCAATCTGGAGCGCGCTATGATTTTAGGAACCCGTTTAGATGGTCATATCGTACAAGGTCATGTGGATCAAACTGCCATCTGTAAAGAAGTAGTTTCTAAAGATGGAAGTTGGATTTTCACTTTTGAATATGATAACGAGCTAAATAACGTAACAATTGAAAAAGGTTCAATAACTGTAAATGGTGTAAGTCTTACCGTGGTAAACTCAAAACCTACTGTGTTTAGTGTAGCAATTATACCGTATACTTATGAGCACACTACATTCAAAAATTTCAAAAAAGGTACCGTTGTAAATTTAGAATTTGACGTAATCGGAAAATATGTAAAGCGCCTTATGTCGTTGTAGATGTGCTACGCTCTTTAATTATTAAATATCCAACACCAATTATGAGGGCTATAACTAAAAAATGAGGGATATAATCATCTATTGGGAGCGGTAATCCTACAGGAGGGGCATCTGACATTCGGGTATTAGGAGTGGGTGGATATTTTTCATTAGCACAAACACCTAAGCTATAACCCCAGAACATTAAGTTTATGAAAAATATGTGAAGCTTTTTATTCATATTGAAGTAGGGAATAATCTTCTTTGGGTTATCTAATTTTTAAAATATTCATTAGACGTTTTTTTTGTGCATTTAATCGTAAAATTATAAAAACTAATCAATTAGATGCCGTTTCTATGTTTAATTATTATTAAGATTAATTTTTCTGTGCATATAAACGTAATAAAACGTTATTTAGATGTGTACTTTACAAATTGTGGGAGAATTTTCTTTCAACATGTAACTATATAAGCTGCATATTAAAAGTTGATAAGTACACTAACTTAATCTTCTCCAAAATTTTTCATCAGGTGTAATTGGGATGAGACAATTAGTATAATGAAATTCGCACACCTCAACATCATAAAACAATACTAGACTGTTCTTAACTTTTGGAGAAGTGAAGGAAGGAAATCCTGAAAATTTTCTAATTGGAAAATTTTATAAATGATAGAAGAAATACCATTTTTAATTATTGTTTTGATTAGATAAGTACTATCTATAAAACTGTTTCGGTTTAAGGCCTTCATATTAAGGGGATTTAGAAGACGCTAATTTTAAGTTGGGGACTTTAAAAAAAGCTAATTGTTTTGTTAAGAGCGAATTTAACACAAATTCCGTTTAAAAACAATTATTATCGTCTAAATGCGTTATTATTTACAAATTATGATTTATGAACCCTAAATTTTATTAAATCAGAAACTTCAAAGGCAACTTTGCCTTTTAGTAATATTTTGATGGTATGTACAAAATGATATAATAAAAATTAAAAATAGATAATACGCCATACTCCAGCTTAATAACGTCAATCGCGCCTGAAAGAAAACTAGAAATTATTAAAATCAAAAAAGCCTCAAAAGAAAAAATCTTTTGAGGCTTATCTTTACTAGTGTGGTCCCACCTGGGCTCGAACCAGGGACCACCTGATTATGAGTCAGGTAATTTTATATTTCTTTTAGTATCATATGATTTCATATAACTGAATATCAAATAAGTAGGATATTTTGTTTTTCATCTATTTTCTTTAAATGTACCTTTAAGCCATTATTTGTTGTACTTATGTTGTACTAAAACTTTATAGATGGCATCTCTCAAAACTGTTTTACGAAAAACCCAATTGAAAAATGATAAATATCCCATAGCCTTAAGAGTCACTAAAGATAGGAAGTCTAAATTTTTTAAAACTCCTTTTGAGGCCACAATCAACGAATGGGATTCAAAAAAGGGACGCTTTAATAACCGCTTCTCAAATTCCTTAAAGGCCAATCGGTTGCTCGGAAAAATTGAAGATAGAGCTTTAGAAGCAATATCTGACTTAGAAATGAATGCTGATTTCTATACACTTCAAGATTTTGAAAATAAATTTAGGGTAGAAACCAACCCTATTGCACGTAAGGTTTTCCCATTTTGGGATGAAATCATTGAAGAAATGAAAAGTGCTGGAAAAATTGGAAATGCCTCTGTTAATAAAGACACTAAGGATTCCTTATTGATGTTTAGCAAAAAGCCTGATTTATTATTCAAAAGCATTTCTGTAAAATTTCTAGATAAGTATGAAGTCTTCCTCAGGTCTCGAGGAGGTACTGATGGTGGAATTGGTGTGAAAATGCGAGCTTTAAGAGCAATATTCAACTTAGCCATCAGAAGAGGTTTAGCTACTGAAAAAGAATACCCTTTTAGAGAATATAAAATCTCAAAGCTTAAAG
The DNA here is from genome assembly GCF_004104375.1 of Leeuwenhoekiella aequorea. Lineage (GTDB taxonomy): Bacteria > Bacteroidota > Bacteroidia > Flavobacteriales > Flavobacteriaceae > Leeuwenhoekiella > Leeuwenhoekiella aequorea. The sequence continues at coordinate 96,527 of NZ_QOVM01000001.1, forward strand.
GCAAAGGAATTAAGAAAGCACTAAATATTGAGGAGGTCCATAAAATCCAGAACCTGGACTTAAAGGATTATCCAACTTTAGTAAATAGTAGAAATTACTTCGTATTCAGCTTTTACACCCGAGGAATGAATTTTGCGGATATGATGAAACTTAAATGGTCTGATATATCTGGTGACAGAATTCATTATCAACGATCTAAAACAAAAGGTAACTTTATTATTAAAATCCTCCCTCCGGTACAGGAGGTGCTTGATTATTACAAAGACAATCCATATTATGTTTTCCCGATTCTTTTAAAAAGGAATATGACGCCTAATCAAATTGATAATCGTAAAAGAAAAGTATTAAAGCGCTATAATAAAGATCTGCGTGAACTTGGAAAATTGGCGGGTGTGAACAAAATAATTACAAGTTATGTTGCCCGGCATAGTTTTGCTAATTGTTTAAAGCAAAAAGGAGTGGCGACTGATGTTATTAGTGAGTCTATGGGGCACCAAGATATTGGCACAACTAAAGCGTATTTAAAAGAGCTTGATGTTTCTGTGATTGATGATGCGAATGAGTTGTTACTTTAAATTAAGAACATAGATAGTTCAAAATTTTTATTTAACACAAACTAACTTCTTTTACTTAAATACTTGAATTCAAAAAAATCACTATCGGTACTATAGTCATTATTTGAGAAATAGGTAGATTACTAAATTAGAAAGTTCATCTAAATAAAACTCACTAATCTGTTATAGATGATGTGCACAAGTTGTTACTACAGGGAGATACTAAGTTATTTAGCTTTCATAACAAAACTATTTTATTTAAATTTTGTAGCAAATATTTGAAATTGAAGAAAAATTAATGATCCTGAATTTTTTTGTAGATATTTTGAATAATATTTTTCAAAGGAATGTTAATGTGAGGTTCATTTTTATAAACTCCTTTATGCCATTGGCTTAACGTGCTACTATCGTGGAAAGTATAACTACCATCAAAAAAAATCAGAATGTAAAGGTCTTTCTTATAAAAGATCGATTCAATGATTTCATCCTCAAAAGATTTTATAATAAAGCTAGCTTTATCTATACTTCCATACTTTCCTTCAATAAATAATTTTGAATAAAGATCAACAACTTTAACCAGAGGCATACCCATTTCGCGAAGTGAAGCAATCAAATTAAGCCAGATAACTTCAATTGCAGAAAAATGTCTCCAAGACCTTGAGTCCCCCCTTTCGGAAAGAAGTAATCCTTTCTTTTCATAATGATTTATAGTTCGATAAGTAAGATCAATATCATTCGCTGAAAATATAGGTCTAAGAATATTTGTTCGTATTTCGTTTATATTCATAAACTTATCTAAAATTATACGTACGGGTATAATTTTTATTATATTAAATTTATATTTTTGCACCAATCTTTTAAATCCAAAATGGTGATGTCAAATCATAGTTATTATGAAAATGCTCCAATTATTTTAAGTATTCTTCAGTTTCGTTTCGCTCCTCTTGAAAATCTAAATGTAAACGAAGTTAAGAAGTTAGCTTCTGTTATTAAGAAAAACTTTCCGGATGTTGAAGAAAAGTATTCTCAAGGTATTTTAATTAACAACAATCAAGACCAAACCAATATATCGTTGGATGAAAAAAAATTTGAAGGAGTTCAAATATCTTCTAAGGATAAAAAAGATGTATTTGTGATAACAAGAGATAAATTCACGTTTCAGTCGAAAAATAAATATCTAGGTTGGGAAAGTTTTACTGAAAATATTAAACTGTTCTGGGATGCTTTTTCTAACACTCACAATATTGAACAATTGAATGGGATTTCGTTAAGGTATGTTAACAAGTTTGATTTACCATTAGGACTGAAAGACTTTAAAAAATATTTCACCACTTATATGGAGGATAAGAAAAATGACTTTAGCATTACAAATTATCAATTTAGATTTAGCTCAATTGATAAAGAAAATAACTTAATCGTCAATATTGGTCATTCTCTTGAGAAAGCAACTTCAGAAAATATTCCCTATATTTTTGATCTTGATATTTTAAAAAATGATTTTATAATTAATAATTCCAAAAGTGTTTGGGAAGAATTCGAGAAAATTCGTGAAAAGAAAAATCAGGTATTCAATCAGTCAATAACTGAAGAAACTATTAACTTAATTCGATAATATGCCATTTATTGTAGATTTACCTCCAACTTCAAAAAGTCTGGAGAGAACGTATATTCAAAGAAATACGAATGATAAGGAATCCGGCGATATTTCTGACATAAATACCTTAAAGCTGGATCAAGATCTTATGGAACAAGTCTATTTAAGTGCTAGATTTGATATTTTAGTTGAAAATTGGAAAAATAATACGATGTTTCAGTCTTCAATATCAAAAATTACTTCAGACCAAAATTTCATGGATATTATTGAAATGGGAGAAAGAGCTATACCATTAATAATCAATGAGATTGAAAAAGAGCCTAGTGTGTTGGTTTGGGCTCTTAATATTATAACTAACAATAGAATAGATTCAAGACAAAGATTGACCGTAACTGAAGCTTGTAAAAAATGGGTTAGTAATTTTAAGCGGGGTAAAATTAGAACTAAAACTGCTTAAATTTAAAACTCTACTCAATTGCTTAATAGCCCAGAATTCAAACAAATAATAATTAAAAAATTCCCCGCACTTAAAGATGACGAGGGTTTTGAAATTATTGATGGTTCTAATCCTAATTATAATTGTATTGCTTGGGCAGCTAATGTTAAGGATCGCTGGTTTCAGAATTTACCACTTGACAAACGCCCTTATATTAATTTTGAAGGGGTTGTAATAGATTGGCCATTTGAAGCAGATGACGAATTTAGTATAATTGCTTTAAAACAGATTTTCACTCATTATGGTTATATAGAATGTGAAAATGATTATTATTTAGAAGGTTATAAAAAAGTGGCATTCTATGAACTAAACGGGGAGGCAACACATGCAGCGAGACAAATGACACATGGAAGGTTTAAAGGTAAATGGACTAGTAAATTGGGTTCAGGACCTTGCATTATTCATAGCCATTGCAGAGGTATAAGCGGTGATGATTATGGTGAGCCTGTGTATTTTATGAAAAAAAGTATGAGTTAAAATACTTTGATAAAATTGAACAATATTGAGACTGAAATCTCACAAAAATAAGCCTAGAGATTACTCTACATTTTAGCCTTGGTAAAATCAGAACTTGCTCTAGTAGACCAACCACTTAAACCCTCAACACATTGGTATTGAGGGTTTTGTGATTTTAAAGGGGAAGGATACGGGGCAAGATTATTGCATTGCTCTTAATCAATCTCTTGAACCTCTAAATTATAAGCGATAGGTGATTTACCCTCAAATTTGCCAATAGGGTCACGCATCTTGAAGGTTGCTTTAAATTTTGTTCCCAGATAGTTGCATTTGATTTTTACGTGTAAAGCAGAATAATCATAATGATCATACCGTAGCATTTTTGTAAAACCTAAACAACCATCTTCTTTGTAATGGCTTTGGCATAGCTTATGGAAATCTAATAACGAAAGCATTTTATCTTGCTTTAACTGTCTAATTACTTCTTGAGTTGCAAACTCTAAAAGTTTCAATTACTTTCCGTTTTTCTTTTTTTGTTAAACCAAAGCTCATAATTAGCTGACCCCATTTATAAACGTTTTTATAAAGTCTTTTATCTTCTCCGTAACCCGGTTACTAATAGATTCTCGTTGTAAAACACTCGGTTGCTTTTCTAATGCTTCAATGACTTCATCTTCGGTTGCCATCCTGCCTGTAAAAAGAAAATCATTTATAATACCTTCAACTTTCTGCTGATTTAGGTCCTCCTTTTTACTTAGTTCTTGGAGGGCTTTTCTCGTTTCATCCTTCCAGTAGGCATTAAACTCATCTTCTACATCATCACCTTCCTCAATTTTAGGAAGATTATTCTGGATAAATTTCTCTATTAAATCGCGCTTACTTCTAAGCTCGGTTTCTCCGGAGATTAAATCTATGATTTGTTTTTTCTGTTTCGCTTGTTCTTTAGGCTTGGCATCTTTCAGTTTTGCTAACAATTTTAAAATATAGGCAACATTTATTTCGTCCCGATGTATGAGCTCTAACTCAAAATCAATTTCTTCTAAAATAGAAACAGATTCTTTTTGTTGGTTGGTCTTGATTTTATCATAGAGATCTAAGTATTTGCTCGTGTAATCCGCAAATTCCTGCTCCTTCATGTAGGTGTCTTCAAATGTAAATTCAACAAAAGAAGACAGTATATTTTTTAGACGCATTATTTCCCTAAAGGCTTTTGCGAAGGCTAATTCATCATCTTCGGTTTCAAGGTCATTTACACTGTCTACCGTGGGTGCAATAGCCATTAATTCTTTATAAGCCGTGTTGAATTTTTTTAACTGATCCTCATAAGGATCAATTGTAATGGTTTCTTTTGCGTTTTTATCTGAAAATAAAGCAATAGCGTCATCCGTATTTTGTTTCAGATTTCTAAATGCTAAAATATTCCCCTGCGATTTCTTTTCATTTAAAATTCTATTGGTTCGGGAGAATGCTTGTATTAAACCATGATAGTTTAAGTTTTTATCTACATAAAGCGTGTTTAAAGATTTGCTATCAAAGCCAGTCAAAAACATATTTACAACAACAAGAATGTCTATCTGTTTATTTTTGACACGTTTTGAGATGTCTTTTTTATAGTTTAGAAAGGTGTTGCCATCTTTAGCCGAATGTTTTGAGCCAAACTGCTTGTTGTAATCTGCAATGCATTCATCTAATTTATCTTTATGAGGAATTTTAGCATAGGCGGCTGATGGCTCTGCAGCCATCATCACCTCGGGAAAATCTTCTTCCGGTATTTCGCCGTTTGCTGAAGCATCTTCAGGATTGGCAGCGTAAGAGAATATGGTAGCAATGTTTAAAAGATGCTCTCCAGCTTCCTTCTTCGCCTTTAAGAGATCATAATATTTAATTAGAATATCTACACTGCTAACACATAGAATAGCGGTAAACGTTCTGTGGTGCGTTTTACGGTTATGGTTGGCTAAGATATAGTTGGTAATGGTATTAATGTAATCGTCGCTCTCATAAACCTCCTGCTTATCAATATCTTCAACTTTAATATCGTCAACGCCCTCTTTAGATTTAAATACATTGTAATATTCTATAGAAAACTTTAAAACGTTCTCATCTCTTATCGCATCTGTTATAACATAGCGGTGTAAGCAATCGTGGAATAAGTTTGCAGTAGTTTGCTTTATGCCTTTTTTGCTAATTGCGTTCTTAACAAATATGGGCGTTCCTGTAAAACCAAATAGTTGATGATTCGTAAAAAAGCTCACTATACGCCTATGCGTATCTCCAAATTGAGAACGATGGCACTCATCAAAGATGAAGACGATTTTCTCGTCTTTTAATTTTTCAATCTGACTTCTAAACTTTGCCTTTTTAATAGCTCCATTTAGTTTTTGAATGGTGGTGACCAGCAATGGCCTGTTTGGATCTAAAAATTGCTTAATAAGCATTTTTGTATTTTCAGTGCCATCAATGCTATCTTTATCAAAAGCTCTGAATTCCCGTACGGTTTGATCATCTAGATCTTGCCGGTCAACAACAAACACTACTTTTTTAATTTTTGGATTGTTGGTCAGAATCTGACTCGCTTTAAAAGAAGTTAGCGTTTTTCCTGAACCGGTAGTATGCCAGATATAGCCATTTTTTGTGCTGTTTTTTACTCGATCTATAATTGATTCTACAGCATAAAACTGATACGGTCTGAGCACCATTAAAATCTTATCGCTTTCGTGTAAAACGATGTATTTGGTGATCATTTTTGCAATGTGGCAAGGCTCTAAGAAAATAATCGCAAATTTTTCTAGCTGTGTAATTTTCTTATTTTTCTCATCACCCCAAAAGGAAGTAAACTTAAAGCTTTGCTTCTGGCTGTTTGCGTAGTATTTAGTATCTACTCCATTACTAATCACAAAAACCTGCACATAATTAAAAAGGGCATTGTTTGAAGCAAATGATTCTTTCTGGTAACGCTGCACCTGGTTAAAAGCTTCTTTAAGCTCGATACCACGACGTTTCAGCTCTATTTGCACCAATGGCAAGCCGTTTATAAGAATAGTTACATCATAGCGGTTTTCCTGCTTACCATTTATAGTAACCTGATTGGTAACCTGAAATTCGTTTTGACACCAAAAATCCTGATTGATAAATTCTATAAATGATTTGTCCCCGTTGTCCTTCTGCAGTACATATTTATCACGAAGGGTCTTTGCCTTATCAAAGATATTTCCTTTAGAGAGATGTATTAAAATACGCTCAAACTCTGTTGTAGAAAAGGTGGTTTTGTTGTGCTTTTCTAATTGAGCTTTTAGATTGCTTAATAAGTCTTCTTCTGTTTTTAGTGTTACCGGTTTATGACCTAGACCTTTTAATTGATCTACTAAATTATTCTCTAAAACTTGTTCTGGTTGTGTGGTCATAAATTGGCTTAGTTACATTAGCGTTACATACTAATACCTTGATTTTGTTGACATTTTCAAAATTAATAAACAGCTTAGTTACAAGCGTGTTACATTCTTACTTGTAAATCTTAGATTATACAAGATTCTCTTTTTAGTACGCTTATTTCCAAACTGGCTCATTCTGCCAATCCGGTTTCATTCCTAGTGCATCAGGATCTACATTGTCATATTTTACAAATAGATCATTCAGTTTATTCTTGAAATTATTATCGGGTTGTATAATGTTAAGCATATATTTCATCAACGTCATATGAACATACAGCTTCTGAAACTCGTGCTGCTTTGGCACATTTTCTTTTTCTCTGATCCAAGGATGAGGAGGGTTTGATAATAGTTTTACCGTTCCTGGTAAATTGCGATTCCATAACCTGCTATGATGTGCACAATAATTGCGTATTTGCGCTATAGATTGCAACCAACTAGGCAAATATGTGTGGTTTACAGCACCTAATTCTTCTGCAATGGTATCTTTTGCTTTTACTGTATGTTTTAGATTACCATAAAGCTTTGATAAGGCTCCAAAGCTGGTTTGCTCTAAGGACTTCCAAGCAGGTGGAAAGCGTTTATCATCCTTGTGCTTCTTTAGATGGTTTTTAATTGTAGGATCTTTACTGCGGCTTATTTCATCCTCGAGGTTTGCCAAAGTTTTAACCAAAGCCCGACTATCTGTAAATAGTTCCATATTTTGAAACCACCAAGGATCTATCTCGTGAGACACGTGATAAATCAATTTGGTACGGACACTGATTTCTATTTTCTCTATAACTTCAAATAGCAAAAGTCTTAGCTCTGCATCAAAGTTGTAGAGTTTTACAACATCTTCAAAAATGCTATTTGGTTTAAAGAGATGCTTCTCTTTATCGGCTTGCATCACATACCAATACTCGCCAAGCCTGTAATAACTTATGTGAGCAAGATACTTTTTAGCTTTTTTGAGATTGTCAAATTGCAAACCTCGTTCCTGAAGCTGCGCTATTTGCTGGTCTATTGTAAAGGCTTTCTTGGTAAACATTTAGGAAAGATACTAGAAGAAATTAAAAACAGAAAACCCTATAAAGCAAAAGACACACCCTGGGACGCTGATCTTACGGGTAGCGTGGTGTGTACTGTTACTGCAAAAATACATCATTAGTTGCGTATACGCAACTAATGATGTCACTTTGACTATTGTTCTTAGAATGTATCACACAAACATATGCTGCAACAGCCCTCTTTTAAAGGTGGTTGTTTTATCTATTTGAGTATTTACCGCTTCAATCTTATCATCTATAGCGCTTAGAAAATTGGCGATTCTAGTTTGCTCCTCTATACAAGGCAGTTTTACTAAACAATTACCTATCTCTCCTAAGTTAATCTTGATAGGGAAGGCTACATGAATTATTCTCTTCCACAATTCACGTTGAAAAGGCTCAGCATTTATATATTGAGCGAGATACTTACTTGAAAACGATGAGCCTTGTTTTATCAAAGCTAGACTAACATAAAATGAGCCCTTAACATCCCAATCTATATATTTAGCCTTGCCAACATTACCAATCCTAGTCATTAAAATATCTCCCTTTTCCAGCTTTACTCTTTTGTTCTCTTTATCAAAAACCTCTTTAGAAATGTATTTCGTTTGCTCAAATTGGTTAGCTGTGACGTGTTCTACACTATAAAAGGGAATTCCTCTGGAAACATAATTTGGTGTTTGGTGAGTACCATCATAATACTTTGTAATCTTACTCAATCTCTTCTCTTCCCATTCAGGAAAATCATTACCATTCTCATCCTTAAACCGTATCTCCTGACTAAAAAGCTTTTGCATTACACCTTTTTTATATTGATCAAGCAGTTCTTTCTTTTTAGTAAGTTGATTGATTTTAGTGTCTACAGCGGTAAGAAAAGAAGCTATTTTTTGTTGTTCCGCTAAAAACGGATATTGAATTTTTATTCTATAAAAATCAGAATGATTTAAATCAGGAATTGTAGATGTTCCTGCTAATCTTAGAATTAAATTTTGAGTATTAGTTAAAATTAAATAGTAATAAAGAAAACTCTTAATTAACTTCTTTGAATAAGCAATCTTAAAAAAATTATTATGAAAAGCTCCTGATACATTTGTAACAACCGTTCCTGTATTTCCCGTCCGTGTCATCAGAATATCTTCTTCTGAACAAATAACTGATTTCGAAGGATTCTTAATGTAATATTTCTTTTCAGAATTAGCTCGCAAAAACTCATTAGTAATATAAAAATAAGAGCCATTTTGTTCTTTAGTAAGTCTTTCAGAAATAGGTATTTGAAGACCTTGATTTATCTTTGTAAGATTTCTAAAACTTTCTTCTTTCCAATCATCTTTAAACTCAGGAAATCTCAATTTGGGTGTAAGTGGCTTTATATTTTGCATAGCTAGTTCTTTAACTCCCTCTTTTCCGCTCTACAGATAGAAGCAATACCACTTAGATGGGATACTATTGTGTTAACTTCCACTTTAAAAACTTCCTTACTACTAACTCCCTTTGGGGCATTTGTCATCATTGCTGTTTTGTGCCATTCAAACTTATTACACATTTTAATTACTTGATCATGCTTGAAAGAGATGTTTACTTTATGAGCAAATAAATTTCTAATCTGTCCTAATCCATCTAAATCAGTTTTTATCATTTTGTCAATAAAGCCTAAACAGTATAATAAATCTACTTTTGCGCTATAAGTTCCTAAAAATCCCCTGTGGCTCAATATTTTATTCACAGTAAATGATTTTTTCGGCAAAAAACTTTCTAAACAATACAACAATTGGTCTTCAATAAATGCTAATCCAACAACTACAATAGCCCTGTCATTACTCTCATAATTAAACTGATTATGAAATGATATGAGTCCTTCTTGGATTTCGAAATACCGTTCTACTTCTTTTTTTTCATTTATAATCATTTTAAAACGGGGTGTTTATATTCAACTGTTTGCAAAAATCTGCAATTTGAGAATCGGTCTTTGCCAGCTCTCTATCTAAGTCTTGTATTTCTTTAGCGACTGCAGTAATATCTACAGGCTCCTCTTCCTCAAAGGTGTCTACATAACGCGGAATATTCAGGTTGTAATCGTTCTCAGCGATTTCTTTTAAAGTTGCTTTGTAACTGTATTTGCCTTTTACTAAACGTTCTTTATAAGTGCCTACAATAGCTTCTATATGTTCCGGTAAGAGTTTGTTGTCTTTACCTTGTTTTTCAAAATGATTACTGGCATCTATAAACAAAATATCTTCATCAACTTCCCTACATTTTTTAATCACCAAAATACAGGTAGGTATCCCCGTTCCAAAAAAGATATTAGCCGGTAGCCCTATAACGGCATCTATATAGTTACGATCTTCTATTAAATAGCGTCGTATATGCGCTTCTGAGCTACCACGAAACAATACACCGTGAGGCAAAACGGTTGCCATTATTCCGTTCTCATCTAGATGGTGCACCATATGTTGTACAAAGGCAAAATCAGCTTTAGTCTTAGGTGCTAGCTTACCATACTGGCTAAAGCGATCATCTGTACTAAAAATACTTTTAGCACTCCAGTTCGCAGAAAATGGAGGATTAGCTACAATAGCCTCTGCCCTTAATTCATCGTGTTGTGGTTCTTCTAAAGTATCTTCTTGCTTGATATCAAACTTACTGTAATGCACGTCGTGAAGAATCATATTCATTCGCGCCAAGTTATAAGTCGTACGGTTTAATTCCTGTCCATAAAAGAAACTAACATCATCTACTTCTCTAGCTACTCTTAACAGCAACGAACCACTACCACATGTAGGATCATAGACAGACTTGATACGGGTTTTACGAGTCGTAACAATTTTGGCCAATATAGTAGATACTGCTTGTGGCGTATAAAACTCACCTGCCTTTTTACCTGCACCCGCTGCAAACTCACCTATTAGAAATTCGTAAGCATCGCCCAGTAAATCACTATCTGAGTTCTTTAACTGAAAATCTATCTGATCAAGATGCGTAAGTATTTTGGCTATGATTTCGTTCTGTGCCTTTGCTGTTCTACCCAACTTAGAAGAGGTCAAATCGAGATCTTCAAATAAGCGTACAAAATCATCTTCTGAGTCTGTACCCATTGTACTCTGCTCAATATTTGTAAGAATGCGCTCAAGATCTTCTATAATGAAAAACTGCTTCGCTTCATCATTATCGTTAGTTTCTACCTCGTTAAGGTTATTTCCTTTCTGAGCTATAGAGGTGAAAAGTTCGGTTGGCTTTAAGAAGTACCCTAAATTCTTAACACAAGCTTTTCTAACGGCTTCTATATAGAGTTTACCAGTATCTGAGTTTTCGTCTAGTTGCTCATAAGTTAGGTTGTCTGGGGATAATATCTCATCTGCATAGATGTGTAGCTTCTCAGACAGGTATTTAAAGAAAATAAAACCTAAGATGTAGTTTCTGTAATCGTCTGCATCCATTTTGCCCCTAAGAAGGTTAGCAATAGCCCATAATTGTTTTTCTAGTAGTTTTTTTTGTTCTTCAGACATGAATTTGAATTAGTGATAACCGTTGCTTTCAAAAATAAGAAACTTAGCCACGGCAATTCGATAGAAATGAATAAACTGGTTTGTTTTGTAAATAGAAAACATTTAAGGGTGATTTGAATGATCTATTTAAATAATATATCCAATTCAGAATGAGGAATTCTGTAATGATAATCAGTAAGTTATGATTATATTCGTTTAATAGGAAGGTAAACTAATAATCATTCAAATCTAGAACTTATGGAAAAAATAAAAGCAATTAAGCCCGGGCCAAAACCAAAAAAAGAAGACGGAACCCCTGACAAAAGACGACGGGTCAACCCTGAAACTAAACCGAAGCACCCAGGGCTAAAGCCTCATAAGCATAATCCTGGGGATTAATGTCTGGTTTATCTTTCGTAAAGTCAGCACTCAATTTTAGTAATAGGTGCTGATTTTTATTTTACCTGCTGATCGTCTTTAAATCATCTAAAGCTTCAATAAAAGCCTTTCGCAAATCTTCTGTAGAATTGGCCTCGTAGATAACGAGATGGTTGATCTCAAGAAATTTTCCATACCAAACTCCATCAGAAGAACTATACTCAATGGTACCTTTATAATTTTATATGTAAGATAGTTTTTCACTGCTTTTATTAATTTTGATATACTTAAATTTATTCATTAGAAATGCTTTATTTTCTGTTAATTGTATAGGTTTTCCTTTTTCCGAAAAGCCTACAATTTTACCGATGGTACTTGAAATCAAACAAACATTGAACGCTTAGAAGAATTTCCTATACTCAGAGAATTTAGAGGGACAAAGGAATATAAAAACTTTAAAGCTGAGTCTAAATTTTTCAAAGAGAAAAATAAGGAAGTCATTACACCCTATACAATAGAAAAAGAATAAAAGTAGCTGCCAACAGCAGGTTTTTAAAAGAGAGATATTTAAGATTATTTTAGGTTCTAAACCATAAGACCACTCTCATAATATTAATCATTAGTTTTAGATATATGTAATGTATTTCAAAAATAAAAATATAATTATTGGACTGCTTAAATACTTTATCAAAAAAAATAACCTACACGATAAAGAAGGGTTCAAAGAATTTAATAAATATTATTTTGTAGTTGAACTAGATGTAAGTGGCTTTGAAGAAGGCTTAATTATGAAGGGAATTGAAGAATTAATGATAAATCCTAAATGGATTATAATTGGAAAATCTCATATTCTTTTTAGAGAAATTAATAACCCGGAGTATAATATAACTAATCAAATTCTGAAATTTCATATATTAAAAACAAAATTGATTGAATTCAGAGATTTAGCATTAAAAGATAAATAAGGGGGTATCCTTTTATTCCCTTCTGCTTTATATCTAAGTCAAAAACGAATGTATTTTGCTTCATATTTATTAATTTTAATAAAACCTCAAATCCTGAAAATGCATCAAGAAACCCTTCAATACTTCGACCCCTTCTATGATCAGATCTCATATAACTACTCAGGTTCTGTTCAGCTTGAAGAAATATTACATTTTCTCGATTTAGCCTTTCCAAAATGGAAAACTAATTGTGGCTTGGGTACATTTGCTCCGGAGTTTGTGAATTGGCTTCTAGAACATACATCAGAGTCATTTCAAGATGATTCCTTTTTAAATTTTTTAAATTTACTGTACTTAGAGATTGCTGATGAATATTCAAAATATGAAGAATCTCAAGCTTTCTCGTTTGATCTTGAATGCATAAAACACTTCCCTGAGGATTCAGAGACCAGCTACGATGCTTTATCAGGTTTTGAATATAAAGTTGAGCTAGAGAAATTTAAAGCGAGCAGAAGGGAAATAAATGCATTTGATTTTATCTTTTAAATGTTCTCATTCCATTTTTCATAAAGTTCCTGAACATCTGGATACTCTTTAAAAAATTGATTTTGACGATTAATCAAATATCTATTCTTTTGTTTTTCGATATCAATTTGCTCTTTTAAATCTTTATCCGAAAAATAGCTTATGATCAATACTGAAGCAAAACAGGTTAACATTAATAGTATAATAATAAGATAAATACGTTGATTTATTTTATTTGATTTAATCTTTTTGACAGTCTCTTCCGCTTGCTCAACTAGAGAATTGTTAATTTTAGAAATAACTTTTATATACTCCTCTTTAGAATTTTCAAAGGGCTCTAAATTAATGAGTATTGGCTTATCCAAAAGCTTTTGAAAATCAACATATTTAGTATCAATATCATTGCTCGCTTTAACTATTCTACTAGCATTATAATCAAATTTTTTAGATTGAGTTTCAAGGTTTTTAAACTCTTCTACTAGCAGAGCGACTAGATGTTTTTGTGACATTGTTCTTATTTTTATTAATTTCTAAATCTTTTAATAATTGGTTCTTGGCCATAGTTTTGTGAATTTCACTTGCTTTGAAATCATAACCCTTATGTATAAACCTAAAGCCTCTAAGGTTTCCGAACTGATCTAAAATGGCTATTGCTAAAATGCCATTCTGTTTCATTTCTAATTCATAAGTTTTTATGTTTATAATTGCTTTTTTAGAAATAACTTTCTTATGAATATTTAAAAGTTCCTTTCTAATCTCTTTAGTAGCTGTCTTTTTCTTTGTTTTAACATCATCAATAGTTTGAAGCCCCAATCTAATTGCAACCTTTTCAGCCGCTTTCATTGATTTATAGCCTATATAACTACTAGTTAATGCCTTTCCAGAAAAATCTATTCTGTTTACATACAAATGAAGATGTCTATGCTTTCTGTCATTATGAACATAGCCTACACTCTGATTATCATTTAAACCTAATTCAGATTTAAATCGATGAGCTATCTCATTCCAATCTTCTGTTTTTAGCCGGGCTCCATCTTCAGGAACTGGAGAAATAACAAAAGAGAATACATTATTGAGACAATTATGGTTCAACTCATGAATCATATTAAATTCACGAGTTATATCCTTTGTTTTTATAGCTGATAATAGTTCTTTATGGACCAATTCAGCATTCTTCTTATCATTATCTGCATATTCTAAGCTTGCTCTTAAATGGCTTATTGCTCTTCCTAATCCAACCATTATTGAAAGTTTTTAAGATGCACTCTAATTTCATCAACTAGATTATGAAGCTCCTGATTAAATCTTGGATCTTTCTTTTTAAGTAAATTTCCAGTTGATGTTAAACCATTTTGAAATTTAACAAGTGATTTATAAGTTTCTAATTCATCTTCAGTCAATCTAGATCTCAAATTCTTATTCAATCCGGCTTTAATTAAATATTTACTTAGAGATAAGCCGGCATCTTTAGCCATAACTTTTAAAAGCTTTTTATCAATTAAGGTGGTACGCAGAATAATTACTTCTCTCCTTTTTTGTTTCATTTTTTTTGTTTTTGAGCCTTAGCGAAAAAACCAAGAATTGACTTTTATATAGGATCAGGTAACTGATTGTATATACAAAGTCACTTCTTGAATTACTCTTTCGAATTACTCTTTCGTTGAATTACTCTTTCGAATTACTCTTTCGTTGTCAATTCAAGAATCCTTACTCATCAAGCTGAAATCTTGATTTTAAGTTTAGTTTTGATTTAATACTTACCTAATTTTTAACTTCTGAAATACAGTAATTTAGGTTATGCAATCAAGTTACCTACCTCCTACCTATCTTACCTAATTCTTAGATTTAGGTAAGTTTAGGTAGCTGATAAAATATTAATCTACCTGCTATAATCAATTAATAATGTGACCTTTATAACTCTCTGGTAAGTAGGTAACTTGATTTTTAATTTTTAATCATTTTCAATTTCAAATGGACTTACTTTGAAAAGTGGTTTAATTAAATAGCCGTATATCTGTCTTTGTGGATGTTTTACTCTAGGGAAACCTTGAGATGTTAAGGCTTTACCCATACTTACAGTATTTAGTTTTGTATTAAGCCCATTGAGGCTAATAACCACTTCAGTCGAAGTTTTGAATTCACTGAAATCATCTCCTGGAACAAAATATTTCGTTACAATCTCTTCTTCCGGTGTCAACTCTCTATATTGCGCATTTCTAATTTCATTTTCCTGAATATCTTTAAATGTGAGCTCCTCATTAAAATCAGGATCATTGTAAGCTAGATGATAGGCTTGTGACCAAACCATATTAATATCTACCTCTTCTTTAAAACTAAAGTCTATTTTGCCGTTCATCATAAAACTTAACCATCTCACTGAACCTGTAGGGTCTTTTAGAAAGGTTAATACGTTTGTTGATCCAAGAAATGAACATATTCGAGGAAGTTTCGAATTTCGTTTATCGTAGGGTAGGCGTTCATTTATACTCATTTTAGACATCATAGCCTTTCGGTTTCCTAAGGTCTTAGAGTCCTCACCATCGAAATCGTCTAGAGCAATTAAGAAGTTTCTAGTCAATTGAATATTAGCATCTTTCCCATAACCTAATTCTTCTGTAAAATAATTTCTTAAAGGTTTCGGACATAGTGCTCTACACCAAGATGATTTCCCCGAGTTTTGTCCAGGATGAACTAAAACAAAACATTGCTTGTTTACATAATTTGGTTCTAATGCGCACCGCACAGCCCTGACTAACCATTTTCTCATATGATATTCAAAACTCTTAAAGTCTATTACCGGCACATAACTTGCAAATTTGGATATATGATCAGAATGATCATATTTAGGTAGCCCCCTGAAATAATTATCTATTGGATCATAACTTTCAACCATATCAGATTTGATTAGTATTTCTAATTTCCTAATACTTATATTGATCTGATTGCTCTCGAGTTCGATTAAAAGTGATTCTAGGTTAAGGGATTTCCATTGGGAACCTTCTTTCAATCTAATCTCATATTCGTGAGCAATCGTATTATATTTAAGTTCATATCTTGAAAAAATATGTTCTGCAGCTAAATGATATATAGTCTTACTCTTGGGATCTTCAATCCCATAGAAAGAATTTGCTTTCATAGATAAATAATTTATAGAAAGCCGTATATTTGTATGACTTTCATTAAGTTGTAAAGTGATAAAGAAATTTTTAAGCGTAAGGTGGCACCCTTACGCTTTTTTATTTAGCAAGAGCTTTTTGTTAAATTCTGCTTCTAAGAAATCATCAGAAGTATCTGGTTCTCCTAATAACCAATTATCAATATCTTCTTTCTTAAAAAACAGTTGACGAATGTTTTTATTGGAACCTTTTGGTAGAAGTTGTAATCTGGAAAGCTTGTAAATTTTGCTTTTAGAAAGTCCGGTGTAACGTTCTAGGTCTTCAATATTAAAAACCTTTTTATTGAGGTAGAGTTGATTTCGAATGTCAAGTAATATCTCGACTACATTTTCTGAATTGCTCATCGCTTTGTGATTTAAAATTAATAGATCAATCGGCCGATTGTTTGAGCAAACATATGATGCTAAATGTCACTAATACAATGTAGTAATATACATTACCAGTTAATTACTACATATTTATGCTTTGAAAATGTTTTGACTGAAATAATTTAACAAGTCACTAGTACTTGGAGCTCGATTTTCTGATAAATCCTTCTTCCATTTGGAATAGCTTTTTTTTAAGCTTCCCATATTTACAGCATTTTTACCCATTAAAAATGTATGATCGATTAATTGAAAGAAAGCCTTTTTCTTATTTCCTTCTAAACTTTGAACTCCCCCCACTATAAGTAAATCAAAAATTGAAAAAATTGCGTTGTAGTGCGGGTCTTTTGGTCTGGTCGTGGATGTGATTTTAAAAACTACTTTTTTAGAAACTTCCTTTCCCTCAAGAATTCGTAGAAATTGATCTGACTCACCTTTATTCATTTTCAAAAAATGAAAATCAATATTTCTATTCTTTATAAATTGAAATATTGGCTCTACATTCATTTCATTTTTGACAAATAATGCTCTCTTATGAAATAGAGCTGATACTCCAAATAAAAAGAATACTATTGCGACAATTAGACTTATATTCCAACTGGCTCCATTAAAAATCAGGAGTAAAAATGTAAATAAAGAAATACCCAAGAAAATAAAAACAAACCTATTAAAGAGCTTTGATGGTTTCATACGAAAACCTGGTTCGAAAAGTAACTTTAATTTGTTTTCAATTTTGGTTAAAATACGGACGTAGTATATGATAGAATTTTCAAGCATTCAATATAATTTGGGGGTTTGTGATTATCAAATATAAATAAATGATAACTATTGTGTTGTCTATATGTTGTACTAACCCCAAAACAAAAAAGCCCTACGATCTCTCGTAAGGCTTATCTTTACTAGTGTGGTCCCACCTGGGCTCGAACCAGGGACCACCTGATTATGAGTCAGGTGCTCTAACCAACTGAGCTATAGGACCAGCATTAATGCTTATTAAAGCACTAAAGCGGGCGCAAAAATAAGACTAATTTTTATTTACTGCAAATATTAATCAAACTCCTTTAATTCAATTTCTCTATCTTGACATAATTCGATTAAAACTCCTCCTGTGCTTTTAGGATGTAAAAAGGCAACCCATTTATTGTCAGCACCTTCTTTTGGCTTTTCATTTAGCAAAATAAAACCCTCTTGTTGCAAACGCTTTAATTCACCTACAATATCTTCTACTGCATAAGCAATATGGTGTATGCCTTCACCACGTTTTTCTATAAATTTTGCAATAGGACTATCTGCATTACTTGCCTCTAATAGTTCAATTTTACTTGTTCCCATTTCAAAAAATGAAGTCTTTACGCCTTCAGTAATTACCTCCTCAAATTTATAAGGCGGTTTGCCTAATAATTTTTCATAAAGAATATTTGAAGCATTTAAATCTTTAACTGCAATACCTATATGTTCGATTTGTTTCATAGTACATGTCTTTCTCTACTCATTAATACCTTAAAAATAGAATTTCTACATTTCTCCTAATCGTTACAAACTCAGAAATACATCCACTTACTAGAGATACGCATTATTTGCAAACACGTCGTAGCTAAAAATCGTATTTTTGCAGTATGGAAACGAATAGGCAGAAAAAAGTAGGTGGTGTTTTACAACGCGACCTTGTAGATGTGATACAAAAAGCACTTGCTCAGGCAGGCGTAACAGGAATTATTGTATCTGTGAGTAAAGTAGGTGTAACAACAGATTTATCACAAGCAAAAGTTTATATGAGCGTTTTTCCTCACGATAAAGCAGCAGAAATGCTTGTTGAGGTAAAGGCTGTAAAACCATTTATTAAACACGAAATTGCACAACGCACACGTCACCAATTGAGACGTATGCCAGAATTGCAATTTTATATTGATGACTCGTTAGAATATATAGACGGAATAGATAAATCTTTAAAAGGAACAGAAGATCCTATTGAAAATCCTGATTTATTACCTCGCCGTAAAAAATCATAATTTACATATTTGTTGAAATTTCCTGTATTTATCGCAAAACGTTACCTGTTTACCCGAAGCAGTAATAATGCTATAAATATAATCACTTTTATTTCTGCCCTAAGTATAATAGCAGGCTCTGCTGCCCTATTTATTGTACTTTCGGGATTTTCTGGTCTCAAAGATTTTAGTTTATCCTTCTCTTCAATATTTGATCCAGATTTGAAAGTTATGCCCGCAAGTGGCAAGACAATAACATTTGATGAAGCAGCAGCTTTAAAATTATCAAATACAGAAGGCATACTCGGATTCACCAAAATTATTGAGGAACGTGCATTTTTAGAGTTTAGAGGTAAGAATCATATTGCTTATTTAAAAGGTGTAGATGAGAACTATATGCGTGTTAATGCAATAGACAGCACCCTTCTATATGGCAATTGGATAAGCCAGAGTGAACCCGTAGGTGCTATTGGTTTTGGCATCTCCAGACTTCTCTCACTGGGCGTAAACAATTATACAGATTTACTACGTGTTATGGTTCCGAGGCCGGGAGATGGTCAAATTTCAGATCCTACTCAAGCATTTAATAGTGAACAACTCATCGTCTCAGATATCTTTCAGGTAAATGAAGAACTGGATGAGAAATATATATTCACTAATATCAACTTTATGCGTAACCTTTTACGCTATGATGAAGAAACCTTAAGTGCGCTGGAAATTAAAATAGATCCACTTGCAGATCCTATACATATTAGAGAAAAAATTCAAGAAATTTTAGGTGAAAATACAGTAGTCAAAACAAGATTTCAGCTCAATGACAAGCTTTATAAGATGTTAAATGCTGAAAATCTAGCTGTTTATCTCATATTCACCTTAGTCCTTATAATTGCCTTATTTAACCTTGTAGGTAGTATTATAATGATAATCATTGATAAGAAAGAAAATATAAAAACTCTTCATAGCCTCGGGTCAACTCTAAAAGAAATACGCTATATCTTCTTTCTCCAAGGTGCTTTAATGACAATTTATGGAGGTCTTGCCGGTATTATTTTAGGTGCATTAATTGTAGGTGCGCAAATTCAATTTAAATTGAAAATGATAACTGCTACACTGGCTTATCCGATGGAGTTTACACTTACAAATTTACTGGCGGTATTTGCCACAATATCTATACTGGGAATCTTAGCCTCTTACCTGGCTGCATCGACGATTAGGCCTAAGCTGATAGAAAAATAAAAGTTGTTATATTAGAATTTTAAATTCTAATGCGTAAACACATAATCTGAAAAGCGCTCTTCAACCTCATCAAAAGCTGCAAAAACATCTACAGAATCATCACTTGTAACCATTTTCATTCTAAACTCTTTAAAGTCTGGAATATTCTTAAAATAGTTTGTGTAATGTCTGCGAGTTTCAAAAACACCTAATTTCTCACCTTTCCAGTCTATAGCCATTTGCAGATGTCTGCGGGCTGCATCAATTCGTTCTTGCATAGATGGCGGAGCTAGGTGTTCTCCCGTTTTAAAAAAATGCTTAACTTCTTTAAAGAACCAAGGATAGCCAATACTAGCACGACCTATCATCGCTCCATCGAGACCATATTCATCTCGCATAAGAGCAGCTTTCTCAGGCGTATCTACATCACCATTTCCAAAAACCGGAATATGCATTCGCGGATTATTTTTTACAGCTGCAATAGGTCTCCAGTCTGCTTCTCCTTTATACATCTGGGCGCGGGTTCTACCGTGTATAGAAATAGCTTTACAACCTACATCCTGCAGTCGTTCTGCCACTTCTAATATTTTAATAGATTCGTGATCCCAGCCTAATCTGGTTTTTACAGTTATAGGAAGGTTTGTATGTTTAACCATAGCTTCAGTTAATGAAACCATTAGGTCTATATCCTTAAGAATTCCAGCACCGGCGCCTTTGGATACTACTTTTTTTACAGGACACCCAAAATTGATGTCTATGATGTCTGGTTTTGAAGCTTCAACAATTTCTACACTTTGAAGCATAGACTCTAAATTTGCTCCAAATATCTGTATGCCTACTGGTCGTTCTTTTTCATAAATGTCTAGTTTCATAACACTTTTAGCAGCATCTCGAATAAGACCTTCACTTGAAATAAATTCAGTAAAAACGACGTCTGCCCCCTGCTCTTTACAAAGCGCGCGAAAGGGTGGATCACTTACATCTTCCATAGGTGCTAATAGCAACGGGAAGTCTCCAACATCTATATCTCCAATTTTTGACAAAACAGTATTTTTTTGCAAAATTAAGCAATGTTTTGTTAAGTAAGCGTGTTGTATAATTAAGTGAATGAAGAATAGATGAAGAAGCTATTCTACAATAAGTCGATCTTCTTCAGTTACATTAGTACTTCTGCTATTATCGTTTAATTTGAAGTTTCCGAATTTATATCGAACTCCTACCCTAATTATTTGAGATTCTGGCATCGCCAAAAAGGAGTTATTTTGATTTCTGTATTGAGATGTAGTTCTAATATTTCTAGTATTAAATATATCTTCAGAACTAAAAGTCAAAGCCAGACGACCATCTAAAAACGTTTTTTGTAAATCAAAATTAACTGCAAACTGCGGGCTATCATATTTATACGAACCTAATAAATAATCACTTAAGAAATCTAACGCTACGGTTGAAGTAAATGTACCGGAGCTATCTAAAATAAAATAATTTTGTGTTTGCAACAGCATACTATTTATCTCCTGCTGAACATTACTAGTATCTTCAAGGGCTTTTTTAAATTCATTTTTCATATTAAAAAATGAAGAGTATATGCTCATCCACATCCAATTAGTCACAAATTCAGAATAAATTATATCAAGACTGTATTGACGCTCAAAATTTAAATTAGTGTTTAAACCTCTCAGCGTTAAGTCTTGATTATTTTGAAAAGGCAATCGCGCTATAGCATTCTCTATATGATCATAATACAAATTAAATGTTAGCTTATTCTTGTAGGTATAACTGAATTTAACCTTATTACCTATTGCAGGTTGAATATTAGGATCTCCCTCCAAAAAATTATTTTCATTTAAAAAATATCTGTACGGATTTAAACTTTGAAAACGAGGCCGATCAATTCTTCTGCTGTAGTCAAAACCAAATGAATGGTTGTCAGAAGGGTTATTTAATATATAAAACGTAGGAAATAATTCTAAATATTCTTGTGTGTTAACAACCCCTAACGTTCTTGAATTACCATTAGCATCGGTATACTCTCCTCGTAGTCCTGCTTTTAAACTCCACTTTTCCCATTCTTTTTCAAAACTGAAATACAAAGCATATATATCTTCATTATAATCAAAATTATCATTGAGGATTGCATCTTGATTTATAGATCCATTTGCTATTGAAAATTCTTGTTTACTGTTTGAATTAATACCAGAATATTTTACTCCAGATGTAATAGACAAACTACCTAAACTTCCCACATAATCTAACTGTCCTGTATAAATTTGAGAATTTTGAGTAGGTATGGTGTTAAAAGCGTTTGTATTTAAAAGTGTGTTTTGTGCTGAAAAATAGCGGGTATTTACAGATTGGGTTTGGTTATCTGTATAATCAATATAGTTTATCAATGCCGCTAGAGTTGCACCTTTTTCACCTAATTGTTTTTTATAATTAAGACTAAAAAGCAAATTATCACGATCCGTATTGAGTTCGCTCTGCGTAATATACAATGAATCAAGTTCACCCTGCGCATTGTAAATTTCTGTTCTTCCGCTAATGTCTGAATCTGCCTTAGGAGTATGTAACACATTTGCACTAAAACTTAGCACCTCATTCTCACTCAATGTAAAATCTAAAATCGTATTTAAGCTGTGTGAAAAGGTGCGGGTATCACGTTTAAACAAATCTTCCCAAGTAGCTTTTTCGCTTCCATCGGGATTATAAAACTGAACAAAACCTTCATCTGTTTTGGTATCAAAACGTGAATTAAAGGTATAACTTGCATATGCATCTAGCCAATCCGTTTTGTAATATTGGCTCGTTCCTAATGCATATTTAGGTACTATGCCCACAGTATTTGACGCATTAAAACTTCCTTTATATCCTATTGACAGATTTTTTGAAGTATTGATATTTATTATTGCTCCACCTTCTGCATCATATTTTGCGGGTGGCGTAGTAATTACCTCAACAGATTTTATGTTTACTCCAGCAAAACCTTCGAGTAACCGTTGCAGTTCCTGACTTGTCAAATACACCTTGCGATCATTAATATAAACTTGAGCCGGTCTATTTCTCACAAGTATTACATCCTGATTTACTAGAACACCAGGAGTTCGTTTTAAAATATCATACGTCGTACCAGATGAAACCACCGTATTTTCAACCTCAAATATCATTCTGTCTACTTTATTCTGGATAATGGGTCGTTTTGCAGTAATAGTAACTTCGTCTAGAAATTCTGGACTATCCTTAAGCACAAATGGAGATAGCATAACCGAATTTTTCAAATTAATTGGTTCGCTATAAAAATCGCTATAGCCTACAAAGCTTACCTTGATGAGATAGTGATCTGCATCTAGTTGAGAGAATTTGCAAGAACCGTCGTTTTCACTTACGACTCCTTTTACAAAAGAAGAATCTTTTGCTTTAAGCAAAATTACATTTGCAAATGATACCGGTTTCTTCTGAGAGTCAATTACCTTAGAAGAAATATCATAATCTTGTGCCAGTAGGGCTAATGGGGCTAAAATTATGTAGAATAAAATAGTGTTCCGCATAGAAAACCAAAACTAATGCAATTTTAATGTTAAAGCTTACCTAAAATGAAGCTTTTTTTAAACTTTGAGAATAATAATTCCAAAAAATAGATTTATTAGAAATTGGCTTTTCTAAACTGTATATTTGTGGGCTAAAGCGACTGCACTGTCGCAATGATGAATAACGTCTATGAATAACATTCGCAATTTTTGCATTATAGCTCACATCGATCACGGAAAAAGCACTCTTGCCGATCGTTTACTTGATGCTACAGGTTCTGTAACAGCTCGTGAAAAACAAGAGCAGCTTTTAGATAGTATGGATCTAGAGCGTGAGCGCGGTATAACAATTAAGTCGCACGCTATACAGATGGATTATGTACATAACGGTGAGCCGTATATACTTAATCTTATCGACACTCCGGGTCACGTAGATTTCTCGTATGAAGTATCTAGAAGTATCGCCGCTTGTGAAGGAGCTTTACTTATTGTAGATGCCGCACAAAGTATACAGGCACAAACTATATCAAACTTGTATCTGGCTCTAGAAAACGATCTAGAGATCATTCCGGTATTAAACAAGGTTGATTTACCAAGTGCTAATCCTGAAGAAGTTACAGATGATATTGTAGATCTTTTAGGATGTAAACATGAGGATGTAATTCCTGCAAGTGCAAAAACAGGATTAGGTATTCAAGAAATTCTTAATGCAATTATCGAGCGTATTCCACCTCCTAAAGGAGTGGTTGATGAACCTTTGCAAGCACTTATATTCGACTCGGTATACAATCCTTTTAGAGGGGTTGAAACCTATTTTAGAGTTTTAAACGGTCAAATTACAAAAGGTCAAAATATTAAATTTATGGCCACCGGTAAAACCTATTTTGCTGATGAAGTGGGTACTTTAAATTTAAAGCAAACACCTAAAAAAGTAATTAAAACTGGAGATGTTGGTTATTTAATTACAGGAATTAAAGAAGCTAAAGAAGTAAAAGTAGGAGACACCATCACTGATGCTAAGACTCCTACTACAAATATGATTGAAGGTTTTGAAGATGTAAAACCTATGGTGTTTGCAGGTATTTACCCTGTAGATACAGAAGATTATGAAGATTTACGTTCTTCCATGGAAAAATTACAGCTCAACGATGCATCACTGGTATTTGTACCAGAGAGTTCTGCTGCATTAGGCTTTGGTTTTCGTTGTGGCTTTTTAGGGATGCTTCACTTAGAGATTATTCAGGAACGTTTAGAACGTGAATTTGATATGACTGTTATTACGACAGTTCCTAACGTATCCTATCACGCATATACAATCAAAAACAGAGAAACTCCAATACTGGTAAATAATCCTTCAGATTTACCAGATCCATCAGGTATTGACCGTGTTGAAGAACCTTTTATCAAAGCATCAATTATTACAAAAGCTGATTTTGTAGGACCTGTGATGTCGTTATGTATTGAAAAACGTGGTCAAATAACAAATCAAACTTATTTGACTCCTGAGCGGGTTGAATTGTCTTTTGATATGCCACTAGCAGAAATTGTTTTTGACTTCTATGATCGTCTCAAAACCGTTTCAAAAGGCTATGCATCCTTTGATTATACACCTATAGGTATGCGTGCTTCACATTTAGTGAAAGTTGATGTTTTACTTAATGCTAATGTTGTAGATGCACTTTCTGCATTATTACACAGAGATAATGCTTATGACATAGGTAAACGTATCTGTGAAAAATTAAAAGAGCTTATACCACGTCAACAATTTGATATTCCTATTCAAGCAGCAATAGGTGCAAAAGTTATTGCTCGTGAAACTGTAAAAGCACTTCGAAAAGATGTTACTGCAAAATGTTATGGTGGTGATATATCTCGTAAGCGAAAACTTCTTGAAAAGCAGAAAAAAGGTAAAAAACGTATGCGTCAGGTAGGAAATGTTGAAATCCCTCAAGAGGCATTTATGGCTGTTTTAAAACTCAACGATTAATGCAAAAGAAGCAACTAATAGGCTTAGGGTTAATTGTACTTTGTGGCGGTCTCAGCCAGTGGACACCAGCAAAAGAAAATCAATTTATGGTTTGGCTTATGGCATTAGGGGCTATGGCCGGCATGATCCTCGTCTTATCAGAATATTTTACTTCAAAAAAAGAGTCTTAATAAGACTCTTTTTTTATTGATTAATACTGCTCTAAAATTACTTTTTCACCATTAGCACGGCCAGATTTTAGTGCAGCTTGTACTATTTGAATATCTTTTAAACCTTCAATTCCGGGAGCAATCATTGGTTTGTTTTCTAATATTGCAAGAGCATCGTCATCCATTTGCAGTGTTTGCTGGTTACAATTACAAGGCTCTAGCTTTTTACCATCACTCGTGCTTCCCTGCACCCCATTATAACTTTGAAAAGGGGAGAGTTCATAGTTTCCTTTTTCAGAATTAATTTTCAGAAAATTTACATTATCTGCATACGTAACTCTTCCTTTTGCAATTATCCCTTTAGGAAATTCAACATCAAAATAAGTTATTTCTTCAGCTCCGTTAGAAAATAGCTTATCGCGCTGAGTCTCGTGACGTGCTGTTACAGATAGTGGCTCAAGTCCTGTTGCATAACGCATCGCATTAATGGGATATACGCCCATATCATAAATAGCCCCGCCACCTTTAGAACCATCTAATCTCCAACCTGCATCTGCACCTATTCTAAAACCGGCTTCGGTATGTACATCTTGTATAGGTCCATAGGGCAATGTTTTTGACCATTCTATTATAGTTTGTGTATTCTGTTCATGTTGCATACGATAGCCAATAGCAAGTTTTACCTTATTACGGTAGCAGGCGTCAATTATCTCCTGGCATTCTTCAACGGTCATTGCCATTGGTTTTTCACAAAAAACATGCTTGCCGGCTTCAGCTGCAACTATACTGAATTTCTTATGCAGAAATGTTGGAGTAACTATATATACTACATCAATTTCATCATTATCTATAATCGATGAGAAATTGTCATAGTTATAAATATTACTGTCTTTGATACCATATTTTTCTTTCCAAATCGGAATTTTTTCTGGGCTTCCAGTAACAATACCTCGTAATTCTATATGCTGTGTTTTTTGTAGAGCTGGAGCGAGGTTGTTTGTAGCATAACTTCCCAGACCTAGCAAAGCAATCCCTAACTTTTTCTCAGGTTTTAGGCAAGATATATATGATAAAGGAAGGGTGCTTGCTGCTACAGCAAGACCAGATCGTTTGATAAAATTACGTCTATTGTGCATATCTATTTTTTAAGAAATTTACATAACAATTTGAAAATAAATATGCTGCAATCCCAATGTTAGTAAAATTTTAATAGTGTAACAGATAAAAAAAGGGATTCAAAAATGAATCCCTTTTTTTAATCTTCTGGCTCTTCAATCACCAGTTTCTCTTTAACAGGCATTTTTTCTGGATCAAAAGGTTTACCTATATACACAAGTTTTGTGTCTGCAAAAGAATCGACATCCAGATCATCAATATTAGAGGTTAAAATTTCTAACTCGCCAGATTCTTTTCTTAAAAATATAGGGATGCTGTTTCGGTCTGCACGCGTACTTTCAATAAGCTTTTCAAACATCTCTTTTGAGTCGATATTAACTTCTTGAATGGTAGGATGTGCCCGGGCAACTTCAGTAAGACGTATAAAGTCATCTGTAGGAGAAAATAAACTACCTACAGGGCTATTTTCAGGATCTTTCATCTCATCTGGAGTGATTAGTCTGAAAGATCCATTCTCTCCAAAAATATCTTTAAATCTGTTTATAGCATATTGATTAATATCGCCGTTTCCGGTTAATGCCATTAAATACCCTACATCATTAAGTTCTATATTATTCATCAAACTATCTGAGTAGATACTATCTTCAATAGCTTCTAAGCCGCGCTCTTTTGCTTTTTCGATATTAACACTGTTACTATCAACAAGCACAACGTGACGTCCACTTTTCATTAAATATTCAGCAATAATACGTGACGCTTTAGATGCTCCAATTATCACAATACCTTTAGATTCAGTTAAAAATACACCTACCATTTTTGCAAATAAGCGTGCAGTAGTTGCATTGAGTAAAACAGTACCTAATACAATCATAAATACCAGTGGGGTAATATATTCTGCGCCTGCAACACCTTCATCAACAAGCTTTAAACCGAATAAAGAAGCTATACCAGCAGCTACAATACCACGAGGTCCTACCCAACTTACAAACAACTTTTCATTAAATTTTAAACCCGATTTATTAGAACTTAAGAAAACTCCAATAGGTCTAAGAACGAATACTACAATCGCAAATAATAGAGCAGTTTTCCACGTATAAACAAGGTATAAATCTTGCAATTCGATATTTGCCGATAGCAAAATAAACAGCAATGATATTAGAAGTACACTTAGTGATTCTTTAAAATATAACAGTTCTTTTAAATTTGGTAGCTTCATATTACCCATTACCATTCCCATCACTACAACAGATAGAAGTCCGCTTTCATGTGCAAAAAGGTCTGATAACACAAATACACCAAGTACAGAAGCCAGTGTAAATACATTTAATAAGTAATGCGGAATAATCTTTCTCTTAATACACAATGCCAACGCGTGTGCAAACGTAAACCCAAACGTAAACCCGAAGAGAACTATTTTTCCAAATTCTTCTAGAGCAGTAATAGTAAACTCACTTCCCGCGTCTACACTTATAAATTCAAATACTAATACCGCAACTAACGCCCCTATAGGATCGATAAGAATACCTTCCCATTTTAAAATAGTAGATATATCTTTTTTAAGCGGAATATTTCTTAGTATAGGTGTAATAACCGTAGGTCCTGTCACAATTATTAGTGCAGAAAATAGAAAAGATATACGCAAACTCAAATCAAAAATATAATATGCTGCTGCACCAGCTCCAAAAAAGGTCACCAGTGATCCTACAATTATAAGTTTAGTGATTACTGGTCCTACGTTTTTAATCTCACTAAAACGTAAGGTAAGTCCGCCTTCGAAAAGTATAATTCCTATTGCCAGCGACACAAAATTAAATAAACGCTCTCCCGGGAAAATACCATTTTCTCCATTCCATATAGGTTCTATCCATTTTGAACCGTCGTAAGATAATAATGTTGAAATAGGACCAACAAAAAGCCCGATAAGTATTAGTGGCAAAATTGCCGGTATTTTAAATTTCCATGCTACCCATTGCGCTAATATTCCAAGTATTATAATTCCTCCCAGTTCTAACATGTATTCAAGTTTTTGCTATGATACGTTTTTCTTCAATGATTCTAAAGCTCGCAAAGCCTATTCTGTGTTAAATATAGCTTAATTAGATGGCTAGAAAAATTTGATTTAACAGGCATTTAGTATTTTGCATGACTTTACCTAATGTTAGGTTTTCTATTTAATGAAGTGTTTTTTGACGTTATAATTCCTAAATACTTACTTAAATGTTTACTTACTCATTAGCAATCAGAATTCTACAATATGACGATACACGCAATCGATGCCGGTAGTTTTAAACTAGACGGTGGTGCTATGTTTGGGGTAGTTCCTAAAACCCTCTGGATACGTACAAATCCCGCAGATACTAATAATATGATAGATATAGGGGCACGCTGCCTTCTTATCGAAAATGGAGATCGACTCACACTCATCGATACGGGAATGGGAGATAAGCAAAGTGATAAGTTTTTTAGTTACTATCATCCCTGGGGAGATGCTACATTAGAAAAATCTCTACTTCAAAAAGGATTTCATCCTAATGATATCACAGATGTGTTTCTTACTCATTTGCATTTTGATCATTCTGGAGGATGCATAAAGTGGTCAAAAGACGGTAAATCATTACTACCCGTTTTTAAAAATGCAACTTATTGGAGTAATCAAGATCATTGGGAATGGGCTACAAAACCTAATGCTCGAGAGAAAGCCTCTTTTTTAAAAGAAAATATTCTGCCTATTCAAGAAAGTGGGCAACTTCAGTTTGTAGATAAGCCTACAAGCGCTTTTTCTGCAACATCTGCACTTGATTTTGGTATTTTGTTTGTAGATGGTCATACCGATAAGCAAATGATTCCGCATATACAGCACAAGGATAAAACACTTGTTTTTATGGCAGATTTATTGCCTACCGCAGGTCATTTACCCTTGCCTTACGTTATGGGTTTTGACACAAGACCTCTATTAACATTAGGAGAGAAAGACAGTTTTTTGAACGAAGCTGCAGATAAAAATTACTACTTATGGTTAGAGCACGATGCACATAACCCTATAATTACGGTAGAACATACCGAAAAAGGAGTACGGTTGAAAGACACCTTTAAAATTGAAGATGTACTGTAGCAATTCGTATTGTTGCTGTATTGTAAATAACAAATTATCAAGCAAAATCTAAATAACACCTATTAATGAAAAAAGTTTTTATTGCTGCCTTTAGTGCCGCACTGTTTCTGAATGCTTGTGGTACTGCACCACTAATCTCAATACCGGAAGAAAATGTTGATAAACTTCCTTTAAAAATTAGCGAACTTGAAGAAGACCAACTTAAAGCTTGGCCTACTTTAGACATTATGCAGGATACTGTTCCTGGAATGAGCGTCGAAAAAACGTATGCCGAACTTATAAAAGGTACAGGTGCATCTATTATTGTTGCAGTTGTTGACAGTGGAATTGATATTGAACACGAAGATCTTAAAAATGTACTCTGGACAAACCCAGGTGAAATTGCCGGAAATGGTATTGATGATGACAACAATGGATTTATAGATGACGTTCATGGATGGAATTTTCTTGGAGATATTGTTCAAGAACAGTTAGAAAAAAGTAGGATTGTTCAAAAGTATAATGCTCAATTTAGCGGAAAAACTTTAGATCAAATACCAGCTGCTCAAAAGGATTTGTTCAACCTTTATACTGAAGCAAAAAATCAGGTTGATACAGAGCGTGACGAATTAATACAGCAAAAAACGCAATATGATGGTTTACTTGCTGCTGTAAAAACAGCACATACTGCTGCTACCGAAAAATTAGGTAAGGAAGACTATACTGCAGAAGAGGTTGCAACATTGCCAGAAACTACTGCCATGGAAGAGCGTAACAAAGGTGTACTTACACAAATGCTTACTTATGCAGAGACTATTCCTGAATTTGTGGAAATGCTTACAGAACAGTTAGAGAGTATGACAGATCGCCTTAACAACAATTATAATATTGAAGGTGATTATCGTAGTGTTTTAGGAGACAATCCAGATGATATTAAAGATGCTGTTTACGGTAACAATAATGTAACAGGACCAGATCCTGATGCGGCTTTACATGGAACTCACGTAGCCGGTATTATTGCCGCAGAGCGTAATAATGGTATTGGGATGAACGGTGTAGCAAATAATGTGAAGATTATGACTATACGAGCGGTACCTGACGGTGATGAGCGTGATAAAGATATTGCTCTTGCCCTAAGATATGCTGTTGATAATGGTGCAAAAGTTATAAATACAAGTTTTGGTAAATATTTTGCAACAAATCCAGAGTGGGTATATGATGCTATTAAATATGCTGCTAAAAAAGATGTATTAATTGTAAATGCTGCAGGAAACGAAAGTATAGATCTTGATTCAGGAGATACTGTATATCCTAATGATCAATTAGATAATACTA
Source organism: Leeuwenhoekiella aequorea (assembly GCF_004104375.1). GTDB lineage: Bacteria > Bacteroidota > Bacteroidia > Flavobacteriales > Flavobacteriaceae > Leeuwenhoekiella > Leeuwenhoekiella aequorea. The sequence continues at coordinate 127,355 of NZ_QOVM01000001.1, forward strand.
CTGAGTTTGCAGATAATGTAATTACTGTAGGTGCTTTAAACTATAAATATGGAGGCAAATTGATTGCAAGCTTTTCCAACTATGGTAAATCTAATGTAGATGTATTTGCACCAGGAGTACAAATCTGGTCAACAACTCCAGACAATTCGTATCAGTTTTTACAAGGTACTTCTATGGCTTCTCCAGAAGTTGCTGGTGTAGCTGCAATGTTACGTTCTTATTATCCACAATTTTCTGCAGCTCAAATCAAGCAAATTATCTTGCAAAGTGGAATTTCTACTAACATTCAGGTTTCTGCAGGAGAAGGAGGAGAGACTGTAAAGCCATTTAATGCGCTGTCAAAATCGGGCAAAATGGTTAATATGTACAATGCCTTTAAAATGGCAGAATTGTCAAAGTAATTTAAAAATTATCTGAGAGAATGTATATTTATTACATTTTCTCAGATTTATACAAGACATTTTTAATACCACAACGTGGGAAAATCTAAATTAACTATGAATTTAAAAGCTTTAATTAGTCTTTCTTTTTTAAGTGTTTTTGCATTTGCGCAAGCACAAAATAATACATCTTACTGGCAACAGCATGTTGATTATAAGATGAATATTGATATGGATGTTGATAACTATACCTATACTGGTGATCAGGAATTGGTTTACACAAACAACTCTCCAGATACATTAAGTCAGGTGTTTTATCATCTTTATTTCAATGCATTTCAACCGGGTAGTGAGATGGATGTGCGCTCTTTAAATATTAAAGATCCAGACGGTAGAGTAAAAGATCGTATATCTAAGTTAAAACCAGATGAGATAGGATTTATTAAAGTTGATAAACTCACTCAAAATGGTTCTGTATTAACTTATACAGTTGCAGGTACTGTTCTTGAAGTAAATCTAGCTAGTCCCATTGCTCCAGGCGAGAGTACTACATTTAATATGAATTTTAATGGACAGGTACCTGTTCAAATACGTAGAAGCGGACGTAATAATGCTGAAGGTGTAGCTTTATCAATGACACAATGGTATCCAAAATTAGCAGAGTATGACTTCGAAGGCTGGCATGCAGATCCTTATATCGCACGTGAGTTTCACGGAGTATGGGGAGACTTTGATGTGAAAATTACTATAGATTCTAAGTACACAATAGGTGGTACAGGAAATCTTCAAAATCCTGAAATAGGTCACGGATATGGAGAGCCGGGTCAAAAAGCAATAAAGCCAGTAAAAGGAAAATATACCTGGCATTTTGTAGCCCCTAATGTTCATGATTTTGCTTGGGCTGCAGATCCAGATTACATTCACGATAAGTTAACTGCAGAAGATGGTACAGTTCTTCATTTTTTCTATAAAGATGATAAAGAAATCATTGAAAACTGGAAAAAATTACAACCTAAAACTGCAGATCTATTAGCCTATTATAATGAGCACGTAGGTCCTTATCCTTATGATCAATATTCGGTTATTCAAGGTGGAGATGGTGGAATGGAGTATGCAATGTGTACATTAATTACCGGCGGAAGAAATCTTGGGAGCCTTATAGGTGTAACTGCACACGAATTTGCACACACTTGGTTTCAGTTTTTAATGGCTACCAATGAACAAAAACACGAATGGATGGATGAAGGTTTCACCTCATATATCTCTGATGAAGCTATGAACGTGGTAATGGATGAGAAAAAACCTAATCCTCAAGCAGGTAATTACAATTCATACTTTAGATTAGCTACCAGTGGTTTTGAACAACCCCAAACAACCTATGCAGATCGTTACTCTTTAAATGCTGCATATGGAGCTTCTGCTTATTCTAAAGGTGCTGTTTTTATGGCACAACTAGGATATATCATAGGTAAAGAAAATCTTGATAAGACTATTAAAAATTATTACAAAAACTGGCATTTTAAACACCCAACACCTAATGATTTTAAGCGTGAAGCTGAAGCTGTAAGTGGTATGCAGTTAGATTGGTATCTGGTAGATTGGACACAAACTACAAATACTATTGATTATGCAATCAAAAATGTAGAAGAAGTAAATGGAAAAACTGAGGTTACTTTAGAACGTAAGGGTCTTATGCCTATGCCTATAGATCTTTATGTAAACGCTACAGATAATGCAAATGAGGCATATTATATTCCGCTACGTATGATGCGTGCAGATAAATCAAATCCATTTCCAGATATGAAGCGTACGCAATTAGAGGACTGGCCCTGGGCATTGCCAACGTATACTTTCACAATAGACAAACCTCTTTCTGAAATAAAAGCAATGACTATAGATGCTCAACAACTTATGGCAGATATAGACCGTTCAAATAATACGTGGACAAAACAATAATTATAAGTCTATCTTATTTTAAAGCCGTTTTCATTGTGAAAACGGCTTTTTTATTTTAGAACTGTTGTTAATCTGTTGCTGAGATTTTTCCGATATTTAAAATTTTCAATTTTATATTTATAATGAAATTTCTATATCTTTTTTCTTTACTGCTTATAAGCTTCTCATCTTGTCAAGAATCTACAACGGAAAACATTTCTCCAGAACCGGGAATATCCTTGGAATTAGCAGAATTCCGTAAAAAACAGATAAGTGATATTGTATATAAATTAGAGTTTAAGATTCCTAAAAATCTTGAAGATTCTATTCCTGCAGTATTAGAATTAGACCTCATCATACACGATAATTCACAACCCTTAATTTTAGACTTTAACGTTGATGAAAGTCACCTTAAAACGATCAAAACAAATGGTAAAGAAGTAAGTATTCAGCTGGTTAACGAACATATAATTATACCTAAAGAGCATCTAAATAAAGGTGCAAATACTATTGATATCAATTTTATTGCAGGTGAACAATCACTTAATCGCAATTTAGATTTTCTATATACTTTATTAGTTCCCGATCGTGCGAGTACACTTTTTCCTTGTTTTGATCAACCTAATTTAAAAGCCAATTATATTCTTAACATAACTGCTCCTAACGAATGGGAAGTATTATGTGGCGCACCAGAGTTAAAGAAAATAGAGAAAGGAGATTTTATTGAGCATCAGTTTGATAAATCTGATTTGATGAGTACCTATTTATTTTCTTTTGTAGCCGGTAAATTTAATGTTGATAAACAAAAGATAGCTAACTTGGATATGACGATGCTTTATAGAGAGACAGACTCCATTAAAGTAAAGAATAGTCTAGATCCTATTTTTAAACTACATGCAGTTGCTGTTGCATTCTTAGAAAACTATACCGCGCAGGATTTTCCTTTTGTAAAATTAGATTTTGCTTCTATTCCTATCTTTCAGTATGGTGGGATGGAGCACGTAGGAGCAATTCAATATAAAGAATCATCATTATTTTTAGATAATACAGCTACAGACAGTGATAAATTAGGAAGGGCTAAGCTTATTGCACACGAGACGGCACATATGTGGTTTGGAGACTTAGTTACAATGAACTGGTTTAATGATGTATGGATGAAAGAGGTTTTTGCAAATTTTATGGCAGATAAAATTGTTAACCCTGCATTTCCAACGATTAATCATGATCTGGTATTTGTAGTTAATCATTACCCGGGTGCATACGGTGAAGACCGCACAAAAGGTGCAAATCCCATTAGGCAAGAACTAGATAATTTAAAGAATGCCGGCTCTCTATATGGGGGAATAATTTATCACAAAGCACCTATTATGATGCGACAATTGGAGCTTACAACGGGAAAAGATAAATTTAAAGAAGGTATACAAGAGTATATAAAAAACTATGCAAATAGTAATGCCGTATGGAATGATCTCGTATCAATATTAGATAATAAAACTGCGATAGATCTAAAAGAATGGAGTGATGTATGGGTTAACCAAAGCAGTAGACCAGTATTTACAGAACATGTGATCTATGATGATCAAGAAAAAATAAGTTCATTTATTCTTAAACAAAGTGCTGAAGATAAGAGTACTAAAATCTGGCCTCAAACATTTGAAATAGGTCTTGTTTATGCAGATTCTACACATAGAATCACAGCGAATGTTACTAATGCACAGCTAGAGCTAGAAGAGGTCAAGGGCTTACCTAAACCACTTCAGATAATTTATAATTACGACGGAATGGGGTATGGTATTTTTCCGCAGCAGAAAGATGCTTTATTAAATATACCAGAAATTAAAGATGAGGTAGCTCGGGGTTACAGCTATATAAATACCTATGAGAATTTATTAAACGGAAGTATAGATCCCATAGCAGCTTTTAACCTCTTTAAAAAAGGAATTGAAACAGAACGCAATGAATTAATTCTAGGTAGAATCACCAGTCAAATGAATAGTCTGTACTGGACTTATTTTACAGGTGAACAAAGGGATGCGCATCAAAAAGAGCTTGAGAATCTGGTCTATCAACAATTGCAAAAAGAATTACCAGCTAATATAAAAAAGACCTTATTTGGTTTATTTAGTTCTATAGCACACTCAGAAACCGGTAAAGAAAAGTTGTTTAAGATTTGGAGCAAAAAAGTAAATATTAAGGATTTAAAGCTCAATCAGGACGATTATACATCAATGGCAATGAATCTCGCTGTATTTGAGCATTCAAAAACCGATTTGATATTAAAAGAAACTGAAGCTGAAATTACAAATCCAGATAAGAAAAAGAGATTTATTTTTCTAAAGCCTGCTTTATCAACAGATAGCGCAGTTCGTAACTCATTTTTTGACACGTTCAAAGACGCAAAAAATAGAGAAAAAGAGTCTTGGGTAGTTTCTGCATTGCATTATATTAATCACCCATTAAGGCAAGATGCAGGAGAAATAAACTTAAAAGCTTCACTAAATTTATTAGAAGAAATTCAACGCACTGGTGACATCTTTTTTCCAAAAAACTGGCTAAATGCTACAATAGGTAAATACTCATCTAAAAAAGCTTTTGAAATACGGGAGGAGTTTTTAGCTGCACATCCTAATTTGAATCCTGTATTAAGAAGTAAGCTATTACAAGCTACCGATGATTTAGATCGTATTAATAATTTGGATAATAGCAAAGACGATTAGACTTACATGCAATAAGTCTGATTGAATTTTAGTGATACAATAGTTAACTATCTTTACCAAACTAATATTTTCACCTGAGGGTAATTTATAATGAATCAAACTTTCCCTAAAAAAGAACACTTAAAACGCAAAAAACTCATTGACTTGTTGTTTAAACAAGGTCAAAAAGTTAGCGCTTATCCATTATTACTTTTTTATACTCAGGCACCTTTATTTGAAGAAGATGTGGTTATACAAGCAGGCTTTTCAGTAGCAAAACGTAACCATAAGCTTGCGGTAACAAGAAATAGGTTAAAACGCCTAATGAGAGAGGTTTATCGAAAAAATAAACTATGTTTTCAAACTAATGAGTTAACTTTTGCGTTTATGTTTATTTACACCGGTAGGGAAGAAGTAAGTTATATAGAATTGGAAAAAGCTATGCTTAAGCTTATCTCAAAATTTAATAGCAAAGTAAGCGCTGGATCAGACGATATCTAGAACGTAATCTATTAAGCAACTCAATCTGGTATTAGTATTAAATACTGGAAAGTTGTACTTAAAATTAGCAACTTAATTCAACTAGAAACATCAACATAATTTATTATGAAAAAAAGGATATTCGTTTCTACAGCAGCTGTATTACTGTTTTTGAGTACAGTAAGTTTCAAAAGCGATTTTTTTGAAATCGCTAAACAACTCGAAATTTTCACGACGCTTTTTAAAGAGCTTAATATGAATTATGTCGATGAGGTAAATCCGTCAGAGTTAATGGATGCTGCTATCGAAGGTATGCTGTCAAAACTTGATCCCTATACAAAATACTGGACAGAACAAGAGGTTGAAGATGCCCGTATCAATAACACGGGTGAGTATACCGGTATAGGAGCTTCTATATTAACACGAGATAAAAAAATAATAATTTTAGAAGCATATAAAGATTATCCTGCAGATAAAGCGGGATTACAAGCAGGTGATGAACTTCTAAAAATAGGGGATATCACAATTGCAGATTTTAATTCTGATGCAGGTGACTTACTTCAGGGGGCACCAGGAACTAGCATTCCTATATCATTTAAACGTCAAGGATCTATTAAACAAACAACTCTAAAACGTGAAGAAATAGATATAAAAGCAGTCCCTTATTATTCATTAATTGAGGGTACTATTGGTTATATCGTATTATCAAAATTTAATAAGAAAGCTTCCGAAGAAACAGCAGAGGCTATATCCCAACTTAAAAGCGAAGGTGCAACCTCTATAATTTTAGATTTAAGAGGAAATCCCGGAGGATTACTTACTGAAGCAATTAATGTTAGCAATTTATTTATTCCAAAAGATAGAGTTATAACAACGACAAAATCTGTTATTGAAAAATATAACCAAGAATATAGAACTCAAAATGAAGCATTAGATATTCAGATACCCGTTGCAGTTCTTATTAATGGTCGTAGTGCTTCTGCCAGCGAGATTGTTTCAGGATCTTTGCAAGATTACGATCGTGGCGTAATAATAGGGGCTAGAAGCTTTGGAAAAGGACTGGTACAGCGTCCTAAAGAACTTACGTATGGAACCCAACTCAAAGTAACTATATCTAGATATTATACGCCTAGCGGGCGTTGTATACAAGCTCTTGATTATTGGAATAGAGACGAGCAAGGAAACGCTATACGTACAAACGTTGAAGATTATAATGAATTTAAAACAGCAGCAGGCAGAAGTGTTTATGACGGCGGTGGAATTTTACCTGATGTTCAAATAGAATCTGCACAATTAAGTGCAATAACTGAAGCCCTTTTAATGGATCAGGCCATATTTGATTTTGCTACAGATTATTATTATAAACATACATACGAGCGTATCTCTGACTTTAAATTTACCAATGCAGACTATATTTCTTTTAAAAATTTTCTGATTAAAAATGGTTTTGAATATCAAACCCAAACTGAAAAAGAATTAGAACAATCGTATATACGCGCAGATAAAGATGATTTGCAAGGAGAAATTAGTACAGCATATGCGAGTTTGATGAAAACCATAGATGCAGCTAAAAAGCAGCAGTTGGATCTTAAAGAGAAAGAAATTTCTAATTTAATAATCGACGAATTGGTGAAGCGTTATTTCTATAGAGACGGACTTTATGAATATCAAATTAAGCATAATGAAGAAATCGCTCAGGCGATAGCTATCTTAAAAGATAGTAAGAGATATTCTCAAATTCTAAAATTGTAATCTAAACAAAATACAAGGAAATTTTAATTTTACTGTTCGTATTAACTTTCCACTTAGTGCTTTAACCGAAATTTAAGAGAATTTAAATTCTAATTTGTTATCTTATCAAAATGATAACTATTGATAAAGACACCGATAAGAATACAGAAATTTTAGGAACTGCAATTAGCTATTTAGAAGATCGTGGATTTGAAAACATAAAAGCCGATACTGAAGGCTTTGAAAGTCCAAAATCATACATTAAAAAAGGTAGTGAAATATCTATTACGCCAGATATAGTTGCAGAGCGTGACGGCGAGAAACATATATTTGAACTTAGTTTAAAGTCTAAGAAACCCAGATTATTAAAGTCTAAATGGCTTTTTCTAGATGTTTTAAGTACAATGAAGAACTTCAAATTTAAAATTTTGACCACCCGTGGACATTATAAATTTACAGATGAGATGCTTGATAGTATAAGTTTGAATAAAACACCACTCAAAATCTAAATAGCATTTAGACATAACAGAACAACCGCCAATTGGCGGTTTTTTTATTTGCTTTTTATCATCTTTATATGCGGAATATTATCTTCTAAATAACCTTCACCAACTTTGTTAAAACCGAGTTCTGTATAGAATTTACCGAGATACTGTTGTGCAGAAATTTCTATTGTATCCACCTTAAACTGATTTTCTAAATAATCGATAGAAGCTTGCATAATTACTTTACCATAACCAAACTTACGATATTGAGTATGCGTTAAAACTCTTCCTATACTAGCTTCTTCAAAGTAATCACCTCTATTAAAAATGCGAGTATAAGCAACTAAAGTATTATTCTCATATCCCAATACATGTAATGCTTTAAAATCTTTACCGTCTATATCTTGGTAAACACAATTTTGCTCTACTATAAAGACTTCTGCGCGTAATTGTAATAGTTCATATAATTTAGAAGCCGTTAGCTGCTCAAAGGGAAGTATCTTGATTTCCATTTTAGTTTGTGAGATTGTTTGAAACTTAATAAGTGCAAGTTTCCTATAAATATTTAAACTGACTTCAATATTTATGATTAAGTCTAGAATTTTTCAAAGGTGATTTACAGAGAAAATACGGTCTTATTTTAGTGTATAATAACCACATTTAACTGCTATAAACTTAATTTATTTAGTATCAATTAGATATAAATAGTGAAACTTGAAATAAGCTTAACTATCAATGAGTTAACATATAGTTAACATGCTTGTTAATAAGTTGTATTCAAAAAATCAAAATGAAAATTGGTTTCTAAATAAAAAAATACAAAGCAGAACATGGGTAATACCATGCAAGAAAATCTTTCTAAATTTTGTGTTCAGTTTATGAGCAAAAAAAAATTCTAATCTTAATAATTGTTAGTAAAAACTTATCTTAAAAATCTATTTAATTAGGGTTATCAACAATTGTTAACAGTGATTAAAATCTCCTTGAAAATCAAGTGTTTTAGACTTTATAAACCTATTAATAATACGTTCATAAGTACCTATAATTAATAATCCTAAGAACATGATCTAAAACTTATACCGCTATTAACACACTATAATAACAAACAGATTTTATTTAAAATTTTAAAAAGAAAAATGATTATTATATATACTGTTAACAAGTGTAAGATTTAATCAAAAAAAAAGAGTTCCAAATTATGGAACTCTAGAAATTAAATATTTTGAAAATTGATTTCTAAAATTGTGAATTTACGTGTGTAAAGACAACTATAATTCCAAGTATAAGTATACTTAGAAATATATAAAAAATTGCATTTTTCTTGATACGTAGTATCTTCATAGCATTAATAAGAGTTCATTATAGTTGTAAATTTAAGTTTATTTTAACAATAAACTAAGTTTAAAGATTAAGAAGTGGTTATCAAACCTTTAAATAGTCTCTTAAAAGGCTAATATGACCAAGATTAACTTAAAGTTCACGTTCCTAAAGACTCAGTTAAAGCGATTAACCCTAATTTTACGAATATTAAATACAAAGCATTGAATGCCAAATAAAAGAAGAAGAAGACCCATTACACAAATAGCAGACCTATCTCAGAAAATTCTGAAGATTTTAAAAAGAGAACCTGGAAAGCTTTTTAATCATAAACAAATAGCTGCTAAATTAAAAGTTGACGACCCTAATAGTCGTAATGAGATTGTTAAAGAACTGTCTCAACTTACAGCTAAAAAGCACGTTGAAGAAAAAGAACGAGGAAAATTTAGCTTTAACGCTACATCCCACTACCATACCGGCAAACTTGATTGTACTTCTAAAGGCGATGGTTATGTTATTGTAGAAGGAATGGAACAGGATATTTACATACCTAAAAACAATATGAACAAAGCCTTAAACGGTGATACCGTTAAGGTTTATGTATATAAACAACGTCGTAGTAAGAAACACGAAGGCGAGATTGTCGAAATTCTAGAGCGTAAAACGGAAGAATTTGTAGGTGTGATACAAATGCAGAAGAATTTTGCATTTGTAAATACATCTGCAGAAGGAAAAATGCGTACTGATGTATTTGTTCCGAAGAATAAAATAGGGGATGCAAAGGATGGTGAGAAAGTTTTAGTTAAAATAGAAGATTGGCCAGAAAAAGCTGATTCTCCATTTGGAAAAGTTATTAAAGTCCTAGGAATGCCTGGGGAACACAATACCGAAATTCATTCTATACTTGCACAGTATGGATTACCGCACGATTTCCCTAAAGAAGTTGAAGATTATGCTAATAATATAGATACGAGCATAAAAGAAGATGAGATAAAAAAACGTCGGGATATGCGCGATGTTTTGACATTTACAATAGATCCTAAAGATGCAAAAGATTTTGATGATGCATTAAGTTTTCAAAAATTAGAAAATGGTAATTATGAGATAGGAATTCATATTGCAGATGTATCGCATTATGTGGTACCTGGTACCATTTTAGATGATGAAGCTTATGAGCGTGCTACTTCGGTGTACCTTGTTGATCGAGTAGTACCTATGCTTCCTGAAATTTTATCTAACAATGCATGTTCCCTACGACCTAATGAAGAAAAATATACATTTTCTGCGGTTTTTGAATTAGATAAATCATCAGGTAAAGTTCTGGATCAGTGGTTTGGACGCACTGTTACATACAGTGATGCCCGTTTTGCTTATGAAGAAGCGCAGCATATTATAGAAACCCGTGAAGGCACTATACCTGCAGAGATTTCTTTAACAGGAAAAGAATATACTTCTACTGATGCTATTGTAGAAGCTACTATAGAACTAGATAGATTAGCTAAGATCATGCGTAAACAACGTATGAAAAATGGTGCTATTTCTTTTGATAAAGTGGAGGTTAAATTTAATCTTGATGAAGATAATGAGCCTGTAGGTGTGTTCTTTAAAAGCTCTAAAGATTCCAACAAACTTATTGAAGAATTTATGCTTCTTGCCAATAAGAAAGTAGCAGAATTTATAGGTAAGCAAACGCCTAAAAAAACATTTGTTTATCGAATTCATGATGAACCGAATGATGAAAAATTAGCGGCATTACAAACTATAGCCGGTCGATTTGGTTATAAAATGAACTATAAAGATCGCAAGAGTACCACAGCATCTTTAAATAATTTATTGAGTGATGTAGCTGGTAAAAAAGAGCAAAATCTTATTGATACATTAACTATACGTACAATGAGTAAGGCTGTTTATAGTACAGATAATATAGGCCATTATGGTTTAGCATTTGATTATTATTCCCATTTTACCTCACCTATAAGACGTTATCCAGATGTAATGGTTCATCGTTTATTACAACATTACTTGGATCAGGGTAAGTCTGCAAATGAAGAAGAGTACGAGCAAAAATGTAAGCATAGTAGTGATATGGAATATTTAGCTACTAGCGCAGAGCGCGATTCTATTAAGTATATGCAGGTTAAATTTATGCAAGATCATAAGGATGAAACTTTCTTAGGTGTAATTTCTGGTGTTACCGAATGGGGAATTTATGTAGAGATTATCGATAATAAGTGTGAGGGAATGATTCGTTTACGCGATATCAAAGGCGATCATTATGATTTTGATCAAGAGCAATATGCTATTGTAGGTAGAAAATCAAAACAGACAATTACGTTAGGCGATGAGGTTTATGTAAAGGTTAAAGAAGCCGATCTAGTAAAAAAACATCTTGATTTTACTTTGATTGGTACAAAAGCAGAATATGAGAATAAAGCCTAATCGCTTTCTAAGTGTAACAAATCAAAAAAGAGTTTGTCTTTACATTACAAAATCAAAACGTATGAAAAATTTAATTATGTTGTTAGTTCTTCTAACAATAGGTGCAGCTAATGCACAGAATAACGAACGAAATATAGGTGATTTTACAGAGGTCAAAGTGTTTGACCGTATGCGAGTTAATCTTATTAAGTCTTCTGAAAATAAAGTTATTTTAAAGGGAAAGGATACCGAAAATATAGAACTCGTAAACAGCGATGGAGTTTTAAAAGTGCGTATGAATCTTGATAAAATATTTGATGGTAATGAGACTTTTGTAGAAGTATATTATAACAATTTACGTGTAATTGATGCTAATGAAGGTGCTCAAGTTGAAATTAATGAACTTTTAGAACAAAGTAGAATTGAAATACGTGTACAGGAAGGCGCAATTGTTAATGCAGGATTAGATGTAGAATTTGCAGAAATGCGTGCTGTAACCGGAGGTATTATTAAAGCTAAAGGTTCTGCAGAAAAGCAAAATGTAGAGATAAATACCGGAGGTATTTTTGAAGGAAAATCTTTAGAAACTACAGACACAACCTTAAGAATACAAGCAGGTGGAGAAGCAGACATTTTTGCTCGTAGAACGGCTCAAATTAAAATAAGAGCAGGAGGAGATGTTGATGTTTATGGTAATCCTACCGAAGTCATCCAAGACAAATTTATAGGAGGCCGTATTAACGTTGTGAAGTGATTTAACTCAATTTAGTTACTTTTGTAGCACATCGATTTTTAAATCCTAATGTTACAAGATTTTACAACAGCTATACCTTTAGGTTTTTTACTTGCATTTCTGGTAGGACCTGTATTTTTCGTATTGCTAGAAACAGCTGCTTTAAAGGGATTTAGAGCAGCTTTTATTTTTGATATAGGTGTAGTTCTTGCAGATATTACCTTTATTCTAATTGCCTATTTTAGTACAAACCAGCTTCTGGCAAAGGTCAAAGATGATCCGGCACTTTTTATTTTTGGAGGAATGCTTCTAGCGATGTACGGGGTCATTTCTTTTTTAAGAGTCAAAAATAATAAGCTTGAAGATGATGAGCATCCTACGGTTGTGATGAGTAAGCGTAATTATTTTGGATTGATGGTAAAGGGATTTCTACTCAACTTTATCAATATAGGAGTTTTGGGATTTTGGCTTGTAATTTTAATATCTGCAGGTCCTGCATTAGATATGGATTCAGATAGGCTACTTCTATTTTTCGGTGGAATATTAAGTACCTATTTAATAACAGATATTTTTAAAATACTGCTGGCTAAGAAGTTGAGAAGTAAATTAACACCTACACGTATTTCTATAATTAAGCGCAGTATTAGTGTTTTAATGTTTGTCTTCGGATTAATTTTAATTTCTAAAGGAATGTTTCCTGCAAAAATTGAACAGATCGAAAAACGAATTGAAGAGATTGCTCCAGAAACGCAGTTCAATATTCATGGGGACTCCATAACCCTATAAATTTTCCGTAGTTAGATTTTAGAAATCTTCAATTAATTGCTAACTAAAATAATATCAATATTTTAAACAAAAAAAGACTCTTCAAATTTGAAGAGTCTTTGTTGAGGTGTCGAGCGGATTCGAACCGCTGTAGCAGCTTTTGCAGAGCTGAGCCTAGCCACTCGGCCACGACACCCTTTGTATTGGGAGTGCAAATTTAAGATTTTTCTTTGGATATAAAAGAGATTAACGTTTTTTAGTTATAGATACTCCTACAGAAGCTACATCACCACCTATGGGAGGGTTTACTTTACGTACCGTTACTGTGGCTTTCTCTATACTCGATATTTCTAAAAATGAACGATCTAAAATACGTTTGCATACGTGCTCAAGAAGTTTTGATCGTATCGCCATTTCCTCTTTAATTATTTTATTTAGATGCACATAATCTACAGTATCGCTAAGATTATCTGTAATTGCAGGCGTAGTCAAATTTGTTCTAATTTTTAGATCTACAAAATAATCCGACCCTATTTGACCTTCTTCAATTAAACAGCCGTGATATGCATATACTTTAACTTTATTCAATTTTATAACTCCCATATATTTTAATTTCTGAAGGGTAAATTTAATTGCAATTAGATGATGTTCTTTGTCCTATCTATTAGCTTATCTAAGCAATTTTTTAAATTTTACGCTCTTGGCGATATTAGATCGCGTAAAGATATTATATGTTTGATGAAGCTGTAATATTATACAGCTCTAAATAGAATATATTAAGCGATCTTAGACGTGTATTTTTAGTAATTTTACACTCTCATACAGCACAGATAATACAATGGCAGAAGATTATATAGCGCTCAATTTTTTAGAGCAAATAGTAGAAGAAGATATCAATAACGGATTTCCAAAAGAAAATCTACGCTTTAGATTTCCTCCAGAACCTAATGGTTATTTACATATAGGTCATAGTAAGGCAATCTGTATTAGCTTTGGGTTAGGAGAGACTTATAACGCACCTGTAAATTTGCGTTTTGACGATACTAATCCGTCTAAGGAGGAGCAGGAGTATGTAGATGCTATTCAGGAAGATATTAAGTGGTTAGGTTACAAATGGGATAAGATTTGTTATTCTTCAGATTATTTTCAGCAACTGTATGATTGGGCTGTACAACTTATCAAAGATGGCAAAGCTTATGTAGATTCTCAATCGAGCGAAGCTATGGCATTGCAAAAAGGGACTCCTACAGAACCCGGTACAAATAGTCCTTACAGATCCCGATCTGTAGAAGAGAATTTGAGATTGTTTGAAGGAATGAAAAATGGTGAGTTTGCAGAAGGCATTCATGTTTTACGTGCAAAAATTGATATGGAATCTCCTAATATGCTTCTGCGGGATCCTATAATGTATCGTGTAATTAATAAAGCACATCATCGTACAGGTACCGCCTGGAATATTTACCCAATGTATGACTGGGCTCACGGTGAAAGTGATTATCTGGAACAAGTATCTCATAGCTTGTGTTCTTTAGAGTTTAAACCCCATAGACCTTTATATGAGTGGTTTGTAGATAATATTTTTACAAACGGTGTAAAACCAAAACAGCGTGAGTTTGCTCGTCTGAATTTGAGTTATACAATTATGAGCAAGCGTAAATTGCTTAAGCTTGTCGAAGAAGGTATTGTAAGTGGATGGGATGATCCTAGAATGCCTACCATTTCTGGGTTTAGAAGAAGAGGATATACACCAGCATCTATACGTAATTTTATTGATGCTGTGGGTGTAGCAAAGCGTGATAACGTTATTGATGTGTCGCTTTTAGAATTTAATATACGTGAAGATTTAAATAAAACTGCTCCACGTGTAATGGCAGTTCTTGATCCTGTAAAGTTAATTATAGATAATTATCCGGCAGATCAAGAAGAATGGCTGGATGCAGAAAACAATCAGGAGGATGATAGCGCGGGCTTTAGAAAAGTACCTTTTTCTAAGGAGCTTTATATAGAACGTGATGATTTTAAAGAATCTGCAAATAATAAATATTTTAGACTAAGTATAGGCAAAGAAGTACGCTTAAAAAATGCTTATATCATCAAAGGAGAATCTGTTGTTAAGGATTCACAAGGAACTATTACTGAAATTCATTGTACGTATGATCCCGATTCTCAAAGTGGAAATGGTACAGAAGCCAGTTTACGCAAAGTAAAAGGAACACTACATTGGGTTTCTATAAAACACGCTATAAAAGCAGAAATACGTCTTTATGATCGCTTATTTAATCACGAGTCTCCAGATGGAAATAAGGATGTAGATTTTATGGAGTATTTAAATCCTGATTCTTTAGAAGTAATAACTGGCTATCTGGAACCAAGTTTAAGTGATGTAAAACCGCTTGATATCTTTCAATTTCAACGTATGGGTTATTTCAATGTTGATAAAGAGAGCACACCATCAAATCTAATCTTCAACAAAACAGTAGGTTTAAGAGATACTTGGGCAAAAACTGAAACAAAGTCTACAGTTGTGCCTCAAAAGAAAGAAGTACCAGTAAAGGAAATACCGCAAATACCGGCTCTAAATGAAATCAAAAAGATAGGGAAGAAGTTAGGTCAACTACCAGAAGAAAAGCGTTTAAAAAGTATCAAACAAATTCAAAATCTGGCTAAGGATGTTGATTACGAAGAGCTAAAAGAATTGTTTAATACATCAGCTAAAAAAATAGGTACACGATTAGCTGTTTTAGAGACGCTAATTGTTCTTATTGAAAATGGTATTGTTTCTAAAGATGATGCAGATGTAGCTGCTTATCTCACTGAAATGAAAAACTCTGGAGACTCACTTCTTGAGCAAAGCGCAGATATGGTATAATTACAGATCGATTAAAATATTTTTAGCATTACTTTAAGGTAAATAGCTTAATTATTAACCGGTTATTAACGGTGATTGGTTTTAAACAATGCTAATTTTGAGTGAAACTTAAAACCATAACCATGTCAAAAGCAGGAAATACAATTTTAGCACTTATCACTGGAGCAGCAATTGGAGCAGGTCTAGGATTATTATATGCACCAGAAAGCGGTGATAAAACAAGAAAGAAAATATCTAAAAATGCTAAAGAAGCAAAGAGAAAGTTAGAGCAACAGATTAACGAGACTTCAGAAAACTTGAGCGCTTCTGCAAAGCAGGCAAAGAAATCTTTTGATGCTAAGTTAGAAGATACTCTTAAAACTGCTAGTACAAAGGCTGACGATATTTTAGTGACTATGGAGCGTAAACTTGAAGAGTTGCGATCTAAAAATGCTAAAACCGCGAGCAAAGTAGAAGAAGAAGTACAGGATATTAAAGATATCAATGTACCAACCGCAAAAGTATAAGCGGAAATGTCAATATTCAATATTTCAAAACATATAAATGTTGTAGCTGATGATGCTAAAAAATATCTTGATAGTAGTATTGAATATTACAAACTAGATATTTTTAAAAAATCAATGAGTGGTGCTGTATCACTAGTAAATTTACTAGTAATGGGTAGCATTTGTGTGATTTTTGTACTCTTCATCTCTGTAGGTTTAGCGATTATTATAGGTGAATCATTAAATAGTGTTAGCTATGGGTATTTTATTATGGGTGGTTTTTACCTATTAATTTTATTGCTATACCGCACATTTGGAAAACCTATTATCACTAAAATTGTTCTTACAAAATATTCTGAAATTTTCTTTCAAGAGGATGAAGATGATTTCAAAAAGGAAGATTATAGTAAGAAAGCAGAAGATACTACTGTAATTTATCAACAAGATGTAGAACCAATACGAGCAACTCATGAAAGTTTATAAATCTTTTTTAGAAATAGAACACGATTTAAAAGTTCTCAAACTTCAAAATCAGATTGATCGTGAGCAGGTAAAGCTTAGTATTAACGATGTTAAATCTTCCTTTTCACCAATTTCTATGGTAGCGAATACAGTAGGAGCAATAGCTCAAAAAACTATTGTTTTAAAAGCTGTTAATTCGATTTTAGGTATTAAGCGAGTCAAGGTTAAAAACGTCGAAGGAGAAAACGAGTAAATTTTTTAGTTACTTAATAAAATAAATAAAATGCCTCAGATTTATCTGAGGCATTTTATTTATACTGAAATAATCAATTATATCTCATCATCAAAGTTAGAATCATAACCACTTTCAGGACGTGGTTTTCTTATCTTCTTTTTAGGAACTATCCCATTAGCTTCATTCTTCTTTTTCATCTCTTCACCTATTTGATTTGAGGCGACAAAACTAGCAATCATATTATTGAGCATTTCGCTTCCGGCTTGAGGTGAATTAGGCATAAGAATAAGATTTGAATTTGTATTCTCACCTACAGATTGTAAAGTATCATAGTGCTGGGTAACCACAATTAAAGCTGACGCTTCTTGTGAATTTATACCAACATTATTTAAAACCTCTACAGACTCTTCTAGACCTCTTGCAATCTCTCTACGCTGGTCTGCTATACCTTGACCTTGTAAACGCTTACTTTCGGCCTCTGCACGTGCCTTAGCTACAATTTTGATACGTTCTGCCTCAGCTTCGTATTCAGCTGCTACTTTTTCACGTTCTGCAGCGTTAATTCTGTTCATTGCAATCTTTACTTGTTGATCTGGATCTATATCTGTTACCAGCGTTTTAATAATATCATATCCATAATCTGTCATCGCTTGGTTCAATTCACTTTTTACAGCTATAGCAATATCATCTTTACGCTCAAAAACATCATCAAGTTTCATTTTTGGAACTTCAGATCGTACTACGTCAAATACATAAGAAGTTATTTGATTTTGGGGATCCTCTAGTTTATAAAAAGCATCGTATACATTATTTTTCACTACTTGAAATTGTACCGAAATCTTTAAGCGTACAAAAACATCATCCTTAGTTTTAGTTTCAACGATAACATCTAATTGCTGAATTTTTAAATTAATACGCCCTGCAATTTTATCAACAAGAGGTAATTTAAGCTGGATACCCGAATTACGAACACTGGTAAAACGACCAAAACGTTCAATTACAGCAGCTGTTTGCTGTTTAACAATAAAAACTGAAGAGATAAGAATAATTAATCCTAGAAATAGGATTACAGGTAAAAAGTAAGTCATAGTAATTCTTTTAGATTATATCTCCTTTAAGAGACTCATTAAAAATACAATACATTTGTCGTCCTATCCTAAATTTTGTAACGCTTTTGAAAACACTATTTTATATACTGATATTTATAATTTATAGTTCTGTAGCTGCTCAGAGCTATAAAACACAATACAACCACATTGGTTTACAAGGTCAATACGCACTTCTCAATTTAAATACATCAAATTTTAATACGGAGCAGGGTAGTGGATATATTGCAGGATTATCGCAAAGAGGTGCATACTTTAATAATTTTGATCTTATTTACGGTGTAGATTTTATTCAAGCTTCTGCTAAAATGAGTACACGAGATTTAACAAATAAAGCTCAAGATGTAAATTATACAACTACAGGAGCACAAATAAAATTATTGCTAAGTTACCTTATACTTGCTGAAAATTTAACCATCGAATTTGGACCTGTATTGCAAATCAATAGTGCTTTAAAGCTACAAAATGAAGATCAGAAAAAGTATATTATTGAAGGCTACGACTCATTAAGAGCAGAAGATATTCAAGAGTGGTCGCGACTCAACGGAATGATCCTTGGTGGTTTTTCTGCAGGAATTGATAATGTACGTTTTATTGCCAGATACCAATATGGTGTGACCAACGCGCTTAAGAAATTAAATAAAAAGAATCTTGAAAATAAAGATCCTGCAGCAATAAATTTTAAAGGAAACTTAAGCCTTATCACTGCAGGAATTGTTTTTTACTTATAACTTTTCGATAGCATATCGTATACGCTCAAGTGTGCGTTCTTTGCCTATTGTTTCTGCAATGACGAAAACATCTGGGCCAGACATAGATCCTACTAAGCTTAATCTAAAAGGTTGCATTACTTTACCAAAGCCTAAACCCTCTGCTTGAATCCATTCTTTAACATTTGCAGATAAATTTTCTGCTGTAAACTCTTCGGTTTCATTTACAAGTTTAGATACGATAAGCATTAACTCTGCTGTATCATCTTTCCAAGTTTTTTTAGCTGTTTTTTCGTCATAGTTCTCTGGTCTCTCAAAAAAGAAGTTTCCTTGTTCCCATAAGTCGGCTACAAATACAGCACGTTCTTTAACCAGATGTATTACTTTTTGAACATAAGCATCATCATAATCAAGATTTTTACCAGCTAAAATGGCTTGCAATCCCTTTACTAAAGAAGCGTCAGAAGCTATATGCAATTGCTGCTGTTGAAACCATTTTGTTTTTTCAGGATCAAATTTTGCTCCCGATTTATGCACTCGTTGAAGATCAAAATCCTGAATTAACTCTTCAAGATTGTAAATTTCCTTTTCAGTACCAGGATTCCACCCTAAAAAGGCTAACATATTTATTACAGCTTCTGGCAAATAGCCATCTTCGCGGTAACCTGCAGAAACATCATTTGTTTTAGGATCTTTCCATAAAAGTGGAAATACAGGGAATCCCATTTTATCACCATCGCGCTTGCTAAGTTTTCCTTTACCTACCGGCTTCATAATTAACGGTAAGTGTGCAAATTTTGGAGCATCCCAGCCAAAAGCACGGTAAAGTAAAACGTGTAAAGCCATTGAGGGTAACCATTCTTCACCACGTATAACGTGAGTAATTTCCATTAGATGGTCATCTACAATATTAGCAAGATGATAAGTAGGCATACCGTCAGACTTAAATAACACTTTATCGTCTAATAAGGCTGTGTTAACTTCTACGCTACCTCTTATAAGATCATCTAGTTCTAGAATTTCACTTTCGGGACATTTAAAT
This sequence comes from Leeuwenhoekiella aequorea, assembly GCF_004104375.1. Lineage (GTDB taxonomy): Bacteria > Bacteroidota > Bacteroidia > Flavobacteriales > Flavobacteriaceae > Leeuwenhoekiella > Leeuwenhoekiella aequorea. The sequence continues at coordinate 147,204 of NZ_QOVM01000001.1, forward strand.
CGAATCACATAATCTTCTCCGGCTTCAATACGTTTAAGAGTTTCTTCTTGGCTTAAATTGAGTGAGTTATCGAGTTTATTGCGATTATGCCAGTTGTATATAAATGTTTTTCCCTGGTCTTCGTGATTTTTACGGTGAGTATCTAATGCTTCAGCAGTATCAAAAGCATAATAAGCGTCTCCTAATGCAATTAATTTTTCAGCAAAAGCAACGTATTTATCCTTACGCTCACTTTGTCTGTAAGGTCCATAACCAGCTTCTTTACCCGGACCTTCGTCATACGGGATTCCGCACCAATTAAGGGCTTCTATTATATAATTTTCGGCACCTTCAACGTAACGATTTTGATCTGTATCTTCGATACGTAAAATAAAAGTTCCATTGTTTTTTTTTGCAAAAAGATAATTATAAAGAGCGGTGCGTACACCACCTATATGAAGAGGTCCTGTAGGACTTGGTGCAAACCGCACACGAACATTATTAGACATATAATTTTTTTAGGCTGCAAAGGTACTCAATCTTACTAAGTGTAGCACTTGCAGTGAACTATGTTAATCGTTTTTTTAAATTGAGATCAGCTCTTCATTGCGTTTTATACACGGTTTATTATCTCATAAGAACCTTTTATTTTTGCTATTACTAACTAGAATATATTGACGTAGCTTTAGTTACTAGAAAACAAGCTAATTAAAGAGGTAGCTGTGGAAGGTTTAGAGAGAAAATTAGAAAGCTTTATTAAGAAATATTATAAGAATGAGATTCTTAAGGGTTTTCTATTTTTTATTGGTATTGGACTTACTTATTTGCTGGTTGTTTTAGCAATTGAATATTTTTTCTGGTTAAGTAGTTGGGGGAGGGGATTTCTATTTTGGTCATTTGTAGGTATCGAGTTGTTACTAATCTATAGGTTTATACTTATTCCTACGTTTCGATTATTTAAACTTTCTAAGGGTATTGATTTTACAGAGGCTTCCTTAATAATTGGAAATTATTTTCCCGAGGTACGGGATAAATTAATTAATACGCTTCAGTTAAAATCAAATTCTCAGCAATCAGATTTGGTAGAAGCTAGTATTCTTCAAAAAAGCCACGAATTAGAACCCATACCATTTTCATTAGCTATTAATTATAAATCCAATGCAAAATATATCAAGTATTCCGCTATTCCGGTTCTTATATTTTTAGCTATTAGTTTAAGCGAATCTTCAAATATTCTAGGTAGTAGTGCAAAGCGTGTTATTAATTATAAAGAGGTATATACACCACCGGCGCCATTTCAATTTACACTTCTTAATAGAGAACGATCTATTATTTCTGGTAGTGATTTTGAAATTCGTGCTAAAGTTGCGGGTTCAGAAATTCCAGAAGAAGTGTCGATTACAATAAATGAGGTCACTTATTTTATGAAAAATAAGGGAGGAGGGATTTTTACTTATAAAGTGAATCAACCTAATAAAAATCTCAAGGTAAATTTTTCAGGAAATGGAATATTTTCTACAGCGTATGAGTTTAAGATTGTTCCGACTCCGATTATACAATCCTTCAATATGCATCTCCATTTTCCATCTTATTTACAGATGGAAGATAAAATTATAAACAATTCGAGCACTATAAAAGTTCCTGAAGGCACAAAAATTGACTGGTTACTTTCAGCAAAAAACACGTCTGAAGTATCGTGGAAAAATGATACACTAGTATCGTATTTTAATTTGAATTCAGATATTTTCAGTTTTTCAAAAACTATTTATGAGACTGTAAATTATCAAATAGCTACAAGTAATAAACAGGTGAAAAATTATGAAACGCTTAATTATTCAGTTGAAGTTATCCCAGATTTATTTCCAGACATTACTATTGAATCTAAAAAGGATACGTTAGGTACGAGTCAAACTTATTATAAAGGATTAATTTCTGATGATTACGGTTTACATGACTTAAACTTAGTTTATTATATTGATAATCAATTAAATAATAAGAAAAGTATTGCTATTCCCACAAACAATAGCACTATTGACCAATTTTACGTTTCATTTCCCGGTAATCTCAAATTAACTACTGGAGTTTCATATTCCTATTACTTTGAAGTGCGTGATAACGATGCTATACACGGCTATAAAAAAACCCAGTCTGAAATCTTTATTTTTCAATCATTAAGTCGTGAAGCTGCAGTAGATAAACAATTAGAATTGCAGCAGAATAGTCTTAAAGGAATAGATAAATCTATTAACAAGTTTACTAAACAGCAAGAAGAATTAAAGGTAATACAGAATTTACAAAAGGAAAAGAATAAGCTCGACTTTAATGATAAGCGAAAACTCAAATCTTTTATAGAAAGGCAGCAGGCTCAGGAGGAGATAATGAAAAGTTATTCTGAAAAATTAAAAAATAGCCTTAAGGAATTAGACAAACTGAATGAAAATTCCAACCCTGAAAGCGAGCAGCTAAAATCTAGAGTTGAAGAAAATGAGAAGGAACTTGAGGAACAGGAAAAACTGTTAGATGAATTGTCAAAGCTCCAGGATTTGATGAGTGATGAGGAGTTAAAAGAGGAGCTCAATAAAATGGCAAAGAATAGCAATAATTCTAAAAGGAGTATGCAACAACTATTAGAATTAACGAAGCGTTTTTATATTAAAACCAAAGGAGAACGCATAGCGAGACAGCTTATTAATACAGGAGATAAACAGATTAAGGAGGGTACAAATACAGAATCATCTAATAAAGAAAAGCAGAAAAAGTTAAATGAAGAATTTAGTATTATACAACAATCTCTGCGTGATCTAGAGAAAGAAAATCAAGGTCTTAAACAACCTCTGGAAGTGCCTAGTGATAGAAACTTAGAACAACAAATAAAAGATGCCCAAAATAAGGCACTTAAAAATTTGGACAATCCTTCTAACTCTAGTGATTCTAATCCCAAAGAAACTCAAAAGGAAGCTGGTCAAAAACTGAAGAAGCTAGGAAAAAAATTACTTGATTCTTTTGAGTCTGGTGGAGGAGGGGATACTCAGCAGCTTCAAGAAGATGTTGAGATGCTTCGTCAAATTTTAGACAACTTAATTACGTTCTCTTTTGATCAAGAAGCACTAATGGATAATTTTAAATCTATTAATAATTCTAATCCTTCTTTTTCTAAGTTCCTTTTAAAACAGAATGTTTTGCGTGAGAATTTTAAGCATATTGATGATAGTCTCTTTGCTTTATCGCTTCGCAATGGTTCACTTAAGGAAGATATAAATAAAGAGCTTACTAATATTACTTTCAATCTGGACGCTTCTATTGAGCGGCTTTCTGATAATAATGTCGATATGGGTGTGGTTAGTGAGCGGTATGTTGTAAGTTCTTCAAACACACTTGCAGATATGCTATCGAATATTTTAGATAATATGCAAGATCAATTGTCGTTAGCTTTAGGCAGTGGTTCTAGTGGTAAGCCTATGCCGCTCCCTCAACACGGAGGCCGGGGATCAGGTAAGCAGCTTCAAGATATTATAATGTCTCAGCGTGAAATTGCAGAGCAATTAGGTAACGATCAAAACGGTCAAGGAAATGGAGGGGAATCTGGTAAAGATTCTAATTCTAAAGAGTCCGGATCTGGTAAAAAGGGAACTAACGATTCTAAAAATCCCAAAGTAAATAGTGGCGCTGGTGTAAGTGAAGACGAATTGGCACGACAATTTGAGATTTATAAACAACAAGAGTCGATTAGAAAAAGGTTAGAAGATCTTATTAGGCAAGAAGGAATTATAGAGAATGCCTCACAGATTTTCAAGAATATAGATCAAATTGAATCTGATCTTTTAAACGGAAATTCTGAACAGGCAAAGCGTAGAATAAATGAAGTTATTCAACAATTCTTAAAACTCGAAGATGCCTCTCAGGAAAAGGACAAAAACTCTAATCGAGAATCAGTTTCAAATGATAAACTCTTTTCTAATTCGGCTAAAGATATTATTCCTGATAGCGTTCAATATTTTAATTCTAAGGAACTTTTGAATAGAGATGTGTTACCTCTTAATACTAGTTACAAGATAAAGGTTAAAGAATATTTACAAGACAATGATTGAATTTAATAGTCAAAATAATTTCAGTTTAGATTTAGTAGATCAAACTGAGAATTGGATTAAAGCAGCAGCTTTAAAAGAATCGTATGGGATAGAAATGTTGGGTTACGTATTCTGTTCTGATGAGTACTTGTTAGAAATCAATGAGCAATTTTTAAAGCACGACACCTATACAGATATTGTTACTTTTGACTATACCGAGGGTAAACTTCTAAATGGTGAGATGTATATTAGTACAGATCGTGTTGCTGAAAATGCAGATAAATTTGGTGTTGAATTTAACACAGAACTTCGCCGCGTTATGATTCATGGACTTTTACATATGTGTGGTTATGGAGATAAATCCGAGGATGAAATTAGACTTATGCGGAATAAGGAGGATTATTATTTGAATTTATGGAATACTGCAGAGCCATCTTAGGCGCTTAATTTTTAGTATCTTTGCGGCCATTTTTAAGGAAGTATAATTAAATGTTTCACGTGGAACAATGAGTTTTTTTGATCAAACATATGATGTAATTGTAGTAGGTGGCGGCCACGCAGGTTGTGAGGCCGCAGCTGCAGCTGCAAATACCGGAAGCAGCACGCTGCTAGTTACAATGAATTTGCAAACGATCGCTCAGATGTCATGCAATCCTGCTATGGGAGGAATTGCTAAAGGACAAATCGTTCGTGAAATTGACGCAATGGGAGGCTATAGCGGGATTGTTTCCGATAAGACTGCTATTCAGTTTAAGATGTTGAATAAAAGTAAGGGGCCTGCTATGTGGAGTCCCAGAGTGCAAAGTGATAGAATGCGTTTTGCAGATGAGTGGCGACTTATGTTAGAGCGTACACCTAATCTTGATTTTTATCAAGAAATGGTAAGTGGTCTATTAATGGATGGCGATCGCATAGGTGGAGTAATTACTTCATTAGGAATTGAAATAAAAGCCAAATCAGTTGTTCTTACAAATGGTACGTTTTTAAATGGATTAATTCATATTGGAGATAAACAATTTGGAGGTGGTAGAGCAGGGGAGCGTAATTCAAAAGGAATAACAGAACAATTACTTGAGTTAGGTTTTGAATCTGGCAGAATGAAAACGGGTACGCCTCCTCGAGTAGATGGTCGCAGTTTAGATTTCTCAAAAATGATCGAGCAGCCAGGAGATGTCAATCCACAAAAGTTTAGTTATAGCAATGTAACAAAACCACTAACAAAACAACGATCTTGTCAAATGAGCTATACAAGCTTAGAAGTACATGATTTATTGCGAGAAGGTTTTGATAGATCACCTATGTTTAACGGTAGAATTAAAAGTACCGGACCACGATATTGTCCTTCAATTGAAGATAAGATTAATCGTTTTGCAGATAAAGACAGACACCAACTTTTTGTAGAACCAGAAGGATGGGATACAATTGAATATTACGTAAATGGTTTTTCTACATCTTTACCAGAGGAAGTACAATTTAAAGCTTTAAGAAAGGTAGCCGGATTTGAAAACGTGAAGTTTTTTAGACCTGGTTATGCAATCGAATATGATTATTTTCCACCTACACAATTAAAACATACATTAGAAACTAAGGTAGTTTCTGGTTTGTATTTTGCCGGGCAGATAAATGGAACTACAGGATATGAAGAAGCTGCTTCACAAGGATTAATGGCTGGAATTAATGCGAGTTTAAAAGTTAAAGAAAAAGACGCTTTAATTCTCAAAAGAGACGAAGCTTATATAGGTGTATTAATAGATGATTTAATTACTAAAGGAACCAAAGAGCCGTATCGCATGTTTACTTCACGTGCAGAATACAGAACTTTATTGCGTCAGGATAATGCAGATAGTAGACTTACACCTTTAGCTCATAAGATTGGCTTAGCTAGTGATGATAGAATGTACGCTTTAGATGTAAAAGAAAAAGAAGCTCAAAATCTAGTGGACTTTTTCAACACGACGAGTATTTCTCCAGAGGAAGCAAATCCTATACTTGAGGAGAAAGGGACTTCTCCTATGAAACAATCTGATAAGATGGTGAAGATCTTTAGCAGACCTCAAATTGAATTATCAGATATGTTAGATTTTGTTGACGTAAAAGATTACGTTCAGAAAAATAATTTAGATACTGAAGTATTAGAGCAGGCTGAAATTAGAGTTAAGTATGCAGGATATATTGCTAAGGAAAAAGCTAACGCAGATAAACTTCAGAGACTAGAGAATATCAAGATTCCTGATAACTTTGACTATACGAAGTTAAAGTCATTAAGTTATGAAGCTCGCGAAAAGCTTTCTAAAATTCAACCTACAACTATTTCTCAGGCCTCTCGTGTAAGTGGTGTATCACCAAGCGATATTTCAGTAATGTTGGTTTATATGGGACGTTAATTACGGTTCCACGTGAAACAATCATCATCATCAAAATTATAATGCCATCAAAATCTAAAGTAGAATCAACAATGCAGATTAAGGACTTTTCAGTTTCAAAGGAAGAGTTTAATTTGATTTACAATAAAGAATTAGATAAATACACTACAGATCCCATACCTAATAATTTAGAGGATTATTACGTAAGCGAAAATTATATTTCACACACCGATTCTAAAAAAACGCTGATAGATAGAATATATCAACTTGTAAAAGGATATATGCTAAAAAAGAAGCTACAGCATATTAATAGATATAGAAACGGGAATCAGTTATTAGATATTGGTGCCGGAACAGGAGATTTTCTTGTAGCAGCAAAAAATGACGGATGGAAGGTAAACGGTATAGAGCCGAGTAAGATTGCAAGAAAAAATGCCGAGAAAAAAGATCTCACTTTATTCGAACTGAAATCTAATTTGAATAATCAAAAATTTGATTTGATCACTATGTGGCATGTTCTAGAACACGTACCAGATTTAAAAGATCAACTTCAATGGTTAGTTGATCATTTGTATGAGAATGGTACATTAGTAATTGCAGTGCCCAATTTCAATTCGTATGATTCAAAACATTATAAAGAATATTGGGCTGCTTGGGACGTGCCAAGACATATTCATCACTTTTCTAGAAAAAGTATGATTATGCTTTTTTCGGAATTTGGTTTCAATTTGATTGAAGAAAAACCAATGTATTTTGATTCTTACTATGTAAGTCTGCTTTCAGAAAAATATCAATCTGGAAATTCTAATATTTTTAAAGCTATAATGAGTGGTTTTAAATCAAATTGGAAAGCTAGACATAGTAATGAGTATTCTTCAATAATATATACGTTTAAGAGGGGTAAATGATAAAATAAGCCCTTTTAAGCCGGTTTTATAGTTAAACTGAGTAAATGGGTTCAAAATAATTTATAATTCATTAGAAACAGCCTCTGAATGTAGTTTTTAATAAAGGTAAGCTATAGATCTTCTGTTTCACATTAATTTGTTTTATAGTAAATAAATAGTGAAATTTTTAAATTTTAAAAAGAACTACTTATTACTTTTGCAGCAAATTTTAAGAAATTATGAAAAACATATTAGGTGCACTTTTAATAACAATTACATTAGCTAGTTGTTCAAAATCAAAATCTGCTTATGTAGACACTCAAAAACTTTTTGAAGGGTATACAGAAATGACAGAAGTACAAGACAAGTATTCAAAACTTACTGAAAGTGTACGTGCGGATTTAGAACCAAAAATTCAGGCATTCCAGATTAAATTAGATTTGTACCAAAAAAATGTTCAATCGATGAGTGCTGCAGAGCGTCAATCAAAAGAACAAGAGCTTGGAGCTTTACAACAACAAATTCAGCAAGAGCAACAAGCTAGAGGAGGTCAATTACAACAGGAAAGTCAAACTGCAATTGATACAGTTGTAAGCAAAGTGAGAAAATTTATTGATACTTACGGCGAAGAAAATGGATATGATTTTATCTACGGTAAAAATGATAGTGGCAACATCTTATTCGGCAAAAAAGAATTTGACATTACAGATCAAGTGTTAGAAGCTTTAAACAAAGAATACACACCAGATTCAACAGAAGTTCCTGCACAAACTCCGGCTGCTACTACACCAGCTGAAGAAACTACAGAATAAGAAGATTAAAACGAAATAAAAAAGGCGGCCAACTGGCCGCCTTTTTTATGCTTTCGTATGTAATAATCGCGTTAGTTTTATGGAAAGATCGGTAAGTACAATTTTTGCATTTCCATTTCGCTCAATGTGAAAAGAGGCCGTTTGGAGTTCGTCAATAATAGAATTGATATTATTTCCGTGAATAAAGGGTGCAAATTTAGCAAGTTCAAATTTTGTTTGCGGTTGTAGATATACGAGTTCTTTGGCTCCATAATTAAGAAGCATCGCTTGTCTAAAAAAATCTTCACAGTAAGCTAAAAAATTTTTTTGTGTTTCTCTTCCTGTCGCCGCGATTTGTTCGCTCCACGCTATAAGATCTAAGATTGCTTTCTTGTTACCGCGTGCTTTAAACGCAGTACGTACCCAAGAAACAAACCAGGTTTCAAATTCTTCTTCGTCGCTGTTATTTTCTAATAAATGCAGCGCTAGGTTATAATCCCCGTGAGCTTTAATAGCAATTTTTTTTGCTTCAGAAGGCTCACAATTATGTTGATTTATTAATGCAGCTTCTAATGAATCTGCAGCTAACGGCGGAAAATTTAATACCTGACAACGGGATTTAATTGTATCTAAAATTTGATCCTCATTTTCAGCAATAAGTAAAAAAACTGTTTTCTGAGGAGGCTCTTCAATAAGTTTTAATAATTTATTTGAAGCCGCATTATTCATCTTATCTGCCATCCAGATAATCATCACTTTATAACCTCCTTCATAAGATTTTAAAGACAATTTTTTGACTATATCTTGTGCTTCGTCAACTCCTATTTTCCCTTGTTTTTTCTCAATACCAATATGTTGATGCCAATCATATAAACTTCCATAGGAATTTTGAGTGACAAATGTGCGCCATTCTTTTGCAAAATTATCAGAAACTGGATGATTTTTAATGGAGTCTGTAGTTGCTACAGGATATGCAAAGTGTAAATCTGGATGGGCAAGATGATCAAACTTTAAGTTGCAGGAAGTATTGACACCTGTATTTTCTCCCTCACTGTTTGCGCAAATTAAATATTGCGCATAGGCAATTGCACAAGGAAGCACACCACTACCACTCGCACCAACAAAGAGCTGCGCATGAGCTACCCGCTTGCCGTCAATGCTTGCCGTTAGATGCTTTTTAATAAATTTTTGACCGAGAATATCTTGAAATAACATGGGTCAAATATAACAGAAATGTAACGTATATTTTGTGCCTTATCTGTTATATTTGTTAGCTAAAGCTGGCATTCTATACAGGTTTGCTTAAGCGAAATTCCAAAAAATTTATTACTGACTCTGTAAATAATAACTATTCATGAAAACCATCGACGATTTTAATTTTGAAAATAAAAAAGCACTTATTCGTGTTGATTTTAATGTTCCTTTAGATGAAAACTATAAAGTAACAGATGCAACACGTATCGAAGCTGCAAAACCTACAATTTTAAAGGTTCTAGAAGATGGTGGATCTGCGATTTTAATGTCGCATTTAGGACGACCTAAAAATAACGAACCTGAGTTTTCTTTAAAAAACATCGCAGATTCTGTCACTGAAATTATAGGTGTACAGGTAAAATTTGTATCAGATTGTACTGGTGAAGAAGCTGAGAAGGCTACTGCAAATCTTGAGCCTGGGGAAATCTTATTATTAGAAAACCTGAGATACCACAAAGAAGAGGAGGCGGGAGATACTGCATTTGCCGAGGAGCTTTCAAAATTAGGAGATATTTACGTTAATGATGCGTTTGGTACTGCACATAGAGCACACGCCTCAACTACTATAATTGCTCAGTTTTTTCCTGAGAAAAAATGTTTTGGTTACCTTCTTGCCAAAGAAATCAAAAGTATAGATAAGGTGCTTAATGATAATGAAAGTCCCGTATTAGCGATATTAGGTGGCGCTAAAGTATCTTCAAAAATTACCGTTATAGAAAATGTTCTTGACAAAGTAGATGATTTAATTATTGGCGGTGGTATGGCTTATACATTTATCAAAGCCCAAGGCGGAAAAATAGGAAGTTCTATTTGTGAGGATGATAAGCAAGATTTAGCACTTGAAATTTTAAAGAAAGCGAAAGAAAAGAATGTAAATATCCATTTACCGGTAGATGTAATTGCAGCAGATGACTTCTCTGAATTTGCAAATACTCAAATTGAAGATATTTATACAATTGCTGATGGATGGCAAGGACTTGATGCAGGTCCAAAATCTCTAGAAAATTTCGCCAAAGTTGTTTCAAATAGTAAAACTATTTTATGGAATGGACCGCTTGGTGTTTTTGAAATGGAGCCTTTTGCTAAAGGCACAATTGCACTTGGTAATGCGATTGCAGATGCGACTGCAAATGGAGCATTTTCTCTTGTAGGTGGAGGAGATAGCGTTGCTGCAGTAAAACAATTTGGTTTTGAAAATAAAGTTTCTTACGTATCTACCGGTGGTGGTGCAATGTTGGAAATGCTTGAAGGTAAAGAGCTTCCGGGTATTGCAGCTATTCGTGATTAACTTGTAAAGGATTCTACTTTTTTCTGAGCATTTTTGATTTCGGTTAAAAAATACGACTTTAGCGTTTGCATCGTTCTAAATAGATATGAGAAAACGTTTTATTATTGGTTATTTTTTGATAACCGCAGTGAGTACATTTGCTCAGAAAAAAGTTATAAATTCTGAAATTATAGAGGATGAAAGTTTATCTGATACACTTTCAGTCGTAGATACCTTAGAAATAAAAGAGCTACAAGAGGAAATGTCACAAAATTTCCTTTTTAAGCAACGTAAAGGAGGGAAAGTTACTTACAACTTAAATGACCAGGAGTTTCCCTCAAAAATTGATAAAAAGTGGGTTAGAGAGCTTACAAATGGATCGCTATATGATTCTATCGAAGCTATAATTGATGAAGACTACCATCTCACAGAAGTAGATTTTCCTGAGCTTACCACAGAAATTCTCAAAAAACGATTATCAGATCTAAATGCCCGCACTCCTTTCAATATAGAATACACCCCATCTCTAGAAAATGTAATTAAATCATATCTAAAAAGGCATAAGCCTACTTTAGAGCGATTAATGGGTTTATCTGAATTTTACTTTCCAGGTTTTGAAGCCACATTTGATAAATACAATATGCCATTGGAGCTAAAGTATTTAGCGATTGTAGAATCTGCACTGCGACCAAGAGCAAAATCAAGGGTAGGCGCAACCGGGATGTGGCAGTTTATGTACAGTACAGGAAAATTATATGGTCTTGATATAAGTTCGTATGTAGATGAGCGTATGGATCCTATTTTATCTACAGAGGCAGCAGCTCAATACCTATCAAAACTTTATGAGATTTTTGGAGATTGGGATTTAGCACTTGCTTCTTATAACTCTGGACCAGGAAATGTGAGTAAAGCGATTAGACGTAGTGGCGGTAGCACAAATTACTGGAATATACGTCACAATCTTCCACGTGAAACTGCTGGATACATACCTGCTTTTTTAGCAACAATGTACATATTTGAATATGCACAAGAGCACGGCTACAAACCGGTTAAACCAGATATTAATTATTTTACTACAGACACCGTTAGGATAAAACAAACCTTAACGCTTCAGCAAGTATCAGCATATACGGGTGTCTCTTTTGATGAGGTTCAATTTTTAAACCCATCTTACAAGCTTGATGTTATTCCTTATGTTAGTGATGAAGAATATTATTTACGCCTCCCTGTAGAAGCGCTAGGTTCTTTTGTGGCTAATGAAGATGCTATTTATGCTACTGCAGAAAAAGAATTACAGCGTGATGAAGCTACATTACCGGCTTTTGTTGAAAATCCTACTAGTGTTACTTATCGTGTGCGTAGTGGTGATTATTTAGGGAAAATTGCTTCGAAGTACGGTGTAGGGATTTCACAAATAAAACGATGGAATAATCTTCGGTCAAATACCTTACGTATAGGACAGCGACTAACATTGTATCCAACAAAATCTATTGTTTCTAGTTCGTCTTCGAGCACTTCAAAAAGTAAATCTCAAAAGTATATTGTTAGAAAGGGAGATAGCTTGTGGAAGATTGCTCAAAAATTTCCTGGGGTTAGTCCAGATAATTTGAAAAAGTGGAACGATATTAGTGGTAATAAATTAAAACCAGGAATGACCCTGGTGATTGCCAACTAACATCAAATAGAAAATATTATGCAAAAATTACTTTTGGCACTTGTGCTATTTACTTTGATTGCGTGTAATGATAAACCGGAAGGAAAAATTTTATCATCATCTTCGGGAGCATTAAATACCTTAACTGTAGTAATGCCTAATGATTTATGGGCAGGTAGTGTAGGTGAAAGTATTAGAGAAAAACTTGCTGGTCCTGTTAATGGCTTGCCTCAGGTAGAGCCTATGTTTGAAATTAACCAAATGCCTATAGAAGCTTTTTCGGGATTTATGCGTAAACAGCGTACATTCTTAAAGATTGAACAAGCAGATGTTCCGGCCTTAGAGGTAGTTTCTGATGCTTATGCAAGACCTCAAACGGGTATAATTTTAAGAGGACCTACCGAAGAGTCAATCATAAATCTTATTAAAAGTGACAGTGCTAAAATTGTAGACACCTATAAGGCGGCAGAGGTTAAAGAAAAAATAAGACGTATTAGTTTATCGCTTAAAGAAGACGAGGATATCACTAAGAGTTTTGGGATAACCATGAAATTTCCATCAGCTTATAGATATGCTAAAACCGATCCAGGTTTTTTCTGGATTCGTAAGGACATTCCTAATGGCGATATGAATATTACCATCTATGAAGTTCCCTACAATATGATCGATGCAGATAGTAATACTATAGGATCGTTAATAAAGATGAGAGACTCTATCGCTGGAGATAATATAGTTGTGAATGAAGGTATGCGTTTTATAACAGAAGCAGCTTTTGCCCCGTATCTTAATGAGACTACAATAGACGGAAAAAAAGCCTTTGAGATGAAAGGAATGTGGGAGGTAAAAGGAAGATTTATGGCAGGACCGTTTGTAAACTATACGGTAGACGATAAAGAGAATAACCGGTATCTTGTATTAGAAGGTTTTGTATTTAAGCCGTCTGCAAATAAGAGAGACAATATATTTGAACTAGAATCTATACTTCGATCTGTAAAATTTGTTGATTAAAGATTCTAAAAATAAACAAAAAAAAGCCGCCTCAAATTAATTTGAAGCGGCTTTTTTTTTAGAAGTAAATACGTATTATAACTTTTTATCTTCTATAGTGTCGTCAGATTTTCTAGGAGCGTCCTCGTCTTTAGAAGCATCTTTAAACTCTTTGATACCACTTCCTAAACCACGCATCATCTCAGGTATTTTTTTACCTCCAAAAAGTAAAAGTATAACAACCACGATAAGACCTATTTGCCAAGGTCCAACCATTCCTAAAAATATCGATAGTAAATTCATATTATTCTAATTTAGGCAGTAAATATAAAAAGAATTCGTCAGATTAGGTTGCTCCTTAAGAAACTTTAGCAAGTGAGAAACGCCTTTTAAATTTTATATTTGCATAAGCACAAAACAATATGGCTAAACCTAAAGAAAGAAAGAAATTTAGAAAGCGCCTTCTGCATAAATACAGGTTGGTGATTCTAAACGAAGACACTTTTGAAGAGCGTGTTTCTTTTAAGCTTACACGGTTAAATGTATTTATCGTTGTGGGCTTCTCAATAATCATACTTATTGCTTTAACAACATTCTTAATCGCATACACTCCATTGCGGGAGTATATCCCCGGATATTCATCTGTAAAATTAAAAAAGCAAGCTACTGAGTTGATCTTTGAAACAGATTCACTTAAAAGACAATTAGATATTAATCAGCAGTATTACGCTAGTATAAAAAAAGTGCTTACAGGAGATGTTGATCGGGTGAACTTCAATAAAGATTCGCTACTATTAGTAGATCAGGAAGAAAATGGAAGTTTAAGCTTTAAAATATCTAAAGAAGATAGCATTTTGAGAGAACAAGTAGCTAATGAAGACCGGTATAATTTGTTTGAACCGGCATCTACTAAAGTGAATTTCTCTTTATTTCCACCGGTGAAAGGAAATATTACTGAAAAATACAATTTAGATAGAAAGCATTACGCGGTAGATGTTGTTGTTCCTAAAAACGAACCTATAAAAGCCGTGGCCGATGCTACCGTTATTTTTTCAGAATGGACTTCAGAGACGGGTAATGTTCTCATACTCGATCACGGAAATAATCTAATTTCGGTTTATAAGCATTGTGCCTCTAGAATTAAAGATCAGGGAGATCTGGTAAAAGCAGGTGAGGTGATTGCTACTGCAGGATCTACCGGTGAATTTACCACAGGACCACACCTGCATTTTGAACTTTGGAACAACGGTTACCCTGTGGATCCAACTAATTATATCGCATTCGAATAATGTCTATAAAATCATTTTCAGCAAAACTTTTTGCAAAATATATTGTTTCAAAAACTCAAAAGTGGTCTTCAGAACCCGAGGAGACACAGCAGAAAGTATTTGAATATCTAATTAAAAGTGCCTCTCAAACTCGTTTTGGCAAGGATCATGACTTTAAAAATATAAGCACATATCAAGATTTTGCTAAGCGTGTGCCTATACGTGATTATGAAGAATTAAAAAGCTATGTTGATGAGGTAGTAGCTGGCGAAAAAGACATTTTGTGGCCGGGAAAACCGCAGTATTTTGCTAAAACTTCTGGAACCACTTCCGGAGCTAAATACATTCCCATTACTGCAGAGTCTATGCCTATGCATACCAGTGCAGCACGTGATGCAATACTGCATTATATTGCTGAAACAGATAACCGAAGTTTTGTAGATAAGAAGATGATTTTTTTACAAGGCAGTCCAGAACTTCAAGAACAAAACGGAATACAAACCGGAAGACTTTCTGGTATTGTTGCACATTATGTGCCGGGATATCTTCAAAAAAACCGAATGCCCAGTTGGGAAACTAATTGTATCGAAGACTGGGAGACAAAAGTAGAAGCTATTGTAGCAGAGACCACAAAGGAGGATATGAGCGTAATAAGCGGTATTCCTTCTTGGGTGCAAATGTATTTTGAACGATTAACTGCTAAAACAGGAAAAAAAGTAGGTGAGCTCTTTCCTAATTTTAATCTCTTTATCTACGGGGGTGTGAATTATGAACCTTACCGTAAAAAGTTTGAAAACCTTATAGGTAGAAAAGTAGATAGTATAGAATTATATCCCGCAAGCGAAGGGTTTTTTGCATTCCAGGATTCACAAAATGAGAAAGGCATGCTTCTCTTGCTAAATAGCGGTATTTTTTATGAATTTATCAAAGCTGATACATTCTTTAATGAAAATTCAGATCGACTTACCATAGGTCAGGTAGAAGTGGGTGTAAATTATGTAATGATAATTTCAACTACAGCGGGGCTTTGGGCATACAATGTAGGAGACACGATTATGTTTACTTCAACAAAACCGTATAGAGTTGTTGTTTCTGGTCGTATTAAGCACTTTATTTCTGCTTTTGGAGAACACGTGATAGGGAAGGAGGTAGAAGAGGCATTAGCGAGTACAGCGACCTCTTTTAATGTACAGGTAAGCGAGTTTACTGTGGCACCTCAAATAAATCCCACAGAAGGCTTGCCGTATCACGAGTGGTTTATAGAGTTTGATAAGGAACCTGAAGACATTAATGCGTTTGCAAAAGCAATAGATGGAGCACTTCAAAAGCAAAACAGTTATTACAAAGATTTAATTACAGGAAAAGTTCTGGAAACATTAAAAATTAATGTGGTTTCTAAAGGAGGCTTTAACCAATATATGAAATCTAAAGGAAAGTTAGGAGGACAAAACAAACTCCCAAGACTGGCAAACGACCGCAAAATCGCAGATGCCTTAAATGAATTTGGTTTTTAAAAAAGTATATTTGATTTGATGAGTTTAATAAAACAAGAAAACAGAACACGTGCGCAAGAAAGCTCTGCAGCTATTGAGCGTATGTACATAACTATGAGACACCTTTTTAACCGTGGTTTTTATAAACCTATGGGTGTTTCTGGAGATACATTACGTGAAGCGCTTTTAATTTTGCGACCAGAAATATATGGGACTATTGCTGAAGAAAAAGTAGAGCTCAACGGACTATTATACGTTATTGATCGTCTACCGGAAGGTATTGAGGAATGTCGGTTTATAAATCTTACAAGTGACGAAGGATACAAAAACTCGCATTTTAAGCCTATAGTTCCGCCAAAAAGACGACGTAATTGCTACCGAATTGATGATGAACAAATGAATATTGAGATTACCAGAGGTAGATCTGAAATTTATGATATTCTAACACACTTGACCTTTTTGTTTGTAGAGTCACACAAGATTATGAAACGTGTGATAATTAATGAAGAAGGTCAGACTACTCGAGACTGGAAGAAACTGGAAAAAGCAGTTTTATCTGAAGAACCTTTATCTCAAAAAGAACGCGAAATAGCATTAACGCATACCGCAAATATACTCGGAAGAACATTTCACGAGGTAACTGTCATTTATAGT
This sequence comes from Leeuwenhoekiella aequorea, assembly GCF_004104375.1. Taxonomy (GTDB): domain Bacteria; phylum Bacteroidota; class Bacteroidia; order Flavobacteriales; family Flavobacteriaceae; genus Leeuwenhoekiella; species Leeuwenhoekiella aequorea. Next base: position 163,868 of record NZ_QOVM01000001.1, read on the forward strand.
AAATTCTCTGCTCCTACAAATGAGAAGCGCTTTTTGAGCCTCGTATATTGGCTAGGAAAACGTGCCATTGAGGAAATATCTGAAAATGACAAACGTATAGTCACTTTCTCTCCAGTACTTAGAGAGCGCTTAGGGCATCATATTCACGGTGAAGTTTGGGCAGATACAATTAAAAAAGAGCTAGATACAAGAGGACTTCTTAATCGCCCTATTCACATCATAAGTGCAAATATGCATAGTGTTATGAATACGCTTTTTGCACCTGTAGCTCTTGCAAAAGAAATGGCAAAAAAGGAAAATCTTGAGATTTATGAGATTCTGAGTGATGCCGGTAGTGGTAAATTACGCGCTCGTGTTGAAAAAACTGCATTACAAAATGGTATGATTTCGGTGCCAGATCAAAGCGGAACAAATATAGATGTTCAGCTATTTGATACGGCAAAATTAGATATTGACCAGAATAATTTTTGCTCAAAATCTTCTTATCCACAAGGTAAAGAACCTGTGATCATAGTTATGGATTATGCATTTGGAGAGCAGGCTTATGAGACGATGGAAGAATTATTAAAACCTTATGGAGAACCAGAAAATCTTACATATCTAGATGTGAAATCGGTTTCTATAATGGGTAAAGCGGGTATTCTCGAAGGTGGAAAAGGAGATATTATGATACCGAGTGCCCATCTATTTGAAGGCACTGCAGATAATTATCCGTTTGACAACCAACTTAAAAAAGAGCATTTTGAAGGACACGGAATTTCAGTTTGTGAGGGCGCTATGATATCTGTTTTAGGTACCTCTCTTCAAAATAGGGATATCCTACGCTTCTTTTACGAAAGCACCTGGAATGTTATCGGTCTTGAGATGGAAGGTGCTCACTATCAAAAAGCAATACAAGCAGCGGCAAAATTAAGACGCAGTATAAGCGACACCGTAAAAGTACGATATGCGTATTATGCATCAGATAACCCTCTAGAAACCGGAAGTACACTCGCCTCTGGAGGACTTGGTACTACCGGCGTTAAACCTACTTATTTAATTACTGAGCAGATCTTGGAGCAAATCTTCAAAGATTAATGGAAAATTCAGCACAGGATATAGATTTATTTGATTTTTTTAAATGGCTCCGCAGGCAGTTTAGAAATTTTCTTATTTATCTATATCGTCTGGGGCGATTTCTTCTTAGAAATATTGGAATACTAGCAGGCTTAATGATATTAGGCTTTGGTATAGGTTATGTAGTTTCAAAAATTGTAGACGAGAAAAGAATTGCTGAAATAATTGTCGTTCCCAATGTGAACACAACAAGCTATTTATACAGTAAAATAGATCAAATTAATCACGGGATTTCTAGTAAAGATTCTAGCTTATTAGCAGAATTGCAAGGCTATTTCCCTAATTTAGATATCCACGAAATACGCGTAGAGCCGATTGAGGATATTTCAAATTTGCTAGAAAATACGGCATTCAACAGTGAAGAATTGTTGGAAATGATTGCAGATTATGACGATGATGGTCCGTTTTACGATAAGCCGCAATATACTACTTCTTATGATGCTCATAAAATTACAATAACTGCTTCAGGAGTTTTTAGAAATCCAGAAGGGCTAATTCAGTTTTTAGAAGGAGATCAATATTTAGAAATAAAACGGGAAGCGGGAGTAGATAATTTAACGGCAGAATTAATATCTAATGAATTTACGATACAACAGATAGATAGTGTTCTTCAAAATATTAATAGAGCGTTGCAGACGGGGCAGCAATCTTTGTCTATACTGGCTGCTAGAGATGAATCTAACTTAAGTGCAGTACTAGAAAGTAAAGCAAGTTTAGTCACTCGAAATACCGAGATTAAGGAAAAGCTCTTATATCTGGATTCGGTTTTTAAGGTTTACACTTCTTCAAAATGGCTTCAAAGCACCTCGCTTGTTAGTGTTTTAAAATATATACTACCGCTAGTATTTGTTCTCATATTTCTTTTTTATCATGCATTACTTAAGTTTAAAAAGCGATTTCAGGCTTACTTATAATCACTACATAAATTTTTATTCTAGGTAATTTTTGAACTATCGCTTATACCTTCGGAAGAATATGTATGTTAAAAACAATTAGAAATAAGATTTATAATAGTACTACGACCTCTGCATTGGGTGGTATAATTAGCGTATTGCTTATAAGAGTATTTGGGATCCTATTTTTATTTGGGATCACTATTTATCTTACAAATTTTTACGATCCAGCTCTCGTAGGTGCTTATGAGTTCACACGATCTGCATTATTCTTAATAGGTGGTTTTGCAATTTTAGGCACAGACCAATCAATATTATTTTTTTCAGGTAGATTTTTAAAGAGAAATCAGGTAAAAACTTTCTTTAGAATTTATCTCAAAATGGTACTGTTAATATTACTTATAAGTGTGGTAATATTGATTGGTACACTCTCCGTACCACAACCTGTTTTTGATTCGCTTTTTAATGATATAACATCCGGAACTCTTTTAATCAAGACCTCTTTTTGTGTGTTTTTCTATGCCATTACTTTATTAAATACCGAATTATATCGCGGTTTTGTTTTGCAGAAAAAGTCTGAGTTATATCGGGGTCTCTACAAGCAACTGCCATTTGCTGTAGGATTATTTATACTTTATATTTTTGAAGCGAAAGCCTATTTAGTAGACGTATTTCTGGCTAGTTATCTTCTATTAGCTATCATAACCTCACTAGAAGTACTTAAGATATATTCACGAAATACCTTTAGCAATTCACCTAGTAAGCCGGTCTTGTTTAAAACAATTTTAAAATCTACTATGCCCATTGCTATGAGTGCACTAGGATTTTATTTACTCATAAGCATAGATATATTTTTTCTAAAAATATACACAGACTTTAAAACGCTCGCGTATTATGGAACGGCTGTTAAAATTATATTTCTTATATCGACGATTGTAAGCACTATAAGCTCCTACATTGCAGTAGAGATTGCAGAGTTATATGTCAAAAATAGAGAGGAACTACAAGTATTAATGCGTAAAGGCGTGCGTATAATTTCATCACTTTCCGTTCTACTTTCTGTTTTCTTATATTTCTGCTCAGAACTCATTTTAAACATTTTTGGAGCTGAATATACAGAAGCAAATGAATCATTACGTATTTTAATTATAGGTCACTTTTTGAGTACACTTTGCGGAATCACAGCCGTATATTTAAATATGACCAAGAAGCAAATTACATTGCAATATATTATAGCTTTTACAGTTGTTTTTAATGGTATTCTCAATTGGATTTTAATTCCTAAAATGGGAATGAACGGAGCAGCAATAGCTTCTGCACTTAGTGTTGTGATGTGGAATGTGATCGCCGGTATCATCATCTACCGAAAGGATAAAATTAATCTCTTTATACATTAAGTATGGGACACTTAAAGATACATAAGTCTTTATTTGTCTATCTCGCTCTATGTATAATAGTAGTAGTTTTGGGATGTTTATCGTATTACATTTTACCAGAGCGATTTTTTTTTGATGCAATTATAATTACCGAAGATTTTTATAATGAAAAAGGCTTTTTCCGCAGTTACCCAGTTACAATGCTTTTTTATGACAGTACAGGATTAGGTAAGCTACCATTCTCAATTGTCGCTTTAGTTCAATTACCTATTGTCTTATTGGTTCTCTTTAATTTAGGGATTCCGCGGCGATTTGCACATTTTACACTCCGTAATGTTCTGGCATATATCTGTATTATCTTATTGGCTTTCTTTATAGCTATGCCATCTAAAGAATTTATAACCTTCCTCGTCATAGCTTGTATTCCGTTAATTTTGAAAAGCAGAAAATATAATTTGAGAACGACGGTTTTTATTTTATTTGCTCTAATTGTTTTATTCGGAATCTGGTATAGACCCTATTATATTTTAATACCTATAATTTCTGGGGTTATTTACTTAACAAGCCTGATAAATTTTAAGAGGAAGGTTTTAGCTGGTATTTTTTCAGGACTCTTAGTCTTAGTTTTTTTATCCCTTTCTTATGGCGTGGTACAAGGAGAATATTTATCACAAAGTACTCGAGAAGAACTTAATGAGCAACGTGCGGGAGAAGAAGCTACAAATTCTGCAATTACATCCCCTGTAGCAACAGAATCCTGGTATGGTGAGGCAGTAGGTATATTCTACGGATTTGCATCTGTAAACCTGCCTTTAAATGGCTTAAAGCACATTTTAAAACCACAAATTCTGGCTTTTGTTATCTGGCAGTTACTTTTGACATTTTATTTACTATTTCTCTACCGTAATTGTCTCAAAAATAAATCTGTTTATAGCTATGAGATATGGGCTTTTTATCTGGTCTTCGCTTATTTTATTGTTCAGGGAGTATTTGAACCAGATCTAGGCTCTGCCGTTAAACATAAAATAGGCATATTGCCACTTATTTATTTTGCACTGTATTATGATAGTTTCAGAAAGAGCGTATCGATATAACTATAACCTCTGGCTTATCGTAATTGCAGTTGCTCTCCTTTTTAGAGTACCGGCAACTTACCTCTTGATTTTATTTACAGCATATAATCTTATTTTTTATAAGCAATTTTTTTTTACAAATAAACATCTCCTATTTTCGGGCTTAATAGCCAGTCCCTTTTTATTAGATCTCCTCTTTATAGGAAATAACGATTCAATTCTGGAAGGTTTTAAGCACGCTGAAAAACGGATAAGTCTTCTGGTACTTCCGCTTTTAATTTTAAATCAGAATCACCGTATTAATGCACCACTCATTTTACGTGTGTATGGCGTAATTACAACTTTAATCTTAGGTTTTTGCTTAGTACGCTTTGCTTTTGTCTCTCCAGAATTATTTGTGAAGTATCTCCACGGAAAAGACCTCTGGGAGATGGGTTACAAATTTGCAAACTCTATAGGAAAGCATGCGCCTGCGCTTAATCTCCATGTGGCTTTTGTAGTGGTAATAAATTATTATTTTATTAAAGAAGGCATAGGAAAACTTAAACGGAACCTACTATTTTGGCGTATCGCGATATTTATTCTTTCGATACTTATTCTATTTTATATAAATACCCGTTTAGCCATTACTAATGCTTTTATCGGAATATTGTTAATCACATTTTATAAGGAAAATGGGTTTTTAAAATTTAGAAATTATAGAAAGACATTTCTAGGAATCGGCGTGTTCCTAATTTTGGCAGTTGCATTCATTGCTGTTTTTCCGTATTCGTTACAAAAGTTTACAACGGTTACTTTTGGGCATCTTGATAAAGTGGGGAAATTAGACGAATTAGAAAATCCCGAAAAAACTGTTTTTAATGGTCTGGTAACACGATTGAGCATTTGGAAATCTGGTATCGAGCTTGCTTCTAAAAATTCGATAATAGGTGTGGGAGCAGCAGACGGAAAAAAAGAACTAACGCGCTACTTTAAAGAAACAAATCAGAATTTTTTACATAAATATGAATTTCCGGTTCATAATCAATATCTGGACTTCTTTATAAAGTTTGGATTACTCGGTCTTATAGTGTCCTTGCTTTATGTGAGCCTTTTTGCTTATATAGGCATTACTTCAAAACAAATACTGTGTATATATTTCTTTATACTTTTTGCTACATCAAACTTTGTAGACGATTTTTTAATCCGTTTTGATGGAATTGTATTTAGTGCTTTATGGCTAAGTATATTCACCAAGAACGCTATTGATAATCAGAAGAATAAATTGAGATAAGTTTGTTGAAATTGCGCGAACTATCAAAAAGTAAGCTGCAACGCTCGTAATTTGCCATGCCCATTTTTTTACGTTTGTGAGGAGCTTCTATCGTGTTTAGAGCAACTTTAAAATCTGATGCTTCTTCAATTAATATTCCGGTTTTTCCGTTTACTATAATATCCCGATTTCCTATAATCGCTGTAGCAATTATAGGAATTTTTTGTGCAGCGGCTTCTAGAAGTGCAATGGGCAAACCTTCCCAAAGGGAGGTTTGCAGATAAACATCTGCTTTGCTCAAAGTAGATAATGCAACATTACGATCTTCAAACCATCCGGTAACTTGAATGTTAGGAGCAGTAATCACGTGTTTTAATTCTCCGTCACCTATCCAGATAAAGTTGAGGTCTGGATTTTGGAGTGCAATGGCGTTAAAGAGCTTAGGATTTCTTGCATAGGTAATTCTTCCCAGGGTGACAATATTCTGAATGCGATCTGATTTTAGAGTTTCCTGTTGAAGTGCATTTTTAAAATTTATTCCATTACGTACCAGTATAGACGGTCCTATTTTTTTTGAATATTTTAGTTCTGTATCACCACAAGCAACTATTTTCCCACCGGTTAATTTTTGACTCAAAAATTCTATTGTAAAAAAGGCAAAACGCTTGATGACACTAATGTCTTTTCTTAAAAATGAATACCCATGCGGGGTATAATATAGCTTGGTATTAAATTTAAAAGCTGCTAAAAATGCCAACCTTCCTAAAATGCCTGCCTTTGATGAATGTAAATGCAAAACATCGGGCTTTAATTTTTTTAGTTCGCTGCATAAGTCTTTAAATGAATTATAATCTGCTACAGGAGAAATCTCGCGGAGCATAGCAACTTTTATCAATGTAGTGTCAGGATGAAAGTCTTTTGCAATTTTGTTTGCATTGATCTCTTGTCTTTTATCACTATAAATCACAGTGAGATCAATATTAGGATGTGGTGCGAGCACCTGTGTTAGATTTATAAAATAGCTGTATATACCTCCTCCTAGTGCCTCGACGATATGAACTACCTTTAGTTTTGTCATGACTAAGCCCGAAGATTAATGGCGAATTTTGCTGTTAAGTATAAAAATATAGTTGGTGATCAATATGAAATTGATAATTTGATGCAGTTTAAACAAATAATTATTCAATTTAGCAGCAGTTATCTTACTTTTCATTCATTATCTTTTAACTAACTTTATATGTTTAGACAAACTTTTATCGGGTAGCTGTATATGATTGTAAATGACACAAAACATAATTATCTAGTACAACCTATAATTGCAAGTATAGATATTCTTATTTTAATAGGCTTTGCTAAATTTTTTGATTTCTCCTCGCACAGTTATTTACTATTTGCTGTATTCATAACCATTAGCTGGCTAATCACGGCATATGGTTTTAGTTTTTACTCTATTTATAGATTTACCCCATTAGTACGTATTCTCACTATAATTGCCAGACAATTTTTCTTATTAGTCATATGCTCATTTACTTTTCTAGGCATATTTAATGAAATTAATACCTCTGTACGCGCTGTACTTGAATATACTTGTTTAAGTATGGGTGTTATTGCAATTTTAAAAATCACCATTTTTAATGTACGTAAACGATTTAGAAAACAGCTAGGTGGTGATATGGTACGTGTGATTATTATTGGGAAGAACACAAAAACCGAACGCTTAAAAAACTTTTTTAATTACAATCCGGCTTATGGATTTCAACTCATAGCGAATTTAGATGTGCTCGATCCTGATATTGATATAGAATACATTAAAGATTTTGTATTGAAAAATGATATTAGCCAGATGTTTTGCTCCATTGCAGAGCTTAAAAATAAACAGATTAGAGCGTTAATTCAGTTTGCAGATAATAATCTTGTAAGCCTCAAATTTCTACCCGATAATAAGAAGATTTTTACAAAGAAAATGGAGTTTCAGTATTATGGTATTACGCCCATTTTAGCTTTACGAACGTTACCTATTGATACTCCTGTTAATTTATTTTTAAAACGTTCTTTAGATCTTACCATCAGCTTAATTGTTGTTATTGGGATTCTATCTTGGTTAACTCCATTAGTATCACTTCTCATAGCATTTGATAACAAAGGACCCATTTTTTTCAAACAAAAACGCAACGGAATAGGAGGCTCAGAGTTTTACTGCTATAAATTTAGATCTATGAGAGTCAATACAGCGGCAAATGATTTGCAGGCGAGTAAAACTGATGTACGAACCACTAAAGTGGGTCGTTTTTTACGTAAAACAAGTCTTGATGAGATGCCTCAATTTTATAATGTTCTAATGGGAGATATGTCTGTGGTAGGACCTCGGCCGCATATGGTGGCTCACACGCACTCGTTTGCTACCCAAATAGATAAATTTATGCTTAGACACTTAGTTAAGCCGGGAATTACTGGTTTAGCTCAAATAAGTGGTTATAGAGGAGAAATAGAAAGTAAGCGCGATATAAAAAACCGGGTTCGCTTTGATATATTTTATGTAGAAAATTGGTCTATATTGATGGATCTGCGTATAATCGCAAAAACATTCATTAAAGTAATTTATGGAGATACAAAGGCCTACTAGTGCTCAAAACCCTCTTATTTCTATTGTTACTCCTTGCTTTAATGCCCAAAAGTATATTGCTGAAACAATACATTCGGTTCAAAATCAATCTATAGTAGATTGGGAATTACTACTTGTTGACGACGCTTCTACAGATCAAACAAAAAATATCATTTTAGGTTTTCAAGAACTTGACCCGCGAATAAAATATTGTAGATTGAAACACAATAGGGGGGCAGCTCACGCTCGGAATATTGGAATTAAAAATGCCCGCGGAAATTATCTGGCTTTTATTGATGCAGACGATCTCTGGCTGCCTGATTTTCTTAAAAAATGTCTGGCTCAAAATCAAAGTTTTGTTTTTACATCAGCAGTCCGTGTCGATGAGAAGCTAAAGCCTATTTTAGAACCTTTTATTGTACCGCAGAAAGTCTGTTATAACGATATTTTAAAAAGTAATTCTATCATTTGCTCCACCGTATTTATAAATATTAACCAACTAGGTAAACGTTATATGCCACTTATGAGAAAGAGGCAAGATATGGGGTTGTGGTTGCAGTATCTAAAAAAAATCGATTTTGCATATGGCATTCAAGAACCATTGGCTATTTATAGAATTCGTAAAAATTCACTTTCACGGAATAAACTTGACGTAGTCAAATATCAATGGCAATTATATCGAGAGGTCGAAAACATCTCAATATTGAAAAGTCTTTATTTAATGTTATGTTGGAGCTATTTGGGTTACGTGAAATATAAAAAATAGCTAAAAACTACGGGTAAATTGCTTCAGCTTACCACGATTGCTTCGGTTTAATGATGATTTTTGTATAATCTCTATAGTGACAGATTGTTTGATATAGGTTAACAAACTTTTTTTGATTTTAGCTCGTTGACTTTCAGATAGTTTATTTTCAGCTACATAAATTATTTTAAAATTATTGGGTGCTTGCTGGTCAATAACAAATTCTTTTATATTACCACTGTCATCAATAACGTTTTTAGTCACGTAGTAAAAAGCGAGTGCAGGTATCTTACTGCCATCTGGTAATACTGCATAATCTCCTATTCTACCCTCCAGACTGGTAAGTATTTTATTTCCATTGCTATCACGATTTATTACTCCGATGTCTCCTAGTTGATATCTGATAAAGGGATGAGCTTTATTAAAAAAAGATGTAACTATAATTTTACCATTTTTTCCATCTGGCACTGGTTTATTAGATGCATCAAGAATTTCTACATATATTAAAGCCTCGTCTATTTTCATAGAGTGTTGAGCTGTACCTATTGCAATTACACCAGTTTCAGAAGCGCCATATTCATTGATTACAGGTACTGCAAATTGATGTTCTAAAAATTGTTTATCAGATTCGAGAAGCATTTCTGCAGTAACAATACAGTGAGTCAGAGTGGGGCATATATCTCTTAAAATAAGATGCTTTGTATTGAGGTATTTAGCAAACAAAAGCAGCGTACTGGTGTATCCGTTGAGGTGTCCAAATTTATTGTGTTTGAACTTGGCTATAAAATTTTCAAAATTATGATAAGAAGAATCAAATATCGAGAAGCGATATCTATGGCTTAAAAAGTCTTTAAAACGCTCTTTATAACGCGAAATTCCACTTTGCGGAATTCCATAAAAACGTGCTTCGTACGATGTGTTGAGATCAATACCTTGCGTCAAATATAAATTTTGAATAGACGCCCAGGTGAGTGCATGGCAGTATTTGTCTTTAGCAAAAATAAATGGAGTACCCGAGGAACCTGAAGTTTTATGGATGTGGCAGTTTTTATTAGAATAGCCTACTGAGAGCCGTTTATTTAAAGGGATTTGTAAATCTGATTTAGTCATAATGGGTAGTGCATCCCATTCGGTAGATTTTTCAGAGACAAATCGGCTATAGAATTCGTTATTTTTTAAGTGGAAATCTAAAATAGCTGCTTTGTGTTGAGCATTATAGCGTTCAGTATTTTGTAAAACCTTTTTGTTTAAAATATCAAGCTCCTTTTTAGCAGAAGCGATATCGTAGCCATTAAGAGATAAACTAAGGTTGGTTAAATTCACAAGACTAAAATTAGTAGGTCAATTTACAAACATTTATTTTTGAGGCTTAATCTAATTTCAAGTTACTACGATGAATATTCTAATTCTGGGTTCTGGTGGTCGTGAACATACCTTTGCCTATAAAATTGCTCAAAGTCCTAAGTGTGAACGCTTGTTTGTTGCTCCTGGTAATGCCGGAACAGCAAAACTCGCGACAAATGTTGACCTTAGTGTAAATGATTTTGAAGCTGTTAAAAAACTTGTATTAGCAGAAAATATTGAGATGGTGGTTGTGGGGCCAGAAGACCCCCTTGTAAATGGTATTTACGACTTTTTTAAAAATAATAAGTCTTTAGAAAAGATAGCCGTTATTGGCCCTTCAAAAAGAGGAGCATTATTAGAAGGAAGTAAAGAGCGTGCTAAAGAATTTATGGCGATGTATTCTATTCCTACTGCCGCCTACGAAAGCTTTAAAGCAGAAAGCCTTGAAGCAGGAAAAGCTTTTTTAGAAACGCTTAATCCGCCTTATGTACTTAAAGCAGATGGGCTTGCTGCCGGTAAAGGCGTTGTAATTCTGGAGGATATAGAAGATGCAAAGTCAGAATTAGAAGACATGCTTACCAATAAAAAATTTGGTACTGCCAGTGAAACGGTAGTAATTGAAGAATTTCTAGATGGTATAGAACTTAGCGTCTTTGTACTTACCGATGGTAAAAACTACATAACACTTCCTACAGCAAAAGACTACAAGCGTATAGGTGAGGGAGATAAAGGGTTAAATACTGGTGGTATGGGAGCTGTATCGCCAGTGCCATTTGCTGATGCGGCCTTAATGGAAAAAATCGAAAATCGTATTATTAAACCTACTGTTGAAGGTCTGGCTGCTGAAGATATTGAGTATAAAGGATTTATTTTTATAGGATTAATAAAAGTAGGAGATGAACCAAAAGTTATAGAATATAACGTACGTATGGGTGATCCTGAAACAGAGGTTGTGCTTCCACGTATTAAAAATGATTTGGTTACTATGTTTGAGCAGGTAGCTGCTCAAAAGCTAGATGAGGTTACTCTTGATCTAGATCCTAGATATGCTGCAACAGTTATGCTGGTGAGTGGTGGTTATCCTGAAACATATGATAAAGGTTTAAAATTAACCGGTTCTGAAGAGGTAAATAGCTCTCTCGTTTTTCATGCGGGTACTTCATTAAAAGATGGAGAAGTGATCACGTCTGGAGGACGCGTTATGGCAGTAACTTCGTTGCACGAAGATTTCAAAGAAGCGTTAAACACATCTTATGAGAATATAAAGAAAATCTCGTTTGATAAAATGAATTATAGAACAGATATTGGATTTGATTTGTAGCAGTATCAAATAATTAAAAAGCCTGCTATGAGCAGGCTTTTTAATTATTCTATATTTTGTGAAGAGCTTATTTATTCAAGTTATGATGCTCGTCTTTATCAAATTTCTTTAATTGTAAAGTCCAGTATGTAAATGCAGCAGCAGCTATTAAGATAAATACAAAGTTTAGCAAATTTGCAGCAATCCAGCTACTATCTTGTAATTCTCGTATTGCATCTAACGGCGCTAAAGCAACATTCACAAAAAAATCTTGAATACCGTAAAATAAATCTTTCAATTCCATAATTGTATACTTTTACATCGTTATTAGCGAAGTCGCACGTTCAATGTCTTATTGTGCGGTGCAAAAATATAAAAAACTAAGATGCTTACAAGCTTTTTTGGCGTTTCAAAACCTATAAATTTTGCAATTATTGTAATTGCAGTGCTTATTTATTTTTCGGGTCTATATGTATTATCAGATTTTTATGAGTTAACAGCATATACTATAATAAACCAGTTTTTTATTCTGCTCGTTTATTTGTTTTCACTGGGTGTGCTTAATTTTGTGGTCAAAAAAAATACACTTACTAAGCGTAACACATATATCGTCTATCTTTTTGTCTGTTTTTCATTTGCAGTACCTACTACATTTTTTAATTCAGATATTATAATTTCGGGAGCTTTTATTCTCTTAGCATTAAGACGCATCATAAGTTTAAAGTCTTCTAATGATTTTAGTAAAAAAGTCTTTGACGCCGCTTTCTGGATTACGATAGCATCCTTGTTTTTTTTCTGGAGCTTTTTGTTTTTGATTGTGCTTTACTTTGCCATCTTATTTTATGGGCGCTTAGATTATAGAAACTGGTTAATTCCTTTTACAGGGATATTTGCGGTACTTATTATTGCCGTTACGTACAGTATGTACACAGATGGCGTAGTAGATTTTGCATTAAATTATGTGCAACTCCCCACCTTAGACTTTACAGCTTATAGTTCGCTAAGTCTATTATTACCGGCCTCATTTTTCCTAGCACTTTATTTGTGGTGTGGTACATTTTACATTTCACAGATTTCTGATGCTTCTCAAACACTTAAGGCTTCTTATTTTTTAATTTTAATAAGCTCTGCAGTTGCTTTAATAATTATACTCTTTTTAGCCCCTTTACGAGATGGTAGCGAATTGTATTTTATCTTTGGCCCGTTAGCTATAATTAGTGCTACTTATATTGAAAAACATAAGAGTTTCTGGTTTAAAGAAATGCTTTTATGGCTTGCATTACTCATCCCTTTATTTTTATTGTTTTGGCACAATTAGATTTAGTAAAACTTGAGCAGGAGCTCAAAAAGCGGTGGCCTTACAGAGATATTTGGTTTAGGAAACAAAACGATGTTTGGGATAAATACAGCAATTTTATATATAATATTCAAGAGTTTGAAGCGCTTCTCGAGCGTATAAGGGAAACTGTAGATAAACACCGTTTAAACAAAAAACATTTCTTTTATTATACAGTTAATCGCTGGTATAATTTCTGGAGTGCCTGTGCTGTAGAGCAAGTATTTATTGAACTTGACGGGGTAGATGCTGCTAAGAATAAAAAAGATAGGCTTGTTGATTTTAGCATCCAAGGAATAAAGTTTGATCTTAAGACTTCAAAATTCCCTAAAGGTTTTGGGAGAGATCTTGATTTTGCCATGTCACATCAACAAAAACTTATTAAGTGGCTTTACCTCAATCAAAGTACAGGTAGACGGTATCATATAGAAAACAGATTGTTCCTTATTGTTTACAGTGAAGATGGAGATCATTATAAGTTAAAAGCAGAAATCGAATGGCTTAAAACTCATATTGAAGAGTATGTAGAAAGCTTTGATATCTATAATTTAAAGCGGCCACATATAACCGAAACAAAACCTGCATATTCAGACATAATCTGGGCGATTAAATGAATTATATAGGTTCAAAACATAAACTTTCTCATTGGTTACTCACTAACATTCAATCTGTTTGTGGAACCGATTTGTCTGCAAAAATATGCTGTGATCTTTTTGCAGGCACGGGTAGCGTAGGCCGCAAACTTAAACCGCTCGTAAAGGGGGTAATAGCAAATGATCTTGAATATTATAGCTATGTTTTAAATCGAAATTATATAGGCAATAACATTAATCTAGATGCTGAAAAATATCTTGAAGAACTAAATAATTTAAAACCCGTAAGCGGATTTATATATCAAACCTATAGCGAGTCTGGAGCGGCAAACCGACTTTATTTTTCTGCAGAGAATGGAAAAAAAATAGATGCTATACGCGCGCAAATTGAGAAATGGTACATTTCAAATAGTATCAATAAAGATCTTTATTTTTTTCTTCTGGCTTCTCTGTTAGAAAGTGCAGATAAAGTTGCAAATACAGCATCTGTGTATGGAGCATATTTAAAAAATATTAAAAAATCTGCTCAAAAATCTTTAGTACTTAAAGCTGCAGATTTTGAATGCACAAACGGCTCACATACGGTATTTAATGAAGATAGTAATGCGCTCATTCAAAGTATTGAAGGTGACATTTTATATTTAGACCCTCCTTACAATGCGAGACAATACGGGGCTAATTACCATTTACTAAATACTATTGCAAAAAAAGATACCTTTGTACCTAGAGGCAAAACAGGTCTGCGCGACTATTCAAAAAGTGCCTTTTGTAGTAAACTAGAAGTAGAACAGGCATTTGATAACTTGATCGCTTCTGCAAATTTTAATACAATCTTTCTAAGCTATAATAATGAAGGATTAATGCCTGCAGAACTTGTAAAAAAGATAATGCAGCGTTATGGTAAATATGATTTAGTAACTACAGAATATCAGCGGTTTAAAGCAGATAAAACTGAAAGTAGAAATCATAAATCCACAACAACAACAGAATTTTTACACATATTAGAAAAATAGAATACCATGATTACACATACCGCAAAGCGAATTTTTGAGCGCGCTGTCGATGATTATCACATTAAAAATGATGTAGACCAGCCTTTTAAAAATCCGTTTGATACAGACGTAGATTTCTTAGAACATTTACTTTACCGTAAAGCTTGGATCGATACTGTACAGTGGCATTATGAAGATATTATACGTGATCCGCAAATAGATCCTGTTGCAGCACTTAAATTGAAGCGTCAAATAGACTCTTCAAATCAGGAACGTACAGATATGGTGGAGTATATAGACAGTTATTTTCTTAAAGAATATAAGGATATTGAGCCTAATGATAATGCAACGATTAATACAGAAAGTCCGGCGTGGGCATTAGATCGTTTATCTATTCTTACCCTTAAAATTTATCATATGGAAGAAGAAGCAAACCGCCAGGATGCTTCAGATGACCATAAAGAAGCTTGCCAGAAAAAACTAGATATACTTTTAGAGCAACGGGTAGATTTATGTGCCGCCATAGACACACTTATCATTGATATTCGCAATGGAGATAAGTACATGAAAGTTTACAAGCAGATGAAAATGTACAATGATGATGAGCTAAATCCAGTATTGCGTAATCAGAACAGAAACTCATAAATGGCAATAAAATCGCCACATATATTATGCATACGCTTTTCTGCTATGGGTGATGTGGCGATGACCATTCCGGTTTTAATCGCGTTAACACGCAGATACCCTGATCTGGAAATAACTGTGGTGTCAAAACCTTTTTTTGCGCCTCTTTTTCAATCTATTGAGCGTGTTCATTTTTATGGAGCAGATGTTAAAACAAAATACAAAGGCGCATTAGGTCTTTATAAACTTTTTAAGGATCTCAAGCCCGAGCGTTTTACCGCAATTGCAGATTTACATAGTGTTATAAGATCACATGTTTTAAAATCTTTTTTTCGCTTGCGCGGAAACTATACCGCTCAAATAGATAAAGGCCGAGCTGAGAAAAAAGCCCTAACAAAATCTGTTAATAAAGATTTTAGACCTTTATTAACCACACACGAGCGATATGCTTCAGTTTTTAAAAAAATAGGTTATCCCGTACAACTTGATGGAAGTGAGATTCTAGCAAAGCAGAGTTTAAGCAATAATGTGCGAGCTATGTTAGGAAATGAACCTCAAAAGTGGTTGGGAATTGCACCTTTTGCGGCTCACGATGGTAAAAAATACCCTTTAGAATTACTCGATGAAGTTTTAGCTGCATTAAGTGAAAAGCCTTATAAAATAATTCTTTTTGGTGGTGGTAAAGAAGAAGAGCGGCTATTAAACTTATTGGCATCAAAATATGACGCTGTATGTAGTGTTGCCGGTTGCTTTAGTTTTTCCGAAGAAATCGCCTTGATATCTCATTTAGATGCTATGCTTGCCATGGATAGTGGAAATGGACATTTGGCTGCACTTTTTGGGATTCCTACACTTACGATTTGGGGTGCTACACATCCTTATTTGGGGTTTGCACCGTACAAACAATCAACAGAAAATCAATTACTTGCAGATCGTGAGAGGTATCCTGCGATACCCACATCTGTTTATGGTAATAAAGTTCCACAAGGATATGAAAATGTCATGCATACCATATTGCCAGAGCAAGTTTTACAACGCATTTACGCACTTCTAGATTAGAATATTATGAAAAAAACACTCAAGCAACTTCTTAATATTGAGCACCCTATTATTGTTGCTCCTATGTTTTTAGTTTCTAATGTAGCAATGATAAAATCAGCAATGCAAGCAGGAGTTGCAGGATGTATTCCTGCATTAAATTATCGTACACTTCCAGAACTGCGAGAAGCGATCACTCAATTAAAAGCCTCAAAAACAGAAAATGGGGCTTTTGGTTTCAATTTAATTGTAAATAAATCCAATCTTAAATTTCCAGATCAATTAGAGGTATGCTGCGAGATGGGTGTAGATTTTATAATTACATCACTGGGAAATCCTAAACAAGTAATTGAAGAAGCGCACAAAAAGGGAATTCTTGTATTCTGTGACGTTGTAAATATTGAACAAGCCTTAAAAGTAGAAGCATTAGGCTGTGACGCCGTAATTGCTGTTAACAATGAAGCGGGAGGTCATAGAGGGGACAGGTCACCTAAACAATTGACAAAGGAGATTAATGAAGCGTTAAAAATCCCTGTGATTTCTGCCGGTGGGGTAGGTAATAAATCTGAGCTGGAGGAGAAGATGAGCTATGGTGCAGTAGGAGTAAGTATTGGGAGTCCGTTTATTGCATCAGAAGAAGCAGGGGTCTCTAAAGAATACAAAGAAGCTTGTGTGGCGTATGGGGCAAAAGATATAGTAGTTACTCAAAAGATAAGCGGAACGCCTTGTACAGTCATTAATACACCTTATGTACAGGAAATAGGTACAGAACAATCGTGGATTGAAAGCCTATTGAATAAAAATAAATGGCTTAAAAAGTATGTAAAGATGCTGCGCTTTTTTAAAGGGACTAATATGGTTACCAAAGCAGCGGCAGGAGCGACTTATAAAACGGTATGGGTTGCGGGACCTACAATTGAACATACAACATCTATTGAGTCTCTTCAAAAAATTATTCAACGATTCATCTAGCGAGAAACAAGAATATATTTAAAAAAAAGCACCTCAGATTTTAATCTGAGGTGCTTTTTTAGGAGAATAATTTAATCTCTATAAATCATCATAATCAACTGTCAAGTTTGCTGAGGTAGCTAATGCCTGGCAGGTTAGAATTAATCCTTCTGCTACTTCACCGTCTGTAAGAATTTGATTTTTACGCATCACAGCGGTCCCTTCTGTTACACGAGCTATACAACTACTACAAATACCCCCTTGACAAGAATAGGGTACATCGATGTCATTATCTAAAGCTGCATCTAAAACAATTTTATCTTGATTTATTGTAAGTTCAAACTCCTCATCGTCAACCACAATTTTAAGCTGGGTAACACCATCTAAAGCTTCAGCGATTTCTGCACCGTCATTTGAACTGGTAAATAGCTCAAACTTAATTTTGTCTTCAGCTATATTATTTTCAGCAAGAATAGCGCTAACCCCTTTGATCATTTCTTCAGGACCACATAAAAAATACTGATCAAAATCATGAGATTTAAACTTGTTCTTCAGTATATAATTAACTGTTGCATTCTCGATACGTCCAAAATGAGAATCTGTTTCTTGCTTTCGGCTAAATACAAATTCTAAAAATAAACGTTCGGGATATTTTAGCTGAAGTTCTAAAAGCTCTTTATGAAAAATCGTTTCTTCGATTGTTCTGTTTCCGTATAGCAAAACAAATCTGCTATTCGGCTCTTGTTCTAAAACCGTTTTTACAATAGATAGTACTGGCGTTATACCACTTCCTGCTGCAAATGCTGCGTAATCTTTATTGTTATCAGCATTGGTTTCAATAAAAAATTTGCCTTCTGGAGGATGAACTTCAAGAGATTCACCTACTGTTAATTTATTATTAGCCAGCACAGAAAATGTACCACCTTCTACTTCCTTTACAGCAACCTTAAGTTTACCACTTTGAGGTGTTGAACATAGAGAATATGCACGGCGTATTTCTTTCCCTTCAATTTCGGTTTTTAAAGTAACATACTGCCCGGCTTTAAATTCAAATTGCTTCTTTAGTGCGTCAGGTACACCAAAAGTTATGCTTACAGCTTGTGCCGTTTCGCGTGTAATATCTTGTATAGTAAGTGCGTGAAAATCGCTCATTGCTTAAAAATTTTGGCAAAAATACAAAGCATGATGGTTATGAAGCGTAACATTTTTATAATTTTCACACTAATAGTATGACCATAAGCCAAAAAATAAATTAGATGATTAAACACTTTCTCAATCTAGAGTGGAAAAGCTTTTTTAGATCTGCTGCCTTTCAAACAAATATTATTCTTAAAATATTCATGGCGCTGGGAGCGCTTTATTTTATTGGAATATTCTCTATGGCGGGTGTAGGAGCCTATTTTGGCCTGGAAAAGGCAGGATTAGAGCCGCTGCAAACCGTAAATCGTTTTCTAATTTACTACCTGGTTGTAGATCTTCTCATCAAATATTTTTTACAAAAAATGCCCGTGGTAAATATAAAACCGCTGCTTATAATTCCGTTTAAAAAATCTAAGATCGTAGATTTTGCATTAGGCAAAACAATGGTTTCTTTTTTTAACTGTATCCACGCATTTTTCTTTATTCCATTTAGTGTGGTATTACTCATTAAGGGTTATGATCCCTTACATGTAATTACTTGGCATATTGGCATTTTAGCGATGATTTACATAAATAATTTTATAAATGTATTTCTTAACGACGCTCTTGCTCTGGTTGTAGGTTTTGCGACTGTAATTGCAGCTTTTGGAGCCTTACAGTATTATGAAGTATTTGATGTAACACCTTATATAGGTGCTTACTTTCAGGGTCTTTATGATTATGTGTGGCTATTTATAATTCCGGTTGTAGTAGTTGTAATTTTTTATAAGGTTGCACATAGCTTTTTCTTAAGAAGACTTTATCTAGATGCAGGACTCGCTACTAAAGCTCAGATGGCATCTACCGAAAATCTTGACTGGTTGGATCGATTCGGGAAAACGGCCAGTTTTTTAAAAAATGATATAAAACTCATAAAACGCAATAAGAGGTCGCGTACTACATTGATTATGAGTGTGGTGTTTCTTTTTTACGGTCTTCTATTTTTCTCTGGCGGAATTGAAAGTTATGACAATCCATTTATGAAGATATTTGCCGGTATATTTGTTTCTGGCGGATTTATGTTCAGTTTTGGTCAGTTTGTACCTAGTTGGGATAGTTCGTATTACCCCTTAATGATGACTCAAAATATTAAGTATCAGGAATATTTAAAGTCAAAATGGATGCTGGTTGTAATTGCTACAGCTATATCTACGGTTCTTGGTGCTTTTTACCTTTATTTTGGATGGGAAGCTTACGCAGCTATTCTTGTAGGAGGCATTTTTAATATGGGTGTTAATGGCCACGTGGTTCTGCTAGGCGGTGCTTATATCAAAACTCCAATAGATTTAACGAGTAATAAAAAAGCATTTGGAGACAGCTCTTCTTTTAATGTAAAAACCCTTTTGATCACTGTGCCTAAATTATTGCTGCCCATTGCTTTGTATGCACTAGGTCATTTTACACTAGGACCCGTTTTAGGTTATGCATTAGTCGCGCTCGCCGGTCTGGCTGGGTTTGCATTTAGAGATTTTATGTTCAAAAAAATTGAAAGTGTGTATAAAGCCGAAAAATATAAAACCATCGCAGCCTATAAACAAAAGAACTAATCCCTTGTTAGCCTTAAGAAAGGGAAAAACAATTATCTACGAACAAAGAACTATACAATATGATACATATTCACGATTTATCAAAGACCTATAACGGAGTTACCGTTTTGAAGATTGAAGAACTTAATATTCCTAAAGGGGAAGCTTTTGGTCTTGTAGGAAACAATGGCGCAGGAAAAACAACACTATTTAGTGCGCTATTAGATCTTATACGACCTACTACAGGATATATTCAAAATGGAGAAGTTAAGGTTAATGAGAGCGAAGCATGGAAATCACACACCGCATCATTTATTGATGAAAGCTTTTTAATAGGTTATTTAACTGCAGAAGAATACTTTTATTTTATAGGAGAGTTACGGGGTCAAAACAAAGCAGATGTTGATGCATTATTAGCAGGTTTTGCAGATTTCTTCAATGATGAGATTTTAGGCAAACGTAAATATCTGCGTGATCTTTCTAAAGGAAACCAAAAGAAAGTAGGAATCGTTGCCACTTTAATAGGTAATCCTGATGTGATTATTCTTGACGAGCCTTTTGCAAATCTCGATCCTACAACACAATTTAGACTTAAAGGCATTATTAAAAAACTAGCTCAAGATACAGATATCACTGTGTTAGTTTCTAGTCATGATCTTATTCATGTTACAGAAGTGTGCGAGCGTATTGTGGTTCTGGAAAAAGGAAGTGTAGTTAGAGATATTAGAACCTCTGAAGCCACGCTGAAGGAGTTAGAGACTTATTTTAGCAAAGAGGATACTGTGGCTGAGAATGTTTAATGTTAATGTGATTAAAAAGCGTGTTTAAGTAATCAATTTTGGCGCATTAAATTTATTTCAATAGCTATTTAAACCGTTCATACTAATTTTGCTACTTTGCAGTTATTGCTTTATACTAAACTAGATTTGCAAACTCAGGTACAAAAAATACTCATCTTAGCAGTGTTAGCGAGTGGTCTTGTGGGGTGCTCGCGTAAAAAAGACAAATTTCTAAGTAGAAATTTTCACGCACTTACTACAGAATACAATACGCTGTTTAACGGTAGGCAAGCTTTTGAGCAAGGTCGTGATGCTCTTATTAACGGGTATCAAGATAATTTTTGGTCTATTTTACCAGTTGAGCGTTTAGAAAATCCAGAGTACATTCCCTTACCCGGAGATGCTGTAGATCCAAGTTTTAAAATTGCTGAAGAAAAAGCTATTAAAGCCATTCAAAAGCACAGTATGCAAATAAATGGCTCTGAGCGCAATCCGCAAATGGATGAAGCTTTTATGCTTTTAGGAAAATCCCGCTATTACGATATGCGGTTTGTTCGCGCCCTTGAAGCTTTCAATTATATTCTCGCCTATTATCCCGCCAGTAATAATATCGCTCAAGCAAAAATTTGGAAGGCAAAAACAGATCTTAGATTAGATAATACTAAAATCGCCATTGAGCAACTTCACAAACTTCTCAAAGAAGAAAAAGAACTTGATGCACAGGATTATGCAGATGCATCTGCCATGTTAGCGCAAGGTTATATTACAGAAAACCGCATAGATAGTGCGCTGGTCTATATTGAAAAAGCGGCCTTTTTAACTCGTAAAAATGAAGAGAAAGGCAGGTATTATTTTATTCAAGGGCAATTGTATGATTTAGTAGATCAACCTCAGTTAGCAAATGCCAATTACGATAAGGTAATTGATTTAAATCGCAAGTCGCCACGACGATATATGATTAATGCTTATGTGAATAAGATTGCAAATTTTGATTATCAATCTCAGGATCAACAGCAACTTTTTGAACTGCTTACAAATTTAGAGAGCAATAGGGAAAACAGACCTTATTTAGATATTATAAATTATCAGTTTGCGCAGTTTTATCTAAATGTGGGACAACAAGATTCCGCAGTTTCTTATTTCAATAAATCTCTTACCTCAAAAAGTGCTGATAATTTTCTAGTCTCACGGAATTACCTAAGTCTTGGCGAACTTAATTTTGACAATTCCGAGTATCTACAAGCAGGTGCTTATTATGACAGTACATTGTCTTTTATTCCTGAAAATACCCGAGAGTTCCGTGACATTTATAAGAAACGTACAAATCTAAATGACGTCATACTTTATGAAGGTATTTCTAAGAGCAACGATAGCATATTAAAATTGGTTGCAATGAATTCTGCAGATCGTAAAAGCTATTTTGAAGATTATATATTTCAATTAAAAGAGCAACGAAGTAAGGATTCTATATCGGCATCAATCGCTGAAGCTACTATTGCTAATAATGAATTTTTTACTCCAGACACACAGGTCCCGACAGGAAGTGTATTTTATTTTTATAACCCAGTACAGGTTGCACAAGGTAAACTAGATTTTAAATCCAGATGGGGATCTAGAGCTAATGAAGATAACTGGCGTATATCTAATAAACAAGGAGCACTGCAAGAAGAAAAAGTAGCTTCTGGAAGAGAAGACGAGTTAAAACTTACGGAAGACGGTTTGTATTCTGTAGATACTTATATTTCAAAAATTCCATCTCAACAACCTGTAATTGATAGCATAAATACAGCACGTAATTATGCTTATTATCAGCTTGGACTTATTTACAAAGAAAAATTAAAAGAGCCTCAGCTAGCTATACAGCGGTTAGAGGCGCTTTTACAAAATGATCCTGAAGAACGTCTAATACTGCCAGCAAAATATAATCTTTACCAACTGTATGCCTCTCAGAATGAAGCATTCAATAGAGATAAGTATAAAAATGATATACTTATAAATTATGCAGATACTCGATACGCTAGTATAATTAATAATCCTGGTAATGTGTTGGCTAAAGATGCAGACAGTCCAGAGGTTTTGTATAATAATTTATATGAACAGTTTGAAAATCAAAACTTTAAACAAGTCATTGTGAATGCAGATCGTTATATTGACGAATTTGCAGGAGATTCTTTTGTGCCAAAATTTGAATTACTGAAAGCTACAGCAATCGGTAGATATCGCGGCTTTGAAGCATATGAAGCAGCTTTAAATTATGTTGCTTTAAATTATCCTAATCAAGAGGAGGGCAAACGTGCTAAAGAATTAATTGAAAAGGCACTACCACAATTGAAAAGTGCTGATTTTGCACCAGATTCTCAGGTACTTAGTTTTAAGATACTTTATGCAATTAATAAG
The DNA here is from genome assembly GCF_004104375.1 of Leeuwenhoekiella aequorea. Taxonomy (GTDB): domain Bacteria; phylum Bacteroidota; class Bacteroidia; order Flavobacteriales; family Flavobacteriaceae; genus Leeuwenhoekiella; species Leeuwenhoekiella aequorea. Next base: position 186,984 of record NZ_QOVM01000001.1, read on the forward strand.
CAAGACTTAGAGCAGGTAAATCTGTATAATGATTTCTTTACACAGTTTATAAAAGAACAAGGGTCTTCAGCCATTTTCACATCTCGGGATGTGTATGATTCAAACACGACTTTTGTTGTAATACACGGTTTTAAGACTGCAGCAGACGCGATGTTTTTTGCTGAAAAATTAAAGAAATCTGAATCTACTACAGTTAAAACAGAACCAATTGTAATAAGCGCAGACAATTATAGAATTGTTCAGATACATAAAAATATAGAAGCATTTAAAAACAAAGAAGTAGAGTAATACGATGAGAAAAGATAAATCTGTAAATAATCTAGACCAAGGAAGTAAACAAAATAGGATAAGTGATGGCACCTCAATTGTAGGAGATGTAAAATCACAAGGAGATTTTAGACTCGACGGATCATTAGAAGGTAAATTAGAAAGTACAGGAAAAGTAGTAATAGGTAAAAACGGACTTCTAAAAGGAACTCTCATCTGCAAAGATGCAGATATTGAAGGCAAAGTAGAAGGGATTTTAAAAGTAGAAGAACTTCTTAATTTACGTGCAAGTGCAGTTGTAAATGGCGATGTTTCTACAGGAAGACTTGCTGTAGAGCCAGGAGCAGATTTTAATGCGAGTTGTGAAATGGGTAATGGAGTAAAAAATCTTTCAAACAATGTCAGAAAAGAAACCGGAAAATCAGCTTAGCACCTGGGCAAAATTTTCAACAATAGCTATTCAAATGGGAGGAACTATTTTTTTAGGTAACCTCCTTGGATCTTGGTTAGACACCAAGTTTGAAACCACATATTTAGAATCAACCATTACTTTACTCGCTGTATTTTTATCGATGTATATCGTTATTCGGGGAGTAAAACAACTCAACAAATAATGCTTACAAAGCGCTTAGTCACCTATTTTGTAATAATTGCAGCTCTTTTTTTATTAGGATATTTTATCCACACTGCCCTATTGAGCAGTTTAGAAATTGAACACCCGTTTTCGTTATTAAATATTTATTTATTTCAGGCAATCGCAACATTAGTAATATGCGTAGGTTTTGAACTTATAGCAAGCTTTTCAAAGCGATTTTCAGATCAGTTAGGGTTTATATATTTAGCAACAATGATTGGTAAAATAGGAATATTCTGTTTAGTGTTCAAAAACACCCTGTTTTCGGGTGTGGTTTTAAGCAAAGCTGAGAGTCTTAGTTTGCTGATACCCATATTTATTTACTTGATTTATGAGGTAATTGCCATTACAAAAATCTTAAATAGAAATGCTTAGCGGTTTATTTGTTTTAAAATGATTCTTATTCTGAATAAAATGTTTAGTTTTGCAGCAAATTTTAGCAAGCCTTATTTTTGAAATTATAATAATGAAGATAGCAAAATTACCTATCCAATTTTTAACCGTTTTGATGTTTCTAACCATTGGAAACGCAGCTACGGCTCAGGAACACAGCGTTGCAGAAAGTAATGATGCTGGCACGTTGGATACTCAAGAAGAGATTGATGAGTATATTCAACATCATATTAAAGATTCTCATGATTTTCATTTGTATTCGTATACAGGTGATGATGGTGTGCGTCATTCTGTAGGTTTACCATTACCTGTTATTGTATGGGGAAGTAATGGTCCTGCAGCATTTATGTCTTCTGCTTTTCATCACGATATCAACGGTGAAGTAGTGGTTGAAGCAGGTGGAAGCAGATTTGTGAATCTTCATGATAAAATCTACGAATTAGAAGAAGGCGCAGAGACTGTTGAGATAGGAGGGGATCACCATCCGGTTAATGCACACATGCCTTTAGATTTATCTATTACAAAAAGTGTAGTAGGTATTCTTGTAATAGGAATATTAATGTTGATTTGGTTTTCGTCATTGGCGAGACAATACAAAAAGAGAACAATTCCTAAAGGTTTTGGTAGAGTATTAGAGCCACTTGTTATTTATGTGCGTGATGAGTTAGCACGTCCTAATATCGGTGAGAAGAAATACAGAAAATTCACAGGGTTTTTATTGACCGTATTTTTCTTCATCTGGATTCTGAATTTATTAGGTTTAACACCATTTGGATTTAACGTTACAGGACAGTTAGCGGTAACTGCAGCTTTGGCAATATTTACATTGATTATTTATACATTTAGTGGTAACAAAGACTACTGGATGCACATATTATGGATGCCTGGAGTTCCTTACTTAATACGTCCGGTATTAGCAGTTATCGAATTAGTAGGAGCTTTTATTATAAAACCTTTCTCACTTTTAGTTCGATTATTTGCAAATATATCTGCAGGTCACATTGTAATTATGAGTCTTATTGCAATTATGATTACGCTTAAAGGAGAATTAACACCTGCGGGATCAACACTATTATCATTTGTGTTGTCATTATTTATAACATTAATAGAAGTGCTTGTTGCATTTCTACAAGCCTATATCTTCACAATGCTTTCTGCCTTATTTATAGGAATGGCGGTTGCAGAGCATGATCACGATCATGACCACGCGCACGATAATGTGGATGCAGAAGATGTAAGAGCAGATTTCATTTAAAATTAATTTTTGTTTAATTATTTATATATTTTTTAATTATGGAAACAATGGTTCCAAATTTAGTAGGTGCTGGTTTAATCGTATTAGGTGCTGGTATTGGTTTAGGTAAAATTGGTGGAAGCGCTATGGAAGGTATCGCTCGTCAGCCAGAAGCTGCCGGTAAAATCCAAACTGCAATGATTATCATCGCTGCACTTTTAGAAGGTTTAGCATTTGGTGCACTTTTCTTAGGAAAATAATCCAAACAAAAAATCAAAACTCAATCTCCTGTAACGGTTGGTTGCAGGGTTTGAGTTTTAATTAAACAAACAATAAACGCGATCACATTATGGATCAATTATTAAATGACTTTTCTCCGGGACTGTTTATAATGCAAACAGTCTTATTGTTAGTGCTTATTTTACTAATGGTAAAATTTGCCTGGAAACCTATTCTTAAATCATTAGATGATCGTGAAGAAGGTATTCAAGGTGCATTAGAAGCTGCCGAAAAAGCACGCATAGATATGCAGAACCTTCAGGCAGATAATGAAAAAGCATTACAGCAAGCTCGTGAAGAGCGTGACGGAATGCTTAAAGAAGCTCGTGAGATCAGAGCAAAAATGATTGCTGAAGCAGAAGGAGATGCAAAATCTCAAGCAGATAAAATTATCCTTCAGGCTCAAGAAGCAATCGCTGCTGAAAAGCGCGCTGCAGTTGCTGAGTTAAAAAGTCAGGTTGCAGAGCTTTCTTTACAAATTGCTGAGAAAGTAGTGAAGGAAGAGCTTTCAGACAAAAATAAACAAATGCAGTATGTAGATAAGATGCTGCAAGACGCTACCCTTAATTAATTAAAAAAGTAGTTCATGTCTTCAAGAGCAGCAATACGTTATGCAAAAGCAATTTTAGAACAGGCCAGTGAAAAGGGTACTGCTGAAGTTGTTTTTGGTAATATGAAATCTATTGAGGCAACCCTCAACGCGAGTAAAGAATTAAGAAATGTGCTTAAGAGTCCGATTATAAAATCTGATGATAAACGCGCATCATTGCTTGCAATTTTTAGTGGATATGATTTGAGTACAACAAGTCTTATAGAATTATTAGTTGACAAAAAAAGAACTGCAATTCTAGGAGATGTAGCATCAAGTTATGTTGATCTTTACAATAAATCTAAAGGTATTGTTGTTGCACATTTAACAACTGCAGTTGAACTGGATGCTTCCTTAGAGGCAAAAGTTCTAGTAAAAGTTAAGGAGATAACAGACGGTAAAGATGTTACACTTGAGCATCATATAGATTCTAACCTTATAGGTGGGTTTATATTACGAGTAGGTGATGTGCAATACGACGCAACAGTTGCAAACCAATTAGATAAAATACAAAAAGAGTTTAGTAATCGTTTATAATTACAACTAAGTCTTGAGTTAAACAAAGACTTATTAGATATCAAACAAAATGGCAGAAGTAAAACCAGCTGAAGTTTCAACAATATTAAAGAAACAACTTTCAGGCTTTGAAGCATCAGCTTCATTAGATGAGGTAGGAACAGTACTTACCGTAGGTGATGGTATTGCCCGTGTTTACGGTCTTTCTAACGCACAATACGGAGAACTCGTTGAATTTGACGGAGGTCTTGAAGGTATTGTATTAAACTTAGAAGAAGATAATGTAGGGGTTGTACTCTTAGGTCCTTCTAAAGAGGTTAAAGAAGGTGCTACAGTAAAACGTACCCAGCGTATCGCATCTATTAATGTAGGTGAAGGTATCGTAGGACGTGTTGTAAACACTTTAGGTCAGCCTATAGATGGTAAAGGAGCTATACAAGGTGAAACTTATGAGATGCCACTTGAGCGTAAAGCTCCAGGTGTTATCTATCGTCAGCCGGTAACAGAACCATTACAGACAGGTATTAAATCTATTGATGCTATGATCCCTGTAGGTCGTGGTCAACGTGAACTTGTAATTGGTGACCGTCAGACAGGTAAAACTACTGTTTGTATTGATACGATCTTAAATCAAAAAGAATTTTACGATGCAGGTGAGCCTGTATATTGTATATATGTTGCAATAGGACAAAAAGCTTCTACTGTAGCAAACATTGCTAATGTACTTGAGGAAAAAGGTGCTTTAGCATATACCACCATTGTTGCTGCAAATGCATCAGATCCTGCAACTATGCAGGTTTATGCTCCTTTTGCAGGTGCTTCTATTGGTGAGTATTTTAGAGATACTGGTCGTCCAGCTTTAATTATTTATGATGATTTATCAAAGCAAGCGGTAGCCTATCGTGAGGTATCTCTTTTACTACGTCGCCCACCGGGACGTGAAGCATATCCTGGAGACGTTTTCTTCTTACACTCTCGTTTATTAGAGCGTGCTGCAAAAGTTATTGCAGATGATGATATCGCTAAGAATATGAACGATCTTCCAGATACTTTAAAGCCTATCGTTAAAGGTGGTGGTTCATTAACAGCACTTCCTATTATTGAAACTCAGGCAGGTGACGTTTCTGCGTACATTCCTACTAACGTAATCTCGATTACAGATGGTCAGATTTTCTTAGATGGGGATTTATTTAACTCTGGTGTACGTCCTGCAATTAACGTGGGTATTTCTGTATCACGTGTAGGTGGTAATGCACAGATTAAATCAATGAAGAAGGTTGCAGGTACTTTAAAACTTGATCAGGCAGCTTTCCGTGAACTTGAAGCTTTTGCCAAATTTGGTTCAGATTTAGATTCTGCTACATTAAGTGTAATTGAAAAAGGTAAGCGTAACGTAGAGATTCTTAAGCAAGGTGAAAACACACCATTTACTGTAGAAGATCAGATCGCAATTATATACGCAGGTTCTAAAAACTTGCTACGTAATGTGCCTATCAATAAAGTTAAAGAATTTGAAAGAGACTACCTGGAGTTTTTAAATGCTAAACACAGAGATGTGCTTGACACTTTAAAAGCAGGTAAACTTACAGACGAAGTTATCGATACGTTAACTACTGTAGCAAAAGACCTTTCATCTAGATATACTAAGTAATTTTTTCGCAAAGCGAAAAAACCAATTAAAGAATGGCAAATTTAAAGGAAATACGTAACCGGATTTCATCAGTATCCTCAACGATGCAGATAACAAGCGCTATGAAAATGGTGTCTGCTGCAAAGTTGAAAAGGGCTCAAGATGCTATTACAGCTATGCGCCCATATTCTGATAAATTAACCGAACTTTTACAAAGCTTAAGCGCTTCTATGGAAGGCGATAGTGGAAGTCGTTTTGCCGAAGAACGTGAAGTTAAAAAAGTGCTAGTAGTTGTGATCTCTTCAAATAGAGGTTTAGCTGGTGCTTTTAACTCTAACATCGTTAAAGAAGCAAAGAATATTCAAACAGTTGCTTACCCTGGTAAAGAAGTACACTTCTTAACAGTAGGTAAAAAAGCTAGTGATATTCTTAAGAAGTCGGCTAAAATTATTTCTAACGACAATGCAATTTTTGACGATCTTACCTTTGAAAATGTAGAGGTAATCGCAGAAAATGTGATGGACTTATTTGTAAATGGTCAGTATGATAAAGTGGAATTGGTTTACAATTCATTTAGAAATGCTGCTACGCAAATTGTTACAAGAGAACAATTCTTACCTATTGTTCCTTTAAAAGAGCAATTTGAAAATGTAGAAGTGTCTTCTGTAGATTATATTTTTGAGCCATCTAAAGAGGAAATTGTAAAACAATTAATTCCTAAAGCATTAAAGACACAGTTCTTTAAAGCGGTTAGAGATTCTGTAGCAAGTGAACACGGTGCGCGTATGACTGCGATGCATAAGGCAACTGATAATGCAACTGAATTAAGAGATCAGCTTAAGCTTACTTATAACAAAGCAAGACAAGCAGCAATTACAAATGAAATTTTAGAAATTGTAGGTGGTGCAGAAGCATTAAACAATTAAGATTATTTAAAATTCATATATTAAAGCCTTGCAATTGCAAGGCTTTTTTTATTCTTGTTATTTCAATAAAAAACCAAAGTCTCAATATTAATATTCTAACCCAAAATATATTCTATGTATTATAAATTTTCAATCTTTATAATTTTAGCATTTCTTGTGAGTTCTTGCGGAAGCAATAAAGTTTTAGGCGTCAGAGACTTTTCAGTAAAAAATATAGAACGAATCGAATTAGATAATCAAGCATTTGAAATTACATTTGAAGTAAATGAGCTGAATCATAATACGCAACTTGAATATTTATATTTTGACAATCAGAAATCTGCTGTAGTCAATTACAGTGAAAATAAATTTTCTGCAAAATTTGCTCCTTCCAAGATCAATTCAGAAGATCGAATTCTTTCTGTAAATAGAGCAGAAGAAGCAAAAAATACATTGCCACAACTTCCGGTTAAGCCTCCTTTAGAAATTGAGAAATCTGAAGCTTTATTAAGCTACATTATAGAATCTGAGATTAAATACAAGGTGCTAGATTTAAAAAGCGAGTTGTAAACATTCCCCAAGTTTGAAAGCATTAAAGTGATTTTAATTTGGCTACTTTAACTTACTTTTGAACCCTAAATAAAACTTTTTTGAGTGTACTTAAGCGTTTTGTAAAGGATACAGCGGTATATGGTCTGGCTACTATTTTGCCTAGATTGATGAGCTTTGTTTTAATAGGTTTACATACCGAAAAACTGGAAACAACGGGTTATGCAGAAAACACTTCTTTTTACATAGGTGCTGCATTTTTAAATGTTTTGCTAACCTATGGGATGGAAACTGCTTTTTTCAGATTTTTCTCAAAATCTGAAAATAAGGAACGGGTTTATTCTACAGTTTTAATTGCCTTGACAATTAGTAGCTGTATAGCTTTTGTACTTTTATGGCTATTAAAAGAACCCATTACAGAAGCTTTAGAGTTGCCCGTTAAGTATATTGGATACTTGATAGGCGTAACTATACTAGATACGCTTGTAGTGGCTCCGTTTGCCTATTTAAGGGCAAAAGGTAGGGCGCTAAGGTTTGCTGGGATTAAACTTATAAATCTGGCTATTTATGTACTTCTAAACTTTTTCCTTCTTTGGGCAATACCTTATTTCTCCCTCTCTTTTGATTGGTATAATTCCGACGAATTACTCACTTACATCTTTATCGCAAATCTAATCGCAAGTGCAGTAACATTGCTGCTGATACTCCCAGATTTTTTCAAGACAAAATTGGTTTTTGATAAACATCTTTTTTCACAATTATGGAATTATGGTTGGCCGGTATTAGTCGCGGGGATGGCATTTGTAATTAATGAAAATCTTGATAAATTATTGTTAGGTAATATGCTTGATAAGGATATAATGGGTGCTTATTCAGGTTGTTATAAATTGGCTGTATTTATGACCATCTTTATACAAGCTTTTAGGTTAGGGGCAGAGCCATTTTTTTTCAATCACGCAAGAAATAAAAATGCTCCTATCACATATGCCACTATCTTAAAATATTTTGTCATCGTTGGTGCAGGTGGTCTTCTCTTAATTGTCTGCTTCATAGATATTTTTAAAGAACTATTGATACGAGATGAGCAGTACTGGAAAGCTCTTGAAATTGTACCGTATATACTTTTAGGGAATCTCTTTTTAGGGATCTATCATAACTTATCAGTTTGGTATAAGCTAACTGATAAAACCCAATACGGAATGTACTTTTCAATATTAGGAGCCGGTCTCACTATCGTTCTAAATATAGTTTTAATTCCAGTAATCGGCTTTATGGCATCGGCATATGCTACAGTAGTAGCCTATGGTGTGATGATGTTGATTTCGTACTTTTATGGACAAAAATATTATCACATTCCGTATAATGTAAGTCGTATAAGCCTGTATCTGGTTGTTGCTACAGCCGGAGCTTTAGTGTCGTTTTACTTTTTTAGAGCGCATTATTATATCAGTGCATTACTGATTTTCATATTTACTGCTCTAATTTTTTATTTAGAAAAAAAGGAATTAAAAAGTATTTTAAAAAGAAATAAATAGCCCTTAAATAAAGAAGAATGCAAATAAATATCATTAATAAATCGAATCACGCTTTACCTAATTATGAAACAATAGCTTCTGCAGGTATGGACCTAAGAGCAGTATTAGATGCTCCTGTGGTTTTAAAACCCTTAGAGCGCTCCATAATTAAAACTGGTTTATTTATTGAATTGCCTGTAGGTGTTGAAGCCCAGGTGAGACCGCGAAGCGGACTTGCAGCAAAAAACGGAATTACTGTTTTAAATGCACCAGGAACAATAGATGCAGATTATCGTGGTGAGATAGGGGTTATTCTTGTGAATCTCTCAAATGATGATTTTACTGTAGAAAGTGGTGCGCGTATCGCGCAATTAGTAATAGCAAAGCACGAGCGAGCAGCATGGAACGAGGTAGAAGTACTTAATGAGACTACTCGTGGAGCGGGTGGCTTTGGAAGCACAGGAACAAAATAAAACGCTATTTATTTTGTTCTATTAAAGTCCCGCATTAATAATATGCGAGATGCCTTTTGTAAATCTCAAAAGGGGAAATATCTGAAATTAAAATTATGAAAATTATAGTCCCTATGGCTGGTCGCGGTTCTCGACTGCGCCCACATACTTTAACAATACCAAAACCTCTTATACCTATTGCAGGCAAACCTATAGTTCAACGTCTTGTTGAAGATATAGCTCATGTCTCGGAAGAAACAATAGAGGAAATTGCCTTTGTAATAGCCGAAGATTTTGGTGTAGAAACGGAGGAAAATTTAAAGCAAATTGCCCAAAGTTTAGGCGCAAAGGGAACTATATATTATCAAGACAAACCATTGGGTACTGGCCACGCCATTATGTGTGCTCAAGAATCATTAGACGGTCCTTGCGTGATTGCTTATGCAGACACACTTTTTAGAGCAGATTTTAAACTAGATAAAGAGGCAGATAGCGTAATCTGGGTAAAGCAGGTAAAAAATCCGCAAGCGTATGGTGTGGTTTCATTAAGTGAAAATAACCAAATAACAGGTCTGGTAGAAAAACCAGCAGAATTTGTTTCAGATTTAGCCGTTATAGGGATTTATTATTTTAAAGATGGATCTGTTTTAAAAGAAGAACTTCAAGCAGTTTTAGATGCTAATCTTATGCACGGAGGTGAATACCAGATTAACGACGGTATCAAACAAATGCAAGCTAAAGGCTACGTCTTTAAACCCGGGAAAATTGAGGAATGGATGGACTGTGGCAATAAAAATGTTACGGTAGAGACAAACGGAAGAATGCTTCAGTTTTTACAAACAGAAGAAGAGAAATTAATTTCTCCTTCAGCTAAACTAGAGAATGCTAGCATAATTCCGCCAGTATATTTAGGGGATGATGTAGTAATTAAAGATTCGACAATAGGTCCTAATGTTTCCGTAGGTAAGGGTACTGTCATTGAAAACAGTACTATTGAGCATAGTTTAATTCAAAATTACAGCACTATAAAAAATGCACAATTAAAAAATGCGATGATAGGTAATTACGCCAAATACAATGGTAATTTTACCGAAATTAGTATCGGTGATTATTCCGAATTGATATAGGCTTTATTTAATGAAATTAGTTACGTGTTTACTTGTACTTTCTTTGTTTTCGCTAGTGGCGGAAGCACAAGAACCTGCTACATTAAAAGACGTAAATGTTGATAATCTGGAAGATGTTACAGATGATTTTCAGGAGTATTTTTTTGAAGCACTAAAGCAAAAAGGAATACAGAATTATGAGCGTGCCCTTGTTGCCTTAGATAAATGCATTTCATTAAGACCTCAAGAAGCTATTCTTTATTTTGAGAAAGGAAAGAATGAAGCTATGCTGGGTAATATAATCGAAGCAGAGAATAATTATTTAAAAGCACTACAGTTAAAACCTAATCAACGTGATATCATGGTGAGTCTGTATGATGTTTATTATGCGCGGCAGGATTTTGAAAAAGCTATAGATCTGGTTACTCAACTCGTGCAATTTGATATTAGATATAAAGAAGATTTAGCCCGTATTTATTTGCGTAAAGGTTCTTTTGAGAAGACAATAAGTCTTATTGACGAGCTGGATGAGAAGTTAGGTAAAGATGCCTATCGCAATCAAATTCGGCAGCAAGCGCTAGCGCTAAGTGGAGGTGATATTCAAGAAAAGGAACTTTTAAAACAAATAACTGCAAATCCCGCAAATGAGCAGAATTATCTTAACCTGATCTACGTCTATAGTGAGCAAGGTAAAACACAACAAGCCTATGAGACTGCACAAAGATTAATAAAAGTTAATCCCAAAACTGAAATTGTGCATATGGCATTGTACAAATATTACCTTGAAAGTGGAGATATAAAACAAGCTGTAAGTTCGTTAGAGAAAGTTATAAAAAGCGCTAAAATAGAACCAAAAGCTAAACATAGTATTTTAAACGACTTTCTAATATTTGTAGATCGCAATCCGGAGTATGAGGCAGAACTTGAACAGGCAGTTGCTTTATTTGCAAAAGAAGAGGATACTAATGTTAATGAAGAATTAGGCGCGTATTACATCAAGAATAAAGAAACAGACAAAGCGTTATCATCTTACAAAAACGCTTATAAAAAGAATCCTTCAGATCTGGGGGTTTTGCGCAATTTGCTAATGTTACAATTACAAGCAGAGCAGTTTGAAAATGCTACAAAATTAAGTGAGGAGGCATTAACATTGTATCCTTCGCAAGCACTATTTTATCTGGTGTATGGAGTTGCGCAAAATAGATTAGGAGCGCCTAAAAGCGCTAAAGATTATTTGGAAATGGGCTTAGACTACATTGCAGATGACCCAAAAATGACTGCAGATTTTTATAGTGAACTTTTACGTGCTTATGAGCTGTTAGGTGATGCTAAAAAGATCGAAAAATACCGTACACTTATTAATAATTTGAATTAGACCTATGCGTGTTTATATAAAAAGTGTTGTACTTATCTTGATTTTGAGCCTTTCAGCTTGTAAATCAACAAAAAAAGTTACTGCTACTAATGATGATCTGGCGTCTGCTAAGATAATTGCAAGTCACTATGAGACCCATCCACAGTTTGAGACTTTAGCGGCACGTTTAAAAATAAGATATTCAGATCCAGATAGAACGCAAAGCGTTACCGTAAGTCTGCGTATGCAAAAAGATGAAACCATCTGGATGAGCGCCTCTGTTTTAGGTATATCCTTAGCAAAAGCGATGATAACTAAAGATCGTGTTCAGTTTTATGAGAAAATCGACGGGACTTATTTTGATGGAGATTTTAAACTACTTAGCGATTTGTTAGGTGCAGAACTAACCTATAAGCAAGTGGAAGGATTGCTTCTGGGAGAACCCATTTATGATTTACGTGAAGGTGGTTTTAGCGCAGGAGCTACAGGATCACGTTATCTCGTGGCGCCAAGACAGCAACAAAATTTATTTAACTTGTTTTTCTATTTAAATGCAGGAGCATTCACACTGCAAGAACAACGACTTACACAAGCTAAAGAGCAAAGAGATTTGACGATTAAGTATGGAGATTATACCAGAGAGCAAAATGGATATTTCCCTACAGAAGTTACTATTATAGCTCAGGAAAAAGATAAGGAGACCCGTGTAGATATAGAATACAGAGGCGTGGACTTTAACACAGAGGTAAGTTTTCCGTTTAGTATTCCAGATGGTTTAAAAGAAATAAAACTTTAATGCAGTTGAAGCAGGTTCATAAATTAAGTTTGGTAGCAGCAGTACTTTTTATTCTAGGAAGTAATGCTTTGTGGTCTCAAAATGATAAACAAGCAGAGCTTGAGCGCCAGCGCCGTACGTTAATGGGTCAAATAGAAGAATTAAGTAAACTGCGGAAGAGTAACAAGAAAAAAGAAATTAGTGTTTTGAGTCAGGTTGAAGATCTTGATTCTAAAATAAAAACCCGGCAAAACCTAATTAAGGTTACAAATAGTCAGGCCAATTTATTAACCCAAAAAATTAATCAAAATCTAAACAGGCTAACTACTTTAAGAGACGAACTCGAAAAACTGAAGGAGGATTATGCAGGCATGGTTCAGAAGTCTTACAAGAGTAAAAGTAGCCAAAGCCGAATTATGTTTTTGCTTTCATCTAAAAGCTTTTTACAAGCATATAAGCGGGTGCAGTATATGAAGCAATACAGCAATTACCGCAAAAAGCAAGGAGATCAGATCAAAGAGCGCACCGCTTTACTTCAGGAAACAAATAAGAAGTTGGCTTTGCAAAAAGAAGAAAAACAAAAACTGGTTGCACAGAATAAGATTGAACAGGAAAAACTTGAGATAGAGCGCAAACAACAAGACGAATTGGTCTCAAAAATTAGAAAACAAGAATCTACCTATGTTGCGCAAATACAGGATAAACAAAAAGCGGCAGACCGTATAGACAAAGAAATAGATCGTTTGATTAGAGAAGCAATTGCAGCTTCTAAAAAAGAGTCTGGAGCAGAAGCAGCAAAAGAAAGCAAAACTAATGTAAGTAAGATGCCTACCTTTTCGCTTACCCCTGCCGCAAAAGCGCTCGCTAATGACTTTGCTTCTAATAAAGGTAAAATGGACTGGCCTGTTGAACGTGGTAGAGTTTATAAGAAATTTGGGACGTCAAAACACCCTACACTTCCTAATATAACCACCTATAATAGCGGTGTGGAAATAGAGACAGCTCCCGGAAGTATTGCAAGGGCTACTTTTAAAGGTACTGTGCAACAAATACAATTAATACGTGGTGGAGGCTATACTGTTTTAATTCGCCACGGAAACTACCTAACGGTTTATCAAAACCTTAAAAATCTGAAGGTAAAAGTCAATGATCAGATAGCTACCAAGCAGGCACTGGGTGAGATTGCAGAGAATTCCTTTAATGGTAAGACAATTATTAAATTTCTAGTCTATAAAGATTCTGAGCGTTTAAATCCTGAAGATTGGGTTTATAATATGTAGTATGTAAATTGTTCAGATTTAAACGCAACGCTATTGATATTGTGTCATCTACAATTTAAACAAGATGTTGAGAAACCTTAAGCTTTTAGCAGTATGTATTTTGTTTGTGATGACCTCTTGCGCTGAAGATGTTATAGATTCACGGCGAATTCGTGTAGCCGGCCGATTAATAGATGGCATGGGCTTTCCTGTTTCTGACATAAATATCACCTCAGGATCAAAGACAACAATTCTGGGCGCTTCAGCTTCAGAAATCACAGGTAATTTCGATTTTGTTTCTTTAGAATCAAACCGAGGAGAATTTCAAATACAAATAAATTCTGGTGCACAAAGAGATAGCCTATTTGCTGAGGTTATACTCGTTAACGATTTAAGTTCACCCAATCGATCCCGATTAAATTATGATTTAGGTGACATTATAGTAAAACCTACCGCATTTCTCAATTTAAAAACGCAGAATACCAGCGGAACTTTAGATACCTTAAAGATTTTATTAGACTATACATCTAATTATTGCTCTTTAGAATTAGATAATGACAAAGAACTTTTAGCAAAGCGTAGATGTTACTCCACACATACCAGCAGAATCACCCTACATGAGCAAGATTCAAATTATGATATGAGGTTAACTTCAGTAAAAAATGAAATTGCCAGACTTTATTATCGTTTTAATAATGATTATCAGCAGGTTGTTGAAATCCCACTAACTAATACTGAAAACACGTATGTTTTTGAATATTAGGTTATTTTTAATAGGAATAGGTTTTATGATTTGTAGTGCAGTAATGTGCGCTCAAGACACTACATCGGCAGCTTCTTATAGCTATAAGCGTAAGGGTTTTATAAATACGCAATTGTATATACCTAATGCTATAGGGTCTAATTTTGTATCAGATGGTATGAAGGTAAAGCCGGGATTTAAACTTAGTGCCCTAGGTCGTATATATCCTAAAGTCCTTATAGGAGTTCGCTATTCCATATTTGAAGCCGAAATAACACAATCGGAATTTACGGGAAGTTATGAAAGGAGCAGGGTGTTTCTAATAGGAGGAGATATCGGTTATCAATTTGATCTCCTGTCTAATCTTGATTTAATAATTACAGCCGGAGGAGGCTATGTAAGTTATTTAGGAATTAAAGATGATCTAGACTTTAGAGATTCTGGAGGTGCAATCTGGCTGAATCCCGAATTGAGCTATTCTATATTTAAATGGCTAGCAATTACGGCAGGAGTTGAAATACGCGCAGATTATCTAAATATAAAAACCGCTCCTCAGCTAGAGGGGAATTTTAATCAAGTTACCTATCTCAATTTAGGAAGCGGTCTTCGGTTTATGTTATAAGATTATTCAAAAATAGCTTTGAGCTCGGTCGCATCAGAAGCTTTCATTTTTCCTGCAAGTACAAGACTCAGTTGCTTTCTGCGTAGTGCCGCATCATATCGCGCAATTTCTTGCGTGGTCTCTGGTTTAATTTGGGGTATAGGTACAGGTACACCCGTATCATCAACGGCTACAAAAGTATAAATTGCATCATTCGCTTTTGATTTTAAGCCACTCTCGCGGTCTTCTACCCATACATCAATAACAACTTCCATCGAAGTCTTGAAAGCCCGGGAAATTGAAGCTTCTACAGTAACGACACTACCTAAAGGTATCGCTTTATTAAATGCAACGTGATTAACAGATGCTGTTACAACAATTCGTCTCGAGTGACGTCTGGCTGTTATACTCGCCACACGATCCATACGTGCCAGAAGCTCACCACCAAACATATTGTTAAGTGGATTTGTCTCATTAGGTAAGACAAGATCTGTTTGCGTAGTGCGCGATTCTGAAGGTGTCTTTGTTTCCATAGATTAATTTTTGCGCAAAAGTAATACGTTTGAAAGGATTGAGAAATGAAAAAGCCTCCAACTTGGAGGCTTTTATTTTATATTTTACTGAAGATTAATCGATTTCCTGAATAAGCATCCAGGCATTAGGATTATCTGAAGTACGTATTTTTCTTAAATCATTAAGAGCTTCTGTGCGATCTGTATAACTTCCGTATACTACTTGGTGTAACCCAAATCTATTTTCGCCTATCGCTCGTGCTTTATATCCTGCTTCACGCAATTCTTTTACGCGACTTACAGCATTCTCTTCAACTCGAAATGCACCTGCTACTAAGTGATAACTTCCTTTAGGTTTGAAGGCATTTAAAGTAACAGCCGGTAAGGGGTTATCGATTGTAAAAGTGGCGTGTTGTATTGTATTTTCAACTTGTTTCTTGGCAACTTGCTCTTGAGCAAAATTGTAATCTGCAATATCTTTAAAGTGTAAAAAACCTAAAGTACCAGACAAACCAATAGCCAAAAGACCTACAGCAGCATATCTTAGCCACGTATTTGTACGTCTGGCCGTTGTAATATGGATAGGTGCTTTTTCTTCTAGGGCTTCAACTTCTTGTTTTAATACTTCACGAGTTACCGGTGTGGTTTGAAAAGAAGCAAGTCCAAAAGAGTCAGTCAAATAATTTGTAACGGTAACTGGTTCAAATTTAATTTGTGAAGTTTCATTTTTAGATAATGAACCTATTTTATCCAATAAAATAGTCTCTCCGTTCAATATGCGGGTTTCCAAAGAATAAGCATAAACCTGAACTTTAGCTAATGCTTCAGAATAGCTAAGATTTTCTGCCTTAGCAACATAATCTGCTAACAAGCCATCATTTTCTTTTAACTGAGCATTAAATGAAATGCGCTTTTTTGGCGGAAAAAAAACATTTTTCTCCATATCGTGATATGCCGAGGTTCTATGAGCTAGAAATGCTCCGAAACCCGGAATGATCACACATTCGTAACGGTAAAGCAGGTCGCTTATGTAAGTTGAGTAATACATAACGTAAAAATAAAAAAAAATGCGATTGAGCTTTACAACTCATCATTGAATTGTCAACAATTTTGCAATATCTTTAAAGACAGCTATTTAATAAAATGAATCAAGAGCAATTACACGCATTCTTAACTTTACAACGTATTCCTAATCTGGGAGATACCTCCATTAAAAGACTTATAAACAGATTTGAAACTCCTCGGCAGGTTTTAGACCAAAAGAAGCAGGTTTTGCTAGAGGTAGATGGTATAGGAGCTCATAAATTAAAAGAGTTTTATAACAAAAACCATGCGCTGGAAGCTGAAAAAGAGTTGAGGTTTATTGAGCAAAATAATATCTCGTATAGTAGTTTCCTAGATCCAGAATATCCAGAACGTTTAAAACACTGTATCGATGGTCCTATTTTATTATTTAAAAGAGGGACTTCTAATTATGGTGCTAAAAGAGTTATTTCTATTGTAGGAACACGTAAAGTCACCACTTATGGAATCGAATTTATAAAACGATTTATTGAAGACTTAGCACCATTAAACCCTTTAATAGTTTCGGGATTTGCTTATGGAGTAGATATTAATGCGCATAGAGTAGCCCTAGATTGTGGCCTAGAGACCCATGCAGTTTTGGCACATGGACTAAATCAAATCTATCCTAAAATACATCAGAAGTATGTAAAAAGTCTGGAGAGTCAAGGTGCCTTCATTACAGATTTCTGGAGTTCTGATAACTTTGACCGAACAAATTTTTTAAGGCGTAATAGAATTATTGCCGGTATAAGTGAAGCAACTGTGGTTATAGAGAGTGCAGATAAAGGCGGTTCTCTTGTAACTGCAGATATTGCAAACTCCTACAATCGTGATGTGTTTGCGGTGCCGGGAAGACCAGATGATCTTCAAAGTTTGGGGTGCAATAATCTTATAAAATCTCAACAAGCGCAATTAATTACTTGTGCAGCAGACTTAATTTATATGCTTAACTGGAATATAGAAAATACATTTAAACCGGTTCAAAAACAGCTTTTTGCATCTCTTAATGCAGAGGAGGAATCGGTTTTTAATTTCTTAGAAAAAAAAGGCAAAGAGCAATTAGATTTGATAGCCCTTAATTGTAATATGCCTACATTCAAAATTGCAAGTATTCTTTTAAATATGGAATTAAAAGGGGTCGTGAGACCCCTTCCGGGTAAGCAGTTTGAACTTGCCTAATATCCTAGTTTTGTGCGTACGCGTTCTAAAACCTTATTTGCGGTTGCACGTGCTTTTTCAGCACCTATTTTTAGTACTTCATCAATCTCATCTAAATTGGTCATATAGTGATTGTAGAGAGCACGTTCTTTATCAAAGCGCTTAAGAATAAGTTCATACAAAGCTTTTTTTGCATGACCATAACCATACCCGCCACTTAAATAATTTTGGCGCATTTGATCTAACTCTTCAGGCGTAGCAAGTAGTTTATAAATAGCAAAAACCTTACACGTATCAGGATCTTTAGGTTCTTCTAAGGGGGTGCTGTCTGTTTCGATACTCATTATTTGTTTTTTCAATTTTTTATCAGATTGAAATAAAATAATAGTGTTGCCTTTACTTTTACTCATTTTATCACCATCTGTGCCCGGGATGTACATCGTCTCCTCGTGTAACTTGAGCTCAGGAATAACAAAAGTATCACCCATTTGAGCGTGAAAACGAGAGGCAACATCGCGTGTCATTTCGAGGTGTTGTGATTGATCTTTACCCACCGGTACAATCTCTGCATCATATAACAGGATGTCTGCCGCCATTAGCATAGGATAGGTAAATAGACCTGTATTAACATCATCAAGACGATCTGCCTTATCTTTAAAACTGTGAGCCAGTTTTAAGCGCTTGTAAGGATAAAAGCAACTTAAATACCAGGTTAACTCTGTAGTTTGAGGAATATCACTCTGGCGGTAAAAGACTGTTTTATTTATGTCAAGACCACAAGCGAGCCAGGTTGCTGCAGTCGAATAGGTGTTATTTCTAAGTGTTTCTCCATTTTTTATTTGTGTAAGAGAATGCATATCTGCGATGAATAAAAAAGATTCATTTTCTGGCTGATTCGCCATGTTGATCGCAGGAATAATAGCTCCTAAAAGATTTCCTAAATGAGGGGTTCCTGTACTTTGTACACCAGTTAATATTCGTGACATTTTTTACTATAATTTTGCGCAAAGTTACCCCTTTTGGCTAATTAACTCCTTTAAAAATGCCTATTTTTGAGCGACTACAATCTCATTTAAATTTCAGTAATGCCCTTTTAGGTTATCCCGTATGATTAGCATTCTCCGTAAATTTATTACCCTTCTCTGGCGTATTTGGTTTTATATTCTTCTTGTAATTCCTATAATCGTCATGTTTCCTTTTCTTGTCATATCTGTTGCCAAGGATACGTGGTATCCATACTTTTTTAGAATGGCTCAATTTTGGGCTCGATTTATACTATATGGTATGGGATTTTGGCCGCAGATAAAAAGACTTCAAAAAACGAAACGCGGTAAAAGCTATATGTTTGTTGCTAACCACACCTCGATGGCTGACATTATGTTAATGCTACATGTTGCTCCTAATCCATTTGTATTTGTAGGAAAAAAAGAACTTGCGCGTTTTCCTTTATTCGGATATTTTTATAAGCAAACCTGTATTCTTGTAGATAGGGGAGATGCAAAAAGTAGAAGGGCGGTTTTTGAGAGTGCACAGCGCAGACTCAATCAGGGATTGAGCATTTGTATTTTCCCTGAAGGAGGTGTCCCTGAGGATTTATCTATTGTACTTGATAGTTTTAAAGATGGAGCATTTAGATTAGCAATAGATCATCAAATTCCTATCGTGCCTATGGTGTTTTACGATAATAAAAGAAGGTATTCTTATGACTTCTTTACGGGTTCTCCAGGAAAGATGCGTGTAAAAGTGTTGCCGTTTATAGAAACTCAGGGAAAAGTGGCAAGTGACAGAAGAGCCTTGCGAGATGAGACCTTCACAGCAATTCATAAAGAGTTATTACACGACTTGGCTTTAAAAGTCTAGTTTATACATAAAAAAAAATCCGCCCTAACCAGTGGCGGATTTTCTAATTATTACTTGGGTAATAATTAAGTTAACCAACTAAATAAACTAACCAAACCTTACTTTTATATTAAAACCTAAAACTTACTCCTGTATAGAGACCTAAGTAATACGGCTTAAAATCACTAACACTTTTAGTATATGCGTTAAGTTGATATTTAAACATAGGCTCTAATTTAAATTGTACTTTATCTGTAAACTTATAATCGATACCTAGACCAGCATTTGTACTAAAACTGGTATTGTTGAGACTATTAGATTTTCCAAGTTCAGAAACCAGATTGCCCTCTTCTTCAAGAAAGATTGAATTCTTATTCAAAAATAAAGAGCTTATGCCCCCTATAAGTTGAAGACCCACTTTCTTATTTATAAGTGCATATTCAGCTTCTATAGGTATCTCTATGTAACCTAAATCTTGACGCAAAGAAGTGTTTTTTTGAGAAACTATATTTGTTGCAAATTCAGTTTGATTATTACTTGGCAAATTAGGTAAGCCTTGAATATTGTTATTGTCAAGCTGTATAATTTTTGAGTTTTCATTATAATCAATACTACTAATCATCGCAGTAGGATTTCTGGCACTAATACTTGGTGTAAAGCCTATCTGCTCTGTAGTATAACCTAAATCAACTTTATTAATACCCGATCTTACCGTGAGTCTATTGGTAACAGCATAACTCACTTGAACCCCATAGCTCAAGTTAACATCTGCCTTTTTGGTATTGTCAGAAAACTGCTCGCTTATCCCAGATCCACTGAAACTATCGTAATAAACAGGTGCTACCATAGGAGTAATACCCCACCGTGTTAACCTTGCAGATTCTGTGTTGTCTTCAGAAGCAGCCACTGCGGCATTCGTTTTTTTATTTGCTAACTGTTGTAAAGCATCTGGATCAATATCTTCTGCGGTCTGGTTTTCTGTAGATTTTGAAGTTGCAGATTTATTTTGAGCAACTGCTGATTCAACAGCATCATCTTTACGGGAGAGGTTAGTGTTAATTAGTGCCTCATTCGGTTTTGTTGAAGTGTCAGATGCAGTTGTTTTTGAATTTACAACTGGAGTATTTTCAGAACCTTCTAAATTCCCGGTTTTAACTACGGAAGAATTTCTAGGAAATCCTTGATTGTTATTAACCACAGCAGTTTTTTTGAAGGTGCTTTCATTTCCAGTATTTATTCTTTCATATTTGTCAACCGAATATTTTTCGTTGGCTTTAACTGAGGTTGATTCAGTAGATGTTGCATCTTTTTCAGTGTCTCTAGATTCCGGGTCGGTTGTTGCATAACCTTCAGATCCATTTTTTTGAATAGAATCTGGAGTAATGTTTTCTTCTTGATTAACCAGTTGAGGTGTATTTATTTTGTTTTCCGTTTTAAACCAAAATGTACCTGCTAGTAGTAACAAGATCAAAACTGCTGCTGCACCGCTTAATTGAAACCATAACGGAATTATGCGTTTTTTCTGTTTATTTTGTTGCGCAGCAATACCTGCCCAGACATTTTCACTAGGCTCAATGGTAAAGTCTTTAAACTTTTCCTGATACAAACGATCTATTTTTTTCTTATCCTTCACCGCGTTGAAGTTTGTATATGTGCATTAGTTTGAAAGTCTATTACTTTCTCTTTTAAAATCATTCGGGCACGTGCAAGATTAGACTTGGATGTACCTTCTTTAATTTCTAGCATTTTTGAGATTTCTTTGTGAGAATAGCCGTCTAATGCATATAAATTAAAAACCAACCGATACCGGTCGGGGAGTTCTTGTACTATTTGAAGTAAAAAATTAAGCGGGATCTCGTCGTCATCGACCTCAACATCCGCTTCTTTGATATTTTCTTCGTTTATTATTTCAAAAACAGCTTGTTTTCGGTAGCGCTGTAATGCTGAGTTTATTACAATGCGTTTGAGCCATCCTTCAAAAGAGCCTTTACTTTTAAATTGACCTACCTTTTGAAAAATTATAATAAAACTTTCCTGCAAGATATCTTCTGCCTCACTGTAGTTGCGGGCATATTTTAAAGCAACGGGAAAAAGTATACCTGCAAATTGCCGGTACAATGCTTCTTGTGCTTTAGATTTTTGACGTTTGCAGTCAATAATGAGCTGTTCTAAACTCACATTTTTAGATTATTAAAATTTATGGTCGCTTTACAGGAACTTCCTCAGTTATATAAGTAGGCTCGTCATTAGCGTCGAAGCCGTTGAAAAATTTAAATACATATGTATAATTATAAAGCACCTCAAAATTTAAAGTTGTTTCTACCGTGTCTGTAGTAGGTAAGCAATTCTCACTTTCTAAGACTTGATTTACTATAAATATTAAGCGGGTACTATCTCTACGGTCGTATTCAAAGCCATAAAAGGCATTGCAGTCTGTAGGGGAAACGTAGCTTATTGGAAATTCATAGTTCTTTCCAAAAACAAGTGAATCTGGTAACTCGTATTTTGCTATGGGTACAAACTCATAGCTAACGTTTCTACCATCGTCATCTAATGAACAGCT
Organism: Leeuwenhoekiella aequorea; assembly: GCF_004104375.1. Lineage (GTDB taxonomy): Bacteria > Bacteroidota > Bacteroidia > Flavobacteriales > Flavobacteriaceae > Leeuwenhoekiella > Leeuwenhoekiella aequorea. The sequence goes on from NZ_QOVM01000001.1 coordinate 208,920, forward strand.
AACCACTAAAGTTAGCAGAGCGAGTAATAAAAAAACCTTTTTCATCATTATAAATATCTTCTTTTACAAAGAAGATACCTAATGATAAAAAAGGTTGCGTAAAAAATTAATAATTAAAGTTACTATGCTGAAGTAGCAACTTTTATAGCATCTTTAATTTTAATTTCTAATTCTTCTAATAGGTCCGGATTGTCTTTAAGTATTGCTTTTACAGCATCACGGCCTTGTCCTAATTTTGTGTCTTGATAGCTAAACCACGATCCACTTTTATTTATAATCTCATATTCTACACCTATATCAAGAATTTCACCCACTTTTGAGATTCCTTCACCATACATGATGTCAAATTCTGCCTGGCGGAATGGTGGTGCTACTTTATTCTTAACCACTTTTACACGGGTTTTATTTCCTTGTACTTCGCCATTAGAATCTTTGATTTGTGTAGAACGACGTATATCTAAACGCACAGAGGCATAAAATTTAAGTGCATTACCACCGGTAGTAGTTTCTGGATTACCAAACATCACACCTATTTTCTCTCTTAACTGGTTAATAAAGATAACTGTACAATTGGTTTTACTTATTGAGCCGGTAAGTTTTCTTAAAGCCTGAGACATTAATCGTGCGTGTAACCCCATTTTAGAATCACCCATTTCTCCTTCAATTTCACTTTTAGGAGTTAATGCTGCAACCGAGTCAATTACAATAATATCAATTGCGCCCGAGCGTATAAGATTATCTGCAATTTCTAGTGCTTGTTCACCATTATCTGGCTGTGATATAATTAGGTTTTCTATATCTACTCCTAATTTGCCAGCATAGAAACGATCAAAAGCATGTTCTGCATCTATAAATGCTGCGATGCCTCCTTTACGTTGCGATTCAGCAATTGCATGTAAGGTAAGCGTAGTTTTACCAGAAGATTCTGGGCCATAAATTTCTATAACTCTACCTTTTGGAAGTCCGCCAACACCTAAGGCAATATCAAGACCTAGTGAACCTGTAGAAATAGCTTCAACTTCTACAATAGCATTATCACCCATCTTCATAACTGTTCCCTTTCCGTAGGTTTTATCCATTTTGTCAAGGGTAAGTTTAAGAGCTTTAAGTTTTGCTTCTTGCTCTTTACTCATTGCAACTTCTTCTTTTTTTGCCATTATAGTATTGTTACAATCTCAAATAAACTCTTAATTTAAGTAAAAATCAAAGGTTTATTATTTTGATCTGGATTTATCTTTTAAGCTGCTAAATTACTATTTCTTTTTGATGACTACAATCAAATTGAGGCTAATTATTGGAAAAATTCCACCTTCAGGATGTTTTATTGAAAATAATAACTCATAAATTGGAATATATCCTAGCTGCATCATTCTAGCATGTTTATACGCAACCATATCTATTATTGTGTATCTACTTGATAAATATACATATGATACATATGCAAATTTCAATGTGTTATACAAATTGCGACTATGCTGTTCGTTATTTGTCATGCACAGCAAAACTGGACGGTGGTTAGTAGTAGTTAATTTTTGATTTCAAATAAATTAACAATGAATTAGCCGTTCAGGAAACAGCCTTCAATCGTATTGAAGGCTGTTTTTGTTTTAAACACATACTAATTGATAAGACTCCAGGGTCTATAAGTGGTATCTCTATAAAAATCCTTATTTTTGCGCCACTTTTAACCTTATAAAATTAGTATAGCATGCAACTGTACAATAAATTAAGTGCGAAAGAGCGGGCGGCGCTTATTGATGAAGCTGGTGAAGACCGTTTGACTCTTTCGTTCTATCAATATGCAAAAATTGGTAATCCACATCTTTTCAGAGACCACCTCTTCATTGCTTGGGATTCTATGTCTGTTCTAGGTCGTATTTATGTAGCGCATGAAGGGATCAACGCCCAACTTTCTGTACCGGCAAAAAACTTTGAAGCCTTCAAATCATTTCTAGATAACATTAATTTTCTCAAAGACGTTCGGTTAAATATTGCTATAGAACAGGATGCAAAATCCTTTTTAAAACTCAAAGTAAAAGTGCGTGATAAGATTGTAGCAGATGGTCTTAATGACGACACATTTGACGTTACAAACAAGGGAATTCACGTAGATGCACAGACTTTCAACGAACTTATTGAGTCTGATGATGTGGTTCTGGTAGATATGCGTAACCATTACGAGAGCGAGATAGGACATTTTAAAAATGCTATAACTCCAGATGTAGATACTTTTCGTGATAGTTTAGACCTTATAGAAGAAGATTTAAAAGATCACAAAGAAGATAAAAAGTTGGTAATGTATTGTACTGGTGGTATACGCTGTGAGAAGGCGAGTGCCTATTATAAACATAAAGGTTTTAAACAGGTATATCAATTAGAAGGAGGGATTATTGAATATGCGCGGCAGGTAGAGCAGTTAAAACTGGAAAACAAGTTTAAAGGAAAAAACTTTGTATTTGATCACCGTCGTGGCGAGCGTATTTCTGATGATGTGATTTCTAATTGTCACCAGTGCGGAAAACCTTGTGATACACACGTAAATTGCGCTAATGAAGCGTGTCACTTGTTATTTATACAATGTGAAGAATGCTCAGACGCGATGAGTCTAACGTGTTCTGATGAGTGTAAAGAGATTATTGCGCTGCCTTATGAAGAACAAAAAGAACTGCGGAAGGGAATCCCTAACAGCAACAAGATCTTTAAAAAAGGAAGGTCAGAAAAGTTGAAATTTCAACGTAAAGCATAAAAAAACGCCGGCAAATGCCGGCGTTTTTTTGCTATAATAAATTTTGCATCAACTTTTAGACTGACTCAAGATAATTTTCTAGAACAGGAACCGACTGAAAATTAGAATTTAGAACTTTATGTTAGTGCTCTTATGAAAAGCATTTTTGTTTGCTGCCATTGCCAATAAGATTTACTATATTTTTGCATGTCTAAAATGTTATCTTTAGCAGCAATTGAAACGAAAAAATTTCGTTTTAAAGAATACAAATCAAAAAATCCTAATTTACTTTAAATTAGAGATTTACTAAATATAGGATCTCATGGCGTGTGGAAGTTGTGGTACGACCGTAAACGGTCAGCCACGTGGTTGTCAAAATAATGGTACCTGTGGTACAGATGGTTGTAATAAATTAACGGTTTTTGACTGGTTAGCTAATATGAGTTTGCCAGATGGGCAAGAACCATTCGATTTTGTAGAAGTCCGTTTTAAAAACGGTAGAAAAGAGTTTTTTAAGAATGTAGATAATCTTCAAATTAACATTGGAGAAGTGCTTGCGGTACAGGCAGCATCAGGTCACGATATAGGTATTGTATCACTTACCGGTGAGCTGGTACGCATTCAAATGAAGAAGAAAAAAGTTCCATATAATACAGACGAATTTTTAAAAATATATCGCAAAGCAAATCAAAAGGATGTAGAAATCTGGCAGGAAGTAAAAGATCGCGAGGAAGCGATGAAAGTGCGCTCCAGACAAATAGCAATCCGTCTTAACCTGCATATGAAAATCTCTGACATAGAATTTCAGGGAGATGGTTCAAAAGCTACTTTTTACTATACAGCAGAAGAACGCGTAGACTTTAGACAGCTTATTAAAGAATTTGCGCAAGAGTTTAGAACACGTATAGAAATGCGTCAAATAGGTTTTAGACAAGAGGCTGCACGTCTGGGCGGTATTGGCTCTTGTGGTCGTGAGTTATGCTGTTCAACCTGGTTAACAGATTTTAGATCTGTTACAACAAGTGCCGCTCGTTATCAGCAACTCTCCCTTAATCCTCAAAAACTTGCAGGACAGTGTGGTAAATTAAAGTGTTGTCTCAATTACGAGTTAGATGCTTACTTAGATGCATTAAAAGACTTTCCGAAGACAGAACAAAAGCTTAAAACCGAAAAAGGTACTGCGGTATGTCAGAAAATAGATATTTTTCAAGGACACTTGTGGTATGCTTATGAAGGTGAGTGGATGAACTGGCATAAGCTTACAACCACTCAGGCAAATGAAATATTAGAATCAAATAAAAAGAATGAACCTGTTGCAAGTCTTGAAGAATATGCTGCAGAACTTCTTTCTGACACTAAAGTAGATTTTGGAAACGTTGTAGGGCAGGACAGTTTAACGCGTTTTGATAAACCTAAACCTACGCGCAAAAAGTCTAAAAACCGCAGAAAAAAATCTAACTACCGTAAAAAAGGGCCAAGTAACAATGCATAAATTTTGCTATGCACTTTTAATAGTAATGTGTTTTTCCGCTTGTGATGAGAAAGCTATTTTTCACGAGTACAAGAGCTTACCCAATTATTGGGAACGCGACTCTGCGGTAGTTTTTAATATCAAGGAGCTTGATAGCATAGAAAAGTATAATTTATTTATAACGTTAAGAAATACAAATGATTATGATTATAGTAATCTGTTTGTGATTTCAGAATTACAGTTTCCTAACGGAAAAACTATTTCAGATACTTTAGAATACGAGATGGCCCGACCAGATGGTTCTTGGCTGGGTACGGGTTTTGGAGATTTAAAAGAAAATAAGCTTTGGTATAAAGAAGCATTTCGGTTTTCAGAATCTGGAATGTATCAAATACGATTAAAACAGGCTATGCGTCGCAATGGTAGCGTGAATGCTATTCAACAATTAGAGGGTATTGAAGATGTGGGAATACGCATCGAAAAAATAAATGAATATAATGGCTCAGAAGAATAAGAAGGCAGTTAAACAAACTAAAAGTAATGCACCGTATATAAGGGGTTTTTGGATTCTATTTTTTGGATCTTTTGGAGTGCTGATTCTTATTTTTCTATTAGCATCCTGGGGTGTGTTTGGAAGTTTGCCCACTTTTGATGAATTAGAAAATCCCGAGAGTAATCTTGCTACTGAAATTCTTTCTTCAGACGGAAAAACTTTAGGAAAGTTCTATAATGAAAACCGTACACCGGTAAAATACAATGATTTACCACAAAATTTAGTTGACGCTGTAGTTGCTACTGAAGATAGACGCTTTTATGACCATTCTGGGATAGACCTTAGAGGTACAATGCGTGCTGTCGCATATATGGGGTCAAAAGGAGGGGCAAGTACAGTTACACAACAATTAGCAAAACTACTTTTTTCTGACACACCTAGTAATACGTTAGAGCGACTGGTGCAAAAAGTAAAAGAATGGATAATCGCTACCCGCCTAGAAAGACAATATACAAAAGAAGAGATAATCACCATGTATCTGAACAAACAGGACTTCTTGTTTCAGGCTGTGGGTATACGATCTGCTTCTAAAATCTACTTTGACAAAGAGCCTATAGAACTACGACCAGAAGAGTCTGCGGTAATTGCCGCAATGCTTAAAAATCCAAGACAATTTAATCCCCATAGAGAGATTTCTAAAGACAATGCTTTAGAACGACGCAATACGGTTTTGGCACTTATGGCAGAGACTGGTAAGATTACAAATGTGGAGCGCGATAGTCTAATGGCGATGCCTATGAAAATTAATTTTTCTCCTGAAGGTCACGCAGATGGTATTGCTACATACTTTAGAGAATACCTTCGGGCATTTATGGCAGACTGGATTAAAAATAATCCTAAAGGTAAAGATGCAGACGGCAACCAAGAGTTTTACAATATTTATCGTGATGGTCTGGTTATTACAACTACTATAGATTCTCGTATGCAACGTTATGCAGAACAATCTGTAACCGAGCATATGGAAAATTTGCAGCGCGAATTTGACAGGCAAAATGAGCGCAATAAAACAGCACCTTTTAGAGATATCACACAAGAAGAGGAAGAGAAGATTTTGTACAGAGCAATGCGTACTTCAGATCGCTGGAGAAAAATGGCAGCTAATGGTATTTCTGAGGCAAAAATTAAAGCTTCATTCGATATTAAAACAGATATGCGTGTTTTTGCGTGGAAAAATGGTGTTTCAGAAATAGACACGATTCTTACACCTAAAGATAGTATACGTTATTATAAACGTTTTTTAAGAGCGGGCCTAATGAGTCTTACGCCACAGACGGGTGAAGTAAAAGCTTGGGTGGGCGGTATTAATTATAAGCACTTCCAATACGATCATGTTAAAACAGGAAAAAGACAGGTAGGTTCTACCTTTAAGCCATTTTTATACGCTACTGCTATAGATCAGTTGCATTTATCTCCTTGTGATACAATTCCAAATATACCATACTGTATACCGGCAGGTGAAATGGGAGCTCAGCGAGACTGGTGTCCTGATAATTCTGGCGGTCAATATGGTGGTATGGTTACTCTTAAAAGTGCTTTGGCCCAGTCTATAAACACTGTTTCAGCGCGTTTGATGCATAGAGTAGGCCCACAAACAGTAATAGATTTAATAGAAAAACTGGGCATTGATACAGAAAATATACCGGCAGTACCTTCTATTGCTTTGGGAACTGCAGATATTAGTTTGTTTGAGATGGTATCTGCTTATTCTGCTTTTGCAAACAAAGGGGTTCACGTAGAACCACAGATTGTTTCCACTATTGTAGATAAAAATGGAACTGTTTTATACCAAAGCATCCCGGAAGCTAAGGATGTATTGAGTAAAGAATCTGCATATGTTACCGTAAATCTTATGGAAGGAGTTACACAATATGGTTCTGGTGCACGTTTGCGCTCTGGACCTATTAATAGCGATGTTTACAAAAAAGTAATTACCGGTCACCCGTATAGATTCAAAAATCCTATTGCTGGCAAAACGGGAACTACACAGAATCAAAGTGATGGTTGGTTTATGGGCATGGTTCCTAATTTGGTTAGTGGTGTGTGGGTAGGAGGAGATGATAGATCTGTACACTTTTCTTCAATAACATATGGTCAGGGAGCAACGATGGCTTTACCAATATGGGGTAGTTTTATGAAAAAATGCTACGAAGATGAAGATCTTAAAATTTCTCAGGGAGCATTTGAACGACCAGAAAATTTATCTATACGTATAGATTGTTCAGAGTCTGAAGCTAGCTCGCATCAATCAGATATTTTAGACGAACTTGACTTCTAATAATGAGAATGAAGATAACTTCTATTATTTAAATAGAATACTATAAAATCTTGTAAAAATATTGTTGTTGCATTAGTTGTTTCGTAATTTTCTGTATCTAAAATCAGAAAATGATAATTAAAACAGTGCGTTCAGTTTCAGAGGCCTTAAATGGCGTTTCTGATTCAATGACAATGATGTTTGGGGGCTTTGGCCTTAGTGGGATTCCAGAAAATGCCATATCAGAATTAGTCATATTAGGTGTAAAAGAGTTAACATGTATTTCTAATAATGCAGGTGTTGATGATTTTGGACTTGGATTATTACTTCAGAAAAAGCAAATCAAAAAAATGATTTCTTCCTATGTGGGAGAAAATGCAGAATTTGAGCGCCAAATGTTAAGTAACGAACTTGACGTAGAGCTTATACCGCAAGGTACGCTGGCAGAGCGTTGCAGAGCAGCTCAAGCTGGATTTCCGGCTTTTTACACACCCGCAGGATACGGTACAGAAGTTGCCAAAGGCAAAGAAACTCGAGAGTTTGACGGTAAAATGTATGTTCTGGAGAAAGCTTTTGAGGCAGACTTTGCTTTTATCAAAGCTTGGAAAGGAGATGAAGCCGGGAATCTAATCTTTAAAGGCACAGCACGTAACTTTAACCCAAATATGTGCGGCGCAGCAAAAATAACAGTTGCAGAAGTAGAAGAGCTAGTACCTGCGGGAGAACTCGACCCAAATCAAATACATATCCCAGGTATTTTTGTTCAGCGTATTTTTCAGGGAGTTAATTATGAAAAACGTATCGAACAGTTAACAGTAAGACAGAGATAATTTCAAAAATTAAGATTAACCGTAAAACATATATAATGGCACATTTAAGATTAGGAGATATAGCACCAGACTTCACAGCAAACACTACTGAAGGAGAAATTAATTTTCACGAGTGGTTAGGAGATAGCTGGGGAATTCTATTTTCACATCCGGGAGATTATACTCCGGTTTGTACAACAGAATTAGGTACAGTCGCAAATTATTATGGAGAGTTTCAAAAACGCAATGTCAAGCCTATAGCTATAAGTGTAGACAGCGTTGAGGATCATATGGGCTGGATTAAAGATATTAATGAGACTCAGAATACCACAATGAATTATCCAATCATTGGTGATGAGAGCCGTAAGGTTTCTGAGCTTTATGATATGATACATCCTAACGCAAGTGAAAAAGCTACCGTACGCTCTGTATTTGTAATAGGAGCAGACAAAAAAATAAAATTAACGCTTACCTATCCACCATCTACAGGGCGTAATTTTGATGAGATATTACGTGTAATTGATTCATTACAACTTACAGCTTATCACAAAGTAGCCACACCAGCAAACTGGAAAGATGGCGAAGATTGTGTGATCTCACCTAGCGTAAGCAATGAGCAGATACCAGAATTTTTCCCAAAGGGTCATACAGAAATAAAGCCTTATTTGAGAATGACACCACAACCCAATAAATAATGCTAGATAAAAACGGAATCGCTAAGCGTATCGCTCGTGAAGTTAAAGATGGCTTCTATGTAAACCTGGGGATAGGTATTCCTACTCTGGTTGCTAATTATGTTAGAGATGACATAAATGTGGAATTTCAGAGTGAAAATGGCATTTTAGGTATGGGACCTTTTCCATTTGAAGGTGACGAGGATGCAGATCTTATTAATGCCGGAAAACAAACTATAACTGCATTAAAAGGAGCATCATTTTTTGACTCTGCAACCAGTTTTTCAATGATACGTGGTAAACATGTACATCTTACTATTTTAGGCGCGATGGAAGTTGCAGAAAACGGAGATATTGCTAACTGGAAAATACCAGGTAAAATGGTAAAAGGTATGGGTGGAGCGATGGATCTTGTAGCGAGTGCAGAGAATATTATAGTTGCAATGATGCATACAAATAGGGAAGGTGAATCAAAACTTTTAAAGAGATGTTCTCTCCCGTTAACAGGTGTAGGTTGCGTTACAAAAGTAGTGACTAATCTTGCTGTTATAGAAGTGACATCAAAAGGATTTAAGCTTCTTGAGCGTGCACCCGGAGTTTCAGTAGATGAAATAATTAAAGCTACGGAAGGATATCTGGAAGTGTCTGCAGAGGTTCCGGAAATGATTTTAGCATAGAAACCCAAATATATAGAATAAAAAAAGCCGCTGATATCAGCGGCTTTTTTTATTCTATATAGTACTCATATTATCGCTAAAAGAACACATGTCTCTTTTTTGACGATTAAGTGTGGTCTAGAATAGATTAAAAGCCATAATTTTTAACATATTTTAAATAAATTGTTTGAAAAGTTTGTCTGTAGATAAAATTAAAATTAATTTAGTCGCTCCCAATTTAGGATTTGGAATAAGCATTTATAAGAAGTCCTTTAAATTATTACTTAATTTCAGAGCAGGAGTGTTTTGATGTTATGATTTGTTAATAAGCCGCAGGGGGAGCCCGGCGGTTTTTTTTTATATTTATACTAAAGTTGTTAATGTATCGTTAAAGCAGAATAATCTATACTAATATGCACACACTATCTGAAGTTAAAAGCGCTAAGGCAAGAACATTAAATACTGTTCTAAAAGATACTTATGATACTACGCGTAGTATTCTTTACCTTTTTAAGAAAGTATTTCTGTTTATGTTTTAAATCCCTTTGGGTATTGCATCTATAAGCGCCTTAGTATATGCGCGCTGCGGATTCTCATAAACTGCATCTGCTTCACCGGTTTCTTCAAAAATTCCGTTACGCATAACAAGTAAACGGTCGGAAATATATTTTACTACGGCAAGGTCGTGAGAAATAAATAAATAGGTAAAACCATAAGTGGTTTTTAAGGTATTCAATAGGTTGAGTACTTGAGCCTGAACCGAAATATCTAAAGCAGAAACAGATTCGTCACAAACAATAAATTTAGGACGTACAGCAATTGTACGCGCTATACCTATACGCTGGCGTTGACCACCACTAAATTCATGGGGATACCGGTTAAAATGCTCAGGAAGCAATCCTACCTCTTCAAGCAATTTAATAGCCTCCATTTTACGTTCACTTGAATTTTTATAAAGCTTATGTACCTGCATAGCTTCAGTAATTGAGCGTCCTACAGTTAGCCTGGGGTTTAAAGAAGAATATGGATCTTGAAAAATAATCTGAATATCTTTACGTAGTGATCTTAATGCTTTTGAAGAAAGAGCGGTAAGGTCTGTCCCCTTATAAAAAATGGATCCAGATGTGGTGTTATCGAGTTGTAAGATGAGGTTTCCTAAAGTTGATTTTCCGCAGCCAGATTCACCTACTAAGCCTAATGTTTCTCCTTCGTAGATTTTAAAACTAACATCATTTACAGCTTTTAGAGTTTCGGTCTTCCCAAAAAACGAAACCTTTGAGTAGTATTCTTTTGACGCATTTTTGATTTCGAGAAGCGGTGTTTTGCTATAAATCCTTTCGTGCTCCTGAGAACGGGTTTCTTTACTTACTGGTTGAGAAAGAGCTTTACCACTCAGAAAATCTTTGACAGTAGGTAGTTTAGCTAATCGTTCTTTTGTTGAAGGGCGGGCATAAATTAGTGCCTTTGTATAGTCTTTCTTGGGAGTTTTAAAAATGGCTTTGGCACTACCTTCTTCTACTATTTTTCCGCGGTACATAACGAGTACGCGATTTGCAATCTCACTCACTAGAGACAGATCGTGTGAGATGAATAAAATGCTCATTCCGGTTTGTTGCTGTAAATCTTTGAGTAATAAGATTATTTCTTTTTGTACAGTAACATCAAGAGCGGTAGTAGGTTCATCTGCTATAAGAAGTTTAGGTTTACAGGCAATAGCCATTGCGATCATAACTCGTTGTTTCTGCCCGCCACTTATCTCATGAGGGTAAGCTTTAAATGTTGCTTCAGGTCGGGGTAATTTTACCTGATTTAAAAGACGTAGTGTCTCTTCTTTAGCTTCTTGTTTTGTACAATTTGTATGTCTTAGCAAAACTTCGGTAACTTGCTTGCCACAACGCATCGATGGATTGAGCGAACTCATAGGCTCTTGAAAAATCATCGAGATTTCATTACCTCGTATTTTCTGCAGTTCTTTCTCATTTTTAGTTAATAGCGATTTTTCTTCAAAAAGAATCTCACCAGATTTTATATCTGTATTTCGCTTAGGAAGTAATCCTAAAACAGCAAGATTTGTAACCGATTTACCAGAACCCGATTCTCCTACAATTCCTAAAATCTCGTTAGGAAAAACACTAAAAGTAATATTGTGAAGCACAGTATTGATTTCGTGCTGCTTTCTGAAGCCGAGAGTTAGATTATTAACGGTAAGGAGGGGTGAATTTTGCACGATATAAATTTACAATTTTAAAAATTTGGACAGTTTCTAGACACTAACCACTTCTTCATTTAAAAGTAATGCTTCATTACGAAGGCGTAAAACAATCTGAGCAACTGCAACCACATCCCGCTCACAATATTCAACGATGCGTGTAATATCTTTTTCTAAATAGTAAACATCCCTTACCTGACTTCCATCTATATCTGTTTTAGGAGACGGTATATTTAAAATTTTGGTAAGCAATTTTAAAGATGTGAAGTGTTTATAATCACCAAATTTCCACAATTCAAGCGTATCCAGATGTGGTATTTCCCAAGGCTTTTTACCGAATAAATCCAGTTTATAGGGGAGTTTTATTCCATTTATTATCATACGTCTCGCGATAAATGGAAAATCAAATTCTTTTCCATTATGTGCGCATAAGACATGCTGAGGTTTATTAAAATGTTCTGAAAGTAACTTTTTAAAATCAAGTAATTGGTTCTTCTCCGAACCTTGAAAAGAAGTGGTTCTAAACGAACGAACGGTCTCTTTAATAGTAAAATAACCCACCGAAATACAAATTATTTTACCAAACTCTGCCCAGATTCCTGCACGATCATAAAATTCTTCTGCAGTATAATCTTCTTTGCGCTGATATTGAGTTTTATCTGCATATAAATCTTGAATTTCAGGTTCCAGACCTGTAAAATTCTCAAATTGAGGAACCGTTTCAATATCAATAAATAGAATGTGTTCAAGATTAAGTTTAGACAACATATGATTGATTTTCAGTTGATTTAAGAAAGGCAATAAAATTCTAAATTTAACTTAAACGAATTATAATCAAAAGTTTAACTACAAATAAGACTTAAAAAAGTGTGTGTTGGGTAACCGGACTTTCGTGAGCTAAGAGCCATTTTTTTCTCCAAATTCCACCAGCATATCCCGTCATAGAATTATCGCTCCCAATCACACGATGACAAGGAATTATAATAGAAATAGGATTTTTACCGTTAGCGGAAGCTGCGGCTCGTATGACTTTAGTATCTCCCAGATTTTTTGCCATCTGTAGGTAAGATGTGGTTTTTCCGAATGGAATTTCTGCCAATTGATTCCACACGCTCTTTTGAAATTCTGTGCCTTGTGGATTGAGTTTAATGGTAAACTCGTTCAAAGTACCATCAAAATAATTTTTTATTTGATCAACAGCATCCCTTAAATCACTAGGAATTTCATCAGTTTCTAATGACTTATTTTGATTCTCAACAAATTTTATTACTGAAATACCGTCTTGATCTCCTTGAATAAGCAGAATGCCCAATGGTGTTTCTAGAAAAGCTTGAACCATTATTCTGGCTTGTCGATATCTTCATTTTTGACATTCACGTCGTGCTGTGGTGATAATTCGACAGTTTCAGGCTCATCCGGAATTTTATCCAGAACGATTCCCATACGTTTTGCGCGACGCTCCCAATTTTTCCGTGCTTGCACCTGCATATCTTCAATAGTGTCGCTCTCATCCATTATTTCAAGCCCTAAAAGGGTCTCTATGATATCTTCCATAGTAACAACACCTATCGTATTTCCAAAGTGATCTGTAACGAGCGCTATATGTCCTCTGCTGGTGACAAAAGTGTCAAAAAGCTGAGGTATGGGTTGATCTGCATCTACAATTAGAATATCGCGTTTAATATCAGAAAGTAGCTTCTCTCCGTGTTCATCTACTATTTCTTCCAGCACGTCATCCTTCAAAATAAAGCCGGTAATATTATGTGATTTTTCACTGTATACCGGTATTCTGGAAAACTTGAGATGAGGATGCTCTTTTTGAAATTGTTTTAAGGTTTTAGTTTCATCTTCAGTGATAACCACAGGAAAAGGAGTCATAACATCTTTGGCCATCACAGATTTAAAAACAAGTAGATTTTTAATAACTGTTGTTTCATTGTCTTCAAAAACACCTTCTTTTTCTGCGGCGTCGGTAAGAGCCATAAATTCTTCTCTACTCATCGTGCTCACATGAGCAGATTTCCCAACGAGTTTAGTGACTTGTGTAAGCAGCCATAAAACACCGGTATATTTTAAGAAGATTATTATTAAGGTGAGTGTTTTTGCTGTAAAGTTCCCTAGTGATTTCCAGTAAGTCGCTCCAATAGTTTTAGGGATTATTTCTGAAAGTATAAGAATCAACAAAGTCATTATTGTTGACACGATAGCAACAAAATTAAGACCCAGAAAAGAAAAGTCCCATCCCGAATCTAAAGCCATTTTTCCGGCTTGATCTCCTACTAAAATAGCACCTACGGTATGTGCAATTGTATTAAGCGTAAGAATCGCAATTAGTGGCTTATCGATGTCTTTCTTAAAGTTTGCAAGTGTTTGTGCATATCGATGCCCCTCTTTAGTTTTTATACGAATAAAGCTGGGAGTTATACTTAACAAAACTGCTTCTAAAATAGAACAGAGAAAAGAGAAAAATATTGAAATTAGGGCAAATGCGATGAGTAAAGCCATTGGTTGTGTTTGATTTGTGATAAAGATACCACAATCAAAATAGCTTGCAAACAGGTTAAGAAAAGCTTAGGTTAAACTTCAAGTGGTTACAACAAAAAAAGAGGCTCAATGAGCCTCTTTTTATTATACACTGAGGTGTGTGATTACGAAATTAACTTAACCACATCTTTTGCAAAATAACTAGCTATTAAATCTGCACCTGCGCGTTTAATCGCATACGTTTGTTCAAGAACTACAGCATCATGATCAAGCCAACCGCGCTCTGAAGCTGCTTTAATCATTGCATACTCCCCACTTACTTGATATACGGCTAGAGGTACATTAACTGTGTTTTTTATATCACGTACTATATCTAGATAGCAAAGGCCGGGTTTTACCATCACGATATCAGCCCCTTCTTCAATATCCATAAGGGTTTCTTTTATGGCTTCATCGCGATTTGCATAATCCATCTGATATGTTTTTTTATCTTTTGGAACATCTTTTAAATCAACAGGAGCACTATCTAGCGCATCGCGAAACGGCCCGTAAAAGGCAGAAGCATATTTTGCCGAGTAACTCATAATGCCCACGTCGTGATGTCCTTCATCTTCGAGCAGTGTGCGCATTTCAAAAATACGTCCATCCATCATATCACTAGGAGCAACCATATCTGCACCAGCATTTGCGTGAGAAAGCGCCATCTCAGCAAGTATTGCGGTGGTATCATCATTAACGATTTTTCCTCCACCTACAATTCCGTCATGGCCAAAAGAAGAGAATGGGTCTAATGCCACATCGGTCATTACAATCATTTGAGGCACTGCTTCTTTGACAGCTTTAATAGCGCGTTGCATAAGACCGTCTGCATTTAAAGCTTCGGTACCTTTGTTATCTTTTAACGCGTCTGCTACTTTTACAAATAGCAAGACACTTTTTAAACCTAATTTCCACAGCTCTTTTGCTTCCTTCTGTAAATTATCTAAGCTTAAGCGATAGTAACCGGGCATTGACGCGATTTCATCTTTAACGCCTCTTCCTTCAACTACAAATAGTGGAACAATAAAGTCGTTAGGAGAGACAATGGTTTCACGCACTAAAGAGCGCATTGCTTCACTTGTGCGTAATCTGCGATTTCTTCTTAATGGAAACATATATTTATGTTTTAATTTAATTCTACAATTTATACCCAGTCTCTAGGGTTTTCTAATACATCAACGAGTTTTGCTTCTTCAGATCCAGGCTCTGGATGATGATCATAGCGCCATTGAACGTTAGGAGGAAGACTCATTAGTATGCTTTCTATTCGGCCATTTGTTTTTAAACCAAACAAGGTTCCTTTGTCGTGCACTAAATTAAATTCTACATAACGACCGCGACGTACTTCTTGCCAGTCACGCTGCTTTTCGCCATATGGCAACGCTTTTCTTTTTTCTAAAATAGGTGCGTACGCATCAAGAAAACTATCTCCTATTTGAGTGACAAAATTGTACCAATCTTGCATAGATCGCTCTGGAGTTGCTTTTAGGTAATCAAAAAACAAACCGCCTATCCCTCGAGCTTCTCCACGGTGGTAATTATAAAAATACTCATCGCAGCGCGTTTTGTAATGTGGATAAAACTCTAAGTCGTGAGCATTACAAGCGGTTTTACATGTTTGATGAAAATGGATTGCATCTTCTTCAAACAAATAGTAGGGAGTTAAGTCTTGTCCGCCTCCAAACCACGAATCTACCAACGTACCATCTTTCTCATACATCTCAAAATAACGCCAGTTTGCATGAACAGTAGGAGCGTAGGGGTTTTTAGGATGAATAACCAGACTTAATCCACACGCAAAAAAATCACAATCGCCTACATTAAAATACTTCTGCATAGCAGGAGCAAGAGGTCCATAGACTTCAGAAATATTAACCCCACCTTTTTCTATTACAGCGCCATTCTCAAGCACACGCGTACGGCCACCACCGCCTTCTTTGCGAACCCAGTTATCTTCTTTAAACTTTGCAGAACCATCTATTGCTTCTAGCTTTGAAGTAATTGTGTCTTGTAAATTCTTTATGTAGTTAACAAATTGTTCTCTCATGGGGTAATGACTTATGCTTATTTTTTTAAAATGTAAAGCTCCATATCCTGAGCTTCTTTACCTTCTGGTTTAAATTCTTTTTCAAGAGTGCTGTGCCATACAAAGCCGCTGTGTTCTGCGACTGCTATACTCTTTGTATTTGTTTTATGGGTGATGATTTTAAAGATTGAAATCTGGTGGTTTAAAAAAGCAAAATCTACAATTTGAGATACCGCTTGTGTTATCCATCCTCTTCCTTGAAACCGCGGACTTAAACAATACGCTAATTCTACTTCATTATTTTCAAAATCAAGATCTTTTAAGATGACCAATCCAGCTATCTCTGGGTGTATAATTGTATGTATAGCAAAGGTAAAATCAGTTTTATTTGCTGCTTCCTTTTCTTTAAGCGCAATATATTTTTTAGTAGCAGAAAGCGAAGTATTCTTACTTAAAGTAATCGGGAAATATTCTTTAAAGGCGTCATTATCTTCCTTTAAAAGAAGGTGTAGCGCTTTAGCATCTTCTGCATTTAATAATGCAATTTCAAATTGAGATTCTTCAGTCATTGGTTTTTTTGATCTAAAAGGGTGAGCGTTGTTTTGCTTGCCGCTGTAACCGAGATGGGCAAAACCAGAAGTATTCCGACGATCGGAATCAAAAGAAAAAGCATAAATACAATACCGTTGCCTATCGCATAACCTCGATTTTGTTTCACAAAGGAAACACTTTCGCGGTAGCGCAAATGCCGTTCTAGCGTATAATCCATATTACCAAAACCTGCGTAATAGGCTTGTATTAAAAATAGCAGCAAAGTCGCAATGATGCCTACAACAGGAATTAAGCCCAATAGCAATAAGGGCAGTGTCATAAGTAATTCCCAACCCAGATTACGCAGGTTTATACGTATACCGCGTATAAGTTGGCTTGCATTTGAAGTATCTCGATGTTGATGAATTCCGGGCTGTAAATAGGCTTCTATTTTCTCAGACACAGGGCTCATAAAAGGAGCCGAGAATGCCATTATTAAATGTTTGTAGAGAATAAGTCCCAAGGCTATGATTACTAAAGCTCCTATTATGTTGCTAATGGTCGCCATAGTTTCTGCTCCCCAACTCCAGACCCATAAACCAGATATAAAACCACCTATAGTATCAGAAAGTCCCCATGCCGTAATCCCTATTAATAGAGCTGTAACTAAGCTTATTACCATAGGGATTGCAAAGTATTTCCAGAGGTTTAATTTATGAATTAAACTTATAGAATCTGTGTAAGCCGCAAGTCCTTTAACTATAGATTTTATCATTCTTCAGAAATGTATACAAGCTGATTATCCAAATTTACCACCTCTTCCGGCTCACATATTTGCTGTGCTTCTTGTGCTTTCTTCTTTAATAAAAGTACAATTTCGTCTTCTTTTTTATTAATCAATTCTGCCAGCAATAAGATGCCTACCTTATTATTGTGCAAATCCATTGTGCGCTCTAGAGGCTTATTTACAGCTATATCTTCATGAGCGGTAGTTACTTTTAAAGCCCAGTTCTTAGCTATAGTAATATCCTCATTTTTTTGATAAACAAATTGCCCTAACAGAACTACCCACAATGCGTGTCTAAATGCGTTGGCTCTGTTATTGTATTGATGGGTATTTCCGTAGTGCTTATTAGCTAGCACAACTGCCTTTTTAGAGGCTTGTAATGTAAGCTTAATATAGTGTGGTTTTGTGATAAAGAGTTGGGCGAGCTTAAAAAGCTGAAGTAAATTAAATGTCTTTAAGCGCGCCCAGATTTTCATCGTTCTGCTTTGTATTCTTTTACTGCCTCAATAAATGCACCTGCATTTTCTAAAGGAATATTGGGTAAAATACCGTGACCCAGATTCACAATATATTTGTCTTTCCCAAATGCATCGATCATCTCAGTAACCATTCTTTTTATCTCGCTCGGAGGCGAAAACAAGCGTGTAGGGTCAAAATTACCTTGTAAAGTTATATTTCCGCCGGTAAGGTAACGTGCATTGCGTGCGCTGCAAGTCCAATCAATTCCTAGTGCCGATGCACCACTTTTAGCCATTTCGCCAAGTGCAAACCAGCAACCTTTACCAAACGCGATTACAGGAATCTCCTCTTTTAAAGCATCTATAATTTGTTGAATATACTGCCAGCTAAATTCTTGATAATCTACGGGAGATAACATACCACCCCAACTATCAAAAACCTGTACCGCATTAACTCCTGCTTTCACTTTTTCTTTTAAATAGAGAATTGTGGTATCGGTAATTTTCTGAAGAAGTTCGTGTGCTGCAAGAGGTTGTGTAAAACAAAACTCCTTTGCAATATCAAAGTTTTTAGAACCCTGTCCTTGAACACAATAACATAAAATCGTCCATGGACTGCCGGCAAAACCTATTAACGGAATTTCGTCATTTAGTTTTTCTTTAGTCATTTTTATAGCATCCATTACATAGCCCAGAGTGTCATTGATATCTGGTACTATAACTCGCTCAATATCTTTTTGAGAACGTATAGGATCTGGTAACCACGGGCCTACACCTGGTTTCATCTCTACATGAATATTCATCGCTTGAGGAATGACAAGAATATCACTAAATAAGATTGCTGCATCCATACCATAGCGGCGTATAGGCTGCACTGTAATTTCACTAGCAAGTTCTGGAGTCTGGCAACGGGTAAAGAAGTCGTATTTAGCCCTTATTTCTTGAAATTCGGGTAAATATCTTCCCGCCTGGCGCATCATCCATACCGGCGGGCGATCAACAGTTTCTCCTTTTAAAGCTCTTAAAAATAAGTCGTTCTTAATCATAATTTGTAAATAAGCTCGAGCTTAGTCGAGTGTTTGTTTGTTAAGTGCTTTTACCGCTCGAGCAATAACACTTTCTATAGTAGTATCATTTGCTATGGTAAAATTTACAGTATGTTTTTGTGCCTCGGCTGCAGTAGTTGAACCTATGCAAACCGCCAGCGTATTTTTTAATTGGTTGTTAGCGATAAAACTTTGTATACCACTCGGACTAAAAAAAAGAAGCGCGTCAAATTGTTGTTTAAAACTCATTGATTTTAGAAGCGTATTATACACTATAATCTCTTCAAAGCTTACCGAATACTCTTTTAAAATTTGTGGTAATTCTACTCTTCTACTCGCCCCACAAAAAAAACTGAAATGCTCTTTATTATATTTTTGAGTGATGAAATAAGCTAATTCCTTAGCGTTTAAAGCAGATTTAATAACCTTAAAACCATTGTTTACGAGTAACGTTTCAGTTTTTGGGCCTATACAGAAACACTTATAATTCTCAACTTCCGAATTATCTGGTGCGGAGAGAAGCCTTTCAGTATTACGTATTGAATTATTAACTGCCTTAGTCTCTCGTATTTTATTTAAAAAAGCTTTGACTGCATTTTTGCTTGTAAAAATTAAATGCTCCAATCTCTGTGGAAGTTTAAAATCTGCAAACTCAATGTCTATGGCATCATATTCAACTACGGAAAAACCAGCTCCCAAAATTAAATTCTTTTGAGAAGGGGTTAATCGTTTTGTAGAGAGGATAGATTTCATCAAAGTGAAGGAATTACAACTCTTTTTTTATGGCTTCCATTAGAGCTCTACCGCCACCTTCTAAAATTTTCAAAGCGCACAACGTACCAAAATTTCGACATTCAGAAACCGGAACAGATTCTTCAATTTCCATTTTTTCAGATCCGTCTAAACTAAAAAGAACTCCTTTAAAATAAATACGATTTTCTTTAATTTCTGCATAAGCACCTATGGGCGCAGTACAACCTCCTTCTAATGTGCTAAGAAATTCGCGTTCTACATATGTGGCTAAGGCAGAATCTGCGTGGTTTAATTGTGCACAAGCTTCTCTGGAATACGTATCATTTTGCATTGCGGCAATTACCATTGCACCTTGAGCAGGCGCTGGAATCATCCAGTCTAAAACAATATGATTTTCCGGTTTAAGATTTATACGTTCTAAGCCGGCTTTTGCAAAAATTGCACCGGTCCAGTCATTATCTGCCACCTTTTGTAAACGAGTATTTACATTACCACGTAAGTCAACAACCTGGTGATAGGGGTATCGGTTAAGCCACTGTGCTTTGCGACGTAAACTACCTGTTGCAATAGTAGTTTTAGCGTTAAAGTCATCAGCGTTTTTTCCGTCTCTAAAAACAAATATATCTTCGCTAGCTGCGCGTTCTAATACGGCAGCTTGTATAATTCCTTGAGGCAACTTAGTAGGTACATCTTTCATGGAGTGCACAGCAATATCAACAGTGCCATTAATCATCGCCACATCAAGTGTTTTTGTAAAAATACCGGTGATGCCTAACTCATACAAAGGTTTGTCTAGAATAAGATCTCCTGTAGATTTTACAGAAATTAATTCTGTATCATATCCTAAAGCCTCGAGTTTACGTTGGACTGTATGTGCCTGCCAAAGCGCTAATTCGCTGTCGCGGGTACCTATGCGTATGGTTTTTGTCAAAACTTATTGATTTTGAAGTTTGAACACTTTTTGTATGAGCTCCAGACTTTCTGTACTAGAAATATCTTCGGTTTTTAAGTGCTTTGCAAACTGAGTCGTGATTTTTTGAATAATGCGTTCGCTTATGATTTCTGCTTGCTCCTCGTTAAAATTAGCAATTTTGCGACGTTGATTATCGATCTCACCATCTTTCATAGTCGCAAGTTTCATCTTAAGCGCTTTTATAGTGGGAGCAAACTGCCGTGTTGTCAACCACTCGTAAAACTCATCTTGAATTTCTTTATTAATGGCAACTGCTTGAGGCAATTGTTTTTTACGACGGTTTAAGGTGTCATTTGTTATTTGAGAAAGTTGATCAAGATGTATAAGCGTTACCCCATCGATCTCCTGCACATTCTCATTCACATTTTTTGGGATGCTTAAATCGAGAATAAGAAGCGGTTTTTTAATGTAAAGTAACTCTTTAGATATTGTAGGTTTTTGAGCGCCGGTAGCAACTATAAGAACATCTGCAGCTGCAATTTCAGATTGGATGTCTGCATAATCTTTAACAATAAGATTAAATTTTCCTGCGATCTTTTCAGCCTTATCTTTTGTTCGGTTTATAAGGGTAATGTGATCATTCTTTGTATGCTTAACCAGATTTTCACACGTATTTCTACCTATTTTTCCGGTTCCGAAAAGCAAAATGTTTTTCTCAGATATAAACGGTACACGTGCAAGTATATATTGTACCGAAGCAAAACTTACAGAAGTAGCACCGCTAGAAATATTTGTTTCGTTTTTAATGCGTTTGCTGGCTTGAATGACAGAATTTACAAGTCGCTCCATAAACGGATTAACGAGCTTTAACTTCTTTGCTCTGCGAAAACCATTTTTTAACTGACTTATAATCTCAAAATCACCTAAAATCTGACTGTCTAAACCGGTGCCTACTTTAAAAAGATGATCTACAGCTTCTTCATTTTTATACGAGTAAGAAACTTTCTCAAACTCCTGAATGGTGCCGTGGGTATGCTCACATAAAAGTTTTACTAGGTCTAAAGGTTCCTGTGCAAAACCATATAATTCGGTGCGGTTACAAGTCGAGATAATGCTCAATCCTTCTATACCTTCTTCGCGAGCACGTTCTAAAATACGTTCTTGTACGTTAGTATCTACACTAAAATGACCACGCGTTTCGGCATCTGCTTTTAAATAGCTTAAGCCTATGGCGAAAAAATCACCGGGATAAGCCGGATAAAAATGTCGTTTGCCGTTTGTATTCATAATATCGGGTGCAAAAGTATTTCGCAGATTATTTAAAAAATAACGCTTAACGCATGATTTTTAACGATACCCGAATAAATAAGTCATAAAATTTAAATTATGGCCAAAATGCCCTAATTTAGTGATCTATTCAGTTTAGGAAATTAATTTTCTATTTAGAATAGATTTAAATAATACGGCTATTCATCCATATGGAATCATTTAAAAATATCGCTACAGGTTTATATAGTGAAACAACTATCGAAACAGGTTTCTTTATCTTGAAGTTTAATAATGATACTTCTGAAAATCAGCTAATAAGCAGGGAAGTAGATAGTAGCTACATTCAATTTCATTTTTGTGCAAAAGGAGCTTCCGTCTTTCAATTTAATGAGGGTAGTTATAAACTTCCTTTAGGTGAGGAACATTCCTTATTACTTTACAATCCACAGCGTGACTTGCCCATTAATTTAGAAATCACACCTGATAGCTGGGTGATATCGGTATTTATTTCAATTAAGAAATTTCATTCTCTTTTTTCTCGTGAAGCAGATTTTATTACGTTTTTAAGTGATGAGAACAGAGGGCGTAAATATTATAAGGATGGAAACGTCTCACCCTCGATGGCAATTGTATTAAACCAGCTGATGAATTACAACTTGCATCCTTCGGTAAAAGCGCTTTATTTTAAAGGGAAGGCTTATGAATTATTAAGCCTTTATTTTAATCGTCCTTCTGAAGCAGATACAGAGCAATGTCCCTTTCTTGTTGATGAAGATAATGTGGCAAAAATTAAAAAAGCTAAAGATATTATTATTGCGCGTATGGCAGAACCACCATCCTTGTCTGAGTTAGCCGATGAAATTAATTTAAGTTTAAACAAATTAAAAGAAGGGTTTAAGCAGATTTATGGGGATTCTGTATACAGTTTTCTGTTTGATTATAAAATGGAAGTAGCCAGGCAATTACTAGCTTCTGGATCGCACAATGTAAACGAAGTAGGCCTAAAAATAGGGTATAGTACTGCAAGTCACTTTATCGCAGCTTTTAAAAAACAATACGGCACGACGCCTAAAAAATACATCCAATCTTTAAGTTCGAATTCATGAAAAAAATAATAGCTGTAGTTTGTGTACTATTCTTAATGCTGAGTTGCGGTACCACCAAGAAGAGCACTTATCTTCCAAAAAAAAATATTCTCGTCTTTACCAAGACAAATGGGTATAGACATGCTTCAATAGAAACCGGGGTTACTGCCTTAAAAGAAATAGCTTCAGAATATCACTGGGCGGTAAAACACTCTGAAGATTCATTAATCTTTAATTCAGTGAATTTGAAAAAATATGATCTCATCGTATTTTTAAATACTACGGGCGATATTTTAGGAGATGAGGAGCAGGTAGCTTTTCAGAATTATATGGAAACCGGTGGAAAATTCTTTGGTATTCACGCTGCTTCTGATACCGAATATGACTGGCCCTGGTATGGGGAATTTATAGGGGGCTATTTTGTAAGCCATCCTAAAACTCAAAAAGCGCGTATTGATAAAATAGATAATCACAAGACGGTGAAAGCATTTCCTAAATCTTTTGAGCGTATAGATGAGTGGTACAGTTTTAAAAACCTAAATCCAAATGTGCATGTTACACTCACGCTTGACGAGTCTTCCTATGAAGGTGGTAAAAATGGAGTGTATCACCCTCACGCCTGGTTTCATAAAGTAGGTGATGGTGAAATGTATTATACGGGTGGTGGCCATACTGATGAATCGTATACAGAGCCTCTATTTAGGCAACATCTTGAAGATGTAATGAAATGGCTAATTAGTTATTCTAACCAATAGAAAACATCAATACACCACCTAACAACCCTTATAGCTTTTCGGTTTTAAAAAGTGGATAAGTTGTAATTTTGTGAATCAAAAAAAAGAAAATGAAAAAAGGAGTACTTATGGTTAATCTGGGCTCCCCAGATAGTACAGACCCTGAAGATGTAAAAAAATACCTTGGAGAGTTCTTGATGGACGAGCGCGTTATCGACTTTCCATTATGGGCACGTACCCTTCTAGTGAAAGGGATAATATTAAACACCCGCCCTAAAAAATCTGCAGAAGCCTATTCAAAAATCTGGTGGGAAAAAGGATCTCCTCTCATCGTTTTAAGCGAAATGTTACAGGAAAAAGTGTCTGAAAAAGTAGATGTTCCTATAGTTTTAGCTATGCGTTATGGTTCGCCATCTATGATTCAAGGCCTTCAAAAACTCAATGATATGGGAGTTGATGAGGTACTTATTTTTCCTTTGTATCCCCAATTTGCAATGGCTACTACCGAAACTATTTTAGTTCTGGCCGAAGAGATACGTGCTGCACACTTTCCGCATATGCGTTTTTCAGATATTCCGGCATTTTATAACAAGCCAGAATATATAGAAGTGCTGTCGCGTAGTATAGAAGAGAAAATTAAAGATCTCGATTTTGAGAAATTAGTCTTTAGTTACCACGGTGTACCAGAACGTCACATACGCAAGAGCGATGTCACAAAGAGTCATTGTAAAATAGACGGCACATGTTGTAAAACAGCTTCGGCGGCGCATCAATTTTGTTACCGTCATCAATGTTATGAAACAACTCGGCAGGTGGCAGAAAAATTGAATCTTAAAGAAGGAACGTATTTCACATCCTTTCAGTCTCGTTTAGGTTTTGACCCGTGGTTACAGCCTTACACAGACCGAACTATAGAGCGTTTTGGAAAAGAAGGCATTAAGAAAATGGCCATCGTAACTCCGGCCTTTGTAAGTGATTGTCTTGAAACTCTCGAAGAAATCGCGATGGAAGGTGAAGAGATTTTTCACGAGATGGGCGGAAAAGAGTTTACAACTATTCCTTGTTTAAATGATCGGGATGATTGGGCTCACGTAGTAGCTACATGGATAAATGATTGGGCAATTGTCGAATCTTCAAAAGCAATAGCATAATCTTATTCCCTCCATCTGGAGGGAATTTTTATTTAAATACCTGTATTATTGAAAGTTAACAGATCTGAAGCGCTGGGCACAGAGCCTATAAGTAAATTACTTATAAAACAAGCGTTACCCGCATCGATAGGCATACTTGTTATGTCATTAAATATTCTGGTAGATACCATTTTTGTAGGTAACTGGATAGGTAGTATCGCTATTGCGGCAATTAATGTTGTACTGCCTGTGTCTTTTTTTATTGCTGCTTTGGGAATGGCAATAGGAATAGGAGGAGCTTCTATAATCTCAAGAGCATTAGGAGCAAACGATTCTGGTAAAGCGCTCAAAACCTTTGGTAATCAAATTACAATCACCTTGGTACTTACGATAAGTATGGTGGTGTTGGGATTAGCGTTTATTAACGAGTTGATTCCGGCGTTTGGAGGTAAGGGGGCTATTTTTGAACCGGCAAAAGTATATTATCGTATTGTTTTATACGGTGTACCGGTACTTGCCCTATCAATGATGGGTAATAATGTTATCAGAGCAGAGGGGAAACCTAAGTTTGCGATGATAGCAATGATAATACCTTCAGTAGGAAATTTAATTCTTGATTACCTGCTTATCAATATTCTTGATATGGGAATGGAAGGTGCCGCCTGGGCGACAACAGTTTCATACATATGCTGTTTTTTCTATATCATCTGGTATTTTAAGAGTAATAATTCAGAATTAAAAATAGATATAAGCCACCTTGGTATTGACTGGCCTATCTTAAAAGAAATGTCTGCATTGGGTTTTGTTACTTTAGCGAGACAAGCTGTTGTAAGTGTCACTTATCTTCTGATGAATAATATTTTGTTTGATCTAGGAGGAGAATCGTCTGTTACGGTTTATGGAATAATAGGCAGAATGCTCATGTTTGCGTTATTTCCGGTATTGGGAGTTACTCAGGGATTTCTTCCTATTGCAGGTTATAATTTTGGAGCAGGCAATTATTCCCGAGTGCGGGAAAGTATCAAATTAGCTATACTATATGCTTGTGGTGTTGCACTCCTCATTTTTACAGTGATAATGATTTTCCCGGAGGCTATTGTGTCGGTTTTTACTCAAGACGAACTCGTATTAAAAGATACACCTAATGCCATGCGTTGGGTTTTTGCAGCCGTTCCTATTATAGGAATTCAGCTTATAGGATCTGCTTATTATCAAGCAATAGGTAAAGCAACTCCCGCTTTTTTATTAACACTTACGAGACAAGGTTTCTTTTTCATTCCGCTTGTATTAATTATACCAAGTTACTTAGGAGAAATAGGCGTTTGGCTGTCCTTCCCAATAGCAGATGTTCTATCTACCCTTGTTACTGCATTTTTTTTATGGCGTGAAACCCGAACAAAATTATAGCGCAGGTATTAAGTAACGTTACGATTGTGTATTTTAGTTAATTACTAACTCAGTTTATACAATTATGCGAATACAACTACTCAGATTATTCTTCTTAACCCTCATTATTTTCTCATTTTCGACTCAAGCACAGGATGTTGATGAATCTCTTTATGACGCTTTAGAATATCGTCTTATAGGTCCTTTTAGAGGAGGAAGAAGTGCAGCGGTAACGGGTGTTCCAGGTAAACCTAATCTGTTTTATTTTGGTGCGACAGGCGGCGGAGTTTGGCGTACAAAAAATGGAGGGCGTAGTTGGGACAATATTTCTGATGGTTTTTTTGGGGGAAGTATCGGGGCTGTAGAAGTTGCACCTAGCGATCCTAATATTATTTATGTAGGTGGTGGTGAAAATACCCTTCGCGGAAACGTTTCTTCCGGCTATGGTATGTGGAAAACGACAGATGCGGGTAAAACCTGGGAAAAGGCTGGTTTGCCTTTGAGTAGGCATATTTCAAAATTACGTATTCATCCTACTAATCCAGATATTGTTTATGCAGCAGTTTTAGGTGATATTTACAAGCCCACTCAAGAGCGTGGAGTTTATAAAACTACAGACGGCGGAAAATCCTGGGAGCGCATATTGTTTTCAAATGAAGATTCTGGAGCCATAGATTTATCGTTCGATCCGGGCAATCCACGTATTCTCTATGCTTCTACTTGGCATTCACGGCGCACACCTTATGATTTTACCAGTGGAGGTGCGGGATCTGCCCTTTGGAAAAGTACTGATAGCGGTTCTACCTGGAAAGAAATTTCTAAGAACGAAGGCTTTCCCACAGATACTTTAGGAATTATAGGAGTTGCTGTATCACCTGTAAATTCTGAACGGGTTTTTGCAATGGTAGAAAATAAAGAAAAAGGGGGCTTGTACCGCAGTGAAGATGGTGGTGAAAACTGGACTATGATAAATGATGATCGTAATTTGAGACAGCGTGCCTGGTACTATACAAAGGTATATGCAGATACAGAAGACGCCGATGTGGTTTATGTGCTTAACGTAAGCTATCACAAAAGTACAGATGGAGGAAAATCATTTGAAAGTAGCAATGCTCCTCATGGGGATCATCACGACTTATGGATTGCTCCCGAAGATCCTTCACGTATGATTATGGGTGATGATGGTGGTGCGCAAGTAACTTATGACGGTGGAGAGACCTGGAGTACTTATCATAATCAGCCTACTGCACAGTTTTATAGGGTTACTACAGATAATCAATTCCCTTATCATATTTACGCTGCTCAACAAGATAATTCTACCATACGTATTCCGCATAGAACAGATGGAAACATTATAGGAGAAGATGACTGGGATGAAACAGCTGGTGGTGAATCTGCACACATTGCAGTAGATCCTAGAAACCCTGATATTGTATATGGCGGTAGCTACGACGGATTTTTAACACGAGTAAATCATAAAAACAATACTACACGCTCGGTATCTGTATGGCCAGACAACCCGATGGGGCATGGAGCAGAGGATATGAAATACCGCTTTCAGTGGAATTTCCCTATTATGTTCTCTCGTCATAATCCCGAAGTTCTATACACATTTAGCAATCATGTACACAAAACGACAAATGAAGGGCAAAGCTGGGAAGTAATAAGTCCTGATTTAACTACAGATGATAAGTCAAAACAAAAATCTTCAGGAGGTCCTATCACACAGGATAATACTTCGGTAGAATATTACTGTACCATTTTTGCGGCTAATGAGAGTCCGTTAAAAGAAGGATTATTATGGACCGGGAGTGACGATGGTCTGGTACATGTGAGTCGTGATGGCGGTGAGAACTGGCAAAATGTTACACCTAAGGGAATGCCAGAATGGATGATGATTAATAGCATTGAACCCAGTTATTTTAATGAGGGAACCTGCTACATTGCAGGAACAAAATACAAGACTGGAGATTTTGCTCCGTATTTATACAAAACTACAGACTACGGAAAAACCTGGAAAAAGATCACAAATGGTATTCAGTCAGAGCATTTTACACGAGTAGTACGAGAAGATCCTAAAAAAGAAGGTCTTCTCTATGCAGGAACCGAAACCGGAATGTATATATCCTTTGATGCAGGAAATAATTGGAAGCCGTTTCAATTAAATCTGCCGGTTGTTCCTATTACAGATCTTGCATTAAAAGACAATAATCTAATCGTAGCAACTCAAGGTAGAAGCCTTTATATTATTGATGATTTGAGTGTTTTACATCAGTTAAATAGTTCTTCAAAAACAAGTGCTGTAAAATTATTTAAACCTAAAGATACCTATAGAATGGACGGCGGAAGTCGTAAAAATTCTAACGATTCTGGAACAAATCACCCAAGTGGAGTAATGACCTATTTTTATTTGCCAGAGTATGATGCAAAAAAAGATAGTATTTCATTAACCTATTTTGATGCTAAAAACGACACGATCAAATCATATAATAGCAAGGTTAAAAAGGATAAACTGGAGATAAAAGAAGGAGCCAATCAATTTAATTGGGATATGACTTATGAAGGAGCAGAGCGTCTTGATGGAATGATTTTATGGTGGGCAAGTACCGAAGGTCCAAAACAAATTCCGGGAACTTACACGGTAAAATTAAATGTGAATGGTACAGACTACACGCAGTCCTATAGCGTGCTTGCAGATCCACGCAGCGAATCTTCAAAAGAAGATATGGAGGCGCAATTTAATTTTATTACCCGTGTAAATAAAACAGTTGATCACGCACATCAAAGTATTAAGAAAATACGCAATATTAATAGTCAATTAAGCGCTTTTGAAAAACAATATAAAGACAACACAGCGACAAAAGATCTTCGGGAAAAGTCCAGGAAGCTGCGTGAAGATCTTGAAGAGATAGAAAAAGCACTTTATCAAACAAAAAACCGAAGTGGTCAGGATCCGTTAAATTTTCCCATTAAATTAACAAACAAACTGGCGCATTTAAATTCACTAGTAAGTATGGGTGATTTTGCACCTACAGATCAGGATGTGGCTGTTAAAAACATGCTCACGCAACAAATTGAGGCAGAACTTAACAAATTTGATAAGCTCGTGAATGATGAGGTGTCTGCTTTCAATGAATCCTTTAATGCAATGCAATTAAATTATTTATTTGTTCAAGAAGATTAACTCGAAGACCACTTAATTATTTGTGTTAGTCTGATCTGTACAGTTTAACACAAATAATAGTGCTTTACTTATGATTAGATAGTAACACTAATTGAAAACGAATTTAAGAAGTGAAACATAGTTTCTATACTAAAAGCAAAAAAGAGCAGAATCAAATTTTAATTAAAATAGGCATAGGCACGTTTGTAATTGTACTTACTTTGATCCTAGTCTTAGTGTTTTTAGAACTTTACTCATTAAGTTTTTTAATACTGGTTATATCGCTGTCGATGGTAGCGCCATTTTTTGATGTACCATTTCTTAAAAGAAGTGGTAAATTAATTTATTACTCCCCGTTGTTTATTACAGAAAAACCAAAAGGCGGGATTCTTAAAATTCATGGTGGAACCTTATTTGATTACTATTTTGTGATAGAAAAATCAATGAATGGCAAGCAGCGAACAAATTTTATAATACAGCAGTATTTGGAAGGTTTGTTAGCATTAATGGAAACCTATAAAGTTGATAGCACTATTAAATTGGTAGGTACAAGCTATATATTAAACACCAGAACAGCAGAAAAGATGGGGTTCAAAATTGTGAAAACAGACCTTTTTCAAAAATTCATTTTAGCGTACAACTACTTCAATATTCTTATTTCTAATTCCATAGCAAAAGATAAGTTATCGTTTCCAAATATTAATGAAACAAAAACCTTTGAAGCCGAATTTTCAGATTTACTCGCTCACAAAGAATACATTGAAAAACTGAATCACAAATTAGCATATAAGATGAGTAACAAGGGTAAATCACATGCTTAACTCTTCTGGAAGCTATGTAGTCTACTTTACATCCTGGTATTGGAATAACGGTAACTTTAATTCAGATACAAACCTTTTATGCAACGAGTAATTAGATTTATTTTTACCTTATGGAATACTACAATTACTTAAAATCGTTGCATCTAATTTTTATAGTAACTTGGTTTGCCGGACTTTTCTATGTGCCTAGATTATTTATGTATCAGATTGAAGCATCAGAAAAACAAGAACCAGATCGTAGGATTTTAGGTGATCAACTCGCCTTAATGACAAAGCGTCTTTGGAAGATTATTACCTGGCCATCTATGATATTAGCGAGCTTATTTGCTTTTGCAATGCTACACTTAAATCCGGGGATACTCAACGCACCCTGGATGCAAATAAAACTAGGTTTTGTATTCTTACTTTATATATATCATTTTAAAAATCATCAGATTTTTAAGCAACTTCAAAAAGGGGATTTTAAGTATACTACAAAGTTTATGAGGATCTGGAACGAGGGGCCAACACTTATTTTATTTGCCGTAATATTTTTAGTGATTACAAAAAGTGCCACAAATTGGATTTGGGGATTAGCTGGCTTACTTACTCTTGCAATTTTACTTATGCTAGGTATTAAACTGTATAAAAGTATTCGCGCAAAAAACCCGAATGCCTGACGGCTCGATTTTTGATAATTTAAAGCCCATGAAATTCAACAAGCTTTCTTTACGCCTACGTATCTTTTTTGGGATGGTATTACTCATCTTAGGGGCTTCAATTTTAATTGGGATTATTAGTGTTGTACAATACAAAGAGGAAGCAAAAGAGTACCATAGAGATCGATTATTGCGCAAAGAAGATCAAATCAGGGCAGAAATCGACTACGTTCTGGATCAAACTTCTTATGAGATAACGGCAAACAATTTACCTAATATTTTAAGGTGGCAACAAAATATCTACCGTATAGCAGATGTTCATGAATTGCCTATTAATATTTACGACGTACAAGGTCATTTACTTTTAAAATCTAAAGATGGCTTTGTAACAGATACTTTAGAAACTACTCTGGTTCCTAAAATCCTAGACGGTCTGGCAAATTCCCCTACAAAACGCTGGGTAGAACAATTAGAGATTGATGGTGTGAAGTATACGTCGTCTTATACTTACATCAATGACAATAAGTTTAAGCCATTAGCTATTATGAATCTTCCTTATATTCAGGATGATGATTTTATAACTCGTGAATTAGATGAGTTTTTACGACGACTTGCAGAGGGTTACCTGTTTATGTTACTTATTGCAACGGCATTATCCTATTTTCTATCACGTTACATTACACGTAGCTTAAAAACAATAGGTGATAAAATGATCGAGACGCGTCTAGATAAACGCAACCAGCGAATCGAGATTGACGATGCCAGTGAAGAGATTAACAACCTGGTGCAGTCTTATAATGGGATGATAGACGAACTCGAAAACTCTGCTGCACAACTTGCACAAAGCGAACGGGAGGCAGCCTGGCGGGAGATGGCTAAACAAGTGGCTCACGAGATAAAAAACCCGTTGACGCCTATGCGCTTAACCGTACAAAGTTTTCAACGCAGATTTGATCCTGAAGACCCGGATATTAACAAAAAGTTAGATGAGTACAGCAAAACCTTGATTCAGCAGATAGACACGATGAGTTCTATAGCAGAGGCTTTTTCTAACTTCGCTAAAATGCCTGCTCAACAAAATGAAACGTTGAATGTGGTTTTTGTCACTAAACTTGCCCTCGATATTTTTACGGAACCTTATTTGACATTTGGAGCCGAAGAAGAAGAAATTACCGCAAAGTTAGATCGCACTCAATTAATACGAGTGATTACAAACTTGGTTAAAAATGCGATTCAAGCTACTGAAGATACTCCAGACCCTAAAATTCGAGTCGAAGTCAAAAGAGAGAATGGATTGGTCTGTATTTTAGTGTGTGATAACGGGCACGGTATTTCAGAAGATCTTGCGGAAAAAGTATTTGAACCTAAATTCACCACAAAATCAAGTGGAATGGGACTAGGACTGGCGATGGTTAAAAATATCGTGGAAACCTATAACGGAACCATTACCTTTACTTCTAAAGCAGAGCGAGGCACCGTTTTTAGAGTGTCCTTTCCGCAGGCAATTGTCTAAAAAATAAAAAATCAGAATTATGAATTTTGAAAATCTCATTTACGAAGTTGATGATCAATTGGCTATCATAACTATCAATAGACCAAAAAAACTCAACGCACTTAATAAAGAGACCATTCAGGAACTACACGATGCTTTTGCAGAAGCAGACAGCGATCCTAATATTGGAGTAATTATCTTAACCGGAAGCGGAGAAAAAGCATTTGTTGCCGGCGCAGATATTAGCGAGTTTTCAGATTTTGAAGAAGAAGAAGGCGCATTATTAGCTCGTAAAGGACAAAAGATATTATTTGATTTTATAGAAAACCTAAGTACACCGGTGATAGCTGCAATTAATGGCTTTGCACTGGGTGGTGGTCTAGAATTAGCAATGGCTGCTCATATACGTATTGCCAGCGATAATGCAAGAATGGGATTACCAGAAACTTCGTTGGGTCTTATTCCCGGTTATGGAGGTACACAACGTTTGCCACAATTAGTAGGTAAAGGGCGCGCTTTTGAAATGATTATGACTGCCAGTATGATTAATGCAGATCAAGCATTACAATACGGACTTGTGAATCACGTAACGATGCAAGAAGAGTTAATGTCTCACGCAGAAAAATTAGCTGCAAAAATTCTTGACAATTCTGGAGTTGCGATAGCAACGGCAATTAAAGCCGTTAACGCAGGTTTTAAAGCAGGTGTTAACGGTTACGATGTAGAGATTGAAGGTTTTGGTGCTTCATTTGATACCGAAGATTTTAAAGAAGGAACTTCAGCATTTTTAGAAAAAAGAAAGGCAGAATTTCCCGGGAAATAAAAGAAGCAATCTTAAATAGAGAATTAAAAAAGACCGCTTTTTAGCGGTTTTTTCTTTTTATATAAAATCCCTGAAAATCAGCATAAAAATGATTTAATATCTCGTAATTCACTTCTGTAAACAAGTATATTTGTTTGGATATAAGGAGTTGTAGACAATTGAGGAAAACTCAAAATGACGAAAAAAGAAATCAATAATATTCTGAAAACTGAATCTGGAATTATACTCTTGGAAAAGAAATCTGAGCAGTCTTTTTTTGAATCTATTTTTAGTAATATGGTTTCTGTTATTTCTGCGTTATATTTCCTGACAAGAAAAAAAAATGATTCTCTAATTCTGACCGAAAATAGAATAATTCTAATCGTTCGGAACAAAATCTATATTGAACGGATTTTATCGGAATTGAATCTCTGAATTATAACGGAAATAAAACCACGCTCGAAGTGACTGACCAAAATCAAAAATTTTCATTTCCTTTAGATAAATTAAGAGTTACCTATGAAGAATCAAAGCTGATTAAACAAAAACTGACTGAATTTATGAATCGGAAAAACCAAACTGAATAAAAAACTGTTTACAAAAACGTGTATAAAAAATTGCTAAATTAGTGCTTAAACAAAACCGTAACTTTCCATACACAAAACCGTTACTTAATATAAATCACAGTGAACATTAATGATAACAGATAAAATTCCAGACACTTGGCAAGATTTACAAATTGAAGTAGGTAATATACTTGAGAAATGTGGTTTTGAAATCGAAATTGAAAAAACTCTTGATACAGTAAGAGGACAAGCTGAAATTGATGTGTATGCTGAAGAAACAATTAAAGGAAGGAAATACTCTATAATATGCGAATGTAAACACTGGAAATCTAATATTCCACAAAATGTAATTCACGGATTTAGAACGGTTGTAGCTGACTTAGGTTGTAATATTGGATATATTATCACAACAAGTGATTATCAATCTGGTGCAAAAAAAGCATCTAAGCTTACTAATATACAATTGTTGACTTGGAGTGATTTTCAGGCTACATTTTTTGAAAGTTGGTATTTTGAATATTTTTCACCTAAAATAGCTAATGATTTAGATGATTTATTAACATATACTGAAATATTTCTTCCAGAATGGTTTGAGAAAATGAATGACAAGGATAAAGAAGCTTACTTAAAATTAAAAGAGAAATATGATGCTTTTGGATGGGTTGTAATGATATTTACACCTTACACAAGAATTAAAAGTAAAGAAGAAATACCGACCTTACCTTTAACCCGAAAAAAATATGATGATGTAACCCCTTTGAAAATTTTTGAAACAAGAACTTATAAAGAATTTTTAGAAAATTGTATTGAATATGGAAATAAGGCAATATCTGAATTTAGTATTTTTAGAGATAAATATAATCCGATCAAATAAAAACTATGCACAATGTTGGTGCGCTTTACAAAAGCTACCAAACCAATCTTCTTAGCAATATTGATTTAAAATAGGAAATATCCCATATATTTGTAATAAATCCTATTCATGTTAATTCCGGGAGAATACTTAAAAGGCAGAGGGGCGCAGCAGAATGTTGCTAATCGATTTTCGGCACACAGCCACGAGATGCGGGATGATTTTTTAAATCATTGTAATCAGGAAGGTGACGAACCTCAAAACCTCAAAACGCTTTTTATAGATACATTCCCAAAGACGATTGTAAATAAAGTAGAAAGCCCAGACGTGGGAATGGGTTATTCTTTAAATCCGTATCAAGGCTGTGAGCACGGTTGTGTATATTGTTATGCACGTAATTCGCACGAATATTGGGGGTATAGCGCAGGTCTGGATTTTGAAAGTCGCATTCTCGTTAAACGTAATGCGGTACGTTTGCTAGAACAACATTTTGCCAAAAAATCGTGGAAGGCGACTCCTATCGTTTTATCTGGTAACACAGATTGTTATCAACCCGCAGAACGACAACATGAAATTACACGTGATTTATTAAAGACGTTCTTAAAATTTAGACATCCCGTAGGGATAATTACAAAGAATGCTTTGATTCAGCGGGATTTAGATATTATTAAAGAACTAGCTTCTTACAATTTAATTCACGTAAATATGTCTATTACTTCACTCGAGGAAAAAACAAGGCGACTTTTAGAACCACGTACTGCAAGTGTTAAAAAACGTTTAGAAACCGTACAAAAATTAACAGATCTGGGCGTGCCGGTACGTGTGATGACAGCCCCAATTATTCCCGGAATAAACAGTCATGAGATTCTACCTCTTATTAAAGCAGCAGCTGATCACGGCGCAAGTTCAGTAGGGTATACAGTGGTGCGTTTGAATGGGGCTATAGGCGGTATTTTTGAAAAGTGGATACGCTCTGCAATGCCAGATCGGGCAGACAAAGTGCTTAATCAAATAGCGGCATGTCACGGCGGAAACCTCAACGATTCGCAATATGGCAGGAGAATGAAAGGTAGCGGGGAATTTGCTAATCAAATACAATCGCAAATGGAACTTGGCCGAAAAAAATACCTAAACGGAAGAGAAAAACCAGCTCTCAATTGCGAATTATTTGAACAATACAGACCGGGTCAATTAGCTCTCTTTTAATATAGAACTGGCACAATTTCTGCATTTTATATTTTGCTATATAAAAGAAAATGAAAAATAAACTAGTACTATATTTCAGTATTATCGCTGTATTTTTTGTGGTGTCTTGTGACAAAATAACAAAAGCTACAGATTTTATCACGCAACCTACTGCACGTGAAATTTACGCTCGTAATTTTAAGAATGACTCCGTGCCGTATATCAAGTGGAATGCTGCCTTTAAATCTGCTTTGGCAGACAGTTTAAATATCAATTCGCCCTATTTAGAAACGGGTAAATTTAATCCGGAGATTTATCCGGTATATAGTTATGAAGTAAGTTTAGAACAAGGCCGAGTCTATAACTTTATGGTTGAAACAGATTCTTTGAATCCGCTTGTCTTCCTAAATCTTTATGAGAAAACACAAGATAGTTTACACCCTTATCGACTTATTGAAGAGGCTGCACATCAAGAAAAAAAAATCCGTTTTTCTACTAAAAATGAGGGTGTTTTCAAGATTATCGTACAACCCGAATTGGGAGCAAAATCAACATTTGCATTTCGTTTAACCAGCACACCTGCATACCATTTTCCGGTTGCTGGAGCTTCCGCGAATGCGATACAAAGTTTTTGGGGAGCTACCAGAGATGGTGGAAAGCGAAGTCATGAAGGTGTAGATATTTTTGCAGCTCGGGGAACTCCAGTTGTTGCAAGTGTACCCGGTTTTGTGGGCAGAACTGGCAATAGAGGACTGGGCGGTAAACAGGTTTGGTTGCGGGAGCGTATGTTTGGCAACTCGCTTTATTATGCGCATTTAGACAGTATAATTGCACGTAATGGGCAGCGTGTTGAGGTAGGTGATACGTTAGGATTAGTAGGCAATACCGGTAATGCCCGTACCACAGCGCCTCATTTACATTTTGGTATTTATAGTAGTGGTTCAGGAGCCATAAATCCCTATCCATTTATAAAGGAAGAATCACCTATTGATCAAAATAGCAAAGTAGGAGATACTACGCTTACCCATCGTATAAGAAATAATGTTGCTAATCTTCGTAACGCAGCATCGGCAAAGGCAAATAAAATAGGCGAAGTCACCAGAAATGATACTATTCGGGTATTAGGGAAATCAAATGGCTGGTTGCATATTGAGACCTTTAATTCGCAACGAGCTTACTTGCATGAAAGTCTTGTAAAATAATTTTCATACTCGACAAAACAGCTTCTTATTAACAGTTTTTTGGCTATAAAAGCGGATTTCGTAGTTACTTTTAGACTGAAAACTAAAAAGCTCAAACGATGTCGTTATTCGGAAAAGTAAAAAATACAATAGGTCTTCTAAAGTCTGTAGATCTTGACGCACTTGCAAAATTATCTGAGAAAGTAGATTTATCGCAGGTAATGAGTGCGGTAGGAAATTTAGATGATCGCCAGCTTAAAGGCTTGATGAAGATGCTTAGTTCTCAAGCAAAAAAGGGAGAACGTAAGCTACCGCCTGTAGATGGGGATTTTTATAATATGGCACTTAAATTAACTCCCGAAGAACGAGAGTTGCAAATGAAAATGCGCAATTTTATGGAAGAGGAGGTTAAGCCTATAGCAAATGATTTTTGGAACAGAGCAGAATTTCCGCATCACATTATCCCCAAATTTGCAAAGTTAGGTCTCGCTGGTATTGCTTATAAGGGCTATGGCTGCCCGGGACAATCTTTTCTTATGGAAGGAATTCTCGCAATGGAGTTGGCTCGAGTAGATGTGTCGATCTCAACTTTTTTTGGTGTACATAGTGGTCTTGCTATGGGTTCTATCTATTTATGTGGTAGCGAAGAACAGAAACAGGAATGGCTTCCTAAAATGCAGAAATTTGAAAAAATAGGTGCATTTGGTTTAACTGAGCCCGATGTAGGCTCTGGAGTTGCAGGTGGTATGGGAACAACCTGTCGCCGGGAAGGTGATGAGTGGATTATAAACGGCCAAAAAAAGTGGATAGGAAATGCAACTTTTTCAGACATTACCGTTATTTGGGCACGGGATGAAGAAACAGATCGGGTTAAGGGATTTATAGTACGTAAAGAAAATCCTGGATTCCTAGCTGAGAAGATGGAAGATAAAATGGCATTACGCACGGTACAAAATGCATTGATAACTCTTACAAATTGTCGCGTTCCCGAGAGCGACCGTTTACAAAAAGCAGATTCTTTTAAAGACACAGCAAAGGTTCTTCAAATGACGCGTGCTGGTGTAGCGTGGCAGGCGGTGGGTTGCGCGCGTGGAGCTTATGAAGCAGCCTTAACCTATACAAAGAAACGAGAGCAATTCGGCAGACCTATTGCCAGCTTTCAGCTTATTCAAAATCACCTTGTAGAAATGGTGTCTAATCTTACGGCTATGCAAACGATGTGTTTTCGGTTAAGTGAGATGCAAGATGCAGGTCAACTTAAAGATGAACATGCATCTCTGGCAAAAGTATTTTGCTCGATGCGTACGCGGGACGTTGTGAGTAGAGCTCGTGAGGTTATGGGGGGTAATGGAATTTTATTAGAACACGATGTCGCCCGATTTGTTGCAGATGCAGAGGCCATTTATAGTTATGAAGGTACAAAAGAGATCAATTCACTAATTGTAGGAAGGGCTATTACAGGTTTTAGTGCTTTTGTAAGTTAGTAAACCTTTGATATAAAGAATGACGGGTAAAGATTTTTATAGGTGTGAGAATATCACGTTATTTGCATCTGTATTTTTAAAAAACTAAAAATGAAATTAAATAGATTATTTCTTGCTTTGCCGGTAGCATTAACACTGGTTAACTGTGATGACTCAAAAAAGAGTTCGGGAGACTTAGAGCTTAAAACATTTAAGGACTCGATATCGTATATGATAGGTGGTAACACAGGAGCTCAATTTAAACAAGCCCTTGGAGATGATGCAAGCGAGCTTTTTGATCTAGATGTTTATGAGCAGGGAGTACGTAAAGGTTTTACAGACAGTATTGAGTTTTCTCAAGCTGAAATGCAAAGTCTTATGACGCGTTTTCAAGCTGAATTGCAGAAGAAGCAAGATGCTGAGATGGCTACTAAAGCTGCGGAAAATAAAAAGAAAGAAGATGAGTTTTTAGCTGCAAATGCTAAAAAAGAAGGAGTAGTTACTACAGAGAGTGGTTTGCAGTACAAAGTTTTGACTGAAGGTACAGGAGCTGTTCCTACTGCAGAAGATCAAGTAAGTGTTAACTATGAAGGTAAATTAATCGACGGTACTGTATTTGACAGTTCTT
The DNA here is from genome assembly GCF_004104375.1 of Leeuwenhoekiella aequorea. GTDB lineage: Bacteria > Bacteroidota > Bacteroidia > Flavobacteriales > Flavobacteriaceae > Leeuwenhoekiella > Leeuwenhoekiella aequorea. The sequence goes on from NZ_QOVM01000001.1 coordinate 247,704, forward strand.
ATGAGCGTGGGCAGCCTGCAACATTTGGCGTTACTCAGGTGATCGCAGGATGGACTGAAGCTTTACAATTGATGAAAGTAGGTGCCAAGTACCAACTTTACATTCCTGCTTCATTAGCATACGGAGAGCGTGGATCACAACCAAACATTGGTCCTGGTGAACCACTTATCTTTGATGTTGAGTTACTTGAAATAGTAAAAGAATAAAAAAGAAAAGCATAATTTTGAAAGGCACTGTAAATACAGTGCCTTTTTTATTTTTATAATAAACCAATCCTTTTAAAATGCATATTAAAAACCTTCTACTTATAATTCCTTTCACTGCTCTTTTTATTAATTGCTCAAGTTCACGTGATGCAATCCAGCAATCAGAACCTGAAGCAAAATTCACCACATTTAAGGACTCTGTGTCTTATGCGATGGGAGCATCGACTGCAAAACAATTTAAAGGGATGTTTGGAAATGCTCAAGATTCAATTTTTGATATTAATCAATATGAAAACGGACTTAGAGAAGGTTTAAAAGATACTTTAGCTCTGTCTGAAGAGGAGATTAGAGGGATTATGGGACGCTTTCAAGTAGAACTACGAGAACTAAAAGACAGAGAGCGCGAGGCTGCAGAGGTTAAAAATAAAGAAGAAGAGACTAGTTTTCTTGCAGCAAATAAGACTAAAGAGGGTATTACTGAAACCGAAAGTGGATTACAGTATAAAATTTTAAAGAAAGGGAGTGGAGCTGTGCCTGAATCTTCAGATAAGGTAGAAGTACATTACGAAGGCCGCCTACTTGACGGTAAAATTTTTGATAGTTCGTACAAGCGCGGAGAACCTATCGTTTTAGGGGTAAGTCAGGTTATTTCTGGCTGGACCGAAGCTTTAAAATTAATGAATGTGGGTTCTAAGTATCAATTATACATACCTGCAGAATTAGCCTATGGTGAAAACGGAGCTGGAGCAGATATTCCACCTTATGCGATGTTGATATTTGATGTAGAGTTATTAAGTATAAAATAACCCATTCATTCAAAAATTAGCACAGCTGTTTTAAGATAAACCGAAGCTTATGATGATGACCTTAATTGTAATCGCTGTAGTTTCCGGAGCGCTTCTGCTTGGAGCTGTTTGGGGTATTTATGGTTCGTTATCAGAGAAAACAGAAGGCTTTTTGGTCGCATTGGCAGGTGGCGCCTTAATTGTTTCTGCAGTGCTGGAGTTGATTAACCCGGCTATGGAAAAATCTTCTATAGGTATAGCATTGAGCATCGTTTTTGCCGGTGCACTGGTTTTTACAGGTCTTGATTATCTCGTCAAACAAAAATGGGGTTCAAATAGTGGAGGAGGGCTTCTTGCAGCAATTACACTAGATGGTATTCCTGAAAACCTGGCGCTGGGTGTTGCCTTAATTGGTGCAGATCCATTAAGTATTGCAGCACTTTCGGGCTCAATATTTCTCTCAAATTTGCCCGAAGCAGCTGGCGGTGCTAAAGAAATGACTGAAAACGGGGCTTCAAAAAAGAAAGTACTTACCCTTTGGGGAGCTACAGCCTTAATTCTATCTCTGGCTGCTTTTTTAGGAAATTTACTACTCGCTGATGTTTCTGACTCCTTACTGGCATACATACGTTGTTTTGCCGGTGGAGCTGTAGTAGCTTCTCTGTCTATTGAAGTCTTTCCTAAGGCTTATAAAGAAGACAGTTATTGGGCAGGTATTGCAACTGCAATAGGTCTCATTCTGGCTTTTTATCTAAATAGCTTAGGATAGTTTTTGCTTCTGCGAAAGCGTAACTTACACAGTTATTAAAGACATGCTACTTAACTAAAATTTAGAATTATCTTATCGTGTCTTTACTATAAATCTCCTTAATTTTAATGTGATGTGTATTTTTTAAATCTTTGCTATTGTATAAAAGACTTAAAAAAACACAACTTAAGTAACTTCTCGATGGCATATATAGATTATTATAAAGTTTTAGGTATAGATAAAACGGCAACGGAAGCAGAAATCAAGAAAGCTTATCGTAAGCTTGCCCGCAAATACCATCCTGATGTTAACCCCGGGGATACTGAAGCTGAAGAAAAGTTTAAGCAATTAAATGAAGCAAATGAAGTTTTAGGGAACCCTGAAAATAGAAAGAAATACGATAAATATGGTAAAGACTGGCAGCATGCAGATGCCTATGAGAATGCAGAACGTCAACAGAGAGCGTATAGCAATCAGGGAGGTAGATCTCAATATAGCGGAGGATATAGTCAAAATGACTTTTCAGATTTTTTCGGATCGATGTTCGGCGGATCTGGAGGAGCAGGCAATCGCAGTCAATTTAGAGGGCAAGATTTTAATGCGACTTTACAATTAAATCTTGATGAGGTCTATAAAACTGAAAAGCGTACAATTACCATAAACGGGAAAAATATACGGCTTACTATTCCTGCGGGAGTCGAAAATGGCCAGATTATAAAAATCAAGGGTTACGGCGGGGAAGGTATAAATGGAGGCCCTAAAGGTGATTTACTACTTCAATTTTCAATTGCAAATAACTCTGATTTTAAACGAGATAAAGCGAACTTATATAAAACAGTAGATCTTGATCTATATACAGCGATTTTAGGAGGCGAACTTATTGTTGAAACTTTTGATGGTAAGGTAAAATTAAAAGTTGCTGCAGGGACTCAAAGTGGAGCGCAAGTGAAACTTAAAGGAAAAGGATTTCCAGTTTATAAAAAGGAAAATCAATACGGAGATTTGTTTATTACGTACGCCGTGAAAGTACCTACAGATCTATCTGAAAGGGAAAAAGAATTATTTGAAGAACTCTCAAAAATACATTCCTCATGAACTATGCAGAATACATACCGGTACCCAAACTCTGTGAACATTATAAAATACAAGAAACTTTTTTTAAAGAGTTACATGAGCAGGGAGTCTTGCAAATCGTAGTTGTAGAAGAAACCTATTGTTTGCATTATGAAAGCATACCTATTTTTGAGAAAATTGTACGCATATCTGAAGATTTGCATATTAATGTAGAAGGAATTGATGTTATACTCAACTTATTAAATACTGTTGAGAATCTTAAACAAGAATTAATCACCACTCAGAATAGGTTAAGATTGTATGAATAAAAAAACCAGATCTAGATCTGGTTTTTTTTATTTCTATGGAGCTGGGTTAGGCATTTCCCGGTGCACAACATCAATTTCATCAAGTATTTCTTTTGATAATGTTATGCTTGCACTTCCTATATTTTCTTTAAGTTGATCTAAAGATGTAGCACCTATAATATTAGCAGTCATAAATGGTCTGTCTGTAACAAATGCTAAAGCTAGCTCAGTAATAGATAAGCCATATTTTTTTGCTATTTGCATATACTTTTTTGTAGCTGCTACAGCAATCTCATTTGAATATCTATTGTATTTCGGGAATTGATTAACACGAGAATCCTCTGTATCACTACCGTCAATATATTTGCCTGAAAGCGTCCCAAAACCTAAAGGAGAATAAGCTAATAAACCTACTTCTTCACGGTGTAAGAGTTCTGTAAGTCCTACTTCATCTTTTCGGTTGAGTAAATTATAAGGATTTTGAACGGTAATCATTTTAGGTAATCCTTTTCGAGATTCTTCAAGATATCTCGATAAACCATAAGGAGTTTCATTACTTAACCCGATATGTCTTATTAAACCTTCTTTTATAAAACTGTTTAAGCCCTCAAGAATTTCAGCAAAATTATCTTGCCATTTTTCAGTATCATCGTGAGTATATCCCAGTTTTCCGAAATAATTTGTGTTGCGCTCCGGCCAGTGAAGCTGATACAAATCTATATAATCTGTTTGCAGCCTTTTTAAACTTTTTTGAATGGCATCTCTAAATTCTGATTTAGTAAAACCACCAGTGCGAATATGCTGAGACATATCTGCCGGCCCTACAATTTTTGAAGCTATAACCAGATCATCGCGTTTTCCTCTTTTTGCAAGCCAAGACCCTATAATTCGTTCTGTACTTCCATAGGTTTCTGCTTTTGCAGGAACACTGTACAATTCTGCCGTATCAATAAAATTTATTCCTTGATCTATGGCATAATCAAGTTGAGCATGACCCTCTGCCTCGGTATTTTGTTGACCATAAGTCATTGTACCCAAACATATTTTACTGACTTTGATTTCTGTATTGGGAAGGTTTGTGTAGCGCATAAATGGAGTTTCGTGTTTTTTGTAAAAGTAAAAACCGAAAGTTTAAGAGCCGCCTATTGGTACAAAAATTAATTAGTAAATTATGTAATCGGCGTAGCCACTATACTTAAAAAAAAATCGCCCGTCAGAAACGGGCGATTTTTAAAATTTATTAATTAGAACAGTTAAATGTCATTCAGCAATTTAGTTACTTCATCTAGTTGCGGCGTTAATATAACTTCTATTCTTCGGTTTTTTGCTTTTCCTTCGGCACTAGAATTAGATGCCACCGGAGCAAATTCTCCGCGACCTGCAGCAGTGAGATTTTGTGGATTTATTGCAGAATTCTGACTAAGTATCTCAACAATCGCTGTTGCTCTTTTTGTAGATAAATCCCAATTGTTTGATATTACACCATTGCCACCATAAGGTACATTATCTGTATGGCCTTCAATTAGAACTGCGATTTCAGAATTTTCTGCCAGCACAGATCCAAGTTGCTGTACTGCTTTACGACCATTAGATCCTACCGTCCAGCTACCGCTGTCAAAAAGTAATTTATTTTCAAGAGAGATATATACTTTTCCGTTGCGCTGTTCTACAGTTAATCCCTTGCCTTCAAAATCCACTAGTGCTTTTGAAATTGCGTCTTTAAGTGCGCGCATTTTTGCATCTTTAGCGGCAATCATAGATTCTAATTCATCTACACGCTGTGAACGCTCTGCCAGATCACGCTGAAGCTTTTCTAATCGAGCTTGCTCTGTAGCAAGTGCAAGTTGCTTTTCATCAAGTTCGCTCAAAAGCTCTCTGTTTTTCTTAGAATTTTCAGCAAGACTTTTAGAGCTATTTGCTTCCAGAGCATCATATGATTTCTGAAGATTTTCGAGATTGCTTTTTGCAGCAGCATAAGCACTTGAAAGTTGATCGCGTTCTGCTTTAGTGGTTTCAAGTTCTTCACTCAATCGCGCGGATTCTGTTTCAAACTGCTTTTTAAGGCGGTTTGAAGTGGCAAGTTCTCTATCAAGATCTTGATTTTCAGATTTAAGACCGGCATAACGTGCCTCTAGATCTTTGTAAACTTTAGCAGAAACACAGGAGGTAAGTGTAGCAGCGCTAAATAGAATGAAGCAAAACTTTTTAAGCATAATTATTTATTGAATTAGTTGTTTTTTGATTAACGCCGATGCCTTGAAAATATTGGTGTTATTTTATTAAAATTTACAGGCCATTATAATCCAGTTCTAGCAATGCAGGACAGTGGTCGCTGTGTTTTGCTTCTGGTAAAATAACCGCTCGGGAAATTGCATTTTTCAAGGGTTCACTAACCATATTGTAATCAAGTCGCCAGCCTTTATTATTAGCTCTGGCATTAGCGCGATAGCTCCACCAGCTGTACTGTTCTACTTCTGGATTTAAGTGTCTAAAACTGTCTGTAAAACCACTGGTTATAAGTTCGGTCATCCATTCGCGCTCAACAGGTAAAAAGCCGCTCACATTTTTAAGTCGTACAGGATCATGAATATCTATAGCTTCGTGACAAATATTATAATCGCCACCTACCACAAGATTGGGTCTTGTTTTACGCAATTCATCTGCATAAACCTGAAAGTCTGACATATACTTAAATTTATGCTCCAGGCGATCTACATTTGTTCCGCTGGGTAAATACATGCTCATTATGCTGAGATCACCAAAATCGACACGTATGTTACGACCTTCAAAATCCATATAATCAATACCAGTACCGTGTACTACATTATCGGGTTCTTTTTTTGTAAGAATAGCCACCCCGCTATATCCTTTTTTTTGAGCACTAAACCAGTAATCATGATATCCTATTTCCTGAAGAAAATCGACATCTACCTGTTCTTTATGTGCCTTTGTTTCTTGTAGTAAAAGCACGTCTGGGTCGGCCTGCTTTATCCAATCTAAAAGTCCTTTTTTTAATGCTGCGCGAATTCCGTTGACGTTATATGTGATAATTTTCATGCGTTTGTTGTGAGTTTAGGGCGAAGTTAAATATTTCGGTTTGATCTGATTCAATTATAAGATTTGGATCTCTTTTTAATACATATCGGCTAGCAAATAGAATCTGCCAACTTTATTCTTTTTCATGTAGTTTTATACCCGATGCGCAACCTTGCTTGTATATTTCTATTCTCATTGTGCTTAAGCGGTTTTGCTCAGGAACGCGAAACTGGTTTATCAAGAATTAAAAAGCTTGCTGTTAGAGATACTATTCTCATAGATTCGGTAAGTATAAATCCTTATTTATTTAAAGTTTCTACTCCAGACGGTATTGTAATAGATAGCTCTATGTATTCGGTAGACTATGGTGTCTCTAAACTTGTGCTCAAGCAAATTGATAAGCTGCCAGATTCTCTTGTATTTAATTACCGTGTTTACCCACATTTTCTTACTCAACGTTATTTTGAATTTGATCCAGACAAGACTGTAAATAGTTCGGGTAATCTTGAACGTGTTTATGCCTTAAAAGAGGAAAAGTATTTCAAAACGTTTGTGCCTTTTGAAGGCTTGGATGTTTCTGGAAGTTTAGTGCGGGGAATTACGAGTGGTAACAATCAAAATAGTACTCTTAATAGTGAATTAGACCTGCAGATTTCTGGAAAATTAAGTGAGCGTGTGTCTCTAAGGGCGTCGCTTCAGGATGCTAATATTCCGCAGCAAGACGGTGGTTATTCTCAGCGCTTAGATGAGTTTGATCAAATTTTCATTGAGCTTTACAGTGATTACTGGAATATACGGGCGGGTGATATAAATCTTGAAAACACCACTTCCTACTTCGGTAGATTTAATAAAAAAGTGCAAGGTTTATCGCTACGTGGTACCTTAGATCATGACAATTCTGAAACTGATTTATTTGGTGCAGCTGCACTTGTAAGAGGTGTGTTTACGCAGAGTCGCTTTAATGGACAAGAAGGAAACCAAGGGCCTTATAAACTCACAGGTCCTAATGGAGAATTGTATGTACTTATCGTAAGTGGTAGTGAACGCGTTTATGTAAATGGAGTTCTTTTGCAACGTGGCGAAACTGCTGATTATGTGATTGATTACAATGCAGGCGAACTGCGTTTTAATCCCACATTCCCCATTACCAGCGAAATGCGTATTTCGGTAGAGTATCAGTACAGCGAACAAAATTTCACAAGATTGGTTGCTTATGCAGGTGGAGGTCACCAGACCGAAAATAATAAGCTGCACTTAAAAGCACATGTATATTTTGAAAGTGATGCTAAAAATCAGCCCTTATTGCAAAACTTGAATACAGATCAAGTAGATGTTTTACAGCAGGCAGGAGATAATCCCTCATTGATGTTTGCACCTAGCGTTAATCCCGAAACCTACAACGAGAATAAAATATTATACCGCAAAGAGCTACGTGATGGAAAAGAGGTGTATGTTTTTTCAAATAATCCTGAAGACGAATTATATAATGTTCGTTTTAGTCAGGTAGGTCTTAATTTAGGTGACTATCGATTAAGTTCAAATACAGCGATAAGTCGTATTTATGAATATGTAAGTCCTGTGAACGGAGTTGCGCAAGGAGATTACGCTCCAGTAATACGCTTATTTGCTCCTACTCAATTGCAAATGGCTGTTGTAGAAGGTCTTTTTGCTCCCACAGATAAAACTGCAATTGCTTTTGAAGGAGCAGGTAGTAAGAGAGATCTCAATTTATTCTCTGAGCTCGATGATAGTAATAATACTGGATTTGCCGGTAAATTTGATATACGACAGCGCATACTCAAAACAAAATCAAAGTATTTAGATGCCTATGCTACTATAGATTATATACAAGATGATTTTGAAAACATAGAACGTACTTATGCAATTGAATTTAACCGGGATTGGAATTTGCCATTTACTACGCTCGGAGATCAATCCTTAATTACTGGGCGATTACACTATCAAGATTCTACACGTGCGTTTGTAGATTACCGGTTTGAAAATCTCAACTTCGGAAAAAACTATAACGGTGTAAGAAATAGCATTATTTCAAACTTTAAAATTAATAAGCTTCAAACCTTTGTAAATTCAAGTTTTTTAAAAACTAGATCAGATACTTCAGAAACCTCATTTTTAAGACTAAACGCTACCAGTATTTATGGCTTTAAAAAATCTTGGATAGGCGCTAAGATAAGTACAGAAAGCAATATTTTAAAGCAAAAAACATCGGGAATATTAGATTCTTTGAGTCAGCGTTATCAATCGTATGAAGGATTTATAGGACGTGGTGACAGTACGGAGGTTTTTGTAGAAGTAGGTTACAGATTTAGAATTAACGATAGTTTACGTAATACTTATCTAGAGCGTGTAAATAATAGTAATACTTATTATTTAAAATCTCAGTTGGTTAAAAATGAGCATACATCTTTAGGGCTTTTTATAAACTATAGGAAGTTGATTTATGAAGAAAATAATAGGCAAAATGAACAATCGCTAAACTCCAGATTGTTGTTTGATCAACGTATTTTTAATTCTATTTTGCGGTTGAACACCTTATTTGAAACCAGTAGCGGCACCTTACCTCAACAAGAATTTACCTATGTAAAAGTTGATGAAGGACAAGGGGTTTATACATGGATAGATTATAATGGAGATGGCGTTCAACAGCTGCAAGAATTTGAGGTTGCACAATTTAATGATGAGGCAGATTTTATAAAAGTACTCTTACCTAATCAAATTTTTATTAAGACCCATCAAAACAGATTTAGTCAGTTGGTGACATTAGACTTTCAACAGTGGAGCGGAAAATTGGGTTTTAAAAAATTTGCTTCTCATTTTTATAATCAAACTAGTTATTTAATTGATCAAAAAATCTTGAGAGCGGGTGATTCATTTGATTTAAATCTGTTTGATGAGCGTGAAGATGCATTGGGTTTAAATGTAAATTTTAGAAACACGCTATACCTTAATCGCGGAAAGCAAAAATTTACGACCAGTTACACGTATTTAGCAAATACGACACGTAATCTAGTTTCTCTAGGATTACAAACCTCTACTTTACGCAGCCACCAATTTAATTTTTTACACAAAGTGAAGCAGAGTTACCTCATTAATTTAAAGACAGATATTGGTACAAATGCCAGCACTTCTGAAAATTTTGAACAGCGTAATTATGATTTAACCCGTGCAGAAGTAAGTCCGAAAATCTCCTATTTGATCAATGATAATTCTCGAGTAGAGGCATTTTACAGCCTTGCAAGTAAAGAAAATCTGCTTGGTGATTTTGAGTTTTTAAAAAAACAGGATTTCGGGATTTCTTTTTCATACAGCAATTCTGCTAAAATTTCTCTGAGCGCTGAAGCGAAATATATCAAAAACGAATTTGAGGGTAGTGCGTTTTCACCGGTTGCATATCAAATGCTTGAAGGACTACAACCTGGTTCTAACTTTACGTGGACGACTCTGGCACAGAAGCGATTAACAAAATTTCTGGATCTCAACGTAGCCTACTTCGGTAGAAAAAGTGAAACTTCCCGTACAATACATACGGGGACTGTTCAATTAAGAGCTTTTTTTTAGCGCACTACAATCTTTTTCGATTGGCCTCCTTTGCTGTTTCCAATACGTACAATATAGACTCCGCTCGAAGCGTAAGACATATCCAGATTATATTTAAAACTTCCGTATTCATTTTCAATCCAGTTTTCAGCAAGCTTTTGACCTGAAACTGAAAAAACAGTAAGCGCCATTTTATCCTGTATTTCTGTAGTACTAAGTGAAATTTGAAACTGATTTTTTTCACGTTCAATTACAACCAGCTCCCCGTCAGGAAATATATTCTCTTCCACAGACAAACTATTGAAAATACGTACGCTCACATCTGTTATGCGACCATATGCGATATCATCACAAGGATCTATTAAATTGCCGCCAAACTCACTGTCTTTACTGCGTAAACGCATTCTATAGGTGCCTAGATTAACCCCTTCAGGTAATTCAATTGTAAAAGGAGTGTCGCGATTTGAAAGCGCTATAATATCATTAGAAACCAGCTCTGAAGATTCAAATGTGCCATTATCATTAAGGTCTATAAAAATGGCATATGATGTATTTTCAAAACCAGCCTGAAGTAAACCAGTATATGGGTTGCCTTGAATATCAAGATCAAAAACTGTGTCTGTATTGTTGCTATATCCTGAATCTGTACAGGTTGTATTGAAGATAGTCCCTTCTAAATTTATTTGAGTAATACCATCATCTGCCAGGGCGCAATTTGCAACAGGCATACAATACGAACTCGTAATTTGAGAAGAAATACTATTGTTTGAGTTGTCACTATCTGTAGCTAAATCAGTTCCGGTAACAACGGAGTACGTTCGCAATTCTGAAAAATCGATGGGAGTATTAAAAGTATAATTAGCAACCGATTCTGCAGCGATACTGGCACTAAATGTTTCTGTAATACGCGAACCATTGTCCACCTCATAGTAAACAGGAAAATTTGTTTGTGCAGCAGAACCAAAGTTTGTGATTTGTACGGTTAAGTTTTCTTCAGCACTTAATGGTGTTTGCGATTGCGGAGCTAATAAGGCAGTCACACCGAGATCATCCTGCCATAAATTTGTTACGGTTTGCTCTACCGAGTCGTTGCTGGGATCTTCATCTGAACTTAACCCGGTTGATGCGCTCAATGTATAGGTTTGCCCCATAATTGATAAATCTGCTGTTTGTGCAAAAGTGTATGTAGCAGACTCATTAAAAGCAAGTGTTCCCGTAAAAGTTTCTGTAACTGTAGCAACATTAGCAACTGAATATGTAACCGGAAAATTAGATTGGCTTGCTATTCCTGCATTCCTAATTGTAATAGAAATTGATTGAGCAGATGTAAGTGCTCCATCTTCAGGACTATCTATTGATACCACTTGAACATCATTTGTAAAATCTGGTGCCAATTTAAAGACACCTATTATGTCTTTACGTTGGGTATTAAAATATTCAGAAATAAACCAAAAGGTATTACCATCAGCAGGATCTACCGTAAGATGCGTATAATCTGCATAACGCTCAGAAGCACTCACGCCAGTGCTGGCGGCAATTAAGGCTTCTGGGACAGTCATCTCTCCTAATGGATCATTAGCATATCTTCCTGTATAATTTATAGTGACTGGGGTAGAGGCGCTTACCGTGGTGTATCCCATTCCTATAGTTCCTTGTGAATCTAAGGCCATACTCGCTGCAAATGCATTATTACCAGTGGGTGAAATATAGGTACCTTCCTGAAAAACCGACCAGGGTTGCCCATCTCCCGCCTGCCTTAATTCGTACCATCTAATTCCGGCTAGCTCTTGACCAGAGGGAGCTACATTTACCGCAAAATTAAAAACAGCAGAATTGTAAGTATTAAATTTTCTAAACTGAGCTTGATTCATAATAGTTCCTTGCAACGCATCGATATCTGGACCAGATGGTTGTGGAAGATTAGAAAATGAACCTCCGTCAAAAACACTATTAAAATCAGAAACTGTTAGAATATTGGGTTGTGAGATTGTAGAGCTTTGAGGAGTGGTCCAGTTTACATTTAAATCCCATAATTTAAGATGGTCATCAGCAACTCCAGACCACGAGTCATCTTGAAGATAAACCACTGTGGCAGGACCGGTAGTTGGAGCCTGAGGACTACTGATATTGAAAAATTGAGGACTAAAAAAACCATTTGTTTGAAGAGTAGGTAGCGGAAATCCTAAAAAGCCAACATTTGCTAAGCCCTGAAGCATTTTTTCCCGTTCCATAACAAAGATGGCATTGCTTTTATTTCCTGCGGTGTCTGTGTTTATTAGGATGTTAGATGTGATGTAATATCCATCGTGCCATACAGAATATTTAGGATAATCCGGAAACTCCCCAGTTTCAAAACCAGCAGTATAAATATACCAGCCGTCATTTACCGGGTCAGAACCTTTACAAATGGCAATATTTAAACCGTTAACACCACCACTTTGATTGTCTTTTTCAAATTCTGTTATAATAAAGCGATCTGCAGGAGCATCATATAAAACGATAGGATCCCCTTCAGTATTTCCTTCAAATAAAGTTCCTAAAGAAGCCTCATCTACCAATAAATTGCCCTGTTTATCAAAAATTTTAAACCCGGCATTCCACGCTGCGACATAGTGATTGAGACCTACCGCCCCGGTAGGATCTGAGGGTGTAAAACGCGAGGTGTTTGCTTCAAAAACCTGAAGTGGCTCTGATGTATATGATTTTGTTATTTGTTTAGATTTTTCAGTCTTAACAAGCGGATCACCGTCTTTTGGGAATCCTTTTCCCGGTACAACTTGATTCGTAGTACGCCTTTTAGGATTTACCTCTTGAATAACATTAGATTTTACAGGAGTTTGAAAAGTACCTTTTTCAAGCTGACTACTTAAACTAGGAACTTCTTTTACAAAATTAATCGCTCGTACCATCGACGGCCCTTCAATCTGTTGAGCTTTTAAAGAAGCCGAAAAAATTAAAAGAACACCAACTACAGCAATTATTGAATAAGAAGATTTTTTAACCAAAAATCTGTAAACCTGTATCATATCGTATAAAATAGGGTCTTTAAATGTACGAAAGTTAATAGTATACGGATTAAAAAAAGCCCCGTTTTGGGGCTTTTTATAAATGATGAATGATGTTTAAGACTTCATCCAATTTTTAAAATCAATTTTATCGTGAAGAATAGTATTCAATTCTGATATTTTTACTCTCTTCTGCTCCATTGTATCACGATCACGTATGGTTACGCTATCATCTTCCAGCGTGTCGTGATCTACTGTAATACAAAAAGGAGTTCCTGCAGCATCTTGACGACGATATCTACGTCCTACAGCATCTTTCTCATCGTAAGTAACATTGAAATCCCATTTAAGGTCGTCTATAATCTTACGAGCTACTTCTGGCAATCCATCTTTTTTAACTAACGGTAGAATAGCAGCTTTTACAGGAGCTAAGATAGCCGGTAATTTTAAAACTGTACGTGTAGAACCATTTTCTAACTCCTCTTCCTCAAGAGACTGAGAGAATACGGCGAGGAACATACGATCAAGTCCTATTGAAGTTTCAACAACATAAGGAACATAATTTTCATTCAACTCCGGATCAAAAAATTGAAGTTTTTTACCTGAATGCTCTTCGTGAGCTTTAAGGTCAAAATCTGTACGACTATGTATTCCTTCTAACTCTTTGAAACCAAAAGGGAAGTTAAACTCGATATCTGCGGCAGCATTTGCGTAATGAGCAAGTTTTTCATGATCGTGAAAACGGTAATTTTCTTTACCTAATCCTAATGATAAATGCCAGTTAAGACGTGTTTCTTTCCAGTGTTCATACCATTTTAATTCCTCTCCCGGACGTACAAAAAATTGCATTTCCATTTGCTCAAATTCACGCATTCTAAATATAAATTGTCTTGCAACAATCTCATTTCTAAATGCTTTACCGGTTTGTGCAATCCCAAAAGGAATTTTCATCCTTCCGCTTTTTTGAACATTTAAGAAGTTTACAAATATTCCCTGAGCTGTTTCTGGTCTTAGATACAAATCTGTAGCTGTCTCTGCAGAAGCTCCTAGTTTTGTACCAAACATTAGATTGAATTGACGCACATCTGTCCAGTTTTTAGAACCGGTATCAGGATCTGCAATTCCTAATTCTTCAATAAGAGCTTTAACGTCTGCCAGATCTTCTGCCTCAAGAGAGCGAGCCATACGTTTAAGGATGGTGTCTTGCTCTTCCCGATATCTTAAAACTCTAGGATTTGTACTTACAAATTCGGCTTCATCAAAAGACTCTCCAAAACGTTTTTTTGCTTTAGCGATTTCTTTTTCAGCTTTCTGATTTATTTTTTCGGCATAGTCTTCTATAAGAACATCTGCACGGTATCTCTTTTTAGAATCTTTGTTGTCAATAAGAGGATCATTAAAAGCTTCAACGTGACCCGATGCTTTCCACGTGGTAGGATGCATAAAAATAGAGGCGTCAAGGCCTACAATATTTTCATTCATTTGCACCATGCTCTTCCACCAGTAATCTCTAATATTTTTTTTAAGTTCAGCTCCATTTTGACCATAGTCATAAACTGCGCTTAAACCGTCATATATTTCACTACTGCCAAAGATGTAACCGTATTCTTTAGCGTGAGATATTACTTTCTTAAAATGATCTTCCTGTTGTGCCATTTACTTAATTCTCTATTTAAACGTTTTTATCTGCTTCTAATAATTTTGTTTATCGATCTATGCGATATGTTTTCTTATCTGGGCCTACTCCTTTTATTGTCAACGATTTCCATTGTTTAGGTAGTACAGGGTTTTTCTGAACGATTCCTTCTTCGGTAAAATCTAATCCTCCAAAACCAAACAATACTGTCTGTAACATACCACCGGCTCCGGTTGCAAAGTATGAAAAATTTGACGTTGCTACTTCAGATAAAGCACCAAATGGCTTCTGTTGATTAGGCTCATAACTTTCCTTGTAAAGACTGTATGCTTTATCTACATCACCAGCTCGTGCATAGAGTACTGCAAAGATAGATTTTCCCATTGCCGGACCTTTCTTGGATAATTTTGGTTCGTAATACTTTAAGTCTTTTAAGATGTCTTCTTTATCATTTACGATATTCAGTGGGAATGAAAGCAGATTAACATCTGCCTGTTTTATAATCGCCCCAGAGTACGTCTTATTCTCTTTTGTAGTCCCATCTTCAAATTTATGTATCACAATATTGTTTGCAACATTTTCCCAAGCTGGATTAGGCTCTAAATTGAGCTTTGCGGCAGCAAGCCCTGCATATCTCAAGGCAGTAATTGCAGCCCCGTTTGTAAATGCATTATCATCAATATTTGCTGCATACTCATTTGCACCTACCACGTTGTTAATAGAATAACTGCCATCTGCATTTCTTTCAGATCTACTTACCCAAAAATCTGCTACCTCTTTAAGTAATGGATAACCTTTATCTGCAAGCCATTTTTCATTTTGAGTTACGCGGTAATAATTCCAGAATGCAATTGCTATGTCTGCAGTAATATGATGTTCAAAGGGTCCTGTAAGTGCAAATGGAGGAGTGGCTTCTTCACCGGTGTCATCACTTTCCCACGGAAACATTGCACCATCATAACCATAATTTTTTGCTCGTTCCATTGCTGGTGTCAATCGGTCTGATCTATAATTTACTAATGATCTGGCGATATCCTGATTAAAAATGAGTAAAGGAGGGAACATCCATAACTCTGTATCCCAGAAAATATGACCGTTATACGGAGTTTGTAATGATAATCCCATAGGGGCAATACTTAAATCTGAATCACCGCGTCCAAATGCATACAAATGATACAATGCTAATCGCACATCTTGTTGCGATTTTAGATCCCCTTCAATCACAATATCTCCTTCCCACAACGAATCCCATAATTTTTGATGTTGAGCAAGTAATACATCTTTAGTGTTTAGAAGATTGTAAATCACCATACGTTCTGACTCAGATTTAGGGTCATTAAAATCTTGAGTAGTACATTCTGCAGCCGTCCAGGCAAATGCTAACGGTTGGTCTGGAGTTACAGTTTTATTAAAAGTTAGTGTATTGGTGTAATCTGAAGCTACTTTTTCTATTAATTCTGGGCGTTCATTTTCTCTGGAAGAATTTATAGCATGCCATATAAAAGTAGCAGAGGTACTAACGGTATGTTTGCCAAAAGGAGTTTCTGCTACAGATTGTAAAATAGGCATAGTTGTCTCCATATCTTTTAAAACCTCATATTTGTGAGTAGGTTTATTAAATTCCTTTGGAGTTTCAATTTTACCTGTAACCTTTACATCAATTTTCTTTTTTGCATTAATGTTGATATCAATATATCCGGTGTAAGGCACATTTCTTAAAGCATAGATAGTATAGGATATTTCCGCTTTATTTTTGAAGCTAAATGAAGTGGTGAAAGCCGCCTCTTTCATATTCATATTTTGCTTCCAGTTTGAGATATTTTTAGCTGTAATCTGCTCCCCATCAATAAATACATCCAGATTTCCAAAATTCATTCCGTGAACAATCTGGCTTACTTTCAGCTCTGGATCTACATCATAAACGTTGTTAAGAACCACATGTTGGATTTGAAATGGATCTGGTGATGTAAGCATCCCAATACGACCATTTGCGATTGCAATACCGGTATATTCATTATTTTCTGTAGTTGTAATATTCCAAGCCTCATTTTGCGCATTGGTTTTTAATATTGAGCAAAATGCTAAAAAGAAAAAAATGTACTTCATAAGGGTTTATTTTAATGAAATGATTAACCGGTAAAAATAAATAAACCCAAACAATGAAGCGTAGTTTTAAATAATTGTTTTATTCTAATTCAAGTACGTCATTACTCAGTAAGCGATCATTTTCAAATAAATTTACACGGTATATCCCTGGAAGGAATTCGTCGATAGGTGGGTTGATAAGTACACAGGAAACCACTTCTTCATTCTGGTAATCTATTTGTTGATAAGCACTATAGATTAAAATATTTTCACCAAACGACAGCGATATGCGTTCTCCCATTACATTATTACGCGGATCGATAACCTGAATATAAAAATCGTGACTACCGGGTCTACCAAACTCATTTTCGTTTACGGTATAGCAAATTTCAATTTTATCTATACGACTTGCGCGATCGTTAGGCAGTCTTTTACCACTACGACGAAGGATTACACCCGCAGAATTAAATTTACTTACTGTAAGTTGGGAGCCTTTTGCCAGGTCATCTTTCAAAGTATTATTCTGTGATTGTAAAGAGTCTAATTGTACCACACTTTGATCAAACGCCGCTTCTACGGTAGATTTTTGAGAGACAAGTAGTGCGTTTGCAAGTAATAAACTATCGGTTTTTTTACGAAGAACATCCCGTTCATTGCGTAAAATACTAAGCTCTCGTCTATAGTTTTGAATAGTTGTTTGCGATGTGGTAGCATTTTCTAATCGCATCAATAAATTTTGAATGCGTGATCTGGCTTCGCGCAATTCTTTATTCATAAGCTTACTGCTTTCTATTTCAGAATTGTAGGTGGTAAGTAAATCACTCAATTCGTTTTGAAGCATTAATTTCTCTTCTGAAAGAGCAACTTTGTTTGCACTTAACTCCTGATAAAAAGAATAGGTATAAACCCCAAGGCCTACAAGCAGAAAAAAAAGAATACCTATTAGAACCTTTAAAGCATTGTTATTGCGATTAGCACTCATGCAAACGATTTTATATCTTAGTGTGAAGTTATAATTTTTAATCAAAATGAGATAATGTCGCTACTCAAACTCTTTTATCCCGATCAATGTAATGCGTGTGATAATTTGCTAAGTAGCGGTGAAAATCTCATTTGCACTACTTGCAGACACGCATTACCACTTGCTCACTTTCATACTACAACGTACAATCCTATTATAAAATTATTGTACGGTAGAACTTCTCTAGAATTAGCCATAGCTCTTTTTTATTTTGATAAGAAAACCCGGGTACAGCAGTTAATTCATAATTTAAAATATAGAGGGCAAAAGAAATTAAGCGCCTACTTTGGAATTTGGCTCGCAGAACAAATTATTGATATAGAAGCTTATAAGAATATTGATTGTGTAATACCAGTACCCTTACACAAGAAGCGATTAAAATCTAGAGGTTATAATCAGGTAGAAGGATTTGGTAAGGCTATTGCTAACGCTTTAAATAAACCCTATATAGATGATGTTTTATACCGTACCAAAGCAACAAACACACAGGTTTTTCTCAATAGAAGATTTAGAAGTACAGAAGTCATTGAGTCTTTTTCTTTACGTAATGAGGAAGAACTAAAGGGCAAGCATATACTGCTGGTTGATGATTTAATAACAACAGGAGGTACTGTAGAAGGTTGCTTTTTAGCTTTGCAAAAAGCAACAGATATAAAATTAAGTGTCGCAGTTATGGCAATAGCTGTTTAAAAAATATCGTTTAACGTATTAAGCAGATCAAATAGATTTACAGTCTCCTCGCATGAGGTTTCTATAACTTGTCATTAAAAATAATTGTTACTTTGCGCTGTTATGTTTAGAAAAGGTTTACAACTAGTTATCGTGTCACTACTCTTATTAGTAGTTGTCAATTGTGCAAAGAGAGGAACACCTACCGGTGGACCTAAAGATGTTACTCCTCCTGTTTTAGTAAGTGCAGATCCACCTAATTATTCAACAAACTTTGAGGGAGATGAGGTGCGTATTTATTTTGATGAGTATATCAAATTGAAGGACCTCAACAAAAATCTTATTGTATCGCCACCTATGGATCCCAAGGCATCTATAACACCTATGGGAAGTGCTTCTCGTTTTATAGACATAAAACTTGTCGATACCTTATTAGAAAACACTACGTATGTATTTAATTTTGGTGAGAGCGTAACCGATAATAATGAAGGTAATCCTTTTTCTTTTTTTAAATATGTTTTCTCTACGGGAGACTACATAGATTCGTTAAAGGTAGTAGGTGTTATACGTGATGCTTTGTTACAAAAGGCAGATAATTATGTGACTGTTATGCTTTATGAAGCAGATTCTACTTACAGTGATTCTATTATTTATAAAGAAGTTCCCAGATATATTACTAATACCCTGGACAGTTCTAATGTCTTTGAAATCACAAATGTAAAAGCTGGTCGCTACAAACTGGCAGCATTAAAAGACGCAGATAATAACTACACCTTTCAGCCGGCAAAAGATAAAATCGCTTTTTACGATACATTTATCGAAGTTCCATCAGATTCAGTTTACGTATTAAATCTTTTTACTGAAATATTAGATGCTGAGGTGAGCAGACCTAAACAAGCATCAGCTCAACGAATAACTTTTCCGTATAAAGGAAATCCAGACAGTGTAAAAATCGATTTGCTAAGTACTCGCCCCGAGGGTTTTAAAAGTCTTATCACCTACAAAAGAGGTCAAGACTCCTTGCAATACTGGTTTGCACCAAAAATCGAAACAGATTCTCTAGTATTTAAGACGTTAGCAAATAAGAAAGTAGATACTACCTTTTTGCGTTTACGAAACCTGAAAAGAGATACTTTGCAGGTGAGCGCTGTATCAACTAGTCTAGTTCTAGAAGAAGATTTTATGTTGAATAGTACTATTCCTATAGTCGCTGCAGATTCTTCAAAAATTAAAATACAACGTAGCGATTCAACCTATATAACAGATTTTAAAACCCAATTGTTTCCAGAAAAACTTCAGTTAAGTTTGAAGTTCGACACAGAGGAAAAACAATCTTATGAAATTGTAATGCTACCTGATGCATTAACCGATTTCTACGGAAACAAAAGCGATACGCTGATTTTTAGAGCTACTACTAAAGAATACTCAGATTATGGAGAATTTGATATCACCCTAAAAGGTGCTGCCGAAGTACAACATATCGTACAATTAGTAACAGAAAAAGGCGATGTTAAGCGAGAGCAGATAGGAGTGGTGGGACAAAAAGAATTTAAATTTGATCGTATTGAACCGGGAACTTACTTTGCGCGTATAATCGTAGATCTAAATGCAAACGGGAAATTTGACACAGGAAGTTATTTAAAGCAACGACAACCCGAAGAGGTACTATATTATCCCAGTAAATTAGATATACGATCGGGCTGGTATCCTAAAGAGACCTTTATTCTTAACCAGGAGTAACCGAATAGATCTGTTATTTTAATTCAAAAGCATCCTGATCTGCCAGAAAATTAAGATGATTACGTGTTTTACTAAGATGTAACTTTGATAAAGTGGCGAAGATTGTTTTTTCTTCATCTTGAGCAAAAGCTAAAGTGGCTCCTAAGCTATCATAAATACCGCTATAGCCATTGTACTCGTAGTTATTACCATCAAATCCCACCCGATTTAAACCTATGCAATAGCACATATTTTCTATTGCTCGTGCTTTAAGTAAGGTGTCCCAGGCAAAAATGCGCTTCTTCGGCCAGTTTGCTACATAGAGGACTACATCATAATTAGAAGTGTTACGAGAAAATACAGGAAACCTTAGATCATAACAGACTTGCGGGAGTATATTCCACCCTTTAAAGTTTACGATTACTTGTTTATCGCCGCGTTCATAGACATGATGTTCACCAGCCAGAGTAAAGCGATGTCTTTTATTGTAAGTATGAAACGTGCCGTTAGGTTCTACAAAGTAAAATCGATTAAAGAATAGAGCATTTTCAGCCACCATTAAACTCCCGGCTATGGCGCTGTTTGTTGTTGCAGCTTTTGATTGCATCCAGCTAAGCATCTTGCCCTCATCTGCAATATGCTGAGGTTTCATACTGAAACCGGTTGAGAACATTTCAGGAAGCACAATAAGATCAATATCTGATTCGAGGGCATTTATTTTGTCATCAAAATACAATCGGTTTGCCTCAGGATTTTCCCATTTAAGATCGGCTTGAATTGCTGCTATATTAAGTTTTTGCGACATAATTAATGATTATAAATCCAACAGTAAATTTAATGATTAGAATATCTATTGGTAATATTAGTAAGTGAGATAATGCGTCATAAACTTAAAAATACGGAATTAGTATAACCAAAAAACCTCACTTAATTTAATAAGTGAGGTTTGGAATCTTAAATATACTTATATATATCTTAGTCGTTTAGCACGCGTACTTGCGCTGCTACCTTACCTTTTCTTCCTTCTTCTTCGATGTACTCTACTTGGTCACCTTCTTCTAACACTTCACCGTTTAAGCCGGTAGCGTGTACAAAGATGTCTTTTCCTGTCTCATCATCAGTAATGAATCCGTAACCTTTTGATTCATTAAAAAATTTAACTGTACCTTTCATTGTAAAATTGTAAAAAATTAATATTGGTACAAAGCTAAGAGATTATACAACACATAGGTTAACTTAATGTAAATAAATTTCTTAAAATTATTGATTTTCAGGTTTTTTACGAGATTCTTTGCTGTCATTAAACTCTCTCATTCTCCTTATGTTATCTTCATCTAGCATATAATCTTTTACTTTTCGATCTTTCCATCGGTGATATAAAAATAAAGGCATAACTATAAATGAAACTGCAAGAATTGTAAGTCCTAAAAACCGATCCCCGGCAACGAGGTCTTCCGTAAAATAGCGCAAATAAAATCCGTAAGCTAATGTGAGACAACAAATACAAAAAAGGGTGATTATGAGATTACGCATATATTATTCTAAATTTTAGACTTCAAAATTAATACTTGAAATTTCATTATTCGATCATTTTTGATTTTAATAGGTTCTGTTTCAATCCTGATTTTTTTTACAGAAACAATACTCAATACTAACGCCTAGACCTATAGTGCTGTTATTTTTTGAGGGTGGTCTTTTAGTTGTGTTTTCAAAAGAAAGCTTTTCAAACCCAAACCCTAAATCCAGTAGCGTATATGTCAAATAGACTGAAGTTAGAAAACGCTCGTTATTATCAAAATAAAATTCGACCCCTGTAGACAAGTCAAACCAAGAGTTATAGTTCTTAGAATTTATACGCTCCTGAAGTGCTAAGCGGGTGATATCATCTTCTGTTTTGTAATAAGAACTCTCAAATTTTACATCTCCAAAACTATACTCCGGCCAGATAAATAACCAGGCATCTTCGGGTTTTGTAAGACGTATTTTTGCTCCAACAGTAAACACATTGCCTTTATACTTGCTGCTTATAAGTTCTTGATTAGTTTCATTAAAAAAAGACACATCATTGGGATTACCAAATATTCTTTTAAAACCAATCTTTGGAGAAATCCAGTAGGTTGAAAATAAACTTACTCCAAATGCTCCATCTGCAAATATATTATCTTCAAAACCTGTATGTCTAAATGTATTAACCTTTGCAAAGACAGCTGGTTCTAGATTTTGAGAAAAGCTTATAGTAGCATTTAAAAAGAGATATAAAATAAATAGTTTTTGCATATTATTTACGAGAAAAACTCACCAGCATACGACGATATGCAGTTAGAAGTTTAGATTTTGAGATGAAACCGTGGTATTTTCCGTCCTTAATAACAGGTAAATTCCACGCGCCACTTTCCTGAAATTTACGCATTACCACTTTTGCAGGATCAGATTCTAGGTAAATATATTCTGGAGCAGCGTGCATTAAACTTCCTATTCTGGTGGTGTCATACAATGTGGCGTCAAACATAATTTCTCGTATGTCGTCAAGAGTTATTACGCCTACTAATTCATCATCTTCATTAACAACAGGAAAGAGGTTACGCGCAGATTTAGCAACAGCGTTTTTAACCATTTCTCCTAAGGTCATTTCGGGTCTCACCCGTATAAAATTTGATTCTATAACGTCATTTACATTAAGCAGTGTAAGTACAGCTTGATCTTTATCGTGTGTGATGAGTTCGCCTTTAAGCCCCAGCTCCATACCATAAACCGAATGCGGTAAGAAGTATTTATTAATACCGTATGCGATTGCGGCTGTAACCATCAAAGGAATAAAAAGCCCGTAACCGCCGGTGATTTCGGCAATCAAGAAGATAGCAGTTAAGGGCGCGTGTAAAACGCCTGCCATTAAGCCTGTCATACCCACAAGCGTAAAGTTTGTTTCAGAAATATACACCCCATTGAGGCCGAGATTGTTTATGATCTTTGCTAGGCAATTACCCATAACACTACCCATAAACAAAACCGGAGCAAAAATACCACCTATACCGCCGCCGGCGAATGTAATGGCAGATGCGATTACTTTAAAAAACACGAGTCCTGCAAGAAGAGCAATTACTACCCAAACATTATCGAGATAATCATTAAAAAAAGTTTCTCCGAGGGCATTTACAGCTTTACCATCTAATAATTCATTAATCATATCAAAACCTTCACCATACAGAGGAGGAATTAAAAAGAGTAAAATACCGAGAGAGCCTCCGGCAACCAATAGTCTCACTAATGCAGAATCCCATCTTTTATACAGCTTACTTGTTTTAAAATAAGCTTTACTAAAGTAAACAGATACCAATCCTGCTACTACCCCTAGAATCATATAGTACGGGAAATCTCCTATAGTAAATGCATCTTTAAGTTCAAAAGGCAAAATAGTATCTGAACCAAAGAAAAAATAGGAGGTAAGTATAGCAGAAAGTGATGCCAGTAAAAGTGGCATTAAGGATAATAGGGTGAGGTCTAGGCTAAATACTTCTACAGCAAAAATAATTGCTGCTATAGGCGCTTTAAAAATACACGACATAGCTCCTGCAGCCGCACAGCCCAAAAGTAACGTTCGGTTAGCCTGATCCATATGGAAAATTCGGGATAAATACGAGCTTATTGCCGCCCCGGTAACTACCGTAGGACTTTCTAAACCTACCGAACCTCCAAAACCAACTGTAATAGGAGCAGTAAGCAGTGAACCGAATATCTGGTAATTTTTAAGCAAACCCTTACGCTTAGATATAGCTCTTAAGGTCATAGGAACCCCGTGGCTCAACGGATTTCTAATCACATATTTTACGATAAGCACGGTTATAGCAAGACCTATAATAGGAAATAAAAAGTAGAAACCATACCTGTAGTTTTCTACAAGTTTACCCTCTAATAGAAGTTGTATGATGTGTGTGATATTCTTTATTAAAACGGCGCCAAGACCAGCAAGTAATCCTGTAAGTACAGCCAAAAAATAAATGAATGTTGTTTTTGAAATATGCTTGTAACGCCACGCGTGAAAGCGGTGTAATAAAGGTTTTTTACCAGGCATAGCATTTATAATTTTAGCGATTCAAAAGTAAGAGGAACTAATGAAACTTTTATAAAAATCGCCGTTAATTATAAACAGGCAAAAAAAATCCCTGCCGAATGGCAGGGATTTTTTTTTGAACATCAAAAGCTAATTAACAATATTCGTTAAAAGCATCAATAAGATTTTCTGCAATAAGATTTGCTGGACGTCCTTCAATATGGTGACGCTCTAACATGTGTACTAATTCACCATCTTTAAAAACGGCCATAGATGGAGATGAAGGAGGAAAAGGTACCATAAAGCTTCGTGCAAGATCTGTAGCTTCACGATCTACACCTGCAAATACAGTATATAAATTGTCTGGAGTTTTAGCATTTTGAAGTGCCATACGGGCTCCCGGTCTAGCATTAGCTGCCGCGCAACCACATACCGAATTCACTACAACTAGTGTAGTTCCTTCTTTTTTCATAGCTGCCTGTACATCTTCTGTTGTATGTAATTCTGTGAAACCTACAGAAGTAAGGTCTTCACGCATAGGTTTTACTAATTCTGCTGGATACATAAGTTCTTTTTTAATTTAAGGTTACAAAGATACAAAATAATAGTCGGGCACTTTTTCTAAACCCTACATAGCACAACTTGTTTTTTTAAACTTGTGGCGCATCCCTGCGGGTCAGGCTTTCAGCCGTCGCTGAATCATCTACTTCTGGCAGATGAAACGAGCTCCACAAGGCTTCAATCCTTTGCGCATGTCTAAAACAGTAACATTTTGTCATATTTACAGACTCACATCTTGCAAAGGCTTTATTTTTGCAGCGCAAATAAGTATTCCTTATTATGGAATACTCAAGTACTAAAGAAATTTTAATGATTAAATATATAGGAGCTGTAATAGGCTTTGCATACAGGGGAATAATAGGAGCAATAGCAGGTTATCTTATAGGTTCACTTTTAGATAGTCTATTTTTTAAAAATAATAAAACTACAACCAGTAGGAGCAGATCACCATTTAGCTCATCAGAACAATCGGTAACTCCGGGTGATTTTGAACTCAATTTGCTTTCGCTTTGCTCAATAGTTATAAAAGCAGATGGGCAGGTAAGTCAGCGGGAGATGGATTATGTGCGGCAGTATTTTGTACAGGCTTACGGCAAAGAGCGTGCTAATGCAACATTTAGAACATTTAATGAGGTAATTAAAAAACGGGAAATAAGCGCGCAACGTATATGTGCTTACTTAACACCGCGTACGCGCAGAGAAGTACGTCTGCAAATTGTACATTTTCTATTTGGTATAGCGCAGGCAGATGGTTCTGTATCGGTATCAGAAGTAGATCAGATTTCGCTAATAGCAGGATATCTTCAATTGAGCAGAGGTGAGTTTGAAAGCATAAAAGCTATGTTTTTCAAAAATGCAGAAAGCGCTTATAAAATTCTTGAAATTGAAAAGTCTGCTACAGATGCAGAAGTGAAAAAAGCTTACCGGAATATGGCAAAAAAATACCATCCAGATAAATTGCAACATATGGATGAAGCTTATAGACAAGGAGCAGAGGAGAAGTTTACTAAAGTTCAGGAAGCATACGAGACAATTCAAAAAGAACGCGGTATATAATAGTGCTTTTTTTTAGCTTTCTTATTAGCTATCAGTTGCCTAAACATTAACAGAATGTTATGTGTTAATATTCAAGCAATTATACTTTAAAAAATACGTTAAGGTCTAACTTTAAGACTCTAGTATTTTTTAGACTTTAAGAAGCTCCCTATAATGTTTAGAATATTCTTTCTTTTTTTTGCACTTCTCTTTAGTACCGCAAATGCGCAACAAGTAACTGTAAGCAATCCGCGACCGGCCGATGAACTCGTAGATTTGTTATTTGATGATTCGTGTGCTGCTATTTCAAATGTTTCTGTATCTTCAGTACAAGCAGCCGGTTCTTTTACAAATAACGGAGGTGCATTTCCTTTAGCTAACGGTGTTATATTACGTACTGGTGAAGCTAGACTTACCGGCGGTGGATATACCGGAAATCTTTCCGAATTAAATTCAGAATTAAATACAAATTCAGACTCTTATCTTCAAAATTTAAATGATGCTGTTGGAAACGGAGCTCAAATTTTTGAAACCTCTTTTTTAGAATTTGATTTTATTCCGTTATCGAGTAATTTTAGTTTTGATTTTATTTTTGCATCTAATGAATATGGGAAGTGGCAATGTACTTCGCAAGATATTGTAGCTTTTATATTAACCGATCTAGCTACTGGAAACTCTCAAAATCTTGCTGTAACTGCTGCCGGGGAGTCGGTTTCTGTACGTAATATTAGAGATCAGCAATTTAACCCCACGTGCAATTCGGTAAATGCAGATTTGTTTGACTCATACGAAGTTTCAAACGCCCAGAGCACAATTAATATGCGTGGATACACACAAGTACTCAATGCTTCATCTACACTTACTCCAGGGGCCTCTTATAATGTGAGAATCGTTATTGGGGATTCTAATGATACAAATTATGACTCTGCAATTTTTCTTTCTGGGGGGAGTTTTAATACAAGTGTAGATTTAGGTCCAGATTTAACGCTTTGCAATGGTGAACAAGCACGATTAGATACCGGTTTAGATGCCTCGATCTATACGCATCTCTGGTATTTTAACGGGAATTTAATTTCTGGACAAACTGGAAATAGTCTTCCTGTAAATCGTAGTGGTACTTATTCGGTAATCGTTAGAAATAATGGTTGCGAAATTACTGATGAAGTAGTTGTAAGTGACCTGTCTATATTATCGCTGGCAGATCTGGAATCTTGTGCAAATGGCTCGCAGCCTTCAATCTTTGACCTTACTCAAAATGATGCGGCGGTGCTGGGTGTAAATCCTTCACAATTTGAGGTGCTTTATTTTGCTTCTGTTTCAGATTTGAATGCAAATAGATCTATTCCTGCTTCAGAAGTTGTTACTTATTCCAGTACTGGCAATCAAACTATTTATATACGACTAAGAAATAGAAATACGGGTGTAGTCTGTGGAATAGCAGAGGATTTTCAGCTTAATACCTTACCGGAAATACAAATTACGCAACCTGCCCCTTTAAGTTTTTGTGCAGTTCCGGGTAATGATATAACATTTGATTTGACATCGGTAAACAGGCAAATTTTAGGAGGGCAAAATCCTGCACTTTTCTTAATTACCTATTTTGAATCGCAATCAGATGCATCTACTGCAAGTAATGAGGTTTCAAGTCCATATACTATTGCTGCGGGAAGTAGCGGTCAAGCGCTTTGGGCTAGAGTGGCTTACATAGATTATCCAGATTGTTTTAAAGTGGTAAATTTTAATATTGAAATTAATGATTTACCATTGGTAGATCAATTAAGCGATGTAATTACGTGTGATGCGTATGAATTAGAACCTCTTTCTAATGGGAATTATTACACCGGTTCTAATGGTACTGGAATACGCTTGAATGCTGGAGATATAATTACTGAAGATATTGATCTTTTTATTTTTAACGGTCCAGATGAAAATGGTTGTAGAAGTGAGTCTTCATTTACTATTACATTTATTGCAGAATTTGAATTAAACGAATTAGATGCTTGTGGCGAATTTATTATTCCTCCTACTCCGGCAGGAGCCTTTTATACACAACCCGATGGTCCAGATGGTACTGGAAGGCGACTTGGAACTGGTGATCGTTTGACCTCAAGTCAAACCATATACTTCTATTTTAATGATAATGGAATCATTTGTCGCAATGATGCTTTTGATATTATAGTGCATCCGCTTCCTCCAGTCGATACCCCTGCAAATGTGGTGGCGTGCAACTCTTATACATTACCTCCTTTAACTAATGGAGCTTATTTTACAGAACCAGAAGGAGCAGGCACACCTCTTTCTCCTGGTGATGTTATAAATACTACACAAAGCGTTTACATATTTAACGATGATTCTCAATGTACTAATACGTACGAGTGGCGCATTTTTATAGTGACATTATTCTCTAATCAACAAGTGTGCGGGAGTTATGAAGTGCCTACGGTGGAAGCTGGGGAGTTTTACACGCAACCTTTGGGAGGTGGAGCACGTATTCCACAAGGAACAATACTCACTACTTCGCAGCGAATTTATTATTATG
This sequence comes from Leeuwenhoekiella aequorea, assembly GCF_004104375.1. Lineage (GTDB taxonomy): Bacteria > Bacteroidota > Bacteroidia > Flavobacteriales > Flavobacteriaceae > Leeuwenhoekiella > Leeuwenhoekiella aequorea. Next base: position 275,716 of record NZ_QOVM01000001.1, read on the forward strand.
TAAGTACAACAGACGGACTCAACTGCACAAATAATTCGTTTTTTGATATAGACATCATTACTATTCCTCAGGTAGATTCTTTGCCCAATCAGTTACTATGTGAAGGAGATTCCTATATTTTGCCCGCACTAATAAATGGGGAATATTTTGAACAACCTGGTAGAGGGGGTCGTCAATATAATGCTGGAGATGCAATAACTACTACACAAACCATTTACATAAATAATCAAGTTCTCATCTGTCAAAGTGAAACTGAATTTACGGTTGAGGTAAGGCCATCGCTGCCGGTAGATAATCTAACTTTTGTATTTTCTTGTGAAGCCTACAGTCTTCCGGAGTTAAATAATGGACGTTATTTTACGCAAACACAAGGGCAAGGAACCGAGTTGTTTGCAGGGGATCAAATAACAACCACGCAAACCATTTTTGTATATAATGCTTATGCTGATTTTCCATCGTGTTATTCAGAAAATAGATTTACAATTAATATTCTTGGTGTTGAGGTACCGTCTTTTGATGATGTTGCAGCTTGTGATTCTTATATTTTACCTCCGTTATCTGCTGGGAATTATTATACTCAAACCGGTGGAGGGGGAACTTTACTCAATGTCGGAGATCAAATTACAGCAACGCAAGAACTATTTATCTATGCACGTAACGGAACCCGCTTCTTTTGTGAAGATGAAAGTAGTTTTACGATAACAATTTCAGAAACACCCGTGTTACCAACACAACCGGATATTGAATCTTGCGGAAGTTATGTGCTTCCAGATTTACCTCAGGATGTCTACTCGCAAGCTTATTATTTGAGACCAAATAAGCAAAATCCAATTGACTCTTCAGATTACGAATTACTTCCAGGATCTTACACGATATATAAATATGCTGAAGCTTTAAATAATGCTACTTGCTTTGCAGAAACTTCATTTGAGGTAACCGTATACCCATTATTAGATCTTGTGGTTGAAGGCGGCACAATTTGTAGAAATGCAACTACGGGAGATGTGGAGCGTGCGGTATTTTTAGATACGGGTCTCGATCCTGCAGCATTTCTGGTAAGCTGGACGCTCAATGGAGAATTAGTAAATCAAGGGGCGGCCTATACAGCAGAAGAAGCAGGTGTATATACAATTACTACTCAAAAATTGACTCCGGATACGGGAGCGGCTTGTAATTACAATGCAACAACAGTTACGGTTTCAGAATCTGCAATTCCTGTTATAGAAGCTACTGTAACCCGTCCTTTTGAAGACACCTCTGGAATACGTGTCGAGATCCTCGAAGGTTTTGGTGAATATGAATATCAATTAGATGATCAGGCATTTCAAAACACCCCAGAATTTATAAATGTATTACCCGGTCCTCACTCCGTAACCGTGCGCGGTAAAAATGGATCCTGCGGCAGTACCACAATACAAGTTCAGGTAATAGATTACCCAAGATATTTTACACCTAATAATGATGGTTATCACGATACGTGGAATATTACCTCATTGTCTGATTATCCCGAGGCTCAAATATTCATATTTGACCGGTTTGGAAAACTTATCAAAAACATTTCTCCTTCAGGAATAGGATGGGATGGTACCTATAGGGGTATAAATATGCCTTCAGATGATTATTGGTTTAGAGTAGAATATACTTTTGATAATACGCCATTCGTTTTTAAATCACATTTTACACTCAAACGCTAGCTTTCAATCAATACTTATTATAATAGATTGAAGTGTTATTTAAACAAATTATGAGAACCAAAGGAGTGATTTAATTGGATAATCTTGGTGGCTCTGCAGGTATAGTTTATTTTTCCGCCTTCGACACCTTCAAATAGAGAGATGAAAAAAGTACTTATTGTATTATTTATTACAGCAACCTGCATATCTGCACAGGCTCAGGAATATAAAGAAACTATAAAAACCACCTTTACCGAATATCTGGATGCACTTGTAAATTCTGATTTTGATAAAGCAATGGATTATATGTTACCAGAATTTTTTGAGATAATTCCCCGAGCAGAATTAATTACGGTGATGGAGAAAACATTCAACAATCCGCAGATGTCTTTTAAAATTAGTAACCCTAAGGTGTTACAGGTTGATGATGCTCAGGTAATTGAAGGGAAATCATATGCATCCTTAATATATTCTAATGATATGCAAATCAAAATTAAGGGTGAAGAAGATGAGACTGAAGAGCGAAAAGCAATGCGCGTAGGCTTAACTCAGGGAGCTTTTATACAATCTTTTGGCAAGGATAATGTAACTTATGATGAAGCAACAGATAGCTTTAAAGTACATGCAGAAAAAAGTGTTTATGCAATTTCTAAAGACGGTAAAAAAGACTGGAAGTTTATTGTTCTTGAACAACGACATCGTGAAATGCTAGAGAAATTATTGCCTGAAGCACTATTGGAGCAGAACTAAATACTTATTATTTTAGGCCAAAAAAAGATTTTATAAATTCTTTTTTAGGTAAACTCCATATTATTTCAATGTCTTCTTTTACAGAACTCGTACCATCTAGAAACTTAAAAATTTTAGAGATATCATTCTTTTGAAACATCTGAGTAAAAAGCGCTGCACCCTGCTCATTGTGACGGTATAGAACATCTAAAAACAGTTTGTCATACCAGCGAAATCGATCTTTAATTTTAAAAGTATTTAAACTAGTATTAGATTTTAGAAAATAGATAAGCGCCGCTGTTTTATTTACTGTATTTGTAAATGTATATCCGGTGCTACCACGGGTCCACCCTCCTGCAGTTCCTATAAGCATTACATTTTGCGAATTATGTTTTTCAAATGGGTAGGCAGTCATTGGGATGCACCCTTTTTCTATTGCGGTTACCTCGTATTGAGAAGCTCCCAGAGACTCCATATAATCTTCAATGGCAGTTTCATATTCAGAATTTGGTAATAAATCCTGAGAAAATAATGTGTACTCTACGAGAGCAGTTTTTGTTGAAGTAGGTAAAACATACATAAATCGTGTATTGCCTTTTTGCTCGATGGAAAAATCCATTAACGTGGCAATTTCGGGATTAAAAACCGGCTCTTGTGTCTTTACTTCCCAGCCTATGAAATGTTGTTGTAATACAGGAAATGATTTTTGATTTTTTAAACGCTCTGGCGGAAGAATGCTGTTAAACACTTTATTAGCAAAATAAACATTTTGATCTGTAACCACTTTAACGCCTATTTCTGTTTCAGTAAGTTCTTTAAAATTTTCAGTTTTAAAACTAACCTGTTCAGAAGCCTGAAGTAATGCAAGAGATTCTTTGTAAAAGTCGATGCCTTCAACTTTATTATAGCTATAATTTTTTAGCGGAATATTTTTATCATAGGATGCGCTTTTGAATTTTACAAGGTTCCATTTTTTAGAAATTATAGAATCCCAAGGGATGGTGTTCTCACTCCAAAAGCACCAGGTTCTATCATTTTTAGTTTTATCTGAATTATCTATGATTAAAATTCGCTTGTCTGAAAAATAAGAATCGCTCACTAGCGATTTAGCAAGCAATAAGCCAGATAAACCTGCTCCTAAAATTAAATAGTCAAATTGAGGTGTTTGTGCTTGCATCTAGATCTATATCTGAAATTTGAAAATTTAATGATACAAAAGCAAGTTAGTCTTCGAGATAATTAAGTAACGATGCAGAAGTATAATATTCAAAAATACGTTTATTTACTTCAAATTTTTCAGTAAAGAGCAGGGTAACGGGCAGTGAGAATGCTTTGCCGGTTCTACTGGCTATCAACAAAGCCAATTCATGAACCCCATTTCGTTTTGTAAGAGCTTGGGTGTTCACAAATCTATTATTGTCAAAATAGATAGTGTCTGTGGTTTCTACATTCATTCGAACAGCATAATAATCTGCGTTGATTTTGTTGATTACTTCTGGCTTAGTAAATACAACGCGATCAATTTTTTTACAATATGCACACCAGTCTGCGTGAAAAAAAATCAGTGTTTTCTTAGGGTCTTTCTCTAGCTTAACGTCTAATTCTTCCCAGCTAATCCAATTTATTGGTGGCGCTTTTGTTTGAGAATGAAGGTTTCCGAAATAAAGGAAAAAGCTAATGGCAAGTAGTTTTAAATAATCCATTATTAGAATTTATAAAGTCTAAAAATCACCAAATCGTATTCCGAAGTATAGCGTACGTGGACGGTTAGGTCCATAGATATAATTTGAGTCGCGTAATGGACCCTGGTCAAAATCTTTTTGATAATTATTAAAAATATTTTGTACGCCACCGCTTAACTCTATATGTAGGTTTTCGGCAAGATCAAAATGATACGTTGCTTTAGTGCTTATATCCATAAAGGACCGAGTTTTATCTAGAGTTAGAAATCCACTGTCGCTAATTACGTGTGGGGTAAGCATACTACCAGTAAAGCTTCCTGTTAAATCCAGGTTTACAGCTTCGCTTACAGTCCAGTTTGTATTAAAAAAACCATACACATTAGGCGACCGCAAAAATTCGTTAGTTGAAACATCTGCTTCCAGTGCATTACGACCATCTGCTTCAAATAAAATTTGATCTTCATTGTAGATTGATTTTTGGTAGGTAATACCTGCTTGAAATAAAAGTGCTTTACTGGGAGATAGGTGAAATTCGATATTTGTACCGGCAACATACGCACCACTTCCGTTACGAGATTCTTCAAGAATTGATCCATTAGGTAATGATGCACCTGTACTAACTAGGGTAAACGGATTTTCTAAGGTTGTATAAAATCCTTCAATAAGCAAACTGGTTTGCACCTTATTAAACACTTTTGTGAAATTTAGAGAACCCGTAAATGCATTTGAAAATTCACTTTCTAAATCGTTAGACAAAATTACAAAGCGTTGTTCACCACCCACCGAACTTATGTGTAAATCTTCATTAAAAGCTTGAGGGGCTCTAAAACCACGAGCATAACCACCTCTAAATTGTAAATTATCGGTAAAATTATAAAGTAGCGTTAAACGCGGACTTATAACGGTTTGTGATACGTTTGCGTTTCTAGTGATATTCTCTATTTGATAGAATCCATCTACGTTAATATGATCTAAGCGCGCTCCTAACAAGGCTGTAAAATTTGCTAATGGCTTCCATTCATATTGACTGTACAAACCATAATTATTTACTTTTTGATCAACGATACGAGTATAACCTGCAATGGCATCTTCAGTTTCATTAAGCTGATATTCTATTCCTGAAGTAAGAACATCCTCATTTTTGAAAGTATGTGTGAATTTTAGTCCGGATACAAATGCAAGATCGGTGGTTTTTCCAAAAGCATTATTAGCTGCGATAGAATCTGCTCGTGTTCTGCCACCACCCAGACCACCATAATAACTGTCTCGATCTGTATGCTGTATTGATGCATAGGTTGTTAAGTTGTTTGTATGATCATCATTAAATAAATCGTAATCTACACCAGCAAATATGGTATTGTGATCAAGCTCTTCGGTAATATCTGTGAACTGCGGAGCAAGATTAAGTTGATCTCCACCACGCCGATATTCTCTAATTGCCGTAAAATCGAGCCCTATCTTACTCGTATTGTTAGGTCTGTAAAAGGCCTTTGCGCCCAGCGAATTATTAGTGAGTTTTGTGATTTCACTAAAACCATCCTCATTAGCGTCAAATGAATCGCGATTACGGTAAATCCCATACAAAGTGACACCACTTGACAAATCCTCACTTACTAGTGAGGTGTTTAGGTTTAAGCTACGGTCTGGTGTTTTACCAGCTATTAGACCAATATTACTGGTTATTTCCCAGCTGCTATTGACCGGTTCTTTTGTAATAATGTTTATTGTTCCTGCAATGGCACTGGAACCAAATAAAGCAGAACCCCCACTACGTACAACTTCTACCCGATCAATAATGCTTACCGGTATTTGTTCTAATCCATAAACGCCATTAAGTGCACTAAAAACTGGCCTGCTATTAAGCAGAACCTGTGTATATTGTCCACCTAATCCATTAAGTCGTACTTGTGTAAATCCGCAATTTTGACAATTTGTCTCGACACGTACCCCCGGCTGATAATTTAGGCCGTCTGCCAGAGAAATTGATTGTGTAGCTTTAAAGAGTTTCGAACTTAGCACATTTACTATTACCGCCGCCTTTTTTTTACTAATTCTATTGCGTGTGGCGCTAACTACAATTTCCTCTAAGCCAAGTAGATCTTCTATAAGAACAAAGTTTAAGGCGGTACTGCTGTAGTTTGCAGGGATAATTTTTTTTCTTAAGGTTTTGAAACCTACAGCTTGTATAATAAGCGTAACTGGCTCGTTAGGTAAATTTATTTTGTAAGCTCCATTGCTATCTGCGGCAGTACCTGTGTTGTGATTTTCTACAGATACAGTAGCAAATGGTAATTCTTGATCATTAGCACTAATATTTCCTGAAACTGTCAACTCATTTTGACCTAAGCAGATGTTAAAAATATTTAGAATAAGTAGAGTAATAATATATTTTGCAGCCATTTAAGTGTGTCTTAAAATAAAATTTAGGCAAACCTAAAAAATATATTTGATTTTTTTGGCGTATTATTGCGGTATAATTAAAAATAACAATGACATTTTCTGAGGAAAACTATTTAAAGTCTATTTATACCTTGCAAAAGGATAGTCCTAAAGGGGTAAGTACTAATGTGTTGTCTCAATACTTAGTAACTAAACCAGCTTCAGCTACAGAAATGATTAAAAAGCTGAATGATAAGGATTTAGTGGTATATCAACCTTATCAAGGAGTGTTATTAAATAAAAATGGCGAAGAGATAGCATTACGTGTGATTCGGAAACACCGCTTGTGGGAAACATTTTTGGCTCAAAAGTTAGATTTTAGTTGGGATGAAATACATGATGTGGCTGAACAACTTGAGCATATTCAATCTGAGAAACTCATACGTGAATTGGATCGTTTCTTAGGATTTCCAAAGCATGATCCTCACGGAGATCCTATTCCTGATGCAGATGGCAATGTCGTTAAAATGGAAAAAAAGAGGGTTTCTCAACTAGTACCCGGTGATGTAGGTACTTGTATAGGTGTTAACGATACCTCCTCATCTTTTCTTCAATTTTTAGATCAACAAAAAATTAAATTGGGTACTGTGTTAGAAATACTCAGCCTACAGGAGTTTGATAAAAGTATGCTTGTACGCATAGACGACAGGGAGCTGTCCTTATCACAAATTGCTACAGAGCATATATATGTACGTATTTAAAAAGAACGTTTTGATAATTCTACTTTAACATGAATGAATTAATTGATTATTTTGAAACTTTAAGCCCTGTTAGAGGAGCTTTTTATGCAACACTTTTTACGTGGGGAGTTACTGCATTAGGTGCATCGTTAGTGTTCTTTTTTAAAGGGATGAACCGTAAAGTGTTTGATGCAATGCTTGGTTTTACGGGAGGAGTAATGGTCGCGGCAAGTTTCTGGAGTTTATTAGCTCCCGGGATTGAAATGAGTCCGGGTGAAGGTTTTGTAAAAGTTATACCTGCTGCGGTAGGCTTTGCACTGGGTGCTGCCTTTCTATTTGGCCTTGACAAAGTGTTACCACATTTACACGTCAATTTTAAAATGGAAGACAAAGAAGGAATAAAAACGCCTTGGCATAAATCGGTTTTGCTCACATTGGCAATTACATTACATAATATCCCAGAAGGTTTAGCTGTAGGTGTTCTATTTGGAGGTGTTGCTGCAGGTTTTGAAGGAGCAAGTATAGGTGGAGCAGTAGCTTTAGCGATAGGGATAGGCTTGCAAAATTTTCCCGAAGGTTTTGCTGTCGCTATGCCATTACGAAGACAAGGCTTTAGTAGATGGAAAAGCTTTAATTATGGCCAACTATCTGCAATAGTTGAGCCAATGGCGGCAGTTTTAGGAGCTTATGCAGTGATGACTTTCAAGCCTATTTTACCGTATGCTTTAGCTTTTGCCGCGGGAGCAATGATTTTTGTAGTAGTAGAAGAAGTTGTCCCAGAATCACAACAAGATAACAATACAGATATTGCTACTTTAGGATTTATAGGCGGTTTTATACTTATGATGACACTGGATGTCGGCCTGGGTTAATAAATTAAAATATGTAATTATAACTTAGAAAGTCCAATATTAAAAAATGCAGCAGTTCTTGATGATGCAACTGGTCCTTTCAAATAATAATTAACTATAAGTACATCATTAGCCTGAAGAAGAAGAACATTATTACCACTGGTTCCCCAATAATCTGAGCTAGGTAGACTTACTGCCCCATTAGTAATTATTACCGCATTAGAATTATTTAATAAAGCTTCAATTTTGTAATTATGATTGCCCGTGGGTAGACCCGTTGTAGAAAAGCCAGCTGAGAGTATATATGTTCCACTTCTTAGAACTTTAATTTCACCTGCCTTATCAGTCAATTCAAAAATTCCATTCGCTTCGCTTATAATATTTTGTTTATTTAACGGAAACGCTGTAGGTAAGTTATCTGTTCTGATTTTAACACCATTGCTTGTCTCTCCTTTATTTAATACAACTGAAGGTGTTTCTGGTTTTACAAATGTTCGCCAACTCGAATTCTTAAATATAAACCAGTTATTTTCTGTTGTATTAAACACTAAAGCTCCATCAAGTGGAGTAGGAATGGCTTCCATTTGAGCGGTAGTCATCCTGGGTTGTACCATACCACCCGTAGTACTTTCGATCTGTAGCGCAGATCCCGGAGCAATATCGGTTGTATTAATGCCAACACCAATGTTGTTTGTGGTATTTTGAGAAAACACAGTTGTAATACTTAGTAATGCAATGGTTAAAAAACTCTGTTTAAACATATCTGTTACAGTTTAATAACCCCAATATTAAAAAACTTAGCTGCAAGCTTATTTCCATTGTTATTAAGCACATACCTTAAATCTAATACATCTCCAGCATTAAGTTTAAATACAAGTACACCACTCGTTCCCCATTCATTTGTACCTGATGGAAAATTTACATTGCCCCTAACTAAGTAGCCTACTAAAGTATTGTTACGATAAACTCCAATAATGTATTTTTTATCCCCAGAAGGCAAATTAGTTACTGAAAAACCGGCGCTAATCATATAGTTACCTCCCTGTAAGATTTTAAATGTTCCGTCAGAAACTATATTAAAATAGAGTTTATCTTGATTTTCAATGTCTCCAGAATTTAGAGGAAACTTAGCATAAGTATTGGTTTGAGTCTGTACAACCGTGTTGGTGGTATCAGTAAAAACTTTGCGTAATACTAGCGAAGGCAAGTCATTTCTATCAAGATCATTCCAGTTGCCCGAAGAAAATAGAAATAGGGATGATATATCTTTATTATAGACAATCGATCCGTCTAGAGGAGAAGAAATAGCTCGCATTTGAGCATCTGTCATTCTGGGAGGAACTAAAGCTCCTACTGTACTATCTATTTGTAATGCACTTCCATCATCAGGATTAGTAGTACCTATAGCAACTTGAGCAGCTACAGTATGATTGAATAGGAGGACTAAACAAACAAAAAGAAAAGAATTTTTCAAGGTATATTTTTAACAAGTATAAAACGCTCGCAAAATAACTGAAAATTTCTGAATTATTAGTGTTAATTATTTAAATTACAGATGCTAATTGCATCCGCAGTTGTCGCTTCCGCAAGATTTACCAGAGTCTTTTCCGCTTAAAAAAGCAGGTTTCCAAATATATTTTGTTACCAGATATCCTACAGCAACTAAAAAAATAAGTAGTACTAAAATGTTCTGTATCATAATATCTTTTTTAAAGATTCCTCTTTTCAGAGGGTTTTTAAATAATTAATTGATAAGCAATCAAAGCTACAACATAAGCAAAACCACTCATAATTACAAGTTGTAACAGAGGCCATTTCCAAGTATTCGTTTCGCGTTTCACTATAGCCAATGTACTCATACACTGCATTGCAAAAGCATAAAAAAGAAGTAGCGATATACCACTGGCTAAGTTAAATAAAGGACCACCTAAAATAGGATTCACCTCACCGGCCATTCGGTTTTTTATGGTTTCTTCTTCATCGCTACCTACGCTATAAATTGTAGCTAATGTTCCCACAAATACCTCACGTGCAGCAAATGAACTTACTATAGCAATTCCTATTTTCCAGTCATAACCTAATGGTCTAACAACTGGCTCAATTGCTTTACCCATATACCCAATATAGCTGTATTCAAGTTTTTCTGAAGCTATTTGCTTATCTAATTCGCTCTCCGGAAAGTCTCCAGCTTGCATGCGTTCAACAGCATTTACCTCTGCATTATTAAAAGCATCTCCAGGGCCATTTGATGCTAAAACCCACAATACAATAGAAATGGCAAGAATGATTTTACCGGCACCTACTATAAATGACTTTGTTTTTTCAATAACATTATAAGCTACATTTTTAAATAAAGGCAGTTTATAATTAGGCATTTCTATAACAAAAAAGGTTCGGCTTTTAATTTTTAATATTCGGTCTAATAGCCATGCAGACAGGATTGCTGTACCAAAACCGATAAGGTAAAGTCCCATGAGCACAAGGCTCTGTAAGTTAAATATGTATAGTACATCTCGGTCTGGAATTACCAAAGCGATGATAATTAAATAAACCGGTAATCGCGCGCTACACGTTGTAAACGGAGTAACTAATATAGTTATTAAACGTTCTTTCCAGTTCTCTATATTACGAGTTGCCATTATTGCCGGAATTGCACAGGCTGTACCTGAAACCAGTGGCACTACACTTTTTCCGCTTAACCCAAAACGCCGCATAATACGATCCATTAAGAATACGACACGACTCATGTATCCACTTTCTTCAAGGATAGATATAAAAAGAAACAGGAATGCAATCTGGGGTATAAAAATCACTATTCCGCCCAGTCCGGGTAAAATACCTTCGGCAATTAAGTTTGTAAAAGCACCTGGAGGCATCGTGTTGCGCACCCATTCGCCCATAGCTGCAAAAGTCTCATCGATTAAATCCATAGGATAGGACGACCAGTCATAGATAGCTTGAAATATGAGCATTAAGATGGCAAAAAAGATAATGTAACCCCAAAATTTATGAGTCAAAACACGATCCAGTCTACTTCTTAAATCCTTAGCAGCAAGGTGATCTATACTTAGTGTTTCTTTAAGAACCCCATTTATAAATTGATACCTTACTATAGTTTCTTTTTGTTGAAGACGCTTTAAATTTGACTTGCTTTCTGTCTGAAAGGTGGTAATACTCTGCATCTCATTACGGTCTAGCTTACCAAAATTTACATCTTGAGTAATTACTAACCATAGTTTATACAAATCTTGTTTAGGAAATGCTTTACGCAGTCGATCAAAATATTCTGGAGCAATTACCGAAGCATTTACACAAGGCTCTATGGAGAGTTCTTTATAGTTAGTAATTAACTCTTTTAGATTTTCGAAGCCGGTGTTTTTGCGAGAGCTTACGAGAGCAATTTTAGTTTGTAAGCGATCTTCAAGTTTTTCTATATCAAGCGTTATAGCTTTACGCTTCATACGATCTGCCATATTAATGACAAGAATCGTAGGTATTTTTAAATCTTTTATTTGCGTAAATAAAAGAAGATTACGTTTTAAATTTTCTACATCAGAAACAACAACAGCTACGTCTGGATAATCTTTATCATTTTTATTGAGTAGTAATTCAATTACAACGTTCTCATCAAGAGAGCTGGCATTAAGACTATAGGTTCCTGGCAAGTCAAGAATGTGTGCCTTAACTCCACGTGGAAGTTTGCAAATTCCTTCTTTTTTTTCGACAGTAATACCCGGATAATTTCCTACTTGCTGTTTAAGACCCGTAAGTTGATTAAAAACAGAGGTTTTACCAGTATTGGGATTGCCTATAAGGGCTACGTTTAACTGTTTACTCATTGAGAGTGCTTTTCTACAAGAATATGACTGGCAGTTTCTTTTCGTATCGCTAAGTGACTACCATTAATGTTTAAATACATAGGATCCTTAAAAGGAGCAATTTGTACTAACTCTACTTCATTGCCTGGAAGGCAGCCCATTTCTAAAAGCTTAAGAGGCACCATGTCTAAGGTGAATTCTTTTATTATAGCTTTTTCGCCACGTTTCAGAAGATCTAATGAAATAATCAAAATTTATTTAGATTGAATTTAAACAAGGCAAAAGTAATAGAAAAGCCACAGACTCGAAAAGATTTAAGGTATAAAGTATGTTTTAAAAGAACCTAATTAATTATAATCACGGCTTTCGATTTTTTTTAGCGTTTCAATATCCTCAAGAAGTTGCTCAATAGCTTCAGAATCTGTACCATCATAAAATCCTCTAATGCGCTTTTCTGAGTCGATAAGCATAAAGTTTTCTGTATGAATCATATCATATTGATCTCCGTTGCCAGAGGTTTTTACCGCTAGATAACTTTTTCGCGCTAGCTCATAAATTTCTTTTTTTGATCCGGTTACCAGATTCCATTTTGCATCATCTACACCTTTTTCAACCGCGTATCTTTTGAGTTGGGCTACAGTATCTGTTGCAGGTATTACTGTGTGAGAAAGTAGTTTAACCCGATCATCATGTTTTAGTTTTTCTTGTATCTGCAACATATGATCTGTCATAATTGGACATATTGTCTGGCAAGTAGTAAAGAAAAAATCTGCAACGTAAATACCCTCGTAATCATCTTGAGTGATAGTATCCCCGTTTTGATTTACAAGTTTAAAGTCGGCAATTTTATGGTACTTTTTTACAAATTGAACGGTACTATCCACTAGAGTATTATCTACCATTGTAGGTTGGTAAACCGGTAAACTGGGTTCTGGTTTTAATAAGGTGTAAAATATATAAAGAATAACTGCGGAAAGTATTACCATAACGATGGCAAACTTTTTGTATTTAGCAAAGAACTGAAGCATAATCTGCGTTTTGAGAATGCAAAATTACAACCCGAATCGCGCCTGGCAAAAGTATTCTGAGGCTATCTTTTTAAATGCCCGCTGCAGCACACTGTAAATACTTTTGTATGCGGATGTAAAAGGTTACTTTTGTGCACTTTTTAAGGCTCCTTGCCTTTTAATTAATATAGTATTTTTAGTTTTTGAGGTTTCTTTTATTCCCTGTAATATGTGATTAGATAGACACCTTTAGTTATATAAAATTTATGGATCCATTTTTTGTAAAAGGTGCTCAGCTTTTTCTGAGTCTTTCAATATTAATCGTACTTCACGAGTTTGGTCATTTTATACCGGCCCGTCTATTTAAAATACGTGTAGAGAAATTCTTCCTGTTTTTTGATGTCAAATTTGCTCTGTTTAAAAAACAAATAGGGGAAACAGTTTATGGTATAGGTTGGTTGCCGTTAGGAGGTTATGTAAAAATTTCTGGAATGATCGATGAGAGTATGGACAAAGAGGCCATGGCTCAGGAGCCCAAAGAATGGGAATTTAGATCAAAACCGGCTTGGCAGCGACTTATTGTAATGATAGGTGGGGTTACCGTGAATATAATTCTAGGATTCTTTATCTATATTATGATTATCGCTACATATGGAGATGAGTATTCTACTCCAGATGATCTAAAATATGGTTTTGGTTTCACACCTACGATGGAGCAATATGGTTTTGAGCAGGGAGATAAAATTCTAGCTGTAAATGGTGAAGAATTAGAAGATCAATTAGAGTTTCCTCAAATGCTAATGATGCGTGATGTATCTACAGTAACTGTACTTCATGAAAATGGAAGTCAGGAAGAGTTGAGTCTTCCAGATGATATAGGGATGCAGTTGTTTAAATCTGGAGAGATGTTTGGGGTTAATTTTCCACGTACTCCGGTATATTTAGATTCGGTTTTTGGTGGAGCAAAAGAGGCTGGTGTATTAGGAACAGATGAATTAATAAGCATCAATGATTATCCTATTAAATATAAAAGTGATGCGAGCTACGCGCTTCAATCTAGAAAAGATAGTGTTGCGACAATATCGGTATCCCGAGATGGAGTTGCGCGTACATTTGATATCCCTATGGGAGAACAGAAGATGGTAGGTGTAGGATTTGGGTTTGCAGATAAGGAATATTTAATGCCCGAGCGTCATAAGCGGGAGTATGGAATAGGAGAGAGTATAGGTAAGGGTATAGGCTACGGTGTAGATAAATTGAGTGATTATGTAACTCAGTTTAAATATGTATTTACTGCTAAAGGAGCTTCTCAAGTAGGAGGTTTTGGTGCTATTGCAGGTTTATTTCCAGATTCATGGAACTGGTTATCCTTCTGGGAGACAACAGCTTTTATATCAATAATTTTAGCGTTTATGAATATTCTCCCTATTCCTGCATTAGATGGTGGGCACGTGATGTTTTTATTGTATGAAATTGTTACAGGAAGAAAGCCAAGCGATAAATTTTTAGAATATGCGCAAATGATAGGGTTCTTCTTGCTAATTGCCTTAGTATTATACGCTAACGGAAATGATGTGTACCGCTGGATAACGGGATCCTAGCTTGTTTTTAAAAAATTTTGAAACTCTTTAAAAAGAATTTTCAAAATTGTTTTGTGGGTTCAAATAGTTGTGTATATTTGCATCCGCTTTCAGCAAATAAGCGAAACGTTCTTTAAGACATACCAGAAGTCAGCATTGCGATGTTGATAAATGATCTTAAAAATATAAAGATAAATTCCTCCTTAGCTCAGTTGGTTAGAGCATTTGACTGTTAATCAAAGGGTCCTTGGTTCGAGCCCAAGAGGGGGAGCAAAATTAAGCCTTAACTACTAGTAGTTGAGGCTTTTTTGTTTTATACCTTTTGTTTTCATCTCCACCTTCAAATTCCGCTATCAATACTTTACTCGAAAATTCGATTTTCATAAATTTCTCAATGTAAAGCTTGCTTTACATTTGAAAATAGGTTTATATTTGTAAAGTATACTTTACATTAATCCAAAAACAATCAATTATGAAATCAAAACAGAAATTTTCAAAAAAGTATCTACTAATGTGGGCATTAGCCTGGGTGTGTACCACGGCTCTGGTAACTTTTGGCTCTATGTATTTATGGGAGTCATCACTTCTTACGGGTATTGCTATTGTATTAAGTCTGGCTGTGGGAGTAGGTATGGTACTTGCTAATAGAAAATTTGTAAATGCAGCAGATGAGCTGCAGCGTAAAATTCAATTAGAGTCTATGGCACTTACTTTAGGACTTACCGTTGTTGTGGGTCTTGCATACTCCCAGTTAGATACTACTAACTTAATAAATGCTGATGCTGAAATTAGCACCTTGGTGTTGTTTATGGGGGTGACTTATATAGTTTGTACAGCCATTAATAACCGAAAGTACTCATGAAAAATAATATCAAAAATTTAAGAGCCACGTTTAATCTCACTCAGGGAGATTTGGCAAACCGCATAGAAGTCTCGCGGCAGACAATTAATGCTATAGAAAAAGGTAAATTTGACCCAAGTTTACCTACCGCTTTTAGACTGGCAGCTGTGTTTAGATGTACCATAGAAGAGCTGTTTGTCTATGAGCCCTAGTCTAAAAGTTATCATGCAGAAATTTATCTCAAATAATCTACCTAAACTGGTTTCGGTCTTGCTATTTGTAAGTCTGGTACTGGCCTACTTTTTTATCCCAGATGTACAAACCTTTTTTAATAAGGCCTGGGAGATTTTAACCAGTGGCGATGAGCAGCGTATTGAGAAGTGGGTGTCTTCCTTTGGTTGGGTAGGACCTGTTGTGTTAATTGTAGCGATGATCGCCCAGATGTTTTTAATTATAATTCCCTCTGTAGTACTTATGGCTGTCTGTATTCTTGCCTACGGGCCCGTCTGGGGAAGTCTACTCGTATTTGTGGCTATAGGGTGTGCTTCTAGCGTGGGGTATCTTTTAGGTAAAAAATTAGGATCTGGATTAATAAATAGTTTAATAGGCGCTGCTACCGAAGCTAAGCTCGAAGATTTTATTAAGGATTATGGCTTTTGGGCAATTGCAATAACACGCTTAAATCCGTTTTTATCTAATGATGCTATTAGTTTTGTAGGCGGAATATTAAAAATGAATTATCTGCGATTTATAAGCGCCACACTTCTTGGGGTAGCACCATTAACACTCTTTATTGCAATAATGGGAGAGCGCTCTGAAGGTATGAAAACCGGACTATTATGGGGTTCTGTATTAAGTCTTGTGATATTTGGCCTGTACGTGTATTGGAGTAAACGCCGTAAGAAAAAAACTCAATAATTCACCAGAGTTTTAGAAATAACAAAGTGCCCAGAAGCAGACCATTATAAAAGATAAATTCAAAAAAATCAAAGCCGGCAAAAAACCCTCTAAACCTTCCGGTATAATCTGTTTCGCTTGTTGAAGTGTTTATATAAAAAGCTTCAAAAGGCCAGAAGCCATCAGGCGTTTGCGCTAAAGGCCCAACTTCTTGCAAATTGGATTTTAAGCCGATCTCTGAGTCTGTAAATAAGTATATTTCTAATTTTTGATTCGCTGTTGTGGCTTCTATTTTTGGAGATATTCCAAAGTAATTTACGCATAAGGCAATTGCATTAAATAATGCGATGCTTACAGCTAATTTTATTTTAAGTGATTGATTCATTCAATTAAGTTGAGGCTAATTTAAGAGAGTTTGTTTTCTGAGATAAGGGGCTTTTCCCCCAGATTAAAACTTTCTTTCCTATTTAGCTTAGGAGTAAGCCGTATTTTAAACAATCATTATACTTAAATTTGTGGGTTAATGACAGACCAGAATGTTGTCATCAATGTTAGTCTATGAGAAAACTAGTTGCGTATCCACTAAGTATTATATTTTATCTGGCTTTTGGCTTGGTTATAGTAATTTTTCATCCCGTTCAATGGCTATGTTATAACCTCTTTGGATATCAAGCTCATAAAAAAAGCGTTGATTATCTTAACTTCATGATCATGCGCACGCTTAATCTTTTAGGAACAAGATTTACTTTTAAAAATGATTATAAGCTCAGTAGAGATCAGCCCATTATTATAGTGGCAAATCACCAGGGGCAGTGGGATATACCACCCATCATCTGGTATTTAAGACGTATACATCCTAAATTTATTAGCAAAGTTGAGCTGGGTAAGGGCATCCCCAGTATTTCATATAATTTACGCAAAGGAGGTTCTGCATTAATTAATCGTAAAGACAAACGTCAATCAATTGTTGCTATTAGAGATCTTACTAAAACAATGAATTCTACAAACAGATCGGTGGTAATTTTTCCTGAAGGTACACGTAGTAAAACAGGGATTCCTAAAGAGTTTGCAAAGGGAGGATTGGTAACGTTATTTAAATCGATGCCTACAGCACTTGTATTGCCGGTTACCATTCAAAACTCCTGGAAGTTGATGCGCTGGGGAGGGTTTCCTCAGGATATAGGAGTTCATGTTACACATACGGTGCACAAACCACTACCTGTATCTTCATACGACCCGGAAGAGCTTGTAAAAGTCGTGCAGGAGATAGTACTCGGAGATTTTTCAGAAATTAGAGTACACAAATCATAAAAGTAAAAAAGAGACTTGTGAACGCACTTATACATTTACACAAATCAGACCTTGATCTTATTGAGAAAACCAGCGTTTTTGTTAAACAGACCTTAGCTGATTCTGAGGGTGGTCACGATTGGTTTCACACGCTTCGTGTTTATAAAAATGCATTGCATATAGCTCAAGGCGAAAAGTCTAATGTTATGGTTGTTGCTCTGGGTGCTCTACTTCATGATATCGCAGATTCAAAATTTCACGACGGGGACGAGTCTGTTGGACCTACACTCGCACGTGAATTTTTAGAACGAGAAGGCGCTGAAAAAGAGCTAATTGAAGCGGTTATTCTTATTATTGGAAATATATCATTTAAAGGCGGAAATAAAATTTCTCAATATACTAGTCCAGAATTGCAAATAGTACAAGATGCAGACCGCCTAGATGCATTAGGGGCAATAGGTATTGCGCGAACCTTTAATTATGGAGGATTTAAAAACCGAAAGTTATACGATCCTGCCGTTCCACCGCGGCTCGACATGACTCCTGAAGAATATAAAAAATCGGAAGCACCAACTATTAATCATTTTTACGAGAAGCTGTTACTGCTCAAAGATAGATTGCATACCCAAACAGCAAAAGATATAGCTGCTAAGCGTCACGCATTCATGGAGGATTTCTTAATCCAGTTTTATGCAGAATGGGAGGGAAGTTTATAGTTCCCAGTACTTTTTTCTCCTTCTGATAAATTTGAAAATAGAATTTTCTGAAATTAAAAATACTGATGTGTATTTTCGGTATTTTACTTCCTTATTGTGTTAAAGTTTGCGCGGGATTGTGATAAAAATTCATTGCATTTCATAACTTTTTGGGGATGAAAAAGGGCTTCCTAATAACTCTTTTTAAAGCGTGTCAAACCTCTTAACTAGAGGGTTTCAGGGTATAAATAGATCGGTATTTCTTCAGATATCTTAAACTTATAAAATATTGAAATTTAGCTGGTTAAGTACATGTCGATCATGGTCGTTATAAATTCTCTATAATAGATGGTGTTGAAAACTTTGTTGAAAACGTCGAGTCATTTTTTGGCTTAAAACCCTCTTTTTTTTTGATCTTTGTTAGTCCCTAGTTATCGGTACTTAATCACTTAAAAAAACAGACGGACATGAGTAATGCAGTAGAGCCAATTTTACAGGAAAACAAAAATCGATTTGTGATTTTTCCCATCCAGCACCCAGATATTTGGGAGTGGTATAAAAAATCGGAAGCGAGTTTTTGGACTGCAGAGGAGATCGATTTACATCAAGATCTTTCAGACTGGACTACAAAGCTTAATGATGATGAGCGTTACTTTATAAAGCATATTCTTGCATTTTTTGCAGCTTCTGACGGGATTGTTAATGAAAACCTGGCAGAAAACTTCGTTAATGAAGTTCAATATTCTGAAGCAAAATTTTTCTACGGCTTTCAGATTATGATGGAAAACATTCACTCTGAAACTTATTCTTTACTTATTGATACATATGTAAAGGATGAAAAAGAGAAAGACCAGCTTTTTAATGCTATTGAAACCTTTCCTGCAATAAAGAAAAAAGCAGATTGGGCTTTAAAATGGATTGAAAGTCCATCATTTGCAGAGCGTCTTATCGCATTTGCTGCTGTTGAAGGTATTTTCTTTTCAGGTGCTTTTTGTTCTATTTTCTGGTTGAAGAAAAGAGGCTTAATGCCAGGCCTTACGTTTTCAAATGAATTAATCTCGAGAGATGAGGGAGTTCATTGTGATTTTGCGGTGCATTTACACAACAAGCACTTAGTGAATAAAGTTTCTAAAGAGCGCATAAGAGAGATCATCGTTGACGCATTAAATATAGAAAGAGAGTTTATTACAGAATCGCTTCCTGCGAGTTTGATAGGTATGAATTCTAAGTTGATGACTCAATATCTTGAGTTTGTAACAGATCGCTTATTAGTCGAGTTGGAATGTGAGAAAGAATACAATACAACAAATCCTTTTGACTTTATGGATATGATTTCCCTACAAGGAAAAACTAATTTCTTTGAGAAAAGAGTAGGTGAATATCAAAAAGCTGGTGTTGCTTCCGGAAGTGGAGGAACAGAAGGTCAGAAAATTAGTTTTGATGCTGATTTTTAAATTATAATTTCATTTTTGACTTCGGTCAAATACACAATACCCATATTTATTTAATCAGGTTGGAGTGTTTCTCATTTTGACCCTTAAACCACTTTTCTCAAATTTTAGCCAAAATAATTTGAGAAAATCTAAAAAACTGAAGCCTTATGTATGTAGTTAAAAGGGATGGCCGCAAAGAGCCGGTAATGTTTGATAAGATCACAGCGCGTATAAAAAAGTTATGCTATGGTTTAAATCCGTTAGTAGATCCGGTTAAAATATCGCTTCGTGTTATTGAGGGTTTATATGATGGTGTTACCACTAGTGAGTTAGATAATCTGGCTGCAGAAGTTGCCGCTACAATGACGACTTCACACCCAGATTATGCAAAATTAGCAGCTCGTGTTTCGGTTTCAAACTTGCATAAGAATACAAAAAAGACCTTTAGTGACGTAGTTACAGATTTGTACGAGTACGTAAATCCACGCACAGGTAAAAAGGCACCGTTAATTGCAGAGGATGTTTATGCTGTAATTACAAAGCATAAAGAAGAATTAGATTCTTCTATAATTTATAGCAGAGACTTTGGTTACGATTATTTTGGCTTTAAAACTTTAGAACGTTCTTACCTTTTAAAAATAAACGGTAAAATAGCAGAGCGACCACAACACATGCTTATGCGTGTAGCTGTAGGTATTCACTTAGATGATCTAGCTTCAGTTAAAGAAACGTATGAATTGATGTCTAAGAAGTTCTTTACTCATGCTACTCCTACTTTATTCAATTCAGGAACTCCAAAACCACAAATGTCATCTTGCTTTTTACTTACTATGCAAGACGATAGTATAGACGGTATTTATGATACACTAAAGCAAACCGCGAAGATTTCGCAAAGTGCAGGAGGTATCGGTTTATCTATTCATAATGTGAGAGCTACAGGTTCTTACATAGGTGGTACAAATGGTACTTCTAATGGTATTGTGCCTATGTTACGCGTTTACAATGATACTGCTAGATATGTAGATCAAGGTGGAGGGAAGCGTAAAGGTTCTTTTGCTATGTATATTGAGCCTTGGCATGCAGATATCTTTGACTTCTTAGATTTGAAGAAAAACCACGGTAAAGAAGAGATGCGTGCACGTGATTTGTTCTATGCTATGTGGATTCCAGATTTGTTTATGGAGCGTGTACAGAATAATGATACCTGGACCTTAATGTGTCCTAATGAGTGTCCAAATTTATTCAATGTACATAGCGAGGAATTTGAGCAGTTATATCTGAAATATGAGTCTGAAGGAAAAGGACGTAAAACGATCAAAGCACGTGAGCTTTGGGAGAAAATATTAGAATCTCAAATTGAGACAGGTACACCTTATATGCTGTATAAAGATGCGGCTAACCGTAAATCAAATCAGCAGAATTTAGGAACAATACGTTCTTCTAATTTGTGTACTGAAATTATGGAGTACACAAGTCCAGATGAAGTAGCGGTTTGTAACCTTGCTTCTATAGGATTGCCTATGTTTATTAAAGACGGGCAGTTTGACCATAAAGAATTATTTAGAATAACAAAACGCGTAACCCGTAATCTTAATAAGGTTATTGATCGTAATTATTATCCGGTTAAGGAGGCAGAAAACAGTAATATGCGCCACCGTCCAATAGGTCTAGGTGTTCAAGGTCTTGCAGATACATTTATAAAATTACGTTTACCGTTTACTTCTGATGAAGCTAAAAAACTAAACCAGGAAATTTTTGAGACTCTTTACTTTGCAGCGGTTACTGCATCAAAAGAAATGGCTCAAGAAGAGGGACCTTATTCTACCTTTGAAGGTTCTCCTATTTCTAAAGGAGATTTTCAACATAACTTATGGGGCATAAAGGATGAGGAATTAAGCGGCCGTTGGGATTGGGGTAAATTACGTAAAGAAGTTATGGAGCACGGTGTGCGTAACTCTTTATTAGTAGCACCTATGCCTACAGCTTCAACTTCTCAAATTTTAGGAAATAATGAAGCCTTTGAGCCTTATACTTCAAATATCTATACAAGACGTGTACTTTCTGGGGAGTTTATTGTTGTAAATAAACACCTTCTTGAAGATCTAGTTGAATTAGGTTTATGGGATGAAGAGCTAAAACAAGCAATTATGCGTGCTAATGGATCAATACAGCACATAGATGGCATTCCTGAAGATTTAAAAGAGCTTTACAAAACCGTTTGGGAGCTGAGCATGAAAGATATTATTGACATGTCACGTCACCGTGGTTATTTTATCGATCAGTCACAATCTCTTAACTTATTTATGGAGAATGCTAACTTCTCGAAGCTTACGTCAATGCATTTCTATGCATGGAAAAGCGGTCTTAAAACAGGAATGTATTATTTAAGAACGAAATCTGCTGTAGATGCAATTAAGTTCACACTTAATAAAGAGGCTAAGCAAGCGCCAGTGCAGGAAAAACATGTTGCAGAGCGTGCGGCTGATACTTTAAAAGCAACATCGGCTCCGGTTCACAGACCAGACTCTGTAGAAGAGCGCGCTACACCTTACGAAGCTAAGGAGCCGCAAGCAGTAGAGGTTGCAATAGAAACGGAAAAAGCACAAGTAAATACAGCACCAATGAGCGCTGCAGAAATGAAAGCAATTATCGCGCAGGCAAAGGCAGCCGAAGGTGATGATGATTGTTTAATGTGCGGTTCATAAATATTTTTAAGTAGTTAATTAAAAAGCCCGCTCTATTAATTTAGAGCGGGCTTTTTTAGTTCGGTAAATGAGATTACAAGAAAGTTGTTTATTTATAGAGAAAAAGCGGAAAGAAGGATGGATTCTAGAACTTCTAACCCGCTCCTGATATTACCTGTAGAAAACTCTTTGAATGTCGGTTTAGGAGCTTGTGCTAAATAACCTAGAGCATATTGACTTAGTTAGTAAGAACTCTATATTTTAGCTGAAAACTGTTATTATACAAAATGGAAGTGGTTGCTTTCTTTGCTGAATAAGATGATTCTGATTGTATGAATAAGTCGGAAATAGAAAAGCCGAGAACGCAGTACGTTTTCGGCTTTTGATTTAAGTAGTATGAGAATTACATATGTTTCTTATACTCTATATAGTAATGTTCTAGGATATTCATCGTTGCAACAATAAGATCCTGTGTCTCCTGAAGTAAGCTTATATAAAGCATGGTATTCTTAGGGCTAGAATCACTACTTCTGGTACGTTGTACTTGTTTTTCCATTTTAATAGAAAGACTATCCAGTAGATTTTGCTTTTCTTCAAGAATAGGTAAGAGCGCATCAAAATTTTTGGCTTTAAAAGCGTCTTCTATCTGGCTAAATAATACGTCTAATCGCTCTTCAATTTCCTTAAGATCTTTTAGCTGCGTAAATTTTAAGCCCTTATGATTGTTGTTTAAGTGATTGTAGCTAGATGTTACAACAAAGTCTATTGATTGTGTTACATCTTGTAAATAGCCTAAAACATCTATGTAAAATCGGCTGGCCTGTACGTGAGATTCATCAAGATTTTTAATGAAATAGTATAAGTTATTACGTAACTCTTCAACCTCTGCATTAAGTTTGGTAATTCCTTTTTTACTCTTACGTAATTTACCAAGATCAACTTTAGCAAGACCTTCTATAGCGCCTACATACACTTTACTTCCTCTTTTAAATGAGGAGGCTACGTTAGTTGTGCTTTCGTTTATAATTCCTTGGATAGAGCTACTTACCGCACGCATAAGACGACCTTCTTCAGCTTCTGCTTCAGAACGTTTTTTGTGATTCATGTAATTGCGTACAAGTATTGCTATAGCAATTGCAAATAATAAGAAGAGTGCAATGCTTCCACCTTTATAAAGTATAAACGCCATTATCGCAGCAGCAGTAAATGCACTTATAGCGGTCATAAACCAACCTCCGATTACATTTAAAACACCAGCCACACGATATACTGCGCTTTCACTGCCCCAGGCACGATCTGCAAGAGAGGTACCCATTGCAACCATAAATGTTACATAAGTTGTAGAAAGCGGAAGTTTTAATGAGGTTGCTACAGATATGAGAACACTGGCAATCATTAAGTTTACTGCAGCGCGCACAAGGTCAAAAGCTGGAGTGTCTATTGCAGCAACACGAATAGTTGATTTTGGTTTAGAAAATCTTACTTCAATATATTTAAGAATCGGTTTAGGTAGTATAGCTACAAAACCCGTATTTAACTTCATTGTGCCGCGTACTAAGGAGCGTGAAAACGCATTAGATTTAAAGCGTTCCTGACCTTCATCTTGTCTGGATAAATCCACAGATGTTTTAACAACTCTTCTGGCTTTCTTTGAGAACCAGAGTGTTAAAATCATAATTAAACCAGCAAAAAGTAATAATAGCGGCTGTGTAGGTACCTTTTGAGCGAGAGATTCCATTGTAAATGTATTTGCAGGTTCTCCACTTGCCAGCCAAATCTCATATGAATTATAAGCTGCCATAGGCACGCCAATAAAGTTTACAAGGTCGTTACCCGCAAATGCCATTGCTAATGCAAATGTACCTACGATAATTACCAGTACATATACATTTAATTTTACAAGCTTAATGAGGGCGTAACTAATTATAAAATAGACAATAAAGCTATAACCTATAAATTCCCAAACATTTGAATTTGCCCAGTCTATAAAGGCTCCTTGAACAAAATCTGCGCTTTTTAAACCTTTAATAATTATAAAATAACTTATAGAGGCAATAGCAATACCACTAAAAGCAGCAGCATTCCATACGGGTCGTTTTTTGAAATCGAAGGTTAGTAATAGCCTTGTAAAAAACTGTACGAGCGCCCCCACCGTAAAAGCAATGACGACCGAGAGCAGTATCCCGGTTATAATCTCAATTGCTTTTTCAGAATTGATATACTCCCCTAAATGTAATAGTGTATCTGGTGTACCTGCTAATTTTATAAAGGTCATACAAAATGCAGCTCCCAGTAATTCAAACACGATTGAAACTGTTGTAGATGTGGGAAGTCCTAGTGTATTAAAAAAATCGAGAAGTAAAATATCGGTAAGCATCACAGCCATAAAAATGATCATGATCTCATCAAAGTAGAATTTTTCTGGCACAAAAATACCTTTACGGGCTACTTCCATCATACCACTTGATGATAGCGCTCCAAAAGCTATCCCAACACTAGCTACTATTATAATCGTTCTAAAAGAAACTGCCTTAGATCCTATGGCAGAATTTAAAAAGTTGACGGCGTCATTACTTACTCCAACAACAAGGTCTGCAATAGCCAGGATAGCTAATGCAATAAGCATAATTAGGTAAATGTTATCCATATTTAGATGAATCAGTTCAGGCTGCAAATTTGATACTTATTTTTAGGCTGAATGTTACGACAATGTTATAAGTAGGGCATATTATAGGCTATAATTTAATTAAAAATGTACTGTAAAGCCAAGTAGAGCAAAGGATTTAATAAACGAAAGAAACATAGATAACTGAATAACAGTAAATTAACACTTTAATGTTAATTTAACGTTATCTAAACATTGCTTTATGTTTAATTATTTGTTAGATTTGTAAAGTAAAGTTTAACCCAAATACTATTATTATGAAAAAGTTACTAGTTGTTATTGCCTTGATGGGTGTTGTAAGTTTTGCGTCTGCACAAGAGAAGCAAAAAAACGTTTATGTGAAAGACGGTAATTTGATAAAAGCAACTTTGTTTCATGACAATGGAGAGGTTAGTCAAAAAGGTTTTTATACTGAAGATGGTAAGTTAACAGGAGAATGGGTAAGTTTTGATAAAAACGGATCTAAAACTGCTGTAGCTAATTATATAAATGGCGAAAAGACCGGTAAGTGGTTTTTCTGGAATGAAGATACCTTACGCGAAGTTGATTATAATGACTCTAGAATATCTGCAGTAAATACTTGGAAACTTTCTGGAGATCGTGTAGTAAGTAATGAATAATACTAAGTTCTCTATATGAGACAAAGTTATACTTTCAAAAAAACAAAAGTCGTTAATCTACATTAACGGCTTTTTTGATTTAAAAAATTAGCGTTTACTAATTTTATTATGGGTAATTTGCTTTTGTCTGGTACTTTTAAAAGTGCCTTTCTCGAAGTTTCGCTTAGCAGCATGTTTAGTTGCTCTTCCTTGTACGCGTTCCCGCCACATTCTAAAACTTGAAGGTTTCATTTGCCTCCGCATCAATTCAATAACTTCTTGTTCTTTAAGACCAAATTGGAATTCTATAGCGTCAAAGGTAGTTCGATCTTCCCAAGCCATTTCGATAATTCGATCAAGTTCGCGATCACTAAAATTTTCTGTATCTTTTGTAATACTCATACTTATTCAATTTTTCATAGCTCGATAAAGATATGATTTAGCAATTCACTATTTTTTAAAATTGAGTTAACCTTATAGGATTTCAGTCTTTTGTATGGTTTGAAAGACCGAAAAAGTTAAAATTCTTATTAAAGTTTAAGTATTTTTTATCTAATCAAAAACAAAAGTTATACGTATCTCTTTTAATTTTACTTTTGATAAAAATTAAAAAATCACATTATGAAATATATGAGTGTTGTTGCTACGGGTGTGTTGATGACAGTGGCCCTGGTAAGCTGTAAAAATGATGCAGAAAAAGAAGCACAGGTAAATGAAACTACAGAAGAAGTTCAAAATGTAGGGGATAGTACGGTATCAGAAAAAGAACGTTATGCAGATGCTGCGATTGATGGTTCTTTAGAGAAGCCAGCTTTGCCAGACGATTATTCTATTAATTGGGAAAATGTTGAAGTTGATACAAAGCTTAAAGCAGATGTTGATGGCTGGAAGAATCTAAAGTCATTTTCAAATTCTGTTAAGGCATTAGATCTTAAAGAAGTTCCTGAGGCTGAAATTACAGATTTTGTATCTCAACTTGTTGTTGATGCTAACAATCTAGAATCTTCAATTCCTAAATCTCTTCTTACTGAGGAAGTTCAGGAAGATATTAAAGATATAAAAGAAGAAGTTGCAGATTTGAAAATGGTTATTGCAAAATCAGGTAACGATCAGAAAAAGATAGGAAATCAAGTAGAAGAACTTCTAGAAGCGTTTGATGATTTAAATGAAGAAATCAAAGAAACAGTTTCAAAAAGCGGTAAGTCTCTAGTAGATGATAATCAATAGGAAATAAAAATAAGTTTATCAAAACGCCTGCAATTTTTTGCAGGCGTTTTTGTTTTAACACTATTTAATAATAAGTGGGAGTATTAGAGGATTTTCAATAGATTTTTAGGAATACTTTATTATCAGAAAATTCTAAGGGCGTGTTAGTTACCTTAATTTTACATGCTTAAACCCCCAAATAATGAAAACCAATTTTGTAATCTTAATTATTGCCTTGACAACACTTTTGTCTTGTAAGAATAAAGGTGCAAGCGATTCTCAAGATTTAGTTTTGAGAGCAAATGTTGAGCAATTAGAACCTAATGCTAAAGAGGCTGTTAAAATGTGGGATGGTTATCTCGCGTTAGAAAAAACGATTATTCTTATCTCAAACACAAATGCCCTGAATGCTGTAGACTTGCGTTCAAATCTCGCAATAAGTTGTAATTCAATGTCACAAAATATCCCCGAAAACTTAGAACTACCTGAAATAAAAAGTCAGGTTGATAAAGTAAATGAGGAAGTGAAGGAATTTTATATAGAAGTAAACCGCGATGAAACGCGAGAGGCAGTAGTTCAGAATCATTTGAAAACGATTTATAGAGCTTTTGATACGCTCAATAAAGAGATTAATCACATTATGTAATCCACTTTTAAACGATTATAAGCTCCTTGTAAAAGGGGCTTTTTTTATGGAAACCTTTGTGTATTTTTGAGGCTATGAGATTTATAATAATTCCCTTTCTTATAGTGCTGCTTACATCGTGCGAGGATAAAAAAGAAGTTGCTGTTGATCCACGCTTAGCGACAGATACGCTAACGATCAAAATGCAGCCTCAGTTAAAACAGGAAATTGTATTGACGCCCGTTGCCCAACAGCGTATTGAAGTCTGGGAAGACTTCAAAGCATTAACAGACTATATAAAGGCTTTAGATACAATAAAACTTATAAACCTTCGGAAACAGGGTCAAGAATGGATTAAAGTCGCTGGGAATGCTCAGAAAGATCCTAATGATAGTATTGTTAATAGTGCCATTCAATCTCGATTAACAGTTTTCTTTTCAAAAACAAACACACTTGTTCAAGAAGCATCAAAAATTAATGTTGACACAGCTTTAGTCAATAAAGAGGCAACGGAATATTATAATGCTTTTCAAAATTTAAAACTGCAGATCAATTTAAAGTATCAGGAGTCTATTGAAGAATTACTTGAAAAATACCAGATAAAAGCAGATTCATTATCTACAAAACGTGATACGACAACAACTGTGCAATTGTCATCAAACCCTCCTCGCAAAAACTAAATATATTCAAGTATGAAACTACGAATCCTACTTTTATTTTTACCGTTGATTTCAGCAATAACTTTTGGGCAAGATCAAACCGAAATGGCAATTAATAGTCAGTTAGAAAGTTGGCACCGGGCTGCAGCAGAAGCAAACTTTGATGCGTACTTTGGAAATATGACAAGTGATGCCGTATTTATAGGAACAGATGCTGAAGAAAACTGGCAAATAGAAGAATTTAAGTCTTATGCAAGACCTTATTTTGAATCAGGAAAAGCGTGGAGTTTTAAAACATTAGAACGTACTATTTATCATCTTAAGAAATCTAAGGTTGCCTGGTTTGATGAGCTTTTAGAAACACAAATGGGTATATGTAGAGGTTCTGGCGTGATGCGTTTAGAAAATAAAATCTGGAAAGTACAGCATTATGTGCTTTCTATAGCTGTGCCTAATGAGGATGTAAGTCAACTTACAGATCTCAAGAAGGAGCACGATCAAGTGCTTATCACGAAACTAAGGGCTAACTAAATTAAAATAACCACAAATTTTTTAAATTATATATGAATAAAATTGCACGAATGATACTCCCTGTTTCACTGGGAATATTGAGTTTAACATCCTGTAAGGATGAAGCTAAAAAGCAAGATACTGCAGAATTAAAAATACCTGCTTTAGATCTTGCAAATATGGATACTTTGGTAAAACCGCAAGACAACTTTTACGATTTTGTAAATGGAAATTGGATGCGTAATACAGAAATTCCGGAAGAAGAATCTACTTGGGGAGGTTTTAGCGTACTGCGTAAAAAAACCAGAGAAGATGTTCTAGCGATTATTGCAGACGCTCAAAAAGAAAAAAGTTATGGTCCCAAAACAGATCAAGCAAAGGCATTAGCTCTTTATGAAGGACAGTTAGATACTGTTGCTCGTAATGCTGCTGGTTTAAAGCCGCTTCAGCCTGCATTAGAAAGTATTGCAGCAATCACATCTGTACAAGATATTCAAAAGGTAGGCCAGCAGCGTAATGGTGTGGTTTCTCCTTTTGTAAACTTCAGTGTATTTTCAGATTTTTCTAACAGTAAAATGAACTCAGGGTATATTGCTCCGGGAAGATTAGGTTTACCAGATCGCGATTACTATGTAGAGCAAGATGCAAAATCAAAAGAAATACGTGAGCAGTACAAAGATTATATTAGCTGGGTGTTGCAATATGCCGGAGATGACGAAGCGACTTCAAAAGCAGCGGCCGATCGCATTTTAGCACTTGAAACTAAATTAGCAGAACCTAGGCTGGACAAAGTTGCTCGCAGAGATGCTCGCAATATGAATAATCCACGTAGCGTTGCGCAACTTCAAAAAATGACTTCAGCAATTAACTGGAAAGCCTATTTTGAAAATCAAGGTTTATCAAAAGAAGTTGATACGGTAATTGTGTTACAACCTAAATATATGCAGTCATTACAAACTGTTTTAGCAAAAACAGCTGTTGATGACCTAAAATTACTTATGAGATGGGCAACTCTTAACTCGTGGTCAGATGCTTTAACTACAGAGCTAGAATATGCAAACTGGGAGTTTTACAGTAAAACGCTTAACGGAACGCCAAAACAGAAACCTGCAGATGAGCGTGCATTAGAAACTGTAGATAATACTTTAGGAGAGGCTCTAGGTAAATTATACGTAGATAAAGTATTTCCTCCGGAAGCAAAGGCAAAAGCCGAGGCGATGATTGACAATATCAAAGATGCGTTTAGAGATCGTATTAACAACCTGGAGTGGATGACAGATTCTACTAAACTTCAGGCAATAGATAAATTAGACAAGTTTACAGTAAAAATAGGCTATCCTGATAAGTGGGAAGATTATTCAAAATTAGAAATCAGCGCAGATAAAACGTATTTTGAAAATCTATTAGCAGCAGGTTCCTGGGCAGAAGATAAAAATAATGCAGATTACAAAGAGCCGGTAGATAAGACTAGATGGGGAATGTCTCCTCAAACCGTAAACGCCTATTTTAATCCATCATTTAATGAGATTGTTTTTCCAGCGGCTATTTTACAACCTCCATTTTACAATTATCAGGCCGATGAAGCAGTAAACTATGGTGGGATTGGAGCTGTAATTGGTCACGAAATTTCACATGCTTTTGATGACAGTGGTTCACGATTTGACGGTGATGGTAATTTAAAAAATTGGTGGACAGATGAAGATTTATCTGCGTTTTCTGAGCGTAGTGGAGCTTTAGCAGAACAATACAGCGCTATAGAAGTAGCAGACAGTCTTTATATTAATGGTAAATTCACATTGGGTGAAAATATCGGTGATTTAGGTGGATTGCTTGCTGCATACACAGGATTGCAAAAATTCTATGAGAAAAATGAAAAACCAGGCCCTATAGACGGTTTTACTGCAGAGCAGCGTTTTTTCATTAGCTGGGCAACTATCTGGCGTACAAAAATGCGTGATGATGCTTTAAGAACGCGTATTAAGACAGACCCACATTCTCCAGGTATGTATCGTGCTTATGTACCACTTCAAAACATAGATGCTTTTTACGAAGCTTTTAATATTAAAGAAGGGGATGCAATGTTTGTACCGGTAGAAAAACGAGTACGAATCTGGTAATTATATTATAATTATTTAAAAAACCCGAAAGCATCGCTTTCGGGTTTTTTTTACCCTTTAATTTCATTTATAAGTGCAAATGCCTGATTAACGTATTCTTTCTCGAGGAATAAGGTAAAATAATTTGATGTTGAAATGGCTTCAAAAATTGGTATTCCCTCATAAGCCAGCAACTTAAAAATATAAAAATAGAGACCTACTGTTTTTGAGTTATTAACAGGCAACGCTATAGATAAGGAAGACAAATCGTGTTTTACCATCACGCAGGTTTCATTTGCAAAACAATCTTCGACAAGTTTAGTGAGATCATTAGACACCAGAATGTTACTTTCATGAAATGTGCTGGAGTATGTTAAATAGGCCTTCGGAATATTTTTTGTTTGCTCAAGTAGTTTAGACTGACTCTCTAAAATTGTATTCGAATTTAAAAAGGTGAAGTCTGTTATACCACTACGTACGACAATATCTCCTAGATCTCGCATCACCCGTTCATCTAGTCTTTTTTGTGGGTAATATCGTCGTAATGCCATTACGATAGATCCAACATTAACCTTTTTACCAAGCTCTTTTTCAATTCTAGGCTGAAAATCTTCGGCTAGAGCGCTATAGTTTATAATTTTACGCATAAGAGCGTCTTCAGTATAAGGCTGGTGTTTTATAAGCTGCTCAACTACAGAGGTGATTGTTTTCAATGTTATATATTTAACAATTTGTACAAATTTATATAAAATTGTTGAATTTTTTTCAGTCTTCTTTTTTTCGGTTTAACTATGCACTACTAAATTAATGAAGATGAATGTTTTAAAATTTGGCGGAACTTCTGTAGGAAGTGCCCAAAATATTAGAAAAGTTGTAGAGATACTTGCGGTAACAGAAAGCCCTAAGATTGTAGTGTTATCTGCAATGTCTGGAGTTACTAATTTACTTGTGAGTCTTAATCAGGCAAGCATAGATAAAAATACTGCACGTATTGATGAGGTGATCGAGCAATTACGCGCAAAACACAATGAGGCTATAGATGATTTATTTACAGCAGAAAATCAAGCATCAGCTCGGGCGCAAATTGATGAGTTTCTTATAAATATAGATAATGTAGCGCGAGCCGGTCGTACTTTAACTACCTATGCGGAATTAGTAACCTACGGGGAAACAATGCTTACTTCTTTGTTTTCTAGGTTTCTAACACAAGAAAATGTGGTTAATGTATTGCTTGATGCAAGTACATTTATGAACGTTGGCTCTGTAGAAAATCCTAATATTGAGGCAGTATCACAAGCGTTGTTACCGCAATTAGAGCAAAATCCGTCTCAATTATATATTACGCAAGGTTTTGTATGTCGTGATGAGCGAGGTTCTTTGGCAACGCTAAAACGTGGAGGAAGTGATTTTAGTGCGACTATCATAGCCGCAGCTGTATCTGCAGAAGGAGTGCAGATTTGGACCGATATTGATGGACTACATAATAACGATCCTAGATATGTTGAGGGTACAAATCCTATAGAGCATTTGACGTATAATGAAGCTGCAGAGCTAGCTTATTTTGGAGCAAAAATCCTGCACCCGCAAACGGTGGCACCTGTTATTGACAGAGATATTCCCGTATGGTTAAAAAATACATTTGAGCCTTCTGCTCCAGGAACAAAAATATCAAATGAATATCATAACCGCGGACTTAAAGCTATCTCGGCTAAAGATGGTATTACTGCAATAAAAATAAAATCTAACCGAATGCTAGGAGCTCACGGTTTTCTACGAACCATATTTGAGGTGTTCGACCGCCACGAGACTTCTATAGATATGATTACAACTTCTGAAGTTGCTATTTCATTAACTATTGATGATTCCAGTCATTTAAAAGCGATTATTACAGAACTATCTGTAATTGCAGAAGTGACTGTTGAAGAAGATCATAGTATCATTTGTATTGTAGGAGAAAACCTTATAGCAGATCAAGAATCTTATAAAGCTTTCGGAATTCTAAACTCTATTCCGGTGCGTATGATTGCCTACGGAGGAAGCAATAATAATATTTCACTTCTCGTTCCTACTCGTGAAAAAATAAATGCCCTACAATTTTTAAATGCGCAATTGTTTCAGTTGCAAGAAACAGTAGCTTAAAACGCTGTTAGTTAGTGTTAGCCTTTCTTCTGACCAACCAGAAGAATTCCTTGAAAACCCGGTATGTGCTTGCCGGGTTTTTTTTATAGATTTTTCTGAAAAGAATATCCGAGTACAGACTTAATATTTATTGAATCTACCTGCTTGTACACATGTTCTTCCTCTGAGTTGTAATGAGGTGGTTCTAAGCCTAATTGCTCAGCTTGTGTCGTATAATATTCTTTCTTAGATGGGTGTTCTGGATTCACGGCATTAAAGATATGCCCATAAGCATTTTTATAGATAACAGCTAAAATAATACCTATACAGTCCTGACGATGAATCATATTCACAGGTGCATCTCCATTTGTTAAGTCGGTTCTTCCTGAGAGATATTTTACCGGATTTCTACTTCCGCCATACAGCCCTCCAAAGCGTATTACCGTATTGTCACTTGTAGATGACTTAAAAAACAGCTGTTCTACTTCTAGAAGTTGGTTTCCTTTAACGTCTTGCGGTTTAGGTACATCTGCCTCGGTCACTACACCTTGGGAGTCATCATAAACACCAGTACTACTAATCAAGATAACCTTTTTAACTAATGCATTTTGAATGGCGTCGAGTAATTGAGCCATTCGAAGTGCGTGATTATGACCTGTGTTACGACGTAATCCTGGCGGAATAAGAACAACTAAAATATCTACGTTAGCTAAAAAATTAGTTATCTCACCGCGTATTTCATCTTCTGCAATTTCTACTTGATATACATCAACTCCATAAGAAGCTAATTGTGCTTTTTTTTCTTTAGAGGTTACAGAACCTTTTACAGTATGACCTAATTCTTGTAATTGAACAGCTAGGGGCAAACCTAACCATCCTAAACCCGCTATTGCAATCGTACTCATAATCTAAAGTGTATAAAGCCGTTTAATAATTAAAATGCTGAATTGTAATGAGCGCATCTGTATTAACAAAAGGCATTGGCATTGTATTTATAGGCCGCGAAGGTAAGTCAAAGTCTGTGTTCTCTAAAAGATCATAACTATAATCAAATAGGGTAAAGTCGAGGGCAGCTTTAGATTCTGTTACCAGTTCTACTTCTAATGGCTCTCTATTTGTGAGTCTATAACTTAATAGGTAATCAGAATTTCTATTATTGAGAACGCTGGTTTCATCATTTTCAAGTTGAACTTCCTGTCCATTAAAACGTGCTGTATTTAGAACTACGTTTTTTGATAAAAATAAAACTATATCGTTCACATTGCGTTGTGGGAATACACTAAAATTTAGAAATCGCTTTCCATCTATAACGGTGTCACGAGATGTATAGATTTGTGATGGTGCAATAAATTTTTTAGGAGCTTTCTTGGCAAAAGTGAATTTACTGCCATATTTTCCCGATCCCGCAGTGTTAAAAATTTCTGAGGCAACTTCTGGGTTTTCTCCTAGTGTTAGTTTTAACCAGTCATCTAGATGTGTATTATAGGTTGCGTAAAAGGTGTTTCCACTATCTACATCATATATATAATTCAAACTTGTTGGAAACGGGCGATCTTCAGTAAAATCTGACTTGGCGTACGCCGAAATAAAAGCACCAATACTTACAAGCGCAAATGCGATGGCAAGTTTAGCTTTCATTCTATAATACCCAATTACCGGAAGCAATAAGCCAAAAAGCAGAACAGTTAACATTAAGGCTGCAACCAGCATTTTTAAACCTAACCCTACCGGAAATTCTTTAATGTAGTGCGCTACAATAAATATAGCTGGAGCACAGAGAAGTGTTAGAATAAATAAGTTGGGTTTGCCGCTTTGCAAAATCACAAAAACAGCTAGTAATCCAAAATAAACTGGAATTACAAAAAAGGAAGCGCCTTCTAAATAAATACCTACACCAGTGGCAATTAATAACCAAAAAAACAACGGTGCAAAACTTAACGATGCAGCATCATTGGGTTTATAAAAGAAATAATAAACAGCAAAGGTTATAGCGATCATTAGCGCCACAAAACCGGTTAATAATTCATAACCATTATAAGGAAAACCTTGTAAAATATCTGCCTGTGCAGGGTCTATAGCTAGGATTAAATTCCATCCAAGACTTAGAATGTAGCCTACAATTAATGATATTATTAAAGGTAAGAAGCCGCGACCAATAGTAATAAGTTTAAGTTCTTTTTTCTTTACTGCATATATTAGTAGAGCTATAAATAGAATCCACGCACCCACTAACATAGGTAATATCCAGCTAAATGGATAATACATCATTTTTAGTAGGGGCATATTCAAGTAAACATAATCCTCTTCTGCTTTTAAATTTAGATTTGCGTCTTGAAAGTAGTCGAGTAGTGCTGTCAAATATCTTCCTTGATGTTCTAATGAAGCAGGATCTAACCGTGAAGGAATATCATTGGCCGTATGGTAATCAAAATGATCACCAATAAATGCAAAAAAGAAACCATCGATATCTCCATCTTCACGTAACACTGTAGAATCTGTATCATTTGGTAGAAGCTTGTAAACGCTATACATTAACGAGTTTGCAAAAGGATGAGAAGGATTAGCTTTTGCAAATGCTTTGATAAGAGCTCCGTTTCCGCCATTTGTTTCAACAATCATGTTAGAGGGGCCGCCGCTGCCTCGAGCTTCAAAATTGAGGGCTAGGTCAATATCTTTTGCCCATTTATGCTTATTTACAAAAATAGAAGCCCCATTGAGACCTAATTCTTCAGCATCTGTAAAGAGAATAATTATATCATTTTTTGCCTTTTTACCTTTAGCTTTAAAGGAACGCACAGTTTCTAAAATTGCAGCAACTCCGCTTCCGGCATCACTCGCGCCACGTGATTGCGTATGTGGAGCACTATCATAGTGGGACATTAATAATAATGTTTGTCCAGAACCATCGCCGGGAATTTTTGCAATAATATTTTCAGCTCTGCTTAAAGCTCCCCATCCCGGCTTATACGCAAAATCACTTTGAAGTTCTACCTTGAGACCCATAGCAGTCAATTGTTGAACAATATAATCCTGAACTTTTTTATGGGCAGGCACCCCTACACTGTGAGGATGCTGAGCAAGAGAGTCTACATAACTCATAGCTCGGGTAGTTGAGAATTGTGTTAATGGCGTTTCAGCTCCAGAAATAGATTGTGGTTTATGAGTAGAAAAACTATAATAGAAAAGGCCTAACAGAAGTAAAAACGAGAGAATTGCAGCGTAATTAATTTTCATATATCTAAAATGAAGGATAAAGGTAGTTGGATTAGGCATTATGCACAATATCTAAAATTAGCTTATAGAGCTCAAAAAAGGAGCTCGTGATTTCCAAAAAAAATAGGTAACTTAAGGAATCTAAAATCTAATCATATGGGAATCAAGAGTTTTATGGGCAAGCGCTCAAAGGTCATTGCAGATGAAGTAAATATTACGGTAGCAGATTATATGACTCGGAAATTAATAACATTTACTCCAGATCAATCTATTATGGAGGTTATGGAAAAACTTATTAAAAACCGAATCTCTGGTGCTCCTGTTATAAATGAAAATAATGAGCTCTTAGGAGTTATTTCTGAAGGAGATTGTATCAAACACATATCTGATAGTCGGTATCATAATTTACCTATGCTTAATGCCACTGTTGGACAAAATATGGCTATTGATGTAGAAACAATAGATGCTAATATGAATGTTTTTGATGCAGCTCGTTTTTTTATTGAACGTAAGCACAGACGGTTTCCCATTGTTGAAGATGGAAAACTTATAGGCCAAATAAGTCAAATGGATGTTATAAAAGCAGCATTACAACTTAAAGGAGCTACCTGGAAGTAACTGTTTTATTTACGCTTTACCAATGCGTAAAAGTCTCCATCTAAAGGAAGATATCCCTGATCGTACACAAAGAAATATGTTGTGCCAGCTTTTGTGGTGTATATACTCGTAAATAACTCAAAATCAAAACCAGCAAGAACTAGTTTTTCTCTAGTGGTTTTGGTTTTAGTATCAGGATTTAGTTTTTCTAATATTCTATAATTCTTGCGTAGCTTATTATTGGTGTTACGCACAAGATTCTTACTGTCTGTATTTAATTTATTATTGGCAGAATTTCTACATGCATCACTACAATACTTCTTATCTGCTCTGCCTATAATTTTATCACCACACTCTGGACAAGTCTTCTGCATAAGAACTAAGTTAATTACTAAAATATGATATTAGTAGTTGATAATCAATTTGTTGTGTGTTAAATACGGTTATTAGATTGATGTATTTAAAAATTTAAATAGTAAAAATCACTAACGTCTAAAAACTAATGCTTTTCCATAATTATCTCGATCTCCTGCTGCAAAAATCATCAGATTTTCTTCTAGTTCTACTAATTGTAAACTAAAGAATATCGATTTTGTTACTTCATCTAATTCGGCATTTTTCGCATATCGAATATACACACTTCCATTATCTTCATTAAATATATAAGTAACAATAGTGTTTTCAGTTTGTGTATCATCTGCAAAACAATTTATGTCTCCAGATAAAACATCTACCGCTCCATCTTCTAAAAAGGTATACTTCTCATCTATGAAACACGCATTGTCAGAATTTAATGATTTTGAATTGTAATTATTGTAGTGTGCTTCTAGATTCCAACCTTTGGAGTCACCATTATGAATGACTTCTAGATCCTGTAACGTGTAAGAAACCTTATAATTTGTATTGTTATCATCAGTTGAACAGGCTGTAAAAACGACTATAAGTAGTAGTGTATATAGTAGAGAAAATTGTTTCAACCTTATCATAACAATGAGTTTTTTGAGCATTTAATTAAAATTTAAATATATAGTTAATAGTTAGCTTACGTATAACTACTTCTAATTTTTAGTGCACAATGATTTTGATGTGAAGTAGAAACTAGAGATGATATAAGATGTAATTGTAAGTGATTGTAAGCGTTTACAATCGACAATAAACGTAAGTAACTGATTAATAAACGAGTGATTCTCTTAGGCTACTTCATCTTTGCAGTGTCATTAAGTTGCAATGCTTACAGCTTACTGACCTAAGTATTCGCCTTTGCGAAAATAAATTAACTGTTTAACGAAAAATAAAAATCATGAGCACATTAAGAAACAAAGTACAGTTGATCGGAAATTTAGGTAATGATCCTGAAATCGTCAATTTAGAATCAGGTAAGAAACTGGCAAAATTCAGTATCGCTACTAATGAGAATTATAAAAATAACAATGGAGAGCGCATTACCGATACGCAGTGGCATAATGTTGTTGCCTGGGGTAAAACAGCAGAATTAGTAGAAAATTATGTTGCTAAAGGTAAAGAGATCGCGATAGAAGGTAAACTTACCTCTAGATCATATGAAACTAAACAAGGTGAAAAACGGTATATCACAGAAATCGTTTGTGACGAATTATTGCTTTTAAGTAAATAGATTTTTTAAAACGTTAGATTTCTAAAAATCCAAAATGTAAAGATTATTCCTAGAATACACCAGATAGCTGTGGACCCAAAAAAGCGCTTTCTAATATTCAATAATTTTTTACTCAATGGTTTTTTAAACTCTAAAAAGAGTCCAAGTAAAACATAGGGCATTGCTAATAGTAGTAACGCATTTTGTTTAAAAGCATTTACAAAATGGCCATTTAAAAGATGATGTACGGCACGTTGTGAACCACATCCTGGGCATTGCAAACCAGTAAGTGATAAAAAAGGACACTTTGGAAAATAGGAATGCACTTCTGGATTATAGGTTTTATAAAATACGAGTAAACCTAAACCCAAAAGTGCAAAACCTATATAATAATATGTTTTAGTATTAACTTCCGACAAAGCCTAACATAGTACCTATAAAAGCTAACACAACAACAAGAACTCCTAGAGCAGCACTTATAAGTGTCCACTTTTTTGCATTTGCTGAAGCGCGTTCTGCGCCTTCTAGATCTCCCTGAGCAAATTTTGATTCTACTTTAGCAGCGTTTACAATTCCTGCAATACCAAATGGTAAGCAACAGAATATTGTGGCTAATATAGATTCTACCAACCAAGATTTAGGAGGGTTTTGATTGTTAATAGTATTCATGCTGTATTTTAATAGGTTAGTAAACGACTAAATTAATAATTCTTTTAGAAGAGCGCATTTAATTAAAAGTAAAGTTATTTAAAACTTCAGTTTATAACTGATTACAACCAGCTTGTTAGCTGCTTATAACATTTTCCATTAGCTCTTCAACAATTTCGGGATTCAATAAAGTACTTGTGTCTCCAATATTTGAAGTGTCGTTCGACGCAATTTTACGTAGAATTCGACGCATTATTTTTCCGCTTCGTGTTTTTGGTAATCCACTCGTAAATTGAATTTTATCCAATTTTGCAATGGGTCCAATACGATCTGAAATTAATTGATTTATTTCTTTTCTAAGATTGTCTTGATTACGGGTTTCTCCAGTTTCTTTCAAAATTACGTAACCATAAAGCGCACTTCCTTTAATCTCATGAGGGTAACCCACAATTGCACTTTCTGCTACAGCGGGGTGTTCATTAATTGCATCTTCAATAGGTGCAGTTCCTAGATTATGACCACTTACAATTACCACATCATCAACGCGTCCTGTAATTCTATAATAACCCACACTATCACGCAAAGCCCCATCACCGGTAAAATACATTCCTTTATATGCAGAAAAGTAAGTTTCTTTATAGCGCTGGTGATTATTCCAGATTGTACGTGCCATCGATGGCCACGGAAATTTTATACAAAGACGTCCATCTACTTGATTGCCTTTTATTTCTTTGCCTTCTTCATCCATTAAAGCAGGTTGTATTCCAGGTAATGGTAAAGTAGCAAAAGTGGGAATTGCCGGTGTAGAATAGGGAATAGGAGAGATCATAATTCCTCCGGTTTCAGTTTGCCACCACGTATCAACAATAGGACATTTTTTCTTACCTACGTTCTCATCATACCAGTGCCACGCCTCTTCATTAATAGGTTCACCCACGGTACCTAAAATCTTAAGACTTGATAAGTCATATTTCTCGACATATTCTGTTTTCTCTTTTGCCAGGGCGCGTATGGCAGTTGGAGCCGTATAAAACTGCGTTACTTTATGTTTTTCTACAATTTCCCAAAAACGACCATAGTCGGGATAACTTGGAACACCTTCAAACATAACTGTCGTGGCTCCATTTGCTAATGGTCCATAAACAATATAGCTATGACCGGTAATCCAGCCGATGTCTGCTGTACACCAGTACACATCATCTTCTCTATATTGAAATACATTTTTAAAGGTAAAAGCAGCGTATACCATATAACCTGCAGTGGTATGAACCATCCCCTTAGGAGTGCCGGTAGAACCAGAAGTATATAAAATAAATAATGGATCTTCAGCATCCATTATTTCTGGTTCGCAAGAGGAAGAAGCATTGTCCAGTAAAGGTTGCAACCAGATATCCCGACCGTTTTGCATAGAAATATTGGTTTCAATACGCTTCACCACCAGCACATTTTCTATAGACTCACAATTTTCTAATGCGGCATCCACTATTCCTTTTAAATCAATTTTTTTATTTCCGCGGAAAGATCCATCGCTAGTAATTAACATTTTACACGAAGAATCATTAATACGAGTAGCTAGTGCTTTTGAAGAAAAACCTGCAAAGACTACAGAGTGAATAGCTCCAATACGTGCACAAGCTAGTACTGAAACAGCCAATTCTGGAATCATAGGCAGATAAATACATACGCGATCACCTTTTTCCACCCCTTTATCTTTCAGCACATTCGCCATTTTACAAACTCGCTCGTGGAGTTCGTTGTAACTTATATGTTGTGCTTTTTCAGTAGTATCATTTGGTTCAAAAAGTATAGCAGTCTTGTCTCCTCGGGTTCTTAAGTGCCGGTCGATGCAATTTTCGGTAATGTTTAATTTTGCGCCTTTAAACCATTTAAATTCCGGTTTTTCAAAATCATAACTTAAAACTTCATCCCACCGTTTGTGCCACAGAAAGTGTTCTTCAGCAATTTCTTCCCAGTAACTTTCTGGATTGCGCACAGATTTACGATAAACTTGAAAATACTCTTCTAAGTGTTTTATGTGATAATTACTCATGGAGGCTAATAATTGTAGTTGTAACCTTTAAAATTACTAAAACGTTGTCGATTTAGAGGCAAGTATTGAGTCTGCTTATGATAAATATAACGAGACTTTTTACTATTATTTTTGAAGATAAAGTGAATTAAACTGATTATCAGCAGGTAAGATGATAAGGTGAATTTTTATTCATAAAATTACTTAGATGGCATTATTTACTTCAATCCAATAGCCATCGGGATCTTGAAAATAAACCTGAGCAATACCATCTTTGCGAATGTAATCTTTTGTTAGGGTGCCACGCCAGTCTGAATATTCGATATTTAAATCGTTGAGGTGCTGTATAAATACATCTAAATCTGGTGTAGAAAGCGCAAAATGAACAGCTTTATTGGTTTTGATAATGGCTTCGGGTCGGGGTATGAAATGAAGTTGTCTTCCTTCTCCTATTTCTAGCCAGCGCGTATTAGACGAGGATGCAGTATTTTCAATTTCAGGAAATTGAAAAATGCTTTGATAAAAGGCTATAGAGTTAGCCACATCCTTGACAGATAATGCTATATGATTAAATTTAAAATCGAGCACAAGATTTAATTTACTCAAATGTCGGTAATATTTTTAATTTTATAGAATGGGATTTTCTATACTTACTTATCTTGATTATGCATTGCAGTACTACATAAAATAAAAAACCCGATGCAGTGCATCGGGTTTTTGTTTTAAATTTTAAAACTGCTGTTAGATAGCATCTACAACTACATTTACTTTTGCTTTAACGCGTACAACAAATGTCACCGGTGACGCAGATACTGTTCCGGTTGCAATAATAGAAGCAGTTGCTCCACTTCTTAAATCTGCTTCAAATGCGCTTATAACATCTTCGTCGACTTCAATTTCATAAACGGTTCCAGCCTCGGCTGCAGCGGTAAGGTTAACAAAGTCGCTCTCTGAATAAGAGAACCATGGGAAACTACTGCTGGCTATTGAAAACTCTCCGATAGCAGTTACATTTTCAGTCCCGCTAACACTTATAATTTGATAGGTTAGGCTTTCAATTTCTATATTTTCTATTTTATCAAGATTGTCTTGAACATTTTCATCATTAATACTTACAGAAAGTGATTCTGAAAATGTCTCTCCCTCAGTTACTACAATAGTAAAATCTTCAGAAATTTCAGTATCAACTTCAATTTCAGTAAGATCATCAACTGCATCGCATGAGATTAGAGAAGTAGCTAAAATAAAAAGGGCAAAAAAGGTTTTTAAATTTTTCATATCAAATAGGTTATGTGATTTACAAAATTAAAATTAATATACTGAATATCAATGTTTTAATTTAAATATGGGAAAAACACCCAACTTTTTAAGTTAATTGGCTAAAAATAAAGAGCTTGAGCAAGCCTATAGGTATTGGCGTGCGCATCAATAATAGTCTTTATTTGAGGAGAATAACCACCACCCATACTTACTTGAACGGGTATTTCACTATCGCGAAAACATTCTAGTGCAAAACGATCGCGCTCTTTGCAGCCTTCTACTGTACAAGAAAGTCGTCCCAATTTATCGGTTTCTAAAATGTCAACACCGCTGAGGTAAAAGATAAAATCTGGATTTACTTTCTTAATTAATTCCGGTAAGGTTTCTTTTAGCAATGCTAGATAAATGCGGTCGTCACTTTTGTTTGGCACGGCAATGTCGAGATCAGAAACTTCTTTTCTAAACGGATAATTACCTGCGCCGTGCATGCTAAATGTAA
Source organism: Leeuwenhoekiella aequorea (assembly GCF_004104375.1). Classification (GTDB taxonomy): domain Bacteria; phylum Bacteroidota; class Bacteroidia; order Flavobacteriales; family Flavobacteriaceae; genus Leeuwenhoekiella; species Leeuwenhoekiella aequorea. The sequence continues at coordinate 318,351 of NZ_QOVM01000001.1, forward strand.
ACACCGAGTCATCTCCCTGAAAAATTTCTGCTGTACCATTGCCTTGATGTACATCCAGATCTACAATAAGAATCTTTTGAGCTAACTCATTAGCCTGAAGGTAGCGTGCTCCAATCGCTTGATCATTTAATAAACAAAAGGCTTCCCCGTGATCGCTGTAAGCGTGATGAGTACCACCTGCAATGTTAAAAGAAATGCCATTTTCTATAGCATATTGACAGCCCAGAATCGTTCCTTGAGCGATGATTTGTTCACGATCTACCAATTCTTGAGACAGCGGAAAACCATTTTTGCGTATCGCTTTTCGGTCTAGATTGAGCTTCTTTAAATTATCTACATACGCAGCAGTATGAACAGCTTTAAGATATTTTTCCTCAGGAAAACCAGGTTCAAAAAAGTTGACTTCAGTGCAGGTGCCTTCGTGCAAAAGTTGCTTTGGGAGCAAATCATATTTTTCCATCGGAAAGCGGTGTCCTTCGGGTAAAGGATGCTTATAAATTGGATGATAGGCAATTTTAAGCATTCAGCTTGTGCAATTTGAGTTGAATACGCTTTCGCGGAATATCTACCTCGAGGACTTTTACTACCACATGTTCCTGTAAGGTTACGTGGGCATTTACATCACTTACAAAGCCATCGGCGAGATTTGAGATGTGAATCAAACCACTTTCTTTAATCCCAATATCTACAAAAGCACCAAAATTAGTCACGTTATTCACAATCCCCGGAAGCAGTTGGCCAACTTCCAGATCTTCAATTTTACGTATGTTTTGATTAAAGGTAAAAGCCTTTGCCGGCTCCCGCGGGTCGAGTCCGGGTTTTTCTAATTCGTCTAAAATGTCTTTAAGTGTAGGTAAGCCCACCTCGTCGGTAACGTAATCTTCGAGGCTTATTTCTTTTAAAATGCTTTTATTTCCTACTAGGTTTGCTACGGAAACTTTTAGTTTTTTAGCCATTTTTTCGACCAAATCGTAACGCTCGGGATGCACAGCAGAGTCGTCTAGCGGATTTTCACCATCTTTTATGCGTAAAAACCCACCGGCTTGTTCATAGGCTTTTGCACCCAATCGCGGAACATTCAAAATTTCTTTCCGCGAAGCGAAAGCACCTTTTTCGTCACGATAGGCAACAATATTTTCTGCCAATTTAGGACCTATTCCTGAAACATAACTCAACAATGGGACACTGGCCGTATTTATATTTACGCCCACGGTATTTACGCAACTTTCTACCACACGGTCGAGTTCGTTTTTCAACTTTGTTTGATCTACATCGTGCTGGTATTGTCCTACGCCAATGGATTTTGCATCAATTTTCACCAGTTCAGCAAGTGGGTCTGCAAGACGACGACCTATAGAAACCGCGCCGCGCACTGTCACGTCATAATTAGGGAACTCGTCACGGGCAATCTTAGAAGCCGAATAAATACTAGCGCCGGCTTCGCTCACTACAAAAACATCTATATTTCTATTGAATTGCATGCGTTTGATAAACTGTTCGGTTTCCCGACTAGCGGTACCATTACCAATTGCAATAGCTTCTATCTTATGTGCGTCGACCAGAAAACTTATTTTACGCATTGCGCCTTTTGTGTCGTTTTTAGGTGGATGCGGATAGATGGTTTCGTTGTGTTGCAATCCGCCATTTTCATCAAGGCAAACCACTTTACATCCCGTTCTAAAACCTGGATCAAGTGCGAGAATACGTTTTTCGCCGAGTGGCGAACCTAATAGCAGCTGACGTAAATTTTTTGCAAAAACCGAAATCGCTTCGTTGTCTGCTTTATCTTTTGCAGCGCCTAATGACTCATTACTTAATGCGGGAAATAGTAAACGCTTATAAGAATCTGCAATTGCCATTTGAATCTGGTCTGCACAGGCATTGTTAGATTTTATAATGCGATTCTCGATATTTTGGAAGGCTTTATCATCATCAATCTCAACTTTTAACCGAATAAAACCTTCTTCAGCAGCACGCATTAATGCTAAAAACCGATGAGAAGGAATACGCGCTAATGACTCATCCCACTCAAAATAATCTTTGTATTTCTGCGCTTTTTCTTCGTCTTTTTTAGACTTGACAACTTTAGTGGCAATCTGTGCGTGGCGCTCTAATTGATTACGTAAATAATTACGAATGTCTGCACGCTCATTTACCCATTCTGCAATAATATGACGGGCACCTTCCAGCGCATCATCTGTTGAGCTAATTGTATCGTTTTGAAACGTCACAGCAGCAGCTTCCAGATCACGGGTATTTTGCGCCATTATGATTTTAGCAAGTGGCTCCAAACCATTTTCACGGGCGGTGTCTGCTTTGGTTTTTCGAGTTTTTTTATAGGGTAAATAAAGATCCTCAAGAGCGATTAAATCACTGGTGTTACTAATTTGCTTTTTGAGTTCCGGGGTTAAAAACTCCTGCTCCTTAAGCGCTTTTAGAATGGCTGCTTTTCGCTTTTCCAACGCTTCAAACTGCTCTTTATAGGTTACAATTTCACCTATTTGTACCTCGTCGAGATTCCCGGTACGTTCTTTACGATAACGAGAAATAAACGGAATAGTCGCATCTTCATCAAGTAACTGCAAGGTGTTTTTAATGCTACTTTCCGGAAGGTTAGTTTGAGATAGGAGGTAGGAGAGGATTGCGGACATAATTGATAAAATAATTTAATCTGAATGAAAAAGGGCAGACTTTATCGCAAGAAATTTATGCGAAAAACACCACCCTTATTTAGCAAAGCTGAAAAACTCCCATCTTATGAAAGAGGGGAGCTTAAAATAGTTAACTAATCACCCCACCATTTTTTACACCGGCAGTATCTGGGTTCATAAACACGAGTTTACCTTGTGCATCTTCAGTCATTAAAATCATTCCCTGGCTTTCTACACCACGCAATGCGCGAGGAGCAAGATTAACTAAAACAGTAACTTGTTTCCCTATGATTTCCTCGGGAGTAAAACTTTCTGCAATACCTGAAACAATAGTGCGTACATCAATACCAGTATCTACTTTTAAGACTAAAAGTTTCTTTGTTTTTGGCATTTTTTCCGCTTCAATAATGGTTCCCACACGCATATCTAATTTGGTAAAATCGTCAAATTCGATGGTTTCTTTTTGAGGTGTTACCGTTGCGTTTTCAGCTTGATTACTCATTTTTGTGGCTTCTAGTTTATCTAATTGTTTTTGAATCTGCTCGTCTTCAATCTTACTAAAGAGCAATGCAGCAGCATTAATCGTATGACCTACAGGCAGTAAATCTATTTTTTCGCCTAAGCTTGACCAGCTCAATGGTTGAGGTAATGTCATTAGCGGATCATTACTTTCCATATTCAGCATTTCTTTTAAAGTTTTTGCGGTGTGGGGTAAAAAGGGCTCGCTTAAAACAGCTAGACTTGCTGCGATTTGTAGCGCAACATACATTACGGTTTGTGTGCGTTCTGCATCTGTTTTTACCGTTTTCCACGGCTCAGCATCTGCTAGGTATTTATTACCTAATCGCGCTACATTCATCAATTCATTTTGCGCTTCGCGGAAGCGATAACGCTCAATCGAACTGGCAATCACAGCAGGGTAAGCCTTCATTTCGGCAAGAACACGCTCGTCTTCTTCGTTAAAAGCTGCCGGCTGGGGTATTACACCTTCATAATATTTACTCGTTAATACAACCACACGGTTGATGAAATTTCCAAAAATAGCAACCAGTTCATTATTGTTTCTCGCTTGAAAATCATTCCACGTAAAATCATTATCTTTTGTTTCTGGAGCATTTGCAGTTAATGTGTAACGCAAAACATCTTGCTGTCCCGGAAAATCTTGAAGATACTCATGTAACCAAACTGCCCAGTTTTTTGAAGTAGAGAGCTTATTGCCCTCGAGATTTAAAAATTCGTTTGCAGGTACATTGTCGGGTAAGATATAACTGCCTTCTGCTTTAAGCATGGCAGGAAAAATAATGCAATGAAAAACGATATTATCTTTTCCTATAAAATGAACCAGTTTTGTGTCTTCATCTTTCCAGTAAGGTTCCCAATCTTTTCCTTCGCGTGCAGCCCACTCTTTTGTAGAGGAGATGTAGCCTATGGGAGCATCAAACCAAACATATAAAACTTTACCTTCTGCGCCCTCTACCGGAACTGGAATTCCCCAATCAAGATCACGAGTTACAGCACGTGGTCGCAAACCATCATCAATCCAGGATTTGCATTGCCCGTATACATTAGACTTCCAATCTTTTTTATGATCCTCAAGAATCCACTGTTTTAAGAAGTCTTCATAACGTTCTAAAGGTAAAAACCAGTGTTTGGTTTCTTTCATAACAGGTTTTGCGCCAGATATAGTAGATTTTGGGTTGATAAGATCTGTCGCATTAAGAGAAGAGCCACAGCTCTCACATTGATCACCGTAAGCCTCTTCATTACCACACTTAGGGCAAGTACCTATTACAAAGCGATCTGCCAGGTATTGATTTGCTTCGGCGTCATATAACTGCTCTGTAACTTCTTCTATAAAGTCACCTTTTTCGTAAAGTTTTGTAAAGAATTCTGATGCAGTATTGTGATGTACTTCCGCAGAAGTACGAGAATAATTATCAAAAGAAATTCCAAAATCTTCAAATGAATCTTTGATAATTTTATTGTATTTATCAACAACTTCCTGAGGCGTAATCCCTTCCTTTTTGGCTTTGATACTTATTGCAACACCGTGCTCATCACTACCACATATAAAAGCTACATCTTTGTCAATACCTCGTAAGTAGCGTGTATAAATATCTGCCGGCACATACACGCCTGCTAAGTGACCTATGTGTATAGGGCCGTTTGTATAAGGCAGTGCTGCGGTTATTGTATATCTTTTAGGAGTCATAATAAATATAAAATTTTCAGCGGCAAAGATACCATTTATGGGTTTAATCAAAACCAGTGATAGGAGCACATTTATTAAGTATGTATCTTAGTCGTTTATATCATTTATGAAGAAGCATATTTTTGTGTTTGTAGGGTTTATAATCTTTTTAGGTTGTAAAGAAAAGTTAGATTCTAAAGCCGCTTCCCCAACTGTTATTCAAGAAGAGACGGTGCAAGAAAATGTATATACAGTTGAAGAAATATACAGACTAGCTGAAGCCAAATCAATTGAAGATACATTCGCTGAAGAAGATCTTTTAGAAACAAAACAATGGATCGAAGAAGGAAGTATAGAAGTAGTTACCTTGAAAGTCTTTCCCAATACTCCCAGAGAGCTACTAATTAATTATACAGATATCAATAAATCTATTGTGCATAGCATTGAAGTATATGCTTACGACAGCCCTTGGAAATCTGAAACCGGAATTTACATGGGAATGCCTTTAAATGAACTAGAAGCATTAAATAAGAAATCACTTCGTTTTTATGGCTATGAATGGGACTATGCAGGTGCAGTAGATTTTGAAAAAGGTGCTCTGGCGAGTGAGATTCTTTTTGTCTATTTAGGGACAGATGGTGATGTAGATATGCCAAAAGAATTTATAGGTAGTGATATTACTATAACTGCTGAGCAAGCAAAACAGCACAATATTGACTTTAAAGTAACGGGACTTATGTATCGTCCTAAAAAATAAGATTTCATGTTAACTCCCCCATATTTAAAAAAAGGTGATCGAGTAGGTATCGTTTGTACAGCGCGCAAAGTAGATCTAGATGATCTGGAGAAAGGTATAGTTTATTTAAAAAATATGGGTCTGGTTCCTGTTTTAGGCAAAACAATAGGTGCTTCTGCAGACCAGTATGGAGGGACAGACAGTGAGCGTGCTGCAGATTTACAAGCTATGCTCGATAATGAAGATATTAAAGCACTATGGTGCGCAAAAGGAGGGTATGGCACCGTTCGAATTGTTGACGACATTAATTTTTACAAATTTGTAAAATATCCCAAGTGGATTGTAGGGTATAGCGATGTAACAGTCTTACATTCTCAAGTGCATATGTTAGGTTTTGAAACCATACACGCTGTGATGCCGGTAGGCATATCTAGAAATACAAAAGAAGCTAAAGAAACACTAAGACGGGCTTGGTCTGGAAATTCATTAAATTATAGTATTAATTCTACACGCTATAACAGACTCGGTCAAGGAACAGGAGAATTGGTGGGTGGTAATATCTCAATCTTATATTCTTTATGCGGTAGTACATCATCTATTGTAACGGACGGTAAGATTCTATTTATTGAAGACCTGGATGAGTATTTGTATCACGTAGATAGAATGATGGTCAATCTAAAGCGTAATAATATGCTATGTAATTTAAAAGGACTTATCGTTGGTGGCTTAACCAAAATGCACGATAATTCGGTGCCTTTTGGAAAATCGGCACGGGAGATCGTATTGGATGCGGTTAAAGATTATAATTTTCCGGTTTGTTTTAATTTTCCGGCGGGTCATCTCAAAGATAACAGAGCGTTAATATTAGGTAGAAACGTGTCGCTTGAAGTTACAGAAAAAGGTTCTAGACTTGCTTTTGACCACGTAGAATAAGTATTAAATCTCTGCTATGAATCATAACGAACTAGGTAAATGGGGCGAGCAGTTTGCAGCAGAATATCTAGAGAAAAATAATTATGAGATTATTGAGCGTAATTGGTTTTTCGCTAAAGCGGAAATTGATATTATCGCTAGAAAAGACAACGAACTAATTATCGTTGAGGTGAAGACCCGTAACTCAGACTTTTTTGGCGATCCGCAGGATTTTGTAACGCCATCTAAGATAAAATTACTCGTTAAAGCTGCAAACGAATTTATAATATCTAATGATCTCGAATTGGAAGTGCGTTTTGATATAATCGCAATTCTCAAAAATAAAACACAGGAGCAGCTTGAACATTTTGAGAATGCTTTTTATCATTTTTAATTCAAAGAGGGAAGGCAATTCTAAAATTACCTTCCCTCTTGTTACTAAACTTTTACTGAGAAATTTGCTTTCTTAAGGTATCAATCGCTTTTAAAATAATTGCAACATACAACCCTTGCACAAGAATGCTTGCGGGTCCTGCCACAACTGTTAGAATGATGGTTAAGAACATACCGCCAAGCACTAGATTTATAATCCCGGTTACTTTTGGAAGTTGTCCCAAATGGTTGGTTTTTAAAAATGCAATTCCCATACAGATAAAAACAACACCAAAAAGCACGCTATAAATTACCGCAAATGCTTTAAGATTGATATACATAAAATGTAAATCAAATACTGAATATAGTGCGATAAGCGTGTTAATTGCAATGGCAATTATTGCACTTGTCTTTAAAAAATTAGCGTTGAAGAGTTCGCCGATTAACACAAAAATGCGCATATGTAACGCAAAAGCAATTGCAGAAAATATCGTGATAATTACGTAGGGTATCTCCCCAAAATAATACGAATTTGAAGTAAGATAGGTAGTTTCTTCTATAAGTTGGAAGACTAAAAGAATCATACTTATTATTCCGGCTATCCAACCCAGATTGAGTTGTTTGAATAAAAAGGAAGCATCTTTATTTTCATCAATTTCAATGAGAAAGGCTTTTTTGACCTGTTTCTCAAAGTAGATTTCCTGCAAATCATCTAAGTCTCTATCGAGTGCGGCTAAAATGGTTTTTATAGTGTACACTCGAGGTGTTACTTCACCGGCTTCAATACGTTGAATAGTGCGTACAGAGATATTGCATTGCGCTACAAGTTCTTCTTGTGTAAATCCTTTTTGCTGACGTAATTCTAAAATTTTCAGCCCCAATTGTGGTTGTTTCATAAGTGACATAAGATTGCTCTTGTAGTTGATGCGCATCTAAAAATACAAGAATGTTAGACACTGCAATACTAAATACAAGAAGCTATTTGCTGCAATCTTTCAGCTTAAATTTCACCCGTCATTTACCTGACATTGTACTGTTTATAGGGTTTAAGAATAATTTCACGAAGCTTATTCTGATTCAGAAACTGTTTCTGACTTCTTCGGCATAAGAGGTTTTAATACTTCTATTGCTTTGTCTACAGAAGATATACCTTGCGCAGAAAGCAATAAACGCAAACCTTTACTTGTTTTCTTTTCTTTTAAAGTAACTCTGTTGGCGTGCGTTTGTACAAATTGAAGTACTCTGGAGAAAGCCTGACTCTGGTAAAATTTTGACTGCTGGTCTGCAATAAAGAATCCTATTAGTTTTTTGTTTTTCATTACAACCTTCTCAAGGCCATAGTGAGTTGCTACCCATTTAATGCGCACCGAATTAAGCAAGTCATCTGCTTGTTTTGGCAACTCACCAAAACGATCTATCAATCGGGTTTCAAAAGCTGCCAGTTCTTCTTCAGTTTTTAACCCGTTAAGCTCTGTATAGAGATTCAAACGCTCGGTTATATTATTGATGTAGTCATCAGGAAACATAAGGGAAAAATCGGAATCGATTACTGTATCCTTCACATATTCTTTATTAGAATCATCAACATCATCTTCTGCGTATAAGTCTGCAAACTCATTTTCTTTAAGCTCTTCAATCGCTTCGTTAAGGATTTTTTGATAAGTATCAAATCCTATTTCATTCATAAAACCACTCTGCTCACCGCCTAATAAATCGCCCGCACCTCGTATTTCGAGATCTTTCATCGCGATATTTATACCACTTCCAAGACTTGAAAATTGTTCTAATGCCGTCATACGCTTACGTGCATCATCTGTCATTGTAGAAAACGGCGGAGTAATAAAATAGCAAAACGCTTTCTTATTACTACGACCTACACGTCCTCGCATTTGATGCAAATCTGATAGGCCAAAATTATTAGCATTATTAATAAAAATTGTATTCGCATTAGGGACATCAAGACCACTTTCTACGATTGTTGTAGAAACTAATACATCAAATTCGCCATCCATAAACTTGAGCATTAATTCTTCAAGTTTTTTACCATCCATTTGCCCGTGACCTATACCTATTTTAGCATCTGGCACCAGGCGCTGTATCATACCCGCGACTTCTTTAATATTTTGCAGTCTGTTGTGTATAAAAAATACTTGTCCGCCGCGCTGTATTTCATAGGATATAGCATCGCGTATGGTTTCTTCCTGTAAACGTATTATATGCGTTTCAATAGGGTAGCGGTTAGGAGGAGCAGTCGTTATTGTACTCATATCTCGAGCCGCCATTAAACTGAATTGTAGCGTACGCGGGATAGGAGTTGCCGTTAATGTTAATGTATCTACATTCTCCTTAATCGTCTTAAGTTTATCTTTTACAGCTACACCAAATTTTTGTTCTTCATCTACAATAAGTAATCCCAGATCTTTGAATTTCACGTTTTTACTCGTGAGTTGATGAGTACCTATAATAATATCTACCCTACCATTTGCAAGGCGTTCTAAAGTCTCGCGCTTTTCTTTTGCGGTACGGAAACGATTCAAATAATCTACAGTTACTGGTAAATCTTTGAGCCGTTCACTAAATGTTTTATGATGCTGAAATGCCAAAATTGTGGTGGGTACGAGTACCGCCACTTGTTTCCCATTATCTACAGCTTTAAATGCAGCCCTAATTGCAACTTCGGTTTTACCAAATCCTACATCGCCACAAACAAGTCGATCCATAGGGCGAGCACTTTCCATATCTGCTTTTACAGCTTCTGTAGCACTGCTTTGATCTGGCGTGTCTTCATATATAAAACTCGCTTCGAGTTCGTTTTGCAAATACGTATCAGGCCCAAATGCAAAACCCTTTTCCAGACGGCGCTTAGCATATAATTTGATTAGGTTAAAGGCAATTTCCTTAACTCTGGTTTTTGTCTTTTGCTTTAATTTCTTCCAGGCAGCACTTCCCAGTTTGTATATGGTGGGCGGTTTACCATCTTTACCATTGTATTTAGTAACCTTATGCAGCGAGTGAATGCTTAAATAAAGTACATCGCGCTCTCCATATATAAGCTTAATAGCTTCCTGTTTTTTGCCTTCAACCTCAATTTTTTGAAGTCCGCCAAACTTTCCTATTCCGTGATCAATATGAGTAATGTAATCACCCACCTGTAAGCTGGTTAGGTCTTTAAGAGTAATGGCCTGTTTTTTTGCATAGCCATCCTTGAGCTTAAATTTATGATACCGCTCAAATATCTGATGATCTGTATAACAGACTATTTTAAAATCTTCATCGATAAAACCGCGATAGAGCGGGAGGATTATAGTCTCATATTGTTTTACATCAGACTGTGCATCCTCAAAAATATCTTTAAACCGTTTTGCCTGCTGCTCACTGGCACAACAAATGTAGTTAGTATAACCTGCCTCTTCATTCTCATTAAGATTTTCAATAAGTAGATTGAATTGCTTGTTGAAAGCAGGCTGAGGAAATTGATTAAAACTTATCTGAATATTTGATTCTTTGCCCGGTAAATCTGAACTTAATTTTACAAGTGTAAAATCTAATAGCTGTCTTTTAATTGTTTGTGAATCACAAAACAGAGCTTCCGGGGCAGTACGTTTTACTTCACTATCAAGATTGTTATATGCTTCCTGCGCTTTTTCAAAATTAGTGTCTATACGAGCGGCAAGTTGCTCAATATCCTGAGTGAAAACTACAGTGTCTGTAGCAATATATTTAAAGAAACTGTCGCGAGATTCTTGCAGTGCCTTATTTTCCACATTAGGCATCAAGCTTATTTTCTCAATCTTTTTTACTGAAAGTTGAGTCTCTACATCAAAAGTACGTATGCTATCAACTTCATCACCAAAAAATTCTATGCGATAGGGCTCATCGTGAGAGAAGGAGAACACGTCTATAATCCCACCACGTACAGAAAACTCTCCGGGTTCGGTAACAAAATCAACGCGTCTAAACTTGTATTCAAAGAGCATTTCATTTACAAAATCGAGTGATAGTTTATCATTCAATTTTACCTTTAATGTGCTTTTATCTAATTCTTTTCGGGTAACAACCTTTTCAAACAGCGCATCGGGATAGGTGACTATTAGCGCAGGTTTTTTTCTGCTATTTATTCTGTTGAGAACTTCTGCTCTTAGTAGCACGTTTGCATTATCGGTCTCTTCAATTTGATAGGGTCTGCGGTAACTTCCCGGATAAAAAAGAACATTAGTCTCTTTAACTAATTGTTCTAAATCATTCAAAATATAGGCGGCTTCTTCTTTATCATTAAGAATGAGAAGGAAAGGTTTTTCTGCTTTTTTGAAGCTTTCTGCCAGTAAAATAGACAGCGATGAACCTATAAGTCCGCTAATTGAGATTCGTGATGATTTATCGGCGCTATTAGAAATAGCGTCGTGCAGTTTTTGCATTTGCAAAGACTGTGAAAATGGCTGCGTGATCTTGGTTTTACCCATAAGCGAGCAAAGATAGTATCTTCTTGTTTTTTATCATAAACCCTATAAACGATTTATCATTTTTGTAACACAATACGGTAAGAGCCTTTACTACATTTGATAAAATGAAAAATTTAACTAATAAGCAACTGGCTTTTTTTCTGGCTCGTATTACGATAGGCATTAATTTTCTAATGCATGGCATTGTAAGATTACCCAAACTTTCTGCTTTTGCATCGGGTCTTACAAAAGGGTTTTCAGAAACCTATCTGCCAGAATTTCTCATACTTCCATTTGCGTATGTTTTACCATTTCTAGAATTAGCTCTAGGAATATTAATGTTAATAGGATTTAAGACACGATCTGCACTTGCAGCTTCTTCTTTTCTGATTGCAATTTTAATTTTTGGTTCTGCATTTAAAGAAGATTGGGCAGGAGTAGGTACACAAATGATTTACGCAATCTTTTTCTTCTTACTTATTTCTAAGTTAGAGCATAATGCTTGGGCTGTAGATAGTAAGGTCAAACGAATTTAAACTAATTCACAATTACACTAGAATGGCAATAGAGCACTTTGATATATTTATTATAGGTACCGGAAATGCAGGTAAGCACGTTGCTTATGATGCAGTAGAAGCAGGAAAAAAAGTTGCAATAGTAGATAACAGAGAGTATGGGGGGACGTGTGCCAATAGAGGGTGCGATCCTAAGAAAGTTTTAGTGGGAATTACCGAAGTTTTAGAACGCAGTAGAGACCTTAGTGGTAAGGGAATAAATGATTTGCCTACAGTAAATTGGGCAGATTTAATAAAGTTTAAAAATACATTTACTGGAGCCGTACCCTTTACAACAGAGCGTAAGCTAGACAAATTAGGAATTAAAATGTATCATCAATCCCCAAAATTTATTGATGAGCACACGCTATCTGTAGAGGGGAAGACAGTAACCGCAGATAAAATAATTATAGCAACAGGAAATATTCCTTTGGAGTTAAAAATTCCGGGACGAGAACACGTTCTTATTAGTGATGATTTTCTTGAATTAAAAGAGCTTCCTGAAAGTATGTTGTTTATAGGTGCAGGATATATAGGAATGGAGTTTGCACATATTGCTGCTCGTTGCGGAGTTAACGTGACGATGGTGGACATAAACGACCGAATTCTTTCAAATTTTGATGAAAATTTATCTAAATATCTACAAGAAAATTCTGAGCAGATAGGGATCAATTTTGTTTTTAAGGCCAGAGCAACTTCCGTAGAAAAGCTTCGTAAAAATTACAGAGTAACGGTAAATCAAGATGGAGAAACGAAAGAACTTAAAGCAGAAATGGTATTTAATACCGCTGGCAGAGTTCCGTCTATTGAAGATCTTGAACTAGAAAAGGGTAATGTGGCTTTTACTAAAAGAGGGATCACGGTTAATGAATATATGCAAAGCACAACAAATCCCAATGTTTATGCGTGTGGAGATGTTGCTGCCAGCAATTCATTGCCACTAACGCCTACTGCACATCAAGAAGCCAGAGTGGTTTCAAAAAACGTATTGAAAGGTGAAAACTACCTCAAGCTAGACCTTCCGCCTACACCATCTGTTGTGTTTACACAACCTCAATTAGCTACTGTGGGTTATAATGAAAAAGAAGCCAGAGAGCAGGGTTATGACATAGTTGTAAAAGAAGAAAATGTTCCAAGCTGGTTTAATTCGAAACGGATGAATCAAAATTGTTATGCATTTAAGACTATCGTAGATAAAAAAACAGGCTATATTTTAGGAGCTCATCTCTTAAGTTGGGATGCGGCAGAAACTATAAATATGTTTGTTATGGCAATGTGTGGAAACCTGGACGTAAATACCTTAAAAGGAATGATTTTCACTTATCCCAGCTGGTCGTATGATATAAAATCTATGATCTAAAACGCTCTTTACATTTTTCAACCGGACTCGTGTCTTTATTTTTAAAAGCGTGTAAACCGGCAGATATAACAAGTAAAATACAGCCTAAAAGTGCAAAATATGCAACGCTTTCTAGGCTGTTTTGATGTCTGATAAAGATGGCAAATAATGCCCAGGCACCTACAAGAGCAAATTCGCGCATATTTCTCAAATTTATCATAAGTAGGTTTATATATACCGCAGCCGTTATCATGACCATGGTTGCTATTATTTGTACTAATTCGCTACCTGCTAATTCAAGTTTCACTAAAAATGCAGCAATATTAGCAATAGTTGCAACCGCAATCCATCCACTGTAAAAGCAAATAGGCCACCATACAAAAGCAATTATTTCTATGGGAGCATCCCAGCGTTCCATATTTGTTTTAAAAACAATTTTTATAAGACTTACTAAAATCCCCAGCATGATAATTACAGATAATCCTACATAATTATGCATAAATGCTATTACCCATAGTGTATTAAGCACATTTGCAATAGCAAACCAATATCCCGTTTGCTCAATATGTGGAGTCTCTTTCTTACTGAAAAATGCGCGTTTAATTCCAAATACAGCATAGGCAAATAAACTTAAGAATATCATTCCCCAAATTGAAAATGCGTAACCGGCAGGAGTAAATAAATTATTATAATTACTACTCATTTCTCCTATTGTCGTATCATTCCAGCGTTGTGCCTGAGATAATCCGTTTACCGCAATAACCAGTAAAACAGAAAAGAGATTAAGGATTGCAAGTTTCTTTTTCATAATAAATGGGAGCTAAGCGTATCGATAAATTAGATTAACACACTTGTATAACTTCGTTTTTTGTAACTGCATAAACCTGATCGCCAGATTTTGGTTCCAGGTAATAATTACCTGTAAATGTACCGAAAGCTGGTAATATCAATTGATTTTCAGTCTTAAAGAAACATGAAAGTTTTAATACTTGTCTGCCTATTCCACCCAGCCTAATGCCAGGATGTATGTGTCCACAAAAATTAAAAAAACCGCTTGTTTCTTCTGGGTGATGTGTAAGTAGAAAACCACCACTTCTAATTTCAGAATAAATAGGAATTTTTAAACGCTCGTATTTTACAGGGGTGATAATGTCATGATTTCCCGCTACCAGAATAATTTTTTCTTGTCGCGATTGCACCCATTTTTCAAATAAATTCCATTCTGTATTGAGGCTACTGTGAAACAGGTCTCCCAGAAAACAAATAGCTTCTGTATTAAATGAATCTGCAATACGACTTAATTGTTCAAAATTTTCAGCAACTGCTTTAAAGGGAACAGCGCTCCCGTGTTTTCTAAAATGGGATATTTTACCCAGATGTACATCTGCAATAAGTAACATTGATTTTTCTTCCCAAAAAATGCCTCCGGCAGGATGTAAAATAAACGTATTGTTTAAAATAGAAATGGTCTGATTCATAGCACTGCAAATTTCAGTCATTTTGACCACTTCATAAACTCAGGCGCATAAAAAAAGCCGAAGCAAGACTTCGACTTTTTAAATTATGTATTATTACTAACTACATATCGTAGTTAAGCATCCAGTTTACACCATATTTATCTCGTACACGTGCATAATATGCATTCCAGCTGGTTTCTTGCGGTTTTGCAAGACTTTGTCCTTCAGCCTCTAATTTTTTAAATAGTTCATTTACTTCCTCTTTACTTTCAAGATCTGCGCCTAGTTGAACTTGATTACCGTGTTGCAATGGTGTATCTGGTGATGCATCATATGCCATTAAGTGTATTCCTTTTCCTTTTAATTCTGCGTGCTGTAATTTATCTCTGTAGTTACCCGGGATATCGATATCTTTTCCTTCATACGTTTCCTTATTTACAATATCTCCGCCAAAACAATCTTTATAAAAATTTAAAGCTTCTTGACACTCACCTCTAAACGTTAAATATGGTTTTACAGTCTTCATAATTTTGATTTTTTAGTTATTCTAAAATTACAAAGCGAGGCGTGTATTTATGGGCTCTTTCGTGTTATTTTGTTCTTAATCAAAGGCTAAATAATGTTAAGTAGGATGATGCCTTTTTAAAATTTTCAAATCACAAGTGCAGTAGGTCTCCAATTAATGTATAGCTTTACGTTGTAAACTTTAGGGGCGCTGATAGCAATATCGGCTGAGATAGTACCCTTTGAACCTGATCTGGTTAGTACCAGCGAAGGGAAAAGTGAAAACTTTCCACAATAGATAGGATCTTTTATAAAGATTCCATGCTAACGGGTTGTTGCTTTTTGGCGTATGCCACCTTCAGTTTACAGTTTAAAACTATTTTAAATGATCACTGTAAAAGTCAACAATCAATCACATTCTTTCGCCAAAGAGCTTTCGCTTTCAGAACTTTTAAATCATCTGAACATCGTGCAAAAAGGCATCGCTGTGGCTGTTAACAACGCCATTGTTACCCAAACTGCATGGGATGATTTTATGCTGAAAGATGGTGCTCTGGTACTTATAGTTAAAGCCACGCAAGGCGGATAGTATTATTGATTTGTGACACGTATAATTCTTAAAACTACCTGTTATGAAGACCGAAAAAATTCCAGAGCAACAAACCATTAGCCGTGCACCTTTTCCTAATTCAGAAAAAGTGTACGTTAGCGGCAGTCTGTACCCAGACCTTAAAGTGCCTATGCGCCAGATTTCTCTGGCAGATACGGTAGATAAATTTAATGGAAAGGTTGAAAAAAACGCACCGGTTTTGGTGTATGATACCAGCGGCCCATTTACCGATCCTAATATTGATATTGATGTAAAAAAAGGACTTGATCCCGTACGTAAACAATGGATTCTAGACCGAAATGACACCGTACAATTATCAGGGCTTTCTTCGGCTTACGGTCGTAAACAGGAAGAAAACCCTGCGCTCGATCATTTGCGTTTTGTACGCAATACAAATCCATTAAAGGCTGAAGCAGGCAAAAATGTTACTCAGATGCATTATGCGCGTCAGGGAATCATTACTCCTGAAATGGAGTATATCGCAATTCGTGAAAATCAAAAACTTACCGAAATACAACACATTACTCCACAGCATCCCGGCAACAGTTATGGGGCGAGTATTCCTAAAGTGATTACCCCAGAATTTGTGCGTGATGAAGTTGCCCGTGGCAGGGCCATAATCCCGGCAAACATCAATCACCCGGAAGCAGAGCCTATGATTATAGGGCGTAATTTTTTAGTAAAAATAAATGCCAATATCGGTAACTCTGCAGTAAGTTCCTCCATTGAAGAAGAGGTAGAAAAAGCGGTATGGGCGTGCCGCTGGGGAGCAGATACCATAATGGATCTTTCTACAGGAAAAAATATTCATGAAACACGGGAATGGATTTTACGCAACTCCCCAGTTCCCATAGGTACAGTTCCTATTTATCAGGCTTTAGAGAAAGTAAATGGCAAAGCCGAAGATTTAACCTGGGAGATTTTTAGAGACACGCTTATCGAGCAAGCAGAGCAGGGAGTAGATTATTTTACGATTCACGCCGGTGTACGTCTTAAATATGTACCGCATACAGCAAAACGCCTTACCGGAATTGTATCTAGAGGAGGGTCGATTATGGCAAAATGGTGTCTCTCGCACCATAAAGAAAGCTTCTTATATGAGCATTTTGAAGATATCTGTGAGATTATGAAAGCCTATGACGTATCGTTCTCTTTAGGAGATGGATTGCGTCCCGGAAGTATTGCAGATGCTAATGATTATGCGCAGTTTGCCGAGTTAGAAACTTTAGGCGAACTCACGAAAATTGCATGGAAACACGATGTGCAGTGCATTATTGAAGGTCCCGGCCACATCCCAATGCATATGATAAAAGAAAATATGGATAAGCAACTCGAAGTTTGTGGAGAAGCTCCGTTTTACACTTTGGGTCCCTTAACTACAGATATTGCTCCGGGCTATGATCACATCACAAGTGGTATAGGTGCTGCAATGATAGGCTGGTACGGTTGTGCGATGCTGTGTTATGTGACGCCTAAAGAGCACTTGGGCTTGCCTAACAAACAAGATGTAAAAACCGGTGTAATTACGTATAAAATCGCGGCACATGCAGCAGACCTAGCAAAAGGGCATCCGGGAGCGCAACACAGAGACGACGCAATGAGTAAAGCGCGGTTTGAATTTAGATGGGAAGATCAATTCAATTTAGCGCTCGATCCTGATACGGCTCGTGAATATCATGACGAGACCTTACCCTCAGAAAATGCCAAAGTAGCTCACTTTTGTTCTATGTGCGGTCCTAATTTTTGCTCGATGAAAATTAGTCAGGATGTGCGCAATTACGCTAAAGAAAATGGTTTAGAGACCGAAGAAGCACTCGAGAAGGGAATGAAGGAAAAGTCTGAAGAGTTTAAAAAACACGGAAGCGAAGTGTATCTGTAAACCATTAAAGATGCTGGTTGTTATTACTGCTGAAACATTTTTTATTGCTGAAATAACCCAAATCAAACAAATGATTGATTTGGGTTTAAAACATGTTCACATCCGCAAGCCACGGGCTTCTTATGCTGAATTGAAAAGTTGGTTGCAGCAGTTTGAGCCTCATTATTTAGCGACCATGATGCTTCATCAACATCATGTTCTTGCTGAGGAATTTTGCTGTAAGGGAATGCATTTTAAAGAAATGCAGCGCAATACAGAGTCAGAAGCTTTTAGATTTCAATTAGAAAAACTTAAAAAGAAAGGGTTTCAGGTGAGTACCTCTTTTCACGAGATAAACGAACTCAATAGTTATGCAGCACTTTTTGATTACTGTTTTTTAAGTCCGGTTTTTACTTCGATTTCGAAAACAGGATATGAAGGGAAAGGGTTTGAAGTACACAATATCCCACAACAAATAATCGCTTTGGGCGGAATCACTTCAGAAAAAATAGCAGAAGTACAGCAACGGGGATTTAGCGGAGCTGCCTTTTTGGGAGCAATCTGGCTTTCTGAAAATCCCGTAGAAGCTTTTATTAAAATTAAAAATGAGTATGAACACATTTAAAGATAAAACCCGTGTAAATATGGAGATCTCTCATTTGCACTATATCTCTCAGGGTGCAGATGGCAAAGCCCATTTAGAACATATAGATCGGGTTTTAAAGGCGGGTTGCAACTGGGTACAGCTGCGAATGAAAAATACAGCTTTTGAAGAGGTTCTTGAGACTGCGCATAAAGCGAAAAAATTATGCGATAAATTCAATGCAAAACTCATTATAAATGATAATGTGAGTATTGTACAAGAGGTAGATGCAGCTGGTGTTCATTTGGGGCAACAGGATATGTCAACCGCAGAAGCGCGAAAGATTTTAGGCGAGTCTAAAGTAATTGGCGGTACTGCAAATACATTGGAGCAGTGTTTAGATCACTTAAAAAATGGGGTCGATTATATTGGTTTAGGCCCCTTACGATTTACTTCAACTAAAGAAAAGCTGAGTCCTATTTTAGGAATAGATGGGTATTCAAGCGTGCTTCAGAAGTATTTAAAAAATCAAAATACAGTACCTATTATCGCTATTGGTGGCATTACCAAAGAAGATTTTGAGGCATTAAAAAGCTGCGGAATACACGGTGTTGCGGTTTCAGGATTACTTACTCAATCACAGAACCCCGAAGAGCCTATTAATCAGGTTTTCCGTTTATGGCGAAAAAATAAAATATTTTAAAAAATGGAAAAATTAAGAATAGCAGATAAAACCTTCAGTTCAAGACTGTTTACAGGAACCGGAAAATTCAGCAGTTCGCAATTGATGCGCGATGCGATTTTAGCTTCAGAAAGTG
The DNA here is from genome assembly GCF_004104375.1 of Leeuwenhoekiella aequorea. GTDB lineage: Bacteria > Bacteroidota > Bacteroidia > Flavobacteriales > Flavobacteriaceae > Leeuwenhoekiella > Leeuwenhoekiella aequorea. The sequence continues at coordinate 337,375 of NZ_QOVM01000001.1, forward strand.
AGCTGGTGACTGTTGCTTTAAAACGCGTAGAAGCAGGAAATACTGAGGATGATATGATTAGCAACCTCGCTCATGAAAGCCTGCATCTCCTTCCTAATACCTCTGGAGTACGCACCGCTAAAGAGGCGGTGTTTGCAGCACAGATGGCTCGGGAAGCTTTACAAACAAACTGGGTAAAAGTGGAGATTCATCCAGATCCTAAGTACTTGTTGCCCGATGCAATTGAAACATTAAAAGCGTGTGAAGAGCTGGTAAAATTAGGTTTTGTGGTGATGCCCTATATTCAGGCAGATCCGGTGTTGTGCAAGCGTCTTGAAGAAGTAGGTGCACAATGTGTGATGCCGCTGGGTTCGCCTATAGGCAGTAACAACGGACTTAAAACACGGGATTTTTTAGAAATCATTATAGCGCAAAGCAATGTGCCGGTTATCATAGATGCGGGGATTGGCAGACCGTCTCACGCGGCAGATGCTATGGAGCTGGGTGCCGATGCCGTTTTAGTAAATACAGCAATTGCTGTTTCTCCAGATCCTGTGATGATAGCAAGAGCGTTTAAAATGTCTGTTGAAGCCGGTAGAATGGCATATACGGCACGATTTGCACCGCAAGCTACATACGCACAGGCAAGCAGCCCACTAACTCAATTTCTGTATGACTAATTTTAAAGAGCACTTAAACGCACACTCCTGGGATGCCGTTTTAGAATCTATTTTTTCAAAAACAGAACGGGATGTGGAGTTGGCGTTGGCCAGTGCTAAACCCAACCTAGAGGACTTTAAAGCTTTGATTTCGCCTGCGGCAAAACCTTTTTTAGAGCAAATGGCGGCAAAAAGCAAGGCGATTACGCAGAAACGGTTTGGCAATACGATGCAAATGTATGCGCCTTTGTATTTGAGTAATGAGTGTCAGAATATTTGTACTTATTGCGGCTTTAGTCTTACAAACAAAATTCCCAGAAAAACGCTAACTGATGCTGAAATTCTTAAGGAAGCTCAGTTTCTAAAAGATAAAGGTTTTCAGCATATTTTATTGGTTACCGGTGAAGCGAATCAGACGGTAGGCGTGGGGTATATTGCTAATGCGATACGCTTATTAAAACCGCATTTTGCAAACATTTCAATAGAAATACAGCCGTTAGATCAGGATGAGTACGAGCTTTTAATTAAAGAAGGTTTGTATGCCACATTGGTATATCAGGAAACGTATCACGAGGCAACCTATAAAATACACCATCCCAAAGGAAAAAAATCAAACTTTGATTACCGGTTAGAAACACCAGATAGGTTAGGAAAAGCCGGAATTCATAAAATAGGAATTGGCGCTTTATTTGGACTTGAAGATTGGCGGGCAGATAGTTTTTTTACAGCCTTACATCTCAAATATTTACAAAAAACCTATTGGAAAACGAAGTATTCTATTTCGTTCCCCAGATTGCGTCCTTTTAGTGGCGGTCTCGAACCTAAAGTAGCAATGACAGATCCAGATTTGCTGCAACTAATTTGCGCCTATCGTATTCTTGATGAAGATGTAGAATTGTCTATTTCTACACGCGAACAGGAAAAGTTTAGAGATCATATTGTGCATTTAGGAATCACTTCTATGAGTGCGGAGTCAAAAACAAATCCCGGAGGTTATGTGGTAGAACCGCAGTCTTTGGAGCAGTTTGAAATTTCAGATGAGCGCAGCACCGAGGCTATTGCTCAAATGTTACGCGATAGCGGTCGTGAACCGGTATGGAAAGATTGGGATCAAAACTGGTAAATGATGTTAACTATTAAAGATAAAAAGCGGTATTCCAGACATATTCTACTTGATGAGGTGGGAGAATTAGGGCAGCAAAAACTTAAAAATGCTCACGTGCTTGTAATTGGCTGTGGTGGTTTAGGTTGTCCTGTTTTGCAGTATTTAGCTGCTGCCGGAATAGGGCAATTAGGGATTATAGATGATGATCGCGTTGATGTTAGTAATTTGCAACGACAGATTTTATTTACAGAGAATCACGCTGGAGCATTGAAGGTTGAAGCTGCAAAAGAGGTGTTAACCAGGCTGAATTCACAATTAAAAATTGAGACTTACCCCACACGCTTATCTGCGGATAATGCACTCGATTTGTTTGCTAAATACGATGTTATTGTTGAAGGTAGCGATAGTTTCAGTACAAAATATCTGGCGAATGATGCTGCGGTACTAACCAATAAGCCACTGGTTTTTGGATCTATTTTTAAGTTTGAAGGGCAGGTTTCTGTGTTTAATTACAAAAACGGCCCTACTTACCGTTGCGTGTATCCCGAGCCGGTTTCAGAAGCAGAAATGCCTACTTGTAGCGAAGTAGGTGTACTGGGAATTCTACCCGGAATTATAGGAATGTTTCAGGCAAATGAAGTGCTTAAGATTATTTTAGATTTGGGGAATGTGCTTTCAGGGAAACTTCTCATTTACAATAGTCTTGAAGCCTCTCAAATACTGCTTCCGTTTGCAAAAAATGAGGCCATCAAAATCTCAGAACTTATTGAACTGGATTTGAGTTGTACGATACCTTCAATTCCTGAAATAGATTATTCCGCCTACGCGGAAGCTAAAGAAATCTATTTTTTAGTAGATGTACGGGAGCAGGAAGAACGGGAACATTTCAGTTTAGGTGGTTTGCACATTCCTTTAAAAGAACTATTAGCTAATCCTCAAGTACTCGCAGCGCAGGAAAACCTCGTATTGTATTGCGCTTCCGGGAAACGTAGTGCTGTTGGGGTAAAAGCACTTATAGAACATTTTCCGCTTAAAAAAATAGTGAATTTAAAAGGAGGAGTTTCAGCTGTTATTTTTACCGAAAGCTAAATCTTATCTAGATACCTCAGCATATTCTTAATGCGATCTTCGAGTTTTTCACTACTCAGTTTTTCGCGTAGGCGATCTGTAATAATAGGGAAGGAGAACGGCGTTGCTTTCTGGCACGCTCTTACAATTATTTCTTGTTTTTCGATGCGCTCTAAGGCAATACGCAAGCGGCCTTCTTCAAGTTGGTGCTCAAACGTCTCACGATACGCCTGCTGAAACAACAAATTTTCGGGCTCATAATCCCGAAACACTTCAAACAACAACTGACTATTACTTTGCAGGTGTTTGTTTTTGACTATTTTCCCCGGAAAACCGGTAAAAACCATTCCGCTAATTACCGCAATATCTCTAAATTTTCTGCGTGCCATTTCGGTGCTGTTTAAGCTTTTTTGCAGATCTTCAAATAAAAATTCTGAAGTAAAAAGATCATTATCAAGCACCTGTTGCATATCTATTTTCTGGTCTGACAAGATCTCAAAACCATAATCATTAAAGGCAATGCTAAAGGTTATGGGCGAAAGTAAACTAATGCGATATGCTAGTAGACTGCCTAAAGCTTCGTGTACAAATCGTCCCTCAAAAGGGTAAAATATATGGTGATAGCCCTCTCTACTTTTAAAGGTTTCTATGAGAAACTCATCATTTGTAGGGACAATAGATTCCAAACGCTGGCGCTCAAAAATTTCTTTCAAGGCCTGCAGTTCGCGGGTTTGTTGTGCAAAGGGTAAGTTTGCAGAGTAGAGCTCTTCGCGCAGCAGTTCGCTCATTTGAGCAGATAAGGTGAGTCTACCTCCCATCCAACTAACCACGCGGGCTTGTTTTTTAGTTTTTGCCTTTTTGACTAAAACCTGCATTCCTTTTATGCGATAAAGTTCGAGGTTTTTACCAGCAAACGTAAATACATCACCCGGTGATAATTTTGAGATAAACCATTCTTCAACACTACCTATAAAACCACCTTTTAGATATTTTACCTGCAGTACGGCATCGCTCACAATAGTTCCTATTTGCAAGCGGTGGCGCATTGCAACGGCTTTGCTGTTTACTTTAAATTTTCCATCGTCTTCAATTTCAATTTTTTTGTATTCGTCGTACGCTTGTAAAGACTGACTACCTTTTGTGATGAAGTTGAGAATCCAACGCCATTGATCTTCGGTCATTGCCTGAAAACAGAAGGTCTGTTTAATTTCTTTCCAGATATCTGCTGGGTAAAATCCATCAGAAACCGCCAAAGTCGTCAAATACTGAATCAACACATCAAAACTTAATAAATACGGTATGCGATCTTCTACCACTTGGTTAATAGCTGCTTTCCCCAATGCCGAAGCTTCGATTAACTCAATCGCATGTGTAGGTAAAAAATAGATGACGCTTTGTTTTCCCGGCTGGTGACCACTGCGTCCTGCACGTTGTAAAAAGCGCGCAACGCCTTTAGGTCCACCTATTTGGATAATGCTTTCTACAGGAGCAAAATCTACACCCAGATCAAGGCTAGAGGTACAAATCACGGCTTTTAGACTCTCGTTGCGAATGGCTTCTTCCACCCACAATCGGGTTTCTTTATTTATACTTCCGTGATGCATTGCGAGTTCGCCGGCATACTCAGGATGTTTATGCATCAATTTCTGAAACCACAATTCGCATTGCGCTCTGGTATTTGTAAACAATAAAGTTGTTTTGCTGTTATTGATTATAGGCACAACTTCTTCAACCAGATGTAAACCCATGTGACCGCGCCACGGAAATTTTTCCATAGTCTCAGGGATAATGCTTTCTACTTTATACGATTTCCCAAGATTTGCTTTTATCAATACTGAATTTTCAAAAGCCTCAGAGTCGGTTCCTAAAAGCACTTCGCGTGCCTGGTTGAGATTTCCTATAGTTGCTGAAATTCCCCAAATACGCAGTTTTGGAGCAATTGTCTTAAGTCTTGATAATCCCAACTCTACATGAACGCCTCGTTTGCTGCCTAAAAGTTCATGCCACTCATCAATTACAATTGCTGTACAGTCTTTAAAAACCTTGTCGTAGCCCTTAGAAGTTAGTAAAAGCTGTAAGCTTTCTGGAGTAGTGATGAGCAAATCTGGCATTTTGCGTTTTTGCTTCGCGCGCTCGGCTTGAGGCGTGTCTCCTGTACGTATACCTATAGTTAGTTGAGTTTCCAAACCATCAGAAAACCGTTGCGCCGCCTGTGCAATTTCTACTGAAAGCGCCCGCAGTGGTGTAATCCATATTGCTTTTAATCCCGGCTTGTGTTTAGTTTTATAATCAGGATTATTTTTAATGTAGTCTAAAACAAACCCGGCCCACAAGGCATAGGTTTTACCGCTTCCTGTTGGCGCGTTTAACAAACCATTTTTACCCGCCAAAAATGCATCCCAACTTTCTTCCTGAAAGGGAAAAGGTTTCCAGCCCTGAGATTTAAACCAGGATTTTGCGAGTGTATGTAGCTGTTTATTTGTCATACCGGATTATTCACCTTTTTCAGGCTTCGGAATCAATTGCTTGAGGTCTTCTAAGGTATTGGCATCCTCAATTTTTTTGTCTTTACGCCAGCGCAGCATTCTGGGAAATCGGGTAGCTACGCCGCTTTTGTGACGTTTAGATAGCGCGATGCCTTCAAAGGCGATCTCAAAAACATGATGTGGTGTGACACTGCGCACGGGACCAAAACGTTCTAACGTATTTTTTTTAATCCATGCATCCAAACTGCGAAACTCGGCATCTGTTAATCCCGAATAGGCTTTAGCAAATGTTACAAGTTCTTCTTTGTCATCATCCCAAAGACCAAAGGTGTAATCTGTAAACAGGTTGCTGCGTCTCCCGTGACCCCGCATTGCATACGTGAGAACAGCATCTATAGTAAGCGGATCGACTTTCCATTTCCACCAATCGCCTTTTTTACGGCCTACGAGGTAAGGAGAATCTTTCCGCTTGAGCATTAAGCCTTCAGACATCACTTCCCGGCTGCGCTCTCGTTCTACTGCTGCCTCTTCCCAATTTGAAAACTCGATGGTTTCTGAAAGATGTAATGGTAATTCTTCAGTTTTAACTTCGGCATATAGCTTTTCTAAAAGTTTACGCCGTTCGGCGAAAGCCATATCACGTATGTCTTTACCATCCCACTCCAGAATATCGTAGGCTTTAAGAATTACAGGAGTTTTTTTGAGTTGGGCTTTGGTAATATTTTTACGACCGATTCGGGTTTGTAAATCATTAAATGTGCCTATTGTATTTTTTTTATAAGGGAGAATTTCGCCGTCTAGTACGGTTCCGTTAGGTAATGCTGAAACAAAAGCTTCAAACTCAGGATATTTATCGGTAACGAGTTCTTCTCCGCGGCTCCATACAAACAATTCTTCATTACGAATAATTACCTGAGATCGTATTCCATCCCATTTATGTTCTGCGTACCAATTATTTACATCACCTAAATCTTCTGGTTTGTCTTCAATAGCATAGGCGAGGTAAAAGGGATAGGGTTTGCTGAGGTAATCTGCTGCATTTTCTTCTAAAATAAGTTCTTGAAAACTAATTTTTTTAGGATCCCAATTCCCCATTAATTTGTAAGCTAAAACATCAATGTCTATACCTGTAGCTTTTGCCAGTGCACGCGTCATTAACTTCTGACTCACACCAATTCGAAAACTTCCGGTAATGAGTTTAGTAAATACAAAGCGCTCGTAGTAGTTGAGGTTTGTCCAGTTTTCATGAAGATATTCTCGCTTTTCTTCTTCGGTTTTTTTCTTAAGGGCAATCATTTCTTCAAGAAACTGAGTCAGGCTTTTTTCGGTACTATCTTCAGAAGCCGGAATCACAAGTGCAATAGTTTCTGCGAGATCACCTACGATATGATAGCTTTCTTCAAACAACCATAAGGGAATATTGGCGAGTTCCGTCGCCCAGGTACGCAATAATGTGGTGTTTACCGGTCGTGGTGGGCGACGGTGTGAAAGAATAGCAATCGTCCACACTTTATCTTTAGGGGAAGCTTCCTGAAAATATTGGGTAAGTGCATCTACCTTAACATTAGTTTTGTTAGTGCTGTCTATTTTCTTAATAAGTTGTGCAAATGCCTTCATATCGCTGTACCTCATCCCCAGCCCTTCTCAACAGAGAAAAGGGAGCGGAGTAGTTAATTTTCTTCAGATTCTTCTTTTTTATTTTCTTCTCCGAGTTCGCCTTCATATTGTGTAGCTTCGGTACGTGCGTCGTAACCTTGTTCCAGTAAAAAGCGCGTAAAAATATCGGTATAACCGTGTGTGCTGATGATCTTTTCTGCACCTGTAGCTTTCACACTTTCTAGTAAACCTTGCCAGTCACAATGGTCGCTTAGTACAAAACCTTTATCAATCGCTCTTCTTCTTCGCGCTCCGCGAAAAGTCATCCAACCACTCGCAGATGCGGTAACGTAGGGAACCATCTTACGTATCCACGTACTGCCGTGCGCGCTGGGCGGTGCAACTACAATATTGCCTATAAAATCTTCTTTTTTGGTATCTCGGGTTACACGCGTAGTTACCGGCATTGAGGTAAGGGGTCGTATGACTTCGGTCATGTTTTCTATTGCCCCATGGGTATATATCTTACCAATGTCTGTATCTAGATAGCGCAACAAGCGCTGTGCTTTACCCAATGAATATCCAAATATTATAGAAGTTTTGCCCTCAGCTTTGTTTTCTGCCCACCAATTGTTGATGTCTGTAAAGACTTCAGCTTGCGGGCGCCACTTAAAAGCAGGAAGACCAAATGTGCTTTCTGTTATAAAAGTGTGGCACTTAACCGGTTCATAAGGTACAGCAATACCATCATCTTCCGTTTTATAATCTCCAGTAAATACCCATACTTCACCTTTGTGCTCTACGCGTATTTGAGAGCTGCCAATAATATGTCCGGCGGGATGCAGGCTAAATTTGACATTGTTAATTACAAAAGTTTCGCACCATTCTTTACCAGTCACATTAATCTCACCAAGCCGATGTCGTATAATAGGAACATTAGTGTGGTGTGTGATATAAGACTTATGCCCATATCGACTATGATCTGCATGACCATGAGAAATAATGGCTTTATCTACCGGTTTCCAAGGATCGAGATATACATTGGCTGCTGCACAAAATATACCTTTGTCGTTAAATTGTAAGAGAGGCTCTGCGATGACTAAGTGGTTTTTATTTAAAATTACGAAGCCCGATTACTACTCTTTATAGGATTAAGAAAAGATTAGCTAGAATTATAACTTATTAAGAATTACTAGTTACCAGTGGGCGAGTTGCTAAAGTAGAAATCACTAAAAACTCAAATGCCTTAATAGCTAGTAAGAGCCCTAAATTAATACTGTTTAAATTTCTAAACGATTGCAGAATATCTATCTTTGATCTTTTAAAATTAGAACCATGTCTTTTACAGATTTATTTGATAGCGGAGAGCACAGACGTAATTTAGGTCATTTTGCAGCAATTGCAAATATGGCAACTGTTGATGGTGAACTAAACGCCGAAGAAACAAAACTTTTAAAGCGTTTTGCAGTTAAGCTTGATATTGATGAAAGTGAATATGTCGATATCGTAGAGAATGCACGCAAGTATCCTATAAACCCTCCTAATACTTCAGAAAAACGTTTAGAGCGTTTGCATGATTTATTAAGAATGATATTTGTTGATCATACTATAGACGACCACGAGCGTTTTTTAATAGAAAAATATGCTATAGGTTTAGGTTTTAGCGCAGAACGTGCTAAAATGATCATTGAGCGCTCTATAGATATTTTTCAAGGTGGTGTAGATTTTGAAGATTATCTATATCTACTAGAGAAAAAATAGCATAATTAGAATATTAATTACTACCCGCACAAGTTTATTGTAGCGGGTATTTTTATTTATACCCGGTAGAATTATAGGTAACCCTAAGAGATTACTAATTTTCTTCTTTTATTAAAAATGTATCTTTATCCGCAAATTAATTAGGTATGAATGCACAAATACGTATAGCCGAATCTAACGATATGGCTCAGGTTTTAAGACTTATAACAGAACTTGCAGTGTATGAGAAAGAACCAGATGCGGTAGAAATTACGGTAGATGATTTAATTGCTTACGGAACCGGAGAAGATCGCGATTTTACCTGTTTTATTGCTGAACGCGATGGAGACATATTAGGTATTGCGTTAGTTTATTTTAGATTTTCTACATGGAAAGGACGCACGGTACATCTAGAGGATTTAATTGTACGAGAGCAGTACAGAGGTCAAGGTATAGGAATGGCCTTATATACCGAAGTAATTAATTACACATATAGCTTGGGCCTAAAACGCGTAGAGTGGGTGGTGCTGGACTGGAATACGAATGCTGTTGATTTTTATAAGAGATCGGGTGCAATTGTAATGCAAGAATGGAATACGGTGCAGATGGATACACAGGCTATGAAGCAGTTTCTAGTTTCAAAAGGAAAAATCGATTAACAGCTTATGAGTTTTGAAGTTTACAAATTTGGAGGAGCTTCTGTATCTACTGCAGACGGAGTGCGTAACCTTATTGCTATCCTAAATAAAAGCACTTCTAAAGATATAATCATTGTAGTCTCTGCAATGGGAAAAATAACAAATGCATTAGAGCGCGTCGTAGCATCTTATTTTGAATCTAAAGAATTATGTGTTGAAGCCATTCAGCCAGTTATAGAATATCATTTTTCACTTGCTGAAGATTTATTTGAAAACCACGCCACACCGGTTTTTAAAAAATTACAGCGACTATTTGAAGAGTTAAACGGTTTTCTAAATCGAAACAAGTCTCCAGACTATGATTTTGTTTATGATCAAGTCGTGAGTTACGGAGAGTTATTGAGTACTACCATTGTAAATGCTTATTTAAGTGAAAATGGGTTTGCGAGTGTTTGGCACGATGTGCGCGAGTATATTAAAACAGATGCTACGTATCGAGAAGGCAAAGTAAACTGGGAGTTAACAATGCAAAATCTTAGTACGGAACTTCCTAAAACTGGAATACACCTAATGCAAGGTTTTATAGGGTCTGAAGCAAATGGCTTTACCACTACATTAGGGAGAGAAGGGAGTGATTATACTGCAGCAATTATTGCCTACTGCTTAAATGCAAAAGCTGTTACTATTTGGAAGGACGTCCCGGGAGTTTTAAGTGCAGATCCAAGGTATTTTGACCACGCAGTTTTACTTCGGTTTATATCTTATCAGGAAGCGATAGAGCTTGCCTTTTACGGGGCCTCGGTCATACATCCTAAAACATTGCAGCCCCTACAACGTAAAGAAATACCCTTATTTGTAAGGTCATTTAATGATCCTGATGCACCCGGAACTCAAGTGAGTTTAGGTCAAGCTATTGAACCAGAAGTTCCTTGCTATATTTTAAAAAAGAATCAAGTGTTGTTAGAATTGGCCTCTCTGGATTTTTCCTTTATGGCAGAAGAAAATATAGGAGAGATTTTTAAGCTTCTTGGCATTTATAAGATGAAGGTAGATTTGATTCAGAATTCTGCAATTAGTTTTTCGGTTTGCGTCGATAATAAATTTAAGAACCTGGAAGTTCTTGTAGCTAAATTACGTGCAGATTTTAAAGTGACTGTACATCAGAATGTAAATCTGTATACTTTAAGACATGCCACTTCAGAATCTATCGAGATACTGGAGCTAAATAAAGAGATTTTATTAAAACAAGTTGCACAAAATACCGTTCAACTCGTTACATTATAGGATGCTTGCTTCGTTTTTGCTTATATTTGTTTTCTACCTTTTTTGGTTGTCTGTAAGTAGTAGGCCCTACCTTTAAAATAATTGAGTTAAAACTATATACCTTTAGTATTTTTCAAAAGGTCTTGAACACTAGAAATTAATGGGATTAGTTACCGCAAAAGAAGTCGCAAAAGCAATTAACGTAGATAAATTTGGTTTTGCGGGTACATTTATGGGTTGGACACTTATGAAAGTGCTAAAAATCTCAAAAGCAAATGAAATTTACAATCGTAACAAGCATTTGAGTGATCTGGAATTTCTGAATGAGATATTAGGCGAATTTGAGATTGATTTTGATATTCCGGAAGAAGATTTAAAGCGCCTCCCCAAGAATGGAAGTTATATCACCATTAGTAACCACCCTCTTGGAGGAATAGATGGTATTTTGCTTTTGAAACTTATGATAGAGCAGCGACCAGACTTCAAGATTATAGCTAATTTCTTGCTGCACCGCATCGAGCCGCTTAAGCCCTATGTAATGCCTGTAAATCCTTTTGAAGATCACAAGGACGCTAAGTCAAGCATTGCAGGTTTTAAGCAGGCAATTACGCATTTACGGGAGGGGCATCCTCTAGGGATATTTCCTGCCGGTGAAGTTTCTACATATAAGGATGATAAACTTATTATAGATAAGCCTTGGGAAGAAGCCGCTATGAAACTGGTTCAACGTGCTGAAGTTCCTATTGTACCCATTTATTTTCACGCAAAAAATAGTAGGCTATTTTATCAATTATCACGTATTAGCGATACGCTGCGTACTGCAAAATTACCATCAGAATTACTTACTCAGAAAAAGCGAACCATACACGTGCGCATAGGAAACCCTATAAATGTTGCTGCTCAAAAAGAGCATACTACATTAGAGGAGTTTACAGAATTTATACGTAAGAAAACCTATATGCTTGCTAAGACTTTTGAGAAAAAGTCAATTTTAAGTACCATTCCGCAATCTTTAAAAGTTCCTAGAGAGCCCAAGAAAATTGTAAAAGGAGTGAAGTCTGAACTTATTGAACAAGAGGTCAATAACCTTAGAAATATTGAGCGTAGACTGCTGCAAAGTAAGAATTACGAAGTGTTTTTGGCATCCGCCGAAATCATTCCGAATATATTAAATGAGATAGGTCGTTTGCGGGAAATTACCTTTAGAGAAGTAGGCGAGGGGACAAACGAGCCTACAGATCTCGATAAATATGATCATCACTACCACCACTTGTTCTTGTGGGATGAAGACAATAAAAAAATTGCAGGAGCTTACCGTATGGGTCTAGGATCGCAAATTATGCCACAACACGGTATAAACGGATTTTATTTACAGAGCCTCTTTAGATTTGAGCCCGAGTTGCATAAGATGATGGGAGAAAGTATAGAGATGGGGCGTGCATTTATCATTAAAGAGTATCAGCAAAAACCTATGCCACTGTTTTTACTTTGGAGAGGTATTGTACATACCACATTACGATTCCCGGAGCATAAATATTTGATAGGTGGAGTAAGCATCAGTAATCAATTTTCAAATTTTTCAAAGTCATTGATGATTGAGTTTATGCGCTCGCATTATTATGATCCGTATATAGCACAATATATTAGGCCTAAAAAAGAATTTAAGGTAAAGCTTAAAGATGCCGATAAAGAGTTTGTTTTTGATGAAACTGAAGCAGACTTAAACAAGTTTGATAAAATCATTGAAGAGATGGAAACCGGTAACCTGCGTCTTCCGGTTTTAATTAAAAAGTATATTAAACAAAATGCTAAAGTGGTGGCCTTTAATGTAGACCCACTTTTTAATGATGCTATAGATGGTTTAATGTATATACGTATAGAGGACCTCCCGGAAAGTACTGTAAAACCAGTATTAGAAGAATTTCAGGCAGAACTGGAGCAAAAGCTAGAGCAGGCTAAAAAAGAAGAATAGTAGCTTTTGTATTAAATTAAAAAACTAAAAAAGCTCAACATATTTTTATGTTGAGCTTTTTAATTATATAGCAACTGGTTTCTTAGAACCAGGGTTTTCTTCCCACTTGGTATGTCTGATAAAATTCTTCATCAGATTTTGTTAAATAGATAATCCCTTCAATAAAGCCAATAATTCCTCCTATTCCACAAGTAACAATCGAAACTATAATCTGAATAATTCCCTCCTTAGTATAACCAAGGATAAATTTGTGAATACCTAAGTATCCGAAAAGAATTCCTAAAATTCCGCAAAGAAGTTTTTTGTTTTCGCCGTGATTAGTAGTTTGATTCCAGCTTTCTTTAAAGTCGTTAGCTGAATTTTTTGCACCATCACTAAAATTATTTGCAGTTTCTCTGGCTTGATCTCCGAAGTTTTTATCTTCATTCATAGAATAACGGTTGTTAGGTTGTTTTTTAAAATTTATTTATTTTCTAAAAATACAGAATCATTAGGTTCCCACAATTCAATTTTGTTGTTTTCGGGATCCAAAATCCAACCAAATTTTCCGTAGTCGTATTCTTCAATATCCCCTACCACAGTAACTCCTTCTTCTTTAAGAACTTTAAGTAATTCAACTAGGTTTTCAACTCTAAAGTTCATCATAAACTGCTTTTCACTAGGTTTGAAATAGCTGGTGCTTTGTTGAAACGGACTCCATTGTGTTGAGCATTTCTCACCATTTTCATCATACCACCAGAATGTCCATCCATATTGATCTGTAGGTATTCCTAAATGAGTTTTATACCACTCTTTAATTTGATCTGGATTTTCTGTCTTGAAGAAAAATCCGCCTAATCCGGTTACTCTATTTTTCATACTTGATTATTTTAAGCTCTCTTAGAAACGATGCTCGAACGTGCCATTATAACATTTTAAGCTATAACTAAAGCTTTAAAATCTTGTCCACGATTGTCTGTGAGAGTTTTATTTTACTTTCTACCGTCCATCCTGCAATGTGAGGAGTAAGTACAACCTGATCTGCATTGATCAAATAATGTAAAGGCTCGGGCATATCTTCGGCTGTAAAAAGATTTTCAAAGGATAACTTTTCATATTCCAGGACGTCTAGTCCGGCACCCTTAATTTTACCTGACTTTAAGGCTTCAACTAGATCTGCGGTTACTACACTTTTACCACGCGCAGTATTAATAAGCCAAAACGGTTTTTTAAATCCGCTGATAAAGCGGGTATTTACCATTTTATCAGTTTGGGGTGTCCACGGCGTATGCAGACTTAAAACATCTGATTTTTCTTGCAATTCTTCTAGTGATACCTGTCGTGCATTTGCGTTACCCAATCCCGGTCTAATATCGTAACACAGGACCTCGCAATCAAAACCTTGTAGCTTTTTTGCAAAAGCATTTCCCATATTTCCATATCCTATTAAGCCTACGGTTTTACCTTCAAGCTCCAGACCTCTGTTTTTCTCTCTATTCCATTGCCCCGCTCTAACCTCAGCGTCGGCTAGTTTTAATTTATTAAAGAGCATTAAAAGCATTCCCAGAGCGTGCTCACCTACAGCATTTCTATTTCCTTCGGGAGCAGCAATTAGATGTATCCCTTTTGACTCTGCATAGGGGATATCAATACTTTCTAAGCCTGCACCTACACGAGCTATGAATTTTAGGTTACTTGCTTTATCAATAAACTGTTTGTCTATTTTAAACCTACTTCTTATAACCACACCATCATACTCATCTATTTTAGCTTCGATATCCTCTTTAGAGGAAGAGTAGTCTTCGTGATTTATATGGCCGGCTGTTGCTAACTGTTCAATCATCAATTCATGATTGCTGTCAATATGTAAAATTTTCATAGGGAATAAATGTGAGTAATTTTATTGATTTACTTCTTCGTAATAAGCAGCAAAACCTTCTGGAACACGTAGTGGTTTACGCGTTTCCATATTGAGTAAACACCAGTTTGTTATTGCAGTTGCGAGAACTTTTTGATCTGCGGGGCGGTAAATTCTTGTACGTCTAAATGACCGAACCCCTTCAAACTTTTCTATCCAGGTTTCTATAGTAATCTGTTCTCCTTCAAATGCTGGCGCGTGGTATTTTATAGTATGTTCTAGAGCTACCCACGCATATATTTGTAGCATTTCATCTGTAGAATTATGCTGCCAGTGCGCTTCTGCGACATCTTGAACCCATTGCAAGTAGATGACATTATTTACATGACCAAGATTATCTATGGCTTCTGGAGGAACAGTTATGTTAAGTTTGAAAGTTTTTGCATTCATTCTTCAAAAATACTAAACTAAAATCTGCAAGCAGATTTTAGAATCTATTTTGAGAATATTTTGGGAAGATTTTTATATTGAAGTGCTTTCTAAAAGCCCAGCATAAGTTTCGCTAGACTGAAATAAATTAAAATCCCAAAAATATCATTGCTGGTAGTTATAAAAGGACCAGTAGCTATCGCAGGATCAATACCTTTCCAATTGAGTAATATAGGCACAAATGTACCTACTAATGCAGCTACTATTATCACCGATAGCATGGCTGTTGCCACGGTCAAACTAAGCATCCATCCAAAACCGAATATTAAACCAAATGTAATTACTAGAATTCCTAGAGCTATACCATTTATAAGACCTATGCTTATCTCCTTAAGTAGTCGTAACCAAAGACTACCGGTAACATTATCATTTGCTAGACCTTGTACGATAATTGCACTCGACTGAACGCCAACGTTTCCTGCTACCGCAGCGACTAACGGAGTAAAGAAAAATAGTTCGGGATGTACTTGTAAAGCGCCCTCAAAACTCTTCATGATATTTACTGCCCCCAGACTTCCTACAAGTCCTAAAACCAACCACGGAAGACGTGCACGTGTAAGTTCCCAGGTGGTATCATCTGCTTCAGCGCTTTGTGATAAACCAGCTGCCATACGATAATCTTCATCGGCCTCATCTCGTATAAAATCTAAAATATCATCGATCGTTATTCTACCCAATAACACTCCAGAATCATTTGTAACAGGTACAGCTTCCAGATCGTATTTCTGCATTAAACGAGCGACATCTTCACCAGAATCATGAACATTTACAGAGTCTACGTTGGGAATATAGATATCAGAAATTTTTGATTTTGCTTCTGCTGTAAGTAAATCTTTAAGTGAGAGTCGTCCTATAAGATGATCTTTTTTATCAACTACATAAACCGAATGCACGCGGGTTACATTTTGTGCTTGTGCTCTCATTTTACGTACACAACCCGCTACAGTCCAGGTTTCACGAACCCTTACAAGCTCTTTTGCCATTAGACCCCCGGCTGAATCTTCTTCATAAAGAAGCATTTCCACAATATCGCGGGCGTGCTCTTCATCTTCAATAGCGTCAATTACCTGCTTTTGGATCTCATCAGACAGCTCAGATAAAAAGTCTACCGCATCATCAGTATCAAGTTCATTAAGCTCATCTGCAATTTCCTGAGGGGAAAGATTATCAAGAATATCTTCTCGCAAATCTTCATCCAGCTCCATAAGAGCTTCAGAAGTAGTTTCACTATCAAGAAGTTTTACCAGATAGGTAGCTTCTTCGGTAGTAATCTCATCAAAAATCTCTGCAATATCTGCGTGGTGAACTTCATCAAGAAGTTCTAAAATAGCAACATCATTACGAGCCTCGATTAAGTTTTCGATTTGCTCTATAAGGTCTTCGGTAATTTCAAAAGCCATAGTTGCTCACTTATCGGGTTATTGCATTCTTTTTTGAGTCTGGCAAATATAAATAAACTAGTGTGAGACAAGAGTGAGTTTGTGACAGATTTACGGGTCATAACGCATTTAAAATACTTCCTACATCAAGGATATGCTTTGTATTTTTAAAGCGAAAGTATGAGGTTTTCTTCTTGGGTAATCTGTAGTAATTGCAGCTATTCTTCGGTATTCAAATCTTGGTTAATAGCTTGAGTAAGTGCAATAAATTGTGCGACATCTAACTGCTCAGGACGTTTATCGAATAGGTCTTTTGCTCTTAGTGTGTCGCTTAAATCTAATTGTTTTAAACTGTTTCTAAGCGTTTTACGACGTTGTTGAAATGCCATTTTCACAACTTTAAAAAGTTCGTCGGGATCACATGCAAGCTCTTTATAATTTGCTTTACGAGTAAGTTTAAGAACGCCGCTATCTACTTTTGGCGGCGGGTTAAAAACTTCCGGGGGCACTGTGAATAAATATTCTGCATCGTAGAAAGCCTGTGCCAGAACAGAGAGAATACCATACGTTTTACTCCCAGAAGGTGCGCAAATACGCTGTGCAACTTCCTTTTGAAACATTCCGCTAAATTCAGGCACCTGATCCCGCCATTCAAGCATTTTGAATACAATTTGGGTAGAAATGTTGTACGGAAAGTTTCCAGTTATGGCAAATGCTTTATCTGCATATAGTTCACTAAGATTACATTTTAGAAAATCTGCTTCAAGAACGGTCAATGAGCCAGTTTCAAATAATGCCGGATATTCTAACGGGAAGCTGTGGTTGAGATAAACTATAGATTCACTGTCAAGATCCATTGCAGTGATATGACTTTTCTCGCGCAAAAGGTATTTTGTTAAAACACCGGTACCCGGACCTATTTCTAACACATCATCATAACCAGAATGCGATAAAGTATCTGCGATCTTCTGGGCAATACTCTCGTCTTTCAAAAAATGTTGACCCAGATGTTTTTTCGCCTTTATAGGGTCGTCTGCTGTAGGTTTAGAATGTGATCTGGTAAACTTTTTTTTCATCTGAGTTCTGTGAATGGTTTTATCGAGTACTATTGAGCCTTGAATTCTGTTTGCTCAGAAACGATTTCAAGTTCAGTTCTAAAGGCAACAATTTTGTCTCCAAAGCGAGCAGCAGCCTGTCTAAGTCGCGGAGCGTCTTCTTTGTAATATCGCGTTAAACTGTCTTTGCTTTTAGCAGTGTATTGTACCGAATAGGTTTTTCCACCCATTTCTTCTTCTACTAAAACTTTTGTCATTAAAGCTTTTAAGAATTTTCCGGTTTCTAATATCTCAGGAATATGCTCATTGCGCATCCAGTAGAGCCAATCTTCGTGAACACTATCGTCAACATTTACGGTAACATTATATATAATCATAGGAGCTTTTTATTTTGTGCAGGCAAAGATACGCCTCAGTTGATAGCGTCTCCTCTTAATTTGCGATATTTCTGTTGGGCTTCTACATAAAAGATACTATCTGCAAAATTAAAAATGATTTGCTCATACTGAATTTTAGCTTTCTCCGGCTGGTTAAGTACGGTAGCATATAGGTTGCCTAATCTATAAAATGCATCATCAGCTAAAATATCCTCTTTATGTAGGGTAGTAATTTTTATATAATTCTGTTCTGCTTTATTAAATTCTTTGTTTTTTTCAAATAATATAGCCTGAGCTAACAGCGCTTCATCTTCAATAGATTTGCCCTTTTGTGAGATGAGGAGGCTGTCGTAAGCCGCAAGAGCTTCAGTATTTCTATTTTGATAGTGTAGCAATTCTGCTCGGGCAAAAGCTTTTAAGCCCGTATACGTAGAGTCTTCTATTGCATTGTCTGTAATGAGCAGATAAAGATCTTGAGCGTCATTTGCAATAAGTTGAGTTGCCGAAGACTTTAAAACTTTTAATTGGGTCTTTGCCCATTCAAAATCTCCTTTATAATAGCTGGCCTTTGCCACTTTAAACCGGGCTTCTTGAGCTATGGGATTATTGGGTAATAATTTTTGAATTTGAGAATAATATATAAGAGCTGCATTAAAACGTTCTTCTAGAAGTAGAATATCTGCAAGTTCCATTTTTATACGTGCCTGCTGAAAAGCATCTAATGGAAGGTCAAGAGTTTCTTGTAAAAATAGAGATGCGGCAGTATATTCTTTTTTATTGAACGCAAGAAAATGAGCATAATCTGTCTGAAGATTTAATGTGGCTAGTCCTTTGCCATATTCAGCAAGTAGATTTTGGTAAGCCGTTTTTATAGTTTCAAGTTCGTTTGGTTGAGCTGTTTTGATCTGTAACTCTAGAATTTTTTGGCTGGCGTGTAATTTTAGCTCGCTAACAGTTGTTGTTTCGATAATATAATTCAGAATAGATACTGCCAGATCATCCTCTTCATTATCTAATGTCACATCTGCAAGTCTCAATATCCCCAATAAATTATTGTTGCTTCGCTTTGCAATAGCTTTTTCCTGTAAAAATGCTTTGTTGTATTCTTTCTGCTGAATAAAAAGCCAACTTAATTTGCGGTTGTATAGTAAGTTGGGGTCTTCTTGCATTCGTTTTAGAAGTATTTTTCTCAGGATTTGATTAGCGTCATTTTCGGGATCTTCAGTAATAAACTCATTAAAATAACGCTGTACAATTCCTTCCTGTTTTTCGTCTTTTAAAATAAGATCGAGATAAGCATTAAACATCTCATCAATTTTACCTTGTTCGCCGTAAATGCGCGCTAAGGCCGACTCAAAATTATATCGGGAATCCTGTAAAGAAGCTTTTGTATAGACTGTTGTGGCTTCATCAAGTAAACTATATTGCTGAAAAGCATTTCCTACTTGATAGGCAAAAGCTGTATTTTCTGCAATGCTGGCGATAGCAAGATCATAGTATATTTTTGCCTCGTGCTTCTTTCCTTGTAATTGATAGGTGTACCCAAGGTCGACTAACAACGTTTTGTTGTTTTTAATTTTTGAAATTGACTCAATAAGTAAGTTTTCTGCAGCCTCAAATTTTTTTAACTGATGATAAACTCCTGCCAGTGATCGTATGTAATTAGAATTTAAAGGAGCCTCTTTTAAAAGCTCCTGATAGCTTAAAGCCGCCTTTTCATAAGCTCCTTGTTCTACATAGTTACGAGCCGACTCATCTTGTGCAATACCGTTTAAAGATGTGCAAAGCAAAATAAGTAAGACTAAAAGGGCGCGTATCATGTAGTTATAATTTTAATAAATATACTAAAGTTGCGCTAGTATTAGTCTGGGTAGCTATAGGCTTTATATTCTTTCAAAACCACAATACGGAATCAAAACCTCAGGGATTTCAATACCAGTTAATGTCTGATAATTTTCTAATATGCCGGCTAAAACTCGAGGTAAAGCTAGAGCACTTCCGTTAAGAGTATGTGCTAGTTGCTTGTTACCATCTGCATCGCGGTAACGTAATTTAAGTCGGTTTGCTTGAAATGTTTTAAAGTTTGAAACACTACTTATTTCTAACCAGCGATCCTGAGCTGTAGAAAAAACCTCAAAATCATATGTTAGAGTAGAAGTAAACCCTAAATCTCCACCACAAAGTCTTAAAATACGGTACGGTAATTTAAGTTCGTCAAGAATAGATTTTACGTGTTCCACCATTCCATCTAGAGCGGCATCACTATTCTCAGACTTTTCAAGTCGCACAATTTCTACTTTGTCAAACTGGTGCAGACGATTTAAACCGCGTACGTGAGCCCCGTACGAACCAGCCTCTCTTCTAAAGCAAGGTGTATAGGCAGTACAGGTTATAGGTAGGTCTTTTTCTTCAAGAAGACTATCGCGATACATATTTGTAACGGGTACTTCTGCGGTAGGAATTAAGTATAAATCATCAATGCCCGCATGATACATCTGTCCTTCTTTGTCTGGTAATTGTCCTGTTCCAAAACCTGATGCCTCGTTAACAAGGTGTGGAACTTGATATTCCATATAGCCGGCAGCAGTATTCTTATCTAGAAAGTAATTAATTAATGCGCGCTGGAGGCGGGCACCTTTTCCTTTATAAACCGGAAAACCTGCACCGGTAATTTTATTTCCCAACTCAAAATCGATAATGTCATATTTTTTAGCCAGTTCCCAATGTGGTAAACTACCCTCATCTAAAGTAGGAATAGCTCCCTTACGGAAAACCTCTTCATTATCATCTTCACTTTTGCCTGCCGGCACACTGTCTTGAGGTATGTTAGGAATTGTATATAACAATTGATCCAGCTCAGCTATCGTAGTAGCTAGAGCATCCTGCAGGTCTTTAGAATCTTCTTTAAGTTTTACGGTACGTTCTTTTAAAATGTTAGCCTTATGAGCTTCACCATTTTTAAACATCATCCCTATTTCTTTAGAAAGCTTATTGCTTTCTGCAAGAGTATTGTCTAAAGAAGTTTGTGTGCTACGACGCTTGTCGTCAAGAGAAATTACCTGATCAAATATAGATGAGGCATCAAAATTACGTTTTGTAAGCGCTTTAATATATTCATCTTTGTTCTCACGAATGTCTGCAAGGTGTAGCATATCTAAAATTTTAGACGGCAAAAGTACGTAAACCCGATTTAAAAACGGAGCCTAAAATTTCTCGAATATGAACTTAGGTTGAGTAGCTTTATTAATTGCGTACTTCGTATTTATTTGAAGTTTCTGAAGAAGAGTTGAGCGGAGATGGCAATATCCATTCATTATGCCAGAAATAATCCCATTTTGCAGCAGCCATGTCGACCTCGGGGTCAATAAGAGTATGGTATTTACTGTCATTCACGCGTATTTTGCAATTAACGTATATAGCTACATCCTTACCTTTTGCGGCAAAGTCTTTTTTTATACGTTGACAAAATTGCCAGATTACATCGGGTTTTGTGCCTACTGCGCGTTGTTGTTTTCGAGAAAGCATTTTTGTATGATCAAAAGGGATGGTTAGTCCGGACTCTTTATCAACCACTTTGAAACTTATTCTGCCACCTTTTGAGCGTAACATCATTCGCCAACTGAGTCTGTGACCTTCTTCAGTCCATAAAACATCATCACTAATTACCCAATGACGCAATGGTAAACCTATTTGTATTATAAAATAGATTGCGGCAACAACAAGTATTAGTTTATAATTTGCCGGTTTGATAATTTCCCCTGCTGTATAAAGCTCTTTCTGAGGAAGAAAAATACGCTGTATGGTTTCCGAAGGAAAAAAGAAAACGGTAAATGCAAGTGACATATATGGGAATATGCCTATTTGAAATACAAAGGAGTTAAATAGATGAAAGAAAATTGAAAAAATAAAAGCAAACTTTCTGGTGGGCTCCCAGAGTAATGCGGGAATTATAAAAAGGTCAAAAAATATACCGAAGTAAGCAATGGACCAGTGCACCCAATTTAACTGAAGAAAATCACCTATAAGCCAGTAATTAGACTTTGTAAGCATAAGCTGCGCTGCCATACTCGCATCTAGCCAGTCTGGGTAAAATTTCGCTGCAGATGCATAGGTGTAAACAATCCATAATTGAGCGATTATCACGATATACACCCAGCGCGGCATACTTATCTTTTTTAAACCTGGGTTTTGCTTTACATCAAGAGATAAGTATCTATTAGCGGGCATACAAGCCATTATCCCCAGTAAAAGCATCAAAAGGTAATAGTGATTATTGTAAGAGGATTTTTGCATAAGATAGACGGCAGACCACATTATGCTGTATACAATGATACTAATGCGGTACTTGAAACCGAGCATAACAAATACTCCAAACAGCCCCATAATGCCGTAATAATATAGCATCCCATTACCCGGCAGTGGTTGTAAAAAATCTAATCCTATAAAATTAAAGGTAAATTCGCCTTCCATGAGCGTGGTGCGAATCCACCCGGTAGCGATAGCGCCCCAAGCTTCAACAGTAATTAAAAAACCAAATAACACTCTAAAAACGATAAGTGCGCTGTTGTCTACACGTTTAAAGAGATATTGGTTAAGCATTTAAAGTTTTTATAAAGTTTTTAGAATAATACTCATCTTCTTGCATCGCTGTGATTAGCTCATCTACAGATTCAAATTTTTTCTCGTCGCGTACGCGTGTAAGTAATTCTATCTGCAAATGCTTGTCATACAAATCCTCATCAAAATCAAAAAAGTAAGTCTCTACAGTTAGATCGCTTCCGCCTACTGTGGGATTTGTACCTATGTTCATCATCCCATAAACCTTTTTGTTACCAATAATAGAACGCACTACATAAACCCCTTTTGCAGGAATAAGTTTGTAGTTTTCTTCGATTTTAAGATTTGCTGTGGGATAATTGAATTTTCTACCCAGACCTTTGCCACGTGTAACTATGCCGTTAAGCATAAAGGCATAACCTAAATATTCATTTGCACGGCCGATATCGCCTTCTAGGAGTGCTTTCCTTATTTTTGTAGAGCTTACAGCAACATCGTCTACATCTTGCTTTGAAATTTCTTCAACTTCAAAATTGTACTGCTTACCGTACTCCTTTAAGTCGTCGATATTTGCGTTACGATTACGTCCAAAATGATGATCGTAACCTATTATTACTTTGTGAGCTTTAAGTTGGTCTACTAAAATTGTCTTCACAAACTCCTCTGCGGTCAATCTCGAAAAATCTTGAGTAAAAGGATGAATGATAAGATGGTCTAGCGTAGTTGCTTCTAGTAATGCTTTACGTTCTGCAATTGAGTTTATCAATTTTATTTGAGTGTCTTTTTGTAGCACCATACGAGGGTGCGGAAAAAAAGTAAGCACTACAGACTCCAGGTCGTTGTTGTATGCGCTCGCCAGTAGTCTATCTATTATTTTTTTGTGGCCCAGATGAACTCCGTCAAAAGTACCTATAGTTACTACGGTATGTTTTGAGCCATTAAAGCTTTCTGCAGATGTATGTTGTTCCAATTTATTTACCGTTGTACTCGTTCATTGTATTTGTAATTCCCGAAGCTATAAAACTTTCTATAACTTTACAGGACATATCTAACCTTTCGGGCATATCAAGTTGCTCTTCTTTCACCCATTCACCAAGGACATAATCTACTTGTCTACCTTTACTGAAACGATCTCCAATCCCAAAACGAAAGCGATTATAGTTTGATGTGAGCAATTGATTTTGAATATCTTTCAAACCATTATGTCCGCCGTCGCTACCTTTAGTTTTTACTCTGATTGTGCCAAAATCTAGATTGAGGTCATCTGTGATAACTAACAAATTCTCCAGATTAATTTTTTCTTTCTGCATCCAGAAATTCACAGATTTCCCACTAAGGTTCATATAGGTATTTGGCTTCAATAAAATTACTGTTTTGCCTTTAACCTTTGTATATGCTACATCACCTAATTTTTCGGTAGTCCAGGAAGTTTCTTTTAATTCTGCGTATGCGTCCACTACTTTAAAACCTATATTATGGCGGGTTTCTGTGTATTTAGGACCTATATTTCCCAAGCCTACTATTAAGAATTTCTTCATAGGGTCTACTATTTCTTTTTTTGATGAGCCAAAAAGATTGCTAAAGAATGTACTCATAGTTATTGTGTGATTTAATCAATGGCACACTTAATTGATACTTGTGTTGTTTGCAATTTATTTACTAACGCAAGCACAACAAATCCCTGCAAATTTATGATTTTGAATGTATAGATGATTAATAATAGGCAAAGCTTCTCAGAAAAATTGTTCGAATTGTAGTGGGTTAGGAAATGAGCAAAAAAAAACACCCACAAAGTGGGTGTTTTCTATTGAGTTTTGAATAAAACTATGCTTCAGGATTAGCAGCTTGTTCAGTTGCTTCTGTTTCAGTTTCTTCTTCATCATCATCTTCAAGATCTTCAACCATATTACGTGAAGTTCTAACTTGACAAACAACGGTGTTGTCTGGGTGAAGGTATTTCCAATCTCCTTGTTCAACTTCAGTAATGTACAATTTGTCACCAATTTTAAGTTTAGTGATATCTGCAATTACAAAATCAGGAAGGTTTTTAGGCAATGCCTTAACGCGTAATGTACGGAATGTCTTACGTAGAACACCACCATTACGTACACCTCTAGAGTTACCTTCGTAGTGTACAGGGATTGTCATTGTAACTTCTTTACCTTCAAAAATCTGATAGAAATCTACATGAAGAATGCGATCTGTTACCGGGTGAAATTGAATGTCTTGAAGAATTGCCATGTAGGTAGTTCCGTCAAGCTCCAAAGTCGCGGTATGCGCATCTGGAGTGTAAACCAAACTTTTAAACGCTAATTCTGGTGCGTTAAAGTGTACTGGCTCATCCCCTCCGTATAATACGCAAGGAACCTCTCCAGCATTACGTAGGGCTTTTGCAGCTTTCTTGCCCACGCTTTCTCTTTTAGATCCTGTGATCGTGATTGACTTCATTTAATTATATATTAAGTATTAATAAATTACATTATAAATTTTGATGCAATTGAAGTGTTGTTGTGAACACGGTGCATTACATCTGCAAATAAATCTGCGCAAGTTACTATACGCACTTTATTGCTTTCTCTTCGAGGAGGAATACTATCTGTTACAATAAGCTCTTGCAGCTTGCTATTTTCTAAACGCTCGTAAGCATCACCACTTAATAAGGCGTGAGTACAGATAGCTCGTACGCTAATAGCGCCCCGCTCCATCATTAAATCTGCAGCTTTAGTAAGTGTTCCTGCAGTATCTACCATATCATCAACTAAGATAACATTGCGCCCTTTTACATCACCTATAAGCTCCATATAGCTTATAACATTAGCTTTTTCCCGTTGTTTATAACAGATAACGACATCACAATCTAAAGCTTTTGAATACGCATAAGCTCTTTTTGATCCGCCCATATCTGGTGAGGCGATTGTAAGATTCGGTAAATTTAAAGAACGTAAATAAGGTAAAAACACGGTTGATGCAAACAAGTGATCAACAGGACGTTCAAAGAATCCTTGTATTTGATCTGCGTGCAAATCCATAGTAATTATACGGGTTGCTCCTGCAGTTTCTAATAGGTTAGCCACTAATTTTGCGGCTATAGGAACTCTTGGTTTGTCTTTACGATCTTGTCTTGCCCATCCAAAATAGGGAAGTACTGCTGTTATATGTCTTGCTGAAGCACGTTTTGCAGCGTCAAGCATAAGCAGCATTTCCATTAAGTTTTCACTGCTAGGCATTGTTGAGCCTATAATAAAAACCCGTGTACCCCTTATAGATTCTTCAAATGAAGGCTGAAACTCGCCGTCACTATAAGTTGAAGTGATAATTTTGCCTAGCGGTTGCCCGTAAGCCTCAGCTATCTTTTCTGCTAAAGCCCTGCTTTGTGTGCAGGGGAATATTTTTGCTTCGGGTTCTTGTAAAGGCATCTGTATCTTATGTTTAGATTAGCTAAATTTATAAGAGGCTGCAAAAGTATAAATTTAATTGTCTAGTGAAGTTTTTTTAATGATAAATTTTAATGAAAGATTGGTATTTTTTACTAATTTTGACCTCCACATTTGCCTCGGTGGCGGAATTGGTAGACGCGCTGGATTCAAAACCCAGTTCTTACGAGTGCGGGTTCGATTCCCGCCCGGGGTACAAGAAGCCGCATATTGCATAAAAGCGATATGCGGTTTTTCTTTTCTAAGCATTTACAACTTTATCTTGAATCCGCCATTGATCACAAATCCATCAACTGGTGCATAGATATCTCTAAACTGAGGATCCTCTAAAGTCCCCGTATAAATAGTGTCAAATCGAGTTTGACGCGCGTCTAAGAAATTTTCAAAGTTTAAAAAGATTGAGAAAGTATCACCTAATTTTTTCTCTGTCATAAGTCCTACTATCCAATAAGACTGGCCTGTAGTCCCGTCGTTTAGCTTTTGCGGACTATAATAATATCCTTCGAGACCTACCCAAAAATTATCGTGCTTTTCATACATCAAAACATTATTGAGTCTATGTGTAGCAACTAGTGGATATTGCTCGCGTTGCCCGTCATAGTGTTTATCTACATCTGCAAGAGTATAGCCTACAAAAAGTTTAAAATCTTTATAACTCCAGCGCATATTTGCTTCAATACCTTTAGTGTCTAGATGACCGTTAGGTTGAGTAAACTCATAAAACATATTTGAAGTACTGTTTAATAATAAAGGGTCATCTATCCTCGTGTAGAATAATAAAACATTAGTAGATAAATTAAGATCATCTGTAATCGACCATTTATAATTACCATCAACATTGAAGCCTATTGAGCGCTCCGCATCTATATCATCAACAGATAAAGGCATTATATTTTGAAATTGAAGTCGTTCTACATCTTCTGTAAATAAGGTAGGTGTTTTGTAACCGAGACCACCACCGGCGCGTAATGTAAATTGTGATGAAGGTTTATACATAACAGAAAAACGCGGAAGTAAATAAAACCCATAATCACTCTGGTAATCACCTCTCAACCCAGTTTCTAAAACTATATTTTCTTGTATATCCCATATATTCTGAACAAACATACCAACTGTATAATTAGAGTAGCTCAAATCCTGATTAGGGTCACCTCGATATTGATCAAAATTTTCAGTCCATAGATTAAGTCCGGCAACCCATTCTATATTTTTTTCAACTGCTGAAAGATTAAGCTCTGAAAATGATGAGATTTGTTTACCGGCAAAATTATAATCTGGTATTTCTATTTTACGGTCAAAAAAGCTGATGCTGTTTTTTGCTTCAAGAGATAATTTTTCAGAAAAGTTGTGTCTCCCTAATAATTGAGTAGATAATCTATTTGTGATATTTTCTTCAAAATAACCACTTTCGGTAGTGTTTTCAATAAAATCTATAGAACCACCCAGGCGTTTTTCAGTAACATAATTAAAGCCTAAATTAAAATTTGTCTGATCATTAAGATAAACATAGAATTTAGGATTTATGGTAAAACGATCAAACTTAGGTATCGCTGTAAGCCCTATGTCTGCCGGATCATAAGGAGTAGAAGTATTATAACTGGCAAACACAGTTGCTCCTGTATTCTCATATTTTTCAGAATAAAACCCGCTAAGGTCTAATCCCAATGCAGAAGTAGCGTTAGCCATAAAACTTAACTCCCGCTCTTCTTGTGGCGTTCTAGAAATAAGATTTACTAATCCTGCAATCGCACCGCCTCCATATAATGTAGAAGAGGAACCTTTAATAACTTCCACTTGTTTGAGGTCTAGCGGAGCTATTTGCATAAGGCTTAAACCTCCAGAATACCCTGAATATAAAGGTAAACCATCTCTTAAAAGTTGGGTGTACTTACCGTCTAAACCTTGAATTCTAATACTGGAGTTGTAACTGGTAGCAGATGTCTGCTGTGTTTGAATACCCGTACTTTCATTAAGTAGCATACGTATGTCACCGGGCTTCATATTTCCTTTTTCTGACAGTTCTTCACCAGCAATAAATTCTAGTCGTGTCGGGGTATCTTGAAAGGTTCGTGAGCTACGTGTTGAGGTAAGAATGATCTCCTCCATTTCTTCGTGAGATTCTTCAAGCTGAAAAATTTCATTAAGCTGATTATTCTCTAGTGGGAATGTACGTATGATTTCTAGTGTTTGAAACCCCACATAACGTATTTCAATTTTAAATTGACCGTTAGGAATATTCTGTAATTGTACAGCGCCATCCATATCGGTAACGGCACCTTTGTTAAGTTTTTTTATAAATACGGAGACTCCATATAACGGTTCATTTGTTTCTGCTTCTTGTATGGTGGCTTTAAAAGTATTTTGCGCCAGAGTAGCGCTATAGACAAATAGCACTAACATCAAAAGAGTATATTTCAATGTGATAATCGCGTAAACGAAAAAAATCTGAATTTTAATTATCCCTTTGGAGGCTTGAAAAACGAGGAATTAAAAGTATCCTGAATAGTCTGATTAATGGATAGTATTTTAGTAGATACTAGTTTATACTGAATAAGATTAAGTGAACCAGAATTAAGTACAATAAATCCTGAACAGCTTCCGCAATTAAAAAAAGGCGAACAAGGTAAATGACTTTTTTCAGTATCATTTCCAGAAGCACTCCCGCAAAGTTCTGTGCTCTCTGAATCACATACAGACTCGTCTGAGCAGCATGGCGTCACCGAAGCAAACAGCGTAATAAAAGAAAGTAGTATTACCAGAAATCTCATCGCGGCAAAAATACTATTAATGTAAATAAGGCAATACAGTTTTAATCTAAGAATTATCAGTTTTAATACAAATCTTATATCCTGATATTCTAATGAGATTTTAGAAAAGTGTTTAATTTCACTAATCTTAATAAAATATTTCTAATTCATTTTATGCACTTGAGTAAACCTTTTTATTATATCATCCTTATTTTACTAGCATTCGCAACGGGTTGCAAACAGAACTCTGAGAAAAACACAGAGGAAACTGTTGAGATGCGTGAACCTTTAAAATTAGTAGTCATACAGCCAGATACAGTTGCTACTCCACAGGGGATGGTTTGGGTTTCTGGAGTAAACTTTACACAAGGAGCTGCAAGTTCAGACGTGCTGGCTTTGCCCCGAGAAAAGCCGGCTCATCCTGTTGCTGTAGATGGATTTTTTATTGATCAAACCGAAGTAACAAATGCTCAGTTTAGAAAATTTGTTGAAGCAACCGGTTATATTACAGTGGCAGAGCAGCCTGTAGATTGGGAGCAAATGAAAAAGGAATTGCCTCCAGGAACTCCAAAACCGGCAGATAGTCTTTTACAGCCCGGATCACTAATTTTTAATAGATCTGTTGAAGGTGTGTCTGATTTAAGTAATTATGCGCAATGGTGGGAATGGAAAACAGGTGCCAACTGGAAACATCCTCAAGGCCCCGAAT
Organism: Leeuwenhoekiella aequorea; assembly: GCF_004104375.1. Classification (GTDB taxonomy): domain Bacteria; phylum Bacteroidota; class Bacteroidia; order Flavobacteriales; family Flavobacteriaceae; genus Leeuwenhoekiella; species Leeuwenhoekiella aequorea. Next base: position 366,465 of record NZ_QOVM01000001.1, read on the forward strand.
CTTCAATTATAAACAAAGATAATTATCCAGTAGTACATATTGCTTACACTGATGCTATGGCTTATTGTAGATGGGCTAACAGGCGATTACCTACAGAAGCAGAATGGGAAGCAGCCGCCTTCGGTAAACTACACGGGGGTGTTTATACCTGGGGAAATGATGAAAATAGTCTGGTAACTAAAGCAAATACTTGGCAAGGAGATTTCCCAAATAGAAATTCTGCTCAGGATGGTAATTCTTATCTCGCTCCAGTTGCCGCCTATGACTCTAATTCTTTAGGGATATATGATATGGCAGGGAATGTTTGGGAGTTTACTGCAGATTGGTTTTCGGTGTCTTATTACGAAAGCCTACCATTAGATAAAATCACAGTAAATCCTCAGGGACCTTTAAAATCTTATAATCCTCAAAATCAATTTCAGCCTGAAAAAGTAATTAAAGGTGGATCTTTTTTATGCGATAAGTCCTATTGCGCCAGTTATCGTATATCTGCTCGTATGGGGCAAACCATAGATTCTGCTTCAGACCATACCGGTTTTAGAACAGTGGTAGATATCACAATGCTATAATTCGCTGTAATTATTGGGTAATTATTACCCTATCGGGAATTAATAGACCAGCATTTATTTTTATAAAAATTATCTTTATGTAATTAAAATGCTATAAATCAAAGAAATAAATACGTTATAACGATGTAGTTGTATATTTGGAAAAGACTTTGCAGAGCTTAGTTATGTATTCACATCCTTCAATCTCTTCAAATTTATGTCTAGAAAAATATCTATATCAAAACGCATTAACGCAATACTTGCGTTGTTAATTGTATTTTTATTAGTTCTTGCTACTAACAGAATAGATCAACGAAATTTTGATGTTGCTCGGGAGTGTGTTACAGAAGTCTATAAAGATCGCGTTCTGGTACAAGGATATATATTTTCTATATCTAATGTAATTACAAACAAAAAACTTTCTTTAAAAGATTCTAGTAGTCAAAACTTTAATCCCAAAGAAAATGAACGCATTGATCAGCTTTTAGACAATTTTGAAGCCACCAAGCTTACCATTTCTGAAGGTAATCATCTGAAAAAATTGAGGGAGAGTTTTGAGACCTTAACCAAACTTGAAGCACAGCAAAATGTTACAAATTCCACAGATTTAAAGAAAAAAAAAGACACGACTCTTAAAGAAATGAGTGCTAGCTTAATAGATCTTTCAAAAATTCAAATTAGCGCCAGTAAAGATCTTACGCATAGTGCGCAGAAGTCACTTGAGGTAAGCGAACTTTTATCAAATCTTGAAATTATATTTTTAATAATTACAGGAATTGCAATTCAATTTATTCTTTTCTATCGCGTACGGAAAACGAACTAAAAAACTAATGTCAGTCATTTGATTATATCTATTTAGTGATTTGATTAAATGTTATTTAATATGGATAAAAAAATACTTCGTAGTACCCCTTTTCAAAAATTCGTAAAAATTGAAGGCTTCGGTGGGATATTGTTATTGATAGCTACACTTACCGCCTTAATTTGGGCAAACTCTGCATTGGGAGCTAGTTACACTTCAATTTGGAATTATAAAGTGGGTATTAAAACAGAAAGTTTTGAACTTTATAAGCCGCTCTTGCTTTGGGTTAATGATGGTCTAATGACTGTCTTTTTCTTTTTAATAGGTCTAGAAATTAAACGGGAAGTACTTATAGGAGAATTGAACTCGTTTAAAAAAATGGCATTTCCATTATTTGGTGCAATAGGTGGAATGATCATACCAGTATTATTCTTCCTTATTCTCAATCAAAATGAATCTACATTTAAAGGTTGGGGAATTCCTATGGCTACAGATATTGCATTTTCACTAGCAATTTTAAATGCCTTGGGGAAAAGGGTGCCTTTAAGTCTCAAGATCTTTTTAACGGCATTTGCTATTGTAGATGACCTGGGAGCAGTTCTTGTAATTGCAATTTTTTATAGTGGAACTATATCCATGTCTTTACTAGGAACGGCGATAGTACTATTACTTTTCTTGTATTTTCTTTCTTACAAAAGATATTATTCAAAATTTGTGCTGGTTACAATGGGTGTTATAATCTGGGTTTTGTTTTTAAAATCTGGAATTCATCCTACACTAGCAGGTGTTTTATTAGCGTTTGCAGTTCCTATAAGGCAATCTATAAATACCCCGGCATTTATAGAAAATCTTGTTACAATTACTAATAATATCAAGGATGCTTCTATATCTAAAAAGCCTATCTTAAGTAAGGAGCAAATTCAGGAAATTGATGAACTTCAAGAATGGACCGGTAAATATCAATCTCCCTTACAGCACATGGAGCATAGTCTTCACGGCTGGGTTGCTTATTTAATTATACCCTTATTTGCACTAGCTAATGCGGGAGTTGTAATTACCGGAGGAGACAATCTAGATACCATGTTGATAATAAATATTGTGGTATGTCTGGTGCTGGGTAAGAGTATAGGTATTACATCAATAGTAGTACTGGCGCAAAAATTAAAACTTTTAACTGTACCTAAAGAAATATCCCTACAGCATATTATAGGCACTTCCTTTTTAGCAGGTATCGGTTTTACAATGGCAATTTTTGTGTCTAATCTGGCTTTTTCAGATGATCCTTCTTACAATCTGTCGGCAAAAATGGGAATTTTAATAGGCTCATTAATTGCAGCTATTTTAGGATATTTGATTTTGAGAATAAAACGTACAGCTAATTAAATGCTTTTTTCGAAGGTGTCTGCACTTAGAATTTTAGCAATTTTAATGGTAAGTTTTATATATTCAAATTAATCAAAATGCTAATAAGGATGAGTAGTAGTCTTGAAGATGCGCTAAGAGAACGTATAAAAGAGCTTACCTGTTTGTATGAAGTGTCTTCAATTCTAGTTAATGCTAATCTTGATGAACAGAAAGAAACTTTTAAAGCTATAGCGGTATGTTTAAAAAAAGCTTTTCAGCACCCAGAATTCACTGAAATATCTATTAATCAAGAAAGTGCTCAAATTCATACCGGTAAAATCGATATTAATAAATCAATAAGCGCGCCTATAATTTTGTTTAACAAACAAGAAGGTGAGTTGATTGCTTATATCACAAATCCCAAATTGGGTTTTTTACAAGAGGAACAACAACTTATAGATAATATAGCTCTTAAAATAGGTGATTTTTTAGAGCGGGTGGCCATTCGCCGCAGTGAAGCCCTATTAAAAAGGCAAATGGAGCACGCAGACAGGTTATCTATACTTGGAGAATTAACAGCTGGTATCGCTCACGAACTCAACACTCCCTTAGCAAATATTCTAGGATTTTCAGAGCTTCTTCAAGATAGTCTTTCAGAAGATAAAGGTGCTGTGGCAGACCTTGATAAAATAATCAAAAACGCTATTTTCTCACGGGAGGTGGTTAAAAAGTTGATGTTTTTTGCCTGTGCTATGCCGCAGGAAAAGATGAGTATAAATATTGTTCCGCATATAAATGATGCTATTAATTTACTGGATGCCACTTTTAGAAAGGAGAAGGTTAAGTACATTGTGAAAATTCAGGAAGAAGAAATGTATTTAAGGGCAGATACCGTACAGCTCACACAAATAATTTTCAACCTTATTATAAATGCTATTTATTTTTCTCCGGAAAATGGACTGGTAACTATTGAAGCTTTTCAAGATAAGAAAACTATAATTTTAAAGGTAATTGATGAAGGCCCAGGACTGTCTGATGAAACTTTAGGTAAGATCTTTCAGCCATTTTTTACCACAAAGCCTACTGGAGCCGGTTCCGGTTTGGGACTTAGTGTGGTACACGGGATTGTTGCAAGTCATCAGGGAGCCATTGTTGCTTCTAATAATAGTGATAAAGGAGCTACATTTAAAGTAAGCTTACCTAAATAATAAGTTATGCAATTACGTAGAGAAAATATTCTTATTGTAGATGACGATCTAAATATTTTAGAACTTTTACAGCGTCATTTAAATTCGTGGGATTATCATACCTATAGAGCGGTGTCAGTAAAAGAAGCTGTAAGTATTTTAAGCGATAGCTCTATAGATCTTTTAATAACAGATCTTAAAATGCCTGAGATTGATGGTTTTGAGCTCCTGAAATTTGTCTCTGAGCATTATCCAACTATTCCGAAGCTTATTGTAACTGGTTTCCCGTCTGTACAAGACTCATTGGCAGCAATAAAATCTGGAGTCATCGAATATTTAACTAAACCTTTTACAAAAGAAGAGCTTAAAACTGCTGTTATTAAAGCGCTCCCAATACGTAATAATGAAGAACCTCCAAAGCCTTCAAATTTTAATAATGAAACGACCTTTAATGAAATCATAGGGAAATCTGAGAAAATTGAAGAGGTTTTACAGCTAATAGGTCGTGTAAAAAATAATAAGGCAACTGTGCTAGTAACTGGGGAGAGCGGCACTGGGAAAGAACTTGTCGCACGCGCAATACATTACAGTGGGAAATTTTCTAATGCACCATTTATCGCAGTAAATTGTGGAGGAATCCCCGAAAATCTTTTAGAAGCAGAGCTCTTTGGTTACATGAAAGGCGCATTTACAGGTGCCGATAAAAACAGAAAAGGAGCTTTTCAGGCAGCTCAGGGAGGCACCCTATTTTTAGATGAAATAGGAAATGCATCTTTAGCCGTTCAAGTACGATTATTACGTGTATTACAAGAAAAAGAAGTCGTGCGTATAGGTTCGCAGATTCCTGAAAAAATAGATTTGAGGGTCGTTGCTGCAACTAATAGCAATTTGCACGAGATGATTAAACAACAAACTTTTAGGGAAGATTTATACTACCGTTTAAGTGTTGTAGAAATAGATGTTCCGCCTTTGCGAGAACGGGTTGTTGATATCCCATTACTGGTAGATAAATTTTTATTCAAATATGGGATAGAATACAAGGATCGGTTTATAAATATGGATACAGATGCTTTAGAAGTATTAAAGCGTTATCACTGGCCGGGAAATATTAGAGAGCTAGAAAATGTGATACAGCGTGCGGTAATTATGTGCGACAAAAAGGTTAGTTTAAGCAATCTGCCAGATCATTTGAAATATACTTTAGATTTTCCTGATGAGGCATTGACAACTCTTGCCAACATGGAAAAGAACTATATTTTAAAAGTTTTAAGAGCTACAGGGAATAATAAAACTAAGGCTGCTGAAATTCTTCAAATAACTAGAAAGACACTCCGGGAAAAACTCAAAGATTAAAATTTAATAAGAAGGGAGATTACAATGTGCCTTGTAGGCTACTATTCACTGGATAGTATTTACCCGCCAGGGTAATAATAGCCTACCTGCAAACTTTCACAAAAGTTTAGAAAAATACATAATGCACTGTATAACAGAATTTTGAAATTTGTATATGTTACTTGATTAGTAGTTGGCATTAGTATTGCCATTATGGGTATAGTTAAAGTAATATATTATGAAAATTAATTCATTTAATATTTGCCCGAGTTGCGTTCATATTACAACCTGCGTATTAACTATGCAAAAAGAGCTTGTATGGTCTTGCAGTGAATATGACTACGCAACAACTTTAAACGATGTTCAACTAGATAAAAATCAAGAGAACTAAGTAAATTTGCTATTAATTAAAAAATATAAAACTATGAAAGCTATTTTATTTACCGTAATCCTCGCTCTGGGAACTTTGAATATTCAAGCTCAGAGAAATTGTGAAACTCCAAAAGTAAAAACCGGGGATATTTTAAAATTATCTGGAGCAACAAACACGCAATTTGAGCATATAAATTTTCCGAAGAAAAATTTTATTATAAAAAAAGGAGGGATTGTTAATTACAAAAAACTACACAACAAAGAGGTTGAAGTGACAGATATCGAAGTTGTTGAAGGTTGTATTTCTAAAATTGACGTTAAACTTGCAGATGGATCAAAGTTTTTCAATGCAGTTGAAGTAGTTAGCATAAATTTGGAGGGTGCTTTATCATCTGGTGAAGTAACCTTGAAATAATATATTTTATATGACAAGTCTAGAAAAAGATACAACTGTAGTTGTAAACCGTCCTGCAAAGTCTAATGCTACCGGGATGGTAGAAAATGTTCTTGAGCAGTTTAATACTGCTGCAGACATTATCAATTTAAATCCTAATATACGCAGGATATTAAGCGTTACAAACAATGAAATAATCATACATTTTCCTGCAAAAATGGATAATGGTGATGTGCAAATTTTCACGGGTTATCGTGTACAACATAACAACGCTTTAGGACCTTATAAGGGTGGATTGCGTTACCACGATACAGTTGATATTGATGCTGCAAAAGCATTAGCGATGTGGATGACGTGGAAAACATCTCTTGCCGGCTTACCGTATGGTGGTGCAAAAGGTGGTATTCAAATTAATCCTAAAAACTATTCTCAAGCAGAATTAGAGCGTATTACACGTAGATTTACCTATGCTTTAGGTGAAAATATAGGACCTGAACATGATATCCCAGCCCCAGATGTTAACACAGGAGCGCAAACGATGGCGTGGATTGCAGATACTTATATGTCTACAAAGAGTCCTTCTGAGCGTTCTACACATCAACATGTAGTTACGGGTAAGCCAGTTGGTTCTGGAGGTCTTGAAGGTCGTGATCGCGCTACTGGTTATGGTGTTTACTTATGTATTAAGTTATGGGCAGAAAAGAATAATTTTCCGCTTAAAGGTAAAAAATACATCGTCCAAGGTTTTGGAAATGTTGGATACTGGGCTGCTTATTTTATGGAGCAAGATGGTGCTCTAATGGTAGGAGTTCAAGATGCTTTTGCTAGTATTTATAAAGAAGAGGGTATAGGTGTTAAAGATTTATTTAACCATATCAATGCAAATGAAGGAAGTGTACAAAACTTCCCGGGTGCTTCAGAAATAAATAAAAATGAATTTTTTGCATTAGACTGTGATTTAATAATTCCTGCGGCTTTAGGTAATCAAATTACAGAAGAAAATGCCGGTGATGTTAAAGCTAAGCTTATTGCAGAAGGTGCCAACGGTCCTACAAATGTAGAAGGTGAAAAAATACTTCTTAAAAAGGGTGTGACCATTATACCAGATATTTTATGCAATTCTGGTGGTGTTATTACTAGTTATTTTGAATGGCTTCAAAATCGTAACGGAGAGTTATGGCAACTTGATGAGGTTATGGAGAAGTTAGAGAAAAAACTGGGTGCCAACTTTAATGATGTAGATGACGCTGCTAAAGAACGTAATGTTGATATGCGTACTGCTGCGTATATTTTAGCTATTGAACGTATTGAAAAAGCATACGTACAACGTGGGATTTTCCCATAAATGAGATAATCGTTGTGAAATACGGAAGCTTAATTTTAGAGAAGAAAGAATACGTTCTTTTAAAACGTATTATGAACATCTCCTATCATTTAGACGATCCTATCATACGCAATTCGATTAATAAATTGAATGAAGAATTACAACTGGCCATGATCTGCGAGGATACAGAAATCCCCGCAGATGTGGTTCGGTTTAATAGTAAAGTCACTATAGATAGTGATACAGGTACACAAGAATTCTTTATTGTACCTCCTGCAAAAAATGATCTTTTAAGAAAAAGAATTTCTGTGATGTCTTCACTAGGAGCTGCACTTATTGGGTGCTCTGAAGGAGATAGAATTGAAGGTGATTTTAATAATGGTTTTGAAAAAATATGTATTAAGAAGGTTCTTCAGTATGATGACGCCATAGATAGCGGTGTTTTATATTAAACAAATCAAACTAGAATAGTATGAATACAAGTGCTTACAATCATGACAATGAGTTTGATCTATTTCAGAAAAATACTCACGCAGAATTACAAACCTGGATTAAAGTTTTAGAAGCTTTACATCAAGAGCTTGATGCTTTCACAAAGTGGATGAGTTATGCAAATACAACAGATTCTGCTTTGCTCCAGAAAGTCTTTGACAAAAGAAATGAAACACGTTCACAGCTTAGTATTTATTACAAATATGTAAATCAAGTACAAGATAACAGAGAATGTGATGATATGGATTGTGAGATCTATTACCAGCGTCAACATGAACAATTGAGACGGCTATTTAATTACCATATAGAGCAGTGCTCAAAACTTAAATGCAACGTTTTTAATACTTTAAACGTTGTCAATATTTCCCTTAAGCCTTCAGGGAATATTCAATCAAGATTGAAATAAGATTCGGGAATTTTAATAATGAACAAATCACAAGATCACTATTTTACAATTCAGCTTTTTAATAAAGATATTAAAGAGCTCAATTTCTGGATGATGCAACTCGAGCAGATCACACTCGAGATAAATCAACTAACACCAATTGAAAAGAGACTTATAAAAAACAACTCACTCAATTATAATCTTTTGGCTTTTAGACGAAAAAACACACTGTTTCTAGCCACGCTGTTTAGACAAGAACAAAGATTGCAAAAAGAAAAAGATTACGGTTCGCAGGTCTATAGTCCAGATTGGAATCACGAGCAAGATATGCAGCGTAATCAGTTTCTGAATCATTTTAGAGAGTTCAAAGCACTACAGAATTTAGTATATGAACGACTAACTCATATAGAAGTGAGTTAGGTGTGTAAAAACTAGAATTTAAACTTATTATTAATCAAAATTCAGAAAAGTGAAGGAAAATGATTTTAAATTTTACTTACAGATCTTGATTCTTTGTGTCATTTTCTTCGGCCTTCTTTTTGTATTCAATGAGGTTGTTATGTACCTCTTTTAATAGCTTTTTATTATCGTTTGTCTATTTGATAATGAATGATAAATGGTTGAAAAATCATTGAATATTTTGCTTGGTACTTTTTGTAGGGTCTAGTATTTTATGTTTTTGTTATAGATGGTTTATATATTTTATACCTACCTTATTCAGAATAGAAATAAATATGAGCAGAGGATTTGTAAAAGAAGATGATCAGGAAGAAGCACCAATAATTCCGCCTCGGGCAGCATTGCCTGAAGGTGTTCTTAATTATGTGACACAAAATGGACTGCAAGAATTAAAGGACGAAAAGAAACATTTACTTGCCCAAATCGCAAATCTTAATGAGGCAGACGATCGTGAGCAAAGACGTTCTAAAGCAATTCTGGTGGGAAGATTACAATTGCTTAATGAGCGTATTCTCAGCGCACGTGTAATTGATGACATCGATGAGAGCGAAGTGCGTTTTGGAGCTACAGTACGCTATAAAATAAACAACCTCACAAATGTGCTGTGTATTGTAGGTGTAGACGAGGCTGATGTAAAAAAGAATAAAATTGCTTTTACAGCTCCTATCGCTAGAGTACTTACAGGTAAAAAAGTAGGTGATGTAGCTAAATTACAATTGGGTAATGAAGTAAGAAAATTATTAATCCTTTCTATAGATTACGTGCATTAGAATCTTTTAGCGGTAATAAATCTATATAATGATATTTAATTGTCCCCAAGTGTTCGACATCTATAGCTTCATTGCGTAATGCACTCCAATTGCATTTTTCTATAAACTCTTGTTTATTGTAATTTTTCAAAAGTTGGTCAGATATCAGCAAATACTCATCTGTTTTGATGGTGTTTTTCAAAAGTCTATGAGCTGTTATAACATCTTCGCCCATAAGCTTTATTCTATTCCCTATAGGAACCATAGCAATCTCTTCTCCATAATGCAATATGATTTTTAAACCAAGAATTTCAGGAATACTAGCTGCGTCTTCTGTTTTTTTGTGCTTTTTGTAAAGAAGATCCATCCGTTCATAAAAGTCAAGGTAAAAGCGAATGCATTGATCTATCAGATCATTAAGATTGGGTAATTCACCGCTTCTAAAAAACAGTACAGCATCACCTTCAATTTCAGAAACCTTTAAATCAATAGTGTTCGAGTAAATAATCTCGTTAAGTAGAGCGGGGATAATTTGTGAAGTAAGTTCAAAATTTGCCTCACGCATAAATTGCGTAAAACCACTAATGTCTGGAATGCAAATTAATGTAGGTTCAGCTTTCATACTGGTAAATATCTAGCAATTAAAATATACCACGCTGATTTTAGTAAAAATTTAAAACGGCTTTAGTTATTATCTTGGGTAGATTTTAAAATAGCCTTTAATTTTTGAGCACGTGTTTCCTTTTCATCGCGCAGCTTGTCTTTTTTGCGTTTGAGTAGCATGGTGTGCTTTGCTTTATTTTTTCCGTTTTTTGGTGTGCCTTTTTTTGCCATCAGTTTTCGGTCTCAGATGAATCCTTCTTGAATATTAGGGGTTCGATAATTTTCGCAAGTACAAAAATAATCAATGTAGGTATAACCCAGCTAATTCCATAATTAATAAAAGGGAGGTGGTCATCTGCAGCTTCCAGAGTTAGAAGATTCAGACTGATTAAAAAATCTGGAATACTAAAGAGAAAGGTGGCAATGGCAACGGTGCGAAAGATAAACGGAGAAACCATTTTAGGTGGAAAAATATTGAGTATGATCAATACAATTACCAGTGGATATATAAAATTTAAAGCGGGTACTGCAATACCTATAATGTAGGCAACGCCCGTTTGACCTATTATAATTCCTAATATACTTGCTGAAAAGGCAGTGATTAAATAAGCGGCTTGAGATCCTTTAAATAAGCCTTTTACAAAATCTGCTGTTCCAGCAACAATACCTATAGCTGTTGTAAAGCAAGCCAGACTTATTAAAACCGAAAGTAGAATTCTTCCGCCTTTTCCAAGAGTTTCATAGCTTAGAATGGAAAGTAAATCTGTACGGGAAGAAGTCTCTACAAATGTGCTGAATAATGCGCCTACATAGATAAGACCAAAGTAAATAAGAGATAACCCAATCCCTGCAAAAATCCCAGCTCTATAAAGTACTTTTTTGTTTATTTCGGGAGATTCTTGATTTTTTAAATTCAATGAAACTACTAAAATTGCTCCAATTACAATTGCTCCAATAGCATCAAAAGTCTGATAACCTTCTATAATCCCTGTGAATAAAGCGGTCTCATTTGTAGACCCCTTTGGAGTGGGTAACTCGGCAAAAATAGCTACTCCTATAATCGTTGCTAAAATTAAGAGAAGTAACGGAGTTAGATATTTTCCGAGTACATCAATGATTTTTGACCTGTTAAGTACAAATAATAAAACAAGTCCAAAGTAAATACTACTTGACGTTAAAGAAGTTATATCAAAGTAGGGTTGTAAGCCTATTTCATAAGTAACTGAAGCGGTGCGTGGTCCTGGTAGTGTAACGGCAATGAGATACACGATGATACAGAAAACCAGACTGAAGATAGGATGTACTTTTTTTCCGAAGTCGAGTAAAGTACCTTGTAAACGTGCGTGAGCAAATATTCCTAAAATCGGAATAATTACTGCCGATAAAGCAAAACCTAAGCTGGTTAGAAACCATTCGTTGCCAGCTGTGTACCCTAAGTATGGAGGGATAATTAAATTTCCGGCACCAAAAAACAGAGAAAATAGTGCAAATGAAGTAATTGCGGTCTCTTTGGTAAATCTCATATGCAACGTATCTTTCGGGGGTGAAAGATAAAATAAAATGACACCAACTATTAATGTTAAGTCGCTAAATTATTCAGAAAACGGTGAGGGAGAAGCTCTGTGTTTATTGCACGGATTTCTAGAGGATAAATCCATTTGGAATCCGTTTATACATTTACTGGCAAATAAGTACCGCGTGATAGCAATAGATTTGCCGGGGCATGGTAAAAGTGAATTACTGCATACAGAAAATACAATGCTTGATATGGCGAGAGCTGTTCACAACACTTTAAAAAGTTTAGGTGTCGAGAGTGTGAATTTTATAGGCCATTCTATGGGAGGATATGTGGCTCTGGCTTATGTAGATTTATTTCCGAAGAATGTATGGGGAATTGTATTACTCAATTCTACTCCAGAAGCAGATACCGAGGCGCGAAAAAAATTGAGAAAACACGGTATCAAAGTGGCGCGTAGTAATTATGAAGCGCTAATATCGATGTCTGTCGTAAATCTTTTTACAAAAAACCTTCGAGAAGAACTTAGGAATGAGATAGCTAAGACCAAAGAAGTAGCACTTACGACATCACCAGATAGTTATATTGCCTGTCAAAATGGAATGGCTGCTCGTAAAGATTATACTACAATGTTTAAACAAGGCGCATTTAGAAAAAAAATTATTTTAGGATCGAGCGACACATTAATAAACGCGGATGATTTGCTAGAAAAGTGTGATTCTAGTTCTATAGATATACACATTGTGACCGGTGGGCATATGCTTCACTTAGAAAATCGGCAGGCGTTAGAAAATATATTTCTAAACTTTTAACGGGGAGTATTAGAAAATTTTTAGTTTAAGCCATTTCTTTTAAAATTTCTGTAACAGACTGATCTATAATTCAGAATGCTGTAAAAATTAAAGGGAGTTGATGATTTATACAATATTTTGTTAAATTCAGCGTATGAATTTCAAATGTAATTTATGAATGCTACCCCGTCCGCTATGAGTTTCATCAAAAGTTTAAAGTGTCGTGTCTTTGGACATAAATATCAAGTGTCTAAGTCCTATAAAACGGAACAACAAGAATATCAATGCTTACATTGTCAAAGAGAATTCACTACAGATGATAATGGTGAAATACAGCCACTTACTCCAAAGTTAAAACGTATTAATGAAGTTATGGAGAAGTTTTATATAATTAAGCAGGAGCGACAAGCCGCTTAATCTTCAGTTTCATTACTTAATGCATTCCAGCCGCGCGCTACAATAGGTATAGACGTGTTAGCTCGTGTAATAAGATTCATACCATCTCCCTCTGGTGTAATATGACCGATAACAGTAAAATTAGGATTCCCCTTTATTTTTTCATAATCAGTTTGAGCAATAGTGAACAATAGTTCATAATCTTCACCACCACTAAGTGCAACAGTTGTACTATCTATTTTAAATTCCTCACAAACATTGATCATTTGTGGATCTAATGGAATCTTATCTTCATAGAGGCGAACACCAGTTTTTGAGTTTTTACATAAATGAATGATTTCTGAAGAAAGCCCATCGCTAATGTCTATCATCGAAGTGGGTTTAATCTCAATCTTTTTAAGTAGATCGATGATATCTCGGCGTGCTTCTGGTTTTAATTGGCGCTCTATCAAGTAAGAATAGGGCTCTAGATCAGGTTGCGAATTAGGATTTACTTTATGTACTTGTTTTTCTCGCTCAAGAATTTGAAGTCCCATATACGAAGCACCTAAGTCTCCGGAAACAACCAGTAAATCACCATCTTTTGCACCATCTCTTCCTGTAATTTGATCGGCATCTGCAAGGCCCAGAGCAGTAACACTTATAAGCAGACCCTTTGTACTTGAAGTAGTATCACCACCCACAAGATCTACATTATAAATTGCGCAAGCAAGTTCGATACCAGCATACAATTCTTCAAGAGCCTCTAATGGAAATCTATTTGAAACTGCAATAGAAACAGTAATTTGAGTGGCTTCAGCATTCATTGCATAAATATCTGAAAGATTTACCATCACAGATTTGTAGCCTAAATGCTTGAGCGGCATAAAGCTTAAGTCAAAATGAACACCTTCAATAAGTAAGTCTGTAGATATAACAAGCTGTTTTCCCTTTGTATCAATCACTGCGGCATCATCACCTATACTTTTTACTGTGCTGGATTGTTTTACAGCAAAATCTTTGGTCAAATGATTTATTAAACCAAATTCACCAAGTTCACTTAGAGATGTACGGGATTGATCTTTATTGTCAAACATAACTGTTATTATTTTTCAGCAAAGTTAGTTTGAATATATCAAAAGGAAAATTAGAAGAATAGATTATTGTTTTTTATAAATTTAGGAAGGTTGTAATTTTATAATTCATACGATTAATAATTAATAAAAGTAAAAGAATAGGAAGGTTCTAAAACTGTATTGAATTTTAGAATACGCTATCAATAAGTAGAACTGATGAGTAATTATTTTACTATATATAGAAGCTATACAACCATAGTATAGTTTAATGTAAGGATGTATGGTAAAACCCTACTTAAATGGTATATTTGCACTAATTTAGAAGGATATGATTAAAGTAAGTGAAGATGCTAAAAAGAAAATAGCCACCTTAATGAATGAGGAGGGTTATGACGCTGGTGTTGACTATGTTAGAGTAGGTGTGAAAAGCGGCGGATGCTCTGGTTTATCTTATGAATTAAAGTTTGATAAAAGCTTAGCAGAAGAAGATAAGTTGTTTGAAGACAATAACATCAAGCTTATTGTGGATAAAAAGAGTTTTTTATACCTCATAGGGACTGTTCTGGAATATAGCGGAGGTCTTAATGGGAAGGGATTTGTTTTTAATAATCCTAATGCGCAGCGTACCTGCGGTTGTGGTGAAAGTTTTTCACTTTAAAAAGAATTTTAAATAGCTGTTTTTTAAACAGGTTATAAAGATTATATGGCATATACAGAAGACGATTTAGAAAAGGAATTAGCCACCAAAGAATACAAGTACGGGTTTTATACAGATATTGAGTCTGAAACATTTCCTATTGGATTAAATGAAGATATAGTACGGGCAATTTCTCTGAAGAAAGAAGAGCCGGAGTGGATGACTAATTGGCGATTAGAGGCGTTTAGACATTGGCAAACAATGGAAGAGCCGGAGTGGGCAAATGTCCACTATGAAAAGCCAAATTTTCAAAGTATATCATACTACTCTGCACCTTCAAAAAAGCCGAAGTTTGATAGCCTTGATGAAGTAGATCCAGAATTGCTTGATACGTTTAAGCGTTTAGGTATCTCTATAGATGAGCAAAAGAAATTAGCGGGAGTTGCTGTTGATATTGTGATGGATTCTGTATCTGTTGCAACAACTTTCAAGAAAACTCTTGCGGAAAAAGGTATAATTTTTTGCCCTATTTCTGAAGCAATTAAGGAGCATCCAGAGTTAGTGAAAAAGTATTTAGGTACAGTGGTTCCTCAAAAGGATAACTTTTATGCTGCATTAAATAGTGCTGTGTTTAGTGATGGCTCTTTTTGCTACATTCCAAAAGGGGTTAAATGTCCTATGGAACTTTCTACTTATTTTAGAATCAATCAAGCAAATACCGGTCAATTTGAGCGTACACTTGTTGTGGCTGATGCGGGTAGCTATGTAAGTTATCTTGAAGGGTGTACAGCGCCATCAAGAGATGAGAATCAATTGCATGCTGCAGTTGTTGAGCTAATTGCACTTGACGACGCAGAAATTAAATATTCTACTGTACAAAACTGGTATCCTGGTAATGCAGAAGGAAAAGGTGGAGTTTACAATTTTGTAACAAAACGAGGTCTTTGTGAGAAAAATGCAAAAATTTCGTGGACACAAGTAGAAACAGGTAGTGCTGTAACCTGGAAATATCCAAGTTGTGTATTAAAGGGTGATAATTCTATTGGTGAATTTTACTCCATTGCTGTAACTAATAACTTTCAGCAAGCAGATACGGGTACAAAAATGATTCACTTAGGTAAGAACACTAAGAGTACGATTATATCTAAGGGTATTTCTGCAGGAAATTCACAAAATAGTTACCGTGGCTTAGTACAGATTAATAACCGAGCAGAGAATGCGCGTAATTTCTCTCAGTGCGATTCGCTTTTAATGGGTAATAAATGTGGTGCGCATACCTTCCCTTATATCGAAGCAAAAAACAAATCTGCTAAAATAGAACACGAGGCAACGACTAGTAAAATTGGTGAAGATCAAATTTTCTATTGTAATCAGCGTGGTATAGATACAGAAAAAGCTATTGCTTTAATTGTAAATGGCTTTAGTAAAGAAGTGCTTAATAAACTTCCGATGGAGTTTGCTGTAGAGGCTCAAAAGCTTCTGGAAATTTCATTAGAAGGTTCTGTAGGATAATACAGAATAGCACTATTGGCGTGATTTTATGGAGATAGTACTCCTAATGCTGTAAATAATAGTTATTACTGAACAAGTAGATTCAGTATTTTAAAATGCTAGTTTAAAGTGATTGTATAGATTTTAAACTAGGTAATAATTAAGAAATTAAAGTACGGTTGCTGCGAGCAACTAATAGAACTGAGATTATGTTAGAAATTAAAAACCTAAGTGCAGGTATAGAAGGAAAAGATATTCTTAAAGGAATAAATCTGAAAGTTAATGCGGGAGAAGTACATGCTATTATGGGCCCTAACGGCTCTGGTAAAAGTACGTTGTCTTCTGTGATAGCGGGTAAAGAGGAATATGAGGTAAGTGCGGGAGATGTATTGTTTGAAGACGAGTCTATCTTAGACTTAGATGCCGAAGTTCGTGCGCATAAAGGGGTGTTTCTTTCATTTCAGTATCCTGTAGAAATACCTGGAGTTTCTGTAACTAACTTTATCAAGACAGCAATTAATCAAATACGTAAAGCTAAAGGTCTAGAAGATATGCCGGCTAGCGATATGCTTAAAATGATTAAAGAAAAATCTGAACTTCTTGAAATAGACCGTAAGTTCTTATCAAGATCTTTAAACGAAGGTTTTTCTGGTGGTGAGAAAAAGAGAAATGAAATCTTTCAAATGGCGATGTTAGAGCCAAAATTAGCAATCCTCGATGAGACCGATTCTGGTCTTGATATTGATGCATTGCGCATTGTTTCTAATGGCGTCAATAAATTAAGAAGTAAAGACAATGCAGTAATTGTTATTACGCATTACCAAAGATTATTAGATTATATCGTACCAGATTTTGTTCACGTGCTTGTTGATGGTAAAATAGTGAAGTCTGGAGGTAAAGAACTTGCTTTAGAATTAGAAGAAAAAGGATACGACTGGGTGAAGGCAGAATTAGCTGCAGGATAATAATTATCATTAAACGAGATAATTATTAACATTGAAAATTGAACGATTATGAATCTTAAAGATAAATTACTTTCTTCTTACTTAACATCTCAGGAGCATCTTGATTTAGATAACAGCCTTCACGATATTAAAGATGAAGCTATAAAAGTATTTGAGGAAAAAGGCTTCCCTTCTAAAAAACAGGAGGATTGGAAATATACTTCACTCAACAGTATTATTAAGCAGGATTTCAGTTTAGTCTCTAAACAAGAGGATACTATTGAGTTTAAAGATGTGAAGAAATATTTTATACACGATCTTGACACGTATAAAATTGTCTTTATAGATGGTGTTTATAGTTCTTACTTGTCTGAAACTACTCATGATGGTGTAGATGTTTGTCTGCTGAGTGCAGCGCTTACAAAGCCTAGATATAAAGCGGTTATTGATGTATATTTTAATAAAATAGCACCTCAAGATAGTTTGACCTCTTTAAATACTGCATTTGCTAAAGAAGGAGCATACATTTATGTCCCTAAAGGAAAGGCCGTAAATAAACCTATCCAGATTTTACACTTCTCAACAGGAAATGAAGCTAACTTAATGCTTCAGCCTCGTAACTTAATTGTTGCAGAAGAAAATGCAGAAGTACAAATAATCGAGCGTCACCAGAGCTTAAATGGAAATGCAGTCTTTACAAATAGCGTTACCGAAATTTATGCAGGTAAGCGTGCAATGGTTGATTATTATAAAATCCAGAACGATAAAGAGAATGCATCTTTAATAGATAATACACATATAGATCAACAAGATTCTAGTGAAGTATCTGTGCATACATTTTCTTTCGGCGGAAAATTAACACGTAACAATCTTAACTTCTACCAGAATGGAGAGCATAACAACTCTATTTTAAAAGGAGTTACTATTATCGAGGATAAGCAGCACGTAGATCACAATACATTAGTGCATCACAAGCAGCCTAATTGCGAAAGTCATCAAGATTACAAAGGTATCTTTGATGATAATGCTACGGGAGTATTTAATGGTAAGGTTGTTGTAGATAGTATTGCTCAAAAAATCAATGCGTACCAGTCTAATAATAATATTCTAGTAAGTGATAAAGCTTCGATTAATTCTAAGCCACAATTAGAGATTTTTGCAGATGATGTACGTTGTTCTCACGGGTGTACTATAGGTCAACTAGATGAAGACGCATTATTTTATATGCGTGCAAGAGGAATTGGTGTAAAAGAAGGACGTGCACTGCTAATGTATGCATTTGCAAATAATGTATTAGAGAGTGTTAAAATCCCTCAGCTTAAAGCTCGAATTACAAAATTAATAGCCAATAAATTAGAGGTGAATTTAGGTTTTGACGTGTAGTACACACATTGCGTTTTTAACTAACGTAATCTGGAACTTAAAATAGCTTTAAAATTTAATTGAAAATGTTCCTTATGTATAATTAGTACTTGGGAATAGAAAACAAGAAATGCTTATGGCTTCTGCTACCGCAAAAACTACATTCAATATTGAAAAAATACGCAAAGACTTTCCTATTCTTGATAGGAAAGTCAATGGGTATCCACTAGTGTATTTTGATAATGCGGCAACCTCGCAAACACCTAAGCAGGTGATTGACGCTATTGTTGATTATTACTCAAATTATAATGCTAATATACACAGAGGTGTACACGCATTGTCTCAAGAAGCTACAGATGCTTATGAGCAGGCACGTATAAAAATTCAGAGGCATTTTAATATTCCTAATGCGTATCAGACACTATTTACAGCGGGCACTACTCACGGAATAAATATGGTAGCTTCGGGGTATGCATCTATTCTAAAGGAAGGTGATGAAGTATTGGTATCTGCTCTAGAACACCATTCTAATATTGTTCCTTGGCAAATGCTGTGCGAAAAAACCGGAGCAAAGCTCAAGGTTATTCCTATGCTAGAAACAGGTACCTTAGATATGGAAGCTTTTGACGCATTACTATCTGATAGACTTAAGGTTGTTTTTGTAAATCACGTAAGTAATGCCTTGGGAACTATAAACCCTATTGCTGAAATAATAACAAAAGCACATCAGAAAGGGGCGGTGGTCTTAGTAGATGGGGCGCAAGCTGCTCCACATATTAAAGCAGATGTACAGGAGCTGGATGTAGATTTTTATGTAGTTTCGGCTCATAAAATTTGCGGACCTACAGGTGTGGGTATGTTATACGGTAAAGAAGATTTATTAAAATTATTGCCTCCCTATCAAGGTGGCGGAGAGATGATAGATCAGGTTACTTTCGAGAAAACTACCTATGCGGGATTGCCACATAAATTTGAGGCAGGAACTCCTAATATTTGTGGGGGTATTGCTTTTGGTGTTGCCTTAGATTACATGAATGAAATAGGATTTGATGCTATAGCGAAGTACGAACACCAATTATTAGAATACGCTACTTCAAAGCTTCAAGAAATAGAAGGCCTGCGTATTTATGGGGAATCTAAAGATAAAACTGCTGTAGTTTCTTTTAATATTAATGGTATACATCCCTACGATATGGGAACAATACTTGATAAATTAGGAATTGCTGTGCGTACGGGACATCATTGTGCGCAACCTATAATGGATTTTTACAAAATTTCCGGTACAGTAAGAGCTTCATTTTCATTCTATAACACATTTGAAGAGATAGATACTTTTGTTGCTGCGGTCATTAGAGCCAAAGAAATGTTGAGTTAATTTTAACCTTACATTTGGTACCTATATAAATGATTACTAGTAATTTCATAAAAATTTTAAATATGAAAACAACAGCAGCTTTTTTACTTTTGATCATTATAGGTTTTAGTTCGTGTAAATCTTCAAACAGAAAAATAGAGGGTCCTAAAGGGAAATTTATAGTAAATACCATAGGGAAAGATTCTGTGGCCGATAAAGAAATTTCGATAAACTTCAACCCTGAAAAGGGACAAATAAATGGAACAGGCGTTTGCAACTCGTACAGTGCAACGTATGTAGTAAGTGCAGAAAATATTAAGTTTTCTCCTGCTATGGCGACCAAAATGATGTGTCCGGAAGGAACATCAATCGAATATAATTTTTTTCAAGCTCTTTTAAAGGCTGAAAATTATAGAATTAAAAAAGGCATTTTAAGCTTTTACACTGCTGAAAATAAATTGATATTGACGGCAAAAGACGATTAATATATATGAGTAGTATACAAGAAATACAGCAAGAAATTGTTGAAGAATTTGAGATGTTTGATGACTGGATGCAGCGCTATGAGTATATGATAGAACTGGGTAAATCTTTGCCATTAATAGACGAAAAGTACAAAACAGAAGAATATATTATAAAGGGTTGTCAAAGCAAAGTGTGGGTGCATGCAGATCTTAATGATGATAAAATAGAATTTACAGCAGATAGCGATGCCATAATTACTAAAGGTATTATAGCTATTTTAATACGCTCATTTTCTAATCAACCTCCACAAGAAATATTAGATGCAGATACCTCTTTTATAGATAAAATAGGTTTAAAAGAGCATCTTTCACCTACTCGTGCAAATGGATTGGTGAGTATGATTAAACAAATTAAATTATACGCTATAGCTTATCAAGCTAAGGCAAATTCTAAGTAAAAAACTATGAGCGATACAAAAGAAATAGACACAAAAGAACTTGGAGAGAAAGTCGTTCGTGTTTTAAAAACAATATACGATCCTGAGATTCCAGTTGATATCTATGAACTAGGACTTATCTATGATGTTTTTGTTAATGAGGATTATGAAACTAAAATCCTAATGACATTAACCACACCTAACTGTCCTGTAGCTGAAACGCTACCGGTTGAAGTAGAGGAGAAGGTAAAAACTATTGATATGGTTAAGGATTGCGAAGTTGAAATTACTTTTGATCCGCCTTGGACTCAAGATCTTATGAGCGATGAGGCTAAGCTAGAATTAGGATTGCTTTAAAATTTCAATTTCTCAATGGAAGAAATAGTAAACAGAGTTGCTAACAGTAAACTTATTACGTTTAATCTGGAAGATCTTTATCTTCCGGGTAAACGTGATGTTATTGATATTTCCCAGTGGCTGACTGAAGGTTTTATTTTACGTGAAAAAGATTTTCGCGAAAGCTTAAAAAACCACAATTGGTCGGTTTATCAAGATAGTTATGTAGCCCTTTTTTGTAGCACAGATGCGATTGTACCAGCCTGGGCATTTATGCTTGTTTCTACTTATTTACAGCCTGTCGCTAAGCGAGTAGTTGTGGGATCATTATCAGATCTGGAAACCGTTTTATATACTGAAGAGATTTATAAAATTGACAGCTCAAAGTATAAAGAGCAATATGTAATTATAAAAGGCTGTTCTAACAAGCCCGTTCCTCAAAATGCTTACTTACTTCTTACCCAAAAATTACAGTCTGTAGTAAAGAACCTCATGTTTGGTGAGGCTTGCTCTTCTGTACCGCTTTATAAAGCTCGATAAAGCCATTTTCCAAACTTTTGAGATTGCAGACGGCCCATGTTTTATGCGTGCTGTATCTTTGCTGCGTAAAACAACAATTTTAAATGATGAGAAAAATTATTTTTATGCTACTGGCTGTCAGTAGCTTTGGGTTGGTGCAAGCACAAGAAAAGACAGAAGAAGAGCTAAAAGTAGAAATGGCTCCTAAAAAAGCCGAAATCGCAAAACTTCAAAAAGAGGTTAGTGCCTTGCAAGCGCAGATTGATAATATGCCTGGTTGGAAATTTGGTGCATTTGGTACAGTAGGTGCAAATTTTAGTCGTTTCAGTAGCTGGTATTCACAAGGTACGCCTAATGTGTCATCTGCAAACGCAGCTATAACTGTAAACGCATTTGCCAATAAGAAAGAAGAAAAATATTTCTGGCGTAACGCATTAAATTTAAATTTAGGATGGGTAAAGTTTGATGACCGTGATGATCCTGAAGATGATGATAGTTTCCGTAATGCTACAGATGTGTTTAATATCACCTCGCTATATGGCTATAAATTGAGCGAGAAACTAGCTGTATCTACACTCGGTGAGTACCGCACAACGATACTTGATAATTTTAATGATCCTGGCTATTTAGACTTAGGTCTTGGTATGACGTGGACACCTGTTACAAATCTTACCGTGGTTGTTCACCCTTTTAACTACAATTTTGTTTTTAGCAATGGTGAAAGCATTTATGAGTCGTCATTAGGAGCTAAGATAGTTGCAGATTATACCCGCCAAATAGGCAAAATCGCATTCAAATCTAACCTCTCTGCTTTTCAAAGCTACAAGAGTAGCGATTATTCAAACTTCACGTGGATAAATTCTTTCAGTTATAAATTATTCAATAATATAGGTGTTGGTTTTGAAGTTGGTCTAAGAGGCAATAAGCAAGAAAACCTCGAAAATGCTATAGCAGAAAATGAGGCATTGTTAGTGCCGGGAGCGACACCTACTTTTAATAGTATTGATAGCCAATTACAATCTTACTATATACTAGGTCTAACGTATTCATTTTAGATTAGAAGTTGATATAAAATGCAAAAATCCGATATGCAAGTATCGGATTTTTTGTTACTTATAAATTCCACTTATAAATTTATTCTTCTTCATCGTCATTTCCGGTATATTGATCATATTCCGGATATAAAAAACTATTATAAGGAAAACGTGTAATGTGTATTTCTCGCACACGCTCATATACCTTTTTCTTAAAAGCCTCCATATTATCTTTATTCAAAGCTGAAATGAATATGGCGTCCCCATCTGCTCGAGACATCCAGGTGCGTTCCCACTCCTCTAAAGTAAAATGTTCTTCGGTGCGCTCTGTAACCAGATCATCGTCGTCGATTGTTTTATGTGTATAAGCATCAATTTTATTAAATACCATAAGCATAGGCTTTTCAGACCCGCCTATTTCATCCATAATTTGATTTACAGATGCAATATGATCTTCAAATTGTGGATGCGAAATATCTACGATATGCAGAAGTAAATCAGCTTCTCGTACCTCATCGAGTGTGCTTTTAAACGACTCAACAAGTTGTGTAGGTAACTTTCTTATAAATCCTACCGTATCACTAAGCAGGAAGGGGAGATTGCGAATGACAACTTTGCGCACAGTCGTATCAAGAGTTGCGAAAAGTTTATTTTCGGCAAATACTTCACTCTTGCTAATTACATTCATCAATGTTGATTTTCCTACATTGGTATAACCTACTAAGGCTACACGAACCAGCGCCCCACGATTACCACGTTGTACCGCTTGTTGACGATCTATTTTTTCTAATTTCTTTTTCAGTAAAGAAATACGATCACGTACAATACGTCTATCGGTCTCAATCTCTGTCTCACCGGGACCACGCATACCTATACCACCACGTTGACGCTCAAGGTGAGTCCACATACCTGCAAGACGTGGCAATAAATATTCATACTGGGCAAGCTCTACTTGTGTGCGAGCATAGCTCGTTTGTGCTCGTTGTGCAAAAATATCGAGTATAAGATTTGTACGATCTACAACCTTACATTTTAATATTTTCTCAATGTTTTTTTGCTGAGCCGGGCTTAGTTCATCATCAAAAATTGCTGTACCTACTTCATACTGCTCTACATAAGCCCGCACTTCTTCCATCTTCCCTGTTCCTAAAAATGTTTTAGGGTTAGGAGATTCCATTTTCTGAGTAAAGCGCTTGAGCACCTCACCACCGGCAGTGTATGATAAAAATTCGAGCTCATCAAGATATTCAGCAGACTTTTCTTCGTCCTGATACTGGGTGATAACACCGATTAAGACGGTTTTCTCGTATTCTATAGTATTCTCTTCAATCATAAAATTAAGTAAGCTGTAAAGATAACGATTTAGACGCTAAGCTTTTCTTAAATTGAGCCTACCAAAATCATAACATAATGCTTAATAAATTTGCCATTGGTTTTTATAATCTCGAAAATCTTTTTGATACACAAAACGATCCTAATATTTTTGATGATGATTTTACATCAACAGGTGATTTGAAATGGAACAACACACGCTATGATAAAAAATTAGCCGATTTATCAACTATAATTGCTGAAATAGGAAAAGAAGAAACCGGCATCTCTCCCATCTTAATGGGTGTAGCTGAAGTTGAAAATAAGAAAGTTTTAAATGATCTTATCGGCACTGCCGCTTTAAAAAATCTCAATTATGACTATGTACACCATAACTCACCAGACGAGCGAGGCATAGATACAGCCTTATTATTCAACAAAGAACGGTTTAGCGTATTAGAGTCTAGAAGCTATTCTTTACAATTGAAAAATACTGAAGGAGCTCGGGATTTTACAAGAGATATTCTTTATGTAAATGGAACAATTGATGGGATACCGGTTTATGTATTAGTAAATCATTGGCCCTCGAGAAGAGAAGGTGTCGAAGAATCAAACCCAAAACGTATTCTGGCTGCAAATAGAAATCGCGAAATCATTAAGGAGATCCAGAGCAAAGATCCTGATGCGCGTATTCTAATTATGGGTGATTTTAACGATGACCCTCAGAGTATTGCAGTGCGAGAAAATCTAGTTTCTACAGATTTATATAACCCAATGGTTTTTTTACTTACACGTTATGCGGGTTCATTAACTCACCGTGGAGATTGGTATTTATTTGATCAAATAATTTTATCACCCAACTGGATGAAAGCATATGAAAATCCTTTAGAATACGAAAAATCTGCGATTTTTAATCCGGCTTATTTAGCAGAAGCAGAAGGGAAATATAAGGGGAATCCATTGCGCACATATGCCGGTGATCATTATCTGGGTGGTCCCAGTGATCATTTTCCGGTCTATGTAATTTTTAAGTCTGGAAACAGCAGCTATTAGTCCTTTTTCGGAGAACGTTTATTTGGCGTAGATTTTTTAGAAGAATCAGTAGTTTTTGCTTTTTTTGGAGGCATAGGTCCACGCATATGGATAACGAGGCCATTTAGAAAATTCCGGAGAAATTGATCTCCACACTCTACATATTTAGGGTGATCTTCACTTCTAAATATAGCACCCAATTCACTTTTAGTTACCGCAAAATCTACCAGTGCACATATCTTTACGATATCATCATCACGTAGTTTAAGTGCTACTCTTAATTTTTTAAAAACGTCGTTATTTGATAAGGCCATGACCGCAAAAATAGTTTAATTCTTTAGATTATCTAGAGTTTTTAGACCTTGAGCATCTTTGATTTCCTGTTTTAAATGGTCCAAATAGAGAATGCCGTTTAAATGATCTATCTCGTGCTGAAAAACTACAGCTGTAAAATCTTCTACCATTTCTATTTTGTGAGTTGCATCTGGCTTGTCGTATTCTACCAAAATTGCATACGCTCGACTAGATAGGGTATCGCGTCTTCCCGGTATTGACAGACAACCCTCGGGGCAATCTTGCTTTTTCTTAGAGTATTGTTTAATTACAGGATTAATAATTACCTCAAAAGGAAAACCCTCCTTATCAAAACGCTGAACCCAGGCTATATTTTTTAAAATACCTACTTGTGGCGCTGCTATTCCTGCACCTAGAGACAAACTATCTCGTACTGTAGCATACATTCTGGCTATTAAATTTTTTAGTTCGGGATCATTTGGATCTACAATGACCTGCTGGCTTGGCGTTCTTAATAACAAGGAATCACTGGCATTTGTAATTTTAAACACGCGCATAGGTGTTGCGCCATTATTTGCTCCAATCAATAATTGTTCACTCTGAGTAAATTGAGAACCTTTCTTGTTATTCTGTAGATCTTTTTTAGTGCTGGTGCAACTAAGGCAACTTAGAATTAGGATAGTTGTAAGTAGTAGGCGTATCATAAAAGCAGTGTTAGTAGCTATAAAAATAAGACTTTATAGGTCACATACTATAGAACTTATAAACCCTTCTAAGAAGTTAATCTGCGGTAATCATTATATTATCTAGCTGATATGTGCCGTCAAAGGCATCCTTGGTACTTCCTGTATATTTAAAAGCGATATAACCTTTAAGATTTGCTTCACAAGATATAGTTACAATCCCAGAACTGTACCAATCACCAAAAAAATCCTGATCACGTATTATAAATGCATCATCTAGAACAAGCCAGTTTGCTGCTGTGATTGTAGCGTCGTCACCATTCCAATCTGAACTAAAAAGCACTTCTAAATCACTACCATCTGCAAAACTACTACTGGTTTCAAATCGTATCTTAACATTTGAATTTGTTTCTAAATCGATCGCAGGTGTGATAAGCCAGCATAGCGTAAGTGCATCACCAGATTGATATGAATCTATACGTGCCGAAACGCCTTGTGAGGCATTAGTCCCGGTCGCGGTATAAGCTTCCCACACTTGATTTCCGTATTCATTAAAATTTGTCCACCCTTTCCCCTCTATAGGTTTATTCCGTTTTTGTGCGCTAAAATCTTCTTCGAATAAAATTTTAGTTCCCTCTGTTGCGCTTATGCCACATTTCAGTAAATTAGGGTCGCATCTTATTTCTGGATTAAACGTAATATCCTCTGGTGTATTAAGACGTAGAATATAAAAATCATCATAAAAATCCCGACTTAAAATCCCGGTAATATTTCCGCTTCCAGATGGCAGTTGTACAGATTTAAAGCGAGCAAAAGTACTGGTGCTAACGAGTGTTCTTCCTGGGGTATTGCAGGTTTCTAAAATACGAATTCCATCAAATTCATCTGTGGATTCTCCAGCAAAGGTTTTTGCAGCTGTAGCTAAAACTTCATTGCGGTTAAACTGTGCATTAGCTAAACTCACAAATAAGTTTTCTGTATCATCAGAAAAATCGGAAATCGCAATAGGAAGGGGTATGAGTGTAGCAATTTCTGAACTACGGTTTAAGTGCTTTGAAATAAGAGAAGTTGGAATTTCTGAAATAGAATTGCCGTCTCTGATTCCTAATTGTACCGTACCATTTTCTGTAGTGACTGACAATCCATCAAGGTGAATATACACTTTTCTTCCAGGTTCAAAGTAAGTATAAATTGCATTTTGGTTAATTTGAACGCTGATGCCACTACTGGGATTTTCAGGTTTATCTTGTAGTATCAATTCCTTAAAAAAATTACCGGCAGCATCACTACTAATTACATAACCAATAAAATAATTATCCGTATTTGTAAAACTTACAATGTCTTCCGTGCTTTGTCTAAGAGCATTTTTAACCGAAGCTATAGATACTTCTGTACCTGTAATTGTTGGGTCAACAGAAGATTCTTCGGGTATGTCAAACTCAGATTCTACACAAGAACTTAAAAATATAAAGATTAAACCCGAAAAATAAATAAGTTGTTTCATAAGGTTATTTTTGCGCTTCCGCGAAAGCATTAATAGTTAAAAACGTAAATAAAGGTTGGCATAAATGGTGGCGCCATAACCTAAGAAATAGCGATTTCCGAATAAGGGTTGCTCTCGCTCGCTCTCCTCTTTTAAGCTGCGATAATCACCTACACGAGAATCTTCAAAACCTCCAGTTTTATATCGGGTATTTAAGACGTTATTTATAGTTGCAAAAAAACCAATAGATTTGCCGTTTATCAACCAGGATTTTCCGCCTACGATATTTAATAAATAGTAGGAATCTAGTTTTTCTTGTTGTAATAATGTTTTGGCGTTTTCTAGATCATAATCGTTAAATGGAAGTCCGTCGTAATCTGTAGCAAATGCTCCAGATCTGCGAAGGTGGCTAATATCTACATAGGCATTTGAAAACCTATTTATACTAGCTCCTAGCCACCAAAAATCTGGATCTCTATAATCAAAACCCAGTTGTATAGCTTGCTCAGGCCCTCCGGAAACGTGGTAATTCTTAAGATTGGCTTGATTATTTCCAAATGATATTTGCTCATTTGCCAAAGTTGTAGTGTAATAAATATTAGGATTATTTCTGAACGTATTTTCGGCAATTGCCGCAGCTGTTTTTAAAGTAAGTGTGGGGAGTAGCTTATATTCCAGACCAAACTCTAATCCTATATTTCTTTTTGAGATATTTGTTGTGACTTCTTGAACGAGTGCATTACCCTTGTCTATAAGGCTGCTTTGTAAGGATTGAGTATAAAAAAATGAAAGATCACTACCCTCTGAAAAGTTAATATAATAAGCAGATAATTTTGCTTTTAAAACCGTGCTGCGATAAATATAGCTGGCATCTAAGCTTATAATTTGTTCCGCTGAAGCATCTTCAAGTATTGCATTATTTTGTCTAGAATTCGTAAATACGGTATTTGAAGGAAGTTCTAATCTTTGTAATGATCCATTTACAAGTGCAAAATGTTTACCATTAAATTTATAGGTAAGTCCTCCTTTTAGGCCGTACGTATTAAAAGTGACCTTGTCACTTTTACCAAAGGATAAGTTGCCAGGATAGTAGCCATTTTCATACAGGCCATTTCGTTGATAATTAGCAAAACCGCCTTGTATTGCGGCATAAAAATCAAGATGGTTATAAGTGGCTTCTAATTGAGAAAATACAGATGCTTTTGTCGAGGTTATCTTAAAATTATATTTATATCGCTCTCCCGCTTTAACAAGTCTGTTCCTATTTCGTAAGTCGGTTTGAGCGAGGTTACCGCCGGTTGAAGCATCGTCTTCTGCAAAATTATCTATATCTAGCCACTGATCACCTCCTAATAGATCATCTAATTCTGCATAATTTTGACTTTTTAAAAAAGAACCGGAAATACCTGCAGTTAGTTTATAATTTTCAGATAGAGAACTTGCAACGAGGGAGGATACATGTATAATATCATCCTTATTCACATCATTTTGCACAGCATAAATAGGATTTAACCTGCTATTTTCAGCAGATGAATTTGCTTTATATAATTGATCCCAATTGAGCTGGCCGTTATTCTCAAAAGCTTGCTGGGCTAAATAGGCATTTTGATAATTTGCAGCTGTAGGATTAGTAAACCGTAAAAAATAACTTGGTAGATTCTGATAATAATTAGGAGCCGGATTACGGGCACCGCCTACGAAACTTTCTTGATTATCATCGCTTGTAATTAATGTACTGCCCGTATAATCAATTCTAGAATTTTTTGTTAAACCTGACTGATAAGCGAAATTAGTGTTGACTGTTGTTTGATCAGATATTTTAAAATTATGACTTAAAATAAAGATAGGTTCTCGTATTTCACGCAAGCGGGAATTTCTGATATTTCCATTTTGTAAACCCCAGTTGGGGTTATAGGTATATCCTTTTAAGTCAATAAGCTCTTGAGTTAGTGCAGTACTGCGACCTCTACGATTAGGTGTATAAAAGGCAACTAAATTTAAACTATGCTTATCACTCAGTTTCTTTTCAATACTTAAAAATACAGAGTTAGCATCATAAGAAGTACCTTCTATTGAGCCTTCGTTACCAAATCTTCTTGATGCTAAAACGGTATATGCCCAGCCAGATGAGCCTAAGCCGCTACTATAGCTGGCCATTACTCTTCCTGTATAGGTGCGGTTAGCATAAGCATAAGAAATTCTTCCTCCTCGTCTGTATTTTGAGGCCAACATATTAAAGTGCAAAACTCCGGCCGGGGCTCCAAAGCTGTAAGCGCTGGGCTCAGTAGCTTTACTAAACTCTCTGTTGCGCATCACATCATTAAGACCGCCCCAGGTTCCCCATTGCGGTCTGCCCGTATTTATTTTGTTTAACGTTATTCCATTAATTAAGACTTTACTGTATTTGCTATCTAAACCTCTTGGACGAAAAAATGTGGCACTAAAATCATAGGCAGCTGCATTGCTAAATACATCATTCGTGGCGCCAAGAAGTCCAGAGACAATATTATCTTGCTGGTCATCTTCTGAGTTCAATTCGCTTTCTGTAAGGCTAATACGATCTAGCTCTTTATTTAATTCTTTTAAATCGACACTCATAGGGATGTACAATAAATCGAGTAGTTTATTTCCTTCAAGAGTTATAGAAAGATTTAAAATTTGATACCCAATTTTACTAAATACTAATTGCTGTTTTCCTTCAGGAAGCATTCCATTAAGATTAAATACACCTTCGGCATTTGTTGTTGTAAGAAGATTAGTACCTCTAAGTTTTATCTCGACATTCGGAATTGATTTAGCAGTATTAGCATCTCGTACACTTCCAGTAATTCTATAGTCTTGAGAATAACTTTTTTTAATGCAAATAACTAATAAACAGAGTAATATAATTTTATGCAAATTGAGAAATATAAGATTTATTGTGAGTACGTATATTTTCAATATATAATTTAATGTAACTTAATCGCCTGATAATAGATGAGTTATGCGAAAAAATCGATTAAGTGCACACATTTTAATATTTATGCTACATTCAACCTTATTGTTTTGTCAAAAAAGTAATGATTATCAGGTGGTTACTGTAGGTTTTTATAACCTAGAAAATCTATTTGATACAGAAAATGATCCCATTACATTTGATGATGATCGTACTCCTGAAGGAAAAGATCGATGGACGGTAGCTATTTATCAAGATAAGCTTCAGAAAATGGCCGAGGTAATTGTACAAATTGGATCTGATAAGGTTAGAGTTCCACCTGTTATTCTGGGAGTTTCGGAAATTGAAAATCGAAGAGTTCTAGAAGATCTCATAAGTGAACCCGTTTTAAAAAAGTGGGAATATGGAATTATACATTATGATTCACCCGATCGTAGAGGAATTGACACTGGTCTTTTATATCAAAAGAAATATTTTCAAGTTATAAGT
Organism: Leeuwenhoekiella aequorea; assembly: GCF_004104375.1. GTDB lineage: Bacteria > Bacteroidota > Bacteroidia > Flavobacteriales > Flavobacteriaceae > Leeuwenhoekiella > Leeuwenhoekiella aequorea. The sequence goes on from NZ_QOVM01000001.1 coordinate 397,019, forward strand.
AGTAGCGCTCACGAATTAGTTTTATTTGATCCTGAGAATAACAACAAGCGCATTTATACCCGTGATCAATTGCTTGTAACAGGGATGCTGGTAGGTGAGAAGATACATATATTAGTGAATCATTGGCCATCTCGAAGTGGTGGTGAGGCAAGATCTCAACCCAGAAGAGAAGCTGCGGCTTCTTTAAATAGAAAAATTATCGACTCCATTTTGTCTCAAGAACCTTATGCAAAAATTATAACAATGGGCGATCTCAATGATGATCCTAATAATAGCAGCGTAAAAAAGGTTCTTAAAACAACCTCGAGATTAAAAAATATAAAAAATAACTCCCTCTATAACCCAATGGACGCTTTTGCTAAAAAAGGATTAGGAACACTTGCTTATCGTGATGGTTGGAATCTTTTTGATCAGGTAATTCTGAGTGCTTCCTGGTTAGAAAAAGAGTATTCTTCCTTTAGATTTTATAAGGCAGGGATTTTTAATAAACGTTTTTTGCAAACTCCAAGTGGTCAATACAAAGGCTACCCATTTAGGAGTTTTGCAAACGGGAGTTATACCGGAGGTTACAGCGATCACTTTCCGGTATATGTGAGTCTAATCAAAATATATAAAGATTAAGATTTCTTCTTCTTGGGAGCTTCTTCCGGGTTGTTTAAAAGCCTAAGAGCGTTCCTCCTGTCTTGATCTAACTTCTTTTTTTTTTCATTAAGCGCAGCCATCTCATCACTATGTGCAAGTTTTGCGTGTTTATTAGGGATGATCTTGTGCCGTTTTATTAAGGCATATTGAACTGTTATCTGTGCACCAAAAAATAAAATAAGACACGTATAATTAACCCATAATAAAATTAAAACAATAGATGCAGCACCACCATAAACTGAAGCAGGATTACTGCTTGTAAAGTAATAGCCAAGTAAGCTTTCACCTATCAAAAATAATACTGCTGTAATACTTGCGCCTAGAAATGTAGTCCTGTAACTCATAATTACATCTGGCAAAATTTTAAACATAGCGGCAAAAAGCCCTGTTATAAATATGAATGAAATTAATAGGCGTAGAATTTCAGCAAACACAATTGTTATTTCTGGAGCATATTGTCCCAGATATTCGGTGAGTAAGTTAAGACCAAGGGTTACTACAAAGGCTACAAGCAACATGAATCCTAAAACTAAAACCATCCCAAAAGCGATTGCTCTATTGATGAGCATTCTTTTGAAATTCTGCTTCTTTTCAGTGACATTCCATATAAGATTCATCGTGATTTTCATTTGAAAAAATACCCCGGTTGCCCCATAAATTAATGCGGCAATACTTATAATTAGAGTTATCCAATTGTCATTCTCTAAGGTTACGTTGCCTATCATATCTTCAATAGCAAGAGCGACATCTTTTGAGATAAAACGTTCAATTTCTGTATGAATACGTCCTTGTACGGCTTCTGCGCCCACAAAGTAACTCGCAATTGAAGTGATTATCATTAAAAGAGAAGGCAACGAAAACAAGGTGTAATATGCTATGATTGCGCTTCGAGCAAAAGGATCTGTACTATCCCAAGCTTGATAAGTTTTTTTAAGAAAGTTAAAGAGTTGCAGCCCTTTTTTTACAATGGGATTTTTCGAATTACTCATCTTTCAAGAATGGTTTTAAAAGATAATTCAGGTCTTGAACACCTTCTTTACTTAGTGTTACACTTTCATTTTCGGTTGAATTTTGCACAGAGAGCGTAGGGATGACAAAGTCTGTATTTGCTGCACGCAAGTCTTCTTGTGATATATTAAGTTGCTTTTTACACGTAGCAGCTATTTTTGAATACTCATTTAAAGATATATTTAATTCTAAATGATATCCCTGATCTTTTATTCCATCTGTGGTGTTTTCCTCAGATGCAGGATCGTAAATTAACTTATTTGCAGAAATAACATAGGTGTTACCGTCTGAATCCAGATAGGTATATATAGGAAGATCTTTTTCTACCGTATTGCTCAAATTGGTTAAACCCGGTGTAGCCCCACAGGTTATAAAAAGCATCGAGCAAAAAACGAATGCAGATAGTAAGCCTAATCTTTGCATAATTAAAGTTCATTTTAATGAAGTCAAATTACAAAAGGTAGAATTTTTGTAATTTCTGTTTAGGCTTAGTTTAACGTTTTTCTGAACAACTTTCAGAAATAGTTGTAGTTTTGGGTAAATAGTAATGATCCCCTCCCTTATGTCAGATTTCTGGTTTTATTTTAAGATAGGTCTTGAACACGTACTTGACTATAAAGCTTATGACCACGTTTTATTCTTAATTGTTCTCACAGTTCCTTATGTTTTTAATGATTGGCGCAGAGTTCTGCTGCTAGTAACTTTATTTACATTAGGACACACTGTTTCTTTATTATTGGCGGTATATGGTGTGGTTAAGGTAGATAGGGGTTTTATAGAATTTTTAATTCCTGTTACAATTTTTATAACCGCATTATATAATGTATTTACGGCTGGTAAAGGGGCTAAGAAAGATAAGTTAGGAGTATTGTTAATTACTGCTTTATTTTTTGGACTCATACACGGATTAGGCTTTTCTTCGTTTTTTAAATCATTAACTGCACATTTATCAAGTAAATTATTGCCGCTTGCTGAATTTGCTTTAGGGATTGAAAGTGCTCAGATAATAATTGTGATTATCGTTCTCATTATAGGATTTATCTGCCAGACGATATTTAGATTTTCACGTAGAGACTGGATGATGTTTATATCTGCTGTTGTAATAGGTATGGTTATTCCTATGTTGATCACAAATTATCCTTGGTAATGTCTTTCTTTTCAGAATATAAGCACGTTAAGTTTTTTTATATTCGCACACCACTAAGTTTTATTTACGCCTTGTAAACCTTCTATGTCATCTATATCTTCAGATAAACAACTTACTTATGATATCGCTTATTTACGCATGGCGCGTGAGTGGGCAAAACTTTCTTACTGTAAAAGAAAACAAGTAGGCGCTCTTATCGTTAAAGATAAGATGATAATATCAGACGGTTATAACGGGACACCTACAGGTTTTGAAAATGTTTGCGAAGATGAGGAGGGCTACACAAAATGGTATGTTCTTCACGCAGAGGCTAACGCCATTCTAAAAGTGGCATCTTCTACGCAGGCTTGCGCAGGTGCTACTCTATATATCACCCTGTCTCCTTGTACAGAATGTAGTAAGTTAATTCATCAGGCAGGTATAACGCGTGTGGTGTATCATAAGGGATATAAAGACCCTAGCGGACTCGATTTTCTTTGTCGGGCAGGTGTAGAAGTGATATGTATCGAAAATATTGAAGAGTAATGGGGGGCTATCAAAAAAAATATCTTCCTATATTTTTTGCAATTGCAATTGCAATAGGCATTTTTATAGGTAGTAAGCTTAACTATAGCAGTAACACTACAAGTTTATTAGGTGGAAACGCAAAAAAAGAGAAGCTAAATCGTCTTATTGACTATATCGATTATGAATATGTAGATGCTATTAACACAGATAGTATTGTAGATGTTACCGTAAATAGTATTCTCGAAAACCTCGATCCGCATTCGGTTTATATACCGCCCAGCGAATTAGAGCGCGTTAATGAAAGTATGAAAGGTGACTTTGTAGGTATAGGAGTAAGTTTCTATAATTATAATGATTCAATTACAGTAAGTTACCCTATCGCAGGAGGTCCTAGTGAAAAGGCCGGCATTAAAGGTGGAGATCGAATTATAGCAGCAAACAATAAACCATTAACCGGAGTAAATCTTATTGATGATTCTATTACATCCCAACTGAAGGGTAAGATAAATACACTAATTGATCTTAAAGTAAAACGCCCCGGTGTTAAGAATATTCTTGATTTTAAAGTAAAACGATCTACTGTTGCTTTAAAAAGTGTAGATGCTGCTTATATGTTAACTGATACATTGGGTTATGTAAAAATCAACAGATTTGCAGAAAGTACTCCTGTAGAATTTAAGAGTGCATTAAGTAGTCTAAAAAGGAAAGGTGCCACTCAGATAGTTTTGGATTTGAGAGATAATCCCGGAGGATATATTTCTGCTGCAGAGCAAGTAGCAGATCAGTTTTTAGAAGATGATAAGCTTATATTGTTTACCAAGAATAAAACCGGAAAAATTGAAAAGGCATTTGCTTCTGACGAAGGTATTTTTCAATCAGGACAGGTTTATGTTTTAATCAATGAGAATTCGGCTTCTGCTAGTGAGATTGTTGCAGGAGCTCTTCAAGATAATGATCGTGGGGAAATCGTAGGGAGGCGTTCTTTTGGGAAAGGACTTGTGCAACGAGAAATGGAGTTGGGAGATGGCAGTGCAGTGCGACTTACCATAGCTAGATATTACACGCCCACCGGTAGAAGTATACAAAGACCTTATGGTGAAGGTAATCAAGCGTATTATGAAGATTATCTATCTCGCTATAAAAATGGCGAAATGCAAAGTATCGATAGCATCAGTGTTGCAGATAGCTTGCGATATGTAACTCCTAAAGGTAAAATCGTTTATGGAGGCGGAGGTATCATACCTGATATATTTGTGTCTAAGGATACTAATTATGAGAAAGAGGCTATCAACTATGCACTACGCACCGGTTTTATGAATCGATTTGTTTTTGAACTTCTGGAAAAAAACAGACCTTACTATAATAAGCTTACTTACAAACAATTTACCGAAGAGGTAAGTATTACAGATTCAGATATATTAGCATTTGTACAATATACTGGCAAGCGGGATCTAAAAATACGCGTAAGAGATTATAAAGAAGATTTAAAGCGGTATATTAAAGCTGTATTTGCACAACAATTGTTTGGAAATACTATATTTGAAAAGTTGATTAACGAGGAAGATCCTGCTATTCAAAAAATTAAAGCATTGAGTCGAGAGAAATAATGGTTATAATAGCTTCAATATTTGTTTTTTGCATTGCTGCAATTTTTAGATTGCTAGATAATAGTGCAGGTATTCTTATCTCCAATGGAATATCGGTAAGTCCGTTTTATCTTAGTGAATCTGAAGTAAAGGAGCAGATAAAAAAGATAGAAGACAGCAGTCTGCGATCGCAATTAAAGCGAACACTCATCTACCAAAAACTACACAAAATATTTCTCGTGCTTTCAATAGTAACCTTTGTAGGTGGAATTGTTTATGAGTTTATAAATCCCACACTTGTAGAACTTTTATAATCTACGTTTTTTCTTCTCTACAATCTTTCTTGAGATAAGCAGTATTATAAGCAATAGCATTGCACATAAGCAAGCAAGTACAGAAATAACGGCTACTGCACTATTGCCTTCTAATGGAGCTGAATAGTCTATTTTAGTAAAGTTAAAAATAAGCAGTGCGCCTGCAAGACCTAGGATAATATAGAGCGCAATTTTCATAAAAAAAGGTTTAAAAAAGTCCTTGAATATTTGTTGTGAATAGCTTTACAGCCATTGCAAGCAAAATTACGCCAAAGATTTTTCGAATAAGACTAATTCCTTGTTTTCCTAGCAGTCTTCCTATTTTTCCAGAAGATTTTAAAACCAGATAAACAAACAAACAGTTTATAATTATAGCTACAATAATATTTTGTACGGCATATTCAGCACGAAGAGATAACAAGGAGGTCATTGTTCCCGCACCTGCTACTAATGGAAATGCAAGAGGAACAATACTAGCAGTTTCTGGAGCATCATCCTTATATAATTGTATTCCGAGAATCATTTCTAGAGCTATAAAGAAAATAATAAAAGCACCGGCAACTGCAAATGAATTTACATCAATGCCAATTAAGGTTAATATCTCTTTACCTATAAACAAAAACACGACCATTAATATAGCTGCCACAATTGAAGCCTTCTCGCTTTGTATGTGTCCTACTTTTTCTCGCAGACCTATAATTATAGGAATACTTCCTATGATATCTATAATTGCAAATAGAATCATACTGGCAGTCGCAATCTCTTTAAAATCAAATCCCATAATAAAAACTTTTTTAAAAGGTCGGCAAAAATACTGTTATTTGTATGATTTTCAGGCTTTCTTATCTGTAGATTTAACGCATTGTTAACCTGATCAAAAATGTATCTTTGCAGCTATGTTTCAGATAGGAAAAACCATAGTTTCAGAAGAGGTAATCCAAAAGGATTTTGTTTGTAATCTCTCCTCGTGTAAGGGAGAATGTTGTATTGCCGGTGAGGCAGGAGCGCCATTAGAACCACAGGAAGTAGAGATTTTAAAAAACATCTATCCTAAGGTTAAACCTTTTTTACGCCCCGAAGGTATTGCCGCAATAGAAGCGCAAGGCACTCATATTACTACAGATTTAGATGAGTTAGAAACACCATTAGTTAATGGAGCCGAATGTGCTTATGTCACTTTCACAAAAGAGGGTGTTGCTTCTTGTGGTATTGAGGACGCGTATAATGCAGGAGAAGTAGATTTTAGAAAGCCTATTTCGTGTCATTTATACCCCGTACGCTTACAGGAATATTCAAAATTTACAGCTGTAAATTATCATAAATGGCCTATTTGTGACGATGCATGTAGTTTGGGAAAAGAACTCCAAGTTCCTGTTTATAAATTTACAAAAGATGCTTTACTTCGTAAATTTGGTGAAGAATGGTACGAAGAGCTTGAGGCTGTAGCAGCACATTTCAGAAAAGATTAATGCAAAGTAAGCTGCCTAATACTACCTTGTCTATTTTTGCTTTAATGAGCAAAATGGCTACGCAGCACAATGCACTTAACTTATCTCAGGGATTTCCTGATTTTAATACAGATCCTGCGCTTATTGATTTAGTAACTAAAGCAATGCACGATGGATACAATCAATATGCGCCATTAGCGGGAGATTTACGCCTACGCGAAAATATCTCGGCTATGATTAGTCATTTACACGGAACAACATACGATCCGCAAAATGAAATTACAATAACCGCGGGTGCTTCGGAAGCATTATATGCAAGTATAACTGCGTTTATTAATCCGGGGGATGAAGTAATTATTCTCAAACCGGCGTATGATACTTATGAACCTACTATTAGACTTCAAGGGGGCATTCCCGTTTTAATACAACTGCAGGCGCCATATACCAGTATTGATTGGGATGAGGTAAGAAGTAAAATATCTTCTAAAACCCGAATGCTTATAATAAACAATCCGCATAATCCTAGCGGAAATGTATTTTCTCATGAAGATCTTAGTAAGCTTGAAGAACTATTAGCAGGCACTAATATTCTATTGCTGAGTGATGAGGTATATGAGCATATTATATTTGATGACAGAAAGCACCTAAGTGTAGCTGCTTATGATAAACTTGCTCAGCAGTCAATTATTACGGCATCATTTGGTAAGACTTTTCATACTACCGGTTGGAAGGTGGGTTATTGTTTAGCTCCAGATAATTTAATGCGTGAAATATACAAGGTGCACCAGAATGTTATTTTTTGCGTGAGTCATCCATTGCAAAAAGCACTGGCAACCTATCTTGAAGAACCGAAACGTTACTTAGGATTGTCAAAGTTCTATGAGCAAAAACGTGATCTCTTTTTAAGAGGAATTGAAGGCTCTAGATTTACCTACAAACCAGCTATGGGAACGTATTTTCAAATGCTTGACTACTCTGCTATTTCTCAGGAAAATGCCAGACTATATGCAGAGGGACTTATTAAAGAAAATGGCATTGCGAGTATACCTGTATCTGTATTTAATTGCGACGAGCAAGATCATAAGTTTTTGCGTTTTTGCTTCGCAAAATCGGATGAAACTTTAGAAAAAGCTGCAGCGATATTACGATCTATCTAAGAGTTAAGTTGTTTTAGCTGCTTATTAAAATCTTCACTCAAATTTTTTAACCACCTCAATTGAGCTGTTAATATATGAGCTTCATTTCGTTCGTCGGCTACGTAGGTTGCAGCGACAGTATCTTCGATAGATTCAACACTAAAAGAAGACTCTAAGGGAGCATTATTTTTTTGTATTAGGAATATAGCAGCGTCAAGATTTTGTAGTATTTGACTTTTATAGCTAATAAAAACATCTTCAATGTGAGTCGTATTGTGATTACGCAAATAAGCGCCCATCGATGCTAATGCACCTAGAAAAGCGTGATTGAGAACCACAAGTTCATATAATTTGCCAGTAAGTTGTCCTGAAGAAGCGGGTTCCTGCAATAAGCGTTGTATAGCGGCATTTAAGTTTGCTGTAGCTAAAAATGCTTTTTTACGAGCCAGTTTATATTGGGTTTGTATTTGTTCTTTTGTTTCATAATGAGAGGAGATGACTTCAAGATAATTGCGATTAGCGATTAGACTATCTGCCAGATTATTTTTTAAACCTTTTACTTCTCGTGTAGGCCAGAAGAAAAAATTTGCTAATGCAGCTAGTCCTGCACCGGCTAGGGTATCTACAACTCTAAACTGGATCACATTAAGAATATCTGGGCGCAGTAATGCATATCCAAAAATGATGCTTAATGTTATGAAAAACGCTGCGGTACGGTAGTTTTTTTGAAGAGTAGCGAGTGCCATTGTAAAACTACATACCGCCAGGATGCGATAGAGCATTACATCTCTAATAAAATACACAATAAGAGTGGCTAATACGGCACCTATTAATGTGCCAATAATTCTGTTTTTTGATCGCTCTTTAGTAAGCCCGTAACTAGGGCGCATAATAACAATAATTGTAAGTAGTATCCAGTAAGGGTTTTGAAGTTTGAACAAACTGCCCAGACCAAACCCAAGTACAGTTACTACAGCAATACGCAAAGCGTGCCTAAATATAGGGGAACTCCTAGTAAAATTATTTAGTAGAATTTGAAAACTGTAATCCTGTTTTGTGATAAACCCTTCTAATTCCTTGGGATTGGTAGCTATGTTTTTAGTATCCGTTTTGTTTCGGTCTAAAATCTGTGCAATATTTAATATACGTTGCGTCTGGTTTTCCTGAAGTACAGATAGATTTTGGAATATTATGTAATCTTCGGATTCAACCTCTTTAGAATTCATTTTAGATACAATTTCCTGAGATTGTCCTAATGCATTTTTAAGATTACTTAAATCAACTTTTTTCTTTTTAAAGTCTGTATGTGCAATTTGTTTTAGAGCTTGGGTTTGCATCCTATTTAAGTGCACAAACGCTTGAAGCGAGTGCTCATACTTTCCTAATATCTCGTGCATTTTTACCGGAGGAATGGGGCTTGTAAGTGCGAGCTCTGAAAGATCTACAAGTTCTCCTAAAACTAAAAATCGATTTCTGTAATAGCTCGAGGTTCCTGAGGAATGTCTGCTGTCTAATAATATCTCCCTTAATTTTTCTAGATGCTCATTAAATTCACTTTGTACAGCAAAGAGTTTTTTTAAACCGGCGTCTCGTTTTACACTTCGGTTGAGAAATTTTCCGCGTGCCTCAATGTAACCAGCGCATAAGTCTATAGCGGTTTCCAGAAGTTCATCAACTTGTTTTTTTGGGGCAAGAATATCGTATAATGCAGTAATTACAAAGTAGAGGACACCTCCTAATCCTATTAATAATGAGCGCTCATAGGGAGCCATATCTACTGATGAGATATTTGCAAAACTCAAAACCAGAGCAAACAATCCTGAAAACCCTACAAGTGAAGCTCTAAAACCATATACCGCTAGAAAAGCCAAAATAAAGGTCATTAGACCGAGATAGGGAAGCTGAAAAAGTAGAGAGTGGGGGATATAGGCCCCTGTAAAACTTACTAATGTCGCAATTAAAGCAGAGAGTAAAATACCTATTCTTTTATTACGTAAACTTCCACTTATAGAACTGGGAGAGCTAAAAATAACACCGGTGCCAACTGCTATTCCCATACTTAGATGGTCAAGATAGTAGCCTAGCATCATTGGAGCAATAACACCAATAGTAATCAATAAAGCCTTCGAGAAGTCTGTACTTCTAGCGAAGGCTTTGATTTTGATAAATGGCTGCAAGTAATTAGACATACAGCAATTTAGAATGAATTTTTAGCTTTGAGATATATTTTGTTTTTAATCACGTAATTTTTTTGCAACTAAGCCCCGTACTATTTCTGTAGTAACACCAAAAGCCACGTGTGCGATTAGTTCGTTAATTTGTATGTTCAAAGGGATTTCTTTGGGACTTTCTTTAAGTCCTAAGAGTGGTAGCGAAGTTTCGTGTGTTCCTATCCAGGTTGTTGCACCGTAAGCAGCGCCTTCAAATATATTTGTTTCTAGTTTGTCTCGCTTTGCATACCCATATGTAGCTCCTAAACTAGCTCCAAAAGGGATATTTACGAGTTGTTCTGCTAACTCTTGATTTGAAGAGCTTATACGATCGCCAGTGAGTTTTACAGATAAATCATCGACCATTTTTAATTGTGCAGATCGTGTATTGGGTTTTCTTACCGGTAGAACTTTCTCAATTGCACTTTTAACGACTGTCCCCGCAATACCTCCTAATAATCCGGAGATTAAGCCACGGCTTACATTAGAAGTGAATGTATCTTTTTCTAACCAAGCTTCAAGTGAGTTGCTCATAATTGTAAATTTTGATCTAAAGTTAAAAGTTCCGGTGAAGCTGAAGAAAGGTTTAACACTGCTTTGACATCATTAATAATAATGTCTATCATTAATATGATTTTATGTGTAAAATGATATTTGTGTTATATAATTTTTATGACCTTATTCTTCAATATTTAAATATTCCCTAACAGTTTGGCCTTACTTCAATAGATATATTTGAATCAAAATTTTAATACTCACATTAATTTCTACGGAAGCTTTTTAATTGATTATAGTAAGGCTTATTGAAAGTAAAGTAAACTTTTAAAAAAACTTAGCTATTGGGTGAGAAGCACACAATTATTGATTTATATTTAAAATAATTCAATATTATCTCGAGAAATTTATTATTTTAACAATATGAATTCAGATTTATTATTTGACAGCATTCGCTTAGGAAATGATCAGAAAGTTAAAGACCTTCTTGAACAGAATCCCGAGTTAATATCTGCGACAGATCAACGTGGTTCTACACCTTTACTTTTAGCTACGTATTACGGTTTTGAAAAACTTACTGAAGTTTTAGTAGCACATAATGCAGATGTAAATGCTAAAGATGCATCAGGAAATACAGCGCTAATGGGAATTTGCTTTAAGGGTTATCCTAAGGTGGCTAGAATATTATTGGCAAACGGTGCAGATGCTAACGCTCAAAATTCTAACGGCGGTACCGCCTTAATATACGCGGCAACATTTAATCAAAAAGAATTAGTAGAAATTCTCCTTGAGCACGGCGCTGATACCACTATCAAAGATTCAAAAGGCTTAACGGCTAAAGATCATGCAAAAATGCAGGGCTTAGACCAGATCGAGCAATTATTAGGATATGCCCAAAAATCCTAACATATTAAATGATTTGCATTGTGTGCGTTTTAGAAATGTAGGTTTCAAACGCACTATGGTGCTATCACCATCTGCCGAGAAATCTTTTAATAGGTTTCTCGTAGATTCGTTAGGACAAGATGTATTTTTAATAAGCACGGCTTTAGGCTTAGATGTTTATTATTGTTACCCAGCTAGTAAAACTGATTTCATAGTAAAAAACCTTTGGCTTTTTCAAGAAAATACCGAATTAGTAAACAAACAGATTGTTCATGAGCATCACAAGGATGAGGTTCTTTTGTACTTTACAACAGTTGTAAATACACTTCTGAAACATCCTCAATTGTTTTTGTCTACCTGCAAAAAATTTGTGTTTCAGTATAAAAGGACATTAATCAAGAACCAACTTATTACTTTATTATTTTCCTCATTTGAATTGCACTTGCAAGAACTTATAACGCAGAATAGATTGCCTTATATTTCTAAAATTGAAAGAATTATGCAGGAGATTTATATTCCTTCCTTTCAAAATATAAATTCTTTAGGCGTTTTATATCACAGTGATGAAAGCCTCAATTAAATTAGAATTTTTTTAAGGCTAGTTTTCTTAGAACTCTTAAGTCGAGTAAGAATTTTAAGAAATGCTAAGGCTGTAATTAATGCATCTCCCATTGCTTTATGTCTGTCATTTTTGGAGATATTGAGCGCTTCACAAAGTTCATCTAAACTATAGACTTTATCAGGATTGGTGATATTTACAAGATGAACACTGCGCTTAAACAATACACTTGTATCTGTAAATTTATTTCTCAATTTAGGAGCACCCAGTCTTTTGAGCGCATAATTTATAATGGCGATATCAAAGCCTACATGGTGGCCTACTAAAACGGAGTTGCCGGCAAAAAGCAAAAATTGTTTTACAGCTTCTTCTTCAGTGATTTTAACCTGATTTTTATTTTGCCGTAGAATACCGTGAATTGCTACTGCTTCTTCGTTAAATAACTCCTGTTCTATATATACCTCCAGACTATTAGCAATTTTTATTTCATTATTTTTTATCTCTAGAGCGCCTAAACTTAGCATACGGTCCTTACGCGCGTTTAAACCAGTAGTTTCTGTGTCAAAAACTACAAATCTGGTGTCTTCTAATGTTGGAGATGTGGTTTCAGAAAATTTTCTGACATACTCTTTATAGAATTCAGGTGGATCGGGTTTCTTCTTTATGAATGGAATATGCATATCTTATTTAAGTTGATAACGCAGTGTTAGCAATTCTTGAATATCGTGAATAGATTTAAAACAACGTTTCAGTTTTAATTTTTCGGCTTTACTTAATGTTGAAAGTTCTATAAACCTCCCAGAATCGTCGTGTAAAATACCTTGTCTGGTTCTGAATTTTAATAGCGCTTTAAATGCATACGAGCAGCTCTCGTAAATTTCTTTGTTATTATCTTCTACTTCTGCGAGACGCTCAAACCTGCCGGCTGTATTGTTAATGTTTCTAAGCTTATGTTGCAAACTCAAAACTCGGGCTGCATCAATTAAAGGCATAAGCCCTCTAGCTTTAATGTCGAAAAAGTCTTTGTGATCACCACTTTCTTCAACCAGAAATTGTCTAAAAAAACCTAAAGGTGACGGACTGCGAATGGCATCTTTTGCTATCACCCGGTAAAAGTTTGTATTGCGATCTAATTTCTGCAGAATACTGTCAGAAAGGTTCGTGACCAGTTGAGTATCTCCATAAACATAGCTGTAATCAAAAAATATAGCTGAAAGAAGCTGGCTTTCAGGTGACGGCTCCAAAATCCATACACTAAATTGTTTTTGCCACTCAGATAAAGATTGACACCATCGTGGGTTACTCGCCATCATATCTGCCGGGCAATACGCATAACCTATTTTATGCATTGCTCGTGTTACCAGCCTAGCTAAATTAATAAAATACGCTTGCGTGCGCTCGTAATCCTCTTCTACAACATTCTCAAAAACGATCGCATTATCTTGATCTGTATATAAAAGTTGCTCTTTTCGACCTTGACTTCCCAGTGCTAGCCAGGCAAATTTACACGGAGGCGGAGTCTCCATCTTAGTCAATGCCAGTTCTATTGCCCGAACGGCTATAGCGTAATTAATTTCATTTAGAATATTTAGAATTTGAGATAATGGCAGGTTTTGATCTAAATACTTTTTGAGTAGTTGCGCAACTTTTAGCCGCACTTCCCGAAGCCTCTTTGTGCGTTTTGCCAGTTTAACTTCTTTAAGTAACACAACGGGATTATTTGCGAAGGAAACAACAAGATCGTGTTCTGATAAAAGGCCTAACAATTTACTGTCTGGAGTGCCATCTTCGGTAATACACAAATGATTAATATCATTTTTAAGCATAATTAACTGTGCCTGTGCAACACTCAAATCCTTTTGAAAACACCGTACAGGAGCACTCATAATCGAAGTAACCTCATCACTAATAGGAAATTTACCGGTCGCTATTTTATCTCTAAGATCTCTATTAGTAATTATGCCCAGTGGTCTGTCATCTTGAGTAACAACAATAGAGCCTACTCCTCGATGTTCCATTTTTAAGGCTGCGATTTTTATAGTTGTATCTGATGTGCAGGTTAGTATATTTTTTGAGTAGCGCGCTTTTTGAAGATCAAAAATCTCACTATTGCGCTCAACAGAATATTCTGTAAATAGTTTTCCGCTTTCTTCTAAGGAGTAAGGGTCACTTACGTTAGAAGCAAATGACGCAATTAGAAAGTTACTCACATCTCGGTGTTCAAGAGCAATTGGTAAAAATAGATCTATGGGGATTCCGTAGAGAATAGACTCTTCATTTGCAGATGCCGACAGCTCATAATCTTCCTTGGTAATAAGAGGTCTGAGTCCAAAAAGATCCCCTTCATCACAAATATCTACGATTTTAGGTTCACTGTCTTGGGTTCTGTAAAGCCGTACTGCACCATCTTTAACCACGTAAAACATACCATGGTTTTTCTCACGCTCTTTAAATATAGATTTATTTTTCTCATAGTATAGGACACTCACTTGACCGGCAATTTTAAGCAGACTCTCTTCTGCAAGAAATTGAAACGGAGGATAGCGTTTTAAAAAGTCGGCTACGCGTTCTACTATTGTATTTTTTGTAGTCATAAGACTTAATTTAGATTCCGTTTTTCTATAAAAAAACGTTTTAATAGAGCAGCAGCTTCCATTTGCATAATTCCGCTGCTAACGGTGGTTTTAGGATGCAAGTGAGTTCCCATATTTTTAAAACCTCTAGAAGGATCAGATGCTGCATAAACAATACGAGATAACTGACTCCAGTATAGCGCGCCAGCGCACATTTGACAAGGCTCTAGTGTCACATATAGAGTACAGTCTTTAAGGTATTTTCCTCCTAGATAATTTGCTGCTGAGGTGATAGCTTGCATTTCAGCGTGAGCAGTAACATCATTCAAACGCTCTGTTAAGTTATGCGCTCTTGCAATAATTGTATTGTTTATAGTGATTACCGCACCCACGGGTATTTCTCCCAGGTCATATGCAGTCTCAGCTTCCTGCATTGCTTTTTTCATAAAGTAGTAATCATCAAAGGGTTCTAATAACGCCATTGCTTTAAATTTAGAAAGGAAAGATAAAAAGTTTTGAGAACTATAACATACATAATTCTAGATCAGAAAGCCAATGTATATTCTAGGATATAGGTTTTAATTCGCTTAGTCATTAGCAGCATCATTTTTACAGCGAGAACTTAATATTAATTCTACTTCGGCTACCTTTGTTTTATGAATTACCCACTTCTAGATACGCTTAACGATCCTTTAGATTTACGGAAACTTTCCGCGGCAGATCTAACTCAGGTTGCTGCAGAACTACGTCAGTTTATCATAAATATTGTTGCTACAAAAGAAGGGCATCTTGGAGCTAGTTTGGGTGTGGTAGAACTTACTCTGGCACTGCACTATGTATTTAATACGCCAGATGATAAATTAATCTGGGATGTAGGGCATCAAGCCTACGGTCATAAAATTTTGACAGGGAGAAGGGATTTATTTGAAACCAATAGGCAGTATAAAGGTCTCAGTGGTTTTCCTAAACGAGAGGAAAGTATTTACGATACATTTGGAACCGGTCATTCTAGCACTTCTATTTCTGCAGCCTTGGGTATGGCAATTGCATCAAAAATTAAAGGAGAATTTAATAGACAGCATATTGCTGTAATAGGGGATGCATCTGTCGCAAGCGGAATGGCATTTGAGGCGCTTAATCATGCAGGAGATAGTGATGCTAATATTCTCGTTATATTAAATGATAATGCAATTGGTATAGATCCTAGCGTGGGTGCTTTGAAAAATTACCTTACTAATGTAAAAACCGGCAGTCAAGGACAGGATAATATATTTGAAGCCTTAAACTTTAAATATTTTGGTCCTGTAGATGGTCATGATATCGATAAGCTGCTTGAAATATTTAATACCTTAAAAAAAATCAAAGGTCCTAAATTCCTACATGTTATCACCACTAAAGGAAAAGGTCTAAAACAAGCTGAAACAAATCAAGTAGTTTATCACGCTCCTGGGAAATTTGATGCGCTTACCGGTGAATTATCACCAAAAAATACAGCAGTACAGCCGCCAAAATATCAAGATGTTTTTGGACTAACACTTGTTGAGCTTGCTAAAAAAAATGAAAAAATTGTTGGTATTACTCCGGCAATGCCAACAGGCAGCTCCTTAAAATATATGATGCAACAATTCCCTGAAAGAGCTTTTGATGTAGGTATTGCAGAGCAACATGCAGTTACATTAGCTGCAGGTATAGCATGTGTAGGATTAATGCCATTTTGTACAATTTACTCTACATTTTTACAACGCGCGTATGATCAACTTATACATGATGTGGCTTTGCAAAAATTACCGGTTATATTCTGTATTGACCGTGCGGGACTTGTAGGAGAAGATGGTGCAACTCATCACGGGATTTTTGATCTGAGTTATTTACGATGTATTCCCAATCTAATTATCTACGCTCCGCGTAATGAGATCGATTTACGCAATATTCTTTATACAGCACAGCTGGGATTAGATTTGCCTATAGCCATTCGTTATCCTCGGGGAAGAGGAAATCTGTTAAAATGGAAATTGCCATTTTCAACAATAGAAATTGGAAAAGCCCAAAATCTAAAAGAAGGTAATCGTATAGCTATTTTAGTAACGGGTCATTTTACAGACAGAGCACTTGAAGTAGCAGAATCATTTACAGATAGAATTTCGGTTTACTATTTTGGATTTGTAAAACCACTAGATCGTATTATGTTACAAAGAATATTTAGTAAATATGCTTCAATTGTAACTTTAGAAGATGGGGTAAAAGCTGGAGGTTTTGGTAGCTCCATTGTGCAGGAAGCTGCTAAATATAACTATAAGGGAGATATAAGGATATTGGGAATTCCAGATCAATTTATAGAACATGGAGCTACCGAACAATTATATGAATCTGTAGGACTTGATACAGAAAGTTTAAGGCAAGAAATTATTAGTCTCTTGCCTTAACTAAACTATTTTACATCTAAACCTTTAATTTTCTTGTAGTTGCGTAAGGCTTTACCATCTGTCATTGTAGAGACTTCTGCGCAAATCTGAATAAGATTGGTGTAAAGGCTCTTGTCAGATTGATCTGCCGGAGATAATAATTTTTGAATAAGTTTGTTATAATGCGTGTCGTTATTATCTAAAGCTCTGCATCTCGCTTCTAATAAAGTGGATAGAATCTCATACCCTGCAATTTCTTTTTCTACAACTTCTCTACTATTATAGATGCGATTTATGCTTAAATTTATAATATCGGTTATTTGAGCTTGATATGCACTTTTATCAATTATTGACTGACTGAAGGTGCCTGCTAGAATTTCTTCTTCATATTTCATAAAAGTTTCTACACTTTCATTAATGAGAGTCCCTATTGCTAATGCACGCAAGTAGCTTACACGATCTGCAGTATCTTGAAGCGCGTTGTATTTATTGCGATCTATAGTGTTACCTACCAGTTTCACCATGTATTCTAAAGCGTACTCTTCTGGAATCAATCCTAAGTTGATACCATCTTCAAAATCTATAATTGTATAGCAAATATCATCGGCAGCTTCAACAAGAAATGCGAGTGGGTGTCTTGACCAGCTCAAGTCATTTTCGTTCGACCTATTTAGCAATCCGAGTTCTGAAGCGACATCTTCAAACAAATCTACTTCAGATTGAAAGAAACCGTATTTTTTATCAGATATATGATCTGTAGGTTTATGGGGTAGCGATTCTTTAGGGTATTTTGTGAAAGCCCCCAGTGTTGCGTAGGAAAGTCGTAAACCACCTGGTGCTCCCGGCTTGCTTTGGGATAATACTTTAAATCCGTTTGCATTCCCTTCAAAGGTTACAAGATCTTGATATTCTTTTTCGGTAAGAGCCTCTTTGTAGCGTTTACCATAACCGGTTTTAAAAAATTCGCCTATTGCTTTTTCACCAGAGTGACCAAAAGGCGGGTTTCCTATATCGTGTGCCAGAGCAGCTGCGGCAACAATTGCCCCAAAATCGTTAAACTGATAGCCGTGTATCTGCTCTAGGTGTGGATACTTTTCTAGTATACGCTTACCCACCATTCTTCCTAATGAGCGTCCTACGACTGAAACCTCCATACTATGAGTAAGTCGGGTGTGAATAAAATCTGTTTTAGAAAGTGGAATTACTTGTGTTTTATCTTGTAAACTTCTAAAAGGTGCCGAAAATATAATTCTATCATAATCGACTTCAAAGCCCAATCGGGTATCATCTTGCTCTATTCTTAAGCGTTTTGCAGCATCGCCTTGACGTTTTAGAGACAGTAATTGCTCCCAGTTCATCATAGTTTTCAATTTTCAGCAAGATACATTTTTTGTGAAATTATAAGTTGATGATTTACAAAGGCTACGTATTCTAGTTAACATTAAGTTAACCATGATGTAACTCTCAGCTTACGAATTGATAACAATGGATTAACTCCCTAGCTATTCTTTAACGACATCTTTGCAGCGATAAATAAATATATAAATGAAAAGTTTTTTAAGTGTTGTCATTTTAATGTTTTCGGCAATTGTTTGGGGACAAACTGGAACAATTGAAGGGGTTTTAAGTGATAAAGAGGTTAATAATGAGCCGCTACCTTTTGCTAACGTAGTAATAAAAGGAACTACAAAAGGTGCTACGACAGATTTTGATGGAAAATATATTATTGAAAATATTCCTGTAGGAACTTATGACGTCGAATTTAGTTTTGTGGGTTATGAGCCGGTAACTGTTCCCGGGGTAAAAGTTGAAGCAAATAAGTTTACAAATGTTAGCACCGCTTTAGGAGCTAGCGCTGCAGCACTTGACGAAGTAATTATACAAGTTCAAACTAGTAGAGAGCGTGAGTCTGCTTTATTATTAGATCAGAAAAAGTCTATAGAAATTAAACAAAGCATTGGTGCAGAAGAATTGACTAGAAAAGCAGTAACAAACGTTCAGCAGGGTCTAAGTAAAGTATCTGGTATTACAAATGTTCAAAACAGAGGTGTTTTTGTAAGAGGTCTTGATGATAGATATAACTTCTTATTAATGAATGGTCTTCCTATAGCTTCTTCAGATCCAGACAACAAGATTATACCATTAAATTATATAGCTACAAATATTGTAAGTCACGTTGATGTATTTAAAACATTTGATGGCGCATTGTACCAAGATTTTGCTGGAGCAACTTTCCAAATTAATACTAAAAGTGTTCCAAAGAAACCGGAAACAGTGGTGAGTTTTGGAGCAGGATTAAATACAAATACGACATTTAAAGACTTTAGTACAGACGACAGCGGAAGCTCAGAATACTTCGGGTACACAGGGTCAGGTAGAAATTTGCCAGGAGTTTTTGGTAAAAACGTAGGTAGAGGGTATACAGCCACTTCTGCAGAATCTGCAGATTTATTTAACACTTCTTGGACTCCAGAGCGATCTACAGCTCCATTATCTACACGATTTGGTATTTCTCACGGGCAAGGTTTAGTTGATACCGATAAGCATCAATTAGCATTTTATTTTAGTCTTAACTTCAGAAATGACTATCAGATTAATGAAGGAGTTGAGCGTGCATTAAACTCAGAAGGTACAGCGCAACAAGATTTTAGTACTACAAACTATGAGTACTCTACTCAAAAATCAGGTATTTTATCTCTTGATTATGATTATGGAGATAACCTGAATTTAAAATTTAATACTATATATCTTCAGAATACTTCTAATTTCATAAGAGAAGCTCAAGGTTTAAATGATGGGTTTACGCAGTTAAACAATGAAGACTTTTATATTAGAGATATAAAATACACGCAGAATGACCTTATATCTTTTCAGTTATTAGGAGACTACAGCTGGAATGATAAGAAGCATGAAATATCTTTTGCAAGCTCATTAGGTTTAGGTAAAAACAACATTCCAGACAGACGCGTATTAAGAGCAGCAGGATCTGGAGAAGATGCAGAGTACATTACTACAAATGGTATTAATCCTTTTAAATTTTATCAGGAATTAGAAAACATAAATATCAATGGTAAAGTAGAGTATAAGTTAGGTTTAAATTATGATGATGCAGAAGGTCGTTACCTATCCCATCTGCGTGTAGGATACAATGTTGATTTAATTGAATACGACTTTTTTAATAGAATTATAAATGTAGGTGAGCGCTCTTCTTCTACGCAACCATTACCTAATTTAGACACAAACGATCCGCAGTCATTTTTTGAAACAGGATTTGCAGAAGGGTATTTATTTTATACAAATACAGCAGACCCTGCAGCAACAAGTACTATAAATCAATATGTAAACGGATTTTACCTAGATTACTCAAAAGAGTGGGATAAATTATTTGTGAATGTAGGTGTACGTGGGGAATATGCTTTTAGAGAAATACTTTATAGAGAGCCTTTAAATTCTATAAATGATGAGTTCTTATCATTACAATACGATCCAGTTTTTGCTAGCCCTTGGTTTAATGTTAAATATACACTAAATGATAAAACAAACTTACGTGTAGCAGGATCGCAGACGGTGACACGCCCTAGACTTCGTGAGATATTACCTACTGTTTACCAGGATGGTGATGGTAACCAGGTGATAGGTAACCCAGATTTAGAAAACTCAAAAAATTACAATCTTGATTTTAAATATGAGTATTTCTTAAGTTCGTCAGAATTACTTTCAGCAACTGTTTTTGGTAAATATATCAAAGATCCTATTGAGCGTTTAGCAGAAGCAACCTCTGTAGGTTACCGTACAAAATTTGGAAACTTTGACGAGGCTACTATTTACGGAATTGAGCTTGAGGCAAGACTTAGTCTTGGTGAGCGTTTTGATAATGAAAGCTTTGATCCTTTTAGTTTAGGAGTAAATGCAATCATTATGAGTTCAAATGCAACTGCAGAAGAAGGTAATCCAGAATTTGCTGCTGTAACTAATCTTGACCGTAAACTTCAAGGAGCTTCAGATTGGGGTATAAACGCAGATTTTGAATACAAGTTCTTAGATTCAGACAAAGTAAACTCTTCGGTAAACTTCATTTTCAACACATATGGTAAGCGTATTTATGCAGTAGGTGTAGAAGGAGCAGATGAGATTTATGAAAAGCCTATAAATCAATTAGACATTTCTTGGAACACAAGTTTCAATGATAAAATAGGTGTTCAACTGCGTGCATTGAACATACTTAACGAAAAAACTTTATTTACCCAAGACCCAACTGCAACTGTACGATTCCCTGAGCGATTCTCTAATGTGATAGAGCAATTTAATCAAGGTGTGAATTTTAGTGCAACAGTGTCTTATAAATTTTAATTAACTCGAAACTCAATAAATCTTTAAATTATGAAATTAAATTTTTTAAAAACAGCCTTTATTGCTGCTTCATTAGTAGCAGTATCTTGTGGTGATGATGATTCTCCGGTAGATCCAGGAACTGGAAATGAAGGGGTATTACAAGGAACTGTATTAGAGGGTCAAATTACAGAAGATCTTTTAGTTCCTGCGGGACAATATACATTAAAAGGCGCTGTAAGCGTTGAGGATGGTGCTACGCTTACTATTGAAGCGGGTACTACTTTTACTGTTACAGCTGCAGATCAAGAAGCTGGTGTTAACGTATTATTTGTGAAGCAAGGTGGAAAGCTTATCGCTAATGGTGATGCAAACAATCCTATTGTTTTTACATCTGAAAACAAAAACGCAGATGGTGGTGATGGTGACTGGGGAGGTCTAGTACTTCACGGAAAAGCTCGTATGAATGCTCCAGGAGGAACTTCAAACTCAGAAGCTGGTCAATTCCCTTACGGTGGTACTGATGATAGCGATAGCTCTGGTTCATTAAAATATGTGCGTGTAGAATATGCTGGTCAAGCTTCATCTGATGGTGAATTTGAATTTAATGCATTTTCTTTCTTTGCTTGTGGTAGCGGAACTGTTGTAGAATACTGCGAAGCTTTTGAAGGAGCTGATGATGGTTTTGAATTTTACGGAGGAACTGTAAACGCAAAAAATTTATCTGCTGTAGGTATGGAAGATGATTCTATCGACTGGGATGAAGGTTTTAGAGGATCTATCGACAATGCTGTATTATATCAGTATGATGGTGTAGGTGACTTCGCGTTTGAATTAGCTAACAGAAGTGGTGAAAACAACGCTAGCCCAAGATCTAAAGCTACAGTAAGCAATGTTACTGTAAGAGGTAGTAACCGTTCAGGGAAAGCTGCTTTTGACTTAAAGCAAGGAACTGGTGGTATCTTCAATAACATCGTTGTTACTAATGTTGAAACTGTAATTTTCTTAAACAACCAATTGCAAGAAGTTGTAAGTGGTGACTTAGAATTTACAAACGCTAACTTTACATTTGGTACAAACCTTATCGTAAATAACGTGGATGGCACTAATGTTACTGCATCTTTAATCTCAACTAATGCAACTGCTACAGGTGCAGATGTAAGTGCATTCGCTGGATGGTCAAACTACAGCAGCCTATAAGAATTTATTTGATTGCCAATAAAAAACCCGGACCTTTGAGTCCGGGTTTTTATATTTTATAGAAAGCCAAAAAAAGGGAAACTCGAAGAGTTTCCCTTTTTCGATTTACTTATAGACTGAATTTATAAAGTAACTTTTAAATTCAGTTCTTTTAATTGCGCTTCATCAATTTTTGCGGGTGCATCAATCATTACATCACGACCTGCATTGTTCTTAGGGAAAGCTATAAAATCACGTATAGTTTCTTGTCCGCCTAAAATAGCAACTAATCTGTCTAATCCAAAGGCAAGACCACCGTGTGGAGGAGCACCATACTGAAAAGCATCCATTAGGAACCCAAACTGCGCCTGTGCCTCTTCTTTAGAGAATCCCAGGTAGTCAAACATTTTAGATTGAGTTTCTTTATCGTGAATACGTATAGAACCCCCACCTATTTCATTACCATTTAATACAAGATCGTAAGCATTTGCTTTTACAGCGCCGGGATCTGTATCTAATAATTCCATTTGTCCTGGTTTAGGAGACGTAAATGGGTGATGCATGGCATGATAACGATTTGTTTCTTCATCCCATTCTAGTAGCGGGAAATCTACTACCCATAAAGGTGCAAATTCGTTAGACTTACGTAAGCCTAATTGAGTTGCGAGCTCCATACGCAGTGCGCTTAATTGGGTACGTGTTTTTGAAGCTTCGCCAGAAAGCACACAAATTAAATCTCCAGTTTTTGCACCTGTAGCCTCTGCCCATTTAGCCAGATCTTCCTGATCGTAAAATTTATCTACGGAAGATTTAAAGCTTCCGTCATCATTACATTTAACATAAACCATTCCTAATGCACCTACCTGTGGTCGCTTCACCCAGTCGATTAGTGTATCTATTTCTTTACGTGTATAGCTACCGCCATTAGGAACAGCAATCCCTACAACCAGTTCAGCATCATTAAAGACTTTAAATTCTTTGTGTTGAGCAACAGCATTTAATTCTCCAAATTCCATCCCAAAACGAATATCTGGCTTATCATTCCCGTATTTAGACATCGCTTCATCGTAAGTCATTCTCGGAAAGTTTTCAATCTCAAAACCTACTACTTCTTTAAGCAAGTGCTTTGTTAAGCCTTCAAATATGTTCAAGATATCTTCTTGCTCAACAAAAGCCATTTCGCAATCTATCTGAGTAAATTCGGGTTGACGGTCTGCTCTTAAATCTTCATCTCTAAAGCATTTTACAATCTGAAAGTATTTATCCATACCACCTACCATAAGCAATTGCTTAAACGTTTGTGGTGATTGTGGTAATGCGTAAAACTGTCCTTCATTCATTCTGCTAGGAACCACAAAGTCTCGAGCTCCTTCTGGAGTAGATTTTATTAAATAAGGTGTTTCTACTTCTATAAAATCTTTTTCAGAAAGATAATTGCGAACAGCTATGCTCACTTTATGTCTAAATATTAGCTTCTCTTTTACTGGATTACGACGAATATCCAAGTAGCGGTATTTCATACGTAAATCTTCTCCACCATCTGTAGTATCTTCTATAGTAAAAGGAGGAGTTTTAGCTTGATTTAGTACTTCTAGCTTTTCAACTAAAAGTTCAACGTCGCCAGTTGGCATTTTAGGGTTTTTAGATTCGCGCTCAATCACAGTACCGGTCACTTGAATTACAAATTCGCGACCCAGAGTTTTAGCGAGTTCCATTACTTCCTTAGGAGTGCGCTCTTCATCAAATATAAGCTGTGTAATTCCATAACGATCACGTAGATCTACCCAGATCATAAAACCTTTATCTCGAGATTTTTGTACCCATCCGGCAAGAGTTACAGTTGAATTTATATGTTCGGCACGTAAGGCCCCATTATTATGCGTTCTGTACATTATGATTTATTTGAAGTGCAAATTTAAGAAGTTATCTTACTAAGAATTACAAAGTATAGTTTTTTTAAACCAATTGTATATTATTTAGTATTTGAGGAATATAGATTAGAATTTGATAATTTATGGATTGTGTATTTAATGAATTCGGCATATTATTAAATTTAGAATGCATATATCTAAATTTATATTGTTCAATTTTTAAACAGTATTGTGGGTATTAGCTTGTTTAGTAGATAAGTCAATTCAAAACTGAATAAGCATTAGTTTTAAATTCTTATTTACAGATAAGAGGTTTTTTAGAACTGAATGCTGTTAGGAATCATTAAATTTAATTGAGCTGTTTTGCTGTAGTTGGATTAAAATAAAAAATGCTGCCCATTGGGCAGCATTTTTTTTAAAATAAATTAATCGTTACTCCGTAATTTCAGGGTGAACTTCTGTTTCTGTAGATTCTTCATTTTTAGTTCCGCGAATGCGTAACTTAAATTTATGAACCATTAAATACAGAAGCGGAACTATGATAAGCGTTAGGAACGTTGCGATTATCAATCCGTAGATTACAGACCAGGCTAATGGACCCCAGAAGATCACGTTATCCCCACCTATATAGAAACCGGCATCAAACGAACTAAACAAGCCAAAAAAGTCGATATTAATTCCTATTGCTAGCGGAATAAGACCTAGGACAGTCGTTATTGCGGTAAGTAAAACCGGTCGTAAACGAGCTCTACCACTTTCCACAACAATCGCTGTAACTTCATCTTTAGGAAGAAGTGCATCATCATCAAGATCTAGTTGTACAATACGACGATCTACAAGCAATTGTGTATAATCGAGAAGTACAACCCCGTTATTTACTACAATACCTGCCAGAGAGATGATCCCCATCATCGTCATCATAATTACAAACGATGCTCCTGTTATCAAAATCCCTCCAAATACCCCGATGAAACTCAGGAATATTGCAATCATTATGATTGTAGGTTTTGATATTGAAGAGAACTGGAATATTAATATAAAGAATATCAATGCAAGACCACCAAAGAATGCACCCATTAAAAACTGCATCTGTTTGTTTTGCTCTTCAATTTGACCTGTATAATCAATATGAATATCATCTGGTAAAGCAGTAAATGACTGCATTTCTGCCTGTATTTTAGTTACAACCGCTGTCGCATCTACAAAGCCGGGGGCTAACCCAGAATAAACAGTTACCACACGTTTTGTATCTCTATGTTTAATAGCACTAAAAGAAGAGGTGTTCTTTTTTGTAGCTACTGCAGACACAGGGATTTCTTTAATTACGCCGGTAGCAGCATCTCTAAATGTGATGTTTTGATCAAAAAGGGCGGAGGTATTATAGCGATCGTCTTCTTCAAAACGAACATTAATGTCATAATCCTCACCATCTTCTTTATAGATACCCGCTTTTTCACCAAAGAGTGATCTTCGCAATTGATTACCAACTTGGCCGCTGGCAACGCCTAAGGCTCCTGCCTTTTCACGATCTACCACAACTTGCATGGCAGGTTTAGCTCGGTTTACATCAATTTTTAATTCTTCAATTCCGGGAATATTTCTCGAATTAATAAAACTGCGCATATTTTCTGCAGTCGCAATCAAAGCATCATAATCCGGACCTTCAAGTTCGATATTTATAGGATATCCTGCCGGTGGGCCACTTGCATCTTTTTCTACTGAAATTGCCACACCCGGGTAAGCATCTGTTAGCTCTGCCTGAACTTTTGTACGTAATTCTTCAGAATCTGCACCATTACGGAATTTGTATTCGCGCATGGTTGCTGTAATTTTTGCTCTATGGGGCATTTCTGCAGTACTACCACCATCTGTTTGTGGATTTCCTGCACCTTCACCTACTTGCGATACAGCACTTTCTACAAGAAAATTAAAATCTCCGTTTAGATAACTATCATCATTTAAAATTGAATACACGCGCTTCTCAATATCTTTTGCAATAGCATTGGTTTTTGAGATATCTGTACCTTCAGGATATTCTATATAAACAATTATCTGATTTGGCTTATTATCTGGAAAGAACTCAATACTCGTACGCTGAGATCCTACCGAAGCTCCAAAGCCCATAAAAACTAGAATAAGAAGTATAAAAGTACCACCTACAAGTAGTGAAGGTTTTCTTCCTCTAAGTGCCCAGCTTAAAAAAGATTTATATTTTTCTTCTAGCCATACCAGTGTACGTTTCTGAAAATATTCTGCAGCACCTTTAATACTGTATTTATAAAGCCAAAATATAATCGCCGTAACGATCATTACAGAACCTATACCGCGAATTGCACCACCTACTATAAGGATCAAAATACCTAATGGTACTAAAACCAGCGTTAATCGTATGAGTTGCTTTCTAGTAAGTATTTTCTGATCAACATCCATAAATTTACTCACTAACATGGAGTTGATGAATATGGCTACGAAAAGAGATGAACCAAGTACAACCGAGAGGGTTATAGGAAAGTAAATCATAAACTGACCCATAACTCCAGGCCAGGTTCCCAGCGGAACGAACGCAGCTACTGTAGTAAGGGTAGATATAATAATAGGAAATGCTATCTCGCCAATACCTTTTTTAGCGGCTTCAATGCGAGACATGCCCTCTTCATCCATAAGACGATACACATTCTCTACAACCACAATTCCATTATCCACAAGCATACCCAGACCCATAATAAGGGCAAACAAAATCATTGTATTCATCGTGTAGCCTAGCGCATTTAATATCATAAATGACATAAACATCGACATCGGTATTGCAAACCCTACAAACAATGCATTTCTGAAACCTAGGAAGAAGGTAAGAACTCCCACCACTAGGATGATACCAAAAATGATGTTATTAACAAGATCATTAACCTGATTAATTGTTTTTTCAGATTGATCGTTTGCAGTAGATATTTTTACATCTGGCGGAAATTCATTTGCCTGAGCTTCTGCTAAAATCACTTTGATTTTCTCAACAGCTTCTACCATGTTTTTCCCCGAACGCTTTTTAACATCAAGCATTACTACATTTTCTCCCCATTCGCGGGCAAAAGTAGTTTTGTCTTCTTCTTTAAAAGTTACATTAGCAATATCCCTAAGGTAAACAGCTCCATTCTGAGATTTTACTATAAAATTTTCAAGTTCTGAGGGCTTCTCAATTTCTCCAAGTATACGTATTGTACGACGTTGACCACTCGTAATTAAATTACCCGCAGCCATTGTCATATTTCCATTTCTGATGGTATTTAAAATATCATCAAAACTTACTTGAGCAGCATTCATTTTAGTAACATCTACAGCTACTTCAACTTCTTTGTCTTGTGCTCCACGTATAGAAACCTCTTTGATTTCCGGAAGGTCTTCTATCTCATCTTGTAAATATTCACCATAGCTTTTAAGCTGCTGAACCTGGTAATTACCTTGTATATTAACATTGAGGATAGGTTGTTCTTCAGAAAGACTCAGGTCAAACACATTTGGCTCGACCTTTACGCCATTAGAAGTAGGCCAGTCTTCGTTTGCTTTTTCAGAATCTACCTCATCTTTAACTTCTTGCTTCGCGCTTTCTACTGAAATATCGTCTTCAAATTCAATAGTAATTAAAGCATAGTTCTCTTGAGACGTAGAGGTGATTTCTGTAACCCCTGAAATGTTTTTTAATCGGTCTTCAAGCGGATCTGTAATTAATTTTTCTACATCTTCGGCCGTGTTTCCGGGATAGGGAGCAGAGATGTAGATTTTAGTTTCATTAATTTCAGGAAAACTCTCTCGTGGCATTACATAATATGCAATACCACCCATAACCAAGAGCAAAGCCATTATGACATAAATAACTGTGGGGTTGTCAATCGCCCAGCTCGATAAGCCAAATTCTTTGTCTACCTGATTTTTTTTCTTGCTACTTTTCTTTTCGCTCATCGTACTAGTTATTTAAAATTCTAATCTCTTGATTGTCTTGAACGCTACGTGCACCTTGTACGATGATTTCATCATTCGCATTCAGACCAGATAGAATCTCTATAGAATCTCCTTGTGTTTTTCCAGTTTCAACTATTACGCGCTTAGCAATTAGTGTGTTGTCTTCGCCTTTAGTAGCAACATAAACATATTGTTCACCTTCAGCATTCTCTGAAATTACACTTAATGGTATTAGAATAGCATCTTCGCTTGTATAGTCGTTAATTCTAAGCTTAGCGGTAAGATTAGGTTTAATACTTTTTTCTTCATTAGGAACCGCAACTTCAATAGTAAACGAGCGGTTTGCCGGATTGATGAAGTTACTTGTCTGGCGTATTTTTGAATCTATTTTCTTATTTAAAACAGGGAAATTAACTTCTACAGACTTACCAACACTTACAGTACCTAAATAACTTTCAGGTACTTCTGCGGTAATATACATATCGGTAAGGTTTACAATACGATAAAGTTCTTTACCCGGCATAACAGCAGAACCTTGCTCTGTTAAAACCTGATCTATTGTACCTGCAAATGGAGCCGTAATAGTAGTTTTACCTAACTGACTTCTAAGTTGATTTACTTGACTTTGCGAAGCCTCATAGCTTGCTTTAGCTTGTAGGTATTGAATTTCTGAACCTATGTTCTGATCCCATAATCTTTTTTGACGCTCAAATGTGGTTTTATTAAGTTCGGCTTGCGTTTGTAATTGAGTTAATTGTGAACCTAAACCACCATCATCTATACGTGCTAAGACTTGACCTTTTTTAACTTTGTCACCTTCTTTAACATATACACGCGATAATACGCCGCTATACTCAGCACTTATTACAATATTTTGTTTTGTTTCAACATTACCTTGAATTTCAAGAAAATGATCAAAAAGTGTATCTCCTATTTTTTGTGTAGATACGAGCGGTCCGTTAGTTTTCTTTTCGGCATTATCAATAACGGTGTTTAGTTTTTTCAACTTCATTTGCAAAGCAGTATTCTCATCTTTTAGTTGAGTTTGAGCTTCTTTAATTGCCTGCATATCACCAGATGCAATAAGCGCATCAACATCTACTTCTTTATCACCACAAGAAATTAGCATAGTAGTGAATACAAGTAAGGATAATATATTTTTCATAGTAGTGCGTATTAATTTTGTTGTGGTTGGTAAGTGGTAGTATCTAAGGTTTTTTCTAGAGCTGCTTTGTTTGCAATTACTTCATACATTGCTTGCAAATAGTCCTGCTGTGCTTGATATAATTGAGTTTGTGCCTCGCTTAATTCAAAGCTGCTGGCAATACCTTCAAAAAATTTAATGGAATTTTTGTTCTCTATACGCTCTGAAAGCGCAAGGTTTTTTTCTTGAGTAGCAAAATTGTCCAGTGCAAATTGATAGTCATTACGAGCTGATGCAATTTCTAATTTAACTTGATTACGCGTCTGCTCAAGATCTTCAAGGCTCTTTCTATAAGCGAGTTCTTTCTGAGCCGTTCTTGCAGCACGCATACCACTGCTAAAAATAGGAACACTTAGAGACACTCCAACAATAGATTGCTCAAAATAACGCTGTTCATCATCAAAAAACGTAAACGAATTACTTGCTCCTGCTGTACCGTAATTAATATAAGCGCTTAAACGAGGCAAAGCTTTACTTTTTTCAAGTTTAACTTCAGTTCTGGCGAGATTCGTTTGATCTTCAGCAATACGAAAATCAATATTATTTTCAGGACTTATACTTTGTGTAAGCAAGTTTAAATCATAATACTGCATTGCGAGATCTTCTAGAGAGTCTGTAACTTCTAATTTGCTGTCTATGGAAATCCCTAAAGTAAGCTTTAGCATATCATATGCTATTGCAAGTTGACGAACTGTATTGTTAAGTTGAGTTTCTAGACCAAGAAAAGTAATTTGTAATTGCTCAACATCTTCTTCTTCGGTAAGACCGTTCTCAAATATTTTTTGAGTATCAGAAAGGTTTTTGTCAAGAGTATTGAGGTTCTTTTGAAGGATAGAAACGCTCTCTCTGGCAAGTAATACATTGCCATAAGCTTCAATAATTCCCTGCTTCACCTCTAAGTCTGTCTTTACTTTAGCATTTTGAGAGATCTGAAGAAGCGTTTTTGAAGATTGTACTCCTACTATATAGGAACCATCAAATAATAACTGATTCCAGGTAGCAATTGCAGAAGCATTTTGCTTTTGACTAAACTGAACTGGAATAAAGCTCCCGGGATCTGCACTAGGATCAAAAACGACAGCAGGAATAAAAGACGTAGGTTGAATTAACTGATTTTGATAGGTAATCTCACCTCCAATTTGCGGTAATCCCTGAGCTATAATTTCCCATTTTTGTTTGAGCGCTATCTCTACATCTGTACGTGCATTTTTTGTAGTATAACTATTTTGTAAGCCATAAATAATGGCGTCTTCTAGGCTTAGTGAGAAAGTTTGAACCTCTGTACTATCTTGAGCCTGACTATAATTTATAGTCCCCAAAATACACACTAAGAGGATAATGATTTTTTGCATTAGTCTTGATTTGAGTGAATTATTTGATTGAGAATTTTTCTGCCTTCGGGAGTTACGATTCCACGTAAATGATATTCTAGATACATCTCATACAATTTTGCGTGTGGAAATTTCTCGTGAGGGAAAATACTATCGTCTTTAATATTTGTCATGCCCACATGATACATTCTGGAAATAAACTCTACATCCAGATTGTCTCTAAACAGACCCATATTAATTCCTTTAGTGATATTTTTTTCCATACAACCCTTCATAAATTCAAACTGGTGTAGTTTAAGTTCGTTAAATATTTTAGGGTAGTATTTTAACAGCTGTTGTATAGAAGATGTTTTTTCTCCATGTAAATGTTCTATTACATATTTCTTAATCTCATAAAGTTCTTGAATAGGGTTTTTTTGAGTTTCAACTAATTGGGTGACGGCACATTGAATAACATTCATCATTTGATGTGCTACAGCATATACTAATTCTGTTTTGTGAGAATAACTAGCATATATAGTTTTCTTTGATATATGCATATGTGAAGCAATATCATCCATTGTGACGCTTTTAAACCCTTGTTTAATAAAGAGTTCTGTTGCTGTATTTAATATATCTGCTTTCATAATTTTGCGCAAATATACTCCGGAAACTTTAAAAACGTATTTAGTTTCCAAAGTTTTTTGTCAATTTAATAGAATGGTAACATTGGTTTTAATAAAGCTTCTGAATTAATGAGAGTACTGTTAACTAAGAGAGTGGTATTTTAGCCGAAAATTTTCAAGTATGTTGCGCATTGATCAATACACAGATGTATTTATTGACTATTTAAATACAAAAATCAAGACGAGAGAGCCTAAAAATCTTTACGACCCTATTCTGTATATTTTGCAGCTAGGAGGTAAGCGTTTACGCCCTTTGTTGACCTTAATGGCTGCAGACATATTTGAATCTGATTATAAAAAAGCCTTAGACGCAGCTTTAGCTATTGAGGTTTTTCATAATTTCTCATTAGTACATGATGACATTATGGATGATGCCCCATTACGTCGTGGTAAGGAAACAGTACATGAAAAATGGGATATTAATACCGGGATTCTTTCGGGTGATGCAATGCTTATAAATGCCTATCAGCTCTTTGAAAATTATGACGGAGAAACCTTTAGAAATCTAGCTAAATTATTTAGTAAGACAGCAATCGAGGTGTGTGAAGGTCAGCAGTATGATGTAGATTTTGAAACTCGGGATGATGTTACATTGCCAGAATATTTAAAAATGATTGAGTATAAAACTGCAGTTCTTGTAGGTGCAGCCTTAAAAATGGGGGCAGTAGTGGCTAATGCTTCAGAATCAAATTGCAATAAAATTTATGATTTTGGGCGAGATCTGGGAATTGCGTTTCAGCTGCAGGATGATTATTTAGATGCATTTGGAGATCCAAAAACATTTGGAAAACAAGTGGGTGGCGATATTATTGAAAATAAAAAAACCTTCTTATACTTAACGGCATTAGAAAAATTAGACCCGGCGCACAGTATTCAGCTAAGTCATTTATACAGTATTAATCCGCAGGACCCATCTGGGAAAATTGAAACGGTTAAGCAACTATTTATAGAGTCTGGTGCTGCTGAA
The DNA here is from genome assembly GCF_004104375.1 of Leeuwenhoekiella aequorea. Taxonomy (GTDB): domain Bacteria; phylum Bacteroidota; class Bacteroidia; order Flavobacteriales; family Flavobacteriaceae; genus Leeuwenhoekiella; species Leeuwenhoekiella aequorea. Next base: position 429,431 of record NZ_QOVM01000001.1, read on the forward strand.
GCAATTCAAAATGAAATTGAACTGTATACCAATAAAGCGCTTAGTACTCTAGAGGAGTTAGAGGTTAAGGGAGAAAAGAAACAAATTTTACGTGAATTTGCACAGGCATTGATGCGTAGAAAAGTGTAAAAAAGAATGGATACTTCATTAGCTATTTTAAAATCAGCTAAACAACAATCGCTTTACGATTCTTTGATACATCAGTTAAACAAAGACTTTGCAAGAGCGGGTGTAGATTCAAATTTTAGCACTGAAGATAAACCCGAAGCACTCGCCCGCAATCTGGTTGCTTGTATTTATGAAGTGATTATTTCAGACTTTGAGAAATATCTCAATTTACTTTATGCGATAGATGTTTCTGAAGCTAGAATTAAAGAGATTCCAGCTCAGTTTGTGCATGAGCTTGCAGAAGAAGTTGCTATTTTAATTTTGGAGCGCGAATTTCTAAAAGTTTCTTTTAAAAATAAACACGAATAAATGGCTGAATTGCGCTTGTGTAAATAGCGTCATCATCATCGTAAAGTACATTGTACCTAGCTCCAATTGTTACCGAGCCAGATCGATATCCTAATCCTAAAAAAAGTGCTGCATTCCAGAAGTCACGTTCAAAACTTCCTCCGTCATAATTTGCAGTTTGCGAAACATAAAGTTCTTCAAATTCTGCAGAGAATTGTATAGCCGGTAACGGGTTTATAAGTGTGATAATGCTGCCGCCCAAAATCGATGATTTTAAATCACCATCTCTAATATAAGAGTAGGATAGGCCCGGTCCCGCTGCAAAGTAGGGATTAAAATTGTAAATCGCACTAGGTGAGACACTTGCGGCAAAATATTCTTCACCAAAATTGAGGCCTAAACCTCCACCAAAATCGACGTTATCCCAGAAGTAGGTGCTTTGTGTTTGTGCTGTTATTAACTGGCACGTCATAAAAAGTATCGCACATAAACCTAGAGTGTTCTTCATTAATTTCATAATAATAAGGTTGATTGGGTACTACTTTAACGCGGTCTAAAATCTGAATTTTAAAATGTTAATGATAAGCATAAAATTGGAAAACCAAAGCCGTTGTGCCAGCGAAATATTGTATTTTTGACAAATTATTGCTTAAAAAATCGACAGATTTAAACTATAAAATGGATAGATTTTCATTTCTCAATGCAGCTAACACTGCATATTTCGCAGAACTTTACGATAAATACCTACAGCATCCTGATAGTGTGGAGCCTAGTTGGCGTGCATTTTTTCAAGGATTTGATTTTGGTATGGAAGAAAGCGGTGTTCAACCAGACTTTGCTCCAGCTGAGGTAAAAACTACAAACGCAGCAGTTTCAGTGCCTGATAATCTTCAGAAAGAATTTCAGGTTGTAAAACTTATAGATGGTTATCGTACACGTGGACATTTGTTTACAAAAACAAATCCGGTACGAGAGAGACGTCAATATACCCCAACATTAGCGTTGGAAAATTTTGGCCTCAGTGAAAACGATTTAGATACTACGTTTTCTGCTGGTGAAATTTTAGGAATAGGTACAACTACATTACGAGAAATTGTAAATCATTTAGAGAAGATTTACTGTGAATCTATAGGTGTAGAATATATGTTTATTCGTAAGCCAGAAGAAATTCAATGGATTCAGGATAAACTTAATATCAATGATAATCACCCGTCGTTCTCTGGTGATGTAAAGAAGAAAATTCTAAGAAAACTGAATGAAGCAGTTTCTTTTGAGACCTTTTTGCATACAAAATATGTAGGCCAGAAGCGTTTTTCCCTAGAGGGAGGAGAAAGTTTTATTCCGGCTGTAGATGCGATTATTGAGGCAGCAGCAGATCTTGGAGTAAAAGAATTTGTTATGGGTATGGCGCATAGAGGGCGCTTAAATACTTTGACAAATATTTTTGGCAAAAATGCTAAAGATATTTTCAGTGAGTTTGATGGTAAAGATTACGATCAGGAAGTTTTTGATGGGGACGTAAAATATCACCTAGGCTGGACTTCAAGTCGTCTTACAGATAGCGGCAAGGAAATAAACATAAATATTGCACCTAACCCTTCTCACTTAGAGACAGTAGGAGCAGTAGTTGAGGGTATTGCTAGAGCAAAACAAGATTTGCATCATGCAGAAAAACCCAATCAGGTTTTACCTATAGTGGTTCACGGTGATGCGGCAATTGCAGGCCAGGGTATTGTTTATGAAATAATACAAATGGCTCAATTAGAAGGTTACTCTACTAAGGGAACTATACATATAGTAATTAATAACCAAATAGGCTTTACAACAAATTATCTAGATGCACGATCATCTACATATTGTACAGATGTTGCAAAAACGACGCTTTCTCCAGTTTTACACGTTAATGCTGATGATGCGGAAGCAGTTGTGCACGCATCTCTGTTTGCATTAGATTTTAGAATGGAGTTTGGGCGTGACGTATTTATAGATCTGTTGGGATACAGAAAATATGGTCACAATGAAGGTGATGAACCGCGTTTTACCCAGCCAAAATTATATAAAGCAATTGCTAAGCATGATAATGCTCGTGATCTTTATGCAAATAAACTTATTGCAGAAGGGATCATAGATGAAAACTATGTGAAGCAACTTGAAGAGGAATACAAAGAAAAATTAGAAGAAAAATTAGAGAAATCTAGAGAAGAAGAAACTACTCGTATAACTGCTATTATGCAGGATGAGTGGGAAGGTTTTGAGCAAGCTACAGAGGTAGAAATGATGAGTCCTATAGACACAACATTTAACCTTGAAGCGCTTACTGAAATTGCAGATGTAATTACAAAACTACCTGAAGATAAAAAGTTCATGCGCAAGATCTTGAAGATTATTGAGGGGCGTCGCGCAATGTATTTTGATGACAATAAAATCGATTGGGGACTTGCAGAATTACTTGCATATGGTTCACTACTAAAAGAAGGTTTTGATGTACGTATGACGGGTCAAGACGTAGAGCGTGGTACATTCTCTCATAGACATGCAGTTACGAAAGTAGAAGAAAGCGAAGAAGAAATCATGTTGCTTAATAACCTCAAAGGAGATCAAGGGCATATGTATATATACAATTCCTTACTTTCTGAGTATGGTGTTGTAGGCTTTGATTATGGTTATGCTATGGCGAGTCCAAAAACATTACCTATTTGGGAAGCTCAATTTGGAGATTTCAGTAATGGTGCGCAGATAATGCTAGATCAGTATATTTCTGCTGCCGAAGATAAGTGGAAACTACAAAACGGTCTGGTAATGTTATTGCCACACGGTTATGAAGGTCAGGGAGCAGAGCATTCTTCTGCTCGTATGGAGCGTTATCTGCAACTGTGTGCAGTAGATAATATGTACGTTGCAGACTGTACAACACCTGCAAACTTTTACCATTTATTACGCCGCCAACTAAAAACGAATTTTAGAAAGCCGCTTATAGTTTTCACACCAAAAAGTCTATTAAGACATCCAAAGGTTGTTTCTACAAAAGAAGAACTGGCAAATGGAAGTTTTAAAATGACCATTGACGATGATTTTGTACAAGCAGATAAGGTGAAGACTTTAGTGTTTGTTACCGGTAAGTTCTATTATGATTTGTTAGAAAAACGAGAGGAATTAGAAAGAGATGATGTTGCACTTGTACGTGTAGAACAATTATTCCCACTTCCTAAAAATGAAATTCGGGCTGCAATAGATAAATATAAAAATGCAGATGATATTGTATGGGCGCAAGAGGAACCACGCAATATGGGTGCTTACGGGCATTTATTAATGCATCTTCCAGAAGCACAGAAATTCAGAATCTGTAGTCGTAAGTTTTATGGTGCGCCTGCAGCGGGTAGTTCTGTACGATTTAAGAGAAGACATCACAAAGTCATCGAGGATGTTTTTGATAAAAATATAAATAACCAATAAAAAGAAATTTTACATTAGGAATTCAACTTTATTACCCTAGTGTAAACATATAAAAGTTAATAAAATAGAAATATGGCTTTAGAAATGAAAGTCCCTTCTCCGGGAGAATCGATTACAGAAGTTGAAATAGCACAGTGGCTTGTAGAAGATGGCGACTATGTAGAAAAAGATCAGGCTATTGCCGAAGTAGATAGCGATAAAGCTACTTTAGAACTTCCGGCTGAAGCTAGCGGAATTATTACGCTAAAAGCAGAAGAAGGTGATGCTGTAGCGGTAGGGCAAGTGGTATGTCTTATCGATACTGATGCTCCTAAACCAGGAGGAGATTCTAAAAAAGCTTCTGGAGATGAAGGTAGTGGAGGTGATGCAGAAAAAGAATTAAGTAATAAAAATAAAAATTCTGCTGATACTAACGAGAAAGGTGATTCAAAAACCGAAGAGCCATCTAAATCAAGCACTCCAAGCCAGTCTCAGGATTCAAAAACATATGCGACAGGAACTCCATCTCCTGCAGCCAAGAAAGCCTTAGACGAAAAAGGTATTGATGCTAAAGATGTAAAAGGTAGTGGCCGTGATGGTCGTATTACTAAAGAGGATGCTGTAAATGCACAGCCATCTATGGGAACTCCTGGTAATGGAAGCCGTGGAGAAAGCCGTTCAAAAATGTCTATGTTACGTCGTAAAGTAGCAGAGCGTCTAGTAAGCGTAAAAAATGAAACTGCGATGTTAACTACTTTCAATGAAGTAGATATGTCGGCGATTTTTGCATTGCGCGATAAGTACAAAGAAGATTTTAAATCTAAGCATAGTGTAGGTTTAGGTTTCATGTCATTCTTTACATTAGCTTGTGTTCGCGCATTAGAAATGTATCCTGCTGTAAATTCTATGATAGATGGTAAGGAAATGATTACTTATGATTTTAAAGATATTTCTATTGCGGTATCAGGACCTAAAGGTCTTATGGTTCCGGTAATAAGAAATGCTGAGAATTTAAGTTTTCGAGGGGTAGAGTCTGAAGTAAAACGTCTTGCACTTAGAGCACGTGATGGTCAGATTACAGTAGATGAGATGACGGGTGGTACCTTTACTATTACAAATGGTGGTGTATTTGGAAGCATGCTTTCTACACCTATCATTAATCCTCCGCAATCTGCAATATTAGGTATGCATAATATAGTTGAGCGTCCTATTGTACGAGATGGAGGTATAGCAATTGCTCCTATTATGTATGTAGCACTTTCTTACGATCACCGTATTATTGATGGTAAAGAGTCTGTAGGATTTTTAGTAGCCGTTAAAGAGGCTCTTGAAAACCCAGAAGAATTGCTAATGAGTAACAATGTTTTAAAAGCACTAGAGCTATAAAACTATTCTCGCATAAGCGAAAAGATTAATCAAAATCCGTTAGACCTTAGTCTAACGGATTTTTTGTTTTACGATATAATTAGATTTACTAATTGTTTCAACTCCTCTTCTAAAGAAATCTCTGGGAAAGATGTTCCAGCTTGTTTATACCAGTATGTAGCATTCCATTCGTCGCCTTCAACCCTATGTAAATGTGCGTGAATTAGATTTCCCATTGATCCTTCAATATCCTGAGCAATCGTATGTGAGGCATCCCAATTGTTATTAGCAAGAAACCATAGGGACTGCAATGTAGCAGGCCAAGGTTGTGGCGGATTCTGTAATTCTAAATAATCTTGAAATTCTAAATAGGTGGTAGGTATATTCATTGCTCTTAAAATTTACGCATACACGATATATGTAATCTATAGCTGTCTAAAGCGAAATTTACTATTTTAAAAATGCCAACTTATAAAAACCATATCAATGTAGTAATTCTTATTTTTGATACTTCAATTTCCGAATAAAAAATAATCCCATATGTCTGTTCAAAAACGCTTATTTCTTTTAGATGCTTATGCGCTAATATTTCGTGGTTACTATGCTCTTATAAAAAATCCCAGAGTAAACTCAAAAGGGCAGGATACCTCTGCAGTGATGGGTTTTGTAAATTCTTTGTTTGATGTGATTAAACGCGAAAAGCCAGATCATCTTGCGGTGGCATTTGACAAAGGAGGCAGCTCAGAGCGTGTTGAATTGTATGGAGATTATAAAGCTAATAGAGATGAAACACCAGAAGCTATTCGCATAGCAGTGCCTATAATTCAAGAAATTTTGAAAGCAATGCATGTGCCCTTCGTTCAGATAGAAGGTGTAGAAGCAGACGATTTGATTGGGACTTTGGCCAAGCAAGCAGAAAAAGAAGGCTATCAGGTTTTTATGGTTACTCCAGATAAGGATTATGCCCAACTGGTTTCAGAGAACATATTTATGTACAAGCCTGCCCGAATGGGTAATGGAATTGAAATTTGGGGAATTCCTGAAGTGCAAAAACGTTTTGAAGTAGAGCGCCCAGAACAAGTAATTGATTATCTGGGTATGATGGGGGATGCTTCTGATAATATTCCGGGATTGCCGGGTGTAGGTGATAAAACTGCTAAAAAATTTATTAAAGAGTACGGCGACTTAGAAGGACTTCTTGCAAATACTGATAAGCTTAAGGGGAAGATGAAAGAGAAAGTTATAGAAAGTGCAGAGTTAGGCCGTCTATCCAGAAAACTCGCGACTATTATGACTGATTGTGATGTGCTGTTTCACGCTGAATCTTACGAACTTTCACAACCCGATGCAGATAAGGTACAGGAAATTTTTGATGAGTTAGAATTTAGACGACTTAAAGACCAGTTTATAAAAATATTTTCGGGTGAGGCAGATAGCGATACAGGTGCAGCAGTGAGTAGTACAGAAACTGCAAAGAAACTGGTACATTCTTCTGAGCAAGCTGCAAATGCAGGTGCAGGCCAATATAATTTATTTGGAGGTGCTGCGGCAGACGCAACTATTGAGGAGCGCAATACCAGAAATACAATTAAAGATGTTTCACATTTTTATCAAAGTGTGGCGCCCGGAATGGCAACAAAATTATTTCTAAAAAATCTTTTAAATCAGCAAGCAGTCTGCTTTGATACAGAAACTACTTCGCTAGATCCCTTAAAGGCAGATTTGGTAGGAATAGCATTTAGCTGGGAAAAAACAAAAGGTTTTTATATTCCATTTCCTCCAGAGGCTGCGCAAGCACAGCTGTTAATAGAAGAACTAAAGCCTTTCTTTGAATCTGAAACTATTCAGAAGATAGGACAAAATCTTAAATATGATATTAAAGTTTTAGCGAAGTATGGAGTTGAGGTAAGAGGTAAACTTTTTGATACGATGATTGCACATTATCTAATCAATCCCGATATGCGTCACAATATGGACGTTCTAGCGGAAACATATCTTAATTACACTCCGGTTTCAATCGAAGAATTAATAGGTAAAAAAGGTAAGAATCAAAAGTCGATGGCAGATGTTCCTGTGGAGCAGCAAACAGAATATGCTGTTGAAGATGCAGATATAACGCTTCAACTTAAAGAACATTTTGAAAAAGAAATGGGCGAAGCAAATACGCAAAAGCTTTTTGATGAAATTGAAATTCCATTAGTGCAGGTGCTTGCAGATATGGAACTCGAAGGTATAAATCTTGATAAAGAGTTTCTAGCAGGTTTAGCTACAGACTTAAATTCTGATATACTTTCATTAGAAGAAAAAATCTACAGAGATGCAGGTGAAGAGTTTAATATAGGTTCGCCAAAACAACTTGGAGAAATACTCTTTGACAAATTAAAACTCGTAGATAAGCCTAAAAAGACACGTACAGGACAATATTCTACTGCAGAAGATGTGCTTTCTTATTTAGCTCCAGATCATGAGATAATTCAAAATGTTTTAGACTATAGAGGACTAGCGAAGTTAAAAAGTACCTATGTAGACGCACTTCCTTCTCAGGTTGATGAGAATACAGGTCGTGTGCATACCGATTATATGCAAACTGTGGCCGCAACGGGTCGCTTGAGTTCAAATAATCCCAATCTACAAAACATCCCGATACGTACGGAGCGGGGTAGGCAGGTGCGTAAAGCATTTGTTCCGCGAAGCGAAGAGTATATTTTACTAGCGGCAGATTATTCACAGATAGAATTACGAATTATTGCTGCGCTTAGTCAAGAAGAAACAATGATGCAGGCTTTTCAAGATGGTGAAGATATTCACGCTTCTACTGCCGCAAAAGTATTTAATGTTCCCTTGGCTGAAGTGACCCGCGAACAGCGTAGTAATGCAAAAACAGTAAATTTTGGTATTATCTACGGGGTTTCAGCATTTGGATTAAGTAATCAGACAGATTTGAGTAGAGCAGAGAGTAAAGATCTTATTGACACCTATTACAAGACTTATCCGAAGTTGCGTAACTACATGAGTGAACAGGTTGATTTTGCACGTGATAACGGGTATGTTTCTACCGTTTTAGGTCGTCGTCGTTATTTAAAGGATATCAATAGCAGTAATGCTGTTGTACGTGGTGCAGCAGAGCGAAATGCTGTAAACGCTCCTATACAAGGTAGCGCGGCAGATATTATTAAAATCGCTATGATCAATATTCATAAAAGGTTAAAAGCTGAAAAGCTGAAAACCAAAATGCTACTTCAGGTACATGATGAACTTGTTTTTGATGTGTACAAAACTGAGTTGGAACACGTAAAAACCATGATTAAGACTGAAATGGAAAATGCCTTTAAGATGGATGTTCCGCTAGATGTTGAACTGGGAGTTGGAGAGAATTGGCTTGAGGCTCATTAATATATAGACTAAGGGTTTCCATTTTTGGAAGCCCTTAGTCTTTTACTTACTTCACTATTTTATCTATAAGCTTTATAAATCACAACCATTTGATTTGTGCGGTTACTGGTTGTTGAACCAGCGAGAAAGTTGTCAAAATTTAAAGTAAAACCATCATCATCAAATGACTGTAACGAGGCGCTTATTAAACCGTTTTGAGTGTCACTACCAGAATTTGGTGACCCGTCATCATGTATAGGTTCTCCGTTATTATTCACAAAATAGGCAGCAATACAGTGTGATGAGGAGGAGTATGTACCAATGTTATTTATACTAGACCCATTAAAGCCATTAGAAATTACTTGCTGGTCGATGCTACTGCCGGTATTCTGAGCATAACCTATTGTTGTACCACCTGCCATTCGTATATCATTTGTATTGTTGCCGTTTGCTCTATAAGTGTTATTATAGCCTTCGATTCTGTTGATTGCCACAAATTCTACAGACTTGGGAGAAAACCCTACACCGGTCACAATTACATCCCCAGAAGCATTTACAAGAATTTTCCCAAAGTGAACCTTTTTTTGACTGTTTGACGATATGTGATTCCATTGATTGTTTTGCCAAAAATAAAAGCCAGCAGGTGTTAAGCCACCAGTAGCATCGTTATATACAAGTGTGCTCTCTGCGAGGGGTGTGCCTGTAGGATTAACTACAGTAGTAATATCTGTTAAGCTCAACAGTGCAACGCGCGGTACGAGTATCCCATTTGAAGAGACAATATCTAAACCAGCTTCTGGATTTACAGTGCCGATACCTACTTGAGCGATTAAAGAATAGGAGAATGTGAGGAATAATATTATTAAATAATTCTTCATTTCTAATAATTTGGTAGTGCTAAAATAACCTAATGAGTAGTTTTATACCAGTATAATTAAGTATTTTATCTAACTTTCAGGTATTTATATAGATTTAAATTGAATGACGTTCAGTAGAAACAGCAACTGGCTTTTGTTCTGGTGATAAATCTTTCAGTGAACACTTATAAAAACTCTTTATAAAAGAAATCTGTAGGTTGCCTTAATAAGAAATGTATTATTCAATTGTTTCTGAATAACCTGATTATCTAGCGCATTAAAAAGCGTATTGTCTGGATCGTTATTACCATTTGCGCCTTGTGACCAGACAAAAAACAATTCTGAACCGGGAACATATTCCCAGCGTACAACAAGATTTGTTCTTAATTGTACAACAGAAAAATCGGGATTACTAAATCTATAATCTGTTGTACCATCAACATTCTCATCAATTTCATAACCAGTTTCAGTTTCAGAAATTTGATTAGGAGCAAATAAAGTTATGCGATTATTTAAATCTTTTGCTGTCGAATTATTAATGCGATTAAAATTTGTGTATTCTCCTTTTGAAACAAAAGGTTGTGCGTAGTATTGTATGCTTAAATTGGGATTAACGCTATAGTTGAGGCGTAGTGTGGCACTTAGGGTTTTTTGATCTATATTACCTAAAATGTATCTCTTTGTGCCATTGTAGTTTGTGGTGCTTACATACTGGGTTTTGTTAGGACTTAATTCGTATTCTGGAAAAAAGGAAAGACTCAATGCGTCAAGAGGCTGATATTCTAGACCTGCCTCTAGTCTGAAATATGAAAAATTATTTTGGGTTGCTTGTGAAAATACGTAGCCTGCCCCATAGGTGATTTTCTTTCTGGTATCTGAGTTAATGAATAGGAAATGAACATTTTCTTGATTAAAACGCAGACGTGGTCCACCTCTTAATTCGGTATTACTAATTATTCTAGGTTTGTGATTTATACCGAAACTAGCTTCCCACGTATTATTAAACCGAAGAAAAGATTCTAGATTATACTGTATGCGATTATAATTGCCTTCAAAATCAAAGACACTCTGTTGCTCAAGCTCTACGTTAATATTTCTGAAAGTTTGTGTAGGATTCAAAAGTGTGTATTGAAGATTAGCGTATTGCGTAATTAAATCTGCCTGTCTAAGAAACCCTACATCATTTAGTTCAAGTTCTGGTGATTTCCAAGATGTTCCTAAACTTCCTGTAAAGTTTCCGCCCGAAGCTTTACCTATTTCCAGATTTCCACCAGTACCGGTAAGAGAGGTTCTTGTTGTATCGATTGATAAGTGAGTTGCATCTGCGCGATCAAAAAGATGTGTAAGGGATCGTTGAGTGCGGGTTATAGCTTCTTCGTTTCCTTGTACATTACTAATGATTGTATTTCCTTCAATATAATACTTACGAGCATTCCAATTATGTTTAAAATCTATACCTCCAGTAAAAGCATCACGATGAAGAAATTCAAGTTGAGGTTCTAGTTTTCGATTAGTAGCTGTTGCAATAACTCCTATATACGAATTGCGATCATTAAAATCTTTTTGAGCTCTACCTATTATGTAATTAGTGAGAGGTTCTACCAGCACTTCCTGCTCTGTATTATCTGTTCTAAGAATATTTGCAAACTCCTTATCGGTAAGACTTTCTAAAAGCCCTAATGTCCAGCCATTTTTAGTCTTTCCGCTAAATTTTGCTGCTCCTAAAATGGTTGAATTTTGTGGTGAATCTGTATAAACAACTTCGGGATCTCTAACAGAACGCTGCGGGCTGCGGCCAATACGTCTGGAATAAAAAAGATTATCAGAAGTTTGATCATCCAGATCGTAATCAAAAATATTACTGTTTGCTACAAAAAACGGACGCTGTTCTTTAAAAAATATCTGAAACCCGTCTAATGCAATAGCTGCTGGATCTGCTTCTACCTGCCCAAAGTCGGGATTTAATGTAAGATCTAGAGTAAGATCATTAGTGATTCCTATTTTTGCATCAAGACCTGCATTTAACCGAGCATCGCTTCCATCCCGGTAAGGATTGCCAGCCTGAGATTCATAAGTGTCTAGTTGGGTAACTACATAGGGTTGTATTTCTAATTGTTTTTGAGGGGTGAGATCATTTAGGCCTCTTAATTCACCAAATTCACTCACATACCCCGGTGCATTCGGTACAATTTCTTGCCAAAGAGAACGCTCTCTGTTTCTAAAGTAAAAGCGTTTTGATTGCAAGCCCCATACTTGATCCTTATCATTATTAAATCGTAATTGACTTAATGGTATTTTGATTTCTGCTGTCCAGCCAAAATCATCAATTCTTGTTTTAGTATACCATATTGGATTCCAGGTTTCATCAAATCGGGTGTTGTTAGATATAAACTCATCAGCTTTTACTCCTGCAGCGGTAAGCGTAAAGGAAAATGCGGTGCGGTCATCATTGTAACTGTCAAAACTTATTTCTACCCAATCACCAGCAAAACCATCTCGCCGGGAAAGTCGCTTTTCAATACCATCAGGATCCTGATCAAGACAAACAAATGCCACATAAATATAACTTGCATCGTAAATGATTTTCATTTTGGTTTGTTCGGTAGGAGGAGCACCTATATCTGGCTGAAGTTGGGTATAATTAGTTGTATAAGGAACTAGATCCCAAATAGGCTCATTTATATATCCATCGATTTCAGGAGGATTGGCATTTTCAATTCTCTTAGTTGTGTAAGAACGCTTAGGAATCTCTTTTTTTGAACTTTGAGCTATACCTTTAGTAGTAGTGATTATTAAGAATAAACAAATGAGGGGTATTAAACAGCGCATCTAGGAATAATTGAATCTTAAAAAATGATAAATTGTCAGATAATCGAACAAATATTTTAATTTTTATTCAATTTGATGTTAGGTTAAGCGCTAATATTTGAAGAATCGAGAAAAATTAACAAATTGCTATTTGAAATTTTTTTTCTATAAAGGATTAATAGGATATAATGTTTACCCACATATTTTATATGCAGTGTATTATATAACAAGACTATCTGCGTAGTTATCTATATTCATGATAAAATCATTATAAATTGAAATGTTTGAAATCTGTTCCTGTGAGTAAGTATTTACAATTTAAAAAACCCCCGTTAAACTCATTTAACGGGGGTTTGTAATTATGATGGGTTTTGTTCTACCAGTGGGTTTGAGTTTATCTCATCTTGTGGTATCTGCCATTGCCATCTGTTATCTCCTGCAGGCACCTCAAATAACTGACCTACTAAGGCAGGGTCGTGATTTGCACCTGTACGATCTAAAGGCTGGTTTAAACGCTTTAAGTCATAAAATCTGAAACCTTCACCCCAAAGTTCTATACGACGCTGAATGTATATTTCATTTTTAAGAGCTGCTCCTGTATTTGTAGATAAAGTATAGTTAGGATTGCGATTTTGAGCAAGTGTAAACAGTACCTGTTTAGCAGCGGCTTCATTTGTATATGATAATGCTTCTGCTTCAATCAAATACATTTCTGCAGCTCTCATATACGGTACATCCATTCTACTATCTCCAGTACCTGCGGCTATAAATTTCTGACTTGTGTATGGTTTACGTACAAAATTTGATGCAAGTGTAACTCCTGCAGGCAAATTGTTATGCGCCCCCGTTGGATCAAATAGTTGAGCTCGTATATCTGTACTTGCAATTTGATTGTATAGTTTAGAGTTTATCGCTTTAGGATTTGTTCTAATATTTGTAGAACTAAAGTTACGCGATACATAAGCTCCAAAATTTGCAAAGAATATAGTCTGATCTTCCTGAACAAAGCTTCCCCACATCCACTCTCTATTTGTGTATGTGTTAAATGAATTAAAATATTCATCATTTGTCATTAAAGAATATCCCTGTCTAGCTTGATTAGCTAATGAAGCAGCTAAAGGATAGTTTTGCTGAACCAAGGCAACTCTAGCTTTAAGACCTATAGCTACACTCTTATCAAAGTGAGATTTATTAGGTCTTTCATAACCATCTAAAAGAAGAGTCGCTTGATCTAAATCTGCATTTACCTGAGCATAAACTTCCTCTACAGTAGCTCTTGCTAGAGGCTCATTACTTGCAAATAAACGTATAGGTACGCCTGGCTGGCTATTAACCGAACCTGACTGATAACGTTTACCATAAAGCTGCACGAGTTGAAAATGACAATAGGCTCTGTAAACTAATGCTTGACCTAAAGCTGCATCTCTATCTATCGTAGGACCTGTAGCATCTTCAGCGCCATTAATGATTACGTTTGCATTTCTGATAATTCGGTATAATACTCTGTACGGAAATAAATCGTCTGCATCAGAAGCATTTGTATGATCTACCCATTTGTACGTGTTATTAAACCAGCCATTACCAGCAGAAGTCATTACTGCATCTTCGCCTAAAACATCTGCCTGAATCATCATAGAGCCTATACCGCCCTCACCTTGTGAATTATAACGAAGGTACAGTGATCTGTGAATACCATTTACAACTAAAAATAAGTTGTCTGTGGTCGTAGTAGCAGTTTCAGAAGGTACATCCTCTGTAGGAAATCTGTCTAGGAAATCTTCGCTACAGCTACTAATAGATAGCATAGCTAGTAGCGCAAGTGAATATTTATATAAGTTTTTCATAGTAGTAAATTATAGAGATAAGTTAAATCCTAAACTTATAGTTCTTGAAGGAGCAAAACGGTTTTGAGTAGTTCCGTTAAAGTTTTGACCTACGTCAAGACCATCAACAGAAGTCCAGAAATGAAGGTTTTCTCCGTTCAAATAAATTTTAGCATTAGTTAAACCAATACGATCTATAAGTTCTGAAGGTAATTGATAAGAAAGTGAAACTTGACGTAAACCTAGGAATGTAGAACTTACTAAGTATCTATCAGAAGCTGCTTCAAAAGCAGTACGTTGATCTGTATCTAATCTAGGGATATCTGTGATATCTCCCGGTTGTTGCCATCTGTCAAGTATGCGTGTACTAAGAGCAGAACCGTAGCTTCCAGAGTGAAGAAGACCAGCAAGGTTAGTATCATATGTATCTCCACCTATACTGTAAGTAAATAATGCTCTTAACTCAATACCTTTATAATTCCATGTACTGGTGAAGCTTCCGAACAAATCTGGAAGAGCCGTTGCAGTAGAGTTATAAAGTGCTTTATTTTGATTTGTAGTAACAAGATCACCATTTACAGTTCTTACGTCTGCATCTGTAGCTGTTCCTAATTCTGGATCAAAAACATATAATGCAGAACCATCAGCAGGGTCTACTCCGTAATATTCACGTAACCAGTAATCAAAAATTGAACCACCTACTACGTACTTTTTAGTTCCGTTTATGATTTCTTCCTGTGGAAGTTCGGTGAATTCATTGTGAATTGTAGAAGCATTAATGTTTAAATTCCAATTGAAATTTTCATTACGTACAAGGGCAAGATTTAAATCTAGTTCTAAACCTCTGTTAAACATATTACCAATGTTAGCAGGGTAGCTATCTAATCCTGAAGACACAGAAAGTGGTACATCAAAAATAAGTCCGTCTGTAACTTTTTTATAATATGCAAAAGATCCACTAATGCGGTTGTCAATAAAGCCAAAATCTAAACCTAAGTCGGTTTGTTTTTGAGTCTCCCATTCAAGAAATTCGTTTCCTGGAGCACTAATTAAAATTCCTGGCTCTCCGGCGTTATTGTTACCTAGTCCTAAAAGAGACTGGCTAGCATAAAAACTTAAAGATGCGTTGCTTAAGTTAGAATCATTACCTACTTGACCGTAAGAAGCTCTAAGCTTCAAGAAATTAATCCAATCTTGACCTTTTAAGAAATTTTCTTGATCCATTCTCCAAGCTCCGCTATAGGAGTAGAAGTTACCCCATCTTGCATCATCAGCAAATCGAGATGATCCATCTCTTCGGTAAGAACCTGCTACAAAATAACGGTTGTCGTAGTTATAATTTAATCTAGAAAAATAACCTTCTTTTCCATATTCTCTACTGAAAGATTCTAAATCAACAGTTGTAGCGAAATTGATTAATTCAGTATTACCATCAACTACTTGATTTTGTCTAAATCCATATAAATACTTAAGATCGTAATCAAGACTTTCATGTCCTAATAAGGCAGTAATGTTATGATTACCAAAAGATTTATTCCAGTTTAAAAGTTGATTATAAGTAATAACTGTAGTGGTTTGCGTAGTTCTACTTGCGCGACCATCAGGAGCACCATCACCTACAATCTTGTTGTCATAGCTTTCGTTTTCATAAAAGTTCTTGTCTATACCAGCATTAAATGTAAATGTGAAATCGTTCAGAAAATAAAATTCTGCGTAAGTTCTAGCGTTAATTGCAAAACGATCATCTTTATCAATATTTAATAGGTTTTCTTGTATTGCATGTCTACCAGGTGAAGCGCCAGCAGGTCTAATCTCTGTATAATCACCTGTGTCATAAATACGATTTCCAGCATCATCCAAAATGTACTCTCCAGTTGTAGCATCGTGTAAATAGACAGGATAGATAGGTCCAATAAATCTAGAAAATCTAAAAGGGTTAACAAAAGAAGAACTACTTGTAGCACCATCAACAGCCTGATTTGAAGCTGAAGTTGCACCGGTAATATTAAATCCTGTTTTAAACCAATCTTTAAGTTTTGAGTTTAAATTAATTCTACCTGTAATACGCTCAAAATCTGAATTGATAACATTTGCAGATTGATCTAAATAACTTAATGAAGCAAAATAATCTGTTTTCTCAGTCCCTCCCTGATAAGAGAAATTTAAGTTTTGTATGATTCCAGTGCGTTCTAAAGCATCTTGCCAACTTAAATCATCTGGATATTTTAATGAGGCATTTGGGTTGATAGATCCATCATTCAAAACGATCTGATCATTGCTTACATTGAATGGATTATAGCCTAAAAGACCTGCGATATCCTGAGAAGCTTTAATATTAGCATCTGCAGTAGATAGAGGATTAGAATTTCTAAACGCTAAGCTGTTTCTGTAGGCCTCCCACATCAATTCGTAATACTGTGACGCATTTACACGGTCATATTCTGGAATAGATCTTGTTGCCATACCTTGACTAACTTCAAGGCTTATTTGATCTTTGCCTTTTTTACCTTTTTTTGTAGTTATTACAACAACACCGTTAGCTCCCTGAGAGCCATAAATAGCAGTGGATGCAGCATCTTTTAAAACGGTAAAGCTTTCAATATCATTAGAGTTTAAACTTGCAAAACTTCCTGAATAAATTACCCCGTCTACCACATATAATGGCTCTTGACTAGAGTTTACAGAACCAAATCCGCGAATACGAATGCTAGGTGCAGAGCCTGGTTGCCCGCTGCTTGTAGCAATTTGAACGCCAGAAGCAGTTCCTTCTAGAGCAGAAATTACGTTTGTTAAGGGTCTGTTTTCAATTGCATCCCCAGCAACAGTACTTACAGAACCTGTAACTTCACCGCGTGTTGTTGTACCGTAGGCGACTACAATTACCTCATCAAGAGATTCTGTACTTTCAGCAAGAACAATATCTACTTTAGATAGAGTGCCCACTTTCTTTTCTTGGTTAATAAAACCTACAAATGAAAAAACTAATGTTTCTTCGGGTTTTGCGCTCAATGAATACACCCCATCAAAATCTGTTTGTGTACCTCGGTTTGCGGTGCCCTTAATAATTACATTAACTCCCGGTAAGGGAATACCATCAGGTCCTATGACGGTACCGGTTACGGTTTTTTCTTGAGCATAGGAGCTCAACGCTATCAGACTTAATAGCAAACTAAATAATAGTCTTTTCACCATTTAATTTATGTTTTGGTTATAGAGGTGAAATTTATATTAAATGATTATTAAGTTTTTTGAAAATTTTAAGTTAAACTCATTATTTTATTAAATGTATTTCGAGTGTATTAAATGATTCATTTTTTAGATTTAATTCAATAAAAATTAAATATTAACGATTTTAAAATAATTTTTTAACAGAGTGTGTCTCAAGAATAACGCCGCTTAACACGCTTTTAACGGAGTGTGAAATTCTTTTAATTGTCAATTTTATATTTAGATCGAGATAATATGAATTGAATATTTGATTTTATAATTATTAAATGAAGCATTATTCCTCAGAACAATCTATTTATTTAATTGTGGGACTAGAATGTCTAAGTATTGTTAAATTTTTATGCGCGAGGCCTTTAAGATTTTCCGACTTTTTTGCTGTAAATCTTATAGAACTAACGATGACAACTGAATATTTTAGTTTAAGATGAAGTAGTATATTGATAAACAGCTATTAAAGCGCAAATAAATTATAGTAATACTTGGTTTGTCATATTCAATTATAATTGTACATTTGCACCCCTGTTTTCCCGTGTGAACGAGATAGCAGGAAATGGAATGTTTAATAATTAAATAAAACAGTGTGGACACATTAAGTTACAAAACAGTATCTGCCAACAAGAACACCGTTAACAAAGAGTGGGTTGTTATTGATGCTGAAGGACAAACGTTGGGTCGCATGTCTACTATCGTTGCAAAATTTTTGCGCGGAAAGTACAAGCCTAACTACACACCACACGTTGATTGCGGAGACAATGTTATTGTTATCAATGCCTCTCAAATCAACTTAACAGGAAAGAAGTGGGATACTAAATCTTACATCCGTCATACGGGTTATCCTGGTGGTCAAAGAAGCCTAACTGCAAAAGAATTGTACGGTAAAGACCCTGCGCGTCTTGTCGAAAATGCAGTAAAAGGTATGTTGCCTAAAAACAAATTAGGTAGCGCGATTTATCGCAATTTAAAGGTTTATGCCGGTGCAGATCACGGGCAGGAAGCACAGAAGCCTAAAGTAATCAACATTAACGAACTTAAGTAAATGGAAGTAATTCACAAAATTGGTCGTAGAAAAACGGCTGTTGCTCGTGTTTATTTAGCTCCGGGTTCTGGTAACATCACCATCAATAAGCGTGATTTAAAGACCTACTTCACTACAGGTACTTTACAGTACAAAGTTAATCAGCCATTAGTAATGACTGAGAATGAAAATAACTTTGACGTTAAAGTAAATGTTTACGGAGGTGGTATTACTGGTCAAGCTGAAGCTGTACGTCTTGCTCTTTCTAGAGCTATGTGCGAATTAGATGCAGAGAACAGACTTATCCTTAAGCCTGAAGGTTTGTTGACAAGAGATCCAAGAATGGTAGAGCGTAAGAAATTCGGTCAGAAGAAAGCGCGTAAGAAATTCCAATTCTCAAAACGTTAACAACTATTGTATTTCAATATGGATGTTCGCTTTTGAATATTTTTCAATTGAAATCAAAAAGAAATTAATTTTTAATTAAATAGTCCTTGTTTTCGCGAAAGCGGAAAAATTGGTTTAGCATCTAAATAGGTGAGGCGACGTGCCACAGGCAGGAACCACTTACTTATTGCTACTAAAACGGGAACGTAAACTAAATTTAAAAATGGCAAAAACAGAAAATGTAAAGGATTTACTGGATGCAGGTGTACATTTTGGTCACCTTACCAGAAGATGGGATCCTAACATGGCACCATATATCTATATGGAGCGTAATGGTATTCACATCATTAACCTATACAAAACTGCTGCTAAACTTAGCGAAGCTTCAGAAGCTTTAGCTAAAATCGCAGCTTCAGGTAGAAAAATACTTTTTGTAGCTACCAAAAAACAAGCAAAAGAAATTGTTGCTGATCACGCAGGTCGCGCTAAAATGCCTTTCATTACAGAAAGATGGCCAGGTGGTATGTTAACTAACTTCGTAACTATACGTAAGGCGGTTAAGAAAATGCAAACTGTAGATCGTATGAAACAAGACGGTCGTTTTGATAGCTTGTCTAAAAAAGAGCAATTACAAATGAACCGTATGCGTGACAAATTAGAGAAGAACTTAGGTTCTATCGAAGATATGACGCGTTTACCAGGTGCTTTATTTGTAGTTGACATTAAGCGTGAACACATTGCGATTAAAGAAGCTCAAAAATTAAACATTCCAATCTTTGCGATGGTTGATACTAACTCTGACCCACGTCAGGTTGATTTCGCTATCCCATCTAATGATGATGCTTCTAAATCTATCGAGAAAATCATAGCTAACGTTGCTGATGCAATTGTTGAAGGTCTTTCTGAGCGTAAAGCAGGAAAAGAGAAAGATAAAGAAGACAAGCCAAAAGCTAAAAAAGCAGAAGGAGCTAAGCCAGCAAAGGCAAAAGCTAAAGCTGCAGCTAGCGACGAAGAAGAATAGTATTTAACAATTTGATAATAGCTGAAGTCGTTTAGTATATTGCAATTTTGCACTAAGCTAAACGACTTTTTGTTTTAACTCATAAATTCTAAATAAAATGGCAAAAATAACAGCCGCAGACGTAAATAAACTTAGAAAAGCTACCGGTGCCGGTATGATGGATTGTAAAAATGCATTAGTTGAGGCAGAAGGTGATTTTGACAAAGCGATTTCTGTTCTTCGTAAAAAAGGACAAAAAATTGCAGAAAAACGTGCAGATCGTGACTCTAGTGAAGGAGTTGTTGTAGCAAAGATTAATGATGCAAATAACAGAGGTGTTGTTTTCTCATTAAACTGCGAGACAGATTTCGTTGCTAAAAACGATACGTATGTAGAGATGGCTAATGAATTAGGTGACGTTGCCTTAAATTATAACAGCAAAGAAGAATTTTTAGCTGCTGATTTTCAGGGTATGACTGTTGCTGAAAAATTAATCGAGCAGACAGGTGTTATTGGTGAGAAATTAGAAATAGGTGGTTTTGAAGTGTTAGAAGCTCCATTTGTAGGTGCTTATGTACACGGAAACAAAATTGGTGCATTAACTGGTCTTTCTAAAGCTACAGACAGCGCAGAAGAAGTTGCTAAAAGTGTTTCTATGCAAGTAGCTTCTATGGGAGCAACTACATTATCTTACAAAGATTTTGATGCAGATTTCGTGGCATCAGAAACTGAAGCGCGTATTGCTGCTATTGAAAAAGAAAATGAAGAGTTAGGTCGTTTAGGTAAAACACTTAAAAACGTTCCTCAATATATCTCAATGTCTCAGTTAACTCCAGAAGTTATGGCTAAGGCAGAAGCAGATATCAAAGAAGAATTAAAAGCAGAAGGAAAACCAGAGCAAATCTGGGATCGTATTTTGCCAGGTAAAATTGACCGTTACGTAGCCGATAACACGACTATGGATAATGAGAAAGCTTTACTTGATCAAGTATTTATTATGGACGAAAGCATTAACGTAGCTAAATATGTAGCTAGTAAAGGTGATGCTGAAGTTGTAGGTTTTAAACGTGTAAGCTTAGCTTAATATTAAAATAATAAGTTTTAAAAAGGCTGCCAACTGGCAGCCTTTTTTAATTCTAATAACGTATGATTAAAACCTAAACCTTGTCAATCACCTGAATATTGATGCATTTTTATAATTTTAAAAAATTGATTGTTTGATCACCATCTTTTAATTTAAGTTGATTGTTATCTTGTTCTAAAATTTGATATTTAATGATCTCATATTTTATTGCTGTAGGAATAATAGGCGCTTCTGGTAAATAAATAGTAATTTCATAATTAAGCTGTGTGTTGATATTTAATGAATAGTTTCCGGAACATACATTCGAAACTGTAATTGTTTGATATCCTTTATCCTTTTCAAAATTTAAAACAGCATTTCCTTCCTCATTAGTTAAAGTCCCGTAATTCCCTTCGGGATCAAATACTGAGACATTTGAGAGTTTTCTCTCTTTTTGATCCAAAACAGTTATTTTCACCTCGATTGAATGTAAAGTATTATTATAGGTCTTGTATTTGTGGAAAGTATTTCCTTGGAGTTCAGTTAAATCATAGTCTAATATCAGAGAATCATTTTTTATTAGATAATGGCCTTTACCATATAGATCATCTCCCAAACTCGCACCCGAGTGGTATTCAAATGTTCCATTTTTAGAAAATTTAAAATAGTTATATGCTTCCTGATTAGGTGCTAAACTACTGTAAATTCCTTCTAAAATATTTTGACAGTGTATTTGCTGACAAATGCAAATGACTACTAATGACATTAAAATTGATTTAATCACACTCGGTTCCTTTTTATTCTTTTATTATAACGCTTCGCTATTATCAAAAATACTAAAAGTGAATAATGCAAATAGATAATATTATGATGTGAATTAAGATAATTAAGCTTTACTGATTATCATTTTTATCGTCGCTAATTTCTATTGCGGGAGAAATCTCTCGAAATATTAATCGTTTATTCGCAGAATCCCTCTTGATTAAATAAACTTTATAATCACTCTTTCCATTTTCAAATAAATGATTTTTGTTTGATTCAAAAATTTCAAAAACAGAATCTAATGTTATAGTTTCATATTTTTTAAGTTTTGATAGTGGTTTATAAGTTATTTTTTGGCTTAGGTTGACAAATAAGAGTTTGTCATTGTTTTTGTAAAGCTCCGGTCACCATATAGTTTTGATTGTGGCTGGATTTGAGAATAATCGATATATAAGTTTTTAATTGTGTCTTCTTTTAAGACTAAATACGCTGTAGCGATTATAGCAGCTATTACCAGGAAATAAAATAGTTTAGTTTTAATTTTCATTGCAAGTCTGATCTATTTCTTTTGCATTTTTTTTTAATCTTGCAAGTTCTTCTTTTTTGTCATCGTTCATTTCAAACAATTTTTGTGCTGATAACAATTTATAATCATCTAAAACTCCAAAAACTGAAGGATTAAATTCTTGTAGAACTCTAGCCATTCTATCCACAAAATAATCATTCATTATATCGTGACTATAATTACCCAAGCCATTTTCGTTTATATATTTCTGATAAAGCTCCCTAAAGGAGGCATTGAACAAGAAATAGCGTTTTCCTAAATATGCGTGACTTATTTCGTGAATAAGCACTGTAGCAATTTCAATACTTGAACTATTCTGCATTATAGGGCTTATTGTAATTAAAAAATCACCATTGCCCAAATATTCAGTCTTACCTCCTGTATAACCTATATCTCCTATTTTAAAAGAAATATTTGCTTCTCCGAGGTTATTGCTTCTAAACTTTACAAAAAGTTCAGTCATTAGATTGTAATAATTTTGTGCATTTACTCCTACGCTCTGTAATTTATTAAATACACAATCAGCTTTGCCGGTCAGTTGATTATCAATTTTATCTTCAGTATTATTTGTAAAACCCCCGCCACCACTATCGTTTCCAAAATTCCAATAATTGTCGCAACCTACTTCGCAGCCATCAGCTGTACCATGAGACCCTTGTGAGTAAAGCCAGTCAATTAAGCGCGTAATGCTCCATTCTTACAGTAGCTGCTAGGCAAAATTAGTAATCCTACTCTAGAAAATAGCTTTATTAAAATTCTACATCAAGCAAGCAATAACCTTTCTAACATTGCGATTTAAAATCATTGTTTAGTCAATCCAATCCAATCCAAAGGCAGAATTTGTTCAGCAGGACCTGTATCACAAATTGGGTAGCTTTCACCCTGAACAGAAAGGAATAACTTGGCTTTATTCGTTGTGTTTTTTGTCTGGTTGAAAAATACCCAGCCGTTCTGCCCACATTTATTGTTTCTGCCTATATATGAAAAGACATAACTACCGGTTTCGGCAATATATCCGCTTTTTAATACGAAAGGACTATCATTAGGAAGTGATAGGGTATTCTCGGTAAGATTACCGTTAGCGTCTGTGATCTTATAACGCATCAAAAGCTCGTCCTTTTGAATTCCTAGAATGCTCTTTGTATTTTTAACAATACGAAATTCATAAAAATTTGAATTATAAGAACCTTTCCAAGTACCTAGAAATTTTGTAAACAGGTTGTTTACGTCCTTTAAATAGGCTCCATCTGGTATTTCAATTCCATTTTTTTTGTAATAGCTGTGATGTTGTTCTACAGGTATAATCTGGGCCTTACAGCCCCATAGTGAAACGGCGAGTAAAACGATAGTCAAATATTTAGTTTTCATTTCTTCTTTCTTTTAAATGTATTAATTAAATGCAATCTTGGGAGTCAACTTTACCTTTATCGTCAAGAGTTTTTGCTTTAACCTCATAATCGTTGCTGAATAAGGGTTTTGTGATCTTAAAAAGTTGTATACCATCAACCTTGATGTGGTCTTTCAAAAAATTTAAGAAGCCGCGTTCAAGACTCGAATATCTGTCTAGATACTGTTTATAAAGTTCTAAATAATCATCTGCGCTTTTTAATCCTGTTATACCGCTGGTGTCACCTGTAAAACGCAGGGTATAATCGCCCGAGCTAGTAATTACTGAGGCATATACATCATTTGCGTTTGCAGACTGTTTTGCAATATTGAGAAAGGCAATCACATCTGCGGGGGAGAATATGCGGTAGATTTGATTAATCTCAGGACGCCCATCTATAATTTTGCCAGTTTCAAAGTCATCAAGATGGGTGTGTATAAAGCCGTTTAAATTTTTATAGTCAAGTCCATTCAGGCTTAGGGAATGAGCATTATTTATAGGGTTAAGCTTTGTAAAAGAGCCATCTTTATTTTCTGCATAGCCGGTTTCTTTTTGCTTACCTGTTTCATTATTAAGTTCTTCAAATTTAGCAAGATAAGATGCGTCATCAATTTGTGCTTTTAATTCTTCACAAGGATTATGAATTTTATCTTCAGTATTATTTGTAAAACCACCGCCTCCACCATCATTACTAAAGTTCCAATAATTATCGCAACCTACTTCGCAGCCATCAGCTGTACCATTAGACCCTTGTGAGTATAGCAAATCAATAGAGAGCGTATAATGTTCGGCTGATGGTGTTGCCACAACCACAACAGTTTCAAGTTCACCACACCAACTACATACAGAAAATGGGCAACCATCACCACAATCGTCTCCCTCGTCGTCAGCGATTCTTCTATTTTGTAAATTAGCAGTAATGTCTTTTCTCCTACTAAGGTATTGGGCAGTGATGTTATCTTCTATTATTTCAAAGGCATCTATAAAATTTCCCTCCAGATCAGTAATTAAAATTTCACCAGAGAACGAATTTTTTGTAGAACGGTCGTAGGTTTTTGTACTGAAAACAACACTTTTAACCTTTCCTTCAATTTCCAAAAGAAGAATTCTACTTTTAAAATTACCGTGAATGGTTTTAACCGGAATTACTGCTAATTTTTCAGAACTATTAGTAATGTTCTCCATACTAACGGTATCACCAATAGCTACTAAATAGTTCTTTAAGCTCTTAGATTTTGATTTTTTAAAACTATTGAGATAATCAATCGTATTTTCAGGAGATACCGTTTTTATTTCATTTTGTTCCAGTTGTATTTGAGCTGATGTGTCATCTTTTTCACAGCTCTGAAACAGCAAAAAGCTGATGCAAACCAGTAAAATAACATTTAATTTAATTTTTTTTCATCATAATGTATATCAAGAGTTGTAATGCATTATGCTGTAGGGAGGTTTTTAAATTTAATTGTTTTTTTAATATTCTACACAGGTATGTCTACTTTTATCACAAACCTAATTAACCGTATATTTGCCCAAAATTTTTTAAAATCATGCAGTACAAACGTATTCTTCTTAAATTATCTGGTGAGGCATTAATGGGAAACCGCCAGTATGGTATTGATCCCGATAGATTAGCAGAATATGCAGAAGAAATTAAAAAAGTTCTCGATAAAGGTGTAGAAGTAGCTATTGTAATAGGTGGCGGTAACATTTTTAGAGGTCTTGCTGGAGCAAGCCGAGGTATGGATCGCGTTCAGGGAGATCATATGGGAATGCTCGCAACTGTTATAAATGGTCTTGCGCTACAAAGTGCACTGGAAGAAGCGGGCATTCAAACACGTCTGCAGAGTGCAATTCAAATTAACGAAGTAGCAGAGCCGTTCATTCGCAGAAGGGCTATTCGTCATTTAGAAAAAGGGCGTGTAGTTATTTTTGGTGGAGGTACAGGTAATCCATATTTCACTACAGATTCAGCAGCTGTTTTAAGAGCTATAGAAATTCATGCAGATGTAATTTTAAAAGGTACTCGTGTAGACGGTATCTATACCAGCGACCCTGAAAAAGATGATAAAGCTGTGAAGTTTGATTTTATAAGTTTTGAAGATGTACTTCAAAAAGGACTGAAAGTAATGGATACCACCGCTTTCACATTAAGTCAGGAGAACGAATTGCCAATTATTGTGTTTGATATGAACAAGAAAGGCAATCTCTTAAAGGTTGTTAATGGTGAAGCTATAGGTACAACTGTAAATTTATAATTTAGTATTTTTGATCGATTCTAGAAAATCGGAGAATTTATAAAGCTATGAACGAAGACATACAATTTATTTTAGACGGTACTGAAGAGGCAATGCAAAGTGCTATTACGCATCTTAAAAAACAATTTGCAAACATACGTGCCGGTAAAGCAAGTCCTGCGATGTTAGGAAGTGTTATGGTCGATTATTACGGTAGTCAAACACCACTCTCTCAAGTGGCGAATGTGAATACACCAGATGGTAGAACAATTTCTATTCAACCGTGGGAGAAAGCAATGATCCATGAGATTGAGAAAGCGATTATGAATGCTAACCTAGGATTTAATCCTATGAATAATGGTGAGAGCGTAATTATCAATGTTCCGCCACTTACAGAAGAGCGTCGTAAAGATCTTGTGAAACAAGCTAAAGCTGAAGCAGAAGATGCAAAAGTGGGTGTGCGTAATGACCGTAAGAATGCGAATAATGAGATCAAGAAGTTAGAGAAAGAGGGTCTTGCTGAAGATTTATGTCGTAATGCAGAAGTAGATGTACAAGATTTCACAGATGCTTATATTAAAAAAATAGACGAAGTATTAGCTGTTAAAGAAAAGGAAATCCTTACAGTTTAATTTGATACTGTTTTGCTAGCTAAGTTAAGAATACATTTAGCCAGTTAAACTCATGCTAAGAGCGACCATAAGGTCGCTTTTTTTATATTATTTTTAAATTCTAAGTCACGTATTATAATGGTTAAATCGCTTACGTTCTGCCTACT
Organism: Leeuwenhoekiella aequorea; assembly: GCF_004104375.1. Taxonomy (GTDB): domain Bacteria; phylum Bacteroidota; class Bacteroidia; order Flavobacteriales; family Flavobacteriaceae; genus Leeuwenhoekiella; species Leeuwenhoekiella aequorea. Next base: position 455,963 of record NZ_QOVM01000001.1, read on the forward strand.
AGTATTTTTTTTGACACTCAAGAGTCTTTGTGCACAGCAAATTAAAGTAGATGTCGACTCCTTAATGCAGGCTGCCATAAATAATAGCGTTATAAACAATCCTCAAAAAGCACTTGAGCATTATAGTTATACGACTTATGAAAAAACGATAATTACAGATTCATTAGAACGTCAAACAAATTCTCATTCTTTTTTCACAGAGAAAGTAGCTATAAATAATTATGACGCTGCAGATGGTTTTAAGGAAGAAGTTTTAGGTTTTAATATGGCCGGTTTTGAAGAACCGCGCTATGAGGTTTTAGGTATCACGCTTCAGTCCAGGTCATTTTATGATGAGGATTTTTTAATATTTAATTATCGTTATGCGGGTCCGCTTTCAAAGCGCGGACTCAAAAATTATGAGTATCAATTTGTATCTGATACCGTTATCTTAGGAAGACCTGGCTATGCAGTTTCATTTAAACCACAACGACCTGAAACCATACCTGGATTAGTTGGAATACTGTATTTAGACAAAGCATCTCTTGCGTTACAGAAAATGCATATCGCTCTAAAAGATGAGCTCGTAGCCCGTATTGAGCAGGAGTATCAGTATATTGAGAGTAAAGATATCTACCTGCCAAAATCAAGTAAATTATACATTGAAAAAGGCGAGAGTTCTAAGAGGTTGTCGCTTTTTAGAGGAAAAGTTTCAATAGGTACCATAGAAAACAATCCTGTAAAGGAAGCTATTCAGGGAAGGTATATGCTATCAACTTCTTATAATGCCAACTATAATCTTTCCGAAGTGGAGGATTTAGAGCATTCAAATCTGGCTATCGAAGTGATGGAGGATGCCGAAGATAAACCAGAATCCTTCTGGAATAGATATCGTACACAAGCATTATCTCAGCGCGATTTAAATAGTTTTGATTATTTAGATAATGTCGTTAAAACAGAAAATATTGAGAGACGGCTTGCGATGATCAATAATTTTGGTATAGGCTATTATACAGTAGATTTCTTTGATTTTGATCTTACTTACCCCTTGAAATTTAATAATTACGAGGGCTTGCGTTTAGGATTGGGTGGTGTAACTAATGCAGCTTTTTCTAAGAATTATAGAGTTGAGGGCTACGCGGCGTATGGGTTTAAAGATAAGGTTCTAAAATATGGTTTTGGAGGCGGAGTGCTGTTAAATGAATCACACGGCGCCTGGCTAAGTTTGAGTTATAGCGATGACCTGCAAGAAACCGGAAGTTTTAATTATTTAACAGATCGTAGGGTATACTCGTTGTTTGAGCCCAGACTTGTTAATATCACTCAATTTTTTGACTATAAAACGTTCCGTTTAAATCAGGAGTATCAAATTACACCAAAAATACTTTCAGAATTTCAATTTGCTAAAACAAATGTTCTGCAAACTCAAGACTACACTTTTGCTCTGGGAGATAACACCTATTCAGAATATGACATTACAGAAGCAACTTTTGGTGTTCGTTGGAGTCCATCAAGTAAATTTATGCGTTCAGAAAAAGGTACGGTAGAGATCTATGATGGGTATCCTAAAATCACTGCGCAAATATCTAAAGGTATGTCTGGTTTGCTAGACGGAGATTTTGATTTTACACGTATTGGAGCTAAATTTTTCTATCAGGTTGAACGTTTAAATAAATCTACTACAGAATTTTTGATTGAGGGTAAAATGGCATTTGGCGAAGTGCCTTTAACGCATTTATTTCACGCGTATCCTAATGCGCCTACTAAGGAAACTGTAATGCAGCGCTTTTCTGTAGCTGGTGTAAATAGTTTTGAAACTATGTATTTTGGGGAATTCTTTTCAGACAGGTTGGCTACCTTACAAGTAAAGCACCATTTGCGTCCATTTAATTTTGGACCTAAATTTCAGCCAGAAATGGTTTTTATCACGCGTTATGCCATAGGGGATATAAGTAATATAGATAGGCATCAGGATGTGACATTTGGGAAATTAAACAAAGGGTTTACAGAAACCGGTTTTGAAATTAATAAAATCTTATTTGGTTTTGGAACAAGTTTAACTTACCGATATGGAGCATATAGCCTTCCTAACTTCTCAGATAATATAGCATTTAAGTTCACCTTTAACCTACAATTGTAAAAAGGGGTTTTACTAAAGGGATTTCAGTATCAAATAAGTACCTTTGCGGCTCTTAAATTAGGACGATGACCAAGCTATTGGGTTACGGTTTTTGGAATGGTGTCGCGCGCCTCATTCTACGTAACAGACTCTTTATACTGTTTATTATTGCCGGCTTTACGGTTTTTTTAGGAACGCAATGGAAATATATGCGTTTTACCTATACTGAAGCAAATCTGCTGCCGGATGATCACGAGGTTAATTTAGAATACAACACGTTTCTAGAGCAAATTGGCGAAGAAGGGAACTTAGTTGTTTTTGGGATAAAAGATTCTTCACTATTTACACCTCAAATTTTAAATAAATGGAATGCTTTATCAGATAAAATAAATGAATTTGATGCAGTAGCGTTATCTGTTTCGTTAAAAGATTTAAAGCTTTTAAAGAGAGAAGATGATCCTAAACGTTTTGATTTAAAGCCTTTTATTGAAGGTGAAGTAAGCTCTAATTCTGAAGCGCTATCTCTTAAAAAGAAGCTATTTAATGATCTTCCTTTTTATGAAGGTCTAATATATAACAAGAGAACTGGTACAGTACGATCTGCCGTTTACTTAAGAAAGGATATTGTAAACACCGCAGCTCGAAAAGACTTTATAGTTGATGATCTCATTCCTCTTATTGAAGAATTTGAAGAAGAAACCGGGATTACAGTTCATACTAGTGGGATGCCTTATATACGTACTTTAAATAGTAAAACGATAATAGGGGAAATTGGTTGGTTTGTAGGTGGGGCGCTTGTTGTTACCTCTTTAATATTCTTTTTCTTTTTTAGGTCTTATAGAGCGACATTCATCTCTATGATTACTGTGGTAATCGGAGTAATGTGGGCGTTTGGATTTTTAGGACTTTTAGGATATGAGATAACGGTTCTTACTGCATTAATTCCACCCTTAATTATTGTAATTGGAATTCCTAACTGTATATTTTTAATTAATAAATATCAGCAAGAATATAAAAATCACGGTAATAAAATTAAGGCATTACAACGGGTAATAACAAAAGTGGGTAATGCCACCTTGATGACTAATATTACTACTGCTTCAGGATTTGCAACTTTTATACTTACACAAAGTTCTCTACTTAAAGAATTTGGTATTGTAGCATCTATAAATATACTGGCGATTTTCTTATTAAGTCTGCTAATCATTCCTATTGTATATAGTTACATGACTCCGCCTAAAGAGCGTCATTTAAAACACTTAGGAAAATCCTGGATAGAAGGTTTTGTAAACTGGATTGAAAAGATGGTGCGTGATCGAAAAATCACGATTTATATAACTACTGTTTTGCTTCTTATTGTAAGTATGATAGGTATTTATAAAATTAAAGTATCTGGAAGTCTTATTGAAGATATGCCTAAGAATACAGGATTTTATAATGACATTAAATTTTTTGAGTCTGAATTTGATGGTATTATGCCGCTCGAGGTTTTAATAGACACTAAGCGACCAAAAGGAGTAATGAAGCTACCCACTTTAAAAAGAATGGATGAGCTTGCAACTACAATTTCAGAAACTCCAGAACTATCAAAACCGCTGTCAATTGTTAATCTGGTTAAATATGGCAAGCAAGCGTTTTATAACGGAGATCCGCAGTACTACCAGTTGCCAACTTCAAATGAACGTAATTTTATATTGCCTTACGCACAAAGCTTTTCTACCGAGGCAGGTTTGCTTGATAGTTATATAGATTCTACAGGTCAATATGCACGTATGACTACCTTTATGCAGGATATAGGCACAGACCGAATGGAAATAGTAGAAGACAATCTCTACAATAAAATAAATATTTTATTTCCTGAAGATAAATTTGATGTAACACTTACTGGTAAGGCGCTAGTTTTTCAAAAAGGCACAACATATCTCATTAACAACTTAATTATAAGCTTATCATTAGCTATTTTACTTATAGCGATCTTTATGGCTTTTATGTTTCGATCGGTCAAGATGATATTAGTGTCATTAATTCCTAATCTATTACCGTTGTTGATAACAGCCGGTTTGATGGGATTTTTGGGAGTTCCTATAAAACCATCAACTATATTAGTTTTTAGTATTGCTTTTGGTATTTCTGTAGATGACACAATACATTTTTTGGCAAAATACAGACAAGAACTACGCAGTAGTGGTTGGAAAATTAAACGTTCGGTTTACGCCTCAGTTAGAGAAGCTGGAGTAAGTATGTTTTATACCTCAATAGTATTATTTTTCGGCTTTTCAGTTTTTATGATAAGTAGTTTTGGAGGTACAGTTGCTTTAGGAGGACTAGTTTCTGTGACGCTAATTTTTGCGATGCTTTCCAATCTATTGTTACTGCCTTCGTTATTGCTTTCGCTTGAGCGTAACATTGCAAATGAAGAAGATTTTAAAAAACCGGCTATTCAAATTTTAGATGAGGCTGATGATGAAGAAGAGCTTGAGAAGTTAGACAAAGATTAATGTTGAGATATAGGTTTCCGCTTTGCGGGAATAGCCGTAAAATATATATTTGCTTAATATAAAATTGAACTATCACTGCAACCGGTGATTTTAGATAAAAACCATTATGAAAAAAACCATTGTACATATTTTAAAAGAAGAACCAAAAGGACACGAGATTACCGTGAGAGGATGGGTACGATCCTTTAGAGCGAATCGATTTATTGCCTTAAATGATGGTTCTACAATTAATAATTTACAATGTGTAGTAGACTTTGAAAATACAGATTCTGCATTGTTAAAACGTATAACGGTAGGTGCTGCAATTGCTGTCTCGGGTAACTTAATTGAAAGCCAAGGTGGTGGTCAATCTGTAGAAGTTGATGTGAAAGACGTGAAAATTCTTGGAGATGCTGATCCGGAAGAGGTTAAAATGACTATTCTGCAGCCTAAACGTCATTCACTTGAAAAATTACGCGAGCAAGCTCATCTACGCGTACGTACAAATACATTTGGAGCTGTAATGCGTTTACGTTCAAAGTTAAGTTTTGCTGTTCATGAATATTTTCAGAAAGAGGGTTTTTATTACGTAAACACACCTATTATAACGGGTAGTGATGCAGAGGGAGCGGGAGAGATGTTTAAGGTAACTGCTCAGGACTTAAAAAATCCTGCTAAGGATAAAGAAGGTAATATAGATTATAAGAAAGATTTCTTCGGAAAAGAAACAAATTTGACAGTTTCTGGTCAATTAGAAGCAGAAACCTATGCATTAGGTTTAGGTCAGGTATATACTTTTGGCCCTACTTTTAGAGCAGAAAACTCAAACACAAGTAGACACCTTGCAGAATTCTGGATGATAGAACCGGAGGTAGCTTTTAATGATCTAGATATGAATATGGATCTGGCTGAAGATTTTATAAAGTATGTTGTTAAGTATGTTCTAGATAACTGTCAAGATGATCTTGAGTTTTTAGAAGGAAGACTTATACAAGAGGACAAAAGTAAACCTGAAGCTGATCGTGCACCTATGGCGTTAAGAGATAAGCTAAGATTTGTTGCAGATAACCATTTTAAAAGGGTAAGTTATACAGAAGCTATTGATATCTTAAAGAACTCTAAGCCGAATAAAAAGAAGCAATTTAAATATCCTATTGAAGAGTGGGGCGCAGATTTGCAAAGTGAACACGAGCGTTTTCTGGTAGAAAAGCATTTTAAATGTCCGGTGATTTTATTTGATTATCCTGCAAATATTAAAGCCTTTTATATGCGCTTAAATGAAGATGGGAAAACTGTACGCGCAATGGATATTTTATTCCCGGGTATTGGTGAAATAGTAGGAGGCTCACAACGAGAAGAACGTCTTGATGTGTTGCAAGAGAAAATGGCTGTATTAGATATTTCTGAAGAAGAGCTGTGGTGGTATTTAGATACACGTAGATTTGGTACTTGTATACATAGTGGATTTGGATTAGGTTTTGAACGTTTAGTTCTTTTCGCTACTGGTATGACAAACATTAGAGATGTAATACCTTACCCACGTTTTCCCCAAAATGCAGAATTTTAATTATAAAGAAAGTATTCTCCAAAAACCCGATTTAAAAATCGGGTTTTTTTATGCCGCTTGTTATTATTTATTGGTGGGGATAAACACCCTTTTTTTAAGGTTATTTTCCTTAAGAATCAAAAGATGTCTATTTTACAGCTATGTAATTAAAACCAACGACTCAATGAAAAAAAATACTTTACTAGCAATCGCATTTGTTGCTACTTTGTTAATTCATTCTTGTGAGAAAAAATCTTGCAACTGTGATGAGCAGGAAATCCCTATACAGGAGGCTCCAAATAATATTATACCAGTGGCAGCTGCAGACTCCTTATATAAAAATTATGGTAATAGCCGTGTAGCTTTAATAGAGCTTTCTGAAAATGTTACGGAAGATGGAGATACAATACCTAAAGATGATGCAAATTATAAACAAACAACTCGCTATGTAAGTTTTTCATTTAAAGAAATGAAAAAGTATATGGCATTTATTGAGCAACAGGCTGATTCTGCTAACATTGAAATATTACAATTACGTGTATATTTAGGTAAGTACGGTAAGAAAGTTAAAAATAAAGATAAATCTAATAGAGGTACGGTGTTTTTTAATCCTGCAGCTGAGTTTGTTACAGCAGATGGGACTAAAGACACAGTAAGTTTTGCCATAAAAAAAGATGCTAAAGGTAACTTTGAGGCAGTAACTGTAGGTTCTGTACTTAATGGATCAGCTTTAAACAACAAATCTGGAGGTGAAAATATACAATCACTTTCAGAAAATATAGGACACGAAGCGCCACCCCCACCTGTAGGAGGCGAAGATTTTCAATAAAATAAAATAATCTTGGATATTAACATCTCGTCTGAAAGGTTAGCCCATATTTTAAATAATCCTTCATTATTGACAATGGATTTTTTAGAGTTATTTTCATTTTTGATGGGCCTGATATATTGGAAAAAATTTTCTAAAACTCCGATAATTTGGTTTATACTATTTTTAGGTTACAACTTTATTAATGAAATGGTAAGTGCTTTTGTTTATGTCACAAAATTAGTGGATATGAACTTTGTGTTTTATAATATAAGATATTTCATATGCTTTACAGTTTATTACGGTTTGTATTATAAATTTTTAAAAAACACAACCTATAAAAGAGCAACAATACTATTAGGGGCAATTTGGGGTATAATTTATTTGTCATTTATTTTTAATAGTGATTTTCTTTCAGAAAAACCAATACTTGCCGCTGTTACTGGTGATTTTTTTTTAATTGTTATAATTCTATTTTATCTAGTTGAAACTATTAATAATACAGATCTAAGTAAAATTCAAGATTCAATTTTGATATTTATAAGTGTAGGACTCTTAGTGAGTAGTGTTATTCAGCTTCCAGTAGTTATTATGACTTATGTAGGTTGGGCAAAAATAACTGACGCTTCAAATAGTTTTAATACTTTTTTTAGTATTGTAAGAAACGCTAGTTTCTGGGCCTATTGTGTTATGTATGTCATTTTTGCATATGGATTTTATCGTGCTAAGAGGCCTCAATTTGTGAAAAATATAAAGCTGGGATAAGCATTTGAATTCATTCTTAGATTAAGTATTTAAAATTATAAATGTAGAAAATGTGCTATTTAATGAGTTGAAAGATTGACACTTTTATTAGGTGCTTTTTCAAATACACACTAGGATATGGTTTCAAAATCTGATTGAATTTTTTAGGGTTTGTATTTCTTTTTGCAATTTTTAAAGTATGTTTTTACCTTTTCTCAGAAAGACTAGTTTATATTTTATAGATGAAGTATAACAAAGTTTTTGTGTAGCATTAATAATGTCCCATTATCCTCAGCTTCGGTTTATATCGCCTTAAGGATACAAAATTTAATAATTTTAGAGATTATGGATCAATCGACTTTGCAACTAGTCATTCTTGTCGTTCTATTAGTTTTATTTTTGCTTGCCATAATTGTATTTGTTCTGTTTTCGGTGTTTATGAAACGAAAAAATAGTTTGCTTCGTGAGCAAATAGAAGCTGAAAAACGATTTGAAAAAGCTATTGCAGAAACTCAGATTGAAATTAGAGAAGAAACCCTACGCAACATTAGTTGGGAATTACACGATAATATAGGCCAGTTACTCACATTAGCTAAAATTAAAGCACAAAACATCGAAGGTGGGGAAGAAATGCTTGAAGTTGCAGAAACGATAGGAACAGGCTTAAATGAGCTTAGAGCCTTATCAAAATCTATTAATCCTGAAGCTATAAATGGGCAATCGCTGATAAAGTCTCTGGAGATGGAAGTTGCTCGATTCAACAGGCTTAAATTTTTATCTGCAGAGTATGAGTTATTGGGTGATCCTGTAGTTATTGATTCGCAGGCAGAAATAGTTTTATTTAGAATCGTACAGGAATTTATTACTAATACGATGAAGCATTCGAAGGCAGCCAACCTTAAACTTTCGGTACATTTTAAAGCTGATTCTTTAGAGATTATTGCTCACGATGACGGTGTAGGATTTGATTCTGAAAAAGTTGTTAAGAATGGAATAGGTCTTAGTAATATAGATAAAAGAGCAAATTTGATAAATGCGCACGTGAGAATAAACTCAATACCAGGAGCAGGCACGCAATTAAAATTAATATATCCATTAGATTAACTATGTATAAAGTAGCATTAGTAGACGATCACACATTACTGTCTGAAGCCATTGCAGGTTTAGTAAGACAATTTGAAAATTTTGAGGTTGTTAATATTTCAGTCAATGGTAAAGAATTAATAAATTATCTCAATTCAACTAATGCTCAAATTCCAGATATTGTTTTAATGGATGTTAAGATGCCTGTGATGGGCGGGGTAGAGACTACAAAATATTTAACAAAGCATCACCCAGATATTAAAGTCCTGGCACTTTCAATAGAAGAGGATGAACAAGTAGTTATGCAAATGATACGTTCTGGAGCTAAAGGTTATTTATTAAAAGATACTCGAAAAAGTATTTTAGAGCAGGCTTTAAATGAGGTTCTAACATTTGGTTTTTACTATACAAATACTGTTGAACGCCTTATCAAGAAATCTGAAACTACATTAGAAGAAGAAGTTGTTCTTAAGGATCGCGAGATTGAGTTCATTAAACATGCTTGTACAGAAATGACCTATAAAGAGATTGCTGGAAAAATGTTTTTAAGTCCTAAAACTATAGAAGGTTACAGAGAATCTGTCTTTCATAAGTTAGGTCTTAAAAATCGTACAGGTTTAGTAATTTACGCTATCAAAAATAATATTTTCACTCCCTAACATACACATTTATGATATAGATTTTTTAGTTAAATTCTTAACAAAACATTCTTACTTTTTACAAGGAGCAATTTTCTATTTTTGTAAGAACTGTTTCGACAATCTATATGCTTAAACAACAATTAAATTTTAAACTATCTCAAAAGCTTTCTCCACAGCAAATTCAGCTGATGAAGCTAATACAATTACCTACGCAGGCATTTGAGCAACGCGTAAAACAAGAGCTAGAAGAAAATCCTGCACTTGATAATGGTAAGGAGGAACCTAAAGATGAGTATGAGGAATTTGATAATAGTGGAGATGATGATTTTGAATCTGAAAAAATTGAGACTGAAATTAATGTAGATGATTACTTGTCTGACGACGAGGTTCCAAGTTATAGACTAAATACTAATAATTATAGTAGTGATGATGAAGATCGTCAGGTTCCTTATGCGTCTGGGACTTCTTTTACGCAACACTTGATGTCTCAACTGCATACTTATCGTCTGGATCAGGAGCAAATGGAGATTGCTGAATTCTTGATAGGTAGTATTGATGATAGTGGTTATTTAAGAAGAAATTTACTTGATATATTAGATGACTTAGCATTCACCCAAAATATTTATACAGACGAACAAACTCTTGAGAAGATTTTAAAAATTGTTCAAAATCTCGATCCATCAGGTGTTGGTGCGCGTAGTGTAGAAGAATGCTTATTAATTCAGTTAAAGCGAAAGGATGAAACCGAATCTGTCTCACTCGCAATATCGATATTAACAAATGCCTTTGATCACTTCAGCAAAAAACATTATCAGAAACTTTTGTCTAAATTTGATATTACCGAAGATCAGCTAAGAGCTGCAATTGATGAGATAGAACACTTGAATCCTAAACCCGGCGGATCCTATGCTGGGAATACTAAGGTTGTTGAGCACGTTATTCCAGATTTTGAAATACGTATACGTGATGGTCAACTTGAACTTACCTTAAATGGACGAAATGCGCCAGAGATGCATGTTTCTAGAGAGTATACAAATATGCTTAAGGGGTACAAGGATGCTTCTGAAAAGAGTAAATCTCAGAAAGATGCCGTGATGTTTATTAAGCAAAAACTAGATGCAGCTAAGTGGTTTATAGAAGCGATTAAACAACGGCAACAAACCTTGTTTGTAACTATGAGCGCTATTATGAACTATCAGGAAGAGTTTTTCTTGACAGGCGATGAGCGTAATTTGCGGCCAATGATCTTAAAAGATATTGCAGATGAAATAGGAATGGATGTTTCAACTGTGTCTCGGGTTGCAAATTCTAAATATGTTGATACTCCCTACGGAACAAAGTTGATTAAAGAATTCTTTAGTGAGAGTATGACAAATGATCAAGGTGAAGAGGTGTCAACACGGGAGATTAAAAAAATCCTTGAAATGACAATTCAAGATGAAGATAAACGTAAACCATTAACTGATGATAAGCTGGCAAAAATCTTGAAAGATAAAGGGTATCCTATCGCCAGACGTACAGTTGCGAAGTATAGAGAACAGTTAGATGTGCCGGTGGCACGTTTACGTAAGGAAATTTAAATGAAATTTATCCTACGTAGTTTTTCATATCTAATGCACCCTTTGTTTATGCCACTACTGGGTGTAATTATTTATTTTGCAATAACTCCTAAATTCATACCGAAGTCGTTTATGTATGCAAAAATATTTGCCATAAGTATTTTAACGCTTATTGTACCCATCCTTTTTTATTTCCTTCTTGAAAGTATTAATCTTGTATCCTCAAAAGAATTAAGTGATGTCAAGGAAAGAAGAATTCCATTGTTATGTCAAATAGGTATCACAATCATAATAGTAACCGTAATAATTAATGGTTATGAGTTTCCAGAACTCTACTTATTCTTTTTAGGAATTCTTATTGCATCAGGACTAGCATTAATTTTCAGCCTCTTTAAATACAAAGCCAGTTTACATATGGTGGGTGTGAGCGGAGTGCTTTCTTTTATTATAGCGCTGAGTATGGTTTATACTACAAATTATCTGGAGATTATTTCATTACTCATTATTGCTATTGGTTGTACGGCAGCATCACGGTTACAATTTAAAGCCCATAGTATGCATGAATTGATTGTTGGCATATTAGTAGGTGGGCTTCCGCAGTTGCTTGTATTTTATTTTTATAATATATAAAACATCAAACCGAGTTTAAAGCTATTAAGCTCTAGTGCCTCTCCATTAACTAGAGTACCATCCTTAAAAAATGGATTTAGGTTATAATAGAAGTGAAAATTAAATGTATCATATCCAAAGGTAAATGTTAGTCCTAGATGATATCTGTCAAACTCAGAAACATCGGTTTGCACGACTTGATTGCCTGTTTCTTCAAAATTAAATTTATAAGCATATACATAACCTAACTGTAATCCTGTGTAAACTCTCCAGAATTTATAGTTTGCTGCTGTAGAGGTACGCCAACGAAGCTGTATGGGCATTTCTACAAGATAAGTAGAAAGCCAATTCTTATCATAATCAACACTTGAGTCAATTATATCAAATATTGATTGATTCTGTGTGTCTTCACCTACAAATAAATTTTGATTATAAGTGTTCATAGAAAAGCCGGCACCAATGCCAAGTGCAATATTGCGTTGAGAATTGAGTGGCATATCCCTTATATAACCAAGGAGCAAACCACCACTAAAGCCATTTTGAGATAGGCTAGTTGGTTTATTGGTTAATAGATTAAATGTTACACCCAAATAAAATTGATCCTCTCTGTATTTTGTGTCAATTTTCAGGCTGTCGACCTCAACGGTTAGAGAATCCTGTGACTGACCAGTAAATATTGTCAAACAAGTAATAGCGATTAGTAGGATATTTCGTTTTGTGGTTTTGCTATAACTCATCTCAAGAAAATTAAATTATTAATCAGATATCAAATTTGATCTAATTATATTGATTATAATAAAAAAACGCCCTGAAAAATCAGGGCGTTTTTTTATTATAAAAGAAATGAAAATCTAATACATCTTATTGATTGCTTTTAACTGCGTCACCAGACTTAGTAACGTAATTAATTTTAAGTGCATTAGCAGTTCTAAGTTCTTGCTTTATATCTGAGATAAGGCCCATTTTACTTTCTCCATCAACTTTTAAAGCTGTAGTTAAGAAAGGTACAAGTTCTTCACGTTTACTAGCGCGTTCTTGATAAATGAAATCCTGAATATCTCCAACTTCAGCAAATTTATCATTTAATTGAATTTTAGCTGAGGTTCCGTAAGTTGCTTGATACCTATCAACAGGCTCTCCGGCAAAAATATACATTACAAGATCTTTCTTGTCAAGTTTTTCAATCTGATTAGCTGTAGGTAAATTGTTTTTTACCATTAATGTGTTTTCACGCATTACTGTAGCAACCATAAAGAAAAATAACAACATGAAAACTATATCTGGCAATGAAGCCGTAGAAATAGCGGGTAATTCACCTCCTTTTTTCTTATTAAACTTAGACATAGTAGTGTATTGTGTTAAATTTTATTCTTACTTAGGTTCTGCTTCAGAAAGCTTCTCTGGATATAATTCCTTAATTATCTCTAATTTAGGTTTAAGCTTGTCTTTTACAGCTTGAGTAGTACGAGCGTCATTAAAGCGATTTTCCATCGATATAAATGTTTCTCCGTATCTACTCATCGCCTCACGATCACGTAATTGATTATAAGCAGCAACAAGTTCATTTTGTACTGCAATATATCTCTTGTATGATGTTCCACGATTATTTACCAGCGAGATAATTGCTTTGGTGGGATTCGTTGAAGAATTTTCAGCTTTTGCACCTTGGCAGTAGCTACAATCTTCTGCACCGTTATCTAAAAATTCAACAGCTGCTGCTCTCAAATCTTTAAGATCCATCAATTCATCTTCTACAAGTAAATCATTATTACTATTTACAACAACAGTAAAAAGATTTCGCATTTTAATTACCGGCGGAGGAGGTTGGTTTTCATCAAGTTCCGGAGGTAATTTACGACTTATACCACTGTCTGTTTCAATTGTAGTTGTAACCAGAAAGAAAATAAGAAGTAAGAAGGCAATATCTGCCATCGAACCTGCATTTACTTCTGGAGCTGATCTCTTTGCCATAATTAAATTTATTTAGCTAATTTCTTAACACCTGAGAATACCATTGCTCCTACTGCAATTAATGCAAGTAAATAGAATGCATATATTCCAGTTTCTACCCATCTTGATGCAGATGCAGATAGTACTTCACCATCTCTCATAGGAGTTTCTTCTCCAGATGCAAGTAAAAATGATATTACAACCACAGCTAAGAATGCTCCAAGGCCTATTAAGGTTCCTTTTAGGGAAGATCCGCTAGTAAATAGATTTTTAATTACAAATACCAAGACAAACACTAATGCAATTGCAAATATTAAATAAGCAATATAAATAAAAGGAGTAACTAGGCTATCCTGTAAATCTGCTGAATCTAGAATTGCAGTGTCTCCTGCAAGAATGATTCTAACAAGCCATACAGCTCCTAAAATCGACAGGATTAGTGCAACAATTTTTAGAATTTTATGTAACATAATAAAGTTATGTATTTAAAGGATTATTACTTCTTGTAACGTACAAGCATATCAATCAATGTGATTGAAGCATCTTCCATATCATTTACAATGCTGTCAATTTTAGCAATGATATAGTTGTAAAAAATCTGAAGTATAATCGCTACAATAAGACCAAATACAGTTGTTAAAAGTGCTACTTTAATACCACCAGCAACAAGTGAAGGTTGCATATCTCCTGCAGCTTCAATTTTATCAAATGCTTGAATCATACCTATTACTGTACCCATGAAACCAAGCATCGGTGCTAGTGCGATAAATAAAGAAACCCAAGATACATTTTTCTCTAAAAGACCCATTTGAACACCACCATAAGCTACTACAGCTTTTTCAGCAGCATCAACGCCTTCGTCAACACGGTCTAAACCTTGATAGTAAATAGATGCAACTGGACCTCTTGTATTTCTACAAACGTCTTTAGCAGCTTCAATACCACCGCTGTTTAATGCATCTTCTACATCTTGAGCTAATTTTGCTGTATTTGTGCTTGCAAGGTTTAGGTAAATAATACGTTCAATTGCAATAGCCAGACCTAAAATAAGACATAAAAGTACAATCCCCATAAAGCCAGGACCACCTTCTATAAAACGTTTCTTTAATTCTTGAGTGAATGATAAAGACTCTTCATCAGTGTCTGCGGCTGCAGCTTCTGGAGCTTCATCTTGTACTGCTGCAGATAATACTGTTGCGTTAACAGACATTAAAGAGGCAGTATTTGCTTGAACTGTAAGATTGCCTAAAGCGATTACAGCTGTGATTACTAGAATAGAAAATACTCTTTTCATTGCTTTTGATCTTAAAAATTTAGTTAGTAAAGGATAAAGATATAAAATTAATTATTCAAATATTAAAAAATAGCAGAGAGGAAGGGATTCGAACCCTCGATACGCTTTTGGCGTATACACGCTTTCCAGGCGTGCGCCTTCGACCGCTCGGCCACCTCTCTTTAATTTGTCGCGCCGAACCAGTTTTGACAGGCTGCCAAATAACAAAAAATATGTCAAATCCCAAAAGGAAGAATCAAAATAATAATAATTTCTTATTAACTCATTTCTCCTCTTAGTGAAGTTTCAAATATAGTCTTAAAGACCTTTGGAGCCAAATTTTGACTATTGAGATACATCATTTTGGTTATGGCTGCTTCTATAGTAAGGTCTTTGCCAGAGATCACACCCAGCTCCTTCAGTTCTGTACTGGTCTCATAATTACCCATTTGAACACTTCCCCATTTGCATTGGGTAATGTTAACAAGAGGTATTCCCCGGTCAATAATTTTTTTCAATAAATCTATAAACCAAGCTTCTGTAGTGCCATTTCCAGCGCCAAAAGTCATTATAATTACTCCACTATACGTCAATTTTTCAAATGTGTCTGAGAGCAATGTTTTATTTATTCCCGGATATAAGTGAACAACCAAGATATCTGTAGTTAATTCTTTATGAATTTTTAACTTTTTGCGTGTATATGGAAGCAGTTTTTCATCTTCAATGGTAAGATGAACTCCAGAAGTTACGAGTGGAGAATAGTTAGGAGACTTAAAAGCTTCAAAATGTTCTGCACTAATTTTTGAGCTCCTGTTTCCTCTATAAAGTTTATATTCAAAATAAAGCCCCACTTCGGTGATATATGATCTTCCTCTTTTCTTAAGTGCTGCAATTTGTATCGCCGTGATTAAATTTTCTTTAGCATCAGTTCGTAAATCTCCTATAGGAAGTTGAGAGCCGGTGAGAATTACAGGTTTTGCTAAGTTTTCTAACATAAAACTTAATGCCGATGCTGTATAACTCATCGTATCACTCCCATGAAGAATTACAAAACCGTCTATTGCGCTATAATGATCTTCAATTATAGTACAAAGCTCAGACCAAAGTTGTGGATTCATATTTGAACTATCTATTGGCTTTTTAAAACTGATAGTTTCAATCTCACACTCTAAAAGGCGTAATTCTGGAATTTTATCAAGAAGATCATTAAAATCAAAAGATTTTAAAGCTCCAGTTTCAAAATCTTTGATCATCCCAATTGTTCCTCCGGTATATATTAGAAGAATTTTTGATGGTTTACTCAAGACTTTTAAGTTTATTTATTACTGGATTTGCATACATTAATAGAAAGCTTTCTTTTGCTATTTCGCTAGCCGCATCAACTCTGCGTTCTAATCTTCGTTCAAATGCTCTTTTGTCTTTTTCTGTATACGTATATGAATAGGTATCTGTCTCGTGATATAAATCGTATGCTATATAATTAGACGGCCATAATTTATAGATTCTGTAAATTTCCTTGTCTATGTACTTGGCAAGTTCCTGAAGCTTATCATTATCAGATAAATCTCTAGAATCAATTTCATCAAACACACTTCCATCTAATTTGCCGGTGGCAATATGAACTCTTTTCTTATAACCTAGTGCGCCTCTTAGTATACTATTAAAATCCTCATTGTTACTTTTGACATATACAATATCCTCGCTTTTAGCTATTAGTTCTGGTACTTTAAGAATATCTGTGGGGTCAAACTCATAAGATATTGCAACGGGTCTTATATTAAGGTCTTTGAGAAATGGAATTACGGCTTGATCTCCACGAGCCATTCCTATCATTTTTAAAACGCCTTGTTGTGTCTTATCACTACCATCTTTAGTTCTTCCTTCTCGTTGAGCCATCCATATCGATTGGTTATTTGTACCAAGTACATGCGCCACGTATTCTGAAAGATTTTTTGAACTTAACAACATTTCTCTAGGAGAAAGACTGCGCTGCACTAAGAAACTTCTATTAAGTCGCGCAAGAGCCATTAAAAATGGCTTTTGTACCAGATTATCACCGATCGCAGAAGCGGTCATCACCAAATCATTATCATAAAGTGCCACATTTATAAATGAGGTATCTAAAATTATATCCCGATGATTTGATAGATAAAAGTAGGATTGCTCTTTATTTAAATGTTCAAACCCTGAGGTAGAAAAACCATCCGTGCTTTTCTCCATAATTTTTTGAACAGACTTATATATGATTTTACTTTGAAAGTCATATATAGAGTGGCATTCGTTAATAATTTCTTTTATTTCCCGCAGTGACTTTTCAGGAAATGTAAATTGTAACAATGCCTGAAACATAGGGTGACGATAATGGGTCTGAAGTGCTTCGTGAACTTCAGAATCGTCATAAGGTCTTATGGAGTCAAATTTTGACACAAATTATTTTTTAGGTTGATCGTAAAAGAACAAAATATTTTATTGATCAGTCAAGCTTAAATATTTTTTTGGCATTATTTGTAGTAATTTCTCCTACTTCAGCAATTGAAATATTGTAAATTTTTGAAAGCTTATCTGCTACTTCAACCAGATAACTACTCTCGTTTCGCTTTCCACGATATGGAGTAGGAGCTAAGTAAGGAGCATCTGTTTCCAGTACAATATGCTTGACATCTATTTCATTTAAGAACGTATCTATTTTACCATTCTTAAATGTTACAACGCCTCCAATTCCGAGCATTAAGTTAAAATCTATCGCTCGCAGTGCATCCTCTTTAGTGCCGGTAAAGCAATGAAATACCCCTCTTAAACGATCATTTTTTTCCTTTTCAAGTACTTCAAATACTTCTTTAAAAGCATCTCTACAATGTATAACTATAGGTAAATCGTATTGCTTAGCCCATTGTATTTGTTGAGCAAAGGCCTCTTTTTGAATCTCTTTTGTTGATTTATCCCAATATAAGTCTACACCAATTTCACCTATAGCAATATGTTTTCTTAAAGCAAGTTCATTTTCTACGTGACTAAGTTCATCTGCTAGACTTTCTGGTTTGACATGGGTAGGATGTAAGCCCACCATTACATGCATAGATTCTGGATACCTTTCTTTTAAGTCCCACATTTTTGCAGTGTAGGTAGAATCAATTGCCGGAAGAACAAAATCTGTAATGTCCAGCTCCTGTGCTCTAGCAATCATTATATCGCGATCTTCATCAAAAGATTCGCTGTAAAGGTGGGTATGAGTGTCTATAAACATATGCGGTAAATTTAAAAATTAGCTGTTAGCAGACGTAAACTTTATTAAAAATTTAAAATTCAAGTGTTTTATTTACTCTAAGTTTGGCCACTTAGCATTTATTATGATTTCACTTTGGCAGTTTCTGAAAAAGAAAAAATATAAGAGAATTCCGCTTTCACCAGTAGGCACAGGACATCTCAAATTTGAAGCTACAATTAATGGAGTTTCTGGTGAATTTATATTAGATACCGGAGCTTCAAATACGTGCATAGGTTTTGAAGATCTCGAGCGTTTCAAATTATATGCAAAAGATAGTGAGGTCAAGGCTGCCGGAGCAGGTGCGATTGATATGCTTACACAAATTGCTCAAGATAATCTAATCGAAATAGGTCCTTGGAAAACAAAAAATATTTCAATTGTTTTATTTGATTTATCACACGTAAACCAAGCGCTCATTAATCATGATGCGAAGCCAGTAAGTGGAATTATTGGTGCTGATGTATTAAAATTAGGCAAGGCAATTATCGACTATCAGTATAATTGTATGTATCTGAAATAATTTTAGCCTTTCGAGGCTTTTAAGTAAGTCAATTTAAACACTTCGGTTACTAAAGTTTTAACTGCATCAAAATGTCGTGTAACCTCGCTCACGACCCCATTTTTCTTGGGAGATTTAAAGTTTTTCTCTTCCTAATTGTTATAAATAAAGAAAGCCAGAAAGGCTATTATAAAACGCTTCACTTCGGTTACTAAAGTTTTAACTGCATCAAGTTGTCATGTAACCTCGCTAACCACTCCTTTTTTCTTAAAGATTTGAAGTTTTCTATTACTAATTATTGGAAATAAAGAAAGCCAGCTCGAGAGCTGGCTTTCACCCCAAATCATAATTGATTATTACAAGTCAATTACAACAGTCTTAAATATTTTTTGCTTTAAAAGCTTGAAACAAAACTAAAGTATTTTTTTATTAATTAAAAACATTTAAATATTGCTCTTAATTTTAATTTCTTAGATAGCTATCAGTAGTGATAGCTTTATTTTCTTGACTTTTATATTGCATCATTTTAAATCCTGGGTGAATGCAATAACTTCCTGTATCTCCTTTTTTGTTGATTGCAATATAGGCAACCTGAAAATTTACATGATTGGGATTCTTAGATACTATTCTTCTTATTGCTTCTTCACAGGCTTCTTGCGGACTCATTCCGTTGCGCATAAGTTCGACAATTAAAAAGCTACCCACAGTTTTGATGACTTCTTCACCCATTCCGGTAGCAGCAGCACCTCCTATCTCATTGTCAATAAATAGACCGCTGCCTATAATAGGACTGTCTCCTACACGGCCTTTCATTTTATACGCAAGTCCAGAAGTAGTACACGCTCCAGAAATATTTCCTTTTTTGTCTAAGGCGAGCATTCCTATGGTATCGTGATTTTCAATATTAATCAGCGGTTTATAATCAGATGTTTTTAACCATTCTTGCCAAGCCTCTTCAGATTCTGGGGTTAACAATTTTTCAGCATTAAATCCATTTTTCAAGGCAAAGTCTTCAGCTCCTTTGCCTGTAAGAATTACATGGGGCGTTTTGTTCATTACCTCCCGAGCAAGAGCAGCAACATTGGTAATGTTTTCCACACACATCACCGCTCCACAGTTACCGGTGTGATCCATTACACACGCATCTAATGTTACATTCCCTTCTCGATCTGGGGAGCCTCCTTTACCTACAGTTGTATTTTTAATATTTTCCTCCTCCACAGCTACTCCTGCAATTACTGCATCTATTGCTTCATATCCTTTATCCAGAAGTTCGCCGGCCACGGCATTGGCTTTAGTAAATTCCCAGGTACAAATAGCAACTGCATGTTCTTTCATAGGTTTCTCAATAATCGTTTTTGAGTTTAATTTATAATCTTTTCCTCTGGCGATGCTTGTTAATCCCAAAGTAATGGCGATTGTATTTAGGCTGGTAGTGGCAATAAAGTTGCGACGCTTCATGAGTAATATCTATTATAAATAAAATAAACTGGTTTATTTTCTAAAAATAAGATTTCATTATAATAATTAGGAGATAGCTTTCATAATATTGCCGTCTTATTTTCAACAATATGCGCTGGTTAATATTTATTCTACTTTACATCTTAATCGATTTATATGCTTTTCAGGCCTTCAGAACTCTTTCCAAGAATTTCTGGCTAGCAGGTATTTACATTTTTATATCTATTGCAGTATTACTTGTATTTATTTATACGCTTTCTAATATGGATAGATCAACCGGTATAGCCACTCGTGAAATGTATATTATGGGTTGGTTTTTAGTTTTATTTGTTCCTAAGCTAATTCTCATAGTAGTTTTATTTGGAGAAGATATCGTTCGTTTTATACTAAGCATATTCAATTCGCTATTTGGTGAATCTACTACCTATGAAATGCCTTCCCGACGAAAATTTGTAAGTGCGATAGCGCTCGGAATTGCTGCAATACCTTTTGCTTCTTTAATTTATGGAATGTATAAAGGTAAATATAGATATAGAGTGCTTTCCTATACCTTAGAATTTGATGACCTGCCTGAAGCATTTGATGGTTATCAAATTACTCAAATAAGTGATATTCATAGTGGCAGTTTTGATGATGCGAGTAAAATTAAATATGGTATCGACTTAATTAATGAGCAAGAAAGTGATGTCATTCTTTTTACAGGAGATCTAGTAAACAATTTTGCAAGTGAGATGAAACCTTGGACAGGATTATTTTCATCACTGAAAGCTAAAGACGGAGTTTACTCTGTACTGGGTAATCATGATTATGGAGATTATGCAGACTGGAGTTCTCAAGCTGAAAAGTCCGCAAATTTAGAAAGTCTGAAAACCCTTGAAGCCGAAATGGGATGGCAATTATTATTGAATGAGCATAAATTTATAACACGAGGTGAACAAAAAATTGCTTTAGTAGGAGTTGAGAACTGGGGGACTGGTTTTAAGCAAGTGGGAGATATTGATAAGGCTTCTGCAGGATTGTCAAGCGATGATTTTAAGATTTTAATGAGTCACGATCCTTCTTATTGGGCAGAACGTCTTAAAAAAGATTCTAAAAACTACCAACTTACTTTAAGTGGTCATACTCACGGAATGCAATTTGGGATAGAAATTCCAGGATGGATTAGGTGGAGTCCCGTTCAATATCGATATGAAAATTGGGCCGGGATTTACAAAGAAGGTAACCGGGTGCTCAATGTGAATAGGGGATTTGGATATTTAGGCTATCCGGGAAGAGTTGGAATTTGGCCAGAGGTTACAGTTATTAAGCTTAAAAAGAATAAATAAACGTTATTAAATGAAAGGTTATTCTTACCTATTTTAATTAATTACATTAATAATTTCCTTTAAATAAATGTTTTAATCTATAAAATACATATCTTAATAGTATTAAATTTTGAGATATGTTTTATAGAATTTTAGCTTCCTTTATTTTTCTAATGGTAAATCCTGTGTGTTTCTCCCAAGTAGGCATAGGCACAACAAGTCCGGATGCATCGGCATTATTAGAACTAAAGTCTGAATCTCAAGGCTTGTTGACTCCTAGAATGACAACAGCCCAACGTAATGCAATAAGCAATCCTGCAAATGGTCTTGTTGTATATGACACCGATGAATCTGCGTTATATTATTTTAAATCTTCATCTTGGTCAGAACTTCAAACCCAGAAAAAACGTGATAATTATGTTTTAGTTAAAAGTCAATCAGATTTTCCAGCGGCTTCGGGAGGAGTAATTACTTTGGATGAAGATACTTTTTACGAAATTAATGGTGAGATTATATTAACAAATTCAATAAATCTTAATGGCGCATATTTATCGGGCTTAGATGCAGCAGAAGATATATTAAAATTTACCGGAGGGGTTGTCTTCAAGGGTGGATTTGGAGGGAGTATACGAAATGTTACTCTGAGCGGTTCAAAAGCTTTCGAAATTGCAGGTCCTGGTATTGCTTCCTCAGAGTCACTATTAATTCAAAATACCATTGTAAATGGGATGACTACCAGTGTGGGATCCATTTCTGGTCTGGGTCTTCTCTTTTCTAATATTGTTCAATTTGTAGGTAATACAAATGGAATAACCTATTCCAATATCGGGAACTTATTATTAAACAATCAAGCCTGGCTGAATTCGAACAGGGGTACTTACGAGAAATTAACTGGATCTTTTGGGCTTATTGAGAAGGTTAGTGGCTTTAGTACTGTTGCTGGTTCAGCAATTGCATTTGATGTGAGTTCTAACCCTATACTGCCGGCTACTGGTAGTGCTGTAATGTTAGGAACTGTTTTTTCAGGCAACTCCACTAATGCCTATATTCGGGGATATACCTCAGGGTCCTACATAGGATATAATTTCACAAATGACTGGACAGTAAATTGTCCTGGTATACCTGCAGAATCAGATAATGAAGCTACGGGTAATATATATTTTGATTCCGCGCCAGTTACTGTATTGGGATCAACCGCAATAAAGCTTCCTGTCACAACATTATCAACCCGACTTTTTAGAATGTCTAATGCGAGTGTTTCAAATAGATTGGTTTATCAAGGAAAAAAATCTCGGGCTATTAATATTTTTGGGGCTATATCATTCACTGCTATAGGGGGTATGCGAGTTACCTTTTCAATCCGAAAAAATGGCAATATCGTTTCGGGAACCGAAGTCATCTATGATATAATAAACACTAACGATAGGCAAGGATTGTCAATTATAGGAACTGTTGATGTAAATCCTAATGATTACATTGAAATTTATGTAGAAAGGAATACATCTTCTGGAACAAATCAATTTTTAGTTACGAGTTATAATCTTATAGGAAATTAATATATGACCATCTTTTTATAATATTTTCTTAAAATAGAGGCATTAAGTCATTTAACCTTATATTTATTCAACTAAAAGAGCATGAGGTATGTCAAAATTTGGAGCACTCATAGATTTACAAATTCCTGTTTTAATTGATTTCTATACAGAATGGAATGAACAATCCACTACTATGCACGCTATTCTACGTGACGTGGCTGCGGCATTAGGAGATAGAGTAAAAGTTGTGAAAATTGACGTTGATAAAAATCCTGAGTTAGCTGAAGCTCTTAGAATAAAGGGCTTGCCTACATTAGTGATTTATAAAAATGGAGAGATGAAGTGGAGGCAAAGCGGAGAGCTTGATGCCAATTCTTTAATTTCTATTGTTCAGAAATTTGTTTAAAGCCCTTTAAATATATATCCCTTTTTTGAAAAATGCTCTAGAACACGAGGCAGCGCATACTTCATATTATTTTCAGCTTTTAAGCTATCGTGAAAAACTATAATGCTGCCATCTTCAGCATAATTTAGTACATTATCTAAACATTTATTTTTATCTATAGCGCTGTCCCAGTCATAAGCAATAACGTCATACATTACGATTTGGTAATTTTTCTCAATCAATCTATTAGCCTGTCTTTTTTTAATTTTTCCGTAAGGAGGTCTAAAGAATAATGGATGCTGGCCAAGCTTTTGGGTTAGTATCTTTTCAGTCTTAGTAATATTTATTAGATAATCTTCATTATCCGTTTTCCACCCATTGAGATGGTTAAATGTATGATTGCCTATAGTGTGATTACTCTTAATAAGTAAATTGAATATATCTGGATGCTTTACAATGTTGTCTCCTATACAGAAAAAACTAGCTTGTGCATTAAAATTTTCCAAGGTTTTTAAAACCCACGGAGTGATTTGTGGAATAGGACCATCGTCAAAGGTTAGGTAAAGTGTCTTTTGCGAAGAGTTTTTAGTTTTCTTATCCCATATATACTTACTGTAAAGACGCTTAATTATCTTAGGCGTCTTTACCGGTAAGTTAAGTTTAATAGGCATTATCTTATCTAGTTGTATCTCTGGGAATAGCAATTGATGAGTCTCTTATCTGCTCAGTAGGCTGAGATGTTTCTGGAGCAGTCTCATTTTCTCCGTAAAACTGACTGAATTTACGCAAGTACGAATTAAATTCTTTAGCTTTTTCAGGTAAGATTTCTTGATCCTGATTACGAATTAATAAATCTACTAAGCTTCGATAGCGTTCAATATCTGTAATAATATCTTGCGCGTATTTATACTGTCTGTTGAGATCTACTGTACTCCAATAATTCAATTTCTCTTGATATTTCTTAGCAACCTCACCCCATAATTTGCGGGCTTTTGCTTGCTCTCCTACTTGATAATAACCACTTATATAGGGTTCAAGAAGTGTGTAGTATTCAAATGTATCAACTGGCATTTTCTCCATTGCAAGATCAAGTACGTCTTTAGCTTCACCAAATTGCTTTTCATTGATTAAGGTTTCAGTAAGACGTGCCAGATTGCCTCGGTACGTGATTCCATTACGACGTGTTTCAGTATCATGATAAACATCTGGATCTCCACTATTACCCCAATACCAGTTCATTGCGATATTGTAGAATTTTTCAGAATCAATACGTCCCATATCATAAGGAGATTGTGGGTCTATAGGTGTGCGAATAGGTACCAGTTTATAACATACACCGTCTAACTGAAGGTAATCTTTCATCCATAAATAGTCGTCATCTCCAAAGCTTCCGCCTGTAAAGTAAATAGGACGTTCCCAATTATTGTTTGCAATCACATCCAGCATAAGCAGTCGGTTTTTATAAAGAACATCTTCTTTAATATTGACTACTATACTAGGAACAATTAGATCTGAATCTTTTTGAGGCACAATCCCTTTGCTTAGAACTGTATTTTTATCTACAGGAATACGTATAAGTTTTGTAGGGTAGGTATGTACCATAGTACCACTTTGTAATTCTTCCATGGTTCTAATATCATCACTTGCAATCCAGTTCATCCAAGTTTTGATATCAAGTGTGTCATTAGGTTTTAGATCATTATACCAAATAGCATCTCTGTTGCCTGCGACATATTTATCGTGCGTAAGCTGAGAAGGGATAGGGTCACTTTCGTAAGCCTTACGCTTCATATCATCTATATACCATGATGTCTGGAAGAGACTGGTATTTACAATACGTACATCTCTACGGTAGCCTTCAATTTCTTGCGCGTACCACAATGCGAAAGTATCATTATCACCTATGGTAAATAGAATGGCATTTTCATCACAACTGTCTAAATACATTTTTGCCATTGCAAGTGCTGTTTTGCGATTAGATCTATCATGATCATCCCAATTCTGAGAAGCCAAAATTACAGGTGCAGCAAGAAGGCAGACTACAGTGATTGCAGGCAGTACAATTTTTGAAGATACTTTATCTTTTAGCATGTCATATAATGCATATACTCCAAAACCTATCCACATTGCAAAAACATAAAAAGAGCCCACAAGTGCGTAGTCTCGTTCTCGAGGTTCAAAAGCACGCTCGTTTAGATATATTTTAAGTGCAATACCGGTAAATAGAAAGAGGACAAGAAGTACCCAAAAACTTTTCTTGTCTTTGCTTGCTTGAAATACAAGTCCTAATAAACCGAGTATAAGTGGTAAGAAGAAATACATATTTCTTCCTTTGTTGTTGAGAACGTCGCTAGGCAAATTATCCTGAGGTCCTAATCTGGCTTCGTCTATAAAAGAAATTCCACTTAACCAGTTTCCATGGATATCGTCATAATTCCCTTGAATATCATCCTGGCGTCCTGTGAAATTCCACATAAAATAACGCCAATACATATAGCCAAATTGAAAATCAAATAGGTACGCTAAGTTATCTGAAAATGATGGAGGATCAACATCAATATATTGCCTAATACGCATTAAGAAAGACTGAAACCCTTCATTATCTATACGGCCTTGCGCGTAATCAGATTTAAATTTTGCAACTGCTTGCTGCAATTCTTGATTGTCTGCATATTCTGGCTTGACTTGAAATTGTAACGGACCGGTAAATTGCATATAATTTGCAATATGATCTGTACTCCACATACGAGGTAAGAAAACCTTATGCCGATCTTCAGAATTTTGTACAGCGTTTTCCCACTCGTTTATAATAATATATTTACCGCTCTTTTCATCCTTTTCATAATTAGGCTTGCCATCTATATATGGGTTTTGAGCATCAAGACCTCCATAAATTTCTGTAAACTGCGGCCCATAAAACAAATGTGTTTCTGGATACTGCTCACGGTTATAATAAGCTAATAACTCACGGGCATTATTAGGATTGTTTTCATTAATGGTGGTTCCTGCATTTGCGCGTATAGGAAGCATTAACCAACTAGAAAAACCAATAAAAATAAATAGAATTGAAAGGATTAAAGTATTGAGTTGGTAATAAGATTTTTTTCTAGTGAATTTCAGTAAGAAATAAAAGATACCTATAAATACTATACCGGCTATTATAGTTCCGCTATTAAATGGAAGTCCAAAGGAATTGACAAAGAATACTTCGGCGTAGCCAAAAAAGCTTAACGTATAAGGTAATAGGAATTTGAAAATAAACATCAATACAGCAACTACAATTACATTGGCTACAATAAAATTCTTGATCGTAATTGTTTTGTAATTTTTAAAGAAATATAGAAAGCCGATTGCAGGAATAGTTAATAGCGCCATAAAGTGAACACCAAAGGAAAGTCCTACTATAAAGCAAATAAGCATTAACCATCTATTGCCTCGAGGTTTAAACATATCGCGCTCCCATAAAAGAGCAACATAAAATAAGGCCGATAGCATAAACATAGCCATCGCATATACTTCTGCTTCTACTGCATTAAACCAAAAACTGTCTGTGAATGCAAAAGCAGTTGAACCTATAAAAGAAGCTGCTAAAACAGCAATTTGATCTGTACTCGATAAAACTTCTTTATTGCGTTTAAGCAACTTACGCAATAACAAAGAGATTGACCAGCACATAAATAGGATCGTGAATGCAGATGCTAAACACGACATAAAATTCACACATAAAGCAACGTAGGTTGCATCTGGAGCGAAAATTGAGAAAAATGCACCTAGCATTTGATACAATGGAGCTCCTGGCGGGTGGCCAATTTCTAACTTTGAGGAGGTAGAAATATATTCACCAGCATCCCAGAAACTGGCTGTAGGCTCTACAGTTAAACTGTAAGTGATTAATGCAATGGTAAATGCACACCAACCAACTATTTTATTATACTTCGGGAAATTGAAGTTTGTCATAAGGCAAATTTAGCAAGCAGCGAATTTAAGAATTAATACGGTAATGAATTCTGTTTTATATAAAACGACGTGCAGAAACAAAATATTTTTTCTTTTGAAATTTTTCTCAAAAAAAGATTTGCTGAACAAAAACTTTGTTTTAAATTTGCAGCCGCATTCGCAAGTCAGGTGAATGTTTTCTTGTAATAAGAAAAGGTCAATGGCCTATGGTGTAACTGGCAACACGTCTGGTTTTGGTCCAGAAGAGTCTAGGTTCGAGCCCTAGTAGGCCAACAAAAAAATCCGAATCATTTTGATTCGGATTTTTTTATTTAAATCATATAGATTGTCTTATGCTTGCTGATTTGCGGTTATGTAATAGAGCATGTTTGTGTAAAATGATATGCCTTTAGTGTCTTTGGCAATGCAATCGCACAAGAAAGATTTAAGTTGAGATGATTCTATTTCTATTATACTTTCAGAATTGGGAGATTCCGGAAAAATAGATTTTAAATGAATGCGCGTATTCGCTCCTCTATGTTCTAAAATAACTTCGGAAGCTTTAAAGAATTTTTTCAAGATTGCAATTTGAATACGTTCAGAATTTTTGGAGGTGTAATTTTCAGAGCAGTTTTGATCTATAATCTGAAACAGATTACCTAAGATATCTTGAGTAGAAGTTTTCATACCGATTATTTTAGAGTTTGATCTAATTTAATCTTGTTTCTAGTTCTTAACTTTTAATGAAATGTTATTTAGAAAAGAATTAACTAAAATTCTCTAGGTTAATTTTAAATATTAAGAGGGTTATTTGAGTAGCGGTAAGTCTGTCAAAATGTTTTTTAGCTTCCACGTTTAGAATAGGATAGCTTTGGGTTTTTTAAACTTCAAAATTATTACTATATTTGCAGCGTTAATTAAGAAAAAAATTAAACGAGGGGACATTTAAAGTCCCCTCTTTTTATAGGATCATGTTGAAGGAAAAAGTAAAAGCTCTTTTAGAAGAGGCGTTTGAGGAGTACAAGTCACTATTTTTAGTTGACCTCATATTTAAGGGAAATAACGAAATCACTGTTGTTATAGACGGTGACGAAGGTGTGACTGTACAAGATTGCATTAATGTAAGTCGTAAGGTGGAGCATAATCTAGACCGAGAAGAAGAAGATTTTTCTTTAGAGGTTATGTCATCTGGTGCTACAGAACCATTAATCAATAAAAGACAATACAAAAAGAATATAGGTAGAGATCTTGAAGTTAAGCTTCAAGATGGCTCTAAAGTAACAGGACTTCTTACTGAAGTAGATGATCAAGGTGTGACATTGTCTTGGAAAGAACGTGTTGCGAAAGAAGTAGGAAAGGGCAAGGTGACTGTAGATAAAGAAGAAGTGTTTTCTTTTGACAGCATAGAGCAAGCAAAAGTTAAGATAAAATTTTAAGTACATAGCATGGAAAATATTGCGTTAATCGAATCGTTTTCAGAGTTTAAAGATGATAAACTAATTGATAGAGTAATGCTTATGGCAATACTCGAAGAGGTTTTTAGAAGTACGTTGAAAAAGCGTTTTGGAAGTGATGATAATTTTGATATAATTATTAATCCTGATAAAGGGGATTTAGAGATTTGGCGTAATCGTGTTGTAGTAGCTGACGGTGAAGTAGAAGATGAGAATTCAGAAATTAGTTTAAGTGAAGCTCATAAAATTGAACCTGACTTTGAAGTAGGTGAAGATGTTTCTCAAGAAGTTAAATTAATTGATTTGGGACGTAGATCTATTTTAGCATTACGTCAGAATTTAATTAGTAAAATTCATGAGCACGATAATACTAATATATACAAGCAATTTAAAGATTTAGAAGGTGAGCTCTATAATGCAGAAGTGCATCATATAAGACATCGTGCTATTATATTATTAGATGATGAGGGTAATGAGATTATCATGCCTAAAGAGAAGCAAATTCCTTCGGATTTTTTCCGAAAAGGAGAAAGTGTAAGAGGTATAATCGAGAGCGTTGAGTTAAAGGGTAATAAGCCTTCAATTATTATGTCTCGTACCTCGCCGTTATTCTTAGAAAAGCTTTTTGAATCTGAAATTCCAGAGGTTTTTGATGGTTTAATTACTGTTAAGAAAGTAGTGAGAATACCAGGTGAGAAAGCTAAAGTTGCTGTAGATTCTTACGATGATCGTATTGATCCTGTAGGAGCTTGTGTGGGAATGAAAGGTTCTCGTATTCACGGTATAGTTCGTGAGTTAGGTAATGAGAATATAGATGTAATTAATTATACAGCAAACTTGCAGCTTTTTATAACGAGAGCTTTGAGTCCGGCTAAGATTACGTCGATTAAGATAAATGAAGAAAATAAAACTGCCGAAGTTATGCTTAAGCCTGAGGAGGTTTCAAAAGCAATAGGTAGAGGTGGTCATAATATACGTTTAGCAGGACAGCTAACCGGATATGAAATTGATGTGTACAGAGAAGGAGTGGAAGAGGATGTTGAGCTTTCTGAATTCTCTGATGAAGTTGAAGCTTGGGTAATAGCTGAGTTTTCAAAAATAGGTTTAGATACCGCAAAAAGTATTTTAGAACAAGACGTAGAAGATCTTGTACGCAGAACAGACCTTGAGGAAGAAACCGTATTAGATGTGATGCGTATTCTTCGTGAAGAGTTTGAACAATAACTAGGAGTGTACAGGTTTTTTAGGTTAATTTTATAGCGAATTATAGCATTTTATGGCAGAAGTAAGAAACATGAGGTTAAATAAGGTATTACGTGAACTTAATATTTCACTTGATCGTGCAGTAGATTTCCTAAAGGAAAAAGGTCACGAAATTGAAGCGCGTCCTACCACAAAAATCTCTGCCGAAATCTACGAGGTTCTCTCTGATCAATTTCAGACAGATGCCAATAAAAAAGTAGCGTCAAAAGAGGTAGCTCAAGAGAAGCAAAAAGAGAAGGAGGCGTTGCGTTTAGCTCGTGAAGAAGAAATCGAAGAAAAACGCCAGACTAGAGAAACTCAGTCTGAGGTAATACGTGCAAAATCTAGTCTTCAGGGGCCTAAGCAAGTAGGTAAAATCGATCTAGACAAGCCTAGTAAACCTAAAGAAAGTTCAGAGCCGGTTAAGGCTGAAGAGAAACCAGAGGCTCCTGTTGAGGAGGTTGCTGCTCCTAAAGCTGAAGCTGTTCCAGAAAAAGTGGTTGAGGAGGTTAAAGAAACACCAAAGGCTGTCGAAGAAACTCCTAAACCTAAAGTTGAGGAAGTTGCTAAAGAAGAGCCTAAGGTTGTTGAAGCTCCAAAAGCAGCACCTGTAGAGGTTAAAAAAGAGGAGCCTAAAAGGGAAGTTGTAAAACCTCAAGATCAAAAGGCTGAACCTAAAAAAGAAGAGCCTAAATTAGGTGATGACGTTTTAAAAACGGATTATAAGAAATTAGATGGCCCGAATTTCACAGGTCAAAAGATCGACTTATCTCAGTTTAAAAAACCTGAGAAAAAGAAAAAGCCGGTTGCTAATGATGATAAGAAGCGTAAGCGCAAGCGTATTAGTAAAGCGCCGGGAACTACTGGATCTAATCCATCTGGATCTAACGCTAATAACAATCGCGGTAAGAACACCAGAAATACCGGTGGTAATAGAAGAGGTTCAACTCCAGTAGTTAAAGAAGAGCCTACTGAAGAAGAAGTACAAAAACAAGTACGTGAGACCTTAGAAAAACTTCAAGGGAAATCAAGTAAAGGTAAGGGTGCAAAATACCGTCGTGATAAAAGAGATCAACATCGTCAGAAAAACGAGGATGAGCAAGCGCAGCAAGAAGCAGAAAACAAAGTTCTTAAAGTTACAGAATTTGTTACTGTAAGTGAAGTTGCAACAATGATGGATGTGCAGGTTACTAAAGTTATTTCTGCTTGTATGTCTTTAGGTATGATGGTGACAATGAATCAGCGTCTAGATGCTGAAACATTATCTATTGTAGCTGATGAATTTGGATATGAAGTTGACTTCGTTAATGCAGATATTAAAGAGTCTGTTGCTATTCAAGAAGATGCTGCAGAAGACCTAAAGCATAGAGCTCCTATTGTAACCGTAATGGGTCACGTTGACCACGGTAAAACTTCATTGTTGGATTATATTCGAGAAGAGAATGTTATTGCAGGTGAAAGTGGTGGTATTACGCAGCATATTGGTGCGTATGGTGTAACTCTTAAAGATGGTCAAAAGATTGCATTTTTAGATACACCGGGTCACGAAGCGTTTACAGCAATGCGTGCTCGTGGTGCTCAGGTTACAGATATTGCTATTATTGTTGTAGCGGCAGATGATGATGTAATGCCACAAACTAAAGAGGCGATTTCTCACGCTCAAGCAGCAGGTGTGCCTATCGTATTTGCGATAAACAAGATCGATAAACCTACATCTAATCCAGAGAAAATTAAAGAGCAATTGGCTCAAATGAATTTACTTGTTGAAGATTGGGGTGGTAAAATTCAATCTCACGACATATCTGCAAAAACAGGTGCTGGAGTTCCAGAACTTTTAGAAAAGGTTTTATTAGAGGCTGAAATTTTAGAGCTTAAAGCAAACCCAGATAAGAGAGCAAATGGTACTGTAGTAGAAGCATTCTTAGACAAAGGTAGAGGGTATGTTTCTACCATACTTGTAGAAGGTGGTACACTTAGAATTGGAGATTACGTTCTTGCTGGTACGAATAGTGGTAAGATAAAAGCCATGCAAGATGAGCGTGGTAAAGAAGTAAAAGAAGCAGGTCCATCTACGCCAGTATCAATATTAGGTCTTGATGGTGCGCCTCAGGCAGGTGATAAGTTTAATGTAATGGTTGATGAGCGTGAAGCTAAAGATATTGCTTCAAAACGTACTCAATTACAACGTGAACAATCTGTAAGAACTCAGAAGCATATAACGCTTGATGAGATCGGAAGACGTATTGCTTTAGGTGACTTTAAAGAATTGAATATAATACTCAAAGGGGATGTTGATGGTTCTGTAGAAGCATTAACAGATAGTTTCCTTAAGTTATCTACAGATGAGATTGTAGTAAACATTATACATAAGGGTGTTGGTGCAATTACAGAAAGTGATGTGTTGTTAGCATCAGCGTCAGATGCCATTATTATAGGATTTAACGTGAGGCCAGCTGGTAATGCGCGTCAAGTTGCTGATAAGGAAGAAATCGATATCCGTACTTATTCGATAATCTACGATGCGATCAACGATCTTAAAGATGCAATGGAAGGTATGTTGTCTCCGGTTATGAAGGAGGAAATTACTGGTAATGCTGAAATTAGAGAGACATTCAAGATTTCTAAGATAGGTACAATTGCAGGTTGTATGGTAACGTCAGGTAAAATATTCCGAAATAATGGAGTGCGTCTTATTCGTGATGGTGTGGTTGTTTACACAGGGGAATTAGCTTCTCTTAAACGCTTTAAGGATGATGTGCGCGAAGTTGCCAAGGGATATGATTGTGGTATGCAAATCAAGAACTACAATGATATACGTGAGGGCGATATAGTTGAATCTTATCACCAGGTAGCTGTCAAGAAAAAGCTTAAATAATATAAGCTTATATAAAATAATAAACCCCCTGAAGATTCTTCAGGGGGTTTATTATTTATGGATCTTTTTGATTTTTATCGTTCGGGCTTCATGACAAACGCATTCGGAAATAATTTTTGAATTTGAATTAACGCACGATCTGCTTCTAGTCTGCTTCTAAAATTTCCTACCCAGACTTTATAATTTGGGCTTTCGTATACTATCTTGGGATTCCACTCGGTAAAACGAGATCTGTATTTACTATGCACACTATTTGCTCCTGTAACAGTACCATAATATAGTTGTACTTTATACCTATCTATTAGCTCATCGTCATTAGTCATTTTTGATTTAAGTGACAGTAATTCAGGTATTCTACTATCCTGAATGATATTTGAAGTAGCTGTTTGAGCATTAAGATTTGATGTAATTATTCCGCCTAAAAAGCAGAATAACAGGGGTTTTAAGAAGGTTCTTTTCATAAGAAAAAATGTTTAAGCAAAAGTAATTGTTATAACTCAAAGTCTCGGTTATTTATTATTTAGAACTCGTATAAATTACCTTTTAACGCTTTGCTAACACTTCAAAAATCCACTTCTAAGTCTTACTTTTGCCATCAAATTTGTCGGCATTCTTGTGAGCCTTGAGACCCTTGGATTTACTCATAATGGTGCCGCGCTAAGATGACAATTCTATCATACTATGAAACAGGGTAAAAACCTTAATTCAGCTTTTCGATTTTCTTTAATCACATTAGCTTTATTGCTTTCGTTCTCTTCTTTTGTATTTGCTCAAGAAGCAGAACAGCCTGCTGAGGGTGCTGCGGAGTCGGAAACTACGCCAGCAGTTCAAGGAGGTGATCCGGCTGCCGGGAAAGCTTTATTTAATGCAAACTGTGCGGCTTGTCACAAATTGTATAACCGTGCAACGGGGCCAGCACTTTTTGAAGTAACTGAGCGTCGCGACCGTGAGTGGTTGTATTTGTGGATTAAGAATAATCGCGCGCTTATCGATGCTGGTGATCCAGAAGCTTTAGAAGTTTATAATGAGTATAATCAAACTCCTATGAACTTATTTCCGCAACTGTCAAATGCAGATATCGATGATATTTTAGCTTATACAGATACGCCAAAGCCTGAGGCTGTTGCTCCTGCTGCTGGTAGTGCTGGTGCTTCTCAGGGAGGTGGAGGTGTTTCTACAACTATTATACTAAGTATATTAGCTGTGGTTCTTGTAATGTTAGTTGCAGTGCTGTTCTTGGTGAATAATACATTAAGAAAGTTTGCAGTTGCTCAGGGAGTTGAATTACCTGTACAGGAAAAGAGAAAGCCAATTTATAAGTCATTTGTAGAAAATCAATTTCTTGTATTGGTTTCAGTAATTATATTGCTTTTAGGTGGTGCGTATTTTGCTTACGGGTGGATGATGCAGGTAGGAGTTGATCAGGGTTATGAGCCAATTCAACCAATTCATTATTCGCATAGAATACATGCTGGTGAAAACCAAATTGAGTGTAAGTATTGTCACTCTTCAGCAAGAACAAGTAAGCATTCAGGTATTCCTTCTCTTAATGTGTGTA
Source organism: Leeuwenhoekiella aequorea (assembly GCF_004104375.1). GTDB lineage: Bacteria > Bacteroidota > Bacteroidia > Flavobacteriales > Flavobacteriaceae > Leeuwenhoekiella > Leeuwenhoekiella aequorea. The sequence goes on from NZ_QOVM01000001.1 coordinate 490,265, forward strand.
TGAACTGTCACAAGAGTATTTCTGAGGTAGCTGATAACACTTCTGAATTTACTTCTGTAACTGACGATTATTCAAAAGAATTTTACGATAAAGAGATTCAAAAGCTTTATAAGGCTACTGGATGGGATCCTGCTACGCAATCTTATACGGGAGAAACTCAAGCGGTAGAGTGGGTGAGAATCCATAATTTACCAGATTTTGCATATTTCAATCACTCTCAGCATGTAAGTGTGGCAGGTGTTCAGTGTCAAACTTGTCACGGTCCTGTTGAAGAGATGGAAGTTATGTATCAATTTGCTCCTTTAACTATGGGATGGTGTATTAACTGTCATAGAGAAACCAATGTAAAGATTGATGGCAATCCTTATTATGAAAAAATTCACGAAGAGCTTTCTAAGAAGTATGGTGTTGAGCAATTGACGGTAGCTCAAATGGGAGGTCTTGAATGTGGAAAATGCCATTATTAAATTATAAAGTAAACGTGTTGTTTAATCTCGCGTTCCAAAATAAATAACAATAGATTTTATGTCATCAAACAAGAAATACTGGAAAAGTGTTGAGGAGCTAAATGAAAATAGCTCTATTGTTGAGGCGCTTAAACAAAATGAGTTTGCGCAGGAGATTCCTATGGATGAGTTTCTAGGCGACAAGAATTCGTTAGATGCTTCTTCTACTACGCGTCGTGATTTCTTAAAATATGTAGGCTTCTCAACTGCCGCTGCTACTTTAGCCGCCTGTGAGGGTCCTGTTGTGAAATCAATTCCTTATGTAGTTGCTCCAGATCGTATTACTGTGGGAAAAGCCGAGTACTATGCGTCTACAATGGCAGATGGTTTTGATTTTGCTAGTGTTTTAGTTAAGACACGTGAAGGAAGACCTATCAAAATTGAAAATAATAAAATGGCCTCCGCGTTAGGAGGTAATAATGCTCGTGTGCACGCTTCTGTATTATCTATGTATGATACTAAAAGATTGCAGGGGCCAAAAATTGATGGTAAAGATGTTTCTTGGGAGGAACTGGATGAAAATCTAGGTTCTAAGTTGAAGTCTTTAGGAGGGAAGAGTATTGTATTGTTAACTCAAACATTTGCTAGTCCGTCTACATCAAAACTAATAGCTGAATTTTCTGGAGCTTATACTAATGTTAAGCATGTTACTTATGATACGGTAAGTGAGAGTGCTACTTTAGATGCTTTCCAAAGCAAATACGGCACTCGTGCTTTGCCTGATTATGATTTCTCTAAAGCAGAGGTTATAGTTTCATTTGGCGCAGATTTCTTAGGAGATTGGCAAGGTGGAGGTTTTGGGCCGAGTTATTCAAAAAGTAGAGTTCCTCAAAATGGAAAAATGTCTAGGCATATCCAGTTTGAAGCAAATATGACTTTGTCTGGTGCAAATGCTGATAAGCGTGTTTTAATGACTCCTTCGGAGCAGAAGAAAGCGGTATTGGCGATGCAAAACCTTGTTGCTGGCGGTAGTTCTAATACAGGTCTTTCTCCAGAGCTTGACAAAGCGGTTAAAGCTGCTGCGACTCAATTACGCAATGCTGGAAGTAAGGGTGTTTTTATCACTGGGGTTCAAGATGCAAATGCTCAATTAGTGGCATTTTCAATTAATGAGTCTTTAGGTAGTGTTGTTATGGATACTCAATATCCTAAAATGACTCGCCAGGGTGACGCAAAAGCAGTACAACAGCTTGTGCGCGATATGAATGCGGGCTCTGTGGGTGCTATCTTGGTTATGGGAGTTAATCCTGTTTACAGTATGCCAAATGTGGCTGAGTTTAAGTCTGGGTTAGAGAAGGTTGATGTTCGTGTTTCTTTCAATATGAAAGAAGATGAAACTGGACTTTTATGTAATTATTTAGCTCCTACTCCGCATTATCTAGAATCTTGGGGTGATGTCGAAATAAAGAAAGGTCAAATCTGTTTAACACAGCCTACAATAAGACCTTTATTTAGTACAAGGCAGTTTCAGGATTCTTTGTTGACTTGGACAGGAAATACTCAAACTTATTACGATTATTTAAAGTCTAACTGGAGTAACTCGTTTACAAGTTGGAATCAAGCTTTGCATGATGGTATTGTTTCTGGTAGTATAAACACAGAAGCTGCAGATGAATATACTGCTGAGATGAGTAGTCATTCTGAGCACGGAGCGATTACTATGGCTAGTGCATTAGCTGCACTTGCTCAGGAAGATAACACTGGGAGTGGTTTTGATTTAACGCTTTATACAAGTACTGGATTAGGAGATGGTCAACAGGCTAACAATCCCTGGTTACAAGAATTTCCAGATCCTATAACACGAACTTCTTGGGATAACTTTTTGACAATGTCAAAGACTGATGCCGATAAGTTAGGTGTTGAAAATGAAATTACCTCCAAAGGTGAGTTAAACGGTAGTTATGTTACGATAACATTAGATGGTGTTAAACTAGAGAATGTGCCTGTGTACATTCAGCCGGGTCAAGCGCCTGGTTCAGTAGGTTTGGCCTTAGGTTATGGTAAAACTGCTGCTGTTCAAGATGAGATGAAAGTAGGTGTTAATGCTTACTCTTTATATAAAGATTTTAGTACAACTCAAAAAGTTGAGATAACTAAAACTAGCGGATGGCACGAGTTTGCTTGTGTTCAAATGCAAAATACAATGGCTGGTCGTGCAGACGATATAATTCGTGAGACTACGCTTGAAATATTCAATACTAAAGATGTTCATGCTTGGAACCCTGTAGGGGAGGTTGATTACAACCATTCTGAAATTGAAGTTAGAGACAAGAATGCAGATATCTGGGAATCGTTTGATGACACGGTAGGTCCGCATTTTAATCTTTCTATAGACTTAAATGCTTGTACAGGATGTGGGGCTTGTGTTATTGCTTGTCACGTTGAGAATAACGTTCCTGTTGTAGGAAAGCAAGAGGTTAGAAACTTTAGAGATATGCACTGGTTGCGTATCGACCGTTATTATTCTTCTGAAGATACTTTTGTTGAAGAGACTAAAACTCTTGAAGAATTACCTGCATTTGATTCATATGCCGTTGTAGAGGTTCAATCTTATGATAATCCTGAGGTTGCTTTTCAGCCTGTAATGTGTCAGCATTGTAATCATGCTCCTTGTGAGACTGTATGTCCTGTTGCTGCAATAGGTCACGGTAGACAAGGTCAAAACCAAATGACTTATAACCGTTGTGTAGGTACACGTTATTGCGCAAATAACTGTCCTTACAAAGTGCGTCGTTTCAACTGGTTCTTGTATAGTGAAAATGATGAGTTTGACTACAATATGAATAATGATTTAGGGCGTATGGTTCTTAATCCTGATGTAACAGTACGTTCTCGTGGTGTTATGGAGAAATGTTCTTTCTGTATCCAAATGACTCAAAAAACTATTCTTGATGCTAAACGAGAGGGTAGAACAGTAAAAGATGGAGAATTTACAACTGCTTGTAGTGATGCCTGCGATAATGGTGCTATTAAGTTTGGTGATGTAAATATGCCAGATTCAGAAATCGTAGAATTGAAAAATGATAAACGTAAGTATTATTTACTAGAGGATATAGGGGTAAAACCAAATGTATTCTATCATGTAAAAGTTAAGAATACTGCTGAAGCTTAAAATATTTTAAAATAAATATCAATATATTAATATGTCGTCACACTACGAAGCACCCATAAGAGAGCCTTTGATTCTTGGAGAGAAATCTTACCATGACATCAGTGTAGATGTAGGAGCTCCTATATTAGGAAAAGCCAATAAATCTTGGTGGATTGTTTTTTCTATAGCGCTTATCGCATTTTTGTGGGGTCTAGGCTGTATAGTTTATACGGTTACCACAGGAATTGGGGTTTGGGGTCTTAATAAAACTATAGGTTGGGCCTGGGATATCACTAACTTTGTTTGGTGGGTAGGTATTGGTCACGCGGGAACACTTATTTCTGCAGTACTTCTATTATTCCGTCAGAAATGGCGTATGGCAATCAACAGATCTGCAGAAGCAATGACAATTTTTGCTGTTGTTCAAGCAGGTTTATTCCCTATTATTCACATGGGACGTCCTTGGTTAGCTTATTGGGTATTACCTATTCCTAACCAGTTTGGATCATTATGGGTAAACTTTAATTCACCTTTACTTTGGGACGTATTTGCGATATCAACATACTTATCGGTATCCTTGGTTTTCTGGTGGACAGGATTACTTCCTGACTTTGCAATGATAAGAGACCGTACTAAGAGTCCTTTTCAGCAAAAAATATACGGGATATTAAGTTTTGGATGGAGTGGCCGTGCTAAAGACTGGCAACGATTTGAAGAGGTTTCTTTGGTTCTTGCAGGATTAGCAACTCCACTTGTACTTTCGGTACATACTATTGTATCTTTTGACTTTGCTACTTCAGTAGTTCCAGGATGGCATAGTACTATATTCCCTCCTTATTTTGTCGCTGGTGCTATTTTCTCTGGGTTTGCAATGGTACAGACATTACTATTAGTGATGCGTAAAGTTGTTAACCTTGAAAATTATATTACGATTGTTCACGTTGAGTTTATGAACAAAGTAATATTGTTAACAGGTGGGATCGTAACTGTTGCTTATTTGACAGAATATTTTATAGGGTGGTACTCAGGTGTTCCTTATGAAAACTATACTTACTTATCTTATGGAGCAGCAACAGGACCATACTGGTGGGCATTCTGGGCGCTTATTATATGTAACTTAATTGTGCCGCTTACACTTTGGGTAAAAGCTTGGAGAAGAAATATTGTTTGGACATTCTTCGTAGCTTTAGTAATCAATATAGGTATGTGGTTTGAGCGTTTTGATATTATTGTACTATGTTTAAGTAAAGACAGATTAACTTCTTCTTGGACAATGTTCTCACCGACGTTTGTAGATATAGGTGTATTTGTAGGTACAATAGGTTTCTTTTTTGTATTGTTCTTATTGTATGCACGTACTTTCCCAGTAATCGCTCAAGCAGAAGTTAAGAGTATTCTTAAATCTTCTGGAGAGCGCTACAAGAGAATTAGAGAGTCGGGTGAAGATTTAGCTGGTACTGCGGCAGACAAACGTACTTCTACTTATGCAGAGCGTACTTCTATTGCAGCTACTACTAATAATGATAATACATATCATCAAACAACTGTTAATGCAGATGTATTATTAGATACTGAGGCAAAACGAACTCAAGTGGATTTAATGTTATCTAGAATAGGTATTTATGATCCTGCAACGCAAACTGCAGATGACTTAAAGCGTATCAGCGGTATTGGTCCAATTCTAGAGCAAAAACTACATCAGCTTGGTATATATACCTTTGACCAAATGAGTAGAATGACAACAACAGATTATGATTTGTTAAATGAGATCGTAGCTGCAGAAAGAGCAGAGCGTGATGATTGGGCGGGTCAGGCACAAAAACTTAAACAATAAGATATGGCATCAGCAAACGTTTTACATGCGCTTTACAATGATGATGATATTCTCATGAAAGCTGTGAAGGAGCTACGTGCTAAAAAGTATAGAATCATTGATGTTTATACTCCTTTTCCTGTACACGGTTTAGATAAGGCAATGGGGCTTGCTCCCACGCGATTAGCTATTACTTCATTCTTGTACGGTTTAGTAGGTCTTAGTGTGGCTACATTGATGATGAATTATATAATGATAGAAGATTGGCCAAGAAATATAGGTGGTAAACCTAGTTTTTCTTATCTGCAAAATATGCCGGCCTTTGTACCTATTATGTTTGAATTAACGGTATTCTTCGCTGCTCACCTTATGGTTATTACTTTTTACCTAAGAAGTAAAATATGGCCTTTTAGGAAAGCTGAAAATCCAGATGTTAGAACGACAGATGATCATTTTCTAATTGAAGTTGATGCTGCAAATCACGATCTAGATGAGCTTTCTAAATTTCTATATGATACAGGAGCTTCTGAAATAAGTTTAATTCATAACGAAGAACACGCTTAACAAATGAGAAATAATATTCAAATATTAGGCTCTTTGATGTTGCTAATTGTTTTAGGCTCTTGCCAAAATAAGGATTATCGCAATTATCAATATATGCCTAACATGTACCAGGAGGTGAGCTACGAAGCTTACGGTAACTATGAGGTATTTCCAAATGGGATGGAAGCAATGATTCCTGCTGAAGGATCAGTTTCACGTGGTTGGATGCCTTATGAGTATGAAAATAGTACTGAAGGTTATCAAGCTGCTAAAAAAGGTTTAAGAAATCCGTTGCCATACACAGAAGATAATGTGAATGCAGGAAAAGAATTATATACTATTTACTGTGCTATTTGTCACGGAGATAAAGGAGATGGTCAAGGAACTTTAGCTGAACGCGAAAAGATTTTGGGTATTCCCGCATATAATGATCAAGGTAGAGCTATTACTGAAGGAAGTGTCTATCATGTAACCTATTACGGAATTAACACTATGGGTTCTTATGCTTCTCAAACTACCGATCGCGAACTATGGTTAATTAACCATTATGTAATGGATCTTAAAGATCAATTAGACGGAAAGACTAAACGAGCTTTTGACTCCGCGTCAACTGATGATGAAGCTTCTTTAACTGAAGAGGAAGCCACAGATGAAGGTGAAAATGCAACTGCTATGCCTTCTGAAGAAGCTAATATTGAAGAATAAATAAAGCCAGGATATTTCAAAATTATGTATACATTTTCTAGTAAATTAAGACTTTTCGCCATCATTAGTATGGTACTTGGGTTAGTTGGCTTGGTCTATGGCTTTCTTTCTGTTCCACATACAGTAGAAGAAGCTAGTGCTGTTTTAGCATCTCACGATGCTCACCACGAGTCTGAATCTTCTGAATCTCACGAGGAAACTAACTTTATAGATGAAGCGCGCCAGGAACATGGTTACTCAGAAGCAGCTATGTCTAAAGATAAAGACATGGGGCACAATGCTCATGAAGATGAGGAGCATATGGAGCACGTCTTGCATCAAATGCAAAGTAAACCGTGGTCTGCAGCTTTTGTTGCCGCATTCTTTTTTATGATGATAGCATTGGGAGCATTGGTTTTTTATGCTATTCAGACAGCAGCTCAGGCTGGGTGGTCTCCGGTATTATTTAGAGTGATGGAAGGGATTACTCATTATTTGCTTCCAGGTTCTATAATTGTACTTTTAATTGTTGTTTTTGCAGGTGAACATTTCTACCCTTGGCAGAATCACGAACTAGTAGCTGAAGATCAAATCTTACAAGATAAATCAGGGTATTTAAATTTTCCTTTCTGGCTAATTAGATCAGTTATATATGTTGCTGGTTGGAATCTTTATAGATTTTTCGCGAGAAAGAATAGTCTTGCAATGGATACTGCTGAGGATGATAGACCTTATAAAAACTTATTCAAGTTTTCAATTTACTTTTTAGCTTTCTTTTTAGTTACTGAGTCTACAATGGCCTGGGATTGGTTTATGTCTATGACTCCGCACTGGTATAGTACGCTATATGCTTGGTATATTCTTGCTGGAATAATGGTTTCTGCTGTAACAGTCATTGCGATCGTAACTGTATCATTAAAAGCAATAGGTCAGCTAGAATTTGTAAACGATAGTCACCTTCACGATTTAGCGAAGTTTATGTTTGGATTTAGTATTTTCTGGACATATTTGTGGTTTGGACAGTTTATGCTAATCTGGTATGCTAATATACCTGAAGAAGTAACTTATTTCATATTGAGAATACAGGAATATAACCCTATATTTTTCGGAATGTTAATATTGAATTTTGTATTTCCAATTGTAATTTTAATGAACAGCGACTTTAAACGAGTTTCCTGGTTTGTTGTTATAGCTGGTACAATTATACTTGTAGGGCATTACATAGATATTTTCTTACTAGTTATGCCATCTACAGTAGGACCATACTGGTCTTTCGGAATTACCGAATTCGCTGCAATATTATTTTTCCTAGGATTATTTATTCTAATGGTAGGCTTGGGTCTGTCTAGAGTTTCGTTGAGACCAAAGAATAATCCATTCTTAGTAGAAAGCGAGCATTTTCATTATTAATATCAACGAAGAGAAAAAGCACAACAATGACCGTTTTTTTAGTACTTATTGTAATTATACTTTTTGCTGTAACACTATGGCAAATGAGTAAGATATATGCACTCTCTAAAGGCAAATCGAAAGATGTGTCTGGAGAAGTTGCTAATGATAAAGATAACAGCGTCAATGCAAAATTGATGATCATGTTTACTGTCTTTCTTTATTTCTTAATGTTTTATTGTTTTTGGTATTATTCAAAATTTTATTTACCAGAAGCTTCGTCAGAACATGGTAGCAAATATGATAACTTAATGTTTATCTCCATTGCTCTAATTATGTTTGTACAGATTATTACGCAATTTCTTTTGCACTTTTTCTCTTACAAATACAAAGGAGAAAAAGGTAAACGTGCTCTTTTCTACGCAGACAATGATAAATTAGAATTCATATGGACAATTATTCCTGTAATAGTTCTTGCTGGTCTTATTATTTATGGTTTATTCACGTGGTCTGATATAATGAATTTTGAAGAGGATGAAGATGCTCTTGTGATTGAATTATATGCTCAGCGTTTTAACTGGAAGGCCCGTTATGCTGGAGATGACAATACATTAGGAAATGCTAACGTAAGATTTATCGAAGGTATAAATCAAATAGGTATTGATCCTAGTGATGCAGATGGTCAAGATGATATAGTGACTCAAGAGTTACATTTACCTGTAGGAAGACAAGTAATTTTTAAATTACGTTCACAGGATGTTCTACACTCTGCGTATATGCCGCATTTTAGAGCTCAAATGAATGTAGTTCCAGGTATGATTACTCAGTTTTCATTTACGCCCACTGTAACTACAGAAGATATACGTACTACTGATTACATGAAAGAGAAAATGCGTACGATTCAAAAGATACGTAACGATAGAAATAAAGTACTTGCAGCTGCAGGAGAGCCGGCTTTAGATGATTATGATGAGTTTGATTACTATTTGCTATGTAATAAAATTTGTGGAGAAAGTCACTACAATATGCAGATGAAAATAATTGTTGAGAGCGAGGAAGATTACGAAGCTTGGATTAAGCAACAGGAAACTTTCAAGGCTAGTATTGCAGATCAAGAATAAAAAAATACAAAAAAGAAAATAGATTATGTCAGCACATTCAAATGCACTGGACCATGCTCACGATGATCACGACGCACATCACGATCATCACCAGACTTTTATAAGTAAATACATTTTCAGTACAGATCACAAAATGATCTCAAAGCAGTATCTAATTACTGGTCTGATTATGGGGATTATAGGTATTGCTATGTCTATTTTGTTTAGACTTCAATTAGCATGGCCTAATGAAAGCTTTACAGTTTTTGAAATATTTTTAGGAAAGTGGGCGCCAGAAGGTGTTATGGATCCTAGTATCTATTTATCGCTAGTGACGATACATGGTACAATAATGGTATTCTTTGTACTTACCGCTGGTCTAAGTGGTACGTTTAGTAACTTACTTATACCACTTCAAATTGGAGCACGTGATATGGCTTCAGGATTTTTGAATATGGTTTCTTACTGGCTGTTTTTTCTTTCAGCAGTAATTATGTGTTGTTCTTTATTTGTAGAATCTGGACCTGCTGCAGCTGGTTGGACGATCTACCCTCCATTGAGCGCACTTCCTAATTCAATTTCATCTGCTGGTACCGGGATGACATTATGGTTAGTTTCAATGGCTATATTTATTGCTTCTTCTCTTTTAGGATCACTTAACTATGTTGTTACCGTGATCAATATGAGAACAAAGGGTATGTCTATGACTAGATTACCACTTACAATCTGGGCATTTTTTGTTACTGCTATTATAGGTATTGTATCGTTTCCGGTTTTATTATCTGCGGCTTTACTTCTAATTATGGATAGAAGTTTTGGTACATCATTTTTCTTGTCAGATATTTATATAGGTGGTGAAGTATTGCATAACAGTGGTGGTTCTCCAGTTTTATTTGAGCACTTATTCTGGTTTTTAGGTCACCCTGAAGTTTATATCGTATTACTTCCTGCATTGGGAATTTCTTCAGAGGTTATCGCTACAAATGCTCGTAAACCTATATTTGGTTATAGAGCGATGATTGCGTCAATCCTGGCAATTGCATTTTTATCTACAATTGTTTGGGGTCACCATATGTTTATTTCGGGTATGAATCCATTTTTAGGTTCTGTATTCACATTTACTACTTTACTTATTGCAATACCTTCTGCTGTAAAGGCATTTAACTATATAACTACGTTGTGGAAAGGTAATTTGCAATTTAACCCTGCAATGTTATTTTCTATAGGTCTTGTATCAACTTTTATTACGGGTGGTTTAACAGGTATCATTTTAGGTGATAGTACACTTGATATAAATGTTCACGATACGTATTTTGTGGTAGCGCATTTCCACTTGGTAATGGGTATATCTGCTCTTTATGGTCTGTTTGCTGGTGTTTATCACTGGTTCCCAAAAATGTTTGAGGGTAAGATGATGAATAAAAATTTAGGGTATGTACACTTTTGGGTTACTGCCATAGGTTCTTATGCTGTATTTTTTCCAATGCACTTTATAGGAATGGCTGGTTTACCTCGTAGATACTACTCAAACACAGCATTTCCATACTTTGATGATTTAGCAGATGTAAATGTTATGATTACAATTGCCGCTATCGTTACTGCAGCAGCTCAACTTGTATTTTTATATAACTTTATAATTTCTATTTTCTACGGAAAAACAGGAGAGAAGAATCCTTGGAAATCTAATACATTAGAGTGGACTACAGAGCATAAGCATATACATGGTAACTGGGCTGGTGAGATTCCTAGTGTTTACCGTTGGCCTTATGACTATAGCAAGCTAAATGAAGATGAAACGGATTATGTTCTTGCAGGTCAGGATTATGTTCCTCAGACCGTACCGCTTCAACCAAATGAAGAAGAAATGAATCATTAAGATTCTTCAATGATAATTTAAAAGCCTGCTGTTAAAGCGGGCTTTTTGTTTTTAATGCATTAATTTAGGCATAATGCTCAATGAGTTTTAGCTCAAGGGGTAATTAGTATATTTACATTATGAATGAGAATTTAGATGCTAGTGGAGAAGGTTTCAGTAGAGAAGAACACGATTTAGAACGTGTATTGAGGCCTTTAAGTTTTAGTGATTTTACAGGTCAGGAACAGGTTATTGAGAATCTTCAAATATTTGTTCAAGCAGCTAATGGAAGAGGTGAAGCTTTAGACCACACTTTATTTCATGGGCCTCCTGGTCTAGGGAAAACAACTCTTGCAAATATATTGGCAAATGAACTCGGTGTAAGTATTAAAGTAACTTCGGGTCCGGTCTTAGATAAGCCTGGTGATTTAGCTGGTCTTCTTACTAATTTAGAAGAGCGAGACGTTTTATTTATAGATGAAATTCATAGGCTGAGTCCTATTGTTGAAGAGTATTTATATTCAGCAATGGAAGATTATAAGATAGATATTATGATCGAGAGTGGGCCTAACGCCCGCACTGTTCAGATTAATCTTAATCCGTTTACGTTAATAGGTGCAACTACACGATCTGGTTTACTAACGGCTCCTATGCGTGCGAGATTTGGTATCTCATCAAGATTACAATATTATAATACAGAGTTATTGACAACTATAGTACAACGTAGTGCCGAAATTTTGCAGGTTCCTATAGGTATGGAAGCGGCTATAGAAATTGCAGGTCGTAGTCGCGGAACTCCGCGTATTGCCAATGCTTTATTACGTAGGGTACGGGATTTTGCACAGATTAAAGGAAATGGTACTATTGATATTGAAATTGCACGTTTTGGTCTTAAGGCACTTAATGTAGATGCTCACGGACTTGACGAAATGGACAATAAAATCTTAGCAACTATTATAGATAAATTTAAAGGAGGTCCAGTAGGAATCACAACTTTGGCGACGGCTGTTTCTGAAAATGCTGAAACAATAGAGGAGGTGTACGAGCCTTTCTTAATTCAGCAGGGATTTATTATGCGAACGCCACGGGGAAGAGAAGTAACTGAGTCTGCTTATAAGCACTTGAATAGAATTAAAGGAGCAGTGCAAGGTGGTTTATTTTAACGGGCTTAGTGTATGAATAAAATACCTGAAGTCTCTCGATTAAGTTTTTTAAAATCTGCAAGGGCAATTCTTAAAAATCCGCTACCGTTTCACAAGAAAAATTTTAATTTAAAAGGAAATACATTTCGGCTTAAACTGGGAATTTCAAAAAATGTTGTTTTCTCTAGAGACGCCATGTTTGCACAACATGCGCTTCAGAAGAATCAAAAAAACTATAAAAAGTCGGCTATTCAAACCAAAGATCTTGCTAAATATGTAGGTAATGGATTATTGACGTCTAATGGCGCGCATTGGGCAAAACAACGAAAATTAATACAACCGGCATTTCACAAAAAGCAGTTAGAGACTTTAGTCAATAAAATTCAAGAGGCTATACTTACTGAAATTGAAAAAATAGAAGTTGACCAGCCATTTAATATATTTCCAGTATTTAATGATCTTGCTTTTCAAACTGTTGTAAAAGCTCTATTTAGCGGAGAAGTTGATAAACGTGCAATCAATAGACTTCAATATATTACTGAAGCTGCTCAAGAAATGTTAGTCAAAGAATTGAGACAGCCCTATTTAAATTGGTGGTTTAAGCTTTCTGGTGAATTAGAGAAGAATCTTGCTCTTACCAGGGAAGCGCGTAATATTCTTAATGATTTTGTAGCTAAACGTCGTCAAAGTAGGAAACGTTATGATGATTTATTAGATATGCTACTCGATGCTCGATATGATAACGGTCTGGCAATGGATGATGAGCAGCTCATCGATGAAATACTCATCTTATTCACAGCAGGACACGAGACTACCTCAAATGCACTAACGTTTGCTGCTGAATTATTAGCAAGAAACCCTTCTATTCAAGATAAAATCTATTCTGAAGTAATCACCTTAAAGGATGAAGATGATTTGCTACTTAAACTTAAAGGGTTACAGTATACCGAGCAGGTGATTAATGAAACGATGCGACTCTATCCACCTGCCTATTTTATTGATCGCGTAAGTATAGAGTCTGATGCTTTTTCAGATTTTGAAATTAAACCGAACACGAATTTATTATTTTCAATTTATGAGATTCATAGGGATGAGAATTATTTTAAAGATTCAGAAGTATTTAACCCAGATCGGTTTGAGGATAAAACTATAAAATACTCTCCTTACTATTATCCTTTTGGGGCAGGACCGCGTATGTGCATTGGTAATAATTTTGCTATGTATGAAATGATTCTTACTATTTATGAGCTTATGAAAGTTTATAAAATAGAGTATAAGTCTTCTCCTATTGAAATTAAACCATTAATTACCTTGAAGCCAAAAAATGCAATCCTTCAATTTTCAAAACGAAAAGATTGATAGAAAACAAATTGAAATACACGAAACTTATCAAAGATGAAGCTCAGCGACTGGGTTTTATGTCATGTGGTATTTCAAAAGCGGGGTTTTTAGAACAGGAAGCACCACGATTAGAAAGTTGGTTAAACAAAAATATGCACGGGGAAATGGCATATATGGAAAATCATTTTGATAAACGTTTAGACCCTACTTTGCTAGTTCCCGGAGCTAAGAGTGTGGTTTCATTGCTTCTAAACTATTATCCTGATGAAAAGCAACGAGAGGATACTTATAAGATATCAAAATATGCTTATGGTACAGATTATCATTTTGTAATTAAGGATAAGCTAAAAGAATTACTAGAATTCATTAATGCGAATATAGGAGAAGTAGCGGGGAGGGCATTCGTAGATTCTGCCCCAGTACTTGATAAGGCCTGGGCGGCAAAAAGTGGCTTAGGTTGGATAGGGAAACATAGTAATCTATTAACAAAGCAGGTGGGTTCGTTCTATTTTATAGCAGAGTTAATAATCGATCTCGATCTTGATTATGATACACCGGTAACAGATCACTGTGGTTCTTGCACCGCTTGCATAGATGCTTGTCCCACAAACGCCATCGTAGATGCTCATGTGGTTGACGGAAGTAAGTGCATTAGTTATTTTACCATAGAGCTTAAAAATGAATTACCTTCATTTGCTCAGGACAAAATGGATGACTGGATGTTTGGCTGCGATGTTTGTCAGGACGTTTGTCCTTGGAATAGGTTTTCAAAGCCACATAACGAGCCTTTATTTGACGCTAACCCAGAGATTTTGAAGTATTCTAAAAGTGAATGGAAGGAGCTTACTCAAGAAGTATTTTCAACACTATTTAAAAAATCTCCGGTAAAGAGAACTAAGTTCAAAGGCTTAGAGCGGAATATTAATTTTTTAAATGGAAAGTTTTAATTTGAGGAACTTAGAATATTTTCTACCATTCAATATGTTATTCTCGTATATTGAGCGCACAATTATTGATTCTCTAAACTACATCGTTTTATATTTATTATAGAATATCATTTATGACCTTGCAGGTTGTTGAAACAATATTTATCAACTTAGTTTTTAAAAATGAATAAAATTTTAGGTTCTATCCCAAAACCCAAGCTTTCTTTTTGGCAAATCTTTAATATGAATGTTGGATTCCTCGGAATTCAGTTTAGTTTTGGTTTACAGCAAACAGCCATAAATCCTATATTTTTATTTTTAGGTGCTTCAGATGATATGTTGCCTATTTTAAATATTGCAGGTCCTATTACTGGTCTTGTAATTCAACCTATAATTGGCGCAATTTCAGATAAGACCTGGATTCCCAAATGGGGTGGCCGTCGTAAGCCCTTCTTTCTCATAGGTGCGCTTATAGGAAGTTTATGTTTATTTGCTTTTCCATATAGTCCGGCGCTTTGGTTTGCGGTAGGTTTACTTTGGATACTAGATGTAGGAAATAATATGGCTATGGAGCCTTACCGTGCTTTTGTAGGTGATAAATTACCGGCAAAACAATTAAGCCTGGGCTACCAGATGCAAAGTTTATTTGTAGGTGCGGGTATCGTATTAGCTAACGCTTCCATATTTCTGTTTCAAGATTGGTTTGGCGGTGTAGATGGCGCTATAGACGCAGCAGGTACCATTCCTAAGTGGCTGTACTATTCATTCTTTATTGGAGCTATTTTATCTGTAGTGACAATTCTGTGGTCTGTACTTAAAACTCCGGAAATTCCTCCCACAGAGGAAGAGCTTGCAGAAATTAATCAGCACCGCGCATTGCCATTTTCTCACCGTGTTAAAATCCCATTTGTAGAGATTGCAAGCACAATTAAAGAAATGCCTCGTTTTATGTGGCGCGTAGCGGGAGTTTATTTATTTCAATGGTATGCACTATTTATCTATTGGCAATTTACGGTTCCGTTATTCCGTACAACAATGAATTTCAATACGTCTCAAGCAGCAGCCCAAGCTGCTAAAATGAGTACAACCTATAATATAACTACAATAGTAGTGGCGCTTGCATTAGTTCCACTTACCTTAAAATTTGGTGGGCGTAAGGTCTATGCATTAAGTCTTTTTGGATCTGCAATAGCATTACTTACAATACCTTATATTACAGATCCTTTACTTGTATTATTGCCTATGATATTATTTGGAATTGGGTGGGCTGCAATGATGGGTATACCCTATACTATGGTATCTAGGATTGTACCTCAAAAAAAGCGCGGAATATATATGGGTATTTTAAATATGATGATTGTAATTCCTATGGGGATTCAGACGGTGACCTTTGGTCCTATATACAAATATCTATTAGGAGGAAACGCGATAAATGCAATTCTCTTTGGTGGTGTATTTTTTGGTATAGCTGCAATTCTTGCATTGAGATTAAAGCCTAAACATGCAGAACGAGTTTACGAATAGAAAGTATAACCTTTCAATCTTAAAATTCTCAAATTATATATTTAGTTTGAGAATTTTTAGTTTTGAACTATAGGTCTAGAAAAGTACAGAATCAGCATAAATTCAGAATTAATAATTTTTAATTCAATAAGGGCCAATTTTTTTTAAATGATTCTGTTATAAAATTAACGCGATTCAATATTAGGTCTATTTTTGTACTAGAGTAAACAAATATAATATGAGCAAAGAAAGTAAGAGAAGAGAAGCATTAATATATCATGCAAAACCTACTCCTGGTAAAATTGCAGTGGTGCCTACAAAAAAGTATTCGTCACAAAGAGATCTCTCTCTGGCCTATTCTCCAGGTGTTGCAGAACCTTGTTTAGAAATAGAAAAAGATATAGAGAATGCCTATAAATATACCGCTAAAGGTAACCTTGTAGCCGTGATTTCTAACGGAACTGCTGTATTAGGTCTGGGTGATATAGGTCCGGAGGCATCTAAGCCAGTAATGGAAGGAAAGGGTTTACTCTTTAAAATATTTGCCGGTATCGACGTATTTGATATCGAAGTGGGAACAAAAGACGTAGAAGAATTTATAGCTACTGTAAAAAATATTGCTCCCACATTTGGAGGGATCAATTTAGAAGATATTAAAGCTCCTGAAGCATTTGAAATTGAGCGTCGTTTAAAAGCAGAGCTTGATATACCAGTAATGCACGATGATCAGCACGGGACGGCTATAATTTCTGCAGCAGCATTATTAAATGCTGTTGAACTTACAGGTAAGAAACTGGAAGAAGTGCGTATCGTAATTAGTGGTGCCGGTGCAGCTGCTGTATCGTGTACGAGACTTTATAAAGCTTTTGGTGCGCGTAACGAAAATATAGTAATGCTAGATAGTCGTGGTGTGATACGCAGCGACAGAGAAAGTCTTTCTGTTGAGAAAGCTGAATTTGCTTCAGACCGAAAAATAGATACGCTTGATGAAGCAATGGTTGATGCAGATGTTTTTATAGGTCTTTCTATTGCTGATATAGTGACGCCCGAAATGTTATTATCAATGGCGCCTAATCCTATTGTATTTGCAATGGCAAATCCCAATCCGGAAATTGATTACGATTTGGCTACTAGAACCCGCAAGGATATCATTATGGCTACAGGTCGTTCAGATCATCCTAATCAAGTAAATAATGTGCTTGGTTTCCCGTTCATTTTCCGTGGTGCATTAGATGTGAGGGCTACTAAGATTAATGAAGAAATGAAAATGGCTGCTGTAAAGGCATTAGCAGAACTTGCAAAAGAATCTGTGCCCGAACAGGTAAATATAGCTTACGGGGAAACCCGATTAAATTTTGGTACAGATTATATAATACCAAAACCATTTGATCCTCGATTAATAACAAAAGTGCCACCGGCAGTTGCAAGAGCAGCTATGGAAAGTGGAGTGGCTAAAGAACCCATCACCGATTGGGTAAAGTATGAGGATGAATTATTAGACCGCATGGGATCTGATAATAAGATTGTAAGACTTATACTCAACCGTGCAAAAACAGAGCCTAAACGTGTAGTTTTTGCTGAAGCAGATCAGCTTGATGTTATGAAAGCTGCTCAGATTATTTATGATGAAGGTATAGGAACTCCTGTATTATTAGGAAACAGAGAGACTATCGCTGAGTTAATGGAGGAGCTGGATTTTGAGGCAGATATCGAAATCATAGATCCTAAAACTCCAGAGGAAAAGGAGAAATTAAATAAATATGCAAATATTTACTGGCAAGAACGTAAGCGTAAAGGAGTGACCTTATTTGATGCGCAAAAACTCATGAGACAGCGTAATTACTATGCTTCAATGATGGTGAATGTAGGGGATGCAGATGCGATGATTACAGGGTATAGCAGCAGTTATCCTTCTGCAGTAAAACCTGTACTAGAAGTAATAGGAGCTGCACCAAATGTTCAAAAAGTAGCTGCAGCAAACCTAATGAATACCAGTAGAGGACCTTTGTTTTTAGCAGATACTTCTATAAATATTGAGCCTACTGCAAAAGAGCTTGCAAAAATTGCTTTAATGACTGCGCGTACAGTACGATTATTTGGTATGGAGCCGGTTATAGCGATGATTTCGTATTCTAATTTTGGTTCATCAAAAAATCCGCAGGCAGATAAAGTTAGAGAAGCAGTTTCTTACCTTCATAAATACCATCCAGAATTAGCTGTAGATGGAGAGGTGCAGGCAGATTTTGCTTTGAATGCAGATTTATTAAAGAGCAAATTTCCATTTTCTAAGTTAGCGGGAAGAAAGGTAAATACCTTGGTTTTCTCAAATATCGACTCTGCAAATATTATGTATAAAATGATTAAAGAGTTGAATAAGGCAGATAACATAGGCCCAATAATGATGGGAATGAACAAGCCGGTACACGTTCTTCAACTTGGGGCAAGTGTAGATGAAATTGTAAATATGGCTGCAGTAGCAGTTATTGATGCTCAGCAAAAAGGCAAAAAATTACAAGAGGTACTTTTAGGCGATATTAAAGGCTAGTACTCAATCTAACAGGCTTCAAATGTGCTAATTAATTTTAGTACATTTGGAGCCTTAACTTTTTTCTAGTAGATGATTACATTTTTAAAAGGCAAGTTGGTCGAAAAAAACCATACAGATGTCGTTATTGAATGTCAAGGAGTAGGATATTTTGTAAATATTTCGCTACATACTTTTTCACTTTTACCTGAGGGAGAAAGTATAATGCTTTATACCTATCTTCATATTAAAGAGGATTCACATACGCTATATGGTTTTTCTCAAAAATCAGAGCGGGAGATTTTTAAACTATTAATATCTGTAAGTGGTGTGGGTACTAGTATTGCTCGCACAATGTTGTCATCGTTAGATCCTACTCAAGTTAAGCAGGCAATAGGAACTGGAGATGTAAAAACTATCCAAGGCGTTAAGGGAATTGGTGCAAAAACAGCACAACGCGTTATTCTCGACTTAAAGGATAAAATTCTCAAAGTTTATGATGTAGATGATGTTTCAGCAGGTTCAGGCAATACCAATAAGGATGAAGCGTTATCAGCTTTAGAGACTCTTGGCTTCGTTCGTAAACAAGCAGAGAAAGTTTGTGATAGTATAGTACGTGAAAATCCTGATGCTTCTGTAGAAACAATTATAAAATTAGCCCTTAAAAAACTATAATAGACTTTGGTTATAAAACTACGTTGGTTTTCTTTAAAAATGCTATTAGTTTCAAGCACATTCTTGTGCTCGATGTCTTTATTTGCTCAAGAAGAAGAGGCTAAAGATTCTACAATTACAGGTTTTTCTTTAGGTAAACTTAGTCTTAAGAATCCTAATTCTATAATTTCAAAATACACGTACGATCCTCTTACCGATAAATATATTTATACTGAAAGTATAGGGGAGTATTCTATAAATTACCCACGAATCTTAACTCCAGAAGAATTCAAAGCACTTGTTCAAAAGGAACAGATGCGTAATTATTTTCAGCAAAAGATTGCCGCTATAGATGGGAAAACTGAAGAAGGAAAAGAAGATCAAAAAAGTTTACTGCCTAATTTTTACGTGAATTCCGGATTGTTTGAATCAATTTTCGGAGGTAATAATATTGAATTTATTCCTACGGGTAGCGTTGAAATGGATATCGGTGGTTTATTTACAAAACAAGATAATCCTAGTTTCTCTCCTAGAAATCGTACAAATTTTAGTTTTGATTTTGATCAGCGTATAAGTTTAAGTTTACTCGGTAAAGTAGGTACGCGACTTCAGGTAAATGCTGTTTACGATACAGAGGCTAGTTTTAGTTTTCAAAATCAGATTAAGCTAGAATATACGCCAAACGAAGACGACATTATTCAGAAGATTGAAGTTGGTAATGTGAGTATGCCTTTAAACAGTGCTCTAATTCAAGGTTCACAAAGTTTATTTGGTGTAAAAACTCAACTTCAGTTTGGGAAAACAAAAATTACTGGAGTATTTTCAGAACAACAAAGTCAGACCCAACAAGTATTGGCGCAAGGAGATGGGACGTTACAAGATTTTGAAATTCAAGCGCTTGAATATGATGAAAACAGACACTATTTTTTAGCTCAATATTTTCGGGATACCTATAATAGAGCACTTGCTAATTATCCTTTTATAAATTCAAATATTCAAATTACCCGAGTTGAGGTATGGGTTACAAACCGAACTCAGCGTTTTGAGAATACGCGTAATATCGTGGCTATTCAAGACATCGGGGAGTCTACACCCACTCAAATAGGATTGCAGACAATTCCAGCAGGGTTTATTAATTTACCAGCGGGTAGTTTTCCGAGAAACTCTAGTAATGATTTTAATCCTTTTGGTCTATCAGGAAATGGTCAAACAATTTTAACACCCGCTATTCGAGATGCTTCTACAGTAAATCAAGGTTTTGGTGGAGTACAAGTTTCAGATGGATCAGATTATGCGTCATTAGAAAATGCACGTCAGCTTACTACTTCAGAATATACTCTAAATACGCAATTAGGATATATCTCACTCAATCAGCGATTAAGTAATGATGAGGTTTTGGCAGTTGCCTTTCAGTACACCGTGAACGGCCAGGTTTATCAAGTAGGAGAATTTGCTAATGATGGTGTAGATGCTACAAGCGGGGCCTACCCAGATACAGATGGGGATGGCATACCAGATCTTGTCGATGTTGATGCAAATGGAGATGGTATTAATGAAAATGGTCAAGATGTTGATAATGATCAAATTGCTGATGGAGCAGATGCTAATGTTAATGGGCAAATACGAGGGACAGATGTAAACAATGATGGAATCTTAGATAGTTTAATCACACCTGGACAAGGAGGTACATCGCAAGCACTAATTGTAAAACTTTTAAAAAGTAATATCACAGATGTAAATGAGCCTATCTGGGATTTGATGATGAAAAACATTTATGGTCTGGGGGTAGGGCAGCTGGAGCCTGACGGCTTTAGAATGAATATTGTATATACTTCTCCATCGCCCATAAATTATATCACGGCTGCTGCCGGTGGACCCGCTCTTCCCGAAGATGTGCAAAACACACCTTTACTTAATGTTTTTAATCTCGATAACCTAACTACATTTGGAGACCCTCAAAATGGAGGAGATGGTTTTTTTGATTATGTAAATGGACTTACAGTTAATCAAAGTACTGGAAGTATCATATTTACCTCTGTAGAACCTTTTGGTGAATATCTGTTTAATAAACTACGGGATTCTGGTACCGAAAATTACGAGAATCCAGATACCTATAATGCAAACCAGCGCAAGTATGTTTATACTTCTTTGTATAACTCAACAAAAACTATAGCTCAGGATAATGCAGATAAAAATTTATTTCAGTTGCAGGGTACCTTTAAATCTACTCAAGAAGAAGGTATTCCAATTGGAGGATTTAATATTCCGCAGGGATCTGTTACCGTAACCGCGGGAGGCAGAGTTCTTCAAGAAGGACTAGATTATTCTGTAGACTATCAACGAGGAAGAGTAATTATTTTAGATCAGGCACTTAAAGGTTCGGGAATTCCGATACAGGTTTCTACTGAAAACAATTCACTATTTGGTCAGCAGACAAAGCGTTTTACAGGCCTTAATGTAGAACACCAGTTCAACGAAAACTTCATGCTGGGTGGTACATTGATTAATCTTAATGAGCGACCACTTACACAAAAAGCAACTTATAGCTTTGAGCCTATAAACAACACCATTTTTGGTCTTAATGCTAATTTTTCTACAGAGGTTCCATTTCTAACTCGCCTTGTAAATAAGCTTCCAAATATAGATACCGATGTTCCTTCTAACATTTCTTTCAGAGGTGAGGTTGCCTATCTCATGCCAGGACAACCTAAAGCGACAGAATTTGGTGGTTTAGCAGCATCGTACATTGATGATTTTGAAGGTGCACAAACTGCGTTAGATATAAGCTCGCCCCTGCAATGGAGTCTGGCTTCTTCACCAGTAGATTTTGGTGGAGAATTTGCAAATGGAGATTTAAGAGCTGGATACCGAAGAGCAAAATTTGCATGGTATACTATAGATCCTATTTTTTATACATCGCAACGCCCGGATGGTATTACAGATGCAGATGTGTCTACTTACGCCACACGAAGAGTGTTTAGAGATGAGATTTTTCCTGAGCAAGATATCATAGCAGGTACCACACAGGCCTTATTTACTTTGGATATGGCTTATTATCCTCAGGAGCGTGGTCCTTATAATTATAGTATTGATGCGCAGGATGGGATTCTTGAAAATCCAGAACAGAATTTTGGTGGGATTATGAGATCTTTTGCTTCTACAGATTTTGAGCAGGCCAATGTAGAATTTATAGAATTCTGGATGATGGATCCATTTATTTATGCTGAAAATGCAACTAATACCGGAGGCCGTCTTACTTTAAATTTAGGTAATATTTCTGAAGACATTCTTAAGGATGGTCGTAAGCAATATGAAAACGGATTGCCTCAGGATGGCGGAACTACAAATACAGTGGCTACAGCATATGGAAAAGTGCCTACTAATCAAGCATTAATTTACGCGTTTGATACCGAAGGTGATCAACGTACAAATCAAGATGTAGGTTACGACGGACTTAGTGACGAGGAAGAAGCCGCTAACTTTCCTGCATTTGCCGGTCTAGCCGATCCGGCAGGAGATAACTACCAGTATTTTGTTGCTGCAGACGGTTCTATATTAAATAGGTACAAACAATACAATGGGCAGGAAGGTAATTCGCCTGTAGATGTATCACAAACAAATAGAGGGTCAACTACCATCCCCGATACAGAAGATATAAACCGGGATTTTACAATGAATACGGTTGATAGCTATTATGAATATCAATTAGATATTAATAGAGCTAGTTTAAATATTGAAAATGAATTTATAGTAGATCAGCGCGATATTGAAGTTACTCTTCAAAATGGTAATACGCTTCCAGTCACTTGGTATCAATTTAAAGTGCCTATAAGTGCTGCTACAAATAAGCAAGGGGGGATTAATGACTTTCGATCTATACGCTTTATGCGAATGTATATGAGTGGTTGGCAACAACCTACTATATTACGTTTAGGATCACTTGATTTGGTTAGAGGAGATTATCGTAGATATTTGTACACCTTAGATCCCGATGAGTCTGATCCTGATACTGAAAACACTCGATTTGAAGTAACCTCAGTCAATATTGAAGATAATAATGATCGTAATCCCATTCCGTATGTTTTACCTCCCGGAGTTTACAGAGAAGAGCTTATAAATAACAACAATAATATTAGACAAAATGAGCAATCACTTTCTTTAGAGGTTTGTGATTTAGAAACGCAAGATAGCCGTGCTGTTTATAAGAATTTCAGGTTAGATATGCGTCAGTATGAAAACCTAGAAATGTTTGTGCATCTAGAATCACTACTAAATGAAACACCTGTTCAGGATAATGAAGTGGTTGCAATAGTAAGAATGGGAACAGATTTGACACAGAATTTCTATCAGATCGAATTGCCATTGAGTCCTACAGCTTTTGGTACAAGTAGTCCAGATTTAATCTGGCCAGAAGTAAATAGATTAAAGTTGTCTTTAGACATATTGCAAAAAGTAAAAGCGGTTTTCTTTGGGGGAGAGTTTAATACTCTGGTTGATGATATTACTTATTTTGATGAAGAAGCAAGTTTAATAGCTGACCCTGCAGGAACTCCTTATGAAACCGGCAAGGTGAGAGTAGGTATTAAAGGAAATCCGAGTTTTGGTGACGTGAGATTGTTGATGTTAGGTTTAAAAAATGGCAATGATGAAGGGCAAAATACAGTTTGTGCAGAAGCTTGGTTTAACGAACTTCGATTATCTGGTCTTCAAAATCAAGGAGGATGGGCAGGTGTCGTTAATTTAGATGCTAATCTTGCAGATTTTGCAACTGTATCAGGAACAGCCCGTCAATCTACTGTTGGTTTTGGGAGCATAGATGCGGGCCCTAATCAACGCAGTAGGGAGGATGTGCAATCTTATGATGTTGTAACAAACATAAATTTAGGTCAGTTGCTTCCTAAAAAATGGGGTATAAAAGTTCCTTTTAATTATGCTAGCGGAGGCGAAACAATTACACCAGAATACGATCCTCTTTTTACAGATATTAAACTTGATGAGCGTTTATCATCTGCTGCTTCTGAAGCAGAGAGGGAGCGCATAAAAGATATAGCGATCGAGCGTACAAAAAGACAGAGTATTAACTTTATAGGCGTAAGAAAAGAGCGTACAGGTGAAAAGAAGCCTATGCCGTGGGATGTTGAAAATTTCACATTTGCTTACAGTCACAATCAAGAGGATCATAAAGATTTTGAGATTGAAGAATCTGTAAGTAAAAATGTTAGAGCGGGTGCTGCCTATGGCTTTGCATTTAAGTCAAAGCCGTATGAACCATTTAAAAATAATGATTCCTTATTTGTAAGTAAGTATTGGAAGCTGCTCAAAGATTTTAATATAAATTATTTACCGGCTAGTGTAAATATTACTTCAAACATTACGCGCCAATATAGTCAGCAGCGATTTAGAGATCTTCTGGCTACCGAAGGATCTATCCCTATCCCAGAATATTTGCAGCGCAATTATCAATTTGACAGAAATTTCGCAATTAACTACCCAGTTACAAAATCACTGCGTGTTAATCTAGAACAGTATCAAAATCGGGTAGTACGTAATTATTTAAATCCGGATAATTCTTTAGACCCTAACGCAGGAGATGTTTATACAAGCTTTTTTGATGTTGGAACTCCAGACAGGCATAATCAAACTATGCAGATTAATTATGATTTACCGGTTAGTAAGTTGCCCTACTTAGATTTTGTTAAATCTACGTATTCGTATAGTGCAGATTTTCAATGGACGCGGGGTTCTTATCAATTACAAACCTTAGAAGGTATTCCAGATTTAGGAAATTCTGTTCAAAATGCAAATACCCATTCGCTGCAGACATCTTTAGATATGAAAACCCTATACGATGCTTTAGGGTTGTCAAAGAAAAAGGTTGGAGTAACAAGTAAGTCTGCAAGAAGTCAGGCAGTGCCTACATTAGGAAATCCTAAGTCAGTTACTTCAACGTCTGATGATCAAAGATTGAGTGCTGGTGATAAAGCGACAAATACGTTAGTGGGCTTTGCTACAGGAATTAAAAGAATTCAAGTTAATTATGAGCAAAATAACGGTACCTATCTTCCGGGCTATCTCCCAGGTGTAGGTTTTCTAGGTACGGTTAGACCTTCTACAGGATTTGTATTTGGTAGTCAGGCAGAAATACGAGATTACGCTGCCAGACAGGGTTGGTTAACATTATATCAGGAATATAATGAACTGTATAGCGAGGTAGAAAATCGTAAATTAGATATTCAAGCTCAAACAAGCTTTTTAGAAGACCTTACGATAGATGTAAATATGAATCGCATTTATCAAGAAACCTATAATGAGAATTACAGAGTAGACCCTACAACTCGTGACTATACGAGTCTAACCGGAAATACTATAGGTAACTACAGTATCTCGACGTTAATGATTGGTACAGCATTTAATTCGAGTTCTCTGGAGTCCTCTGCAAACTTTAATCAGTTTAGGTCAAATCGTCTGGTAATTGCAAATAGACTTGCTGAAGATTTTTATGGTAATGATCAATATCCGCGAGATGAAAATGGATATCCGGTAGGTTTTAGTAGAACAAGCCAAGCTGTATTGCTTCCTGCATTCTTATCTGCATATACACCGGGTAATGCAGATAATGTCTCTCTGGGAGCGTTTAGGAGTTTCCCGCTTCCTAACTGGAATTTAAAATATACTGGGTTGATGAAATTTGATTGGTTTAAGAAACGCTTTAAACGCTTTTCTGTAAACCATGGATATCAAGCCGGTTATACGGTGAACCAGTTTAGAACAAACTTAAACTACGATAGAAGTTTAAATAATGATATATCTGATGCTCAAGTTAATCAAGCTGGAGATTTCTTAAATCCGGTTTTGTATTCAAATATTAATCTTACTGAATTATTTTCTCCTTTAATCAGGCTTGACTTTGAAATGAAAAATTCGGTTAAGATATTAGCTGAATTAAGAAAAGACCGAACCTTATCGTTAAGCTTTGATAATAATTTGCTTACAGAAATTCATGGAAACGAATACATAATAGGTTTAGGATATCGCTTAAAAGATATTAGATTTGCCACGCGAGTAGGAGGGAAACGTACGATTTTAAAAAGTGATTTAAACTTTAAAGCAGATCTATCGTTAAGACAGAATGAAACTGTTGTTCGTTATTTAGATATTGAAAATAGTCAGATCACTGCGGGACAAGATATTTATGGGTTAACTTTTACTGCAGATTATGCATTAAGTAAAAACCTTACTGCGATATTTTACTATGATCATTCGTTTGCTACGTATGCAATTTCAACGGCATATCCGCAAACCACAATTAGATCAGGATTAACATTGAGATATAATTTCGGAAATTAATTAAATATAAGTTATGAGTTTACCATCAGATTTAAAGTATACTAAAGATCACGAATGGGTGCGTATTGAAGGAGATATCGCAACGGTAGGTATAACGCATTTTGCTCAGGGTGAGCTTGGCGATATTGTATACGTTGAGGTTGAAACTGAAGGAGAATCGCTTGATCGTGAAGAGGTTTTTGGTACGGTTGAAGCAGTTAAGACAGTTTCAGATTTATTCTTGCCACTTACAGGAGAGATTGTTGAATTTAACACCGCTCTTGAAGCAGAGCCAGAAGCTGTAAATGAAGATCCTTATGGAAAAGGATGGATGATTAAGATTAAATTTTCAGATTCAAGTGAATTAGAGGATTTATTAGATGCAGCTGCTTATCAAGAATTAATAGGTGGGTAATTTATTTAGGCTTGCGGCTTGCATATATACCCTTTTAATAGCTGTTGTATGTTTAATGCCCATACCTCACGTTTCAAATGCCCCAAAGGATAGTGACAAACTTGTGCATCTTCTGGCGTATTTATTTTTTACTATAATTTGGTTTTTAGGCTTCTATTTGAGCAATAAAAAGCAGATTTATAGCCGTTCTTTAATAAAAAGCGTTGTTCTAGGAGTATTTTATGGTATACTTATTGAGGTAATTCAAGGAGTAGCAACAGTCTCTAGATCAGCAGATTTTAAAGATTTTATAGCGAATTGCATTGGTATTTTAACAGGAGTGATCCTAATAATTTCAATGAAATCATTGTTTTTGCGATTAAAATCAAAATTTTAATTTCGAGTTGAAGCTATTTTTATTTAAATTAGCAATCCTTAATAACTAAGATTCATGGAACCTAAGAAAAATCCTAAAGCAGACCTGAGTAAGAGAAGTGTTCTCTTCTTTCAGTTAGGCCTTATTTTGATACTCGGGCTGAGTTATGCGGCTATCGAGTGGAAAACTTATGAGAAAGAGGCCATTGACATCGGTCAATTAAATATGGACGATGTTCTTGAAGAAGATGTGCCAATTACTGAATTGAACACACCACCACCACCACCTCCACCTCCACCGCCACCACCAGCTCCGGAAATCATCGAAGTTGTTGAGGATGACAAAGAGATTGAGGAAACTGTAATTGAATCTACTGAAACTAGTCAGGAAGAGAAGATTGTTAAAGTTGAAGAAGTTTCTTTCGTTGATGAAGAAGTTATTGAAGACGTACCATTTGCTGTTATTGAAAACGTGCCGGTTTATCCTGGTTGTGAAGACGAAAAAGGTAATGACGCTAAGAAGAAGTGTATGTCTGAGAAAATTAGCCAGTTTGTAAATAGAAAGTTCAACACTGAACTTGGTAGTGAACTTGGCTTATCAGGTGTAAACCGTATTTATGTACGTTTCAAAATTGATCAAAAAGGTAACATAGTAGATATAGGTTCTCGAGGACCTCACCCAAGATTAGAATCTGAAGCAGAGCGCGTAATTAAATTATTGCCGCAAATGACTCCAGGTAAACAAAGAGGTAAGGCAGTAGGGGTATTATATTCATTACCTATTGTATTCCAAGTTCAGGATTAACTGAATTTAAATAAATATTTAAAATCCCGTCCGCTAATGCGAGACGGGATTTTTTTTAATCATAACATAAAACTCTGAGAGTTTTATGTTTTTAAAAGGTTTTCTGAAAAATGCTATCTTTCGCTTTCCTAAATTGTACTTATCTATGTTTAGATTTCTAGCGTTCTGCGGTATATTTTTTACTTGCCAGTTTATAAATGCCCAACTTGTTAAAGGTAATTTTGAAAAGCATCCCGTCTTTGAAGAGTGCAATAATGTGTTAGTGGATGACTTGAAAGAATGTTTTAATAAAACGCTTATTTCTAAAGTTACTTCAGAATTCAAAATGCCTCAGCAAATTATAGATGAGTCTTACTCTGGCGATATGGTAATTCTTTTTGAGGTTACTAAAGAAGGTGAATTTGAAGTTTTAAATATTACAGCAGCGTATTCAGAGTTGAAGGAAGAGTTAAAGCGCGTTTTTTCTACACTTCCTCAAGTTACACCTGCGATGTATAATGGTAAGCCAACCTATATGCAGTTTAGTATGCCTATCCCAATTCCGTTTTCAAGGACTCAAACCGCACTACCCACTACTAAAAAAGCATCGGTTAATGCGATAGAGAAAATCTCAGCTATTGATATGAACAGTGAGTATGATTCGATTAAAACTTATCCTTTTGAAAACCGCGAATATACGTCTCAATTATATATCCCTTTTTCACATCAAACGTATAGTAGGTTTGATCAAGAATTAAATCGCGTTGGAACTAATAGTCATACGGCAAGTAAACCATTTACCTATTCCAGTGTAAATGATTATTATGATTTTAAAGAAAATCGTGAACAGCTTTATAAAGAAAAAGACTCCTGGTTTGGGAGAAAGTTATGGAATGAGCATATGGTAACTCTTCAGGGTGAGGGCTACTGGTTTACTTTAGATCCGGCGGCAGATTTACAATTGGGTTTTGAGAGTGCAGATTCAGAAAATCAAAATTATACATATAATAATACGCGTGCTTTAATTTTTCAAGGTGGACTAGGAGATAAGCTTAATTTTTACACTGTTTTTTATGAAAGTCAGGGTAGTTTCGCTGGTTATTATAACCGTTTTGCGCGTTCCTTACGACCAGATGGTGGCAATCCTGCAATCGTACCTGGTAGAGGTGTAGCAGCTGATTTTGGTTCAGAAGATTTTGATTACCCAGTTGCCGAGGCCTATTTATCCTACGCGCCGAGTAAATATTTTAATGTGCAGTTTGGTCATGGTAAAAATTTTATAGGAGATGGCTACAGGTCGCTTTTACAAAGCGACAATGCAAGTCCATATCCATTTTTAAAGCTTAACACAACATTTTGGAAATTTAAGTATTCAAATACGTGGATGTCGTTAAGGGATGTGCGGCCGGAAGTAGTTTCAGATGGATCTTTCAAAACCAAATTTATGGCTAATCATTACCTGAGTTTCAACGCAACAAAACGTTTAAATATTGGGTTATTTGAAAATGTTATTTGGACAAATGATAACGATCGAGGATTTGACCTTAATTATTTAAACCCGGTTATTTTTTACCGAGCTATCGAGTTTTCAACTGGCTCGCGTGGCGGTAATGCATTAATAGGACTGAGTGCTAAATATAAATTTAGTGATAAATTTAATATGTATGGGCAGGTGATTATTGATGAATTTTCTACTGCTGCAGTGTTTAGTAGTACTAAGAGCTATAAGAACAAACAAGGTGTGCAGCTAGGGTTTAAATACTATGATGCGTTCAAAATTGATAATTTACAGCTTCAGTTTGAATTTAATCAAGTTAGACCATATGTGTATTCTAATAATGAGATTGAGTTGAATTATGGTCATAATAATCAATCTATGGCGCATTTATGGGGAGCTAATTTTAGAGAACTTATAGGTATTGCGCGATATGAAAATGAGAGGTGGTATGGTACAGCAAAACTAATTTATGGAGAGCGAGGGTTTGAAATAGGTGATATTAATACCACATATTATGGTGGAAGTATCTATGGTAATGATGAAAATATACCTAGTGAGGAAGGCATAGAAATAGGTCAAGGAAATAAGGGAACTACCTTATTAGGAAATATTGAGTTGGGATACTTGGTAAACCCTTCAACAAATCTTAAGATCTATACGAATGTTTTATATAGAGATCATAAGGTTGATCAATATGACCCTGTAAATTTTACTGAGAAAACGCTTTGGGTTAATTTTGGAATTCGAACAGATTTATTTAACTGGTATTATGATTATTAGATTATGAAAAAATATTTATTGCTTGGATTAACATTGGTATTAATGATCTCAAATTCTTGTAAAAATTCAAATTCTTCAGAAGGAGATTTTGATTCTAATTTTGCTCATGTTGTGTATTTCTGGTTAAAAAATCCGGATAATTCAGAAGATAGAAAAGCATTTGAAACTTCGTTAAAGAAATTTTTGAATACAAGTGACTATGCTAAAACTAAGTTTATAGGGGTGCCTGCAAATACGCCGCGCGATGTGGTAGATAACAGTTGGACCTATTCAATCATATTAACATTTCCATCTAAAGAAGCGCAGAACAGTTATCAGGAAGAGCCTGTGCATTTAAAATTTATAGAAGAATCTGCTATTTTGTGGGATAAAGTACAGGTCTATGATTCAGTTGGCTTATAACTCTAATTTGTTTCAGCACTAACTCTAAGTGTCTTAACCATTAAATTTTCATCTAGCACTTCGGTTTTAAGTTTGATAAATCAGATTGATTAGTAGTAGGTTTGGGTTAATAATTAGGGGTTTGCAATATTAGTTACACATCCTGCTTATTTATATATTTCTCTTGTATTTAATAACCTTTGATAAGGTTGTGTAGAAAGTGTGTGTGCAGTATCTTTGCACGACTTTTTAAAGCCCTTGAATTACACGCATTT
This sequence comes from Leeuwenhoekiella aequorea, assembly GCF_004104375.1. GTDB lineage: Bacteria > Bacteroidota > Bacteroidia > Flavobacteriales > Flavobacteriaceae > Leeuwenhoekiella > Leeuwenhoekiella aequorea. The sequence goes on from NZ_QOVM01000001.1 coordinate 521,149, forward strand.
GAGCCTCGAAAACCCGCATACTACATCTTCATCTATTTGGATAGATTTTAAAGAAATCACAAAGATGCGTCTGGCAATCAGTGTGGTATTCTCAAGTATGGCTGGATACCTACTAGGTGCTTATACACTAGACTGGTTGACCATCTTGCTTCTTGCTGTTGGTGGTTATTTAATGGTAGGTGCCTCCAATGCATACAATCAAATTATTGAGCGAGATCTAGATGTTTTGATGGATCGTACTAAAAATAGACCTATTCCTGCGGGTAGAATGAGCGTGCGAACAGCTTTTATTATTGCAACATCATTTACAATACTTGGTTTACTAACCCTTTATATAATAAATCCAATTACGGCAGTTTTTGGAGGAGTATCTATCTTTTTGTATGTATGTGTTTATACACCTTTAAAAACTAAGACTCCTTTATCTGTGTTTGTTGGGGCTTTTCCGGGGGCCATTCCCTTTATGATGGGTTGGGTGGCAGCCACCGGTGATTTTGGTATAGAAGCAGGAACTTTATTTATGGTTCAGTTTTTTTGGCAGTTCCCGCATTTCTGGGCGATAGGATGGTTTCTGTATGACGATTATAAAAAAGGAGGCTTCTTTATGTTGCCCACAGGTGCGCGTGACCGTGGTACAGCGGTACAAGTTATTTTATATACCATTTGGACTATACTGGTTTCTTTAATACCTGTGTTTGGAGTTACGGGTAGACTTTACTTAACGCCAATCTCTGCTGTGCTCGTGGGAATTCTGGGCTTAGGATTGCTATACTATGCAATTCGTCTTTATAAATTTAAAAACAATGTTACTGCTAAGCGGTTGATGCTTTCAAGTGTAAGTTATATAACGCTTATTCAGATAATATATGTGGCAGACAAATTTTTACGATAATGGAATATACATCACAGTCAGAAGAAGTTAAATTAAAGAGGTCTAAAAAAATGATGCTTTGGTTTGGTATCATTAGCCTCTCCATGATGTTTGCAGGTTTGACCAGTGCTTATATTGTAAGTAGTGAACGTAGAGACTGGCTTTCAGATTTTCAATTACCCCAAGCGTTTTATTTAAGTACAGGTATAATTATACTAAGTAGTATCTCCTTGTATGTAGCGAAGTGGGCGATTTTTCAAAATAAAAAACAGTTAGGAACACTGTCTCTTTTAGCAACACTGGTGTTAGGGATATTGTTTGTAGTGTTTCAGTTTAGAGGATTTGATGAGATTATTGCAAGTGGATACTTTTTTACAGGAAGTGAAAGCACGGTAACAACATCTTTTATTTATGCATTTGTAATTACACACGTGGTTCACGTATTAGCAGGAATACTTGTTTTACTTGTAGTAGTTATTCAGCAGCTGCGAGGTAAATATTCAAAAGAACAGGCACTTGGGTTTGAGTTGGGTGCTACTTTCTGGCATTTTGTTGATATACTTTGGGTTTACTTATTTCTATTCTTTTTATTTGCAGATGATCTTATTAAGTAAGTGACTTAGTGCCAAATGCTAATAATTCTTAAAATTCGTTTTTTTGAATGGTTATAAATACCGATTATTGCTTTGAAAAGCATTTTTAAAATACCTATTTTTGCAACGCTTATAAATTGATATTAAAATATGGACGCTACTGCTGTTAGAACAGGCACAGAAGGCAAAACTTGGGGAGGCGATAGCCACCCGTTGAAAGCTAGCTACGGAAAAATGATGATGTGGTTTTTCATCCTTTCTGATGCACTTACATTCTCCGCATTCCTTGCCGCTTACGGATTTTCAAGATTTAAATACATGGACGAGTGGCCTATCGCCGATGAAGTGTTTACGCACTTTCCGTTTCTACATGGTGTAGATGCCCCTATGTATTACGTCGCGCTAATGACATTTATTCTAATCTTTTCTTCTGTAACAATGGTTCTTGCTGTTGATGCAGGTCATAGAATGAAAAAGAGTAGTGTTATCTGGTATATGTTCTTTACGATTATTGGAGGTATTATATTCGTAGGTTCTCAAGCTTGGGAATGGGCGAATTTTATTTCTGGTGAGTATGGAGCAGTAGAAACTAAAGCTGGGCGTATTTTACAATTTGTAAATGCTGAAGGAGAACAAGTTGCTTTAGAATCATTTGCAGTAGATCTTCCTACTGAAAGGGTTATGCTTACAAAAAGCGACGCACTCTGGTATGAATCTGATGCAACGTTACCAGATTTTTACTTAGAAGAGATTGTTGAGGGTTTCAAAGCAAATCCAGATTTATTAATACGTACAGAACTTCTTAATGAATCTAATGAGAAAACGATCTTATCACGTGCAGAATCACTTGAGCGCTTAGAGCGAGATGCTATTGGAGTGGTACAAGGAGCAAATCTTATTCACAATGAATATGGTCCTCCACTTTTTGCAGACTTCTTTTTCTTTATTACAGGTTTCCACGGTTTTCACGTACTTTCTGGAGTTATTATAAATATTATCATATTTATAAATGTAATTCTAGGTACTTATGAGCGTAGAGGAAACTATGAAATGGTTGAAAAAGTAGGTCTTTACTGGCACTTTGTAGATTTAGTTTGGGTATTTGTATTTACCTTTTTCTATTTGGTTTAATTATAAAAGAGATTCTGCTTTAGCAGATAAACAAAAGTATATATAATGGCACACGATACAGGACATAACGAATCAGCTACCAAAAGAATCTGGTCAGTATTTGGGATTTTATCAATTGTAACAATTGCAGAGGTTATTTTAGGTATTATAAGACCAGAATTTCTTATAGAAACTATGTTTCTTAGAATGCGTTTATTAAACTGGATATTTATAATTCTTACACTTTACAAAGCTTATTTAATTACTTGGGCATTTATGCACATGGAGCACGAGGCTAAGGGGTTAAGAAGAGCAGTTGTTTGGACAGGGATATTTCTTGTTTGTTATTTAATTTTTATTCTACTTACCGAAGGTGATTATATCTTTGGTGTATATCATAACGAATATCAAAGCTGGGATTTCTAAATTCTAAGCATAACGATTAAAAAAGACGGTTTGTACCGTCTTTTTTTATGCCTTATTTTTAAGGTGAACATTCTGTGGCTTAACTTTACCGAAGTAAATAATTTGTCTTAAAAGCAGTTGTATAATGAAGAAGTTTTTAGTGCTAGGAGTGCTTTTTATATTACCTATTGTTGCCTATTTATTCTTTGCTTCAGGTATTCATAATTTTGCAAAACTGCCGATAATAGAAAAGGAAATTCCGGAGCTAGACTTCACTGAAGAAGTTAAGTTTAAAGATAAAATTACAGTTCTTGGATTCTTAGGTACAACTATAGAACGCGACGGAGGTGATTTATTCAATTTGAACCAAAAAATATTCAAAACCTTTAGAGAGTTTGATGATTTTCAGTTTGTCTATCTTGTTCCTGAAACAATTGATGAAGCCGAATTAAAAAGTGTTGTTGATGAAATGAGTCTTCTGGTTGATATGTCAAACTGGTTTTTTATTCGTACTACACAGCAAGATATAGACGACACTTTTCAGAGTTTAAAATCTCCATATTCATTGCTTAATGATGGAGGCTCTCCATACATATTTATTATTGATAAATCCAGAAGTTTAAGAGGTCGTGATGATGATGAAGATTATGGTGTTTTGTATGGCTATGACAGTTCAGACATTGCAGAGCTAGCAAACAAAATGAAAGATGATGTTAAAATCATTCTTGCCGAATATAGACTTGCGCTCAAAAAAAATAATTCAGATAGAAAGATTTAATAATGAATAGAAAAAAAACCTATATAGGGATTGCCGTGATAGTTTTGGTGTTTGGTATAATAGTTATCCCTAAAATTATAGATCGCGTAATGAAAGGGGAGGTTGTAAAAAATGATCGCCTTAATGTTGTTGATGCTGATACGGTTGAAAACACCGGAGAGTTATCATATATTAATATAAACGGTAAGGATCGCAAAGTTCCTCACTTTGAATTTATTAATCAAGATGGTGATACTATAACGGAAGATACTTATAAGGGTAAAGTGTTTTTAGTTGAATTTTTCTTCACGAGATGTCCTACGATATGCATCCCGATGAATAAAAATCTCGTACGTATACAAAATGAATTTAAAGACAATCCAAATTTTGGTATTGCCAGTTTTAGTATCGATCCAGAATATGATCAGCCAGAGGTTTTAAAAGAATATACAGAGCAATATGGAATTACCGACCCAGATTGGAATTTAATGACAGGTGATCGTGAGAAAATATATGAATTAGCAAATGTGGGTTTTAATTTATTAGCCCAAGAAAATCCGGATATTGACGGAAATTTTCAGCATTCAGGTCTTTTCGCTTTAGTTGATCAAAACGGATTTATACGATCTCGTCGAGATGATTTTGGTAACCCATTAATATATTATCGAGGCTTTATTCCTGAAGGAACGCCAGAAACCGAAGAAGGTGAAACTTCTCAAATAGCAATATTAATAGAAGACATTAATAAATTACTCAATAAGAATAAGAAGAACTAGATGGAAGTGCTCGCTAAAAAAGAAAAGTTATATAACAGGTGGATTATTATTTTATCTATAGCTATACCGGTAGCTGTAGCATTTCTGTTTACAATACGTATACCCGGAGTTCCTCGCTTAGGTTTTCTTCCACCCATCTACGCGACGATTAATGGTTTAACAGCTGTATTGTTAATTGCTGCTGTTATTCAAATTAAAAAAGGAAATAGAGTAGCTCACGAAAATATAATGAAAATCTGTATCGGTTTATCATTGGTTTTTCTTGTTTTATATGTTGTCTATCACGCCACATCAGACTCAACAATATTTGGTGATACAAACTTAGATGGAGAACTTTCAAGTGCTGAAAATTCATCTATTGAATCTTTTAAATATATATATTACTTCATTTTAATTTCGCACATTTTGTTATCTATCGGGGTCATACCATTTGTGCTGGTAACTTATGTACGTGCAGTACTGGGCAAATTTGAAATGCATCGTAAAATCGCAAGAATAACATTTCCTATCTGGTTATATGTGGCGGTAACTGGTGTGATAGTTTATTTTCTTATATCTCCCTATTATCCCGCCTAATTCGGTTCTTATGAAAAAGATTTTCTTCTCCATAATATTTTTTGTTTTCACTCAGATTGCAAATGCGCAATGCGCAATGTGTCGCGCTGTTCTAGAAAGTGAAACTGATAACAGTATGGCAGAAGGTGTTAATAATGGGATAGTCTATTTAGCTGCAATTCCATATATATTAATGGGAGGACTTATCTACCTTATTTACCGAAGTCGTAAAAAAGCAGATCGTTAGGAACTAGATCATTCGTAGGTTTGGTTAATTCATCCTTTTTAAATTTTAAATTTCAATAATGCGTTATTCATGGATCGACTTTATTTAATTATCACCAGCTTTTTAAACTTGCACTGCTGTGCAGTAAACGCCTGGTTCTAAAATGCCGAAAAAATCTTTTTAAAAATTTAGAATAAATTGATTCTTCGTTGTAACACTTTTAGCAATAAGACTACTTATTGTACAGAATTACAATTATGAAAAAATTATTACTCTTTGTTTTTATAGTTATTTCTGCATCTTCCGGAATTGCACAACAACAAGAATGGACGCTGCAACAATGTATTCAACGTGCATTGGATGAAAATATACAAATACGTCAAGCCGAGCTTGATATAGAAGCTGCAAATATTGATAAGTCTGATGCAATCGGAAATTTTTTACCGAGTTTAAATGCAAATGCATCAGTCTCTAGAAATACGGGATTAAACTTCAATCCAACGAGTAACCTGGCAACTACAACTCAGTTTTTATCTGCTAGTGGTGGCATCAATACAGGATATACATTGTTTGACGGATTGCAGAATTTTAATAGAGCTCAACGCGCAAAATTATCGGCCCTTTCCGCTCAATACGGATTAGAAAAATTACAAGATGATATTGCTTTAGTGGTTGCCAATAGCTATTTGCAGGTGATTTTAAATAAAGAAAACCTTAAAGTTCTTAAGTCTCAAAATGAAGTAACCACTCAGCAGCTACAGCAAACTCAAGAGCTTGTAGATGGTGGTGTATCTCCACGAGGTGATTTGTTAGAAGTTCAAGCGCAAAATGCCACCGAAATTCAGAATATTGTTGCTGCAGAAAATGCAGTTCAAATATCTCTTATAAGCTTAGCTCAAACACTTTTAATAAGAGATTATAAAACATTTGATATCGCAGAAGGTGATTATGCTATCTATGGAGAGGAAATGCTATTGATGTCTCCTCAAAATATCATTGAGTCTGCTAAAGAAGAACGTAATGAAGTTAAAATTGCAGAAACTAACCTAGAGATTGCAGAAGAGGACGTTCAAATTGCAAAAGGCGCATTTTGGCCAACTATTTCAGCTTTTTTTGGTTACAATACGAGATATACAAATGCAACCTCCTTTAGGCAAGATCTCGATCAAAATAATCCTACAAGTATAAATGAAATAGGGTTTGTGCAAGCTACGGGGCAAACTGTAGTTGCAGAAACACCAAATTTTGTAACTGAGCTAGTGGGTGCCGATCCTTTTATAGATCAGTTATCACAGAATGATGGAGTAGGTTATGGATTGCAAATTAATATACCTATCCTTAATGGCTTTCAAGTACGTAATAGCGTAAAGCGGAGTAAGATAAATGCAGAACGTGCAAAAATCAATCTAGAACAGACAAAGCTTGACCTAGAATCTAATGTTTACCAAGCCTATCTTGATGCACAAGGAGCCCTGAAGTCATACGAAGCTGCGCAAAAAGCTGCAGAATCACAAGAATTAGCCTACTCCTATGGTAAAGATAGATATGAAGTAGGTCTTATAAATGCATTTGATTTTAGCCAGTCAAAACAGCGCTACGATAATGCACAGATTGACTTAAATAGAGCTAAATACGATTACATTTTTAAATTGAAAGTACTTGAACTTTACTTTGGTGTACCGGCAGATCAATTAAAATTTTAATTGATTAAAAGTAAATTTCAATAACAGGTTATATAATTACATACGATGAAAAAAAAGACGATCCTTATTATTTTTGGTGTTGCTGTAGTATTAATCCTTGCTTTAATAGGTGGAAAGAAAGCGGGATGGTTTGGTAAAACCGGAGAGTTCAAAGCTGTAGAAACACAGAAAATTGATCGCATGAACGTGGTTGAAACTGTTGCTGCAACCGGAAAAATTCAGCCAGAAGTTGAAGTGAAAATTTCATCTGAAGTTTCAGGAGAAATTATTGAGCTTCCGGTAGTAGAAGGTCAGCAAGTAGAGAAAGGAGATTTACTTGTGCGTATCAATCCAGATTTAATTCAATCTGCATTAACACAAGCTCAAGCTTCTTTACAAAACATAAAAGCTGGATTATCTCAGGCTGAAGCCACGCTTAAAAACGCAAAAGCTAATTACGAGCGTAACAAATCACTTTTTGAGAAAGGGGTGATATCTAAATCTGCGTGGGATCAATCTGTATCAGATTATGAGGTAGCTCAGGCAAATGTTAAGTCATCTTATTACAGTGTACAAAGTGCTGCGGCAAATGTTAACCAGTCTAGAGATAATTTATCTCGTACGACTATTTATGCACCTATTAGCGGTACAATATCTAGTTTAGATGTAGAATTAGGCGAGCGAGTTGTAGGAACTCAACAAATGGCAGGAACAGAAATTATGCGTGTTGCCGATTTAGGTAATATGGAAGTAGAGGTAGACGTAAATGAGAATGACATTGTTAAGATTAATATTGGTGATTCAACACGTGTTGAAGTAGATGCTTATTTAAAGAAACCATTTAAAGGAATGGTTACAGAAATCGCAAATTCTGCAGAAAGCAACTTAACTGCAGATCAGGTAACAAACTTTAAGGTTAAAGTGCGTATTCTTGAAAGTTCATATAAAGATCTAATTGAGGGTAAACCTGAAGCTTTCTCTCCATTTAGACCAGGTATGACTGCGACTGTAGATATTATAACTAATAGTGTTAAAGACGCTATTGCGGTACCTATTAGCGCTATAGTAATTAAAAATGATACGACAACATCTTCATTTGGTGACAATCAATACGAAGCGGTGTTTGTCAAAAACGGCGATAAAGCGATGGTAAAACGCATCAAAACTGGTATTCAGGATGATACTAATATAATCGTTACTACAGGCTTAGAGATTGGTGATGAAGTAATTACCGGACCGTATAACACAGTTACAAAATTACTTAAGGAAGGTGACCTCGTAGAGGTTAAAAAAGATGCTAAATTTGGGGCTTCGCAAGAAGACTAAATTATGGCACTTATACTTTGTATTGAAACTACAACTACTAATTGTTCTGTAGCATTAGCTAAAAACGGTAAGGTACTAGCTCTTAAGGAAGACATGGGACTAAATTATTCTCATGCCGAACGCTTACATGTTTATATTCAAGATGTGTTAAATGAAGCTGGCTTAGATACAAAAAAACTTGATGCAATTGCTGTAAGTAAAGGGCCGGGTTCTTATACTGGTCTGCGTATAGGGGTAAGTAGTGCTAAAGGATTGTCTTTTTCACTAAATATTCCGCTTCTCGCTACAAATACTTTAAAAGCGCTTGCAATGCAGGCAAGAACCGAAGATATAAAATATGTCATACCGGTACTTGATGCCAGAAGAATGGAAGTCTATAGCGCTATCTACGACAATAATTTTAAGGAGATACGAGAGATTCAAGCTCAGATTATTGATGAAAATTCATTTAAAGACTACTTAAATCAGGGCAAAACAATCTTTGTAGGTGATGGTGCAGAAAAACTAATTGATGTAATAAAGCACCCCAATGCTACATTTCAAACCGAAGCATTGCCATCTGCACGTGAAATGGCGGTATTAGCCGAAGCCAAAAACAAAATAAGCGACATCGAAGATGTCGCTTATTTTGAACCTTTTTACTTGAAAGATTTTCAGGTCAATAAGCCTAAGAAAAAATAGGTTTATTGCTTAGCTGTAAAAGAAGCTCCACTTTCATTGAAAACGTGAACATCTCGCTGTGGGAATGGTATGACGATACCTTGTTCTTCTAACCTTCTTTTACCTTCTTCTAAGATGTACCAGTGTAAAGCCCAGTAATCCTCATTTGTAGCCCAGAATCGTAGGGAAAGATTTACAGAGCTATCTGCAAGTTCGGTAACCACAATCATAGGTTCTGGATGCGGATCGTGTAAAACTGTCTCTTGCTCATTTACCAGTTGTAATAAGATTTCTTTAGCCAGTTTTATATTACTATCATAAGATATTCCCCAGGTTTGCGCATTTCTACGAATCCCTTGAGAAGTGAAGTTTATAATATTATCATTTGATAACTTACCGTTTGGAATAACTGCTTCCTGATTTCCAAAAGTAATCAGTCTGGTGTTAAAAATAGATATTTCTTTTACCGCTCCATCAACACCTTGAGCAGAAATCCAATCACCTACTTTAAATGGTCTCAAAAGTAAAATGAGTACTCCTCCAGCAAAATTTGCTAATGAACCTTGTAATGCAAGACCTATCGCCAAACCTGCAGCACCAATTACAGCAACAAGTGATGCAGATTCTACACCGAGTTGAGTAACTACTAAAACAAACAAAAGTATTTTAAGCGTCCAGTTTATTAAATCGGCTATAAATCGCTCTAGTGTTAAATCGTAATCTTTACGCTCAAAGAATTTCTTAACTAAGCGGTTTATAAATTTTATTACGTAGAAACCTACTACCAGCATTATGATTGCTGCTATAAGACTAGGAAGAAAATCTATAATCTTATCTCCAAATTTTCTGATATACTCTTCGTAATAGTCGGTATTTAATTCCATATAGTAATTTTAATTAGTTGCAAAGGTCTTGTATAGCGCAGATATAAAAAAAATTGAAATGTTTAAATAACGTTAATTGTTAATGTATCAGTTAGGTGTAACAAAAAAGTCCTGTATTCTAGAAAGAATACAGGCCTTTTAATATGTTAGAAGTGATTATTTTACTTCAAAAGTAATTTTAACATTAACTCTAAATTCTGATACAGTGTCTCCGGTTACAACAGCACTCTGTTCATTTACATATACAGAGCGTATATTCTTAATTGTTTTTGAAGCTTCTTTAACTGCATTTGCTGTTGCTTGCTCCCAGCTTTTATTTGAACTAGCTAATAATTCTATTACTTTTAAAATTGCCATAGGTATTGGTTTTATATATTAAAGTTGATTCTTTTGAATTTACGATAATAAGACCAGTTTTACAGTTTATTTTTGTTAATCTACTAGCCGTTAATAGCTTCGACACTATTAATTTTGCCTTTCAGCATTTCTTTTAGCATATTTTCGATGCCATTTTTTAATGTAAATGTTGAAGATGGGCAGCCACTACAAGCACCTTGTAATACCACTTTTACATTTTTTGTGTCAGGATCATAATTTTTAAAAAGAATATTTCCGCCATCACTTGCAACTGCAGGTTTTACATATTCTTCAATGATGTTTGCTATTTCTTTAGAAATATCATCCATTTCTTCAAACTGTGATTCTTTTTCTTGCTCTACAGCTTGAGGTGTTTTTTTAAAGTTTTCAGAAAGAATTTCTTTACCATCTTCAATGTAGTTCTTTATAAATTCTCTTATTTCCTGAAATACATTATCCCAGTCTGCAACGTCATACTTATGGATGCTTACGTAATTAGAATCCATAAAAACTTCCTTGACAAAAGGAAAGTTAAATAGTGCAGCAGCCAATGGGGCATTTTTGGCTTCGTCAATATTTTTAAATTCTAATGTTTCAGTAACCAACTTTTTATTAGTCACAAATTTGAGTGCAGCCGGGTTGGGAGTACTTTCTGCATAAACGGTAACCGGTACTTTTTTAATTGAATTTTCATCTTCAATTATAACAACACCGTTATCATTTAAAAAATCTTCAATTTGTTGAGATAATTCATTTTGAACATCGATCCAATCTACTATGCTGAATTTTTCGATTGCTACAAAATTTTGTGATATATATACCGTCTTTACAAACGGAAGATAAAATAGCTGCTGTGCTAACGGGGAGTTTTTTGCTTCATCAATATTTTTAAATTCGTAACTATTGTGATTAACTAAGAATGAATTTGCCTGAAATTTTTTAATTGCAGGATTTGATGTAGATTCTATAGAGATGCTAAATGTGCTCATACTTTAATTTTGATACAAATTTAGCTAATTTTGAAGTCTTATAATTTATTTTACAACGCTTAAAGAGTATCTACCCAATAAATTAATTAGCTTTACATCTTACGCCCTGTGTCTTAACGACCTAAAATACATATCATTATTTTGAAGAGATATATAGTATTACTTGTTTTGATTTTTGGTCAATATAGTCAGGCGCAGGAGGGAATTCCTGTCTACTGGGATTATCTAACAGAAAATCTTTATTTATTACATCCTTCAATGGCGGGAGCTGCAAATTCTAACCAGATTAGAATTACAGGCCGTCAACAGTGGTTTGATATTGAAGATGCGCCTAACTTATATACAGCCGCAGTAAATGGTAGAGTAGGAGATAAGGTGGGGTTAGGAGCTATTTTGTTTTCTGACGAGAATGGTAATTTTTCCCAGCGTGGAGTTTATACCACATTTGCTTATCATTTATTATTGTCCAGAAATTACATAGATCTAAATCAGTTGTCTTTTGGGCTTAGTGTAGGTCTTTTGCAAAATACACTTGATGAGAGTTCTTTTGATCAAACTGATTTTGACCCTATTATTACTGGTGGTAGTCAAACAGATAATTACTTCAATGTTGATCTGGGAATGTCTTATTATTTTCTTGATTTCTATGCGCACGCAACCGTCAAGAATATTCTTTCTAGAAATCGCGCCATATTTACACCAGAGTTAGAATCCACAAATCAACGTCGTTATCTGGCATCTGCCGGTTACGTTTTTGGGAAATTTAATAGTCCGTGGAGTTATGAACCATCTTTAATGTTTCAAGCTACAGACGAGACTAAAGAGGTTACATTAGATATAAACGGAAAGGTCTATCATAAATTTGATTGGGGAAAATTATGGGGTGGTTTATCCTACCGAAGAAACTTGGATGGTGCGCAATATCTTAATAGTGATGGCGCAGTTATGAATCAAAAATCTCAATACTTAACACCATTTATCGGTGTGACGTATGGTAATTTTTTAGTTGCCTATACGTATACGTATCAACAAAATGATATTGTAATCTCTAATGGATTTCATCAAATTACATTAGGTTATGATTTTGGAAAACGTAGAGAGCAATATGAATGTAATTGTCCGGCGATAAATTAAAATTCTAAATACTCCACACTTAGATCTTTGTGTTTTTCAGAATGCGTAAGCTTGCTTAATACTGTTGTACTTGCATTACTAAACAGTAAATGATTTACAACATCGTTATGTGGGTTTAAGAGATTATTTGTAATAAGTATATTTTTTGTCTGTAGAGCAACAGCTTGTCCAGAATCTATAATAGTTACATTCTTTGGTAAAATAGTACGTAAAACAGGTATTAGATAAGGGTAATGACTACATCCTAAAACTAAATAATCTATATTTTGACTTAACATAGGCTGAAGATATACCTCAAGTAATTCGTGCATTTCTTCAGATTCTATTTTATCTGCTTCTATAAGCTCTACTAAGCCTTTGCCTACCACTTCAATTACTTTCAGGTCTGATGCGTATAGACTAGATGTTTTGTGAAAGAGAGCGCTACTAAGTGTTCCTTTTGTGGCGAGTATTCCTATTGCTTTACTTTTTGATGCCAAGGCAGCCGGTTTAATTGCTGGTTCGATACCTATTATGGGTATTTTATATTTTTCTCTCAGGATTTCTATGGCGTTTGTAGTAGCTGTATTGCAAGCGACTACAATAATCTTGCAATCTAGATTAATTAACTTCTCCGTATTTTTAATAGACAGCTCTATAATCTTTTCAGCAGATTTTTCACCATATGGAGCATTCGCTATATCTGCAAGGTAAATAGTGTTTTCATTTGGTAAAGCTTTAATTATTTCTTTCCAAATAGAAGTGCCGCCTACACCACTGTCAAAAACGCCTATAGATTGTGAGTTTCTCATAAACCAAATATAAAAAAACTGCCCTACCGAAATTAAGCGGTAGGGCAGTTTTATAAAAGTTATTTTGGTGTGCTTAGATACCTAAATCTTTCTTTACATCAGCCATAAGGTCGTAACCGTCTGCTAAAATTAAACCAGTACCTGTAGTGCTGTCTAAAACGTATTTGAAACCTTTTGCACGAGCAACTTTCTGGATTGCAACACGCGCTTTCTCTACGATAGGCTGTAAAGCTTCAGATTCTTTCTTTTGAAGATCTCTCAAAGCATTTTGACGGTATTCCATTATTTTATTACGAGTTTGCTCAACTTCAGATTGACGTTGTAGGTTTGTCTCGTCAGTTTGGCTAGTCGCTTCATTTCCGTAACGCTCCATAGTTTTCTTCAGTTCGTTAGCCATATTTGTCATTTCGGCATCATACGAACTTTGTAATTTTTCTAAGTCAGCTTGTGCTTGCTTATACTGTGGCATTGATGTTAACAATTCTTGAGTAGCTATGTGAGCAACTTTAAGATCTTGAGCCTGCATAAATCCTGTTGTTCCTAAGATTAAAGCTATGGCTACAACTAGGGTTTTAACGTGTTTCATTGTAAGTAATATTAAGTGTTTAATTATTTAAGTATTGAGATGCCATTCATAAAGCCTAATGGCGAGGCGTAATTTTAATTAATTGAATCCTTTATCTTTTTACGTGATTCTAATATAGAATCTTTTCTTCTTTGTCTTTCTTCTAATATTTGTTTTCTGCGTTGTTCTGGAGTTAATACTCCTTCACTGCTTGATCCAGCTTCTGGTAAACCCGGTGGATTGCCAGATGATTTTGATCCATTTCGTACATTTTTAATTGAATCTTTCTTACGCTGACGCTCATCTAATAGTTGCTGTCTACGATCATCAAATTCTTTTTGCTTTGCAGCTTGTATAGAATCCCGTAATGCACGGCGTTCATCAACGATACGATCTCGCTCAGATTGCTTTGCTGCATCTTCAGCTTCTCGTGCTTCACGTTCTCTTACTTCATCCAGATTTAGAGATTCATCACGCTCTAACTGAGCTTTGTCTGCTTTATTATTTACCTGACTTCTCTTAGATGATCTTTTAATACTCAATAAAACCTGATCACTAATGTCATTACGCTTATCTGCATATAACATAACTAGCTCTTCAGACTTATCAAAAACAAAGTCATATTGTCTGTTTGCTGAAATCTCCTGTACTGCATTAAAAACTTGATCTTGAATAGGCTCTACTAAAACGCTTCTCTGTTTTATGAGATCACCCTGAGGTCCAAATCTTTTCTGCTGATATTCTAATATTTCATTTTGGAGAAATCGAATTTCATCTTCTCGTTCTTTAATAAGTTCTTGAGTTAATAAAACACGTTCATTGTCTAGAGCGGTCTTCATTAAATCTATCTCCTTAGTCTTTTTTTCAATTTCATCTTTCCAACCTGCCACGCGCTTATCTAATTGTACTTGCGCTTCTTGATATTCAGGAACATTTTCTAAGATATAGTTCATATCTACATATCCAATGCGAATACTACGTTGTGCTTCTGCCAAGAATCCCGTAAATAATACGGTTAAGCTTAGTAAAATAACGTTGTTTCTCATAGACATTAATATATTAGAAAATATCGTGCCAAATTAAAATTGTTGTCCAATTATAAAGTGTGTTTCCCATCCGTTGGGTCCGCCTACTGTTCCAGGAATTGGATCAAATCCATAACCAAAATCTATTCCTAAAAGACCAAAAGCCGGCATATAGATACGTACACCTGCTCCCGCAGATCTATTCATTAAGAACGGATTGTAATCTTTAAAATTATCAAATGACGATCCTGCTTCTCCAAAAACTAAAGCATAAATAGATGCCGAAGGTTTTAAAGTGATAGGGTAACGCAACTCAAATTCAAATTTATTAAAAACTGTAGCACCATCACTTGCATCTAAGCTAGAATTATCTACACGGTCTTGTGGAAGTACAGATTGATTAGGATAACCACGTAAACGTATAACTTCACGACCATCTAGTGCATAACCACCTAAACCATCACCACCTAAGAAAAAGCGGTCAAAAGGAGGTATGCCTCTATCATTATTGTATGCTCCTAAGAAACCAAATTCTACTTTAGAACTTAAAACCAATTTACCTACTAATGACGTAAACCATTGTCCTTCAAATTTAACTTTATAGTATTCTAACCAGTTAAAACGTTCCTGATCTATTTCTGAAATTTCCGTTTGATCTGCTACAGGATCTAAAGAAGCACGAGTATCAGCTAACTCTTTATAGTCTGTACCGTTCCACAATGAATAAGGAGGTGTAAGCTTTGCAGTTAAACTGAATTTAGATCCAGTACGTGGGAATATAGGGTTAACGTCACCTTCATTTCTTGAGATACCTACTGTGTACGCTAAGTTTTCTGAAGATCCATTACCAAATGTAAATAAGCCTACATTATAATTTCTCAAATCAAAATGCTGAAAACTTATAGCATGTGAAATTGTAAAATAGTTATCTGGTACTTCAAGACGTTTAGCAAGACCTATAGATCCACCAGTAATTAAGAATCTACTGTCTTTATCTGGTCTAGCAGTATTGCCACCATTAAAGTTATAGCGATATTGGATACTGTGAGAGAAGCTCAATTGCAACTGCACTGGCTTTTTACCTCCTAACCAAGGTTCAGTTAAGGAAGCGCTATACGTTTGGTAATAGGTGCTAGCCTGTGCTCTTAAGCTAAACTTTTGCCCATCACCCATGGGTAAAGGCTGGTAAGCATCTTTATTAAATAAGTTCTGAATCGAGAAGTTATTAAAAGATAGTCCCAGTGTTCCTACAAATCCACCACCACCATAACCACCTTGTAATTCTATCTGGCTGGCACCTTGCTCTACTAATGCATAGTTAATATCAATAGTGCCATCGTAAGGATTAGCATTTAAAAATTGCGGATTTAACTGCTCAGGATCAAAGAACCCAGTTTGACCAAGTTCTCTGGTAGTTTGTAATACTGCAGCCTGACTGTAGCGCTGTCCGGGACGTGTACGTAAGTTACGGTAGATAACACGATCTTTAGTTTTATCATTACCTGAAATTGTAATACGATCAAAATAAGCAAGCTTACCTTCGGTAATACGTATCTCAAAATCTATTGTATCGTTCTCAACATTTACTTCTACAGGATTTATAGAAGAGAATAAATAACCGCTATTCTTATAAAGATTAGAAAGGTCGTCTGCATTAGGATCTCCATCCTTAGAAATACGTTCTTTTAATAAAACACCGTTGTAAACATCACCTTTTTCAAGACCTAATTGGCGAGCAAGTTCTCTATCTGAATACACAGTGTTACCTAGAAAGTCAATATCTCCGATGTAATACTTATCACCTTCTTCAAGACTTAATTTTAATGTAATAAGGTCTTCACCACTATGAATTAAAGTGTCTGTAACAATTCGCGCATCTCTAAATCCGTTTTCTTTGTATTTATCAACGATTGCTACTTTATCTTCATCGTAGTTTTCAGAAATATATTTAGAGCGTTTCCAGAAACGAATAAGATTCTTCCGCTTTGTATTCTTCATTTGCTTGCGCAACTTAGCATCAGAAATTTGCTCATTACCTATAAACTCAATGTCCTGAATTTTAACACGATCACTTAATTCTACATTTACTAACATATCTACACGTTGTGTATCTGTAGTGTCTGTAGTAGGTCTGGTCAAAAT
Organism: Leeuwenhoekiella aequorea; assembly: GCF_004104375.1. Taxonomy (GTDB): domain Bacteria; phylum Bacteroidota; class Bacteroidia; order Flavobacteriales; family Flavobacteriaceae; genus Leeuwenhoekiella; species Leeuwenhoekiella aequorea. The sequence goes on from NZ_QOVM01000001.1 coordinate 537,997, forward strand.
GGTGACCTTTGAATTTAGATAGCCTTCTTTCTTATATTTATTTTCAATATAATACTTGGTTTTGGTTATCAGGTTTTCAGTAACCTTAGTTCCTTTATTAAGATCATTATCTTTAATGATGTCTTTAGTTTTCTTTTCCTTAATACCAGTTATAGTAACCTTATTAAGTTCAGGAACTTCTTCAATCTCAAATTTAAGATCTACTTTGTCCCCATTAATAGTAGCGTAAAGATTTATATCGCTAAAAAGATCTAGATCCCATAGTTTTTTAATCACATTACTAATACGATCTCCGGGGAGATATACCATATCTCCACTCTTTAAGCGAGTAAAAGCAATTACGGTTTGCTCATTATACTGCTTAGCTCCTACAACAGAGATAACGCCTATCTCATATTGCTTTCCGTTAGAAACTGGTAAATCATTTTGTGCTGTTGCTGTTGTAAAACTTATACAACTTAGTAAAAAGGCTAAAATTACCCCTGTTTGTTTAGCCATCTGCTTAGTTAATTTGCTCACTCGTCTTTCCAAATCGTCGTTCTCTTTTCTGATAATTATATATTGCTTCGTACAGATGTTTTCTTGTAAAATCTGGCCAGAGCACTGGTGTAAAATAGAGCTCGGCGTAGGCTATTTGCCACAATAAGAAATTACTTATGCGTTGTTCACCGCTGGTGCGTATAAGTAAATCTACATCTGGCAAGTCATGAGTGTACAAATGTTCCTTAATGACTGCCTCATTTATTAAATGTGGCGAAATTAGGTTATTTTTAACTTTAAGACTTATTTCCTGCACTGTTTTTACCAGTTCTTCCCTTGAGCCGTAGCTCAATGCCAGCGTTAATCGTAGTCGTGAATTTTTTTTTGTTTTTTCTTTTACCTCTTCCAGCTCGCGCTGTGCTTTTTCTGGTAAGCTCGAGAGATTGCCAATAGCATGAAGAGATATATTGTTGTCTTGAAGTGTTTTAATTTCTTTTTTTAAAGAAGAAACTAAAAGTTTCATCAGAGTGTCAACTTCAAACTTAGGTCGGTTCCAGTTTTCGGTAGAGAATGCATAGAGCGTTACACAAGCAACACCTAGTTCTGCACAAGCTTCTATAGTTTCTCTAACTGCCTTTGTACCTTTCTGATGTCCTTTAACGCGTAACAATCCTTGGTTTTTAGCCCAGCGACCATTACCATCCATAATAACAGCAATATGCTGTGGCAGTTTATCGTGATCTATTTCGTCTAAAAAATCCATTATTTATACTTAAAAACCGCAATAGCACGGCTGTCGTCCAAAGGTATATGTTACGGTAAGACCTGTAAACATATACCAGTCATTATTATTTATATTTCCAAAAGAGCTACTTTCTCCATCTCCTAAATAGCTTCCGTCCAGATTATTTGTAAATGTATAGCGTGCTCCAAGCTCTGCTGCTACAATAATAGAATTGGTTACCAGAGCTTTAAATCCTACAACCATAGGTATTGCAAAATTTCCTTCAGATCCTATATTTACAAGTTCATCCTCAGATGTGTCTAGTCTAAAAACGTCGTGGTAAAAGTAGGTAAATCCCGTATATAAATAAGGGGTGGCAGGCTTAGTAAAGCTATTATGTAAATCATAATCCCAGAAGGTATATTCTATTCCCAGAGAAGCTTCAACAAAGGTTGAATTAAATTCGTAATCCCGCTGCTGTCTCCTTGGGTCGTCACTTGCGTCATCTGCAGCTTCCAGATTTGCAAAGACTACACTAGCTCTAAATGCGTGTCGCGGACTACGATTCCATTTTGCAATTCCTCCAATAAAAGGGGCGTTTGGAGCGATGTAGTTAGATTTGCCCACATCACCTATAAAATTTGTACCCCCACCATATAAGCCTATTTCATAGGTTTGTGCTTCAGTTAATAAGCTGCTGAAGAGTGCAATAATGATAGTGGATAAATACCGCATAGGTTTTAAAAATTTGCAAATATAGCAATATTGTTTACGCAGACTCAAAAATGATTCTGTGGTCTTTTGTAAACCAATTAAGTACGATTTTATTGTTTAGTTGCGCTTGTCTTCTCCCCAAAGTAATTTTTTTCTTAAGGTAGTTAGAAAAGTATCTTCCTCAAGAAGTACCAATTTTATCTTGAATGAAGCTTTTGTGAGGGTAATCTCAGTTTCAATAGGTAATGTAGCAATCCTGGAGTCTAAGGAGACCAGATGTTCTTGTTCTCTACCGCTTACAATTAATTTAATTTCTGTAGCATCAGGCACTACAATAGGTCTTGCGTTTAAATTGTGAGGAGCAATAGGTGTAATTATAAAACTTGATGTCATAGGTGTAATTACAGGTCCTCCACAACTTAAAGAATAACCTGTAGAGCCTGTAGGAGTTGATATAATAAGACCGTCTGCCCAGTAATTTGTAAGTTTTTCCCCATTCAAATAGGTGTCTACAGAAATCATTGAAGTTGAGTTTTTTCTGCTTACCGTAACTTCGTTTAAAGCAAAATTTAATTCTTCAAAGTTTTCATTGGGTTGGGATGTTTTAATGGCAATAAGTGAACGTTCTGATATGCTATAATTGTTTTTCAAAATTTCTTCTACAGAGCTTACCAATCTTTCTTTCTGAACAGTTGCTAAAAAACCCAACCTACCAGTATTAATACCTACAATAGGAATATTTAAATCACGAACATAAGTTACGGTTTGTAGAATTGTACCATCTCCTCCTATACTAAAGAAGAGATCGTAACTTGTGTCTAATTCTTCAAAAGTGCTAAAATGAGAGTATGTTTTACTAATGTCATCATTTTCATGAATGAGACGCAGAAAGTTCTCCTCAATAATAACTTCTACACCTTTTTGATCCAATAAGTCAAGTAGCTGTTGCACATAATGTCCAGAATTCTCGTGATAAAATTGGCCGTAGATACCTACTTTCATATGGGGATTATATATTTAGGTATTTTTCAAGATACTGAGAACGCTCTCGTAAATCTTTTATGAATGCATCTTCTTGATGTTCTGAAATTACAATATAGCCATAACGTCTAAAAGCTTGAAGAATGGTATTGAAGCTCGTGTTGCCGCCTATTTTTATTGAAATTTGAGCGACATCGTTTTTTATTTTTGAAATAAAAGCTCCCAATACCTTACCGTCATTACTCTCTACTATCTGACTTATTTCGCTAAAGCTATAATCGTGAATACCGTGTTCTATAACTAAGATGCTTCCGTGTTCATTTAAAAACGGGGTATTATTAAAGTAGGTCATTACATCGGCCAGCTCATAATATCCTAAGTATCCTCGTGTACTCTCATCAAGTACCGGCATTAAATTGGTATTATTCTGAGCAAATGCTTCTAATACATTAAGCCAATTAGTATCTGTACGCACAAAAAAGATCTCATACATATGTGCATTATCGGCTATTATTTCTTCTGCTTCATGGCAATGCACATCATTTTCATTAAGACAACCTACATAAACTGAATTTCTTATAATAGGGACATGAGAGTACGTTGTCTGAGTAAAAAGATCTTGCGCATCTCCCATTAGGAGGCGCTCATCTAAAGGATCGATATCTTTAATTATGAAGTCAGTTATTTTCATAGCTTCTGCTAGATGCAATTTAATTAAAAAAAAATAAGGTGTTAGCCTGTGCTACTTCGTATTTTTGTAAGCAAAGTTACAATTATTGAAATGACAAAATTAAGTGTAAATGTTAATAAGATAGCCACATTGCGTAATGCACGTGGAGGAGATGTTCCTAATCTTATCAAGACAGTAAAAGATATTGAGCGCTTTGGAGCACAAGGCATTACAATACATCCGCGTCCAGATGAACGTCATATACGTTATCAGGATGCCCGCGATTTAAAAGATGTAGTTACTACAGAATTTAATATTGAAGGTAATCCGGTAGAAAAATTCATAAATCTTGTTTTAGAAGTTCGTCCTGAGCAAGTGACACTCGTGCCAGATTCTGTAGATGCAATTACATCTAATGCAGGTTGGAATACGGTAAAACACAAGATTTTTCTGAAAGAAGTTATAGAAGAATTTAAACGTAACGGCATACGCACGTCGGTTTTTGTAGATCCTATTCCTGAGATGATCGAGGGTGCAAAACTTATAGGTACAGATCGCATAGAATTATATACTGAAGATTTTGCAACTAAATTTAAAAATGGTCAGCTAAGTGCAGTGAAACCATATGTAGAGGCTGCTTTACTTGCTCAGGATTTAAATTTAGGTTTAAACGCTGGTCACGATTTGTCTCTAGAAAACATTCAGTTCTTTTCTGAAAGTATTCCAGATTTATTAGAAGTTTCTATAGGTCACGCGTTAATTGCTGAAGCGCTTTACGACGGACTAGAAAAAACCATAAAATCTTATTTAAAAGCCTTAGATAAATGATTTTACACAGCAACATTTCTGGTTCTGGAAAAGCTTTTGTTATCCTTCACGGATTTTTAGGGATGGGTGATAACTGGAAATCACTCGCCAGCCAGTTTGAGGAAGCAGGTTATGAAATGCATCTGGTAGATCAGCGTAATCACGGTAGAAGTTTTCATGATTCCGTTTTTAATTATGAGGTACTTGCAGATGATTTAAAGGCATATTGCGAAGCAAAGAATTTAAAAGAAATTATTTTATTAGGTCACTCTATGGGTGGTAAAACAGCAATGCTTTTTGCTATTCGCTATCCGGAGTTTGTAGATAAATTGATTATTGCAGATATAGGTCCTAAGGAATACCCACAACATCATCAGCAAATTTTAGAGGGACTTCAAGCATTATCTGCTAGTAAAGAAGCACGGTCATCTCGTGGTGATGCAGATGCTTTTTTAGAAAATTATATTCAAGATTGGGGAACGAGGCAATTTTTGCTGAAAAATTTATATTGGCAAAAAGATAAAACACTCGCCTTGAGAATGAATCTTCCTGTTCTGGTTAAAGAAATTGAGTCAATAGGAGAGGCTTTGCCTACTCAAACTATCTATGAAGGAGCAACTTTGTTTCTTAAGGGAATGAAATCCAAGTATATTTCTCAAGATGATGAACATCTTATACATGCACATTTCCCAAATGCCGAAATAAAAGGTATTAAAGATGCAGGACATTGGCTTCATGCTGAAAATCCTGAAGACTTTTATAAGGAAGTTATGCAATTCTTAGGCTAAGTGCTTGTGGTATAAAACATACATAAAGGGAAGTAAATTTCAGTTTAACCAATCTAAATAGAGGCTATAGTGGGTTAAATCATTAAATTCTACGTTAGAGATTAATAAATTATTAAGAATAGTTATTACAACTCCCGAATTTTTCATAAAATTGCTTTCACAGATTTATTATGCATACATAATAAATATCGTGATAAAAATGCTTAAAATTTGTTAGATTCATAATTTTAGCTATTTAATTATTAGATTTTAATTTTTAACCCCCTTTAAAGCATGAAGAAAATTTTATTTACGTCTTTATTCTTATTCTCCTGTGCGATAACGTTTGCGGGAGGTTATAGAGTAGGACTTCAAGGGCAAAGAGCTCTTGCGATGGGTCACACCGGTGTGGCTTACGTAAACAGTGCTGAGATTGCATTTTTTAATCCGGCTGGTTTGGTTTTTTTAGAAAATAAGATTAACGTTTCAGCCGGTGGGTTTGGCGTTTTTTCTGATGTGGCTTGGCAAAACACAAGTACAGGACAGTTCTCAAATACAGACAGTTCTGCGGGTACTCCATTTTATTTATATGGTTCTTATGCGCTAAATGAAAGATTCAGTTTAGGTCTAGCAGTCTATACACCTTACGGTAGTGGTGTAGAATGGCCTACAGATTGGGCAGGTTCACATCTAGTTAATGATATTGATCTTGCGGCTATTTACATTCAACCGTTAGTTTCCTTTAAAATTAATGATAGATTTAGTGTAGGGGGTGGTCCTATTTTTGTGACTGGTAGCGTTAACTTTAATAGAAATGCAAACAGAACTCTTACAGATTTAGAAGGTAATCGCTCTAACATTACAGTAGATGATTCTGGTGTTACAAACTGGGGTTGGTCTGTAGGTACACTATTTAATGTAACAGATGATTTAAGTATAGGTGCAAGTTACCGTTCTGAAATTATTTTAGAATCTACTGAAGGAGTTGCGACATTTGCCAACTTTCCAGACTCTCCGCTAGTTCCAGATAATGGTGAGACAAGTTTTGAAGCTTCTCTTCCTTTACCAGCAGAGCTTACGGTAGGACTGTCTTACCAGCGTCAGAAATGGGCATTCAATTTTGATTTTACCCGTACTTTCTGGGATGTATATGAAGATTTAGATATCGTTTTTGGAAATGGTCAAGAATCTATAAATCCACGTAATTATGACAACTCTTCTATTTATAAGTTTGGATTTGCCTATCAGGCGAGTGAGAAATTTTCTTTGAGGGCAGGTTATTATTATGACCAGACTCCTATACGCTCAGGATATTTTGCTCCAGAAACTCCGCGTAATGATGGTCACGGTTTTACCGCAGGTCTTTCTTATGCGATTTCTAACAATTTTGCTATTGATGCATCTTTCTTGTATTTGAGATTTGAAGAAATTGATGAGTCATATGATTATGTGAGTGATGGTTCTTCTTTTGGAGGTACTTACAAATCAAGTGCATTTGCTCCAGGAATTGGTGTGACATATAAAATGTAAACTAGCTAGATCATGAAAAATTATATAAAATACTTAGCTTTATCAGCCGTGTTTCTTACAGCTTGTGAGGCCGAATTTGAAAATGCTATCGAAGATGGTGGTGTTTATACAAATGGCTCTGCAGACTTTTCAAACTTTGTTTCAGTAGGTAATTCGCTAACCTCTGGTTATGCCGATGGAGCTTTATATATTACAGGGCAAAACACGAGTTTTCCTAATATATTAGCTGGACAATTTGCATTAGTAGGCGGTGGTGAGTTTAAGCAGCCTCTAGTAAATGATAATCTTGGGGGACTCTTAGCAAACGGCACTCAAATAACAGAAAATCGCTTTGTACTTGCAGTAGGTGCTAATGGTAATCCGGGGCCTGTGCGACTAAGTGGTACACCTACTACAGATATCTCAAATTTATTAAGTGGTCCATTTAATAATATGGGCGTTCCTGGAGCAAAGAGTTTTCATCTTGTAGCTCCTGGATATGGTAATATAGCGGGAGTTGCTACTGGTGCATCTAATCCTTATTTTGTACGTTTTGCATCAGAGGCTAATGCTACAATAATTGCTGATGCTGCTGCACAGCAACCTACATTTTTCTCGCTATGGATAGGTAATAATGATATTCTTAGTTATGCAACCAGTGGTGGAATAGGTGTTGACCAGAAAGGAAATTTAAATCCTGCAACTTATGGGGCTAATGATATTACTGATCCGCAAGTTTTTGCAAGTGTGTATTCTCAAGAAGTAAGTGCACTAATGGCATCGGCTACAGGCGGTGTTTTATTTAACATTCCAGACGTTACTTCTATACCATATTTTACAACAGTACCTTATAATGCGATTCCTTTAGATGCTGGGACAGCTTCAGTAGTTAATCAGGCCTATGCCCAATACAATGGTGGAATGTCGCAGTATGCAACATTAGGATTTATAAGTACAGAAGAGCGTGACGCGCGCACGATTAACTTTGTTGAAGGTCAAAATGCTGCTGTAATTCTTGATGAAAGTCTTACAAATTTACCTAATCCAGCGGCTCCAGGTACGTTTTTACCTAAATTAAGACAAGCTACGCCAGATGATCTTTTTGTTTTGACAGCTTCTTCAATATTAGGGACATTAGTAGATCCTAACGACCCTTCAAGCGCAATAGGAGTAGGTTCTCCAGTAACAGATCAATTTGTTTTAACACCTTCAGAACAGGCATTAGTAGTAGCTGCTCAGGCTTCTTATAACGCAACTATTGCTGCTGTAGCTCAGGCAAATGGCTTAGCCCTTGTAGATGCTAAAGCAATTTTAAGTCAGCTTGCAAATGGTGGAATTAGCTTTGATGGAGGGACGCTTACTTCAACATTTGCAACAGGTGGTGCTTTCTCTCTAGATGGTGTACATCCTACACCTAGAGGATATGCATATCTTGCAAACCAGGCAATCCTGGCAATTAATGCAACCTATGGTTCTACAGTGCCTATGGTTAATATAGGAGATTATAATACAGTGACTGCAAGTCAAAGTAATTAATCATTATTTAGAATACTATTTTGTAAAACGCTACTCGATTGAGTAGCGTTTTTTTTATTTTAGATATCTAAAACAGAACTATGAAAACACTCGTAAAATTATTACTAACTGCAATAGCAGTTATTCTCTTAGGTTATTTGTTACCTGGTGCAAGTGTAACTCCATTTATGACTGCTTTACTTGTAGCAGTTGTACTAGCGCTATTAAGGCTCATTGTAAAGCCTATACTTGTGGTATTAACATTACCTATAACCGTGTTAACCTTAGGTATTTTTCTTTTAGTTATTAACGCTATAATTATATTACTGGCAGATTGTTTTGTAACTGGTTTTGAGATAGATGGATTTTGGTGGGCATTAATTTTCAGTCTATTCTTATCGCTGTTTCAAACCATCTTGTTTGCTTTAATTAAAGAGGAATAAAAGGCAACTGATGGTCAAAGTATTAAAACTTTGTAAGGATGTAAAAAAGATGTACTTTTGCACTCCAAATTTTATAGGAAAATTCCACTAGAAGATGAATATTACACGAGAGAATATTGACGAGTTAAATGCAGTACTGAAAATAGATATTGCAAAAGAGGACTATACTGAGAAAGTACAAAAAGTGCTTAAAGATTACCGTAAGTCTGCAAATATACCTGGTTTTAGAAAAGGTCACGTGCCTATGGGTCTTGTTCAGAAACAATATGGTAAGGCAATATTAGTTGATGAGGTTAATAAGCTCTTACAAGAGAATCTTCAAAAATATTTAACTGAAGAGAAACTGGATGTTTTAGGTAATCCTTTGCCTAAAGATCAGGGTGACTTAAACTGGGAATCAGATGACTATTCATTTGAATTTGAATTAGGATTAGCTCCAAAGTTTGAAGTTGATCTTAAACCTAAAAAAGCGATCAAAAACTATAAGATCATCGTTGACGATGAGATGATAGAAAATCAGATTAAAACGATTCAAAAGCAATTCGGAAAACTTACAAACAAGCAAGAAGTTGCTGCAGGTGACGAAGTTTCTGGAAGCTTTGTGAACGAAGAAGAAGGCTTTGAAAAGAAAACTACATTTGAAGTAGATAAATTAAAAGGAAAGGCAAATACATCTGCGTTTGTAGGTGCAAAAGTTGATGATGTTGTTACCATTTCTACAAAAGGTCTTTTTAAAGAAGCTGGTGATTACAGGTCATTTTTAGGGTTGTCTGAAGAAGAAGCTAAAGAAAAAAACCTTGAGGTTTCTTTTAAAATAGAAGAGGTTAACAATAGAGTAGCTGCTGATTTAGATCAGGATTTGTTTGATAAATTATACGGTCCTGGAGTAATAAGCAGTGTTACCGAATTGAAAGAGAAAATTAAAGAAGAAGGTGAAGGCCAGTTTAAGCAGCAGAGTGATCAGCAATTGCTTAATGATGTTACAGAAGCTTTAATTGAAAATACAGAGTTTGATCTTCCTGCAGAATTTCTTAAAAAATGGATTCAGCGTAGCGGTGAGAAAGAACTTACTGTAGAGCAGGCAGAAGAAGAATATGCACGTTCAGAAAAAGGTTTACGTTACCAGCTTATAGAAGGTAAGGTAATTGCAGACAATAAATTGCAAATCACTTTTGAAGAGATTAAAGCGTTTGCAAAAGAAATGATTAAAGCGCAAATGGCTCAGTACGGTCAAACGGATCCTGCAGATGAAGAGCTAGAAGGTATTGCTGCACGTATCTTAAGCAATCAAGATGAAGTAAAGCGTCTTTCTGAGCAGCTTATGAATAAGAAGTTACTTGACTTCTTCAAAGAAAATGTAAAATTAGAAGAGAAAGAAGTGACCTTTGACACGTTTGTGAAAGAAGTCTATAACTAGTAATTCTCTGATATTAATAGTATATTTAGGCGTTTTAACTGTAAGGTTAAGACGCTTTTTTTTACTAAGTATCTAAAGGTGTTACAAGCACCTTTTTTAATGAAATTTAATTTTAGGATTTAGTGAACCTAGAACTTTGAAAAGATAACTATGAATTACTCAGAAGAATTTAAAAAATACGCGGTTAAAGATCAGGGAGTAAATAGCATGTATTATGATAAAATCATGAGCAGCATGTATCCTGTAAGTTTAACTCCAAATATTATTGAAGAGCGCCAGATGAATGCGGTAGCGATGGATGTATTTTCTCGCTTAATGATGGATCGTATTATATTTTTAGGCACTGGAATTAATGATCAAGTTGCAAATATTGTACAGGCTCAATTGTTGTTTTTAGAAAGTACAGATGCTTCAAAAGATATTCAAATTTATATTAATTCTCCGGGAGGAAGCGTTTATGCCGGTTTAGGTATTTATGATACGATGCAATTCATAAAACCTGATGTTGCTACTATATGTACTGGTATGGCTGCTTCTATGGGAGCTGTTTTACTTTGTGCAGGTGCAAAAGGCAAGCGTAGTGGTCTTACTCATTCACGTGTAATGATTCACCAGCCTATGGGTGGTGCTCAAGGTCAGGCAAGTGATATAGAAATAACTGCAAAAGAAATTATCACTTTAAAAGAAGAGTTGTATAATATTATAGCTAAGCATTCTGGTCAGACTTATGAGAAAGTTCACGAAGATAGTGACCGTGACTACTGGATGAAAGCAGATAAAGCACTTGAATACGGAATGATTGATGAAATTCTTACCAGAGAATAAATCGGTTAACCGAATAAAGTGAAATAATACTGGTTTTTTAAGTTTTATATTGAAAAACCAAATTGATGAATTATGGCGAAAGAAGAATTAGAATGTTCCTTTTGCGGCAGGAAAAAGCCGGAAACCAGCTTGCTAATAGCAGGCCTTGATGCGCATATTTGCGACAGATGTATTGAACAAGCTCATGGTATAGTTTTAGAAGAAGCTAAGGATACTGACAAGAAGGGCTTGAATAGTGATCTTACTTTAAAAAAACCTAAGGAAATTAAGGATTTCTTAGATGAGTATATTATCGGTCAAGACTTTACAAAAAAAGTAATGGCGGTAGCAGTTTATAATCATTACAAGCGTTTGTTACAACCAGAGTCTGATGACGATATCGAGATTCAAAAAAGTAATATCGTTATGGTAGGCCAGACGGGTACAGGTAAAACCTTAATGGCAAAAACCATTGCAAAAATGCTCAATGTACCTTTGGCCATTGTAGATGCGACGGTATTGACTGAAGCTGGTTATGTAGGTGAAGATGTAGAAAGTATTTTAACGCGTCTTTTACAAGCTGCAGATTATAATCTAGAAAAGGCAGAGCGTGGTATTGTATTTATCGATGAGATCGATAAGATCGCACGTAAAGGGGATAATCCATCTATTACAAGAGATGTAAGTGGAGAAGGTGTACAACAAGCTCTTCTAAAATTACTTGAGGGTACAGTGGTTAACGTTCCGCCTAAAGGAGGACGTAAGCACCCTGATCAGAAATTTATTGAAGTAAATACAGAGCATATATTGTTTATTGCCGGCGGTGCTTTTGATGGGATCGACCGTGTTATCAGTAAACGTTTAAATATGCAGGCGGTAGGTTTTAGTGCAAGTAAAAGTGATGATGTAATTGAGCGCGATAATTTGCTTAAATATATCATACCTAAAGACCTTAAAGACTTTGGTTTAATTCCTGAAATTATAGGGCGTTTACCGGTTTTAACACATATGGATCCACTTGATGCAGCTACCCTTAGAGCTATTTTAACCGAGCCTAAGAATGCCATTATCAAACAATATGAAAAGTTATTTCATATGGATGATATTGAGTTTGAAATTACATCTGGAGCACTCAACTATATTGTTGAGAAAGCTATCGAATATAAACTGGGAGCACGTGGTCTGCGATCACTTTGCGAAGCAATATTTACAGATGCGATGTTTGATTTACCAAGTTCTGATATTTCCTCTTTTAAAGTGGATAAAGAATATGCAGAGTTTAAACTTGAAAAATCGACGATTAAGAAATTAAAAGCAGTTTCTTAATTAAAGATGATGCGAACAAAAAAAGGCTGTTACTTCGGTAACAGCCTTTTTTTTATTTTAATAGTTAGTGTTGTTGTGTAAAACTATAAATATTTTGATTTTTACTCAACGCATTCTTATTAGAGCTAAAATATCCTGTAGTATCAGAAGTTGTAATATAGCCTACCTCATCGTATTTAGTATTTATACTTGGTCCAAGGTTTACAGATTTACTATAATCTCCTGAGCTAATATAAGAGCTATATAAATCAAAACCACCAAAACCCGTTGTTCGATTAGATGCAAAATAGATTTGAGTCCCGCTATTGTTGAGTGTGGGGTAATTTTCATCGTATATGCTATTTACATTATCACCTAGATTAATCGGTTTTCCTAAATTTCCATTTTTATAAATCTCTGACACATAAATATCATAACCTCCATACCCACCGGGCATATTGCTTGAGAAATATAAAAACTTTCCAGACTGGCTAATCCAAGGATGTTCTATAGAATATTTTTTGTTTACTAGTATTAGAGCTTTTTCATTTTGCCAATGATTTGCAAACTTATTTTTTTTATCTGCTGTATAAAGTTGGTAAACCTGCGGATTTTCTAAAGAGGTTTTTGTAAAATAAACTCGGGTTTCATCTTTTGAAAATGTGATTCCGCCGTGATTTTCTTTCCCCATAAATGCATCCTCAAACAAATGGCCTTGAGACCAGTTATTTTGATCTTGTGCAAAAGCAATAAGTTTATAGTCGCTTTGATCTACAATGGTGCTTTTCGGTTTTGCGATTGATCCAACTTTACGTTTAGAGACTACAATTAATTCATTCTGATATATGCAACTAGCGTATTCAAAAGCCGAAGTATTTATAGGCAGTTCTTGAGTTAGATAAGTAAAGTTTGCTTTAGTACTAGAGGGAGCCTTGAGGTTAGTTTCATCAATAACTGTAAATGCGAGGTCACGCTTTTTAGATTTGCTTTGCCCCAGCAGTAACAAAGAGTGTAATGTTACTGCTAGTGTCAAAGCTGCTAACTTTTTATAGTAAGCGTGTTTTGAGTTATGATTTGTTAGGGTCAAATTAGGAGAAGTTTAGAACCTGAAGTATTATTTTGGCTAAAGTGTTTTAAAATTCGTTGAACGGATAAATTAATCCATTTAGTTAGAATCAGCTTTTTTTGTTAAGTACAATGAGTTCTTCAACAAGTTCTCTTGTGTTGCTTAGACGCGGTATTTTATGCTGTCCTCCTAATTTATTTTTAGATTTTAACCAGTCATAAAAAAGATTTGTTCGAGCATAATGAATCGTGGGTGGATTAAGCGTCATATTATTCTTGCGCTTCGCCTCATAATCACTATTGATCTCTTGTAAAGCAATATCAAAGATGCGATTGAATTTTTGCTTGTCTTTAGGTTCTACTTTAAATTCTATAAACCACTCATGAGCTCCTTTTTCTTTATCTACCATAAATATAGGAGCCGCTGTGTAATCTACTATCTCAGATTGTGTTAATGCAGTTGCTTTCTTTAGAGCTACTTCAGCATTTTCAATTATAAGTTCTTCTCCAAACGTATTAATATGATGTTTAGTACGACCACTTACGCGTATTCTATAAGGGTTGATAGATGTAAATCTAACTGTGTCGCCCACTTTATAGCGCCACAAGCCAGAATTAGTCGTTATAATGATTGCATAATTTTTTCCCAGCTCTACTTCAGAAAGAGGGATAATTTTCTCGCCGTCCCTTCCGTGTTGATCCATAGGGATAAATTCATAAAATATACCGTAATCTAGCATCAGCAGGAGATCATTAGTATCATTTTTATCTTGAAGAGCGAAGAAACCTTCCGAAGCATTAAATATTTCGTAATATTTAAATTTCTGATTAGGGAAAAGCTTGTGGTATTGTTGTCTATATGGATCAAAACTTACACCTCCATGAAAATAGACTTCCAGATCTGGCCAGATTTCCATTAGCTCATTTTTTCCTGTTGTTTCTAGTATGTTGTTTAACAACACGAGCATCCAGGAGGGTACACCTGCAAGACTGGTTACTTTTTCTTGTATAGTTTCTTGAACAATGGCCTGCATTTTAACTTCCCAGTCACTCATAAGAGAAACCTCATTACCGGGAGTGCTGCTAAACTCTGCCCAAAAAGGCATATTGTCTATTAAAATAGCCGATAAATCGCCATATGATGTACCATTACTCTCATATAAACGTTTGCTTCCGCCCAGGCGCAAACTTTTACCCGTAAATAATTTTGAGTCTGGATTATTGTTTAGGTAAACACACAATAAATCTTTACTAGCTGCATAATGGCAATCTTCAAGCGCTTCTGGACTTACGGGGATGTATTTACTTTTTGCATTTGTAGTACCGCTACTTTGAGCAAATAATTTGACCGGAGAAGGCCAAAAAATATTATTCTCTCCCTTACGTGCACGCTCGATTAAGCCTTGTACATCTTCATAATTACGCACGGGTACTTGCTCTGCAAAATTTCTATAAGAACGTATTTCCTTAAAACCATATTGTTTACCTATTTCGGTATTTCTGGCTTTTTGAATTAGTTTATGTAAAAGTTCTTGCTGAACATCGTGAGGATATTTGAGAAACAATTCCATCTGGTGTATGCGCTTTTTTAAAAACCAGCTGGCGATAGAATTGACTAAAGGTATCGGCATTTGTTAGTATATTTGAACTCTCATTCTTTGTAATTAGTGGCAAGAGCGACTAAAATTAGGTTTTTTTTAACTCAAACAAATCAACTAAGATTATTTTTATGCAATATCAAGGAGTACTCACAAAAATGCAAACAGAACTCGATAATCCTATCCAGTATTATATGGTTTTCGAAAATGATTTCATTCACGTGAATCAGCTTCTAGATAAAACAATACGCATCGAATTTTTGAAATATCAATGTTTAGCTTGCGGAAAGAACAAAAAAATTTATCGTCAGGGGTATTGCTATGATGATTTTTACAAAGTGCCTCAGGCAGCAGACTGGTTAATGCGTCCTGAGCTGAGTAAGGCACATTTAGATATTGAGGATCGCGATCTAGATTATGAGAAGAAAGTACAGCTACAACCTCACGTCGTTTATTTGGCAAATAGTAGCAACATTAAGGTAGGTGTTACACGTAAATCTCAAGTTCCCACTCGTTGGATAGATCAGGGAGCTCACGAAGCTATTGAGATAGTAGAAGTTCCTAATAGATACCTAGCAGGAATTACCGAGGTAGCTCTAAAAGGCTATATCGCAGATAAAACTAACTGGCGTAAAATGCTTAAGAATGATATTGAAGATGAGAATCTTGTTGAGAAAAGAAATCAATTAAAGCAATATATACCTCTGGAAGCATTAGATTATTATATAGAAAATAATCTGGAGACAAATATTGAATTTCCGGTTTTACAATATCCTACAAAATTAAAAAGTCTCAATCTCGAGAAAACTTCGGAGTACCAGGGGAAACTTAAAGGTATAAAAGGGCAATACTTAATATTTGAAGATGGCACTGTTTTTAATGTGCGTAATTCTGAAGGATATGTAGTGAGTCTTACAGTTTCAGCATAATTATATATTATATTTTTATAAATAATCGAAAGCTGTTCTTCGATAAAATACGTGTTTTTAAAATTTTATAACTAATTGTTTAGTTTAACTAAACAATTAGTTTATATTTGAAATATATTATTAGCAACTAATCCCTAATTAGATTTATATGATGAAGCAATTAACTAAAGCAGAAGAAGAGGTAATGCAAATTCTCTGGGAACTTAAAGAAGCGAATGTCGCAGCTTTAATTGAGGAGATGCCAGAACCAAAACCAGCTTACAATACCGTATCAACAATAATTCGTATTCTAGAATCAAAAGAATTTGTTGGTTATAAAAAGCAGGGTAGAGGTCATATCTATTTTCCGCTGGTACAAAAAAATGATTACAGCAGTGCTTCTATGTCAAAAATGGTCAACGATTATTTTAATGGGAGTTTTAAAAGTATGGTTTCTTTTTTCGTTAAGAAGAAAGAAATGAGTGCTGGCGAACTAGAAGCTATTTTAAAGGAAATTAATAAAGATGATTAATTATGGTACGATATATTCTTGAGGTTATTGTATTTCAAGCGCTGTTTATAAGCGTGTATCAGCTCTGGCTGAGGAAAGAGACCTTTTTTAATGTGAATCGGGTCTATTTAATAAGTACAGCACTTCTTGCTTTTGCACTGCCGTTAATGCAGTTTGAGGCGTTTCAGAATGAGATCCCGCTACGCGAAAACATTATGTTTTTGCCTGAAGTAATTGTCAATGCAGGAGGAGTACAAAATGAAGCTGCGCCTGCTTCTCAAGAAACAGACTGGAGCATTTTTATTTTGCTCTATGCTGCGGGAGTTCTATTTAGTGGCGGAATATTATTTAGAAAATATCAGGAAATCAAGCGGTATTTCCGTTTTAAACGGAAATCTGATAGCACTATAATCACTATTCCTAATAGTGATGCGGCATTTACCTTTTTAGGAACCATTTTTCTAGGAGATAAAATTTCCACGGAAGCTAAAGCCCACATTCTGGCACACGAAGAAGTGCATTTAAAGCACAAACATGGGATAGACCTTTTTATTTTTGAAATCCTGCGCATCGTGTTCTGGTTCAATCCACTAGTTTATATCTATCAAAATAAAGTGGCCGAGTTGCACGAGTTCATCGCCGATGCCCACGCTACCCAAAAAACCGAAAGAAAATCCTATTACAATCAGTTGCTCAATACCGCTTTTGGTACGCAACATATATCATTCATCAATACTTTTTTCAATCATTCATTAATCAAAAAACGAATCGTTATGTTACAAAAAAAATCAAAAAACAATGCAAAATGGAAGTATATGTTAGTGCTTCCGCTTATCGCTGGTATCTTAACTTATGTAGGTTGTACCGATGACAACGCAGATTCCCAGAACAAGCAATCACTCACATTAGAAGAACAGGTGGCAGATTTGAAAGCTACGCTAGATACTAAAGAGAATATCACACAGGAAGAATTAAATTCTTTAAAAGAACTTGAGACACAATACAAACAAAAAGTTGATGTAACTGAGAATGTTGAAGGTATAACAGAAGCTATAGCACTTAACGAAATGCCTGTAGGTGAGGATATAGAAGTGGTAGAGAGTCAAAATCAAGAGGTAATCAACGACGTACCTTTTGCAGTTATTGACCAGGCCCCTGCTTTTCCCGGATGTGAAGGCTCAACTAACAAAGAGAAAAAAATGTGTATGTCAAAGTCCATTTCTCAATTTGTAAATAAAAATTTTAACACCAACCTGGGTAAAGAATTAGGTTTTACCGGTATTAATCGGATCTATGTGCGTTTTAAAATTGATAAAAATGGTCGAGTGATCGATGTAGGTTCTCGAGGGCCTCATCCTAAACTTGAGGAAGAAGCAATACGCGTAGTAAGCCAATTACCCCAAATGACTCCGGGCAAGCAACGTGGTGAGGCTGTAAATGTATTATACTCGCTTCCTATTGTATTTCAGGTTCATTAGACATTAATAAATTTCTATGTATAAATTCCAGTTATTTATTTTTTCACTAATTGCCAGCCTTGCCGAAGCTCAGGAAGCTTCGGCTTTGGCCGTTGCAGACAGTTTGTATGCAGTAGGAAATTATAGTGCTGCAATAGAACACTATGAATCGATTCAGCCTAAAAAAGAATCAATTTATTTAAAATTAGCACGTGCGCATCAGGCAAAAGGGACTTTGGATGATGCATTGTCTAATTATGCAAGAGCAGCTACAGGCACTGATGAAGTAATAGCAATGAATGAGTATGGTAAACTGCTCATTACCAAACGTAAATTTAAAGAAGCAGATAGCGTTTTTACCGAATTAATTTCAGTCTATAAAACCAATCCTGAATTTTATTACCAGCGCGGCCGTGCAATTGAGAATATGCCGAAAAATATCGTGTTAATTGCTTCAGATTCTTTAGAGGACAGAAAGGAAATTCTTTATCCATATCTCAGCGATTATGAGAAAGCGGTAGCTTTAGATAGCACACATCAAAAGGCACTTTCTGAATTAGCCACTTTTTTCTTAAAGAAGAAAGATTTTAAAATGGTAGAGAAACTAGCTTTTAAAGCCTTAGAAAGTTACCCGACTAATGTTGAAATTATAGGCACTCTTGCCCAAAGCTATTACTACAAAGGCTGGAATGAAGAAACCATCATCTGGTTTGAAAAATTGATTTCTCTAGGACAGAATTCGCAGTTTATTCGTGAGAAATTGGGTAACGCTTATTACAAAGATCGCATGTATGAATTGGCAATTGAGCAATATTTAGAAGCATTGAAGTTTTCGCCAGAAGATGCTCATCTTCACGCAACCTTAGCAAAGCTCTATAACTATACAAAAGATCTAAAGTCTGCAGAAATACACGGTCTTTTTGCAATTTTATATAAAGATCAACCTCTTGATGAAGAGTATTACACGTTGTCGCGTACCTACGAGATGAAAAAAGACTGGGCAAATGCAATGAAGTATGTAAAACGTTCTTTAGCTGAGAATCCAGATAATAAAAATGCAGAATATACCCAGGCTGTAGTTGCAGATAATTATTACGAAGACAAACGTGCAGTTTTAAAACTGTATGAAGATTTTATTACTAAACATAGTTCTTCTAAGTATGCAAAATTTGACCCCACTTTAAAACTTGCTAAAGAACGTGCTGTTATTTTAAATCGAGAGATTTTTATGGCAGAAGGGGAGCAAGAATAGATAAATTGATAGCAATTCTCAAGAATTAAGATTGCCTTATTCTTAATGAAGCTAATTTTTTAACCGAGATTTGCGGCACTACTAATTCTTATTTTATTACGCTTTGAAAAATATCTATTACCTAGTTTTATTCTGTTTCCTAGCGCTTTCCTGTAATTCAGAAAAAGGTCTCAATTGTTTTCAGACTGAGGGAGATCGTGTGGAACAGGAATTTGAAGTAGATGCTTTTGAAGCCATTATAATTGAAGAACGTTTACAGCTTATCGTAAAAGAAGGGCCGGTACAAAAGGTGGTGATTGCCACTGGAGAAAATTTACTTAATGATATTGAGGTAACTGTTACAGATGGTGTTTTAACGGTGTTAAATAATAACGGCTGTAATCTTGTTAGAGACTTTAATATTAGTAAGGTGTATGTGACGTCACCAAATATTAAGCAGATACGCAACGCATCAGGCTATGAGGTGCAAAGTGATGGTGTGCTTAGTTATCCCTCGTTGACCCTGCTGAGTAATGATGGTGAAGAAGAAGATTTTTATCATAAAGACGGGGATTTTAGATTACAACTCGATGTTAACGAATTGAATATTACCGCAGACGGTCTAAGTAATTTTTATATTTCTGGGGCAGCCGCTACTGCTACCATTAATTTCTTAGAAGGTGATATACGATTTGAAGGAGCAGATTTTGAAATTCAAATTCTCAATATATTTCACAGAGGAACAAATAAAGTTATTGTAAATCCTATACAAGCACTACGCGGAAAGGTTTTAAGTACCGGAGATTTAATTTCTGTAAACCGCCCACCCATTGTTGACATCGAAGAAACCTATACGGGGAAGCTTATTTTTCAAGATTAAATCAGTTTTTTTTGCTGCATAGAGCGTGTAAATTTCATGAGGCAAACTTTAAGTGTATCTTTGTAGCTTAAAATCTCAAATACCGAAAGTTTGGAATCTCAAAGCAACAATCCACTAGCGACACCTTCTCAAGAACAAAAACCACACAAAGCAGGTTTTGTAAATATTATAGGTAATCCTAATGTGGGTAAATCTACTTTAATGAATGCGCTGGTAGGTGAGCGCCTATCTATTATTACTTCAAAAGCTCAAACTACAAGGCATCGTATTCTAGGGATTGTAAACGGGGAAGATTTTCAGGCAATTTTGAGT
The DNA here is from genome assembly GCF_004104375.1 of Leeuwenhoekiella aequorea. Lineage (GTDB taxonomy): Bacteria > Bacteroidota > Bacteroidia > Flavobacteriales > Flavobacteriaceae > Leeuwenhoekiella > Leeuwenhoekiella aequorea. The sequence goes on from NZ_QOVM01000001.1 coordinate 558,095, forward strand.
GATACACCAGGTATAATCAAACCTGCATATGAACTGCAAGCATCAATGATGGATTTTGTAAAGTCTGCTTTTGAAGATGCTGATGTGTTAGTTTATATGGTAGAGTTAGGTGAGAAGGAATTAAAAGATGAAGCGTTTTTCAATAAAATTCGTAATTCAAAAATCCCGGTTTTATTACTTATTAATAAAATTGATAATGGTAACGAAGAAACATTAGAAGCAAGCCGTACACATTGGAAAGAACAAGTTCCTAATGCAGAGATTTTTGCTATTTCAGCTTTAGAAAATTTTGGAGTTGCTCAGGTTTTTAATAGAATCCTAGAGGCTTTACCGGTATCTCCACCGTTTTATCCTAAAGATGCATTAACAGATAAGCCAGAACGCTTTTTTGTAAACGAGATTATACGCGAGAAAATACTTATTCATTATAAAAAAGAAATTCCATATTCAGTAGAGATTGATACTGAAGAGTTTTTTGAAGAAGACAATATCATACGTATGCGCAGCATTATTATGGTTGAGCGCGATAGTCAAAAGGGAATTATTATAGGACATAAAGGTGCAGCTCTTAAACGTGTAGGTATTGAGGCACGTAAAGACCTAGAGGTTTTCTTCGGAAAGAAAGTGCATATGGAATTATATGTGAAGGTCAACAAAAACTGGAGGAGTAGTGAGCGAGAACTACGTCGCTTTGGATACAACGGAAAATAAAAGTTTTAAAGTGTATTTGATATAGCCACAGACTTATCAATGCTGTTTAGCAAATGCGGTTAGATAACTATAGTTACTTAGCTATACCAAATACATTTTATTTAATTACTTATATTACGTACCAGAATAGATCTTGCTTCTTCTAGCAAGTGGGTGCGTTGCTCGAGCGATAAAGTTAGCGGTAATTGTGCCAAGCCTAAAATACGTCTCAAGAGTTCGGCCGCCATATATTTATAGCATAATTGCTTATCTAAAGGGGCTTTTTCTTCATAAAGCTCAATTGCTTTATTTATAATTTTTTCAGATTGTGCTGCCATTTTCAAATGAGCAAGTGTAACACCAAGTTCAAATTCTGCATCACCAAAAAAGCAAAATTCGGGATCTATAATCTTTAAGCCTTTTGAAGTTTTTAACCAACTTCCCGGAAAATAATCGCCGTGTAAAAGGGTGTTTCCTTCTTTTAAATATCGAGATCCTAAAATTTGCAGTTCAGCTTTTAAGACATCGTCTGATTTATAAAGAGCTGCAACTTCGGCAAGTCCCGGTAAAATAGTATTCAAATCAAGACCATTATCTGCGAGATAAGGATAATTATAGATGTGCTCGTGGTTGAGTTTACGCATTTCAAGATTTGCAAGTGTGTTTGTTGTCGTCGTTGTATTTATAGAGGTATGTAACCGAGCTATAAAAGAAATAATCTCCTGCAGTTCATCTTCTTCCAGTATGGTATCTTTTTCATACAAATAACTGTAATCTGTGCTAGACCCCAGATCTTCAAGATTGAGAACGTGATTCTCAGAATCTACACCGTTGAGCACAGGCATTAATTTACTCAATGTATCTTCTATAGATACAAGTGTGTAAAATGCAGCTTCTTTAAGAGCACGCTCTTCGGGAGCTGCAACTTGCGGATATTTCTCCACATAATCCCGACTTTGCTTAATTATATAGCTGCGATCGTGGGTCTTTATTCGTAGCGTGAAATTCATGTTGCCGGCACCGGGAATTTCTACGTGTTCTATAGTCTCATTCAAAAGCAACCAACCCTGCGCTTTGAGATAGGATTCCAGAGCAGTTTTATTTGTAGTCAAGCGTATATTTTTCATCAGGCTATTCATTACTATTTAATCTTTGATTAGACTTTGCATTAATTTCTGATGATAATCGGCTACCACATTATAACAATAAATTACTTTATAGCCAGGGGTATGATCGCATATTAAGTACTGTTTGTAGTTATATTCAGAGGTGTCTAATAGCATGTCGTTAGGATGAATCTCAAGATGAGCTTGTAACTCTTCAGTAATTAAATCATCTGGGGCAATAAGATAATGACTGGCAAGTACATCAAAAGGGTTAAATCCATCTTCTCCGCTCGATACCCATTGCTCTAGCCAAGGTTGTGATTGTTCTGAAAGCCAGATATTACCAGGATTATTAGTTTTTAATTTTTCTAGGTCATTGGCTGTAATCCATACTTTATTTGAAATTTCAAAAGGGCATAAAACAACCTTGATGTTATTTTCAAAAAGTATTCTAAACGCATCATTATCCAAATCAAAATTTAAGTCTGGCGCATGATGCGAAGTGGGTTTTCCTACTTTAAAAAAGTCATTTCCGGCACGTCTCCCTGCAACAAGAACGACTTCCTTAATCTGCTTAATTAATTCTGGATATAAAAGAATTAGAATCCCAATGTTAGTCGCAGGGCCAATTGCCAAAATGTGTTGAGGTTCTTTACGTAGTACTTGAGCTAGCGCTTCTACAGCCTCGTTAGTTTTGACTTCAGCAAGATCTATTTTTTTTTCTGCACCCTTATAAACAGGGATTTTATAAGGAGCAAATTCCGTAGCCATTTTAAGTGAAAGACGATAGGCATCATCAATCTTTGTATTTCCAAAGACTGCACTAATACCCGTTACTTCGATAGTTTCCGCTTTAAATAATTGAAGAACGGCATAGCCATCATCTACGTCGCTATAACCTTCTTTATGGTATCGCTTCATACCCACAGACAGGTCTGTGTCTATCCAAACTTTTTTCTTACTCATTTATAGTATTTTTTAATTCTGAACCAGCTTCAATTTGTAAGCTTTTCCAGAAGTTTATCTCTTGATTAACCCCTGTTGTCGGGTCATTGAGAAAATCTTGTTTCGACTCGTAAACATGAAGATTTCCATTTTGCATAAAACCAATTTTATCTCCCATTAAAATCGCTTCTTTAAGATCGTGCGTTATAAATAAGGAGGTTATTTTATACTCTCGTGTGAGATTCTTAAAAAGCGATTGCATACGTTGACGCGTACCACTGTCCAGACTTCCAAATGGCTCATCTAGCAACAAAACACTGGGATTAATAATAATCGCCCTTCCAAATGATACCCGCTGTCGTTGCCCACCAGAAAGTTGGTGAGGCATCTTATCTAATTGATTATGTAGCTCCAGACTATGAGCCATTTGATCTACTTGATCTTTAATAGCTTTTGAATTGATTTTTTTTAAGCGAAGCCCAAATGCGATGTTTTCAAAAATAGTAAGGTGTGGGAACAAGAGATCTTCTTGATAGAGATAGACCATATTTCGCTGTTCTGGCTTTAGTAGAGTTACTTCATTCCCGTCTAGAAATACATTTCCCGAGTCTGGATTTACAAGACCACTTATCATTTTAAGCATCGTTGTTTTCCCACATCCAGACTTCCCTAAAATACTCAATGTTTTTTGCTTTTCAAGCTCAAAAGAAAGCGCTTCGACAACGTGCTCTTTATTAAACTTTTTATTGAGATTATTTACTTCTAAAAACATTAAGCTATTTTTTTAAATACATATTTTTTGTTGATGTACAACAATACCACCGGCGGAAAGATTAAGAGACAGCAACTAAGAGCGCCATAAAAATAGTTGGCTTCCTTTATAAACATAAATACTTTAATGGTGATCGTTTGCACTTTGCCAACCCCTATAATTGAAGTTAATCCATACTCAAACCACGAGATTAAATAGGTTTGAAAAAAGCAGACTAACAACAAACCTTTGGCCAGCGGAAATAATACCTTAAAATAACGATCGAGGGTATTACCTCCTAAAGTTGATACAAGATTTTCATAGTTTTTAATACGTTCATTCCAAAAGCTACTAAAAAAGATTAGTGCGTATGGAAAACTGATTAAAAATTGCGCTGTGATTACTCCTGTGACATTTCCAAACAAGCCCAATTTTAGAAAAAAATAGCTCAGGCAAGCCGCAAAAACTACAGGAGCTAAAATATAAGGTAAATAGGCAAGCAAATTAAGAATACGTTTGTGAGGATGATAATACACAGTTTTGCTAATAAAAAATCCACTTAGCGTTGAGACTATAGCCACCGCAAGTGAAATACCGGTTGACATTAAAAAACTTTGCAATAAACCGGTTTCTGAGCTGAGAATTGTTCTCCAATTACGCAATCCAAAATACTTAGGCAAAACATCAGGGTAATACCACGCACCTGATAAACTTAAAAACAATAAATAGGTAAAAGGGAATAGCACAAGGAGTACGAGAAAAGGTAATACGTAAGCGCGCCAATTTTTATACATACTGCTCTCTTTTACGGGGTAGAAATAAAAATACTGCTGCAATAGCAACAATTATAGTGTACATAACAGCGACCACATATCCTTCTGGTATTTTATCCAAATCATACTGCTTTAATTCTTGAATTACTAATACAGAAATCATCTGAGGAGATTCTTGACCTAAGATTAATGGAACCTCATACGATCCTAATAAGAAAATGAAATATAAGGCTATAAGGACTCTTGTTTTCTTTAATAGTATAGGAAGTACTACTTTATTACGAACTTGCCGTGATGTTGCTCCTAATGAATATGCAAGTATTCTTAAATCCTCTATGCGTTCATTTTTGTAAACATTTAGAAACAGAAGCATAAAAAACGGTATAATCATCGTTAAGAAAGCCAAAATAATTCCTAAAGCTAAGTTGTCATTTACTAAATCTGGAAATTCATTAGATTCATTAATTAATCTTGATGCATAACTTATACGCGATAAGAATCCGCCTTTTGCCAGTAATTGAATTATAAAAAATGCTGTAGCAAGTCCTGGGATTGCAAGTGGCATATATACCATCATAAGTATAAACTTATTTTCTAAGGCACTCTTAAATTTTAAGGTAAGCCATAATGCTATAACCACAGATAAGAAAACGGCAATTCCTGCTATAGCAGCGCTATATCCGAGTGACTTAAAAAAGCTTCCTGTTTTAATCACAGAAACCCAGAACTCTGTTGTAAACCCAGAACTAATGACACCTACAAGTCCAAAGCTATACAGTAGTGCGTAGATAAATGCTGCAGCAAAAGGCAAAACTCCTAAAACTATAAATAGCAAAATGCCCGTAGCGCTCGTTTTATTTTTCAATAACGGCCGTTCTAAAATCTTCATAAAGTTTAATCATATATTCTGGAGCAGGTTCTTGGATTACGTGTTCTTTAAGATCATCCATTGAAGGACCATATTTACGTGTTTTGGTTTTTGCGTATAATTTTTGATACGCTTCTGGAAGACGATCTATATCCAGAACCATATTTGCATTCATACTTTCTGGACTCGCTTTTTTGAGTTGCGCTTCAGGAGAGATTAAAAAATTTATAACCTGCATTGCCGCTGCCTTTTGAGGTGCATTTTGTAAAATACCTAAATAGTTCGAATTTTTTATGGTGCCATTATCCCAGGCATATCCTTTTACAGTATTTGGAAATAAACCACTACGTACATTTTCTTCGATACCGCCCTCACCATAACCATAAGCAATTTTTAATTCGCCACTTGCAAAAAGCTGTTTCATCTTAGTCTGCTCTTTGGGAAAGGTTTCTCCACTTTTCCAAAAGTATTTTTTATTTCGGTTTATAAAATCCCACAATTTAGCAGATAATCTATCATATTTTTCCTGATCAAACTTACCATCCAGACTTTTCGGACTTCCACCTAATTCAGCCATAAACGATTTTAAAAGTGTCATACCGGTAAAATCATTTGAGATTGTAAAAGTACCGGGATTCTCTTTAACAAAACGCTCGAGTTCTTCTAGATTTTTTGGGGGATTAGCAACATGCAGCGTATCTGTAAACAAGGCAAACTGACTTATACTCCACGGGGATTCCATATAATTTACCGGCTGCTGAAAATCAACACTTATAAAAGGGTCTTCAAAATTTATATATTTTGAATTTGGTAGCTTATCAACAAATGGTCCCCATAGGCCGTCTAATTTTCTTAACTGGAAGAAAGTTTCGCCATTTATCCAAACCATATCTACCTGCCCTTGCGCTATACCTGCCTGTTTTTCTCCTATTACCAGTTGTACAATTTCTGGACCTTGACCGCCGCTTATTTGCAAATTAATACCATAACGCTCTTTAACTGTAGGAACGACATAGTTATTTATATATTCATTAATCACAGGACTTCCCTGCCACATCATAAAATTTACTGTTTTGCCAGAGGTAGAATCTACTAGTGTTTCCCAGTCTGTATTTTCTAAATCCAGAGTAGTTCTCTTAGTGTCAGACCCACAACTTGCACTTAATAAAGCCAGGAATAATAGCGTAAGATATTGAATAAGTTTAGTCATTTAAATCGTTTAAATATTAGTTCTTTTCCCACCAGTTTTTACTGTTGATGTTGTCTCCACCTATACGTGCTGCTGCTGCTTCATAATTATCTTTATTTGCAGCTTGTTCAGATTCTGGATAGAGATATCTAACGGGATATTTGTCTTCATTAAAATTATCTGGTCCGGGTGTTAATGCAGGAATTCCTGTTCGACGAATATTAAACCAGGCTTCGTGTCCCACCATAAAAAGGCTTAACCATTTTTGAGTTAATATTTTAGTCAGGTTTTGATTCATTGACCCGTTTAAAGCTATTGCGCTACGCGAAAAATAATCTGATGGTAACGCAATATCATAGTATTCAAAATGAGCACGTATACCGTTTTGATAGTAAACTTCTGCATTGCCAGTAATGTAACCACGCTCGACAGCCTCAGCCAAGGCAAATTGAATTTCAGAATACAGCATTAATTGAGCGTCTACACCATCAGGTACCCCTCTAAAACGATCTGCCATTAAGGACAAATCATTAAGTACAAAACCTTGTTCACTTATTGACTGGGTACTTAGACCATTAGGTAATCCCTTATATGTAGGATTGCCTGCCGTTACGCTTTCTGGTGTAGGATTAAAAAATACTGCGATTCTAGGATCATCCCAACTTTTAAGAACGTCTTCTACAGTTTTACTCATTTTTAATCCTTGAAATATTCCTGTAGAAGCACTAAATAATGGAAACTGATTTGGTGAAGTGGCTAAATAGGGCAGGACCGCATTATCTGCATTGGACTCCATAAGCATATTGCTATTGGCAAGTTTTTGAAGTTTAGAGAAGCTGGTATTGCGCTTGCTGGTACGCAGCAGGTAGCGCACCTGAAGTGAATTTCCGAAGCGCGCCCATTTTGTAAGATCATTACCAAACATTATATCGCCTTTAATTGTCTCGCTGGTGTTTTGAAGTTTTTCAACTGCTGCTTCAAGGCGCGCTAAAATACCTGTTTGTTGATTTGTATAAATACTTTCTTGGGTGTCATAAACAGGTGTGAAATTTAACGAGGCAAATTGTAATGCTTCTGTGTATGGAACGTCGCCCCACATATCGGTGAGTTGAGAGAAAAGAAAACTGCGTAATATTTCTGCTACTCCGTCATAGGCATCGTTATAACCCGGTAAACTTTTCATAGATTCCAGATCGGTAAGCAGGCCAAAAATTAAATTCCAATATCCGCTATTACCGCCCAGTTCATAACGGTCTATACGTTCAAATTCAATATCAGAATTAAATTGAACTAGGTAATTGTTAAGTCGTAGTCCCTGATTGTATGTATTTTCATTAAGTTCTGTTGCTATAACATTTGTAAGTAAAAATTCTGGACTTACTTCTTGAGGAGCGTTTGGATTATCATTAATAGCATCAAAGTCATTTGTACAACCTATAAAGTTGAAGCAGATAATAGTGACTATAAGTAGTTGTATATTTTTCATTTTAATAGTCTTAAAAATTTGTTTTTAAACTCACTCCAAAGCTGCGTGTTGATGGGTAAGAGAAATCATCAACTCCATAAACTATATTACGCTCTTGAAAGGCGTTAAGTTCTGGATCAAAGTGTGGATTTTCAGTAAAAAGTAATAGGTTGCTTCCTACAAGGCCCAGCTTTAAATTTTCTACTCCTAAGCTTGTCGCTGTTGCTTTAGAAAATGTATAGTAAATGCTTACTTGTCTCAACTTTAGATAGGATGCGTCATACAAGGAGCTTGCTTCATTTCCACGATCATAAAATGCATTATTAAAAGTACTTGCAGCTACCGCAGTAGTGTTAGGTACATATTGCGGATTTTCAGCGGTTCCTATATTAACAACACCTTCTCCAATAATACCATTCCCATCCACAAATTGCGTAGTTGCAGAACCTCCTTCACGACCTAATAGGGTTTCTTTTAGAACCCCAGATGTGCTGCCTAATGCTTTTGTGCGGGAAACGATTGTGCCCCCTTGGCGCCAGTCAAAAAGAACAGTTAGGTCAAAGTTTTTATATTTAAAATTATTACTGAAACCCATGGAGAAATCAGGGTTGTAGTTTCCAAGTAAACGCAGCGTACCATCTTGAATGGGCAATCCATTTGAACCGTAAAGTGTTTTGCCATCTACTTGAACAAAGCCGGTACCATACATATCACCAACACGGCCATTCTCTTTTGCGATAAAGAAAACCGTATTAGAGCCTCCGCTACCACTAAACACACTTGCAGTGGCTGTTACAAATTGATCTACACCCTGAGGAAGTTCGGTTACTACGCTTTTGAACGCACTAAAATTAACTGAAGTATTCCATTGAAAATCGCTTGTTTTAATAGGAGAAGCACTCAGCATTAACTCGATCCCGCGCGTTCTTATTTTTCCGCCATTTTCATTAAAACTTGCAAATCCGCTACTATTGGATACCGGGCGTGATATAATTTGGTCTTTGCTCACATTTTGATAAACAGATGCATCAAACTGAATTCTACCTTTTAAAAACCACGCTTCTAAACCAACCTCATAGGCATCAAGTCTTTCTGGTTTTAAATTTGTGTTTTTTAGTACATTTTCATTAGTAACCTTAAAGTTAGAAGCATAATTACCATTCAGTAAAAAAGTTTGATTATTCTGAAAAGGGTCTGTGTCATTACCTACGGAGGCAGCACTAAATCTTAATTTTAGAAATGAAATCGCATCTGGAAGCTTAAAACTGTTTGAAGCTATGTAACTAAAACCGGCAGAATAGTATCCAAAAGAATTGTTTGCTTCCGGGAGTGTGCTACTCCAGTCGTTACGATAGGTGAAATCCAGATAAAGTTGGTTTTCGTAAGAAGCATTTGCCGTCCCATATGCGCTATTTATACGTTTTTCAAAATTTTCACTATTGCCCAAAAGAGGTGCTCTGGAATTTGCTAATGTATAAATCGATGGTAATGCCAGCTGAGAAGCTTCCGCGTATGCGTAATGAATTTTCTGATCAAAGCGATTTGCTCCTGCTGTAATTGTGTACTTCCAACTGTCGTTTATTTTATCGTTAAACGTAAGTAAGAAATCAGTATTCATTTCTGTAAATCGAATATTGTCCTCCCGATACGAACCAAATGGATTTGCATTTGTACTTACAGCCCGCCTAAATTCCCGGTCTTCATTATAATTATCTATTCCTGTACGGATTTTAAAATTTAGTTTATCTGAAAATTTATAAGTAGCTGAAACATTTCCTAGCAAACGATTTTTAATAAAACTGTTTGTGTTTTCGTTAAGTGTGAGGTAAGGGTTAGTTAGCCATAAATAATTGATATCATAGTGTTGACGGCCTTCTTGACCGGCTTGCCAGTAATTTTTTAAAGCACTAATATCGGTTTGTCTGCCGGTCCAGTTAAAACCATACAATACATTCTCATACCCGTATCCCAGATTAGGGCGATTGCCACTACGGGTATTAATATAATTTAGAAAGGTATTAAGACTAAGCTTCTCATTTAATTGTTGGTCAAGACTTACAGCGATACCGTCCCGCTTTAAATCTGTATTAGGTAAAATTCCTTCATTGCGGAGGTTGCTGTATGAAAGCCGAGCACTACCCGAGTCTCCCGTATTGCTTATTGCAATGTTATTTTGATAGGTAATTCCTGTCCTAAAAAATTCTTTTACATTATCTGGTCTTGATATCCAGGGTGTGGCAGTGATATCTGTAAAGCTGCCATCTGGAAAAGTACGGGCAAGTACATCACCACCTCGTACAGGATTACCATTAATATCTACTGAAGGGCTATCAAACTGGGGAATAAGGAGTCCAGAATCTAAGCGTGGGCCATAACTACTTATACCGCCATCATTTATACCTGCACCTACACCATTAACAAATGAATACTGGCCATTAGACCCTACACCATATTCATTTTGATAGTCTGGTAATGTTAGAAGTGTTTCAACCGTAAAATTGCTGTTTATGCTCACTCCAAAACCTTTGGCTCTGTTTCCTCTTTTAGTTGTAATTAAGACAACACCATTTGCTGCACGAGCACCATAAAGCGCGGCTGAACCTGCTCCTTTTAAAATGGATATAGAAGCAATGTCATCTGAACTAATTTCTGAACTTCCATTTCCAAAATCTACTTCTTGGAGAGCACCATTATTAACAAGATCACTTGTGATTTGCTCATTACTAATGGGCACACCATCAACTACAAATAAAGGTTGATTACTGCCACTTAAAGAGTTTTCTCCTCTAATTATAATGCGAGATGAAGAGCCCACACCGCTAGAGCCACTAGTAATTTGTACCCCGGCAACTTGTCCCGCAAGACTATTAACTAAGTTAGTTTGTGAAACGGTTGTTAATTGATCTGCACTTACAGTAGAAACAGCAGAAACCAGAGCTTGTCGCTCTTTTTCTATGCCCAAAGCTGTTACAATAACCTCATCTAAATTTGTTGTTGCCTCTTGGAGATATATACTTAAAGCTTGCTCTTCTTTATCAATTCTAAGTGTTTGCGTAGTAAAACCTATTGATGCAAAACGGAGTTGATTATTTCCGGGAGGAATAGTAATACTAAAATTTCCATTTTCGTCTGAAGTTGTTCCTACCGTGGTATTTACGACAACAATATTTACAAAAGGAATTCTTGTGTTGTCTGTTGTATTATAGATGGTGCCACTCACATTTGTTTGTGCATTAGCTAAAAAGCACAAAAAGAATAAACACCCTGCGTAAAGGTTTTTCATTTTTCATTTTTAAATAACAATACTAGTAACGCTCAGGCACAGGCTTGATCGTTTTATAAAACAGGCTTAATAGTGTCTATAATTAATTTAAGGATTCACGATGTTTAGGTAAATCGCTTAAATAAAAAGACATCTAGCAAGCGATTAAGTGTGTTTTATTGTAGTATGTTCTAAAAAGGAATATATCTAGAAAGAGACTGCATTTAGTCTGCCTAGATATAGAATAAAACTTTGCAGATCGTAATAAGTGGATAAGCTCTTTAGAAAGAAATTTTGTGTCGTTGAGGATTTCCTCAATGTCTTTTTCTGAATCTAAATCATTAAGAGGTTCAAGAAGAGAAACCTCAATTTTTTTAGTATTTAAAAGTCTTATAATACTTGTTGACAACGAGGCTGTTTGCCAAGGAAGCCGTAAAAAAGATTCTGCATTAAAGTGAGACTTTTGAAGTCCCATTAGGTAGAAACCCCCATCTCTAGAAGGGCCGAGTACTAATGGAGATTTGATAAGTCTTTTAGCTGCTTCTTGAATATGTGAAGCATTTAAATGCGGACAATCATTACCTATAGTAATTATATTATCATAGCCTCTGGCGAATAATTTATTAATCTCATTAATAAATTTACCTCCAAAACCATCTCCCGATTGGTTTTTTTCTGAAGATATATAGTAAGGAATTCCAGACTCTTTGGCTACTTTAAGCGTGTGATTATTTAAGGCGTTAAATACAGCCAGACCATTATTAATAGACTTATTTTTTGCTTCAGATTTTGCAGAGCGAGCAAATATTAATATGGCCGTAGTTGACTTTATAATCTTAATGTATTAGAGGGTACTAATCTATAATATTAAAATAACACAAAATATTATATTAGGATGTAAATCTTAAGTGATTCAAAATTTACTGCAAATGTGAATCACTCAAGATCTACGATATTCTATGAGTTCTGGTTTTAGAAATTATAAACGTTTAATTAATTCTGTAAATAATACAACCATATTGGGTTCGGCTAAAGCAGCAGCTTCCATTATATCTGAAATTTCTACGGGCTCCAGATCATTAGGATTACATTCATCTGTAATTACAGAAAGACCCACAACTGGTAAACTTAGGTGATTTGCCACTATAACTTCTGGTACAGTACTCATACCTACTGTATCTGCGCCTATAAGTTTAAGATAACGATATTCTGCGCGGGTTTCAAGTTGAGGTCCTACAACGGCTACATAAACCCCCTGGTGCAGTGAAATCCCTTTGTCATTTGCTACGTCTTTTAAAATGGTATTCATAGTAGCGTCATAAGGAGCACTCATATCTGTAAAACGAGAGCCTAATTGTTCTACTCCTTTAAAAGCCAGTGGAGAACCACCTTGTAAATTGATGTGATCATCGATAAGCATAATCTCTCCTTTTTTGTAGTCAAGATTAATCGCTCCTGCCGCATTACTTATTAAAAGTTTTGAGATCCCCAATTCTTTCATAACCCGTACTGGATAGCTTACATCAAATAAGGTATAACCCTCATAAATATGAAAACGACCCTGCATCACAATTACTTTCTTGCCGCCAAGGGTACCGTAAATTAATTTACCGGTATGAAACTCTACAGTAGCGGTAGGAAAATTGGGAATGTGATTATAACTCACAGTGCTTATAACTTCAACCTGATTTACAAATTGTCCTAATCCGGTACCTAAAATTATACCTATCTCTGGAGCTTCAAAACCCCGACTTCTTAAGAATTGAGCAGACTCATCAATAAATTTTTTCATACTGTTTATTATTTTAAATGGTTTGGCAAAAATGGTATAAATGCATCAATACCTTTAATATCTTCATAGTAATCAACATCATTGCGCACTTCAAGTAGTTTAAACGAATGGGATCTCAAATCTTTAAGTGTATCTTCTAAAACTGTTTCTGTACCCCATTCTTTATTTTGAAAAAGTTGAGGTAGTAAAAAGGTCATTCCCAGCAAATAGTAACCGCCATCTTGTGCAGGTCCTACGACAAAATCGTGATGATCTAATTCGGAAAACGCCAGTTCAATATCTTTTTGAGAAAGATCATACATATCACTACCTATAATAATTACTTTCTTATAACCAGCTTTAAATGAGTCTTCAAAGGCTTTATGCATGCGCGCACCCAGATCAACACCATATTGCAATTTTTTAATATAATTGCTTTCATTCCAAAGATCTTCAGAACGTATTTTTTCAGAATAAAAAACGTGTTTATCTGCGCTTAAATCTTTAGTTATGCTAACCGTGTGCTCAAGAAGAAATTTATATATAGCTAATGCAGCTTCATCTCCCACACCTGCAGCAAGTCTGGTTTTTACTTTGCCTAATTCAGGATTCCGTGTAAAAATTAAAACTGTTTGTTCTGAAGTTGGGAAATAAAATTCTGATTCGAAGTCTTTAGTTTCCTTAGTGTCTTTTTTGCTTAGTAAGCCCATTAAAGGTTTATTAATTGATTGCGTTCAAAATTAATGAACAGGAATGCCTGTTTTCAAATAATCTTCCCAATTTTTTGAAAAAGTATGCACGCGCATTGTGGTTTTATTTTTGGAGTCCTTTAAACTATAACCGGCATCTTTCCACGCAAATATTCCTCCATATAAGTTGAAAACCGTTTGATTGTTTTTACGTATAATTTTTTCTCCAAAATCTTCACTGCGTATTCCTACCGTGCAATAAACCACAATAGGTTTATTTGAATTCATGTAAGTCGTTAAATCGGCTTTAGAATAATTGGTGCCTGCCCAAATGGCGTTGGGTAAATGGCTTACTTCATATTCCGCTTTAAGTCGAGTGTCTAATATGATATAATTGTCAGGATTCATTTTAAGTTCCTGAACAGAAAGATATGGGACACTTCTGGAATTATGAATTTCTAAAAGATCATCAATTGATTTTTTTTGACCATTAGCAAGGGCAAAGCTTAATATCATACTCAAAAATAAGAGCTTTTGATTCATAGATAAAATTGAAATGTATAAATTAATTCACGCAAGCACATAGAAAACAATGCGTAAATATACCTTCACGTGATCTGTGTGTTCAATTAAGTTACGATGTTTTTATCCATTTAGTTTTTTGTCATTTTAAATAGATTCAAGCTATTGTAAAATTACCCACTTTGTTGTTTCATTCTAAAGGATCATTAGATTGATCCCAAATACATTAAAATCGAATATACTTTTAAGCAGCTAGACTTTCACACCTATAATCGCATTACAATTTTATATATTTAACGTTATAAATAGAACTGCTTTTGATTTTAATTAAACCCTTTGAAAATACACAAGACGGACATGTAGTTTTACAAGTACGATTAATCAATTCTGCCGGTATGGAAGCTCATTTTTTATCCTACGGCGCTATCTTACAACGATTGCTCGTGCCAGACAAATCTGGAAATAAACGAGATGTTGTATTGGGTTTTGAAGACTTGAAATCTTATGAAGCAGATACGTCATACATTGGCCAATTAGTAGGGCGTAATGCTAATCGTATTGCAAATGCCCAAATAGAACTCGAGAATAAAAAGATTGCGCTTACAGCAAATGAAGGCAAAAATCAATTGCATGGAGGTTTTGAGTCGTTTGGTAAAAAAGTGTGGGAGGTAACCAATCTAGGCGAGGAAGTTGTTTTTAGCTATATAAGTGCAGATGGAGAGGAAGGATTTCCCGGAGAATTAGAAACTAATTTTTTTGTAAAGCTTACTAACGATAATACGTTAGTTATGCGCTATGAAGCCAAGACAGAGAAAGAAACTATTGTTAACCTGACACGTCATGAATATTTTAATCTGGATGCGGGTTTGACCGATTCGGTTCTAGGACATCAGTTAAGAATTAATGCTGAAAGTTACTTACCTATAAACAAAGAGAATATCCCAACAGGAGAAGTGCTTCCGGTTGCAGAAACTCCCTTTGATCTTCGTGAAGATAAAAAAGTGAGTGAATTTATAAACCGAATGCAAGGTGGTTATGACCATAATTTTGTTTTAAATAACCACGGAAATAAACCAGCGGCTGTTTTATCATCTTCAGATAATAAATTGAAGATGGAGCTTTATTGTTCCCAACCCGGATTACAATTTTATAGTGCAGATGGAATGGTAGATTTTCACGGAAAAAATATGAATATCCCTGGACCTTCTGCTGCCCTTTGTCTTGAAGCACAACATTTTCCAGATACGCCTAATCACGATAATTTTCCGACAACAATTTTAAATCCTAACCAACTTTACTCACATCATTTAAGCTATAAATTTTACTATGACTGAATCATATATAATAGCATTTGACCAGGGTACAACAAGTACACGTGCAATTTTATTTAATAGTAAAGGAGAAGCAGTAGCTACGTCCCAAAAAGAATTAAAGCAATATTACCCGCAAAGCGGTTGGGTAGAGCACGATCCTCAGGATTTATATAATGATCAGTTTGAGGCATTTGAGAAAGTTGTTGCAGAGGCTAATATTCCATTAGAATCAATTAAAGCAGTAGGAATTACAAACCAGCGGGAAACTACACTGGTTTGGGATAGAAATACCGGGGAACCAGTTTATAATGCAATAGTCTGGCTGGATAAACGTACCGAATCAATCTGCGAAATGCTAAGGGAACAAGACCTCGCTCGTTATATTCTAAAAAATACAGGTCTTGTTATAGATAGCTATTTTTCTGCCACAAAAATTAAATGGATACTGGATAATGTAGAAGGAGTGCGTGAGCGGGCAGAAGCAGGTGAGCTGTTGTTTGGTACTGTTGATAGCTGGTTAATCTACAAATTTACTGGTAAGCATCTTACAGATCATACCAATGCAAGTAGAACAATGCTCTTTAATATTAAAAACTTAGATTGGGATGATGAGTTGCTAGAAGCTTTAGAAATTCCGCGTAATATGTTGCCAGAAGTTCAGGCTTCTTCTTCAGACTTTGGACGCCTGGAGTATAAAGGATATTCACTTCCTATTTATGGTGTTGCCGGTGATCAACAAGCGGCTTTATTTGGTCAAGGCGGTTATAAAGCAGGAATGGCAAAAAGTACATATGGTACTGGCTGTTTTATGCTTTTGAATATTGGTAAAAAGCCTTCCTTTTCAAAGAATGGTTTAATTACCACATTATGCTGTACACTGGAAAATGAACCTAATAAATATGCGCTAGAAGGTAGTGTTTTTGTGGGCGGTGCATCGGTGCAATGGTTACGTGATGCAGTGGGGTTAATTAATGACCCAATGGAAACTGAGGCTATCTGTAAAAGTATACCAGCATTAAAAGATTTATATTTTGTACCTACTTTTAATGGTATGGGAGCGCCTTATTGGGATAGCGAGGCAAAAGGAAGTATTCAAGGTTTATCTTTTAATACAGGAAGAAAAGAGCTCATTAAAGCGACTATCGAAGCTATGGCTTATCAAGTAAGTGATCTTCTTAATTCTATGATAGAAGATAGCGGAAAGCAGCTAAAAGAGTTGAAAGTAGATGGTGGTGCAAGCGTTAATAATTATTTGATGCAGTTTCAGGCAGATATTTTAGATACTCGTGTCGATAGACCGGTAATGCTTGAGGTAACCGCTTTAGGTGCAGCTTTCTTAGCAGGAATTAAAGCTGGTATCTGGACTAAAAAAGATATTGCCTCAGTGCGTAATGTAGATACTATTTTTGAGCCACAAATGGAGGTGCGCCTTCGTAATTATAAAAAGGAAGGTTGGAATCTAGCAGTTGCGCGTACACGTTCTGGATATGCAGAAAGTATAGAGAAAGAAAAAAGTCCGTTGCGTTTTAGCATATTGGATCGTAAAAGATATATCAAGAAAGCCAAGTCAAAAAAGTTTGATGTAGTTGTCATAGGAGGTGGTGTTACAGGAGCTGGTATTGCTCTTGATGCAGCAACTCGGGGTATGAGTGTTTGTCTTATTGAAAAGAATGATTTTGCTTCGGGAACTAGTAATAAAAGTACAAAGCTTGTTCACGGGGGCTTACGCTACCTCAAGCAAATGGAAATAGGTCTTGTTAAAGAATCGGGTACAGAACGAGCAATCGTTCATAAACTAGCTCCACATCTCGTAGTACCTGAAAAAATGTTGCTTCCACTCATAGAGGGGGGGCAATACGGTAAATTTCTTACCTCAATAGGTTTAAAAGTTTATGATCTACTAGCAAATGTAGAAGGTAACGATAAACGCAGAATGCTAACTAAAGAAGAAACCATAAAGCGTGAGCCTATGCTTGATGAATCTTCATTACTAGGTGGGGGATATTATGCAGAATATAGAACAGATGATGCCCGCCTCACTATAGAGCTTATAAAAAAGGCTGCAGATTTTGGAGCTGTTTGCATTAATTATTGTGAAATGACAGATTTTGTTTATGATCACAAAGGAAAAATCACTTCGGTTAAATGCAAAGATTATAATACCACAAGCTCTTTTGAAATTGAGGCAAGAACATTTGTTTCTGCAACGGGACCTTGGGTAGATAAACTTCGTATTAAAGATGAATCAATGAATAATAAACATTTACATCTTACAAAAGGAGTGCACCTTGTATTTCCGAAGAAAAAGCTGCCCGTACACCAATCATTATATTTTGATGTACCAGATGGGCGAATGATATTTGCAATTCCGCGAGGTAAAGTAACGTATGTAGGAACTACAGATACTAATTATTCTGGGAGTCTAGACCGAGTGGTTGTGACTAAAGATGATATCCATTATTTACTCGATGCGATTAATAACACTTTTCCGGATATAACTTTACAAGAAACTGATATAGAATCAAGTTGGGCTGGCTTAAGACCGCTTATTCACGAGGAAGAAAAAGACCCTTCAGAACTTTCTAGAAAAGACGAAACATTTATTAGCAATAGTGGTTTAATATCTATTGCTGGCGGAAAATTAACCGGTTATCGCAAGATGGCACAACGCGTAAATGATACAGTATTAAAACAGCTGAAGGAAAAATACGCTGAGAAATTTGAAGATTCAAGAACAGAACATATAGCACTTACTTCACACGCTATGCGTAATTCTAAAGAAGTAGCAAACTATCAAAAAAATCTTACTGAAACTTTAGAATCACTGGGAGTCGAAGATGCAGAATATAAAGGCTGGTACTTGACAACAACTTATGGCAAACAGGCTGAGCTTATAAAAAAGAAGATAAATTATTTTAGAGACGCTGATGCAAATGATCGGCTTTTGCGTGCAGAATTATGGTATAGTGTGTATTATGAAATGACTAATAGTCTTGCAGACTTTTTTGTAAGACGCACCGGCAGACTTTATTTTGATATCAATACCGTAACACAATACCGCCAGATTGCAGTTGAAGATTTTGTAAATTATTTAGATTGGACAGAAACCCGAGTGCAGCAAGAGAATAAAAAGTTAGACGAACTTATTTATGATGCTACGCACTTTTATAATACTGAATTTGAGCACTAATTTTAAATTAAACGTTAATTTTACATTTAAACAAGCAGCCTAATGGATAAAGGATTTTTAATTGACATGGATGGAGTTATTTACAGTGGTAATGACATGATTCCGGGAGCAGATGTATTTATCAAAACATTACAAGATCGCGGTATCCCATTTTTATTTATGACAAACAATAGTCAGCGTAGCCCCATCGATGTGGTGAATAAATTAATCCCTATGGGGATTAAAATAAATGAAGATAATGTGTATACCAGTGCAATGGCTACAGCTTGGTTTTTAGGTTTTACTAAGCCTAATGGTACGGCTTATGTTCTTGGAGAGGGAGGTTTGCTTTCAAGTTTACATCAAAATGGGTACTCATTAGTAACTCAAGATCCTGATTATGTGGTTATAGGTGAAGGAAGAAATTTTACGCTAGAGATGGCAAACAAAGCGGTAGATATGATCTTAGGAGGTGCTAAGCTAATCGCAACAAATCTTGATCCGTCACCTATGAAAATTGGTTGGTCTAATCTAGGTATAAAGGCTATTGTTAAAATGATTGAAGAAGCTACCGGCCGTAAAGCTTTTTCAGTAGGAAAACCGAGTCCGGTGATGATGCGTGCAGCCAGAAAAAAATTAGGTCTTACGACAGATCAAACTATTGTTATAGGAGATACTATGGATACAGATATTCTAGGCTCTATACAAATGGGATACAAAACTATTTTAACATTATCGGGAGTTTCAAAAGCTAAACATATTAACCATTATGCTTACGCACCAGATATGATAATAGACTCTTTAAAAGATTTTAATATTGACGAGGCTTTAGAAAAGTTAAGCGTTAAAAGTAACACATCAGAATTTTGAAAATAGTAGTAACAGGCGGACTAGGTTTTATAGGATCACATACTGTGGTAGAATTACAGAATGCGGGGTATGAGGTGGTGATTATTGATGATCTATCTAATGCATCAGAATCTGTACTTGATGGTATAGAAGCAATAACAACTAAAAAACCAACTTTTGTAAAACTGGATTTACGCGATCGCAATGGAGTTTCGGAGTTTTTTAAGAAGCACACTAATATTACCGGAGCAATTCACTTTGCGGCTTCTAAAGCAGTAGGGGAAAGTGTAAATAAACCATTAGAGTATTATGAAAATAATCTAAGCTCTTTAATCTATTTGCTTCAAGAGTTAACGGCAAAAGAAGGGGCTAATTTTATATTTAGTTCTTCTTGTACAGTTTATGGACAAGCAGATGAATTGCCTATTACAGAAGAAGCTCCGGTAAAACCTGCAGAATCTCCTTACGGAAACACTAAGCAAATAGGTGAGGAAATCATTAAGGACACTGCAAATGTTTGTCACAACTTCAATGCTATAGCCTTGCGTTATTTTAACCCAATAGGTGCTCACGAAAGTTGTGAAATAGGAGAATTGCCTCTAGGAGTTCCTCAAAATTTAGTTCCTTTTATCACTCAGACAGCAGCGGGACTACGTAAGGAACTGGCCGTCTTTGGGAATGATTATCCAACGGCTGACGGAACGTGTGTGAGAGATTATATTCACGTTGTAGATCTTGCCAAAGCCCACGTAATGGCACTAACACGTTTAGTAAATAAAAAAAATATATCGAATTATGAGACTTTTAACTTAGGTACAGGAAAGGGGAGTTCTGTTCTTGAAGTTATACAAACATTTGAAAAAGTGACGGGTGTCGATCTTGCCTATAAAATTGTAGATAGAAGGGAAGGAGATGTAATTGCTGCTTATGCAGATACAACAAAGGCAAATGATATTTTAGGTTGGAAAGCAGAGCTTACTTTAGCTGAGGCATTAGATTCTGCCTGGAATTGGGAGAAAAAAGTACGCGGACTATAAGTTAGTTAGCGTACTTATTTAATAATTGAAATAGTTTCAGTAAGCTTTTATTATTCAACAATAAATTATTGCAGATTAGAATAATGAATATCTGATAAATTGCGCAAGGTTTCCGCAGCCATCTCAGCGGTTATATCGCGTTGAGGTGTGGCAAACATTTCATAGCCAACCATAAATTTTTTAACCGTAGCAGATCGTAATAATGGTGGATAGAATGACATGTGAAAATGCCACGACTCCCAATCTTGCCCGTCTGTAGGTGCCTGATGAATTCCCGAACTATACGGAAATGATATTTTAAATAGGTTGTCGTATTTAATTGTAACTGCTTTTATAATTCTTGCGTAATCAAGGCGCTCTTCTGAATTAAGTGTAAGAATATTGCGGTGCTGTTTTTTTGGAGCGATCATAACTTCATAGGGCCATACCGCCCAGTAAGGTACTAGGGCTATAAAATTTTCATTCTCACTAATTACCCGCTCCTTTAATTCCTGCTCTTCTTTAATGTAATCACCAAGTAAACTGGAGTGATTATTCTGCCAGTATTCTCTTAGCTGTTTGTTCTTTTTAGCTACTTCTTGTGGAATAGTACGTTGTGCCCAAATCTGACCATGTGGATGCGGATTGCTACATCCCATTAGATCTCCTTTGTTTTCAAATATTTGAATGTGATTAATATCTGCTTTATCGCTAAGCTTTTTGAACTCTTTTTGCCATAATGCTATAACATCATCTATAGCCTCTACACGCATTACGGGAAGTGTAAGCGAATGATCTGGTGAGAAGCAAACTACTTTACATATCCCACTTTCTGATTCAGCTTTGAGAAGACCAGATTTAAATTTCGACAGCGGAACATCTTTTTTTAAAGCAGCAAAGTCATTAACAAACGACCAAGGTTTTGTATAATCTTCATTTATATGACCACCTGCTCGTTCATTGCCAGGACACAAGTAGCATTTCGCATTATAAGAAGGACGTATTTCCCTTACTATCTTTTCTTCTTTCCCTTGCCAAGGGCGTTTTGTTCTATGTGGAGATACGAGTACCCATTCACCTGTTAATATGTTATATCTTCTGTGTGAATTATCATTAAAATCTACCATACATTATTAATTAAATATGCGCTCAACTCCGTTAGAGGGCATTGCTGTAAAAGCTGTTAACTCTATATTAAAGACTTTTTTATAAGCCAGACTTGCGTCTGCTATATAAGCATCAATTGCATCTTGATGAATTAGATTTAAGGTGCAACCACCAAAACCACCACCCATCATTCTACACCCTAATATAGCTTCATTATTTTCAGAAAATTCAGTTAAAAAATCAAGTTCTTTACAGCTTACCTCATATTTATTTTGAAGACCTTGGTGCGATGCGTACATCAATTCACCAAAAGTTTTTAAATTCTTATTTTCTAAAGCAAGGGCTGCATCACTTACTCGTTTGTTTTCTTCTAAGACATATTCACAACGCTTGTAAATTAGAGGATCAAATTGCGATTGATGATTCTGAAGTTGTTCCATACTGCAATCTCGTAGCGATTTAATTTCTGGATACCACTGCTGTAATATAGTGACGCCTTGCTCACATTCTGCTCTACGGGTATTGTATTCACTTGTAGATAAACTATGTGAAACATTTGTATTTAATAAAAGCAGCCCGTAGGGTTCTATCATAAAGGGAACCAACTCATATTCTAGCGATTTACAATCCAGTTTTATTATGTGATTTTTTTTACTCATTACAGATGAAAACTGATCCATAATACCACATTGTGTTCCTACATAATTATGCTCTGCTAACTGCGAAAGCTTTACAATTTCTAATTGAGTGAGACCTAAATCAAACAGTTCATTAATTCCTGTCGCGAGTCCGCATTCTAATGCAGCAGATGAACTTATACCTGCACCTATGGGTAAATTGCTAAGCATTATGCAGTCAAATCCTTTTATTACTTTTCCAAGTTTTTTGATTTCTTCAAGAACTCCGGTGATGTAACGGGTCCACTCTTCCTGATTAGAGTTAGGTGAATTTAAATCAAATTTATAGCAGCTATTATAATTAAGACTTTGAATAGAACAAGATGATTCAGAACCATTTAATTTTAAATAAAACTGAATGTTCTTATCTATCGCCGTAGGCATTACAAACCCATTGTTGTAATCGGTATGTTCTCCAATTAAATTCACTCTTCCGGGTGCATTAATGATTACCTCTGCATTAAATGATGCAATCTGGCTATCAAATTGGGTCAAGCTATTTAAATACTTATTTTGCACTTAAAATCATTAAAAGTTAAAAGAATAAAACAAAGATACTATTTTAAATGTAAATTTTACGTTTAAAAATTAATGTTACTGAATTAGCCTCGAAAGGTTGATGATTATAGTAGAACCAACTTATAAATTATAATTGATAGACACCTTATAGCGATTTTTAAAATTTTGAGATTTAGGGTCAATTTGTCACCATAAATGAATGCAGCATTGCTCAAAATACGTTACTTTAACGCCTGAATAAAATAATTATATCGTTTTCATATAACTATCTAATAGCCTGTGCAAACGATTTTTTGAAAAATTAACCATGACAATAATTTCTTTTTTAGCATTCACAATTTTAGTGGCTCTTGTCTCTTGGCTGGCCGTGAGAAAACAAGATGAAAGCACATCTGACGGATATTTCCTAGGAGGTAGGAGCTTAACTGCTGGTGTAATAGCAGGTTCACTATTACTTACAAATTTATCCACAGAACAAATTGTGGGTCTTAATGGTAGTGCTTATAAAGACGGACTTTCCGTAATGGCTTGGGAAACATTAGCAGCCATTTCAATCGTTGTCACTGCTATCTTTTTACTTCCCAGATATTTAAAAGGAGGTTTAACGACCGTGCCTCAATTTCTTGCGCAGCGTTTTGATGTTTCTACAAAAACAATAACCTCAATTTTATTTTTGTCGGGTTATGTAGTCGTTTTATTACCAGTAATCTTGTATTCGGGATCTGTAGCTTTAAGTGGAATGTTTAATGTGCCAGAACGTTTAGGGGTTTCAGATACAACAGCTTTAGTGATTTGTATTTGGGGGATAGGTATTATAGGCTCTATTTATGCGGTTTTCGGAGGTTTAAAGGCAGTAGCCGTGTCAGATAGTATTAATGCTGTAGGATTAATTATAGGTGGTGTTTTAATTCCTGTTTTCGGTTTGATGGCTATAGGGGATGGGAGTATGATGGATGGTCTAAATCTATTAATAGATTCTGATCCTGCACGATTTGATTCTACAGGAGAACCAGGTCAGGAAGTTCCGTTTGCAACCATATTTACTGGAATGATGCTTGTGCAATTATTTTACTGGGGTACAAACCAGCAAATTATTCAGCGTGGTTTAGGGGCTAAAAATCTTGCAGAAGGACAAAAAGGACTTTTATTAGCTGCATTTTTAAAGATTTTAGGGCCTATTATTCTTGTGTTGCCTGGTATGATAGCTTATTACTATTTTGAAGGTGGTCTTTCTAGTAGTGATCTTGCATATCCTGAACTAGTACGGGCTGTATTGCCAAAACCACTTGTAGGTTTCTTTGCTGCTGTATTGTTTGGTGCAATATTAAGTTCGTTTAATAGTGTTTTAAACAGCTCTGTAACGCTTTTTGGTATAGACGTATATAAACAACACATAAACAAGGATGCTCCTGAAGCAACTGTTGTGAAATATGGTAAAATATTTGGAGTATGTCTTGCACTGGCAGCTATGTTTATAGCTCCATTTATTGCAAATGCAGGTAGTTTATTTAGCTACCTTCAAGAGATAAATGGTATTTACAGTATTCCAATTTTCACGATAATTGTTGTAGGATACTTAACTAAAAGAGTGCCCGCAATCGCAGCTAAAATTGGTATTATAAGTGGTTCACTTATGTATATATTTAGTCAGTTTTGGCTTAAACCTAATATGATTGATAGCGCTGTCGAAGCAGCAAAAGCAAGTGGAGTAACAGATGTAGAAGCACTTCGTATGGTTGAAGTAGGTGCGTATCCACATTATCTACACGTAATGGCAATCCTATTTGTGGCAAACATTATCATTATGCTTATAATAGGTAAGATTTATCCGCGTAAAGAGCCATTTGTGCTTGAGTACACAAAGCAAGTTTCTATTGAACCTTATAAATATGTAAAGCAGGTGGGAATTATAATCTGCCTAATCGTTGTCGGGATATATATCTACTTTGCGAAATAAACAATGTAATGAAGATTGCAGATATAAAAAAAAGCCCTATTAAGGGCTTTTTTTATATATAAGAATAGGACCTTTAAGAATCCAGTAAACCTCGAGAAATCACAATTTTTTGAATTTCTGAAGTTCCTTCATAAATCTGAGTGATTTTTGCATCTCGCATAAGACGTTCAACGTGATACTCTTTTACGAAACCATTGCCACCGTGAACTTGAACAGCTTCAACAGAAACATCCATTGCTACTTGTGAAGCGTATAATTTTGCTCGGGCACTTGAGATATCGTAGTTGCTACCTTGATCTTTATCCCAGGCAGCCTTCATAACAAGATGACGAGCAGCATCTATAGATACATCCATATCAGCAAGTTTAAATGCGATAGCTTGATGATTACAAATTTCTGTACCAAAAGCTTTACGTACCTTAGAATAATCACGAGCCAGTTCATAAGCTCCTGAAGCAATACCTAATGCTTGAGCTGCAATACCTATACGACCACCACTCAAGGTTTTCATTGCAAATTTAAATCCAAAGCCATCTTCACCTATTCTATTCTCTTTAGGCACTTTAACATCATTAAATATTAGAGAGTGGGTGTCACTTCCTCGAATACCTAGTTTTTGCTCCTTAGGTCCTATTTCAAAACCTTCCCAGCCTTTTTCAACTATAAAAGCGTTTATACCTCTGTGTTTCTTATCTTTATCAGTTTGGGCAATGACTAGGTAATAATCTGCAGAACCGCCATTTGTAATCCAGTTTTTAGTTCCATTAAGGATATAATGATCTCCTTTATCGATTGCGGTAGTTTTTTGAGAAGTTGCATCACTTCCTGCTTCTGGTTCACTTAAACAAAATGCGCCCAATTTTTCGCCGGTTGTGAGTTTTGAAAGGTATTTTTCTTTTTGTGCTTGAGAGCCATATTGCGACAGTCCATAATTTACGAGACTGTTGTTTACAGAGACTATAACTGAAGCAGATGCATCTACCTTAGAAAGTTCTTCCATTACCAAAACATAGGAAATGGTATCCATTCCGCCACCTCCAAACTCTGTTGGTGCCATCATACCCAAAAATCCCATATCTCCCATTTTCTTAATGAGTTCTGTAGGGAAGTGCTGTTTTTCGTCACGCTCGATTACACCTGGTAATAGTTCGTTTTGTGCAAATTCACGAGCAGCATCTCGTATCATAATGTGTTCTTCACTCAAGCTAAAATCCATAACCAATTTTTGATTAAAAAATATTTTTCCTTTATACCTTAGTATGCAAAATAAACCATTTACTATGCTTGCATAGTACTTTGCAAAATAAATCAATTTTATTATAGAAAGTTCAATAAATAAAACTAATTATGGTGAAATTTACGATTTTAATAGAAAATAGCTAATATATTAAGAATACTTGTAAAATAGAATTTTGAACGCAACTTGCTATACAATTTTAGGGGTGATGAGCGGTACTTCGCTTGATGGAGTAGATCTTGCTTACATAAAATTCACCAAGAAAGAATCTTGGGAGTACGAATTATTAGATTGTAAAACAATTGCTTATGAAGATAATTGGGTAATACGGCTGCGAGAAGCTGTAAATACGAGTAATGAAGAATTAGCCCAGCTTGATGAAGATTATACGTATTACTTATCGACTTTAATAAATACGTTCATAGCTCAATATCCTCTTAAGAATCTAGATGCTATTGCTTCTCATGGCCATACGATACTGCACCAGCCTAATCAAGGATTTACGTTACAAATAGGCAACCTCCCCAAAATTGCTAAGTTGTGCAATCAGTTAGTTATATGTGATTTTAGAGTAGAAGATGTGGCGCTGGGTGGACAAGGAGCACCTTTAGTGCCTATAGGAGACGAATTATTATTTAATAATTATGGAGCCTGTTTAAACATTGGTGGTTTTGCAAATATTTCCTTTAATCAAAACGGAAAACGTATTGCTTATGATATTTGCGCAACAAATTGTGTCCTCAATAGTTTAACCACCCAACTCGGATACGCTTATGATAAGGATGGGAAATTTGCAGAATCGGGGGTAGTGCATTTAAATGTATTAAACCACTTGAATAATCTCCCGTTTTATAAGCAATCTTACCCAAAGTCGCTAGGTCTAGAATGGGTGCAACAAAACATCTTTCCTATTCTGAAAGAAGCTAACCTGTCCATAATAGATTGTATAGCTACATATACAGAGCATATGGCACAACAACTAGCTCTTGTTTTAAAAGCGTGTAAATCTATTACAGAGTCAAATGAAATTTTAGTTACCGGCGGTGGAGCCTATAATTTATATTTTATGCGACGACTAGAAGAATTATCGGGTCTAAAAATTACAAAAGCACCTGTAAAAATTATAGAATTTAAAGAAGCACTCATATTTGGTTTTATGGGAGTTCTACGATTACGCAACACAATCAACGTGTTGCATAGTGTAACAGGAGCTTCAAAAGATCACTGTGCAGGAAAGGTGTATTCACCTTAATTTAATACGAAAACTATAGGGAAAACCGCCTAAGTAGTTATATTTGTCAACCTTCTAAATAATTTAATGAAAGAATTACTAAAACGTTACGAAACTAAAGAACCAGAAATTGTTTTTCACTGGAATGATCCTGAAACAGAAGCTGAGGGCTGGACGGTAATTAATTCACTTCGTGGGGGAGCTGCCGGTGGTGGTACACGTATGCGCAAAGGACTTGATCGCAATGAAGTACTTTCCTTAGCAAAAACAATGGAGGTTAAATTTACAGTCTCAGGTCCGGCAATTGGCGGGGCTAAAAGTGGGATTAATTTTGACCCTAACGATCCTCGTAAAAAAGGAGTTTTGGAGCGCTGGTATGCAGCTGTTTCTCCATTGCTAAAAAGCTATTACGGTACGGGAGGAGATCTTAATGTAGATGAGATTCACGAAGTTATTCCTATAACTGAAGAAAGTGGAGTTTGGCACCCTCAGGAAGGTGTTTTTAATGGGCATTTTAGACCAACAGAGGCAGATAAGATTAATCGTATAGGTCAGTTAAGACAAGGTGTTATAAAAGTGCTCGAAAATCAGCATTTCTCACCAGATGTATTTAGAAAATATACCGTTGCAGATATGATTACGGGGTATGGTGTTGCGGAAGCGGCAAAACATTTCTATGATATTTATGGCGGAAGTATTGAAGGGAAGCGAGCAGTTATACAGGGTTTTGGTAACGTAGGGTCTGCAGCAGCATATTACTTGGCTCAGCAAGGAGCAAAGATCGTAGGTATCATCGATGCGGCTGGTGGACTTATAAATGAAGAAGGATTTTCATTTGAAGAAATTAAAGATCTGTTTCTGAATAAGAATGGAAACAAATTGCAAGCAGATAATCTCATTCCTTTTGATGAAGTCAATGAGAAAATATGGAATATCAAAACTGAAATATTTGCACCTTGTGCAGCATCAAGATTGGTGCAAAAAGAGCAGATAGATGCGATGATAAATGCGGGTCTAGAGGTTATCTCGTGTGGGGCTAATGTGCCCTTTGCAGATAAAGAAATTTTCTTCGGCTCTATTATGGAGCATACCGATGAACGTGTTTCAGTAATACCAGATTTTATATCTAATTGCGGTATGGCTCGTGTTTTTGCATATTTTATGGAGCGTCGAGTTCAAATGACAGATGAAGCAATTTTTAGCGATACATCACAGACAATACGTGATGCAATTCAAAATACATATAATCACAATAGCAGTAATAAAAATATTAGCCGCACCGCATTTGAAATAGCATTGCAGCAGCTTATATAAATAATCATTAACCAACAACTAAATACACATGTTAAAATATTTTTTGGGTAGCAGCCCGCGCTGGTTCAAGTTAGCAATGGTAGCTTTCTTAATTTTTAATGTCTTTGCATACTACTTGCTAGGCCCTATGATAACCGCTTGGATTTTCATTGGTGAATTTATCTTTACATTAGCAATGGCACTTAAGTGCTATCCCCTACAATCTGGTGGGATACTCGCTTTAGAAGGATTAATTCTCGGGCTTACAAGTCCTGAGGCAGCGTACTCTGAGGTTGCTCAGAATCTCGAAGTGGTATTGCTTTTAGTGTTCATGGTGGCAGGTATCTACTTTATGAAGCCTATGCTTATGTTTATTTTCAGTAAAGTTTTTACTAAAATAAAATCTAAAGCAGTGCTCTCGATGCTTTTTGTCTTCCTGGCAGCTGTATTATCAGCGTTTTTGGATGCATTAACCGTTACTGCTGTTTTAATTAGTGTTGCAGTTGGTTTTTATGGAGTTTATCATAAAATTCACTCTAGTACTACTGCAGATTACGATGATGACAGTGTTTTAGATAGAAAAGCATTAAGTGGTGAAACTCTTGAGCAATTCAGAAGTTTCTTACGTAGTCTTATTATGCACGGTGTGGTAGGTACTGCTCTTGGTGGTGTTTGTACACTTGTAGGTGAGCCTCAGAACTTATTAATAGGGGAAAAGTTAGGATGGGAATTTGTTGAATTCTTTCAACGTATGGCTCCTATTACTATACCAGTATTAATATGCGGGTTGATTACTACATTAATATTAGAGAAAACAAAAACTTTCGGTTTTGGTGCAAAGCTTCCGGAAGTTGCACGTACAATTATTGAAAAATACACTGAGGAGGAAGATGAGAAACGTACTCCAAAAGAATCATTTGGTCTTTGGGTGCAGGGTATTTCAGCAATACTTCTAATCATAAGTTTAGCTCTTCACTTAGCTCCTGTAGGTTTCATAGGTCTTTTCTTAATTGTTGTTCAGACAGCATTTATGGGTATTACAGACGAGCACAGTTTAGGTAAAGCTTTCGAAGAAGCATTACCATTTACAGGTCTTTTAGTAGTATTTTTTGTAATTGTTGCAATGATTCACGATCAGCATTTATTTACTCCTATTATCGACTATGTATTGAGTCTTCCTGTTGATGCACAACCTTCAATGTTCTACTTAGCTAATGGAATTTTATCAATGATTAGTGATAACGTTTTTGTGGCTACCGTTTATATTAATGAAGTACAAGTTGCATATGACGCTGGTACCATTACTAGAGAACAGTTTAATCATCTTGCGGTAGCAATTAACACGGGTACAAATTTACCAAGTGTTGCTACTCCTAATGGTCAGGCGGCGTTCCTATTCCTATTAACGTCATCACTTGCCCCATTAATTAATCTTTCTTATGGAAAAATGGTAAAGATGGCATTGCCTTATACTATTGTATTAGGAGGGGTAGGTTTAGCAGGAGTATATTTTCTACTTTAAGCGTATAATTAAATCCTAATTTACTCGTTAACCATATAACTAATTAATAAAAACTTATGCTTACACTCTTGTTGCAAGAAGGTGCAGATACGCTTCCATCACTTGCTGCCGAAGAAGAACCGGTAGAAAAAACCCTTTCTCTTTTTGACCTCTTAATGAGCGGTGGCTTACCGGGTCAAATTATAATCCTTGTTCTTTTTATTTTACTATTTGTTGCAATCTATATTTACTTTGAACGTCTATTTGCAATTAAAGCTGCTTCCCAGATGGATAGTAACTTTATGAATCAAATAAAAGATCACGTTGCAAATGGAAATATCGAAGCTGCAAAAATACTTTGTGCGCAACAAAATAGTCCGGTTTCAAGATTAACAGCAAAAGGGATTAGCCGTATTGGGAGTCCGCTTGAGGATATAAACACAGCGATTGAGAACTCCGGGAAATTGGAGGTTTATCGTTTAGAGAAAAATGTAAGTGTCTTAGCTACTATAGCCGGTGCAGGTCCTATGATAGGTTTCTTAGGTACGGTAATAGGTATGGTTCTTGCTTTTCACCAACTAGCAACTAGCAGTGGCCAGGCAGAAATGGGTAATCTTGCAGAAGGGATTTATACGGCGATGACAACAACGGTTGCCGGTCTTATTGTAGGTATTGTAGCTTATATAGGTTACAACCATCTCGTGGTGCGTACAGATAAAGTAGTGCATCAAATGGAGGCTACAGCTGTTGATTTTCTAGATATGTTAAACGAACCAGCTTAGTATGAATCTACGCGGAAGAAATAAAGTAAGCCCAGAGTTTAGTATGAGCTCCATGACAGATATAGTATTTCTGTTACTGGTTTTCTTTCTGCTTACTTCACCGGCAATAACGCCAGACGCATTAGATCTCATATTGCCTAAAGCTAAAGGTAAAACGAGTAACCAGCAAAATCTTTCAGTGAGTATTACAAAAGATTTAGATATCTACGTTAACAAAGAGCGTGTTACTCAAGCAAACTTAGAATCTTTTATCGCCAGCGAATTAGCTGGAGTAGAAGATCCTACTATAATTCTTAGAGCAGAAGAAGGTGTGCCTATTGAAGAGGCTGTTGCAGTAATGGATATTGCAAACCGTAATAAATATAAAATAGTTTTAGCAGTGCGTCCTAATTAATTGGGGCGTTACGGCTAGCGCCGTCAGGCTTTTAGCTTAATCTTTTTTAGAATTAATTAATTCTAAAAAAGGATATCGCTTCAATCCTTAACGCAAACTAGAAACTCCTTTTTAAATCATATACTGCACTTAAATAGATCGCCATATTGAGCTTTTTAGATACAAAATATAAACGCAAATCATTTACCATTACAAGCATTTTATATGCCTTGTTATTGGTTGTTTTGTTTTTTGCCGGATTCAAATATTTAGATCCACCACCAGAGAGCGGTATTGCAATTAACTTTGGTACCTCAGACGTGGGAATGGGTGCTATTCAACCTAAAGAAGCAGTACAATCTGCTCCTCGAAATGCATCTCCAGAACCCCAAACTCAACAATCTGCTGAGTTAAAAGAAGAGGTGGTAACTCAGGATGTTGAGGAAGCACCGGTTATCAAAAATGAACCCAAAAAAGAAATAAAAAAGCCGGTTACCGAGCAGCCAAAGAAAGTGACAACCAAGCCGGTTGAAGCTAAAAAACCAGATCCTAAACCAGACAAATCTACCACAGATGCACTATCAAGTATTCTCAATGGTCCTAAAAGTTCTGGAACTACAAGTGGTGGAGAAGGTAATGATAATAAAGCGGGAGATAAAGGTGATCCTAATGGAGACCCTAATGCTTCTAGTTATTACGGTACCGGAAAAGGACTTGATGGTGATGGTAACTACCAGTTAGGAGGGCGCAAAGCCCTGAGTAAACCAAAGCGCGTTCAAGAATGTAATGAGGCAGGTATTGTCGTGGTAAGTATTGAAGTAGATCGTAATGGAAATGTAACTAAGGCAACTCCCGGAGTGAGAGGTAC
The DNA here is from genome assembly GCF_004104375.1 of Leeuwenhoekiella aequorea. Lineage (GTDB taxonomy): Bacteria > Bacteroidota > Bacteroidia > Flavobacteriales > Flavobacteriaceae > Leeuwenhoekiella > Leeuwenhoekiella aequorea. The sequence continues at coordinate 590,018 of NZ_QOVM01000001.1, forward strand.
TACTAATAACAGTCGATGTCTATTGGACCCTGCACGAGCTGCTGCGCTTGCTACAAAATTTAACGGCGATTCTGATGCGCCTTCAAGACAAATAGGTAAAATCGTTTATAAGTTTAGTTTATCTGAATAATGGATTACGAAGAAACGCTGCAGTGGATGTTCTCAAAACTTCCGATGTTTCAGCGTCAGGGAGCGCCAGCTTACAAGAACAATCTCAATAATATTTTGCACTTAAGTGATCATCTGGGAAATCCACATCATTCGTTTAAAAGTATTCATGTAGCTGGGACCAATGGTAAAGGTTCAACCAGTCACATGTTGGCTTCGGTGCTACAAGAAAGTGGTTACAAAACGGGTTTGTATACATCTCCTCACTTAAAAGATTTTAGAGAGCGCATACGCGTAAATGGTGTTCTTGCAGATAAACAATTTGTCATTCAATTTGTTGAGGAGCATAAAGATTTTTTAGAAGATAATCATTTGTCATTTTTTGAGCTAACTGTGGGAATGGCATTTCAATATTTTGCACTTCAAGAAGTGGATATTGCAATAATTGAAGTAGGACTGGGAGGCAGGCTTGATGCAACTAATATTATAAATCCGCTACTTTCAGTAATTACTAATATAGGTTTAGACCACACTGCTTTTCTAGGAAACACTTTAGAGAAAATCGCTGCCGAAAAAGCAGGTACAATCAAAAACAGGATTCCGATAGTTATAGGTGAACGACAAGCAGAAACAACAGCGGTTTTTAAAAATGTAGCTTACGAAAAATCAGCTCCGCTCTATTTTGCAGATGAAACAACTTATCCGGATTTAGAAAGTGAGCTTAAAGGTTCTTATCAATTTAAGAATAAGCAAACCGTACAAAAAGCTATTGAGGTTCTAAATGCCACATCAAATTATAAAGTAGAGGCATCGGCATTAAAAACAGGTATAAAAAATGTTGTTACTAATACTGGGTTAATGGGTAGATGGCAAATCATACAAGATAGAAATCCGAAGATTATTTGTGATACCGGGCATAACGCTGAAGGGTTGCTTTATGTAACCGCACAATTGCAGAAAGAAGAGTATCACAAACTTCATATTGTTTTAGGAGTTGTTTCTGATAAAGAGTTGAATACTATACTTCCTCTATTTCCAAAGGATGCTATCTATTATTTTACTAAACCTGATGGACCTCGTGGTTTAGATGAGTCCATTTTGAAAGAAAAAGCTTTTGATTTTGAGCTTTTAGGTGAGAAATATAAATCAGTAGTGCAGGCTTTACACGCTGCAAAACAGGCTTCAGGCGCTGATGATCTGATATTTATAGGGGGAAGTACCTTTGTTGTAGCAGAAGTGATTGAATAATTTTAAAAAAAAGTGTTTGGTATATTTAAAAGTTGGTTTATATTTGCACCCGCTAAAGGGCAATTAGCTCAGTTGGTTCAGAGCACCTCGTTTACACCGAGGGGGTCGGGGGTTCGAATCCCTCATTGCCCACAAAGGTTTTCAGTATTGAAAACCTTTTTTTATCCTTTAGCATCTAATTAGTGATTACTTTTTAGGTATAGGAATTTAAATATGCCTTAAACGGGCAATTAGCTCAGTTGGTTCAGAGCACCTCGTTTACACCGAGGGGGTCGGGGGTTCGAATCCCTCATTGCCCACAAAGGCTTCCAGAAATGGAAGCCTTTTTTTATGCCTTTTGATTCTTGATATTTCATATTAAAGATTAATTCAAAATTTATTGGGATGGGATATACTAAAATTTGAACTTTAAAGTTTCAGATTATAGTTTTCAATATTGAATATTTTAGAAAATAAAATAGACGTAAAACATACTTCCATATTGGTGATAAAATCAAAATTTCTTCTTTTCATTACTATTTTAGGTCTTTTAATTTATGTGTCTTTAACAGCTTGGGGTGTTGAGTCTAATACTCATTTAGAATCTACCTCAATCAATGACGCGATTAATCAGGCCAATAAAAAAGAAGAAGTTTCATTACATTTATTACGTAAAGAAATTTTAATCAAACATTTAGAAGCTTACTTTCAGGATGCGTTGGATGCACATTTAATTATAGGCGCAGGTGTGAGTATTGTATCTGGAGATTCAGTCTTATTTAATGGTGGATTTGGCAGGCGCAATTCAACTTTAAACGAGCGAGTTAATGCACAGACTGTTTTTAGGTTAGGATCGCTTTCAAAAGGTTTTACCGGTGTACTTGCAGGTATAGAAGTGCATAACGGAAATTTAAATTGGGAAGATAAACTAGCCGAGGCAATTCCTCAATTTCATTTGAAGGATAAGGAAAATGAGGAAGCTATAACTTTATCCACAATTTTATCTCATACTACTGGAGTACCTTATCATTGTTATACAAACTTAGTAGAGGCGGGTTTGAGTATGTCTCAAATTGCCGAGCGGTTTGATATCATTAAAAGCACTTCAAAACCTGGTCAACTCTACAGTTATCAGAATGCAATGTTTGCTCTTAGTGGAGAGATGTTGCAAATAGCAACTGGTGACAATATGCACGAACTTCTTCAGAATAGAATATTCAATCCCTTAGATATGCAATTTGCGTCAACAGATTATGACGCTCTGGTAGGAGGTACTAATTATGCATACCCGCACAAAAATACTGCTCAGGGATTTAAACCAATACCTGTAAATAAGAAATATTATAACGCGATACCCGCAGGAGGTATTAACGCAAGTCCTGAAGATATGTCTAAGTGGATGCGTTTCTTATTAGGTTATAACGAATCTGTTTTGAGTAAAACAAATTTGCAAACCATATTTACACCTCAAATTGAAATGATTGAAGCGCGTAAATATTATCAGCGTTGGGAAGGCCACCTAAAATCTTCTTATGCTTATGGGTGGAGAATACATGAGTTTAAAGATAGTGCCACCGAAAAGAAAACCACGATGATACATCACGGAGGTTCTGTAAATAATTATAGAAATGAAATTGCATTGTACCCAGAAGAAGAATTGGGAATTTGTATTCTTTTTAATAGTATGACCCCATTGGCAACATCGGTGATTCCCGATGTGCACAAAATTGTAAGAAAGGTAATGCAGCAATCTCTAGCAGATTTTGAAAGAAATGCTGAATGTCTATAAGTGCAAAAATTCTTGAATTTTTATTTTCACTCATCTACTATTTTAACATTTATTGGATTTTTGATTATGTAATATTTAAATCATTCGATAAAAATCGGCGTGTAGTTTAAATAATATTCAATTGATTGCGATTTTTATTAATTGATTCTTCTTCAAAAGGATTTATAGTTAATACGTATTTATAAGCGCCGCATATAATGTAATTTAGGCTTATTAGATATGATTTTTGTATTTTAAAAATCGAAATAAGAAATTATGCAAAAACCAAATGAGCGTTTAAAAGGTCAAACAGCAATTGTTACTGGATCAAGTTCTGGAATTGGAGCTGCTGTAGCGCTGGCCCTTGGTAGAGATGGGGCTAACGTAGTAGTAAATTATAATTCATCAGATGAGGGAGCGCAAGAGATTGCTAAGCAGATTAATGATGATAACTTATGTGGTGAGGCAATTGTGGTAAAATGCGATGTGAGCAAGGAGGAGGATGTGCAGAATATGTTTAAACAAACAATTGATAAATTTGGTACTGTAGATATTCTGGTTGCCAATGCAGGTCTGCAAAAAGACGCGCCACTCCATGAGATGACATTAGAAGATTGGCAACTGGTAATAGATGTTAATCTTACGGGACAATTTTTATGTGCTAGGGAAGCTTTGCGAGAATTTATGAGAAGAGGCATGCGCCCAGAAGTTTCCAAGTCTCTTGGTAAGATAATTCATATGAGTTCGGTACATCAGATTATTCCTTGGGCTGGACATACTAATTATGCGGCCTCAAAGGGTGGACTGGTAATGCTTATGGAAAGTATTTGTCAGGAGTATGCACCTCTAAAAGTGCGATGTAATAGTATAGCTCCGGGAGCGATAAAAACTCCTATTAATAAAGAGGCTTGGGAAAGTGATGAGGCATTAGAAAAATTAAATAAGTTAATCCCCTATAAACGTATTGGTGTACCAGATGATATAGGTAGTGCCACTGCATGGTTAGCTTCAGATGAGTCAGAATATATTAATGGCACTACACTCTATGTAGATGGAGGTATGACGTGCTATCCAGGATTTACAACAAATGGTTAAGAAAAATACAGAAGAACAAAAAAGGTTAGATGCTCATTATTCAAATAGGGAAGACTGGTTACACTGGGGACCTTACTTGAGTGAAAGGCAGTGGGGAACGGTTCGGGAAGATTATAGTGCAGAAGGAAATGCGTGGGGATATTTTACCCACGATCACGCAAGAAGCCGGGTCTATAGATGGGGTGAAGATGGTCTCGCGGGTTTTACAGATCGCTATTGTAATATATGTTTTGGGCTTGCGCTTTGGAATGGAAAAGATAAAATTTTAAAGGAGCGTTTGTATGGATTGACAGGTCCTGAAGGGAATCATGGTGAAGATGTTAAAGAACTTTACTATTATTTAGAAAACACGCCTACTCACTCATACATGAAACATTTGTATAAGTATCCGCAAAAGGAATTTCCCTATGGAGAACTTATCAAATTAAATAAAAACAGAACTCGACAGGAGTTAGAGTACGAACTCTTAGATACAGGGATATTTAAAAAAAATGAATATTTTGATATAGTTACCGAATATGCCAAAGCAGGTCCTGAGGATATGTGCATCAAAATTTCCGTAACTAATAGAAATTCAAGGGCTGCAGAATTACATGTGTTACCAACACTTTGGGTTCGTAATTTTTGGGATTTTAGAGAAATGCCATTTAAGCCATCTATAACCAAAACTAAGACTCGCAAAAATCCTTCGGTTCATATAAAACATCCTTATACAGGAGAATACAAGTTTTACTTTCAGAAACCAGACCATTTACTGTTTACTGAAAATGAAACTAATGAAGAAAAGCTTTATCTCCAGCCTAACGATCATCCTTATAAGAAAGACTTTTTTCATAATACGGTTGTAAAAAATGATTACCGACTCAGTAAAAAGAAGCAGGAGGGAACAAAATTTGCCCCGCATTATAAACGTAAATTAAAAGGTGGTGAGACTGTTGTGTTCAAACTTCGTCTTACTAAAGAAGAGCCTAAAGATGCTTTTGATAAAAATTTTGATAAAGTTTTTGAGGACCGAATTCGAGAGTGTGCTGAATTTTACGACGGAATAAAATCTGTTGAGAATCCTGAAGCTAAGAAAATACAACGACAAGCTTTTGCCGGTTTATTATGGTCTAAGCAATATTATAATTACGAGGTCGAACAATGGTTAAAAGGAGATCCTAAAGTTTCTACGCCTCCAAAAGAACGTCGCAATGGGCGTAATAACAACTGGCGAACTTTACGTAATCACGATATTCATCTGATGCCAGATGCCTGGGAATATCCTTGGTATGCCGCGTGGGATAGTGCATTTCACTGCATTACGATGGCTTATATAGATCCTGATTTTGCAAAGAAGCAACTTTTGCTTTTTACCAAAGAGTGGTATATGGCTCCTAATGGCCAAATTCCAGCATATGAATGGAATTTTAGTGATGTGAATCCGCCTACTCAGGCATTTGCAGCATTACAAATATTTAAAATTGAACGCGATAGTGCAGGTAAATCAGATATCGATTTTCTCAAACGTATATTTAATAAGCTTTCACTCAATTTTACATGGTGGGTAAATCAAGAAGATAGAAAACAGAATAATGTCTTCCAAGGTGGTTTTCTTGGTCTGGATAATATTGGGGTTTTTGATCGTAGTAGTGGTATACCGGGTAATGCACATTTAGAGCAGGTAGATGGTACTTCGTGGATGGCGCTGTACTGTCTAAATATGTTAGAAATAAGTATAAAAATAGCCTTAGTAGATAGCTCTTATGAGGAAATGTGTACTAAGTATTTTGGACACTTCATTTTTATAGCAGAGGCTCTCAATAAACGCAGTGAGGAGTATGAAGGTATTTGGGATGAAAAGGAAGGCTTCTTTTATGATAACCTAGTTTTTCAAGATGGCACTTCACAACCTATAAAAGTGCGTTCTATTGTAGGGATGATGTCACTTGTTGCGGTACTCCACATATCTCAAGAGACTTTAGACAGACTACCTAATTTTAAATACAGTGTTGACTGGTTTAGAAAATATCGTATGAAGAATCTAAAATATATGGTTATTCAAGAGTTTTCTGATGAATCTGATCTTTTACTAGCATTGGTACCTAAAGAGAGGTTAGAGATATTATTGCAAACTATGTTTGATGAAAAAGAATTTTTGAGTAATCAGGGTATACGTTCTTTATCTAAAATACATGAACAGACTTACACAATCAACATAGCCAATATTAGCTACGATATCAAGTATGAGCCTGCAGAATCTGAGTCATCTATGTTTGGTGGTAACTCAAACTGGCGTGGGCCTGTTTGGATGCCTTTTAATTATTTATTTACTACTGCTCTAAAAGAATTTAGAGATTATTATGGTAGTGCACTAGAGCTAGAGTATCCTACTGGTAGTGGTAATATTGCGAGTCTTGAAACCATACGCAAAGATCTTATGAGTCGTCTAATAAGTATTTTTCAGGAAGATGAAAATGGTGACAGACCTGTTAATGCTCTGCATAAAGAAACTTACAGAGATCCCCATTTTAAAGATCTTATTTTATTCTATGAATATTTTCATGGGGATAATGGTAGAGGGATAGGTGCAAGTCATCAAACAGGGTGGACATCATTAGTAGCAAATATGATTCACGAGATTTATTGAATCTAAAAAATGATGAAATATATATTTATTACACTACTAGCGTTATTAACCATGCAGATAGCCGAAGCACAGGAGTTTAAGTTTAATAAAGATCACGATGCACTTTTAGTAAAGGATTTGGATAAATCTGCACAATTCTATGCCGAGGTTCTAGGGTTGAAGGAAATTGATAATGCAGGACTAGGACCTAAATTTAGATGGTTTGAACTTGAAAATAAAGTTCAAATACACCTTATCGAAAGTAGTGAGCAATTTACACCACATAAAGGAGTTCACTTAGCACTCAATATTGATGATCTCGAAAATTATATGAAGTTTTTGAAGGAAGCGAATGTTCCATTTGAGAATTGGCAAGGAGAAAAAAACAAGACTAACACAAGACCCGATGGGGTAAAGCAAATCTATTTCACAGATCCTGATGGATATTGGATTGAAGTAAACAACAATACACTTTAGTTTTAATTCAAAATCTTAAAAACTGATTGATTTAAGATCAATCAGTTTTTTTATGCCGTAATAATAGGTTACCCTAATAATTATTAATTATAGAGAGTGGTCATCAAAAGCCCGTTACTTTCGGGTTTTGTCTAACGACCTTCAGGTTAGCTGATTATTAGATTAAAATATTTACTAATAGGAAGTAACTACCGAAATATGAAACTGCTTGAAAATTTTTAATAATTATCAGTAATAATTATACAAATATTTTATTTTTGCATAAAATTTTAAAATCGGGAAAACTTCTAAAAATTTTTAAAGTCTTTGCCGGAATAGGGTTTAGGGACTCGTTCAGAGATGAACATTATTTTCTGGCAATTTAAGCCCCCGAGAGGGGGCTTTCTCTTGATTATTCTGCGCTTTCGAGTCCTTCATTTATGCGCTCTTCAATCTCTTCATTGATTTCTTCATCCAGTTCCGGATTTTCTAAAATCTCTCCGGTTTCTAACCAAAATGTAAAAAACATAGGGTAATGATCTGATCCTATATGTTCTAGTCGTTGCATTTTGTCTACAACTACATCTTCAGAATGAAAAAGATGATCTATAGGGAATCTCAAATACCAGTAGTCTGCGTGAAATGTAGGGAATAAACCACGACCTATTCTAGGATCTATTAAGCCAGTCATCTTTGCAAATAATCTGCTTACCCGCGACCAAACTACATCGTTTAAATCTCCACAAACAATTACCGGACTCTCTAATTCACGTACAGCTTTACCTATTATTAAAAGCTCTGCGTCACGCTCTTCAGAGGTTTCATTTTCGGTAGGGCTAGGTGGTGCAGGATGTACACAAATTAGATTAATGAACTTATTTTTAGAATAGTAGACTTTTGTGAAAATTGATGGAATATCTTTTTCAACCAGATAATTTATTTGTGTGTCTGCCAGCTCATATTTGCTGTAAAGATGCATTCCATAGAAATTATCTAAAGGCACCGGTACAATGAAAGGATAATCTGCTTCTATAGATTTGAGTCCATTTTCCCAATTTTTGTCCGTTTCCATAACAAGAAGCAGATCTGGATTTAGATGAGTTACTTGTTTTTTAAGTTTATCATAATCTGTATTTGTTTGTAATACATTAGAAGTGAGTAAACTTATTTGTTGCAAGCTATCAGGATTTTTTGGTTTTTTATCCCGTATGGGGTAATAATGAGAGTAAGGAAATACCTTGTAAATTTGAAATATCAAAGTGGCAAATAGACCTATGGTAACACAATATTCCCAGATTTCTATAGGAAATGAAAAAGCAAATATCAAAGCGAGAACTAGCATTTGCAGGAAACTTGTTTGAACACGTATAAAATCCCAGCCTCGTATAATCCAGTGAGTACCTTGCGTAAGTGGCAGTAACGCAATTAGAATTAGAAATAATGCAAGAGCGTAAAATACCATATTTAGTTACTAGTGAGTTGTTGAAAAAGTTGTTCTAGAGATCTATTTTTCTTAACGAGCTGTAAAATTTTTAGTCCGTTATCATGGGCAAAATCAAATATTGCGGGCCGCATATCTATTGAAGATGAAAAGGTAATTTCATAAACAAAACCTCTTGTGTTTTTGACCGCTGTAGCTTTATTGAATTGCATTAGGGCAATTTCTTCGATACGATAATCAAATTCTACTTCAATTATTTGTTCATTTTCATCTCGCAGATTCTCCATCTTTTTATCTGCTACGATTTTGCCTTTATTAATTATAATGACACGATCACATATCGCTTCAACCTCTTGCATAATATGAGTTGAAAGTAGAACAGTCTTAGTCTTACCTATATTTTTTATGAGCGCTCTAATTTCTTTAAGTTGATTAGGATCTAAGCCAGTTGTGGGTTCATCCAGAATAAGAACTTCAGGATCATTAATGAGCGCAGCTGCAAGCCCTACGCGTTGTTTGTATCCTTTACTTAAGTGCTTTATTTTCTTAGTCATTTCTGGCGTTAATCCGGTAAGTGTTATGACTTCATTAATGCGCGATAGGGAAGCACTATTCAATTCTGCCTGAAACTTGAGATATTCTCTCACATACATTTCAGGATAAAGGGGATTGCTTTCGGCTAAATATCCTATGCTTTTTTGTACATCAAGACTTTGTGTTTGAGTTGAGAAGTTATTAACAAGAGCTTCACCAGATGTAGGTTTTAAGTAGGTTGTCAAGATTTTCATCAGGGTGCTTTTTCCGGCACCATTAGGACCTAAAAATCCGGTAATCTCTCCTTTTCGAATAGTAAAACTAATAGAATCAAGGGCAATTTGCTTTCCGTAATTTTTTGTGATAGTAGTTACAGAGATGGACATAGGTTACACATATTAGTTTGCTTGAGGGGCTAAAATTAAACAAATAGCAGACAGGCATCTCTTTCTAAATGCTTAAAATATCATTGTTAATGTAAAATGGATGAACTAAAAGACTTCTACAAAATGTTATCTTTAAAAAATGGTTGCTTTTAAAAGGTCTTATTTAATTTCGTTTAAAGAAAGTAGCTATTTAATTGAATATCTGTAAAAGTTATTTGTATTTAAGTGGGTTCCTAATTATTTAATTACTTTAGCAACGTAAAACAGAAACAATACATGTTAAACGTACCTTATTTTTATAGCCGTTATTACTTCTTTTTCTTTATTAGAGAAACGGGACCGCTATAAGCATATAGTATTGATATATCATATAGGTCCCGATTTAAATTAAATCGGGATTTTTTTTGTTATAAACTGAACGTAAATATTTTAATCAAGCGCACGTGATACATAAAGTAGCCATACAAGGAATAAAAGGATCCTTTCATCATAAAGTAGCTCAGGATTTTTTTAGTGAAGATGTTGAGGTTGTGGCTTGCCGCAATTTTCAAGATGTGGTAAACAGTTTATTAAGTGGCGAAAGTACAGACGCTGTAATGGCTATTGAAAATTCTATTGCTGGAAGTATCATCCCTAATTATGCGTTAATAGACCATCATAATTTAAACATTGAAGGGGAGCATTATTTGCCTATAAGTCAAAATTTAATGGCGCTTCCCGGCCAGTCTTTAGATGCTATTAAAGAAGTATGGTCTCACCCTATGGCTCTTTTACAGTGTAAAGACTTTTTTAAAGATAAAAGTGAAATACGTCTTGTTGAAGATGATGATACCGCAGGAGCAGCAAAGCGCATTGCAGATGGGAAAATATTAAATGTAGCAGCTATAGCCAGTGCGACTGCAGCAAAAATCTACGGCCTGGAGGTTTTAGCTGAAAATATGCAAACTATAAAAGATAATGCAACTCGCTTTTTTATTTTGAACAATAACGGGCGTACAGATACAGATGTACCAGACAAAGCTTCAGTTAAATTTTTGACAGATCACAAACGCGGTAGTCTTGCAGCGGTACTTAATGTAATGAGTGATTGTAAATTAAACCTTACTAAAATACAATCGTTACCTGTTATCGAGACGCCTTGGGTTTACTCATTTTTTGTAGATGTTACGTTTAAGAATTACGAAGATTTTGACAAAGCAAAAAAATTATTAGCTATCATGACTGCAGAGTTTAAAGTACTTGGCGAATACAAAAATCGAAAATAATGATAATAGAATCGGCAAAACGTTTGCAACAGACGTCAGAATATTATTTTTCTCGTAAGCTTAAAGAGGTAAGAGCACTTGCAGCTGCTGGGAAACCCATCATAAATATGGGTGTGGGAAGTCCAGATTTACCACCACCACCTCAAGTAATCGACGCTCTTACGCGCTCATTAATAGACGGTCCTGCTCACCAGTATCAAAGTTATAAGGGATTGCCTCAACTTACACAGGCAATGAGCGATTTTTATAATAATAAATATGAAGTTCAATTAGATCCTGAAACCGAAATCTTGCCTTTAATGGGTTCTAAGGAAGGTATCATGCATATTAGTATGGCTTTTCTTAATCAAGGAGATCAGGTTTTAATACCTAATCCTGGTTACCCAACTTATTCTTCAGTGACTAATTTGCTAGAGGCAGAACCTGTGTATTATAATCTAGATGCGTCGCATAATTGGATGCCTAATTATGATGAGTTAGAATCGCTTGATCTAAACAAAGTAAAGCTTATGTGGGTAAATTATCCGCATATGCCTACCGGAGCAAAGGCAACAACAGAGGACTTTGAGCAGTTAATTGCCTTTGCGACAAAAAACAATATACTACTGGTAAATGACAACCCGTATAGTTTTATCCTTAATGAAAATCCCCAAAGTATATTGAGTATCCTCGGAGCCAAAGAGGTAGCATTAGAGCTTAATTCGTTAAGTAAATCATTTAATATGTCTGGGTGGCGTGTAGGAATGTTGCTTGGAGCAGAAGATTATATAAATGCGGTGCTTACAGTTAAAAGCAATATGGATAGTGGTATGTTCTACGGAATACAGAAAGGAGCAGCTGCAGTATTAACTGAAGGAACAAGCTGGTTTAATGAACTTAATTTGGTTTATAAGTCACGAAGAGAACTTATGTGGCAACTGGCAGATGTTTTGGGATGTATTTATGATAAAGAAGCTGCCGGAATGTTTATTTGGGCAAAATTACCAGAAGGCTCTCTGGACGCAGAAGCTTTTATAGATGATATTTTAATCGAAAAAAGCATTTTTATAACACCGGGAACCATTTTTGGTTCTCAAGGAGCTGGGTATATTCGATTTTCACTTTGTGTTTCCGAAGATAAAATAAGAGAGGCAATTTCAAGGTTTAAATAGTACTTATTAATCAGAAGATTAGAAATAAATAAATTGGAAGATTTCAAAAATATTTTCGTTTTAGGTATAGGTCTTATTGGCGGTTCTATGGCGCGTGATTTAAAACGTGTTTTGCCTGAAAGTACACTATATGGGATAGACAGTAGTGAGAATCATCTTAGCGAAGCTGTAGGTTTAGGAGTTATTGATCACTCTTCAAGATTTGAAGCGTTGAGTCAAGCAGATTTAGTTATATTATCTATACCTGTAGATCAGGCAAATTTATTTTTACCTCCCGTTTTAGATGCAATTTCAGAGCATGCTCTTGTTATCGATGTGGGATCTACAAAAGGTAGCGTATGTGATGCTGTGCGTAACCATCCTAAACGTGCTAATTTTTTAGCAGCACATCCTATTGCCGGTACAGAGTTTTCTGGACCTACCGCAGCCATTGAATATTTGTTTAAAGACAAGACAATGATTCTTTGCGAAGTAGAAGATACAGATACTGAATTATTAAAAAAGGCTATGCAATTGTTTGAAGTTTTAGAGATGCGTATTCGCTATATGAATCCGCATTCTCATGATAAGCATATTGCTTATGTCTCACACCTATCACACATAAGTAGTTTTATGTTAGGGAAAACTGTGATCGAAAAAGAAAAAAACGAGAAAGATATTTTTGATATGGCAGGTAGTGGATTTGCTTCGACCGTACGCCTGGCAAAAAGTAATCCCGCCACTTGGACTCCTATTTTTAAGGAAAATAAGGCTAATGTGTTAGAAAGCCTTACTGAATATATAACCAATTTAACTCATTTCAAAAATGTTCTCGAAGCAGATGACTACGAAGAAGTTTATAATGAAATGGAAAATACAAACCACATAAAATCAATACTCAAAGGATTATCGTAATTGGCAAAATGCCGTAAATTTGTAGGATATGGAAAACAAAAAAGAACTTAGAAACTGGTTAGATGCATTCAATCTGGATCATCCTCTGGTAATCGCAGGACCTTGTAGCGCAGAAACTGAAGAGCAAGTGCTTAAAATAGCACACGAATTAAAAGACACTGACGCAACAGTATTTAGAGCAGGTATCTGGAAACCACGTACGCGTCCAGGAATGTTTGAAGGAGTTGGAGCTTTAGGTTTAAAATGGCTTCAAAAGGCTAAGGAAGAAACAGGAATGCTTACTACTACTGAAGTGGCAAATCCTAACCACGTAGAGTTAGCGCTTAAGCACGATGTAGATATTCTTTGGATAGGTGCACGTACTACCGTTTCTCCATTTAACATTCAGGAAATAGCTGAAGCATTAAAGGGTACAGATAAAGTTGTTCTTATTAAAAATCCTGTTAACCCAGATTTAGCGTTATGGTTAGGTGCCGTTGAGCGCTTTTACACTCAGGATGTTAAAAATTTAGGTGTTATACATAGAGGTTTTTCTACTTACGAGAAAACCCGTTATAGAAATAATCCAGAATGGCAAGTAGCTGTTGATCTTCAAGATAAATTTCCAGATTTACCTTTAATATTAGATCCATCGCATATTGCGGGACGTCGTGATATTATATTTGATTTGTGCCAAACAGGACTTGATCTTAATTACGATGGTATTATGGTAGAGACGCATTACGATCCTGATAATGCGTGGAGTGATGCTGCGCAACAAATTACTCCTTCTACGCTAGTTCAAATTATGAAAGATTTGAAAATACGTAAAGAAGAAGGTACTGCAGCAGAGTTTAATAACAAATTAAATACACTACGTACTCAAATAGATGTAGTAGATCATCAGCTTATTGAAAGTCTGGGTAAACGTATGAAAATTGCAGATTCTATAGGAGAGCTTAAAACGCAAAACAATGTTGCGATTTTACAGTCTAAACGTTGGAACGAGATTTTAGGAGCAATGATCTTAGAAGGTGAGAAACACAATTTAAGCGAAGAATTTATTCTGCGTGTATTTAAAGCGATTCACCAGGAATCAATTAACCACCAGAAGAAAATCTCAAGAATGGAGGAAGCATAGTCCTCGTTTCTTAAATATAAAAAAAGGCACTCATCGAGTGCCTTTTTTTATGTACTTAAACTTTTCAAGTTATTTAGTGTAAGCGAGTCTTCTTGAGGCTTTACGCATCAAAACATTTATAAGGTCGTCAGAATTACTTCCAAAACTTCCGGAAACTTTCTTGTTGTAATTCCATAATAATTCGCCATCTCCAGAATTGTTAATATTCATATTCACAACGGCAGAATTAGTACGTCCCCAAACGCCTATAAGAAGCCCTAAAGCTACAGAAGCACCTTCAGACATAGGCTTGTTAGTTTCATAGGTGCCCGATATTATTGCATCAACTTCCAGAATTTGTGCAAGCTCTTCTGGTGTGAAGGCATCTATATTTTCAGAATTTATATTTTGTTTCAATAATAACGTGCGTGTGCGTGATGGTGGTTGTACATCAATAGCTAGAGTACCTCGTTTTTTACGCTTTAAAAACCACGAGTGCATTGCTTCCTGAAGACTTTCAGCTTCACTTTTTTGCATCTCCTCCAGTTGGCCAGATTCTAATTTTTCCATTTGCTTAGGACGCAATTCTATTTTTGTTCTAAAGGGAAGAATAGCAATGTTTTTGTGATCTTTAGCGAGCTCATCAAATTTTGGGTTTTCATACAAATGAGTTTGTGCTTGAGCGATAAAACCGCTTAAAAAAGCCATTAAGAAAAGGAATTGAGTAATTTTTTTCATATTAGATGTTATTGTTCGAATCGCAATAACCATAAATCTTATGACTTTTGAAAGTGTTATTATTCAAAATAATTTTATAAGTAATATTTTTTATTTGTAGTGAGTTCGTCTATACATTTGGTTCATTAAACTCTTTAATCCCAATGTATTTTACGCTTTGCCTATTTGAGTTCTTTAAAATAAAGTAGTTTTACAGTCTTATATATTAAATGTAATTTTTGAAAGGAACAGTTTACAAATCTACCGGAAGTTGGTATAGCGTTAAGGCAGATGATGGTCATTTTTATGATTGTCGTATAAAAGGGCGCTTTAGAATTCAGGGAATAAAAAGTACAAACCCTGTAGCAGTAGGGGACCGTGTTATATTTGAATTAGAGAAAACAAGCGATGCCGTTACCGGCGTGATCATTGATATTGATACTAGAGACAACTACATCATACGTAAGTCTGTAAATCTTTCAAAACAAACACATATTATTGCGGCAAACATTGATCAATGTTTTTTAATTGTTACTCTCAATAATCCGCCCACATTTACTGCATTTATTGACCGATTTCTAGTAACCTGCGAGGCCTATCATATTAAGGCAATTTTACTTTTTAATAAGGTAGATACTTTTAGCGAAGAAGAGTTTGGCGAAGTAAAATATCTGGCAGAAATGTATCGTGAAATAGGATATACCTGTGTAGGTGTTTCTGCAAAAACCGGTAAAAATGTAGATCAGGTAAAAGAAATGATGCTGGGAAAAACCAGTATGTTCTCTGGTCATAGTGGGGTGGGTAAATCTACATTAGTAAATGCGCTAGAGCCTTCATTAGATTTAAAAACTAAGGAAATAAGTGGGCAGCATATGCAAGGACAGCATACAACTACATTTGCAGAGATGTTTGATCTCACTTTTGAAGCACGTATAATAGATACTCCTGGGATTAAAGGTTTTGGTGTTGTTGATATTGAGAAAGAAGAGTTGGGTAATTATTTTCCAGAATTTTTTGCTTTAAAAGATCAGTGTAAATTCAATAATTGCTTGCACATAGAAGAGCCTAAATGCGCAGTAAAAGAGGCACTGGAAAATGATGAGTTAAGTTGGTCAAGATACCAGAGTTATAAGCAAATCATTGAAGGAGATGAAGAAAATTATAGGCGAAACGTTTACGATCAACAACCATAGTCATTCTTAATAAATTTGTATGCGTGTAGTAATTCAGCGGGTAAGTGAAGCTTCAGTAACGATAGATAATATAATTAAAGGTGCTATAGGAACCGGATATATGATTTTGCTAGGAATACGAGCAGAAGATACGCTTGAAGATATTGACTGGTTAACATCAAAAATTTGTGGACTTCGTGTTTTTAGTGATTCCGAAGGTTTAATGAATGAAAGTATCACCGATCAACATGGAGATGTTCTCTTAATAAGCCAGTTCACCTTATACGCATCTACAAAAAAAGGAAACCGGCCTTCATTTATAAATGCCGCAAAACCAGATATAGCTATCCCATTGTATGAAGAATTTGTGAATATGCTTTCTCAAAAGCTTGGAAAGGCTGTGAAAACTGGCGAATTTGGTGCAGATATGAAAGTTTCTCTGGTAAACGATGGTCCAGTTACAATCACTATTGATTCTAAAAACAGAGAATAACCTGCTTGCATTTTTCGACTTTACCTTATTTTAGCTGTACAAGCTAGAATAAACAGATTATGAAAATCGATAATGCCCAGTTAGCAGTTGACACGTGGATAAAAGATCACGGTGTTCGCTATTTCAACGAACTTACAAATATGGCACAACTTACTGAAGAAGTAGGTGAGGTTGCCCGTATTATTGCCCGTAGATATGGGGAACAAAGTGAAAAAGAGAGTGATAAAAATAAAGATCTAGGAGAAGAACTGGCAGATGTTTTATTTGTAGTTCTATGTCTGGCAAATCAAACTGGTATTAACCTGCAAGAAGCTTTTGACAAGAAACTAGACTTAAAGACAGAAAGAGATCACGATCGCCATCACAATAACGAAAAACTGAAGTAACAGGATTTTCATAATATATTACATTTTGATACTTAAACTACAACAGAAAACACCTCATTTATCAGGAGATGTGCGTATTACCGGTTCAAAGAGTGAAAGCAACAGGCTTTTATTACTTCAAGCACTTTTCGGAAATTTTGAAATAAACAATCTTTCAAATAGCGATGATAGTGATGTGATGCAACGAGCACTGGCATCAACCCAACGTGTGGTAGATATTCATCACGCAGGAACTGCGATGCGCTTTCTTACAGCATATTTTGCAACTTACGAAGGGCGCGAAACACTGCTTACAGGTAGTAATCGAATGAAGGAACGGCCCATTGGTCTTCTAGTTGACGCGCTTAGAACGCTTGGAGCAGATATTACCTATACTGAAACAGAAGGTTATGCCCCGCTTTTAATAAAAGGGAAAAAGTTAACCAAAAACACGGTTTCTCTGGCGGCGAATGTGAGTAGTCAATATATTTCTGCACTTATGATGATAGGTGCTTCTTTAGAGAAGGGTCTTGAGATTACTCTACTAGGTAATATTACTTCGGTACCCTATATAGAAATGACCCGTTCGCTATTAACGCAGCTGGGTATTGTGAGTAGTTTTGAGAACCAACTCATAAAAATAGAGCCTGCAAAAAATGTCTCGATATCAGAGATGACTGTAGAGTCTGACTGGAGTAGTGTTTCTTACTATTACAGTTTAGTAGCACTATCTAAAACTGCAAAGCTCAATTTGTCTAGCTATAAAAAGGAGAGTTTGCAGGGTGATGCAGTATTGGCAGAACTCTATGATAAATTGGGGGTACAAACTACATTTCTTGAAAATACAATTGTGTTGGAAAAAGAAGTTGAATCAAAGCCGCGACGTGTATCTTTTGATTTGGCAAATTGTCCAGACATTGCCCAGACAATTGCAGTAACATGTTTTGGTTTAGGTGTCGCTTGTGATTTAACCGGTCTGCATACGCTCAAGATTAAAGAAACAGATCGTTTAGAAGCGTTAAAAAATGAATTGACAAAATTAGGAGCCACTATAACCGTTACAGATAAATCACTTCATCTAAAAGAAGGTGGAACTTGTAACGAAAATATCACGATTAAAACCTATCAAGATCATAGAATGGCGATGGCTTTTGCACCTTTGGCTCTAAAAGTGCCAATTATTTTTGAAGATGCAGAGGTTGTAAACAAATCATATCCCGATTTTTGGGCTGATTTTAGAGGCTTGGGCTTTAAAACGGAGCAACTTTAGTATACTATTAAATTAAACCCCGATTTACTTGACAACCCCTACCTTGAGGTTGTATATTTGCACGCTATTTTAAATACCTAAAAAAGACATCCCATGGGAATGAAACTTTCGCATTTTAATTTTGATTTGCCTAATGAGCTATTGGCTGAATATCCTGCAGAAAATAGGGATGAGGCACGCTTGATGGTTCTTAATCGAAAAACTAAAACTATTGAGCACAAGCTTTTTAAAGATATAATAGATTATTTTGAGCCTAATGATATTATGGTTCTTAACAATACAAAGGTTTTCCCGGCACGTCTTTATGGAAATAAAGAAAAAACAGGAGCGCGTATCGAGGTTTTCTTGTTGAGAGAACTTAATTCTGAAACTCGTTTGTGGGATGTACTTGTAGATCCTGCACGTAAGATACGTATTGGGAATAAGCTTTATTTTGGTGATGATGAGAGTCTAGTTGCTGAAGTAATTGACAATACGACTTCTAGAGGTAGAACTTTACGTTTCTTATACGATGGTTCGTACCAGGAATTTAGAAATAAATTGACAGAATTAGGAGAAACGCCACTTCCTAAATATATTAAAAGAGAGGTGGAGCCAGAAGATGCAGAGCGTTACCAGACTATTTTTGCAAAAGAAGAAGGTGCTGTTGCAGCTCCTACTGCAGGGTTGCATTTTAGTAAGCACTTATTAAAGCGTCTTGAAATTAAAGGACTTGATTTTGCAGAGGTTACCTTGCATGTAGGTCTAGGAACGTTTAGTGCTGTTGAAGTTGAAGATCTTTCTAAGCACAAAATGGATAGTGAGGAAGCTTATATTAAGCCAGAAGCAGTATCTATTATTAATAAGGCAATTAGCGAGAAGCGCAAGATTTGTGCGGTAGGTACTACCGTTATGCGTACTCTAGAAAGTGCGGTGAGCTCTAACCATACTTTAAATGAATTTGGTGGATGGACAAATAAATTTATCTTTCCTCCTTATGACTTTAGTATTGCAAACTGTATGGTAACTAATTTCCATACGCCTAAGTCTACTTTGATGATGATGGTTTCTGCATTTGCAGGGCACGATTTTATGAAGCAAGCTTATGAAGAAGCAGTAAAAGAAAAATACAAGTTTTATACTTATGGTGATGCGATGTTGATTATCTAATCGAATCATTTATTATAATTTTTAAAATCCCCGGCTATGTCGGGGATTTTTTTAGTATAAAACTTAAGACATTGTATATAGAAAGCAACGTGTTAATTGGTAACTTTACAGCGTGATACAAATTAAAAAAGATATACGAGCATTAACCCGTGATCAACTGCGGGAATATTTTGTAACTCAGGGCGAAAAGGCTTTTAGAGGTAATCAGGTTTATGAATGGTTGTGGAGTAAAGGAGCGCATTCATTTGATGATATGACAAACCTCTCAAAAGAAACCAGAACTTT
This sequence comes from Leeuwenhoekiella aequorea, assembly GCF_004104375.1. GTDB lineage: Bacteria > Bacteroidota > Bacteroidia > Flavobacteriales > Flavobacteriaceae > Leeuwenhoekiella > Leeuwenhoekiella aequorea. The sequence continues at coordinate 609,501 of NZ_QOVM01000001.1, forward strand.
TCTTGATACTCACTTTGTAATCAATCATATTAAGGTTGATCAAATGCAACGTAGCAAAGATGGCACTATAAAAAATGCTGTAAAGCTGCACGACAATCTTACAGTAGAATCTGTATTAATTCCTACAGCGAGTAGAACAACTGCTTGTGTTTCTTCACAAGTGGGTTGTAGTCTCAACTGTAAATTTTGTGCAACAGCCCGCTTAAAGCGTATGCGTAATCTTAATCCTGATGAAATTTTTGATCAAGTGGTAGCGATTGATCAGCAAAGCCGATTATATTTTGACAGACCTTTATCTAATATTGTATTTATGGGTATGGGCGAGCCTTTGATGAATTATAATAACGTCATAAAATCTATAGAAAAAATTACAGCTCCAGATGGTTTGGGAATGTCACCTAAACGTATTACAGTTTCTACTTCAGGAGTGCCTAAAATAATTAGGAAAATGGCAGACGATGCCGTAAAATTTAATCTGGCTGTATCCTTACATTCAGCACTTGATGAGGTACGTACTGAGATTATGCCATTTAATGAGCAAATGCCACTTATAGAGCTTAAGGAGGCACTTCAGTACTGGTATATAAAAACTAAAAAATTTATTACTTACGAGTATGTTGTCTGGCGTGGTATTAATGATCGGGATCGCGATATCGAGGCATTGATAGATTTTTGTTTAGCTGTACCAAGTAAAGTAAATTTGATAGAATACAATCCTATAGATGATGGTCAGTTTCAACAGGCAGATCCAGAAGCTATAGATAGATATGTAGCCAAGCTCGAAGCACGAGGAATTACCGTAACCGTACGTCGCTCACGCGGAAAAGATATAGATGCCGCTTGTGGTCAATTAGCAAATAAGAATGCGTAATCGCATAAACACTATAATTTAATAGCAGATCTTCAAAATTGAAAGTAGTCGAACAAATTAAGCAGCCTATAGCTCATGAGATGGAACTCTTTGAGCAAAAGTTTTCGCTTTCGATGAAGTCTAAAGTTCCTTTACTTAATAGAATCACCCACTATATTGTAAACCGAAAAGGAAAACAGATGCGACCTATGTTTGTTTTTCTGGTTGCAAAAATGTTAGGAGATGAGCGCTTAAATGATAGGACTTATAGAGGTGCTTCTATAATAGAGCTAATACATACCGCTACTTTAGTTCACGATGATGTGGTTGACGACAGTTATCGCCGCCGTGGCTTTTTTAGTCTTAATGCACTCTGGAAAAATAAAATTGCCGTTCTAGTGGGTGATTTTTTACTTTCTAAAGGGTTGCTACTTTCTATTGATAACGAGGATTTTGATTTGCTTCAGATTATTTCGGTAGCAGTAAGAGAGATGAGTGAAGGTGAATTGCTTCAAATTGAAAAAGCCCGCAATCTTGATATAACCGAAGAAATTTATTTCGAAATCATACGTCAAAAAACTGCTACTTTAATAGCGGCTTGTTGTGCTATGGGGGCAAGTGCTGTTCACGCCGGTAAAAAAGATATTGAGAATATGCGCAAATTTGGGGAGCTTATAGGGCTTGCTTTTCAAATTAAAGATGACCTTTTTGATTACGGAACTCAAAAAATAGGAAAGCCTACAGGTATAGATATTAAAGAGCAAAAAATGACTCTTCCACTTATTTATGCGGTTAATAATAGTGACAAGAAACAGCGCAAATGGCTCATAAACTCCGTTAAAAATCACAACAAAGATAAACAGCGCGTTAATGAGGTTATTGATTATGTGAAAAAATCTGGTGGATTGGATTACGCTGTAAATAAGATGGTTTCTCTGCAGCAGGAGGCTTTAGGTTTATTAAATAAATATCCAGAATCTAAATACAAAGACTCTCTGGTACTTATGGTGAATTACGTTATTGAACGTAAAAAGTAACTATTCTCAATAGGTTGATCACACGATTTTCTGCAGTTATATTCTACCTATTGTTCACTTTTCTTCTTTAGGAACATAGGTTCTAGCACAGATTTGGTCTTTTTAAACTCTTGGGTTCCTTATTTCTTCAGTTCTAATAACTATTTTTTTTTTCAGGATGCTTCCATCTTTTTCTAAATATTTGGATGTTGATAATGAGCTATTTAAAAATTAATTTATTTTTTTAATGCTCAGGCAACCATTTGATAAAATTTTGCGTCTATATAAGTGAAGGCAGTTTTAAACCATCTTTTGTGAAAGTCATTTCATTTTTTAATAACGAAAAACAGCTTATAAAGAAAGCCGCTAACGGAAATCGTGATGCACAGCGCGCACTTTATAATCTGCACGCACCAAAAATGCTTAGCGTATGCAGAAGATATTTAAAAGATGTTATGCAGGCAGAAGAGGCGATGTGCAACGGATTTTTAAAGGTTTTTAAAAATCTAAAATCCTTTAGAGATGAAGGTAGTTTTGAGGGGTGGATACGGCGAATTATGGTTAATGAATCTATCTCTTATTTACGAAAAGAAGAAAAAATCACTTTTACCGATTTAAAAGAAGATTTTTCTGATGCAAGTTATAGTCCGCAAGATAGTGATTTAGAAGTTGAGCATATTCAAGCATTGATAGATGAATTACCTGAAGGCTATCGCGCTGTATTTGTAATGTATGCAGTAGAAGGTTATAAGCATCAAGAGATAGCAAAGTTACTGGAGATCTCAGAAAGTACATCTAAAAGTCAATTGTTTAAAGCTAGAAAATTGCTTCAGTTTAAGTTAAAAGAATCTAATTCATATCTCTATGGCACCGATGAAATTTGAAGAGAACATACGTGAGAAGCTTGAGAATCGAGAGATTAATCCGTCTCCTAGTGCTTGGGAGCAAATAGAAAGTGAGCTCAATGCTTCCGCAGCGCGTAAAGAAAATAAGGGCTTTGGGTGGTTTTTTATTGCGGCTAGTTTTATAGGAATACTAGTAATTGCCGGAATGTTTTTTCTAAATACTGATTTACCAGAGAATCAACAGATCGTTGTTAATCCTATTGAAGAAATCAAAACACAAGAACAAATAACAGACGCAATTGAAGAGGTAAATGTACCTGATAAAGAGCTTGAATTGAATTCTAGTCCTGATGATGCACTAGTAAATGAAGAGAAGATCGAAGAAAAACCAGTCATTACTAAAAAGCCAACTCAGATGTTTGCTGCAACCGAGAAAACCAAGAAAATAGTCCCCTTAGAAGAACCGGTTAAAAATCTTATAAATACTGAAGTAGATAATCTACTCTCAAAAGTTGAACAGCAGGAAAACACTGGTGTTGCCTATTCTGATGCAGAAATCGATAAGCTTTTGCGAGAAGCACAGCGTGAGATTATCACTGAAAAATTATTTAAGAATGCTCAGCAAGAGGTAAGTGCACAGGCTTTGCTTTATGAGGTTGAGGAAGAGTTGGATCCCTCTTTTAGAGACCGCATTTTTGAAGCGCTTAAAGAAGGCTTTGTGAAAGCCAGAGAAGCTGTCGTTTCTCGAAATAACTAAATATTCATTCATCAATCTTTGGGTAGCCCATCTCCGTCATAGACGGAGAGCGGTGACCTGAAACTAAATCACAAATTATGAGAACTTTAATTTTACTTTTTATTATTGGCTTAAGCTTTCTGCCACACACAATTAATGCTCAAACTGAAGAACAAGTTGAGTCTCTTAAACAGCTTCAAGTTAAAAAAGAAGAAATAGTAAATCAAGAGAAAGAAGCTTTAAAGCTGGAAGTTCTTGCGATTAATAAACGTTTAACCGCTAATGAAATCACTGCAGAACAAGCTAGCGAATTGAAGAAAGAAGCGGCAAAAAAACACGCACGCAACATAGAAGATAAACTCACAATAATTGAAAGTCAGATAGATTTATTAGAGCGTAATGCCGGAGATGAAGATGATGAGAGTGTCTTTGGGATATTTATAGGTAAAAATAAGTTGCGTATAGGTCAAGCTGAAAGAGAGGTGGTTTACGATCGTCGTACCACATCAGATATTGTGCTGGCTATAGGATTAAATAATGCAATCATTGATGGTCAAGGTTTGAACGATTCTCCTTATAAAATAGGAGGTAGTCGTTTCTTTGAACTGGGTTATGCATGGAAAACACGCGTTTTTGAAAATTCTAATTTTTTACGCTTAAAATATGGTTTTAGTTTTCAGTTTAATGGTTTGAAGATTGATGATAACCAGTATTTGGTTGAGCAGGGTGATGAGACGGTGCTAGAAACCTATCCTTTGAATCTGGATAAGTCAAAATTTAGAATGGACAACTTAGTCTTTCCTGTTCACTTTGAAATAGGTTCTTCAACTAAGAATGAAGGGGAAAATTATTTTAGATATTCAACAAAAAATAAATTCAAACTTGGTTTAGGTGGTTATGCGGGCTTTAATTTACTTACTATACAGAAACTCAAGTACGAAGAAAACGGAGAGGATCGCAAAGATAAGTTTAAGCAAAATTTCAACACTAATAATTTTATATATGGATTGAGTAGTTATGTTGCATTTGGTGATACAGCGCTCTATGTAAAATACGATTTGAATACTATATTTAAAAACAACCCGTTAGAGCAGCGCAATATTTCTGTAGGATTACGATTTGATATGGATTAACACCTACAAAACCTTCTAAATATGGTATTGAGCCTGTATGCTCAATACCATTTTTTTATCTAGAATATACAGTCCATTTTTCAGGTCTAAAACTTAATTTTGCAGTCTTCTTTAATTCGATATAAAAAGGAAAACTTAATATAGATTAGCTGCCTTGATTTCAAAAACTACCATAGATAATGTATTTGAAACTGCTCGTGTCGAGGAGGTGATAGGTGATTTTGTAAATCTTAAAAAGTCTGGAAGTAACTTCAAAGGTTTAAGTCCGTTTACAGATGAACGCTCTCCGAGTTTTATGGTCTCTCCGGTCAAACAAATTTGGAAGGATTTTTCTAGTGGAAAAGGGGGGAATGCTGTGGCTTTTTTAATGGAGCATGAGCATTTTACGTATCCTGAAGCAATAAAATATCTGGCTAAAAAGTACAATATAGAAATTGAAGAAACCGAACAAACAGACGAGCAAAAGGAGCAGGCCGATGAACGCGAAAGTATGTATGTGGTTTCTGAATATGCAAAAGACTACTTTCACAATACACTCCTAAATTCTGAAGCGGGTAAGGCTATAGGTCTTACCTATTTTAAAGAGCGTGGGTTTACTTCAGAAACTATTGAAAAATTTCAATTGGGATATTCCCCAGATACCTGGGATGCGTTTACCAGTGAAGCTATACGTAAAGGCTATAAACTAGAATATCTCGAAAAAACCGGATTGTCTATAGTTAAGGACGAAAAGCAATTTGATCGTTTTAAGGGGCGCGTGATGTTTCCTATACAATCATTAAGTGGAAGGATATTAGGTTTTGGAGGGCGCATTTTAACTAATGATAAAAAGGCAGCCAAATATTTAAATAGTCCGGAGAGTGATATTTATCATAAGTCCAAGGTGCTTTATGGTATTTATCACGCAAAACAAGCGATTGCCAAAGAGGATAATTGTTTTTTAGTTGAGGGTTATACCGATGTAATTCAAATGCATCAGTTAGGAATTGAAAATGTAGTTTCTTCTTCAGGGACTGCACTTACGCCAGAGCAGATACGCTTGATAAATCGTCTCACTCCTAATATTACAGTTTTATTTGATGGAGATGCTGCAGGGCAGCGTGCATCCTTGCGTGGTATTGATTTGATTCTCGAGCAGGGAATGAATGTGAAAGTATGCAGTTTTCCCGAGGGAGAAGACCCGGATAGCTTTTCACGAAAAAATACATTAACTGAAGTTGAGGATTTTCTAAAGGAAAATGCTAAAGATTTTATTCAGTATAAGGCTTCTCTTCTTATGCAGGAGGCACAGGGAGATCCTATTAAAAAGGCTGGGCTCGTAAGAGATATGGTTGAGAGCATCGGTAAAATTCCAGATGTAATTAAGCGGGAAATCTATATACAAGAATGTGCGCGTATAATGGATATTAAGGAGGCAGTCCTTTTTAATACGTTAGCTCAAATTTTAAATAAAGGGCAAAAAAATATACCGGCAACTACTAAACCTGCTGCTGGTCAAATGCAGGTTGTAGAAAAGAAAAAGACAGAAAAAGTTGATCGTCAATTTGTATTAGAGCGTAAGCTTATTGAACTTTTGTTGCTCTACGGAAATCAGAAAATCAAGTTTGACGATGTTATTGTTAAAGAGAATGAAGATGGTGATCCTGTCGAAGAACCTATCGTTTTTGAGCTTGATGTATATGAGAAGATTTATCTAGATCTTCAGGAAGATGAAACCGAGTTTGCTAATGAGCAATTCAGGAATTTATACTTAAAATTGATTGATGCACTAACGCAGCAACGTGATAAGTTTAAGATTGATGTTTTTATAAATACGGTAAGTCCTGAAGAAGGAGCGCTCATTTCAGATATAATTCTAAATGAAGATAAGTACGTTTTACATAGGTGGGATACTCAAGAAATTTATGTAAAACTTAAAAAAGATACTATTGCTCAAGTAGTGTCGCAAACAGTGCTTTATCTACGTCGTTTTTACGTTTCACAAAAGATAGAACAACTTGCTGAAGTAATAAAGGTACCTGAGAATTCTTCTATGGAAGTACTAATGGATATCAAAGATTATCAAGAGCTGAATAAATTTATTGCCTTAAAATTAAATAGAGTAGTCTAATACTACAAATCTGAAGTTTGCAATAATCGCGCTTGTTGAATAAGTTCGGCGAGACTACCAGCATCTAATTTTTTAAGTAATCTCGTTTTATACGTGCTAACTGTTTTTTCATTAATGTCTAATGACTCAGCTATATCTTTATTTCGTTTTCCTGAAGAAAGCATATTAAGCACTTCGGTTTCTCTAGTAGATAACTTTTTATATCGGTATGCGAGCGAATTATTCTTGGAAGGATCTGTGTTAGATAGCATTTCTACCAGGGCATTGTTTAGATAAATGCCTCCTCGTGCCACTTGTATTAATGCTTTGAGTACAGTGGCAGAATCTACCGTTTTACCCACATACCCCATCGCACCGGCCTTAATTGCACTTAGAGCATACATCTCCTCCGGATGTGTACTAAAAATCATAATTTTTAATCCGGGAAAGCTACGGCGCAGTTCTTTAATAGCAGATAATCCTTGTAGATTAGGAAGATCAATTTCCATAACTACCAGATCTGGAACTTCGTTTTCTAATGAAGCTTTTAAATCATTACCGTCAACAATAACATCCAGTATTTCGTGATCTGTATTGCGTAGTATGTGCGATAAACCATCAGTAATTACTGGATGATGATCTGCTATTGTGATTGTAATCATAAGATGGGATTATTCTTCTAGAACGGCTAAAGTAGCATCATTAGTGTAAACTACAAATGCTTTTCGGTGTAAGAATAAATTTACAGGATTAAAGTCATTATTCCTTCAAATTCATCGGGATCTCACATACCGGAATAGCTTCCATCTTATGTTTATTTGCGTTATTATAGCGTTTATAAATTTCAAATACGGTTTTTTTGCGACCATCAAAATCAGAAGCCGTACTACCTTTTTTATCTTCCTTCATTGCCCATTCTAGCTCATCGTAACTTGCTCCTATTTGATCTTCATCGCTTCGATCATCTTGCCATAGACCATCTGTAGGTTTAGCCACCTGAATACTTTCTGGCACTCCTAAAACTTTGGCTAAAGCATATACTTCGCTTTTCATTAAATCTGCAATAGGACTTAAATCAACACCACCATCTCCATATTTAGTATAAAAACCTACCCCAAAATCTTCTACTTTATTCCCTGTACCAGCAACCAGATATTTATGAATTCCTGCAAAATAATATAATGTACTCATACGCAATCTCGCTCTGGTATTGGCCAGACTAAGTTGTAACTCCGGACTAGCAGATATTTCAGGTAGAGCGGCTTTAAAGACTTCAAAAGTTTCAGTAAGATCTGTATTTACATCACTCACATTTGCAAACTGTTTTTTTAACTTGGCTATGTGCTCTTTACCACGTGTAACGTGTGCAGGAGGTTGATGAATAGGCATTTCTACACATAAAGTGCGTAAACCCGTTCTGGCGCAAAGTGCAGAAGTAACAGCACTGTCTATGCCACCACTAATACCTACAACAAAACCATTTATATTAGCATTAATTGCATAATTTTTTAACCAGTTTACGATGTGATCAATAACTTTTTCAGTTTGCATATAGAACAAATTAATTAGATGTAAATACTACCTTTGCGGCGCAATTTTTTGTTATGGTGAATTTACTAAATTTAAGAAAGTCTGAAGTAGCAGGCAGGTCTATACTTGGCCTATTTAATATTTTTTTAGGGGTTTCTTTATTTTTTATAACGGCTTGTAAGAATGATGCAAAATTACCTGAAGATATTTCTAAAATTGCAATTGAAGTAAAGATTGATAGATTTGATAAAAAATTTGCACGTATAGACTCTGCGCACTTACCACAATTAATAAGCGAATATCCCTATTTGTTTCCTTCAGAATATCCAGATGCGTTTTGGGTTTCAAAAATAAAAGATACCATTCAGCTCGAATTAAATACAGAGGTGGCTAAAGCATTTCCTGATTTTAAGGAAACTACGAGTGAATTGGGAAATCTTTTTAAACATATTAAATACTATTACCCAAAGTTTGAGGAGCCAAGAGTTGTTACCATTACTTCAGACGTTTCCTATAAAATGCCGGTTGTGTTAACTGACAGTTTACTTTTGATTGGTCTGGATAATTATTTAGGACCAGAACATCCTTTTTATGATGGTATACAGCGGTTTTATACACAAAATTTTAGAAGAGAGCAGATAGATGTAGATGTGGCAGAGGCTTTTGTGTCAAAATTGATTGCTCGTAAAGGAAATAGAAGATTTTTAGATGAAATGATTTATCACGGTAAGCGACTCTATATGATGGAAGCTTTACTGACTTTAAAGCCGAAAAGCGAAGTTTTGGATTATACGACAGATCAATATGAATGGGCAGTAGCAAATGAAGTTGATATCTGGAAGTATTTTGTAGAGAACAAATTACTGTTTGAGACAGATAGTAAATTGTTAAGTCGCTTTATAAATCCTGCTCCATTTTCTAAATTTTATTTAGATTTTGATAATGATAGTCCGCCTCGCTTAGGCAGATATATAGGCTGGCAAATTGTGAAGCGTTACATGGAGCGTACAAATGTTCCGCTGCAAATGCTTCCTGAAAAAAGCACTGATGAAATCTTTGAAAAAGCAAATTATAAACCCCGTAATTAAACCCAGTTTATGAAAACTGAAATAAAAATAAACGTAGAATTAGACGCAAACCGTGTACCTGAAAAAATTTCTTGGACTGCTCCTGACGGAGGTGTTTCTAATGAACCGGCAAAAGCATTAATGCTTGCTCTTTGGGATGCAAAAACGCAAGAAGCAGCACGTATTGATTTATGGACAAAAGACATGCCTGTAGATGAAATGAAGGTATTTTTTCATCAGACTTTAGTAAGTATGGCAAAAACATTTCAGCGTGCAACAGATGATGAGAAAATGTCTGCGACGATGATGGATTTCTGTGATTATTTTGCTGAAAAGTTAGAGCTAAAGAAATAAAAATGAAGCTCGTATTTGTTTACAATGCAAATTCTGGAAAGCTTAATGGTTATCTAGACAGCTTGCACAAGGTTATAAGTCCTAAAACCTATCCTTGTAGTTTATGCGATATCACCTACGGTGTGCTTAAAATTAAACCGGAGTGGCAAGCTTTTAAAGATAGAACTAACCTGAATTTAGAATTTCATCATCTTGATGAGTTTGAAAATAAATTTGGGTCGATTACTAGAGCACGATATACCTATCCGATTATTTTGGAAGAGCATAATGGAGCGTTAGAAATATTTCTTAGTAAAGAAGAACTCGATGGTTTAAAAGATGAAAACGAGTTAATTAAGTGTATTGAAGCAAGAACTACTGCTCTTTAAGCTGTTCATTTATAGCACCTATATAGTTAAGAATTTCTTCCTTTCCTACACTATTTGAGGCGCTACTCACAAAGTAATTAGGCATTTCTAGCCAAACCCCTTCTAAAAGTGCTTGTTTGTAATTTTCTATATTACGCTCAAGCGCTTTTGGTTTAAGCTTATCTGCTTTAGTAAAGATTATTGAAAACGGAATTTGTTTTTCGCCTAGATATTGCATAAAGTCCCTGTCAATTGGTTGCGGTTCGTGTCTGCAATCTATAAGTACAAAAGCCGAAACTAACTGTTCGCGTTCTTCAAAATATTGAGTAATGAATTTTTGGAATTCTTTTTTTGCTTTTTTAGAAACTCGAGCATATCCATACCCAGGTAAATCTACAAGATACCAAGATTCATTTATCGTAAAATGATTTATAAGCTGAGTTTTACCTGGACGACCAGACGTTTTTGCTAAATTTTTACGATCGGTAAGCATATTTATTAAGCTAGACTTACCTACGTTTGACCTACCTATAAACGCATACTCCGGCATTTTGTTCTGTGGACATTTTGCCACGTTAGAGTTGCTTACAAGAAATTCAGCAGATTTAATTCGCATGATCTGTTTTTAGTAATTGCGGTCTTTTAGCCACTGAGATAGAATCTCATTAAATTCAATTGGACGCTCCATCATCGCTGCATGACCACATTTATCTATCCAAAATAAATCAGAGTCTGGCAGCAGTTTATTAAAATCTTCTGCAACCTCTGGTGGTGTAACATTATCATTACGGCCCCATATTATACAAGTAGGCGTGGTCATATGTGGTAAATCCTGAGCCATATTATGACGTATAGCACTTTTTGCAATAGCTAAAGTTTTAATAAGTTTATTACGGTCATTCACAGTCTCGTAAACTTCATCTACAATTTCTTTAGTAGCGACTGCAGGATCGTAAAATACATCTTCGGCTTTTTTCTTTATATATTCATAATCTCCACGCTTAGGGTAACTCTCTCCCATCGCGCTTTCATACAAACCAGAGCTGCCTGTTATTACTAATGCTTTAGTAGCTTCAGGATAAAGCTTTGTATGTATTAGTCCTATATGACCACCTAAAGAATTACCTAGTAAGATAGGGTCTTCATATCCTCTAAGCTTAATAAATTCATTTAAGTAGTTTGCAAATGTTTTAACCCCAGTCTTAATGAGGGGCATCGAGTATAAGGGCAATTCTGGAATTACAATTTTGTAGCCAAGCTTTGAAAAATGTTCAGTGACTTCATCAAAATTGCTTAGCCCGCCCATTAGTCCGTGAAGAATAATTATAGGGGTTCCTTCGCCAGCTTCTAGATAGGTGAATTTTCCCTGTGTTTTTAATTGGTGCTTCATAATTGGTCGGCAAGAGGCTTTCGCACAAATATAGACATTTACACTAAAATCAAAATTTAAAAATAGCGTGATTATAGAAGTCAGAGCTGGTATTCATAACAAGAGGTTTGCTTACAGACTAATAGCGCAATTTTAACTTTTGAGGAGTAGTCAACAAGTGGGGAGACTTATTAACAAAGTGGTAGATTGTGGGAGATTGTGGTAATAAATTCTCTATATTTGAAATTGTAAAATCTAAAACCTACAGTATTAGTGCTCAGCCTAATAGGGACATATGAATGTAAAGTTGATGCTAAAGGCCGTCTTATGATGCCTTCTGCGTTGAAAAAACAGCTCGCAAAAGAGTTGCAGGAGGGCTTTGTGATAAAGCGTTCTGTTTTTAATTCTTGTTTAGAGTTGTGGCCTATGTCTGAGTGGGAAGTGATGATGGCAAAATTAAATGGTCTCAATCGCTTTGTTAAGAAAAATGTGGAGTTTATTAGAAGGTTTACAGCTGGTGTAAAGCTAATAGAGGCAGATGCTTCGGGTAGATTATTAATTCCCAAAGACTTGATTTCATTTGCTTCGATTTCAAAAGATATTGTTTTGACCTCTGGTGGAAACATTATTGAAATCTGGGATTTAGTAGCATATGAGGTTGCAGTAAGTGACAACGATGGTGATTTTGCTGCATTAGCAGAAGATGTTATGGGAGGTCAAAACGATATAATAGATGAGTTATCATAATCCAGTATTATTAGATGAGACTGTAAGTGGTTTGGCGATTAAGCCAGACGGCATTTATGTAGATGTAACATTTGGAGGAGGAGGCCATTCTCGGGAGATACTTAATCGACTTGGTGAGAACGGAAAGTTATTTGCCTTTGATCAAGACGCAGATGCGTTAGAGAATAAGATTGACGATCCCAGATTTACATTAATACACGAGAACTTTCGGTTTGCTAAGCGTTTTTTGCGGTTTTATGGTGCTTCACAAGTAGATGGGGTTTTAGGAGATTTTGGAGTTTCGTCACATCAGTTTGATGTTGCAGAACGTGGTTTTTCAACACGATTTGATGCGGAGCTGGATATGAGGATGAATCAAAAAAACAAATTATCTGCTTATCACGTAGTTAATGAGTATGCTGAAGAGGATATAAGCAGAGTGCTGTTACAATATGGTGAGTTGAGAAGTGCACCTAAAATTGCACGCACCTTAATCTCAGTGCGTAAAGAGGGAGCTATAAAAACTACGGAAGCTTTAAAGCTTGCATTAAAACCTTTTCTTCCGCAGAACAGGGAGAATAAAGTTTTGGCGCAGGTGTATCAGGCGATACGTATTGAAGTAAATCAAGAAATCGAAGTTCTAAAAGATTTTCTCAAGCAAACTGAAGAAATTATTAAGCCGGGTGGCAGGCTAAGTTTAATCTCCTATCATTCATTAGAAGATAGGTTGGTAAAGCGATACATGCGTAATGGCTTATTTGAAGGCGAACCTGAGAAAGATATGTTTGGCAATTTTACAGTGCCTTTTAAAAAAGTAGGTGGTCTTATCGTTCCCGGTAAGGCAGAAATTAAAGAAAATAATAGAGCGCGTAGTGCAAAATTACGTATTGCTGAAAAAGTATAAATCGTTTTGAAGCAAGGTATTTATAACATATTAAAAGGAAAGTTTCTTTTTAGCGATGACGCTATGAGAAACTGGCGAATGATTATTTTTTTATCATTCCTGGCGATTATTATGATAGGTAGTTCGCATCGAGCAGATAAAAAAGTACACGAGATTTCAAGTTTAAGTGCAGAGGTTAAAGAGCTGCATAGTGAGTTTGTAGATGCCCGGTTGGAGGCGCGAAGATCTAAAATGGAAAGCGTGGTGACGCGAAAAGTAGCAGAGAGCGGTCTGGCACCGTCATTAACACCGCCTAAAAAAATTAACGTAACTAAAGAACCTTAAGTTCTAATGGCAACAAGCGAAAAGAACATACTTAATAGAATGTACTTGGTGGCGGGAGCAATGTTTCTCTTTGCCTTTTTTGTTGCGTTTAAACTTATCAATATTCAAGTTTCTGAAGGAGATAAGTACAAGGCTCTTGCAGAGGCTAGAACCGAGCGTATGTTTACGATACCTGCAAACCGAGGTAATCTATATGCTGGAGATGGTAGTTTATTAGCTACATCGGTACCTAAATATGATATCCGGTTTGATGCACTGGCTCCAACACAATCAGATTTTGAGCAGCATATTCAAGGATTAGCAAAAGGACTGTCTGCAGAGTTAGGCAAGCCTGTAGAGCATTATATAAATACACTACGTAAGGCGCGCGTAAACAAGAATCGGTATTTATTATTAGCTAGAAACCTAGGGTACTCAAAATATCTTGCAGTAAAAAAATTACCGCTTTTTAATAAAGGACCTTATAAAGGAGGGATAATTACAGAGCAGCGTACGGTGAGAGAGCATCCGCTAGATAAAATTGCCGAGCGTACTATAGGATATGATCGTTTAACTGAATACGGAAGATATAGTGAAGCGGGTCTTGAAGGAGCTTTTGGTACGTATTTAAGAGGTAAGGAGGGAAAACGACTTAAGCAACGCATTGCAAAAGGGCAATGGAAGCCTATAGGTGATGACAATATCGTAGAGCCTCAGGATGGCTATGATGTTATTTCTACAATAGATGTAAATATTCAAGATATCGCACATCACGCATTGTTAGAATCTTTAGAAAAATTTGAAGCAGATCACGGTTGTGTTGTAGTTATGGAAACTAAAACCGGAGAGGTAAAGGCGATTTCTAATCTGGGTCGTATGGAAGATGGTGGTTATTACGAGGATCGTAATTATGCCATTTATGAATCTGCAGAACCCGGCTCAACATTTAAGCTAATGTCTATGGTAGCTGCCCTAGAAGATAAGGTTATAGATAGTAGTGATGTGGTAGATACAGAAAATGGAAGAGTGAAATTCTATAACCGTACGGTTTACGATTCTCATTGGGGAGGTTACGGAAAGATAAGTGCAGCACGCGCATTTGAACTTTCTTCAAATACCGCATTTGCCAAAATGATTAATGAAAATTATAAAGATGATCCTAAGCGCTTTTTAAAGCGCCTTTATAATATGGGCCTTAATGACAAGCTGGGATTAGAAATTAAAGGTGAAGGTTCCCCGCGATTCCCATATCCGGGAGATTCTAACTGGTATGGTACTACCCTACCGTGGATGGCCTTTGGATACGGAGTTTCTTTAACTCCTTTACAAACGCTAACATTCTACAATGCAATTGCAAATAATGGAGAAATGGTTAAGCCACGCTTCATTAAAGAAATTAAAAAATGGGATGTTTCTGTAGAAAAGTTTGAAAAACAGGTGATCAATCCGGCGATTTGTTCTCAAACAACTATAGATAAAGTAAAAGTGATGATGCTTAATGTAGTTGAGCGAGGCACGGCGGCTAATATATACTCAAAAGATTTTTCTATGGCCGGTAAAACCGGAACATGTCAAACAGAGTATTGGTTAGAAGAAGGTAAATACATCGCTTCTTTCGCAGGTTATTTTCCGGCAGAAGATCCTAAGTACTCTTGTATTGTGGTTGTTCATAAGCCAAAAAAGAGTTTAGGATACTACGGAAATATCGTAGCTGCACCAGTATTTAAAAAAATAGCACAAAAAATATACAGTGATACACCTATAACCGATGAGGTTCGCTTAGCTAATTCAAACCCAAAGCCGGTTATTTCAGATTATGAAGGGTATTATACAAAATCGCAAAACAAAGCACAGACTATTCCTAATGTAAAAGGGATGAGTGGAATGGATGCAATTTCAATATTAGAAAACCTTGGGCTTCAAGTGGAGTATAAGGGTATTGGAAAAGTTAGAGAACAATCTTTAAAAGCGGGTCAAAAATTAAGTAAGAATCAAAAAATAATTTTACAGCTATCGTGATTTTATTAAAAGACATATTATATAAAGTAACGCTAGAGTCTGTTACCGGAAACCCTAATGTTCCCGTTAATAATATTCAATTTGATTCGCGTCTAGTAGGGCTTAATGATGTATTTGTTGCTGTTAAAGGTACTCAAAGCGACGGGCATGCGTATATAAAAAATGCTGAAGATCAAGGAGCAATTGCTATCATATGCGAAGAAATGCCGTCAAATTTTGTTAATGGTATCACGTATGTTCAGACTTCAGATTCTGCTAGAGCTCTAGCTATAATAGCTTCTAATTATTACAATACGCCGTCAGAAAATTTGAAGTTAGTAGGAATTACCGGAACAAATGGTAAGACTACTATTGCGACGTTATTATATCAATTATTCACTAAAGCAGGTTTTAAAACTGGTCTATTATCAACGGTGAAAGTCGTGGTTGCTGACAAAGAGTATCCTGCGACGCATACAACACCAGATTCGCTTACGATAAATAAGTATCTGTCTGAAATGAATGAGGCGGGTGTAGAATACTGTTTTATGGAAGTGAGCTCCCATGGTATTCATCAAATGCGTACAGAAGGGTTGCATTTTGCAGGTGGGATTTTTACAAACCTTACACATGATCATTTAGACTATCATAGCAGTTTTTCAGAATACAGGGATGTTAAGAAATCATTTTTTGACAATTTACCTAAAACAGCTTTTGCGCTTGTAAATGCAGATGATCGCAATGGGCAAATTATGCTGCAAAATACGAAGGCAAAAAAAGTTACCTATGCTCTAAAATCGTTTGCAGATTATAGAGCTCAGATTTTAGAAAATCAGTTTTCTGGATTGTTACTTAAAGTGAATGAACAGGAAGTGTGGGTAAAGCTTATTGGTTCATTTAATGCCTATAATGTTTTAGCGATTTATGCAGCTTCAGAATTATTAGGATTATCCCAGATTGAGGCACTTCAGTACTTATCAGAATTAACAAGTGTAAGCGGAAGATTTCAGTATCTGATTTCAGCAAAAAAAATAACTGCTATCGTTGATTATGCACATACACCAGATGCATTAAAAAATGTTTTAGAGACAATTAATGATATACGCACAAAGAATGAAAATCTTATTACAGTGGTAGGTTGTGGTGGCGATCGTGATCGTACAAAACGTCCTGTAATGGGTAAAATAGCTGCTGCTTTAAGCAGTAAGGTGATTTTTACAAGCGATAACCCACGTAGTGAAAATCCTGAAACGATAATTGAAGAAATTGAAAAGGGTGTTGAGCCTTTAGACTATAAAAAAACGCTTGCGATCACGTCTAGAAAACAAGCAATTAAGACTGCTTGCCAACTAGCTGAAGAAAATGATATTATCCTAATTGCTGGGAAAGGTCACGAGACCTATCAGGAAATAATGGGCAAGCGTACCGATTTTGACGACTACAAAATCGTGCAGGAATTATTAATCGAATTAAATAAATAAATCAAAAACGCAAAACGCGTAATTGAACTTTAAAATATGTTGTACTACCTGTTTGAATACTTAGAGCGCGCATACAACTTCCCTGGAGCAAGTCTTTTTGGGTTTATAACATTTAGAGCGGCAATTGCGATTTTAATGTCGTTAGCTATCTCAACAATTTGGGGAAAACGCATTATTCTTTATTTGCAAAAAAAGCAATTGGGGGAGTCTATACGTGACTTAGGTTTAGAAGGGCAGGTTGAAAAAGCAGGGACACCTACAATGGGTGGGCTTATAATAATTCTAGCGACTTTGATACCGGTTCTTTTACTGGCAAAACTAGAAAATGTATATGTCATTTTGCTAATAGTTACAACCCTGTGGATGGGTGCAATAGGATTTATAGATGATTTTTTAAAAATTAGAAAAAAGAATAAAGAAGGCTTAAGCGGAAAGTTTAAAATATTTGGTCAAATAGGTTTAGGGGTTATCGTAGGCGCTACCATATTTTTTCATCCCGGAGTTACTGTCAAGGAAGAGATTGCCAATAGTCCTGCACAACAAGAAGAGCTTGTAGATAGTAGTTCTAGAGAGTTTTCTTCAGAAGAAAAAGCACTAACAACCACTATACCTTTTGTTAAAAATAATGAGATCGATTATAGTGTTTTAGTGAGTTGGTTAGGCCCCGATTATGTAAAATACTCGTGGTTATTGTTTATCCCTATAGTAATTTTTATAGTGACTGCAGTTTCAAATGGAGCTAACCTAACAGATGGAATTGACGGATTAGCTGCTGGTACATCTGCAATAATTGTGCTCACACTTGGGATTTTTGCCTGGGTTTCTGGTAATATCATTTTCAGCGATTATCTGGATGTGATGTATATACCCAGATCTGGAGAGATGGTAATTTTTATCACGGCGTTTGTAGGATCGCTGGTTGGTTTTTTATGGTACAACACGTATCCGGCTCAGGTGTTTATGGGAGATACGGGAAGTTTAACCATAGGTGGAATTATCGCTGTGATTGCTATAGCCATTCGTAAAGAGCTATTAATACCTATTCTATGTGGTGTCTTCTTTATGGAAACACTATCGGTGATGTTGCAGGTGAGTTGGTTTAAGTACACAAAGAAAAAATCTGGTGAGGGCAGACGTATATTTTTAATGTCGCCACTTCATCATCATTATCAGAAAAAGGGTATTCACGAGAGTAAGATCGTGACTCGTTTTTGGATTATAGGAATTCTACTAGCGATTATAACAATTGTAACGCTAAAGGTTAGATAGATGAAGCGGTTAGTAATTTTAGGCGGCGGTGAGAGTGGTGTAGGAACTGCGATATTAGGTAAAAAACAAGGGTATGCTGTATTTGTATCAGACTTTGGGAAGATAAAGAAAAGCTACCAGGACGTTCTTAATGATTATGAAATTAAATGGGAAGATGGCGGACATACAGAATCGCTAATTCTTAATGCAGACTTAGTGATGAAAAGTCCGGGAATACCAGACAAAGCACCGCTAATTAAGCACTTGAAAGCAAGTAATATTCCAGTTATTTCTGAAATGGAATTTGCTGCTCTTTATACACAGGCAACCTTGATTGGCATTACCGGAAGTAATGGTAAGACCACAACCACCATGTTGATGGCTCATATTCTGAAAGAAGCCGGATTAAAAAGTGTGGCGGCGGGAAATATAGGAGACAGCTTTGCAAAATGGGTAGCATTAGATGATCAGGATTATTATGCGCTAGAGATAAGCAGTTTTCAATTAGATGGTATTGAAAAATTTGCTCCCCATATTGCGATTTTGACAAATATTACACCAGATCATCTGGACCGATATGAGTATGAATTTGAAAATTATATACGGTCAAAATTTAGAATAGCGGAGAATCAGACAGAAGCAGATTATTTAATATATGATGCAGATGATGAAGTGATAGTTGAGTGGTTAGAAAAACATCCAGTACGGTCTAAGCTGATGCCGTTTTCTATCACTAAAGAATTAAAACAAGGTGCTTATTATGCACAAGAAGAAATAAACATAATAACTGACGATACGAGAATGACTATGTCAACAAAAAATTTAGAAATTAAAGGTGCACATAATACAAAGAATGCAATGGCGGCAGCGACAGCTTCTCGATTATTAAGTATTCGCAAGGCGACTATTAGAGAATCGTTAGAAGGGTTTCAGGGAGTTGAACACCGCTTAGAATATGTATTAAAAATTAATAATGTTTCATATATAAACGATTCAAAAGCTACTAACGTTAATGCAACATTCTATGCATTAGATAGTATGAGCGCCCCTACAGTATGGATTGTGGGAGGTGTAGATAAAGGAAACGATTATAAGGATCTTTTTCCACTTGTGAATGAGAAGGTGAAAGCAATAGTATGCTTAGGTGTAGATAATGCAAAATTATTACACACGTTCAGCAATATGGTTGAGACTATTATTGAAACAGAATCTATGACAGAAGCTGTGAAGATAGCATACAAGCTTACAGATAAGGGAGATAACGTGTTATTGTCACCTGCCTGTGCCAGTTTTGATTTATTTGATAATTATGAAGATCGCGGAAGACAATTTAAAAATGCGGTTAGAAACTTATAGTAATTTATAATTCATTGTAAATAGGGAATACATTGAGTACATCAAAAAACATATTTGCTACATTAAAGGGGGATCGTTCTATCTGGGCGATCACCGCTTTTCTTGCATTATTTTCTTTTTTGCCGGTATTTAGTGCTAGTAGTAATCTGGCGTATTTATATGGAGGAAATGGGGATACATTTCCGTATTTACTACGCCATTTTATGCATCTCGTATTAGGTTTTGCTATAATTTATGGCGTGCATAAAGTGCCGTCGCATTATTTTAAAGGTCTTTCTATAATAGGAATTCCAGTAGTCATCATTTTATTAATCGTGACTATGGCTCAGGGAACAACTATAGATGGGTCAAATGCAAGTAGATGGATTAAAGTTCCGTTTGTGGGAATTACTTTTCAAACATCTACATTGGCATCGGTTGTATTAATGATTTATATCGCGCGCTATCTTTCACGAATTAAAGATAAAACCATAACCTTTAAAGAGAGCATATTACCCTTATGGGTGCCGGTGGCTCTTATTTTAGGTATGATTTTACCGGCCAATTTCTCTACTACAGCTATCATATTTGTAATGGTGCTTACGCTTGTATTTCTTGGCGGTTACCCGATTAAGTATTTAAGTATAATAGTAGTCTCAGGTCTACTTGTATTAACGCTTTTTATTTTGGCCGCTAAAGCGTTTCCGGGTGTATTTCCTAACCGTGTTGATACCTGGATAAGTAGGATAGATAGTTTTTCTGATAATGAAGATAGTGAAGGGGATTATCAGATAGAAAAGGCAAAGATAGCAATAGCGACCGGTGGTCTTGTGGGTATGGGCCCAGGAAAGAGTATTCAAAAAAACTTTTTACCGCAATCATCATCAGATTTTATCTATGCTATAATTGTTGAAGAATTTGGTCTAGTTGGTGGATTGACACTTTTGGTTATGTATTTGCTGCTATTATTTAGAATTCTGGTAATTGCAAATAAAGCGCCCAGCGTATTCGGAAAGTTAGCCGTAATAGGGGTGGGAATTCCTATCGTATTTCAAGCATTAATAAATATGGCTGTTGCTGTTGAGTTGTTCCCGGTTACTGGGCAAACCTTGCCGCTTGTAAGTAGTGGAGGAACCTCGATATGGATGACCTGTCTTGCTATAGGAATAATATTAAGCGTAAGCGTAAAACGAGGAGAAGTAAAAATTAAGGACGAAGAAGAAATGAATCCGCTAGATATATTAAGCGAAACCATTTAAGAACTTAAAAAAGATTTGAAGAACTATAAATTCATATTATCAGGTGGTGGAACCGGGGGGCATATTTACCCAGCAATTGCTATTGCAGATGCTTTAAAAGTGAAATATCCGACTGCGGAGTTTCTTTTTGTAGGATCTCAAGATCGTATGGAAATGGAAAAAGTACCGGCTGCAGGATATAAAATTGAAGGATTATGGATCGCAGGTTTGCAACGTAAACTAACATTTGCAAATTTGATGTTTCCGTTTAAACTAATTAGCAGTTTAATTAAATCTGCCAGAATAATTAGAAAATTCAAACCAGATGCGGTTATAGGTACAGGTGGTTTTGCAAGCGGACCTTTATTAGAAATGGCCACACGTTACGGTAAACCAACGCTTATACAAGAGCAAAATAGTTTTGCAGGTATAACCAATAAATTACTGGCAAAGAAAGTTGATACCATATGTGTAGCATATGAAAATATGCAACAGTTTTTTCCGTCCGAAAAAATTGTTATTACTGGAAATCCAGTGCGCCAAGATTTGTTAGATATCAATTCAAAACGTGAAACAGGTATTGCCAAATATAATCTTGACGCTTCAAAAAAAACGCTTGTAGTATTAGGCGGAAGCCTCGGAGCCCGAGCGATAAATAAATTAATCGATAACGAATTACAATTTATTTTAGATCAAAACGTACAAGTTTTATGGCAATGCGGTAAGATCTATTATGAAGAGTATAAACACCACAATGCATCTGTAGAGGTTCAAGTTGTACCTTTTATAGATACAATGGATCTGGCTTATGCTTCAGCTGATATAATTATAAGTAGAGCCGGAGCGGGATCTGTGTCAGAATTAGCACTGGTAGGGAAGCCGGTGATATTTATTCCATCTCCCAATGTCGCTGAAGATCATCAGACAAAAAATGCAGAAGCGATAGTGGATAAAGATGCTGCTTTGCTCATAAAAGAAAAAGATCTAGACGGTGCGTTTAGAAATCAGTTTTTAGGATTAATAAATGATGAAAATAGACAGGAGATATTAGGAGCTAATATTTTGAAATTGGCTAAACCTGATGCAACACAACAGATAGCGGATCAAATAGAAAAAATGCTTAAAAAGCAATAACAACACGCGTAATTGAATAGTTTAAATAACATATCTAATTTTTATTTTATCGGTATTGGCGGTATAGGTATGAGTGCTCTAGCGCGTTACTTTAAAGCTGCTGGTAAAAATGTTTCGGGCTATGACAAAACACCTTCAGAAATTACGCGATCTCTAAATGCACTTGGGATTGACATAACTTTTAATGATTCTCTTAATGAGATAACTGCACTTTATAAAAATCAGCAAAATACACTAGTTGTATATACACCAGCTGTTCCTACGACTCATTTAGGATATCAATATTTTCAGCAGAATAATTTCAAAATATTAAAACGCGCAGCAGTTTTGGGCTTGCTTACGCAATCAAAATTTTGTCTGGCAGTAGCTGGCACTCATGGTAAAACAACCACAAGCGCTATGTTAGGTCATTTAATGGCTTCCTGTGAGTTACCTGTAACTGCTTTTTTAGGAGGTATTGCCGAAAATTATCAAAGTAATTTAATACAGCAAGGTGAAGAGATCGTAGTTGTAGAGGCAGATGAATTTGACAGATCGTTTATGCAACTATATCCTAATATAGGTGCTATCACATCTATGGATGCAGATCATTTAGATATTTATGGTGATTCTGAAACATTACAAAATAGTTTTAAAGATTTTGCAGCTCAAGTAAAAGAGGATGGCGTGTTATTTATAGCTAACGGTTTGCCATTAGACGGTATTACCGTAGGTGTCGAAGATAATTCGCTTTATACCGCTATAAATGTTAATATAGAAAATGGAGCTTATCACTTTGATTTAAAATATCCCGGTGGTATGCTTAAAGATCTGGTACTTAACCTACCTGGCAGACACAATCTGTCAAACGCGATAACTGCTTTGGCGATGGCTTTAGAATATGGCTGCCCTGCTGATAAGCTCGCCAAAGCGCTAGTCGCATTTAAAGGGGTTAATCGCAGATTTACATATAGAATTCAGACAGAAAAGCAGGTGCTTATAGATGATTATGCGCATCATCCTACAGAAATTGATGCAGTGCATAATGCTGTTCGGGAAATGTATCCTAACAAAAGAGTTTTAGGAGTTTTTCAGCCTCATTTGTATAGTCGTACTCGGGATTTCATGGAAGATTTTGCAAGAAGTTTATCGCAGTTTGATGAGCTATTGTTATTAGATATTTATCCAGCACGTGAACAGCCGATAGAAGGAATAAATTCTCAGGAGCTATTAAACTTAATTACTGTCGCTAGAAAGCGATTAGTTACAAAAAAGAATCTGGAGGCAAAAATGAAAGCTTCAAAAGCAACTGTCAAGGTAATGATGGGTGCAGGAGATATTGGGGAAGAAATATTGAAAATCACAAAATCTTTTAGCCAATGAAGATAGGGTGGTTTTATATAAGAATGTTTTGTTTACTACTAGTCACTTTGTTTTTAGTAGCATTTTCGCACAAGCGAAATTCAGATCGAACAATAAAAGCAGTAGAAGTAAATTTTGAAGCAGGAGCAAACCTATTTATAACTGCTGAAACGGTTGATAAATTGTTGATACAAAATGGAAAACCCTTAGAGGGACAGCGGAAAGAAATTCTAGTTTTGAAAAACTTAGAGGATAAGTTAGATTCGCACGCAATGATTTCTGATGCAGATGTTTACCTAACCCTTGATGGTGTGGTAGGTGCAACTGTAAAACAGAGAAAGCCTCTGGGTCGCGTGCAAGCGCAAAAACCTTTTTATATCGATGAGAATGGTTCATATATGCCATTGTCAACAAACTATTCTGCTCGGGTACCATTAATAGATGGAGTATCACGCGAGCAAATAAAAGAGGTTTATCCACTTTTAAATTATTTACAGCAAGATGATTTGCTTGCAAAGCAGGTTATAGGGATCAGCCGAAAAGCAGATGGTAATTACAGTTTAACGCCGCGGGTATTAAACTATAACATCACTTTAGGAAAGATTAAAGATTTGCAAAGCAAGTTTGCAAACTATAAAGCTTTTTATCAAAAGGCGATTAAAGACAATAGTCTCCCAAATTATAAGAATATAGACCTGAGATTTAAAGGCCAGGTAGTTGGGACAAAAATTTAAGTTATGGAACAGAAAGACATAGCAGTAGGATTAGACATTGGTACTACCAAAATTGTCGCTATGATAGGTCGTTACAACGATTATCATAAGTTAGAAATTTTAGGAATTGGCAAGTCTAAGAGCCTTGGTGTTCATAGAGGGGTTGTAAATAATATTACACAAACCATACAGTCTATTCAGCAAGCCGTGCAGGAAGCAGAAAGTGTCTCTGGTATGAAGATTGAAGATGTAGTGGTAGGTATTGCGGGTCAACACATACGCAGTTTACAACATAGCGATTACATAACTCGAGCAGATGCAGACCAGGTAATAGGTCCACGTGATATTGATATGTTATGCAATCAAGTACATAAATTGGTAATGCTTCCGGGAGAAGAGATTATTCATGTACTTCCGCAGGAATACAAAGTAGATGGTCAAGCCGAAATTACACAGCCCATAGGGATGTATGGAGGGCGACTTGAGGCGAATTTCCATGTGGTAGTAGGCCAGGTAAGTAGCATACGCAACATAGGAAGATGTGTGAAAAGCGCCGGTCTCAATCTGGATAAAATTACACTAGAACCTCTGGCGTCGGCAAATGCTGTTTTGAGTCAAGAAGAGAAAGAGGCAGGTGTAGCTTTAATAGATATAGGTGGAGGTACAACAGATCTTGCGATTTTTAAAGACGGTATAATACGTCACACTGCTGTTATCCCTTTTGGGGGTAACGTTATTACCGAAGATATTAAAGAAGGTTGCAGTATAATAGAAAAACAGGCAGAGCTACTCAAAATAAAATTTGGATCTGCTTGGCCTGGTGAGAATAAAGATAATGAAATTGTTTCTATACCTGGTTTACGCGGTAGAGAACCAAAAGAGATCACGTTAAAGAATCTCTCTAAAATCATTCATGCTCGCGTTGTGGAGATTGTAGAGCAGGTCTATTTAGAAATAAAAAATTACGGTCACGAGGAGCAGAAAAAGAAGCTTATTGCTGGTATAGTTCTTACAGGTGGTGGTTCACAGTTGAAGCATTTAAAACAACTTGTTGAATATATAACCGGAATGGATACTCGTATAGGCTATCCTAATGAACACCTAGCCGGTGATAGTGATTCGGAGACTACGAGTCCCTTGTATGCAACTGCCGTAGGCCTGGTAATGAACAGTCTTGAACACCGCAGAAATGAACCTGAAGCACAACAGGATACTGCAATTGTCGAAGAAGAAGTTATTGAGGAGCAGCCGGAAACAGCAATAGAGACAGATGAGGAAGAAGAAATAGTGCAGCCAAAAGAGAAAAAGATTAGAAAAAGCATATTTGATACTTGGGCAGAAAAGTTCAAGGATTTTCTTGATAATGCAGAATAAGAAATTGAAAAAGAAAAACATCCAACTAATAAACCGGTAAAACGATATATTATGAGCAACACAGATTTTGAAAACATTTCGTTTGATTTACCAAAAAATCAGAGCAACGTCATTAAAGTAATTGGAGTAGGTGGAGGTGGTAGTAATGCCATTAACCATATGTTTACGCAAGGGATAAAGGGAGTTGACTTTGTCGTGTGTAATACAGATTCACAAGCTCTGGAAAATAGTCCGGTACCTATTAGAATCCAATTAGGTGTAAGCCTTACTGAAGGATTAGGAGCTGGAGCAAATCCTGATGTGGGAGAAAAAGCCGCTATAGAAAGTTCTGAAGACATCAAGCAAATGCTGGGTACAAACACAAAAATGATCTTTATCACTGCCGGGATGGGTGGAGGTACAGGTACTGGTGCGGCGCCTGTAATTGCAAAAATGGCCAAGGAGATGGATGTTCTTACAGTGGGTATCGTAACTATCCCTTTTCAGTTTGAAGGAAAAATGCGTAATGAGCAGGCTCAATTGGGTGTAGAGCGTTTGCGTAGCCACGTAGATTCATTAATTGTTATCAACAATAATAAATTACGTGAGGTTTATGGTAACCTTGGTTTTAAGGCAGGCTTTAGTAAAGCAGATGAAGTACTTGCTACTGCATCACGTGGAATTGCAGAAGTAATTACACATCATTATACCCAGAATATTGACCTTAGAGATGCAAAAACAGTTTTAAGTAACAGTGGTACTGCAATTATGGGTAGTGCTCATGCAAGTGGTGGCAGTCGTGCTCAGGATGCCATTAGAAAAGCATTAGACTCACCATTATTAAATGATAATAAAATTACAGGTGCTCAAAACGTATTGTTGCTTATCGTTTCTGGTACCGAAGAGATTACTATAGATGAGATAGGAGAAATTAACGATCACATCCAAGATGAAGCAGGTCATAGTGCAAACATCATTATGGGTGTAGGTGAAGAAGAAAGTCTAGGAGATGCTATATCTGTAACAATTATTGCTACGGGTTTTAATGTAGAGCAACAAAATGAGATCGTTAACACCGAAACAAAAAAAATCATACATACTTTAGAAGATGAACAGCGTGCTCAGCACGAATTATCACCTAAAAGTACGGGAAGTCGGTTAAACTTTGATGCTCCTACTCCTGCCCCTAAAGAAACAGTTGAGCCAGAAAAGAAGCCTATAGTGCACACGTTAGATGACAGCGATGATCCTATAGATTTAATGGTGAATCAAAGTATGCAGGACTTGGGAAAGCCTAAAATGGATTTGATTCCTACTACAGATCTTATCCGCAATATTCAGGTTATTTATGAGGAGGTTCTTGATTATTCTGATGAAGAGCCACAGATGGTTGATTTGGATATGGACTTTAAAATTGTAAGTGTTGAGAAACCTACTCGTACTCCGCAAGTAAACCTATTTGAAGAAGAGGAAGAGCAATTTACGCTTTCTTTTGATCTTCCATTAAACGAAGAAAAACCGAAGCAACAGCCTGTAGAACCAAAAGCTGAAAAAAAAGAGGCAGATATTTTTTACAGTCTTGATGATGATATTAATAATATCGAAGTTAATCATCCGGTAGAAGTAGTTTCGGTTACTGAAGTAAATGAAAAGGGTGAAAAACGCTACAGTCTTGATGACTATATGGAAATGGAAGAGCATCTAAATAGAGCTAAGCCACAGCAGCCTGCAAGACAACCAGAAAAAAAGCAGGAAGAGCCTGTGGTATATGAGCGACCTGTAGTAGATAAAAAGCCTAAAGAATATACTCCAGAAGAGGATGAGAATCCTATGAACACGCCTATTTCAGAATTGCTTACAGAACGCGCTGCAGAACGTAAGCGTATGATGAAAGAATTTAATTACAAATTTCACAACAATCAATCTCGTATTGATGAGATCGAGAGACAACCAGCTTATAAAAGACAAGGGATAGATTTAAGTCAAAATCCTAGTGCTAATTCTGGATTGTCACGTACGTCAATAAGTAAAGATGATAATGATGAGATTCAATTAAGACGAAATAACTCTTTTCTACATGATAATGTAGATTAGGTGATGGCTATATACTGATCAAAACCCTAGATATTTTTATATCTGGGGTTTTTAATTTTAAATCGGTATCTAAAAGGTTTTGGTCATTTTTGAATTAAACTTTTGCAGTAAATGCTTTATAATAGCTATATTCGCTCTCCAAAAAAATACCATATTATGAGTTTACAGACAGAGGTGATGACCGCGATGAAGACTGCAATGAAAGCAAAAGATCAGAATGCTTTGGCTTCATTACGTGCCATTAAATCTGCTATTCTTACTGCTCAGACTGAAAGTGGAGCTAGTGAGGAGCTTGCTGAAGAGGAAGAGATAAAAATCCTTCAAAAATTAGTAAAGCAACGTAAAGATAGTGCTGCAATTTATAAAGAGCAGGACCGTACAGAAATGGCTGAAGAAGAATTAGCTCAAGCTGCGGTAATTGAGCAATTTTTACCAGAACAAATGAGTCCTGAAGAGATTGAAAAAATAGTTTTATCTATTATAGAGACCACTGGTGCTACAGGAATGCAAGATATGGGTAAGGTGATGGGATTAGCATCACAAGAGCTCGCAGGTAAAGCAGACGGCAAAACCATATCTACAATAGTTAGACAAAAGTTAGCTTAAGATTTAATATTTATTGGCCTCGTGGCGCAACTGAATAGCGCATCAGATTTCGGCTCTGAGGGTTGGGGGTTTGAATCCCTCCGGGGTCACTTTTAAAATCCATAAAACATTATAATTGTGTTTTATGGATTTTTTGTTTTGAAATTGTGTTTACTTCTGTCTATTATTAAAAAAATATTTCTGTCCTAAATAACTCCATTTTATTTATCTCTTTAAGTGAGTGGTAATACAAATTGATCTTCCAGTTTTAAATTCATTACTGTTTATGTTGCATAAATTGTAAAAGCAATTTCAAATACAATATGGAATTGACCGGGTAGAATAGTAAACCAGTGTGTTATTTAATTTATATTTTAGTTATAATAGTAATATAAATTGCCTAAATTCAGGAAGATAGATATTTATAGTAAAATTTCTGTTGGATGAAATATAAAGAAAGCCCTGAAATTAAATATCCTGAAAAAACAGTCTGGTTAAAAAATCTTATCTATTTAGGAGGTATTTTGATTGTCTGTAATACATTAGCTACGATCTTTTTTAATTTGACTGTAATAAGATATACTCGGTTTATCTCTTCTGTTCTCATTCTAGTGTTTTATCAATTTGTACTGCCCAAACACAACAAACTCTTCTTTTTTGCAATCACAGCATTTGTTTTAAGGGACTATTTTATGATTAGTTATGAAGATCAAAAAAACACCTATCTTTTCTTTACTTGCGGGTTTATAGCTTATACCTTATTAACTATTAAACAAGTAAGAAACTTGCTGCGATTCCGTTTTGAATTTCCACCCATATTGGCAATTGGTCTATTTGCTCTCATAAGCTTTTTTATTCTTTATGTATTAGAATCTCTTGTGAGGGGATATTTTCTGAATGTGCAAACTTCATACTTATTCTATGCGATGGGTACAAGTCTCATCTGTTTGATTTTTGTCGCTATTTACTATTATTACAGATTGGGTAATCTGAGATCTCTTGTGTTTTCATTTGGAGTATTCTCATTAATGATTTCTGATGTAAACCTTTGTGTTGCATATTACTTGGGATGTACGTCGTTAGATATTCCCGTGAGAGTTTTTTACATTCTTGGACTCGTACTTATAATTAATTATGGGGTTAACACAGTTATGCGCAAAAAGGAAATGAATTTAAAAGAAGAATTCTTCTAGAGAGTACATTTCTAATTTCATTAAAATAATCTCAGCAACCTTTGCTTCAATAATTAATTTTGCTGAGACATCCTTATTTTTTGCGTAAATTCGCAAGCAATTAAAAATTCCCATGTTAGAAAGATTAAACTTTATAAAACAACGCTTCGACGAAGTAAGTGATCTTATTATTCAACCCGATATAATTTCAGATCAGAAGCGTTATGTAGAGCTCAATAAAGAATATAAGGATTTACGCGCCATTATGGATGAGCGTGAAAATTATATAAAGCAGACCCAGCGTATAGAAGAAGCTAAAGAAATTATTGCAGACGGCAGTGATCCTGAAATGACGGAGATGGCCAAAATGCAACTTGAAGAGGCAGAATCAATTATTCCTGGTCTTGAAGAGAAAATTAGATTTATGCTTGTTCCTAAGGATCCTGAAGATTCTAAGAATGCAGTAATGGAAATACGTGCAGGTACGGGTGGTGATGAAGCAAGTATATTCGCGGGTGACATCTATCGTATGTATATGAAATACTGTGAGAGCAAAGGATGGAAAACCAGCACAATCGATTATAGTGAAGGAACCAGTGGTGGTTTTAAAGAAATTCAGGTAGAGGTTACGGGTGAAGATGTTTATGGTACGCTACGCTTTGAGGCAGGTGTACACCGTGTGCAACGGGTGCCACAGACTGAAACACAAGGACGTGTACATACTAGTGCAGCGACTGTTATGGTTTTTCCGGAGGCCGAAGAGTTTGATGTTGAAATTAATCCTAAAGAAGTGCGTATCGATTTCTTCTGTTCGTCAGGGCCAGGTGGTCAATCTGTAAATACGACGTATTCTGCAGTGCGATTAACGCATATTCCTACCGGCTTGGTAGCTCAGTGTCAAGATCAGAAGTCACAACATAAGAATAAAGAAAAGGCTTTTAAAGTACTGCGTTCCCGTTTGTACGATATGGAGTTGGCAAAAAAGCAAGAAGCAGATGCTGCTAAAAGAGGATCTATGGTTACCAGTGGGGACCGTAGTGCAAAAATACGTACCTATAACTATCCTCAAGGGCGTGTGACAGATCACCGCATCAACTTGACATTATACGATTTGTCTAATATTATAGATGGCGATATTCAACGTATTATAGACGAACTGCAATTAGTAAGTAATACCGAAAAATTAGCCGAAGGTGGCGATGCTATTTAAATAGAGCTTCTAACGAGAAAAAATATATTTCACTTGAATATTCAGCAGCTTTTTGAGCAAATAAAAAAGAAACAATCGGTACTTTGTGTAGGTTTAGACACTGATCTAGACAAAATACCGAACCATCTTTTGGAGTCAGAAGACCCTATATTTGAATTCAATAAAGCAATAATCGAGGCAACTCATTCTTATACGGTAGCCTATAAGCCTAACACAGCTTTTTATGAGGCTTATGGAATTAAGGGTTGGCAATCTCTTCAGAAAACGATAGATTATCTAAATACCCATTATCCCAACATTTTTACTATTGCAGACGCTAAACGAGGCGATATCGGAAATACATCTAGCAGATATGCAAAGGCGTTTTTTGAAGATCTGGGCTTTGATTCTGTTACAACGGCACCTTATATGGGTAAAGATTCTATGGAGCCTTTCTTAGCTTTTGACGGAAAGTTTACCATTATGTTGGCGCTTACTTCAAATCCGGGAGCATTTGATTTTCAGACTCAAAAAATTGGAAAAGCAGAATTGTATAAGAAAGTTCTAGAAACCTCTACTACCTGGGAAAATAGTAATCGTCTTATGTATGTTGTGGGAGCAACTAAAGCAGAATACCTTGCAGATATAAGGAAAATAGTGCCAGATTCATTTCTTCTCGTCCCTGGTGTAGGAGCTCAGGGCGGAAGTGTAGAGGAAGTGTTTAAGTATGGTGCTAATAGCAAGGCAGGACTTTTAATTAATTCGTCTCGCGGAGTAATTTATGCCTCAAATTCCTTAGATTTTGCTGAGGCTGCAGCTTCTGAAGCTAAAAAATTGCAAGAGCAGATGGCTCCTTATATTGCAGCTTTGTAGTAACAAAAAGTATGGCCTTATGTATGATCAGTTGGGGCGTAACGTAAGCATTACAAATCCTATAAATCGAGTAGTTTGTCTTGTGCCCAGTTTATCTGAACTGCTAATAGATTTAGGTCTAGATTCAAAATTAGTAGGTGTCACTAAATTTTGTGTACATCCTCAAGATCTAAGAGGGAGGAAGGTAGTTGTAGGGGGTACTAAAAGTATACACTTAGATAAAATTGCTGCTTTAAATCCAGATTTAATAATTGCTAATAAAGAAGAGAATTCTCAAGAAATCGTAGCATCGTGTGCAAGCCTCGCACCGGTGTATGTTTCTGACATTAACAATTTTGATGAATTTGAAATCTTCTTAAAGGATTTAGGTATACTATTTAATATCAAAGATCGAACCGATGCTTTGATGCGTAATTTTCAAAACCGACTTGATAATTTCAGAAGCAAATATAAAAGCTTACCGCGACGCAAAGTAGCTTATCTTATCTGGAAGAATCCACTAATGGCTGCCGGAGGTGATAATTTTATTAATGTAATTCTTAACGAACTTCATCTAAATAATATTTTTGAAAATAAGGCGGGTCGTTATCCTGAGGTAACTGAGAGCGAATTAAATGATGCCGATTTTATTTTTCTTTCATCAGAGCCCTTTCCTTTTTCAGAGAAACACATTCAAGAATTCAAAGATGTTACGAACACAAAAATTCTACTCGTGGATGGCGAATTTTTCAGTTGGTATGGAAGTAGACTCTTGCTGGCATTTGATTATTTTGATTTATTACTAAACGATTTGAAATAAAAAAAACGCCATCTATTAAGATGGCGTTTTAGTTATATTATACTTTGATTAAGATCCGTAAGTAGGATTTTGTTCAATTAAATTGTTAGTGTCCATCTCAGTCTGTGGAATAGGTAAAACTAGGCTTGGATCGTTGTACGGCAAACCGTCTACGTCATTTTGAGTACGTTTTAAATCGTGTAATAAGAAGCCTTCAAAAGCTAATTCTAATTGACGCTCAAGTAAGATGTCCTCTTGAGTTAGTGGTGCACTCACAATTGATGCGCCAGATCGTAATCTTAATGCATTAATATCATCCTCTGGACTTGCACCTACATTTGAGTTGGTCATTATATTTCCTTCAGCTCGTATCAAATACATTTCAGCAAGTCTTATAAGGGGAATATTGGCAAATTGATTGGTATATTTTCCAGTTAAATCATCGCCATAATCACCTATATAAGTCAGTTGTGCACGTTGATCTGATTGGCTGTCGAATAAATTAAAATAAGCTTGATTTAATACAATGTCTCCACCACGACCACCATTATCTTGCGAAGCATAGAAGGTAATAAAGTCACTATCTCCTGTTTGATTTGTAACTTGAAAATCAAATAAGTCTTCAACTGAATTGGCATCGTTGTTAAACGCACTTGCAAAATTAGGTGCTAATCTTGCTCCACTATTTACAATAACATCATTAGCTGCGTCACGTGCTCCAGCATAATTCTGCATTTGTAAATAAACCCGTGCGCGCAATGCTTGAGCTGCATACTTTGTTGCAAAAATTGTATTTGTTACAGGTAAATTAGCATATGCAGTTTCTAAATCTGATAGAATAAGTGCATAAACCTCCTCTACAGACGCTCGTTCAGCGGGTAGTGGTTGTGAATAATCTTCATAACCAGTAAGTCGTAATGGAACCCCAGGTTGGTTATTTGTAGTACCTGCTTCATAAGGAAGACCCCAAAGGCGCACCAGTTCAAAATAATTTAAAGCACGTAAAAACTTAGTTTCAGCTTCTATTACATTACGTCTGTCGTCACTACTCGTTACAATATCAAGATTATCTAAAATTAAATTTGCTTGGTTTATACTTTCGTAGCTATTGGCCCAAGAATCACTCACAAAGCTATTATCTACAAGAATATTTTTCTGTATAAGCTGTCGTGGTGCTAGAAAAGTGCCGAACCAGCTTTTTTCATCAGAAGCACCTAAAAGATCAGCGATAATTTGTAAATCTCCGCCAAAGCTAACGTCTTGGCCAGATTCTTCATAGATACCTAAAAGAAGTGCGCTTATATTTTGTTCTGAAGCTAAGGCTGTAGAACCGTCTATACTCTGTTGTGGTTCAATTTCTAAATTATCATCACAACTTTGAAAACCCAAAGCTAAAATGAATAAGAATGAAAATTTATATAATGATTTCATAGTTGTTTTTTAAAATTTCACATTAAGTCCTAATGAAATAGTACGTGCCGGAGGTGCAGAATAAAATGATTGTCCCACGCCACCTGCATCACTACGAGCTTCTGGATCGTAGCCATCGTAATCTGTAAAAGTCAATAAATTTACGCCGGTGCAATAAACACGAACTGAACTTAAACCATATTGTTCTATAGTTTCTTTAGGAATAGTGTATCCTATTGTAGCATTACGAAGGCGTACAAAATCACTCTTGTCTAAATAGCGAGTAGATTGTGCAGTACCATTGCCTCCAAATAGACGTGCTTGTGGTACATCTGTAATATCTCCTGGATTTTGCCATCTGTCTGTATATTGATCTAATGTTTGATTATCGAAGTAGTCTGCACTTGCAGATTGAAAACGACCCCCTCCATTATAGATAGATGCACCAAATTCTCCTTGAAAAGTAAATGATAGATCTATGTTGTGATAGTTTATTGTATTTGTAATACCACCATACCATTCTGGAAACGGATTGCCTACAACAACACGATTTGCTTCATTTGCGCTGTTTGTAGTTTCTCTATTTAATGATCCATCAGGATTTTCAGAATTTATGTAATAAAGCGCATCACCATTTGCAGGATCTACACCGGCATACTCTAACATATAAAGTGCGTTTACATTTTCTCCTACACGTTGAATATTTTGACCCACTACGATATCATTATTTCCGTTAGGAAGCGATAGGATCTCATTCTTGTTATAAGCTAAATTGAAACTGGTTGACCACTGGAAATTTTCAGATTGAACATTGTCTGTGTTTAAAACAAATTCTACACCTTTATTTTCTAATTCACCAATGTTACTACTTAATGTAGCCGCACCAGAACTTGGAATTAAGGGAACGTCAAATAGCAGACCATCTGTATTTTTGTGGTAGTAATCGATCTCTCCAGATATTCTTCCGTTAAAAAAGCCGAATTCAATACCGTAATCAGTTTGGGTAGTAGTCTCCCAAGTTAAATCTGGATTTCCCGGTTGAGATAATGAAATCCCGGGACGTTGATCGTAGGAAATTGCGCCAAATAAGTATCGAGAAGGGAAATCTCCAATGTCTGCGTTACCTGTTTTTCCCCAGCTACCCCGTAATTTTAAATAAGTCAATACTTCAGAATCCTGTAAAAATCCCTCTTCAGAAATCACCCAACCTGCAGAAAATGCCGGGAATACTCCATAACGTTCGTTCTCACCAAATCTAGATGAACCATCACGTCTTATACTAGCTTTAAATAAATACTTATTGGCATAGTCATAAGTAGCTCTTGCAAATAAAGAGAAAAATGCATTCTGTGAACGGTTACCGCTACCTGCAACAATATCTGCACCACCATCTACTGTTGTAAAGTCATCTGATGGAAATTGGTTTGCTGTAACGCTCTCATACCTACGCGTTGTTTCATTTAATTCTGTTCCTGCTGTAAGTCCTAAAGTGTGGAAATCTCCTAATTGCTTATCATAGGTCAAGAAACCAGAAACAATGTAGTTTTCTGCGTTAACGCTACTTGCAAACACTTCACCGTTTGTAGCTTGAAAAGGAGCATTTCTACCTGTGAAATTATCTTCTGTTTGATAATAAAGATCATAGGCGAAGTTTCCGTTAATTTTAAGACCTTCTAAAATCTCGTAATCTCCAAAGGTGCGTCCATTTACACGTCTAATGATCGTTTTGTAAAAGGAGTTTTCTTCCTGAAGTAAAAAGTTAGGATAAATTGTATTTGAATTTGGTGATCCATCCTCATTGTAAGCAGGAGAAATAGCAGGTTGTGCTATTGCTTGCAAAGGAGATACAAATGCATTATCATTTGCAATACGATCTATATCTGTACGTGAATAACTCAAGTTCATACCTATATTAAATCGATCACTGAATTTATGGTTAATATTTGTTCTACCATTAAAACGTCTAAGTGCATTTCCTTTAATTATACCTTTAGTTTCATTAAGCGACCCTGCAAAGAAAATACTTGTTTTTGCACTACCTCCGCTCATTGAGAAATCTGCATCAGATACAGATCCATTTTGGAAAGCAAGATCTTGCCAATCTGTATCTACAGCTCCATTTCTCCAGTCTGTTCCATTAGCAAGACCATCAAACGTATCTTCTATATACGCAATAGCTTCGGCGTCATCAGAAAAAGTACCATCACTTACACTATTTAAAGCAGCTTCACGGAATAGCTCAATGTATTGCGAAGAATTTAACCAGTCTCTCTTATTTGTAGCCTCGCTGATACCGTGGCTAATATTTACAGAAAATTCAGATTTACCTTCTTTACCGGTTTTGGTAGTAATTATAATTACCCCATTTGCTCCTCTTGAGCCGTAAATTGCAGCAGATGACGCATCTTTTAAAACTTCGATAGATTCAATTTCATTTGGACTAATAGATAATAAAGGATTTGTAGGAGCACCGTTGCTAGACTCATTAGCATTATAAAGTGGAATACCATCAAGTACATATAAGGGTTGGGTTCCTGCAGATATGCTGGTTGCCCCACGTACACGTATGTTTAAACCCCCATCAACCTTACCGTTAGTTTGTGTGATTTGAACACCGGCTGCTTTGCCCACTAAAGCACTTTGAAAGTTAGAAACAGGAACTTCACTAATATCTTCTGAAGTTAGTTTGACAATATTGTCTGTAAGCGTACGCTTACTTTGGGTTCCATAACCCACTACTAAAACCTCATCTAACTCATCTGCGCTAGCAGCTAAAGTAATGTTATAAGTAGAAGCTGAGGTAACAGTCACTTTTTGGTTTTTAAAACCTACATAAGAAAAGTTAAGTACAGCACCTTCAGTTGCAGATAAATTATAGTTACCATCAAAATCGGTTTGTGTACCTGTAGTAGTACCTTCTATTGCAATGTTAACACCGGGAAGCGGTACTCCCTGATCATCTTTTACAGTTCCTGATACAGACTTCGTTTGCGCAAACGAAAGGTAGCAGGTAAGCATCAAAATGAAGCTTAAAGAAAAATGTAATTTGTTCTTCATATTTAAGGGTTTAAAATTATTTAAAACTGAATAGGTCCCTAAACGTTATGATTAGGTTATAGATCATATAAATGTTGTGGGAGATAGTCAGCGCATTTGAACGCCAAAAATATGTAATTAATCGTTACTTGAGGAGCTTGTAAGTGGTAATAAGAGAATTAAGCGATATCAGTGATGATAAGGCTTGGGCAAGATTTTACGAAATTATTAAAAGCTTACATTTATATTATAAAATGTGTTTTTAAAAAGCATAATATTAACAAATTTCTATTATTTTAATATAAAAATGCAATACCTACCTAAATGTTAAATTTTGAATTTTTTTCAGAATGTACTCAAGTGGATCTATTTATTTAGAATATCAAAGTATTATGAACCATAATTAGCAACCCTGATTGCTTCTGTTTCCTCTGCGGTTTTAAAAACGTCCCAGTCTTTTCCTTGAGTACGTCTGGCTCCTAATATATTTGCAAATTGACCAGCCTTAACGGGATCATTATATTTTGCAAAGCCATACGCCAGACCGCCTGCAAAGGAGTCGCCACAACCTGTTGTGTCAACTACTTTAGAAACTTTTATAGAAGCTATCCAGTCCTTTTTCAATTGGTCATCTTCCAGCTGAAACAAAATACAGCCTCGAGAATCCATAGTTACATAAAAGTAAGAGACGCCCTTTTTGAGAACATGTAAAGCCAATTCATCTAAATGTGCGGTAGCATTATCGTCGTATATAGAGGGAATTTCGGTATCATACTCGTTTGAAAATGACATACATTGAGATTCCTCAAGATTCATTTTTAAAACATCTATATAGGGTAGCCATTCATCTTGATCGACCCAAAATTTACGGTGTCTGTGCCCTTTCACATCCATTGCTGTAGTAGCTCCGTGTGCATCAAAGATAATTGTAGCTTCGCTATGCTTTTTAATATATTTAAGTGTGCTTAGGCTAATCTCGAAATCTGTAATGGGAACAAATACAAATGCTGCAGCATCTAAGTGTTTTTTGATATGTTTGGGTCGTATGGGATTCATACAAGCCAGTTGCTTTTCTTCCCGGTTGTTTTGATCTTTAAAATCTAGCAGGATGACAGTACCACGATCTTTTTTACTATTTATACCTTGGAGATCAACATTCGGGAATTTTTTAAATTCATTAGCTATCCCATCGATATCTTTCTTGTGAATATTAGACACAGGAATTACCACTCCATTCTTGTCAAGCAATTTTGAAAGAGCAATTACAGGATGTGTTACACAACCGTATCGCATTATTATATCATTCTCGTAAGTGGAGATAGTGTCTCGAGGTATAGGTCCTGCAACGACAATTTTGAGAGGGTTTGCCATAAGTATTAATTAATCTTGTAAAGCAAATACTTTTTGAAGTAGGGTCGTAGTACGTGCGGCTGTATTTGTGCGTATATCTTTTTCTTCAACAGCTATCATTGTGTAAACCCCTTTTAACGCTTGATTTGTAACATAATCTGTCAAGTCTGGGTTAACATCATTTGTAAGAGGTAGCGCATTGTATTTTGTAATTAAATTACTCCAGATCTTATCTGCACCTACTTTATTAAACGACTGCTCTATGATAGGATTAAACTTTGCATATAAAGCCGCATTTGTTTTATTCTCTAAGTATTGTGTAGCAGAATTGTCACTACCCAATAATATATTTTTCGCATCATTGAATGTAATCTGTTTTACAGCGTCAACAAAAATGGGTGTTGCGGTACTTACGGCATCTTCCGCAGCACGATTCAAAACTTTAAGACCCTCGTCGGCCAAGCTTCCTAAGCCTACACTTCTAAGAGTATTATCAACTTTTTGCAATTCTTCAGGAAGCAAAATTTTAACCAAAGGGTTACCGTAATATCCATCTTCTTGAGTGAGTTTGGTTACTTGTTTATCTATTCCAAAATCCAAAGCTTGACGCAGCCCACTTGCAATTGTTGTATTATCAACACCTACTTGATTGGGTAAATTATTTACTACAGACTGTAGTTCTGCGCATCCACTTAAGAATAAAACGGCGATTACTGCAATTAATTTTTTCATTAGGTTAAGTTAGGTTTTTCTACTAATATTTTAAAACAAATACATCCCGCTCCAGAAAGACGGTAATACATTGTTATGTAACGTTGAATCAGGTAAACGAATATAGTCCTAGGCGAATATTACTGTTTTATTACCATATACTAAGACTTTATGTTCTATGTGTGCTTTAATTGCACGGGCTAAAACAATTTTCTCAAGATCTCTCCCTTTCAGAATAAAATCCTGAACAGAATGCACATGAGATACGCGTACAATTTCTTGTTCGATGATAGGGCCTTCGTCCAGATCTGCCGTAACATAATGACTAGTTGCTCCTATTATTTTTACGCCTCTTTCAAATGCCGCGTGATAGGGTTTTGCACCTATAAAAGCAGGCAAAAATGAATGGTGGATATTGATAATTTGATGTTTAAAATTAGCGACAAAATCATCTGAAATTATCTGCATATATCTGGCTAAAACAATAAGATCAATGTTATGTTCTTGTATGCTTTTTATTTGTTCGGCTTCAGCTTGTTTTTTAGTCTCTTTAGTTACCGGTATATATTTAAATGGAATATTAAATCGTTGTGCAACAATTTCAAGATCTCGGTGATTACTGATGATTAACGGAATTTCTACAGGTAACTCTCCGGAAGCATATCTGCCCAATAGATCATAAAGACAATGATCATACTTAGATACAAATAATGCGAGATTGGGTCTGTATAGCGCATCATATAACTGATAGGTCAATTTGTAATCTTCCTTAAATTTAGCTGCAAATTGATTTTCAAATTCAGGTATAGAAAACTCTGAACTTTCAAATTCGCACTCGAGACGCATAAAAAAGACGCTTTCTTGCCTGTCGACGTGTTGATCGAGGTAAACAATATTTCCGCTTAATTGAAGTATATAGTGTGTAATTGTTGTTACTATACCTTTACGATCGGGGCAATTAATTAAAAGTGTAATTTTCTGCATAATTCATCAAGCTATCTTAGAGCTAATCTAGAAAAATAAGCATCAAATTATAATATAAATAACACAAAATAAAACGCTTTTTGTTACCATTTATTTAAATTAGTGCCAGTTTAAAAGCCATATATTACGAATGAAACAAATAACACCATATAAGCCTGTCAATAAAGTACGTATTGTAACTGCCGCATCACTTTTTGATGGTCATGATGCAGCTATCAATATTATGCGACGCATCATACAAACTACTGGAGTAGAGGTTATTCATCTTGGTCAT
Organism: Leeuwenhoekiella aequorea; assembly: GCF_004104375.1. Taxonomy (GTDB): domain Bacteria; phylum Bacteroidota; class Bacteroidia; order Flavobacteriales; family Flavobacteriaceae; genus Leeuwenhoekiella; species Leeuwenhoekiella aequorea. The sequence goes on from NZ_QOVM01000001.1 coordinate 649,067, forward strand.
GATCGCAGTGTTGAAGAGGTTGTTAATACAGCAATTCAAGAAGATGCTCATGCAATTGCGCTTACCTCTTATCAGGGTGGACATAATGAGTATTTTAAGTACATGTATGATTTGCTTTGCGAAAAAGGAGCTGGACACATAAAGATTTTTGGCGGCGGTGGCGGTGTTATTTTGCCAGAGGAGATTGAGGAGCTTATGAATTACGGGGTTACCCGAATTTATGCTCCAGATGATGGTCGTGAAATGGGATTACAGGGTATGATTAACGATCTTGTAAAACAATCTGATTATGCTTTAGGTGATGCATTAAGTGATGAGTTTGATCATTTAGCTGCGCAAAATGATACTGCAATTGCTCGAGTAATTTCTGCTGCAGAGAATTACCCCGAGGTAGCCAAACCTATACTAGACAAAATCCACGATAAAAACAAAGATTCTAAAACCCCGGTTTTAGGTATAACAGGAACAGGTGGTTCTGGTAAATCATCACTTGTAGATGAATTAGTACGTCGTTTTTTAATAGATTTTCCTGAAAAAACTATTGGTATTATTTCAGTAGATCCTTCAAAGAGAAAAACCGGTGGGGCTCTATTAGGTGACCGTATTCGTATGAACGCAATTAATTCTCCACGAGTTTATATGCGTTCATTAGCTACCAGACAAAGTAATCTTGCTCTATCAAAACATGTACAGGAAGCTGTAGAGGTTTTAAAGGCGGCAGCTTACGATCTTATAATACTTGAAACAAGTGGTATTGGGCAAAGTGATACCGAAATTTTAGACCATAGTTCTATCTCTTTATATGTGATGACGCCAGAATTTGGTGCGGCGACACAGTTAGAAAAGATAGATATGCTAGACTTTGCAGATATAGTGGCTATAAATAAATTTGATAAGCGAGGTGCCTTAGATGCATTACGCGATGTTAAGAAACAATATGTGCGTAACCATCAGTTGTGGGAAACAGATCACGATGACCTTCCTGTTTTTGGTACGATTGCTTCGCAGTTCAATGATCCCGGAATGAACCAGCTTTACAAAACGATTATGGATGAGCTGGTAGCTAAAACAGAAACTGAACTTAGAAGTAGTTTTGAAATTACCGATGAGATGTCTGAGAAGATATTTGTCATTCCGCCAGCACGAACGCGTTACCTTTCTGAAATTGCTGAAAATAATAGAGCCTACGATAAAACCGCTATTGAACAGGCAGAAGTTGCTCAGCGACTTTATGGTATTTTTAAAACGATAGATACCGTTACCGGAAAGGCTCCAGAGTTAGATAAGTCAGGTTTAATAGTTGATGATAGTCAACAAGAAGACAACTTACCAAAATTATTACTTGCCGAATTTGATAGAGTTAAAATGGATCTAGATCCATATAACTGGGAAGTAATTACAGGCTGGGCAGATAAAGTAAGTAAATATAAGCAGCCGGTCTATAGTTTTAAGGTGCGTGATAGAGAAATAAAAATAGATACGCATTCAAAATCTTTATCTCATTCTGATATCCCAAAGATAGCTTTACCAAAGTATCAGGCTTGGGGAGATATTCTTACTTGGGTTCTTCAAGAAAATGTGCCAGGAGAATTCCCATATACGGCAGGTTTATATCCCTTTAAACGTACAGGCGAAGATCCTACACGTATGTTTGCCGGTGAGGGAGGTCCAGAACGTACTAACCGTCGTTTTCATTATGTAAGTATGGGTTTACCTGCAAAACGACTTTCTACAGCATTTGATAGTGTGACACTTTATGGTAATGATCCTGATCATCGACCAGATATATATGGTAAAATAGGAAATGCAGGTGTTTCAATTTGCTGTCTTGATGATGCTAAGAAATTATATTCTGGCTTTGATCTTTCAGACGCTATGACTTCTGTGAGTATGACCATTAATGGTCCTGCTCCCATGTTGCTTGGCTTTTTTATGAATGCTGCCATCGATCAGCGTTGTGAAAAATACATTCGGGAAAATGGTCTTGAAGAAGAGGTTGAAAAGACTATTGCTGATATCTACCAGAAAAACGGATTAGATCGTCCTAAATATCAAGGCGAACTTCCAGAAGGTAATAATGGTTTAGGTCTTATGCTTTTAGGTGTTACTGGAGATCAGGTGCTGCCTAAATCAGTTTACGAACAATTAAAAGCAGAAACTATACAGCAAGTACGCGGAACTGTACAGGCAGATATACTTAAAGAAGATCAAGCACAAAATACGTGTATTTTCTCAACTGAATTTGCTTTGCGTTTAATGGGGGATGTTCAGGAATATTTTATTGAGAAAGAGATTCGTAATTTCTATTCGGTTTCGATATCTGGATATCACATTGCAGAAGCCGGTGCAAATCCTATTACTCAATTGGCATTTACATTAGCTAATGGCTTTACGTACGTAGAATATTACCTAAGCAGAGGAATGGACATCAATAAATTTGGTCCCAATCTTTCATTTTTCTTTAGCAATGGCGTAGATCCTGAATATGCGGTAATAGGTCGTGTGGCCCGTAAAATTTGGTCAAAAGCTTTAAAATATAAATATGGAGCGAACCCGCGTGCTCAAATGTTGAAGTACCACATTCAAACATCGGGAAGATCATTACATGCGCAGGAGATAGACTTCAATGATATACGTACAACGCTTCAGGCTTTGTATGCGATTTATGATAACTGTAATTCGTTACACACAAATGCATATGATGAGGCAATTACAACACCCACCGAGGAAAGTGTACGCAGAGCAATGGCAATTCAGCTTATAATTAATAAAGAGTTAGGTTTAACTAAAAATGAGAATCCAATACAAGGAGCTTTTATAATTGAAGAGTTAACAGAGCTTGTTGAGGAGGCCGTTTTACAAGAATTTGATCGTATTACAGAACGGGGTGGTGTTTTAGGTGCTATGGAAACGATGTACCAGCGTAGTAAAATACAAGAGGAAAGTTTGTATTATGAAACCTTAAAGCACAATGGCGAATTCCCTATCATAGGTGTGAATACGTTTTTAAGCAGTAAAGGTTCTCCTACCGTAAAGCCTATGGAGGTGATACGGGCTACTGAAGAAGAAAAACAAGCTCAGATTGCAACCCTCACTAATTTGCATAAAGCTTATGAGAATGATGCAGAGGCTATTTTAAAAACTGTGCAGGAAGCGGCAATTCAAAATGAAAATATGTTTGAGCGGTTAATGGAAGCCACAAAAATTTGCTCGCTGGGTCAGATTACAAATGCTCTTTTTGAAGTAGGAGGGCAGTATAGAAGAAATATGTAGAGCTTATCAAATTATAAATTATAAAAAACACCTCACAGATTTTAAATCTGTGAAGTGTTTTTTTTTTCTGTATTGAATAGAAGTAGCATGTATTTCTAAGTGACACGAATATTAATAATTTACAGCTTAGTCTTCAAAATTAAAATCATCTGGATCTATAGAATCATCATCTTCTAAGTCGTTATAATTTACTCCTGGTGGATTGAAAAGTCCCCAGCGATCGATGATATAATTAAAAGGGTCAAAAGTCTTTACCCATTCTGCAAATAGAATCCTAAATGCTTCAATCTCGTTGCGTAGTAGATCTAAATATTCGGTTTCTCTAAAGCCATACATTTCTAATCCTGTCATATGTGTAGCAAGATCTTGAGCTGATTTTCGAATCAAACAGGCTTTTTCCATCTTAATATCATAGAGGTCGCAGTTAAAAGCTCCTGCAATTTTTGAAGGAATAATCGACGCATCTTCTCTAATGTAGAGCGCCTGACTTCTTAAAATTTCCTGATCTGAACTATCTGTAGCAGCTGTTTCATAAGATGCAGCTATCTCGGCTATACGATTAGAAAGTTTTAAAATTTCTGTAGCTTTTATATAAAGTGCAGAATTTTCACAACTGTTTTGTGAACTAAAATCGTCTTCTAAAGACATACGCTAATGTTTAGGTCAATCAATTTGTTATTTTGAATAGTAAGTACAAAGTATAAATTATTTAGCACAAAATAATCAGTGCTTAAAGAAATGCTTATAAAGGAAAATGTAAAGGAAGAGTTTAAAGTGTCATCATCCACTTGTGCTGAAGCTTTCTAAATTTTCTTACTTCAGAACGTAAAAGTCGCACAAAGTCTTTACCGCTACTTTCTGCACGTTCCAAGCGCTCGCAAGTAGCATATAAACTAGAAGTTAATCGGTCTAAAGATGCCGCGTGTCGTAAACGATCATCTTGAAAAGTTTGACTTTCTGCCTTGATAATTTCTGGAGCCAGCGAGTCTGAATGACGTACGATATCACCTGTAAAATACACATAAGGATTTTCTGTCCCATTAGATTCTAGGGGAGCGAGATCGTAAATCAAATAATTAGAAATTGAGCGTGAAAGTCGCAGTATTTCAATTGCTTGATTATATAAACGTGTATTTCTAGGTACTGATGACATAGCTTAATTGTGATTCAAATTTAGCAGTATTCACAGATTAATATATATGGATTTTAAAGTTTTAAATTATATTTACTTTAAATATTAAAGAAAATAACTCCTATTTATTTAAATATGCATATCGATTCAACTAACTGGAAAATTCTTCAAACACTGCAGAAAAATGCGCGTATAAGTAATAGTGCTTTGGGTAGAGCTGTAGGAATAACTTCGCCGGCTGTAGCAGAGCGCATACGTAAAATGGAAGATGCGGGGATATTAATAGGTTACAAAGCAGAAATTTCGCATTTTGAATCTGGACATCAATTAAAAGCTATAATCACATTGCGTGCATTTATGGGTAGGTTAAAACCCTTTTTAGAAAAAGTACACGAGTTTAGCGAAGTCTTAAATTGCTATCGCATTACAGGAAATGAAAACATCTTGTTAGAAGTAGTGTTGTTTGATCAATTTCATCTTGAAGAGTTCATTGATAAACTTATCACATATGGAGAAACCAAAACGCACATTGTACTTTCAACAGTAATTGAAAACGCACCCATACGCACAAGACGAGAAGACCGAATATCTAAAAAACCTAAAGTGTAGTTAGATACCAAATGCTAAAGGCTATAAGTAGTATAATACTTAATATGCTAAATGCATTTAAAAATTTACTTGGCCTATCTTCCAGAGGAACATTTTTACCATTCATTACGCAGTAATTAGCTATCGCAAAAAATGGAGCGGTTAAAAATGAGAGTATGGTGGCTATTTCAATGAGTGTTCCCATTTCACTAGTGAGTAAAAATAGAATACATCCAGTACCTAATATTAGAATCGCTAACCATATAGTATAGCTTCCTTTAATTGTTTTACCCAAAATTAATTCTACGGTTTTTGACATAACTCGTGGTGAAGCGTCGAGTGTGGTAAGGGTGGTGCTAAACATAGTTGTAAATGCGGCAATGCCTATGATATAAAACGCCCAGTTGCCGAGACTGCTAGTATAAAGATCTATAAGTTGTTTTGCAAACGAACTGCTGCTTGCGCTAAACTGGACTCCTGTGTTATGCATAACCAAAGCTCCTAATGCAATAAAACACGTACCGACAATTATTGTTCCCAGAAAACCGATGTTAAAGTCAAAGATTGCAGATTTTCTAGTAAGCTTACCTTCTTTAGCTTTTTCTAATGACCATAACGAATGCCAGATTGAGATGTCTAATGGAGCCGGCATCCAGCCCATAAATGCAATAAGAAAGGCAACTCCAGCAGCATCTGTAGGTAATACCTGAATAAAATCTATTGTTTGATGAGGTTCATACCCTGCGATCCCAACGGCTATTAATGTACTTATTGTAAGCGTTATTACAATAAACTTCATCAAATTATCCAGAAAATTGTATTTGCCTAGTAGGAGTAAGGTGGTGCAAAGTATAGTTATAACAACATTCCATGTGGTAAGACTCCAATCTACCGGAAAAACATAACTAGCAATCCCAGCGGTTACAACTGTCACCGCTGTTTGTATTGTAAATATAGTGAGCAGATTTATTATAAAGTAGGCAATTAGTACAGCTCTGTTTAGATTAAGATATCCTTCTAGCAGACTTGTGCCTGTAGCGGCGGCATACCTTGGACCATACTGAAAAAATGGGTATTTAATAATATGAATTAAAACTAGAACCCATACTAAGCCAAAACCGTAATCGGCTCCCGATCGTGTAGATTGCACGAGATGTGATACACCTATTGCAGCTCCTGCAAATAAGAGTCCAGGGCCTAATTGCTTAAGCAAAGTTTTCATAGAGATTTACGGCGTTTTTTCAATCAAGTCAGAAAGTAAGCGGCGCGCTCTTAATAATTTGACTTTGACATTGCTTAATGGTTCGTCGAGACTGTTAGCCATTTCTTTATAACTCATCTCTTGAAAGTAGCGTAAATTTATTACTTCTTGATAATGAGGTTTTAATTTTTTGATGTGGGCTAATAATTCAGATAAATTTTGTTCGGTAATTAAAGAATCTTCGGCAGTGGGATTTTTATCTACGACACTATTAAGTTTAAATTCTTTATGAAGTCGCTTTTCGGCTCGAGTTTCTTTTCGCAAAAGATCTATATGAAGATTTTTAGATATGGTAACTAACCACGTGCTAAACTTATACTTATTGTCGTAGGTGCTTAATTGGTTGAATGCCTTTGAGAAAGTTTGTATGGTAATTTCTTCAGCTTTAAAATCATCTTGTGTTCTTTTTAGCTGAAAAGAGTAAACCAGGTTCCAGTGCGAGTTGAGCAAATAATTATAGGCACTCTGGCTACCTTGTTTTGCTTCACTAATTTTTAGATCTATAAGGTTCTGGTCTAGTTCCAACGTCGGGGTTTTACCATAATATTTGAAATAAAGATAAGCATTTGGAGAATTATTAGAAATGGCTCTAAGAAAGGTAAATATTTAATGAGATCTGCTTCTCTTAATTTAGCGGCAGCTTTAGATAAAATTACCCAGAAAATAACCGTACGTATTAGAATTAAAACGACTACCAAAGTCAAAAATTGCTGATTAAATAGAACAAAAGGAATCAAAGCAAAAAATAAAAATTGTGTGATATAAAAGAGGGCTAATTGTATTTGATGTTTTTGTTTGTACAATTTCGCAACATCTGTATGCCTGCGTTTTTGAATAAACCAATCTTTCCATTTTTTTTTAGGTTCAGAATAGGTGAAAGATTCAGGATTTACGCAAATAGAAATATTGGTTGAAGTTGCATTTTCATTTACAAATAAATCATCGTCTCCTGCTCGTATGTGAGCGTGCTTATCAAATCCATTTGAGGATTTAAAAATGCCCTTTGTGTAGGCTAAATTTCGACCTACACCCATATACGCATTATTGTGAACGGCATACCCCAAATATTGCGTAGCAGTTAGCAGAGTCTCGTAGCGTATTATTTTATTAAGTAATGATTGACCATATCTTATATAACCACTATACCCCAGTACAATATGTTTCTCATCTATGAGATTTTGTATCATTAAAGCTGCCCAGTCTGTACTTATTGGAATACAATCTGCATCAGTTAAGAGTATTTTTGAATATAAAGATGCATTAATTGCTCTCGTAATTCCTGCTTTCTTGCCAGTTTCAGCATTTAGATTTATGACTTTTAAACGTGAATTCTCAATTGCAAGCTGTTGAAGAATTTCTAACGAATTATCATTAGAATTATCGTTTACAACTATAATCTCAAACAGATTAAGATTTTGAAGACTAATAAGCTGAATGAGATTTTCTAAACGTTGAGATTCATTTTTAGCACAAATAATTATAGACACCGCATCGTGTCTTTTAATATTCTGAAAGCGAGGCGTCCTGCTAAATGAAAATTTTGAAAAGTATAAGTAATAAGAACAATTTAATACAACTACACCACTGAAAATTGTTATAAACAGCTCTTCAAATAGAATAGATAGCAAAATTGCGTTTTATGAAGCTTTTGGTGCGCAATCTCCCATTTCTTCGGGCATTTTACCACACATACCACAAGCTTCACCCTCTTTATTTAAAAAAGGATTCTGACTCGCACATGTTCCTGCAAATTTACCATCTTTCTTTGCCCAGATTTTAATTGCAATCCCTGCGAAGGCTAATCCTAAAAGTACAAGAGTTATAAGAAGTAATTTCATAGCTTAAAATTATGCTGCAAAGATACGACCTAGATAAGAGAGACCCAAAGTATTTTCCGAAATCCTAATTAGTTAAATTCACTAAAAAGAAGCCTATTTATTTAACTAAAGATTAGTAGGCGCTTGATATATTGAATGTTAATTATTAATACATTTGATATTCACAAACCATTAAAAATTAATTTATGAAATTTAATAAACCTTTTGTATTCGTGTTACTTATGGGCTTTGTAGTTGCTTTTAGCTCTTGCGAAGACAATAAGAAAAAGGAGCAAATACAATTAGAGGAGCAAGAAGCTACTGCTAAAGCAGAAAGTGATGCTAAGGAAGCTGAGATGAAAGAAGCTCAGGCAAACGAAGAGAAAATGAAAGAAGAAGCAAGAACTAATAGTATTGCTGGAAAAGCAATGGCTTCTCGTGATCTTGATACCTTAGTTATTGCACTTAACGCAGCAGGTCTTTCAGATATGTTATTAGCTGAAGGAGATTACACCGTATTTGCACCCACAGATCACGCATTTTCTGAATTGAAAAAAGGAATGCTAGACGATCTTACAAAACCTGAGAATAAAGAAATGTTAGTAAGTGTTTTACAATACCACGTAATTGCAGGTAAAATGAGGTCTGAAGATCTTGGAAAAGCAATTGACGCAGGTAAAGGAAAAGCTGAGTTAACAACTGTAAAAGGTGATAAACTTACTATTATGAGAGATGGAGATCAGATCGTAATAAGAGATGGTAAGGGTAAAAAAGCTCAAATAGTTTTAGGAAATATAGATGCATCTAACGGAATTATCCATCAAGTCAATAAAGTATTAATGTCGAAATAATAATTTCGCATCTATGAAAAAGCCGCTTAACTTAAGTTAAGCGGCTTTTTTTATTTTACAATATTCACTTCAGGCTCAATATTGATTTTGAATTTTTTATAAACTTCATCTTTGATTTGAAGTGCTAAATCCCACAAATTATCTCCGGTAGCATTCCCATAATTTACTAAAACTAAAGCTTGTTTATCGTGCACGCCCGCATCTTCAATACGATATCCTTTAAAACCGGCCTGCTCTATAAGCCATCCTGCAGGAACTTTTACTTCTTCATTTGATAGAGGGTATACTGGCAAGCCAGCATACTTGCTTTGCAGTGTATCATAAAGCTCTTTACGAATTACCGGATTTTTGAAAAAGCTTCCGCTATTTCCTAATAGTTTAGGGTCTGGCAGCTTTGAAGATCTAATATGTATTACTGCTTCTGCTATTTCTTTAATCGTAGGGTTTTTTATTTCCTTTTGCTTAAGAACTTCTTGTATAGCCCCATAACCGGTATTGAGATTATGATCTTTTTTACTGAGTTTAAAAGTAACCGATGTGATAACATATAGGTCCTTAGCCTCATTTTTGAAAATAGATTCTCGATAACCGAATTTACAATCTGAATGCGTAAATATTTTCGATTCTAACGATTTACGGTTAATTGTAGAACACGAATCAAAAACATCTTTAAGCTCAACACCATAAGCTCCTATGTTTTGAACAGGGGAGGTGCCGGTATTACCAGGAATTAGCGCTAAGTTTTCTACACCGCCATAATTATTATTTACGCAGTGCATAACAAAACTGTGCCAGTTTTCACCAGCAGCAACTTCGAGCCAAATAGAATCTTTATCTTCTTTTACAACTTCAATACCTTTAAGGTTAATATGAATTACGAGCGCTTCAATATCATTCTTTATGAGCATATTACTGCCACCTCCTAATACGAATTTACGTTTGGTAGTTGTACTCAGGGCTTCTTTTAGTTCGTCTAGTGTACTTACTGATACAAAAGAACTGGCTTTAGCATCAATGCCAAAAGTGTTGTATTTTTTTAGAGAAACGTCGTGCGCAATATTCATTAATCCTTATACTGTTGTAAAGCTTCTTTTAATAAGGATACAGCTTCGATAAGATCCTCTTTTTTTAATACGTAAGCTATTCTTACTTGATTAATTCCTTCTCCTTCAGTAGAATAAAATCCTGCTGCAGGTGCAACCATTATTGTCTTTTTATTATGCTCAAAAGATTCCAAAAGCCAACGCGCAAAGTCATCAGCATTTTTAACAGGTAATTCTACTATACAGTAGAACGCTCCTTTAGGTTTAGCAACACGTACACCAGGAATAGCTTCCAAACCTTCAACAAGTGTATTTCTGCGATCTACATATTCAGAAATTACTTCGTCAAAATAGGACTGAGGTGTATCTAAGGCAGCTTCACTAGCTATTTGTGCTAGTGTAGGAGGGCTTAATCGTGCCTGAGCAAATTTCATTGCAGTTGCCATCAAATTCTTATTACGACTTACAATACAACCTATACGTGCTCCACACATAGAAAAACGCTTAGATACAGAGTCTATCATTATGGTATGCTCATCGATGCTACGTTGATTTAATACGGAACGATGTTGAAGACCATCATAAGCAAATTCTCGATATACTTCATCTGCAATTAAAAAGAGATCGTGCTTTTTTACTAATTCTGAAAGTTGATCTAATTCTTCTTGGCTGTATAAATAACCGGTGGGATTACCTGGGTTGCAAATAACAATAGCTTTAGTTTTAGCTGTTATTTGTTTTTCAAATTCTGAAATCGGAGGTAATGCAAATCCACTTTCAAATGAAGAGATCACGGGTTTTACAGTTACTCCAGATGCTGTAGCAAAACCATTGTAATTTGCATAAAAAGGTTCTGGTATTATCACTTCATCACCCGGATCTGTAACGCTTCCCATAGCAAACATTAAAGCTTCAGACCCACCTGTAGATATAATAATATCTGAAGCAGTTATGTCTATTCCCTGTTTTCCATAATATGCGGCTAACTTTTCTCGGTAACTTAAAAAACCTGCAGAGTGACTATAAGATAGCACCTCAATGTCTGCATCTTTAACAGCGTTAAGAGCGGCCTGAGGAGTTTTAATATCAGGTTGTCCAATATTTAATTGGTGTATAGAAATCCCTCTAGCTTCTGCAGCTTCTGCAAATGGCACAAGTTTACGTATAGGTGATTCAGGCATTGACTGTCCTTTGTGTGAAATCTTCGGCATAAAAATCCTTTGTTTTTAGATCTGTAAATTTGCAAATTATTAATGAGAAAATAATTTAAGTGAATTGTTTATAAAATATGGCGTAAAAGTATTAAATTGAGAGTAATTACCTCTTTTTTATGAGATATGCTCAGTTAATATATTTATTTACTGCTTTATTGTCATTAAACTGTGCTTTTGCGCAGGGAAGATTTCTTTTGCCTAAGAATGTATCTAAAGAAAAAATTAAAGTAAAAATTGTAAATAACCTGATCGTGATTCCTGTGCACATAAATGGCGTTGAGCTTTCTATGTTATTAGATACGGGTGTACGCTCGACCATTCTGTTTAATGCGAATTCAAATTTAAAGCTAAACAATGAAACAAAAGTTGTTTTAACCGGAGCAGGAGCGGGCGAGGATGCTGAAGCAATTAAATCTACCCACAATATTATAAATATAGGCACCACTTCTGCTATTAATCAGACCATTGTTCATTTATCAGACAACGAGCGTAACTTTTCTTCTAGACTAGGTTTTCCTGTTAACGGGATAATTGGTTACGCATTATTCAAAGATTTTATCGTAGAAATAAATTATGCCCGAGAGTATATTAATCTTTATAATAAAGCGGACTATAAAAGACGCAATTGCCGGTCTTGCGTTACCATACCTTTAGAGTTTCATAGTAGCAAACCTTATGCATTATTACAAATGCAAATTGGTAAAAATTCGTTTTTAGCAAAGTTGCTCGTAGATACCGGTAGCGGTGATGCGCTCTGGTTATTTGAAAAAAGTCATAAGGGCATAACAATACCAGATAATTCTTTTAAAAATAATCTTGGTTTAGGTTTTAATGGAGAAGTTACTGGTGTACGGTCTAAACTTGACCGACTTGATCTTGGAGATTTTTCTTTAGAAAAAGTAAATGTAGCCTACCCCGATTCGAACTCAATTAACTATATAAATAGACTCCATTTCCGAAATGGTAGCTTAGGCTCTGAAGTTTTAAAGCGATTTACAGTTGTGATTGATTATAACTCAAAAAAGATGCTTTTAAAAAAGAATAAGTTTTTTGATGAGCCTTTTAAGTATGATCGCAGTGGCTTAGTTATTCAGCATAATGGTTCTGATATTATAGCAGAATATGATCGTAAAATTGTAGAAGAATTTAGTGGTGATCAACAATCTGGAGGTTATGAAAGTATATTTCTAGCTACAAATACTGTTGAGTTTAAACAATTTAAATTGTCACCTAATTATGAAGTAGCAGCAATTCGCGAAGAATCACCAGGATCAAAAGCAGGGTTAAGAGTAGGAGATAAATTGATAAAAATAAATGGTAAGAAAGTACGGAACTTAAAATTACAGGATATCACACGTTATTTTTATCGTGATGAAGGAGAGGTTTTAAAATTAGAAATTCTAAGAGGAGGTATAGCTTATGATTATAAATTCACCTTAAAGAAGATACTTAAAGATTGAGCAAAAAAAAAGCGGTCGTTAAGACCGCTTTTTTACTTATATATTTTCTGAATTAATTTACCGCAGGTAAAAGATTCCCTTTTATTTTTAAAGTATAAGGCTCTGCAGATGCATTTGTATACACAGTTATTGTTTTACGTATCGGGCCTGGAGCACGATTTGTATCGTATTTTACTTTAATAACATTGCTTTCTCCAGGAGCAATAGGATCTGTTGGAGGACTTGGTACAGTACAACCACATGTTGAGTATGCTTTAGATATTACCAGAGGAGCATTACCAGTATTCGTAAATTTAAATTCACGTGTGCCGTCTGCGCCATGGGCAACATCACCATAATCAATAACATCTGATTCAAAAGCAATCTCAGCTTTCTTCTCTTTAGCTTCTTCTTGAGCTTGCAAGCCTATTGTCATAAGTCCTACAGCAAGTATTAAAACTAATTTTCTCATAATTCTAAGTGTTAATGAAGTATAAAAATAAACCTATTAAAGAGTTTATGCAATAAAGTAGCTTTTTTTTAAGAAGCTTACCTCTAGAATAAGGTTATCTAAAGTAATTGCAATCGCCAAATATCAGTTTTATTTAATTCCTCGGTTCTTTTAAAATACTTACTATAATAAGTACTTTTGCTACTTAAGTCAAAAACTAGACCAAGAATGGCATTAGCTTCAAAATATAGCTCGAAAGATGTTGAACAAAAGTGGTACGACTACTGGTTAAAACACAATTATTTTCACTCAGAGCCTAATGAAAAAGAACCCTATACAATTGTAATCCCGCCTCCTAATGTGACAGGTATTCTGCATATGGGACACATGTTGAATAATACCATTCAGGATGTTCTTATACGACGAGCTCGTCTAAAAGGTTTTAATGCATGCTGGGTGCCGGGTACAGATCACGCCTCTATTGCTACAGAAGCTAAAGTTGTAGCAAAACTTAAAGCCGAAGGTATTAATAAGAGCGATCTTACCAGAAAAGAGTTTTTAAAACACGCCTGGGAATGGACCGATAAATATGGAGGGACAATCCTTGAGCAATTAAAAAAGTTAGGAGCATCATGCGATTGGGAGCGCACACGTTTCACAATGGATGACACAATGTCTGCTAGTGTTATTGAAAGCTTTATTGATCTATATAACAAAGGACTTATTTACCGAGGTCATCGCATGGTTAACTGGGACCCTGAAGCAAAAACAACTTTGTCTGATGAAGAAGTTATTCATGAAGAGCGTCAAGGGCATTTATACTATTTAAACTATAAGTTGGAAGGCAGTGATGAGGTTCTAACTATTGCAACAACACGACCAGAGACCATTTTTGGTGATACTGCAATTTGCATCAATCCTAACGATGAGCGCTTTGCTCACTTGCGCGGTAAGAAAGCTATAGTGCCTATAGCTAATAGAGTAATACCTATTATTGAAGATGAATACGTAGATCTAGAGTTTGGTACAGGTTGTTTAAAAGTCACTCCTGCTCATGATGAAAATGATAAAATGCTGGGAGATAAGCATAATCTGGATGTCATTGATATTTTTCATGACGATGCATCTTTAAATTCATTCGGAATGCATTACGAAGGAAAAGATCGCTTTGTGGTTCGGGAAGAGATTGTAAAAGAGCTTAAAGATCTTGGTGCTTTAGTTAAAACGGAAAGCCATATTAATAAAGTAGGTACATCAGAACGCACAAAAGCGGTAATTGAGCCTAAGCTTTCAGATCAATGGTTTTTGAAAATGAAAGACTTGGCAGAACCTGCAATTAAAGCAGTATTAGAGACTGAAGAGATAAATCTTTTTCCGAAGAAATTCGACAATACGTACCGTCACTGGATGGAAAATATTAGAGATTGGAATATCTCTAGACAGTTATGGTGGGGTCAACAAATACCAGCTTTCTATTTTGGCAATGGTAAAGAAGACTTTGTAGTTGCTAGAAATATGGAGGAGGCTTTAATTTTGGCAAGAGCAAAAACAGGAAATGAAAATCTAACGCTTGCAGATTTAAAGCAAGATGAAGATGCGCTTGATACTTGGTTTTCATCTTGGTTGTGGCCCATGAGTGTTTTTGATGGTATTGCGAATCCTGACAATGAAGAATTTAAATATTACTATCCTACAAATGATTTAGTTACCGGTCCAGATATTTTATTTTTCTGGGTAGCACGTATGATAATGGCAGGGTATGAGTATACGGGAAAAAAACCGTTTACTAATGTGTATCTAACCGGTCTAGTGCGCGATGCAGAACGCCGTAAAATGTCTAAATCATTAGGTAATTCACCAGATGCTATGATGCTAATCGATAAGTATGGTGCAGATGGTGTGCGTGTAGGTTTATTGTTAAGTGCTTCTGCGGGTAACGATTTGCTTTTTGACGAAGATTTATGTCAGCAAGGTAAAGGCTTTATAAATAAAATATGGAATGCTTTTAGACTTATTAAAGGTTGGGAAGTTGATGCTACGATAGCGCAACCTGAAGCTAGTTTAAAGGGGTTGAATTGGTATGCAGAACGTTTTAAAGATGCTGGTGTTGAGATTGAAGATCACTTTAGCAAATACCGTATAAGCGATGCATTGATGGCTACGTATAAATTAGTCTGGGATGATTTCTGTAGTTGGTTGCTTGAGATTGTAAAACCTGAATATGGTAAGCCGATTGATAAGAAAACTTATGATATGGTGATTAATGCTCTAGAAAATAATCTACGCATTTTGCATCCGTTTATTCCTTTTGCTTCGGAAGAAATCTGGCAAAATATCGCAGAGCGTACTCCAGATGAGGCATTGATAATAAACAATTGGCCAGAAGTTGAGGCTGGAGATAAAGAACTACTGAATGATTTTGATCTGGCGACTCAAATAATAACGGGAATTCGTGCTATACGTAAAGAGAAAAATATTTCATTTAAAGAAGAGCTTGAGCTTTACGTGATGAATACTGAAGGTTTTACAGACCGTTTTAATGGAATAATTAAAAAGTTATGTAATCTATCTACTATTGAGACTACTACAGCTAGTAAAGATGGTGCATTGTCTTTTAGAGTTAAAGCTAATGAATATTTTATTCCGCTAACAGGAGCGATAGATATTGAAGCAGAACTCGCTAAAATTGAGGAAGAATTAAACTATACCCGAGGGTTTATGAATTCGGTAACTAAAAAGTTATCTAATGAACGCTTTGTAAGTGGAGCGCCCGAACAAGTAGTAGCGATAGAACGTCAAAAACAAGCAGACGCACAGTCTAAAATTGATGCGTTAGAAAAGAGACTAGCAGCTTTGAAATAGGATTATTTCTTTAACGGAGTAATAAAATTTAATCAGGAATATATTGAGCTACAAGCTTAATGTATTCCTTTTTTGCTTCTGTAGCAGTGAGTCCTTTGATTTGAATAAGAGCATTGTACTTAAAGGCACTTCTTAAATCATTTTCCTTTAAATTCTCAACAGGAATAAGTTTGCTTTTATGATTGCCTTTTTTGTAATAGGCGTAGAGTAACAACTGAATATCTGGAGGTAAAACAGTCTTTGTGTTACTGGCTCTTTCAGCAGCATTCTGGAAGTCTTCATCCAATTTTTCTTTACTCAAAACGATCTACTTAAGAGTTGCTATAATACTCTGTGATCCTTTAACCTTCTGATTTAATTTAACAGCCAGAGGTGTGCCTAAAGGAAGATAAATATCTACACGAGAACCAAACTTTATAAAACCGCTATCATCTCCCTTAACAGCTTCATCGCCTTCTTTTGCATAGTTTACAATGCGTTTAGCTAGTGCGCCGGCTATTTGTCTATAAAGAACATCTCCAAAACCAGTAGAACGAACTACGACAGTGGTGCGCTCATTCTCTTCAGAAGCTTTAGGATGCCAAGCTACAAGATATTTTCCTGGGTGGTATTTACTATATACTACTTTCCCAGTTACAGGATAACGGGTTACGTGAACATTGATAGGTGACATGAAAACCGAAACCTGTAGTCTTTTTTCTTTAAAATATTCTTTTTCAAATACTTCTTCAATTACTACTACTTTCCCGTCTACAGGAGAAACTACGTCTTGGGTGTTTATATCTGCTATTCTACTCGGATTTCTAAAGAACTGCAAAATGAGGATTAAAAATACTACCAGTGTCGCATAACACACATACTGAAGCCAAACTGGAGATACCCAGGTTTGCGTACTTATAAAACCAATAGCTACAATTATTAGTGTAACTATTATTATCGTATAACCTTCTTTATGAAACATATTCAAAAACTATTAGAACCAGATATATAAACGGACTTGCAAATAAAATACTGTCTAGACGGTCGTAAAGTCCGCCGTGACCCGGCATCAATGTACCGCTATCTTTAACTCCGGCTTCGCGTTTCAACTTAGACTCTATGAGATCTCCAAAAGTTCCCAAAGTACTCATTACAACTGCCAGAGACAGCCATATATTAAAATTAAGACTGCCGGTAAATTTATGAATAAAATAACTGGCAATACAAGCGAAAACTAATCCGCCAAAAAAACCTTCGATAGTCTTCTTAGGAGAGATACTGGGAAAAAGCTTATGTCTACCAAAACTTTTACCTACGATATAAGCAAATGTATCATTTGTCCATATAAGAATAAAAAGTCCGGCGACTGTGTATGGTGAAAACTCATCACCGTGAGAGGGTAAAAGTGTCAGAAACACAAAACTCGCGATAATATAAAATACCGTGATGTGTAATTTTTGAAGTTTACCATACTTTCTAATTTTCTCACTGAAGAGATTTTTCATTAGATATAGTCCCGTAACTACAGTGAAACCTAATAGAATTAAAGTGGCAATTTTGGAAACCTTAAAATAACTGAAAAAAAGTATGAAAGAAATTAAAATCGCGTAGGTGTACCAAAACTGAAAGCCTATAAGTCTTAGGAATTCTCGAAGTGTTATAATACCAAATAATAAAAACAGAAGTATATACCATTTCTCAGAATAGAGAATGGAAAACAATAAAATTATGACATACAACAGTCCGGAAAGTGCTCGTACAGTAAGTTCGCGCATACTATAAATCTTCTAGAAGCAATAAATAAAGGTTTTTTGCACTGCTTCCATAAGACATAAAATCTTTGGGTCCTTCTTTAGGTTCAAAGTTTTTTATGGTTGTTATATTAGTAGGGATGTAGCCTGTGTTTTTTTTCTTTATTCCGCGTAAGCCTTCGCCAATGCTATTTACAATTTGACTTGTAGTAGCAAAAATCACAAAGTTCTGAGGGAGTTCTTTTAGTTTCTTTTCTTTAATTTGATTTGAAGAAATGAGTAAACTACCATCGTCAGCGATTAGATTTTCACAGGTCGACAACATAAATTTTGACTCAGATTCTGTTCCGTACATCAAATTGTAGTTGCCAAAGAGGCTTTCAAGCTTATCATCTAAACAATAAACGTCTTGCTCATACCAGTCATTCTCAAGGAGTATATTGTCAAAACTTTCGTGTATTTCCTCCATGTTTACGCAGTATAAAAATTTACCGCCATTAAGGATGAAATGTTTTGTAAAACGCTCATCTGCAGGAGCGCTAATATCTGGCATATATTTCCCACGCTCAGCTTTTGTAGTGCCTGGCTTATCAGATTCTTCTGAATTTTTGGGTTTAAAGAGTTTCTTTAAAATACTCATAAATGAGTGTGTATGCTTATGTTATTAGGTGTTTATCAAATATAAAAAATCTTAACTCAACAAAGCGTTAAGTTAAGATTTAAAATTTGTACACCAGAAGTGTTTTAATTCTCGCTAACCGGAAGTGTGTTTTCTTGCATTTTTTGCTCTACACCTTCAGGTTTTTCAAATGGACGCTTACCGAAAATCTTCTCAAGATTATCTTTAAATATTACTTCTTTATCAAGCAATACTTCGGCTAGTTCATTTAATTTATCTTTATTTTCTTCAAGAATTGTGATCGCTCTCTGATATTGCTCTTCAATAATTTTTGAAATTTCTTTATCAATTAATTCAGCAGTTTTTTCACTATAAGGCTTGCTAAAGTTGTACTCATTCTGTCCTGAAGAGTCGTAATAGGTTAAGTTACCTATTGCATCATTAAGACCATAAGTAGTAACCATCATACGAGCTTGTTTCGTCACTTTTTCAAGATCGCTTAAAGCTCCGGTAGATATTTTATCAAATGTAACCTTCTCAGCAGCACGACCACCCATAGCAGCACACATCTCATCAAGCATTTGCTCTGGGCGTACGATTAGACGTTCTTCTGGTAAATACCAGGCAGCTCCTAATGAACGACCTCGAGGTACTATAGTCACTTTTACCAAAGGAGCGGCGTGCTCAAGCATCCAGCTCACTGTAGCATGACCAGCTTCGTGAAATGCAATTGCTTTTTTCTCGTCTGGCGTAATAATCTTATTTTTCTTTTCAAGACCACCTACTATACGATCTACTGCATCTAAGAAATCTTGACGTCCTACCGCTGTTTTGCCTTGTCTTGCAGCAATTAATGCTGCTTCGTTACAAACGTTAGCAATATCTGCCCCAGAGAATCCAGGCGTTTGTTTTGCCATAAACTCAGTGTCAAGTTCATCAGCAACTTTCTTCAGGGGTCTTAAATGAACTTCAAAAATTTCTTTACGTTCACGTACATCTGGCAAGTCAACATAAATTTGACGGTCAAATCTACCTGCACGCATAAGTGCTGTATCTAGTACATCTGCTCGGTTAGTAGCTGCAAGTACAATTACATTTGTATTTGTGCCAAAACCGTCCATCTCTGTAAGCAGTTGGTTTAAGGTATTTTCACGCTCATCATTAGAACCGCTAAAATTAGCTTTACCTCGCGCTCTACCTATCGCATCAATTTCATCAATAAATATAATTGCAGGAGATTTTTCTTTGGCTTGCTTGAAAAGATCACGTACACGAGAAGCACCAACCCCAACAAACATTTCTACAAAATCTGAACCTGATAATGAGAAAAATGGCACTTTTGCTTCACCGGCAACAGCTTTAGCTAATAAAGTTTTACCAGTTCCCGGAGGACCTACAAGTAATGCTCCTTTAGGTATTTTACCACCCAGGTTTGTATACTTACTCGGGTTTTTTAAGAAATCAACGATTTCCTGAACCTCTTCTTTTGCACCTTCTAAACCAGCAACATCTTTGAAAGTAGTTTTTACATCGGTTTTCTCGTCAAAAAGCTTAGCCTTAGACTTTCCGATATTAAATATTTGTCCGCCTGCACCACCTGCACCGCCAGAAGACATTCTTCTCATTATAAATATCCAAATACCTATAATAACTGCTATAGGCAATAAGGTGAGTAATATATCACCAAATACATTATTATCTGGAGGAAGTACTTTACGAGATATGTAAATTCCTTGATTTTCTTCTATTTTAGCTAATTGATCGGTAAGATCTTCAAGAGTTGCATAACGATATTCATAATCAGCACCAGAATCTGAGCTTAAAATAGACATACCATTATCTGCAGGTTTTGCATGAACCTCTTTCTTTTCAGCTTCTGCAGTAAGATAGATGTAGGCGATTTGTTTCGATTTACTGATATCTATTCGCTCAACATCACCATCCTTTGCATAAGTTAATACCTGATTCTCAAGAATTTCTTTAGGATTTCCATAATCTGAACTACTGCTGAAATAATTTAATGCTAGAAATACAAGAATTATTGCGGTATATATCCACCAGGCGCTAAATTTTGGTTTATTAGGTGCCGGCTTTTTTGATTTGTCTGCCATCTATGTGATTTAATAATTTGTTTCGATTGATGTTACTTTGGCATCTCCCCAAAGACTCTCAATGTCATAATATTCCCTCACGTGTTTTTGAAATACGTGAACAACAACATTTACATAATCCATTAGCACCCATTCAGAATTTTGCAATCCTTCTACGTGCCAAGGTTTATCCTTAATTTTTTTGCTTACGGTTTTTTGAATTGAATTTACAATGGCATTTACCTGAGTATTTGACGTACCATTACAAATAATAAAGTAGTCGCAAACCATGTTTTCTATCTCCCTAAGATCCAATATATCAATATTTTGACCTTTTACCTCTTCAATACCTTCTAGAATAGTCGTTATTAGTAGATCTGTACTTACTTCTTTTTTCGCCATTAATTCTTTTTTAGTCTGACAAAGTTATTACAATTTTGTTTCATAAGGTTTTTTGTAAGAACTTTTAAGCTATTCATATTACTCTATGCAAATAGTCAAACTTAATGCCACAACTTCTACTAATACCTACTTAAGAGCATATGCAAAAAAGCTCGACGTAGTAGAGGATACAATTGTATGGGCTGCCGAGCAACTTGCCGGAAGGGGTCAACGTGGTGCTTTTTGGGAATCTGAAAAAGATAAAAACCTCACTTTTAGTTTGTTCAAGCGGGTTGGGGAGTTGCGTATTGACCGTCAATTTTACATTACAATGGCTACTTCATTAGCAGTTTATGATGCGCTAAAGCAGTTAGGAATAGAACAACTTTCGGTAAAATGGCCTAACGACATATTGGCAGGTAGATCTAAGATTTGTGGGGTACTTATAGAAAGCGTGATACGTAATGGTCTGTATGCTGTAATTATAGGAGTGGGTTTAAATGTGAATCAACGAGTATTTACAAGAGCGCCGCGAGCTACCTCGATAGCATTAGAAACCGGAAAACATCATGAGCTTGAGGAGATTTTACATATTCTTATTTCTAAATTTTATCATTACGTAGAATTAATTGCTCAAGGACAACTTATTGCCTTGAAGAAGGATTATGAATCAAAGTTGTTTAGAAAAGATAAAGCGTCAACTTTTAAACTCCCAGATGGAAGTACGTTTACGGCTATCATCAAAGAAGTTTCAAAAACAGGAAAGCTCATCCTTCAGTTAGAAGATGAGCTTTACAAAGAATTTGACTTAAAAGAAGTTAAGATGCTCTACTAGATATTCTGTAGATTTTCTGAAAGTGTCTGTATAAATTTTGTGATAGGTGCTTTTATCATCATTGACATCATCGCATTAAATTCGCCTTCAAATTCAAAATGAGCTTCGCTGCTATCACTTGTAAGTTGTTTAATATTTGCCGTAAGTGTAAATGGTAATTTTTCACTTGCAGCCCCTAAAACCACTTTGTTATACGGGACGCTATTTTTTAATTCTAAAACAATATCGGGCATTCCTTTTAATGCAAACAAAAAGCGCTTTTCACTTAAGATTTCAAACTTACTAATGCTGTCTGGCATTAGCTGTTTGTAATTATTAACGTCTTTTAAAAACGTATAAATAACTTCAGGGCTCTTGTTAATTGTTTTTTTTGGACTTTCTATAAACATAGGTTTGTTTTGAACTGTAAAATGAGTTTAGGTTTAATTATAAATCTGCATTCCACGTGTCTGGAGAAAGACGCCATGATTGCAAAGTATGTTTTTCTTTTTCTGAAATATAGCGGGTATCTAAAGCCTGCTCCAGGAGATGCTCATAATCGCTTAATGTGTAAAGGTCCAGGTTGTACGCTTTGAAATTTTCAAGTGCGATGTCAAAACCGTAAGTGAAGATCGCAAGCATGCCTTTAACATTTGCCCCAGCTTCCTTTAAAGCATCTACCGCCATAAGACTGCTTTTGCCGGTACTTATTAAATCTTCAACAACTACGACAGATTGTCCAGAATCGAGTTTGCCTTCGATTTTATTTTGTCTCCCGTGCTTCTTTGCTTCAGGACGTACGTAAACAAATGGCACATTAAGATAATCTGCGACAAGCATACCTATACCTATTGCTCCGGTTGCAACGCCGGCAATTACATCTGGCTTGCCATATAAATGCTCTATTTGCTGAGCAATATTTTCCCGTAAATAATTGCGTATTTGTGGGTAGGAGAGCGTGATACGATTGTCACAATAAATTGGAGATTTCCAACCGCTAGCCCATGTGAAGGGATTTTGTGGTTGTAATTTAATTGCATTAATTTGCAATAACAACTCAGCTGTTTTTTTAGCTGTTTCCTTTTTTAAAATCATGGTACAAATGTATAAAGTTTTTGTAAATGATGTGCCCATTATACTTTCTACTGAAAAGTATATTGGCGCAAATTACACATCAATTCCTTTAAAACGTGCAAAAATTAAAAGCATTATTAAACAAGTAAATCTTGGACAGCTTACCTACATAAATTTGTACCATCCTAAAGGCGAAAAACTGCTTAAGTTCCTAAAGAAAAAACTTCCTGTTGTTATTGCGGGAGGAGGAATGGTTTACAATAAAAATTCAGAAATTTTATTTATCAAGCGTAACGGTAAGTGGGATTTGCCTAAAGGGAAATTAGAGAAAAACGAATCTATCGAAGCTTGTGCAATTCGTGAAGTAGAAGAGGAAACAGGTTGTAGAGATCTCGTACTTGGCGATCATATCACAACGACCTATCACATCTTTAAGAGAAACAATAAATTTAAGCTTAAAGAAACATACTGGTATAAAATGACAACGACTTACGAAGGTGACCTCGAGCCACAACCATCTGAAGGTATCAAAAAAGTACGTTGGAAGAATTTTGAAAAATCTCAAAAAGCGCTTTCAAAATCCTATGAAAATATTAAGCTACTTTTTCCTAAAGAATATTTACTACTCAATCCTAAAGATCGGGTAGCGTAAATAGGCCTCTTCCGAATTTTCAGATTTTTGATGAAGCCATTCTAGTTGAGCATACCAGTTATTACTAAAATCGCTATCATTCATTTTTTTCGTTTCAAATTCTTTTTTCAGGTTTATATCAGTATTAAGTAATTCTAGCGCTTTATCTTCCCATACATACGGAGAAAAGCCCTCTTTCTGTTGTAAAAACGTATCAAAATAATTCCAATTAAAAAATGAATCTACCGCCGTAGGTTCTAATGTTTCTAGTAAATAACGCAGACCAGATTGAGCAGTATATATCAGTAAATCTCCCGCTTTTACAGCGATGTTTTCTATACTCTTTGAGACATTTGTGTTCGAGTGTAAATAGTGTCCTTCATAGGGAGAATTACGTGTATTATAATCCTTAATATGGTAAACCGTGGCTTGTAAGATGCTATCCTTTTTAAATGTAGTATATGCGATTTTATTTTCTTTAAGTCTGTTAATTATAAGATGTTGCCCGGCAGGAACTATATAAGCAGCAGGAATTTTTACGCTATCAGTTGGCATCACATTATTATAATAAGCTACCTCCTTAGTAAAGGGTTTATCCCTATTATATTTTAAACGCTCAAATCCAGTTACGGCACTCTTTATTTTTTCACCTTCATATCCCTTAAATTGAAGTGTAGTAGTTTGAGAACTGTCTATAGCGTATTGCGTATTATAATATGTATTAGTTAGACTTCCGCTTTTATAAAGAGAGTCAATTTCAGCACGCATATGCTTAATTTTTTTTGCGTCTCTAGAGGTAAGTTTCAGCATAGATTTCATTAACTCATAAGTTCCTTCTACCCGAGGTTTATAGGGTTTTAGCATGTGTGTTTCTACCATCATACCCAGCGTATTCCATAAGGTAGAATAACCTGTAGAATATCTTGGGTAATCCATAAACTGACTAAAGCCTATTTCGGGTACTTCGTTAAATACATTTACATAGGGAGTGATTGGCCATCCTTTTGATTCTAATGATTTTTCAAGATTAGGATGTAATTCAGTATTTAAGTACGACCCTAGTTTACCTCCTAGCTTATTATGTTGAGTAAATAAATGTGTTAAAACATATTGATAATCGGCTCCATTACTTACGTGGTTGTCTATAAGTACATCTGGATTAATAAGATGGTAGACTTCTGCAAAACTGCGTGCATTTTTAGTATCTGCTTTTATAAAATCACGATTTAAATCATAATTACGGGCATTGCCTCTAAAACCATACTCTTCTGGGCCATTTTGATTAGTTCTGCTTGTGCTGTTCCTATTAAGAGCTCCTCCTATATTATAAACTGCTATAGCGCCTACCCAGACATTTTCGGGAGTTTCTATTTTACCATTTGCCAGATCCCGCATCATCATCATGGTAGCATCAATGCCGTCTGGTTCTCCAGGATGAATACCATTATTAATAAGTATACGCAGGGCATTTTCATTTTCTGAAAATTCTGATTCTAAACTCCGATTTGGATTATAGGTTACAAGTGTTAGCGGTAGTCCACTATCAGTTGTGCCTATTTCATAGGTTTTTATAGATACGTAAGCAGAATCAAGATTTTTATAATATTTTATTACCTCTATATAGGTTGGAGTTTGTGTACCATTACTTTTTTCAAATTGAGTTTCTAGATCAAAATCTTCAGGTTTTGGTTTTTCTGCACAAGCAGTTAAGATTAGGAGAATTAAGCTGAGTGTATAAATTTTCATCTTGGAAATTATTGAAAGATTAAACGTAAAAATGTTATTGAATCAAAACTGTTCTAGTAATCCTCAGTAAAGTAGGGTTTGTATTGATTCACTCTAAAATCGAATGTTGTGTATAGTGGATTTATATCCTTTTGAAGCTGATAAGCTTTCATACTGCCTATAGCACGATTCGCAGCTCCAGATGGAGCAGTCAAAGAGACTGTTTTAACTAATCTCCCGGCAATTTCAAAACTGTATATACGAGGTACTTCTGCAGAAATAACCTGAAGCTTAATTCCATTTTCTTTAGTCTGACGGCGAAAAAAATATTCAGGACCATTTTTACTATTGCCTCCTGTAAATAATAAGGTGTTGATTTGAGAATGTTTTTTAAGGATACCTATTAAGTCTCTAAGTTCTACTTGTTGCATCCCCAGATCAGAAGCGTCTATTTTTTCCCGCCACGCTGATGCTACTATATCACAAACACCTATTCTATGTTTCTTCAAAAAATTTAAGCGCTGGTCAATTGCAAATTGCGAATTGTCATATTTAAGATTGAGAGAAAATATTTGATCCAGAATGGGCCATAGCATTCCATTTTTGCTGCCGTAGCAAAAATCTACATCATCTTTTAGGAGTTCTCCGGTAGTAAATCGGGGAGGAGGTAATGTGCCTACGATGAGTTTTGTAGCCTCTTCTATATTAAATGGTGCGTAAGGATGAATATGTTCAAACATTTATTACAGATTCTTCCATTTAATACCGCATCCTATACTGGGTTTCTGAACATCACTTTGTTTACGGTTGTTGAATATATTATCTAATGCTTCTCTAAAATCTCTACCATTTACAGGAATTCCGTTTCCAGGTCTAGAATCGTCGAGCTGACCTCTGTAAACTAATTTTAATGCACTATCAAACAAATAGAAATCTGGAGTACACGCCGCATCGTATGCTTTTGCTATCTCCTGACTTTCATCATATAAGTATGGGAATGGAAAATTATATTTATGTGATGTATCACGCATAAGCCACGGACTGTCTTCGGGATATTTTTCTACATCATTACTGCTTATCGCAACAAAGCTAAACCCAAGCACACGGTAGTCATTTGCAATACGCACAATTTCATCATTAATGTGCTTTACAAAAGGACAGTGATTACAAATAAACATCACCACGGTTCCTCGTTCTCCCACGCAATCTGTAAGAGAGACATATTTATTAGTAAGCGGATTTAGCAAAGAAAAGAATGGAGCTATTGTCCCTAACGGAAGCATGTTTGATTGAGTTCTTGCCATTTTTTATTTTTAATTGAAGCTATAACCTATTAGTAGCGTAAGTATTGTAAAGTTACAAATACTAAAGTTGTTTTAATTATTTGGGGGCATTCCTACACCTTCGTAACTTTAATCTAAATCAAATAATTATGAAAAATACATATAGTTCGCTTTCAGTAGCAATAGAAGCTTTAAAAGCTAAAGGGTACGATACAGATTTTAATCTAGTAGATGAAGGAATTGAGTCAAAACATCTTAAAAAAACCTGGAAAGCAGAGCAGATAGAAGTAGAAGAGTCTTTCAGGTTTGAAGGAATGACAAATCCAGGAGATAACAGTGTTCTTTATGTAATTAACACAAAAAGTGGAGAAAAAGGGTTACTTGTTGATGCTTATGGCGCCTATAGTGGTCAAATCTCTCAAGAAATGATTCAGAAACTGAAGATTGAATATTAATGAGTGATCTCAAATGGTCAGAATTTGAACGCATTGAAATGCGGGTAGGTACAATACTTACTGTTAGCGATTTCCCTCAAGCAAAAAAACCGGCGTACCAATTGCAAATCGATTTTGGTGAGAAAATAGGTGTTTTAAAAACTTCAGCACAAATTACAACACAATATGACCGTGCTAAACTTGTAGGAAAACAGATCGTTGCTGTAATAAATTTCCCTAAGAAACAAATTGCAAATTTTATGAGCGAGTGTCTCATACTTGGTGCAGTTGATGACTCTAATGTAACTCTACTTAGTCCAGATATGCCTGTAAAAAATGGCCTACGAATTGGTTGAAAATTTTACTAAATACTGACTAATGTTTAAATAAAAAAATCTCAAATGCGTTTTTAACGTATTTGAGATTTTTTAGTTAATGTGAGGCGATAAATTGAGTTATAATTAAAGCTGCGTATGTTCAAAAGTTCTCATTTTCTGTAAATAGAGAGATAGTTTTTTACTTGACTCCTGCTGAATTTTAAGTTTCATATAATCGCTCCATCCCAATAATAGACCTTTTACTCCTAAGGCTTGTCTCGACCATTTCCAAAGATTAAAATGATCTGTATGTTGGAGAATTTTTCCATTCTGAAAATAAAATGTGCCTACTACGTGATTAACAACTTTTCTGCGATTGGGCCCAAAATAATATGTCGCTACCCATTTTGCACTACCGGTGTAATCATCTGCCTGAATATCTTCATACTTAATAGTTAGGTCATCTCCTCCACGTTCGATGAGCATGTGCCACATCGCACGAACCCGATCTCCCTTAATATGACCAAAAGCAGGATCAGCAAACGTAATATTTTTGCCATAACATGCGGTCATTTCTTTGGGATTATGATCTTTAAATGATTTGTAGAAGGTGTTAAGCAGTTCTTCGTTTGGATGCATAGAGTTGTATTAATTACTAAAGATGCGACAACTTATTTAAATAATTTTTTTATTTTCAATTAGCTACCTATTAATACGATTAAACGAAATATAGACTTTAATCTGTGATGTCATGATGTGTGACAAATACTATTGTCCTAAAAATGAATTGTAATGCTCACTAAGTGAAAACTTAAAGATAAGATGACCTGAATTTTTTAATTTTTTCTTAATTTACTAGATATTGTAGGGTATCAAGTATCAAAATTTGATAAAACGATAAATGTTGCTGGATAACTGGCACTTATTTTAATTCATATATTATGCATAAGTTGCAGTCAGTATAGAATTTAGTTATCTAAACATAAAAAGTATAAATTAAAACTATGCCTTTTTTAGGCTTTAATTAAAGTTCTTTACATTCTCTAAAAGTAAAAAATTCAATCTATTATGGAAAATCAAAATAATCATGATCATGGTACAGACGGGAAAGTCTGGGATGTGAATGAATCAGAAGCAAAATGTCCTTTTTTAAATGGTGAAATGCATCATACAACTGGAGGAGGTACTACAAACCGCGATTGGTGGCCAAATCAGTTAAAATTAAGTGTATTGCGTCAAAATTCAGAGCTTACCAATCCAATGGATCCTGATTTTAATTATGCAGAAGAATTTAAGTCTCTAGATCTGGAGGCTGTAAAGGAAGATTTACGTCATTTAATGACAGATAGTCAAGATTGGTGGCCGGCAGATTACGGTCATTATGGTCCGTTTTTCATCCGTATGGCTTGGCACAGTGCTGGTACTTACCGTATTCAAGATGGTAGAGGTGGAGCAGGTACTGCACAACAACGTTTTGCACCATTAAATAGTTGGCCAGATAATGCAAACTTAGATAAGGCTAGATTACTATTATGGCCTATTAAAAAGAAATATGGTAAAAAATTATCTTGGGCAGATTTATTAATCCTTACAGGTAATGTTGCTCACGAATCAATGGGCCTTAAAATGTTTGGTTTTGCCGGTGGTCGTGAAGATGTTTGGGAACCTGAAGAAGTATATTGGGGAGCAGAATCTGAGTGGTTAGGTAACGAATATCGTTATGCAGGTGGAGATTTAGAAAAGCCATTAGGTGCTGCGCATATGGGTCTTATATATGTTAACCCAGAAGGACATAATGGTAATCCTGATCCAGTTGAGGCTGCTCAGTACATTCGTGAAACGTTTGGCCGTATGGCTATGAATGATTATGAAACTGTAGCACTAATCGCTGGTGGTCATACATTCGGAAAAACTCACGGTGCCGCAGATCCTGCTGTTTATGTAGATGCAGAACCTGCAGCTGCTGGTATTGAGTCACAAAGTATGGGTTGGAACAACCGATACGGTTCAGGAAAAGGAGCAGATACAATTACAAGTGGTCTTGAAGGAGCGTGGACAGATACTCCGGTACAATGGAGTCATACTTATTTTAATAACCTATTTGGTTATGAATGGGAATTAACTAAGAGTCCGGCTGGAGCGCACCAGTGGAAACCGGTTAATGATGGTGGAGCAGGTACGGTGCCAGATGCACACGATCCAGACAAGAAACATGCTCCATTTATGTTGACTACAGACCTTTCTTTGAAAATGGACCCTGAATATGAAAAAATATCAAGACATTTTCATAAGAATCCACAAGAGTTTGCAGATGCATATAGCCGTGCGTGGTTTAAGCTTACTCACCGTGATATGGGACCAAAAGAACGTTACTTAGGACCAGAAGTTCCTCAGGAAGAATTGATTTGGCAAGATCCTATTCCTGCTGTTGATTACGAGCTTGTGAATAATGATGATATTGCAGGCTTAAAATCTTCTATATTAGCTAGTGGTCACAATCTTTCAGAATTTATTTCTACAGCTTGGGCTTCTGCATCTACTTTTAGAGGTTCAGATAAGCGTGGTGGTGCAAATGGTGCTCGTGTACGTTTAGCTCCTCAGAATAATTGGGAAGTAAATAATCCACAGCAATTAAAATCAGTTTTAGAAACTCTAGAAAGAATTCAAAACGATTTCAATAATTCTCAAGGTGGAAATAAGAAAGTCTCTTTAGCAGATCTTATAGTTCTTGCGGGTTCAGCAGCAGTGGAGAAAGCGGCTAGTGATGCAGGTTACTCGATTTCAGTACCGTTTAGAGCAGGTAGAGCAGATGCTTTTGCAGAGCAAACAGATGTAGAGGCTTTTGAAGCATTAGAGCCTATTGCAGATGGATTTAGAAACTATCTAAAAGAAGGAGTAAAGGTTACTGCTGAAGAATTATTAGTAGATAAAGCAAACTTACTAACTCTTACAGCTCCTGAAATGACTGTTTTAGTTGCTGGTATGCGTGTTTTAAATACAAACTTTGACGGCTCAAATAAAGGAGTATTTACAGATAAGCCGGGAACTCTTTCTAATGATTTCTTGGTATCAATTACAGATCTAGGGATTACATGGAAAGCTACTTCAGATTCAGATGCAATATTTGTAGGTAGCGATCGCAGAACTGGCGAAGTGAAAT
This sequence comes from Leeuwenhoekiella aequorea, assembly GCF_004104375.1. GTDB lineage: Bacteria > Bacteroidota > Bacteroidia > Flavobacteriales > Flavobacteriaceae > Leeuwenhoekiella > Leeuwenhoekiella aequorea. The sequence goes on from NZ_QOVM01000001.1 coordinate 679,256, forward strand.
ATACGGGAACCAGAGCAGATTTAATTTTTGGTTCTAACAGTGAACTAAGAGCCCTTGCTGAAGCGTATGCTGCAGATGATGCAAGAGAAAAATTTGTAAAAGATTTTGTGAAGGCTTGGGATAAAGTAATGAACTTAGATCGTTACTAATAAGTAAAATAGCGTTAAGATGGAAAGGGTAGCCAGTTGGCTACCCTTTTTTTTGATACTAACTAAAATTTTTCAAAAAACTATTCCTGAAAAGACCAGGCTACAATACGGCTTGATTTATTTCCGGTTCCCAGTGGGATGGTTTTTAATACGTTTACCTCTGCTTTTCTAAGCTGCTTGTAAATACTCTTCAAATTATCTTGTTTAGAGACTAAAGTCGTAAACCATTTGCATTGTGTGCCTCTCGTTTTACTTTGTTTAATCATTATTTTGATAAACTCTACCTCACCACCTTCTGTGATTAATTCATTGCTTATTCCTGCAAAATTCAATTCTGGTTTGGAGTTAGTAGAACCTGTAAGATTTTTTGTTTTTCTACGGGTACCTCTCAAAGCATCTTCTTGAGATGCGTGAAAGGGTGGGTTGCACATGGTAAAATCAATTTTATCATCAGGATTGAGAATACCATTAAAAATACTGTCTGCATTTTTTTGTAATCGCAATTCAATTTTACCTTTTAAGGAATCGTTAGCTTCAATAATGTTTTCTGCGGAAGCAATAGATTTTGCATCAATATCAGTAGCTATGAAACTCCAGTCATATTCGGTGACACCCAGAATAGGGTAAATCAAACTTGCTCCTGTACCTATGTCAAGTCCTTTGATTTGACTACCTTTTTGGAGTTCGCCAGTACCTTCACTTAACAAATCGGCAATAGCGTGTAAATAATCGGCGCGTCCCGGTATAGGTGGGCATAGATTAGCATCAGGGAAATCCCATTTTTCTATTCCGTAATAATGATTAAGTAAGGCCTGATTGAGTAATTTTACAGCTTCAGCACTTGCAAAATCAATAGATTCTGTACCGTACTTATTAAGTTTTATATGTTTTCCTAACTCAGGAGCTACATTTACAAGAGCTTTTAAATCATACGGTTCACGGTTGCGATTGCGCGCATGTAGAGTTGATTTTATAGTAGGTTTGATGGATTTATCTTTCTTCAAAATAGCTGTTAGGATTAGTCTATAAAATTAGTATTATGCATCACATCACTTTCTGCGCTAGCAAGCGCTGAACTGCATATACATCTATACTTTTATTAAATTTTTTAGAAACCGATGGCATATCTTCACTCGAGATCCAGATTTTTAATTCGGCATCCAAGTCAAAGGTACCTGCGGTCTCTAGTGAAAATCTTGATATATTTTTATAAGGCAAAGACTTATATTCCATTTTACTGCCGGTTAAACCTTGTACGTCTATAAGGATTAAACGTTTATTTGTAAACATAAATACATCGCGGAATAGTTTAAAGCCTAGCTCTACAGTTTCCGTTTCAATAAGTAACCTACCGTATTTTTGAGTAAGTTCTTCAGATGATACTTCACTGGCGTTACCCAGTATATTATTAAATAATCCCATTTTATTCTTATTTAAATTTCTTTTAATAACTCGACATTACGCTTGTGACGTTGCTTTGTAAATCTAGCGATTAGGTCTTTAGTTTTCCAGAAGGATATCATAAAAACTAAAAAACTGCAGAATCGATTACGAAACTGCAGTTCTATTCTTTATACAAAGAGTCTTATTTTGAGTAAGCTCCTGATGAATACGTTAATTCATAAGAGTGCGTATAAATCTCAAATACAATCCCAAACGGATCTTCTACGTAACACATTTTAAAGGGCTTGTCTTCTGGGTAATATTCACGAATAGGCATACGTTGCTTTCCGCCGTAAGAAACTATCTTCTCTATTAATTCTTCAATATTAGGATCCTGAACACAGAAGTGAAAAAGACCGGTATTGAACGGGTTAAATTCTGGAGCTTCTTTTACGCCGTTAGGAAATGAAAACAATTCAATACCCACGCCGTTTGAAGTTGCTAAATGAGCGATTTCAAAAGTTTCCCAGTCATCCCCGAATACATCAATACACATTTGTCCAATAGCAGTATCTTTTTCTTTCTTTACTAGAGAAGGTTCCATAATCGTATACCATCCCATAACTTCAGAATAAAACTCTACTGCTTTCTGTATATCTGGTACCGTAATTCCTATGTGAGAAAATGCTTTCGGATAATTTTTAGTTGTCTTCATAATCTTGTTTTAGACTACAAAATAAGTATATATTTGCTTTAATAACAATAACTTACCTAAAAGTAGTATAGTAACCAAAACGAGTTAATTACTGAAAATCAGCCGATTAGAATAGCCAATGAATACTGATAATTATTGTCCGCTAAATTATACGATGAATTTAATAGGAAGTAAGTGGAAGCCTTTGGTTTTGTTTCATTTACTTGAAGGTCCATTACGTTCTGGAATGTTGCAGAAAAAAGTACCTGAAATATCAAATAAGATGTTTACGCAGACCGTTCGCGAATTAGAAAAGGATGGTTTAATTGCTCGGAAAGTATTTCCTGTAGTTCCCCCAAAAGTAGAATATACCTTGACTGCACGCGGCAAATCTTTAGAGTCTATTTTAAAAGCCTTAGATCAATGGGGGTTGGAAGACTTGAAAAAATAGCTTTAATATTAATATGTCAAAATAATTACTTAATAATCTCTGCGCTCTACAATTTTTAAGATTCTGCCATAACTGATTTCTGCTAAATTCCATTCATAACCATTGAAATCGGTGGTGTTATTAAATTGAATAATAACAGTATCAATATCTTCATGATATTTTGCAATACTTTGATAACCCGGAAGTAAACCCGTGTGCTCATACTCATAAATACTGGTGTAAATTTCTTGTTCGCCCGCTTCAAATACAGACCCATCATTTAATGCTCTTATAAAAACACCCACGTCTTCTGCCGTGGCTATCATTAACCCGGTTTCTTCGGTTTTTAAATCTTCTTCAATTCCTACATAATACCCACTCATCAAATTAGCGATGTCTATATCCTGAATAGATCCATATGTATTTGTAAGATTTAGTGGAATTAAAATTTCTTCCTTGATGAACTGTTTATGGCTATATTCTACTGTTTTGTCAATAAGATCTGAAATTAACATGTAGTTTGTATTTGAATATCCGTAGTCTGTATCGGGATCAAAATCTGCCGGTAAGTCTAAGGCATAATTAAGAGTTTCTTCCTTGCTAGAAGGCGGATTGATATAATAATCGGGATGATCTACAAAGTTAGGAATACCACTGCGGTGTTGTAACATCATCCGTAAAGTGATTTCATTAGAATTTTCTATTCGGTCGGCTAGTTCAGGGAAGTATTCAGCTAATGTTTTATCTAATGATAAACGATTTGCCTTAACTAATTTTGTTGTAGCTACGGCTACATAAAGTTTTGTGATACTAGCAATTTTAAATAAAGCTTTAGGATTTGCAGGTATTTTGTTTTTTCGGTCGTGCCAACCAGCAGCATAAAATTCAGGTGCTTTATCACCTTGATCTATATATACGATCATACCGTCAAAACCGTAATTTAGCGCCTGATCCAGTTGTTCTTGTACGGTTTCGGGAAGAGGAAGTATCCATGCTTTTACTAAAACCCATGGTACAAAGTATAAAGAACCTATACTTGCGGCAATAAAGAGGATTCTAAATACTTTTTTTAATTGTTTTTTATTCATTTTCTAAAGGAGAAACATGTTAGATTCTGCTAATTTAATGAATTCAAAATCAAGCGAACTGATAAATATTATCTGTTAAATCTTCAGATGCTAAATCGAAAGACTACAAAATTTATTAAGGTTAATAATCTTCATAAATAATAAGAGCGACAATTTTTGGATTGTCGCTCTTGTAGTATAAATAGTTAAGAAGTCTTATTCAGAATACGCGTGTTCATACGCTTCACCTTTTAAAATCTTAAGCATATCTTGTTCCAGACTTTCTATAGGATATTCTACAATACGGCCTAGTTCTTTGCCATCCTTGCTAAATATAAATGTAGGAACTCTTATAATATTCTGACCATTTTCAAGTCCTTCCGGAGTTTTACGCTCTCGATTTACGGTAATTAAATTAATAGCTTCTGTCTTATTTACAACATCCAGAATCTTATAAAAGTGTGGCGTCTCACGCTTACTATCTTCACACCAGGTCCCCATAAAAATTGTTATATCGACATCAACTAATAATGTCTTTAACTCCTGAATGAAGCTGGTGTCTACTCCATAATTCTCATAACCGGAATTAAACCACATTCCAAATTTTTCTGTCTCTAAAGTGTTGCGTTTTGTAGGGCCCGTAATAACATCCTCATCTTGTTCTACAAGCATTTGTTCTGTGGGTTCCGATACTTGCTTAGCAATTTGATTCTTTGCTTTGCAGCTCACTAGTACCGTGACAAAAACCATTATGACCGCGTATCTTAAGTTTTTCATAGCAACTTTTCTATCTAACTAGGCTCTCCTGATCCATTACCGCAGGTTTTGCTATACCCATCATATCAAGAATAGTTGGAGCCACATCTCCTAAAATTCCGTTTTCAACAACCTTAATTTCGTTATCGACAACAATAATAGGTACCGGGTTTGTAGTATGTGCGGTATTTGGAGAGCCATCTTCATTTTGCATTGTTTCACAATTACCATGATCTGCAATAACAATGCTGCTGTATCCATGTTCTAGTCCGGTTTCAACTACCGCCTTTGCGCAAGCATCTACAGTTTCTACAGCTTTAATAGCTGCTTCTATGATACCCGTATGACCTACCATATCCGGATTTGCAAAATTAAGACATACAAAATCGGCTTCTTCTTTTTTCAATTCTGCTACAATTTTGTCGCGAACTTCAAAAGCACTCATTTCGGGCTGTAAATCATAAGTAGCTACATTAGGTGATTTTGCTATAAGGCGCGTTTCCCCTTCAAATGGTAATTCTCTTCCTCCAGAAAAGAAAAAGGTAACATGAGGATACTTCTCTGTTTCAGCAATGCGTATTTGCTTCTTGCCTGCATCGGCGATAACTTCTCCGAGCGTATTTACCAGATTGTCTTTATCAAATATTACGTGGATATTTTTAAAAGTCTGATCATAATTAGTCATTGTCACATAATACAGGTTCATCTTCTGCGTGTTCTGTTCTGCAAAATCTTCCTGAGATAGCATTCGTGTTAATTCGCGTCCACGATCTGTACGATAATTAAAAAAGAGCACCACGTCATTCTCTTTAATTTGAGCAACCGGTTTATCGTTTTCTGTAACTACTATAGGCTCCAAAAATTCGTCTGTAATACCGTTGATGTAGCTTGCTTTAATGACAGCAACAGGATCATTACTATGTGTACCTATACTATGTACTGATGCATCATAAGCTTTTTTAACACGCTCCCAGCGAGTATCTCTGTCCATTGCAAAATACCTACCGGTTATAGTAGCTAATTTTGCACCATTATTTTGTGCATAATGATCCAGATCTTCAATAAATGCCGCTCCGCTTTGCGGGTCGACATCGCGACCGTCTGTAAAAGCGTGAACATATATTTCTTTGATACCTGCCTCGTAAGCTGCTTTTATTAACCCCTTAACGTGGTCAATATGAGCGTGAACCCCACCATCAGAAACTAAACCTAATAAATGAACGGGTTTATTATTTTCTTTAGCATAAGCAAAGGCTTTTTCAAGCTCGGGTTGCTCGCGTAATTTGTTTTCTTTAAGTGATTTATTGATTTTTGCAAAATCTTGATACACAATGCGACCGGCACCCAAATTCATATGACCTACTTCACTATTTCCCATTTGCCCATCTGGCAATCCCACGTTGCCACCGTGTGTGAGTAATTGAGCATGTGGGTATTTTGTATAAAGACTGTCTATAAATGGAGTTTCAGCAAGATCAACCGCAGAAACGTTTTTATTAGGTGCAAATCCCCAACCATCGAGGATCATTAGTATAACTTTTTTGTTCATGATTTGTGTGTTGTTCTACAAAGATAAGGACTTAACAAATCAATGGCTAAAAGTTTAAACAGCAATCACGATAGCGTTTGAAATTCTTCTAGAAATAGTTGTAAAAAATAACTGCAGTAAGAAGTTTACTATGAGTTAATTTATGCGATATTTCTTAATAGCTGCCTGTATTTTCTCAATACGATTTTCAGGATCTGGATGCGAACTTTGAAACTCAGGAACACTTTGGCCACCACTTGCTTCTTTTAAAATTTGCATTACCTCAATAAGGGCTTCTGGATTATAACCGGCTTCGATCATAAATTTAACTCCTAAGTCATCACTTTCTAATTCATCGCCACGACCATTTTTTAATAATAAGGTTTGACCTATTTGTGAAGCAAGCATACCCGCATCTGCACCTACCTGAGCTCCTGTAGCAACAGTATTTGCAAGTTCGCTTTGTGCTATACGTTCTGCAGAATGCCTGCCTACAACGTGACCAATTTCATGACCTAAAATCCCGGCAAGTTGATCTTCGCTATCCAGGCGCTCCATAAGAGCGTAGGTAATAAATATCTGACCACCCGGCAATGCAAAGGCGTTTACAGTATTGGGATCACGTAAAAGATGAAACTCATATTCATAAGGTGTTTCTCGAGCAATAGTATTGTCTACAAGCTTTTTACCTACTTGATCTACAAACTCCTGTAATTGAGCATCCGGGTGAAGACCTCCATGTTGTTCTGCCATAATAGGGGCATTTTGTAAACCAATTGCTATTTCCTCATCGGTAGATAAGTTTATCGCCTGTGTGCGACCAGTATATGGGTTTTCTTCCTGACTCCCACAATACCGAACTAATCCAAATGCTACTATGGCCACTCCTAAAACAATTTTAAGCGATCTTCCTCCTAATTTCATAATGTCTGATTGTTATAGGCTATTGCCTGTGTTTATAATAATTTTGGATTGATGTCTAAAATGTTTTCATTGCGGTAAGCAGTTATGAATTCGCTTGTAAAAGCTTCACTACCTAGGAGTTTTTTTTGCTGAAGAATATGAGTAATATCAAGTTTTTTAAACTCATTTAAATAGCCTTTTGAAAGTGGAGCATAGCTAAAATGCCAAGGTTCATAATTGAACCCTTTTCTACCGTAATCATTCGTATAAACTTCGATAAAACCGAAAGATTCTGCATATTTATCTAACCAGGCTTTGAGTTCGCAAAATGGTCCATTTCCGTGAAATTTTTTAGGATCTAAAACATTTGTTGTTATTCCTGTTCCACCTTGTATAATGTCAAGATCAGTAGCCCAATGATGTCGGGATGTTCCGGGAATCGTACTGTATTCTATAATTTTCTCTATAGCTGCAATTTTTGATAAACCGCTGCTGGTGTAATTTTTAAACTTACGTTCCCAAATGCGATTTTGATGTGCATAATTGCGGTAGCTAGAAACCACTTCTATACGCAATCCGTCTTTTTTTGCTGCGGCCGATAATTTTTCAAAAGCTTCGGAAGCTTCGGGTCGCAAACGGTAGCCATTTTTTTCAATGAGTTTAGGGTTTCCTTGACCTAATAGCTCAGATTCAGGTAGGTTGATAGCCGCACTAAGTGTATTAGGAAATAAACTCAAAGCTGTTATGCCTAAAGCCGTGTTTTGAATAAAATGGCGTCTTTTCATTGTAATTTTTTGGAAAGTAAATAATGCACTCCTACATTTTCAATGTCAAAGGGTAAACCACTTATCGTAAAACCTTTCCGCAGATAAAAATTAAGTGCTTTGATACGGGCATTGCACCATAATACTTCTACTTTTAATTGCTTAAGCTTTTCTTCCCCGGCATCTATAAGTAAGCCGCCCAACTTCTTTTTTTGATGGGATTCTAAAATACCCATTCCGCGTAATTGATATTGTCTACCCGTAAATTGAGAATTTTGGTTGTTCATAAAACTGGCGACGCCTACTAGATTATTAGAATCAAATAAGCCTAAATGCAAAGTGTCTGCATTTAAATCCCCATCCATAGAGCAAGTAGCTAAAGGTCTATCAGCTCTTAGAACAGGATGACGAACCGCCCAAGTTTCTTGAGCGGTAATTTCTTTAATTGTATATGACAAACCGATTAACTATTAATTTGCGCGTACATCTGCGTACTCTGGATGCTCATCAAATTTTACCTCTGCAAAAGGGCAAAGAGGTTCAATTTTAATATTTTTTGAGCGCGCATATTCTACTGCTCGTTCCATAAGTTTACTTGCATATCCTTGACCTTCATACTCCATTTTAGTCTCGGTATGATCTATAAGAATCGTGTTTGCGTCCTTTATTGTATAGGTAAGCTCAGAAATTATCCCGTTTTCACCTTCAATTAAAAAAACTCCTCTAACGTCATTTTCTTTGTGTTGAATAGTTACTGAATCCATTATTTTTACGTTTTAGACTAAATTAAATAATTATGAGCAAACTTAATGTCAAGAGATTGTATAAGGAAGACATTAACAACTTTTTACCACTCATACAAGAGTTGATGGGGCATCGATTAGACGATGCTATTTTAAAAGAACGATTTAAAGAAATGTTTGATCATAAATATGAATGTCACGGTATTTATGTAGATGAAACACTTGCTGGAGTATTTGGTCTTTGGTTTGCAACACGTCATTATTGTGGTAAAACCTGTGAGCAGGATCACGTATATATAAAACCAGAATACCGAAGTATGGGTTTAGGCAAACAAGTCTTTAAATGGATTTATAATTATGCTAAAGAGAAAGGTTGTGAAACGGCAGAATTAAACAGTTACGTTGAAAACTACCCAAGCCACAAATTTTACCTAAACGAAAATTATGTCATTAAAGGATATCACTTTTTAAAAAGCCTTGACTAGTATTTAATCAAAATTTATAATAGAGCCAGTTTCTAGTTCATAAGGTGCTTTACCTGCTTCAAAAATACGAGCACTAAAGTCACCTTTAAGTATGTTGGTTTTATCTTTAACCGCTATCCAACTTCCTTCACGCAGGCCTACTACGGGTAGTGTGTTAAACTGGTGAAATTCTGCTATACGAGTTTCACGTGTTTCTCCCATATGTTGACTGCCAGACACAGGATCTAAATAATGCGGATTTATATTAAAAGGAACTGCACCTATTGTTTTAAAACTAGGAGGGTAAATTATAGGCATATCATTGGTAGTCTGCATCGACACACCAGCTATATTTGTGCCAGCACTTGTACCTAAATACGGTAGGCCCTCAAATATGCGTTTGCGTAATGTGGCAAATAAATCAAATTTGTATAATTGATCAACAAGTAAAAACGTATTACCACCGCCAGTAAAAACAGCTTCAGCTTCTTCGAGTGCAACTTTTGGATTGTCAAATTCGTGAAGCCCTACAACTTCGATATCCAGTTTATCAAATGCTTCTTTTGCTTTTTCTGTATACAAATCGTGAGAAATTCCTCCCGGTCTGGCAAAAGGGATAAATACTAAGCGTTCTGCTTTTTCAAAATGCGTATTAAGCTCCGGCAAAAGGTAATCTAAATAGGATCCGCCAAAAACGGTAGAGGTACTTGCTAGTATTAAATTTTTCATAGTTGCAGTTTTGATTCAAAGTTAAGTTTAATGGGCATTTAACAAAAATTTACAGGCTTTTTGATTAAAAAATTAACTTACTTGTCGTTACTTATAATTGTAAAATAACACACTTACCTATGAAATTTTATACGCTTATATTTTTATGCTTATTGGGCATCTATCCAGCTATAGGACAGCAAGTCGCACGTGTAATGGTAGGAGGCCAGATACTTGTTCCTGCAGGTGATGATCCTAGCGGAATTGTCATTTATAATGAGACTTCTATGCGTGGTACTATTACTTCCCTTGAAGGTACTTTTGAAATTGCGGTTGCAAAAAATGATGAGATTGTAATACAATCTGTACAATTTGCGCCGGTGACTGTACTTGTCGATAAAGGAATTGTAAACACTAAGAAAATGAGCATTACGTTGCGTGAAACTGTAAATGTTCTAGATGAGATTATAGTTACGCCTTACGATCTTACCGGTGATATTATTGCAGATGTTAATCGCATTCGGGTAATTGAACCTGTACCTTTTAGTGCAAAAGATATACGCATCGAGGATAGTCAATATGATAAAAACTCACCTGCAGAAAATGTAGCTATAGATAATGAGCGTTGGAGATACGGACTCAATTTTGTAAATATTTTTAAAGCAGTTTTTAATATCAATAAAGATAATGCTGATATTGAGAGTAGTGCAGAAGATGAACTTGCTGCGATGTACTCAAATCAATTTTTTCAAGAGAATTTGAATATTGAAAAGCAATCTATTGGCGCTTATATGGATTATGTTGCGGCAAATGGTCTAGATAAAGAAATGCTTGAAAATGGAAACGAACTAAATCTCATTCAATTCTTAATCGAAAAGCGAGATGACTTTATTAAAATTCAGACTCAAAATGATTAAGTAGACGTGCAACTTTTATATACTTGTCACGTATTTAAGAAAACAAATCATTAGTCCACTATCTCACGTGTTTAGGAATAAGCAATACTTTCTATTTTTTGTACTCTTCGGTAGTATGCTTATACCTTTGCATATTCAGGGGCAAGAGGCTATTCAGTTAACTGGTAAAATCACTAATGATTCTATAGATCACGAGTATCTACATGTTCTCAATTTAACCTTGCAAAAAGGGACAATAACAAATGAAAAAGGTGTTTTTAGAATTCCAGTGCGCGAGCAGGATACACTATATATATCAGCCGTACAGTTTAAGCCAAAGGAAGTTGTAATTACTTCAGAAATTATAGCTAAAAACTTTCTAAAACTAGAGCTTGAAACTAATGTTACCGAACTCGAAGATGTAAACATTAGCGATATAGATTTAAGTGGAAGGCTTGGGGATGATATGAATATCCCAAAAGTTGAGAAACCATTCAATCCTGCAGATGCAGGTCTTCCTGTATATACAGGTCCCATCATTACGCAAGAAGAGCGTAAACTATATACTGCAACTCATTCTGGTGGAGGTATCATACCGGTAAATGCTGTTATAAATGCAATTTCTGGACGTACTAAAATGCTAAAAAATCATGTTCGTATTTCTAATATGGAAATAAGAGTTCAAAAAGCACGTAATCTAGTTTCAGACAGCACATATATTTATCAGCTCAATATTCCAGCAAAATATATTGATGATTTTGCGCATTATATTTATCAGGACAAAACTGAAAACCTTCAGATAGCTTCAGAGGATAATCCGTTATCCTTAATTGAACTCCTAATGGATCAGGCACCATTATATCTTCAGTTTAAGCAAATAGATGGTGTTAATCTTCAGAAAAAGGAATAATCTAATTTTTGGAATATATTTTGTTCAGATAGATTTGAAAAAAAGTTTAAGACTTCTTTTAAAGTTTTAATTTTATAAAATCTATGAAAAAATTACTTGTTTTAATTCTCGTAGCTCTACCATTAATGGCTGCGAGCGCCCATAAATATTATTTTAGTGTAACTCAGGCAGACTACGATGTAAAGTCTAAATCTCTAAAAATAGTTACGCGCGTGTTTTATGATGATCTGGAAAAAGTTTTTCAAGAACGTTATGACAAATCCATCAAGGTAGATAAAACTTATGATCAGGAAAAATTAGATGCCTACATTCAAAAATACTTTAATTCAAAGTTCATTGTCTCAATAAATGGCAAAGAGCAGAAGCTATCCTATATAGGTCATAAGGATGAAGTTGACTACGTGGTATGTTTTGTGGAAGTTAAGAACATTACTAATCCTCAATCTATAGAAATTGAAAATACTTTGCTGATGGATATGTTTCCAGATCAAAAGAATGTGATACATCTTCAAGTGGGCAACACCAAGAAAAGTTACCTGCTTAACAAAGAAAATGATAAAGCAATGTTAAAACTTTCTGAATAATTTATTAACATATACCTAATCTTTACTTTTATAGAATTCAAAAGCACAAAATCGAATTACAATTTATGAAACAAATCAAGTACACATTATTTAGTTTGATGTTTCTAGCAGCCTCTGTAGGTTTTGCTCAGGAAGCACCAGCTAAAGAAGAACGCCAGGCTGGGCACACAAACACTAATAAGTTTAGACAACTTTATAATGAATTTGCTACGCCTAATCAATTCCGTACGGCTTCTGGAGCCCCAGGACCTGCATATTACCAGAATGAAGCTGATTATGAAATTAAAATTGAGCTTAATGATGATAATCAGACCATAAGTGGTTACGAGACCATTACATACAAAAATAATTCACCAGATAAATTAGAGTATTTATGGGTGCAATTAGATCAAAATATACGCAAAAAAGATTCTCCTGCACTAGAGAAAGATGGTAGCGGATTAGCACCGGTAAACCAACCTGGTTCAATTGTGAATAGTTATATGAAAGAACCTTTTGATGGGGGGTTCAATATTTTAGAAGTTACTCAAGACGGGAAGCCTCTAAAGCATATGATAAATTTCACAATGATGCGAATAGATATGCCACAACCACTAGCGCCAGGTGAGGAATTTGAATTTAGCGTAAAGTGGAATTTTAATATTGTTGAACATACTGTAGACAGAGCACGCTCTGGTTATGAAAGTTTTCCTGACGGAAACAAAAACTATGTTATTGCACAATTTTTTCCAAGAATGTGTGTATACAATGATGTAGAAGGATGGCAAAATTATCAGTTCTGGGGTAACGGTGAGTTCGCACTACCTTTTGGCGATTATGATGTAGAAATTACAGTTCCTGCAGATCATTTATTAGACGGTACGGGGGATCTTGTGAATAGAAAAGAGGTGTACTCAAAAGAAATGATGAGCCGTTGGGAGCAAGCTCAAAAGAGTTATGACAAGCCGGTTATCATTAGATCACAAGCAGAAGCTGTCGAAATTGAAAAAGGTCGTAGTAAAGCAAAGAAAACCTGGAAGTTGCATGCCGATAATGTACGTGATTTTGCATTTACATCTTCTCGCAAGTATATAATGGATGCTCAAGCGGTTAAGTTTCCTAAAGGAGATGTAATGGCTATTTCTATTTATCCTAAAGAAGGTAACCCGCTTTGGGAAGAATATTCAACCAAAGCTGTGGTACAAACTTTAAAGTCTTATTCAAGAATGACTTTTGATTACCCATACCCTAAAGCTATTTCTGTACACGGTCAAAATCAAGGGATGGAATATCCTATGATATGCTGGAATTATGGTCGCCCAGATGAAGATGGTTCTTATAGCGATCGTACAAAATATGGTATGATCAGTGTAATTATTCACGAGGTAGGTCATAACTTTTTCCCAATGATCGTTAACAGTGACGAGCGCCAGTGGGGTTGGATGGATGAAGGTATTAATACTTTTGTACAATATGTAGCAGAGCAAGATTTTGGAGAGAATTTTCCTGAGGCAATAGCACCAAATTCGAAGTATCCTTCACGTCGTGGAGAGCCTTCAAAAATAACAGGTTATATGGGTGGCGATCAAAATTTTATCTCGCCTATCATGTCAAATCCTGAAAATGTTTATCAGTTAGGAAACAATGCCTACGGAAAACCTGCAACTGCGCTTAATATTTTAAGAGAAACAGTTATGGGTCGTGAGTTATTTGACTATTCTTTTAAAACTTACGCACAACGCTGGATGTTTAAGCATCCTACACCTGAAGATTTTTTCCGCACGATGGAAGACGCTTCTGCTGTAGATCTTGACTGGTACTGGAGAGGTTGGTTTTATACAACCGAGAATGTTGATATGGGTGTAGAAAGCGTTAAATCATATTACTTAACAAATAAACCTACAGCTGCTGGTAAAGAAATGCTTGCAAGATATGGTGCAGACCCTGCTAATGTAGACGCTGTTTATGTTGTTGAAGAAGGTGGTGAAGATTATGATGCAGCTATGAAAGGTAAGGCTGTTACTGAAAATGCGCCTAACCTTAATGAGTTTATGATGGATAACTTTACACCGGCAGAACGTGCAAAGTTAAAAGCACCAAAACATTTTTACGCAGTAACATTTAATAAGCCGGGCGGGATACCTATGCCTATTATTGTTGAATATAGTTATGCAGATGGTTCTAAAGAGAAAGTTACATATCCTGTACAGGTATGGCGCAAAAATGATGCGGCAGTAACAAAAGTTCTTGCAACAGATAAAGAACTTGTAGGTGTTATGCTGGATCCTAATTTAGAAACTGCAGATGTTGACGTTACTAACAACAGCTGGCCAAAACAAGAGCCGGTAAGCGAATTTGATAGCTTTAAAGAAGGTTCTGAAGATTAATTAATTTAAGAATTAATTACATTAAAAAGCCGGTGATCTTTCATCGGCTTTTCATTTTTCCCCATATATTTGTAGAACTATGAATATACCATTTTTTATTAGCGGCGCAGAAATAGGCTTTATCGTTTTTATCATTGTAATGGTATTTGGCGCTGATAAAGTTCCTGATATTGCAAGAGGTCTCGGTAAGGGAATGCGTACTTTAAAAAACGCTACAAACGATATCAAAACTGAAATTACTAAAAGTGCAGATAAGCAGGGAATCAATACAGACATAGCAAAAGATGTCAAGAAAGAAATTGATGATGCCAAGAAGCACATAAGCGAGATTACAGGAAGTGTAAAGCGTAATCTGTAAACTATCAACACATTATACTTATAGTTGAATTAGATAATTATTAATAATAAGTATACTTATTGAATATTGCTTAGTTTTATTATTATTTCTGTAAGGTTATTGATGTATTATTCAAATATTAGTAATATCTTCATATTATAATAACTAACAACCGTTTTAAAATAGATAGGACTTTGTAAGATTGAAATATCTTTTTTTAGAATAATTTACTACCGTGTTAATTACCGAATCCCATCTTTTAAGATGGGATTTTTTTTCGGCTTATGGTAAGTCCGTCTCGTATTGTAAGCAAAACTGTTTCTAGTCGGGGATCTTCGGCAAGAAGTTTATTATATTCTAATAACGCGGCGGTTGAGGTGTCTTTAGGATTTAAAGTTTTTACAACTTTTCCGCTCCATAGCACATTGTCTGATAGTAAAATACCACCCGGTTTTAAACGATCTACTATAAGGTCAAAGTAAGCAGGATAATTAGGTTTATCGGCATCAATAAATACCAGGTCTAGTTCTTCAGTAATTTGGGGGATTATGTCCAGAGCATTCCCCAAATGTTGTTTGATAGTGGACCCATACCCAGATAAGTCAAAGTATTTTCTTTGAAAATCTACCAGTTCTTCATTAATATCTATGGTATGAAGTGTACCATTTGCTTGCAAGCCTTCGGCAAGACATAGGGCAGAATATCCCGTATACGTTCCTATTTCTAAAATAGTTTTAGGATTTACAAGTTTTGAGATCATACTCAAAATTCGTCCCTGATAGTGACCACTAAGCATACGCGGTTGTACCACTTTTTGATAAGTTTCGCGTGTAAGGTTTTTTAAGAGCTGCGGTTCTTTAGAAGAGTGAGCAACTGCATAATCATCAAGTTCTTCAGAAATAAAATGCATATTTTTATTCTTCTTCTAATCCTTCTACAACCTCATCGTCATGAAGCATTTTGCGGGTTTCTTGTTTTACGAGATTTAGTTTTTCTTGAAGGGTCATACTTTCAGAAAACTTCCCGTCGTAAATTAAATTTAAAATAGCTTTATCTTGAACCCGGCCTCTGCGCATTGCTTCAGAATAGCGTAAATCTTCTCTAAAAGTTACCAGAGAATACTTAGAAAAATACTCTTGCGGAAATTCATTTTCAAAGGCAATCTCTAATTTTCTTTTTTCCTGAAATATAGGCCGTGCAGTATGCGCTTTCATCTCGTGGAAGTTATCTACAGCAAGATCTGCAATCGCATCTGTATCTTCTTTGCGTTCATCCTGATAAGCTTTAAAAACTGCTTTCCAGTCTCCCTCGTGCTTATTTAAAGCTTTATCTAGGACATCAATATCTTCAAATGCAGAATTCATTCCTTGACCATAAAATGGCACTATGCCGTGCGCTGCATCTCCCAGAAGTAAAACTTTGCCATAGGCGTGCCAAGGTGAGCATTTTATAGTTCCTAATGGAGAAGTGGGATTTTCTTTAAATTCTTGTATTAAATTAGGCATTAACGCTAATGCATCTGGGAATTCTCTTTCAAAATAATCAAGTATCGCCGCATCAGAATTGAGACTTTCAAAACTGTCTTTTCCTTCGTCCCAAGATAAAAATAGGGTGACCGTGAAACTCCCATCAAGATTAGGTAATGCAATCATCATATCTTTTCCTCTAGGCCAGATATGCAAAGCATTTTTTTCTACTAAAAAACCACCATCGGCAGACGCCGGAAATGATAATTCTTTGTAGCCGTGAGTTAAAAAATCTTGCCCATAGCTGAATAAAAATTTGCGATGGTCTAGCATACTTTTACGTAACGCTGAACCTACGCCATCTGCACCCATTAAAATGTCTGCTTGATAATGTGTCTCTTTCTGAGTTTTGTAATCTTCAAATGTCGCTTTTGCTGTTTCAAGTTCAACACCAGTACATTTTTGATTAAAATGCATCGTTATATCTGGCATTTTATCACACTCATTTAAGAGCATAATATTGAGGTCCTCACGAGAAATAGAGTTGATGTATTCGTGATTTCTTCCGCTGTAGGCGCTCATAAATAATTGCCCGTCAGCACTATGAATCATACGTCCGTTCATAGGTATGCATAGCGGTAAGACCTTATCTTCTAGTCCAGCAAGGCGTAGACCTTTCATTCCGCGGTCTGAGAATGCTAAATTTATTGAGCGGCCAGAATCTACAATCTCTTCTCGTAAATCTGGACGCTTTTCCATCAACGTAACCTTATAGCCTCGCTGAGCCATGCGTAATGCTAGTAAAGAACCACAAAGTCCAGCACCAATAATTAATATATGTTCTTGATTTTTCAAAAGTGATCTATTAATGGGTGGTTGTTTAAAACGACCGTTTATTTTTTAGCTAAAAGTTCTTTTAGACGTTGAGTCATTTCATATACATCCTCAAAGCTATTGTATAGAGGAGCGGGAGCCACGCGTATAACATCTGGCTCTCTCCAGTCACAGATAATACCTGCCTGCATAAACCCGTCGTGCAGGCTTCGGTCTGCATTTTTTACTTGAATAGATAATTGACAACCGCGCTCTTCCGGATTTTCGGGAGTCAAAATAGCTATACGATCATCTTTTAAATCTTTTATTAAAAATTCTAAGTAGCCTGTGATTTTTTTGGATTTTGCACGTATATTTTTAAATCCGGCTTCAGCAAACAATTCAAGAGATGCCCGTATGGGAGCCATTGATAATATGGGCGGATTGCTTAATTGCCAACCTTCTGCACCCTCAATAGGATCAAAATCAACACGCATATTAAAACGGCTATCCATTTTATGTCCCCACCAGCCAGTAAGGCGTGGGATATCTCTATCATTTGCGTGACGCTCGTGTACAAAGCAACCGCCTATAGCACCAGGACCACTGTTTAGATATTTATAAGTGCACCAGACCGCAAAATCAGGTCCGTTCTCATGTAGGTCTGCATCAATGTTACCTACACCGTGTGCAAGATCAAAACCTACTTTACATCCATATTTATGGCCTAATTCTGTAATTGCTTTTATAGGATACTTTTGACCGGTATAGTAATTAGAATTTCCTATCATTACCAGCGCAATTTCATTACCGTGCTCCTCAATAATTGCTTCGAGATCTTCAAAACGACATAAGTGCTCCTCTGTTCTGGGTTTCCAAAGTATTAGAGCTTCGTCAGGATCGTATCCTTTTTCTTTAATTTGAGATATTACAGCATAGCTATCTGAAGGAAAGGCGTCACTTTCAATCAAAATTTTATAACGCTTTGAAGTAGGTCGGTAAAACGAAATCATCATTAAGTGCAAATTTGTACTTAGCGTGTTCATAATCACAACTTCGCTTGGCTTTGCACCTACAATGTCTGCCATAGGTTTAGTTAGCAGCTCGTGATATTCAGTCCACGGAACTTTTGCTTTAAAATGACCTTCAACTGCAATTTCTGCCCAGTTATTAAGCTCCTCTTCAACATAATCTCTGGCTTTTTTAGGCTGTAGTCCTAAAGAGTTTCCGCAGAGATAAATAAGATTTTTTCCATTCTCATCTTTAGGAAGATTAAAACGCTCTCTAAAATGTGCTAATGGATCTTCTGCATCAGCCTGTTTTGCATAGGCTAACGAATTCTGGTATGTGCTTTTTTCTTCTAACATAAGCTGTAAAAGTAGCAATTAAAATAGTTTTAGTACGTGCTTAGATTTTTGGTATTTTTCCTTTTCCAAAATTAAAGATACTATGAAAGCACTCCGTCTTGTTTTTAGCAATATGAGATACTTTACACCAGTATTTTTATTTGCTACACTAAATATCGTATTTGGTACTTGGGCTATTTACATACCTCAAATAACGGCCAAGCTGCAAATTAGTGAGGGTATGTTAGGGTTTGCGGTGTTTTTTATGGCGTTAGGAACACTTGCCACCATACCCTTTGTCCCAAGAATTATCAAATTTCTTGAACTAGGAAAAACTACGCTTCTGGCAATTTGTGGGTTTTGTATTGTCTTTATTGGTCCTTTTTTAGCTCCAACTTATACATTACTTTGTGCGGCTTTGTTTGTTGTAGGAGTATTTTCCGGGTTGCTTGATGTATCAATAAATACACTAGTAACCGAACTTGAGAAGAAAGATAAAATTCACTTTATGTCTGTTTCTCACGGGTTTTTTAGTCTAGGCGGAATGCTGGGAGCGGGTATAGGTACTGTTATACTTCCCTATATAGCTATGCCTTGGTATCACATGGCCGGGGTAATTGTTCTCTTGGTACTTGCTAATATTGTTCTAAGTAAAAACTATCTACATCTTAGAAATGTTCACGAAGAGGAAGAAACCAAGTTTAAATTAAAAAATTTACGACCGCTAGTCGGGTTGGCGGTAATTGGCTTTTTGGTTATGGCGGCAGAGGGGGCCATTGTAGACTGGAGTGCATTATATTTAGAGAAAGTAACATTAGCAACTGCTACCTTAGTAGGTATGGGTTATACTATTTTTAATGGAACAATGGCATTTGGGCGATTTTTTGGAGATACTGTGAGTTCAAAATATGGATCTCGATCCATTATGATTGCTGGCAGTTTTGTCGCCACATTAGGGTTTGCTCTCGTGCTTTATGGAGAAACTACGCTGGCATTGATAGGATTTGGTTTTGTAGGTATCGGACTTTCAATTGTCGTACCGGAACTCTTTAGATATAGTGGGAATTTAAAAGGAATTAGGGCTGCAGAAGGTATTAGCTTTATTGCGGGAACTGGTTTTACCGGTCTTTTGTTAGGTCCTGTATTTCTGGGTTTTTTAGCGGAAACTTTTAATTTAAAAGGAAGTTTTATAGCCTTGATGATTTTCACATTTCTTGCGGGTTGTGTAGCATTCACCCTGAAGCGGAAATAAAAAACCCACCTTTTGGTGGGTTAATATTTTTTTTGAAAAAGTTTATTATTACTCTTCCGTCTTAACCGCAATATCTGTAAAATATAAGTGAACAGCATTTTCCGGAGCTTTATGATCTGAAGCGATCTTTATACCGTTATAATTGTTGTAATCTTCCCAAGTAGTAACCATAGAGTATTCTGAAACATTCCCTTTTCGGTAAACCCATTCTCTTACCATATAATTTTCATCGTAATAAAAATCATAAGCATCTCCTGGAGTATAACCACCTTCGTCACCATATGTAATAGTAATTTTTTTCAGAAGTTTTTTGCTCATAGGCGCAGTTGCCGTGTCTTGTAATTTCAAATTGGTCCCGGTCTCATCCCATACCAGATGCATTGGAGCAAGAAGCCAGTATGAATCATTTATAAAACCTTTATCTGCATTCATAGCTAGGCTATCAATAGCATGACGGTTGTAGTTAACCGAATCCTTCTCACTTATCATAGTGATATCATTCGTTTTAGGACTCCATTTCCAAGCACGCTCAAAATGCGTATCTCCACGATCTACATTAAATGTAAATTCTAATTGAGATACATTTTCCCAATTTGCAAGTCCGTTAGCCTCCGCAATTTTGAAAGCCACCTCTTGTTCAGGAGTGCGCTCTTCGGTAATAATTTGTGCTTCAGTAGTAGCAGTGTCTGTATTTTTATCTGTTTCAGTTTTGCAAGAATTAAATGCAATCGCAGCAAAAAGAGTAAGTAAGGATTTTTTCATAAGATTATTCTTTTAAGTTGTAAAAGTACGACGCTTTAAATTAACATTCAGGATGACTCAATTTTAAAATGAATAGAGGTCTACGGTAAGTATGGGTAAGTTTTGAGTTGGTTTCCGACTATATTTAGGTAGTATGAATACTTATTTTTTTAATAAATATAACTGTGTAAATTATGAAAACAATTCTTCATAAATCTGATTCTCGAGGAGATGCAAATCACGGATGGTTACATAGCAAGCACTCTTTTAGTTTTGCTAATTATTACAATCCCGAACGAATGAACTTCGGAGCATTACGTGTTTTGAACGATGATAAAGTAAGTGGCGGTATGGGATTTGGCACTCATCCTCACAAGAATATGGAAATCATATCAATCCCGCTTTCTGGTGATCTAGAGCATCAAGATAGTATGGGAAATACTACAGTAATAAGGGAAGGAGATATTCAAGTAATGAGTGCAGGAACCGGTGTACAGCACAGTGAGTATAACAAGAATAAGGATGAAGAAGTTGCTTTTCTACAAATTTGGGTTATTCCTCATACTCAAAATGTGACTCCCCGTTATGATCAAATAACTTTAAACAAGGCAGATCGAAAAAACAAGTTACAGCAAATACTATCTCCTAATCAAAATGATGCTGGTGTCTGGATTTATCAAGATGCTTGGTTTAACCTTACCGATCTAGACGCGGGAAAGACTGTAAATTATACAATGAATAAAGCTGAAAATGGCCTTTATATTTTTGTATTAGAGGGCAGCGTTAAAATTAATGAACAACAACTTGACCGCAGAGATGCTTTAGGAATTATTGATGCTACCGAATTGGAGATTTCAGCTCTTGAAGATGCTTATGTGTTATTAATGGAAGTACCTATGGATTTAGCTTAAATGGAGTTACTTACTCTGCGTATCCTTAGAAATGAGAAGAAGTTTATTTGCTTTACTATAATACGATTTATAGTGGGGCTTTTTACTGTGTAATCGCTATAGATTAGCGATTATTTTTATCATTTCTATAACACTAGTTTTCCTGTTATCTTAGGTGAGTGGTCTAATTTTGCGACTTGAAATTCTTCAATGGCAAAACGTTATACTACATCCTCACGTAATCTTATTGTACTCATATTAGGAACACTAATAGCAATAGGTCCTTTCTCAATAGATATGTACTTGCCGGGTTTTGAAAATGTGGCAAATGATTTTAATGTTGATATTAGCAAAGTAGGCTATACATTAACCAGTTATCTTATTGGTATTGCACTAGGACAATTAGCGTACGGCCCATTAATGGATAGGTTTGGAAGAAGACGACCCCTTATCGGCGGACTTACCTTATTTATTTTTTCATCTCTGATTTGTGCCTTTAGTTGGAAGTTAGAAATTCTCGTAACTGCTCGATTTTTTATGGCGTTAGGAGGGTGCGCAGGGATGGTAGCTTCAAAAGCTATGGTGCGTGATTTATTTGAAAAGAAACAAGTTGCCGATGTACTATCGACACTCATGTTAATTATGGGAGTTGCACCCATTATAGCACCTACTGTAGGTGGTCTGGTTATAGGAGCATTTGACTGGGAAGCTGTTTTCTTTATACTTGCCGGTTTTGCCGTATTAATGCTATTACTTATCACTTATATTTTGCCCGAAAGTGCCAAGCCGAATACGGCAACCAGCTTACGGCCAAAACGTATTCTATCTGAATATCTCTCTATCTTAAAAAATAGAGAATTTTTCATTTTTGCGATGATACGTGGATTTTCTTTGGGTGCTTTACTAAGTTATGTGAGCAGTGCGCCCTTTATATTCTTGTCGTTTTTTGAGCTAACAGAACAGCAATTTGGATGGGTTTTTGGAAGTAATGCACTTGGTCTGATACTAGGAAGTCAAATTAACCGACTTGCGCTAAGAAGATTTTCATTATTTAATATAGCAGTAACTATTAGTATCGCACTAACGTTACTTACATTTGGCGGTTTAGTCGTAAGTAGCGTTGTGGGTGTACAATTTTGGATTATATATCCATTCTTGTTTATGATGCTTTTTTGCATCGGTTTTCAAAACCCAAATACTACAGCCTTGTCATTAGATCCATTCACAATTCAGGCTGGTAGTGCTTCTGCCTTAGTAGGAAGTATAGGAATGTTATTTGGTTCCGTAGCAAGTGTTGCTGTTTCTCAATTAGTTACAAATGGTGTAATGCCATTACTTTTTATTCTATTTTCTTGTGCACTTTGTAGTATGCTATTGATTTTATACTACAGACGTAAAATTAAAAGGTAAGTTGAGATTCAGTAATTGCTTTAATTATTAGTACTCAACTTATAGTATCAAAATAAATATGAAAAAGATAGCTTAGTGTTTTTCTGCGGAAGTTTTATGTGTAATTATACGACCACCAACACTCATTCTGTTTTCTTACAGCACTTATAAAATATGCGACCCAATTTAGATAGTATTTCAGATAATAAAAAGACCAATGTAAGAGCGTCATTTCAAGCATTGCGATTTATTCCTCGTTTTTTTAAAGAAATCTGGTCTGTTAGTCCGCAATTGTTTCTAGTAAACTTACTCTGCAGACTAATAAATTCGTTTGCTCCTGTAGTTATTCTCTGGGTAGGAAAACTTATAATAGATGAGGTAATTGCTCAGGTGGCTGCAACAGATCCAGATTACACGCAATTGTGGAATTATGTAATTCTCGAATTTGTAATTGCAGTGGTTTCTGATGTTATAAGCAGAATAATCGCTATTACCGATGGTCTTCTAGGTGACAAATACAACATACGCTCATCTGAGACAATGATTAGAAAAACAAGTGAAATAGATATGAGCCAGCTTGAAGACTCAGAATTCTATGATAAACTTGAACGTGCCAGACAGCAAACTCAGGGTAGAGTAGGGCTTATGAGCAACGCACTGGGTCAAGCTCAAAGTATTATTTCTATAGCTACACTCATTGCTGGTCTAATATACTTCGAGCCCTTGCTCATTGTACTTCTGGCTTTAAGTATTATACCATTATTTATAAACGAAATTCGATTTAGCGGTCAGCAATATTCATTATCAAGAAGCTGGACAACAGAACGCAGAGAATTAGATTATTTGCGATATATAGGTGCAAATGATAAAACAGCCAAGGAGATAAAACTTTTTGGACTTACAGATTTTATAGCAACACGTTTTAGAAATCTAAGTGAGCAATATTATTCTATCAATAAGAGTATTACCGTAAAACGAAGTATTTATAGTGCACTTTTTAATATCCTGGGTGTAATATGCTATTATGGTGCATATATAGTCATCATCCGCAGTGTATTACTAGGTGAGATTACAATAGGTGAACTTACTTTCTTATCGGCATCCTTTAACCGCCTTCGTAATAACTTACAAACCTTCTTTTCAAATTTTACGCGTATTACTGAAAGTGCATTGTATTTAAAGGATTATTTTGATTTTGTAGATTTAATCATTCCAGATCAAGATAAGAATTTTCTAGAACTTCCTACTGAAATTAAAATTGGATTTGAACTTCAAGATGTGCACTTTGGTTATCCCGGCAGTGATACTGAAGTGTTAAAAGGGGTGAGTTTTGAACTAAGAGCCGGAGAGAAAATGGCTTTTGTAGGTCAAAATGGTGCCGGGAAAACTACACTTATTAAATTGATGCTGCGGTTTTATGAACCCACTCAAGGGGCAATTTTATTAGATGGAATCAATATTAATCAATATAATAAAGCAGAATTCCAACAAATGTTTGGAGTAATCTTTCAGGATTTCTTTAGATATGAATTTACCCTGCGTGAAAATATCGCCGTAGGAGATATACTTGCCGTAAAAGATGATAAACGTATAGATAATGCAGCCCAGTTGAGTCTGGCTACTGAAGTTATTAAAGATTTACAAGACGGTTATGAGACTCAATTAGGAAAAAGATTTAAAAAAGGCCAAGAATTATCTGGCGGGCAGTGGCAAAAAGTTGCGCTTGCACGAGCTTACATGAAAGATGCTATGGTAATGGTTCTAGATGAGCCAACCTCTGCATTAGATGCAAAAGCCGAATACGAAGTTTTTGAACGGTTTATAGATCTTACTAAAGGTAAAACGAGTATAATAATATCGCATCGTTTTAGTACGGTACGTATGGCAGACCGTATTCTTGTTTTAGAAAAAGGACGTATTCTTGAACTGGGAACTCATGAAGAACTCATGAAAGCTCCCAGATTATATGCAGAACTATTTGACTTGCAAGCCCAAGGTTATAAATAGCTTACAACGCATTTGCACTTAAACCCCCATCTACTTTAATGTTTTGTCCTGTGATAAAAGAAGCTTTTTCCATAGCTAAAAAAGCTATCGTTGCTGCCACCTCTTCCGGAGATGCAAAACGTTGCATAGGTGTACGTTCTATTATCTTATCGTAACGTTCTTTTTGATTAATAACCTCTTCAACAAAGGGCGTTTGAGTGTACCACGGTGATACCGAATTCACACGTATATTATTCTGTGCCCATTCTGAAGCTAAGCTGCGGGTTTGTTGTAATAAACCTGATTTTGACATGGCGTAAGGCGTGCCACTTTTTACATCCTGACTGCCTGCAACAGAGGCAACATTAATTACAGAAGCCTTACCAGATCTTTTTAATAAAGCGTAAAATTTACGGGTAAGCTCAAAAGGCGCGATGAGATTTACTTCAAGAATTTTTCGGTATTCTTCGGTCTCATAGTGCGTAGCTTCTTTTCTAATATTAAGTCCAGCATTATTAACTAAAATATCTAAACTACCACTTCGTTCAAACACAAAATCTGTAAGACGATCCTGATCATCTTCCAGACTTACGTCAGATACAATACCGTTGCAGATATAGCTTTTTTCCTGTAGCTCACTTTCAAATTGGTCAATATCTTTTTGATTGCGTGAAGTGAATATTACCTTAGCTCCTAATGCTAATAATTCTAATACTGTAGCTCTTCCTATACCCTTAGTTCCGCCGGTAACAAGTGCTGTCTTTCCATCTAAATTCCACATAAAATCAAATTTTGGGTTGTAAAAATACAAAGCCCTAGTGGGATTAGAGAAAAAATAGGGAATAGATTGTTTTGAGTATATAATAAAAAACGGCTGTCTTTAAAAACAACCGTTGATTAATTTATTTGAAATTATAATAACTAATCTCTAAAATTAGAAATCAAAATTATCTGGATCTGGTCCTATACGTTCTTCTCTATCGAGTGCATTTATTTTTTTCATGTCAAGGTCTGAAAGTTCAAAATCAAAAACTTCACTATTGCTTTTTATATGGTCTTTTGAAGTCGATTTTGGTATCGTGATTACACCATTTTGTAGATCCCAGCGTATAACTATTTGTGCAGGAGATTTATCATATTTTTCACCGAGTTCTTTTAGAGTATCATTATCAAAAGCTTTGCCTTGCATTAAGGGTGACCAAGCTTCATACTGAATAGAATTCAGTTTACAGAAGTCCTGCAAATCAGATTGTACAAGCCAAGGGTGGAACTCTAACTGATCTACCATTGGGTTTATTTCGCAATCCTTCATTAAATCTTCAAGATGATGTTGTAAAAAATTGCTGACCCCTATTGCTTTTATTTTTCCGTCTTTATATAATTTTTCAAGAGCTCTCCAGGTATCTTTGTATTTACCTTTAACTGGCCAGTGAATTAGATAAAGATCTAGATAATTTGTATCGAGACGTTCTAGTGACTTCTCAAAAGCCTCTATTGTAGAATCATAGCCTTGATCACTATTCCATATTTTACTGGTTAAAAATAGGTCTTCTCTTGCTATTTTACTTTGTTTTATTGCTTTGCCTACACCTTCTTCGTTTTCATAAGCTGTAGCAGTGTCTATATGCCTGTAACCAGTTTCTAAAGCCCAGCTTACCGCATTTATAACCTCTTCGCCTTCGTTAGCTTTGTAAACCCCTAATCCTAAATAAGGCATTTTAACTCCATTATGCAAAGTCCAAGTCCCACTTAAACTCTCAATCTTCTTTGTATTTCTGAATGTGTTCATAGCGTATTTTTTTTCTAATTTATAAATTAGATCTCATACACCTGATATCTTTAACGGCTGTTAACGCTTGATTGTTAAGGCAATTAAGATTTAAAGAAAAAAAGTCTGTATTATAAATACAGACTTTTTTCAATTTATTTTTTAAGATTATTAATCTACAGCATCTTCAACAGCATCACCTACATCATCGGCTGCATTTTCAATTTTATCACCGGTAGTTTCAGTTTCACGGCAGCTGTATAAGGTTGTGCTTAACAATCCCGCGATAAAAAGCATTAAAAAAATACGTTTCATACTATTAATTTTTGATTTAGATTAATTAAAGGCGTCTTCCAGTTGCCAACTTATACAAAATTGCAATTACGGCAAGGACAAGAAGAATATGTATTAAACTCCCTACAGATTCTGCAAAGCCAAAATACCCTACAAGCCATCCTATGATAAGTATTACAATAATAAGCCAAATGATATCTTTCATAATTATAAATATTGGTTAGTGATATAAAAGTAATTTTTTAAAAAAACTTAAGCATAGTGCTTAACAGTGTGTTAACGTGTAAATTAGAAATTTTGTGGGTTTTTTATGATATCCTCGGCTCGATTAATAATTTTTTCCATTTGTTCTTGTGGAATCTTATCGAGCAGGTTCAACATCATTTTCATTCTATGGTTGTTAGTAAAATAGCTCTTCTTTTTTGAGAGAAAATTCCAGTATAAACTATTGAATGGGCAGGCATCATCTTCTGTTTTTTTATTAACGTTATAGTGACAACTACTGCAATAATTGCTCATTTTGTTAATATAACTACCACTTGAGATATAAGGTTTTGTAGCTACTATACCACCGTCTGCAAACTGACTCATACCACGTGTGTTTGTAATCTCAACCCATTCTATGGCATCAATATATATTCCTAAATACCAAGCATCCACCTCGTCTGGATGCGTTTCGGTAAGCAGGGCATAATTACCTGTTATCATCAAACGCTGAATGTGATGTGCATATGCATGATCTAGGCTTTGCTTAATACTGTGATGCAAACAATTCATTTTTGTATTAGCAGTCCAATAGAAACCAGGAAGCTCATTTGTGTTTTTTAATTTATTTGTCGTCTTGTAATCTGGCATTTTCATCCAGTAAACGCCTCTCATATATTCTCTCCAACCTAGAATTTGTCGTACAAAACCTTCAACCTGGCTTATATCGATCTCATCTTTATGTTCTCGCCAGTGCTCTATAACTTTATGAATAACTTCTAAAGGGTCAATAAGCTTACTATTAAGGGCAAAACTCAATCTGCTGTGAAAAAGATAGATTTCATCGGGATCCATTGCATCTTGATAATCTCCAAAATGAAGTAGTAAATGTTCACAAAAATAATTGAGTACACTTAGAGCATCCTGTCGGGAAGTGGGCCAATTGAAGTTTTCATTATCTACTGATCCTATTGTTTTGATTTGAGCTTGTGAAATGCGTTTAGCTATTTTAGTAACATCCTTTTTGAAACCTCGTTCGTGAGGAATAATGGGTTCCCCTTTCCACTTTTTTCTATTACTTTGATCAAAATTCCATTTACCACCTTCGGGATCTTTATCGGTTATCATCAATATCGAATATCGTTTACGCATATCACGATAAAAATATTCCATGGTGAGCGTTTTCTTTCCTTCAAAAAATTGCTTTAGATCTGTGCGAGAATTAAGAAAATGCTCAGTGTTAAACGTTTCTGTTTCAATATTCAGTGTTTCTGTAAAAGTTTTCAGCTGTTGATCTAGCCGGTACTCATCAGGAAGTTGATATTCAAACTTTGAAATTTTATGAGCTTTAATAAGTTTGTTTAAATTTTTTGCTAGGTCTTGTGTATTATCTGGATGATCAAGTTTGTAAAAAATGACAAGATTACCTCGTGATTCTAACCAATTTGCAAAGATTCTCATTGCTTCAAAAAATGCTATTATTTTTTGAATATGGTGTACAGCATAATCAGTTTCCTGACGCATTTCAGCAAGAAAATAAATGACATCTTGAGAATTATCATTGTACCAAGAATGCTTATGATTTAATTGATCTCCAAGAATTAAACGTAATTTTTTCAAGCTTATATTATTTAATCAAATAGATTGTTTTGAGTCCACAAACGTGTATAATTACCAGATGCATCATAGCGTTCTGTTTGCTTCTCTATATTAAAAATACGATCTCTGGGATCGTTGCCTACACCACTCGCATACATCCAATTTCCATAATTGCTGTGTACATCATAATCAATAAGCATACTTTCAAAATAAGCTGCTCCTATGCGCCAGTCTTGTTGATTTTCTTTTGACCAGAAGCTTGCAACATTTTGCCTACCGCGATTGCTCATCCATCCAGTTTTTGCGAGTTCGATCATATTAGCATTTACAAATGAATATTTTGTAGCGCCATCAATCCATTCTTTTCTTATGGAATTATTTGATTTCCATTCATATGTTGCAGTAGATATTCCGTTTATTTTGAAGATTGAATCACCATGTTTAAGCGAAATATATTTGAAGAAATCACGCCACATTAATTCAAATATTAACCAATAGGTACTGTCATTTTTAATGTATTCTTCTTCAAACTTTTTTACATACCAGTAAATAGTACGTGGTGAAATACTGCCATTTGCAAGCCACGCAGATAGTTTTGAACTATAAGCAGAACCTACAAGGCCATTGCGGGTTTCTTTATAGTTTTTTAAATTCTTAGACTTAAAAAAGTAGGATTGAATTCGTTCTAGAGCTTGATTTTCTCCACCTTTAAATGGAAATGCAGAACGTGAATCTCTTTTAAAATGCTCTAGACCTAAAGACTGTAAGGATGGTATATGAGTGGTATTATCTAAACGATTTTCTTGAGATAATTTTTTTGGAATTTTTTTTGCAGGTCTTACGCTTGTATGCTTTTCACACGTTTTTCTGAAATTAGTAAAGACCTTGGGGATTTGAGAAAAGTGATTGTAAGGGATATCATCTGGATGCCACAAGAACTGATCATATTTCTCAATAAATTTAATGCCTTGTGGAATATTTTGTTGAACATTTAGTAAAACAGCAGCTTCTTCAGACGTCCATTCTTTTTGAAGATAAATATTCTTTATATCGTACTTCTCTATTAATTCGGGTAGAATATCTTCAGGTTTACCTAAATATACGAGCAATGATATGTTTAAATTATTTAGATTTTCCTTTAAATCTGAAACGGTTTCTAGCAAGAATTGAGCTCTGTATTTTTCAGTCTTTTTAAAACCAAATTCATCAATCTGATAGTGTCGTGGATCAAAAAAGTATACTGCCAGAATAGACTCGCCAGCTCCTGAGGCATCTATTAAATTTGAGTTGTCCCGTATTCTCAGATCATTTCTAAACCAGACTAAATCCATAGGTTCTTTTTTGTACGTCTACAGCGTTCACTGCAATATTTTACATCATCCCAAGAAGTTTTCCATTTTTTACGCCAGCTAAATGGTTTATCACAGGTTAAGCAAATTTTCTCTGGAAGGTTCTCTTTTTTATGCGCCAAGGGGTTTATAGGGTTTTAATAGATTCTCCAGGTTTAGCATACGAAAATCTATTTAAAATTTGAGGCAATGCATAACCATCCAGTCCGTCTATACAAACAGTTTGAGCGCGTTCTAGATTTAACCAGCCATCTTCATCTTGAATTTCTTTATCAACATAAATATGTTGCACTTTTCCTATTACAAAAATGCAGTCATTTTCTTTAATAAAGTATTCATTTTCAAATGTACAGCCTAGTTTAATGCGACTTTGCTTTACATAAGGAGCCTTAAAATTATCGAGGTATTCTTCTTCAAGTAACGTTTCTCTAAATTCTGAAACCGTACCGGCGTATTTTGCAGAGGTTTGATGTGCTTCCTTTATAAAGTTCTGATTTACGTGATTAACTGTAAATATTCCAGATTTTTTTATATTGTCGTAGGTATTACGTTCTACTGTAGTGGGTCGCAATACAAAGCCAAGAAGTGCAGGGCTGCTTCCAAGATGTGTTACCGAACTAAATATCGCAACGTTTGTAATATTGTCTTCTGATATAGTGCCAAGTAAGTTTGCCGATTTGAAACCGGTAACACTATTAATAAAATGCGCTCTATATCTTGAAGGCATTTCTCCTATTTGCTCTGCTCTAAAATGTTTCATAAAAAAAGGGTAAGTAAAACTTACCCTAAAATTATATTTTGTTTAATAATTATGTTGTTAACATTAAACGAAATAACAAAACATTTAGATTACAGATTACGCATCTTGAGTTTCTTCAGCGTAGGTAGGATAATCAATATATCCCTTTTCTCCTTGTGTATAGAAAGTATCATCATCCCACTCTGCCATCGGTGCATTAATTGCAAAACGTTCAGCAAGATCAGGATTAGAAATATATAATTTTCCGAAGGCAACTAAATCTGCATTACCTTCTTTAATAACTTCATTTCCTTTTTTCTGATCAAAATTAGCGTTAATCATAAGATTACCCTTATAGATGGGTCTGTAGCGTTTAGCGATTTCAGTTTCTAAATACTCGATTTCACTTACGTCATTAAAAGGCTCAGATAAATGCAAGTACGCTAAATCATAATTATTCAAGCGTTCAATTATATGATCGAATGTAGGTATTGTATCTTCGGTTGCATTTATACCAAATATCCCATTTAGAGATGGATTTAAACGAACACCAATTTTATTTTCTGGACAAACTTCTTTAACCTTATCTAAAGTTTCAAAGAAGAAACGAGCTCTGTTTTCAATACTTCCGCCATAATTGTCTGTACGTACATTTGAATTTGTATTAAAAAACTGATGAAATAAGTAGCCATTAGAACTATGGATTTCAATACCATCAAAACCTGCTTCTAAAGCATTTTTTGCAGCATCAACAAACTCTTGCTGAGTTTCTTTAATTTCTTCAAGTGTCATTTCTTTTGGAGTGACAGTATCTTTAAAACCTTCAGAAGTAAAGGCCTTAGAATTAGGATTTACAGCACTGGGAGCGATTGGTTTATTTCCATTATGAAAATCTGGATGCGATATGCGTCCTACATGCCATAATTGTATAAATATTTTACCATCTTTTGCGTGTACGGCATTCACAACTTTTTTCCATCCATTAACTTGTTCTTGAGTATGAATTCCTGCAGTATGTATATAGCCTACAGCACGTTCAGAAACTTGTGAGCCTTCTGTAATAATTAAACCGGCACCCGCTCTTTGAGTGTAATATTCTACATGTAAATCTGTAGGCACATTACCTGCATTCTCTGCGCGGCTTCGTGTCATAGGAGCCATTACGACCCTATTTTTTAACGTGATATCTCCTAGTGCGAACGACTCTAATAAAGGTTGATTAGTTTTCATAAATTTTCTTTTTCAATTTTTTAAAATTATAGATTAACGCGCTTATTGCGGTTGACCTATGTTATTAACTTAGTCAATGAATTTACAGTACCCTAACTAAGTCTTCTGTTAAACGTATTATAAAAGAAGATTCGCGTATCCTATAGTATTGTTAACCTCTAGAGAGTAGATGGTAGTATATGGAAGATTTTAAATGATTATATTTTTGTAATAGGTGGATTACGAATCCTAAAATCTGAAAAATTAATCATCAATATTTTGACGCATTTCGCGTTGACGCATAGGCATTTGATCAATAACTTCAAATATTAAGCGTGGTTCAATAGCATACTGTTTTTGTAGCTTCACACCGCCATCTTTTCCTATTAAGGTAATTCCTTCATAACCTAGCGGAATTTTATACTTTTTACGTAGGGGAGCGATATGATAGGAGGAAACAACTTTAAGATCTTTGTCATAAATTCTCCCTTTAGAGAGTGCGAAAATAATAATGTTACGATCGTCTAATTTCTTTGAAGCTGATTTAAATTGATCCCATTGCGCTGTGAAATTTTCATTTTGAAGACTCGTTGTTGAAAAGACTAAAATTCTATTGCGAGATTTAAATTTTGAAAAATCCTCCTGAGCTGAAGCTGTTAAAGCGAATAAAAATAGCGGGAGTACGGTTTTTTGTATCATTAGTGTAATTTTTTATCTTTTAATACTTCGGGATAATTTTCTTTAAATTTTTTAAGTCGGGGCAATGAAACTCCTATAATATATGGATCTCGGGGATGCTTGGATTCATAATCTTGATGATAATCTTCTGCTTTCCAAAATTTTTGAAAAGGAAATACTTGTGTAGTTATATTGCCGTCGTAATGCTTCTCATTTAAATCTTTTATAGTTCGATCTATGATCTCTCTTTCATTTTCATTTTGATAAAATGCAATAGACCGATATTGTCTTCCGGTATCAGGTCCTTGGCGATTGCGTGTGGTAGGGTCGTGCGACGCAAAAAATACAGAAACTAATGTTTGGAATGATATAATTTGGGGGTTGTAAAGTACTTCTACAGCTTCAGCATGGTTAGTCTTCCCATAACTTACGTTTTCATAAATAGGATTTTCTTCTATACCACCGCTATAACCGCTAATGACCTCTTCAACACCTGCAACACTCTCAAATATAGCTTCTACACACCAGAAACAACCACTTGCAAAATAGGCTCTTGCTAATCCATTTTTGGTTTCGGTTTGAACAGGAAGCTTTTGCATCATGGCAAGATCATGTTCTGTATTGCCAGAATTTGTACACGATAAACTCATTAAGAATAGAGCGAATGTAATTAAGAAGGCGCGCATCGTGTGAATTTTCATTAAATGTAGGAGAATCTTATAGGTGTCGCTGCTAACAGCTTGTTAAACTATAATATAAGGCAAAAAAAAAGCTCCGTATTTACGGAGCTTTTTTTAATAGTTATGTGAGAATCTTACAATTTTGCAAAGACTTCTTGCATTTTCTGTTGCTCTTCACGGGCTAATTCTTCATCAACAAGAATTCTACCACTATGCTCATCGGTAATGATTTTTTTGCGACCTGCAATTTCTACCTGAACCTGAGGTGGAATTGTAAAAAATGATCCTCCAGATGCTCCACGCTCGATTGCTACGACAGCAAGACCGTTACGTACGTTAGAACGTATACGGTTATAAGCTTTAACAAGACGCTCATCTATAGAGTTTTCAAAAGCCTGGCTTTGCTCTAAAAGTGCTTGTTCTTCTTTTTCAGTTTCACCTAAAATAGCATCAAGCTCTTGTTTCTTATGCTTCAAGTGCTTTTGACGTTCTCCAACGCGCTCTTTAGTTTGATCAATCACAGAATTTTTTTGCTCTATTTGAGCACGGTATTCTCTGATATTTTTTTCAGCAAGCTGAATTTCTAATTCTTGAAATTCAATTTCTTTACTTAAAGAATTGTACTCTCTGTTATTACGTACATTCTTTTGCTGCTCAGTATATTTCTTAATTGAAGCTTTTGACTCTTCAATAAGAATTTTCTTAGCTTTTATCTGATCATCAATTAAGCCAAGTTCACCTCCTAATTTTTCAAGTCGGGTATTTAATCCTGCAACTTCATCTTCAAGATCTTCTACTTCTAAAGGAAGCTCACCTCGCACATTGCGAATGGTATCAACACGAGAATGTATCAGCTGCAAATCATATAATGCTCTGAGTTTCTCTTCAACGGTAGCTTCGGTCTTTTTTGCCATATTATAAATACTTAATAGGATTGGTGTTTTCGTCTTCTAAAACGACTGCAAAATTAGTAAATTTTTTCGTAAGAAAGTCAGTAAGAATATTTTTTGTGAATTGCTCACTCTCATAGTGCCCAATATCTACAAGTATAAGTTTATTTTCAGCTTGATAAAACTGATGATATTTTAAGTCTGCTGTTATAAAAGCATCTGCTCCTGAGTGAATTGCGGCCTCTATGGCAAAACTACCGCTACCTCCTAAAACAGCAACTTTTTTAATTGGTTTTTCTAACTCAGCAGAGTGACGAACTCCCTTAGCCTGAAAGCTGTGAGCTACAAATTTTAAAAATGAAGGGGTATCTAGTGCTTCTGGTAATTCTCCCAGCATGCCCATTCCTATATGTTGATTGCTATTATCGAGCGTGGTAACCTCATAAGCTACTTCTTCATAAGAATGCGATTCAAATAAGGTATTAAGAATAGCTTTTTCTAAGTGTGCTTCAAAAGTTACATTTAATTGTAATTCTTTTTCTACTTGTAGTTTGCCACGTTCTCCTTTTGTAGGATTACTTTCTGGTTTACCTAAAAAAGTTCCTTCGCCGTATGTGCTAAAACTACACGACTCATAGTTGCCAATAGTTCCGGCTCCGGCTTTAAATAGTGCTGTTCTCACCTTTTTGTAAATATCTTCAGGAATATAGGTGGTCAATTTTTTAATTTTTCCTTTTTTAGGAATCAGTACTTTTCGGTTTGTCAGACCTAAAGCATCACACATTCCTTTACTTACACCATGAGGTACATTATCTAATGCTGTATGAATAGCATAAATAGCGACATCATTTTTAATAGCTTTTAATACCACACGTTCGACATAATTTTTTCCGGTTATTTTTTTGAGACCGCTAAATAGTATAGGATGAAAACTTACCACCAGATTACAATGCTGCGCAATAGCATTATCAATGGTTTTTTCTAGGGTATCTAATGTTACTAGAATTCCAGTAACTTCAGTATTAATATCACCTATGAGAAGGCCTACGTTATCAAAATCTTCTGCATTTGCCAAAGGGGCAAATTCCTCTAGAGCATTAATAATTTCTTTAACTTTCATAGTATACTTAGCTTATATATTTCTCACTCAATAATCATCTCGTGGTGCGTAAATATAAAAATTATAACTTCGAGCCTGTGAAGAACGCACGTAAAATACTATGGCCAATTGCGGTTGCTTACGATGGAGTAACGCAACTGCGAAATTTCTTGTTTGATAAAGAAGTATTTAATTCTAGGGTTTACGATTTTCCAGTTATCGGGATAGGCAACCTCTCTACGGGTGGTACTGGTAAATCTCCTATGACCGAATATGTTATTTCGCTTCTTAACGATTCGTATACAGTTGCAACATTAAGTAGAGGATATGGTAGAAAAACTACTGGTTATCTCGATGTTAGTCAAAATTCTACAGCATCAGAAGTAGGTGATGAACCATTGCAGTTTGCACGTAAGTTTAAAGATGTTCAGGTTGCTGTCTGTGAAAATAGAGTAGAAGGTATTTCAAAATTACGTGAGAAATCTATTTGTCCTGATGTAGTTGTTTTAGATGATGTTTATCAACATCGTAAAGTGTCACCCGGACTTTTGATTTTACTTACTGCTTACGACGATTTGTTTTATCAAGACCTTGTGCTTCCTGCAGGCAATTTAAGAGAAAAGCGCACGGGTGCAGACCGGGCAGATTGTATTGTAGTTACTAAATGTCCTGATAACCTTTCCAAAGAAAATCAATATAAAATACGTGCTAAAATCTCTAGGTACAGCAGTGCGCCTGTTTATTTTGCAGCCATTGCATATAGCGAAATACAGTCCATTAGGGGTTCTCTTGATTGGGAAGCTTTTTTAAATAAAAGGATAACTGTAGTAACGGGTATCGCAAAACCAGAGCCATTTCTAAATTACTTAGAAAGTAAAAAAATAGATTTTAATCATCTCAAATTTTCAGATCATCATAATTTTACTGAAGACGAAATTAACAGGTTAGACGATTCTGAAATTATAATTACTACCGAAAAAGATTTTGTTAGACTAGACGGAAAACTAAAAAAATCAAAACTCTACTATATTCCAATAGCTTTTAAATTTTTGGGTGATGCTAAAAATTTTGATGAAATAATCTTAAACTTTATCGCTTCTACTTCTAAATAATGACATTTTTGCGTTTTAACGCATTGTGAATTTTAAAGAAGAATTCTTCAATTTTATAAGGCTTAGGTATAATATCATTAAAACCGGCAAGATAAAAATCATCAATATTTTCATCTATAGTTACAGCGGTTAACGCAAGAATAGGAAGGTCTTTGTTAAACTCTCTTATTTTCTGTGTTGCTTCTATTCCGCTTATTCCAGGCATATGAATATCCATAAGGACCAGGTCGTAATTTTCAAAACGTACCTTTTCAATTGCAATCTCACCATTGTCTGCAACGTCACACTCCATAGAATTTTTCTCTAAAATCTTACGGGTGATCATTTGATTGATTTTGTTGTCTTCAACTACAAGTAGTTTTCTTCCTTTTAGAGATTCGTAATCTATCTCATAAACACGCTCTTCAGGTTCTTTGTCTTTACTCAATGGGAGTGCATATTTTATATCGAAGAAAAATTTTGATCCTTTACCCAGTGTGCTCTCTAATTCAATTTTACTTTTTTGAAGATTGAGCAGGCGCTTAACAATAGATAATCCTAAGCCAGTACCACCAAATTTTCTATTAATTTGAACCGATCCCTGAGTGAAATTCTGAAAAATATCTTTTTGTTTTTTCTTGCTTATACCTTCACCGGTATCTTCAATCTCAAAGTGTAAAAACGTTTGCGTTTCATTTTTACTTAGTTGCTGAATGCGTATGAAGATAGAGCCGTCGCGCGTAAACTTATTTCCGTTACCAATTAAATTGATTAAAATCTGAGACATCATTAGGGGGTCTCCCACAATTTGTTCAGGTATTTCTTTGTCGTATTCTAATATAAGTTTATTTCCTTTTTCTTGTGCAGAACGTTCTAGTGCAAAAAGAACATCATCCACTCGTTTGCGTAAATTAAAAGTAGCTTTCTCAACCTCTACCTTATCTGCTTCAAGTTTGTTCAGATCAAGAATATTATTGATGAGAGAGAGGAGATATTCTCCAGAGAACTTTAGAGAGTCTAAATGTTTTTTTTGCTCATCTGTAGGATTTTCACTTAGCAATAAATGCGTAAGGCCGGTAACAGCATACATAGGAATACGCAATTCGTGAGTAATTGTTGATAGAAACTGAGCCTTTACTACAGATGCTTTTTCTGCATTTTCTTTAGCAATTATAAGTTCCGCATTTTTGGCCTGAAGTAGTTCGTTTGCTTTTGCACGCAGATTATTATTCTTATAAAGTGAGAGTGCTAGAAGACACAATATGGTGAATAATGCTATAATTAATACCGTTGTAATTTTATTAGCCTGTACTAATCGAGCGGGATTGTAATCTGCAGGATCTATTTCAGATAACAAAGCATTTTTTATGGTGAGCGCTTTTGTATTAGAGCCGTTGTCACCAAAATAAGTTTGTCTTTTTTGATTGTAGGTATCAAGATAGGCGAAGGCCTGCTCGTAATCTTTTGAATTACTGTAAATCGTTCCTAAAAGTGCTAGAGCATCTAATTCAATTTGCGGAAAATTGTTGTTTATGCTTATATCGTGAGCCTTAGAGGCATAATCAAGACTCTTGTCTCTATTTGTAAGACTCTCATATGCTCTGGAAGCTTGTATATAAATACGAGCAATTACATAGTAATTTTTCTTTTTCTGATTTTGCAATAAGGAGAGTGCATTTTCATATTTGGGAAGCGCTTCATCAGGTTTTTTTGATTCCTGAAGAATATTTCCGTGGTAGAGATATGCAGACGCCAGATCATCTGCTACGCCGGGATCCCGTGATCCTTTTAGAATAGTTTCAGCTTGCTGAAGAAAGGGTAGTGCCCGCTGTGACTCTTGAGTTTTAATTAAAATTTGAGCATAATACAAATAATCTTTTCCCAGTTGATCTGTTTCTTTAAGCTCCTGATGGGTGATTATTGCATCCCTGATTTCGACATTTGCTTTATCAAATTCGCCTTGTTTTAAATAGACGTTGCTCAGTAATTGACTCGCAGTTGCAACCCGGCTTTTATTATCTATTTTCTGCGCAAGGTATCTTGCTTCTTCGAGTTTCTTTACAGATTCTGTAAAATTAGAAGACGCTATTAATTTAACTGCGTTAATAATTAAAGAGTCTATTTTAATGTTGCGTTCATTTTCATTATTGTTAGGTCGTTGACCAAAACAAACCGCTGAAAACAACAGAAAAACGAGAAGTAGTTTTTTGTCGAAAAGCATTATTTTCTTCATTGAGCTACTAATATAGACACTTTGCCAAAATTAGAAACGATCTTTTATGATTTTCGTGAGATTTTTAGGATTAAATCTATAATTCGTGCAGAGTAGCCCGTTTCATTGTCGTACCAACCTATTAATTTTACGAGGTCACCAATTACGGATGTCATTTGAGCATCTAATATGCACGAA
Source organism: Leeuwenhoekiella aequorea (assembly GCF_004104375.1). Taxonomy (GTDB): domain Bacteria; phylum Bacteroidota; class Bacteroidia; order Flavobacteriales; family Flavobacteriaceae; genus Leeuwenhoekiella; species Leeuwenhoekiella aequorea. The sequence continues at coordinate 717,831 of NZ_QOVM01000001.1, forward strand.
TGGGTATTCCCTACGATATCTATAGAAACTAGCGGAACTGTTGTGTATTCAAGAATTCCTTTTAAATAGGTTTCTGAAGCAGTTTTGAATGCTTCATTTATTTCTTCTATTGTAGTGTCGCGTTCCACATTAAGTGTGACATCTGTCAACGAACCGTTAGGTACGGGTACGCGTATTCCGCAGCCACCAATAGCATTAGATAACTTCGGAAATATTTTTGTTAATGCTTTTGCGGCTCCGGTTGTTGTAGGAACTATCGATTGTCCTGCAGCTCTGGCTCTTCTTAAATCTGGGTGAGGCTGGTCGTGTAAACTTTGATCTGTGGTGTAAGAATGTACCGTAGTGATATAGGCTTGCTTCACACCACAAAGATCGTTTACAACTTTTATCATTGGGGCTGCGTTATTTGTAGTGCAGCTTGCATTAGAAATAATGAGTTCGTCGCCCGTGATCAAATCATCATTTACGCCTAAAACAATTGTTTTAATACGATCATCTGTAGCAGGTACACTCAATATAACTTTAGGTGCACCGGCCTCTAGATGTTTTTCTAGAAGGTCATAAGTTTTAAACTTACCGGTACTTTCTACGACAAGATCCAGTGAATGTAAGGCCCACGGAATATGCTCAGGTTCTGAAAACTGGTATAAATTTATTTCACGATCGTTAACTAGTAAGCAGCCATTTGAGAAGCTAATATCTTTGTCAAAAATTCCGTGAATACTGTCATATTTGAGTAAGTGCGCAAGCGTATTACCATCTGCACGGTCATTTATAGCAACAATTTCTATTGATGGATTGTCATATAATAACCTAAAAAGTCTGCGGCCAATGCGACCAAAACCGTTTATTCCTATTTTAATTTTAGACATTGAAAATTAGCTATAGAAGGTGTTTTTGAGCTTTATAAGAAGATCGTACTAATGCACCACTTTCTACATGTCTAAAGCCCATTTCTAGCCCTAAAACTTCATATTTTTTAAATTGGTCTGGTGTGATAAACTGCTTTACCGGAAGGTGTTTCTTTGAAGGCTGTAAATATTGACCTATTGTGACAATATCTACGTTAGCGCTTCTTAAATCACGCATGACTTGTAAAACCTCATCTTCAGTCTCTCCAAGGCCAAGCATAATACCAGACTTTGTGCGTCTAATACCATTGTCTTTTAAATATTTTAAAACACCCAGACTTCTCTCATATTGAGCTTGAATACGTACTTCTCGAGTAAGACGTTTTACAGTTTCCATATTGTGAGACACTACCTCTGGAGAAACTTCAATAATTCTATCGATGTTCCTTTCATTTCCTTGAAAATCTGGAATAAGTGTTTCTAAAGTTGTATTGGGATTCATTCTGCGTATAGCCTTTACAGTTTCAGCCCACATTATTGATCCCATATCTTTTAAATCATCACGATCTACAGATGTGATAACGGCATGTTTGATAGCCATTAACTTTATAGATCGGGCAACTTTCTCTGGTTCTTCCCAATCTAAAGTGTCTGGTCTACCCGTTTTTACACCACAAAAGCCACAAGATCGCGTACAAACATTGCCTAATATCATAAATGTAGCAGTACCTTCACTCCAACATTCTCCCATATTAGGGCAACTTCCTGATGTACAAATAGTATGCAAATCATATTTGTCTACTAATGATCTTAACTCAGTATACTTCTTACCTGTAGGTAATTTAACTCTTAACCATTTTGGCTTTGGAGTTCGTACAGGTGATGCAATAGTTTCAGTATTCATGCCTTGTTTTTTGCTGATGTAAAGATACAAACTGTAGCGTAATTACGTACGTATTCTAAACCTTTAGGTAATGCTCTTAAAATTTGACATTAAGCAGTTTTAACAAAGTATAACCAGATCGTTAAATTTATAGTAATTAGTAATTTATTGTGATTGAAAATAGGAGAATCGCGATATTTTTACAACGGATATTAAACTTAAAAACACTCATATGAAACGATTTACACTTCCTTTTTTGATTATCGCACTTATAACAGGAGTATACGGTTTTGGGGGTTTTAATCTATGGGCAACAGAAGCAGCACGCGTATTATTTCTAATATCTGCAGACTTATTTGTTGTTTCTTTATTTGCTAAATTTTTATTTAAAAAGAATCAAGATCAAGTTACCCAACGGGTAGAATCATAGAATAACAATACTTTCATTCCTAAATACAAAACTGTCTGCCAAGGCAGTTTTTTTTATTTTAAATTGTAGCATAATTATTGTTGATGATAATCTAAAAATCAAATGCGTATATTTTACTTTCTATTTATAATTCTATTAAGCACTACTCAATATTCTTTTGCACAAAAGCAAACCTTGCTAAAGGGAATGGTGACAGAAATTGAAGTGGTCTCAGATAGTTCAAACCTTGCTTATTCAATTTATTTACCGGCTAATTATACTAAGGCAACTCCTTCTAAAGCTTTATTTGTACTGGATCCTAATGGAGATGGTATGCGAGCAGCCCGTCTCTTTGTGTCGGCAATCGCTGGTGAAGAGTATGTAGTAGTTTCTAATAACTTTAAATTGAGTAAAAATTTGGATAGTCTGGATACAAATGCACAGCAGGCTGTAACAATGATGCGCGACGTGTTTGCAAAAGTGGCATTAGAATCTGGGCAAATTTATATAACAGGTTTAGGTTCTGGCGCTAAGACTGCAAGTGCATTATCGTATGTTTTAAAAAATACTGCGGGAATTCTAGTGATAGATGATATTTATTTTGCGGAGCAATACATTGAGCAAGCTAGTGGTAATGCAGTTATAGGTGTCGTAGGAGATTCATCACCTAGTTATTATCAGATGGCAAATCATTTTAATATGATGAAAAGTTTAAATAATTACAATGAACTATATACATATTCAGATCCAGGTGCCTGGCCTAGCGCAAATTTCTTAGGTATTCTTATTAATAGATTAAATCACTTCCAGGCAGATAGGTTTGACTTGCAAGTGGCCGATAGCATATGGCAACGCAATTATAATTCAGACATTGAAGCACTCGACAAGCTTGTATTAAAAGGGGAATATCTTACCGCTTATGACCTGAGTCAAGATTTAAAAGGCGATTATAGGGGCAATGTATCATTAGATAAGTTAAAAGATTTTTATAAAGATCTTCGTGGGACTGATGCTTACAAAACGGCTAAGCGTGCAAACAGATCAGGAAATTTACAGGAACTACTTCTTCTAGAGGATATTCAATACTTTCTTGATGAAGATATCACGCTAGCTAATTTTGAAAATCTTGGATATTGGGATAGCCGAATTAGTAATTTTAAAAATTCTGTTGACAATGTAACAATGGCAAACGAGCAAAAAGTAGCTCATAGAATGCTGGGTTATATCTCTTATACTATCGAAGATTTTCTGACACTAAATAAAGTGGGGTTAATTCCTCAGCGTATTTTTGGAAATGTTTTAGCTACGATGTTAGATGCTAGAAATTATCGAGCTTATTTAAATATTATCAGTTTATCTGCTCAAGATGACGATGATAATACCGCTTATTTCTATCTGGAAGAGTTGCTTAAACAAGGATATACCGACTATGAATCGTTGTATGCTATTCCAGAAACGACAACCCTTAGGATTAAGCCTACTTACAATCAAATTATAGCTAATTATCTTGGGAAATCTAAATTTTAGAAACTTCGGTAAGAAGATCGTCTTCTTTTTTTAGAAATTTTTTCACGTAAAATAAAAGTAGAAGAGCAATAAGAGTTACTCCCATCATAAAAATCCAAGTGATATCGTAACTAAACGTGTTTACAAGTTGCATACCTATATTGTGCCCAAAAATGTGAGATAAAGAGAACGACATGCTGTAAAGTCCCATATAAGCACCTTGTCTACCTAATTTAGCTCTTCTTAACGCAAGCGCATTGCCAAAAGGAAAAGCTATCATCTCTCCCAATGTGGCTACTACCATACCTACAATAAGAAAACTAGTATACTGAGTAGTGAAAAAGAATATAAAACTTATCCCTGTAAGAATTAATCCTCCTATAACACTCGATATTTGTGACCATCCTTTGCGCTCTGCAAAGGCTATAAGTGGCATTTCAAACAAGAATATGACAAGCCCGTTTAAGCCAAGAAGTAGTCCTATTTGTAGCTCAGAAAGATCCCGGATTTCTTTATAATATAACGGTACTGTAGAGAAATATTGAACGAAAACAACACCAAATAGAGCCAGGGCGACTAGAAAAATAAGATAAATTTTATCTTTATAGGGTGATAACGGATTGTCTATTAAGATCTCAGTATCTGTAACTTTTGCTTTTTTAGGATTTAAGGTATTAATTAATAAAAAACCTGCCGATATACAAGAAATTCCATCTACCCAAAACAGACCATAATATCCTATGCCAGCAATTATGAGTCCGCCAATTGCAGGTCCTGCCGAAAAACCAAGGTTTATGGCAAGCCGAATAAGAGTTAAAGAGCGTGTTTTATTTTCCGGTTTACTATAAGCGCTTAGTGCTACAAAAAATGCAGGTCTTGACAGGTCTGCAATTGCAATTAACATAAAAAAACCAATACAAATTGCCCAGAAACTGGTTATAAATTGAAGACCGAAAAAACCTAAGCCTGTTCCTATTAGGCTAATGAGTATAGTTTTATAGAACCCTATTTTGTCTGACAATATGCCTCCCAGCCAGGATCCGGCTAAAGATCCAAACCCAAAACAAGTCATAACCCATCCTACATCACCAAGGCTAAAATTTAAATCATCTCTAAGATAAAGTGATAGAAAAGGAATTACCATAGCTCCAGCACGATTCACCAATGTTATTAGCGCTAGCCACCACACCTCTCTAGAAAGACCCTTGAAACTATTGAAGTAAGAATTCAGAAACTGAAACATAATTTTAAATCATAAAAAAAGTCTGACGTTCTAATGCCAGACTTTTGTGTTTTATAAATATTATAAGGGTTAACACAAACTATCAGGCAGAGGCTTTGAGACCTTATAAGTAGCTTGATATTTTGTACTATTATTTTTCATAGTATGTAAAAACTGTATGCTGATTTTAATTGCTTAAAACTAAGGTAAATGTTTTAAAATTTTATTTAAGGGAATTAAATAATTATGAATTTTATTTCAATAAATCTTAGAGATCCAAATGCCTATAAATACTGCGGAAAATCCCAAAATCAAACTTAATAGGGTATAAATTATAAAATTGAAAAAATCGCCATTCTTTAAGAATAGATGATTTTCATAAGCAAATGCAGAGAAAGTTGTGAACCCACCACAAAAACCTGTTGCTAGAATTAAAGTTGAATTAGTAGAAAGAGAGTTAGTCTTTAGAGCCCAACCTAAGATAAATCCTATTAATAAACTTCCGATAATATTTGTAGTCAGTGTCCCGTACGGAAAACCATCAGTTGAAGGATTAAGCCATTTTGCTAGTAAATATCGAAGCGAGCTTCCTGCACCACCTCCTATAAATACTAGTAGTAATTGCTTCATAGGGCTTCAGAAGTTTGCTCTTCAACGGCTATAGGTATATACAATTCTGTTATCCACTCTGCTGGGTTAGGATTGTCTTGAGGGCCTACCACATAAATTTCAAAAGGATAGCTATTTTCAGCCTTAGATAAATTATTCTTCGCTAGGTATGTTTCAGTGTTTGACCAAGCTTCTTTTAAATTTTTGTAATCTCCTATAAGTGTAGTTTTAACTACGGTGTATGAAGGCATAAAGCCGCATAAAATAGTACTGTCTTCAGCAACTATAATTTGAGATGTTGTAGGTAAACCACTTGATATTATAGCGCTATTATTATTTAAATCTCTACTATTAAAAATTGAAAGCGGCTTTCCAGAGACGGTAATGTTATTACCTTTCATATAGTTATTAACCTGCGGAATCATTTGTTTTATTTTGTTGCGGGCTGCATCTAATGTTGTAGATGTAGTTACATACATATAAAACCCACCGCTGTATTGCGTTATACCGTCTGTCTTAATAGAATAAGCCTGCATATCTTCACGCACACTGCTATCTAGAGAGCTAAGACCGGTTTTATACATGGTGCGCATGGCTTCATCAAAATCATAGCTTGTAAATGAGAAGTAAGCCTTATCCATTAATGTATGCTCTCCGCGCATTCCCCATGTAACTTTAGTGCCATTCTCAACCTTTTCAAACTGCCAATAAACATTTGCGTGACGTTCTCCTGCGGGAGTTATAAAAGTAATCTCTTGTTCTAGTCTTTGGTTTTTTATTGCTGAGGTAGTTCGCATAGATCCATCTACTTCTTCACCGTTCCAGCTGTAGCTTGCACCTTTTCCGCTTGTTTTTTCAGGATAATTAAAAACCATTGTTGGGTCTTCTTTTTTCCAGGGTCCCCAGTTTTCCCAAGACTTGTAATCATTCACCTTGTTGTATACTAATGAAATGGGAGCTTCAATAATTTGAGACTCTTCAACTTCATAAGAGCCGTCTTTTGTAGCAAAATATATTGCTCCTGCTATAAAAAGTATGAGCAGTAAAAAAAATAAATACTTTAATATTTTCATCTAGAGGTGCGATTAGGAATTCAAATTTAACAATTAAATATGATTTAATATTTAACTGTTGTCATATTAGTTATTTGCGACTATTCTTTAAGAAATAACTTAATTGCAAATAAGATGACTACAAATACTATGAAACCAATTAAAATCCAGAAACTACCTTTATATTCTTTTTTATGCAGCTTGTTATCTTTACGATAACTCATAAACACAAATATGACAAAAGCTATAAAAAAAAGGGCTGCAAAAATTAATTGACCGGTACTAAACATTACAAAGTTTTTTAAATGAAATACGCTGAAAAATTTGTAATCTACTAAACATTTATTTTTCAATACGTAATTTACACGAACAGGTCAAAATTAACTCTTTAAATAGAATAATATGAAAAAACGACTAGCAGCTGTTCACGAATTTCATACTGCCTTTGGACTAGGTATTAATGATCGTCCAATCGCAGATTTAGGTGAGGCAAAAAACAGGCTTCGGTATAACCTTATGAAAGAAGAAAATGAGGAATATCTTGAAGCGGCAATTTCTAATGATTTAACAGAGGTGGCAGATGCACTAGGAGATATGCTGTACATTTTATGCGGAACCATTATAGAACACGGAATGCAGCACAAAATTGAAGAAGTTTTCACCGAAATTCAACGTAGCAATATGAGTAAATTAGGTGCAGATGGGAAACCTATTTATCGCGAAGACGGAAAAGTATTGAAAGGGCCTGCATATTTTAAACCTAATATTAAAGAGATACTGGATAGGTAAACCAATTAATGAGTTTTCTACTCCACATTTAAAGGCTAAATTCGCAGCCTATGAGTGCAATAAATTATGTTTCGGTTGAATCTATCGCAAAGGCTTTTGGAGAGAAGGTCTTATTTAAAGATTTATCATTTGGTATTAATGAAGGCCAAAAAATAGGGTTGGTAGCAAAAAATGGTACTGGGAAAACCTCTATGCTAGATATTTTAGCTGGTGCCGAAAATCCCGATAGTGGTCAAGTGATTTTTCGTAAGGGAATCAAAGTGGCATTTCTTCCTCAAGAACCCAATTTAGATCCTTCGTTAACAGTGGAAGAAACAATCTTTGATAGCGATAATGAAATCCTAAAAGTTATTTCAGATTACGAGCACGCACTATTAAATATGGAGGATGGTGATGCGTATCAAAAGGCTTTTGATCAGATGGAAGTTCATCAAGCCTGGGATTTTGAGACGCAATACAAACAAATTCTCTTTCAGCTTAAATTAGATGATCTTGATAGAAAGGTTGAAAAACTAAGTGGAGGGCAGAAAAAAAGATTAGCTCTTGCTAATATGCTTTTGAGCAAACCTGATTTGTTAATTCTTGATGAGCCCACAAACCATTTAGATTTAGAGATGATAGAATGGCTTGAAGCATTTTTTGCAAAAGAAAATTTCACGCTGTTTATGGTTACTCACGATCGCTATTTTTTGGAGCGTGTGTGTAATGAAATTATAGAACTTGAAGAGGGAAAACTATATAATTACAAAGGTAACTATTCCTATTATCTAGATAAAAGAGAAGCGCGTATTGCTACTGAAGAAACTGAAACAGGTAAAGCAAAACAACTCTTCAAGAAAGAGCTAGAGTGGATGCGACGCCAGCCTAAGGCCCGTACTACAAAGTCAAAGTCAAGAATTGATGATTTTGCCGAAATAAAAGATAAGGCCTCAAAAAGACGTAATGACCACGAAGTTCAACTTGAGCTTAATATGGAGCGTTTGGGTAGTAAAATTGTGGAGTTTCATAAAGTATCAAAATCATTTAAAGACCGAAAAATTCTTGATGGTTTTGAATATAATTTTCAGCGTGGAGAACGTATAGGGATTATAGGAAAAAATGGAACCGGTAAATCTACATTTTTAAATATCTTAACGGGGAGTATGCCTCCTGACAGCGGTAAGATTGTGATAGGGGAGACTATCCAATTTGGGTACTATACTCAAAAAGGAATTACTATAAAGCCCGGTCAGAAAGTCATCGATGTAATAAAAGAATTTGGAGATTATATTCCACTTAAGAAAGGAAGGCAAATATCTGCCGGTCAGTTACTAGAACGCTTTCTTTTTGATCGTAAAAAGCAGTATGATTTTGTAGAAAAGCTAAGTGGGGGAGAGCGAAAGCGTCTGTATTTATGTACTGTTCTTATTCAAAATCCTAACTTTTTAATTCTTGATGAACCTACAAATGATCTTGATATTGTGACACTGAATGTACTAGAAAGTTTTCTTTTAGACTTTCCGGGATGTTTACTTGTGGTATCTCACGACCGTTATTTTATGGATAAGATCGTAGATCATTTATTTGTTTTTAGAGGCCAAGGAGAAGTTGAAGATTTTCCGGGTAACTACTCAGACTTTAGAGTATATGATTCGGGGCCTGCTATTGAGCAGGAAATAGTTGTTAAGCCAAAAGAGGAAAAGGCCACTACAAAAGATAACTGGAAGACCGCATCAACTTCACTATCTTATAATGATCAAAAAGAATACAATCGTATTGAGCGTGATATTCAAAAATTAGAGAAAGAAAAAGCAAGTAAAGAAGCGGAGTTTCTTAATCCGGATTTATCAGGAGAGGAAATTAATAAACGTTCTATAGCGCTTCAGGAGGTACAAGATAAGATAGATGCACTTACCGAAAGATGGTTTGAATTAAGTGCAAAAATGGAAGGATAGTTCAAACTTGATCGACATTGTTAATAGTATAAAATATCAAGTTTAGAGCTAATTATGTGGTATACGCTTAAAGCTTATTTCAATTTTTTACGAGAAGCGACAAATCAGCACGGAGTACATTCTCCCTTTATTTATCAATTTGTAACAAAGTGTCTTTACGATCGCAAAGAATATACTCACTATCGAAGGTTACTAGATTACCGAAAAGGACTTTCAAATTCAAGAGAGATTATAACGGTTAAGGATTTTGGAGCTGGATCCCGAGTTTTTAAAACTAATGAGCGTTCTGTAAAGAGTATTGCAACTCATGCAGGTGCTTCATCAAAACGAATGAAGTTACTTTGCCGAGTAAGTTCTTACTTTGGTGTGAATCACGCATTAGAATTAGGAACTTCTGTAGGTCTTGCAACTGCTGGTCTTGCTTTAGGAAGTGATGCTGTGACAACCTTAGAAGGATGTTCTCAAACTGCTGAGGTTGCTAAGCAACATTTACGTAGTGCTAGTATTGAAAATGTAAATATTATAATTGGCGATTTTAAGGAGACCTTAGTTAAGCAGCTAGATAAAAATTATGACCTTATTTACTTTGATGGAAATCATAGCAAAGAGGCTACGCTGAACTATTTTGAAAAGTTACTACCAACGATTCATAATGATTCAGTATGGATTCTGGATGATATATATTGGTCTTCAGAAATGACTGAGGCTTGGGAGAATATAAAAAACCATCCTCAAGTTGTTGTAACCGTAGACTGTTTCTGGTTGGGATTTGTTTTTTTTAGAAAAGAGCAAGCCAAAGAAAATTTTAAGATTAGAGCGTAATTACTGTAACTCAAATATCATTTTGACTACTTATAGATGTAATCACCTGTTTTAATAACAGATTCAAAATAATTCTATGGCCAGTTTGATCGATATTAAGAATATAAAACGAGATTTTCCGCTAGGAAATGAAATTGTGCACGTCTTAAAAGGGATTGATCTACAGATTGATAAAGGTGAGTATGTAGCTATAATGGGCCCTTCGGGTTCTGGAAAATCTACATTAATGAATTTGCTAGGATGTCTTGATACACCAACATCTGGTACTTATATACTAAATAATAGAGATGTGAGTTCGATGACTGATGACGAGCTGGCAGAGGTACGTAACAAAGAAATAGGTTTTGTTTTTCAGACTTTTAATTTATTACCACGTACAACGGCTTTAGATAATGTAGCATTACCTATGGTTTATGCTGGTTATTCTAAATCAGACAGACACGCAAGAGCCGAAGAAGTACTTAATGATGTAGGGCTTGCAGATCGTATGGATCACAAACCTAACCAGCTTTCTGGGGGTCAGCGTCAACGTGTGGCTGTTGGAAGAGCACTAGTAAACAAGCCTTCAATAATACTTGCTGATGAGCCTACGGGGAATTTAGATTCTAAGACTTCAGTAGAAATAATGGGGCTTTTTGATGATATACACGCCTCTGGGAATACGGTTATTTTAGTAACTCACGAAGAAGACATTGCAGAGCATGCACATCGTGTAATTAGACTTAGAGATGGTTTGATTGAAAGTGATATACGCAAAAATGTACTCGTATAATTTTAGTTTGAATTATTAAACTCAATCTAACAAGCTTATTTCTGTATTCTTAAATGTTATCGAAACGTCGTTTATTAGTGTATTCGAAAATGTATTTTTGATAAAAATATAAGATATGAAAGCAGTAGTTTCTCCGGCAAAATCACTAAATTTTGATTCAAAGTTGCCTTCTTCACGAGCAACCCAGCCTATTTTTTTAGAAGAAGCAGACACACTTAATAAAAAATTAGAGCGTAAAACAAAAGCTGAGATTTCAGAATTGATGAACATTAGTGATAAACTTGCAGATCTCAATTACCAGCGTTATAAAGATTTTACAGTTCCTTTTGATAAATATAATGCCAGACCTGCTGTATATACTTTTGATGGTGATGTTTATACAGGTTTAGATGCATACACAATTCCTACCGAAAAATTTGATACACTTCAGGATACTCTACGTATTTTGAGTGGGTTATATGGTGTACTAAAACCCTTTGATTTGATGCAAGCATACCGTCTTGAAATGGGAACCAAACTTAAATCTGGGCGTACTGAGGATTTATATGAATTCTGGGGAGATAAGATTACAAATGCTTTAAATGACGAACTTGAAAATGATGAGTTGTTTTTAAACTTAGCCAGTCTGGAGTATTTTAAAGCTGTAAATGTTGAAAAACTTAAAGTGCCGGTAATTACTCCTATATTTAAAGATTACAAAAATGGCAAATTAAAAATCATTTCATTTTATGCTAAAAAAGCCCGTGGTTCAATGGTACGATACATTATCGATAAAAATGTACAAACCATTGATGACCTTAAAGGTTTTGATTATGATGATTATGGCTTTAGTGAGCAGTATTCAGATTTATCTAATAACGAATTGGTTTTTGTAAGATAATATTAAGGTTTTTTATCTATTAAACTTTTCTCAGAGGAGGCTGCATCACCGGCCTCCATTGTTTTTTTAGCGGTTTGTTTAGTAGGAACATCTGCCGTTGTAGCAGTTCTTTTATTGCGGCCTCTAGGTCTTAGTTTCCCAAAGCTTCCGCTATTAATTTTTCCACGTTTAGTTTTTTTATCACCTTTTCCCATTGTATTATTTTTAGTGTTTTCTCTAAGTTAATAAATTCGAGTAGTTTGACAAAATCACAAAAAAAATCCCGCAATTTGCGGGATTTTATATAGTATATTTAAAATTATTTTACGTCCATAAGCTCTACGTCAAATACTAATATAGCATCTGGAGGAATTACTCCACCAGCACCTCTACTACCATAACCTAAATCTGAAGGTATTACGAAGCGAGCTTTATCACCTACTTTTAAAAGTCCGATTCCTTCATCCCAACCGGCGATTACTTGACCTACACCAACCTGAAAATCTAAAGGCTGATTTCTTTTATAAGAAGAGTCAAACACGGTACCATCTGCTAATTGACCTTTGTAGTGAACAGAAACCATTTTGCCTGATTCAGCTTTTTTGCCAGAACCTTGCTGAATTATTTGATAACGCAAGCCGCTAGCAGTTTCTTTAAAACCTTCACTTAATTTATCTAATGCATCGGCTTTAGCGGCACGTTCTGCAGCAACACGCTTTTCTCTTGCTCCTTCAAAAGTTCTAAAAGCTTCAACAGCATTAAAGTTTTCTGCTTCAGAACCCTGGCGTATAATTTCAACTTTCTCCATTTTATCGCCCTGAGCGATAGCATCAACAACATCCTGACCTTCAACCACACTACCAAAAACAGTGTGTTTGCCATCTAACCAAGGTGTAGCGGTATGTGTTATGAAAAACTGACTTCCATTTGTTCCTGGTCCGGAGTTTGCCATAGATAATTTACCTGGAGCATCATGCTTTAATGAAGCATCAAACTCATCGTCAAATTTATAGCCTGGATCTCCTGTTCCTGATCCCTGTGGGCAACCTCCCTGAATCATAAAATCTGGAATTACACGGTGAAATTTAAGACCATCGTAATATGGAGTTCCTTGATTTTTCACTTTGTTTTCAAGATTACCTTCGGCAAGGGCAACAAAGTTACCTACTGTTCCCGGGGTTTTCTCGTGTTCTAGTTTTACTAAAATTTCGCCTTTTGGCGTATGAAATTTAGCATATATTCCGTCTTGCATCTCTTCAGTTTAAAATTGAATTGCAAAAATACACTTAACTATTACAAACACAAAACCCGAAACATATCGCTACGTTTCGGGTTTTAAAATTTTCAATAAAAAAATTATTAAACGGTCATTGAAGGCACTTCATAACGCCATCCAAATGGATCTTCAGCTCTATTAGCTTGCAACGAAGTTAAATGCTGTTTCAATCTAGCACCATAAGCATCCTCTAATTTTGGAAGATCAAACTCTTTATCTTTATGAGTAAATCCACAGATTGGCGAAATAACTGCAGCTGTACCAGCTCCAAACATTTCTTTTAAAGTGCCATTTTCTGCTGCTTCTACTATTTCTGAAACTTTTACAGGACGTACCTCAACATCAATACCTTCGCTCTTTGCCAACTCAATTAAGCTTTTACGTGTAATACCATCAAGAATACGATCACTTGTGGGAGCTGTAAGTAATTTATCACCTACTCTAAAGAAAACATTCATAGTGCCAGCTTCTTCCAGGTATTCGTGAGTATTTGCATCTGTCCACACTACCTGCTGGTAACCTCTTTTTTTAGCAAGTTCTGTAGGGTAGAATTGAGCAGCATAGTTACCTGCAGCTTTTGCAAAACCTACTCCACCATCTGCAGAGCGGCTGTATTGATCTGCGAAAAGTACTTTTACCTCTCCGCTATAATATGCCTGTGCCGGAGCACAAATAATAATGAATTTATATTTTGAAGATGGTGATGCAGAAACACCATTTTCTGTAGCAATTACAAATGGACGTAAGTAAAGAGAATTGTCGTTACCTGGTTTAATCCAATCGCTTTCTAAATTTAATAAGGTGTTTAGACCGTCGAAAAAATAATCTTTTTCAAAAGCAGGCATTGCAAGACGTTCTGACGATTTATTGATACGGTTGAAGTTTTCTTCTGGACGAAACATAAAGATTTTACCATTATCATCTTTATATGCTTTCATACCTTCAAAAACTGCCTGACCATAATGAAAGACTTTGGCAGAAGGATCCATACTGATTGGACCGTAAGGCACAATTTCAGGTTTTTTCCAAGCTCCGTTTTCGTATTCGCAAACAAACATATGATCTGTAAAGACCGTACCAAAAGAAAGCTTGCTGAAGTCTACATCGCTTATCTTAGATTCTGCAACCTTGGTTACTTTTATTGTATCTGTCATTATATTCAAATTTATAGACACAAATTTATCATTTTCTGCATGTCTTCGAGCTCATGAATTGATTAAATTTACGAGCTCTTTCAAATATTAATTAAGAAATCGCTATGAGAAAAATTTTTACAACCGCTGTTCTAGCATTAGCATTAGTTGCTTGTAAACAGGAAACTGCTACAAAGACTGTTGCGGAAACCGAATCTAATGAGGTGGAGTTAACAAAAATGAAGTTATACGGTGAAGATTTTAAAAATCAAGCGATGCTAACTTCTTTTGAGCTGGGAGATATATACAGTAATCTTAAAGCTGGAGATACGATTAATGTATCTTTTAAAAGTTCAGTTGAAGAAGTATGTCAGGAAAAAGGATGCTGGATGCAAGTTGACGTGGGTGCTGTAGATCCTGTAATGATAAAATTTAAAGATTATGCTTTTTTCGTTCCTAAAGATATAAAAGACAAAAGCGTAATGGTGCACGGCGTAGCTTATGTAAGCGAAACTCCAGTTGAAGAACAGCAGCATTATGCTAAAGATGCCGGTAAATCACAAGAAGAGATTGATGCAATCAAAACTCCGAAGCGTTCATTTAGTTTTTTAGCTAGCGGTGTAAAAGTCGCTCAGTAAGTTGGAGCGTAAAATAGTTAAAACAGGGGATGGTTCTACAACCATTCAAATTACCGAATGGAATGAACAATATCATTCTATGCACGGGGCAGTGCAAGAAGCTCAGCACGTATTCTTAAAAATGGGTTTAGACTATATTGTCACTCAAAATCCTCATTTAACTGAATTAAATATTCTTGAGATCGGTTTTGGTACTGGTTTAAACGCTTTACTTACGCTTATACACGCACAAGAACAGACTGCTTTACCTATTAAGTATGAAGGGGTAGAGGCTTACCCTGTCCTTAAAGATGAATTAGATCAATTAAATTATTTTGAGTTAATAGATTCTAATACGGCACCAGAATTATTTGAAAAAATGCATAATACTGCTTGGGAGCAAGCTGTAGCTATTTCTCCGACATTTAGTTTAAAAAAAAGAAAGCAGACTTTTGAAACTATTATAGATAAGAATGCGCACCATTTAATTTACTTTGACGCTTTTGGAGCACGAGTACAACCAGAACTATGGGAACAACCTATATTTCAAAAGATGTTTGATGCCTTATTGCAGAATGGAGTTTTAGTCACTTATGCAGCAAAGGGAAGTGTGCGTCGTGCAATGCAGGCAGTAGGGTTTAAAGTAGAAAGACTTCCTGGGCCTCCGGGAAAAAGAGAAATGCTACGCGCAGTAAAAATTTAACCTTTAAGCTTAAGTGTAATTTTATCTAAAAAGTTCCCAGTCTAACTTGAGTGAAAATATATTTGAATAGATAGCGGCACTTTGATCGCCAATGTCTGTAAGTGCATAATCGATGTGAATGCCTTTATACTGAAAACCAACCCCAATATTAGGTTGAAATCCAATGCGGTTGCTGCCATCAAGTTGTGTGATTTCCTGAAAATTGCCAACTCCAGCTCTTAAAAAGACTAAACCTGTATAGCCAAATTCAAAACCTGCAGCCGGGCTTGCACTTACCGAAGAACTTGAGAAAATATCATTAGTTTGCGTAAAGCGAAGTAGTAAATCTACTTCTGCCTTTATAGTATAGTCGTAGTTAATTTCCCAATTGCGATTAATACCTAACTGTATTTTTGGGATGGTAATCTCTAACGTTTCAGGTAAGTCTTGATTTTGATCTGCTACCGCATTGCTTATTTTAGCAAACTCCTCTTCATTAATGGACCAGGTATTTACTGATGTGGTAATATCGCGAGCCATTAATCCGAAATTCCAATTTCCTTTTGTGAATTGTAATCCTACATCTAGTCCAAATCCCCAGCTAGAGGCAAAATCACCTATAATCCTACGTATAACTTTAGCATTTGCACCAATCTTCAATCCTTGAACAGGTAATTCCCGAGCATAAGAAAGTGTTAAGGCATAGTCTGCGGTAGAAAATAAACTTATACGGTTGTAGTCAATATTTCCGTTGGCATCGATAAGCTGCGTTGTATTTAAGATATCATCAACTCCAAACCGGATCAATGATATCCCTAGAGCGCTTCGATCATCTAAAGGTGTCGCAAAAGCCGCATAGTCATATAAAGCAATATTTGCAAAATAACTAGCGTGCATAAGAGCAAGTTCATTATCTTCTAGTGCAACCAGCCCTGCAGGGTTCCAGTAACCACTATTTACATCTGCACTACTTGCAGTTACAGCATTTGCCATAGCAAGTGATGCGGCATCAACCCCAATATTTAAAAATTCGTTAGAGTATTTTCTAACGACTTGTGAAAAGGAATTAACAGTAATAAATAGCAAAATTAAGGGTAAAACTTTTTTCAATTCCGTCTTCTTTTTACGGTAAAGGTGGCTAAATGTGGTGAGAAGTTAAAGTTTATTTTACACGTATATCACGAGTAAGCATACTTTAGTACTTTTACAGAAACAATCAACTATGAAAATCACACGTTATATTCCTAATGCATTTACAATGGCTAATCTATTTTGTGGTATGCTGGGTACTTTTTTTGCAGCTACCGGGCGACTGGATTTTGCGGCTTATGCAGTAGTGCTAGGAATCTTTTTTGATTTTTTTGATGGTTTTTTTGCCAGACTTTTTAAAGTAGAGGGAGAGTTAGGGTTGCAGTTAGACAGTCTGGCTGATGTTGTTACTAGTGGTGTGGTTCCAGGAATGGTAATGTTTCAATTATTACATAAGCTTGAGCACTGGAATACGGGTGAACGTTGGGTAGATGCAGGGCTATCTTGGGATTCAATTTCTGTAATTCCGTTTTTAGGATTTGCAATTACACTTGCTTCTGCATTTAGGTTAGCCAAATTTAATATAGATACCCGGCAAACAACCTCATTCATAGGTTTGCCAACACCTGCAAACGCATTACTTATCATTAGTCTGCCTTTAATAATACAGTTTCAAGATATTGCGATTGCTGAAAATTTAATTACAAACACCTATTTTTTACTTGCGCTCACTGCTTTGAGTTGTTTTATGCTTAATGCAGAAGTACCACTGTTTGCTCTAAAATTCAAAAGTTGGGGTATTGCCGAAAATAAAGTTCGTTATGGATTTCTATTGCTGGCGGGAATCTTACTCTTTTGGCTTACGTTTCTAGCTATACCTATTATCATCGTATTGTATGTTCTAATATCAATGGTTACTAGAACGACTACTAGCATTTAATAGAAGTTAAAAGATTTCTTCGGAAAAAGGATAAAATGGATAGCTGATTTGTAGTCTATATTGGGCATCTTGTATGCTCACAGTAGTCATATGAGATGAGTTGTAAAACGTTCTCAAGAATTACCAGATAATGAATGATATAAATGATCAATTACTGAATGCTGTAAAGCAGATAAAAGCATTAGCTGAAGCTGGCCTTGTTTATAATTCTCAAAATTATGATGCAGAGCGTTATGAAGAAATGCGAACAGTATCTTTAGAAATGATGAGTATTCTTAGTAATCTTTCAGTTAAACAATTTACAAATTTCTACTTGCCAGAAAATGATTATCCCACTGCAAAAGTAGATGTACGGGCGCTTATCACAAATGATCGTAATCAAGTTTTATTAGTCAAGGAAACTTTAGATGATAAATGGACATTGCCTGGGGGTTGGGCAGACGTTGGTTTATCGCCGTCTGAAAATGTACTTAAAGAAGTTAAAGAAGAAACAGGATTTGATGCAGAAATAATTAGACTTTTAGCGATTTTAGATAAACGATGCTATCCGCATCCACCTCAGCCACACTACGTTTATAAATTATGTTTTTTGTGCAAAATTAAGGATGGAGATTTTGATCCTAACTTTGATATAAGCGCTGTTGGATGGTTTTCATTAGACAAACTACCAGATCTTTCTCCAGATCGTATTTTAGAAGAGCAACTTCATAAATTGGTTTCATTAGCCAATGCCAATGAGGGGATCCACGTAGATTAATTCAATTGAACGAAAAAAAAAAGGGTTGAGCAATTTCTATGTTCAACCCATTATTTTATTTTCTTAATTAAGACTAGAAAAGTTTCTTTTTTCGTAGCTCAAAATTTTGTCCCAGATAAACTTTTCTTACCATTTCATCTGCAGCTAATTCTTCGGGAACACCGTGTTTTAAAATGTTTCCCTCAAACATTAGATAAGTATGATCTGTAATAGCTAAAGTTTCTTGAACATTATGATCTGTGATTAAAATCCCTATATTTTTCTGTTTTAATTGAGCAACAATACGTTGAATATCTTCTACGGCCACGGGATCTACTCCTGCAAAAGGTTCATCAAGCAGAATAAAATTAGGATTAGTTGCTAGTGCTCGTGCAATTTCAGTACGACGACGTTCTCCCCCAGATAATAAGTCTCCTCTACTTTTACGAATATGTCCTAAGCTAAACTCATCAATGAGTTCTTCCATTTTAGCAAGTTGTTCTTTCTTACTCAGTTTTGTGAGCTGTAAAACACTTAAAATATTTTCTTCAATACTAAGTTTTCTAAACACAGAAGCTTCTTGAGCTAGATATCCGATTCCGTGCTGTGCTCTTTTGTACATAGGATATTTTGTAATATCCTGATTGTCTAGATGAATTGTGCCTCCATTAGGTTTTATTAAACCTACTATCATATAAAAAGAGGTGGTTTTTCCAGCTCCGTTGGGACCTAGTAAACCTACAATTTCTCCTTGCTGAACTTCAACAGTGATGCCTTTAACGACCTTTCGGCCTTTATAGGATTTCATTAAATTTTCTGCGCGTAGTTTCATTTCCTCAATTTACAATTAGACTAAAAAATAACAACGGGGAAATCCCAGGATAAGTATTATTTAGTAGCGTTTTCCTCTAGTGCTTCCCAAAATTCATAGGCTCTCCTTAAGTGAGGAATTACGATAGTACCGCCTATTAATGTTCCTATGCTTAAAGTTTCCATTACCTGCTCCTTAGAGATACCTTCTTTGTAGCAACTTTCTAAATGGTATTTTACACAATCATCGCAGCGTAAAACGGTAGAAGCGACTAATCCCAGAAGCTCTTTAGTCTTCACGTCTAATGCGCCGGCCGCAAAAGCGTTTGTATCTAAATTAAAAATTCTGTTGATGATCTTATTTTTATCACCTAGAATTTTATCATTCATTTTAGCGCGATATGCATTAAATGATTCTACTTGATTTTGAGAATTATCAGACATATAAGGGGTTAAATATTTAAAGTTTGTTTTTAGATTTTTCGGCTCTCTTTAATTGCCTTGCTTCTTGTCGTAATACAAATGCAGAGATTACAATACTCACTTCATATAATACAAGAATAGGTATTGAGACAATTACTTGTGTTGAGATATCTGGAGGAGTTATTACTGCAGATATGACCAGGACTATTATAAGTGCATATTTACGGTATTTACGTAAAAACTGTGGTGTGACTAAACCTATTTTAGTAAAGAAGTACATAATAATAGGCAATTCAAAGATCACACCAGCTGCAAGAGCACTAGCGCGTACTAAACCGATGTATGAATCAATATCAAATTCGTTTTTAACTTGTTCACCTACGGTAAAGTTGGCTAAGAAATTTATGGAAAGTGGGGCGATAATATAATACCCAAAAAGCACTCCCGTAAAAAACAATAGCGATGATATAATAATAAATCCACGAGAGTTCTTACGTTCTTTTTCATAAAGACCTGGAGATATAAACTTCCAAAACTCGTATATTACATAAGGAAAAGCAACTACGACTCCTACTATTATAGAGGTCCATATCGCAGCATTAAATTGCCCACCCATTGTGCGGTTTTGAATTATAAAATTCATCTCATTCACACAACCCTTATCTGAACCAAAGATATTGGCTATCTGACAAAGTAAATCATAGGAAATAAAATCGGGTCTGGCAGGTGCAAAAATTATATCGTCAAATATAAAATCTTTAAAAATAAAGGCGACAACACCTACAATTACAATAGCCAGTGTGGCTCTAATTAAGTGCCATCTAAGTTCTTCAAGGTGATCTAAAAAAGACATTTCGTCTTGGGAGGTATTTTGTTTTTTTGCCATTAGAGAATTCCTTCTTTAATTAAGTCGTGTAAGTGAACGACGCCTGTATAATTATTATTTTCATCAACAGCAAGAAGCTGTGTAATGCTATTTGTTTCTAAAACTTCGAGCGCAGCAGTGGCCATCGAATGATTTGAAATTTGCTTGGGATTGCTACTCATAATATCTTTTGCCGTTAAACCGGTAAGAATATCATTTTTTTCTAGCATTCTGCGTATGTCTCCGTCGGTAATAATACCTACTATTTGCGAATTTTCTACTACAGCCGTTACACCCAGTCGTTTCTGAGATATTTCAACAATAACATCTTTTATGGGGGCATTCTCGTTTACTTGAGGCTTATCGTGCAGTTCTACTAAATCACTAACACGTAGGTACATCTTTTTTCCTAGAGCACCTCCTGGATGGTATTTTGCAAAATCTTGAGGTGAAAATCCTCTCAAATCAAGTAATGCTAAAGCTAAAGCATCACCCATAACCAATTGTACAGTTGTACTTGTGGTAGGAGCAAGGTTATGAGGGCAAGCTTCTTTTTCAGCGTATGCTAATATAAGAGCATCAGCTTGTTTAGCTAAAAAAGATTCTTTGTTAGAGGTCATTGCGATAACCTTATTATTTCGGCCTTTTATTAATGGAATAAGCACTTTAATTTCGGCTGTATTGCCACTATTTGAAATACACACAACAACATCACCTTCTTGAATAGTACCGAGATCACCGTGAATAGCATCGGCTGCATGCATAAAAATAGACGGTGTTCCGGTAGAATTTAGCGTAGCAACAATTTTTTGCCCTATTATTGCACTTTTTCCAACTCCAGAAATAATTACCCGACCTTGAGCGTTATAAACTAGTGATACAGCTTCAGCAAATCGATTATCTAAAAGCGTAGTCAAATTAGCTACAGCTTCCTGCTCCAAAGCGATAGTTTTTTTAGCGCTTTTTAAAATCTGGTCGTAGGTATTCAAAAGATATAAGATTAAGCCGTTTGTTTGGAGTAGAAATTACTATATTTAGAATACAAATGTATGCAAATTTGAACAAGCTTTAATGACTTCAGAAGAAATAGACTTACACGCAGCTCTTAAAAAATATTTTGGTTTTAGTCAATTTAAGGGTCTACAGGAAGATGTAATCAAAAGTATTGTTAATGGTGAACACACTTTTGTGATTATGCCCACCGGTGGCGGAAAATCTTTATGTTATCAATTACCAGCATTAATTGCCGAAGGAACAGCTATAGTTGTTAGTCCTTTAATAGCATTGATGAAAAATCAGGTTGATTCTCTCCGCGGGATTTCAAAGGAACACGGGATTGCTCACGTTTTAAATTCTTCTTTAAATAAAGGAGAGATTAAACAGGTTAAAGAAGACATTTCTAATGGTATTACAAAACTTCTATATGTAGCTCCAGAATCGTTAACCAAGGAGGAAAATGTCGAATTTTTACGGTCTGTAAAAATTAGTTTTGTAGCAATAGATGAAGCTCATTGTATCAGTGAATGGGGACATGACTTTAGACCAGAATATCGCAATCTTAGACATATTATAAAACGAATAGGTGATTCAATACCTATTATCGCGGTGACTGCGACAGCTACTCCAAAGGTTCAGGAGGATATAATGAAAAATCTAGGTATTTCTGATGCAAACTCTTTTAGAGCATCATTTAATAGGCCTAATTTATATTACGAAATACGCCCTAAAACTAAAAATGTAGATGCTGATATCATTCGGTTTATCAAGCAAAATCAAGGTAAGAGTGGTATTATTTATTGCCTAAGCAGAAAACGTGTTGAAGAGCTTGCTCAGGTTTTACAGGTAAATGGCATATCGGCCGTACCTTATCACGCAGGTCTGGATGCTAAATCTCGAGCAAAACATCAAGACATGTTTCTTATGGAAGATGTGGATGTAGTGGTTGCTACAATTGCGTTTGGTATGGGTATCGATAAACCAGATGTACGCTTCGTAATTCATCATGATATTCCTAAAAGTATCGAAAGCTATTATCAAGAGACCGGTAGAGCTGGACGTGATGGTGGTGAGGGGCATTGTCTTGCTTATTATGCTTATAAGGATATTGAGAAGTTAGAGAAGTTTATGAGTGGCAAGCCGGTAGCAGAACAAGAAATTGGTCATGCATTGTTACAAGAAGTAGTTGCCTATGCTGAAACTTCTATGTCTCGCCGCAAATTTATACTTCATTATTTTGGAGAAGAGTTTGACAATGAAACAGGTGAAGGCGGTGATCTTGATGATAATGTGCGAAACCCTAAGAAAAAGCACGAAGCTAAAGATGAGGTTGTAAAGGTGCTTAATGTTGTTAAGAAAACTGGAGAAATATATAAGAGTAAAGAGCTTGTACTTACATTAGTGGGTAAGCCAAACGCTATTATTACATCTCACAAAACAGATGATGAAATCTATTTTGGGAGTGGTAAAGATAAAGATCAAGGATATTGGAGAGCTCTTTTAAGACAAATTCTTGTAGCAGGATATCTTAAGAAAGATATTGAAACCTATGGCGTAGTCAAAATTACCGAAGCCGGAGAAAGTTATTTGAATAATGCGGTATCTTTTATGATGACCGAAGATCACACTTTTGAAGGAAGAGAAGATGTTGTTGACAGAGGAGCCGTTACTGGTGGAGGAGCAGACGCTAAATTAATTGCGATGCTTAAAGATTTACGTAAAAAAGTAGGAAAGAAAAAAGGTGTTCCTCCCTATGTGGTATTTCAGGATATGTCTCTTGAAGATATGGCTATTAAATACCCTACCACATTTGATGAAATGGCAAATGTATTTGGTGTAGGTGAAGGCAAAGCAAAAAAATATGGTAAAGAGTTTATAGATTTAATTACAGTTTATGTGGCTGAGAATGATATTTTCAAACCAGATGAATTAGTTGTTAAATCTACAGGTACAAATAGTGCTTTAAAACTCTATATTATTCAGAATGTTGACCGCAAATTACCTTTAGATGACATTGCTTCCGCTAAGGGATTGGATATGAGTGATTTTGTAAAAGAAATGGAGGTGATCGTTAATAGCGGTACCAAGCTCAATATCAATTACTGGATAGAAGATATTCTAGATGAAGATCAGCAGGAAGAGCTGTATGATTACTTTTTAGAAGCTGAAACCGACAGTATTGAAGCAGCTCTTGAAGAGTTTGATGGTGATTACGATGAAGAAGAACTTAAGCTTTATCGTATAAAATTTCTTAGCGAGGTCGCAAATTAATTCTCAATTTATTCGGACTGTTAATTGGCAATTTTCTGAAAAGGAAGTTGCCAAACTTCCTTGTATTCCTATTTCATAATAAATTGTTAAGGGCTATATTTGTCGAAGTTGCAATCCCAACTAATATGAAAATTCCTACAAAAAACACCCTCTTTTCTCATAATTGGGACTTAGAACAGCGAAGCTCTATCTACTCGTCACTTTTTCCAAAAAAACTTAATATTGGTTCACTTTACAAAATAGTAGTATTAATGCTTCTTGTAATGATGAGTTCGTGTATTTCTACTAAGAAGCTTACCTATCTTCAGGAATCTCAAAACACTGCCGACAGTTTAATTCAAGTGAATGTTTTGAAAAGTCCCTACAGAGTACAGGTTCACGATGTGCTTAGTATTAGAATAAAAGCTCTGGATCAAGAACTGGTAGCGCTATTTAATCCACAAGGAGGAGAAGGAGAAGGTTCAAGCTTAGGAGAAGGTTATTATTACGATGGCTTTGTAGTTGATGACCACGGTAATATACGTCTTCCTACACTCGGTGAGATTTCTGTTTTAGGTTATACAGTTGAAGAAATACGAGAACGCGTCGAAGAAAAATTATTAGATGACTATTTTACTGAAAATGCAAACATATTTGTAACCGTAAAATTAGCCGGTATAAAATATACAATAGCTGGTGAGGTTGGAAGTCCTGGAACCAAAGTAGAGTTGGTGGAAGAATTATCATTACTCGAAGCTATTGTAAATAGTGGAGATATCACCGAATTTGGAAACAGAACTGATGTATTGATATTGCGTCAATACCCTGGTGGACGAAAGGTTCATCACGTTGATTTAACAAAAATTGAAGCTTTAAATTCGCCTTATTATTACATACAACCTAATGACTTGATTTTAGTGAATCCGCTTCCGCAGAAGTCATTAGGAGTAGGAACTACAGGTTTGCAATCTTTAAATACCATTGTTTCATTATTTACCCTAGCTGTGACTACAGTTTTATTAATCACCCGACTTTAAATGGAAGATGAGTTTGAAATAAGAGATCTGCAAAACTTCTTTGATTTTAAAGGATTTCTAGTCAAAGTAGTTAGTTGGTGGCCTTTATTTGTGATTTGCATAGGTATTGCATATTACATTGCTCATTATAAAAATGTGCGTAAACAATCTGTATATCGTATGAGTAATATGATTACAGTAAAAGATGACCAAAATCCGTTTTTCACCTCAAATACTAGCTTAACATTTAATTGGGGAGGTACGACAGATAAAGTGCAAACAGCAATTATCTTACTACGTTCAAGAAGTCATAATGAAGCTGTTGTTGAAAAGCTTCAGTTCTATGTAGATTATTTAAAACAAGGTGAGTATCATTTAGAAGACATTTATGGGTCTACGCCATTTAAGGTAGATGTAAATACCTTAAGACCACAGGTTCTGGATAAAATGGTGAAAGTGGTTTTTCTATCCGATAAAAAATATCGTTTAGAGATTGACTTTAATGGAGGTTCTGGTTCTGCTCAGAATTACAAAACCAAGGAAATAAGTTCTTTATCACTTCCTCAAAATACGATAGCAAAAGAATACAATCTAGGAGACCCTGTAGATTTTCCGTACTTCAATTTTAAGCTAAACCCTACTGATATTCCAGTAGAAATAGGAAAAGAATACCTCATCAAGTTCAATGCATTTAACGGTGTTGTAAGTCGTTATCGCGGTATAGGGCTTGATCAAACACCCACTGGATCGAGCATTTTAACTCTTAGTCTTACTGGAACTAATAAAGCAAGATTAGTAGATTATTTAAACTCTTCTGTAAATGTATTGAGTGAAACTCAGTTAGAACGCAAAAATCTTTTTGCAACTAGAACAATCAAATTTATAGATAGTAGCCTGGCGGTAAAGACTGCTGAGATGAGTAGTGTTCAAGAAGAATTAGATTCATTTAGAGACAATAACTCATCAGTAGGTATAGGCGGCAGCGAGGAAGGGTTAATAACTAAGATAACTGAACTTGATGCACAAAAGCAGAATTTAGAACAGCGACTTGATTATTATCAAGATTTAGAGCGCTATTTGAAAACCAGAGAAGATTATAGTGTAGATATTCCTGCACCTTCAATTACGGGAATAGGAGAAGGAAGTGTAACGCAGAGTGTTTCTAATATCATAGAATTAGCCGAAGAACGTAAGAGATTAGCTTATTCCGCAAAACCTAATAACCCTGCCTTTAAAGACTTAGATAGACGTATAAATGCGATTAAATCTGTTTTGTTTGAAAATATGGCTTCAAGCCAGCAAATTTTAAACAGACAACTGCGAGATGTGCGAAGTGAGATCGCGCAGACCGAATCTCAAATGCGGAAACTCCCTAATGAGCAGCAGCAGTTATTTGGAATACAAAGACGCTATAATCTGAGTGAAGGTGCTTACGGACTTTTCTTAGATAAACGTAGCCAGGCAGGAATTGTCAAAGCTGCAAATGTTTCAGATATATTAATCATTGATGAAGCCAAAGATACCGGAGATGGACCAATAGGCCCTAATACCGAGGTGAGTTATGTGATGGCAATTGTGGGAGGTACTGCTGTGCCTTTAGTTATATTGTTTTTGCTTTTCTTCTTTGATACAAATATTAGCAACCCTAATGAAATTAAGAGGCTTTCTAATATTCCAGTACTTGGTGCAATAGGTAAGAGTAGTTTAAAAAGTAGTTTAGTAGTTATTGAAGACCCACGCTCTGCAATCGCAGAGGGATTTAGGGGACTTCGATCTAGTCTTCAGTTTATATATAGGAAACAACAAATTGAAGGAGCCAAGACAGTACGTGTCACATCATCTGTGAGTGGTGAAGGGAAAACTTTTTGTAGCATTAATTTAGCCAGTGTGTTTGCATTAAGTGAACGCAAAACAGTTTTAGTTGGTCTCGATTTACGTAAACCGAAAATATTTGGAGATTTTAATTTGCCATCCGATAAAGGGGTGGTGAACTATCTAATTGGAGAAGATAATTTAGATACTATAATACAAAATACTCAGATTCCCCATTTAGATGTGATATTAGCAGGATCAGTACCTCCTAATCCATCGGAGCTTTTGATGAGTGATCAAATGGATGTTTTAATTGCAGAACTGAAACAAAAATATGACTATATAATTTTAGATACTCCTCCATTAGGACTTGTTTCTGATGCATTAGAACTTGATGAATATGTAGATGCAACTTTGTATATTATAAGGCAACATTACACTAAGAAAGGGATGCTACGTCTCATAAATGATAAGTATAAGAAGAAGGAAATAAATAATATAAGTTTCGTTCTCAATTATTTTTCAGCTAAAAGTAAAATGGGCTATGGTTATGAATATGGTTATAGTTATGGGAAGTATGGAGACGCCTACAGACAAAATGGAAATTCTGGCTTGTTTTCAAAAATAAAGAGATATATAAAAGATATTACGAAGTGGTTTAATAACCAATTAGAGAAATAATTAATGAAGGATCAAGATGAGTGGTTGTATGAGATCAATGCTAAACAACCATTAATTGATATAGATTTTAAAGAGATTTGGAGATATAGAGATTTACTCTATCTGTTTGTAAGACGGGATATAATTTCTGCTTATAAACAAACTATTTTAGGTCCTTTATGGTATTTAATACAACCTTTATTCA
The DNA here is from genome assembly GCF_004104375.1 of Leeuwenhoekiella aequorea. Lineage (GTDB taxonomy): Bacteria > Bacteroidota > Bacteroidia > Flavobacteriales > Flavobacteriaceae > Leeuwenhoekiella > Leeuwenhoekiella aequorea. Next base: position 744,989 of record NZ_QOVM01000001.1, read on the forward strand.
CAGGTATTATATTCACTTTAGTTTTTAATAATATCGCAAGTATTTCAACGGGGGGTGCGCCACCGTTTTTATTTAATTTAGCTGGTATTACCATGTGGAGCTATTTCGCCCAGTGTTTAAATAATACTTCAAACACGTTTGCTAGTAATGCCGGTCTTTTTTCAAAAGTATATTTTCCTAGAATTATCTCCCCGATGTCACAGGCTATTTCAGCCTTATTTAAATTGAGTATTCAGCTTTTTATTTTTGCCTGTTTTTATATGTATTTCGTTGTTAAAGGATCAGAAATACAACCTAATAGTACGCTTTGGTTTTTCCCTGTTCTTCTGCTTATTGTGGCAGTATTAGGTTTAGGAGCAGGAATGTTGATTTCGTCTTTAACTACTAAATACAGAGATTTTAGAATTTTAATTGGCTTTGCGACGACACTTCTTATGTATATATCTGCGGTAATGTACCCGATTTCTGAAGTGCGTAATAGCGCTACTTTAGCGGAGTATACCTGGGTAGTCGAACTAAATCCTATAGCTATTCTAATTGAAGCTTTTCGATATATGACGTTGAGTGAAGGCTTATTTGAATGGCCTTTACTTACTTATTGCTCAGTGTTGAGTCTGGTTTTATTTTTTGTTGGTCTTATTGTTTTTAACAGGACGGGGAAGAATTTTATTGATACGATATAATGAGTAATATTATTCTTAAAGCAGAAAACATTTCAAAACAATATCGCTTAGGCAATGTAGGTTCAGGTACCCTACGCGATGACTTTAAACGGAACTGGGCGCGCATACGAGGGAAAGAAGATCCTTTTTTAAAAGTAGGTGCAGTTAATGACCGCAGTCAAAAATGTACGGAGGATTATGTCTGGGCATTGCGCGATATTAATTTTGAGGTTCAGCAGGGTGAAGTACTTGGAATCATCGGTAAAAACGGAGCCGGTAAATCAACGTTATTAAAGATTTTATCACGGGTAACCGCACCCAGTACCGGAGTTATTAAAAGTCGTGGCCGTATCGCCTCGCTACTTGAAGTAGGTACGGGGTTTAATCACGAACTCACCGGCCGGGAAAATATCTATCTTAATGGAGCAATTTTAGGAATGACTAAAGCTGAAATCTCTTCAAAACTTGATGAGATTATAGACTTCTCGGGGTGTGAACGTTATATAGATACACCTACAAAACGATACAGCAGTGGTATGACCGTGCGACTAGCATTTGCCGTTGCAGCTTTTTTAGAACCGGAAATTCTCGTTGTAGATGAGGTGCTTGCCGTAGGAGATGCCGAATTTCAAAAAAAGGCAATAGGTAAAATGCAGGATATCTCGCAGGGAGAAGGCAGGACGGTTCTTTTTGTAAGTCATGATATGAATGCAATTGCTCAATTGACTAACAGATTAATAATTTTAGAAAAAGGAACTGTGTCCTATACTGGTAATCCTTTAAATGGAATTGCCGAGTACCTTAAGGATGGAGAATCCCGAAATTTATTGTCTTTCAATGCTACTTCTCTTAAACCCCATTTAAAATCGGCAGTTGTTAAAACGAGTTTAGCCAATAATGTACACTTATTTGGAGAAGAACTCACTTTTGAGTTTTCAATTGTATGCCCTTCAGACGTAGATAATCTTGCCTTATCATTTCAAATTATAAACGGGCGTGATATTCCCATTACACACAGTTGGATTTTTGATGCTGACAATGAAAAGTCAAGAAAGGCAGGGGATTATATCATGAAGTGTGTGTTTCCTAACCCTAAAATATATATGGGTAATTATTATATCAAGATATTTTTAAGTAATTCATTAACTAAAGAAAAGTTTCAAGAAGTTGAAGCTATTTGCGATTTTAAAGTTAAAATGTTCAACACGAAAAGGACAGATTATAGTTGGAAGGAAGGAACCTGTGTTTATTTAGAAGATGCAAATTGGAAAATAAGAAGCTTATGATAGCTCGCCTTAAGAAAAAAATAAAATCAAAAATCTATAGTAGATATTTTGCACAGAACTCAAATACCATAACGATTGACCGATCAGAATCTGATTTTGAGGAGCATGAAGTAGAAATTATAGGGAGAGTATCTCCTTACACCATGACAGGTGCGTTGCGCATAGTTAATTTTATTAGAGCAGTAGATTATATTGAAGAAAAAAAGATTGAAGGTGCTATTGTAGAATGTGGGGTTTGGAAAGGTGGCAGCATAATGGCAGCTCTCTTAGAACTTATAAGAAAGAATACTAGTGGCAGACGTGAAATATTTTTGTACGATACTTTTGAAGGTATGAGTGAGCCTACAGAAAAAGATTGGTCATCCAGAGCAGGGTCTGCAATTACTGCATTTGAGAAAAATGATGAATCTTGGAATCGGATAAAATGTTATTCTAGTTTAGATGAAGTGGTGAAAAACATTAAGAGCACTGGTTATAATTTAGACCAAGTTCATTTTATAAAGGGAAAAGTTGAGGAGACTATACCTAAGCAATTACCAAAAAAAATAGCTATTCTTCGTTTGGATACGGATTGGTATGAATCTACCAAACACGAAATGATTCATCTATTTCCTTTATTAGTAAAAGGAGGAATTCTTATCATTGATGATTATGGGCATTGGGAAGGATGTAAAAAAGCTGTAGATGAGTATATACGTGAGCACAATCTTAAACTTTTTTTAATTCGTGTTGATTATACTTGTAGGATAACTATAAAGTCTTAGTTAATGAAACAATTTTTAAATGTAAAGTTAAGTAATAAAAATTTAGACATATATGTGATTCGAACCGCAATATTTAAGGCTATTAAAACTAACTTAAAAAACTTTGACGGTACATTACTTGATATTGGATGTGGAAAAATGCCATACAAGGACTATATTTTAAAAAACTCCAAGGTAAAAAATTATACAGGCTTAGATATTGAAAATGCATTACTTTATGATGCAACTGTAAAACCTGATTTTACATGGGATGGTTTAAAAATGCCCTTTGAAGCTAATTCTTATGATTGCGCTTTTGGTACAGAGGTTTTAGAACATTGTTCTGATCCTGATCAAATACTGAAAGAAGTTTTTCGAGTAATAAAGCCCGGCGGTATATTCTTCTTTACGGTTCCATTTCTCTGGAATCTTCATGAGGTGCCTCACGATGAATACCGGTATACCCCATTTTCTTTAAAACGTCATTTAAACGAAGCGGGTTTCCGAGATGTACAACTGACAGCAACAGGCGGTTGGCATGCCTCGATGGCTCAAATGTTAGGCCTCTGGATTAAAAGAAGTAATATTTCTAAGAAAAAGCAAGCATTTATTATTCCTATAATAAAACCTGTTATAATAAAACTTTTGAAAATGGATCGGAATCAAATGGTACATTTTAAAGAAGGTCAAATGATAACTGGACTTTCTGGTATAGCCTATAAATAAATGGATGGAAAAAACCTTAATATAGCTCTGTTTAGTCCAGCCAAGAATCCTTATTCAGAAACGTTTATTCAAGCTCAAAAGAATAATCTTAAAGGGAATGTATTTTATTTTTATGGAAGCGGAGATGATATTAAATTAGAAGGAGAAGATTTTAATATTACACAACTTAGTTTTTGTCAAAAGCTAAATAAAAAAATAAGTCATAAACCTGTCTCCCAATTTAGGGCAACTAATATAGTGCGTTCTCTCAAAAAGAATCGGATTGATGTTGTATTGGTGCAATATGGTAATCATGCACATCATCTAATGCCGGTTTTTAAGCAGATGAATATAGGAGTTGTAGTTCATTTTCACGGGTACGACGCCTCTGTCAAAAATGTTATTTTATCAACCAATACCTATAAAGAGGTATTTTCGAGATCAACTTATATCATAGCTGTTTCGAAAAAAATGAAAGAAATGCTTTTAGATTTGGGCTGTCCAGAAGAAAAACTTATTCTCAATATCTACGGACCAAACCCCTTATTTTTAAAGGTAAAACCTGCTTGTTCAGAAAAAACTATAATTGCTATAGGACGTTTTGTAGATAAAAAGGCACCGCATCTTACTATACTTGCATTTTCTAAAGTACTTGAGAAGCATCCTGATGCTATTTTATTAATGGGCGGAAGTGGAGTTCTATATAATGCGTGTGTCGATTTATCTATTGCACTTGGGTGTTTTGATTCTATACGGTTTTTAAATATCATAAAACCAGAAGAGTTTCAAGAGGTATTGTCAAGAGCGAGGTGTTTTGTTCAGCATTCAAAAATAGCCTTAAATGGAGATATGGAAGGTACTCCTGTCGCTGTACTTGAAGCATGTGCTGCCGGGGTGCCCGTAGTTTCAACATATCACGCAGGTATTCCAGATGTAATTCAACATGGGAAAACAGGTTTACTAAGTGTCGAAGGCGATATAAGATCAATGGCTGAACATATAATTCAGTTATTGGATAATCCAGATTATGCTAAACAGTTGGGTCAAGCAGGAAAGAAAAGAATTAAGAATCATTTCTCAATGGAGCGATATATAACTAAACTTGACGAATTAATAAGATTATCAAGTGGATTATAATCAAAAACCCTTAGTTTCTATACTAATCCCTACCTATAATCGAGCACACCTAATCGGGGAGACCTTAGATTCGGTATTGGCTCAGACTTATGAAAATTGGGAATGTATTGTTGTAGATGATGGGAGTACGGATAGTACGGCTGAATTGTTAGCGTCCTATGTTCAAAAAGACGCTCGTTTTCAATACCATCAAAGACCTTCTAACAGGCTCAAAGGAGCTTCGAGTTGCCGAAATTTCGGCGCTGAGAAGGCAGATGGTGAGTATTTTATTTTCCTAGATTCAGATGATCATCTTTTAAAAGATTGTATTAAAAACAGATTATTAAGAATTGAAGAATTTCCCTCTTGTTTTTTTTGGATTTTTCCAATGCTAACACAGAGTAGAGAAGATAGACTTCCTTTAAAAAGAGAAATTCCAATTAAGGTAAATTATTTAGAAGAATTTTTATCAAATCGTATTCTTTGGCAAACAACGGCCACTGTTTGGAGCAAATCATTTCTACTAGATTTAGGTGGGTTTGATGCTTCTTATCCTAGATTAAATGATCCCGAAATACATATTAGGGCTTTTATTAAGGCGGATACTAATTTTAAAGTTTTTTATAGTGCTGATGGAGACTATGTTTATAAACAAGTATTTTCAAAAGAAAAAAGAATATCGATTTATATAAATTACAATCTCTCACTAAGGATTTTAGTAAAGAAAACAGTACCTCTTCTTTTATTAATAAAGAAGGATGAGCTCATAAAATTGATGAAATCTTTTTTAATTGATTACTATACTGAGGCCTATAAACACAATTCACTTTATAGAAACATTAGACTTTTGAATGCTTTTAGAGTCTATGATGTCATTAGTTTAAAGCAATTTTTAAGAATAGTATATTACAAGTCATGTTTTTTATTAGGCTTAAAAAACAAGTCTAGAATTTCCTTAAGTCAGCTTTTCTATAAATGAATGTTTTGGTATCTATAATTGTTCCTTGTTATAATCAAGGAAGATTCCTAGGTGAATGTCTGCTCTCGATTCAAAATCAGACTTACGAAAATTGGGAATGCATCATTATTAACGATGGAAGTTCAGATGATACTTTAATTATCACAAATAAATGGACAGCTAAAGATCAGCGTTTTAGTTGTATTAATCAAGAGAATAAAGGTTTGAGTGCTTCCCGTAATATTGGTATTAAAAAAGCTTCAGGGACTTATATACTTCCAATAGATGCAGATGATAAAATAAAACCTGAATATTTATCTAGAGGATTAGCAGTATTCAAAAAGAATTTAAAACTTAAAATAGTTTATTGCAATGCTGAAAAATTTGGAATGGAAGAAGGGATATGGGATTTGCCTAAATACTCGTTACGAAATCTAGCACTAATGAACATGATTTTTTGCAGTGCAATTTTTAAAAAAGAAGATTGGTCAAACGTAGGAGGATATGATACAAAAATGGTTTACGGTTGGGAAGATTGGGAATTTTATATTAGTCTTTTAAAGAATGGAGGAGAGGTTTTAAAATTAGATTATGTAGGGTTTTGCTATAGAATTAAAAATAAATCTATGATTAACTCTATAAATGCACAACAATCATCGATTTTATTAAAATATTTAAATCAAAAGCATCAAGATTTTTATATAGAGCAGTTTGGGATTTATCATGATTTATTGAGGAAATTTGATACAGAAAAAAAAACAATTGAAAATCAACTAAATAGTAAAAGAATAATATTAGATCGCTTTCTTAAATTATTTTGTGGTATTAATATATCAAAATATATTCTAAAAAAGAGATAATAACAATGCTAGCAATTGTCATCCCTTACTTTAAAATAGATTATTTTGAAAAATGTCTTGATAGTCTATCAAATCAAACAAATAAAGAGTTTAATGTCTATATAGGAAATGATAGTTCTCCAAGTGATCCAACTTCAATAATTACTAAATACCAGAATAAATTAAATATCACCTATAAATATTTTCCGTTAAATGTAGGGCAGTACGCTCTCACTGAGCATTGGAATAGAACAATAAGTTTAATAAAAAATGAAAAGTGGATTATGGTTCTTTGTGATGATGATCTGCTCGGAACAAATGTTGTCAATGACTTTTATAAAAATATTAAAGAAGTAGAAAAAGCTGAGATAAACCTTATTCGGTTTGCAACTCAAGAAATTAATGGTAAGGGAGAAATTATTTCTAATATATATAAACATCCTGAACTACAATGTTATAGCGATGTATTTTGTTCTAGATTCATCAACAGGGGAAGGAGTTCCCTTTCAGAACATATCTTCAGAAAAAAAACGTACGAGAAGTATAAATTTAAAAATTTCCCGCTTGCTTGGCATTCTGATGATTATGCCTGGTTAGAATTTAGTGAGTTTGGTTTTGTTTACTCTATAAATACTGAATTAGTTTATTTTAGATTATCTAATTTAAACATTTCTCGGCCAAACTATTTGCTTGAAGAAAAACGGGAATATGCATTGAATTTTTTTAAACTAGTTTTAAAAAATCATATTCAAAAATTTAAACCAGAACACCAATATCTTATAATTAAACATGCAGAGATGTTGAACTATCCAGATATTAAAAGACCACTCAAATTATGGAGGGATTTTTTTTTATTGACATTGAGATATGGGGGAGTATTAGAAACTTTAAAGTTCTCTAGGCGCGTCTATTTAAATAGTTGAATTGTGAGTAAGAAGGTGTCTATTATTATTCCCGTTTTTAATAGGGAGAATCTTGTATTAGAAACTTTAGACTCTATAGTAAAACAGGATTACCCCAACTGGGAATGTATTCTTGTTGATGATCATTCTACAGATAATACTGTAAAAGTTATTAAAGCTTTTATAGAAAGCGATGCACGCTTTAGCCTATACCATCGACCTAAGGATCTTGCTAAAGGAGCAAATTCTTGTAGAAACTATGGTTTTGGGTTAAGTAAAGGTTTCTATATACAATGGTTTGATAGCGACGATCTCATGTTACCTTCACACATTAGCTCACTGATTGATGCGATTCAAACAACAAATTCAGATTTTGCAGTAGGCGATTCACAAAACTTTATAAAAGGAAAGGGCTTATCAACCAAACCTTACACCACCCCAAGGTTGGCAGGTAGTATAAATGCAACTACATATGGAATGCAGGGAATAGGATGGATTACTAATGATTTTTTATGCAAAAGAGAAGTTCTTTATCAAGTTAGTTTTAACGAAGATTTTCAAACTGACGGCGATGAATATAATTTTTTCACACAATTTCTGCATTTAAATACAAATGGAGTTTGGGTGAATAAAATTTTGACCCATCGTCGTTTACACGAGCAATCTTTGAGTGCAAGTATAGATACAAATTCCAAAAAATATTTATGGAAAATTGCAATTATAAAATTTGTTACCGCAAGAGATATAGAAATTTATGATAATTATCAATTGTCGAAATGGTTTTTAAGTGGCTATATGCAATACGCTTTTACATTATCTTTAAAAGGACACGTTCCTCCTTTTTTTAATAAATCTTTTTTAATAATCGCTAGTCATTTTGGAAAAAAACAAGCCTTATCTTTTATAGGTTCTATTTTTAGCGCATTACTTTTTAAAAGGGGTTACTTTTTATTAAAGAAAGCGATTCAATTTTAAAATATTAATGAAACCTTTAATTTCTATTATTCTCCCTACTTTTAATGGTCAGAAATATTTAGAACTGGCCATCATCAGTATTTTAAATCAAACATATCAAAATTTTGAATTAATAATTGTTGATGATTTCTCTAGTGATTCAACACCTCAAATAATAGAAAAATACCTAGAAATTGATTCTAGAATAAAAGCTATTAGAAATCCTAAAAACTTAAACTTACCAACTTCATTAAATAAAGGACACTGTCTTGCTAAAGGTGCATATATGACTTGGACCTCTGACGATAATATTTTAAAAGTAAACTTTTTAGAGTGTTTATTATTAGGTATTTTAAAAACGGATGTGGATGTTATATATTCAAATTTTGAAATAGTTGATCATAGTAATAATTTTATAAGAATAAATAAAGTGGGAACAATTGATCGCTTACCATTTGAAAATGTAATTGGTGCTAGTTTCTTGTATAAGTCAATTGTGTTCACTAATATACAGTATCGAGAAAGTTTGAGTGGAATTGAGGATTACGATTTTTGGATTCGAGCAGCTCAATCATATAAGTTTAAGATAATAAAAGATGTTCTCTATAAATATAGAATTCATACAGAAACCCTTACTTATTCATTAAGAAATGATAGGAAACAAGCAGAACGTTTTGAAGATAACTTAAAGGTTGTGATTGATAACTTAAATGAATTAAGTTACGCAAGTAAAGTGCTGCTGTTCAATTTTCATTGCCGTGAAGGTCAATGGAATTGGGATTTTTTTTTAAAGAACAGGGGTGATTTTGAAAAAGAGTATTTAGTTTGGTTAAATACATACGGTATAAAGGACTTAAGTGTTTCTAAACGTTATTTATCAATACTTAGAGAACTTTTATTACAAACCAATAGTAAAAAAATAATACTAAAACTTCTTTGTCAAAAACCGACCTTATTAAGCTCTAAATTTAGCAGTAGGACGACTCTTAAATTGCTAAAAAAACTATTTTAAATGATTCAGGCTATAGTGATAACTGCATATAAAAATTTTGATCATTTAAAATAGATAGTAAGTTACTTTGATAATAATATTGAATTTTACGTTAATATTGATGTAAAAAGTCAAATTAGCGCAGAACAAATAAATTATTTAGCTTCTTTGGTAAATGTGGCCTATATAGAAAAAAAATGGTCTATAATTTGGGGCGGTTTCAACCATTTGAAAGCTATTCTTTTTCTTACCAATCTAGCTCTACAAAATAGGAATGTTCACTATTTACATCTAATAAGTGGTCAGGACTTTCCGGTTAAAAAGCTATCTGATTTTAAAAGTTTTTTCAATCTACAGAATAAGAATTCCTACATAGATTGTTTAAAAATAGAAGATATAGGTTGGTCAGGGAATAACGGCCTAGACCGAATTCAATACTATAATTTTCATAATTGGTTGGATGCGAAAAATTTAAAATCAAGGAGTATTTTAAATAAATTTTCAGTGATTCAGAAAAAAATAGGACTAAAGCGAAAATTAGCATTTTCTCAAAAAGAACTTTATGGCGGCTCTATTTGGTGGAGTCTACCAAGAGAAACCGCAAATTATGTAGCTCAGTTTTATAAGCAACATAGACGAGTTTTAAATAAATTTCGACATACGTTATGTAGCGAAGAGTTCTATTTTCAAAGTGTGCTTAAAAATTCATCGAATTCGTTTCAGTTAGATAAGAGTAATTTAAGATATGTTGACTGGAATGCTAGAAATGGAAGTAATCCTTCTTTTTTAGATTTAGAAAATTATCAAGCAATCAAATCATCTGATGCTTTTTTTGCTAGAAAATTTCATGAGCATATTTCAAAATATTAAATAAAATTCTAGAAGAAAATACTGCTTAGGGCATATTTAAATGATAGATGTGGTTGAAATCTCAGTAATACTACCTGTATATAATTCAGAACATTATCTCAAAGATTGTGTATACAGTATTTTAAACCAGACTTTTTCAAATTTTGAGTTGATTATTATTGATGACTGCTCAAATGATAAGAGCATTAGTATAATTGAAAGCTTTTCAGATAAGCGCATACGCTTTTTTAAAAAAGAATCAAATACAGGTTATATTGAAAGTTTATCTTGGGGAATTAAAGAGGCGAAGGGTACTTACATTGCACGTATGGATGCTGATGACCTTTGTAATCCATTTAGATTTGAAAAACAACTTGATTTTTTAAAAAGTAATCCTGATGTTGTTCTTTGTGGTACTGATGCAGAAATAATTGGAGCCAATTTTGATTTTGGATATCCCGAAGAATACGAAAAATAAAAATAAATTTATTGTTTGGAAGTTCTCTCATTCATCCATCAATAATGGGAAAAAGAGAAGTATTTCTAAAATATCCCTATGATAAAAGTTTGGAGCCAGCAGAAGATTATGACCTTTTTACACGTATAGAGCTTTAACTGAAAAAATTTGCAATTTACTAGAAAAGCTTTTGAGCTATAGAGTACACGATACGCAAGTTTCAAAAACTCGGAGTCAAGTGCAGCAGGCTCATATGCGATCTAGTATGTTGCGTATGTTCAAGGTTTTTAATTATGACCGTAAGGGTTATACTGATGATGAACTGCTAAATGTTGTAATGCCTTATAGAGCTATAGATTTGAAAGAGTTTGATAAAATCATCAATTGGTTTAAATCATTGCCTGAATTAGATCGAACTAGTTTCTACGATAAGTCTCATCTTATCAAAGCCATTAAAAGAAAACAATATAACTTGATTAAGTATTATCTAGAGAATCCTTCAGAGCGAATCGATTTTGGTCCTGAATTAATGATTTTTAAAATGTTTAACTTGAATATTAAGTGGACTGTCAAATATTTTAAAAACAAATATTTAGGCCTAAGCTTATAAGTTTTGGAAAACAAAGTAATCATACTTCTAGCGACTTTCAATCGTGCGCATTTGATTTTAGAAACTCTTGATTCAATTAAAAACCAAACCTACACAGATTTTAAATGTTTAGTAACAGACGATAATTCTACAGATGAAACTAAAGAAGTGGTTACTGATTTTTGTAAGAATGACTCCAGATTTAGTTATCATAGAAAACCATCAACTTATCCTGAGGGACTATCAGCAAATCGGAATTTTGGACTGGATTTAGCAGAGGAACTGGAAGCACAATTTATACAGTTTTTCGATGATGATGATCTAATGCATCCGAAAAAGCTAGAACTTCAGGTTGCTCCCCTTTTAAAAGATAAAACTCTTGATATGACCCTATGTATGTATCGTAAGTTTGATTTAATCGAGATAATAGAATTTAATTTTGAAAAAGCAAATGACGGAAGTTGCCATATTGCTTTTAAAGATCTTTTTAAAGCATTTTTCCTAAATCAGGCAAACCTTAATTCTTTAGGTCCATTATGGAAAGCTTCTAAAATTTTAAAGTATCGATTTGATGAGGAACTTTACTATGCTGAGGAACGCGAGTTCTATTTGCGTATATTTCTACTTGAAGAAATAAGATATAAGCCAGTTGAGAAAGTGTTATTTTGGTATCGAAAACATGAAAAGGCAATTACCAGTAATCTTTATTGCGATTCTTCAATTAAAGAAAAGTCTGAAGAATTATTCGCTAAAAAATATTTAGACGCTATTTTGTCTAGTAAAAATGCTCCTTATTTTTTAGTTAAATCCTATTTGAAAATTAGTATTAAATCAAAAAGGGTTATTTGGATTAAAAAAATCAGAAAATATCTTTCAAAGCCAGAAAATTTAAAAGATCCAAAAAAAATTGCTTTATTGATATATAGCTATTTAAAGTATTGAAAAAAAAAGTATTAATCATTGGGCCTTTTGCAGAACGTGGCGGAAGAGAGATCGAGGCGGTATTTATTGCTCAAGCTTGCTTTAACAATAACTACGATGTACGTATCGTTTCAACTACTTATTTGCCTTTAAAATCAGTGATCTTAAATTATATTGATTCTAGTTTTTGCGACTCTATATACTCTCTTATTTGTGCAAATTTTAAAATCTATATTTTTGCTCTACTCTCTTACTTAAAGAATAAGTGTAATCTACAATTTGAAGCTTATGCTGCAAGTCGCGCAGTTAAGAAGTTTTGTAACTATGATTATATTTATGATCAAGAACTGTCAAAAACTATTGAAAAATCTGATTTAGTTTTATTTTTAGGACAAATATCTTCGTTGCAGGTAGAAAAAATAACTAATATCTGTTTTCAAAATCAAAAACCTCTTTTGTTTAGAATGACTGGTTATTTAGATTATAATTATCAGATCCCTAATTATTTGAAAAATATAACTGCTTTTATTCATCAAAGTGAAAACAACTTTTCTGAAAACTTATTAAAAGTCAATTCAAATTATGTAATTATTGATCAGGCAGCACTTTTTGAGCAAAGACTTTTAGATCTTCATTTAGAAAGAAGGAAAATCAAAAATTTTTTGATAATAGGTGAAATTTGTGAAGCAAAAGGCTCTAGAATATTAGCATTTCTATTTGAAAAATACTGTATAGAGGGTGAAATACTAACTTTTGTTGGTAAAGGGAATCAATCGGAAGAACTAAAAGAAAAATATTCAAAGCATAAGAACATAAATTTTATTGGGCAAATTCCTAATACTAAAATGTGTCATTATTTTTCTCAAAACGATTGCCTAATAATCGCATCATATTCAGGAAGTAGTAATTTTGAAACAGGACCATTTGTAGGGATTGAAGCAATGGCGGCCGGAAAAATTATTATGTCTACACAAGTTGGAGCTATGGAGAATAGGTTATCAAATACAGAAAATGATTTTTGGTTTGATATAGAAAACCCTAATTCTTTTCAATCAACTTTAATGCAATTGCGAAACCTAACTGATGAAGATGTCTATAGAATTGCAACTAAAGTGAGGCTTAAATATATTTCCTGTTATTCTAAAGATATAGTAAGTAAACAGTATTTAGATTTAATAAAAATTTATGCGTAAAGGCGTAAATCCTGAGAAATATAAAAATGAAAATTTGCCTCAATTTTCACATCGGGTTATCGTACCTGTTTATATACCAAATCTTGAAGAAGACTACTATAAAAATCAATTATCTGTTTTTAATGCATTTTTAGAAAATCTATTTTTAACCATTGATCTTAAAGTTTCTGCTGTTACTCTAATAGATAATAATTGTTGTACTTCTATTAAAGATCTAATAAATAGTTATTTGGATAACATAGATAAGTATATCGTTTATGCTGAAAATAAAGGAAAAGTATTGCCTGTTCTAGAAGAAGCTAGAGGCGCCCAGGAAAAATTTATAACGATTACAGATGCGGATGTACTTTTTTATAACGGATGGGAACAAGCAGTTTTTAAAATATTCAACGGTCATCCTAAAGCTGGTGTTGTTGCACCATTACCTTCCCCGTCTCTAGCTTTTTACGAAAACACGAGTGTTTTTACAGAGAACTATTTGTTCGGTAAAATAGGGTATGCAAAACTCATGACTGATACAGACGCTGAATTGTATTTATATGGTATGGGGAATAGCTCTTTACTTAATCGGGAAAATCGACCCTATTCATGGAAAGAAAAACAGTATTTTTTAAAAAAAGAGCCAAAAGCTATTGTAGGAGCCGGTCATTTTGTGGCCACTTATAAATCAGCAATGTTTAAAGGCGAAACTAATTATCCCACAAAAAAATTTGAAAATGGCTTAGAAAAAAAATTTATAGATGAATTGTGTGATCGTAAAGGTTGGTATAGATTGTCAACAGTTGATACCTTTGCGTTTCATATGGGCAATAGTATAGAAGACAATCAATTAGCTTTAGGAAATAAAGAAGGCTTGATATTTAGTGAACATCTTTTTGAGAAATCTGTCGTTTATAAAAAATCAATTATCCCCTATAATATTAGAATTTTCTTGTTTAAAGTTTTAAAAAAATTTCTGAACCTTTAGAATGATATTAAAGATAGACTTTGTTGATTTCTGGAAATATTTTGACAAAAAAGACAATCCATTTTTTAAAATATTATCACAATACTTTGAAGTCAAAATAGATAAAGATCCTGATATTCTTTTTTACTCGTGCTATGGTTGGGATTACTTAAATTATAAGTGTCCTCGAATATATTATACTGCAGAAAATAAAGCAGTAGATTTTACAGGTGCGGATTTTGGTTTTTCTTTTCGTTTTTCTAAAAATAGAAAGCATTACAGATTTCCTTTTTATGCCTATATAATTTATCAAGACAATCTACTTCCTGTCTTAACCCGTAAACTCTCTTATGATCAAGCTCGTGAAGCATGGAATAGTAAAGATAAATTTTGCTGTATGGTCATATCTAATTCCAATGCCCCTAAAAGAATTAGTTTTTTTGAAAACCTTTCTTTGTATAAGAAAGTAGATTCCGGTGGAGGTTATTTAAACAATATTGGTTTTAGAATACAAAATAAAATAAATTTTATAACAGATTACAAATTTGTTTTGTCTTTTGAAAATGAGTCTTTTAGGGGTTATACTACGGAAAAGATAATTCACGCATTACAGGTGAATAGTATACCTATTTACTGGGGAGATCCGTCAATTAATGACGAATTTAATAGTAAGCGTTTTTTAAATCTTGCAGATTTTGAAAGTGAGGAAGATTTAATAAACAAGATTTTAAATATATTGTCTGATGAGCAAGAAGCAATAAATATATTAACAGAGCCAGTTTTTAAAAATGAAGAGTTACCCAAAGCCTTAAATTTTAAGAATTTTGAGTTGTTTTTACTAAATGCCGTAAGGGAATCCCTCAAAATTAAGCCAGTAGCTATTACGTACAAAAGACATTTACACAAACTTAAAATTTTGACTGTAAAGTTTAAAAAGAAAGTATTTTTTTTAAAGAAAAAATTAAGAATCAATGGCTCTTAATGTTTTAATTCTAGCAGAAACCATAGATGTTGATACCAGTAGTGCCGGGAAAGCTAATCTTGCTCTAATAGCGTCTTTAGTAGATGAGAGTATTGCTGTTAGAGTCTTTCATTATTCTCATAAGGAAGTACTAATATCAGGCGCAGAAACTATTTTAATACAAGAGAATAAAAAAGATTTTTACTACTGGCTAAGCAGGTCGCAACGGATACTGCAGCGAATTACTAAAATCAACTTTTCTAAGCTACTTGAGGCTCGGTTTGGTTTTTCTCTTACTTTTAAGAATGATGTGAACAGCATGGTGGTTGCTTTAAATAAAGAAGCGCCCGCAGCTTATGACTTTATACTAACTTTGAGCAAAGGATCCTCCTATCGCACTCATGCAGCTTTACTCAAGCTACCTCAATGGCATAGTAAATGGCTGGCGTATATTCATGACCCTTATCCTTTTAATTGGTATCCTGAGCCTTACAACTGGAAGGAAGCCGGGAGTATACAGAAAGAGCTTTTTTTTAAAATAGTTGCACAAACTGCAATGTGGTTGGGATATCCTTCTGAGCATTTAAGGGTATGGATGGGGCAATTTGATTTAAATTTTAAAGAAAAAGGAGTATTACTTCCGCATCAAATTACGCATCGTATTTCAAAAAAAACGCTTCCAGCTTTTTTTAATTCTAATGACTTTAATGTTTTGCATGCCGGTAATTTGCTAGAACAGCGTAATCCTTTTTACCTTATAAAAGCTTGGACTGTGTTTTTAGAAGCCAGACCTAACGCCCGAAATTGCTCTCAGCTCTTACTTATAGGTCCCGGTAATTTTCATGAACCCAAGCTTTCTGAGTTGTGTATAACGGAAGAAACGATCTATCGTTATAGCGGTTTTATGGATTATGATGTGGTGCTGGAACTTGAAAGACAAAGTAGTGTAAACATTGTGTTAGAAGCTGAAGCAGATATCAGTCCCTTTCTACCTGCTAAGTTTCCAAATTTAATTATGACAAACCGACCTTTATTGCATTTGGGACCGAAGAAGAGCGAAGTGAGAAGGTTATTAGGTTTTGATTATAGTTATGTTGCAGAGGTTCAGGATATTCAAGCTATAGCAAACCAATTAATACTGCTTTTTGATAGTTGGATTGCAGGAGAACTTCATATTCAATCTTACAGTGCTGATTTAAAGTATTATTTATCGAGTGCTTATTTAAAGGAAACATTGAATCATCTAATCACAAAGCATTGAAGGTTTCGATTTGTATTGTTTCCCGAAATAGGAAGTTAGAGCTTAAACGAACTCTGGAAATCTTGCACGATTATACCGAAGCAACTCTCTGCGAGATACTGGTCTTTCTGGATGGTTGTTCTGATGATTCTAAAGATTTAGCAGCAGAATTCCCGGAATGTATTTGGGAAGTACAGGATAATTCAATAGGAGCTTCTCCTGCACGGAACTTGCTTTATCAAAAAGCTACCGGAGACTTGATTTTTGGGTTTGATGATGATGCACATCCGCTTCAAAAAGATTTTATAAATAAAGCACGGCTGATTTTTTCTAAGAATAAGCATCTGGCCGTATTAACATTTGAAGAAATTAAGGGGGTTTTTGATAATGATGCTCAAGCCTTAGAAAAGCACGTTCCAAATGAAGAATTTTATTGCAGGGAGTTTGTAGGCTGTGGTTTTGTAATTAAAAAAGCAGCGTATGAGCAGACATCTGGATTTCCAAATTGGATGAAAATCTATGGAGAAGAATCATGCCTTTCTATCGAATTATTGGACTTGGGTTATGCTATTTTATATACTTCTCAAATTTGTGTAAACCACCGGGTAAATAAGGAAGAGCGTAAGCATTTGAAGAAAACGATTTACCGATTTGAAAACCAATTGTCTAATTCTGCACTTTTCTATTTTGCGTATTATCCTAAAATTTTAATTCCTAAGCGCTTAACTGCTCTTTTATTTCACAATTTTCGTAAATATGCGTTTGAGGATATACCATTTTTTAAAGCTTTTTTTAGGGCGATGATCAATTTTTTAATCAGAATCCCAAAGGTAATTACATATAGAAAAGTGGTGAAAAAAGAGACGCTGAAAAAATCATTAGGATTACCTCTACCAAAATATGGTTAAAAATGAAAAACTACCTCGTCCTTATCCCAGCCCGAGCTGGTTCCCAGCGACTACCGGGTAAGAATATGAAGATGCTAGGCGATTTGCCTTTGATAGGGCATAGCATTTATTATGCATGTCAAGCAGGTTTTGAAGATATAACAGTTACGACAAATGATTTTGAGGTTGCTGCTTATGCTAAAAGTAAAGATTTAAACGTGATTCATAGGCCAGACGAACTTGCTGGCAACCAGGAACCTGTAATTACTGCAATTCAACATTCTTTAGAAAGTATGTCTAAAAAATTTGATGCTGTTATTCTGCTTCAACCTACAAATCCGTTGCGGCCGGTAACTCTTTTAAAAGAAGCAATTCAGATTTTTGAACAGGAAAACTGTGAGAGCTTAATGACTGTCTCCCGAAATGCCCACAAACTGGGAACTATTAAAGACAATGTTTTTGAACCCTATAATTATACTATGGGTCAGCGCAGTCAGGATTTAGAACCTTTATATTATGAGAACGGTTTGCTTTATATCTTTAAAACCGAATTGGTCAAACAAGGTAAACTCTTGGGTGAAGCGAATTACCCTTTAGTCGTTGAGCATCCATTTGCTGAAATAGATATTGACACGAAAGCGGACTTTAGAAAGGCTGAGATGTACCTTAATTTTTATAAAGACAATTACTAATTCTAAAAGTACTTAATTCCTTGAACCCATACATACAAATAGCACATCGTAAAATAGGATCAGATTATCCGCCACTGCTGATCGCAGAAATTGGCATTAATCACGAAGGCTCCCTACAAGTTGCTAAAGAACTGGTGGATGCTGCTGCTCGAGCAGGGGCTGAAGTGGTAAAACATCAAACGCACATTGTAGAAGATGAGATGAGTGCTGCGGCCAAAAAAGTGATTCCGGGAAATGCAGACGTTTCCATTTATGAGATTATGCGCCGTTGCGCACTCGATGAAGCAGATGAGCTTGCCTTAAAAAACTATGTCGAAGAAAAAGGAATGCTCTTTATTTCGACACCCTTTTCACGAGCTGCGGCAAACCGACTTCAAAAAATGGAAGTCCCCGCTTATAAAATAGGTTCCGGAGAGTGTAATAATTATCCCTTGCTTAAGCATATCGCGAGTTTTGGTAAACCAGTAATCTTGAGTACGGGGATGAATACTCTTGAGAGTGTATCTAAAGCGGTACAGATTTTTAAAGAAGCGCATACGCCACTAGCACTTTTGCATACAACCAACTTATATCCTACGCCTATTCATTTAGTGCGATTTGGAGCGATGACTCAATTGCACGAGGCGTTTCCTGAAGTTCCATTCGGGTTGTCAGATCATACCTTAAATAATAATGCATGTCTGGGCGCAGTAGCGCTTGGAGCCTCTATTCTCGAGCGTCATTTTACAGATCATAAACAGCGTACGGGACCGGATATTGTGTGCAGTATGGATGAGGCTGAATGTGCAGCATTAATTAAATCTAGCACAGAAATATGGCTGATGCGTGGCGGTATAAAAGCTCCTGCCGCAGAAGAGCAGGTTACCATAGACTTTGCTTTTGCCACAGTTTGTACGATTGCTTCTGTTCAAAAGGGCGAGCGGTTTACCGAAGAAAATATTTGGGTTAAAAGACCGGGAACGGGTGAGATTCTTGCAGAGGATTTTGATTCTATATTAGGCAAAATAGCTACTAGAGATATTGCAGTAGATGAGCAATTAAGACGAGATGATATACTGTGAGAAAATTGAAAATTGCATATTCAAGAGTTTTTAATTTTTTAATTTACAAATACTTTGAATTAAGATTTAAGAAGAATAAAGAAATTCTCGAGAAGAATTTTGATAATGGAAGATTTGCGATTGAAGTATTTTCTAAAATGGGATTTGGAGCCAATTTAATTTGGGTTTTAGAGATATTAGCGTTTTGTGAGGAGAAAAACTTAACTCCGTATATTAAATTTAGAAATCCTTCGAAGCGAGTTGGTGCTACCAGTTTTTCTGAAATTATAAAAGTTCAACCTGAAAATTGTGAATCTGCCACAATTAAATATGTCGTAATACGTAAATTTTCAGAACTTAATCTTCCAAATCCCTGGGACTATAACGCACGGTTAACGATTGAACGTGCAAATTTTCTGGTAAAAAAATATATAAAATTAAACCCTCAAATACTTCGTGAAGTAAACACTTTCGAAGCATTAAATTTTAAGGGTCACACAGTAATAGGAATTCATTATAGAGGCACAGATAAGATAACTGAAGCACCTGCGGTACGTTATGATGCGGTTTTATCTGTCATTCAACAGCAAATTATTGAATTAAAAAAGGAACTCAAATTTTTTATTGCCAGTGATGATCAGGGTTTTGTAGATTTTGTAAGAAAAAATATTCCGGAATCTGCACTTATAATTCGTTCCTTAAAACGTTCAGGTAACGGTAAACCTATACATATTTCTTTTAAAAACTATAGGGCAGTAAATAGGGAAGCTCTGATTGATTGTTTACTGTTATCAAAATGTTCAAAGCTTTACAAAACAGCTTCTATATTAAGCGGTTGTTCTGTAATTTTTAATCCTCAGCTTAAGGTAGAAATGTTAAATGAGCCTTATCCTGAATACAGATTTTTTCCAGAAAAATTTCTAATAAGTAAACCTAAAATTTGAAAAAAATAGCCTTCTTAAGTGGTACCCGCGCAGACTTTGGTAAACTAAAATCCCTGATTCAGGCGGTTCAGAAAGGTGCTGAATTTGAATACGGCATTTTTGCAACAGGGATGCATTTACAAGAGAAGTACGGGATGACGGTGATTGAGATTGAAAAAGCGGGATTTACAAACATTCATCGCTTTGAAAATCACACCTCAGAAACAACAATGGATCTTACTTTGGCTAAAACTATTGAAGGATTTTCGGCTTATGTAAAGGAGTTTCAACCAGATTTAATTGTTGTTCACGGCGATAGGGTAGAAGCGCTTGCAGGAGCTATTGTAGGCTCTCTAAATAATATTTTAGTTGGGCATATTGAAGGAGGCGAACTTTCGGGTACGGTAGATGAGTTGATTCGGCATTCGGTGAGTAAATTGAGTCATATTCACTTTGTATCCAATAAAATGGCGGCTAAGCGACTGGTGCAAATGGGGGAGTTAGAGTCGTCTATTTTTACCATAGGTTCTGCAGATTTAGATGTGTTGTTCAGTTCGCAGTTACCTTCTTTGGAAACTGTAAAGGCCTATTACGACATTTCGTTTGATGAATATGCGGTGGTCCTTTATCATCCGGTTACTACAGATTTATCAAATACTAAATCGTATGCTGCACATTTTGTAGCTACTTTACTTCAGGATGACACTAACTATATTGTAATTTATCCAAATAACGATTTGGGTTCTAACGAGATTTTAGCGGAATATGAAAAACTGAAGAACAATCCCAGATTCCGTATTTTTCCTTCCTTACGATTTGAATACTTTATCACGCTTCTTAAAAATGCTAAGTTTCTAATAGGTAATAGTAGTGCAGGTATACACGAGGCACCGTACCTAGGAATCCCAACGGTAAATATTGGTAGGCGACAGGAAAACAGGGACTTGCATACAAATACGATCGTTCACGTTACAAATACTGTTGCCGCTATTTTAGAAGGAGTTGATACAGCTAAAAATATGCAGGCAAGCCCTAAAAAACGTAAATTATTGCAAAATGCTGCTGCTCTTTTTCTACAAAATCTTTCTTCTCAAAAACTTTGGGAGATAGATCATCAGAAGCAATTTAGAGATCTTTAATTTCTAAAACAGGTTTCATTACGAGACAACATACTTCTATTCTCGTAAACTCCTCAAAAATGGCTATTTTCGTCTTGCCCAAATTAAGTTCATGAAAGCTGATAATAATTCCTTAGGTATCGTTATAACAGATGGTGTTGGTTTTCGCAATTTTGTACTCAGTACTTTTTTAGAAAAGGCCGCTAACGACTTCTCTAAGATTATGATTTTTTCAGGCCTACCTATTTCCGCATATCCACAGCTTGACTCTTCTATTTTTAATATTGTAGAATTACCTGTTTTTGTTGAAACGAAGCAGAATTGGTTTTGGCGTAAACTCAAGGAAATTGCTCATTTGCAAAATCACAGGCAGAATCCTGGGATTGCAGATAATTACCAGATGAATAGGAGCAAAGGCAGGAGTCCTCATGCCATTCTGGTGAAAGCAGTTTATGGGATTAGTCGGTTTTTTCATTCTGAAAAGAATATTCTTTTTTTTGAAAAGCTGCAAGAAACCAGTTTTGCAAATGATCCTATAGTAAAGCAGTATGGTGAGATTTTGGAAAACTATAAAACGGACTTATTATTCTTTACACATCAGCGGCCACCCTTTATCGCAACCTTAGTTTATTGGGCGAAAAAATTAAATATACCCACCGCATCTTTTATTTTTTCGTGGGATAATCTGGCTTCAAAAGGGAGAATGGCTGCAACTTTTAATTATTTTTTGGTATGGAGCGATTTAATGAAAACGGAATTGCTTCGGTTTTACCCGCTTACACATGCACAACATATTTCGGTAGTAGGTACTCCGCAATTTGAACCTTATGTTTTGCCAGAATATGAGCTTTCTGAAGCAGAATTTTACAGGGAATTTAATCTCTTTCCGCAGAAAAAAATAATCTGCTACAGTTGTGCAGATGCCACTATAGGTCCTAACGATCCTTTGATTATTGCTACAATTGCTGAAGGTTTACAAAATGGGGAAATTAGTGATGCCCAATTATTGGTGCGTACTTCCCCGGCTGAAGATGAACGCCGTTTTGCTGAAACGAAAGCCCTTTATCCTGAAATAAAATGGAATCACCCCAAGTGGGAGCTTACCCGTGACGGTCATCCAGAACCCTGGTCACAGCGCATTCCAACTCAAAAAGATCTTACGGTTCTTAAAGCTGTTTTGCAGTACTCAGACCTAAATGTAAATATGTTATCTACAATGAGTCTCGATTTTATGCTTTTTGATAAGCCGGTAATTAATACAGCTTTTGGAAACCCGGAGAACGGATTGTATAATGATCAGCGCTTTTTAAGCTACGAGCATTACGATAATGTAGTTAAAAGTGGAGCCGTAAAAATCGCGACCAATAAAGAGGAACTTTATAGCGCCATTAATACCTATTTGCAAAATCCTGAAAGTAATAAAAAGGAGCGAAAAGATCTAATAACTATGCAAATAGGACAACCTTTGAATAAAACCACACAAGCCTGTGTAAATGCTTTAAAAGCAATTTTATGAGTAAAAAAAAACTGGCAGTAGTTTGTAATTATATATTGCGAACAGACCGTATAGGTGGAATGGATCGTTTTTTTGTTGCTTTTGACACCGCTGCAAAAAAGATTAATTATGAGATTGACTGGTTTTTTCCAGATGCCGAAACTTTTGATTTTTATAGAGATTTAACTGTTTTTTCTGCGGAGGACAAACTTACAGTTGAAGCATTTTTCTTAGATCACCTCACAACTTCTAAAGCTAAATATAACGGCTTAATTACACATTTTACTGAGCTGAGCACTCCATTTTATAAGGATGCTAAAAAGCTGGGGTCTATAAAACAGATAATTGCAGTAGATCATAATCCCAGACCTTTAAATGGGTTTCCGCTTAAAAAGCAACTCAAAAACAAATTAAAAGCATTTTTATACAGTAAGGCAATCGACCGTTTTATAGGCGTTTCCAGTTATACAGCTAAGCATATCGTCAAAGACCTGGGCAAAACCGTTTCTCTAAAAACCGGCGTTATTTACAATGGGATTGATACTTCGGTATTTAAAAAAAGGGAAGGTGAGTCTGAAGCCAAAACAGCGTATAAATTTATAGTGGTTTCACATTTACGTGAATCTAAAGGAATTCAGGATTTAATTGATGCGTTGAGTTATTTGACAGATGCAATCAAGATGCATATTCACATAAGTATTTACGGGGAAGGACCCTTAGAAGAAGATTTAAAACATCAGGCCCAGGATCTTGGGGTTTCTGAACTATTGGAATTTAAAGGCAGTTCGTCTGAAATTCCTCAGATACTTGCTAACTACGACTACCTGATACAACCTACGTATATGGAGTGTTTCAGTCTTTCTATTTTAGAAAGTCTTTCAGCAAATGTGCCTGTTATAACGACAACGGTAGGAGGTAATCCTGAGATTATTACAGATGGAGTTAATGGCTTTCTTTTTCAGCCTAAAGACAAAACAAAACTTTCTTCGATACTTACAGATATAGTAAAAGGCGATCTAAAAATCACAAATGAGACATCCGTATTGATAGAAAAAGAATACGCTTTAGACCGAATGGTTGCAGAACACATCAATCTCTTAAACTAATGCACGTTGCCTTTTTAACTCCTGAATACCCTCATCCTGAACTTAAAGGTTCAGCGGGTTTAGGAACGAGTATTAAAAATTTGGCAGCGGGTTTGATCGCTAAAGAAATACAGGTTACTGTTTTTGTTTATGATCAGCAAAAGGATGTTGTTTTTAATCACCACGGAATAACAATACACAGCATTGCAAAGCGCAAGTTTAAACTGGGTGGCTGGTATTTGTATCGTAATTTTTTACAGCGTTATGTAAATAAATTCATCACGCAAAATGGAATACATGTATTAGAAGCTCCAGACTGGACCGGGATTACAGCATTTATGTCATTTAAATGTCCGCTTATAATACGCCTGCACGGAAGCGATGGCTATTTCTGTAACCTGGAAAATAGACCCCAAAAAACAAAGAATCGTTTGTTTGAAGAATCGGCGTTGAGAAGAGCAGATTACATTCTTTCCGTAAGTCAATTTTGTGCAGATTTAACAGATAAGATTTTCAATTTAAAACGGGATATCAAAGTGATTCCTAATGGTGTAGATACTGCTGCTTTTACGCCAGAGAAGGAGTCTGAGGTTGATTTTCAGCTTTTATATTTTGGCAGTATCATTCGTAAAAAAGGGGTTTTGGAATTGGCTAAAATTATGAATCTTGTTTTTAAAAATGAGCCAAAGACACATCTTGTTTTAGCAGGCGCAGATGTTAAAGATATTTTTACGCAACGATCTACTCAAGATCTTTTTTTAGAGGAGGTTGAACCTCAATTTCATAAGCTTATTTTTTTTAAAGGTGGTTTGCTTTATAATGAGATAAAAGCAGAGATTGCAAAAGCCTCGGTAGTAGTTTTGCCAAGTTTTGCAGAGGCTTTACCTATGACCTGGCTAGAAGCGATGGCGATGCAGAAAGCACTAGTGACTTCAAATATTGGCTGGGCAAAAGAAGTGATGATTGATGAGCAGACCGGTTTTACGGTAGATCCTAAAAATCACGAAAAGTATGCACATCGTATTCTGGAGCTTTTAAGTAATTCTGCTTTGCGGGAGAAAATGGGAGCTGCTGCACGTAGGCATGTGGATTCTAAATTTGCTTTAGAACACGTAGTAGATCAAAATATATTATTTTACAAAAAAGTAATAGCAGATTGATTGTTTTAATACATAACGGGCAAAAAGCCATATCGGTTACAGACCGTAACACGTGGAAAACCATTGCTGTAAATACTCGTATACTTCCTGAAATACTTATAGAATTAGCGCAAAAATTTAGTGGTCGTAAACTTATATGGGTGCATCAGGAAATAAGTGAGCTGGTAGATTTTAATTTTATTCGCTCGCAGAAAAATGCTCAAACTCTATTAAGTTTTGCGGTTGCACACCCCTATATTTTGAATGAAGAATTGGGGTTTGTAGATCAATCGGTATTTTTAACTGTTAATCAAGCTGTTTGTTATCCTACGTATTTAATGAGTGCAGATGTGGGGTGTATTACATCAAATACGTTACTACATTTTGCACCACATATCCCTGCATATTCAGATTTCAATTTATTTCTAGCGGTCTTAGCAAAATTAGGAATGCCCAAAGGCCTTTTGTGTTATAGTGAGCCACGATTAATACAATCTAGAAGTACTAATTTCAAATTGCGTTTTTCTAAAAATCAGAAATTCACCTATTCTTTTATTGCTGCCACTAAGAGTAAAGCCTGGCTACTACTTTATGAATTTCAGCGTCTTATTTATACAAAATCTATAAGTCCGTTTTATTTATTAAATGCTTTAGGTCAAGAACAAATTGATACCTCTTCGATTCAGTATTTACCTAAAACTGAAGTCAAGGAGTCCTTTAATTTTATTATACAATCTATTGATGTAGTTATACCTACAATAGGTAGAAAAGCAATATTGTATCAAACTTTACTAGACTTAGCTGCCCAGAGCGTGACTCCCAAAACAGTGTTGCTCGTAGAGCAAAATCCAGATTTAGGGACTTTTTCAGAGTTAGATTACTTGCAGACTGAAAATTGGCCGTTTGAAATTAAACACGCATTTACACATAAAACAGGTGCGTGTAATGCACGTAATTTGGCATTAGATCAGATTACTTCAGAATGGGTTTTTCTGGCTGATGATGATTTAAGAATTTCTTCAGATTTTCTGGAGGAGGCATTACAATTTATTGGGCAAGCTAAACCTGAAGCCTTTACGGTAAGTTGTTTGCAAAAAGACGAACAAGAAAGGGTTAGATCTGTTATTCAGTGGGAAGCTTTTGGTTCGGGGTGTAGTTTTGTAAAAGCTTCGGTAGTTAAAAAGATACGTTTTGATACGACTTTTGAATATGGTTTTGGTGAAGATGCAGATTTTGGAATGCAATTACGCAACTCCGGAGTCGATGTATTGTACAATCCGTTTTTAAAATTAATACATCTTAAGGCGCCATTAGGAGGTTTTAGAACGCAACTAAAAAAGCCCTGGGAGTATGAGGAGATTCAACCAAAGCCTGTTCCTACAGTGCTTGCTTTCTTTTTAAAACATAAAATTGATTCTCAAATATTAGGATACAAAACCTTGTTGTTTCTAAAGTTTTATAAGAATCAATCGGTAAGAAATCCATTTTCTTATCTTCGGCAAATGCAAAAACGCTGGAGCTTGAGTAAATCCTGGGCAGAAAAACTCCTTTCAGAAAAACAATGAATTTTTCACTAATCATTTGTACGTATCAAAGACCAGATGCCATTACGAATCTTTTAAATTCAGTAATAAATCAATCTGTCTATCCTAATCAAATTATTGTTGTGGATGGATCTGAAGGTATAGAAACGCAAAATCTTTCTTTAGAAAAAACATTTAAAAGTTTAGAGTATTTTAAAGTAGAAGATGACGTTCGTGGTCTTACGAGACAGCGTAATTATGGTATTTCGCGGTTAAATGAAGAAGCTGAGGTAGTTTGTTTTCTTGATGATGATGTGATTTTAGAAACTAAATACTTTGAAGCGGTTATAAAAACATTTCGAGATCGTAGCGATGTTGTAGGAATAGGTGGTGTTGCCACAAATGAAAACCTTTGGAAACCTTCAGATAGAATTGAATCTACAGACAAAGTTTATGTTTTAGATGGTTTTGAACGCAACGAATCTCAGCGTTTTTACCTTCGGAATAAACTAGGTTTACAATCTCCAGACTTACCTGGGATTATGCCTTCTTTCTCTCACGGGCGTACATATGGTTACCCACTTACGGGTAAAGTTTATGAAGTTGATTTACTTATAGGAATGGCGATGAGTTTCCGCATAAGTGTAATAGATGCAGAAAAATTCAGCTTGTATTTTGATGGTTATGGTCTTTATGAAGATGCAGATTATAGTCTTAGAGCCCTTAAATATGGAAAGAACGCTATCTGTACATCTGCAAAACTCCAGCATTATCACGATCCTGCCGGTAGACCAAAACCCTATAAATATGGTATAATGGTTCTGCGTAACGGCTGGTATGTATGGCGTATAAAATATTCTAATCCAGATCTCAAATCCCGATTAAAATGGAATGCTACGGCACTTTTATTAACGCTCATTCGCTTTAGTAATGTGTTTACAACTTCTGCAAGAAAAGATGCTTTTTTAGAAGCTTCAGGCAGAGTGGTGGGTTGGTTTAGTTTGATTTTCAGTAAACCACGGAGTTAATGAGATTTGCAGTAATTACACAAATTGAACATTATAAGGCAGACAGAAAATATTACTCTTATACGCCTTATGTAAAAGAAATGAATCTGTGGTTTAATCATGTAGATGAGGTTTGTATTGTAGCACCCTTCAATCCTGGAATACCTACAGAAATCGATAGTGATTATAACTTAAATGAAATTGAGTTTAAGAAAGTATCAGCTATTAATCTTACATCATTTTTTCAAGTTGTAAGAGCTCTTATGAAGCTTCCTGGTATATTAATTACTATTTATAATGCGATGTCAAAAGCAGATAATATACATCTAAGATGCCCGGGTAATATGGGTTTATTAGGTGCATTTGTACAGATTTTATTTCCGCGGAAGCGAAAAACAGCAAAATATGCAGGTAATTGGGATCCAAAAGCCACACAGCCTTGGAGCTATAGGCTTCAGAAATGGATATTGAGTAATACTACTCTCACTAAGAATATGCAGGTTTTAGTTTACGGAGATTGGCCCCATCAAACTGAAAATATAAGGCCATTTTTTACGGCCAGTTATTCAGAAGCTGACAAATATGATATTCCGTTAAGAAAGTATGATTTGCCGCTACGTTTTTTATTTGTAGGAAGTTTAGTGAGTGGTAAGCAACCCCAATATGCTATTGACCTTATCGAAGAACTTATTTTAAAAGGCTTTCCCAGTGAATTACATTTTTATGGAGATGGTGTTCTAAAAAAGTCATTAGAAGAAAATATTAATAATGAAAATTTAAAAGGCTCATTATATTTCCACGGAAATCAAAAACCGGAAGATGTACAGGAAGCTTATCAAAAAAGTCATTTTTTAATATTACCATCTAAAAGTGAAGGTTGGCCAAAGGTAGTTGCGGAAGCGATGTGGTGGGGAACAATACCCATTGTCACACCTATTTCTTGTGTGCCCTATATGCTCGGTGAGTCGAAGCGGGGAGTACTTATCAGTAATGATTTAAAATCAGATTTAGATAAACTAATTCCAGTATTAAAGAACAAAGATGCGTTGAAATCAATGGCTATGGAGGCATCAAAATGGTCTAGAACATATACTTTAGATCGTTTTAATAATGAAATCGAAAAGCTCTTATAATGCGTGTTCTTCAGTTAATAGATAGTCTTGAAGTGGGAGGGGCAGAACGTATGGCTGTAAATTACGCAAATGCTTTATTGAATGAGATTGAAGTTTCAGCATTATGTACTACACGGGCCGAAGGAGATTTAAAAAACCTTGTGCAACCTGATATTCCCTATTTATTTTTAAATAAAAAACATACATTAGATCTTTCTGCCTTTTTACGCCTGCGTCGATTTGTAAAGAATCATAAGATACAGATTATTCAGGCACATGGCAGTTCTTATTTTACTGCTGTTTTAGTAAAAATAATAACACCAGCTCTTAAAGTCGTTTGGCACGATCATTATGGCAATAGTGAATATTTAAAGGAAAGAGAGACCCGGTTTTTAATGCCATTAAGTCGATTTTTTGATGCTGTTATTTCTGTAAATGACAAATTGAGCCGCTGGTCTAATGAATATTTGAATATTGAAAAGCATATTTTTTTAAAGAATTTTATTGCTGATGCGTGTCCATTAGATCAAGATTTTAATCCTAATGGTATAAAAGGAAAGCGATTAGTTTGTGTTGCAAATCTTAGACCTCAAAAAAATCATACGCTTTTATTAAAAGCTTTTGAGGAAGTGCTCAAGAAGGATGATGAATATACTTTGCATTTGTTTGGAAGCAAGGTAGATCCAGTTTATTCACAAATGATCCTAAGCAGCCTTAAAACTCCTCACTTTAATGGCAAGATATTTTATTACGGGACGCATCTCAAACTATCCGCTGTGTTGCCTTATTTTGATATAGGTATTTTAGCATCTCATTCTGAAGGTCTGCCTTTAGCTTTATTAGAATATGGACAAGCGGGTCTTGCTGTTATAGCAACCGATGTAGGGGATTGCGCTAAAGTTCTTGACGGCTGTGGACAGGTTATCCAACCTGGAAATTTAGACAGTTTAGTGGCGGCGATTTCAAAATACGCTGAGGAACCAGAATTAAGATTGAAATATGCGACATTATTAAAAGAACGGATTGATACTGAATATTCTGATCAGGCTCAAGTAAACCAACTATTATATTTATATGAGCACATCATCCACTAATTATAACAAAACCTACATACAACTCATTGCATTACACATTGCAATAGGTTTTGCTATATACTTGTTTCAGTTTCTTGGGATGATCTACTTTCTTGGATCTGTAGCATTATTAGTGTTTTGGGTTTTTCAAACTGGGAATAAGCAAAATCAAGTGCTTATTGCAGCTGCCTATATGACTTCTGGCGAAGTCTTTTTTAGAATGACAGGCGGCAGTATTATACCTTGGGAAGCAGGTAAATATTCTGTTATATGTTTTATTTTATTAGGGTTAGTTTTTAGCGGAACTTCTAGAAAATCATCCATTTATTGGCTCTATTTATTGCTTCTAATACCGGGTGTAATTTATGCGGCATCTACACTCAATTTTGATACAAATGTTAGAAATGCTATTGTATTTAACCTAAGCGGACCATTTTGTTTGGGTATTGCAGCTCTGTATTGTTATGATCGTAGAATTACTAGAAATCAGTTGCACCATATCGTCTGGGCGTTATTGATGCCGGTTGTTGCCTTAGGATCGTATCTATACTTTTTTACTCCGGACACTCAAGATGTTTTAAATGGAACTCAATCTAATTTTGCATTATCTGGGGGGTATGGCCCCAATCAAGTGGCAACTGTTTTGGGAATCGGGATGTTTGCGTTAACGATACAATTATTTGTAAATGGGAGAAATAAGCTCATATTCGGATTAAATCTGGCCTTACTGATGTTTCTTACTTATCGTGCCATTATTACATTTTCCAGAGGGGGGATATTTACAGCTGCTATTATAAGTGTTGTGTTTATGTTTTTTTATTTTCAAGGTGTATCAAAGAAAAAGAAAAACGCGCTTTCCTTTTATATGATTGTTCTTGGAATTGCCATTGCAATGACTTGGTTTGTATCCTCAGTGCGCACAATGGGTCTTATTGATTTGCGCTATGCAAATAAAGATGCTGCAGGTCGTATTAAAGAAGATATTTCTACGGGTAGGCAGGAATTAGTGAGTTCAGAGCTTAACTTCTTTATTGAAAATCCTGTGATGGGTATTGGAGTGGGTAAGACCCGGGAATACCGCGAAGAAAAATTAGATATTCTGGCAGCTTCTCATAATGAACTCAGTAGATTATTATCTGAGCACGGAATATTTGGTTTGTTTGCCTTACTTATTTTATTAATTGCTCCGTTATTTTTTAGAATAAGTAATAGGAAAAACTATCTGTTTTATTCATTTTATGGTTTTTGGTTTCTCACGATAAATCACTCTTCAATGCGTATAGCAGCACCGGCTTTTTTATATGCGCTTGCGTTAATTAATATTATTGATGAAAAAAAAAATCCTGTACATAGGAAACAAATTAGCGGCTAAGGGTGCTACACCCACAAGTATAGATACGCTAGGTCCTAAGTTAGCGGCATCGGGATTTTTATTACGTTATGTAGGGACTAAAACCTCAAAGGCAAAACGTTTAATCCAAATGTTATTTGCGATTTTTAAGAATAGAAATTGGATTGATTATGTACTTATAGATACCTACAGCACTCAAAATTTTTGGTTTGCCTATTTGTCAGCAAGATTATGCGTTTTTTTTCAACTGAAATATATTCCTATTCTTCACGGTGGTAATTTACCGTATCGCTTAAAATCTAATCCTAAGGCGAGTGACTTCTTATTTAAAAAGTCATACTTGAATGTGAGTCCATCTTTGTATCTCAAAGTGTTCTTTAATAGCCAAGGTTATTCGGTTATTCATATTCCTAATGCTATAGAACTTGAAAAGTATAAATTTAAAAAGCGTGAATTATTGCGACCAAAGTTACTTTGGGTAAGATCATTTGCTGAATTATATAATCCTCTTCTTGCTTTAAAAATTTTTGAAAGTTTGAAGCAATCTTTTCCCTTAGCAGAACTTTGTATGGTGGGGCCTGCTAAAGATGCAAGCTTAAATGAGTGTAGAATTTATGCTGCTAAAAATAAATTGCCTGTGACATTTACAGGAAAGTTGTCAAAGTCGGAGTGGATTGCTCTATCAGAAAACTATGATATCTTTATTAATACTTCTCATTTTGATAATTTCCCTGTGAGTATTATCGAAGCAATGGCTCTTGGTCTGCCAGTAGTAAGTACTAATGTAGGTGGAATTCCCTACATGATAGAAGATAAGACTACCGGATTTTTAGTTG
Organism: Leeuwenhoekiella aequorea; assembly: GCF_004104375.1. Lineage (GTDB taxonomy): Bacteria > Bacteroidota > Bacteroidia > Flavobacteriales > Flavobacteriaceae > Leeuwenhoekiella > Leeuwenhoekiella aequorea. The sequence continues at coordinate 776,582 of NZ_QOVM01000001.1, forward strand.
AAGATAATGATCTCGTAAATTTTGTAGAGAAGATAAAGTTCTTATTGAATAATTCTCAGAAAATCTATGAAATAACAGGCAATGCACGTGCACAGGTAAAAGACTTTAATTGGTCTGTTGTTGAGAATCAATGGATTAAAATCTTACAATAAATAGGCTATATTTGAAAACCACAAATGCCCCTTAAAATGTCTTGGATCCCTAAAATCCATTTTGAAATATCAGAGCGTAAAATCCTGTTGCGCCTATTTGATCTTGCGGCCATCTTTTCTATGCTGGCCTTTTTAGTCATTTTTTTTCAGTTTGATTATTTTAAAATTAATTCAGAACGTTGGGAGTGGACCTTAGTTTTAGCCACTTATTATTCGGTATTTGCCGTTATTTTTGAGATGTATGATTTGCAGAAAGCAGCATCGTTTCAGACAACTCTTCAAAATGTAATACTAACCGTTTCTGTAACGGTTTTGTTTTTTATACTTACTCCGTTTTTAACACCCGTTTTGCCAGAAAATAGACTGCAAATTGTCTATTTCTATTTTGCGATGGTTTTAGGACTTTTAATATGGAGGTATGCGTATATAACTTTAATCTCTGCGCCTAGATTTAATAAAAGAATACTAATCGTAGGGAACAGTTATGACATAAATTTAATTGCTGAAAATCTTCATATTGCCGATCCTAATTATCGGGTTATAGGATATATAAACACAGATGCAATTAAGAAAGATGCGCTTGATAGAAGACTAAAGGCTATCGAAGTTTCAGATTTAGTAGATTCAATCTCAAAATTTTCAGTATCAGAAATTGTTGTTGCTAGTCCGTCTAAAGGTGTAGGAATAGACCTTTATAATCAGTTAATGTTGCTCTTAGGAGAGGGATTTCCTATTAGAGAATATACGCAAGTTTATGAAGAAATTACACAACGCGTACCCGTGCAACATGTAGAACGTGACTTTTATAAATACTTCCCATTTAGTCGCAGCAATAAAAATAGATTCTACTTAACGATAAGCAGATTATTCAATATCATATTTGCCATAGGAGTACTTATTATAGCAATCTTTTTACTGCCGCTGGTTCTGGTGGGTAATATGCTTGGCAATCGCGGGCCATTACTATATTTTCAGGACCGTGTGGGTCAAAATGGTAAGCTTTTTACTATTTTAAAACTGCGCACGATGGTGAAAAATGCTGAATCTAATGGAGCACAATGGGCTCAAAAATCTGACCGAAGAATAACTCCCTTCGGAAAAATTCTTAGAAACACCCGCGTTGATGAAATACCTCAATGTATAAATATATTAAAGGGCGAAATGAGTCTTATCGGGCCTCGACCAGAACGTCCGGTTTTTGTTAAAGAGCTATCTCAAAAAATTGCTTTTTATGATATTAGACACGTAGTGAAGCCGGGTTTAACAGGGTGGGCGCAAGTACGTGGACGCTATGTAAACTCTGTGGATGACACCCTAGAAAAGCTTCAGTACGATTTGTTTTATATTAAGCATCGCAACTTATTTTTAGACTTAAATATTCTTCTCAAAACCATTAGTACTGTAATCTATTACAGAGGGCAATAGGTGCTATTTTTTCCGTCTAATAAAAGAAAGTAACAGAATAATTCCCGCTGGTATAAAAGCCAACTTCGGAATATAATCTCCATACTGGGTATAAAAGGTGAACGTGTCTGAGCTATTTATAGTTCCTTTTAAAGTACCCTTTAATCCATATCCAAGCTCTTTTTCAATTTCACCTTTTTGATTAATAAGTGCAGATATACCGGTATTAGCGCTTCTAGCGATACTTCTGCGATTTTCAATTGCGCGCAAACGGGCATAGTTTAAATGTTGTTTATGTCCCTGCGTATTCCCCCACCAGGCATCATTTGTCATAATTGCAAGAAATTGCGCACCCTCCTTCACATAACCCGTTACATAATCTCCATAAACAGATTCATAGCAAATTACTGGAGCTACTTTTGTGCCATTAATTCCTGTAAAAGCAGTTCTGTTCTTTTGAATTGTTTTCATAGATACAGTACCGCCGAGATCTATCATTACATCTCCTAAAATAGGTTTTAATATACTCTGATATGGAAAATTTTCTACACCTACAACCAGTTTACTCTTATGATAAATCTGGGATTTTTCAGTTCTATTTAGCAGAAATGCAGAATTGAAAAAATCTGCCCAAAGTGGATTTCCCAAGCGATCATTACCCACAAAATTACTGGTAGGCAAAAGATCGTTTTCATTAGTATAAAGCCTGTAAAATTGTATTCCCGCCATATAATTTAAGTCAGGATATTTTATTAAAAATTGTTGAGCCTTGTCTTTTTCTGCACTGTATTCAAAGTTTCTGAGATCTACACCTGCACCTTCTGCTAAAACTGTTTCAGGAGCTATTAAAAATTCGGTGTTTGATGTTAGCGAAGCATTTGCTTCTTCAAATAATAAATCACCGATGCGATCATTAGTAGTGTTGTATTTTTCAGTATAGGGATCAATATTGGGTTGTAACAAAACCACCTCTATAGGATTATTTACTTCAGTATAGGTGTGGTAAAGAATTTGGCTAATTGCAATTGGAAGTACGATTACAACTAATGGTAACAAAAGATTTTTAATCAGTATTTTAAGGTTGTTATTCTCATTGTAAAAAATTATGGCTTTGAAGATCAATACATTTACCATCCATACCCATAGCGTGCCTCCAAAGGTTCCGGTATATTCATACCATTGAATCCAGCCCGTTGTGATTGCAAAAGCATTTCCTAGATTTAACCATGGCCAGGAGAAATCCCAGTTTAGATGTAAATATTCAAAAAGCATCCATAATGTGACTAAAAATAGCAAACTAAGGTTTGTATTAAAGCGTTTGGAAATGCGTACATAGAGTAACCACACCGATGTCATTAAAAGAGCATTTGCAAGTACAGCAAACCACATTCCAAAACCAGTAGAGTTGTATAGCCACCAAGTCGTAATTATATTGAATATGAAAAAGCTTACGTATGTGCTGCCAAATATTTTTAATGCAGGTCTTTTAATACCTGTTCTTATGTAGTTGCGAGTAGCTATAAGTAAGGGTACAAATCCAAAGAATAATAATAGTGGAAATCCATATGTAGGCCACGCGATTGCGAGTACAATCCCTGAAGAAATGGCTAAGAAAAAGTTTTTCATAATACGCTAAAATGATGATGCAAGTTAAGATTTCGATTTTTTAAATCGTGGAGATAATCAAAAACCTACACATAAATTTAATGATGTTAAAGCTGTTCTAAATATAATTTGAAGCAGGGATATAGTGAGTAATTTAGAAAAAAAACGAGATGAGTATTTTAATAACAGGGGCAACAGGATTAGTAGGAAAAGCTTTAACCGAAGAATTGTTAAATTCTGGTAAACAGGTCAATTATTTGACTACAAGTCCTAATAAAATAGAGACGAAGGAAAATTATAAAGGTTTTCTTTGGAATCCTAGCGAGGGAGAAATCGATGTGAGATGCTTTCATGGTGTAACCGCTATAGTACATCTGGCAGGAGCAAGTATAGCAGAACGTTGGACTGAGGCGTATAAGTCTATAATTGTTGACAGTAGAATTGAAACTGCTCAGTTATTATGTAGTACATTAAAAAATATTGATCATACTGTCGCTCATTTTGTATCTGCTAGTGCTATTGGAGCGTATCCATCTTCTAAAACAAATGAGTATTCTGAAAATTTTGAGGTTTATAATTCTGGTTTTTTAGGCGATGTTGTAAAAGTATGGGAGGAAGCAGCAGACCTTTTTAAAGAATTAAATATTAAGGTTTCTAAGATACGTATTGGCGTTGTTCTATCAAAGAAGGGTGGTGCCTTAGAAAAATTAATTCAACCTATCAAAATGTATGTAGGAGCCCCATTAGGAGATGGTGAGCAATGGCAATCTTGGATTCATTTAAAAGATTTGGCTCGCGTATTTAATTATGTGGTAACTCACGAACTTGAGGGTATTTATAATGCTGTAGCGCCTTCACCAGTAACTAATAAAGAAATGACTAAAGAGGCGGCTTCTGTTCTCAACAAGCCTCTATTTTTGCCAAAGGTACCTGCATTTATGCTCAAATTATTATTGGGTGATATGGCTGCTATAGTTTTAGAAAGTCAAAAAGTAAGTTCTAATAAAATAGAACAAAAGGGTTTTGATTTTAAGTTTAAACAAGTAGACGTAACGCTACAGGATTTATTAAAATAAAAAAAGCCCAGCAATGCCGGGCTTTTTTTGTTCTATACTAAATTTTACATCTGCTGATTTGCAACAATTGTAAATTCTAATTCAATATCATCATTAATAAATTTATCACCTAAATTATCAAATACAGATTTTGATCCGTAGTTAACTCCCCAATCTGTACGGTCGATTGTAAAAGGCTCAGACTTTAAGGTTAATGTATTTCCGGCAACTTCATACATTACAGGGAATTCAATATTTTTCTTAGATTCCTTGATAGTCAAGTTTCCAGACATCATTTTCTTACCGTCTTTTTCTGTAACACCGGTAATTTCAAATGCAGCCGTAGGGTATTTTTTCACATTAAAGAAGTCACCTTCTTTACCAGCAACTGTACCCTTTAAATGGTCTTCTAGACTTACTTTTTGATCTCCTTCTAAATCAGTAACAACAATTGAAGTCATATTAATAAGAAAACTACCACTTATTTTGTCTCCTTCTAAGCGAACAACTCCAGATTCTACAGCTACAGTACCCGTGTGAACTCCTGTAGGTTTTTTACCTTCCCAGTTAATTGTAGATGCTTCTTTGTCTAGCATATATTTTGCAGCTTCCTGAGAAGCCTCTACAGCAGATTCTGCATCTGTTGCTTCAGTCTCATTTTTTGCTTCATTCTTGCAAGAAACGAAAGCTGTAACAAGCACAGCCATAGTAAAAAGCGATAATAATTTGATCTTCATTTGATATACCTTTAAGTGTTAATTTTTAGCAATCAAATTTATAAGATTGTACGAGATAACCTCTTAAATAAAATATAAATTATCTCAGTGACATTTTGACATTTTGATAATATTGGCAGCAATTTTGCCTATGCAAGAGAAATTACAATAAAAATGAGTTCAGAAAATAGAGACGATATAGTAAATGATCAGGAAGATCTAAATACAGAGACTAGCAATCAAGAAACTGAAGTTTCTGAAAATGAATTAACTGTAGAAGATCAAGTGCTTAATTTACAAGCAGAATTAGATAAGGAAAAGGATAAATTTCTTAGACTTTTTGCAGAATTTGAGAACTACAAAAGACGTACTGGTAAAGAACGTGTAGAGATGTTTAAAACTGCGGGGCAGGAGGTTATGCAATCTATGCTTCCGGTTCTTGACGATTTTGACAGAGCACTTATTGAAATTCAGAAAGCAAAAGATAAAAATCTTCAAAAGGGAGTAGAGTTAATATCTAACAAATTGCGAGAGACTTTAAAGTCAAAAGGACTTAAGGAAATGGAAGTTTCTGCTGGAGATGTTTTTGATGCAGATATTCACGAGGCAATTACTCAAATTCCTGCACCTAAAGACAGCTTGAAGGGTAAAATTGTAGATGTTATCGAGAAAGGCTACGAACTTGGTGAAAAAATTATTCGTTTTCCAAAGGTTGTTACCGGTAAATAGTTAACCTGCAAAACGAGGCGAAGAATACGATTTAAATTATTGAAGAGACGATTGGGATGAAAGAAGATTATTACGACATATTAGGATTAAGTAAAGGAGCAACTGCTGCCGAAATTAAAAAGGCATACCGTAAAAAGGCAATTCAGTATCACCCGGATAAAAACCCAGGAGACAATGAGGCCGAAGATATGTTTAAAAAAGCAGCGGAGGCTTATGAGATTCTAAGTGATGAGAATAAGCGTGCGCGTTACGATCAATATGGACACCAGGCCTTTGAAGGTGGCGGTGGCTATGGCGGTGGTAATATGAATATGGATGATATCTTCAGTCAATTTGGTGATATTTTTGGCAGCGCTTTCGGCGGCGGAGGCGGTGGCTTTGGAGGTTTTGGTGGCGGCTTTAGTGGCGGTCAACGTAGAACCAAAGGTAGCAACCTACGCATACGGGTAAAGCTTACGCTGGAGGAAATTGCTAACGGCGCAGAAAAGAAAATAAAAGTAAAGCGTAAAAAGCAAGCAAGTGGCACCACGTACAAAACGTGTTCTACTTGTAATGGTATGGGGCAAGTTACCCGTGTTACCAATACGATTTTAGGTAGAATGCAAACAGCATCTCCTTGTACAACTTGTGGAGGAAGTGGTCAGATTATAGATTCAAAACCTGCAGAAGCAGATTCTCAAGGTATGCTTACTGAAGAGGAAACCGTATCTATAAAAATACCTGCAGGTGTTGTAGATGGTATGCAACTTAAAGTAACCGGAAAAGGTAATGAGGCTCCCGGTAATAATGGGGTTTCGGGAGATTTACTGGTTGTAATTGAAGAAGCTCCTCACGAGACTCTTAGTAGAGAAGGCGATAACTTACATTATGATTTGTATGTGAGTATTCCGGAGGCAGTTCTGGGAACAAGTAAAGATATTGATACAGTTACTGGTAAAGTGCGTATTAAGATTGAAGAAGGTGCGCAAAGTGGTAAAATTTTACGCTTACGCGGAAAAGGGATTCCATCTATAAATGGTTATGGGAAAGGGGATTTATTAGTACACGTAAATGTCTGGACTCCTAAAAATTTGAATAAAGAGCAAAAAGAATTTTTTGAAAATATGCTCGATGATGAGCACTTTTCTCCTCAACCTCAAAACGAAGATAAATCGTTCTTTGAGAAGGTGAAAGACATGTTTTCTTAGATTTTAAGAGCTTATTAAGAAAAATGTGTATATTTGAATATCACTAATCACTAGTTAGTGATATTTTTCTTTTTCATAGCAATTTTTTTCCCATCCTTGATGCAAATTAAGGGTGGGTTTTTGTTTTAGGCTAATTTGTGTTGAAGAATATTCACCTAATAAATTGCAAACTAGTTATTTGATTGACTATTTTTTAAAACGAGTATCTAAAATTATTTTTTATTGGCTTACTAAATATATCATAAGAAGCCTGTTGGCTCTAATCATTTCAATATCTTTAAACTTTATTTCTTTTTCTATGACAAACCTGCTAGTCGCTGATAATATACACAAGAAATACGGCAACTATACTGCACTAAATAACCTTTCTATTTCAATTCCAAAAGGAAGCATATTTGGTCTTTTAGGACCTAATGGAGCTGGTAAAACCACTTTAATACGTATCATAAATCAAATAACGATACCAGATTCTGGAAATGTGTTGTTAGATGGAGAACCTCTTAATGCTAAACATATTGCCAATATAGGGTATATGCCCGAAGAGCGCGGACTTTACAAATCTATGAAGGTAGGTGAGCAGGTTATTTATCTTGCTCGATTAAAAGGACTCTCTAAAGCTGAAGCTAAAGAACGCAGTCTCTACTGGTTTGAGCGATTAGGGATGTTAAGTTGGTGGAATAAAAAAATTCAGGAACTTTCAAAAGGACAGGCCCAGAAAGTACAATTTATAGTTACGGTATTGCACCAACCTAAGTTGTTAATTTTTGATGAACCCTTTAGCGGATTTGACCCTATTAATGCTTCGCTTATTAAAGATGAGATTCTAAAACTTAGAGATGATGGTGCGACGATTTTATTTTCTACCCATAGGATGGAGTCTGTAGAACAGATGTGTGATCATATTGCCCTCATAAATAAGAGCAATAAAATTCTGGATGGTAAATTATCTGACATAAAACGTGACTATCGCACACAAACTTACGAGGTGGGAATTGAAACAATAGATGACAGCCGAAGTAGTTTAGAAAATCTCGAAAAAATACTATTACCAGAAATGGCAGCACATTGGGAAGTCACTCCTGCTAATTTTAAAACTATTAATGAAAATGATCTTAAGATGATTGTAAAAATTCCGCAGGAATTGAAATCTAAAGATTTACTACTTTATCTTTCTAACAAAGGTTCGATAAATCATTTTGTAGAAGTTATACCTACAGTAAATGACATTTTTATTCAAACGATAAATGCAGATTGATGGGAGCACTGGGTTTAATTATTAGACGTGAATACAAAGCGAGAGTAACAAACAGGTCATTTATTATAATGACATTTTTGAGTCCGTTGATAGTGGTAGGAATGATTTTTCTTATCACTTATCTCACACAAGTTAATGAAGCGGGTAAACGTACGATCGTAGTTGTAGATGAGAGTGGTTTGTTTTATAAAGATTTTGAAAGTACAGAAAGTATAGACTATGTAGATTTATCTCCTGCAGGCCTTACCGTTGCAAAAGATCAAGTAGAAGATAATAATTATTTCGGTCTCTTGTATATACCGGCAAATATTAAAATTAATACTTCTGGAGTAAGGTTTTATGGCAATGAAGTACCTGGATTTGCTACGCTAGAAAGCATTGAAAATCAAATATCTGCAAAATTAACTAACGAGAAATTACTTGATCGTGGTGTAGATTTAGATATGATTGATGAGTCTACAACTTCCGTTTCTGTAAGTATTGAAGATTTCGAAGGAGAGCGTACTTCAAAAATATCAAACTGGATAAAAGCAGGTTTTGGAGGTGGAGCAGGTTATCTGTTAATGATGTTTATAATTATTTATGGCAATATGGTTATGCGTTCTGTTATTGAAGAAAAGACAAACCGTATAATCGAAGTAATTATCTCCTCTGTAAAGCCCTTCAAGTTAATGATGGGTAAAATATTAGGTACTACACTGGCCGGTATTACACAATTTATGATTTGGTTAATTATAGGTGGAGGGTTATTGATATGTCTTACTTTATACCTGGGTCTTGATCCTGAAACAGCTAAAACTCCGGTGGGCAATATGGCAGCAACAGATCTTGATAAAATCGAACTCATTCTATTAGATATTTTGAGACTACCCCTATTAAAGTTGGCTGGTTTCTTCTTGATTTATTTTATAGGAGGTTATTTTCTTTATAGTTCAATATACGCAGCAATAGGTGCGGCAGTTGACAGTGAGACAGATACACAACAATTTATGTTGCCTATAATTATGCCGCTTATGCTGGCAATTTATGTAGGCTTCTTTGCGGTTATAGACAACCCAGACGGTTCGGTAGCAACTACATTTTCAATGATACCACTTACTTCTCCTATTGTAATGCTTATGCGTATACCATTTGGCGTGCCGTGGTGGCAGTTAGTCCTTTCTATAGGGATTTTAGTAGGTAGTTTTTTATTTACTGTGTGGTTTGGTTCAAAAATATATCGAGTAGGAATTCTTATGTATGGTAAAAAGCCCACATATAAAGAAATTCTAAAATGGATTAGGTATTAGAATGATTCAGGAAAACGTAAAAGAAACGGTCAAGGACGGTGCCGAGAAGGTAAAAGATGTCATACAAGAAGATATCTGGGGTACAATTTTAGAATTTTTGTCTATCGGTTTTCATTTTAAAAGTGGTAATAGTACTATTGATTTAACGATAGGACATTTATTGCTCGTTATTCTTGCTTTTATAGTTGCTAGCGGTATTCTTAGGCTTATTAGGAGTTTAATTACCCGCAAAATGGACCTGGAGAATGAGCTCAAGTTTAAAAGTATATTTAAGTTTATACGATACCTTGTTTATCTTACTGTTATACTAATAACGCTTAGTGCTTCAGGAATAGATGTTACGGTATTATTAACTGCTTCGGCAGCACTTTTTGTAGGTCTTGGTTTAGCATTACAAGATTTATTTACAGATATCATAGGAGGAATTTTTATTATGCTAGACAAATCACTTTCAGTAGGTGATGTGATAGAAGTAGAAGGAAAAGTATCTCGGGTATTTGAAATAAAATTACGTACAACTCGTGCTTTAACCAGAGATGATAAAGTTATCATTATCCCAAATCATAAGTTTATAAGTGATATTGTTTTTAATTTCACGCAAAATCATCGTACAACTCGTGAGGCTGTCAAAGTGGGAGTAGCTTACGGAAGTGATACAGATCTGGTAAAGAAAATATTGCTTGATTGTGTAGCTAATCAAAATGGCGTGCTTAAAAGCCCTAAGCCCTTTGTTCTTTTTGAAGATTTTGCAGATAGTTCGTTAGCTTTTGGAGTCTATTTTTTTATAACAGATAGCTTTTCAGACCCGCGAATAAAAAGCGAAATACGCTTCAGAATAGACAAAGAGTTTAGAAAGAACAATATTTCGATTCCCTTTCCGCAGCGGGATGTACATGTTATTAAAACCCCAACATCAATTTAATACAATTAATAAAATGATTAAGAGGCTTCTTGTAAGTTTAATAGTGGTTCTTGCAATATCAAATATGCAATCGCAAAGTACAGATATTGCGCGTGTAGAATATATGCATATCCCGTTTAGTAATTCTCAAAATACGGTGAGTAGATTTAGAGGATTAGTACAAGTGCCTATTCCTTTAGATAAAGAACTCGATAAAATTTTTGTAGTAGGTTTTGAATATCAGAATATTAATATTGATATTAATGATGAAACTCCACCTACCTTTAATACTAGAGATGTGGGAACGCTACATCGTATAGATGGATTTCTAGGTTACACCTGGAAATTAAATGAAAATTGGAGATTAGGTGTTAAAGCTGGTGCCCGAATTAGTTCTAATCTTCAAGATGGTTTGATGGGTGATGATTGGATTTATACAGGTTCTGTATATCTTATAAATGATATGAAAGACGCTACATCGGTAAATAAACCATATCGATGGATTTTTGGATTGGATTATTCAACCACTCCAGGGCGTAATTATCCATTGCCTCTCATAAACTATTATAGGGAGTTTCATCCTAATTGGACATATACTCTAGGAGTGCCTAAAACAAATGTTAGGCACTATTTAAATAACAATCATAAAGATGCATTGCAGGCATTTGTAACCTTAGACAACTTTTTTGCTAATATTCAAAACAATGTGGTTGTTGATGGAAATACCGCAGAAAATATATCGATGACCATTATATTGGGCGGATTAGGCTATGAGCATTTTTTTACAAAGCATTTGTTATATTACGCTTACGCAACACATTCTATTAGCAATGATTTTAGATTGCGAAATAATGAGCGTGACGATATTTATACAATAAACAGTGAGAATACCTTTTACTTTAGATCTGGAGTAAAATTTAAATTTTAAAAATGGCAAAGATTCTAATTATTGAAGATGAAGCTGCAATTCGCAGAGTTTTAAATAAAATCCTATCTGAAGAAAGTAAAGACTATCTGGTTGAAGAGGCAGAAGATGGGCTTGCGGGTATGGAGAAAATTAAAGACAATGATTATGATCTTGTTTTGTGTGATATCAAAATGCCAAAAATGGACGGAGTTGAGGTTCTTGAGGCTACAAAGAAAATAAAACCAGAAATTCCAATGGTTATGATCTCTGGTCATGGAGACTTAGACACCGCTGTAAATACAATGCGTCTAGGTGCCTTTGACTATATTTCTAAACCGCCAGATCTTAATAGACTCCTTAATACGGTACGCAATGCATTAGATCGTAAGAATCTGGTTGTTGAAAATACCATGCTCAAGAAAAAAGTGAGTAAGCAATATGAAATGATTGGAGAGAGTGATGCAATTTCAAAAATTAAAGAAATAATTGAAAAAGTAGCACCTACCGAAGCTCGTGTACTTATTACAGGACCTAATGGTACGGGTAAAGAACTTGTGGCGCACTGGTTACACGAGAAAAGTGAGCGTGCAAAAGGACCATTAGTTGAGGTTAACTGTGCCGCTATACCGGCAGAATTGATAGAGAGCGAATTGTTTGGTCACGTGAAAGGTGCATTTACTTCAGCAAACAAAGACCGAGCTGGTAAATTTGAAGCTGCAAATGGTGGAACAATATTTTTAGACGAGATAGGCGATATGAGTTTGTCTGCTCAGGCAAAAGTGTTACGTGCGCTTCAGGAGAGTAAAGTGTCTCGCGTGGGTAGCGATAAAGATATTAAGGTTAATGTGCGTGTCCTAGCAGCAACAAATAAAAACCTTCAAAAAGAAATTGCCGATGGTAATTTTAGAGAAGATTTATATCACAGACTAGCAGTTATTCTAGTACCTGTCCCTGCACTTAATGAACGTCGTGATGATATTCCTCTTTTAATAAACCATTTTTCTAGTAAAGTGGCGAGTGAACAGGGAACTGCCTTAAAAGTATTTACGCCTAAAGCTATAGAGAAGTTACAAGAGTATGACTGGACGGGTAATATTAGAGAATTACGCAATGTGGTAGAGCGACTAATCATTCTTGGTGGCTCAGAGGTTTCAGAAGAAGATGTAAAATTATTTGCAAGTAAATAGAAATTATGAAAGCATCAGATTATCAAATTACAGCACCCATACATTTAAAGGATAGAAAGACTCACGAAGATTTTGGCAAAAAAAGTGAACTGGAAGATGAGCTCGATTCTGTAAGTAAAGATATTGCGGAAATTCAAAATGCCATGTACGCACATGGTAAGTATGCTGTGTTGATTTGTATACAGGGTATGGATACCGCAGGGAAAGATAGTCTTATACGAGAAGTGTTTAAAAATTTTAATGCGCGCGGGCTGGTTGTACATAGCTTTAAAGTTCCTACAGATTTAGAACTCAATCACGACTATTTATGGAGACATTATATTGCGCTTCCCGCACGGGGAAAATTTGGGATTTTTAATAGAACGCACTATGAGAATGTTCTGGTGACTCGTGTGCATCCTGAGTATATTTTAGGTGAAAGAATTCCGGGGATTAATGAACTTTCAGACATTGATGAAGCATTCTGGGAAAAACGTTTTGAGCAAATAAATAATTTTGAAAAGCACATTGCTGAAAACGGTACCATTATATTTAAGTTCTTTTTACACCTTTCCAAAGAAGAGCAAAAGAATAGATTATTACGCCGTTTAGATAAGCCCAACAAGAATTGGAAATTTTCTCCGGGGGATTTAAAGGAACGTAAACTTTGGGATACCTATCAAGAGTACTACGAAGATGCGATTAATAAAACTTCAAAGTTTCACGCTCCTTGGTACGTGGTGCCGGCAGATGATAAGCCTACAGCAAGACTTATACTAGCAAAAATAGTTTTAGAAAAACTCAAGGCTTATACAGATATTAAAGAGCCTGAGTTAGATGCTAAAACTGCTGGAAATATTGATGAGTATAGAAAACAACTAGAATCTGAATAGTTTCGATTCTAAAACGAGAATAAAAAAAATCGCTTCTTTGGAAGCGATTTTTTTGTTTAAGGCAGTATTTAACAAATGAGTAGCTTATTTTTAAAATTCAACTATAAACAAGATATTTTGAAAAGACTGGTACTTTTAGTGTTATTAACTACAAGCAGTATTGCTTCTGCTCAAGTTAAAAATGATTCAACACAAATACGTGACTTTTACGATTTAGCATTACTCGAAGGGCAAAGTTATCAATGGTTAGATGATTTGTCTAATGATGTAGGACCGCGACTTAGCGGTAGTAAAGGCGCAGAAAATGCTGTTAACTGGGCGAAGTCTGAATTAGAAAAAATAGGGCTCGATAAAGTATGGCTACAGCCAGTGATGGTTCCTAAGTGGGAACGTGGTGCTGCTGAAAGGGCTTATATAGAAGGTCCTGACGGAAGAATAGAAGTTCCTGTTTGTGCTTTGGGAGGTTCTGTAGCCACTGTACAAGATGGTCTTACTGCTGAGATTATAGAAGTTCAAGGTCTGGCTGATTTAGAAAAATTGGGTACAGATAAAATAAAAGGAAAAATTGTTTTCTACAATCGTCCTATGCAAGCAAATTTAATTCAGACGTTTTCAGCTTACGGGGGTTGTGTAGATCAACGTTATTCTGGAGCGAGCGAAGCTGCAAAATATGGTGCTGCAGGTGTTATCGTGCGCTCTATGAATTTGAGAATGGATGACTACCCACACACCGGTGCAATGTCATATGGTGATTTGCCTAATGAAAAGCGTGTGCCTGCTGCTGCGATTAGTACAAATGGAGCAGCATTATTGAGTAAAATGCTCAAGCAAAATGATAAAACACAATTCTATTTAAAAATGAATTGTAAAAATTACGAAGATGTTCCTTCATTTAATGTTATTGGAGAACTTACAGGTAGTGAGCGACCTAAAGATTTTATGGTAGTAGGAGGGCATCTTGATTCTTGGGATTTAGGAGACGGAAGTCACGATGATGGAGCAGGTGTGGTACAAAGTATGGAAGTGCTACGATTAATGAAGGCCGCAAACTATACTCCAAAGCATAGTATAAGAGTAGTTCTATTTATGAACGAAGAAAATGGTCTTCGTGGTGGAAATGAATATGCCGCAGTAGCAAAGAAAAAAGGTGAAAATCACGTATTTGCTTTAGAAAGTGATTCTGGTGGTTTTACGCCAAGAGGTTTTTCTTTTGATGCTGATCCTGCAAATTTTGCGCAAGTTGAAAGTTGGTCTTCACTTTTCAAACCTTACTTAATTCATTATTTCGAACTGGGTGGTAGTGGCGCAGATATCGGTCCTTTAAAAAATGAAGCAATTGTATTAGCCGGTCTCAGACCAGATTCTCAACGCTATTTTGATTATCACCACGCTAGTAATGACACATTTGATGCAGTTAATAAACGCGAACTTGAACTGGGTGCAGCGACTATGACAAGTCTGATGTACTTGTTTGATACCTACGGCGTAATTCCTGTAAATGAAAGATAGTATACTGCTTAATTGACAAATGACTGCTAATTTTATTTATGAAAAACCTCAAATTTCCTATAGACCTTGTTTTTAAAATAGGAACTTTTTCTAATGATTTTACAGCAACAGATGCTAACGGAATCCTATTGGCATATGCTCGCCAGAAAATGTTTAAGCTTAAAGAAGATATTCAGATTTTTGCTGACACTTCTAAAAATCAATTGAACTATCAGATAAAAGCAGATCGTTGGTTAGATTTTTCAGCGGCTTATGCCTTTTATGATGCAAACGGAAATGCTTTCGGTAAGATTGTAAGAAAGGGGTGGCGGTCGATATGGAAAGCAAAGTATCAAATTGTAGATGCTAGCAATAATCCCGAATATACAATCGAAGAAGAAAATGGATGGGTCAAAGTAGCCGATTCTTTATTGGGTGAAATACCTGTGGCAGGTGCTTTTACCGGCTATTTATTTAATCCTTCTTATAGCGTGACAAATTTGAAAGGCGAGAAAATAGCTAGACTTAAAAAGCAAGCTTCGTTGTTTGGGCGTAAGTTTCAAATTACAAAGCTGGGTGAATTAGACGAGGGTGATAGTGAGCGAATTATGCTAGGACTTATGATGCTCATATTGCTTGAGCGCAGAAGGGGATAATAGCTGATGGTTATTAGCAGTTGAGAACAGAATAATAGCTGTTAGAGAAAGCTTTAAAGAGTCCGCAGATATATGATTTGTAGCTACGGACTTGAAACGCATAGCCAAATCTAAAGGGGGATTACTCCAATTAAATTGATTCAATTTATAGCAACATATTCTTGTTAAACTTCTTATAACTTGAGACCTCGTTTTTACGAGGTCTCTTAATTTTGAGAATATCCAAAACAAACTATCCAATGGCAATCTTAGGCGCACTTATAAAAGGAATAATTGATATTTCAGATAAAATTATAGCAGAGTCAAATCCTATTGATGAGCAGCGAGAAGTCTTAATAGAACTGCTGAGGAAAGCCAAAAACACACAGTTTGGGGAGCATTACAATTTTGAATCGCTTTTGGATTCTGAAAACCCATTGACTGCATTTGCTGAGCAGATACCTTTTTTTGATTATAACAGCCTTAACAAGCAATGGTGGTCAAAATTACACGAAGGCGAAAGCGATGTTACCTGGCCGGGAACTCCAGATTATTTTGCCTTGAGTAGTGGTACTACTGGTAAAACCAGCAAGCGTATTCCGGTTACAAATGAAATGATCGATGCAATACGTAATGCAGGTATTAAACAAGTAGGAGCACTGGCCCATTTTGACTTGGAAGCAGATTTCTTTGAAAAAGAAATTATGATGTTAGGTAGTTCGACAGATTTAGCAGAAAAGGATGGACATCAGGAAGGTGAGATAAGTGGAATTAGCGCTAGTAATATTCCGTTTTGGTTTAGAGGATATTACAAGCCCGGAGAAGAAATTGCTAAAATTGAAGATTGGGATGAGCGCGTACAGCACATTGCAGAAAAAGCCGAAGATTGGGATATAGGAGCTTTAAGCGGCATTCCCAGTTGGATTGAGTTGATGTTAGAAAAAGTGATTGAACATCATAATTTGAATAACATACACGAGATTTGGCCTAATCTTCAGGTTTATACTTCTGGCGGAGTTGCATTTCAACCTTATGAGAAAAGCTTTAATGCATTACTAGGGAAGCCTATAACCGTAATCGATACGTACTTAGCTTCAGAGGGTTTTATTGCATTTCAGGCACGACCAGAAACCGATGCGATGAAGTTGGTTACAAATAATGGGATCTATTTTGAATTTGTACCTATGAATCCAGACTATATTAATGAAGACGGATCTATTGTACAAGATGCACCTGTTTATACACTTGCTGAGGTTGAAGAAGAAAAAGATTACATTTTAATTATTTCTACAGTTTCTGGGACTTGGAGGTATCTTATAGGTGACACCATAAAATTTACAGACAAAGCAAGAGCGGAAATTAAAATAACCGGCCGCACCAAATTTTTTCTAAATACTGTAGGATCTCAGTTATCTGTTAATAAAATGGAAGCTGCTGTACAGGAGCTTGAAGAAGAATTTGATATTAAAATTCCAGAATTCACTATTGCCGCAAAGCGCAATCCTGTTGACGACGAATTTTATCATTATTGGTATTTGGGAACTGAAACTACAGTCCCAAATGAAGAACTAGCTAGTAAGCTGGATGCTAGTTTGCAAGCTGCTAACAAAAATTATGGTGTTGCCCGCAGTAAAGCTTTAAAGGGAGTTTTTGTAAATACCGTAAAGCCCGAGATATTTTATGAGTGGAGTGGTGCCAATAAGAAAAAAGGAGGTCAGGTTAAAATGGAAAAAGTAATGAATGAAGAGAAATTTGCCGAGTGGGAAGCTTTTGTTAAAGAGCATACGCAAGGCTAATATTTTATTCTTTAGCTACGTATTGCGAATAGTACTTACTAATCTTTGTTTATAAGATTCATAATTTCTTCTGGAGAAAGATAGAGGTGTTTAATACGTGCTTTATATCCTTCTGAAATATGTGCGTGGTTTAAAATAAAGTCTTTAGTTTTCAGGATATATTGACCCATTCCGTGAGCAACTGCAAATGTATCTGCAGCACGTTCTGCTTCCTTTATAAATCTTGAAAAGTATAGATATTTAATACCGAAGATAACCAGACCTAAACTACTACGCTCTCTATAATCCATTATATGCCCCAGTTCATGTCCTATCCATCCTATAAGAACATCTGAAGGGATGTCGGTAATTTTAAAAGATTCTTGTTCTATCTGAACTTTTCGGCTAATAAAAATAAAATACGATCTGTTTTTACGTGATTTTAGTAAAGACTTAAATGCCGGTTGAGCCTGCATCGTAGACTTTTTAATATTGTCTTTGAATTTAAAAGTGATGGGTGTTCCTGCTAACTGTGGATAATACTCGAGAGCAATTTTAATTTCGCGCTCAATACTTTCAGGAATTATTTTGTTGTCAAAGTCTATTTTCTTTAGCATAATCTTCAAATTTAAGAATACAACTAGCGATGCGTTGTTAAGGCTTCGGTAAATTAATAATTCACTACAATTTGATTAAGCGGGTTTACTTGAGTGATACCTATCTTATACTTTAAGCTTACTTTTGCACATCTCAAAAATACCTTGTTTTGTTAGCTGATTATACAAAAGAATTTCGTCAAAATTTAAAAATCGCCTACCCTGTTATGCTGGGTCAATTGGGCCATATTTTAGTTGCACTTGCAGATAATATTATGGTGGGTCGTCTTGGTGCTGCGCAGCTAGCCGCTGTATCACTAGGTAACAGTCTTATATTTATCGCCTTGTCATTGGGAATTGGTTTTTCATTTGCTATTACACCATTGGTTGCAGAATCTGATGGAACAGGAGATACGGCTATGGGGCGTAATTATTTTCATCACGGTATTGTTATGTGTACGCTTAATGGTATACTTCTTTTTATACTCTTGCTTTTAGCAAAGCCTATTCTCTATTATCTTGATCAACCTGTAGAAGTTGTAGAACTGGCTATTCCTTATATGGAAATTGTAGCATTTTCTCTTATTCCATTGATGGTGTTTCAGGCATTTAAGCAATTTGCAGATGGTTTATCTAATACAAGTTATGCGATGTATGCTACCTTAGTTGCAAACGTGGTTAACGTGTTTTTTAACTTTATACTCATTTATGGATTCTGGATTTTCCCAAGATTAGAACTTGTAGGAGCTGCATATGGTACTCTAATTTCTAGATTTTTTATGCTTTGGATGCTTTATTATATTCTTAGCAAGAAGAAAAAATTTAAGCCTTATTTTATCTGGACAAGGCGTAAAGCCTTCCAACTCCCCATTTTTAAAAAATTATTTGATTTAGGGTTTCCTACTGCAATGCAGATGCTTTTTGAAGTGTCGCTTTTTACCTCGTGTATTTTTCTTTCGGGAATTTTAGGTACAAATGCACAGGCTGCAAATCAGATTGCATTAAATCTTGCGGCAATGACATTTATGATAGCAGTAGGTCTGGGAGTTACCGCAACTATACGTGTAGGTAATCAAAAAGGAAAAGGAGATTACAAGAATATGAGACGTATAGCGATCTCTTTATTTCTTCAGGTTTTTTTAATTGAAGCTGTCTTTGCAATCGGATTTATTCTGCTAAAAGATATACTTCCTATTTTCTATATAGATAATATAGAGGTGATTGTTCTTGCATCACAGCTTCTAGTTGTTGCTGCATTATTTCAATTAAGCGACGGGTTGCAAGTTGTAATTTTAGGAGCGTTACGCGGACTTCAGGATGTGAATATACCTACGGGAATTTGTTTTATTGCCTACTGGTTAATTGGGTTTCCGGTAGCCTGGTATTTTGGAAAAGAAGATATGATGGGAAGCCAGGGAATTTGGTATGGTTTACTCGCCGGGTTGAGTGCTTCGGCAATATTACTGTATGCGCGATTTATCTATTTAAGCCGAAAACTTATTCAGAAAACATCATAAAATAGAATATTATGAATGATCTAATCACCGATCAAAATTACAGAAGGATCAATTTTAAAGAGGAACCCATAAAGGCAGATTTTGAATTGTGCACGTTTGAAAATTGCTCATTTTCAGAAGCTACTATATCACACCTAAGTTTTACAGAATGTACTTTTGAAAATTGTGACCTTAGTGGCGTGAAAGTGATAGCGACTGCTATTCAGGAGTGCGAATTTATAAGCTGTAAAATGCTGGGGATTAATTTTGAAAATTGTAATAATTTTTTATTTCAGCTAAATTGCAAGGATTGTACCTTAGATTTCAGCACATGTTATAAAGTAGATTTAAGATTGTCTCAATTTACAAACTGTCAATTAAATCAAGTAGATTTTACAGAAGCAAATTTAACAGGCATTACCTTAGATAAATGTGAGCTTGGAGGTGCTATTTTTCAACAAACAAATCTTTCTAATGTAGATTTTTCTTCAGCTACTAACTATAACATACATCCAGAGCAGAATAAGATAAAAGGTGCAATTTTTAGCAATGACGGTGTTAAAGGATTATTACAAAGCTATAATATCAAAATAATCGACAATTAAAAAGTCCGTTTAAAACGATCTGTTTCAAACGGACTTTTTATAATACTATCGTCAGTTAACTACTGAATAGGCTTAAAAGAAAATTTTTGTCCGCCTACTGCAGCTTCAGCCATCAAGCCAGCTTTAGGCATAGCAAATACGGCAACACCATCCTTATATTGAGCATTTTCAGCTTTACCAGACTTTACAACTACCGCTGATGCCTGTGCAGAAAATTCAAACTCACCTTGCTTAAAGTCTGCAAGTGCAGCTTCGTCTTCAAAGAAAATTACTTCAGAAATCGCTTGACCACCTGCTTGTAATCCTATGTCGAGTTTCTTTAGATCTGCCATTCCTACAACTGAGCCATTTTCATAAACAACTCCATTTCCAGAAGCACCACCCACTATAAGACCTCCTTTTCCTACATTTGGGAAAATTACATAACCTGCAGATTCAGAAAAGAAATCCTCTAAACCTTGATCTTCAGCAATCATTGACTTCATAGCAACTTCTGCATCAGCTATAATCTTTTGATCTTTTTCGTTTTGTGCTTGTAAACTTGTGCCTACAAATAATATTAATAGTGCACTTAAAATTCCTAACTTTTTCATGATTTCTAGTTTTTTTATTAGTTAACACAAAGCTAGGAGCATTATCTGTTAACTAGAGTTAATGCTATGTTATAGACTATCTAAATCTCTGAATGATGTATAATTTGAGATTAGCAGCAACTTTAAAACGTACTTATGTTACCTTTGAAAATTGTGAAAATATAGTATGAATCCAGAAAACTTAATAGAATTAGCACACTATAAAATGCCCTTTGGTAAATATCAAGATCGCTATTTAGTTGATTTACCAGAATACTATTATACGTGGTTTAAACAAAAAGGATTTCCTGAGGGGAAATTAGGGATGATGATGCAGCAGATGTATGAGATAAAAGTAAACGGATTAGAAGAACTTATTTATAAAATAAAGAGCCAATATCCTGCCCCTAAGCTAAAAACAAGACCAAAAAAATAATAGACAATTCGGTTAAAAGGGTTCGCCATTAAATCCCTACCTTTGCATCCCGTAGACGTGCTCAGATTGTTAAAGTGAGCATAAATAATCAAGATACAGATGGCAGATACTAAGTACATCTTCGTCACGGGCGGGGTTTCTTCTTCATTAGGTAAAGGTATAATCGCAGCTTCATTAGCAAAGCTGTTACAGGCACGTGGTTATCGTGTTACAATTCAAAAATTAGATCCATATATAAATGTTGATCCGGGTACATTAAATCCATATGAACATGGGGAATGTTATGTTACAGATGATGGTGCAGAGACCGACTTAGACCTTGGTCATTACGAGCGTTTTTTAAATGTAAATACCTCTCAGGCAAATAACGTAACTACCGGGCGTATTTATCAAAGCGTAATTGAGAAGGAAAGACGTGGGGAATTTTTAGGAAAAACTGTTCAAGTTGTACCTCATATCACCAATGAAATTAAAGAACGTATTAAAACTCTAGGTAATACGGGTGATTATGATATTGTTCTTACCGAAATAGGTGGTACTGTAGGTGATATAGAATCACTTCCTTATATCGAGGCGGTACGTCAACTTAAATGGGAACTTGGAGATGAGAATGCCTTAGTTATACACCTTACTTTGGTACCTTATCTTTCTGCCGCCGGAGAGTTGAAAACCAAACCTACCCAGCATTCTGTAAAAACCCTAATGGAAAGTGGTATAAAAGCAGATATTTTGGTTTGCAGAACAGAGCACGAATTAAGCGACGATCTACGTGAGAAGTTGGCTTTATTTTGCAATGTGCGTAAAGAAGCAGTAATTCAGTCTATAGATGCATCAACAATTTATGATGTGCCTAATATGATGCTAGAAGAAGGACTAGATACAATTACTCTTTCAAAATTAAATTTATCTGCAGAAAACGAACCTGTATTAACACGCTGGAATGAGTTTTTACGCAGACATAAAAATCCTAAGGCTGAGGTTAGAATAGGATTGATTGGAAAATATGTTGAGCTTCAGGATTCTTATAAATCAATTTTAGAAGCTTTTATACATGCAGGCGCTGAAAATGAAGTGCGTGTAATTGTTGAGCCTATACATTCAGAATTTATTTCTCAGCAGATAATAGACAATAAAATATCAAAATTAGACGGTCTATTAGTCGCACCTGGTTTTGGAGAGCGTGGTATAGAAGGTAAGATTAAAGCTGTACAATATGCGCGTGAGCATAAAATTCCTTTTTTAGGTATCTGCTTAGGTATGCAAATGGCTGTTATCGAGTTTTCTCGCAACGTAGCTGGTCTTTCTGATGCAAATTCTACAGAAATGCAACCTGGCACTACCACGCCGGTTATTAGTCTTATGGAAGATCAAAAAGATCTTAAGCATATGGGAGGCACAATGCGTTTAGGTTCGTGGGATTGTAGTTTAGCTGAAGATAGCATTGTATCTGATGTGTATCAAAAAGCTACTATTACCGAGCGTCACCGTCATCGTTATGAATTTAATGATGCTTACCGAGCTCAGCTAGAGAATGCCGGACTTAAAGTTACCGGTACTAATCCTAAAACTGGACTTGTAGAAATCATTGAAATAGCAGACCATCCTTGGTTTGTAGGTGTACAATACCACCCCGAATATAAAAGTACAGTCGCTAATCCGCATCCACTATTTGTAGCTTACGTACAGGCTGCTGTAAAATATAGCCAGTCAAAAAGTACAGACAATGTGGCACATAACTAATCTCTGGGATTGTTATTGCTTCTAAGCCGTTTGTAGATTTTCGCTGTAGCGATAGGTATGCACGCAAGTTTATTAAAAATTAGAATAGGCACTTTGCCGCACAATTATGGAAGAAAAGAAATTTGACAAACAGTCAATGATAGGGTTCCTTTTAATAGGAGCAATTTTATTATTTATGCTTTGGCAAAACCAGCCATCGCCAGAAGAGCTGGCTGCAGAAAAAGCTAAGCAAGAGCAAATAGATGCAGAAAAGCGAGTAATAACTCCTACAGCTACAAAAAATACCGAACTTGCTGATGCAACTCTACCACAAGATTCAGCGGCAATGGAACGATACAAAGCAACATTAGGTAGTTTTGCCTATTCTGCTTCATTACCATCTGCTACAGATAATATTACCGAACTTGAGAATGATGTTTTAGCTCTTAAAATTAGCAATAAAGGAGGTTTTATTGTTGAAGCTCGTTTAAAGCAATTTAAAAGTTATGACTCTTTACCGGTTTATTTAATAAAGGACGGAAACAGTCGGTTTAATCTAAACTTCGCTACTACAGATAACAGAACTTTAAATAGTGAAAACATGTATTTTGAACCTTCGCTAAGTAAGGAAGGAGAAAATCAGGTTCTTTCTATGAAACTGAAAGTTGCTGCAAATGAATATCTAGAATACCGCTACACGTTGAAACCAGATGATTATATGATGGGTTTCGGTATAAAAACGGTAGGTCTTCAAAGTGTGATAAATACTTCGCAGCCAATAAATTTAGACTGGGAGCTTAAAGGGTATCGTCATGCTAAAAGTATTAGTTATGAGAATCGTTACACACGTTTAACGTACGAATATGAAGAAGGTGATCACGATAAATTAGATCAATCAGGTGAAGATGACGCTATTGAGACAGATGTAGACTGGTTAAACTTTAGACAACATTTCTTTAGTTCTATCTTATTAACAGACCAGCCTTTTGAGCAAGTAACTTTTAAATCTCAAAATCTAGTTGAAGATGAGGAAGTAGATACAATTTTTACTAAGAAATACGCTGCAGAAATGTTACTTACTCCGGTTAATGGAGAGCTTAATTATGCAATGGATTTCTATTATGGTCCTACAGATTATCAAGTTCTTAATAACTATGATCGTGATATCGATGAGGCTATGCCTTTAGGATGGGGAATTTTTGGATTTATCAATAAGTATTTAATTATACCATTCTTTAACTTCCTGATCGCTTATTTTCCTGCAGGAATTGCAATTATATTATTAACGATTGCTATCAAATTATTACTTTCTCCAGTTCAGTACAAGCAGTATTTATCTCAGGCAAAAATGAAGGTTCTAAGACCTGAAATTAATGAGATTAACGAGAAGTATGCTGATAATGCGATGAAAAAGCAGCAAGAAACTATGAAGATTTATAGTAAAGCTGGCGCGAGTCCATTAAGTGGATGTATCCCAGGATTACTACAAATACCGGTTTTCTATGCTTTATTTACATTTTTCCCATCTGCATTTGCATTAAGACACGAAAGCTTTTTATGGGCAGACGATTTATCAAGCTATGATAAAATAGCAGACTTACCGTTTTCAATTCCGTTTTATGGTGATCACGTAAGTTTGTTCCCAATTTTAGCTTCTATTGCGATATTTATCTATATGACAATGACTACCGGTCAAAGTATGCAACAGGCACAACAACCGGGGATGCCTAATATGAAATTTTTAATGTACTTGTCGCCATTAATGATGTTGTTTTTCTTCAACAACTACGCTAGTGGATTGAGTTTATACTACTTTATTTCAAACTTAATTACCATTGGAATTATGCTGGTAATCAAAAATTTCATCTTAGATGAAAACAAGATTCACGCAAAAATCGCTACAGCAAAGGCAAAGCCGAAAAAACAAAATCGTTTCACTAAGAAGTTTTCTGAAATGATGGAGCAAGCCGAAGCGCAACAAAAGAAGAAATAATAAAGCAGCAATGCTAAATAAAAAAGCCCTTCAAGTTAACTTGAAGGGCTTTTTTATTTAGGGTGTAATTGGTATATATTGATATAACTAAAGGGATGCTTCTATAATAGTTATGTTTGTTGAAATTAGGATTCTATACGATGACACGGATGTAGTTGCATACTATGAGACTATGTTTCGTAATTTTGCAAAACATTTTGCGACTTAAAAAAATCAAATAGAAGTTTATGAAAACCGTAGTTGTAGGTCTTAGTGGTGGTGTAGATAGTAGTGTTTCTGCATATTTGCTAAAGGAAGCAGGTTATAATGTGATAGGTCTGTTTATGAAGAACTGGCACGATGATTCTGTGACCATATCAGATGATTGTCCTTGGCTTGATGACAGTAACGATGCTATGCTAGTAGCCGAAAAGCTGGGTATACCTTTTCAAACTGTCGATTTAAGTGTTGAATATAAAGATCGCATAGTTGACTACATGTTTAGGGAATACGAGATGGGAAGAACGCCTAATCCTGATGTATTGTGTAACCGAGAAATAAAGTTTGATGTCTTTATGAAAATTGCACTAGAGCTAGGAGCAGATTTTGTAGCAACGGGACATTATTGTCAGAAAGGAGAAATTGAAGTGGATGGAAAACCGATATTTCAATTAAAGGCAGGAGCAGATGATAATAAAGATCAATCTTATTTTTTATGTCAGTTATCTCAAGAGCAATTAGCAAAAACGTTATTTCCTATTGGAAGTCTGCAAAAGAGTGAAGTACGCAAAATAGCCAAGGAGCAAAACCTTGTTACAGCCGATAAAAAAGATTCTCAAGGTCTTTGTTTTATAGGAAAAGTTCGTCTTCCAGATTTTCTACAGCAGCAGTTAAAGCCGAAGGAGGGAGTTATTGTAGAAATTTCTGCAGCAAAGGCTCAGGAAAAATTAGATTTAATACAAGAAGAACAAATAGATAGTGTTGCAATATCTGCTGCTGCGGTTTCAGTACTTGCTGAAAAACCAAAGTATACCATCACTGATGGTAAAGTTGTAGGTAAACATCAAGGAGCTCATTATTTTACAAAAGGCCAGCGTAAAGGTCTTGCGGTAGGCGGTACTGCAGAACCTTTATTTGTCATCGATACTGATGTCGAAGAAAATATAATTTATACAGGGCAAGGCAAAGATCACCCGGGTTTATTACGTTCTGCACTATTTGTTCAGGAGAGTGAAATTCATTATATACGAGAGGATTTACATCTTGAAAATGGAGAAATTAGAGAGGTCGAAGCGCGTATTAGATACCGTCAGCCACTCCAAAAGGCGTGGCTTCACAAAGAGAATAGCGGTTTGTATGTTTCGTTTGATGAACCTCAGGCAGCAATAAGTGAAGGACAATTTGTAGCTTGGTATGATGGTGCCGAATGTCTAGGCTCAGGAGTTATATCATAAAACTATAGCATTGAATAAAATCACATCACTTTTCAAAATACAATATCCACTAATTCAAGCGGGAATGATCTGGGCCAGTGGCTGGAAACTAGCTAGTGCGGTAAGTAATGCTGGTGGATTGGGGATTTTAGGAGCAGGTTCTATGTATCCTGATGTTCTTAAAGAGCATATTATTAAATGTAAAAAAGCTACCACAAAACCCTTTGGTGTTAATGTTCCTTTATTATACCCGGATATTGATAAGCTAATTGAAATTATAATTGCTGAAGATGTTAAGATAGTATTTACCAGTGCGGGAAATCCAAAAACCTGGACTTCCTATCTTAAGGAAAAAGGAATTACTGTTGTACACGTAGTAAGTAGTGTGAAATTTGCACTTAAAGCCGAAGAAGCGGGTGTTGATGCCGTGGTAGCTGAAGGTTTTGAAGCAGGCGGACATAATGGACGTGAAGAGACTACAACATTTACTCTTATACCTATGGTTAAGCAGCATCTTCGTATTCCGCTTATTGCAGCAGGAGGTATCGCTACAGGCACGGGTATGCTTGCAGCAATGGTGCTGGGAGCAGACGGTGTACAAATAGGCAGTAGATTTGTAGCTTCTGATGAGGCTAGCAGTCACCTCAATTTTAAAAATAGTGTGCTGAAAGCTCAAGAAGGTGATACAGAGCTTACACTTAAAGAATTAGCGCCGGTACGTCTTCTTAAAAATAAATTTTATGATGAGGTTAAGGAGCTTTATAAAAAATCACCAACTAAAGAACAGCTAGTAGATTTATTAGGAAGAGCTCGTGCAAAAAGAGGAATGTTTGAAGGAGATCTGGATGAAGGCGAACTCGAGATAGGTCAAATAGCAGGACTCATTAATACGATTAAACCGGCAGCAGATATAGTGAGAGAAATAATGTCTGACTTTAACCAAGCAAAAATTAACGCAGCTAAACTTTAATAAGTACCCATAAAAAAACCGCTTTCTTATTGAAAGCGGTTTGTATTTACTTTAATCTCGTTAAGTTACGCAACAACCTTTTCCCATTCCATCGTTTCTAGGATATCGTGAATCATTGTTTTATACGCTTTACTATCATCTCCTTTCACAGCTAGAGCAACATCAATATAAG
Organism: Leeuwenhoekiella aequorea; assembly: GCF_004104375.1. Taxonomy (GTDB): domain Bacteria; phylum Bacteroidota; class Bacteroidia; order Flavobacteriales; family Flavobacteriaceae; genus Leeuwenhoekiella; species Leeuwenhoekiella aequorea. The sequence continues at coordinate 803,710 of NZ_QOVM01000001.1, forward strand.
TATCTTCAGTTTCCTCATCATTAGTAATTTTCACTAAGTAATGTTCTACTTGTAATCCTAAACTATTAGGAGCTGAGTATTTGAACATCTCATAATTACCTATTAATTCAGGAGTTGTACTTTTTATATATTTTTGAGAATCCTCATTATTTACAATACTTACAGTCATATTAAATCCGTCTGTAAGACCTCCATAAAAAGAATTGTTTTCTCCAGAATATTTCACCATTAATTGATTCCCAACTACATCGACAGATGCTTTTTCAGGATGAATCATAGTTAATTTCCATTCTTTATTTAACGTTCCACTTTTATAGAGTTCGTATCCTTCAGGAATTACTAGAGCGGGTGGTTCTGGTTTCTCAATTTTTACTTCAGTTTGTGTGTTTTCCGCCACATCAGTGTTTTTTACATCTGTGTTACAGGCAGCAATTGATAACCCTAAAACTGCACTTGTTGTATATAAAAATAATCGTTTCATTTCTTTAGATTTTAAATGTTATAGCTAAACTAGTCACATTTAAACTCGTGTATTGCCTATGATTTACTAAAAAAAATAGCAATATGTTAAGCAGTGTTAAGAGTAAATTCAAAATTTTTAGATAATTTAATAGTGTAGATATCTTAATATTAGCTAGTTATGATTAAAATTTATTTAGGGTTTTCAAGATGTTAAACTTTAGCATATTTATCTAGAATCTTCCCCATTTTAAAAAAAAACGAGTTGAATTTGGGCGATTTAAACTCTTGGCGAAGGGAACAAAAAAAACGGATTGAAAATTAATTCAACCCGTTTCTTGATTTCAAATTGCTATAGGTTCTAGGGAAAACAATTCAACAACTTGAAGACTTATTTTGTAAGTTATGCAGAAATTCTTTCCAATAGAAGCTCTGCAACTTTTTCTGATGAAGCAGGATTTTGACCCGTGATTAAAAGACCATCTTCCTGAGTAAATACGCTCCAGTCATCACCCTTGGCATAAAGACCTCCGTTATTCTTCAACATATCTTCTACAAGAAAAGGAACCACATCTGTTAGTTGAACAGCTTCTTCTTCGGTGTTAGTAAATCCGGTTACCTTTTTACCTTTTACAAGAAAGCTGCCATCTTTAGCTTTTGTATGTTTAAATACAGCAGGCGCATGACAAACGGCGCTTACGGGTTTATTGTTAGCATAAAAAGATTCAATTAATGCGATCGAGTCTTTGTCTTCTGCTAAATCCCATAATGGACCGTGACCTCCCGGATAAAATATGGCATCAAAATCATCCTGACTTACTTTTGATAAGATGATGGTATTAGCCAATTTCTCTTGTAAAGCTGTATCGTCATTAAAACGTTTTGTTGCTTCAGTCTGTGCATCATCTGCAGCGCTTTTAGGATCTATAGGCGGTTGACCTCCTTTAGGAGAAGCAATAGTGATATCTATATTCTTATCATGAAGTAAGTAATATGGAGCTGCAAATTCTTCAACCCAGAAGCCAGTTTTTTCTCCGGTGTTGCCTAATTCAGAATGACTCGTAAGAACAAATAATACCTTTTTCATAATTGTTATATTTTAAAGTGTAGCTAAACACCATTTGTTAAATTTATTTTGGCAAAGCTATGAGCATAAATCTTTTTAAAAATTGATCTATGATAAGTAGCTGTGTTAAATAAAAGTTGATGGAATATATAGCCTCACTTTAAAATTTATATTTCCCACTAAGACCACAACGTTCTAATTATTTTTTTTCAAGTAAAACAATCGTATAAGGTGTGTTAATTGAAATTTTTCCGTCTTTAACTGTTGCTTCCGTATTAGAATATGCATCTCTTAATAATACTCCCTCACCAAAAGTTTGCGGGATACTTATCGTCTTTTCGCCTTCAGCTAAATCCAATCCTACAATTACATAATCTTCTACATTCTTCTTATTATACGTTCTTGAAAACAAGTAAGGTTTAGCTTGAAGCATATTATGTCTTCCTGCTCCAATAGCTGGGTGATCTCTACGGAATCTTCCTAATTTTTGCCAGTGTTCTAATATGTCTTTAGTAGCAGTGTTATTTAAATCTTCCCATGGCATCATACTGCGTAGTGTTGCATCGCCTTCTGCATTTTCAACAGTAAGATTACGAGCAATCTCGTCACCATAATAGACTTGAGATAAACCTGGAGTTAGTAATAATTTGGTTCCTGTTTCAAGAGACTTACTACGATCTTTATCAAATGGCTGACCGTCATCGTGAGATGTTGCGTAGTTTAAAATACTTTTATCTTTAAGTTGGTTGTTAAGTATAGAGTCGTACGTGGCAAACATAACTTCATAGTCTCCAGTCGCATCATACTTAAATTGAAAGTTTATTAAGTTGTCAAAACCGTGGGCAAAGTAATCTACCTTCTTAGAACCAAAATCATAAATTCTACCACTTCCTATATTATAATTGTAAACCTCTCCAAGCATAAAAAAGGCATTGTCATCCAGAACTAATTCTGGGTTGTTTTGCTTCCACGTCTCAAATGCGGAATCTGCCTGGGTTCTTAAAACAGACCACGACTCTTCATCTACGTGCTTAACAGTGTCTACTCTAAAGGCGTCTATTCCCAGATCACGTATGTAATCTGTAAGCCATTTAATAATGTAATTGCGAGGAGTTTTTGTCAAACCGCTGTTTGCAAAAAATGTATTTAGCTCTTCAATCTCAGTTTCATAACGCCCTTCTTTTTTCCATTTGTCAATTAAGAATTGAGGTAATTCTACAACCGCATCACTTTCCGTTTTAATATCTGGCAGATTTCTAACCAATGTACATATAGTTGTGGCGTCATAACTGTCGTATGTACATTGTGGCTCTTGTCTAGCCCATTCTTCTCCCCAGAAATTATCTATGCTGGTAACCGGCCCAGTGTGATTAAGTACCACATCCATAACGATGCGTATTCCGTTTTTATGAGCTGTTGTAACTAATTTCTGAAGTTCTTCGTAAGTTCCAAAATTAGGGTCAAGTGATGTCCAATCGCGTGTCCAGTAACCGTGATAACCATAAGTAGCTCCCGTTCCTTCATTAACCAAACCGTGTACTTGCTCAACAACAGGAGTAAACCATATTGCATTTATGCCCAGCTCTGTAAAATAACCGTCTTCAATTTTTTGAGTAATGCCTGTAATATCACCACCTTCAAAGCCCCTAAGAATTGCAGTTTCTTCGGTACGCTCAAAATTGATATCATTACTTGTGTCACCATTATTAAAGCGATCTGTAAGTAAAAAATAGATATTGGCAGCCTCCCATATAAAAGGAGTCTGTGTATCGGCGCTGTCTGTTGTAGCTACCGTTTTAGAATTGTCATTCTTAGATTTGCAACTTAATAAGCAACAGCTTAAAAAGATAAAGAGTACTATTTGTTTCATGTCTACTTGAATTTTAAAAAATGAAAAGTAAGTATTTTGAGGTAAACTATAAGATTTTAGAAATTGATTTTAAAGCTTAGTTCATTGAAGTGCTTCCCTAGTGAGATTTTAATATACGGGTAGATAAGACTACTTTTACCTATAAAGTATAAGTTTTATGACACGAGTAAAAGCGTGGATTTCTGCAGCCAGATTGCGTACACTTCCATTGTCTGTTTCAGGAATTATTGTAGGCAGTGCGTTAGCTTACAACGCCGGAGCATTTAGATGGAGTATATGTATACTCGCATTACTGGCAACGCTGGGATTTCAAATTCTTTCTAATTTTGCAAATGATTACGGTGACGGTATTAAAGGTACAGACAATGAGGAGCGCATAGGACCTGCACGTGCAATGCAAAGCGGACTTTTAACTGCTAATCAACTAAAAACAGGTATTGTTTTTACAGCAATTTTGACCAGCCTCTTGAGTCTTGCATTAATTTATACTGCCTTTGGCTCTGATAAATTCATACAATCATTATTGTTTTTTATTTTAGGCCTGTCTGCAATACTTGCAGCGGTAAAATACACTGTAGGTCGCGGTGCTTATGGATACCGAGGTTTAGGAGATTTTTTTGTTTTCATATTTTTCGGACTTGTCGCAGTTGTAGGTACTTATTATATGTACACACTTAATTTGCGAAAGGTTGTTTTTCTTCCAGCATTAACCATAGGCTTCTTAAGTATGGCAGTGCTCAACCTCAACAATATGCGTGACCGATTATCTGATTCCAGATCTAAGAAAAATACACTTGCTGTTATTTTAGGAGAGAAAAAGGCAAAAATTTACCATTACAGCTTAATTGGTGGAGCTTTTATTGCAAGCCTGATTTTTTTTCAGCTTACAAACACTTTTAAATATTCTGCAGCCGCACTGGTTGTTTTTATTCCCTTAGCAAAGCATATTAAAGTTGTGAGAGCAAATCACAGTCCGGCGCTTCTGGATCCTCAATTAAAAAAGGTGGCACTAGCAACATTTTTCTTTTCATTATTGTTTGCTTTGGGATTTCTTTTTTAACGAAACCTTATCAGCTTAGCGGTAGAAGTAAAATAGGGGTTTTCGTAAATTTCGAATATTGAAAAATAGCAAACGAAACTATTATGAAAATTACTTATTACGGCCAGAATTGCTTTGGTTTTAAAACTGAAAATAATTTTATACTTACAGATCCATTTATTACAGGAAATGATTTGGCTAAAGATAAAATTGATATAAAAGAGCTTAATCCAGACTATATATTTTTAACTCACGCGCATCAAGATCATACTTTAGATGCTGAAGCGATTGCTAAGCAAGCCGGCGCAACCATAGTAAGTAATTATGAGATAGCAAATCACTATTCTGAAAAAGATATTGAAACGCATCCTATGAATCATGGTGGGAGCTGGGAGTTTCCATTCGGGAAGGTAAAATATGTTAATGCAATTCATACCAGTTCTTTCCCAGATGGAAGTTATGGAGGTCAACCCGGAGGTTTTGTTTTTAGTATAGGCGACAAAACTATTTATATGGCAGGTGATACCGCACTTACGATGGATATGAAACTCATACCCTTAGAGTTTAATCTGGATCTAGCAGTACTACCTATAGGTGACAATTTTACGATGGGAATTGCAGATGCTGTACGCGCTAGTGATTTTATAGAATGTAATAATGTTATAGGATGTCACTATGATACATTTGGCTACATAGAGATCGATCATGATGGTGCCAGAAAAGCATTTGAGGCGGTAGAAAAGAAACTTACTCTTTTAGAAATAGGAGAATCGTTCGAACTATAAATACGAGTAGTTGAAAGCAACTTATAAAAAGTACATACTCGACTTTAAAAAACCCAGTGGGACCTCACGCGGTATTCTCAATCAAAAGGAAACCTGGTTTATAAAGATTGAGGAAGCCCAAAATATTGGTATTGGTGAATGCGGAATTCTGAGAGGTCTTAGTGTAGATGACCGACCCGATTATGAAGAAAATTTAAAATGGGCGTGTGATAATATTCACTTGGGCGAGCAAACACTATACGATCGACTAGTTGATTTCCCGAGTATACAATTTGGAATTGAAATGGCTTTTAGATCATTTCATGCAGAGAATCCATTTATACTGGATCCTTCAGACTTTACAAATGGAACATCAGGAATTTCAATTAACGGACTTATCTGGATGGGTAAGCCGGAATTTATGCAAGCTCAAATTGCCGATAAACTGGACTCTGGTTTTGACTGTATCAAAATGAAAATAGGAGCAATTGATTTTGATGCTGAAATTAAAATTTTAGAAGGAATCCGTGAGAAATTTTCCGCAGAGCAAGTTACTTTGAGAGTTGATGCTAATGGAGCATTCAAACCTGAAGAAGCGTTTCATAAGTTAAAACGACTAGCCGCATTAGATTTACATTCTATAGAGCAACCTATAAAACAACGTCAGGAAAATGCTATGGCGCAACTATGTGCTGACACTCCGTTACCTATAGCTTTAGATGAAGAACTAATAGGGGTTTATGGTTATGAGCGACAAAAGCAACTTTTACAACAAATTAAACCGCAATACATAATTTTAAAACCCAGTCTAATAGGTGGTTATAGAGGTTGTGATGCTTGGATACAGCTTGCAGAAGAACAAGGTATAGGTTGGTGGATTACTTCGGCATTGGAAAGTAATATAGGCTTAAATGCCATCGCGCAGTATACGTATTCTAAAAATACGATAATTCCGCAAGGCCTTGGTACTGGCGGGTTATACTCAAATAACGTATCTTCCCCATTAGAAATAAAGCAAGGAATGTTGTGGTACAATCTGCTTCAAAACTGGAGCTTTCAATTTTAGTTTATGTTTATAGAATTAGCTTATAAGTCGTTACACAATTTTTGGAGGTATCTTTTAGGTTCTTTGCTTGTTATTCTAGCCTCAACAATAGGTCAAATACCCTTAACAGTGGCAGTCCTTTTCAAGATGGGATTGTCAAAGATTGACAATCCTGAAGAGATGCAAAGCTCTATGGAAAACTTAGATCAAAATGCAATTATGGGGGTTTTAGATAAAAATCTCACGTTGTTTTTAATCTTGATCTCCTTCGTCTTTGCTCTGGGAGGCTTACTATTTGTTTTAAAATTTATACATCAACAGCGTTTTAAGGATATAATTACAACTCGAAAACAATTTGATTGGGGCAGGGTTTGGTTTTCCTTTGGTATGATCGCAATTTATACAGTTATAACCGTGCTTTTATCTTACTTTTTTGCTCCAGAAGATATGCAGGTTTCTTTTAATCTCGTTCCTTTTTTAATTTTGGCAGTAATTGCTGTGCTATTTATACCTATTCAAACAAGTGTTGAAGAGTTTGTTTTTAGAGGTTACTTAATGCAAGGTTTTGGAGTATTGGCTAAGAATCGCTGGTTCCCACTTTTACTTACTTCGTTTATTTTTGGGGGGTTACATTATTTCAATCCGGAGATTAGCGCTATGGGAGATATTGTAATGGTATTTTATTTTGGCACCGGTCTTATTCTAGGAATTATGACATTAATGGATGAAGGGATGGAGCTCGCGCTAGGATATCACGCTGCAAATAATCTTATTACAGCATTACTGGTTACTGCAGATTGGACAGCCTTTCAGACAGATTCTATCTTTAGAGACATATCAGATCCTAAAGCAGGCATACTAGATGTGTTGCCCGTATTTATTATTTATCCTATATTTTTAGGAATTCTAGCTTATAAATACAAGTGGACAGGATGGAAAGAAAAACTTTTTGGAGCTATTAATGAGCCGGAAAGTCCTAAATTAGAAGACCATTTTGTGGCAGATTAAAAACTTAGGCGATGTCTAAATATGAAGTGCATCCAGATTTTAAATTAAACGGCAAGTCGCTGCGAGCAGTAGACTTAAAAATCTTAGCGACAGAACTTATTGAAAGTGGCGAACTCTATGAACAAGAGCTCGCCTCTTTTATTTTAGACTGGCTCAACGATAAGGATTTTGTATTTGTAAATACATCTGGTTCTACAGGAGCACCTAAAAGTATTAAACTGCTTAAAAAGCACATGATAAATAGTGCTAAAGCAACAGGAAAACAGTTTAAACTAGATGCGGGAACTACCGCGCTACATTGTTTACCCACGCGATTTATTGCGGGTAAGATGATGTTTGTACGTGCTGTAATTTTGGGATGGAAACTCGATGTTGTTCCACCTTCTTCAAATCCATTAGATCAGGTTTACAAGCGGTACGATTTTTCTGCAATGACTCCTTTTCAGCTAGATAATAGTATTGCAAGGTTGCATCTTCTAGGTAAATTGATTATAGGCGGTGGTTCTTTTTCTGAAAATCTAAAAGAACTCGTTAAAGATAGTACTGCAAAAATATATGAAACGTATGGTATGACAGAGACCATTACTCATATTGCAATACGCCGAGTGAATGGAAAGAAAGCTAAAGATCAGGAACCTCCATTTAAAACCTTAAATAAGGTTACCGTAAGTCAAGATGATAGAGGATGTCTTATTGTAAAAGCTCCCAAGGTCACGACAGATCCAATAATTACTAATGACCTGGTAAATCTTCTTTCTTATAAAAAATTTCACTGGTTGGGACGTATAGATAATGTGGTAAACAGTGGAGGTATAAAGCTATTTCCGGAGAGTATAGAAAAAAAGTTGGCACATCAAATAGATGTGAATTTTCTCGTTGCCGGTATTGCAGATGACCAGTTAGGAGAGCGTCTTATATTGATTATGGAGTGCGATAGTTTTGATGCTTCTAAACTCAACTTCGAGGTTTTAGAAAAATATGAAGTTCCTAAAGAATTATTTTGTGTTCCTAAATTTGCACGTACTCCTAATGGAAAAATTAAGCGGAGCGATATTATAACCGGCTTAAAATCAGATCAAAAAATCTAAATTAGTATCGTTTAAGATCTTTGGCAGGAAAGTTGATATTTTCAATATCGAACTTTAAAGCAAACATCAGATGCAAAAATTTACTTTATTCCTATTACTACTCTTATTAATTGGAGCAAGTTCCACTTCCTGGGCGCAAGACAAATTATCTATTTCTGGTATCGTAACCGGCAAAGGTAAACCACTTTCTGGAGTACAAGTAACAAGCAAATTAACTAAACAAAAAACCAGCACAGATGCAAAGGGTATCTTTACCATTGCAACGCATTTAGGTGATACATTAGCTTTTAGTTATCTAGGATTTGAAACAGAATTTATAGCAATTAAAGAAGGAACTTTTTTAAAAGTTGATTTACGCTCCTCTCAGTCTTTAAATGAAATTGTAGTAGTCAATGAAGTTTCTGATATAGCTATTAGAGGATATGCCTCCAATTCTTATTCTAAAACAAATCTAATTGCAGATTATTCATCGTCCGTTAGAAATACAGAGAGTTATGCACGTATAGATGAAAATCAGTTTGAACACGTAGGCACAAATCCCTTGTCTACCTTTTCTGTAGATGTCGATCGTGCCGCATATAGCAACATTCGTAGGATGATTAATGCAGGACAAAAAATTCCTGTAGATGCTGTACGTATAGAAGAAATGATTAACTATTTTAATTATTCTTATAAACAACCCGATAGTAACGAGCCTTTTTCTATACAAACAGAACAGGCACAAACACCTTGGAACGCAGATACGCAATTAGTGAAGATAGGAATCCAAGGAAAAGAAATTCCGGTAGGAAATTTACCTCCTTCTAATCTTGTTTTCTTACTAGATGTATCCGGTTCTATGAATAGCCCTAATAAACTACCCTTACTTAAATCTGCATTTAAAATACTTGTGAATCAGTTGCGCGAGCAAGATAAAGTGTCGATTGTAGTCTATGCCGGATCAGCGGGAACGGTATTAAAACCTACTAATGGATCAAACAAAACTGAAATTTTAAATGCTTTAGATAACCTTAAAGCAGGTGGAAGTACCGCGGGAGAAGAAGGCTTAAAGTTAGCGTATACTTTAGCTGAAAATCATTTTGTCGATGGCGGGAATAACAGAATTATTTTAGCAACAGATGGAGATTTTAATGTAGGCTTATCTAGTGATCGCGAGATGGAAAATCTTATTACTGAGAAGCGAAATTCTGGAATATATTTCACGGCCTTAGGTTTTGGGATGGGGAATTATAAAGATTCAAAGCTAGAATTATTAGCCAATAAAGGAAATGGCAATTACGCCTATATCGATACCATGCAAGAAGCTCAAAAAGTTCTTGGAACTGAATTTGGTGGGACGTTGCATACTATTGCAAAAGATGTGAAAATACAAGTTGAATTTAATCCCGCAGTAGTGAGTGGTTATCGACTTATAGGATATGAAAACAGGCTCTTAAATGATGCAGATTTCAATGATGATACAAAAGATGCCGGCGAGATAGGAAGTGGTCATAGTGTAACTGCCCTTTATGAGGTATTGCTTGCAGGCAAAGAATCTAAATTTCTAAAGCCAGTTGACGATCTTAAATACACAAATACTAAAGCTGTAAAACCGAATTCTAAAGGTGAATTATTTACGGTTAAACTGCGTTATAAAGAGCCTGATGGAGAAATAAGTAAATTAATAGAAAAGGCTGTTTCTTTTGAAGATAAAAAAATTAAAAGCACTTCAGACGATTTTAATTTTGTTACTAGCCTAGCCCTTTTTGGAATGCAGCTAAGAGATTCTCCCTTTAAAAATGATGCATCCTTAGCATTAACACTTGACCTGGCTGAAAAAGGTAGAGGGGATGATAAGGAAGGATTTAGAGCAGAATTTATAAGGTTAGTTAAGGCGTCTAATTAATAATATTTTTATTCCTTTGTATATAAATTAGAATTATGAAGTATTTATTTTTCATTGCAACTGTAATTTTTTTAGGTATTTATGATGCATCAGCGCAGTATGGTTACGGTGGTGGAGGTTATGGAGGTAACGGTTATGGTCGTAGTCGTATGGGAAGTAGTATGATGGGAGCAGGGGCTTCTCAACAAGGACCTCGTGAAGAACCCAAAACTTCTGCAGAATTAGTGGATGAGCGAATTAATGATTATGTGACAACATTTGAATTGGATCCTTTTGAAACCGAAGTTTTACGTACCTATCTAGAAGATCACTTTGATAATGTAATGGGATTGCAAAAAGATAAAACTAAAGATGCCGAAACGTTGCGTAAAGATTTTGAACGTATGCAAACGGAATTTAAAACAAACTTGAAGTCCATTCTTACTGAAGAGGAAATAGAAAAATTTATTGCAATGGATTTTTCTTCTTCAGCGGTTCGAAAGCGAAAAAAAGACAGAGATAATTAGTTGTAAAAGGTGCCTTGAGCACCTTTTTTTATTGGGGGTTAATACGTACTTTCGGCTAGAAATTTATTAGGTATGCGTTATTTTCAATTCTTCTCCATTTTCATTTTTTTAATTTTTAGTAATGCGCAAGCTCAGATTTTACCAGAGCGTGATCGTGCAAATCTGGTAGACAAAATTCTGGCAGATCGGTTTGATAACGTGTTGCCTAATTTAATGTATCGTACTGGGATAGATATGTGGGTGTTAATATCTAGAGAGTATAATGAAGATCCGGTTTTGCGAACAATGCTTCCGGCAACTTGGCTCAATGCCCGCAGACGCACGATTCTTGTTTTTTATTGGAACGAATCTAAAAACAAACTAGAAAAATTAGCTGTTTCCAGATATAACATAGGAGATAATATTACTTCTGCCTGGGATAAAGAGCAGGAGCCCGATCAGTGGAAAGCTTTGGTTAAGCTTATAGAAGAGCGTAATCCCAATAAAATTGCTCTTAATTATTCAGAAGATTTTGGCATTGCAGATGGTATTGTAAAGACAGATTATGAGGCTTTTATAAATGAATTGCCCGGGCAATATGTTTCAAAAGTTGTATCTGCCGAACCACTAGCTGTTGGTTGGATAGAAACTAGAAGTCCATTAGAAATTCAGCTTTTTCAAGAGCTCGTAGGTATTACTCATTCGATTATTAAGGAAGCTTTTAGCAATTCAGTAATAAAACCGGGAACCACTACTACCGAAGATGTAGTTTGGTTTTTACGACAAAAAGTAACAGATCTTGGCTTGGAGACTTGGTTTCATCCCACAGTTGATATTCAGCGTGCAAATGAAAAACTAGAGAGTCATCTTACAGCATTTACAAATCACAACGCGGCTCAAGTAATTTTACCCGGCGATTTAATTCATTGTGATTTTGGGATTTCCTATTTGAGGTTAAATACAGATTGTCAGCAACACGCCTATATTTTAAAAGAAGGAGAATCAAGTGCTCCTCAATTTCTAGTTGATGCTTTTGCTAAGGGAAATAGACTACAGGATATTTTAACTTCCAATTTTGCGACTGGTAAAACAGGTAATGAAATTCTTGAAACATCTTTATACCAAGCAAAATCTGAAGGATTAGTACCTTCAATATATACTCATCCATTAGGCTTGTACGGTCACTCGGCTGGTACCACCATAGGAATGTGGGATGCACAAGACGGCGTAGCAGGAAGCGGGGATTACAAATTGTTTCCAAATACGGTTTATGCTATCGAACTTAATACAACCGTGACTTTAACAGAGTGGAATAAGGATATTCGCATAATGCTTGAAGAGGCCGGATTATGGAGTTCAAAAGGTTTTAGATATGTAAACAAGCGTCAGGAAGAGTTGATACTTATTAAATAATTAAACGCTTTCGGTACGAAGTAGTAACTGTTTTCTATGATAGATTACTCCTATTGATAGACCCACACCACATAAAGCAAGTATAGCGCCTACAAGTTCTGGGGATGTATAACCATAACCAGCTGCGATAGGTAAACCACCCAGAAACGCTCCAAGTGCATTGGCTACATTAAACGCTGCCTGATTTACAGAGGAAGCTAGCATCTCAGACTCTTTTGCAGATTTAATCATAAGCATCTGTATAGATGGAGCTGTTGAAAAGGCAAATGCTCCCGTAACAAATACCATTATTAACATCATCCATTGTATAGGTGCTATAAAATATATAGTAATTAAGCAGAGAGTCATTACACTAAGAAGTATCGCCGTTGCCTTTATAGGAGAAAATTTATCTGCTAATTTGCCGCCCAATACATTTCCAAAAGTCATTCCCAGACCCGCGAGCATTAGTATAAATATCACCATACCGTCATCAAAATTACTCACTTCGGTAAGTAAGGGAGTTATGTAACTATACCACGCAAAAAAACCACCGGTTCCTATAGCAGTAATACCGAGAATTAACCAAAGCTCTGCTCGCTTAAAGATCTTTAAGGCGTCTTTAATAGGGATAGGAGTATTTTTTTCTATTTTGGGTAACCAGAAAAGAATGGCCAATACAGTGATTATCCCTACTGCTACAACAATCATAAATGTATAACGCCAGGATATATTATGGCCTACGTATGTGCCTAACGGAATGCCGATAATGTTTGCTACGGTTAATCCACTAAACATCATTGCAACTGCACTGGCAGCTTTTTCTTTAGGGACAAGTCTACTGGCTACAACAGCTCCCACTCCAAAAAAGGCTCCATGAGGTAGCCCAGAAAGCAAACGGGAGAGAAACATAAAGTTGTAAGAATTAGCAAATATTGATAGCGAATTAAAAATTGTAAACGCTACCATAAGAGCAAGCAATATTTTTTTAGGAGAATAGTTTCCAGCTATTGCCACCAGTATGGGGGCACCTATTACAACACCAAGCGCGTAAGCCGATATAAAATGCCCAGCTTGAGGGATGCTTATGTTGAGGTCATTAGCAACATCAGGTAAAATACCCATCATAACAAATTCGGTCATTCCTATTCCAAAACCACCTATTGCAAGGGCTATTAGACTCTTTTTAAACATAATACTGTTTTAAATTACCATTAATACAATGAGAATGGATAGTATCGCGCAAATATATGATAGATTTTAGGGCTGAAACTATGTTTGCTTAACCGATTTAGTTAGTTAATTGTAGTAGAGGTAATGTAATAAAAATGATTTTAGATTTGTTTTCGTACTTTGAAAGTTATGATGAAAGTCGTTCCGACATTAAGCTGACTTGAAACATCAATTGTTCCCCCAAGACTGGTAACGTGATTATAAACTAAATAAAGTCCTATTCCTTTACCATCGATTTCAGCACTTGGATTGAAGCGTTGATGAAGTTTAAAAAGATTCTCTCCTGCTTTTTCTAGATCGATTCCTATTCCATTATCACTAAATATCAATTGAACATTATTTCCGCTCTTTTTTGAAGAAATTCTAATAATCGGACTTACACCAGATCGGGCATATTTAATAGCATTAGTGATAATATTCAAAAAAATACTTTGGAGGTAATCTGGTGAATAAACGACACTTGGAGCCTCACTAAAATCAGTGAGAAATATTACTTGATCTTTACGTATTAATTCATTTATAGCGTTCTTAGTTTTATTTAAAACATCATCAAACTTGATTTCTATAAGATCCAGGATCAGTCGGTCTTTCTTAATCCATTTCTCCATATAGGAGCTAATGATTTCATTCAGATTTTGAGTAGATAATTTTAAAAGCGCAATATATTCTGCGACTTCTGGGTTTTCAATAGCACTGTCATCTAAAAGTTGATGTAAGGCCAGAAGATTACTTAGTGGAGATCTCAAATCATGGGAACTAGAATAGTTAAAATGCTTGAGGTCTTTATTCGTCTCATTTAATGTCTGCAACAACCTATTGCGTTCAATTTCTATATTCTTCTTAACTGTCACATCTTTAGCAACTGCATACACTACCTGCTCATTTTGTAATGCAATTGAAGACCAGCTCAACCATATGATAGCGCCATTTTTATGCTGGTACCGGTTTTCAAAATGAGTAAGAAGATTGCTTTTAAGTAAGTTTTCCCGTTTTGATTTTGTTATTGCCCGATCTGCCTGAACAATAAATTCTGAAATAGGTTTGGCAAACAATTCAGCTTCAGTATATCCCAATGTGTTTATAAAAGAAGGGTTGACTTTTTTAAAGTATCCGTCAAAACCGGCTACACACATTAAGTCTGGAGAAAGCTCAAAGAAATATTCAAGATTTAAATCTGATTTATCAGTAAACTTTTCTTCAGTGTGCATATTAATTACTGTAAAGGTCTGGGGTTATTTTTAATGTAACTGCCGGTAAACTATCATATCCAAAATAATGATAGTAAAGTGTAATTTTCTTTTCTCTAAAGTAATCCATTTCCGGATTATTTTTTAAACGTGCAATGAGTGCTGGTTTCACATATTTTGTAACGGTGTCCTTATTAACAGCATCAGATCTGTAAATAAGCGTATAGTAATATGCAAAGCTATTTTTATTCATTGCAACAGCACTGTCAAGAGTAGTCTCCTCATCCAGTTGCAAAGGTGTTTGAGTATTAATATAGGCAGCTTCTTTTTGTAGCGATTGAAAAATATCTGATTTATCTCGTAACAGGTACTGAATCACCAAAAATGAAATTACCGCAGTAGGAATTGCTACTACTGCGGTAATTAAGATTTTTTTAAATGTTGTAGTCATCAAATTACACTTGAATAATCCCCAAGTTAAATTTTTTCTGAATAGGTGCGTGATTTGCAGCATTAATTCCTGTTGAAATCCATTTTCGCGTATCTAACGGATCTATAATCGCATCCGTCCAAATACGTGATGCAGCATAATATGGAGAAACCTGCTCATCATAACGCGCTTTGATTCGGTCGTAGAGTTCTTTCTCTACTTCTTCAGTAATTTCTTTTCCTTGTTTCTTTAGAGACGCAGTTTCTATTTGTAAAAGAACTTTTGCAGCACTATTACCACTCATTACTGCTAATTCCGCCGAAGGCCAAGCTACAATTAATCTGGGGTCATAAGCTTTACCGCACATCGCATAGTTTCCTGCACCATACGAATTGCCAATTACAATGGTGAATTTTGGCACTACAGAATTACTTACTGCATTAACCATTTTAGCACCATCCTTTATAATACCGCCATGCTCACTTTTGCTACCTACCATAAACCCGGTAACATCTTGAAGAAAAACAAGAGGAATTTTTTTCTGGTTACAATTAGCTATAAATCGAGTTGCTTTATCTGCGCTATCGCTATAAATCACACCACCAAATTGCATTTCACCATTTTTAGTTTTCACTATTTTACGCTGATTGGCAACAATACCTACTGCCCACCCATCAATACGGGCATAAGCAGTAATTAGAGTTTGACCGTATGCTTCTTTGTATTCTTCAAATTCAGAATTATCAACTAATCGTTTTATGATATCTTTCATATCATATTGATCGCTCCGTTTAGCCGGTAAGATGCCATAGATATCTTTAGGGTCTTCTGTAGGTTTTGAAGATTTAATGCGATTAAATCCTGCCTTATCAAAATCTCCTATTTTACCCATAATATTTTTTATTCGGGTAAGTGCGTCCTTGTCGTCAAGTGCTTTATAATCTGTAACACCACTAATTTCGCAATGGGTAGTAGCTCCTCCTAAGGTTTCATTATCTATCGATTCACCTATTGCAGCTTTAACTAAATAGCTACCTGCTAAAAAAATGCTACCGGTTTTATCAACGATCATAGCTTCATCGCTCATAATAGGTAAGTATGCCCCACCGGCGACACAGCTACCCATTATTGCACTTATTTGAGTAATTCCCATACTACTCATTACGGCATTATTCCTAAAAATACGGCCAAAATGCTCTTTATCTGGGAATATCTCGTCTTGCATAGGCAGGTAAACTCCAGCGCTATCAACCAAGTATATTATAGGAAGATTATTTTCTATGCTTAACTCCTGGGCTCTTAAATTTTTCTTTCCAGTTATGGGAAACCAAGCGCCTGCTTTCACGGTAGCATCATTAGCAACAACTATACATAACTTGCCACTCACTTCCCCTATTTTAACAACGACACCACCACTGGGACAACCCCCGTGCTCTTCATACATACCGTCACCCGCAAAAGCAGCTATTTCTATTGCTTTCTCCGAGTTGTCCAGTAAAAAATTTATACGTTCTCTAGCGGTAAGCTTACCAGCGTTGTGGTGTTTTTCTATACGTTTTTCACCACCACCTAATTTTACTTTAGCGAAGCGTCTTTTTAAATCAGATACGAGAAGTTTATTATGGTCTTCGTTTTTGTTAAATTTTATATCCATTCAATACGTGTATTATGTTCAGATCAAGCTAATAACTGAAAAGAAAAGCCCTTATTATAAGAGCTGATTACTTGCAGAACAGGGCCTGATTGTATAGTAACGAAAATACGAAATCGCTTTCGTAACTTCGGTTATATTTAAATGAAAAAAAGGCGATATTTGCTTTTTGCATTATATTCCTGATTGTAGCTGCGTTGCAAAAAGAAAAACTTATACTTAGATTATATATCCAACGCAGTATTTAATAAATCTTTCAGTTTCTCGATGTTTGCAAATTAAATCTATTACTCATGATGAATAAAAATACAGTACTTAGTTGGGCAACTTTTATAATGATAGTTGTGGGACTGGCACTTATAGCATTAGGTGCTTTTAGATATAATGAAATTGCAGGTTATGGTTTTGCTGCTGTGGGTATTGGCTTTTTTGCCATTGCCTGGGTTTTCAACGCATTAAAGGGACGGGTTTAATGATAGAAAATACGATCAAAGACCAACTTTTAAAACATCTCAAAGGGGGCGAAGCATTCATCTCTATTGATGAATTGCTTGAAAAAATAAGTTTTAAAAGTATAGGTGATCGTCCGGTAGGTCTTCCATATTCATTTTATGAAATTTTCTATCACATACGTTTTGCACAACGGGATATTCTCGATTTCTGCATTTCAGAAAATTATATACTTCCTAATTGGCCAGCAGATTACTGGCCATTAGAAAATACTGCTAGTTCAAAAAAAGAATGGAAAGAACTTAAAGAAAATTTTATTTCAGAACGTTCTGCCCTTTCAAATTTTATTGAACAGGAAGATGTTGATTTATTAGCTGTGGCAAAACACGGTGAAAAACAGTCTGTACTTCGAGAGCTAATGCTTGTTGTAGAGCATAATGCTTATCATACCGGTCAATTAGCACTTATATTAAGACTGTTGGGTCTGCACTAGGCTACTTCAATTTTTGTTTTCATTATTTTTTCGGGTGTAATAGGTAGGTCACGTACGCGTTTGCCGGTGGCATTAAATACTGCATTTGCAATTGCTGCAGCGATGCTGGTGATTCCTAATTCACCTATACCTTTAACTCCCATAGGATTAGCGATATAATCATCTTCTGGTAAAAAGATTACATCAATTTTACCTAAATCTAAGTTTACAGGCACGTGATAATCTGCAAAAGAACGCGTGATGAAATTTCCGTGGTTAGGTTCAACTTGCGAATGTTCGGTTAATGCTTGTCCTACACCCCAGGTAATACCTCCTATAATTTGACCATATGCGGTTTTTGGGTTCAGTATTTTTCCTGCAGATCCAACATTTACAAAGTGTTCAAGGCGCACCATACCACTATACTCATCAACCCACACTTCACAGAAGTTGGCGCCAAATGAATACACCGAATAATTCTCAAATTCTTCAGTAGGACCTGCCGTTCCTTTTGCTTCAAATTCAGTTAAATCAGCCTTCTTCATTAATTCTATCACCGAAAGATCTTCACTGGTACTCGCTAATGTCTTAAGGGTGCTTATGGCATTGTCACAAGCTACTTTTACACCATTTGTATAGGATGCAGCACCCCAGGAGCCACCCGATCCAGGTGTTTTTGGAAATTTTGAATCTCCTAACTCGACACTTATTTGTTCTAATGGGATATCAAGATATTCTGAAATAGTTTGCCCAATGATAGTGTAACTTCCGGTGCCTATATCGGTAGCATCTGTTTGTACAGTTACTTGCACTTTATCGTTGTCTAGTTTTAACTTTATAAGCGCAGAGCTTTCCATATAGGGCGATTGTCTAGAAGAACCACTCATACCGTAGCCTACTAACCAATTTTCTTTTTTAGTATGTCCGGGTGTAGGTTTCCATTTATTTTTCCAGTCAAATTTCTCTGCCCCTATGCGTATACATTCTACAAACTGTCTCGATGAGAACGGTTTGTCAACGCTAAGATCGTGCTGTGTATCATTTTTAATACGGAATTCTGCCGGATCCATTTGTAATTTATAAGCTAGTTCATCCATTGCAGATTCTAGCGCAAAACTTCCAGGAGCTTCACCGGGAGCTCGCATCCATCTCGGGGATGGTAGATTTAATTTCATTAGTTTATGAGTAACTAATGAGTTTGGAGTGTTATAGAGTGTTTGTGATATAGCGCCACAAGGTTCCTGAAATTCTTCATAAGTAGATGTAGCCGCTGAGGTCTCATGTGATAATGCAGTGAGGTTACCTTCTTTATCTGCTCCCAGACGCATATGTTGTCTGTTATGCTGTCTAAAACCTACTGCTGTAAACATCTCGTGTCGCGTTACAGTTAGTTGTACAGGTCTCCCGATCATTTTAGAAGCCATTATTCCTAAAGTTCCGTGCTCTCGTAATTGCAATTTAGAACCAAATCCTCCACCTACGTAGGGTGTAATAACACGCACGTTATCTTCTGGAATTTCAAAAGTATCTGCAATTGTTTTCACGGCGTGAGCTACTATTTGTGTAGAGGCATAAGCAATAACTTTATCCCCTTCCCAAGTTGCTATTATATTGTGAAGCTCCATGGGGTGATGGTGTTCTACAGGAGTGTTGTAGGTAACATCAATGGTTTTGTAAGCATCCTTAAGTCCTTTCTCTACATCGCCCCATTGCGTATTTGTTTTGGCTTTATCGTTGATTTCTTTGGGCATGTAGAGTTCGTCTAAATGCTCATCAAAAATAAATTTCGGCTCGCTTTTAGCGTAGGTAACTTTGACTAGATTAGCAGCATATCGAGCTTGCTCAAAGGTTTCGGCTACTACCACGCCTATATATTCTCCATAGTAATGTACATCTGGGGTTTGAAGACTAGGAGAGATACTTTTTGTGTCTGGTTCTTCAAAGCGCCCACCGTAACCTTTAAGTTTTAAAGCATTTTCGTGGGTTATAATTTTAATCACGCCCTCTTGTTTTTCGGCCAATGAAGTGTCAATGCTCGTTATTTTTCCAGCTGATATCGTACTTTGTATTCCTTGGGCAAAAGCTAAATTATCAATAGCAAATTCTGAAGAATATTTTGCCTTACCCATTACCTTTAAAGCACCTTCTAAACGATTTACTGAAGCGCCTGTTTTTGATTTTGTTTGATCTTTCATATACCGGTTTTAACTTCTAGAGGTTGCTTGTAAAAGTGCACGAACGAGCGTTTTTTTTGCAAGTTCAATCTTATACGCGTTATGTTTTAAAGGTTTTGCATCTTGCAAGGCTAACTCTGCAGCCTGCTCAAAAACTTCTTTAGTGGCTTCTTTTCCTATTAAAAATTGTTCAACCTTTTCTAGTTTCCAGGGTTTATGAGCAACTTTTCCTAATGCTAGACCCGCTTTTCGTATTGTTTTACCGTCAAGTTGCAATCCTACTGCGGCTGAAACCAAGGCAAAAGCATAACTAGAGCGCTCTCTAACTTTTAAATAATAATAATGAGTAGGGAATTCTGATTTTGGTAATTCTATACTGGTAATTAATTCTGAATCACTAAGTGTTGTATCTTTTTCCGGACGATCTTCTGGAAGTCTGTGAAATTCGGTAAAAGGAATCCTGCGAGATTCTCCATTTTCACTTTGAACAACCACTGTAGCATTTAAAGCCGCGAGAGCGACACTCATATCTGAAGGATGTGTTGCTACACAAGATTCGCTCCATCCAAAAATGGCATGCTTGCTATTCTCACCATCCAAAGCGCCACAACCCGTACCGGGTTCACGCTTATTGCACGGCATTGAAGTTTCAAAATAGTATGGACAACGCGTGCGCTGTAGCAAATTACCGCCATTAGTTGCCATATTGCGTATTTGCTCTGTAGCCGCAGCTAAAATGGCCATTGATAAAAGCGGATATTTGTTTTTAACTTCAGTATTATTAGCGGTGTGCGTGTTACTCATCATTGCACCTAATGCGAGTCCGCCTTCAGAAGTGGATTTAATATCTTTATATGGAAGATCTGCAACTTCTATTAAATGCTCGGGACGTTTTACATCTTCCTTCATTAAATCGAGAAGATTTGTTCCTCCACCAAGATAATGTGTTTCCTTATTTTTAGTATGTTGTACTACAGCTTGAGAAGCAGATTGTGCACTATAAAATTCAAATGGTCTCATTGGTTTATTTTTTAGTTAATCTGCAGATTTACTGTTTGTTAATTGTTCTTCGGTTGCAAAGCTCCATTTTGTACTAGTGCTTTCTCCTAAGTGTACTTCTTTAATTGCGTCCAGGATGTTGTTATACGCTCCACATCGACAAATATTACCAGACATACGCTCTCGAATTTCTTCATCTGAAAGTATAGTTACCTTATCTTTTACGTTAGGAGTTACATAGCTTACTTCACCGCGTTTTGCTTCATCTAGTAATGCGACTGCAGAACAAATTTGGCCAGGAGTACAATATCCGCATTGAAACCCGTCGTGTTTTAAGAAAGCTTCCTGCATAGGGTGCATTTTATCTGCGGACGCAATACCTTCTATAGTTTTAATTTTTTTGTCTTTGCAGGATGCAGAAAGGGTTAGACAAGACAGTTTACGTTCCCCGTCAATTATTACTGTACAAGCTCCACATTGACCGTGATCACAGCCTTTTTTTGTTCCTGTAAGATCTAGTCTTTCACGCAGGGCATCAAGCAATGTCATTCTTGAATCTACTTGGAGCGGATAGGTGTCGCCGTTTATTTGAAGTTGAACTTCAATCGGGTTGAGAAGTGCTTTTGGTTCCAATGGCAAAATATTTTTAGTTTTTTGAGCAAATAAGTCTGATGAAAAATGGGGTAGGGCTACAAGACCAATGCCTGCGGCAGACAACTGACCTAAAAAGGAACGTCTGGCAGTACCGAAAATTCCCAGATCGTCTAAAATTTTTTCCTCATCATCAAGCATTCGCTTATTGGTATTACTTTCAGTGCTGTCTTGAGAATTATCCATTTGCAACCTTTGTTAAATTGGGTTAGTAATTACATAATCTATTATATGATAAAGGATTATGAAATTTAATTTTGTAACAAGCAGTTTATTGTTGCTTAGTTATAAATTTCAGTAATATTCTTTAAGCTTAGTTTCTATATGCTGTTATAATTTTCCCAAATAACAAAAAATGGGAAAATAATGAAGTTAATAAATGAGCCGAATTCAGCTTAATAAACAGTTTCTAAACACACGTCTTTTCAATACCTTTGCACCGCTGCAAAACAATTGTAGAAAGTGATTTTTGCAGTTTTCTAACTAATTAATTAACGCATATGAGCGACGATAAAAAGATCATCTTTTCGATGACCGGTGTGAGTAAAACCTATCCCGGAGCAAATACCCCGGTATTAAAGAAAATATATTTAAGTTTTTTCTACGGAGCAAAAATTGGTATTCTAGGTCTTAACGGATCTGGTAAATCTACTTTGATGAAAATCATTGCCGGTTTAGATACAAATTTTCAAGGAGATGTAACATCAGATAAAGAGTTTACGGTAGGATATTTAGAACAGGAGCCTAAATTAGACCCTGAAAAAACTGTACTAGAAATTGTAAAAGAAGGTGCAGCAGAAACGGTAGCTATACTTGAAGAATACAATAAAATTAATGATTCATTTGGTCTAGAAGAGGTTTACTCTGATCCTGATAAAATGGATAAATTAATGGCTAGACAAGCTGTGTTGCAAGATGAGATCGATGCACGTGGGGCTTGGGAATTAGATAATAAACTAGAGGTTGCAATGGATGCATTACGCACCCCACCAGCAGATCAAAAGGTTGGAGTATTGTCTGGTGGTGAAAAGAGACGTGTAGCCTTGTGCCGTTTATTATTACAAGAACCTGATGTATTATTACTGGATGAACCTACAAACCACTTAGATGCAGAATCTGTACATTGGTTAGAGCATCACCTTGCACAATACAAAGGAACTGTAATTGCGGTAACTCACGACCGTTATTTCTTAGATAATGTGGCAGGATGGATTCTTGAGTTAGACCGAGGTGAAGGTATTCCGTGGAAAGGTAATTACTCTTCTTGGTTAGACCAGAAGTCAAAACGTATGGCTCAGGAAAGTAAGACAGCCTCAAAACGTCAAAAAACCTTAGAGCGCGAACTCGAGTGGGTACGTCAGGGTGCTAAGGGTCGTCAAACTAAGCAAAAGGCACGTCTTCAGAATTATGATAAGATGATGAGCCAAGATCAAAAGCAGGTAGATGAAAAATTAGAGATTTATATTCCTAATGGTCCTCGTCTGGGTACAAATGTGATTGAGGCTAAAGGGGTGAGTAAAGCTTTTGGAGATAAATTGCTGTACGAAGATTTGAATTTTAATCTTCCTCAAGCTGGTATTGTGGGAATTATAGGACCTAACGGTGCAGGTAAAACAACCATTTTCAAGATGATTATGGGTGAATTAGAAGCAGATAAGGGCGCTTTTGAAGTAGGAGACACAGCAAAAATTGCCTACGTAGATCAAAGTCATAGTAATATTGATCCCGATAAAACTATATGGCAAAATTTCTCTGATGAGCAGGAACTTGTGCTAATGGGTGGCAAAGAAGTAAACTCGAGAGCGTACTTAAGTCGTTTTAACTTTAGTGGAAGTGAACAAAACAAAAAAGTTTCAACATTATCTGGAGGAGAGCGTAACCGCTTACACCTTGCAATGACTTTAAAAGAAGAAGGTAACGTACTTCTTCTCGATGAGCCTACAAACGATCTTGATGTTAATACATTAAGAGCCCTTGAGGAAGGTCTTGAAAATTTTGCAGGATGTGCTGTTGTTATTTCTCACGACCGTTGGTTCTTAGACCGTATCTGTACGCATATTCTGGCTTTTGAAGGAGATAGTCAAGTTTATTTCTTCGAAGGAGGGTTTTCAGATTATGAAGAAAACAAGAAAAAGCGCCTTGGTGGAGATTTAATGCCAAAGCGTATTAAATATAAAAAGCTAGTTCGCTAAGTTGCGCTAACCTAATTGTAAGCCCCAGTATGCAAATAGTATGCTGGGGCTTTTTTATGAGTTCAATTCTGAAGAGCTTGAATGTGATAACGAGAAAATATTTTTATTTTTATTAAGTCTAAATAGTTCAAAGTCATTTTGATTTTTATATTTGCGCTTAATTCGATAAATAATATCACTCATTAGATTAAGGTTACTTATAGCTGATTTCACAACATGAAGAAAAAAAAGAAATACACTTTTAGAAAATTTTTAAATGATGTTCACTTATGGCTAGGACTTGCAAGTGGTATTATTTTATTTTTAGTATGCTTAAGCGGTACAATTTTAGCTTTTGAACATGAGATTAAAGATGCATTTGCAAGTGAGTTAGTTGTTGAACCTAAAGGAGAACAGTTAAGTATTACCTCTTTAACTGAAAAAGTTACAGCTGCAAATAAGGGGGTTCTAACGAGTATTAACATTCCTGCAAGTGCTGATGAACCCTATATATTTTCAATTAAGGAAAATCCTAAAGAAAGACGTGGAACAAACCTTATGGTTAATCCCTATACTGCCGAAACTTTAGTTCCTGAAGCAAACCCGGCAGATGCCTTTTGTTTTTTCTTTTTTAAAATGCACCGCTGGTTATTGCTCGACAGTACAATAGGTAGACCTATTGTAGGTGTAGCAACAATCATTTTTCTTATTCTAGCGGTTACTGGCCTAGTGCTCTGGTTTCCGAAGAAGGTAAAATGGAAAAATGTAAAATCTGGTTTTAAGATAAAAACTAAAGCTAACTGGAAACGGGTTAATCACGATTTGCATAACACCTTAGGATTCTATTCATTAATCTTTGTTGTGATTATGGGTATTACCGGATTGTGCTGGTCGTTTGAGGGATATAGAGAAGGATTAAGTAAAGTTATAGGTGCTGAAATTTTTAATAGATCTTCTCCAGAATATCAGGTAGATATGTCTGATGAAAAAGTGGCCACATTACCAGAAGTATTATCTACTGTTAACACTGAGCTTGACTATGCTGGGGAGGTTTCTGTTAGTTTGCCGGGAGGTCGTTCTCCGTACTATAGTGTGAGAAAATACAATACGGCTAACTTTTCACCAGTAACCTATGATGTAGTGTATTTATCTAAGGCGGGTGCAGTTTTAGATGTAGAAAAGTTTAGTGATAAGCCATTAGGCATGCAAATAGCATCGTTAATTAAACCACTACATACTGGTGAAATTTATGGCTATTTATCAAAAATAATTTATTTCATCACGTGTCTTATTGCTACAAGTTTACCCGTGACTGGTACGCTTATCTGGCTTAATAAAATGAAAAAGAAGAAAAAATAAAGGTTCTGTTATTTTATCAAAAAGGCAATTCTACTTATGTAGAATTGCCTTTTTTTATTCTAAATTTTCAATCTTCTTCATAATAACATCTGCTTCAGCATATTTGTTGTCACTGGCAGAACGGTTACTGGTAGATAAATCGTAAGCTTCTTTCATGAGCTTTTTATACGCTTCCTGTAATTTCTCTTTCTCGTTTTTCTTCTTGAATAGTCCAAACATATTTTAAGTTTCAATTTTTATTTTGAAGATAGTAAGAATATTTCTGATGATGAGTAGAACACTTAATAAGTTGACTGCCTCCGCTAGTAAATAGTACTTTTACATCTAATTCTAAATAATATACATTGAATTTAAACGAGATTAAGGTTATAGCCTTCGATGCAGATGATACCCTTTGGGTTAATGAAACTTTTTTTAGAGATGCAGAAATAGCATTTGCAAAGGAGCTATCTGCGTATGGTGATGAAGAAGATATCGTACGTATTTTATTAGATACCGAAATTAAAAATCTGGATACTTATGGATACGGCATAAAAGGATTCACATTATCTATGCTTGAAACTGCCCATCGTCTTATGGGAGATAAAATGAATTCTGAAATTACAGAGTTTATTTTAGAGAAAGGAAAGCAAATGCTGGCTGAGCCTGTGGACCTTTTACCTCATATCGAACTTGTCTTAGAGCAGCTTTCAAAGAAATATAAACTAGTGGTTGCCACAAAAGGAGACCTCCTAGATCAAGAACGTAAATTAATAAAGAGCGGTCTAATTGATTATTTTCATCACGTAGAAATAGTTTCTGATAAAAAAGAAACACAATACAAAAAACTAGTAAAGCATTTAGATATTAAGCCTAACGAATTTTTAATGATAGGTAACTCACTAAAGTCAGATGTTATACCGGTGCTTGCTATGGGAGGATATGCTTTTCATATTCCATTTTACACTACCTGGTCTCACGAGCAGGTAGATGAAGCAATTAATCACTCAAAATTTAAAGCGCTCTCTAATGCAAAAGAACTTTTAGAAATACTCTAATTATTGGCGTTTTGGTAAGAAACTGCGTAAAATATAGATCAAAGCAGCGAGCCCTAAACCTAGTAAAAGTCCTTTGCCAAAGCTGGCATTAAAAAACCATACAATTATTGCTATTACTGCTAATGCGCCAAAAAGAATGCTAGCGCGTTTGTGTTCTTCTTTCATAAAACAAAGATAGGAATATGAAAAATATTACTTAATTCATTTTTATAATATTAAACAAACGTATTTGTCTTTTTTGTAAGTTTGCTCGCTTTTTTAGGGAACAATTCTGTTGTTATAGTTAAAAAACAGTAAATTATAGTTTCTGTTTTTAAAACTTTTACACACTTTTGAATCTTGAAACGCGTTAACAATTAATTAAGTAGAAAAGCTTAAACTAATCAAATTTAGAATTTATGGAAAACGAGAATAAAAATAACGGTATAAAGATAGTAACGGGTATTCTAGCCGTGCTTCTTATCATTGCCGGTGCTTTTGCAATTAAACTGTATAATCAGGAAAAAAATACGAAGGCCGAATTAACTGAAGAGAAAGAACTAGTACTTAATGACCTTAAGCAAATGGTGACTAAGTATGATGCTGTTATCGAAGAAAACAACCTTAAGGATACAGAGCTTAATCAAGCTAGAGATCGTATACAAACGTTGATCGATTCTGTTCAAAAAATGGAAGCTAACGTTTCTGTATTGCGCAAATACCGCGATGAGGTTTATAAACTTAAGAAGGAGCGCGATTATTTATTTGCTCAAAATGATAGTTTGAAAGGAATGAACCGTGTATTAGCGATGCGTGTAGATAGTACATCTTATGAATTAGAAGTGTCTCAAATGAAGCGTGACAGTCTTGCGTTAGCAAAAGATGCCCTTGCAGAAAAAGTAGCTTTAGGCTCTTCTCTTGCAGCAAACAAGCTAGTAGGAACAGGTGTAATTGTTAGAAATAGCGGTAAACTTGTAGAGAATGACAACGCGCGTCGTGTAGATCGTATTAGAGCTTGTTATACTGTACCTCAAAACAGAATTGCTGAAGCTGGTGACAAACAATTATATGTGCAGGTTTTAGATCCTCAAAATAACATTTTAGGAGACAATAAAACTGTAAAAATTGATGATGCTACTAGCATTACTTACAGTACAATTTCTAAGTTCTATTATGAAAATACAGCGCTTGATATCTGTGAAAATATCGCGCCAAAAGGAAGCGATTTTCCAAAAGGATTATACAAGATCAACGTATTTGATGGAGGTAAAGTAATTGCAACCACAAGTCTTGTTTTAGACTAATAAGCGACTATAAATAAATTAAAAAGACCGTTTTAGATTTCTAAAACGGTCTTTTTTTATATTCTAAATCATTATTTACTTACCGCCATTAGCGCGTAAATCTTCGAGGCAAAATTCATCAAACGCAGGTAGGGTTGTCATTCTTCCACCTAAAGCGTCTCCTACCGTCTGAAAGTACATTAAGCAGTCTTCTTGATTACAGTGCTTATTATCTTTTATAATCTCATTATTACTTGAATCTGGCTGCTGATCTTCGTGTGGTCGTACCATTTCAGTTCCTAAGTTTACTAAACCAAACAAATGACCAAATTCGTGCTGGGTGGTTATACTTTCTAGTAGCGTTAAATTGGCTCCGCCAATGCGACCACTAAATTCCTGAAGGGTTTTTTCATATATGATACAAGATGTATTTAGATATGCGGTTCCTAAAATACGCGTGTTGCCTTCATCACTTTCAGAATTTTGATCTGCAAAAAAGATCCATACTGCAAGCTCGTCTCCTGTATTAAATAAGGTTCTGTTATCATTTTCAATTTTGACGTATTCTTCACGATTCAGGCTCCCTGAAGTAGTAGCCGGCACAATAGTTTCTTTAAATGTAATACCGTCTGGCTTATTAAGGCGTTTATTAAAGAATGTTCTTAGGTTATTAAGAGTTGTAGTCGATGGCTTAAAACCTTCTACATATGCGATCTCTACACTCAATCCTGTATATTCTTCGGCACTCAAAAAGTCCCTGGCCGATGATCCTAAATTTTTATTATTAGGTTGATCTACTACTGGAGTGCTACTGTCTGATGAACAAGAAAGTATAAATAGGGTTGCAATTAGGGTAAGGTAGGGGGTAATCGAATTTAATTTCATTAGTCAGTTTTGAAAAATGCTAAAAATAATTTAAAGCTTATTTAAACAAGCCTGTATAGCAGGGTTTAGGATAGATTTAGCATTGTTAACGTATATAATCTACGCAGTAGCGAGGTTTAAAGTTTTGTAAGACGCGCTAAATATTCATAATGCGATCCTTCTAAGATTTTCTCACATTTGAGACCTACTTGCACTGACTCCTTCTCAAGACTATCGAAGTCAAGATATAACCAGTCAAATGCTTCAGATGTTTGATTTTTATATTTGATTTGAAAAGTTACTTCTCCGTAGTAATCTCTACTTGCATCACGCCAATAACTGCCATCTTCTTCTTCATACATAAATGATATATCAGATGAGTCAACGAGTATTTGTCCATTATCATTAAGTAGTTCCTTAAGATGTTTTAAATAGTTCTGAGTATACTCTAATCTCTGAAATATACCGGTGCCATTCATCATTAATAATAACGTATCATAAGTACCTTCCTTAAAATCTAAAATATCTGAAACACTAGTTTTATGTACACCTCGTTTTGAGCACACTTTTATTGCTCCCTTAGATTGATCAAGAGCCAACACATCAATACCTTGCTCTTGTAAATATAAGCTGTGGCTACCGGCACACGCACCTATATCTAGCGTTTTACCTACCGTAAGATTTAAAGCCGTCTGCTCTATTTCTGGCATTTCTGTATAGGCTCTAAATAGATAAGGGACGGGTATTTCATCATTTTCGGTAAGGGAGGAGATAACAGTAATATCTTCAGTATAATCATTGGAATGGTAATCGAGCAAAGCAGAACCAAAAATATCAGGATTATCAGAATCTTTTTTCAGCATAAATTAGAGGCGGTTTATTTACTTATTTTTGTCTTATGGATGAATTTATTGAGCAGTTGCCCAATCTTGCCAAAGATAAGCATAAAGAAAATGCTGCCTATTTTAAAAAGCTAAAGCGCAAACCACCAAAAGATCTTGATTATAAAATGCAAGAATTGCACGAGGAGGAGTTTGCTGAAACAGATTGTTTAAAGTGTGCAAACTGTTGTAAGACTACGGGACCGTTGTTTACCGATAGAGATGTGACTCGCATCGCAAAACATTTTAGAATGAAAGATGCGCAGTTTATAGATGCTTATTTGCGCATTGATGAAGACAATGATTATGTTCTACAAAATTTGCCCTGTACTTTTTTAGGAGCAGATAACTACTGTATGATTTACGATGTGCGCCCTAAAGCTTGTGCCGAATTCCCGCATACCGACCGTAAAAAATTTCAGCAAATCACCAATATTACCTTAAAGAATATTCCTGTATGTCCAGCAGCGTATAACATTGTTGAGAAAATGAAGGACCGTATTAAATTAAAATAGATATTATGAAAGTTGAAATTGCAATTCTTACAGGTTTAATTACAATGCTAAGTCATAGCCAAAATATTCCGGCAGAAAAAAGTGCTTTTGCTCATACTTTTTCAATTGTAGCACGAGATGCTGCTACAGGAGAAATGGCGGTGGCGGTTCAAAGTCATTGGTTTAGTGTAGGGTCGCTGGTCTCCTGGGGAAAAAGTGGTGTTGGGGTAGTAGCCACTCAATCTTTTGTAAATCCTGCCTACGGACTTAAGGGCTTACAATTAATGGAAGAAGGCCTGTCTGCCGAGGAAGCTTTGCAAAATCTTATAGCTGCAGATGATGGCAAGGATTACCGTCAGGTAGCATTTCTTGATATAAACGGAAACGCATCAGCTTACACTGGAGCAAAATGTGTGATTTATGCAGATCAGATTACCGGTGATAATTTTTCGGTACAGGCAAATATGATGCTTACCGATCAAACGGTACCTGCAATGGAAAAGGCATTTAACGAAAATAAAGGAATGCCACTGGCTGAACGCATGGTAGCAGTTTTAAAGGCGGCAGAGCAAGCTGGTGGAGATATCCGCGGAAAACAAAGTGCGGCTCTAATTGTTGTAGGTCCTGATCTAGTTGAAAATCCGTGGGAAGAATACCGAATTAATTTACGCGTTGATGATCATGAGAATCCTATAGAAGAACTCGATCGTTTATTAAAAGTAGCCCGTGCTTATGAATATATGAATAAAGGTGATCTTGCTGTCGAAACAGGTGATATGCCCGAAGCATTAAAACAATACGGCACTGCGGAAGAACTGTTTCCAGATAACTTAGAAATGAAATTTTGGAAGGCAGTTGCCATGGCAAATGATGGACAGCTTGAGATGGCTAAACCTATTTTTAAAGCAATATTTGAGCAGAATGAAAACTGGCGCGAGATGATAGGAAGGCTAGTAAAACCGGGATTGCTTACAGTAAGTGAGGCAGAAGTTATGGAAATTAAGAATCTTTAAAAATTTAACGTGCAGGTGAGAAGTACTGCAATTAGCAATATTAAAAAAGAGCCTTGAGAATAATCTCAAGGCTCTTTTTTTTAAATCATATTAATGTGATTTATTATTAATCATCAAGTCCGCCACGTCTCGTGCTATCGCGAGCTTCAGGCCAAGTCATTTGCTCACCTGTACGCTTACTTATAGGTAAGACAATCTTATCACGTGAAGTTTTATCTTCATCTTCACTAGCCATATAAGCTAAGACTGCAGTAAGAATGGCATTGTTCTGCACATCATCCCAAACAATTTTATCATAAGTATCGCGGTTAGTATGCCACGTATAATTCCAATAATCCCAACTTAATGAACTTAGGTTAAATGCCGGAGCACCAGCTGCAACAAAAGATGCATAGTCAGATCCACCACCACCAGGAATACCTGGGAAATTAGTTTCAATACTTGCGACCTCATCAGGAACAGCAGCTAACCAGCTACCCACATAATCGTAAGCATTTAAAAAGCCATTACCTGAAATGGTCGCCACACGACCGGTTCCATTATCTTGATTAAACACGGCCTGAACACCTGCTACAATTTCCGGATGATCCTTAACAAATGAGCGCGACCCATTAAGACCCTGCTCTTCACTTCCCCAGTGACCTACTAAAATTGTTCGTTTAGGATTAGGATATACTTTTTTAAGAATACGCATTGCTTCCATCATAACTAGGGTACCAGTACCATTGTCTGTTGCTCCCTGAGCTCCATCCCAAGAGTCAAAATGCGCAGAAAGAATTACATATTCTTCTGGTTTTTCAGATCCTTTAATTTGAGCAATTGTATTAAAAGTAGGTACTTCACCTAGATCTTTTGATTGTGCCATTACTTTGATTACTGGTTTATCACCATATTCAGCAAGACGGTATAGAAGTCCGTAATCTTCAAGAGCGATATCTACCATTGGTATTTTCTCTGTATATGCCGAAAAGATTTTGTTTACACCAAAACCTCTAGACCAGTTGCTCGTTACGATTCCTGCAGCACCAGCTTTTTCCAGTATTTTAGGTAATTCTCGTGAAGAATATCCCGTCGTTTTAATACGTGCATTCCAAGCATCATTTTGAGCTTCTCTTTCCATTTTCATTTTTTCGAATGATTCTGGCGTAGCCCATTTTTCCCAATTGTCATCAGGTCTTCCGGTAGGTTGAGGCATTGAGATTAATACAAATTTGCCTTTAACCGAATTTAAAGTTTTCTGAAAACTAATAGAGTCTTTTGCCTCAGGGAGAATTACCACTTCAGCTTCAATTCCTTTAGATGAAGTAGAAGGACTCCAAGCAAGTTGCATCCCCTCTAAGCTTACACTACGCGGGCTTACCATATCTATATGCGTAATTCCGCGGTCCCAGCCTCTCCAAACACCCCATTGTTCATTCTCTGCAGGAATGCCCCAGTCTGCATATTTTTGAACAGCCCAGTCGTGCGCATTTTTCATTTCTGGAGACCCTACTAATCGTGGCCCTACCACGTCGAGTAATTCGTGAGCTAGATTTTTGAGTTGTGAGTTTGTAGTTGCCTCACTTACAATGTTTTTAACGGTTTCTTTCTGGTCTTGAGCAAATAGGCTTGTGCTCAACATAAGACCTAAAACCGGTAGATAAAAGGTTTTTTTCATTAAAATAGATGTTAGTTATGTCTTAAAAATAATGCAACTATTTTTAATAAAATAATTTACTAGTTACGATTTAGTAACACTGATGTCTATTCTATGTGATTTTTCAATGATTATGTGGTTTATTAACTACTTAATTAAATTTATAAAATGAGCATTCTGAAATATTTGCTTAGTTAGATGGATAAGCTAATCTTTGATTAAAAATTTATTGAATCCTTTAGAATTACTGAAAAAAAAATACGCCCTGAATAAGGCGTATTGGATTTATAATTGAACTCTTTTCTGTAATCTACTCACTGTTTTTATTTGTAGATCCTATTGATATAATTCTACCTGAAGATTTTAATAATTTTGAACTATTAAATTGCTCTTCTGAAAGTTTGATTTTATTATTTTGAGATTCATATTCCTCTAGAGTAAGCGTGCGTGTTTTGTAACCTACCATATTAAAAAGAATCGTATCCTCTTTTTTTAAGCCATCTGCTTGTTCAAAATAGAAGACCCCATCGTTTTTTGAAGTAACACCTTTCTTTAAAGATTTTATAAAAACATTTACTCCCGCAATAGGTTGATCTGTTTCTGCGTCAGAGATAGTACCGTAAAGACGTTGCCCATAAAAGTTAGCTGAAAACAGTAAAAAACAAGAAAAAAGTAATAAATATTTCATTTCTGGTCTGCTTAAAATAAATTAGCTCATATACTAGGCCATAGCATATTAGCGCGTAAGATATTAAAATTACAGAAATATATATCGTTTTCGTAATTAATTTAGAAAATATTATAGTTAAAATACTATTGATTTATTTGGGGTTATTCTGCAAGAATTTATAAATAAAGCAGATATTTCTGGCGTATTTGCTTAAACTTCTCCAGATCTTCTTGCCAGCCTAATTGTATTTCTTCAAAAGAAACTCCTTCTTGAATTTGTTTTTGAAGTTTAGGAGTACCAGCATGCGCAGTGAAATTCTTTGTATCGAAGAACGTGTCTTTTTGTGAATAACTAGTATAAGCATCTATAATAAATCGAAGATTTACTTCTCTAGGATTTTCTAGTGATCGCAAATCTAATCCGTTGCAGGTAACACCATTAAACTTAGGATTTTTGGAGCCAAAATTAGGTTGAGGTGTATAGGTTAATTTATATAAGTTAGAGGGCAAAAATGGTGAACCGATAACCTGAAATTGCATTTCGGTGCCACGACCTGCATTGAGAGCAGTGCCTTCACAAAGTCCTAAACTGGGATATAATAGTACCGCTTGATCGTTGGGTAAATTAGGTGATGGTCGTACAGGTAGCGAATAGGGCATTGTATGCTCGTAGTTTTCCATAGGAATGACCTGTAGATTTATTTTTTTAGAAGTGTTAAGCCAACCTTCAGTAGCCATCATTTTTGCATACTCACCTATCGTCATACCGTGAACCAAGGGTACGCCTGCATGCATCCCTAAAAAACTGATGTGTTCTTTTTGCATTACAGGGCCATCAACATAACTTCCATTAGGATTAGGTCGGTCAAAAACAAGTACCGGAATGTTAGAATCTGCGGCAGCTTCTAACACATAATGTAGAGTTGCTATATAGGTGTAAAAGCGTACACCAACATCCTGAATATCAAATATGATTATATCAATACCTTCTAATTGTGCTGATTTTGGTTTTTTATTGTTTCCGTATAAGGAGATTACATCGAGCCCCGTCTTAGGATCTTTACCATTTTTAACAGCTTCGCCAGCATCGGCATTTCCTCTAAAGCCGTGTTCTGGTGAAAATACTTTAACCACATTTTGATTAAGGCTCAACAGCGAATCAACCAGATGTGTGTAGCGTTCTGGCTTTTTTGAGTCTTTTAAAATCAACGAACTCGGGTTACCTACTATAGCAATTCTTTTTCCCGAAAGTAAGGGTAGATAAGTTTCAGTGCGGTTTGCCCCTAAGATGAGATGTGGGTTTTCAAGATCTTCGGAATTTATCTCTTGAGGTAATGAAGCGGAGTTAGAACCTGCTTTTAAATCATCAGTTTTTGTCTGTTTACCGTTTCCGCAGGAAATTGCAATTACAAAAACTAAAAAAAAGGTACTTTTGAGCGAACGAAACGCCATAGGATTGAATTTTGAATATTTTACAGCTAAACGCATAATTGGCGCAAAGAAGTATAAAAGTACTGCTTCAACACCTATTATTAAAATTGCCATAATAGCTATTATTTTGGGGATGGTAATGATGATGATTACCATTGCTACTGGAGTAGGTCTACAACAGAAAATTAGAGAAAAAGTCTCTGCTTTTAATGGAGATATTATAATCTCACAGTTTGATGGGAACAACAGTGATATTACCTTAAACCCAATCCCGTTAGAACAATCGTTTTATCCCAAATTCACTTCAGTTCCTGAAGTAAGCCATATACAAGCTACAGCCACAAAAGCTGGAGTTATACGCACCCCTTCAGATTTTGAAGGTATCATTGTAAAAGGAGTAGGTGCTGATTACAAATGGAGTTATATGCAGGAATTTCTTATTGAAGGAAGAATTCCAGATTATTCAAGTTCACTTAATACTGAAGTACTTGTTAGTAATTATCAGGCCAATCGTTTAGGTTTTAAAAATGGTGATAAAGTCATTGTTTTCTTTTTAAAAGATGATGGAGGATTTTTGAATAGACGTTTTGATATTGTAGGTATTTATGATAGCGGGTTTCAGGAATTTGATGAGACGTTTTTGTTTGCAGATATTAGACATATACAAAAATTGAATAAATGGAACAATGATCAAGTAGGTGCTTTTGAAGTATTTGTTTCTGATTTTGATCGTCTTGATGAAATAGGAAATGCTGTTTTTGAGAATACAGGTTCCTTTTTAAATTCGATGACTATTACAAATAAATACTATTCAATTTTTGAATGGTTGTCTTTATTTGACTTTAATATCGCGCTTATCATTGTGGTTATGATTATTGTTGCTGGCATTAATATGATTGTAGCCCTGCTTGTGTTGATTTTAGAGCGTACCCCAATGGTAGGTATTCTTAAAGCTTTAGGTGCAAGTAACTGGAGCATACGTAAAATATTTATGTATAATGCGCTCTATCTTGTGGGTATAGGTTTATTCTGGGGTAATGTTATAGGTATTGGGTTATTGATGATTCAAAAATATTTTGGGATAATTACTCTCAATCCAGAAACTTATTATGTGAGTCAGGCACCGGTATATTTAGATTGGTATTATATCGTTCTTCTCAATTTAGGAACTTTCTTGCTCTGTGCTATAATGCTTTTAGTACCGTCTTATGTGATAACTAGAATATCACCTGTCAAGACCATTAAATTCAATTAAGAAGTATTATTTATAAAGAACACTTCAGGTTGAAAATTCTACAGTTGGGTAATTACTTATTTTTATAATAAGTAGATCTCTTCATATTTGATTTTATTAAAGATTTTAAATATGATTGAGACAGTAATTACATTAGCCATTTATGTACACGCCCTATTTGGAGGAATAGGTTTAATTGCCGGCACACTTAGCGTTATCACAAAAAAAGGAAGTTCATTACATAGAAAATCAGGTAAATGGTTTGTAATCGGTATGTTGTTGAGCTCTGGAATTTCTCTTCCTATTGCATGCATGCCGGGTCATATTAATCTGTTTCTATTTTTGATTGGTCTCTTCACCATATATATGGTAGTAGTAGGAAAGCGTGCTTTGCGCTATAAGTTTAGAAAAAATAAGGTTGCTCGATTAGACTGGACAATTACTATAGTTATGTTTTGTATTTCAATAGTAATGATACTTTGTGGTAGTCTCATGTTTGAGAAGGTTTCAGTTCTTTATATATACTTCGGAATAGTTGGAGTTGTGTTATGTATTTCAGACTATAAATTTTTAAGAAATCCTCACAAAACGAGAAATATGTGGTTGGTACAGCATATAGGTAAAATTATGGGAGCTTACATTGCTTCTGTTACGGCTTTTCTAGTAGCAGGATTAAGTATCTCAGGTGTGGCAATTTGGATAATTCCTTCGTTTTTTGGTACAGCAATCATTATATATTATATAAAAAAGGTGAGAAGAACATCGCTACGACCAGAAGTTAATTGAAGTACTAGTTATGCAGTTGTTCCTAGGAGAATTAAGTGTGATCCTGCTGCTGAAAATGTAATTTGTATCTCTAAAATTTAACTTATTTTTCGAATTAAATACTGTGATGCGTGATTATGTAAAAATCTAATAAAATTATACCTTGCACACTTAAGCTAAAATTTTATGCAATACGCTCAAAATATTCTTGAAACGATAGGTAAAACACCTCTTGTAAAACTTAATAAACTAACTGCAGAACTGCCTTGTTTAGTTCTTGCTAAGTATGAGACTTTCAATCCGGGAAATTCAGTGAAAGATCGCATGGCTTTGCAAATGGTTGAAGATGCAGAAGCAGCCGGCATTTTAAAACCTGGCGGAACCATTATCGAAGGAACTTCTGGTAATACGGGTATGGGGCTGGCATTAGTGGCTATAGTTAAGGGGTATAAAATGGTCTGTGTTATCTCAGATAAGCAGAGTAAAGAGAAAATAGATATTTTAAAAGCTGTGGGTAGTGAAGTAATTGTATGTCCTACCGATGTTGAACCGGAGGATCCGCGCTCGTATTACAGTACATCTAAACGTCTAGCCGAAGAAACTCCCAATTCTTGGTATGTAAATCAATACGATAATCCAAGTAACAGCAAAGCTCATTTTGAATCTACAGGTCCTGAAATTTGGGAACAAACTGAAGGAAATATAACACACTTTGTAGTAGGTGTAGGAACAGGCGGAACAATTTCTGGAGTAGGTAAATATTTAAAAATGCAAAATCCCAATATTAAAGTATGGGGAATAGATACATATGGTTCAGTTTTTAAAAAATACCACGAGACGGGAATTTTTGATAAAAATGAAATATATCCATATATAACAGAAGGGATAGGGGAGGATATTCTTCCTAAGAATGTGAACTTTGATGTTATCGACGGCTTTACAAAAGTTACAGATAAAGACGCAGCTGTTTACACACAACGTCTAGCAAAAGAAGAAGGTTTTTTTCTTGGAAACTCTGCCGGTGCTGCAATCAAGGGTTTATTACAACTCAAAGATCATTTTAAGAAAGATGATGTTGTAGTAGTCCTTTTTCACGATCACGGTAGCCGCTATGTAGGTAAAATGTATAACGACGAGTGGATGCGTGAAAAAGGATTTCTAGATTAATTACTGGTTCTCACGAGTAACATTCATCTCTTGTATTTTAAAATCGCCATCATCTCCTTTTTTGGAGATTGTGGCGTATCCATTATAGGATTCAGTATTGCCTTGTTTTGTTTTTACAACATATCGTATAGGTAATTTAATGTCTGTGTTATCACCTTGCATGGACACTTCACCATCTTCAGTAAAACTTAATTCTACAGATTCGATATTTGCATTTTTTTCTGAAAAAGAAGAGCGTGTACCACGATCGCTAGAAGTAGCCATTTCTTCATAGGCTTTTAAATCATCACCATTATTAAGCGCTTCAAAATATTTGTTTACCTGATTTTTAGCGCTGTTAATTGCAGCAAGTTCGTCAGGATCTTGTGATGAAACGCTCAATCCGGTTTGGTCCATTTCATCTGGAGAGATTTTTTCAGCCTTTTCTTCTAGCCGTATTTCATCAGTGTCTGTTTGTCTGTTGCCGCAAGAATAAAATGCTAATGTTGTAGCGAGGCTACATATAAAAATTGATTTTCTCATAGTAATATATTTAGTTGTTATTTAAAAGTAGTAAGCCTTATTGGTTGATGTTATTAAGGTTATGCTAAAATTGAATTATATTTATAGTAATGAAAGAATCATTACTTCATTATTTATGGAAATTCCGAAAGTTGGGAGCTAGCCCATTATCTTCCCCTCTTGTTACCACCTCGGGTGAGATAATAACAGTCATCAATACCGGAATTCATAATCATCAATCTGGGCCAGATTTCTTTAGCGCACAATTACGTATAGGAGAACAACTATGGGCGGGTAATGTCGAAATTCACGTAAAAAGTTCAGACTGGTATTTGCATAATCACGAAAATGACGTTGCCTATTCTAATGTTATTTTGCACGTAGTCTGGGAAGAAGATTGTGAGGTGTTTAATAGATCTAATCAAGCAATCCCTACATTAACACTTAAAGATAGGATAGATCCTCCACTGCTCATTAATTACCAAAAATTACTGGAAGCAAAATCTTACAATTTTATAAATTGTGAAAAGCAATTTGCTGAGGTAGATACAATCATAATTAACAATTGGTTAGAGCGTATTTATTTTGAACGATTAGAGCGCAAGGTAATTGGTGTCGATCATTTATTAGAAGTAAAAAAAGGAGACTGGGAGGCTGTTTTGTTTACTATGTTGGCTCGTAACTTCGGAACCGTCATTAATGCTGACGCGTTTGAAGAATTAGCAGAAGCACTAAACATAAAAACAATTCGTAAGCTTACGCAAAGTAGCGGCGAATTAGAGGCGGTGTCTTTTGGTATATGCGGATTTCTAAATGAAATAGAACATTTAGATTCTCAAACTCAAAGTTGGAAGGAGACATATACATACGCAAAAGCAAAATATAATTTCAAACCTACTTTGCAGCACCGTATCGAATTTTTCAAGTTACGCCCACCTAATTTTCCCACCATTAGACTTTCACAATTGGCACGCCTATATGAAAAGAATGAATCCTTATTTTCTAAAATTATTACGGTAAGTAACCGAAAAGAATTTCACAAGCTGTTTAACATAACCACATCAGAATATTGGAGCACACATTATAATTTTAAAAAACTACACAAAAAACGTGTCAAAAAACTTACCACTTCTTTTATAGACCTTTTACTAATTAATACACTCCTTCCTCTAAAATTTGCATATGCAAGGGCAAAGGGAGTAACTAAAGAAGATGACCTCTTAAAATTAGTTAGAAGTATTCCTTCAGAAAAAAATACGATAGTTACAGGATTTCAAGAACTGCAGAATTTTAAAAATGATGCCTTACATTCACAAGCTTTTATAGAATTGAAAAAAAATTACTGCAATAAGAATAGGTGTTTGTCGTGCCAAATAGGAAATTTTATTCTCAACAAAACTTAGTATTCTGGCACAGCATTAATTTTAGTAATTTGCAGAAGCTTCGAACCTCTGATAATGGAATTGATTTATAATATTAGGCACTTTTTTGAGCGCAATGGATTTTACGTTTCTTCACGTCTTGCAGATCGCATGGGGATTAGGGCTAAAAATGTACGTTTATTTTTTATCTATCTTTCCTTTGCAACAGCTGGCTTAGGTTTTGCTGTTTATCTGGTATTGGCCTTCTGGTTTAAACTCAAAGATCTGGTTTATACAAAGCGTACATCTGTGTTTGATTTATAACAATGGAGACTATTTTTAAGAATAGAATTTATGTAGCAATTATACTGGTTATAGGAATGCTTTGCCTGGGAATAATGGGGTTCCGTTTTCTGGCATTATATACCTGGACAGATGCTATTTATATGACTATAATCACCATTAGTACGGTGGGTTTTGGTGAGGTGCAACCGCTTAATGATACCGCAAAAATTTTTACGGTAATTCTCATATTAGTAAGTGTATTTGTACTGGGTTATGCCATTTCAATAATTACTGAATATATCTTAAGCAGGAGTAATGTAGAATTATTAAAAAAGCGGAGAGTGCAAAAAAAAATTGATAGTCTTAAAAATCATATTATCGTTGTTGGCTATGGTCGCAATGGAAAACAAGCGGTTCAGAAATTAACAACTTACGGAAAGCCTTTTGTTGTTATTGAAAAGGATGAAGAAGTTGTAAATAAATTTCAATCTGAATCCATGCCGTTTATACAAGGTAATGCTAATGAAGATGAGGTGTTGATCGAAGCTGGAGTTTTTCGAGCATCTACTTTAATATCTGCACTCCCGGATGATTCTGACAACTTATTTGTAGTATTGTCTGCAAGGCAAATGAACGCATCTATGAAAATTATAAGCAGAGCATCTGAAGAGACTACTTATCAAAAGCTAAAATTTGCTGGAGCCGATAATGTCATAATGCCAGATAAAATAGGCGGTGATCATATGGCTTCTCTGGTGGTCGTTCCAGATTTAGTTGAGTTTCTAGATAATCTACAAGTTACAACTGCAGGTCGCGTAAATGTGCAGGAAATTACATTTGAGGCTGTGTGTCCTGATTACGTTACACGCACAATTAGAGATATTGACTTACGTAATAAGACTGGTTGCTCTATTATAGGCTACAAGGCTCCTAACGGAGATTATGTGATTAATCCTGAAGCATCAATGTTGCTTGAGAAAAATTCTAAACTTATAGTAATAGGTAGGCCAGAACAGATTGAAAATTTACATAAAGAATTTGCTATTTAGTAGTATGTTTACTAAATATTGATGAGTAAGCAACATTATCAGTAATGATTTAAGGATTGCTCTATTTTTAATTAAATGTATTTTCAATTTTATGAAACAACTCTCTTTAGCAAGTTTCTTGCTTTTATCTGTATCTAATTTGTCTGCTCAAGAAACGGTAGAAATAGGTATCGACCAGAAAATTGATCAGGCTTTTGCTCCGATTTCAGACTTCTTCTTT
Source organism: Leeuwenhoekiella aequorea (assembly GCF_004104375.1). Taxonomy (GTDB): domain Bacteria; phylum Bacteroidota; class Bacteroidia; order Flavobacteriales; family Flavobacteriaceae; genus Leeuwenhoekiella; species Leeuwenhoekiella aequorea. The sequence continues at coordinate 844,457 of NZ_QOVM01000001.1, forward strand.
AACCTTATTTTTTTCAATGTTTTAGGAATACCATTTGTACTGGTCCTTTTAGTATTTAGTGCATTTTTCTTTACTATTTATTTCGGATTTCCAAATTTTAAATATTTCTGGAGAGCAATACAAACAGTTCGTGGTAAGTATGAAGACATAGAAAACCACGGTGCAAAATTGCTTTATGGTGAAGATGGGATTGCAAATGGGGTTGATCTAAATAAAGTAGATATTGAAGAACATATTGAGCAATTAGATGATAACCTTGCAATTGATGGTGATATTGTAGATACGATACGAGATGAGGCTTCTGCAGGAGAAGTTAGTCACTTTCAGGCTTTAGCTACAGCCGTTTCAGGAACTGTAGGAAATGGAAATATTGCAGGTGTTGCTTTGGCCATTGCACTGGGTGGTCCCGGAGCAACATTCTGGATGATTGTTTGTGGCTTACTGGGAATGTCGACAAAATTTGTAGAATGTACACTAGGTGTTCAATATAGAGATGTTGGTGAGGATGGCACTGTGTATGGTGGTCCTATGTATTATTTGACTAAAGGTCTTAAAGAAAAGGGATTTGCGACTTTAGGAAAAATCGCAGCTGTCATTTTTGCGATTTTTTGTATTGGTGGTTCTTTTGGAGGAGGGAATGCGGCTCAAAGTAATCAAGCAACTATAGTATTAAAAGAGTTATTTAACTTTCAAAGTGCAGGAGCTGGTTTTTGGATTGGTGTAGTAATTGCTGTTCTGGTAGGTATAATAATAATAGGTGGAATTAAAAGAATTGCTCAGGTAACCGAAAAAGTAGTTCCGTTTATGGCTATTATGTATTTAGTGGCTTGTATTTATATTATAGGATCTAATTTCTCGCTAATTGATGATGCTTTAGCCCTTATTGTAGAAGAAGCTTTTAATCCTACAGCTTTAGGCGTAGGTGGTGTAATAGGAGTACTACTCGTAGGTTTTAAGAGAGCGGCATTTTCTAATGAGGCAGGAGCCGGTTCTGCATCTATTGCACACTCTGCAGTACGTACTAAATATTCTGCTAGTGAAGGACTTGTTGCGCTATTAGAACCTTTTATCGATACGGTGGTAATATGCACAATGACTGCTTTAGTAATTATAATTTTCAACTTTGGCGGATATTTTGAATATGGTGGTGATGGTACAGGAGCTGTTATAATAGATGGGTTATCTTATGAAGGAGCAGGTATAACATCAAAAGCTTTTGATGCTTATATCCCATTTTCAAATATCTTTTTAACTATAGCTGTTGTTCTTTTTGCGGTATCAACAATGATTTCCTGGTCATATTATGGCTTACAATCTTGGAAATTTCTTTTCGGAAGAGGAAAGCTGGCAGATTTAGTTTACAAAATGTTGTTTTTGACTTTTATTGTTATTGGTGCAGCAGCAAATATGGGATCTATATGGCAATTTTCTGACGCTATGATTTTTGCTATGATTTTTCCCAACATGGTGGGGTTGTTTTTCTTATTTCCTGTAGTTAAAAAACAATTAGACAGATACTTGGCTGCTATCAAACTTAAACGAGAAGCAATTAAATAATAGCTATTTAACTTAACTTTAAAGCTCTGTTTGTAATTTACAAGCAGAGCTTTTTTGATTTGATACCTTGCTGAAATTTTAAGCTTCACATTGCTAAAGATGATAGATATTAATTGCAGGATTCTAGGTAAAATCCAATTAACGTTTCATTTTTAACGAGCCTGATCTTTGAGAAGGTCTTTTTTTTTAGCATATTGCAACTTTTGACAAAATAAATATTGAACTTAATACGAACTATGAAAGTAAAATTATTTCTTTTGACCTTCGTCTTACCAATTATGGTATTCGCGCAAGATTTAAAAGTAACAGCAGAAGCTTCAAACCCTACTTCAAAAATTAACGACGGTGTTGCAAAAATTTCAGTAACTGGAGGTCAAGCTCCATACACCTACAAGTGGAGTGATCAGAGTACCGCCCTAACTTCTAATGAAGCTACCTCCCTTACAGAGGGTGTTACCCATAAAGTAATGGTTACCGACGCTGCAGGAACAACTATTACAAAAGAATTTAAAATTGAAGCAGAAGCTATAACAGAAATATTTAATGGTACTATGACACCGGCGGTAGCGGCGATGGGTTCAGTATTATTTTGGGATCCTTTTGCGGCCCTAGGTATTTATGATCCTATTATATATGCAGATTTAAAAATGGTTTCAATACCTGGATGGACTGCAGATACACAGGATACATTTACTTTAAATGAATGGCTTGTAGCTGATGGGGCGAAAGTTAAAAAAAATCAGGAGATTGCTGTTATTTCTGAAAGCAACGGGACTGAAATTGTAGTCAAGGCAGATGCTAATGGTACTATTAAGCATCTTGAGGAAGCAGGTAATGTTATATACAACGCGAACAATCAAAAGCATTTAATTCAAACAAATGCCGATGTATTTGCAGAGATTTTTTATGATGAACCGGTTCCGCTAGTATATGCTAATGGTGATGAGAAAACAAATAGTATTCCTTTTATAGTCGTGTGGTTAATATTTGGAGCAGCATTTTTTACCGTTCGTATGGGCTTCATAAACTTTAGAGGTTTTAGTCATAGTCTTGAATTGGCTAAAGGGAAATATGATGATCCTAATGCTCCGGGAAGTATAACTCATTTTCAGGCATTGGCAACCGCAGTTTCAGCTACTGTAGGTTTGGGTAATATAGCGGGTGTGGCTGTGGCAGTTTCTTTAGGGGGTGCAGGAGCTACATTTTGGATGATCGTCGCTGGTCTTCTGGGTATGTCATCAAAATTTGTGGAATGTACCTTAGGGGTAAAGTATCGTGATATTTTACCAGACGGTCGAGTTTTTGGTGGTCCTATGAATTATTTACGTTACGGTCTAGAAAAGCGTAATATGGGCGGATTCGGTAAAGTGCTTGCAGGAGCTTTTGCAATTTTGGCAATTGGAGCCTCATTTGGTGGAGGTAATATGTTTCAGGCTAATCAATCTTTTGAAATCTTAAGTGGGCAGTTTCCGGGGTTAGAAGGTAACGGTTTTTGGTTTGGAATTACCGTGGCGGTTCTTGTAGGTGTCGTTATTATCGGTGGAATCAACAGTATTGCTAAAGTTACAGGTAAGATTGTACCTTTTATGGCTGGAGTATATGTGCTTGGAGCGTTAACCGTAATATTCATAAATATAGAAAATATAGGTCCTGCATTTAATGCAATTATAGATGGTGCATTCAGCCCAAGTGCACTTAAAGGGGGTATTCTTGGAGTTTTAATTGTAGGTTTTCAACGTGCTGCATTCTCTAATGAGGCTGGTGTAGGTTCTGCAGCCATTGCACATAGTGTGGCTAAAACCAATCACCCGCCTTCTGAAGGATTTGTAGCATTATTAGAGCCTTTTATCGATACTGTAGTTGTATGTACACTTACAGCTTTAGTATTGATATTTACAGGGATGCACGAAGTTACAGGGGTAGCAGGAGCAGATTTAACTTCAGATGCTTTTGGTAGTGTTATCTCTTGGTTTCCATATGTACTGGCTGCGGCAGTATTCTTATTTGCATTTTCTACTATGATTTCTTGGTCTTATTACGGAATGAGAGCCTGGACCTACCTATTCGGAAAAAGTAAAAAGATGGAATTATTATATAAAATTTTATTCTTATTTTTCGTAGTGGTAGGTGCTTCGGTAAGTTTAGGAGCCGTCCTCGATTTTTCAGATATGATGATCTTAGCTATGTCATTTCCTAATATTATAGGACTCTATATTATGAGTGGGGAAGTGAGAAAAGACTTGAGAGAGTATTTTAGAAAACTTAAGGCTAATGAATTATTTAAAAAGCAACGTGTAGCTCAGGAAAAGAGTTAATCTCAATATAAAGATAAATGAATCTAAAATCCCACTTTCAGCTTGATAACAAAAAGCGAAGTGGGATTTTGCTTTTAATAGCAATTCTTATTTGTTGCTGGTGGGCATACTTCAGTTTAGGAAAAATTGAACAAGAATCCATATCAGATTCCGAAGTACTATTAATTCAACGGCAAATAGATTCACTTCGGAGTAGTAAAGCTGCTGAAGAAACAATAAAAATCTTTCCGTTCAATCCTAATTTCATGACAGATTATAAAGGATATACTTTAGGATTAAGTCCGGAAGAGATTGATAAACTACTTGCATATAGATCTCAAAACTTATGGATTAATTCTGCTTCAGATTTTCAAACTGTTACAGGGGTTTCAGATTCACTATTGGCTACCATAGCACCTTTTTTTAAATTTCCAGATTGGGTTAAGAATGCTCAAAGTAAAAAGAGCAATACTAATTCAGCATATAAATCATTGGCTAATAAACGTGATCTAAATAGAGTAACCTTTGCAGATTTATCTAGCCTTCCAAATTTTACCAACGAAAGCGCGAGGCTTGTCTTAAACTATAGAAAAAAGATAGGTGGTTTTCTTGAAGATGATCAATTGTACGACATCTACAATTTAAAGCGAGCTCAAGTTTTTGAGGTTAAAAAAGAATTTACCGTAAAAACAAAACCAAATATTGATCGTTTAAATGTGAACGAGGTCAATGCTTCAGATCTTGCAACTATTCCATTTGTGACATTTGATATTGCAAGAAGTATAATTAATTATCGCATCTTAAATGAAGGAATTGTAAATCTTGATGAACTACTAAAAATTGAAGGTATAACTGCATACAAGTTAGATCGAATTAAATTATATTTGTCAACCAACCAATAAAATGCAGGTTTATTTGAGAATAATGCAATTTCTCCTTGCGAAATTCCCTTTCCAGTGACCTTATAATAATATAAAGCGTAATTAAATGAAAAATATATACTTTTCAGAAGAGCACGAGCTCTTTAGAGAAAGTCTTAGAGGATTTCTACAAAAAGAAGTTGTTCCTAATATTGATACTTGGGAAGAGACCGGTACTATAGATCGTTCTATCTGGACTAAGATGGGGGATATGGGATATTTCGGCTTGGCCTCTCCAGAAGAATATGGAGGTTTAGACCTCGATATTTTCTATACGGTAATATTTCTCGAAGAATTGCAACGAATAAATAGTGGAGGTTTTGCTGCTGCTATGTGGGCTCACGCTTATTTAGCAATGACCCATTTGAAGGCAGAAGGAACATCGGCAATAAAAGAAAAATATCTTCCAGCTAGTATTTCAGGAGAGCTTATAGGTTGTCTTTGCATTACGGAACCGTTTGGAGGCTCTGATGTTGCAGGAATGCGCAGTACGGCGGTACGCAGTGGAGAGCACTATATTTTAAATGGATCTAAAACTTTTATTACTAATGGAGTTTATTCTGACTATCTTATTGTTGCGGCTAAGACAGATCCTGAAAAGGGAAATAAAGGCTTAAGTATATTTATAGTAGATAGAGATACCCCTGGCATAAGTGCAACAAAACTGGATAAGCTGGGATGGCGTGCATCAGATACGGGTGAGATTGCTTTTACTGATGTAAAAATTCCTGTAGATAATCTTATGGGGGAAGAAAACAAAGGATTCTCTTATATTATGCAGCATTTTGCATTAGAGCGTCTAATTATGGGTGTAAACGCTCATGCAAGAGCTGAATATGCTCTCGATTATACATTAGGTTATATGGCCGAACGTACAGCTTTTGGGAAAACTATTGATAAATTTCAAGCTTTGAGACATACTGTGGCTGAGATGGCTAGTGAAATTGAGATGGTTAAATCTTTCAATTACAGCATTGCTAACAACCTTAACAGTGGAGATTATGTAGTGAAGGAAGCAAGTATGTCTAAGTTGTTGTCTACAAAAATTGCAGATGAAGTAATTTATAAGTGTCTTCAAATGTTAGGTGGATATGGTTATATGGAAGACTATCCGCTAGCAAGAATGTTTAGAGATAGTAGGCTGGGGCCAATAGGAGGAGGTACTTCAGAGATATTAAAAGAAATTATAGCCAAGATGGTTATTGACAAAAAAGAATATAAGCCAGCAGCAAATTAAGCGTAGCTAATAATAAAATAAAAACAGGCTTGCTAGTTTTAAAGTTTAGATTATATTTGCAGCCTGTAAACTGAAAAGAATTTTAAAGAAAGGAGGTACCACTATGTTAATTATACCAGTAAAAGACGGAGAAAATATCGATAGAGCGCTGAAGCGTTTCAAAAGAAAATTTGATAGAACGGGAACAATGCGTAAGCTGCGTGATCGTCAAGCTTTCACAAAACCTTCTGTTTCTAGAAGACGTGAAATTCAAAAAGCTTCTTATATTCAAGGACTTCGCGATCAAGAGAATATTTAATAATTTCCGTCTGTAAGAATTTTTATTCTTACTAGGATTATTAACAGAGAGACTAATCCTCTTTCAACAATATAAAATCCGCTAAGAGTATTTCTTAGCGGATTTTTTTGTTTTGTATCTTCCTGTTCATTTTTTAATTTATGTATTTAGAGGCATTCTTAGATTATCTTAAACTCGAACGTAATTATAGTGCTCATACTATTCTTGCATATAATGCAGATATACAAACATTCTTTAATTTTCTTCAGGAAGAATATCAAATTGAAAACCCTAAGCTAGTGGAATATGTGTTTATAAGAGCTTACGTGGTTCACCTCTCTACGCGGAAATTAAGTCATCGAAGTATAAACAGAAAAATAGCTTCTATAAAGGCTTATTTTAAATTTTTACAAAAAGTAGGAGAAATACAGATATCTCCATTATTAAAACATAAATCCTTAAAAATTAAAAAGGAAATTCAAATTCCTTTCTCTCCAAGTGAAGTAAATCAAGTCATAGAGAACTTAAGTAAGTCAGATGCTTTTGAAGGGAAAAGAGATTATGTGATTATCTCAATATTTTATGCTCTCGGGATAAGGAGAAGTGAGCTAATTAATATTAAGATCTCTGATATCGATTTTTCATCTCATGTGATCAAGGTTCTAGGAAAGCGCAATAAGGAGCGTTTAATACCTATGATAAAATGGTTAGAAGGTCTCATAGAAGAATATATCAGCCTACGAGCACGAACTTGGGGTAGTGATCATTCGCCATATTTATTATTAACTAATAAAGGAGATAAACTATATGAAACTTTTGTTTATAGGGTCATAATTCGCTATTTTAGTGAGGTGTCTCAAAAAACTAAAATAAGTCCGCATATGCTAAGACATACATTTGCTACTCATTTATTAAATAATGGAGCAGATTTAAATGCGGTTAAAGAGCTATTGGGTCATTCCAGTTTAGCGGCAACTCAAGTTTATACCCATTCTAGTATAGCTGAATTGGGAAAGGTTTATAAAAATGCCCATCCAAGAAATCTTAAAAATTAGTTTTTTGATGTATTAATTAACTTTTAAATCCAAATCTATGAAAGTAAATGTCCAAACTCCCCATTTTGTAGCCGATCAAAAATTGATTAATTATCTTCAGAAGAAGATGAATAAATTAGATCAATTTCACGATCAGATCATTTATGCTGATATTTTTTTAAAAATTCAGAATACGAGTAGTAGAAATAATAAAATTGTCGAAATATTGTTGAGTATTCCGGGTAACGAGCTGATTGTTAAAAAACAAGCTAAATCTTTTGAGGCTGGTGCCTATAGTTGTGCGAGCTCATTAGAGCGTCTTCTAATTAAGCAAAAAGAAAAAAATAGAGCAATTGCATAAAAAAATTTCAAAAAATGTTTTGGTAATATGTTTTTTGTTTTACATTTGCACTCCGTTAGAAACAGCGGAGTTTTTTACTCCTCAAAATCTAACAAAAAGCCGATGTAGCTCAGCTGGCTAGAGCAGCTGATTTGTAATCAGCAGGTCGTGGGTTCGAGTCCCTCCATCGGCTCTTTTTAAACTAGAGTTTTTAAATTGTATAAGTTTAAAAACTTGCGCTAAGCGCGGTAAAAGCGTTTTTTGAAATATTGATTTACCAATATTGGGGAGATACTCAAGCGGCCAACGAGGACAGACTGTAACTCTGTTGTTTTACGACTTCGCAGGTTCGAATCCTGCTCTCCCCACAATTTATGCAAAACGTATGATTTATCATATTGTTAATGCGGGAGTAGCTCAGTTGGTAGAGCGTCAGCCTTCCAAGCTGAATGTCGCCGGTTCGAACCCGGTCTCCCGCTCTAATTGCTGTTAATTTAATTAATCGCAAGCAAGGTCGTTAGATTTACATCTTCGGTCTTATTAAACCAAATCTGATAGGCTTTGGTTGTAGTCATTATATGACTTTTATGAGCCCTTTAGCTGAGAAGGTCGGTCCTGGGTAATTCTGACTTCGGTCGTTTTGATGGGAAGTAATTTAAGCCGACGTAGCTCAGGGGTAGAGCGTTTCCTTGGTAAGGAAGAGGTCACGGGTTCAAATCCCGTCGTTGGCTCAATAGCAGTCGCTGCTAATTAAACGAGTGTAGTTTTACGCTCGGTTTTTTGCGTTTTGTAAAGAATCTATAATCAGCGTGTCAGGTAAGTTTAAAAAATAAACACTAATAATAACTAAGATTAAAATTATTTAAATCATGGCAAAGGCAACATTTGATCGTTCCAAACCTCACTTAAATATTGGTACTATAGGGCACGTTGACCACGGTAAAACTACCTTAACTGCTGCTATTACTACTGTACTTGCTAACGCAGGTCTTTCTGAAATGAGAAGTTTTGACTCTATTGACAACGCTCCAGAAGAAAAAGAAAGAGGTATTACTATTAACACTTCGCACGTAGAGTATTCTACTGCTAACCGTCACTACGCTCACGTTGACTGTCCAGGTCACGCGGATTACGTTAAGAACATGGTTACTGGTGCTGCTCAAATGGACGGTGCTATTCTTGTTGTTGCTGCAACAGATGGTCCTATGCCACAAACTCGCGAGCACATCCTTTTAGGTCGTCAGGTAGGTATTCCTCGTATCGTTGTATTCATGAATAAAGTGGATATGGTTGATGATGAAGAATTGCTTGAGCTTGTTGAGATGGAAGTAAGAGATCTTCTTAGTTTCTATGAGTATGATGGTGATAATGGTCCTGTTGTTCAAGGTTCTGCTTTAGGTGCTTTAAATGGTGAGCAAGTTTGGGTTGATAAAGTTATGGAGCTTATGGAAGCTGTAGATAGCTGGATTGAACTACCTGCTCGTGATGTTGATAAGCCATTCTTAATGCCTATCGAAGATGTTTTCTCTATTACTGGTCGTGGTACTGTTGCAACTGGTCGTATTGAAACTGGAGTAGCAAATACTGGAGATCCTGTGGAGATCATAGGTATGGGTGCTGAAAAACTTACATCTACTATTACTGGAGTTGAAATGTTCCGTAAGATATTAGATAGAGGTGAAGCTGGTGATAACGTAGGTATCCTTTTAAGAGGTATTGAAAAATCTCAGATCACTAGAGGTATGGTTATTACTAAGCCAGGTTCAGTTAAGCCTCACTCTAAATTCAAAGCAGAGGTTTATATCTTGAAAAAAGAAGAAGGTGGACGTCACACTCCGTTCCATAATAACTACCGTCCTCAGTTTTACGTTCGTACAACTGACGTAACTGGAAACATTTCTCTTTCTGAGGGTGTTGAAATGGTAATGCCAGGAGATAACTTAACAATCAATGTAGAGTTAATTCAGCCAATAGCGATGAATGTAGGTTTACGTTTTGCGATTCGTGAAGGTGGTAGAACTGTAGGTGCAGGTCAGGTAACTGAGATTGTAGAATAATTACGGATTATAATTTATAGAATTAAGGCGTCCGTTTATACGGATGCCTTGATTTTTATTAAGAAGACAGCTCTTTAGCTAATTCTTAATTCTTACGGGCTTAGCTCAGTTGGTAGAGCACTGGTCTCCAAAACCAGGTGTCGGGAGTTCGAGCCTCTCAGCCCGTGCAGACTTATTAAAATCTATTTAAATTTTAATAATATTTATTCTATTACTAATAAATAGTAATGGTTAGTTTAAAAGGTATAGAGCCTTATAAATAATATACAATAATATGGCCGGATTAGTTAATTACATTCAAGAGTCTTATAACGAATTAAAAAATCACGTAACCTGGACTCCGCTATCTGAGGCGCAACGTTTGACTGTTGTTGTTGCTGTTTTCACAATTATTTTTTCGTTAGGAATTTGGGGTGTTGATACTGTTTTTAGCAGGGCTATAGAGGCGTATTTTAATCTGGTAGGAGCTTAAAATAATTACAATGGCTATAGTAAACAATACCAAAGATAAAGACTGGTACGTGGTAAGGGCCGTTAGTGGTCAGGAAAACAAAGTTAAAGGATATATAGAGCAAGAGATTTCTCGCTTTAACCTTGAGGATTATATTGAGCAAGTTCTTGTTCCTACAGAGAAAGTTATCCAGATACGTAATGGTAAAAAGATAAATAAAGAACGTGTTTATTTTCCTGGATATATTATGATTCATGCAAACCTTGGTGGTGAAGTGACTCACATGATAAAGTCTATTAATGGCGTTATCGGTTTCTTAGGTGAAACTAAAGGTGGTGATCCTGTTCCATTAAGAATCTCAGAGGTAAATAGAATGTTAGGTAAAGTAGATGAATTATCTGTAAAATCAGATAGCGTCGCTATACCTTTTGTTATTGGAGAAACTGTCAAAGTTATCGATGGTCCTTTTAACGGTTTTAATGGTTCTGTTGAGAAGGTTAATGAAGAAAAGCGTAAGCTAGAGGTGATGGTTAAGATTTTTGGTAGAAAGACGCCTTTAGAATTGAGCTACATGCAAGTTGAGAAAGTATAAGTGTTACACATATATTAGGTATTGTTCTACTGCTTCCACAAATGAACGTATCAAACTAAATTTTTAAAAATGGCAAAAGAAATAAGTAAGGTTGTTAAGTTGCAAGTTAAGGGAGGAGCCGCAAACCCTTCCCCACCTGTTGGACCAGCTTTAGGTGCTGCCGGAGTAAATATCATGGAGTTTTGTAAGCAGTTTAATGCTCGAACTCAAGATAAAGCCGGTAAAGTATTGCCTGTTGCTATCACTGTTTACGGTGATAAATCTTTTGACTTTGTGGTTAAAACACCACCTGCTGCCATCCAATTGATGGAAGCAGCTAAGATTAAAGGAGGTTCTGGTGAACCAAACCGTAAAAAAGTTGCTAGCGTAACATGGGATCAAATTAAAGCTATCTCAGAAGACAAAATGCCAGATTTAAACGCTTTCACGATCGAGAGTGCTATGAAGATGGTTGCAGGTACTGCAAGGTCTATGGGAATAACTGTAAAAGGACAAGCTCCTTTTTAACATCCAAAAAAGCAATTTAAAATGGCAAAAGTAACAAAAAAGCAAAAAGAAGCCCGCGCTAAGGTAGACAGTAGTTCTGCTTATACACTAGCGGAAGCTTCTGCTTTAATAAAAGAAGTAAGCAAAGTTAATTTTGATCCTTCTGTTGATTTGGCTGTGCGTCTTAATGTAGATCCACGTAAAGCAAACCAAATGGTTCGTGGAGTGGTAACACTTCCTCACGGAACTGGTAAAGACGTAAAGGTTCTTGCTCTGGTAACTCCAGATAAAGAAGCTGAGGCTAAAAAAGCTGGAGCTGACTTTGTAGGTCTTGATGAATATCTAGAGAAAATTAAAAACGGTTGGACAGATGTTGATGTTATCATCACTATGCCAAGTGTTATGGGTAAATTAGGTCCTTTAGGACGTGTGTTAGGTCCTCGTGGCTTAATGCCAAACCCAAAAACCGGTACTGTAACTATGGACGTGGCTAAGGCTGTTTCTGATGTTAAAGCTGGTAAAATAGATTTCAAGGTTGATAAGACTGGTATTGTACATGCTGCTATAGGTAAAGCATCTTTTGATGCAGATAAAATAGCAGATAACGCAAGAGAATTGATAACCACATTAGTAAAATTGAAGCCTACTACGTCTAAAGGTGTTTATATTAAAAGCATCTTTATGTCTAGCACGATGAGTCCTAGCGTAGAAGTAGATTCAAAACGTTTTGCTGAGCAGTAAAAGTTAAATTATGACAAGAGAAGAAAAATCACAAGTAATAGAAGATTTGACTGCGCAGTTAGCTGATAGTGCTCATATATATTTAGCAGATATTTCTGGCTTAAATGCAGAAACTACTTCTAGATTAAGAAGAGCTTGCTTTAAGGCAAACGTAAAACTAGCCGTGGTTAAGAATACATTGCTTGCAAAAGCAATGGAGAGTTCAGATAAGGATTTTGGGGAATTACCTTCTATTTTAAAAGGAAATACATCTATTATGCTTTCTGAAACTGGAAATGCGCCAGCTAAGGTTATTAAAGAGTTTCGTAAGAAATCTCAAAAGCCTTTACTTAAAGGAGCATTTATTGAAGAAGCGATTTACATAGGTGACGATCAATTAGATGCTCTAGTTGATATTAAATCTAAAGAAGAACTTGTTGGGGAGATTATTGGTCTTCTTCAATCACCTGCTAAGAACGTTATTGGCGCTCTTAAATCAGGAGGTCAAACAATCGCTGGACTTCTTAAGACTCTTTCTGAAAAGGAAGGTTAATAATTACGTACGCACAAATAATAATAATAGAATAATTTTTTTTTAAAACGATAGAAATGGCAGATTTAAAAGATTTCGCAGAACAACTAGTTAACTTAACTGTAAAAGAGGTAAATGAGTTAGCTACTATTTTAAAAGATGAGTATGGTATCGAGCCTGCAGCAGCTGCTGTAGCTATGGCTGGTCCTGCTGGTGGTGGTGATGATGCCGCTGAAGAGCAAACTGAGTTTGATGTAATCCTTAAGGCAGCAGGTGGTTCTAAACTTGCAGTTGTAAAACTAGTTAAAGAATTAACTGGTGCAGGTCTTAAAGAAGCAAAAGAATTAGTTGACAACGCTCCAAGTCCAATTAAAGAAGGTATCGCTAAAGACGAAGCTGAAGCTATTAAAGCTCAGTTAGAAGAAGCTGGTGCTGAAGTTGAGCTTAAGTAAGCTTAACACTTATAAATACAAGGGTTTAGGTCTTTTCGATTTTTCGAAATAGACCTAAACCATTTGTCGTATATAAGGTTTTCATATTATTTACGACTATTATTGCTTTAGATTTCTTATGTTAAGAAATCAAATAGATCTGATCATACAGATCTTCAATTTATTTTAATTAAATTCCGTTCGTTGAAGATGCAAGCAAAACAAGCTGAAAGACTGAATTTCTCATCGGTAAAGAACAGACCTGAGTATCCTGACTTTTTGGATATTCAGATTAAATCCTTTCAAGATTTCTTTCAATTAGAGACTAAGTCTGAAGAAAGAGGAAATGAAGGACTTTACAACACATTTCTAGAGAATTTCCCAATTACGGATACCCGTAATAACTTTGTACTAGAATTTTTGGATTATTTTGTTGATCCACCTAGATACTCTATTCAAGAATGTATCGAACGAGGCTTAACGTATAGCGTTCCATTAAAAGCCCGTTTAAAATTATACTGTACTGATGATGAGCACGAAGATTTTGAAACAATAGTACAGGATGTATATCTTGGTACTATTCCTTACATGACACCAAGCGGTACTTTTTGTATCAATGGTGCAGAGCGAGTAGTTGTTTCTCAGTTACACCGTTCACCTGGTGTTTTCTTCGGCCAGTCTTTTCATGCTAATGGTACCAAGCTTTATTCAGCAAGAGTAATACCTTTTAAAGGTTCTTGGATTGAATTTGCTACAGATATTAATAGTGTAATGTATGCTTACATAGATCGTAAGAAAAAGTTACCTGTTACTACTCTTTTTCGCGCGATAGGTTTTGAGCGTGATAAAGATATTTTAGAAATCTTTGACCTTGCAGAAGAGGTTAAGGTTTCAAAAACTGGTCTTAAGAAATATTTAGGCCGTAAGCTTGCTGCTCGTGTTCTTAACACTTGGCACGAGGATTTTGTGGACGAAGATACAGGTGAAGTTGTTTCTATCGAACGTAATGAGATTGTTTTAGATCGTGATACAGTTTTAGAAAAAGAACATGTAGATGAAATATTAGATGCTGGTGCTAAAACGATTCTTCTTCATAAGGAAGATAATCAACTAGGTGACTATGCGATTATTCACAATACGCTACAGAAAGATCCTACAAACTCAGAAAAAGAGGCTGTAGAACATATATATCGTCAATTACGTAATGCTGAGCCGCCAGATGAGGAAACAGCACGTGGTATTATTGACAAATTATTCTTTAGTGATCAACGCTATAACTTAGGTGAGGTAGGTCGTTATAGAATGAACAAGAAATTAGGTCTTGATATCGGGATGGATAAGCAGGTGCTTACCAAGCAAGATATCATAACTATCGTAAAATACTTAATCGAGCTTATTAATTCTAAAGCTGAAATAGATGATATTGATCACTTATCTAACCGTCGTGTACGTACTGTAGGAGAGCAATTATCTACTCAGTTTGGTGTAGGTTTAGCTCGTATGGCCCGTACAATTCGTGAGCGTATGAATGTACGTGATAATGAAGTATTTACTCCAATTGACTTAATTAATGCGAAAACACTTTCGTCTGTAATTAATTCATTCTTTGGTACAAACCAATTATCACAGTTCATGGATCAGACTAACCCTCTTGCAGAGATTACGCACAAGCGTCGTCTTTCAGCATTAGGACCAGGTGGTCTTTCTCGTGAGCGTGCAGGTTTTGAGGTGCGAGATGTACATTATACACATTATGGTCGTCTTTGCCCTATTGAAACTCCTGAAGGGCCAAACATTGGTTTGATATCTTCATTAGCAGTTTACGCCAAGGTTAACAATATGGGGTTCATTGAGACTCCTTACCGTACTGTAACCGATGGTAAAATTGATCTTGAAACTGAGCCTAGATATTTAAGTGCAGAAGAAGAGGAAGGAATGTTAATTGCTCAGGCAAACAATCCTATGACCGATGATGGGTCAATTACTGAAGAGAAAGTAATTGCTCGTATGGAAGGTGACTTCCCGGTTGTGGAACCTAACACGGTACATTATGCCGATGTTTCTCCTAACCAGATTGCATCGATATCTGCATCGTTAATTCCTTTCTTAGAACATGATGATGCAAACCGTGCATTGATGGGATCTAACATGATGCGTCAGGCAGTACCGCTTTTACGTGTTGATTCTCCTATTGTAGGAACAGGTCTGGAACGTCAAGTGGCATCTGATTCTCGTGTATTGATTAATGCCGAAGGTGATGGTGTAGTTGAATATGTTGACGCCAATGAAATCACTATAAAATATGACCGTACCGAAGAGCAACGTATGGTTAGTTTTGAAGAAGATAGCAAAACATACCAATTAATTAAATTTCGTAAGACTAACCAAAGTACTTCTATTAACCTTAAGCCTATCGTAAGTAGAGGTGATCGTGTTAAAAAAGGTCAAGTACTTTGTCAAGGATATGCTACCGAAGCTGGGGAACTCGCTTTAGGTCGTAACATGAAAGTAGCCTTTATGCCTTGGAAAGGGTATAACTTTGAGGATGCTATTGTTATATCTGAGAAAGTTGTGCGTGAAGATATATTCACTTCTATTCACGTTGATGAATATTCCCTAGATGTACGTGATACAAAATTAGGTAATGAAGAATTAACTAATGACATACCTAACGTTTCTGAAGAGGCTACAAAAGACCTTGATGAAAATGGTATGATACGTATAGGTGCAGAGGTGAAGCCTGGAGATATATTAATAGGAAAAATTACTCCTAAAGGAGAATCAGATCCTACTCCAGAAGAAAAACTTCTTCGTGCTATATTTGGTGACAAAGCAGGTGATGTAAAAGATGCTTCTTTAAAAGCTTCTCCTTCATTAAGAGGTGTGGTAATACAGAAGAAACTTTTTGCACGTGCTATAAAAGATAAGCGTAAGAGAGCTAAAGATAAAGAAGATATCGCTGCTCTAGAAGCTGAGTACGATCAAAAATTTGATGATCTAAAAGCAGTTCTTGTAGATAAGTTATTCCAACTAGTTAATGGAAAAACTGCTCAAGGTGTTAAGAATGATTTAGGTGAAGAAATACTTCCTAAAGGAAAGAAATTCACTTTAAAGATGCTTAATTCTGTTGAAGATTATACGCATTTAAATCAAGGAACTTGGGCAACTGATGATACTACCAATGTAATGATCGCAGATCTGTTACATAATTATCGTATCAAAGAAAATGATCTACAAGGAAATTTACGTCGTGAGAAATTTACAATTTCTGTAGGTGATGAATTACCTGCTGGTATTATAAAACTTGCCAAAGTTTATGTTGCTAAAAAGCGTAAACTAAAAGTGGGTGATAAAATGGCAGGTCGTCACGGAAACAAAGGTATCGTTGCGCGTATTGTGCGTGAAGAAGATATGCCTTTCTTAGAAGACGGAACTCCAGTTGATATCGTGTTGAATCCATTAGGGGTACCATCACGTATGAACATTGGTCAGATTTATGAAACTGTTCTTGGATGGGCGGGTCAAAAATTAGGTCGTAAGTATGCGACACCTATTTTTGATGGAGCTACATTAGATCAAATTAATGAGTTGACAGATGAGGCAGGTATACCTCGATTTGGACATACTTATTTATATGATGGTGGAACAGGAGATCGTTTTGATCAGGCTGCAACTGTAGGTGTTATCTATATGCTGAAGTTAGGTCACATGGTAGATGATAAGATGCACGCACGTTCTATAGGTCCTTACTCATTAATAACACAACAACCATTAGGTGGTAAAGCACAATTTGGTGGTCAGCGTTTTGGAGAGATGGAAGTTTGGGCGCTTGAAGCTTATGGTGCTTCAGCAACTTTACGTGAAATTCTTACAGTTAAATCTGATGATGTAATAGGTAGAGCTAAAACTTACGAAAGTATAGTAAAAGGTGAGCCTATGCCAGAGCCAGGATTACCAGAATCGTTCAACGTATTAATGCACGAGCTTAAAGGTCTTGGACTAGACATTCGTCTAGAAGATTAGATACATTAAAGGTTTCGCTTCTTCGGAAGCGAAACTTATTATAGTATCAAAGAATTTTAAAATGAATAATTTTCGACATAAGGTATTATGGCAAGAGATAATGATAAGAATGCAGTAAAGAGGTTTAATAAAATCTCTATTGGTCTTGCGTCTCCTGAAGCAATTT
This sequence comes from Leeuwenhoekiella aequorea, assembly GCF_004104375.1. Classification (GTDB taxonomy): domain Bacteria; phylum Bacteroidota; class Bacteroidia; order Flavobacteriales; family Flavobacteriaceae; genus Leeuwenhoekiella; species Leeuwenhoekiella aequorea. Next base: position 861,574 of record NZ_QOVM01000001.1, read on the forward strand.
TGGCTGAATCGCGCGGAGAGGTGTTAAAACCAGAAACTATAAATTACCGTACACACAAACCAGAACGTGACGGTTTGTTCTGTGAGCGTATCTTTGGTCCTGTAAAGGATTATGAGTGTGCTTGTGGAAAATACAAACGTATACGATATAAAGGTATTGTTTGTGATCGTTGTGGTGTAGAAGTTACTGAGAAGAAAGTACGTAGAGATCGTGTAGGTCACATCAATCTAGTTGTGCCTGTTGCTCACATCTGGTACTTTAGAAGTTTGCCAAATAAAATAGGTTACATATTAGGTCTTCCGTCTAAAAAATTAGACATGATTATCTATTATGAGCGCTATGTAGTAATACAGCCAGGTATAGCTAAAAGTGAAGAGGGTGATGATTTAAAGAAAATGGATTTCCTTACTGAAGAGGAATATCTTAATGTTCTTGAATCTATACCTCAAGAAAATATGTATTTAGATGACAGCGACCCAAATAAGTTTATCGCTAAGATGGGTGCTGAGTGTCTTATAGAGCTTTTAAAGAGAATAAATCTTAATGAGCTTTCTTATGATTTACGTCATAAGGCAAATAATGAAACTTCAAAACAACGTAAAACTGAAGCGCTAAAACGTCTTCAAGTTGTTGAAGCTTTAAGAGATGCAAATAAAAATCGCGAGAATCTTCCAGAGTGGATGATTATGAAAGTAATTCCCGTTATTCCACCAGAATTACGTCCATTAGTACCATTAGATGGTGGTCGATTTGCAACATCAGATTTAAATGATTTATATCGTCGTGTAATTATTCGTAATAACCGTCTTAAGCGTTTAATGGAAATTAAAGCGCCTGAGGTTATTTTGCGTAATGAGAAGCGTATGCTTCAGGAAGCGGTAGATTCATTATTTGATAATACTCGTAAATCTTCAGCTGTTAAAACAGATTCTAACAGACCTTTGAAATCTCTTTCAGATTCATTGAAAGGTAAGCAGGGTCGTTTCCGTCAAAACTTACTCGGTAAACGTGTTGATTATTCTGCACGTTCAGTAATTGTTGTTGGGCCAGAATTAAAACTTTACGAATGTGGTATTCCTAAAGATATGGCTGCAGAACTTTATAAGCCTTTCGTTATTAGAAAGCTTATAGAGCGTGGAATTGTAAAGACTGTTAAGTCTGCAAAGAAAATAATAGATAAAAAAGAGCCAGTAGTTTGGGATATATTAGAAAATGTCCTTAAAGGACACCCAGTATTACTTAACCGTGCTCCTACGCTTCACAGATTAGGTATTCAGGCTTTTCAGCCAAAACTTATTGAAGGTAAAGCGATACAGTTACATCCATTAGTTTGTACGGCTTTTAACGCTGATTTTGATGGGGATCAGATGGCGGTACATTTACCATTAGGCCCAGAAGCAATTTTGGAAGCTCAAATGTTAATGCTTGCCTCTAATAATATTCTTAATCCTGCTAATGGTGCTCCTATTACGGTACCATCTCAGGATATGGTACTTGGTCTGTATTATATGACTAAGGCACGTAAGAGTACTCCAGAGCATCCTATTCAAGGTGAGGGAATTACTTTTTACAGTGCTGAGGAAGTTGTTATAGCTCACAATCAGAAGCGTGTGAATATCAACGCGATGATTAAAATACGTACTAAAGATTTTAATGAAGAAGGTAAGCTTGTTTACCAAATCATAGATAGTACTGTGGGTCGTGTATTATTTAATGAAAGCGTACCTGACGAAGCGGGTTACATTAATGAGGTACTTACTAAGAAATCACTTAGAGATGTAATTGCACGTATTTTAAAACTTACAAGTGTTCCACGTACTGCGGAATTCTTAGATAGTATTAAAACTCTTGGTTATACATTTGCATTTAGAGGTGGTCTTTCATTCTCACTTGGTGATATAATTATTCCTAAGGAAAAGTATGAGATGATTGATGAGGCAAATACTCAGGTAGACGGAATTATGTCTAGCTATAATATGGGTCTTATTACAAATTCAGAACGTTACAACCAGGTTATTGATGTTTGGACATCAACAAATGCTTCACTTACAGAGCTTGCTATGAAGCGCATTCGCGAAGATCAGCAAGGATTTAACTCGGTGTATATGATGCTTGATTCTGGTGCAAGGGGTTCTAAAGAGCAGATTCGCCAGTTAACTGGTATGCGTGGTCTTATGGCTAAGCCTAAGAAATCTAATGATGGAGGTGGAGCAATTATTGAAAACCCAATTCTTTCTAACTTTAAGGAAGGTCTTTCAATTCTTGAATACTTTATCTCTACTCACGGTGCTCGTAAAGGTCTTGCCGATACGGCTCTTAAAACTGCAGATGCGGGTTATTTAACTCGTCGTCTTGTAGATGTATCTCAAGATGTTATCATTAATAGTGAAGATTGTGATACCTTAAGAGGTGTTGAAGTTTCTGCATTAAAGAAAAATGAAGAAATTGTTGAAACTTTAGAAGCACGTATCATCGGTCGTATAGCATTAAATGATGTTATCAATCCGTTAGATAGTGAAGTAATCGTAAAAGCTGGAGCAGAAATTACTGAAGAGCTAGCTGCTGAAATTACAAAAGCACCTATTGAATCTGTTGAAGTACGTTCTGCATTAACGTGTGAAGCTACTAAAGGTATTTGCTCTAAGTGTTATGGTAGAAACCTAGCAACCAATAAAATGGTTCAAATGGGTGAAGCAGTAGGAGTTGTGGCAGCACAATCCATTGGTGAACCAGGTACACAGCTTACACTAAGAACATTCCACGTAGGTGGTATTGCGGGTAACATTTCAGAAGAGAATAAGGTTGTTGTGAAATTTAGCGGTCGCTTAGAGATTGAAGATCTTAAGACTGTTGAAGGAGAAGCACCAGATGGTTCTATTTCTCAAATTGTTATTTCACGTACATCTGAAGCTAAAATATTTGATAGTAAAACCGGTATTTTATTAAGTACTAATAATATTCCTTATGGTTCACAACTTTCTGCAAAGGATGGTGATACTGTTTCTAAAGGTGATGTTATCTGTAGTTGGGATCCATATAACGGTGTTATTATATCTGAATTTGCTGGTAAAATCAAATATGAGAATATCGAGCAAGGTCTTACTTATCAAGTAGAAACAGATGAGCAAACTGGTTTCCAAGAGAAAGTAATTTCAGAATCACGTAACAAACGTATGATTCCTACATTACATATCTTAGGTAAAAAAGATGAAGTGATTCGTTCTTATAACCTTCCAGTAGGGGCTCACCTTATGGTAGATGATAATGATAAAATTAAAATCGGAAAAATTTTAGTTAAGATACCTCGTAAATCTGCAAAAGCGGGTGATATTACTGGGGGACTTCCTCGAGTAACCGAATTATTTGAAGCACGTAATCCTTCTAATCCAGCTGTTGTAAGTGAGATTGATGGTGTAGTTTCCTTTGGTAAAATTAAGAGAGGTAACCGTGAAATTATAGTTGAGTCTAAGCTTGGAGAAGTTAAAAAATATCTAGTTAAATTATCAAACCAGATATTAGTTCAGGAAAATGACTTTGTTAGAGCGGGAATGCCATTATCTGATGGTTCTGTAACTCCAGAAGATATTTTATCTATAAAAGGTCCTTCTGCAGTACAGCAATATCTTGTTAATGAAGTACAAGAAGTGTATCGTTTACAGGGGGTGAAGATTAATGATAAGCATTTTGAGGTAGTAGTACGTCAAATGATGCGTAAAGTTAGAATTCAAGATCCAGGTGATACTATCTTCCTTGAGAATCAATTAGTGCACAAAGATGATTTTGTTACTGAAAATGACGCAATTTTCGGAATGAAAGTTATTGAAGATGCTGGTGATTCTGAAACTTTAAAAGCTGGACAAATAATTTCTCCGCGTGATTTGCGTGATGAAAATTCTATCTTAAGAAGAGAAGATAAAAATCTAGCTACAGCGCGTGATGTTGTTGCAGCGACTGCGACTCCAGTACTTCAAGGTATTACGAGAGCATCACTTCAAACAAAATCATTTATTTCTGCAGCTTCTTTCCAGGAAACTACAAAAGTTCTTAACGAAGCAGCAGTAAGTGGTAAGATTGATGATCTTGAAGGTCTTAAGGAAAATGTTATAGTTGGACATAGAATTCCAGCAGGTACAGGTTTACGTAGATATGATAAGATCATCGTAGGAAGTAAACAAGAATTAGAAGAGCTCAATGCGGCTCGGGAAGAAGTAAATTTTAATTAATTTAACTGTATATACAAAAGCAGCTTCAGAAATGGAGCTGCTTTTTTTATTTAAAGTAATATATAATGGCAGAAGAAAAAAATAATGAGAGTGGTCAATTAAATATTGAGCTTGACGAGACGATTGCTCAAGGACAATATTCCAATCTGGCGATAATTAATCATTCAGTATCTGAATTTGTAGTTGATTTTATAAACATTATGCCAGGCACTCCTAAGAGTAAAGTGAAGTCACGTATAATTTTAACTCCGCAACATGCTAAGAGGCTGGCAAAAGCACTTCAGGAGAATGTTAAGCGTTTTGAAAAAGCGCACGGTGAAATTAAAGATTATGAAAAACAGCCGATACCTTTAAATTTTGGTCCTAGTGGTCAAGCTTAAATTAAAAAAGTCCTAAACAGTGTTTAGGACTTTTTTAATTATAATCTAATTTTATCGATAACTAAATTACCATTCTTAAAATCTATTCTTAATAGTAAATGATGTTATTTAAGTGGCTTTTACGAGATTTTTAAAGTATTTACGACATATTAATCATTTATTTACATAGGATCTTTTAAATGGCTTTAGAATGATTATTTATATTCGGAAACGAAGTGTAACTTCACATTAGGATATTTTTGTTGAGTCATTTGCAATGTAAATGGTGAATCTGCAAGAAATACTAAATGGCCACGTTTATCCTTAGCCATAAATCGCTGTTTGACACGTATGAATTCTTTAAACTCTTCACTCTTAGAGTCTTTAGGCTCGACCCAACATGCTTTATGAACACTTAGCGGCTCATAAGTACATTTAGCACCATATTCATGTTCTAATCTATATTGAATTACTTCATATTGTAAAGCGCCAACTGTACCTATTACTTTTCTTCCATTCAGCTCTAATGTAAATAACTGAGCTACACCTTCATCCATGAGTTGGTCAATACCTTTTTCTAACTGCTTAGATTTCATTGGATCAGCATTATTGATGTATCTAAAATGCTCTGGTGAGAAAGCAGGAATTCCCTTGTAATGAATTTCTTCTCCTTCGGTAAGCGTATCACCAATTTTAAAATTTCCTGTATCGTGAAGTCCTACAATATCACCGGGATAAGAGATATCAACAATCTCTTTTTTCTCAGCAAAAAAGGCATTCGGACTTGAAAATTTTAATTTTTTTCCATTTCTAACGTGTAAATAAGGGGTATTCCTTTCAAAAACACCTGAAACAATTTTGATAAAAGCGAGTCTATCACGGTGTTTTGGATCCATATTTGCGTGAATTTTGAACACAAATCCGGTAAATTCCTTTTCATCAGGATGAACTATGCGCTCTTCACTTTGTTTTGGTCTAGGCGTAGGCGCAATTGTAATAAAACAATCTAAAAGCTCTCTTACTCCAAAATTATTTAAAGCGGATCCAAAGAACACAGGTTGTTGTTCTGCTGCCAAGTAGGCCTCTTGATCAAAACTAGGGTAAACACCATCTACAAGTTCTAATTCTTCACGTAACGTTTCCGCAGGTTTTTCACCTATAAGTTTATATAAATCAGCAGATTGGATATCTTGGATTTTAATAGTTTCTTCTATGTTTTTACGACTATCACCACTAAAAAGGTTGATATTCTTCTCCCAGATGTTGTAGATTCCTTTAAAATCATAACCCATCCCTATAGGAAAGCTTAAGGGAGTCACTGTCAGCGATAATTTCTGCTCAATTTCATCTAAAAGTTCAAAAGCATCTTTCCCTTCACGATCCAGTTTATTAACAAATACAATCATTGGAATTTTACGCATTCTACAAACTTGAACTAATTTCTCAGTTTGCTCTTCAACCCCTTTAGCAACATCAATTACTACAATAACACTATCTACGGCAGTAAGGGTTCTAAACGTATCTTCAGCAAAATCCTTGTGACCAGGTGTATCTAATATGTTGATTTTTGTGCCATTATATTCGAATGCAAGTACAGAAGTAGCTACAGATATCCCACGCTGTCTTTCGATTTCCATAAAATCACTAGTGGCCCCCTTCTTGATTTTATTAGATTTTACAGCACCTGCCTCTTGAATTGCACCACCAAATAAAAGGAGTTTTTCAGTAAGAGTTGTTTTTCCAGCATCAGGATGTGATATAATACCGAAGGTACGTCTCCTTGCTATTTCTTTCTTAACGTTCATTTGTAAAATTTAAGAACGCAAAGATATGATATGTTGATCATTTAGAATGATTTCAATCATGGAGTTAGCGCATATAGATTGTGATTTTCAGAAAATTTATATTGATGAGATTATATATGAGTTATGTAGAAATTTTAATTAGTTTGATCACATATTTTATAGAAATAAGACATTATTGGGTGGAAAACAAAGAAAACCTCTTAGCATATATCTAGATCATCGCAAACAAAGGTTTGATTTTGTAAGATAAATCTTTATAAATTCCTACTAAATAATGTTTCAAGGTGTTCTTTTGCCGACTATTGTGCATTATGTCTAAAATAATATTTCCAAATAGAATTAGACTTAACCTATTGATATATTTGCGGTGCCCAACTTCATAGTTTTAAGACCTTTGCAGGTTCAATTTATTACGGATTACAATTACTTTCCTCACAGTGAGTAATTCAACTCCAAGTTTCTCTATATAAAATATTTACGTCAGAATATTAGTTCTGATATATACTTTGATTTAATTCATATAATATGGGTAAAAACTACTTAACGAAGTTTTATTTACTGACTTCTAGAAATCGAACATTATTGTTTTCGATATTTCTTCTATTGTTTTCGTATTCGACAGTTCTTGCTCAGCAGGCCCCATCTATACGCAGTGGAGCATCTTTTGAGTTTGAAGGTTCTCAAGTTAGGAATAATGACCCTGTTATTATTAAGTCAATTACTGTAAACGGTACACTGTATAACACATTCGTTGTACCAACAGCCTATAAGATGACTCGTAGAGGGCCTGATGGGAATAGTCCAAATCAAATTATAGAAAATGGGACTACGCTAGTATCTAATAGTAATACCCATACGGGAGGTGCATCTAGTACATGGAATGCTGGTGCTTTAGCAGCATTTCAGGATAAAAATTTGAATCACTATTTTACCGCTAATCCGAATGGTCGAGATATTTGCGGAAACTTTGAAGCTGCAAAGACTACAGATGCTCAGAAACAAACAATATCCTACGATCCAGCTATACCTTCAAATGAAGGAGCTATATTAGCCGTTACTGAAAGAGGAGGTAATAACTGTTTTTATGTGGAGGTTTATGGTATTCCTGTAGGTGGAGGTGCTGAAACAAAATTAGGTCAGACTTTTGTAAGAAGTGTTGGTGATAGTAGAGATGGCGCTTATAAACCACCTGTCGCAAATAGTGATTACTGGGGTTCAGGTAGAAAGCAAGACAACGGTCAGACAATAGCCATTGCTCTATTTAATTTAAACAGTATTGCGCCAACTGGATCTAAAATTACTAAGATAGATTTTATTGCTGCAACTAGAGATCACGGTGATGGTAAGTTTTTTATTCTACAGAAATATGCTGTGGATCAAAATGAACTTGCTTGTGAAAATGAAACCATTAGTGGTGACCTTAATATTAATAATAATGTCCCGTCTAATTCAACATATAGCTTAATTTCCGGGCCATCTACTGCGGGTAAGTCTTTTACTTTAAATCCTAATGGCACTTATAGTTATGTTCCAAAAGATAATTTTGTTGGAGATGTAACTTTTGAATACAAAGTTTGTTTACCGGCTCCCAATACCTCAGTTTGTGATACAGGTAAAGTAACACTCACATTTGCAGCGCTTCCTGAGAATGCTGAATACAAGCTTGACTGTAATGAAAATGGGAACCAAGGTATTACAGTTACTAAGCCTATAGGTTCACAATTCGCATACTCGCTAAATGGAGGTGCTTATCAGGCATCTCCAAAATTTGAAAAATTAGCAGATGGGAATTATACTTTACGAGTTAAAAATATAAATTCCGGTTGTGAATCAAAAAAACGCTACAAAGCTATCAATCAGTAACTTAGCTATTGAGGATCCTAGTATTACTAATGTGGTGTGCTTTGGTGAATCTACCGGTAAAATTAATGTTACAGTTTCTGGAGGTGCGTCCCCACTTACTTATCAATGGAGTAATGGAGCAACCACAAGTAATCTTATAAATGTTCCTGCGGGCAAATATACACTTACAGTTACTGATAAAAACGGATGTACAAAGTCTGTTACTTCTACTATCATACAAAATGATGAAATCACGGCTACAACTTCATCTACATCTGAAACAAAATTTAATGGAAATGACGGAACTGCAACGGTAGGTAATGCATCTGGTGGTGTGGGACCGTATACTTACAAGTGGTCAAAAAACAATTTAACGACTCAAACAATTACAGGTCTAAATGCGGGTAGTTATACTGTTACAATTACAGATTCTAAAGGTTGTAGCGTAGTAAAGACAGTAGTTGTAGATAGGACAAATCATAAGCCGACTGCTCAAAATGATTTTGCACAACTTTTTGAAAATACATCTCTAAATATTGATGTTGTTAGTAATGATGATTTTGGAATAGACGGTAAATCTAATAAACCTATTACTCTTATTACTAACCCTAAAAATGGTAAAGCTGTAGTTAATGAAAATGGTACTCCAAAAGACCCTACGGATGATACTATTTTATATACTCCTAATACAGATTTCTCTGGAGAAGATTCATTTGAATATAATATAGAAGATGCTAATGGAGATAAAAGCACAGCAATTGTAACTATTACAGTTTCAGATGTAAATGTTGTATTGCCTGGTGAAAGAAGCTGCGATTGTGCGCCTTTTGTTGAAAAATCAAATTTCGTAAATCCCGTTAAAATATCTGGGACCAATCTTCAACCAGGAGCTGTTTATAGATTTTCTAATGTATTTTTAGATAGTCCATTTCCTATAGATGCTCTCGTAAAAATTGTGAGATTTAATAATGGAGCTTCTCTTTTAAATATTGATGTAACCGGACAAGGTCTCTCAGAAAATTTTCAACCACAAATAAATAGTACAAATACTGGTGACCAGAGTGTAGAATTTGAAATAATGTTTGTTACCTCAGGAGGAACTGCTAGTAATCAAATTCCCTTATCATTTTTTGGTACTTCTTTCGATATTGATGGGGATAGCCAAAGAACACGTGAATATTCTGAGCTTAGTTTACCGGATGCATATTATCAGTCTCAAAATACTTTGATAAATATTGAGAAAAAATCAGCTTCAATTCGTGGGACTGCTAGAAATGCTACAACAGCCCCAGGTGGAGATATTTCTACTGATCCCAGATATACATTTAGTAATTATTGGGAGAATAAATCTGTTTTAAATTATACTATTGGTAAGGATAATGGCGATAACGACAGATATTATTCTCTTGGTTTGAAAAATGCAGATTATGATAAGCCTGTTAGTACGTTAATAACAGCTCCAGTAATTTGTGGAAAAGTTACTGATGATAATGGAAAACCTTTATCTGGTGTTTCTATAAATATTACCGGAAGTAATAAAACTAATGTTAATTTAGTAACGGATATAAATGGAGAATATCGTCATGTCACGTCAGATTTATCTGCATTTAAGGATGTAGAATATACTATAAAAGAAACGGATCTTGATAAATATTTCTCAGTTTCTGATGCAGTTGGTCCTAATGATAACATAATTACAAGGAATATTAATTTAAGATCGTCTTGTGGCAATAACTTTATTGACGCGTTAGATCCATTTGTAAAAATATCTGATGCATCTGCTGTAGAAGGTCAGGATGTTGTCTTTCAATTAACATTGTCACGAGCTAGTTCTGAAGATATTATTTTCAATTATAGTTCTGCGGATAATTCGCCAATTACATTTAGTAGCGCAATTGGAGGAGTAGATTATACAATTACAAATGGCACATTTAAAATTCCGGCAGGAACAATTACTATTCCCTTTACTCCTGTAAATACTAATGATGACACTATATTCGAAGTTTCTGAAACTTTTAATATGGTGCTTACTCCGGTAGGTTCAAATTTGAATATTGCAAGCAGTGATTTAGAGGCAATAGGCACTATTACTGATAATGATAAATCACTAACTATTACTATTGCAGATGTAACAGTAGCAGAAGGCGCAGATGCAGTCTTTGTAGTGACTTTAGATAAGCCAAGTTATGAGGATATCGTAGTAGACATCACCTTTGCAGATGGAACAGCTACAAATCCTGAAGATTATACAGACGGAACCCCACTACAGGTAACCATTCCTGCGGGATCAACTACCAGCGGACCAATTACCTTCCCAACAGTAGACGATGCTTTATTTGAAGTAGCTGAAACCTTTACGGTAACTGGAACGGTAGCTAGTGGAACTACAGCAGCTCCAAGTGCAACCGGAACTGGAACAATCACCGACAATGACGGTGCAGCACCAACTATTACTATTGCAGATGTAACGGTAGCAGAAGGCGCAGATGCAGTCTTTGTAGTGACTTTAGATAAGCCAAGTTATGAGGATATCGTAGTAGACATCACCTTTGCAGATGGAACAGCTACAAATCCTGAAGATTATACAGACGGAACCCCACTACAGGTAACCA
>NZ_QOVM01000002.1 GCF_004104375.1 Leeuwenhoekiella aequorea
GATCTGTAGTTACAGATTTTAGCAAAGGATACGTATGTCTCAAATTTAATGTAGAAAAGAGTTGTTTTTTACCTCAGTTCTTTGTTGGGCACAGGCTTTTAGTCAAAGTATTGTTCAAAATCAGCTTTCATTACTTCATTTTCTCGAATTATCCATCTTTTGAATGCAGTGAAATTTGATGATTTTTTTAGATGTCTTTTTATATGTGCCAAAAAATTGGCTTTATCATCATCGTCAAATCCATCACTGTAATAGTTGAATAAATATTTTTGAAAGTCACGAATATCTTCTAATATTTTATTTCTCAAATTACTAGCTTCAATGGTTTTTAGTTTTGTAGTCCCATTAAAAACTGAATTTAATAATTTAGCAGTTGAAAGTGTTGATTGATTTTGGTCTAAAGGTTCAATAGTAACTGTTTCTTTAGGAAACGGTTTCATTGTTATTTTTAGTCTATTTTCAATGTCTTCATTTAAGTCTGTGCAGTCTATGATATCATCATAGTTATCTAATTTCGTGTTGTTACAATGACTACAAGACCAAAATAGATTCTCCCATTGAAATTTTAAATCATTATTTCCTTTATGAGGTCTAAAATGTTCAATATTTATTGTAACGGGTTCTTTATAACCACAGATGTAGCATTTGTTTTTAAAATCTGTTTTTATTCTATCTAAAACATCACCACATTTGTAATCACCACTTGCTTTTTCTTTTTCTGTTTCTAAACAATCTGGTGCTGGTTGAGATTTTTCAAAATACACCATAACTTATTGTTCTTTTTTCTTTTTGGTTAATTCTTTTAAACTTAATTCTTGAAGCTTAACCATTAGTTCATTAGAAAGGTATTTAGGTGAATGTGCAAAATAATTTCTTAAATCAATAAGTGTGATTTTTTGCTTAGGTGTTAAATCTTCTTTTTCGATAAGTTTTTCAAACTCTATAATTTTGCTTTTTATTTCGTCCGAGTACTTATCAGTTTTGAAATAGCTTTCAATTAATGCATCATAAGAATAGTTTGATAGGTCAGTAGTAACTATTTTAGTTTCTAAATCACAAATTGTAGCATTGGAAATGGATGATAAAACAAATGGTGAGTGTGTGGTTACAATGAATTGAATTTTAGGAAAAAAGTCAGTTAAGAATGGAAGTATTTTTTTCTGTAAATCTACGTGAAGGTGAGTTTCAATTTCATCAATTATTACTATGCCTTCTAAATCGTAAGACTTAACATTATGTGCTTCCATTCTCAATATTAATTCCGAAACAATACTTATAATAGCTGAATACCCGTCTGAAAGGTTATTAAAATTGAACGGTTCGATTTCATTTGTAATAATTTCAAAATTATAAGATTTTCTATCAAATTTTAGTTTCAACTTTTCGAAATCAAAAATATACTGAAGGCGATTTTCGAATCTTTTAAACCATTCATCAATTTTATGAACAGTATCCATTTCATTGTCATCTCGAGCAAATGACCTATCAGCTTTTAGATTAACTAAATATTGAATAAAATTGGTGTTTACTTTATCTGATAGTCTATATTTTTTCTTTAATTCAAGTTTATTTATACCTTTCGGAATGCTAAGGTTACTTAATCTCTTTGAGTCAAAAAAAGCGAGTAAAAATTCTCCACTTTGACATTTATTAGATATTGTCATAGTTTCAGAAGAAAACTTTATTTCAGTTCCACCAAAGTTAGAAAGCCATTGTTCAACACTTTTAATATTGTTTTGTATTGTTAGAGTTTGGTTTTTATCAGTTTGAGTTGTTATTTGGCGTTTTAATTGTTCTAAATAATTAATTTGTCCTTGTAAGCTTTTAAAATTTCCATCATCTATTTTTGATAAATATTTGTTTAATTCTAACAGTAGACTTGTTTTACCACTTCCATTTTTTCCTGTTAAAATTAAATGTTGTCTTTGTTCAGAGGACAGAGGAATATTGAAATTTTTTAGATTTCTTGATGAATTTATTTTTATTTCAGTTATAAAATTCTCCATTTTATTATTTTTTTTCAGCTTGTGCCCAACAATTGGATATGTGTACATGGTACACATATATCCATTTTATAAACTTAGTTTTAAACGCTTGTAACTAGTTGTAAATACTTACAAATACGTTCTAAAATTAAATGTAGCGAATATTTAGATACCTAGTTTATAGATCTCCGTAAATAGTACAAAGTTTCAATTTATTTATAAAATATTTTTGGGCAATCACGGTGTCCTATATGAAAATTAAAAGTATTAATGTTGTTTGCTTTTCGCAACACTTATAACAGGTATAAAAAAACAGCCTCGAAGATCTAATCTTCGAGGCTGTTTTTTTAAATCTAGTACAATTGATAATTAAATATTTTATTCAAAAGACTGCATATCTACCAGTTTTTTATAAGTACCGTTTAAAGCTAATAATTCTTGATGTTTGCCTTGTTCTACGATCTTTCCTTTATTCATTACGATAATTTCATCGGCATTCTGTATAGTAGATAAGCGGTGTGCAATTACAATTGATGTACGATTCATCATCATATTTTCAAGTGCTTTTTGCACCAGTCGCTCACTTTCAGTATCTAGAGCAGAGGTTGCTTCATCCAGAATCATAATAGGAGGGTTTTTAAGAACCGCTCTGGCAATAGAAAGACGCTGCTTTTGACCACCACTTAATTTGTTTCCGCTATCCCCGATGTTGGTATCTAGTCTAAGTGGTAATTCTGCTACAAACTCCCAGGCATTAGCAATTTTAAGCGCATCTATCACTTCTTCATCGCTAGCGTCTGGCTTTCCTAGTAAAATGTTATTTCGTACCGTATCGTTGAAAAGAATAGAGTCCTGGGTTACCAATCCCATTTGAGCGCGTACCGAATTTTTTGTAAGGTCTTTTAAATCTATCCCGTCAAGCTTTATCGCTCCTTCATTTACATCATAAAAACGAGTAACCAGATTGGCTATTGTACTTTTTCCGCTACCACTTTGCCCTACTAAGGCTACGGTTTTGCCTTTAGGTATTACTGCACTAAAATTTGAAAGTACCGGCTCATCTTCATAGCTAAATGTGATGTTTTCAATGTGTACCGATTCTGAAAAATCTGCTGCAACTTGTGCGTTTGGTTTGTCTTTAATTGTTGTTTCCGTATTAAGTACAGATAAAATACGTTCTGCCGCTGCATTTCCTTTTTTAACGCTATACGACGCCTTGCTTATTTGCTTTGCCGGTGTAAGTATCTGGTATGATAAACCTAGAAAGGCTATAAATTGAGATGCTTCGAGCGTATTTTCTATTAGTACCATTTGCCCTCCAAACCATAGAATAATCACAATTACAAAAATTCCTAAAAACTCACTTGTTGGAGATGCGAGATTTTGACGATTTACAAGACTATTTAATATCGAATTTAAGCGGCCGGTACTTGATCTAAATTTAGCTCTAAACTGATTTTCCCCGTTAAATCCTTTTATAATTTTTAAGCTGGACAGGGTTTCTTCTACAATCGATAAAAAAGTGCTGTTTTCTTCTTGTGCATTATTTGATTTTCGCTTGAGCGATTTTCCTATACGTGAAATAATTATACCCGAAATAGGTAAAAACACAAAAACAAATAAGGTAAGTTTTGGACTTATTATAACCATTGCTATAATCGTAAAAATAATAGTCAAAGGTTCACGTACTACCATTTCTAAAATAGATAAGAAAGAATGTTCTACCTCATTTACATCTGCAGTAATTCTCGAAATAGTATCTCCCTTTCTTTTTTCTGAAAAGTAGGAGATAGGTAGCTCCAGTAACTTATCATAAATCGCATCACGTACATCACGCATTACGCCATTACGCAAAAAGGTAATAAAGAAAGTTGCCAGGTAACCAAAAATATTTTTAAGGAAAAACAGGATGACCACAATTGCACATATAAAAACCAGTGCCGAAAGTTCGTTATCTGCAACACGCTCACTTACGTTATAGTAAAAGTAATTTACCGCATAATCCTTTGCAGAGCCCCAACCCTCCCAAACCGGAAGGATAGTAACGCGCTTGCTTTTATCAAAAAGAATTTCGATAACCGGGATTAGTGCTAAAAATGATAAGGTGCTAAAAATAGCGTAAAGTATATTACAAATGATATTAAGAAACGCAAAGCGCTTGTAGGGAATGGCAAATTGTAATATTTGTTTGAAGTAATTCATAGAGCTCTGGAGCTTGTGAAATTTAATATCTATTCTTAATTATAAATCCACCAGTGATTTCAAATACTGGTGGATTTAAATGATTAGCTAAATGATTTGATAACCTTTTACAGACCTAATTCTTTACGAATTCCTGCTATTTTATTATCAAGTCTTTTTTCTGTTTGTTCTAAATCTTCCAGACTGTCTGCCGTATCATTTACACTAATGTAAAATTTAATCTTAGGCTCTGTACCACTTGGTCTGGCTGCTATACGCGAACCTTTATCTGTATGGTAAACCAGAACGTTAGATTTAGGTATTTCAATATCTGTAGAACTCCCAGTATTTACTTTTAATGATTTTGAACTTGCATAATCATCTATTTGTACAATACGTTCTCCAATTATTGTTGTCAACGGATTTTCACGCAGATTTATCATTGTTTTTTTAATCTCTTCTGCTCCAGATATTCCTTTCTTAACCAATGAGGTAAGATCTTCTTTGTAAAACCCGTGATTTACATATAAATCTTGTAATTTTTTATAAAATGACGAACCTTCACTTTTTGCTTTAGTCAAAATCTCACAAGCAAGTAGGGTAGCAGTTACCGCATCCTTATCGCGTACAAAATCGCCTACCATATAGCCAAAACTCTCTTCACCACCACCTATAAAATGTTGGTTAGGGTGATCTTTAATCATTTTAGCAATCCATTTAAAACCGGTAAGCCCTAGTTTACATTCTACATCATAGGATTTTGCTAATACCTCCATCATAGGTGTAGAAACAATTGTAGAGCCTATAAATTCGGTGCCATTTGCTTTGTTATGTTCAAAGTAGTTGTTGAGTAAAAAGTCGGTCATAACAACCATAGTCTGGTTTCCGTTAAGTAAAACCAGTTTCCCAGAATTATCACGAACAGCAATACCCAGACGATCACAATCAGGATCTGTACCTATTACTATATCTGCATTTTTTTCTTCAGCAAGATCCATTGCCATTTTAAGGGCTTCTGGCTCTTCTGGGTTCGGTGATTTAACCGTAGGAAAATTACCATTTGGCTCACGCTGTTCTTCTACAACGTGTACATTTTTATAACCGGCTTGTTCTAGAACATCAGGAATTATTGTTACCGAAGTACCATGTAACGGCGTAAAAACGATTGTTACATCATCACGGTGCTTATCAAGTTCAGAGAAGCTTCCATTTTCTAATGAAGCTTCAATAAAAGCCTGATCAACTTCTTTATCTATGTAGGTGATATGCTCCTTTTTTGCTGAAAAGTTAACTGCGCTATAATCGAGTTCTTCGATACGCGCAACGATTTCAGAATCTTGTGGTGGCACCAGCTGTCCTCCATCTTGCCAGTACACTTTATAACCATTGTATTCTGGCGGATTATGACTTGCCGTAAGTACGATACCACAATGGCAATCTAAGTGTTTAACCGCAAAGCTTAATTCTGGAGTAGGTCTTAAATCACTAAATAGAAATACTTTTATATCATTTGCAGAAAAAACATCTGCAACAACCTGAGCAAGTTCTTTACTATTGTTACGGCAATCATAAGCAATAGCAACTTTTGGAGTCTCGTTAGGAAAAGACATTTTTAAATAATCAGATAAGCCTTGTGTATTTTTTCCTAATGTATATTTATTGATTCGGTTTGTACCTACGCCCATAATACCGCGCATTCCTCCCGTACCAAATTCTAGATTTTTATAAAAACTCTCATTTAAGTCTTCGCTGTTATTCGCTATTAACTTTTTTACTTCCTCTTGAGTGGTTGCGTCAAAGGTTGGAGATAACCATGCCTCCGCTTTCGCAGTAATTTCAGGATTCATAGTGCGCAATTAATTAGTTTAAATTCAAAAATAGTCATTTCGATTAACGTACACTTTACTTAAAATCCCTTTTTATCTTTTATAAGATATCTGGGTCTTTCATTTTTTGTACGCTGTAAAAGTTCGCCAAGAAATCCGGCGATAAAGAGTTGCATACCTATAATCATACTGGTAAGTGCAACATAAAACTGGGGGCGCTGTGTTAATAAACGAGCTGTAGTATTTATAAATAATTTATCGATACCTAAATAGGCTAGAAGGCCAAAACCTATTAAAAACATAATGGCTCCAAGTGTACCAAATAAATGCATAGGTCGTTTGGCAAAATGGGTTACAAACCAGATCGTTAATAAGTCTAGAAACCCTTTTATAAACCGGTCTGTGCCAAATTTTGTTTGGCCATATTTGCGAGCTTGGTGCTGTACTGTCTTTTCGGTAATATTTGTAAAGCCTGCATTTTTTGCGAGTAAAGGAATATAGCGGTGCATATCGCCATATACATCTATATTTTTCACGACTTCGTTGCGGTATGCTTTTAAACCACAATTAAAATCATGTAATTGGAGTCCGCTGGTTTTACGGGCAGCAGCATTAAATAATTTTGACGGAAGATTTTTTGCTAATACAGAATCGTATCTCTTTTTTTTCCATCCTGAAACAATATCGTATCCCTCTTCACTCACCAGCCTATAAAGTTCTGGTATCTCGTCTGGACTATCTTGAAGATCGGCATCCATAGTAATTACCACGTCACCTTCTACGGCAAGAAAGCCAGCATTTAATGCCTGGCTTTTGCCATAGTTTCTGTTAAAACGTAATCCTTTAATGTTGGGATTGCTTTCTGAAAGTTCTTCAATGAGTTGCCAAGAACCATCTGTACTACCATCATCTATAAATAGAAGCTCATACGTTAATTGCTCTGAAGTAATAACTTTTAAAAGCCAGTTATAAAGCTCTTGTATAGATTCTTTTTCGTTAAGAAGAGGTATAACTACCGATAGTTGCATACTGTATTAATCTTGATATGGATTCTCTTTTTTAAGTACGAGACCGCTTATAAGTGATATTATGAAACCAAAAAAGATACCACCCACAATTTGAAATGACGATTGTACCCAAGGACGCGCAAAATTACTCGCCATAGCAAGACCTTGCTCTATTTGTGCATCGGTCATATTAGGTGATTGCTCGATCATCGCTTCACGTTGCTTTTCTACAATTTGATCTACTAATCCTGGCTCAATAAAAGTTAAGAAGATAAAGTTATAAACAGCAGCTATAAGTGCACCGGTAATCGCTATACCTACACCCACTTTTAAAGCTTCTTTAAAACTCATATAACCGCCATTCCCATTCTTATAAACTTTTTGACCGTACACGATCATACCTATCATAATAGCAAAACCTATTACAGCCGTAATCCAATTTTGATCGAGTAGGCTATTAGTAATATAAAGAATAACAGCTTGTATTATAGATAATACACCTAGTAAGGTTCCATAAGTTAAAGCGACTTTACCTGTAGTTTGTTTTTGATCGTTCATCTTGGTTAAGATTTAAGTTTGTAAAAGTAAGTATTAGGTATATATAGACCTATATTTTTAATAACTCATAAGTAGTTATTAATTGCTTAATGTTACATTTAGAATCTTTTTTAAAGAAAAGATAAATATTATTGAAAATAGGCTTGTTAGATTATAAATTATTTCTAAATTTGCACCTCAAAATTCAGCAGATTTTAAAGCATTTTACGATGAAAAAAGAGATACATCCAGAAAATTTTAGAGTAGTAGCATTTAAAGACATGTCTAACGATGATGTGTTTTTAACTAAATCTACTGCCAATACAAAAGAAACAATTGAAGTAGAAGGTGAAGTTTACCCATTGGTAAAACTGGAGATTTCAAGATCATCACACCCATTTTACACCGGTAAATCTAAATTAGTAGATACTGCTGGTCGTATTGACAAGTTCAAGAACAAATACAAGAAATTCGCTAAGTAAGCGATTTCATAAAGTATATAGAAAAAGCCTTTGCAATTTTTGCAAAGGCTTTTTTATTTGTCAATTTATTAGAAATTTGGCTTTTACTTTTTACCGAACATCGAATTCATAATACGGTTGATGCCTTTAAAACCAAAGTAAATTGCTAATACCGCGGCAATACCTCCTAATACAAGTACGGGGATATAAAGTGGATGTTCTTGATTTTTAAAAGCTTGGTATATAAGACCAGGGCCTAAGAACATAAATAATAGCGACATCGCCATTGTTTGTACTCCCTTTGCTAATGCATCTTTATCTGTTCCCATTTTATTTAATATGATTGGTGACGGCACCTCGTACAGAGCCATATTCTTTTAAAAGTTTTGCAGCTTCCTCATTTGAGACTTGTAGTTCTGCCTGAATCATACGAATGCCACGATCTACAAGTTTATCATTGCTCAATTGCATATCGACCATTTTATTGCCTTTCACCTTTCCCAGCTGAATCATAGTTGCTGTAGAAATCATATTCAACACCAGTTTTTGAGCTGTTCCTGCTTTCATTCTACTGCTTCCGGTTACAAATTCTGGTCCTACTACCACTTCAACAGGTAGTTGTGCTTCTAAGGAGATAGGACAACTAGCGTTGCAAGTTATGCTTCCGGTAGATATACCATTTTCATTACATTTTTTTAATGCGTGTAATACATAGGGTGTCGTACCAGACGCCGCAATACCTATTACAATATCATCTTTAGAAATCGCATAATCTTGTAAATCTAACCAGCCTTGAGTGGTGCTGTCTTCAGCAAATTCTACAGCCTTGCGTATTGCAGTTTCTCCTCCGGCAATTAACCCGATGACTAATTCGTGAGGTACTCCAAAAGTAGGTGGACACTCAGATGCATCAACAACACCAAGGCGACCACTTGTACCTGCACCCATATAAAAAAGTCTTCCGCCTAACTTTAATTGTTTGACTACTTTTTCAACTAATCGTTCAATCTGTGGTAAAGCCTTTTCTACTGCGTAGGGTACAGTTTTATCTTCGTTGTTAATAGCCGATAGTAATTCTGAAATAGATTTAGTTTCTAAATCAGAATGGTTTGAATCTTGTTCGGTTACTTTGGTAAAGCTCATGGGTACTAATATATGTTGCTATCAATTCTACAGAATCAATAGTTCTCAAAGTTATTCAATTATTAATTGGTTTGTATAAACTTCACCAATTGCAAAATATCCAAGTGGATAATTAGCTTCATTCGTTTCGTTTGTGACATTACCTCGCACTTCGGTAGGAGGTGCGGCAAAAGGATTACCAGAGCCGGTACCAGATTGATTTATCACAATACTCATATAATCAAAAAATGGTTTGGTAATACCTATAAGTTCTATATTAAGCGTGTCTTGCGGCTCTAAATCTTCATAGAAATAGGAAAAGGAAAAACGCTGACCTTTATAAAAAGTATCTTCACTGGTAAGGTATTCACCTTGATCCAGATCAAAAAGATAATAATTATCCTGATTGGGTGTATCGGTATAAGTGACAATCACTTCTGTTTCATCGCCAGAAAATAAACTTCCATCTCCCTGCTCCAGAGATTCTATAGGAACGGCCGTAATGTACCTAGCTGTAGCTGTGTAAATTTCATCATTATAATATACACGAAGAATCATTAAATCTTGTTCAATTTGATCTCGCGGAATCATCGCACTATAAAAACCATTGCCATTGGATGTAAGTGTATACATTTCAGATGCGCTATCAAGAGTAACTAATGCATCGTCAATAGTAGGAATAGTAGATTCAAAAAAACCTGTTGTTAAACTAAGTCTGAGTGAGGCCTCTACGAATGTAGTACTTGCATTGGGAATACGCATTAGGGCATCTACAACAAGTCGTTCTTCAGTTTGTGGCAAATCAACATCTATTGTTTCCTGACAACTAATAGCGAGAAGCAGAAAAGCACTGGCCAATAAGAATTTTGATATACTTTGCATTAAAATTTAAAATTATAAGTTACTGATGGTAGTATCCCGAATATCGAAGTCTTTACAGCTTCATTGACTCCGGTGTCTTCATTTTGTCTAAAATTTATCGATGCAGCATTCATACGGTTATACACATTATAAATACTGAAAACCCACTCTCCTTTAACGCGACGCTCACTATTTTTTGATGGTGTAAGTGTAGCTGAAATATCTAACCGATTATAAGCGGGTAAGCGCTCCTGATTACGCATACCGTAATTTGAAGTGATTAGATCTTGAAACTGAGACTGACTCACCGGATAATTTGTAGGTTGGCCCGTTTGATAAATGAAATTTGCATTAAAATTCCATTTTTTACTTGCTTTATAATTTATATAAGCGCTTATATCGTGTGTTTTATCATAAGCTGAAGCATACCAATCCCCGTTATTTATACCTAATTCTCCAGGCATTTGTCCGGGTGTTTGTTGCTCACTTCTAGATAGCGTATACGCTAACCATCCTGAGAAGTCACCAGAATTTTTACGTGCTAAAAACTCAAGTCCATAAGCACGGGCTTTACCTACCAGTACTTCACCTTCAATTGCATCATTTGCAATAAGTTGCGCGCCGTTGCGATAGTCAAGTCGGTTTTGCACATCTTTATAAAAAGCTTCAGTCTCTAAAGAATAATCTCCGTCTGCGAGTTCTTTGAAATATCCTACAGCATATTGATCTAATAATTGCGGCTTTAAATAGGGGCCGCTCGGAGCATAAACATCTAGTGGAGTAGGGGCGTTAGTATTTGAAATGAGATGTAAATATTGTGCCATCCTATTATAACTAGCCTTTATTGAGCTTGTGTTGTTTAAAACATAAGATAGCGATGCTCTGGGTTCTAGATTTGTAAATGTTGCCAATGTACCGGTGTTGCGATCTACTTCAGACGGCACTGCTGGTTGGTAAATTTTTAAATTTTCGTCATAAGTCAACGGATTATCATTGAGATATCTATTAAACTCGTCTTGACCCAATCTAGTAAAATGGCTAACTCGCAAGCCATATCTTAAAGTTAGTTTTTCAGAAATATCTTGTTCTGCCTCTAAATATGCCGAAAATTCATTGGCAAATTTATGAGTGAGTTGAGAAGCTACAATTCCAGAATCATCACGATTGGGTTCAATTGTAGCGGGATTAAAGCGGTAATAAATATTATTTAGGCCATAACTCAATTTCAGTTTGTTACTTATATAATGCTGAAGATCGTATTTGAGATTAAAATTGCGTATTCCGGAGTCATATTGAAAACCGACAAAATCCAATTCTAAACCATAATAGTAATCAGAATATATAAGAGATAGATTAGAAAATAATTTATCTGAAAATATATGGTTCCATCTCAAATTTACAGTCGCATTTCCATATATGTTCACAAAGCTTTCGCTTACGCTAAACAAATCTCTTCCAAAATAACCTGATAAGTAAAAATTGTTAGCATCATCTAATTTGTAATTAAATTTTGCATTCAAATCATAGAAATAAGCTTTGTTATCCAGATCAAACAACGGTAAAAACAAATGCGCATAAGACGCTCTACCGCCTATTAAGAATGCCGATTTACCTTTCTGAATAGGTCCTTCTACTAAAAGCCTGCTTGCTACGGCGCCTATGCCACCATTGGCGTGAAACTCTTTACTGTTTCCTTCTTTTTGATAAATATCTAATACCGAAGATACCCGTCCACCATACTTTGCAGGAATACCACCTTTGTATAATTTCAGATCTTTGATGGCATCCGGATTAAAAACAGAGAAAAAACCAAATAAATGGGATGAGTTAAATATAATAGCCTCATCCAGCAAAATTAAATTTTGATCTGCTGCGCCGCCTCGCACATTAAAGCCACTAGCACCTTCCCCAGCGCTGGTTACACCGGGTAATAATAAAATTGATTTGATTACATCTGCTTCCCCAAAAGCAACCGGAATTTGTTTTATAGTCGAAGCGGTAAGTGCATTAACGCTCATTTGAGGTTTTCTGATGCTTAGTTTTTCGATGTTCTCTTCGATTATAACTTCGTCTAAAGCTTCGGTTGATTCTTCTAAGCTAAAATTCAGTTTTGTATTTTGGGTAAGATTTAGTTTTTGAGTAATGGGATCAAAGCCCAAAAAACTTATTTGAATATCATACGTACCTTCTGGAAGTGTAATAGAGTAAAAGCCATACTCATTAGTAACTGCTCCGGTATTTAATTGAGGAACGAGGATATTAACACCTATAAGGGTTTCATTTGATGATGCTGCAGAAACAATACCACTAAACGTGTATTTATTTTGACTTAATCCGGCGTGTGCTATTCCAATGATGAAGAATAGAATGAGATAGTTCTTAATCAATTTTTTATTTCAAAATTAGTTGACTTTACTCTTTAAATCACAAATTGACTCGTAAGATTTCTATGGGTAGTATTTCAAACAAAAAAAATGGGTTTTGAAAGAATTTCAAAACCCATTTTACAGTTATAAAAAATGCAATTATGAATTTATAATAGCATTAAATGTTGCACTAGGACGCATTGCTTCTGAAGCTTTATTATCATCTGGAAAATAATAGCCGCCAAGATCAACCGTTTTTCCTTGAGCTTCTAATAATTCAGATAAGATTTTATCTTCATTTGTTTCCAGCTCACTTGCAATCTCTGCAAAATGTACCTGAAGTTCCTTGTCCTTATCTTGAGCTGCTAGAGCCTGAGCCCAGTATAAAGCTAAATAAAAATGACTTCCACGGTTGTCTAACTCGTTTACATTACGTGAAGGAGATCTGTTGTTGTCTAAAAATTTAATAGTTGCTTCATCAAGAGACTCTGCAAGAACAAGTGCTTTTTGATTTCCGTTAGCTTCCGCTTCATGTTCAAGCGAAACTGCTAATGCAAGAAACTCACCTAACGAATCCCAACGTAAATGACCTTCTTCAACAAATTGCTGAACGTGTTTAGGAGCAGATCCACCGGCACCGGTTTCAAAAAGACCTCCACCATTCATAAGTGGAACAATAGAAAGCATTTTTGCACTCGTTCCTACTTCTAGAATAGGAAATAAATCTGTATTGTAATCACGCAATACATTTCCGGTTACCGAAATTGTATCCTTGCCAGCTTTCATTCTTTTAAGCGTAAAACGTGTTGCTTTCTCAGGAGACATAATTTGAATGTCTAATCCTTCAGTATCGTGATCTTGTAAGTAAAGCTTAACTTTTGAAATTAATTCGGCATCGTGAGCGCGATTTTCATCTAACCAAAATAGAGTAGGAGTACCGGTAGCTCTTGCACGATTTACAGCTAATTTAACCCAATCTTGAATAGGAGCATCTTTAGTCTGGCACATTCTCCAGATATCACCTGCTTCAACATTATGTGATAACAGGACATTACCTGATGCATTAATTACATCAACTTTACCATCAAGTGGAATTTCAAAAGTCTTGTCGTGAGATCCATACTCTTCAGCCTTTTGAGCCATTAAACCTATATTAGGTACAGTTCCCATTGTTTTAGGATCAAAGGCACCGTGCTCTTTACAAAAATCTATGGTTTCCTGGTATATACCAGCATAACTGCTATCTGGTATTACAGCTTTAGTATCTTGAGAATTCCCTGCAGAATTCCACATTTGACCGCTGTTTCTTATCATAGCAGGCATAGAAGCATCAATGATAATATCACTAGGAACGTGAAGGTTAGTAATACCTTTATCTGAATTAACCATAGCAAGATCTGCTCGATTTTCTAGCGTATCAGCAATTGCTAGCTCAATCTCCTGGCTTTTATCTGCAGGTAATTTTTTAATATCGCTTAGTAAAGCTGCTAGTCCGTTTTTAGCATCTGCACCAACTGACTTTAATTCTTCTCCGTATTTTTCAAAAACTTCTTTAAAGTAAACGCGTAATGCATGACCAAAAATGATAGGGTCTGAAACCTTCATCATTGTTGCTTTTAAGTGAACAGATAGCAAAATGTTTTTTGCCTTAGCATCTTCAATTTGTTCGCTTAAGAAAGATAGTAATGATTTTTTACTCATCACCGTAGCGTCTATAACCTCTCCAGACTTAAGCGCTAAATTGCTTTTTAGATTTGTTTTGGTTCCGCTGGCGTCAGTATGAACGATTGAAACTTCGGTTGCATCAGGAAGAGTAAGTGATTTCTCGTTAGATTTAAAATCTCCTGAAGACATTGTTGCAACATGAGATTTGCTATCACTACTCCAGGCTCCCATACTATGTGGGTTTTTCTTTGCGTATTCTTTAACCGGTTTAGGGGCACGTCTATCTGAATTTCCTTCACGCAATACTGGATTCACTGCACTACCTAATACTTTAGCAAAACGTTGTTTTAGCTCTTTTTGATCTTCGGTAGTGGTTTCCTCCGGGTAATTAGGAACTGCAAATCCTTTTGCCTGCAATTCTTTAATAACCTCAGTAAGTTGAGGAATAGAAGCACTTATGTTAGGTAACTTAATAATATTTGCATCTGCACTTTTAGCAAGATCTCCAAGAACAGCAAGTGCATCTTCTACTTTTTGATCCTCGTTAAGATAATCTGGAAATGCAGCTAGTAATCGTGCTGCTAATGAAATATCCTTAACTTCTAATTCGATATTTGCAGCTTTTGCAAATTTTCTAATTATCGGTAAAAGAGAATGAGTAGCTAAAGCCGGTGCTTCGTCTGTTTTTGTGTATGCTATTGTAGACGTTTTGGTTGACATAGAAAGTTTTATTTTTAAATCTTGGTTTTAGGATCACTTCATTTTCCAAGGAGATAATCCAGTATAAATTATATAAAATCTAAAATTGATTTTACTATTTTTTCAGTTTGCAAATATAGAATTTTAAAGCACATTTTAACACTTAAATTGTTGTTAATGCTATTGATATAAGGTATGTAACAGTGCATAACTACGCGATGGCAATAAAAAAGCTCTATTAAGATTTAATAATCTTAATAGAGCTTCAAATGGCTTGATTTTTTACCGGTGAACCCTTTAAGTTCTTTAGTAAGAATATTAGTACTTACACCGTAAATCAATACATAGGGATTAGTCATTTAATCCCGTCCTCTACATTTATGAAATTTAAAAATTCTGAACACGTGTTGTGCTTCATAACTGTATAGGCAACAAATAATACTTTTCAGAATAAATAAAAGTATTACTAAACTTTTGATATACTAATTTACTAAATTATTTGAAAACGATGTAGTTTTTTCAACTATTTAGTTTTAAACATCTTATAAACAAAGCTTATTAACTTTTGTTAATAAGCTTATACATAAAAAATGCCTCTATTTCTAGAGGCATTTTAAATACTATACGTAGTAAAGAATTATTTTCTAACTTCTTTAATTCTAGCTTTCTTACCAGTAAGACCTCTAAAGTAATAGATACGAGATCTACGTACTTTACCTTGTTTGTTAACTTCAATTTTTTGAAGAGCAGGTAGGTTTATTGGGAATATACGTTCTACACCTACAGTACCAGACATTTTTCTGATTGTAAATGTACGTGTTGCACCTGTACCGCGTACCTGTATAACAACACCTCTAAAGAACTGAGTACGTTTCTTTTCACCTTCACGAATTTCGTAATAAACAGTGATAGTGTCTCCAGCACCAAATTCTGGGAATTCTTTTTTCTCTACAAATTCGTTTTGTACAAAACTGATTAAATCTTCCATTTTTGAGATTTTTTAAATTTTATAAAAGCAACATTCACGTATATCGCCAGAGGTTATTCTTAACAGGCTGCAAATTTAGGATTATTTTTAAATCTAACAATCCATTAATTTTATTTTTTTTACAAATAGAACTTAATCTTTTAAAAGATCGGGTCTTCGCTTAAGTGTGTGTTTGTAAGCTTGTTCTTCTCGCCAACTTTCTATTTTTGGCGTATTCCCAGAAGTTAAAATTTCGGGGACTTTCCATCCTTTGTATTCAGCAGGTCGTGTGTAAACCGGCGGTGCAAGTAAATCATCTTGAAAAGAATCTGTTAATGCCGATGTTTCATTACCCAAAACCCCGGGTATAAGCCGTATTACAGCATCACATAAAATTAATGCTCCTAATTCGCCACCACTAAGAACATAATCTCCTATAGAAATTTCACGGGTTATAAAATGATCTCTTACACGCTGATCTACACCTTTATAATGACCACATAATATGATTATATTATTAAGTAAAGACACTTGATTAGCGATACTTTGATTTAAAGTCTCGCCATCTGGAGTCATATATATGATCTCATCATAGTCGCGCTCTTCTTTAAGTGCAGAAATACACTTATCGATAGGTTCTACCATCATAACCATACCGGCTCCACCACCAAATTGATAATCATCAATTTGCTTGTAGGAACTATCTGTATAATCTCTCAAATTGTGAAAATGTACTTCAACAAGTCCTTTAGATATTGACCGTTGCATAATAGAGGCTTCAAACGGACTCTTTAGAAGATCAGGGACAACAGTGATAATATCTATGCGCATTTTAGGAAAATAACTTAATGAATAAACACAATTTGTGAATCACCAAAAGTACTATTTTTTAGGGCTTTTGAGTGCTTTATTGCGTTCGTCCTGAAGCATACGACCCATTTTTTGCTCTTTTTCTAAAGCTTTTTTGCGATATTCATCGTATTCGATTTCAGTTTCATTTAATTTTTTCTGCGCTTCCTGCGTATGTGCATTACTACCTTTATACTTGTAGATAAATAAAACAAGTCCTAATGCTAATACCCCTACAATAGCCCACATCATTGTCATATAGCCTACTTTACTCATTGGTATCCCAAAAAAGTTAATTGAGTCTTTCTCATCTATAGTCGAAGAAAGCGTATTCTTAGTTTCAGCTAATGAATCATTTAATTCTTTGACAGATGATTGTTTAGAATCTATTTCTTGCTGAAGGGTATTTATTGTTTGTTTTAAACTTGATATACTATCAACAGTATTTTGCTGAAGTTTTAAATATAAGTTCTTCTTAATATTTTTGTATTCTTCCCAGCTGTTTGAGTTCTCAAATAAATCTGTAAACTGCTGGTTAATTGTATTGATTTTAGGCTCTTCGCTAGGTACATTATCTACTTCCTGAGCACTCACTCCTGTGAGTGTAAATAATGTAATTATGAGGCTAATTTTAAATGTATTCATTTCTGGTTTGACGTTTTTCTGTTTCTGGGAAAACGAGATGCTTTCCGTATTAGTATAATTAGTACGCAAAAATAATCAATTCCCTTTCTAATGATCTATTTGTCATAATTAAATCATTATAATTTCAACTCCTAAAATTTAGCATTCATTCCTACTAAATTTTTCAGAAATCATGTAAAGTATAGTGCAAAAAAAAAGCCCTTCTAATTTGAAGGGCTTTTTTTTAATTCAGAAAAATTTTATTGAAAAATAATCTGCTTTTTTTCTCCGCCTTTGCTTGCAAAACTTATGCTTATAGGCTCGTTAGAAGCTTTAGACGAAACAATTCGTTTAACATCATCCACAGATTTTACTTTTTGATCATCAATGGCAGTTATAACGATGCCACTAAGGTCATATCTTTTTAATTGATCATTTGTCGCTTGTGCTATCACGACTCCATTCTGGGCTCCATAATCCTTTAGAAGTTCTTTTGAAATCTCACGAACTTCAAGACCTGGCTTTTCAATAATATAAGAGGAGTATTTAAGTAACTTAACAGAAGTGGTTTTTTTATCATCTCCTCGTATATAAGTTACTTCAACCACATCATTAGGTCGTTTTGATCCCAAATAACCAGAAAGATCAGCAAATTTTCTAATAGCTACATTATCAATATTGACAATTACATCCCCTTTTTTTAGTCCGGCTTTTTCGGCTCCTCCTTCAGGTTCAACAGAATCGATATAAAAACCTTCAACGGCATCAATATCATATTCCTTTGCATAGTTAGAATTCATACTACCTCCAGAAACTCCAAGAATACCACGTTGTACATCGCCGTATTCCATAATATCCTCTACAATCTTACGCGCATTATTAGAAGGTACTGCAAATGCATAGCCCACATAACTACCAGTCTGCGAAGTAATCGCGGTGTTGATCCCAATTAATTCTCCATTAATATTTACAAGAGCGCCACCGCTATTTCCAGGATTAATCGCCGCATCTGTTTGAATAAACGATTGGTTATTTCCATCTAATTCATTAAAATCACGAGCTTTTGCTGAAATTATCCCAGCGGTAACAGTACTGGTAAGGTTAAACGGATTTCCTACCGCTAGAGCCCATTCACCAATACGTACATTATCAGAATTTCCAAACGGCAGGTAAGGTAATTCACCATCTGAGTCGATTTTAATCAATGCGATATCTGCTTTTGGATCAGTTCCTACCACTTCAGCTTTATAAGTTCGATTATCATTTAAAGAAACTTCAAGTTCTGTGGCACCATCAATAACATGATTATTAGTAACGATATATCCATCTGCAGAAATAATTACACCGCTGCCGGCTCCAACTAATCCTTTTCTAATTTCCCCACCCCCATAAAATAGATCCTGTAAACTACGAGGTTGTCTCGATACCTGCACATTCTTGACGTGAACCACTGCGTGAACGGTACGATCTGCCGCTTCGGTAAAATCGGCATTTGTACTAGTAATAGGAGTACCATTAAAACTAACGGGACTAAATTTTGATTCTGAAGCTAAAGTTGTGATCTCACTTCCAGTTTCTTCCTCTAGGAATTTATACGCTCCAAGAGTAATACCACCACCTAGGATGGCAACAAACAATAGGCTTGCAAATTTTTTCATAAATAGTTTTCTTTTTATATAACAAATTAAATACGACCGTCAATAATGGGTGTTGCAGTATTTAACTAGTCTTTAACAAGCATTAGAATTCTTGCTTTATGTATTTTTGCCTGCTTATTCAAAATACTTAAAATGGCATTATCATTTTATAAATACCAAGGAACTGGCAACGATTTTGTAATTATTGACAATCGGCAGCAAGTGTTTTCCAAAAATAATACCAAACTTATTAAAGCCATGTGTGACCGTAAATTTGGCATAGGAGCAGATGGTTTAATGCTTCTTGAGAATCACGATACACTAGATTTTACAATGGTTTATTTTAACGCAGATGGCAATCCAAGTACGATGTGTGGGAATGGCGGCCGCTGCCTGGTGGCATTTGCAAAAGAATTAGGCGTAATATCAGATACAACAACCTTTGAAGCGGTAGATGGTATTCATGAGGCTGTAATCAAAGATAATTTAGTACATCTCAAAATGCAGGATGTTGAGAATATAAAAAATAACGATTCGTATTTATTTCTAGATACAGGATCGCCACATCATGTTACTTGGGTCAATGAAATAGAATTATACGATGTAAAGAAAGAAGGTGCAGCGATACGGTATAGTGATTTATATGGTAAAGCTGGAAGTAATATCAATTTTGTAGAGAAAACAGCTTCAGGTTACAAAATGCGTACTTATGAACGCGGTGTAGAAGATGAAACTTTGAGTTGTGGTACGGGAGCCACGGCAGTTGCTCTTGCAATACATAAGCTTGGAAAAACAAATGAAACTAAAATTGCACTGCAAGTAGCTGGTGGAGATCTTGAAGTACAATTTGAAGCCACCGAAGAAGGGTATAAAAATATCTTTCTTATAGGTCCCGCTAAACAAGTTTTTACAGGAGTATGGCCTATATAACGCTAACCGGGGATCTGGTCTATCTTAGGGCTCTTGAACCTGAAGATTTAGATCTCGTTTTTAAGATTGAGAACGATGAAAATCTTTGGGAGCTTACATCTACGATCACTCCATTTTCACGATTTTTACTTAAACAGTATCTTAAAAATTCGCATCGCGATATCTTTGAAGTAAAGCAATTACGCTTGGTTATTTGCAAAATAGATACGTGTGAACCTGTTGGGATGATCGATCTATTTGATTTTGAGCCCAAGCACAGTAGGGCAGGTCTGGGTATTCTCATTTTTGATAATAAAGAACGCAGAAAGGGTTATGGGGCAGAGGCTCTAGAATTAATTATTAAATATAGTTTCAAAGTCTTAGAGCTTCATCAATTATATGCTAATATCTTAGAGTCAAATTCAGGAAGTATTAATTTATTTGAAAATCAAGGATTCAAACCCATAGGTCTTAAAAAAGATTGGGTACGCATAGCAGGCAAGTTTCAAAATGAGTATTTATACCAATTAATAAAATAAAAATGTATATAAAACGAATTATCGCCGCTACGGCAATTATTGGATTGATAATAGCAGGTTTTTTCGCCTATACAATCTACGGAAAATTTTTGACGCCCAATACTGCTTTCAATAATGAAGAAGCTCATGTTTATATTCCTACAAATGCATCTTATCAAGATGTTCAAGCGGAGTTAGAGCCTCTTTTGAAGAATAAAACTTCTTTTGACGAAGTGGCTCAGCGTAAAGGATATATAGGAAATATAAAGGCGGGACATTTTATTATTAAAAAAGGAAGTAATAATAATGATATTGTGAATGCCATACGCAGCGGTAATATTCCTATTAAGATCTCATTTAATAATCAAGAACGATTAGAGGATCTTGCGGGTAGAATTGCACAACAACTAGAGGCCGACAGTACTTCCTTAATGAAAGCATTTAAAGACACTCAGTTTCTCGAAACTAATGGGTTTACTGAAGAAACTGCTTTAAGTATGTATTTGCCAAACACCTATGAATTTTATTGGAATACAGATGCAGTAGGTTATAGGGATAAAATGCTTACGGAGTATAAAAGATTTTGGACAGAAGATCGATTGGCAAAAGCCGAAAAACAAAATTTAACGCCTGCAGAGGTGTATACTCTGGCATCTATAGTGCAAAAGGAGACCGCAAAAAATGATGAGCGTCCGCGTGTAGCAGGTGTTTATCTAAATAGATTGCACAATAACTGGACTTTAGATGCAGATCCCACTGTAATCTATGCCGTGAAAAGAGAATCTAATGATTTTGATCGTGTAATTAAGCGTGTTTTATACAAAGATCTAGAAACAGATTCTCCCTACAATACCTATAAATATGCGGGTTTACCTCCCGGACCTATTTTTATGCCAGACCTTTCTGCAATCAATGCGGTATTAAATCCTGAAAGTCATGAATACTATTTCTTTGTTGCTAACGTTTCTAAACCCGGATATCATTTGTTTGCCAAAACAATAGGTCAGCATAATGCAAATAGAAAGCAATATATCGACTGGATTAATAATCAGGGAATTAACAGATAACTGATATATGTTAAAATTTTGATTTATATGCAATGGAAGCTATAAAATTTGTTAAAAACGGTAGCTAAATGAGTAAATGAAGATTAAAAGTAACGAATAATAACGAAAACTTTAATTTTATAAAAAGCTTAACCATTTCATTATCAGCAACTTAATTAAAAGTTGTATATTTGCCGAGTAATATAGACAGGTATATAAGTAGCGTTTGACTACCGGTCTGAAAAATTATTTATGACAAGAAACATAGTAAAATTAGCAGCGCTCCCTTCTGTATTTGGTCTTGTAGCACTAAGTATGTCTATAAAAGATACAGAAATGCCTCTTGATAACTCTACTGATGGTTTAGAACTTTTTTATACAGTTCCTCAGGCAGACGAGTTAGATTCTTCTACTATTTTTGATGAAACAAAAAATTCAAGTTTAGCGACTACCGGCAAATCATTTACCGGTTTTAAAGAAGCCTTAGGGTTTAAAGAGTCACAAAATGATTACAAACGTATAAACCAGTTTGGATATTTAGGTAAATATCAATTTGGTAGAAGTACGTTACTTTTATTAGGTATTTCAGATACTGATGCATTTTTAGAAAACCCGGTTTTGCAGGAGAAAGCCTTTGTAGCAAATGCTTCGCGTAACAAATGGGTTTTACGCAAAGACATTAAGCGTTTTAGCGGTAAAAAAATGAACGGTATTACGATTACAGAATCAGGGATTTTAGCGGCCGCTCATCTGGCAGGGCCCGGAAGCGTAAAAAACTATTTACGTTCTGGAGGTGCAGACGGATTTAAGGATGCATTTGGTACTTCGGTACACAGCTACCTTAAGAAATTTGGCGGTTATGATATCTCTTTTATCGAAGCAAATAAAAATGCTAAGGTAGATTTAGAAAGTTAAATAGAAACTAAATTTTTAAAAAAAACGACCTCTTTGAGGTCGTTTTTTTTATGCGTGAATTATAAATAATGCAGGTCTTTTGTGTAGATCAGGTTGCTTAGTTTTCCACATAGATATTGGTTTAGTGACTATAAACTCTGTGGGTAGGGTTATATCACAAGCTATACAAAGTCTGGTCGATGCATTTAATGAATTACAGAGCTCTTCAATAAGTTTGTTATTTCGATAAGGTGTTTCAATAAACAATTGAGACTGATTATAATCTCTTGATATGGTTTCTAATCTTTTTAATTCTTGACGTTTTTCCTTCTGGTCAATAGGTAAATAGCCGTTGAAAGCAAAATTTTGACCGTTCATACCACTACTCATCATTGCCATTAAAATAGAAGAAGGGCCTACAAGAGGAACAACCTGAATCCCTTTTTCGTGAGCCAGACGCACAATGTCTGCACCAGGATCTGCAACACCCGGCACACCAGCTTCAGACATTAATCCTATAGATATTCCTTTAAGGCAGGAGTCTAGAAAAGTTGGTATATCTGTAATATCTGTATGTTTATTTAGAGCGTGTAATCTAAGGTTTGGTTGCGATTTGTCAGTACAAAGCTGTTTGATAAATCTGCGTGCGGTTTTTTCATTTTCTACAATAAACTCATCAAGTTCATAAACAATTTTCTGCACCATACCAGGCATTACTTCTAATGGTGCCGTTTCACCTAAAGTGGTAGGGATCAAATAAAGTTTTCCAAATGTTGAATTTATATGCATAAGTCGTAGTTATATCTTAGTCATTCGTTCTGCGATTTTTGAAGTTGCCTCATCGAGCATTTCAAATACAGAATCAAAGCCTCTCAAACTGTCGTTATATGGATCTGGAACATCTACTTTTTCGCCAGGAAATAATTCGTCAAGAATAAGTTTTACTTTAGCTTTATCAGCTTCTGAGCGTGCTAGATTCTGTACATCTTCGAGATTGTAAATATCCATAACGAATATGTGATCATAAGCATCAAAGTGTGCAGTTTTAAATTGCATACCACGTTGATCTGTAATATCAATTCCATTTTTTTGTGCAACAGCTATACTTCTTGAGTCTGGCAAACTACCTATATGCCAAGAACCGGTACCGGCAGAATCTACTTGAAATTTTGTGGGATCCAGTTTTGATTTTAATAATCCTTCAGCCAAAGGAGATCTACAGATATTTCCTAAGCAGACCATAAGAATATGTGTTTTCATTTCAAGAATTTTTAAAATAAGAAGTTAATCTTGATGAAAAGAATTGTAAAAAAAAGGTCTGAACAAGAGACTTACATCGTAAGTTTCTTGTTCAAATCTTCTACATATTTTCTAAACTGTTTATCTGTTGCAGATAAATTATCTACAGTCTTACAAGCGTGTAATACCGTTGCGTGATCTCTTTTTCCTATTTGAGATCCTATACTTGCTAAAGAAGCCTTAGTAAGTTTTTTTGCAAAAAACATAGCTAGCTGACGGGCTTGAACAATATGTCTTTTTCTAGTTTTAGATTGTAATGTATCTACATCCATTTGAAAATAGTCACTTACTACTTTCTGGATATATTCAATAGAAACCTCGCGCTTAGTATGCTTAACATAGTTGTCAACAATACGTTTTGCAAGCTCTAGATTAATTTCTTTTCGGTTGAACGAAGAATGAGCAATTAGGGATATAATAGCTCCTTCTAGTTCTCTAATATTAGTTTTGATGTTATTTGCTAAAAACTCAACAATATCTTCTGGCATTTCGACACCATCTTGATATAGTTTATTTTTAATAATAGAAACACGTGTTTCAAATCCTGGTTGCTGCAATTCTGCAGAAAGACCCCATTTAAAACGAGATAATAAACGCTGTTCTATATCCTGCATATCTACAGGAGCTTTATCACTCGTAAGAACGACTTGCTTTCCGTTTTGATGTAAGTGATTGAAAATGTGAAAAAATACATCTTGTGTTCCTGCTTTACCAGATAATAATTGAATATCATCAACAATTAATACATCAATGACCTGATAGAAATGTATAAAATCGTTACGGTTATTCTTCTTTACAGACTCAATGTATTGCTGCGTAAATTTTTCTGCGGAAATATAGAGAACAGTTTTTTCTGGATATCTATCTTTAATTTGAACACCTATAGCGTGTGCTAAATGTGTTTTACCTAAACCAACACCACCAAATATTAATAAGGGATTAAAAGACGTGCCTCCAGGCTTATTGGCAACAGCCATACCTGCAGAACGAGCTAATCTGTTTGAATCTCCCTCCAGAAAATTATCAAAATTATAATTTGGGTTTAATTGAGATTCAATCTGTAAGTTGCGAATTCCTGGAATTATAAACGGATTCTTAAGCTCTGGATTTTTGTTTTTAAAAGGAGCATCAACCTCCTGAGACTTCATCGTAGAAGGTCTGTTTGTACTTGGAATTTTTTCTGTAAAAGGCTGTCTGTTTCCGTAGGTGTTTTCCATACGTATTACATAAACCAGCTTTGCACTTTCCCCAAGCTCTTTTGTAAGCGAAACTTTTAAAAGTTTAACGTAATGCTCTTCTAGCCACTCGTAAAAAAATTTACTAGGAACCTGTATACTTAAAGCATTATCTGTAAGTTTAACCGCCTTAATGGGTTCGAACCAGGTTTTGTAAGCCTGCGGGGTTATATTGTCTTGAATAAATAAGAGACAATTATCCCAAACTGTTTGCGCAGTCATACTCATTATAATGGTTAAATTTTAAGTTGTTTATAATTTAGATCACTTGAAAAGTGAGAAAATGTAGAGATCTTCGTTTCTTTCAGTGCGGGGCAAATATGTGAACAAAATATGTAATAAAAAAAGAAAATTAGATTGGTTTTGTAGAATTTTTATCGCATACTAAGCTTCTTCTCGAACCTCTAATTATATATGTTAATAAGTCTATGAAAACAAGTACAACCACTGTTAAAGTTCGTTACGCTGAAACTGATAAAATGGGAGTAGTGCATCACGCGAACTACCCAATATACTTGGAACTCGCTCGTATTGAGTGGTTAAACGATATTGGTATTTCTTATAAAAATATGGAGGAGGAAGGTGTGATGCTGCCTGTTTATGAAATGCAATTTTCTTTCTTAAGTCCGGCATATTTTGATGATACTTTAACCATAAAAACTATACTAAAACAATTACCTCGTGCTCGTATTACTTTTGACTACGAAATTACTAATGAAGCGGGTAAATTATTAACAAAAGCGCAAACAACTTTGGTCTTTATCGATACCAAAACTAATAGGCCAACCCGTTGTCCAGAATATGTTTTAGACCGACTTAAAAATTAAAAGTCTTCTAGCGTTGTTTTTAATCCAAAAACCAAGTCAAAACGTTCTTTTACTTGTTCAATTGCATTTTTGCGGACGCTCACGGTAATTGAACAACTTAAATGCATTTCTTGATTAACAATATCTAATTGCTCTTCTTTAATAATACGCATTACGGTATGTAAAAGTGGGTATTCAAATTGAATATTTAAGCTTTGTGTGATTACCTTTATCTTAATTTTTGCACTTTCTAATGCGAGTTGTGCGGCTGTTTTATAGGCTTGGATTAATCCTCCCACACCTAAGTTAGTTCCACCATAATAACGAATTACAGTTACCAGTATTTCAGTAACATCAAATGACTGGATTTGACCGTATATTGGAATTCCCGCAGAATTATTGGGTTCACCATCGTCATTTGCCCGATACTGTTCATAATTTTTTCCTAGCTGCCAAGCATAACATACGTGTGAAGCTTTATTATGATTGGTTTTTAACTGAAGTAATATTGGTTCAATCTCATTTTCTGAACTTACTGGATGTGCTTGACCAATAAATTTACTACCCCGATCTTTAAAAAGGGATTCTTCACTGGTTGTATTAATCGTTTTATAAGTGTCTATGTTGTCAAACATTAATTATGATTTAACTATTGCGATACAAATAATACTAATAAGAGCTAGAAAAAATCCGAGCCAGTTTTTTCTGGACAGCTTTTCTCTAAAGAATAAAATACCTAGTAATACAGCACAAATTAAAATCCCCACATTATTTAAGGTAAATACAACCGAACTTTCGAGCTGCGGATTTCTAAGTGCTTTTACTAAAAAGTAAATGGAATAATAATTAGGTATTCCTAAGGCGAGGCCTCCCACTAGATTCTTGAACTTTATTTTTTCATTTTGCCTCAATACTTTAAATATCAAAATTGATATGCCAATAACAAAAGCAGTTAAAAAGATAACGGCAGAGAATAATGAGATGTCATCCTGCTCAACATAGCTTGTTTCTAAATATTTTATTGTAGTATCTATAATACCGCTACCTAGAAAAACTAAAATAGGAAATAGCAGCTCATTTTTAGAGACTAGTTTAGAGGTATTATCTTTAACTGAAACTAGATATACCGCAATTAAAGCTAAAATAATGCCTGAAATTTTTAATAAACCTGCATTTTCATTATAGTATAATAAACCAAAGGCAATGGGAATGACTACGCTCATTTTTGTAGAAACAGAGACTACAGAAAGACCACTACGTTGTGTGGTGATGGCCATTAAATTAAAAATTAAAATAAATAAAAAACCTAGAAATACAGTTCCTCCAAACCAGGAATAATTAGGAAGATCGATTAGATTTATGGGTTTTGCGTAACCAATTATACCTGCAGCACACGCAATGGCATAGTTAACTACAATTGCTTGGAAGGTGTTTATTTTAAATAAATCAAATAATTTAAATACGAGAAATATTACACTTGATGCTAAAATACTTAGAAGTAGATAAATCAAAAGTATTGTTTTTTTGTGGTGAACAATTGGGTTATATCATCTTGGCCCGGTTCTAAATGCCACGTCTTAATGTTCATAGATGCGGCTGCAGCAGTATTTAAAATCGTGTCATCTATAAAAAACGTTTCTTCAGCAACTAATTTATTTTCTTCAATTACGTAGTCATAAATTTCTAGATCTGGTTTTCTAAGGTTTATTTGTTGAGACAGATAAAAACGCTCAAAGCAATTCTGAAATTGAGAATAACGCAAAGCACCCATATTCTTTATTACTTGTTCAATGTGTAGGTCATTTGTATTACTTAATAAGAATAGCCTGTATTTACCTTGTTGTTTTAACTCCATTAACCAATCTAAACGGTGTTGTGGGAAATCTAAGATGATGCTATTCCAC
Organism: Leeuwenhoekiella aequorea; assembly: GCF_004104375.1. Taxonomy (GTDB): domain Bacteria; phylum Bacteroidota; class Bacteroidia; order Flavobacteriales; family Flavobacteriaceae; genus Leeuwenhoekiella; species Leeuwenhoekiella aequorea. The sequence goes on from NZ_QOVM01000002.1 coordinate 27,399, forward strand.
GCAGTTGTAAATGAAATCTTTGTTAGTGATGGAAATTTGTCTAAATAATTAGCTATTAATGCTTCTGTAGTAATCAGTCCTTTTTCATAACTATTATGCCATCTATTCATATCTGCATCTATGTCCCGTATTCCCATTTTTGCTAATGCTTCTTCAGGAGCTTTTTTGTCGAGATTTATAAAAACATCTCCAAAATCAAATAGTAGATTTTTAATCATTTTGATTATAATAATAGGTTAGTATGTCTCCTGAGATTTTTGATACTGATGACTCTTTGTATAATGTTAGTTTAGGTGCAGCTAAACCTTTTTTAAAGTTTGTACTTCCTTTAAAAACTCGTGCTTCATCCCACAGATTGTTGTCTATAAAATGCTGAAGTGTTATCGTACCACCTTCTATTATTACAGATTGCAAGTCTTCAGAATAAAGAAGATCACAAATTTTATAAGGTAGTTCTGTATCAAACTTCATAGTATGATACGTTACATTTTTTGAATCAATTCTCTCTTGTTCAGTAATCACTACTGTGGGTGTGCTACTATCAAGCAATTTACTATCCGTTTTAATAACCAAGTTTCTATCTAAAACAACGCGAGTGGGAGAGTGGCCGTACCATTCACGGGTGGTTAATTCTGGATCATCTGCTTGTGCGGTATTTGTTCCTACTAAAATACTTTGCTCTTCTGAACGCCATTTATGCACGCATATTTTTGTGTGTGGATTAGTAATCCAGAATGGCTGTTTTTCTTGTCTAAAAATAGTATCGGGTGCAATGAAACCATCGTTACTTTCTGCCCATTTTAAAAGTATGTAAGGTCGTTTATTATTATGATAGGTAAAAAAGCGTTTATTTAAATCCTGACATAGTTTTTCTAAAACCCCTACTTGAACTTCACAACCTGCATCCAATAATTTTTTTATGCCTTTACCAGCAACTTGAGCAAATGGGTCTACGGTACCTATAACAATTTTCTTTATTCCTTTTGCAATTATTAAATCACTGCAAGGAGGAGTTTTTCCAAAATGGCTACAGGGTTCCAGACTTACATAAATAGTAGACTCTTTTAATAAATCTTGATTAGAAACGCTATTTATTGCAATTACTTCAGCGTGGGCTTCTCCGGCTTTGCGATGCCAACCTTCACCTATAATTTTTCCGTTATAGACAATTACACTCCCTACCATAGGGTTGGGGTAGGTAGTTCCTAGTCCGTTTTTAGCGAGTTGCACGCAACGTGCCATGTATTTTTCGTGTATCTTCACAAGCTCAAAAATACCAATTAAAACTAAGATAGGATGTTACAAATTAGGCCAGTTGAGCTTCAGGATAATTCTAAGCTCGCTGAAACTATTAGAACGGTTTTGATAGAATTAGGTGTTCCTAAAGTAGGAACTGCTTATGCAGATACGTCACTAGACTTCATGTATGAAACCTACAGAGCAAGTAATGAATCTTACTTTGTAATCACCGATGGTAATCGCATTGTAGGTGGTGCGGGGATTGCTCCTTTAGCAAATTACGAAGGTAATACCTGCGAGCTGCAGAAAATGTATTTGCTTGCCGAAGTAAGAGGTTTAGGCTATGGTATGCAGTTAATACGAACCTGCCTGGATTTTGCTCTTGCTGCGGGATTTGAAGATGTATATTTAGAAACTATGCCTTATATGAAAAATGCTCAAAGATTATATGCTAAAGCCGGTTTTGAATATATAGATGCACCATTAGGAAATACAGGTCATAGCGCTTGCCCGATTTATATGCTAAGAAAGCTGTAATGAAACTAAAATTATTTAAAGAGCAATTTTATAATAAGCTGGAGTCTAAGTTTCCGCAGTCTGAAATTGCTACATTTTTTAAGATACTAATCGATAGCTATCTTTCTATAAAACCCGTAGACCTGGTGCTCAATCCAGATTTAGAATTGAGCGTTGAGCAACTGAAATTAATGAAAACTGCTGAAGAGCGTTTACATACAAATGAACCCATTCAGTATATAATAGGAGAGACAGAATTTTATGGATATCCGTTTGAAGTGACAGATGCTGTACTAATTCCTCGACCTGAAACAGAAGAATTAGTAGAATGGATTACTAAAGACTTACAAGAACAGGTATTTACAAACCTCTCAATTCTAGATATAGGCACCGGATCAGGATGTATTGCAATTAGTCTGGCAAAAAACCTTCCAAATGCTAAAATTTCGGCAATTGATATTTCAGAAAGAGCTATAGAATTAGCCCAGCGCAATGCTGAGAAAAACGCTGTTTCAGTAAATTTTTTAGAACGAGATATACTCAATACCTCAGTTTTACCTCATAAATACACGGTAATTGTTTCAAACCCGCCTTATGTACGTAATCTGGAAAAGGCAGAAATAGTATCTAATGTATTAGATCACGAACCTGAATTAGCCTTATTTGTAGATGATAATGACCCCTTAATTTTTTATCGAAAAATTAGTGAGTTGGCATATTCGTTTTTAGAAGAAGAGGGTATTTTGTATTTCGAGATCAATCAGTATCTTGGTGCAGAAACTATAAATCTTATAAAAAATATAGGTTTTACCACTGTTGAATTGCGTGATGATTTTGCAGGAAAACCTAGAATGATTAAAGCAAAACGTTGATGAACAATTTAAAATCTATTTGTGTTTTCTGCGGAAGCAGTGAGGGAACAGATCCTATAATCGTTAAAGAAGCGCAACAACTTGGAGTTGAATTTGCCAAACGCAATATTGACTTAATTTATGGCGGTTCAAAAATAGGGATAATGGGTAAAATAGCAATTTCGTGTATAGAAAATGGTGGCAAAGCAATAGGCATTATTCCACAATTTTTAAAAACTAAAGAGATTGTTCATGAAGGTCTTGATGAACTCATCACCACTCAAAATATGCACGAGCGAAAGCTTAAAATGCAGGAAATGAGCGATGGTTTTATAACTCTTCCAGGAGGTTTTGGCACTTTTGAAGAGCTTTTTGAAATTATTACCTGGAGTCAATTAGGTTTACACCATAAGCCTATAGGAATATTAAATTCTAATGGTTTTTATGATCATCTAATTGCAATGCTGGATGAGATGGTATCCAGAGGGTTTTTAAAGCCTGAAAACAGAGCATTGCTCATTGAAGATACAGATATTGAGAAACTATTTAATAAGATGGAGAATTTTGTACCAGATTATTCTACAAAATTATTAAAACCGGAAAATACCTGATTTTAAATAATTCTCATATTTACTAATTGCCCAATTTCCATTTTTAATTTATGAATATCAAAGATAAAATACAGGCGCTGCGCGACGAACTGCAAAGTCATAACTATAACTATTATGTTTTAGATAAACCTGTAATAGATGATTATGCTTTTGATCTTAAATTGAAAGAACTTCAAGAATTAGAAGCAACACATCCAGAATTTTATGATCCCAACTCCCCGTCGCTGCGTGTGGGTGGTCAAATCACAAAGAGCTTTAATACGGTTAAACATGAAACACGTATGTATTCTTTAGATAATAGCTATTCTCTACAGGATCTTGAAGACTGGGAAAAACGATTAAAAAAATTAGTAGACGGTGAGGTAGAATATGTTTGTGAATTAAAGTATGATGGAGCTTCGATAAGTTTAACCTACGAAAAAGGAGAATTAATACGAGCAGTTACCCGAGGCGATGGAGTGCAGGGAGATGATGTGACAAATAATATAAAAACGATAAGATCTGTACCTTTAAAATTAAAAGGAGATTTTCCTGAGAAATTTGATATTCGTGGAGAAATTGTATTGCCGCTTGCAGGTTTTGCGGCAATGAATGCAGAACGTGTAGAAGCGGGTGAAGAACCTTATAGTAATCCCCGTAATACTGCTTCGGGTAGCTTAAAACTTCAGGATAGTTCTGAAGTTGCAAAGAGGCCTCTTGAATGCTTATTGTATAGCATTGTAGGAGAGAATTTAAATATTAAGTCGCAGTTTGAAAGTTTAGAAAAGGCACGGTCCTGGGGGTTTAAAGTTCCTGAAGTAGCAAAATTAACGAGCTCAACAGAAGAAACCTTCAAGTTTCTAAATCATTGGGATGCGCATAGACACGAATTGCCATACGAGACAGATGGTGTTGTAATTAAGGTAAATAGTTTTCAGCAACAAGACGAACTAGGGTTTACTGCTAAGGCTCCGCGCTGGGCAATGGCCTATAAGTTTAAAACCGAACAAGCAGAGACATTACTTGAAGAGATTACATATCAAGTAGGGCGTACAGGTGCCATAACTCCGGTTGCTAATCTACAGGCTGTACAGCTAGCGGGTACAATTGTAAAGCGAGCATCTTTACATAATGCTGATCAAATCGCTAAGCTGGATATTCGGGAAGGCGATATGGTTTATGTAGAAAAAGGAGGTGAAATTATACCTAAGATTGTAGGTGTGGATTTTGAAAAACGTTCTATTGATTCAAAGGAAACTCAATATATTACCAACTGTCCAGAATGTAACACCGAGCTCGTAAGGCAACCGGGAGAAGCGCAGCATTATTGTCCCAATACAATGGGATGTCCTCCTCAAATTATCGGAAGAATACAACATTACATTTCTAGAAAAGCTTTAGATATTGAAGGTTTAGGGGGTGAGACCGTTGCCTTACTTGTAAAGCAAGGCTTAATTACAAACTATGCCGATTTATATAGTCTAAAGAAAGAGCAAATATTACCATTAGAGCGTATGGCAGAAAAATCTGCTGTGAATCTTATTAATGGTATTGAAGCCTCTAAGAAGATAGCATTTGAGCGTGTTTTGTTTGGTTTAGGAATACGCTATGTGGGTGAGACGGTTGCGCGTAAATTAGCTAAGCAATTTAAAAATATCGGCGCCTTAGCTAATGCATCTTTAGAAGATTTGATTGCTGTAGATGAAATAGGAGAGCGTATAGCTCAAAGTGTAGTTGAGTTTTTTGGTTCTGAGCAAAATAAAGAATTAGTTGATAGGCTAAAAGAATACGGTGTCCAATTAGAATTAGACGCTGCTGTGTTAGAGAATCAAACTGAAAAGCTAAAAGGAAATACGTTTGTAATTTCTGGAGTATTCACCCAGGTTTCCAGAACAGAACTCAAGAAATTAATTGAAGATAACGGAGGCAAAGCTTCAGGGAGTATATCTTCGAAAACTAATTATCTGGTTGCTGGGGAGAATATGGGGCCAAGTAAACGGGAGAAAGCAGAGAAACTAAATGTACCTATAATTACAGAAGCAGAATTTCTAGATATGATCTAGTAATTTTGATAGACTATAAGAAAATATGAAACCTACTAGATTCTGGTACTTAGCACTCTTAAGTTGCCTGCTATACCTTATTATATCTGAAATTGATATGGAGTGGGGGTTTTATATTAAGCCACTTTATGGGATGTTTTTCTATTTGTTTTATTACTATGCGGTAAAGAAACATAGTATTGTTCTTCTCATTTTTCAGATTACTTCTATTATTGCTGAAGTGTTTTTTGTGCTAGATCTGAATATGTACTTTGATGAGGTACTGTATTTTTATTTTATAGCAACATCCATGATGCTTTTCTTATTTGTACCTATTTTGAAAATTAAATCTAGGGAAGTAACACGAGAAATGACTCTGGAGCCTTTACTTGGAGTCTTATTTTGTGCATATTTAATAGGTCATATGTTGACGCTGTTTTATGATAGCGTACCTAATAAATTACTTCTAATAATTGGAGCTGTATTTTTATTTGCCTTCACGGCGGTTTGTTCACTTATACCCTTACGCTCAGGTCATCCTAGTAATATCAAAGCATATATAATAGCTGGCACCTTAGTTATAGAGTGTGTAACAGGCTTTATTTATTATTACATGCTTGAAATACCGATCATGTTTTCGGTACTCACGATATCTATCTGTTTTCATAAGGCCGCAGTAACCTCATATTTTGTAGATGTTACTAAAATTCTTAAGGATCAGGAAGAATATATCTAAACCCTGATTAACGTAGCAGAATTGCTCTTCTTTCCGTCCATATCAAATTCAAAATCAATTCTCCCTAAATTGACACCGGCCCAGCCTACTTGATTTACAAGCACATCCTTACCTTCGATGTTTTTTAGAATTTCAGGTTTTGGTAAAAAAGTATGAGTATGCCCACCTATAATTAAGTCGATGTTTTTAGTTTGAGATGCTAGCTTACGGTCAGATATTTTATCGTATTTATAATCGTAGCCCAGATGAGAAAGGCTAATAATAAGATCACATTTATGCTCTTCTTTTAATACACGAGTTGTGTCTTGGGCAATTTCTAAGGGGTTGAGGTATTTTGTTTCTTTCGACAGACTTTCAGTAACGAGTCCATCAAGTTGAATGCCCAATCCAAAAACACCTATTTTAATACCGTCTTTTATAAATATATCGTAGGGTTTAGTCAGCCCTTCCATAATTGTATTGGTGAAATCATAATTAGCGCTCAGTAACTTAAATTTTGCGTTAGGCATTTGAGCTGCTAATCCGCCAACACCATTATCAAAGTCATGGTTTCCTATTGTAGCGGCATCGTAACCCATCATACTCATCAATTTAAATTCGAGTTCTCCACCATAGAAATTAAAATAGGGAGTGCCTTGAAAGATATCACCTGCATCTAAAAGGAGTGTGTGCGGATTTTCGTTACGTATATTTTGAATAAGCGTCAATCGTCTTGCTACACCACCCTGATTTGAAAAAGAAGGATCTTCTACTGGAAAAGGTTCGATGTGGCTATGTACATCATTAGTATGTAAAATGGTGATTTTCTTAGTGCTTCTAGTTTCTGCAAAAAGATTAAAACTAGGAGTTGTACTTAAAAGCGCAGTCGCAGCACCTGTTTGCATTAAAAACTTTCTTCTTTCCATAGAATTTATTCCTTAATAAATCGATTGTCGCGTATGGGTGCGATTGTATCCTGTTTTGTAAAGTGATCAATTAAGATACTTCTCATTTTATAATCTAAAATGGTTGTTGATTTTGGATTTGTAAAAAATACCATTCCGTCTCCACCTTGTTGTAAATAATCATTCGTAGCAATAAAATAGGTTTTGCCATCTTCAATAGCTTTGCCGTTCAAAGTTGCGGAAGCTAATTCGTTTTCTGAATTTAGAATGAGTTGCATATTTGATATAGGGTGTGCTTTTCCGGTTTTAAGATATTCAAACATAGCCCGCACATCTCCACTTGTAATTTCTACCACGACAATACTGTTTTCAAAAGGCATAATCTCATATGCGCTTCCCATAGTTACGTCACCTGCACGTAAAACAGATCGTATTCCACCGTGATTTAATACAACACCGTCTATATGTTTACCAGTTTTTTTAAAAAATACCGGATCGCCATATTCGAGAACAGTATCTGCCATCATATTGCCAATAGCCGTGTTGTAAGGGCCATCAGATTTAGATAGACTTTGAGGAGCATAGGCAAGAACTGCGTTCATCTCATCGTCGATACGTTTTTTGTAAGGAGCGATATAGTCAATCACCATTTGATTAGACTCAAGGCTGTCTGTGACTGCAATCTGTTTACCTTGTACAGCTTTTAGATTTGCTTGAGAGGGCTTACAGGTAACGAAGAGAAAACCTATAAGTATTAGAGTATAAATTCTATTCATACGTGTTAAATTAGCGGTTTACATTGAGGTATAATTGTCTACATTTGCCGCAAAACAAAGGTAAATGTTTTTAGACGGATGGAAACTATATTCGCTTAAAAGAAAGCTTCAAAAAAGTGTAGAAAATAGCACGTCAAATCATTTTGATAATGGTAACACGCAGCAGATTGGGATTGTATTTGATGCACGTTATGTAGATAAAAGCCAAATGCTTGCTCTGGCGCAAGATGTTTTTAACGGTTATGAACTGCAGTTATTCGGGTTTTCAAATACTAAAACTTCAGAAGACTTAATTGAAAACACAAGTTTTTCAACTCGTGATTTTACGGTATTTGGAGGTATTAAGAATGAGGCATTAAATATGTTTCTAGCCAAACCTTTTAATATCTTAATAAGCTATTACGATAGAGAAAATGTATTTTTGCAGTTTGTTACATCACAGTCAAAAGCAAGTTTTAAAGTTGGTCTGCCCGTAGAGGATTTAGGAATAAATGATCTTACAATCAGTACTGATTTAGATAATATTACTTTGTTTAAAATTGAATTAGTAAAGTATTTGAAAATATTAAAACGCATATACTAAATGCAAGAATTAAAAGGTACAGGAGTAGCGCTAGTTACTCCATTTAAAGAAGATCTAAGCTTAGATCTTGAAGGATTAAGCAATGTAATTGAAAATTGTATTGCTGGTGGGGTAGATTATCTTGTTGTAATGGGTACAACGGCAGAAAATGCTACATTAACTGAAGATGAAAAGGAAAAGGTTGTAGCGAAGGCTATCGAAGTTAACGCAGGTAGATTACCTTTAGTACTTGGAGTAGGAGGTAACAATACAACTCGTATTATTCAAGAGCTTACCGAAAAAGATTTAAGTGCTTTCACGGCTATCTTATCGGTTTCTCCATATTATAACAGACCCAGCCAAATCGGTATATATGAACACTATAAAGCACTTGCTAGTGTGTCAAAACTGCCTATAATTTTGTACAATGTACCTGGACGCACAGGAAGTAATGTGCTTCCGGAAACTATTATTAGGTTAGCAAATGATTGCCCAAATATTATAGGAGTAAAAGAAGCGGCTGGAGATATAACGCAAATGATGCACATTATTAAAGATCGTCCATCTAATTTTCTAGTTATTTCTGGAGATGATGTTTTGGCCTTGCCTACAATAAGTGCTGGTGGCGATGGTGTGATTTCGGTTTTAGGACAAGGTGTTCCTAAACCATTTTCTAAGATGGTTAAAGAAGGTTTAAATGGTAATTTTAAGGAGGCTTATGCGTTGCATTATCAATTGATGCCTGCTGCAGACCTTATTTTTGCTGAAGGTAATCCTGCAGGGATTAAAGCGATGCTGGCTCAAAAAGGGGTTTGTTCAGATACGGTACGGTTGCCATTAGTTGCAGCAAGTATGTCTTTGAGAGCAAATATTGCAACATACTTAAATGACACCGGTCTTTAAGTTTTTTAATCTATAGAAAAAACCTATTTTTGCACGATGTTTTCAAGAATAAATAAGAAAATTATAATAGTAGCAGTTGCAGCAGTGAGTCTGGCATCTTGTAGTGAGTATCAAAAGGCGTTAAAGTCTGAAGATATGGGTAAGAAGTATGCAATGGCAGATTCTCTATATGACTCTGGTAAATACCGAAAGTCTTTAAAGCTTTGGGAGCAAATTGTACCTAGCTATCGAGGTAAGCCTCAGGCAGAACGCATTATGTTTTTATATGCAGATGCACACTTTCAGGTAGAAGACTATTATTTGGCAGGTTATCAGTTTGATCGTTTTGTTTCTGCCTATCCAGATTCAGAAAAAACAGAGGAAGCACAATACAAAGCGGCTTTAAGCTATGCAGAGTTGTCGCCTAATTATCAGTTAGATCAATCAGAGACTCAAAAAGGTCTTGATCAACTTCAACAATTTATTGCAGCATATCCAGAATCTGAATATACTGAGGATGCTAGTGAGCGCATTAAGGAGTTGAGTATTAAAATGCAGAAAAAATCTTATGAGATTGCAAAGGGATGGCACAAGATTATGGAGTATCCTACAGCTATATCAGCATTAGATGATTTTATTTCAGATTATCCGGGCTCACCTTTTCGTGAAGCAGCATTTTTCTATAAATTAGATTCTCAGTATCAATATGGTTCAAAAAGTATAAATGTACTTGTTAGACCTCGACTGGAAGAAGCATTAGAAATGTACGAGACCTTAACACGTTATTTTCCGGAAGGAGAATACAGAGCTCAGGCAGATGAGATAAAATTAGATATTGAAAAAATATTAGAAAATTATTCCTAATTAAATAATTGAATTACTATGGACGTTAAAAATATGGAAGCACCAGTAAATACAGTAACTCTTAATAGAAGTGAAATTGACGCTCCTACAGGAAATATTTACGAGGCGATCTCAATTATAGCAAAACGTGCTACACAAATTAATACTGAGATTAAAAAAGAATTATTAGAGAAATTAGATGAGTTTGCTACTTACAGTGACAGCTTAGAAGAGATCTTTGAAAATAAAGAACAAATAGAAGTCTCTAAATTCTATGAGCGCTTGCCTAAAGCACATGCAATGGCGGTTCAGGAATGGTTAGATGATAAAATATATTTTCGCGATACGACTACACCTACAGAGTAGTTTATGTCTATTTTAAGTGAAAAAAAGGTATTACTTGGAGTAACTGCCGGAATAGCTGCCTATAAAGCAGCTATTTTGGTTAGAGGGTTTATCAAAGCCGGAGCACAGGTACGTGTGGTTATGACTCCTGAAGCAAAAAATTTTGTAACCCCTTTAACCCTTTCTACACTTTCAAAAAATGAAGTGCATTCTACATTTGTAAGTACAGAAAATGAGAATGCTGTTTGGAATAATCACGTTGAACTCGGTCTATGGGCCGATTTCTTTGTTATAGCCCCGGCGACAGCAAATACACTTTCAAAAATGGCTTCAGGAGCTAGTGATAATTTATTATTGGCAACTTATCTTTCAGCTAAATGTCCGGTTTATTTTGCACCTGCAATGGACCTTGATATGTACAAACATTCCAGTACGCATCATTCCTTTGAGAAATTAATTGGTTTTGGGAATATTATGATTCCTGCTACGAGCGGAGAATTAGCTAGTGGTCTTGAAGGTCAGGGTAGAATGGCTGAGCCAGAGGATATTGTTGCGTTTATTGAACGTGATATACTTAGCAAATTACCTTTAAAAGGAAAGAAATTTCTAGTTACAGCAGGACCTACCTATGAATCTATTGATCCGGTACGCTTTATAGGAAATCACAGTAGCGGCAAAATGGGATTTGCAATAGCAGAAGCCGCTGCTAACTTAGGAGCATCGGTTTATTTGATAGCAGGACCCACACATTTAAATACAACTCATAATTTTGTTACTACAATACGCGTTACTTCAGCTGAAGAAATGTTTGCTGAAGTGACTAAGCATTACGATACTTGTGATGTAGTGATAGCTGCCGCTGCAGTGGCAGATTATAAACCTGCAGCTGTTGCTAATCAAAAAATTAAGAAGAAAGACAGCGCTTTAGTAATAAATTTAGAACCCACGCAAGATATTCTCGCATATATGGGTTCAGAAAAAAAGCAACAATTTTTAGTAGGTTTCGCTTTAGAAACCGAAAATGAGCTTGAAAACGCAAAAGGTAAATTAAAGCGAAAGAATCTAGATTTGATTGTTTTAAATTCACTAAATGATACAGGTGCCGGTTTTAGAACAGAAACTAATAAGGTAACGTTCATAACAGCAGACAATCAGATTTTGCCACAAGAACTCAAACCAAAAAATGAGGTTGCTGAAGATCTACTTGATATAATTCAAAAAGGAATACATGTATAAACTCGTAGTATTATTCTTGTTTTGTGGACTAGGCTTATCAGCTCAAGAGCTTAACTGTTCTGTAATTATTAATGCAGAGCAAACGGGACAAAGCAATCTTCAGGTTTTTAGAACATTAAAAACCGAGTTGACTGAATTTATGAATAATACCACCTGGACAAATTTAAATTTTAAGCAGCAAGAACGTATAGATTGTAGTCTGGTGATTTTAGTATCCAATATCGATTCAGATTCGTTTACTGCTTCGATTCAAGTTCAATCATCACGTCCAGTTTATAATAGCACTTATAGTACGCCGATTTTTAATTTTAACGATAAGCAGTTTAGTTTTAGATATACAGAATTTCAGCCTTTAAATTATAATCCCAATACATTCGACTCTAATTTAATCTCTGTCCTAGCATTTTATGCATATACTATTATAGGTCTTGATGCCGGTAGTTATGAGCTAAACGGAGGTGAGCCTTATTTTGAGGAAGCTAAACAAATTGTAAATACGGCTCAGCAACAAGTGAGTGACGGGTGGTCTGCTCAAAGCGGTACACAATCACGCTTTAGATTAAATCAGGATTTATTATCTCCTAATTTTAGAGAGTTTTCTGATGTGTTATATGCGTATCACAGAAACGGACTTGATTACATGGCAGATAATCCCAGAGAGGCAAAACAAGGAATTGCAGTTAGCTTAGAACTTTTTAATCAAATGTATTTAAACAGACCTAACAACTTTTTGTCTCGGGTATTTTTTGATACTAAGGCAGATGAAATAGCAAAAATGTTTTCATCAGGCCCGCAGGTGAATATAAGTAATCTGGTGTCTATGTTAAATAAAGTAGCTCCTACAAAATCTTCTTCCTGGCAACAAATCAAATTATAAGAGAGCTCCTAAATTCTTTGACTGTCGTTAATTTCTCTACTATATTTACTTTAAATTATTATTCAAAGAAATCTAAACACATTACATAATTGCTCAATTCAATACACATAAAAAATTACGCTTTAATTGAGGAAGTTAACCTTCAGTTTAACAATGGGTTTACAGTAATTACTGGAGAAACTGGAGCTGGTAAATCAATACTTTTAGGAGCTTTAGGGCTCATTTTAGGAAAGCGTGCAGATATTAGTAGTATTGGTAATCCCGATGAAAAATGTGTTATTGAAGCGCATTTTGATCTTACACGATACAATTTAGAGCCTTTGTTTAATTCTGAAGATCTGGATTATGAACCGCAAACTATAATTCGCAGAGAAATATTAGCGAGTGGAAAAAGCAGAGCATTTGTAAATGACACACCAGTTACCTTAAACCAACTCTCTGCTTTAGGTATGAACCTGGTTGATATACATAGTCAACATCAAACTATGGAGGTTACTGATGTTGATTTTCAATTTCAGGTTTTAGATGCTTTTGCCGAAAATGGTAGAAATCTTTCTGAGTATAAAAATGTTTATACGAGTTATAGAAAAAAAGAAAGTGAATTAAAGAAGCTTATTAAGCAAAAGGCTGATGCTCAAAAAGAAGAGGAATATAAGTCCTTTCTTTTAGAAGAATTATTAGCTGCAAATTTAAAACCCGGAGAACAGGAACAATTAGAATCTGCACACGATACACTTAACAATGTAGAGCAAATCACCGAAGGTTTAGCTGCCGCATATCAAACATTAAGCAGAGAAGAAGTGGGTGTCAATGAAATGCTTCTCACAGCAAAAATCCGCTTATCTAAATTATCTGGTTTCAGTCCTAAACTACAAGCATTGAGCGATCGCCTTGAGGCAGTAACCATTGAACTCGATGATATTTCAGAAAGTATAAATGATCTTGCCGCAGATACAGAAGGTGACCCTACTGAACTTGCGCGTTTAGAAAGTAGATTAAAATTGTTTTTTGACCTTCAGAAAAAACATCAGGTTGCTAGTGTTGAAGAGTTGATAGCGATTAGAGATACACTTGATGAAGAGGTGCAATCTCTTACAAATCTTGATCAAAATATTACAAAGCTTGAACGTGAAATTGTCCAGTCTAAAACAGAGCTAGAAAAATTAGCAGTCATTATAACGGGTAAGCGTAGAAATACCATTGAGCCACTTACTGAAAAATTACAGCAAATATTGTCTAACCTGGGAATGCCTAATGCGCGTTTTGAGGTTAGTTTATCAGACAGTACTTCCTTTTTAGAAAATGGAAAAGATATATTAAGTTTCCTTTTTACTGCCAATAAAGGAATGCGAGCTCAAGAACTTAAAAAAGCCGCATCTGGTGGAGAATTATCTCGTATTATGCTTGCTATTAAATCTGTACTTAGTGATTATACTCAACTGCCTACCTTAATTTTTGATGAGATTGATACAGGTGTGAGCGGTGAAATCGCACTTAAAATGGGGCATATTATGAAAGCTATGGGTAATCGTATGCAGCTCATAAGTATTACTCATTTACCTCAAATTGCAGGGCAGGGAGCACATCACTTTAAAGTATTTAAAGAGGATAAACAACAGAAAACCACTACGGGTATTCGGGTTTTAGATCAGGATCAGCGTATTGCAGAGTTGGCAGAAATGCTGGGTGGCAAAGCATCATCTGATGCTGCATTTGATCACGCAAGGCAACTTCTCAATTAATAAAATAGTATATTTGACCACTTAAATTAAACAACAATTATGTCCTATAATTTATTAAAAGGAAAACGAGGAATCATATTTGGAGCGCTTGACGAAAATTCAATCGCTTGGAAGACAGCAGAACGCGTTCACGAAGAAGGTGGAACTTTTGTCTTAACAAATGCACCTATTGCTATGCGTATGGGAAGCATAAATAAGTTAGCTGAAAAAACAGGTTCTAAAATAATTCCTGCAGATGCAACTTCTGTTGAAGATCTAGAGAAACTTGTGGCCGGTGCTGTTGAAGAATTAGGTGGTAAACTTGATTTTGTTTTACACAGTATAGGAATGTCTATTAATGTACGTAAAGGACGTCATTATACAGATCAGAATTATGACTGGACTCAAAAAGGTACAGATGTAAGTGCAATGTCTTTTCATAAAACTATGCAGGTGTTGTACAAACACGATGCAATGAATGAGTGGGGAAGTATTGTAGCTTTAACATATATGGCTGCTCAACGTGTTTTTCCAGACTATAATGATATGGCAGACAATAAAGCATACTTAGAAAGTATAGCACGTAGTTTTGGTTATTTCTTTGGTCGTGATAAAAAAGTACGCGTTAATACTATTTCACAATCACCAACTCCTACAACTGCAGGGCAAGGTGTTAAAGGGTTTGATGGTTTTATAGCATATGCTGAAAAAATGAGTCCGTTAGGAAATGCTACAGCTCAAGAATGTGCAGATTATACAATTACATTGTTTTCTGACCTTACTAAAAAAGTTACTCTTCAGAATTTATTCCACGATGGTGGTTTTAGTAATATGGGTGTTAGTAACGAAGTGATGGAAGCATTTGTAAACGAGCAAAAATAATATTTAATAAGCTTATTTAAATGCCCGAAGATCTACTTCGGGCATTTTTTGTATCAATTAACCAGTAGTAATTAAGGTGTATTATGAACTTAGTTTTTTCTGTTATTGTTCCTGTTTATAACAGACCTGAAGAAGTTCGGGAATTACTTCATAGTTTATGTTTGCAAACTTATAGAAAGGATTTTGAGATAATTATAGTTGAGGATGGATCTACTGAAACTTCTAAAGCTGTAATAGAAGAATTTGGAAATTTAAACATCACCTATTTCTATAAAAAGAATACTGGTCCCGGAGACTCACGCAATTACGCAATGCAGCGTGCTAGTGGAAATTATTTTATTATCCTCGATAGTGATTGTGTACTGCCTAAAGCATATTTAAGCAGTATAGATACCCATCTTATCTCTAATTATTCTGACTTTTTTGGTGGGCCAGATGCTGCTGCATCTAATTTTACATCACTGCAAAAAGCCATTAATTATTCAATGACTTCCTTATTAACCACAGGAGGAATACGAGGAAGAAAGGAAGCAGCAACTAATTTTGAACCCCGAAGTTTTAATATGGGAATATCAAAAGCAGCTTTTGAAAAATCTGGTGGTTTCGGTAAAATTCATCCTGGAGAAGATCCTGATTTAAGTATACGGCTATGGAACTTGGGATTTAAATCTCAGTTAATTTCGGAAGCTTATGTGTATCATAAACGTCGTATCTCTTGGCCTAAATTTTATAATCAGGTGCGCAAGTTTGGTTTAGTACGACCTATACTTACAGTCTGGCATCCCCAAACCGCTAAAATAACATTCTGGTTTCCTACTTTATTTACGTTGGGATTATTTATTTCCTTTGTAATGAGTTTATATGGAATATATTTTCCACTTGTTTTAGTTGCACTATATTTTCTGATTATTCTAGGGCATTCAACTTTCAAAAATAAAAGTTTGCAAGTTGGCTTTTTATCAGTCTGGGCAGTTTTGGTTCAGTTTGCTGGTTATGGTATTGCATTTGCAGAATCTACAATTAGCATACGGTATTTAAAAAACGATCCTCGTAAAAAGTTTCCTCACTTATTTTTTAAGTAATTTTAGCGTTAATCTCTCATTCCATGTCAGAAAAAAAGAAACGTAACAGGAATTCAAACCTTCGGGTTTTTCTAACAATTTTGTTGGTTGTAGCTTCTATTTCGATAATGATTAAGCTTAATCGCAATTTTAGTTTTACCGTAAAGATTCCGCTTACCTTTCAAAATCTTTCCGAAGATTATATACTTAAAAAAAGTTCGACTACCTCTGTAAAAGTTACCGGTAAAGCCAGCGGATATGATTACTTTAAATACCGTTTTTTTTCACAGGCATTTCCTATAGATTTATCAAATCTTCCTAAGGATGGTAAAGAATCTTATTATGTTTTTAATAAAGAAAGTGATGCGTTAAAAGGAAGTTTAAGTGGTAGTGAGATTATTGCATTTGAACCCGATACAGTATTTTTCCTTTTAGATAGAAACTATGATAAGCGTGTGCCGGTTATATCTAATTTTGATATTTCCTATTCACCTGGCTACGGAAGCTTTCAGGGAATGCAAATCACACCAGATAGTATTACCGTGCGAGGCCCCGAGTCTGAAGTTGATACCATCACAAAAGTATATACCAGCTCACAGATTTTTGAAAATACCAGAGCATCAAAAGACGGAGATATATCGGTACATCTCTATAAAAAAATTGCTAATGTCGAACTCATACCAAATACTATAAAGTATAGTTTACAAGTAGATAAATTTACCGAGGGAACGGTTTCTGTACCGTTACAGCTACTTAATGTTCCAGCAAACGTTTCGGCAAAAGTTTTTCCAAAGCGTATTAATGTAATATTTAATGTAAATGTTACAAATTATGATCTTGTAAAATCATCTGATTTTAAGGTGGTAGTTGATTTTGATGAAGCAGATAGTCTATCTACATCTTTAACTCCACAAGTAATTGAGACCCCAGATTTTGTAAGAGATGTGCGTATTAGTGAAAGTACGGTTCAATATTTACTTGTAAAATGAAAATAGTAGGGATCACGGGAGGTATAGGCAGTGGTAAAAGTACGATTGCAGCTTATTTTAATTCAGAATATAATATACCAGTTTACTACTCAGACGCTGAGGCCAAGAAATTGATGGTATCCCCAGATCTCAGAACTCAAATTATTGACTTATTAGGAGTAGCGGCTTATAATGGAAATGATTTAGATCGAAAGTTTGTGGCTTCAAAAGTATTTAATGACGCACAGTTACTAGAAGCACTGAATGCAATAGTGCATCCCGCAGTAGGGGAGCATTTTATAAAATGGTCACGCTCTCAGGACGCTCCTTATGTATTAAAGGAGGCGGCTATTTTATTTGAAAACAACACAGAGACGCTATGTGACTATGTGATTTTAGTCACTGCTCCCGAAGAGGTACGTATTAATCGTGTTTTAGAAAGAGATCAAACTACTGAAGCAGAGATCAAAAGCAGAATGGATAAGCAGTGGAAGGACTCAAAAAAAATTCCTCTTGCAGATTTTGTTATTGAAAATACAGATCTGGAGTTCAGTAAAAAAATGGTTTCTAAAATTCATAGCCAACTCTTGGCAGCCCCTATAAATACCTAGCTTAATCTTGTTAACATTTGGTTAAACCAATTATTCCCTAAATGTTAAAATCATACATTTGGGGATATGAATAAAAAACTCTTTGTACTACTTGTTGTGTTGATGAGCTTGTCTCTCATAGGCATTATATTTGTGCAGGGTTATTGGATATCTAATAGTATAGATGCCAAGCGTGGTCAATTTGGTTTTAATGCGAAGCAAGTATTAAATGCAGTTGCCCGAGATATTCAAATTAAAGAAGTAAACACATGGTATAATCCTGTACTTAAAATGCGGGATAGTTTAGGAATTCCTGATGATGTAAGCCTCTATGATTTGGTTTACAAGCAGGAAGACTCAATAACAAATGAGTCGTATGTTTTTAGAAATAGTATTGTAGAGCAAGACTACAAATTAAGCTCTCCTATTCTTGATTATGAAGTTGATAGCATAAAATTTAAAAAATATCTACAGCGGCAGTATACTCAAATTATAGATAATAACGATATTGACAAAGGGGATGTAGACCGCACAACAATATTCACCAGAATGTCTGATCTAAGTGATATTGAGCGATACAATATTGAGCAGGCGGTGATGTATATTACGCGTAAAATACCTATTCATAAGCGGGTAGATGTTGAGGAGCTAGAACGTCTTCTTACAATGGAGCTTGCTGAACGGGATATGGAAACCAATTTTGAATATGCAATTTACAGTAACAATTTTGTTACTAACGTGCGTTCTAAGGATTTTGATATTCAATCTCCAGATCAAAATTTTAGTGTTCCACTTTTTGCAGATGATGATGGTAATAGTGATTACCAATTAGTGGCGAACTTTCCCGGTGAAAAAAAATATGTAGTTTCTTCGGTTATTGGAATGGGAGGGTTGAGTATTTTATTTACCCTTATAATTGTTATCGCATACAGTAGTGCGTTACAACAATTAGTAAAACAACGTCAGATTTCAGAAATCAAAACCGATTTCATAAATAATATGACGCACGAGTTTAAAACTCCTATAGCAACTATTAATCTTGCCCTTGACGCTATTAAAAATCCAAAAATTAATGGCAACCCGGAGGCGTTAACGCGCTATATGGGAATGATACGTGAAGAAAATAAGAGAATGCATGCCCAAGTGGAGAATGTATTGCGCATTTCAAAATTAGAAAAGAACGAACTTGATATTAAGAAAGAGCGTTTAAAACTTCATGATATTATTGAAGATGCAATCATGCATATTGAATTAATTGTTGAAGATCGCCAAGGATATATAAAAACTCATTTGGGAGCTGTAAAAAGCTCAGTTCTTGCAAATGAATCTCATTTTACAAATGTTTTGGTCAACATTTTAGACAATGCTGTTAAGTATTCGACAGATGTTCCTAAAATAGATATTTACACAGAAAATCTAAAAAATTTCATACTGATTAAAATTAAAGATCAGGGTGATGGGATGACAAAACAAGTTCAAAAGAAAATATTTGATAAATTTTATCGCGAGCATACTGGCGATATACACAATGTAAAAGGTCACGGTCTGGGTCTCGCATATGCAAAACGTATGGTAGAAGATCACGCAGGTGAAATCTGGGTACAGAGCGAAAAAGGCAAAGGCAGTACCTTTATTATTAAACTACCACTAATATCTTAAACAAATGGAAACAGAAAACAAAAAAATCTTACTCGTAGAGGACGATCCAAACTTTGGAACGGTATTGAAAGATTATCTTTCAATGAATGACTACGATGTAACCCATGCAAAAAATGGAATGGAAGGATTTGAGAAGTTCAAAAAGGACGACTTTGATCTTTGTATTTTAGATGTGATGATGCCTTATAAAGATGGATTTACACTTGCGAAAGAAATACGCGAAAAGAACGAAGACGTGCCTATTATATTCTTAACCGCAAAAGCGATGAAAGAAGATGTCTTAAAAGGATATAAAGTAGGTGCAGATGATTACCTTAATAAGCCATTTGATAGCGAAGTTCTTTTGATGAAAATTAAAGCTATCATGATGCGTAAGGCGACAGATTCTGTTGCAGATAGTAAACAATTTGAATTCCAAATAGGTGGTTTCTTCTTAAATTCTAAGTTGCGTTTCCTTACTTATAAAGAAGATGAGCAAATTAAACTTTCTCCCAAGGAAAACGAATTACTGCGTCTTTTAGCATTACATGAAAATGATTTAATGCCTCGAGAGTTAGCACTTACAAAAATATGGAGAGATGATAACTACTTTACTTCTAGAAGTATGGATGTTTATATCGCTAAATTACGTAAGTATTTAAAGCGTGATGATACTGTAGAAATACTTAATATTCACGGTGAAGGTTTCCGCCTTGTTGTTAAGAGTGAAGAAGAAAAAAAATAGTGGTATTTGAAAAACGCCTCTTATTCCAGAGGCGTTTTTTCTTTTATTACTTTTATTATTTCTTCAATAGGTGTAAGATAATTAAACCAGATTACAGAATCATCTCTACGATACCATGTTAATTGCCTTTTAGCAAAACGTCTGGTATTTTTTTTAATTTCCTCAATCGCAGTATTTAAGTCATACTGGTTATCAAAGTAATTGAATAATTCTTTGTAGCCTACGGTGTTTAATGCATTTAAATCTTTAAGGGGATTTAGTGCTTTTGCTTCTTCAATAAGACCGTTTTCTATCATTGAATCAACACGTTGATTAATGCGATTATAAATTACTTCACGTTCTGCATTAAGACCAATTTTTAGTGTTTTAAAGGCTCTCTTTGTTTTATTCTTTGCCAGAAATGAAGAATACGGTTTACCAGTGCTTCTACATATTTCCAAAGCGCGAATAAGTCGTTGCTTATTACTTAAATCTATTGAGTTGTAGTGCTCAGAATCTTTTTCTAAAAGTTCTTTTTGTAGAATTTCTATTCCTTTACTTTCTAAGTCTTCAATAAGATTTTCTCTAATCTGTGGATCTACGTCAGGAAACTTATCGAGACCATTAATTATGGCATCAACGTATAGTCCAGAACCCCCTACTAAAATCGCTATATCTTTATGTACAAAATAGGCGTCTAGTGCCTGAATGCATTCTTTTTCAAATAAACCTACATTATAAGTTTCTTCAATAGATATATGCTGAATGAAATGATGTTTTGCAGCATTAAGTTCGTCATCTTCCGGTACAGCCGTTCCTATTTTCATTTCTTTGAAAAACTGTCTGGAGTCTGCTGAGAATATTTCAGCATTAAAATGCTTGGCAAGTTTTATGGATAAAGAAGTTTTACCGATTGCGGTAGGTCCTACAATTGCTATTAAAAGTTTATTCATAATGTAAACTGTTTCCGCAATTGTGACAGTATTTTGCAGAGTCTTGATGTTTACGTGCTCCGCAATTATGACAAACTTGAGTATTAATATGAAGCTTATGCTCGGGTAGCGCACCAGGTTCTTTTTTAGCCATTTCGGCACTCACGATACCCGTAGGAACTGCAATTATACCATAACCCAAAACCATTATAATCATAGCTATAAATTGCCCTAAGGCTGTCACAGGAGCAATATCTCCAAATCCTACGGTTGTTAACGTAACAATACACCAGTAAACACTAACCGGAATACTATTAAAACCGTGTTCTGGTCCCTCGACTATGTACATTAAAGTACCTGCAATTACTGACAGAATCATAACTGCAAATAGAAAAACAAGTATTTTAGGACGACTATCTTTAAGCGCCTTAGTTAATTTATTTCCTTCTCCTATGTATCTCGTGATTTTCAAGATCCTAAAAACACGAAGCAATCGTAATGCTCTAATTGTGAGTAGTGCATTAGTTCCTACAATAAAAAAGGATAAGTAAAGCGGAATCGTAGATATGAAATCTATAAGACCATAAAAGCTGAAGACATATGCTGAAGCTTTTTTAATGGAAATCACACGTAATATATATTCTATAGTAAAGAAGATGGTAATTATCCACTCGCTGATGTAGAAGTAGTCTCCGTATTTAATTTGCATTCCGGCTACACTTTCAAGCATTACTAAAACAACACTAAGAAGTATTATTATTAGCAGAATTACATCAAATATTTTTCCTGCGGGTGTATCTGCCTCGTAGATTACCTCGTGTATTTTTGATTTCCAGGTATGTTTAGCTAATTCAGTCAAAAAAGAAATTAAATTTAATAAGTAGTATTTATTACTTCCAGATTTTCTAAAGAAAATTCGCCGAGCATTTCATCTTTTAAATACATTTCGACTACACCATATTTTCCAGAATCACCGTATTTAGAAGTTGCATTTTGATCTTTCACAATATTAATTTCCTTAACCCAATCTGATTTTATTTGAAGAAGGTCACCTTCTGTGATTATATATTTTTTTGTATCAACCACTAAGATAATCAAAGGAGACTTTGAATCATTGCATATTTTACAATTGACTCTTGTGGAATCCTTTTTTTGATAATTATTTTTTTCGAAATTAGATGTTTCCTGAGCAACTACTGTAGAAACTGTAAAGCAGGCTATTATAAATAAATAAATAATTGATTTCATCTAGTGGGCTAATTCGTTTAAATCTATTGTTTTAATAACCTTTTTGACACGCAAATAACTTTGGATAATGTGTCTGGCATCTAACGAATTTTCCATAGGGGTGATAATTCGGTTTAAGATTTCAGTATTACTTATTTGATAGTTGAGATTAAAGTAGCCCAAACCTTTAAAGGCTCCTTCTTCTATTAGAATCAAGCTACGTTCATCTGTAGTTCTGCCTCGGTCTATTAACGCCACACTTTTTTGATCAAAACTAACTGCATCAATAAATGATTCTACCCGTTTATTATAATCTGATACAAGTTCTTCATTAAAACAGGCGCCACTACAAGTACTGTCAAGACATCTATCTTCTTTTAGATTTAAGTTGGTTTTTGCTGCACAGAGATTATATTCCTCTAAAATACGCACGAGGTTTGATTTTGCTACGTGTAATGTGGCGTAAGTGACAATACTGGATTTTTGAGGATCTGCTTTTTCAACTTGAAGATTTATATATCCTTTCTCATCTATGAAACTCACTATTTGAGCCTTAAATTTTAATCGGCGGTAGGAGCGATTGTGAGCAGGCTTTATTTTTTTAATCTCTTCATTCTCCTTTAATTGAGCTATAAGTTCGTTACCCGTCTCTTCATAACTAATGGCTTCTACATCTTCTTGTAGCTGTTTTGACTTTCGGTTATCATTAGTAAAGTGTTGAGTAACCCGTTTCTTTATGTTGCGGCTTTTACCGATAAGAATAACTTTCCCATATGCATTATGAAAGTAATATACACCTGTAGAACTCGGAACTTCAGAAATAAGATCCCTTAATTTTGTGTCTAGTTTCTTTTTAGGATTAAGCTTTATCGCTTCTTGTATAATTATCTTATTCGTATCTTTTGCCAGTAATAATTTAAAAAGTTTAACGGTAGCAAGTGCATCCCCGCTTGCGCGATGTCTGTCTGTAATAGGGATTCCCAGATTGCGTACTAATTTTCCTAAACTATAGCTTTCCTGATCTGGAAGTAAATTTTGTGCAAGCTCTACTGTACATAAACTTTTACGCTGATAATCATAGCCGAGCCTATCAAATTCTAATTGAAGAATACGGTAATCAAATTGTGCATTATGCGCTACAATTATACAGTCTTCGGTGATTTCTATGATGCGTTTTGCTACTTCAAAAAATTTAGGAGCATTACGTAACATCTCATTATTTATTCCTGTAAGTCCTACTACAAAAGCTTGTATAGGCCGTTCTGGATTTACGAGACTAATAAATTGATCTACAATCTCGTGACCATCATATTTATAAATCGCAACCTCAGTAACTCCTTCTTCATTATATTTTCCGCCTGTGGTTTCTAAGTCGAGTATTGCGTACATAAATTATCTGCTGTCTTAAGTTTTGTAAATCAGTAATTTATTAATTATAGTTGCGTTCACCAAAAATAGCACTTCCTACACGTACCATTGTACTTCCATAAGCTATAGCAAGTTTATAATCTCCACTCATCCCCATCGAAAGTGTAGTGAAATTGTGTTGCTCTTTATACCGGTCGTAGATTTTTTGCAATTCTGAAAACTCCCGCGTTAATTGATCTTGGTCATCTACGAAAGATGCCATTCCCATTAAACCGACTACATTTATATTTGGATAGTTTTCTTTAAACGAATTGCTGTCTAATAACTGTTTTGCCTCAGCAGGTTGCATTCCGAATTTACTATCTTCTTCAGCAATTTTAATCTGTAATAGAACTTTAATTATTCGGTTATTTTTTTCAGCTTCCTTATCAATCTCCTTAAATAATTTTAATCTATCTGCACTATGTATTAAACCCACATAAGGTGCCATGTATTTAACTTTGTTTGTTTGAACATGACCTATCATATGCCAGTCGATATCTTTGGGAAGTGATTCCCATTTATCAGTCATCTCCTGGATCTTATTTTCACCAAAAATACGTTGTCCCGCATTATAAGCTTCTTGCAAATCTTCAATAGGTTTGGTTTTTGAAACTGCCACCAGATTTACATGTTGTGGTAAAGTAGATTTTATCTGATTAAGATTAGTTTTTATTATAGACATATATTAAACGCAATTAGCTTAAGGGTAAAGTTAAGCAATGCGAAGTTCTATACAGCCTAGAAAAACTCATAAATTGTAATACCACTTCGCAGTTTTGGCTGAATGAAAGTTGATTTTGGAGGCATGGTAAGTCCCTGATCTGATATATCTTTGATTTGCTGTGTAGTAGCCGGAAATAATCCAAAGCCTACAGCATATAATCCTTTATCTACTTTTTGCTTTACAAGAAGCATATCGTCCTTTCCTTTACCATAGCCTAGCCTTACATCTGCACGTGGATTAGTAATATTAAGTATAGGTTTTAAGACCAAATCGTAGAGTATTTGTGCATCTAAATTTTCTAGAGCATTATTAAAGCTGCGATATTGAACACGTAAACTAAGCAAATAGAATTCTCCATCTAGATACATTGAAAATTCGTGAATTCTTGTTGGCTTGACATAGAAGTTTCCTCGGTTTTCAATTTTAAAGACTGAATCTAGTTCTACAAGTAACTGTTCTTTATCCTTTCCGTTTAGATCCTTTATCATTCTGCTGAATGCATGAATACGCAGATGAGACTCCGGAATTATATACGCCATAAAATGGTTAGAAGATTCTCCCGCGCTCTGAGATTGACTTAAATCGTCGTATAAAAGTGCAGAAGAGCTCGATCTATGATGACCATCTGCGATGTACAAAGCCGGCATTTTTGCATATGCGTTTTGTATAGCTTGTATTGTATTATGGTCAAAAACCGGCCATAAATAATGTGTGTCTTGATACGTGGTCGTAAACTCATACTCCGCACGTTGCTGCATAACTGCTTCGCAAATTACTGTTAGCGCTGCAGAATCTGGATGTGTAAGTAAAACCGGTTCAGAATTAAAGCCGGTAATCTTCAAATATTCTTTAAAAATCTCTTCACGATCTTTAATAGTGTTCTCGTGTTTTTTAATGAGGTTATTTTTGTAATCAAGAATACTAGCTGCAGCGATTACACCTACAAATGATTCGTTATCGCGATTTACAATCTTATAGACATAAAATGCAGGCTCTTGATCCTGAATAAATATGCCTTCTTCCTTAAATTCAAGATAACGATTGCGCACTAACTTATAACGAGCTTCTCCGCTAATTTCCTTATGATATTTGTAACCCGGATTTACGATATGTAAAAAGGAATACGGATTGTTATCTAACCGTGCCTTGCGTTCTGACTTTGAATACGTATCGTACGATCGGGAAGCTATTAAACTTACTTTATCTCGCGTGGGACGCACTGCTTTAAATGGAATTATTTTTGGCATAAAAAAGTAATTATAGGTCAAATGCAAAAGGTAATACCCTATATTAATTTGCAAAAAAAAATCTGCTTAATCTAAATACTGAAACTATTAAGATTAAGCAGAATAACAAGAAGATTTTCTTAAAATTAGATATGTTTTGTGAATCAAAAAAGCCTATCTAATTTGAAAAAATATTGAAATTAACTGAATTGTGCTGAAACAATTTCTGCTTTTCTACTTTCACTGTAATCATAAAAACCTTCGCCTGATTTCACGCCAAGTTTTCCGGCACGTACCATATTTACAAGTAATGGACAAGGCGCGTATTTTGGGTTTTTAAATCCGTCATACATCACCTCAAGAATTGCAAGACAAACATCTAGACCTATAAAATCAGCTAGCTGTAACGGTCCCATAGGATGGGCCATTCCTAGCTTCATTACAGTATCTATTTCTGCTACACCGGCAACATCATTATATAATGTTTCAACAGCCTCATTAATCATTGGCATTAAAATACGGTTTGCTACAAATCCCGGATAATCATTAACTGGTACCGGCATTTTACCAAGCTTTTGAGAAAGACTAGTTATCTTCTCGAGAGTTGCTTTTGATGTACTATACCCGCTAATAATTTCTACAAGCTTCATTACCGGAACAGGATTCATAAAATGCATCCCAATTACCTGAGCAGCCCGATTAGTCGCCGCAGCAATTTGAGTTATTGATATAGACGAAGTGTTACTGGCAAGAATAGTTTCAGGTTTACAAAACGTATCAAGATTTTTAAAAATCTCCAGTTTGATTGTGAGATTTTCGCTTGCAGCTTCAACAACAAGATCGACATCTTTAACTCCACTTTCTAGGTTATTAAGTGGAATAATATTTAGAAGCGTTTCATTTTTCTGGCTATCTGTCAAAAGTTCCTTAACAACTTGTCTATCTAGATTTTTGGTAATAGTCTCGATACCTTTCTTGAGAGATGCTTCTGAGATATCGATTAAGTTAACTTTAAAACCATTTTGAGCAAAAGTATGCGCAATTCCATTACCCATTGTACCGGCACCAATAACTGCAATTTTATTCATTTTATATAGTTTGATGATTACACCAGCAGATTACACTTTTCGCGTTATTCGCCAGTGTTATAAGATTAATTCTTTATTTTCTGTAAAGATACTATCGTAAAGTTACGAATTTTTCAACGCTCCACGCTTCGGGTTTTGCGTTAAAAAGAACTTTAGTCTTTGCCCAGGTTGAAGTAAATAAATCACTTTTTCTGTATTTTTCTAACGCTTCTGCACTCGTCCAATGACTATGAGTGAAGAATACCGAGGATTTCTCTGAGCCTTTGAGTAGTTCTAGAAATTCACAACCTTCAAAGCCTCGAATTTTCTCTTTCACTTCGTTAAAAAGAATTTCAAAATTTGCAACCTCTTCTGGTTTGAATTCCATTTTTACAAGACGTACGAGCATGAGATAGATTTAATCAAAGTTTACGGTTACCGTGTCTCTATAATCTAAACCAAAAAGTGTCGAAGCACTACCTACGGTAGAAGGGTTGCTTTTATAGATAGCTAGCTCCAGATATCCAGACGAATTGAATAAGGCTATTTTTTTACCATCTTCTTCCCGTTTAGTTTTTTCGATATCAAAATTGATGGCATCACTATATTTATCATAGATTCTTGTAAAATGTGCTCTCCGAGCTTGTATTCTAAACGCTCTGCTTTTGCCAACCTCTTCAAATAAACGTCGAGTAATATTAGTAATCACATTGCCATAATTATCTACATAAATAACATTTCCTATAATTTGTTTTTGTTCGCTATTAATTACAGGCATAATACCGGTTATGGCGCGTATTTCTTTAATAGGTTTACCTATAACTCCCAGGGTTCCGCCACGTGCAATATGACAGGCAACCTGTACAAATACATCAAGTTCGGTAAAGTTAGTTTTAATACGGTCATGTATATTAATTTCTACAACTTCCTCAGGAACAATGGTGCGCGTAATCATAGACATGATACCATTATTTGCACACACAAAATAATGACCTTCCAGTTTTACGGCAATATGTTTGTTTTCTGGCGTCTGCTCAGAATCAATCCCTATAATATGTATAGTGCCTTCTGGAAAATTGCGATAGGCATTTTGAATGATGTAGGCAGCTTCAGTAATATGAAATGGCGATACATTATGCGAGATATCAACAATTTTGGCATCTGCCAATTCAGAATAAATAGCGCCTTTAACCGCACCGGCAAAATGATCTTTTAAGCCGAAATCTGTGGTTAACGTTATAATGGGCATAGGCGGTTTTGTTGATATATTTAAAGGGTAGAGTTACTAATTTTATTTACATTTGTTAAACGCAAAACTAAAGATAATTAACTAGTTTCTTTATAAAATTCTTCCGCTTTTGAACGAACTTATCATTGAACTTTCAGAGATTACACCAAGAGATTTTTTTGGTGAAAATAATATTAATATTGAACTACTTAAGAAGTACTTCCCAAAACTGAAGATTGTTGCCCGTGGTAACAATATCAAGGCCTACGGTGATGAAGATCTTTTAGAAGAGTTTGATAAGCGTATGACTATGCTCTTAGAGCATTTTGCAAAATATAACAAACTCGATCAGAATTCTATAGAACGTGTTTTAACGAGTGAGAGCAAAGCAGATTACGAGACTTCTGTTGCCAGTGGTGAGATTTTAGTTCACGGGGTAGGAGGAAAGCTTATTAAAGCACAAACTGCTAACCAGCGCAAAATGGTTGACTTATCACGTAAAAATGATATGGTTTTTGCTATAGGACCCGCAGGTACCGGTAAAACATATACAGCTGTTGCATTAGCAGTAAAAGCATTAAAAGAAAAGCAGGTTAAACGCATAATTTTAA
This sequence comes from Leeuwenhoekiella aequorea, assembly GCF_004104375.1. Classification (GTDB taxonomy): domain Bacteria; phylum Bacteroidota; class Bacteroidia; order Flavobacteriales; family Flavobacteriaceae; genus Leeuwenhoekiella; species Leeuwenhoekiella aequorea. The sequence goes on from NZ_QOVM01000002.1 coordinate 55,787, forward strand.
CACGCCCTGCAGTTGAAGCTGGCGAGAATCTCGGTTTTTTACCAGGTGATTTAAAAGAAAAACTAGATCCATATATGCAGCCGCTTTATGACGCATTGCGTGATATGATACCGCATGAGAAATTAGAGAGTTTTATAGAAAAAGGAGTTGTTCAAATTGCTCCTATGGCTTTTATGCGTGGCCGCACACTAGATAACGCCTTTGTTATACTTGATGAGGCTCAAAATACTACCCACGCACAGATGAAAATGTTCTTGACACGTATGGGTAAACATGCAAAATTTATGATTACCGGAGATCCAGGTCAAATAGATTTACCTAGACGTGTTATAAGTGGTTTAAAAGAAGCTCTTTTAGTACTTAAAGATGTAGATGGTATAGGTATGGTTTACCTTGATGATAAGGACGTTATACGTCACAGACTGGTAAAAGAAGTAATAGCAGCTTACAAAGCAATCGAAAACAGAGACTAAACTTTAAGAATTACAATCAAGAAATGTCAAATAAAACCATTACCGATACAAATTACAATTTTCCGGGACAAACAGCTGTTTACAAAGGAAAAGTACGAGAAGTATATAGTCTTGAAAATAATCAATTAATTATGGTTGCTACAGATAGGCTAAGTGCTTTTGACGTAGTTATGCCTAAAGGAATACCCTATAAAGGACAAATTCTAAACCAGATTGCGACAAAGATGATGCGCGATACTCAGGATATTGTTCCTAACTGGCTTGAAGCTACTCCAGATCCTAATGTTGCTGTAGGTAAAAAATGTGATCCTTTTAAAGTAGAAATGGTTATTCGCGGTTATATGAGTGGGCATGCTGCACGTGAATATAAGGCTGGTAAACGCATACTTTGCGGAGTAGAACTTCCTGAAGGATTAAAAGAGAATGATAAATTTCCTACTCCTATTATCACACCGGCAACTAAAGCCGAAATGGGAGACCATGATGAAGATATCTCTAAAGAAAATATTATTAAACGCGGAATTGTATCTGTGGAAGATTATGCGATTCTTGAAGACTATACTCAAAAATTATTTCAAAGAGGTACTGAAATTGCTCAGGCAAGAGGATTGATTCTCGTAGATACTAAATATGAATTCGGTAAAACGGCTGATGGTGAGATCGTATTGATTGATGAAATACATACTCCAGACTCTTCCCGATATTTCTATGCAGATGGCTATTCAGAGCGTCAGCAAAATGGCGAAGCTCAAAAGCAGTTATCTAAGGAGTTTGTGAGACAATGGCTTATAGGAAATGGTTTTCAAGGTCTTGAAGGTCAAAAGTTACCTGTTATGACCGATGAATATATAGAAACTGTATCTGAGCGATATATTGAGTTATTTGAAAATATAACTGGAGAGAAATTTGTAAAAGCAGATCTTTCTAATATAGATAAGCGCATAGAGGATAATGTACTTGCTTATCTCAACAATTAAAGGACTATTTTTCTGTAAAAATGTTTTAGTTATAAATGCCTTAAGTACTTTGATAACTTCATAATTCAATAATTAAATTTTAAAGATTTTAAATGATGGAAAAAATTAATTATTGGGTTTCAGAAGCAGCATCCTTTGTTTGGGGTTTACCTCTTTTAATTTTATTAATAGGTGGCGGTTTATACCTGCTTATTTATTCCAGATTTTTACCGTTCGCATACTTTGCTCATGCCATAAATGTTTTACGTGGTAAATATGATAATCCTAATGATCCTGGGGAAATAAGTCATTTTCAAGCCTTGATGACTGCACTATCCTCTACTGTGGGAATGGGGAATATTGCAGGTGTTGCGGTTGCTATTGCTGTAGGCGGACCCGGAGCAGTTTTCTGGATGTGGGTAAGTGCAATTGTGGGTATGAGCACCAAATTTTTTACGTGCACGCTTGCCATATTATATCGTGGTAAAGATGATGCTGGTGAAATTCAGGGTGGACCGATGTATTTTATAGTTGAAGGTCTTGGAAAAGCTTGGAAACCACTAGCAATAATGTTTAGTGTAGCCGGTTTAGTGGGAGCCCTACCAGTTTTTAATGTAAATCAGCTTACGCAGGCCATTAATGATATTTTACTAGTTCCTAATGGTTATGAAAAAAGCTTTTCAACAGATTTGGTCATAGGTATTGTACTTGCTTTAATAACCGGTGTTGTAATTCTGGGAGGATTAAATCGTATTAGTAAAACCGCTTCACGCATTGTACCTGCTATGGTGGGATTATATTTTATCGCTGTGTTGGCCATACTTTTCATAAATGTAGACGTAGTTCCCTATTATTTTAAGCTCATATTTACTGATGCTTTTGCCGCAAATAATTATACTGGTGACCCTATGTTTGGTGGTATTCTTGGAGCTTTAATTGTTCTTGGAATTCGTCGAGGAGCATTTTCAAACGAGGCCGGTATAGGTACGGCTCCCATGGCTCATGGTGCCGCAAAAACAAATGAACCTATACGTGAGGGTTTAGTAGCAATGTTAGGTCCATTTATAGATACTATAATTGTGTGTACACTTACAGCTTTAAGTATTTTGGTAACTGGTGTTTGGAAGACTAGCGAGGCAAATGGGGTAAGTCTAACTGCAAAAGCCTTTTCTGATGCGATTCCGGGGTTTGGACCGTATTTACTATTAGTATGTATTGCTGTGTTTAGCATCAGCTCTTTATTTTCATATTCTTATTACGGCACAAAATGCTTATCATTTTTGTTTGGAACACGCCATAAACATATCTACAATTATTTTTATATAGGAAGTATTCTACTTGGTGCGACCACATCATTGAGCTTAATGATAAATCTAATTGATACGTTTTTTGCGCTAATGGCAATACCTACAATGCTTACCACGCTTATATTGGCTCCTAAAGTAATGGCTAGAGCTCGTTTATACTTTGATAATCTTAAAAATTAACCTTAGAATTTGGTGAATTTAACTGGTGTATAAAAAATAGATTACCTAATTAGATCACTTTACCGCTTAACTACACTTTAGCGCAACTCGTCTATACTAAATTTACGGGCTAACGTTTCATGATGAAATAATGCCATTCTTTTTTGCAACTTTATACTATTAAGTACAAGTTGAATTCACACGCTCTGTCATGAAAAAAAGAATTTTATCTATTCTTCTTATAGAAGATGATCGTATTGAGGTAATGAAACTGAAACGTGTGTTAAGTAAGAATAACTTAAAACACGATCTGGTTGAAGCGCGCAATGGTGAGGAAGCCTTAAAAATTCTAGAGGATAGAAGCAATCTTCCAGATATTATTCTTCTTGATTTAAATATGCCAAAAATCGATGGGATTGAATTTCTCAAAGTCTTGAAAAAAGAGCCTCTCTTAAAATATATCCCTACCATAGTTCTAACTACATCAAATAATCATAATGATGTCAAAGAATGTTATGAAATAGGGATTGCCGGTTATGTTTTAAAACCGCTTAAATACGAAGATTATGTAGAAAAAATAGAAAGATTGCTGGAATACTGGAGTATTAATGAGGTGATACATATTTTATGAAAGGAGTAGTATTTACAGAATTTCTCGAGCTAGTTGAAACTAAATTTGGAATCCAGATGGTTGATGATATTATTAAATCTTCTAACCTAGAATCTGGAGGAGCCTATACCGCAGTAGGAACTTATAAATTTGGTGAGATGGTCTCGCTACTTTCAGAATTGAGTAAACGTACCCAGCTTTCAATAGATGATTTACTTTATGTATATGCTCAGCATTTTTTTACTGTTATACAAGTTAGCTATCCGGGATTTTTGAAGACATTTTCAGATCCTATAGAAATGCTTTCTTCTATTGAAGATCATATACACGTTGAGGTGCTTAAAATATACCCTGATGCGCAATTACCTACTTTTAAAACTCTCGAAAAGACAGAAAATACGTTAACTTTAGATTATATGTCTAGTCGTGCTATGTATAGTTTTGGTTTAGGATTGATGCATGAGACATTTAATTTTTTCAAAATCGACTGTACGATTAGATTAGAAAAAATAAAAGACGACGGAACGCACGTTAGATTTTTTATTAAAGTAAAAAATGGAAATACCAGACCTTGAAGTATATAAACGCATAATAGAACGGGAGCGTAAAGCTCGCAAAATGGCTGAGAGTATTCTTGAGGCAAAATCTTCTGAACTTTATAGAACTTCCCAAGAATTAAAACGATCTAATGAGCGTTTGCGGTCCTCTATTTATCAAAAAAATTCTGAGCTCAAAGGTCTTTTTGAAAGTCTGGTAGACGCTTATATCGTCATTGACTTAGAAGGCTACATTTTAAAGATGAATGCTGCTGCCATAAATCTTCTAGGGTATAATTCAGATCAAGAATCGGTGTTTCTTCCGAAGTTAATATTGAAGGAAGATAAGTACAAAGTAATAAAAGGTTTTAAAGCCTTATTGTCTACAGGTAACATCACCAATTTTAAGGTAACAATTCTCACTAAAAATGATAAGTATTGTAGAATTCATATCAATGCAAGTGTTATTAAAAATGAAGAAGGAGAAGCTGTAGCAGCTCAAGGAATTCTAAGAGATATTACTTTTGAAGAAGAAAAAGCGCAAATAATTAGTGATCAGAAAAAGCAGCTCGAATTTATTGTAAACAGTTCGCCTCTAGGTATTGCTCTAACCACAAACGGTCTTATAGATAATTGTAATGCAAGTTTTACAAGAATCCTAGGGTATCAAGAGGATGAAATTATAGGCAAAAGCTTAAAATCTATAACGGTTGCAGCTGAACAGTCTGATTATGATGACAAGAGTAAACAGCTACATAAAGGCGAAATAAATTCGTTTACTACAACTATAAAATACATCACTAATTTTGGAGAGATTATAACTACTAAAATTAATGTAAGTAGTGTTCAGGATCATAATGACATCACCCTTCAGCAAGAAGTAATTACTATTGAAGATATTACTAAAGAGCTCTTAGCTCAAGAAAAACTTATTGAATCAGAAAACCGCTTATCAGCTTTAATTTTAAGGCTGCAAAGTGGGATTTTACTGGAGGATGAAAATAGAAAGGTGGTTTTAACTAATCCGATGTTCTGTGAGATGTTTGGTATTGATGTTAATCCTGAAATGTTAATAGGGGCAGACTGTATTAAAGCAGCAGATGATGCTAAAACTTTGTTTAAAGATCCGGATAAGTTTTTAGTTCGTATTTCTGAGATATTAGAAAAAAGAGAATTAGTAACTGGTGATGAACTTGAATTGATTGACGGAAGAATTTTACTCAGAGATTTTGTTCCCGTTTATTCAAATGAAAAATACAAAGGACATTTGTGGAGTTATAATGATATAACGCTTAGTAAAAGGCATAAGGAAGATCTAAGAAACCAAAAAGAGAAATACAGCAATATAATCGCCAATATGAATCTTGGTCTGGTGGAGACCAATACAGATGGAAAAATTCTATTTGTGAATCAAAGTTTTTGTGAGCAAAGTGGTTATAGCAAACAAGAATTATTAGGCAAAATTGCCAGTGATATATTTGTAACTAAAAAAAGTAAACAGATTATTCTTGAAAAATTTAAATCTCGTAAAAAAGGGATTTCAGATTCTTACGAAGTAGAAATAATATCAAAAGATAGAGGTTTAAGAAATTGGCTTGTAAGTGGAGCTCCTAATTATGATATTCATGGTAACCACATAGGAAGTGTAGGTATTCAGCTTGATATAACAGAGTTTAAAAATCTTGAAATTCAAAAGGAACTACTCTTAAAAAATCTAGAAAAGAGTAATAAAGAATTACAAGAATATGCACACGTGGTATCTCACGATTTAAAAAGTCCGTTGCGCAGTATTAATGCACTTGCAAATTGGATAAAAGAAGATAATGCGGCAGTCTTAGATGAGCAAAGTTTAGAAAATTTTGAAATTCTTGAAAATACTCTGGAGAAAATGGAAAATCTTATTTCAGGGATTTTGAATTATAGTAGTATTCAAATTGAAACTACAAATGATAAAACAACAGACGTATATGATATTATTCAGGATATACGAGAACTTATGTTTATTCCCAGCAATATAAGATTAAATGTCGTGACTAAGTTACCTGTGATTAATGTTGATCGAACACGTCTTCAACAAGTGTTTCAAAATCTAATTGGCAACGCAATACGATATTGCGATAAAGATAAAGGGCATATCGAAATATCCTATATAGATCGAGGGGATTTCCACGAATTTGCAATACGTGATAATGGGATAGGTATTGAAGAAAAATACTATTCTAAGATTTTTAATATATTTCAGTCGTTAACAGATCACGATGATTCAACCGGAATAGGATTATCAATTGTAAAGAAAATAGTAGATATGTATCAAGGTAAGATTTGGGTGGAAAGTATTCCGAAGAAGGGTAGTACATTTTATTTCAGTCTTAAGAAAACGAAATAATTAATTAATTCAGATTAAAGTTAGACTGAACTTAAATAGAATTATTAATCTGTTTAGAATATAAACTATGATTACGGAAATCCCAGATCTAAACAAGATTAAGCATATAGCAGCCGATAGTAAGGACTTTGAATATGAATTGATAGCAATTTTAAAAGAAGAATTACCGCTAGAAATAAATCAATACTATCTGCACCTCAAAACACAGGATTTTATAAAATGTGCTGCAGACGTTCATAAATTAAAGCATAAAATAAGTATATTGAATATGCATATGTCTTATGAATTTGCAATTATATATGAGGATGAACTGAAGTTAGGTGACAATAAATCTTCTTTACATTTTGATAAGATTCTAAATGCAATGTCAACCTTTATTTCAAAAATTTAATACTATGGATTGTATCATAATAGATGACGAAGCTTTAGCCCGAGCAATTGTGAGCAATCACTGTAAAAAAGCAAATCTCAATTTAGTTGCAGAGTTTGATAATGCTATTGCAGCTATAAAATTTCTTAATCAGCAGCCAGTAGATTTGATTTTTCTAGATATACACATGCCAGATTTTACAGGATTTGACTTGATTCAAACTCTAAAAAATCCTCCCAGAATTGTATTGACGACATCAGATCGTAATTTTGCTATAGAGGCTTTCGAATATGAGTGTATTGTAGATTATTTAGTTAAGCCTGTAGAATTACCACGTTTTTTAAAATCTGTTGAAAAGGCAAAACAAGTTAAACATCCAGTATCTTCCTCTTCTACAAAGCCACTTACCGAGGTAAATGAGGTGAAAACCGAAAAGGGTACAGACTTATATGTGAATATTGATAGAAGACTAATTAAAATAAATTTTGATAGCATTTTAATTATAGAAGCTAAAGGAGATTATATTCTTATTAAAACGGAGTCTAAAAATTATACAGTTCATTCGACGTTGAAGAAAATAGAAGAGAAACTACCAGACAGTAAGTTTTTGAAAATTCACCGTTCGTTTGTAATAAACTTCCATAAAATCATAGATATAGAAGATAACAGTGTTCTTATTGCAAAAGACGTAATACCTATAAGTCGCTCAAATCGACCCATTTTGATGAAGCAGCTAAACTTACTGTAAAGTTGATATCATGCAACAACTCAAGCTCCAGATCTTAATTAAAGAACTGGAGCTTTTTTATTTCTACTAACACAAAGTTGATTTTCATATAGATGTAAAACACTGAAATGTAGGAATTTAGGTGATTAGTCAAAGTTTTCTGTAGGAAAATGTTAAAAATTGTTTTTTATAATGTATTTCAACGAATTAAATTGTTTGTTATAGATTAATGGTATTATATTTACGATGTAATACAACAAAACCCAACTTATGCTTAAAATTATTAGTACTAGCTTGATTCTGTTTATAGGATCGATAAGTTTTGCAAATTCGTCTAAAATCGTAATTCCATCAGACAATTTTAAGTCAGAAATCATTCCTCTCTTTAAGTATAATTTGGATAATGTAAAATTTTACGAAGCGAATAATCTAATAGTATCAGAATTACCTAATGCTGTACTGAGATTGCACGATTTGAAAGAAGTTAATTTTAGAGGTGAGATAATATTAAGACGTTCTCCACTAGAACTTGCAAAGTTAAAATCACCAATTAAAACTGCATAAAGAACCCCAAATTACAATTGAAATTTAGTTTCCCCAAAGACTAATTGATTATTACATTAACTATAACAAAACCTAATTTAGATTTTTTTCTTACAAAGATTTCCCCAATTTGTAGGATCATGTAACCCTTACAATTACAACAATTCCCCAAATCGTAATTGACTAAGAATTTAAGTTGGGAGAAAGGCCCGTTGCGTAAGCACGGGTTTTTCATTTTATATAATTTTGAGAATTTATATCAATTCGACTAATTCCTGCATCTCCGTTTAACGGCTCAAAATTACCACTCGTCTACATTCATCAGCTTCCGAACGTTTTTTTTCAAAATAAGTAATTCTAATTGAGAAATTTGAATAGAATTAATAGGGGAAAATATTTAAGGTTTTTTACGATTCACTTTTTTTAGTGATTGATGTCTTATTTTTTAGTTAGCCAATTCTAAGATCAGTTTAAGCCCCCTTATATCTATTCTTTTCAATTACTGAACTCCTTTCACTTTCCCTAGAGCGATTGGAGTTCTTTCATTATGATTAATCTTCTTTAATCATTCTAAAGGTTAGGTTTATTCTAGGAGTAAGAATTTTTTTAGTAGTAGGCAATCTATGCAGCCAGTTTTCTTGTGTTTCTCCTTTCATAACCAGTAAACTGCCATTCTCTAGAGAAAGCTCCACTTTTTCATTTGTACGTTTGTGTTTAAATAAAAATCGTCGTTCTGCACCCAGACTAATTGAGGCTATAGCGCCATTCTTTTTTAAATCTTTTTCAGCATCGCTGTGCCACGACATGCCTTCGCTACCATCGTGATATAGATTTAATAAGCAAGAATTAAATAATTCACCTGTTTTATCTTCGGTGCGTTGTTTTAAAATTTGTAATTCAGTCGTCCAGGGGAGTGCAGATTTTGTAGTTTTTGAGTACGTATATGAATAGGGTTTATCTCCATACCACGCTACTTTACGTTTTGTTATAATCTTTTTTCCAAAAATAATAGCTTCGTCATTTTTCCAGGCAATATTTTCCAAGAGCTTACTGTAAAATAAATGAGCTTCTTGGGAGTCAAACAAAGATCCATAATAGTTAACTGTACCATCTTTTGGGAGTAAATTTATATTTGAATCTGGTTCTAGTTCGAATAATTTCATACCTTAATTTTAATTAAAGTTCTATAATTTTAAGTAGTTATGTGAAATATCTGAATCAATTATGATTTGTAAAGTTTGAATTTTTAAAATTTATATATTTTAATGCATATTAAATTAGCGTGTAGTTTATTTAAAACGAGAGGTTTATATAGACTTTGTCAACTGCGGTGAAAATAATATGTATTTTTTTTCAACTAACACTTTAACTTTTTAGTTAATGTATTATATTTGCACCCGCAAAAAGGGTCGCGTAGCTCAGTTGGATAGAGCATCTGCCTTCTAAGCAGACGGTCACAGGTTCGAATCCTGTCGCGATCACTTTAGAAACTAAGCACTTACAATTAATTTTGTAGGTGCTTTTTTGGTTTTACTATTACAGTCTTAATCTATTGAAGCTTTTCAATTTAAAACTTAGGATGTTCAGACTTAATTCAAGTTTGATCCCACAGACTACATGGTGTAATATTTAAAAGTGTTATAATATAATTTAGAATTTTCAATTTTGTTTTATATAGTTTTAGCTAACAACTAATCTAAAACTTACCAAAATGCTTAATTCAATTATAATGCAAATTCCACACGGGACACCAAATCCAGATAACAACAATCCTGTTGATTTTACAAATCCTTTTGATCTCCTTGTATTTCTAATTTTACCCATTGTACTTGTAGTTTTTTATATTATCTGGAGACGAAAGCGAAATAACCGTAAGTAAATCAGAAAATTTTAAGAATCATAATATTTTAAAACAATAAAAGCATTTTTAAATCGATATCATTTCGTTAATTTTTTTAAGAAAAATTTAAATAACTATATTAAATTTTTAATAATTATAATTTAAGATGATGGCAAAGCAGTATTTAGTTCATAATTTTAAATAATTACTAATAAAAATAATTGCGTTATGAACTTCTCCAACGAAAATCACTTTCTAAATACAATTGATGATTTGCGAAGACGCCATCAATTTTCTGAAAACGAACTTCAAAAATTAGAGCATCTTAAAACAACACCTATTTTAAGTTTAGCATATACAGACGTAGGTGGTTTTGATCTTAAAAACGGAAGTTTTTCCAATGAGGGGCAAACTGGAACTTATAAGTTGAAAATAAGTTATTTAAGTTCAAAAAACGCTCAGCAAAAAGTCACTGGTTTTATTCCAAATACAGTGGAGGATTTATAATTAATATTAAAACCTTCGCATTATGGAAACTTCAGCATCTCATAAACTACTACAGCGTCTTAACGGTTTAAAATTTATTACCTCTAGATATCTAGATATTTATGAGGTAATATCTATTAATTCTAAAAATATTTCACTCAAACGAATTTTCATTAAACTGTATACTAACAAATTAAATTTCATTGAATCATTAGAAAAGCTGAAGCAAAATATTGTTTCAGAGTACGCTACTGAATGTGGTAGTGAATCAGTTATTCCTAACGAGTATCTGAGTATGATGCCAGAAATAGGATATACAAGTGTTATTAAAAATTGTTACCAAATAGAAAATGCGATTTATGAGTCTTGTAAATCTGTAATGGAACAGACGAATAATACCAGTTTTAAGAATAATATAGATAACTTTTTACGAGTTCATAAAAATATACTGAAGGATTTAAAGCCTATAAATCTTGACTGTGTAGAATATAATAATCAAACGATCTAACTAAAACACCAATATGAGCAAGCCAGAAAAATTTCCAAAACAAGACCAAAACTTACCGGGAAGTGAGAAAGAAATGAATCCTCAGCCAGAAATTATTAGAGCTAATTATAAGGGTTCAGAAAAATTAAAGAATAAAATTGCCTTAATTACAGGCGGCGATAGTGGTATAGGGAGAAGCGTGGCGGTGCATTTTGCAAAAGAAGGTGCATCGGTAGCCATTATTTATAAATCAGAATCTGAAGATGCTGCATACACTAAAGAATTAGTTGAGAAAGAAGGTCAAGAGTGCTTACTCTTTGAGGGTGATGTAAAGGATGAAACATTTTGCGCTGAGAGTGTTAAACAAGCGATAGCTCATTTTGGACATATAAATATCTTGGTAAACAATGCGGCTGTGCAATTTCCAAAAAGTACTGTTGCCGATCTTTCAATTTCTGAAATTAAAGAAACTTTTGAAACCAATATTTTTCCGTATTTCTATTTCGTTAAAGCTTTAGAAGATCAGTTTAAAGAAGGGGATTGTGTTATTAATTCAACATCTGTAACAGCTTACAGAGGATCTTCACACCTTCTTGATTATAGTAGTACCAAAGGTTCTATAACTACATTTACCCGATCACTTAGTAAAATGTGGGCCTCTAAGAATATACGCGTAAATGGAGTTGCTCCTGGTCCTATATGGACTCCTCTAATTCCTTCTACTTTTGATGATGTATCAGATTTTGGACAAGATGTTCCACTAGGAAGAGCCGGCCAGCCAAGTGAAGTCGCTCCGGCATACGTATTTCTGGCGAGTGAAGATAGTTCGTATATTACAGGGCAGGTTATCCACGTGAACGGTGGTGAAGTGGTAGGGGCGTAAAAGAGATAACTGCTTTTAGAAAATGATAACCACTAGAAGTGGTTATCGTTTTTTTTTAAATCAACTTAATCTCGACAATTTTCAGATCTGTTAAAGTAATTTGAAAGAATCAAGAAGTCATTTTATGAATGGCTATTTTTAAAAGAAAAAACTATGAGATCTATTTGGAATGGTACAATAAGTTTTGGTTTAGTTTCTATACCCGTAAAACTATTTTCAGGATCTGAAGATAGAAAATTAGATCTTGATATGCTCGACAAGCACGATAATCAACGTATTAGATATAAACGTGTGAATGAGAAGACCGGGAAAGAAGTGGTTTGGGGCGACATCGTAAAAGGGTTTAAGAAAGATGACAGTTATGTGATTTTAGAAAATGAGGATTTTGAGAAAGCCAATTTAAAAAAGAGCAAAACTATAGATATTGAAGAATTTGTAAATCAAGATGATGTAGCTGATGTTCTATTCAAAAAGCCTTATTTTCTCGAGCCTCAGAAAGAAGGAAGTAAATCGTACAACTTACTGCGGGATGCCTTGAAAAAAACGAACAAGTTAGGGGTAGGTACTTTTGTAATGAGACAGAAAGAGCATTTAAGTTTAATAGGTCATTATAAAGATGCTTTAGTACTTCACGTAATTCGCTTTACCGATGAGATTCGCGATCCTTCAGAATTAAAACTTTCTAAAACCAAAGTGACTAAAAAGGAAGTTGATATGGCTATTTCACTTATAGAAAATTATTCTGAAAAATTTAATTTATCAAAATACAAGGATGTTTATAATGATCAGCTTATGAAAATTATAAATGATAAAGCCAAAGGGAAAACCACAAAAGTAGAAGAGGTAAATGTAGAACCTACTGACGCGAAAGATTTGATGGCGCAATTAAAAGCAAGTTTAGAAGCGCGTAAGAAGAAAAAAGCTTCTTAAACTATGAGTCTTCAGAAGTATAACGATAAGCGTGATTTTAAAAACACACCCGAACCTTCTGGTCAACTAGATGCGACAAATAGCAATCGATTTGTAATACAGGTTCATAAAGCTACCCGATTACACTTTGATTTAAGGTTAGAATTAAATGGAGTTTTAAAGAGTTGGGCGATACCTAAAGGCCCTTCATTAAGCACAAAAGATAAACGACTCTCGATACAAACAGAAGATCACCCTGTATCATATTTAAATTTTGAAGGAGTGATTCCTAAGGGTAATTATGGAGCTGGTAAAATGCAGATTTGGGATTCTGGTACATTTGAAATTCTGAATGATACAAAGAAGAGTGATCCTGAAGCTTTATTAAAAAGTGGGGATTTAAAAATTAAATTCTCTGGTGACAAGATACGAGGAGATTTTGCTCTGGTAAGAATAAAAAACTCTAAGTCTACAAATCAATGGTTGCTCATTAAAAAGCAAGATGCTTTCTCCACTTCTCTGGATTATGATATTGATTTGCCAGATTTTGCATTACCTAAAGTAAAGTCTGAAGCTTCTCAACCTAAGATAAAAATTGACCAAGTAATAAAACCTATGTTGGCAACACCAACAAAGGAAATATTTAATAATCCTAATTGGATTTATGAGATTAAATGGGATGGATATCGCTTAATATCTCACGTGAATGAGGGAAAAGTAACTCTACAATCTAGAAATGGTCAGGAATACACTAGTAAATTTGATTTAATTGCTGAAGAATTAAAAGGCCTTTCACAGAACGTTATTTTAGATGGGGAAGTCGTTATTCTTGAAGAAAATGGATTGCCAAATTTCCAAAAATTGCAGAATTATGAAGCTGGTGTCACTAAAGGGGTGCTGAGATACTATGTTTTTGATGCGATTTATCTGAATGGGTATGATATGCAAAAGCTTCCTCTTATAGATCGTAAAAGTCTCTTGCCTGAAATTTTAGAAGGATTAGAATATTGTAAATTCTGTGACCACGTCGAAGGTATGGGTACGATGTTTTACAATCAAGCTATCGAAAGTGGGCTTGAAGGGGTAATTGCCAAAAAGAAAGATAGCCTGTATTATCCCGGAATACGTTTTGAACACTGGTTGAAGATTAAAAACATTGAAAGTGATGAATTTCTAATTTGTGGTTACACTACGCCAACTAATAAACACGATCACTTTGGGTCTTTAATATTAGGTAATTATGTAGATGATAAACTCACCTATGCAGGTAATTGCGGTACTGGTTTTTCAAATGAAATGAAAAAGGATTTGCTTGCAAAATTTAATGAATTTGAAACTACAGAAAGCCCTTTTTTAGAAAAGATTACCTTAAAAGGTAGAAAACCACACTGGATGCTTCCGAAGCTGATATGTGAAGTAAAATTTATGGAACAAACCGAAAATGGCTTGTTGCGACATCCTGTATTTAAAGGCTTACGTATTGATAAAGAATTAAAGAAAATCGATTCCTCATCTCCGACAAAAGAAGTTAAAGCAAATATTGATACATCAACTATATCATCAGATTCAGTTCTTAATATCAACAGTACTTCAGTTTCCATAACAAATATTGAAAAAATTTATTGGCCGGAAATGGGTTATATGAAATATGATTTGATCGATTACTATTTAAATATTTCAGATTTTATTTTACCCTATCTAGTTAACCGACCTCAAAATTTACATAGACATCCTAACGGAATTAAAGAGTCGGGATTTTACCAAAAAGATAATGAGTACTTGCCAGATTGGATAGAAAGTTACTCGATCTACTCTAAGTCTGCAGATCGAGACATTAATTATTTGCTCTGTCAAAATGAACAAACGCTTATTTATATGGCTAATTTGGGCTGTATCGAACTCAATCCCTGGAATTCAAAAATCACTTCTTTAGACAGTCCAGATTATGGAATAATTGATTTGGATCCTTCTTCTAAAAATACTTTTGAAGAAGTTATCGAAGTGGCTCAAGCGGTAAAAGAAGTTCTTACTAAAGCGGGGATTGCTGGTTATTGCAAGACTTCTGGATCTACCGGTTTGCATATTTATATTCCAATGGGTGGGGATTACTCCTATGAAGAAGTTCGTAATTTTATAAAATTACTCTGTATATACGTACATCAATTGCTTCCAGAAATTACAAGTATGGAGCGTAATTTAAAAAAACGCGGAGCAAAAATATATTTAGATTACTTACAGAATAGGAGAGGGCAGACACTCGCTGCAGCATATTGTGTGAGACCAAAAAAATATGCTACGGTTTCTACTCCTTTAAAATGGAACGAGGTAACGCAAGGTTTAAAAATTAAAGATTTTACTATTAAAACAACTCCAGAACGCTTACAAGATTATGGTGATTTGTTCATAAACGTTTTAAAGGAAGGAATAGATATGGAATCTGCCCTGCAAAAACTTGAAAGCTGAAAGAAGATTTTAAAACAAACAAAAGGGCTTCAATAACTTGAGGCCCTTTTGTTTAACTAAATTTTGAATGCTTTAAACTCCCCAAAAATTAAGCAGAGCCTTAGCTGTAGGACCTGCAGATAATGGATTCTGACCAGTGATGAGCAAACCATCTGTCTCAATATGCGATAAAAACGGTACTGTTGCCGTTTTATAAACAGCTCCCAATTCTTTAAGTCGATCCTCCAGATTATAGGGAATATTGTTAGATCGTAATGCAAGTTTTTCTTCCGTATTTGAGAAAGCAGTAACCTTCTTATTCGCTAGTATAGCGGGATCAAGTTCGGCTGCTTTAAGTAGAGCTGCGGGACCGTGACAAACTGCCGCTACAGGTTTTCCACTATTTATAAAATCTACGATTAGTTTTCCGCTCAACTCATTTGAAGCTAAGTCAAACATAGGACCGTGACCACCGGGAAAGAATACTGCATCAAAATCTTCAGCGGCTACGCTTTCAAGTTTTAAGGTTGCATTCAAAGCAATTTGAGCTACTTTGTCATTTTTAAAACGTTTGTTAGACTGCGTAATATTTTCAGTAAGCTGACTCATTTCATCGATTGGTGGTTTTCCTCCCAATGGGCTAGCAAGAGTTATTTCACATCCTGCATCTACAAATTCATAATAAGGATCTGTAAATTCGCCAATCCATAAGCCCGTCTTTGATTTAGTATTTATTAACTCTTCGTGAGAAGTGAGAATCATTAAAATTTTCTTTGCTCTCATTGGTTGTAAGTATTTAAATATTCTTTGATATTAGAATTCGGTTGACCGTTAAAAATAATCCCAATTTTAGTTTTCTCAAGAAGTAGTAAAGCTAATTTTCTGCTAAAATTTCTTGTAGGTTCAGTTTTTGAAGTGATCGTTATATACTTTTTTAGCCGCATTAAAACCACACATTCCGTGAACTCCTCCGCCAGGAGGTGTAGATGAAGAGCAAATATATACTTGATCGTTAGATGTTTTATATGGCGAGACTTTTACAACCGGGCGTGTAAACAATTGAGTGATATCCTGCTTTCCACCATTTATATCGCCTCCTATAATATTGGGATTAAAACGCTCTAATTGCTTTGTGTTTTTAGTACTTCTTGCCAAAATAATTTTCTTAAATCCCGGAGCAGCTTTTTCAATCTGATCTTCAATTACTGAAGTCATATCTGTTGTATCTCCATTAGGAACGTGGCAGTATGCCCAGGCAGTATGCTTATTTTCTGGAGCTCTAGTTTTATCAAAAACTGTATGTTGTGCAATTAAAATATAAGGTGTTTGAGATATTTCACCTTTATGCGTAAGTGCTTCAGAATCTTTAATTTCTTCAGGAGTAAATCCTATGTGAATAGTCCCAGCTTTACGACATTTTTCATTTGTAAATGGAATAGGTTCATCTAGCGCCCAATCAATTTTAAATATCCCAGGACCGTAGTTATAGTTGCTTAGTCTATCTCTGTATGTGGAACTCAGTGCTGTGTTTTTAATTTCAAGTAGCTGTTTTGGGGTTAAATCAAAAACAAAGGAACGGGACTGTGGTAATAATTTGATGTCTGTAACCTTGTGATTCAATATGAGTTTTCCACCGATTGATTCATAATAAGAAATAAGTGCATCTACTAAAGAACTTGCACCTCCTTTAGGAAACGGCCAATTGTATTTATGCGCCATAACGCTTAAAACTAAACCAAATGAACTGGAAGCCCAGACATCTATAGGTAAAGTTGAATGCGCAGCGGCACCGTAGAAAAAGGCTCTGGTTTTTTCATTTTCAAAATAATGTTCGCCAAGTTGTTCTGCAGATTGAATAGCTTTAAGTCCAAATCGTACAAAATCAAATGGATGTGATGGGATAGTTAGCGGACCTAGTAAATCTGATGAAATGGCTTCCCAATTTGACGTTATCTTACTGAATAATGTTAGATATGAATCTTTATCTATTTCAAGTTGGGAAGCTGTTTTTTCTACATCTGTATATGCTGCTAAAGCGCTTCCATCTAAAAATGGATGCGCATAAGGAATTTCTGGAAATACCCATTCTAAACCAAATTTTTTTAAGGGTAAGGTTGTAAAAAATGGAGATGCATATGCCATAGGGTGGATTGCAGAACCGGTATCATGTTTATATCCCGGTAATGTTAAAGCTTCGGTTTTTGTAGATCCTCCGGCAGTTGAGGAGCCCTCATAAATAACCGTGTTTAACCCTTTCTGCTGCAGATAAATGGCTGCACTTATACCATTAATTCCACTTCCTATAATTATGCTATCATATTTCTCCATTAAGGCAAATCGTTTTCGTTAATTCCTTGTAAATACTGTTTAAATGTCATAACACCGTGTTTATCTCCAATCATATCATGGGTAGTTATATATTTAAAAAAATTGATCTTATCGTAAAAATTCTTATCAAAAAATCGTGGTAAGAAAGCACCGATATCTGCTATTGTCTTTGGTATTTTGACAATTTTGGCACCAAAACGATCTTGAATCATTTCGGCCATTTCAAATCTGGTATGAATTTCAGGACCGCCAATAAGCTGTACACCTGTAGTTCTATTTTTTAATGTAGTAATGACCACCTCTGCCATATCATCTTGTGAAATACTATTTGTTCTTGCTTCACCATCCCCAATTATAGGAATCATATTTCGTTTTGCCATTATGGCAAGGTCGTGAAGACCAGAAAACATACCCACTGGTCTTAAAATACAATGCGGAATTTCAGTTTCTGTTAATTTATCTTCAAATTTTTTATGATTTTTAGGAATTGCAAAATCATCATTGTGACCAGCTTCTTTTATAGAAACATAAATATAGTATGGAACCTTATTTTTTAGCGCATCTAAAAGTACTTCAGAATTACCTACATGATCAACCTCATTAAATGTGTCTGGAGAACTTGTAAATAAGCTTACGCTCTTTCCCATACCTGAAATTACAGCGTCCACTCCTAAGGTTATATCTTTTATCTCCTCAGGATTGTTTGCCGGGTCTACAACCCAAATATCATTTGTATAGGGCAACAGTTTAGCCATTCCTTCTTGTGAGCTCGTTTGCGCTCTAAAAGGAATTAAGTCTCTTTTTAGTCGTTTTGCTATTTCCAGCCCCAAAGCACCAGAAGCACCTAATAATAATACACTCGAACTCATAATTTTTTTTATTTAAAATTACACAAGTGGAGAGTAGTTCTATTTATAATTATCTATAATTAACTCTAATTTAATAGGGGAGGGATTGATTACGAACTGCAAGCGCTATTCTGTATTTAGATTAGTTATTCAATATTCTAAACTTCAAATTTTCAAATCATTACTGGTTATTGTATTAAAGATTTGAAAATTAGATATATAAATATTAGCTTTAAAGATATAGCCATAAAGAAATAATTGAATATTGTAATACTAGTAAATTAAAATGCTGATAATAAGGTAATTATATTTAAAATAGAATTACTAAACATTATTTGTCTAGTAATTATTACCCCATTAATTATAATTAATAATGTTTCTTACATAATTATAAATGAGTTGGATGTAATTGTTCCCCGCAAATGCTTTTAACTTATATAGTATTCAAACCCCGCATAGAGCATGTTTATATGATTGATAATTACACTATATGTACCAGATAGAAGAGCGGGAAGTAAAACGTCTTAAGTGCGTAAGTTCATACAGATCTGTGAATGATTCAACAAAGCAGGACTTTGATCAGATAGCCCGAGTAGCGGCAATACTGGCAGATACGCCATCTGTACTCATAAGTTTCATGGATGTCACACACCATACATTTATATCTAATTATGGAATTAATCTAAAAGAAATACCGCGCGAAGAGGCTTTTTGCGAACACTTATTAAAAAACCACAAAAATCCTTTAATAGTTGAAAATGCCCATCTAGACGAGCGGTTTGTAAATAATACCTACGTGGTAGGTTATCCATTTATAATATTTTATGCAGGGTTTCCTATCATCACTCATGATGATTATGTACTAGGAACACTCTGTGTAATTGATCATAAACCCAGAGAAATCTCACAACAGCAAATAGATGGTTTAAGCCTACTGGCTAATCAAATTTTACAAATTTTTGAATTACAAAAGAAAAGCCATGATCTCGAATTAAGTAAAGCCCAGTATAAACACAAATCGGAGCGCTTTTCTAATATTATAGAAGCCTCTAATGTAGGTACATGGGAATGGGATTTAAATTCTGGAAATGTCCATTTTAATGATAAACTGGCTGAAATGCTGGGATACGATCTTTATGAAATGCAACCGGAAACGAAAGATTCATTCACAGCACGGGTGCATAAAAACGATGTTGAGCTATTTGAAAAGACATTAACAGCCTATTTTGATGGGGAAACAGATTTTTATACTTGTGAATATCGTTTACGCGATAAAAATGGGGGATGGGTTTGGATCCTAGATAGAGGGAGAACAGTAACTTGGAATTCTGATGGAACTCCTAAATTAATGTTTGGGACTCACGCTGATATTACACAGCGTAAAGTAGACTCGAGAAAGCTTGCAAATACTAATAAGCGATTAAAGATTGCGCAGAAAATCGCAAAACTTGGTTACTGGGAACTGAATCGTCTTACAAATAAAGAGTTTTGGTCGAATCAGATATTTGAAATATGGAGTATTAATCCGAGAGTGCAAAGCTTCAATTACACGTATTTAATTAGTACGGTTCATCCGGATGATGTAGATCAATTTAAAGCGAAATTTCAGACAGAATCTTCAACTTCTGAGTCCTCATTTCATTTTAGAATACTAGTGGACGGTAAGATTAAGTGGATACGATGCAGTAAAACCTTTAAATTATTTAATCCGGCGCATATTGAGGGAACTTTTCAAGATATTACATCTCAAAAATTACTTAAACTTTCATTAGTAGAATCTGAAAAAAGATATAGTGATTTATTTCAATTGATGCCTATTCCATCATTTGTATATAATCTGGAAACTCTTGAAATAACTGAGGTTAATCTTGCTGCAGAGAAAGATTATGGATTTACAAGAGAGGAATTCTTATCGATGACACTCAAGGATTTAAGACCACAAGATGATATTCAAATTTTAATGGATGCCGTAAATCGGACCAAAAAGGAGATCGGACTTCAAAAAATAGGAGTTTATCGCCACAAGCGTAAGGATGCCTCAGAATTTAAGGTAGAAATTCACAGTAATCAATTGCACGGAAGTAAGAATTTCTCACGTGTAGTAATGGCTGTGAATATATCTGACACGCTCAATTATATTAAGCAAATAGAGGATAGAAATACTCGTCTTCAGGAAATTTCGCACGTACAGTCGCATGTGGTACGAGCACCATTAGCAAAAATGATGGGTATTATAGGCCTTATTAATGAAGACTTTGATTTAGATACTGAAGAAAATAAAATGTTTCTTACGGAGATCCTTGAATCCGCTAAAGAGTTAGATAAAATTATACGTTCCATATCAAATAAAGCATCTCAATTAAATAGTTAATACCCTTTATGGAACAGGAAGTATTTATAATAGATGATGACAAAGTTATATGCAAGGTTCATCAATATTTAATCGCCCATGTTCTTAAAACGGTGACTTCTATCTTCGTAGATGCTGCTGAAGCTCTTGATGTTATTCAAAAAAATTCTTTTTCTAAAGGCTATTTGATTTACCTTGATATTAATATGCCTGAGTTAAATGGATGGGAATTTATTAAACAACTGGAAAGATTAAAGAATCCGGAAAGATTCGTTATTATACTGGTAACATCATCTGTAGATGTTGCAGACAAATGGAAAGCTAGTCAGTTTGAATGCGTTAAAGGCTATGTAGAAAAACCACTTACAAAAGCGAAGTTGATTAATCTTAATTGGTAGTGTTTCTATTCCTGCTTATAATTATAGGAAATATTTAAGACTGACTAATCTTATAATTAAGTACCTTAAACTGATTCAATTTAAATTAATTATTAATCGTAAATAAATTAGCTATGAGTAAGGATAGTAAAGAATCTAAAAACGATAAAAAAGAAGATAAACAAAGTATTGATAAAGGTCCTTTAAAGGATAAGCATGTTAATCAATACGGAGAGAAAAACAAAGATAAGAAGCGAGGAGCTTAAATTTTTGAGAAAAAAAAGGGCTACCATTTGGTAGCCCTTTTTCATTATTAAATGTTTAAACTGGAATACTAGAAGCTTTTTCCATTCGATCCCAATTTCTGTGTTTTGCCATAGCATCCACAAATTCTTGAGGTTGTTTAGCGTTTACAAATAAAGCTTTATCATCATTATAATCTTTGATGTAGCTATTTTTAAGTAAATCTTCAGCCTCATTACATACTGCAATGGCTTTACAGTGTTTGAAAGCCTCGCTTATAAATTTGCTAAACTTTCCGTTCTTAAGCAGGGCATCCACAGATTTTTTACCACCAGGCACAAAAACAGCATCAAATAATACACTTTCAGTAGTCATAATTGCCGCTGCAACTTTATGCTCCATATTCTCATCACATTTAATGGTACCGCCGTGTGGAGCAATAATTTTAACCATCGCACCTTCTTTTTCCAGAATATCTTTATATGGTTTAAAATCACTCATTGAAAAGCCATCTCCTGCAAGTACAGCCACTTTACGTGTAGCAATGCTATTGAATTTAGTATGTGCTTGACTTAAAGCTTTATCAGATTTTAAATATTCTTTCTTAGGAATAGGCTGAAACTTTTCTACTTCAGCATCAGCACCTATAGCTTGATTAACAGGCTCTTCGATACTATCAGGAATTTCCATACCTAAACCTTTAGCGACTTTGTTTGCAAGGCTAGTATCAATATTATTAATAATCCATAACATACGTTCCTTAATATAACTATGCTCACATTTGCCTAATTCAAACGTGTAGGCATCTACTACATGCTCTTGTTCCCAAGGTGCTAAACTTCTATAAAATAGGGCAGGTTGTGAATAGTGATCACTAAAGCTTTCACTTCTAGATCGTATTTTACGCGCATCAATACGCTCTTCATATGATGTGAATGCACCATCAGCCATTTTAGCAAGATGCGGACAACCCATTGTCAAGGAATTTGGGAAATATGCTGTTTGTCCTTTAGGAATTTCAGTTTGCATGTGCCCATCACGCTGATTATTGTGTGTAGGAACAATAGGTTTATTGATAGGTATCTGGTGGAAATTTGGACTTCCCAAACGTGATAACTGTGTATCTCTATAAGAGAATAGACGCCCTTGTAATAAGGGATCATTTGTAAAATCTATTCCTGGCACAATATGACCTGGTAAGAATGCAACTTGTTCAGTTTCTGCAAAGAAATTTTCTGGATTTCTATTTAATGTCATCTTACCAATAATTTCTACCGGTACCATCTCTTCTGGAATTAGTTTTGTAGGATCTAAAAGATCAAAATCAAACTTGTGCTCATCTTCTTCAGCTACAACTTGAATACCAAATTCCCACTCCGGATATTGGCCTGCTTCAATAGCGTCCCATAAATCTCTTCTGTGGAAATCAGAATCTGCACCATTTATTTTTACAGCTTCATCCCAAGTAACAGAATGAACACCTAATACCGGTTTCCAATGAAATTTTACAAAATGGGATTTCCCCTCTTTATTTATAAAGCGAAATGTGTGAATTCCAAAGCCTTCCATCATACGATAACTACGAGGAATTGCGCGATCACTCATAACCCAAATATGATTATGAAGTGTTTCTGTAGCGCGAGAAACAAAATCATAGAATGTATCGTGAGCAGATGCAGCTTGTGGGATTTCTCT
Source organism: Leeuwenhoekiella aequorea (assembly GCF_004104375.1). Taxonomy (GTDB): domain Bacteria; phylum Bacteroidota; class Bacteroidia; order Flavobacteriales; family Flavobacteriaceae; genus Leeuwenhoekiella; species Leeuwenhoekiella aequorea. The sequence continues at coordinate 78,742 of NZ_QOVM01000002.1, forward strand.
GTGTGGTTCTGGTTTTACGGAATGGATCAAATCCGGAAATTTCATCGCATCCTGTATAAAAAATATTGGCATATTGTTACCTACAAGATCCCAGGTTCCTTCTTCATTATAAAATTTTACTGCAAAGCCACGTACATCGCGGGCAAGATCTGGAGAACCTTTAGACCCAGCTACAGTTGAAAATCGAACGAATACTGGCGTCTTTCTTTTAGTATCTGTAAAAAGACCTGCCTTTGTATAATTTTCTATACTCTTATAAAGTTCGAAATATCCATGTGCGGCACTTCCTCGCGCGTGTACAATACGTTCTGGAATACGCTCGTGATCAAAGCTTGTAATTTTTTCACGCAATAAAAAATCCTCTAAAAGAGTTGCTCCGCGTTCACCAGATTTTAGAGAATTATTAGTATCGTTTACTTTTAGACCTTGATTTGTTGTTAGGGTTTTGTCCTTAGGATCTTTATAATGGGATGATAATTGGTCGATTTTTTTTGAAGTTGATTCTTCATTTGTTTTATTCGCCATAACATTGAATAGGTTGATTAATAACTTTAAAATTACTATTGCAAAAAATCAATTATTCAAAATAAAGGTTAAATTATGTTCACTGATAGATTAAAATTATCTTAAATGATATTATTAAAACCAGATTTTATAGGCATTAAACATATCTCATATGACTTTAAGTATTTGAAAATTATTAAAATATAATTTCAACGCAGATTTTAATTCGACATCTTTACAAACTACCAGATTAAATGTATTATTACAAATAATAATTATTTTTAAAATTATTCAGTTTTAAAATCATCAAATGTATAATGTTCTTTTCTTCCTAAAACTGAAAGGTTTTGAGCTCTCTTAAATAGATGTGCTTCAGTTTCAAAAAAGTGCATCATATAGCCTGCTGTATTTACAAAAATGATAGTATCTCCAATTTCTGGTAATTGAGGAAGTTCAATTTTTCTCTTTAAAAGAATATCACGTTCTAAACAATAAGCTCCTGTAAAATACACTTCAACTGGTTCAGCTTCTTTAATCGGGTTATTGTAACTCACAAACGGATCGAGTAAAAAATCTGCACTCGAACTTTTCATTTGGGACATATTCATTTCTAAACCAATGAGGTGATTTCCACGCGCATCAACTTTGCGATGTGCAACTCGAGCCGCAGTAATTCCAACCTGGTTGAGTAAACTTCTTCCCGGTTCTAGTCTTAATTCAATATTTAATTGCTCTAATCTTTGATATACAGCTTTACTTGAATCATTTGTAGTATCTAATATTTCTTTAAGAAAACTGGCTTTGGAGTTTTCATTATAATAGGGGTATGTTGCCAAGTCACCTTCTATTTGTCCGTTTCTATTTGTATAACCTAAACCATCATTATTATAAGTAAGAGGTTCGCGGTTTTCTAAAACGGCATCTTGAAGCTCTGTTTTAAATAGATTCCATTCATTTTGATGTCTTAAATAATTCATCAAAATTCCGCCGCCAATATCTATAAATTTAAATGAGGTTTTTGAAGAGTTAAGGTTTTCAATTAAGTCTAGTGTTTGATGTATTGATTCACCACGCTGTGAAGTGCTGTAACCATCTAAATGAAAATGGAACCCTTCAATATTAAACAAATGCTCGTTGGCTTCTGTAAAATAGTTTTGCAATAGATTTTCGATATCATCAATGTCAAAACCAAAGCGACTCAAAAGTTTGTTGCCTTCATAGTAAAACCCAGAAATACGAATTCCTATTTTAGCTTTAATATTATATTCTCTTGCAATTTGTGCAACTTGATCCAGTTCGTCCTGATTATCAATCACCAGTAGGACCTTATTTTTAATGGCAAGCTCCAGTAGTTTTCTGCTCTTTATTGCTGCAGTGGATATGAGTTTATCTGATGATACCTGAAGATCAATACATTGTTTTAATTCTTCATAGCTAGCAGTATCTACACCGATTCCATTTGCGACTGCAGCGGTTATAAGATTCTGAAATTTATTTGCTTTACGTGCAAAGAATATTTTGCTATTAAAATTATAGGTTGCTAAAATTTCCTGATACTCTTTTATATTACGGGAGAAGGCATCTAAGCTGTGTATGTTTATAGGCGATTCGTAAGATTTAAAAAGGGATTCCTGAAGTTCATAATTATTGATAAACTTGAACATCCATTCTGAAGTAATAGGTTCTAACTTGGGTAATTTAGTATTCATTTGTAGCGGTTAACCGGTTCGTATTTTTTAAAATTAATAAGGCTGTATTCTGCGCCCATTGCGTTACAGTATCATTGTGTTTTCTGGATAGCGTATCGTTATCAAACAGAATATTTTCTGTGGGCGTGCCGTAGCAGACAATATCTTTATTTATGGTATCATTCCGATTTATAATACTACCATCTGCAGTGCACCTTAGTTCGTTATAATCTACTGATTTCTCCTCTACTGAAAAGAGTCCGTCAGAAGAGTTATTAAAAATAACTGGAGCCTCTTTTGAAAATCCTCTTGGCAATCTCGAGTCTACAAGATAATCAACCTCTATAGCTTCGGTATTAGAACGAAAGATAAACTTCTCATTTTCTTTTTTTATAATCGGACTTTTGACAAATGTAAAATCTAAAATTCCAGCGTTATGAAGTGCAATCATTTTTTCAATATTTTGCACAGGTGGACCGTAGGAGATACGATTGAATAATCCGAAATAGCTTTTTTGAAAGAAATTCTTAGAGTCTGGTGTTAGACGATTAGAACTATACAAATAATTAAAATCATCAGATATAAAACGCCATGCCGCTGCCGCTGCCACATATGGGCTAGTAGGATTTGAATTTTCGATTATCCAAAATTTCCAGTATTTTATAACGCTGAAATTACTATTTATTCCTTCAATCTGGTGAGGATTATATAATTCATTCACCGAAAATGGTTTAACCTCAGGATTTTCTTTGTGAAAGATAAGAATTCTTTTTTCGAGTTCGTCAAAAGAGATATCAGGGTCAATAGAGATATTTTTATTTTTAAATAATTGAAAATAAAAGGACGCAATAATATCCTGTTCTATTATAGGTAATAGTGCAGATTCAAAATCAAATATAGTGGTAGTGTTTTTAATTCCGGTAACAAAGCGTTTAAAGTAAAAACTGATTTGTTTTTGTTTCGTGGTATGACTTCCGCGAGGTATAATAGGAATACCAGACCTGGAAAATGGAAGGATGTATTTAGGTTCTAAACCACTTTTATAATACATCAACTGTTGTTCATCAACTTTTTTGAAGTATCCAGATCGGCCTTCGGTAAGTCCTAAAATAGTATCAATAGCAGTTAAGCCCAGACCTTTACAACTTACTACAGCTTGCGATTTTATACCTTTTAGTTTTTCAGAAAAAGGATATACAAATGGAATTGTAGCATCTGTAGAATCGTCCGTAGTTTTTTTACTTATGATACTTGGGGAATGACCTGTTGTAATTAAAAGTTTATCTACAATAACCTCCATTCCAAGTGATTTAGCATCTATACGATATCTAGATTCTATTTTGTGAATTGCATCTACGCGGACAACATAGGTATATATTTTGATTGAAGGTATAGCAACATCCTTTAACTTATTAAAGTAACAGCTCAGATAGGCGCCTACCTCTTTACGTGGAGCAATTTGAGAATTTTCATAATCTTCAGAATTACCGGTGCGTTTAGAAATATAGGAAGTAAATGAAGGTATAGTTACTAACGCAGGTGGATCTGAAGCGGGAGCACAGGATATAAACTGATTGGGATAATTCATCAATAAATAATCAGGTTGATTTACATCGTAAACCCACCCTGTGGCAAATGCTTCAGACTCATTAAATAGATGAATGTTTACATCAGATGATATGTTGTACTTTTTTAAAAATGCCAGAATGCGTTCAAAACCATAAAAACCTTTAGGTCCAAACCCAATTATTGCTATATTGAAAGCTTCCGATGGCATTATTTTAATTTTTTAGCTACCCATTCTTCATTATAAATAGTTTCCAGATACCGCTCTCCGCGATCGCAAAGAATTAAAACACATTTTGAGTTTTTTGGTAGTTCAGGTACTCGTTTTAAAAACGCTGTAGTAACAGCACCGGAAGAACCTCCAGCTAATATACTTTCTATTTCCAGTAATTTTTTACATCCCATTACACATTCCATATCAGAAATATGCATTACATCATAAATAGAAGATTTATCTAAAAATTGTGAAGGTAAACCTGCACCGTGTCCGGGAATAAAACGCTCTTTGGGTTTATTACCAAAAATAACGCTACCCTGTGCATCAACAGCGATTAATTTTGTTGAGAGATTTTTCTCTTGAATATATGATGCGCAACCCATTAAAGTTCCGCAAGTGCTAGTTGCTGAAAAAACGTAATCTGCATCGGGCAAACTAGAAGCAATTTCAGACATCGTTACATAATGTGCTTTTGGGTTTGCTCTATTCCCATATTGATTTGTCCATACCGCATTATCGAGTGTATCTACCAATTCTTGCACGCGATCCAGACGAGCACCTAAATAACCACCTTCATCATTGGGTTTATTGACTATATCAACTTTTACACCATAAGCGTTTAAGATTTTTAGAGTATGCTTGTTAGCTTTAGGGTCAACTACAATTATTAACGGAATATTGTAATATCTACAAACTTGTGCTAATCCTATAGCCATGTTACCGCTACTACTTTCAATAAGGGTAGTGCTAGGAGTTATATCACCTTTCTTAATGCCTTCTTCTATAATACTTAAAGAGGTTCGGTCTTTGATACTACCGCCGGGATTTGCCATTTCTAATTTACCATATACATCAATTCCTGTTAGGGCAGACAGTTGTTTGAGATGTACAAGAGGTGTATTTCCAACAGTATTTAAAATAGAGTCGAACTGTGCAGGACTAGATTTTACTGGAGAAGTGAGAATCGCATTCATAGTAGTAATACGTGTTTATAAATAGCTTGGTTGATTCAATCTCAAATCTATATTATTATAAATTCTGCCTTATTTACAATAACAATATTTAACAAGATGTAGTTAAATATTTTAGAAATTAAAGAACGATCTATGGTTTAACCCCGCGCAATACTTTATTTTGAGCAACAACTAACAATTTATTCTTACAACTATGGAAACCTGGACATTTGCTTCTGCCTCAATCATTGTAAAAGTACTTATATCGATACTAGTCATATTTTCAGTAATTATTCTAATAACTCGAATAAGCGGTCTGCGCACATTTGCCAAAATGTCGAGTTTCGATTTTGCATCTACGATTGCTATAGGATCGATATTAGCATCGGTGGTATTGAATACAAATCAATCTCTCCTTAAAGGAAGTATAGCTCTAGGAGGTATAGTCTTATTTCAGACGTTTTTTTCTTATGTAACTAGAAAGTCAAAAAGACTGGATTCTTTATTTACAAATTCACCCGTTATGTTGATGTATGAGGGTAAAATATTATATGAAAACCTTGATAAAACAAACGTAGGTGAAGATGATTTAATAGCAAAATTAAGAGAATCCAATGCCCTTAAATTTTCTGAAGTTAGAGCGGTAATTCTTGAGTCTACCGGAGATATGTCTGTCCTACACAGTTCTGAGACTACAGATCTAGACGCTAAAGTATTACAAGGGGTAAAGGGTATTCCAGACTACGTAAATTTGTAGTGAGTTTTAAAAAAAAATAAAGCCCTGACTTTTTTGAAAAGTCAGGGCTTTATTTTTTATAATTTCGTTGCTAGTTCAGCAATCTTAACTATTACCTCTGTAGCTTTTATCATACTTTCGACAGGAACATATTCAAATCTTCCGTGAAAATTATGACCACCGGCAAATATATTAGGGCAAGGTAAACCCATAAATGAAAGTTGAGAACCATCTGTACCACCACGAATTGGTTTTATTAATGGTTTAACACCTATTGCTCGCATAGCATCTTCAGCTAAATCTACAATATGCATAACGGGCTCAATTTTCTCGCGCATATTAAAATATTGATCTTTAATTTCAATACTTATAAGCTCTAAGCCATACTGACTATTGATTTCTACAGCCAGATTATGTAGAACTTCTTTTCTAGCTTCAAAATGCCCGCTATCGTGATCTCTAATGATATACTCTAGTACAGTTTGCTCTACATCTCCTGTTATGCCATTTAAATGGAAAAAACCTTCCCGATCAGAAGTATGCTCCGGAGTTTCTAAACGTGGTAGCGAATTGATAAAATCTTGAGCAATATAAATGCTGTTAATCATTTTACCTTTTGCATAACCTGGATGCACACTTTTTCCTTTTACAAAAACTTTTACCCCAGCCGCATTAAAATTTTCAAACTCTAGTTCGCCAATCTGACTTCCATCCATAGTGTAGGCCCAAGCAGCACCAAACTTATCAACATCAAATTTATGTGCGCCACGACCTATTTCTTCATCGGGTGTGAATCCCACGCGTATAGTTCCGTGTTCAATTTGCGGATTATTTTTAAGATATTTTACAGCTTCCATTATTTCGGTAATACCTGCTTTATCGTCTGCACCTAATAGTGTAGTTCCATCTGTCGTGATCAATGTTTGACCTTCATATTGCAATAAATCATCAAAATCGCCTGGTGATAAAACTATATCTAAATCGGCATTTAACACGATATCTTTTCCGTCGTAATTTTCTATAATTAACGGATTAACATTAGTTCCTGTAAAATCTGGTGTAGTATCATAATGCGCAATAAAGCCAATGGTAGGTACAATAGCCGATGTTGTTGATGGCAGAGTAGCCATAATGTAGCCATTTTCATCAATGGAGGCGTCAGAAAGGCCCATATCTAACAATTCCTGATGCAGTTTATTTGCAAGATCCCATTGCTTGGATGTACTGGGTGTACTCAGACTATTTTCATCACTTTGTGTGTCTATAGTCACATAACTCAAAAATCTATTTACTAGTGCGTCTTTTTCTATCATAACTGGAGGTTGCTTATCGATGAGTGTGGCCGTAATATTCCTAATATTTTAAATACAAATATCTTGCTTATAATTTTTAATTATAAAGTCTAACCCATCGGTAACTAAAATTTTTCGCAAAATTAATATTCTCTTTATAGATTATAGCACACCCGTTAAAATTTATTCTTTAAATGTTGAGTTATTAATCAGTATTAAATGACTTAATCCTTATTTATTGAATTATTTGCCGTGGATAAACGATTTACTTGAAAAAATGCTAACTATTAACTCACTATTTCTTTTAGAAATTACTTGAGCAAATGTATTTTTGAAGCCACTTACTCAGCTACTATGTATAAATCAATTATTAGGCCTTTACTGTTCAAATATGATCCAGAAAAAGTACACCATTTTACCTTTAAGAGTATTCGCTTATTAAGTGGGATTGGGTTAACTAAACTTTTGAAACCCGTATTTAATATAGAAGATAAGCGCTTAGAACGTACGGTATTCGGCTTAAAATTTAAAAATCCAGTAGGTCTTGCTGCTGGTTTTGATAAAGATGCAAAATTGTTTCAAGAACTTTCTGATTTTGGTTTTGGATTTGTCGAGATCGGAACTCTTACTCCTAAGCCCCAAGATGGAAACCCTAAAAAGCGTCTATTTCGGCTTAAAGAAGATCAAGCAATTATTAACCGAATGGGATTTAATAATGGAGGAGTAGATGAGGCTGTAAAACGATTAAAAAAGAATAAAAATGTTTTAATAGGCGGTAATATTGGTAAGAATAAAATCACGCCTAATGAGGAAGCATTTGAAGATTATAAAATATGCTTTAACGCTTTATTCGATTATGTAGACTACTTTGTTGTAAATGTAAGTTCGCCAAATACGCCTAATTTGAGAGCCTTACAAGACAAAGAACCGTTGACAAAATTATTAACCGGTTTGCAGCAACTCAATGTTAATAAGCAACGTCAAAAACCTATTCTTTTAAAGATAGCTCCAGATCTTACAAATGATCAATTACTCGATATAATCGAGATCGTAAACACAACCAATATTGCAGGTGTAATTGCTACCAACACAACCATAAGTAGAAATGGGCTTACTTCAGAAACTAAATTTGAAATGGGTGGTTTAAGCGGTAAACCCTTAAGAAGTCGCTCAACAGAAGTAATACGATTTTTATCTGAAAAAAGTAATAATGCGTTCCCGATCATAGGAGTAGGAGGTATTCATACAAAAGAAGATGCTATAGAAAAATTAGAAGCTGGTGCTTCGCTAGTTCAGCTTTATACAGGATTTATTTATGAAGGCCCCCAACTTATTAAAAAAATAAATTCTGAAATTTTATTGCGCGGCTTATAATATAAAACCATTTTCTGCTTAAATTACCTAATAAACCCTAAAACCCTAAATACATTAATGTCTATAACAAGCAGCTCTAATATAAAGATGTGGATTATTTTTCTACTCAACAGCTGGTTGTTGTGTTCGTTTACAAATGTGAGTTACGGGCAAAAAGTCATTATAGATTCTCTTCAAAATGTCCTGAATAATACAAAATCAGATTCCATACGTAGTGATATTAATGAGCAGATCGCCTATCAGTACTTGTATTATAAACCAGATTCTTCCAAGATATATATTGAAAGATCACTTGAATTAGCTAAGAAAATTAATTCTCAAGCTGCAATAGCCAAGGCCCATAATAGAATGGGGACTTACAATGTCGTAACCTCCCAATATACAGACGCTATACTTGAATTTCAGAAATCGCTTCAATATTATAAGAAGAGTACAGATTTAAATGGTCTGAGTACGACATATGGAAATCTGGGTGCTCTAGATTTCTATTTAAAGGATTATGATGCGGCTCTTGAAAATTTTCACAAGTCAATTAAGCTTCTTGATACTGCTAAGCATACGAGTCAATACACAAAAGAGATCATTAATTTAGGTGCAGTACATCGCGAAAAGAAAAATCTGGACAGTGCTTATTATTATGCTAAACTCTCTATAGCCTATTCAAAAAAGCTAGTGGATAAGCGTATGCTTTCTGTAGCTAATTATAATATGGGTACGGCCCAGTTTCTACTTAATCAACCTGAAGAGGCTTTAAAAAGTTTGAATGCCTCTTTAGAACAGAAAAATGTTCCGTTACAGTTTAAATTACTTGCGACTTGTTATAAAGCTCAAGTGTTGAATAGTCTTGGGAAATATAATGAAGCAGAGAATTTATTAGAAGGGCTTGAGGAGAAGATACTATCTTTAAATGATCATTATCTCACCCTTGTATTTTATGAATCTAAGGAAGTTATTTATCAGTCTTTGAATCAGTTTGCAAAAGCTTTAGCCTACTCGCAGCGATATAAGACTCTGAATAAGACAGTTCATAACGAGGAGCAAACTAATATTTTTCAGAATATAAAAGCAAAATATGCTCAAGAAGAGCGTGCTTATGAAAATGAGTTATTACGCAATGAGTCCGAAATTCAATCCTTACAAATAGAACGCCAGAAACACGCTATATATGCAGTGGGTATTATACTTGTACTACTTCTAATAATTATTATAATACTTTATCGTCTCTATAAATTTAAGGCACAGAACAATCAGGTTCTAAAAGATAATCAGAAGCGACTTAATGCAAGTAACAGTGACCTTGCCGCTATTAATCGTCAAAAAGACAATTTGTTTTCCATTGTAGCTCATGATGTTAAAAGTCCCTTAGCAGCAATATTAAACAGCATAAATTTACTTCATGAGGATCATAAAAATTTAAATGAAGAAGAGACTGCCTTGGTGTATAGCGAATTGCAAAAGCAAACTTCAGATTTATTTTATCTGATTGAAAATGTGCTTGTGTGGGCAAAATCTCAAATGAATGGTTTTAAATTCAGCTATAGTAAATTAAATACAGACAAATTTATAAGAGAGGCGCTACAAGTAGAAATGATTTTTATAAACCGAAAAAACATTAACGTTGTAAATAATATTAACAAAGAAGAAACTATTAATACCGATTCTCAGGTATTGCGTGTTTTACTGCGTAATCTAATCAATAACGCTGTTAAATTTACTCCCGTTGATGGTACCATAACATTTAGCACATATTATAATAAAGACTATTATCATATTAATATTACAGATACGGGTATTGGTATTTCTGAAGATAAAATTAAAAAGGTCTTAGTAGATCAAGAGCGCTATACCTTAAAGGGAACTGCTGATGAACCTGGTAATGGTATAGGTCTTATCTTATGTCAAGAAATAGCTAGTAAAATAGGAGGGCACATTGAAGCTAGAAGTGAAATGGGCAAAGGGTCTACATTTACACTAGTTATACCTACCCATATGCATGGAGAATAGTATTGATAACCTACTTCCTTTAAATTGTATCTTTATCCTGTTATTTAAATTTAAACAATGAGCCAGGCGCTTAAAATTATAGAATGTCCACGTGATGCAATGCAGGGTATAAAAGACTTTATTCCTACAGATATGAAGGTGCAATATTTGCAATCTTTATTGCGGTGCGGTTTTGATACACTCGATTTTGGAAGTTTTGTATCTCCCAAAGCCATTCCTCAAATGGTGGATACGGCTGAGGTACTAGGTAAAATAGATTTAAGTAGAACTTCGACAAAATTGCTGGCAATTATAGCAAATTTACGAGGAGCAGAGGAAGCGGTTGTTCATCCTGAAATTAATTATTTGGGTTATCCATTTAGTATTTCTGAAAATTTTCAGATGCGTAATACCCATAAAACCATAGCAGAATCTGTGGCGTTACTTCAGGAAATATTAAATCTTGCAGATAAACATAATAAAGAAGTGGTTACCTATATTTCTATGGGTTTTGGTAATCCCTATGGCGACCCCTGGAATGTTGAAATAGTAGGAGAGTGGACAGAGAAGCTCTCCAATATGGGAGTTTCAATATTATCACTATCAGATACAGTAGGAAGTTCTGATGCAAAGACTATCGATTATTTATTTAGCAATCTTATTCCAAAGTATCCTCAAATAGAGTTTGGTGCTCACTTGCATACGACACCTGCGAAATGGCACGAGAAAATTGACGCTGCCTATAAAGCAGGATGCCGTCGTTTTGATGGTGCCATACAAGGCTTTGGCGGTTGCCCCATGGCAAAAGATGACTTAACAGGAAATATGCCTACAGAAAAAATACTCTCTTATTTTACGAGTGTGAAAGATGATTCTGGTATTAGACCTATGAGTTTTGAATCTGCATACAACGAAGCGTCAAAAATCTTTCATAATTACCATTAATTGAGTTTTTCTTAAGCCGGTCTATTCCAGAAATAGCAATTACTGTCTTTAGTCTAAAAATACACCGCTATTTTAAGATATTAGCAGTACCTTTGCACGCAATTAAATCTTAATTGCAATGACGGCACACGAAACTAAAATAGTAGGAGAAGGTCTAACTTATGATGACGTACTCTTAGTTCCCGCATATTCTGAAGTACTTCCGCGCGAAGTAAACATTCAATCTAAATTTTCAAGAAACATCACACTTAATGTACCCATTGTATCTGCTGCTATGGATACCGTTACCGAGTCACGTATGGCAATTGCTATAGCTCGTGAAGGTGGTATAGGTGTATTACATAAGAATATGACCATTGAAGAACAAGCGGTGAAAGTTCGTCGAGTAAAGCGTGCCGAAAGTGGTATGATCATCGATCCCGTTACGCTTAGTCTGGATGCAAAAGTAAAAGACGCAAAACGATTGATGTCTGAGCATAGCATTGGCGGTATTCCTATTATAGATGACAAAGGACATTTACAAGGAATAGTTACAAACCGAGATTTGCGTTTTGAAAAAAATGAAGAGCGTGCTATTGTTGAGGTAATGACTAGCGAAAATTTAATCACTACTGCTGAAGGTACCTCTTTAGGTGAGGCTGAGGTGATATTGCAAGAGAAGAAAATAGAAAAGCTACCGGTAGTTACAGACGATAACAAACTTATAGGCTTAATAACGTTTAGAGATATAACAAAACTTACCCAAAAGCCAATTGCAAATAAAGATACCTACGGAAGATTACGTGTTGCTGCCGCGGTAGGTGTTACGGGTGATGCTGTAGACCGCGTTGAAGCGCTTGTAAATGCTGGAGTTGATGCTGTAGTAATAGATACGGCGCACGGGCATACACAAGGTGTAGTACGTGTATTAAAACAAGTGAAAGAAAAATTTCCGGGACTTGATGTAGTTGTAGGAAATATAGCAACTGCCGATGCTGCAAGATATCTTGTAGAAGCCGGAGCAGATGCTGTAAAGGTAGGAATAGGACCTGGATCTATATGTACCACACGTGTTGTTGCAGGTGTAGGATTTCCACAATTTAGTGCAGTATTAGAAGTGGGTGCTGCTTTAAAAGGAACTGGTGTTCCTGTTATTGCCGATGGTGGTATTAGATATACCGGCGATATTCCTAAAGCGATCGCTGCTGGGGCAGATTGTGTAATGCTTGGGTCACTGCTTGCAGGTACAAAGGAATCTCCGGGAGAAACAATTATTTATGAGGGTCGTAAGTTTAAGACCTATCGTGGAATGGGTTCTGTTGAAGCTATGAAAACTGGTTCAAAAGACAGGTACTTCCAAGATGTAGAAGATGATATTAAAAAGCTTGTTCCAGAAGGTATTGTAGGTCGTGTTCCTTATAAAGGCGAACTTTATGAAAGTGTTCACCAATTTATAGGAGGTCTACGTGCAGGTATGGGATATTGCGGAGCAAAGGATATTGCAACTCTTAAAGATAACGGTCGTTTTGTGAAAATTACCGCAAGCGGAATCAATGAAAGTCATCCTCATGATGTTACTATCACAAAAGAATCTCCTAATTATAGCAGATAACAATTTGGTGATATATAGTAAAAAAAATAGGAGCAATTGCTCCTATTTTTTTTTTTTTTTGATAACAGTGAAGATATTACTCCGTTTTTAAAGTAACACCAAGTTTCTTAGCAACTGCTTCTGTAAGATCTAAAGCCGGATCAAAATAAGCTACTCCAGAGTTAAGAGTAAGAACTTGAGAATACTTCTGTTCTTTAGCAACAGCATCTAAAGCCTGACCTACTTTCTGATATAATGGCTGCATTAATTCATTTTGTTTAATTTGAATTAAACCTTGAGAATTTTGTCTAAATCTCTGAATGTCCTCTTCCATACCTACTATTTCTTCTTGCTTAGCCTTTTTATCTTCTTCTGTAGCTGTAGCTTCAGCACTTTGATATGCTGTTACAGCAGACTGATATTTTGTAACTAATTCTTTGAACTGCTTATCAAGATCAGCTCCGTAAGCTTCTAAATCTTTTTGTACTTGTGTTACTTCATTTAAACTTGAAATCACAAGATCGCTATCTATAGTACCTACCTTTGATTGTGCAAAAGCACTCACACTAATTAGAAAAGCTGCTAAGGGGATAAATATTTTTTTCATTCTTTAATTTTTAATACCTCTGGATGAGGCTGTCGTTATATTTATTAATTGGTTTTTAAAAAAGTACAAACAAAGATAAAAAAGCGGTTGAGCTAACAAAGCTTTTTAAAGGTTAATCAAGAAATTCGCCACGATGCGGTTTAAGAGCATCTCGCACCGCAATCATCTCAGATTTATAAACCGTTATATAGGCAATGCTGTAAGAGCTCGATTTTACTTCTATTCCAGTAGTACTATCTTTTAGTTCACTAGAAGCAATATAATCATTGAGATGTATCACGTGATGTTCTGCTATTTTCTCTGCATCCGGACCTCTAAAGTCCCAGATTAATTTAAGTTTAGTGTTCATTATGACTTATATTTCAATTCTTGTGCCAAAAAAACTAGGCGATTTCTGATTCTGCAAAGCTCTTAAAATCCCGCATATACTTGAGCGATTGTTTTTTGAATATTCCCGGCATAAGCAGCCCTAAGGTTTTCATACCTAAACCTTCAAATTTAAACATATTCTCAGAGCGCCATACGGTTTTGCCATCTTCGGTGCTTTCAAATGTGTTCTTTTGAATGTTTAATACACCCGGCGCTCTATATTCTGCAATTAAATGATGTGGCATTTCAGTTTCAAGAATGGTTTCTATCATCGTTATTTTACGTTTGCCAAAATCATATTTTAATTCTGTTTTAGCTCCTTGCTCACCAAAATTTCCGGAAATAACTCGGGCAGATATTAATCCGTCTTGCCATTTCTTCAAGTTTTCAAGGGTATCCATTTTATCAATGGTGTCTTTTAGAGGTAAGTCAATTATAATTTTAAGAGAATACTTCATATTATTTCTTTTGTTGCATTTTTTTGTAAAAATATACATATTCTAAGATTGGTGCTCTATTAGATTATTTAGAGTTCTCGATGATCTGGTAATTAATGTTTAATTTTGCAGTCTTTTATGCGAAAAGTTTTTTATCAAAATATAAAAGTTAAAAACATTTAATTTCAAATTTATGTCACACCTCTTAAATCGAGTCGTCTTTGTTATCACTTGTGCACTGGTTTTGATCTCGTGTGATCTTTTAGGCACAAAGGCTCCGGTAGGAGATCCCGTAGCTCGGGTAGGTGATAGCTACTTGTATAAGGAAGATATCGCAAATCTGGTTACAGCAGAAATGACAGAGCAAGATAGTGCGCTTGTTGTATCAAGTTTTATAACACGCTGGGCAACTCAGAAGTTGTTGATGAGTGGTGCGCAACGTAATATAACAAGCGAGGAGCAGGAGCGATTAAATAATTTAGTAAATCAGTATCGTTCGGAGTTGTATTCACAAGCATATAAAGATGCTCTTGTTGAACGTAATTTAGACAGTACAATTACAGATGCTGAGGCTAAGGCATTTTATAAGGAAAATAAAGCCAACTTTAAGTTGAATGAAGAATTATTGAAGCTTCGGTATATTAAAATGGCAGATACCGATTATAATATAGAAGAGATTAAAAGAAGGTTTACACGTTTTAACAAACAGGATAAAAAATTTCTAGATTCAATTTCTGTTCAATTTAAAGCGCAATATTTAAATGATTCAACTTGGATACGTAGAGATAAAGTGATCGCGATTATTCCGCCGATATCAGTCGAAAATAGTGACAGACTTTTAAATAAAACTGAATTTTTACAGTTGCGTGATTCATTAGGATTATATTTGATCGCTGTAAAAGATAAGCTTAATCGTAATGCAGATGCGCCTTTAGAATATGTGTTACCAACAGTTAAACAAATACTTCTTAATAGAAGAAAATTAGAATTTATTAAACAATTAGAAAAAGATATTACCAAAGATGCAATCAAAAATAAAGAATTTGAACTCTACAATTAACCTTTATCTAGTTCTCCTGATAAGCCTATTATCAGGAAATCTATTAAGTGCTCAGGAAATTATCTCAACTACAGAAAATGCTGAGACTGCAGAGGTGGAGCCTAAAGCACCTACCACAGGAACTACTTTTAAAGTTGATGGAGTAGCGGCAGTTGTAGGGGAGTTTGTGATATTAGATAGTGATATTCAACAAGCTATAGAAAGCCTTAAACAGCAAAAAGTAGAAGCTGAGGCTTTAACAGAGTGCAAGGTGCTTGATAAGCTAATGGAAGATAAGTTATATGCGCACCATGCAGTTGTAGATAGTATTACCATTTCTGAAGACCAGGTAAGATCCTACACGCAACAACAAATTGATTATTTCTTAAATCAATTTGGTGGTTCTGAAGAACGCGTCTTAAAGTTTTACAGAAAAGAAAAAATGAGTGATCTTCAAAAAGAACTTCTAGAGCTTAACAGAAATCAGGAGCTGGCCAAAGCAATGCAGCAAAAAATTGTTGAGGATGTTGAAGTTACTCCAGAAGAAATACGTGATTACTTTAAAGGTCTTGAGCGTGATGGTTTACCGCAATTTGGTGTTGAACTTGAAATTTCAAAGATTTTAATAGAGCCGGAAGTTCCGCAAGCGGAAAAGCAAAAGGTAATTGACGAACTTAATGGTTATCGAAAAGACATTGTAGAAAACGGAAGCAGTTTTGCTACAAAAGCGGTGTTATGGTCTGAAGACGAGTCTAGTCGAGGCGATGGTGGTCTAATTAAAGATGTGGATCGTAAATCACAATTTGTAAAAGAATTTAGAGATGTTGCTTTTAGTCTTGAAGAAGGCGAAGTGAGTAAGCCTTTTGAAACTGAATTTGGTTATCATATAATAAAGGTTGAGAAAATAAGAGGTCAGAAAATTGATCTAAGACACATCTTGAGAATACCTAAGGTAACCACCGCTGCTGAAAATGAAGCAAAAGATAAAATTGAGAAAATAAAGAAACGTATAGAAGAAGGCGAGCTTACTTTTGCCGAAGCTGCAAAGGAGTTCTCTGATGAGAAAGAAACTGCAAGTGATGGAGGTATAATGATTAATCCGGTAACTCAAGACCGTATGTTCGAATTAAAAAATCTTCCTCCAGATTTATATCCTAAAGTTCAGAATTTAAAAGAAGGAGAAATCTCAATTGCTTTTAATAACCCTACTCGTACCGGTAAGACCCGTTATGAAATTTATACTGTTTCTGATCGTCTAGAAGAACACGAAGCAGATTTTGCTTTGGATTATGTGAAAATTAAAGAGTTTACCTTACAAGCAAAGCGTATTAAAGCTATTGAGAAGTGGCAGAATGAAAAAATAGCTGAAACCTATATTAAGCTTAATGGAACTCGAAAAGACTGTGAGTATAGCAGTAACTGGTTAAAAAAATAATATATGTCTGATGTTAAGGCGATAGATACACTTGTTGGCCGTTTTAAAGATTTAAAAAAGGAAATAGGTAAAATTATCATAGGTCAGGATGAAGTTATAGAGCAAATCATAATTTCAATTTTTTCCGGAGGTCACGCACTATTAATTGGTGTACCTGGATTAGCAAAGACATTAATGGTAAATACTGTTGCTCAAACATTAGGACTAGATTTTAAACGTATCCAGTTTACGCCAGATTTAATGCCCAGTGATATCGTAGGGTCTGAAATATTAAATGAAAACCGCTCTTTTAGATTTTTAAAAGGGCCTGTTTTTTCTAATATTATTTTAGCGGATGAGATCAACCGGACTCCGCCTAAAACTCAAGCAGCCTTGTTAGAAGCTATGCAGGAAAAAGCAGTAACTGTAGCTGGAAAACAATACAAGTTAGATGCTCCTTATTTTGTACTGGCAACACAA
Organism: Leeuwenhoekiella aequorea; assembly: GCF_004104375.1. Taxonomy (GTDB): domain Bacteria; phylum Bacteroidota; class Bacteroidia; order Flavobacteriales; family Flavobacteriaceae; genus Leeuwenhoekiella; species Leeuwenhoekiella aequorea. Next base: position 95,916 of record NZ_QOVM01000002.1, read on the forward strand.
AATCCAATAGAGCAGGAGGGGACTTACCCGCTTCCAGAAGCGCAATTAGATAGATTTATGTTTGCAATAAATCTTTCCTATCCTACATATGAAGAAGAAGTACGTATTGTAAAAGCAACTACAGCAGATGTTAAAACTACTGTGAATGCACTATTTACTGCAGAGGATATTGTGAGTTACCAGCAACTTATCCGCCGCATTCCTGTAGCAGATAATGTAATTGAATACGCTGTAAAACTTGTAGCTCAAACAAGACCAGACTCAACTGCTGCTCCACGAATTGTTAAAGATTATATTGATTGGGGTGCCGGCCCCAGAGCCTCTCAAAATTTAATTCTTGCAGCAAAAGCACATGCTGCAATGCAAGGAAAGTATTCTCCAGACATTGAAAATGTTCAAGCAGTAGCTCAGGGAATTCTTGGGCACCGACTTATCAAAAATTACAAAGCAGAAGCTGAAGGTTTAACGCTACAGGATATTATAAAATCCTTGCTGTAGAGTAATATAGAGACGCTCTAAATAAGCTTAAATAGGCGTCTTTTAAATACTTTGAGCGCGTAACTATCTAATTCTTAAAATCAACCAACGATATCGTTATATATTTATCAAAATTTAAAAATTTTTGATATTTCTTCAATAGGTCTTAATCTGTTCAAACACTTCGTATTTTGAAGGCTTTTTCGTATTTTTCCGTCCGCTTTTAAGCGAAATTTTTATACATATTCATTTAACTAAAATTTAGATATGGCATTTGATATTGATATGATCAAATCGGTTTACAGTAATGTAAAGGAGCGCGTAGATGCCGCTCGTGAAGTTACCGGTAAACCTTTAACACTGGCAGAAAAAATATTGTATTCTCACCTTTGGGATGGTAAAACAGATAAGGCATTTGTACGTGGTAAAGATTACGTAGATTTTGCTCCAGATCGTATCGCTTGCCAGGATGCTACAGCTCAAATGGCGCTTTTGCAATTTATGCAGGCAGGTAAGAAGAATGTTGCAGTTCCTACCACTGTTCATTGTGATCACCTTATTCAAGCAAAGCAAGGTGCTAAAAAAGATTTAATTCGTGCTAACGAAACAAGTAATGAAGTTTTTGACTTCTTAGAGTCTGTTTCTAATAAATACGGAATAGGTTTCTGGAAGCCGGGTGCAGGTATTATTCACCAGGTAGTTCTAGAAAACTATGCATTTCCTGGAGGGATGATGATAGGTACAGATAGTCATACTGTAAATGCAGGTGGTTTAGGTATGGTTGCTATAGGTGTAGGTGGTGCTGATGCTGTTGATGTTATGGCAGGTATGGCTTGGGAGTTAAAATTCCCTAAGTTAATCGGTGTAAAATTAACCGGTGAGTTAAATGGATGGACCGCATCTAAAGATGTTATTCTTAAAGTTGCAGGTATACTTACTGTAAAAGGAGGAACAGGTGCTATTGTAGAATATTTTGGCCCTGGTGCTCGTAACTTGTCTTGTACAGGTAAAGGAACAATCTGTAACATGGGTGCAGAAATAGGTGCTACAACTTCCACTTTTGGTTATGATGAGTCTATGGAGCGTTTCCTTAGAGCTACAGATCGTGCAGATGTTGCAGATGCAGCAAATGAGGTTAAAGAATATTTAACTGGAGATGATGAAGTATATGCCAACCCAGAACAATACTTCGACGAAGTAATCGAAATCAATCTTTCAGAATTAAGACCACATCTTAATGGACCTTTTACTCCAGATTTAGCTACCCCTGTAGGTGAATTAGGTGAGAAAGCAAGAAGAAATGACTGGCCTTTAAAAGTAGATTGGGGACTTATAGGTTCTTGTACAAACTCTTCTTACGAAGATTTATCAAGAGCAGCCTCAATTGCTCAACAAGCGATAGATAAAAATTTAAAGCCTAAGAGTGATTTTGGTATTAATCCAGGATCAGAACAAATACGTTTTACAGCAGAGCGAGACGGTTTGCTTCAGGTTTTTGAAAACTTAGGAGCTACTATATTTACAAATGCTTGTGGACCTTGTATAGGACAGTGGGATCGTAGCGATCGAAAAGGGGACGAGAAAAATACAATTGTACATTCTTTTAACCGTAACTTCTCTAAGCGTGCAGATGGTAACCCTAACACACACGCATTTGTAGGATCTCCAGAAATGGTTGCAGCTATTGCAATTTCAGGAAGATTAGATTTTGATCCTATTAATGACACACTTCTTAACGAAGATGGAGAGGAAGTAAAATTAGATATTCCTGTAGGTTTAGAATTACCTCCAAAAGGTTTTGCTGTTGATGAAAATGGTTATTTAGCACCTACCGAAGATGGAAGTTCTGTTGTTGTTAAGGTAGCTGAAGATAGCGAGCGACTAGAGTTATTAGAGCCTTTTACCCCAATTCAGGATTCTGAGTTAAAAGAGGTTAAGCTTCTTATTAAAGCGTTTGGAAAATGTACTACAGACCACATATCTATGGCAGGTCCTTGGTTACGATACAGAGGACATTTAGATAATATTTCTAATAACTGTCTTATAGGTGCTGTAAATGCATTTAACAAGCAAACAAACTTTGTGAAGAATCAACTTACTAATGAGTATGGTGGAGTTCCTGATACACAAAGAGAATATAAAGCTAAAGGAATCAAAACTATTGTTGTAGGTGATCACAACTATGGAGAAGGATCTTCTCGTGAGCACGCTGCAATGGAACCACGTTTCTTAGGTGTTGCTGCAGTATTAGTAAAATCTTTTGCTCGTATTCACGAGACAAACCTTAAAAAACAAGGTATGTTAGGTCTTACTTTTGCTAATGAAAGCGACTACGATCTAATTCAGGAAGATGATACTTTCAGCTTTGTTGATATTGAATCTTTTGCTCCAGATAAGCCTCTTACATTAGAAGTAACACATGCAGATGGTAGCAAAGACACAATTATTGCAAACCATACGTATAATGATGCTCAAATTAAATGGTACCGTGAAGGTTCTGCGTTAAATCTTATTAAGAAGCAGAACGCTTAATCAGCCTTTTTACTAAATATTTATTAAAACCAAACTGCTTTATACCAGTTTGGTTTTTTTATTGAAATTTTTGTACGCTATTTGCGTTAACATAACACAACTTAAAAACTTAAACATAGATATGAAAAAAATTAAATTTCTGGGACTTTTAACGGCAGCTGCATTATTAGCTTCATGTTCAGGTGACGATGATTCGGTTTCTAGAACAGATATCACGTTACAATCAATTACTTTACTTCCAAGTCTTGAAGAAAATTCTCAATACGAAGTTTGGATAACCTCAGGAGGTGAAGATATTTCTTTAGGTAAATATAGAAGTCTTTCAAACGGACAGACATTCTCTGCTGCTTCATCGAGTGTAGAGAATGCTTCGGCTTTCAAAATTAGTTTAGAGCCTGGAAATGATCCTAGTTCTGATATAAGTAATACTGTAATTTTATCGGGAAGTTTTAATGGGAATTCAGCAGATCTAACTATTGCAAATTCAATAGGTAATTTCTCTAACGCCTCTGGTATTTTTACCTTATGGACGCCTACAGATTCTGATGCTAATAATAATCAGAATGGTGTGTATTTTTTAAATCCAAATAATGGAAACCCACAAGCTGGTCTAAACTTACCTACACTACCTGCAGGTTGGAGATATGAGGGTTGGGTTACCGTTCCTAATGCTAATAATCAACTTGTTAATCTAAGTACAGGTAGATTTAGTTCTCCAACGGGAAGAGATGAAACTGCTGCTTATAGTTCACAAGTAAATACAGCTCCGCAATTTCCTGGAGAAGATTTTGTAAATCAAAGTATTCTTGGTCAGTTAGGATTTAACTTGCTTCCAGATTTAAGATTGAAAAAAATATTTATTTCGGTGGAACCTGAGCCAGACAATAATTATGCTGAGCCTTTTGTAATACAGCCACTAATTAACCCAAGATCTACTAATTCATTATATCCTACAACTCAAACTATGGATTTAAATACACTGTCTTTCCCAAGGGGAGTTGTTTCGAGATAGTATTTAAAAAAATATAGAGTCATAAAAAAGCCGGTCTAATAACCGGCTTTTTTATGACTTCTAATTTAAGTATGTTTCATTATTACTAAACGAGTTTATTTATCTTTTCAATAAGTTTACTCATATCTCCTTGTAGTTTATCTACTTGACTTTCTAAATGTTGAACGCGCTTATTTGCATCCATATCGATTACATTTAGTGAGCTGGTGATTTTACCACGTACGATTAAAATCTCAAGTATATTGTCAAGATCGTAGCTAATGCTCTCGTATTTACTGTTGTCACTTATTAAGATAAGTGCATTATTAGAAAGGTCCTTCTTAATCCGTTTTGTAAGTACAGATTTTGAAGTAACAATTACAGCAACAGAGCCGTCAAGTATTTCAGTAATATCATCTGCATGCTGAGTAATTAGTATATCGCCATGCATTAATGTTGGCATCATACTGTCACCTTCTACTTCAAACAACTTTTGACCATCTGCTGGTTCATAGCCCGGTAACTTGAACATGTCTAACGTAGACATCCACTGCTCATTATCTTTATTTTCTATAAAACCAGCACGAGCCTCTACATTAATAAGAGGTACAAAACCATTTGATGAACTCATCATAATCGAGTTATGAGATCCTTTTAAAATGCGATCTGTAGGGACGCTGTATAATTTACTTAATGTAAGTAAGTGTTCTGTTGTAATAGAATTTTGGCCATTTTCTATAAGAGAATAGGCGCCTTGGGTAATACCAAGTTCTGTCGCAACCTTCTTTTGTGATAAAGCAGAGCGCTCACGAAGTAACTTTAGTTGTTTTGATATGGACATTTTATTAAGGTTTAGGGAACTTAAATTTAAAGATGTTGTAAATATAGGATTTATATCTCTTATATTGTTTTTAGTTATATTTTTAGTAATTTGTCAGTTATATCCAATAAATATTTATAATTTATTAATATATAACATATTATTAACGAATTTGATATATATTTTAATAATTTTCAAATTTTTTTAATATATATGTATTCTTTACTTGTGGATTTATATCGACAATTAGCTAATCTTCATCTATTTATAGTAACAAAAAATTAAAGTATTCTTACAAATGGAATAGTACAAAAAGTATTATTTTATTCAAAATGAAATAAGTGTTAATCGATAAATAAAAGTGTGATATATTCTAAAATTTGCACATAAATTGAAGTAGTCAAAATAGATAGAAATACTATTTTTGCCTATGCAAAATAACGTACTCATCTTAGATTTCGGTTCGCAGTATACCCAATTAATTGCAAGACGCATACGGGAGCTTAATATTTTCTGCGAGATCAAACCATTTAATAAATTACCAGAAGACTTAAGCAGCTACAAAGCGGTCATATTATCTGGATCACCATCATCAGTTCGTGCATTAGATGCACCGCATCCAGATTTGACAAACATACGTGGTAAGAAGCCATTGCTGGGTGTATGCTATGGTGCTCAATATTTGGCGCATTTTCATGGCGGTGAAGTAGGACAGTCAAGTACTCGTGAATACGGTAGAGCAAACCTCTCAATGATAAAAGAGGATGAAGCGTTTTTTGAAAACGTAACTCTGGGAAGTCAGGTTTGGATGAGTCATAGTGATACAATTAAGCGCTTACCAGAAGGTGCGGTGCGATTGGCCAGTACTCACGATGTGGAGAATGCTGCTTACCGACTTCAAGGAGAAGAAACCTATGCAATACAATTTCACCCAGAAGTTTATCACTCGACTGATGGAAAGCAGATCTTAGAGAATTTTCTTGTAAATATCGCTCAGGTAGAACAAAGCTGGACTCCAGATAGTTTTGTAGATAGCACGGTAGCGCAACTTAAAAGCAAAATAGGATCAGATAAAGTTATTTTAGGTCTTTCTGGTGGGGTTGATAGCTCTGTCGCAGCTATGCTCTTGCATAAAGCTATTGGAAAGAATCTACATTGTATTTTTGTGAATAACGGGCTTTTACGTAAAAATGAGTTTCAGGATGTATTAAAGCAATACGAGGGAATGGGACTTAATGTAAAGGGAGTAGATGCTTCAGCTCGATTTCTAGATGCTTTAGCAGGAAAGAGTGATCCTGAAGAAAAGCGAAAAACAATAGGTAGAGTATTTATTGACGTTTTTGATGATGAATCACATCAGGTTGAAAATGCAAAGTGGCTAGCGCAAGGAACAATATATCCCGATGTTATAGAATCTGTTTCTGCGACTGGTGGCCCTTCAGCAACTATAAAGTCACATCATAATGTAGGTGGATTGCCAGATTTTATGAAGCTTCAGGTTGTAGAACCTTTACGTATGCTATTTAAAGATGAAGTGCGTAGAGTAGGAGCAAGTATGGATATGAACCCAGCACTTTTAGGTAGACATCCTTTTCCCGGTCCTGGTTTAGCAATTCGTATTCTAGGAGATATTACTCCCGAGAAAGTAAGAATATTACAAGAAGTTGATGCTGTCTTTATAAATAGTCTTAAAGATTGGAATTTATATGATCAAGTGTGGCAAGCAGGTGCAATTTTATTGCCTGTAGATTCTGTAGGGGTAATGGGAGATGAGCGTACCTATGAAAAATGTGTTGCGCTAAGAGCTGTAGAAAGTACCGATGGAATGACAGCAGACTGGGTGAATCTACCTTATAATTTTTTACAAAAGGTATCTAATGATATAATAAATAAGGTTAAAGGCGTTAATAGAGTAGTTTACGATATCAGTTCAAAACCACCAGCAACTATAGAATGGGAATAATTAGTATATATTTTAACTAATTTTTCGATAGTATTATATTATAAAGCAAATACGTATTTAGGTATTTCACTTTAATTAAGTCTAATAATGGGGTTTTGAGTCTTGACTTAAAATCCCATTTATAATAAAATCCCAGTAATGAGAAATGTAACCATATTGTTTATTTTCATTTTTGTAGTATTCAGTTGCTCAAGTATAGGGCAACAAACCTATTCTAGTCATCGCGTTAGTGAAGGCGAGACTGTGTCCAGTATTGCAAATAAATATAATGTAACTGTCTATGAAATCTATAAACTGAATCCTGAGGCTAAAGGCCAACTATATCCTGGTTTAGTTCTTATACTTCCTGGTGGAAATGCAGACACTACTGGCTCAAATACTGAAAATGAAAATTTTATATTTCATACGGTACAAAAAGGAGAGACGCTATATAATCTTACAAAAAAATACGGAGTTACCGAATCACAAATCAAGCGTTATAATCAACATCTGTATAGTGCTGAATTGCGAAACGGAGAGATTATAAAAATACTGAAGCCAAAAGCTTCTGAAGCAATTTCAGAAACTTCAAAACCTACGACTACAAACAGAAAACACATCGTAAAGCCAAAAGAAACTAAATATGGTTTGGCTTCTATGTACGGTATTTCTGTATCAGATCTTGAAAACCTAAATCCGGGTATTGTTGATGGGTTACAAATAGGAGATATATTGAATGTTCCCGATAAAGCTTACACAAATAATGCTGTCATTGAGGATAGTAAATATGGTTTTTATGAGGTTAAGCCTAAGGAAACCTTATACAGTCTTATCCAGCGATGGAATTTATCTGAAGAACAATTGACTACTTTAAACCCGTCTCTTAGAGATGGATTGAAAAGTGGAATGGTTTTAACGATTCCGAAGTCAAAACTTACAAATGAAATTAAAGTTAGTACCACCGGTGGTGCGATAAATCTTTCCAAGAATCTAAAAAACTTATCTGTCAAAAATGTGGCTGTAATGATGCCATTTAATCTGGGTAGTGTTCAGGTAGATTCTGAAGAATTGAAAAAAAGTGCCTTAAAGTCAGATCGCGTAATGAATATTGCGCTGGACTTTTACAGTGGTGTACTTATGGCTGTTGATTCAGCTAAAGCATTAGGGATTTCTTCAAATTTATACGTTTATGACACCCAGTATTCTCGATCTGCGGGTAATGCTACTAATGATCGTAAAATTGAAGAAATCATTAACCGCAAAGACTTTGATAAAATGAATGTTGTAATAGGTCCTTTACTTACATCTAATGTTGAAAAAGCCTCAGCAATGTTGAGAAATAAAGGTATTCCGGTGGTTTCACCTATCGTTCCATCGGTTACAATGAGCTCAAATCTGTTTCAATCTCGTCCAGATGATAAAATTTTAAAAGATCAAATGATCAATTTTATAAAACAAAATGGTCGAGGAAAAAATATAATTATTGTTGCAGATTCTAAAAATCAAAATACAAAACAACGTATTCAAAGTTTATATCCTGATGCAAAAATTGTGACGCCAAGAAGTAGTGGTAATGGCTATTATATAAGAGCTAGTGATTTAGTCTCAAATCTTTCTCGTACCATTCAAAACTGGGTAATTTTAGAATCTAATGATATTGCCTTAATAAGTAATATTACTACAACCTTAAGTACACAGTTGTCTGGCAGTGAGATAACCTTGTTAACTACAGATAAGGGTTCTGCATATGATAGTGATGATGTATCTAATATTACTCTAATGAAATTAAATTTTCATTTTCCATCTGTTTCAAGAGAATATGATTATTCTCATGAGTCTTTTGTAAATGCTTACAGTTCTAAGTATGGTTATGCCCCTAGCAGTTATGCTGTAAGAGGATATGATATTACATTTGATACCTTATTACGATTAGCAGCTTCAGAAAGTCTTTACACTGCTGCCGATTCTGGTTATATAACCCAATATGTAGAGAATAAGTTCAATTATGTTCAAGACCCTGCTTCTTCAGGATACTATAACAAAGCATCTTATATTATTAAATACGGGAAAGATTTAGAAGAGATTGTGGTTGAAGTTTCTAGTGACACTAATGTAAATACTGGGTATCTAAAAAACTAAACTTTTATGACTAGTAAAGTGACTTATTTAGGTGGATTACGTACTACGTGCGAACATTTGAAATCAGGAAATTCGTTTATTACAGATGCTCCTACAGATAATAATGGTAAAGGAGAGGCTTTTTCACCTACTGACACTGTGGCAACTGCTCTAGCAAGCTGTATGCTTACTGTAATGGGAATTAAAGCTGAATCTTTAGAAGGTGTCAATTTGGAAGGATCTGTGGCACTAATTAATAAGATAATGTCTTCAAATCCTAGACGAATTGCTAGAATCGAAATACAATTAGATCTAAAAGGTGTGGCTGCTGATAAGGATCGAAAGATATTAGAGAATACGGCTAATACCTGTCCCGTTCATAACAGTCTTCATCCAGATATTGAAAAGGAAATTCATTTTAACTGGTTGTAAAGCTAAAACTAATATTATTTATAGAATAAAAAAAAGCCCAATCGTAAGATTGGGCTTTTCTAGTATAAGCGGAATATTGTTAATTAGGCGTTAGCCTTATTTTACTTTATTTACGATTGCTTCAAAAGCTTCTGGGTGATTCATTGCTAAATCTGCTAAAACCTTACGGTTAAGTTCGATTTTTGCAGTTTTCACTTTGCCCATAAACTGAGAATAAGACATACCATGTAAACGTACACCCGCGTTGATACGAGTTATCCATAAAGCACGGAAATTTCTTTTCTTTTGGCGACGGTCACGGTATGCATATAGCATTGCTTTGTCAACCGCATTTTTTGCAACTGTATAGACGTTTTTACGTCTTCCAAAGTAACCTTTGGCTTGCTTCATTACCTTTTTTCTTCGGGCTCTAGAAGCAACTGAATTTACTGATCTTGGCATAATTTAATTGTTTTTGTAGCAGGCGGGTAGTAATACCACTTTTAAAACGCTTTATTTAATGTTTTGCCTAACTCCAGGGTTTATAAAATAATTGAACCGGTTACGTATTATTTAATACGTAACATAATTTTCACGTTGTTTTCGTCAGCTTTGTGAACGAGAGTATCGTGAGTTAATGCAAGCTTACGTTTCTTAGACTTTTTAGTCAAGATGTGACTCTTAAACGCGTGCTTTCTTTTGATTTTACCAGTACCTGTAAGCTTAAAACGCTTCTTAGCACTGCCTTTTGTTTTCATCTTAGGCATAATTCCTAGTTTATTTAATTAATCCGCTTATGTTTTTTGCTTTGATCTTTTAATATCAAAACAATCCCGTCCTTGTAAAAAAGACGGGATTTATCTTTTGTGTCTTAAAGACTGTTATTTAGCTGTTTTCTTAGGAGCTAAGAACATAATCATTCTTTTACCTTCTAATTTTGGCATTTGTTCAACTTTGCCATAATCTTCAAGTTCCTGAGCTAGACGTAACAGTAATATTTGACCCTGATCTTTATAGATTATTGAGCGACCTTTAAAGAAAACGTATGCTTTTAATTTAGAACCTTCTTCAAGGAATTTAATTGCATGTTTCTTTTTAAACTCGTAGTCATGATCATCTGTATTAGGCCCAAATCTAATTTCCTTTACGACTACTTTAGACGCTTTGGCCTTCATGACCTTCTCACGCTTTTTCTGCTCGTAAACGAACTTTTTATAATCCATCACTTTACAAACAGGAGGTTCTGCATTTGGTGATATTTCAACCAAATCTAATTCCTGCTCATCTGCGATTTCTTGTGCCTTACTGGTGGGATAAACCCCCATTTCTACATTATCTCCTACAAGTCGTACTTCACGAGCACGTATCTTTTGATTGATAAGGTGTTGGTCTGTCTTCTGAACCCTCATGGGTCCTCTTGATCTTTTTCTACGTATTGCTATGGCTATATCTTTTTAATTAAACTTCAAATTTCTTTAGTGTTTTGTTGATTTCGGTATTAACAACTTCTGCAAATTCTGCAACTGTCATCGTACCTAAATCCTCACCACCATGTTTACGTACAGAAACCGTACCATCATTAGCTTCTTTCTCACCAATAATCAACATGAACGGTAATTTTTGCATTTCCGCTTCTCGAATCTTACGACCCATAGTTTCTCCGCGGTCATCTACCGTGGCGCGAATTTCGTGATTTTCTAACAATTCTAAAACATTTTGAGCGTATTTCTCATAATTCTCACTGAGCGTTAAAACGATAGCTTGCTGCGGCATAAGCCAAAGTGGGAAATTACCTCCCGTATGTTCTAACAATATCGCCACAAAACGTTCCATACTGCCAAAAGGGGCACGGTGTATCATTACTGGGCGATGCTCTTCGTTGTCACTGCCTTTATAGGTAAGTTCAAAGCGTTCTGGCAGATTATAATCTACCTGTATAGTCCCTAACTGCCAGCTACGACCTAACGCATCCTTAACCATAAAATCTAATTTAGGTCCGTAGAATGCAGCTTCGCCGGTTTCTATGACATAATTTAATCCTTTAGCTTTAGCGGCGTTTATGATTGCATTTTCAGCCTTAGCCCAGTTTTCATCAGAGCCTATGTATTTTTCTTTATTGTCAGGATCACGCAATGAAACTTGAGCTGTGAAGTTTTCAAAGCCTAATGATCCAAATACATAAAGTACTAGATCTATAACTTTCATAAACTCGTCATCTAACTGATCTGGAGTACAAAATATATGAGCATCATCTTGAGTAAACCCGCGTACACGCGTTAAGCCGTGTAATTCACCACTTTGCTCATAACGATATACAGTTCCAAATTCAGCAAAACGTTTTGGTAAATCTCTGTAACTCCATTGCACTGCATTATAAATCTCACAGTGATGTGGACAGTTCATTGGTTTCAACAAAAACTCTTCTCCTTCGGCAGGAGTTGTAATGGGTTGAAAACTATCTGCACCATATTTTGCATAATGACCTGAGGTCACATACAATTCTTTTTGACCTATATGTGGCGTAACTACCATTTCATAGCCTGCCTTTTTCTGTGCAGCCTTTAAAAAGTTTTCTAAGCGTTCACGCAAAGCGGCACCTTTAGGCAGCCATAATGGCAGGCCTTGACCTACTTTTTGAGAAAATGTAAATAATTGTAGTTCTTTACCTAGTTTTCTATGATCTCTCTTTTTTGCTTCTTCTAATAACTCCAGATATTCTTTTAAATCTTTCTGCTTCGGAAAAGAAATACCATAAACTCGAGTCAACTGCGGATTTTTCTCATCACCTCTCCAATAAGCACCTGCGACACTCATTAATTTTACCGCTTTTACAAAACCGGTATTAGGTAAATGACCTCCTCTACATAAATCTGTAAAACTATCGTGATCACAGAAAGTAATCGTTCCGTCCTCAAGATTTTCTATTAATTCAACCTTATACGGATTGTCCTGTTTTTTGTATAATTCTAAAGCATCTGCTTTAGAGACGCTTCGCATAGAAAATTCGTGTTTTCCGCGTGCGATTTCAAGCATTTTATCTTCGATCTTTTTAAAATCGTGTTCTCCTAACGTACGTTCTCCAAGATCTACGTCATAATAAAAACCTTTATCAATTGCAGGTCCTATAGTAAGTTTTACACCAGGATACAATTCTTCTAATGCCTGAGCAAGAATATGAGCAGAGGAGTGCCAGAAGGCTGTTTTTCCTTCATCATCATTCCACGTGTATAGAACAAGTGATCCATCTGTTGTTAATGGCGTCGTTGTTTCTACTGTTGTATTATTATATTTTGCTGAAATAACATTACGTGCAAGACCTGCACTTATGCTGTTTGCGACATCAAATGGTGTTGCGCCGCTTTCAAATTCTTTTACACTGCCGTCTGGCAAAGTAACCTTGATCATAGTTCAAATTTAAGCTGTAAATATAAGGGGTTTCACGACAATACTAAAAAAATCAAATTCAAAGTTTAGTATAACTTTCAACTTACAAAATTCCTCTTGCCTTTATCTCAAGATATTTATTTATTGTATTCACAGAAAGATCTTCAGGTCGCGTTAAAACAGCTTGTATTCCGTGATTTTCTAATTCTTTTACCATAAGTTTTTTATCATATTCCATTTTTTGTGCTATTGTTTTATGATAAATTTCTGGAGTGTTTGCAGCTTTTTTCTTGATAAGAGTATCGAGTTCTGTGTTTTCAAAAAAGATAACAACAAGTACGTGTTTTTTTGACAAGCCTTTTAAATAAGGTAGTTGTCGATGCAAACTGCTTATATGTTCAAAGTTTGTATACAGAAGTAACAAACTTCTATGGGTAATTTTACGCTTGACTTCTGCATATAACCTTCCGAAGTCGCTATCTAAAAATTCTGTATTTATAGCATATAAGATTTCTAGAATAATATTAAGATGTGTTTTTTTATTACTTGCAGCTAAATGATTTTGAATGCTGTTACTGAAAGTGATTAAACCAGTCTTATCATTTTTTTTAAGTGCAATATTACTGAAGGCTAACGTACTGTTTATAGCATAATCTAATAGTGTAAGGCCATTAAAAGGCATTTTCATTACCCGACTTGCATCTATTATAGAATAAACCGGTTGAGATTTTTCGTCCTGAAACTGATTAATCATTAAAGAACCTCGTTTTGCTGTAGCCTTCCAGTTTATTGTGCGCACATCATCACCACTCACGTAATCCTTTATTTGCTCAAACTCCATTGTGTGACCTATTCTACGTATTTTCTTGAGTCCGAACTGTGTTAGTTTATTATCTATAGCTAAAAATGCATATTTCTTCATTTGAATAAAGGAAGGATACACTTTTACGGTCTGTCCATTATTAAATGTATATCGGCGCTTAATGATTTGCAGTGGAGAATGTACGTATATATTGAGATTTCCAAAGTTATAAACTCCTCTGTCAACGGGTCGTAGTGCATAATTAATAGCTACGCGATCTTTTGATTCTATGGAACCTGATTTTAAAAAATCTCGTTTTTGAAATTGAATGGGGATTTCATCAATTATTTCGTAATAGATTTTAAAGCTGTATTTGTTTTGAATAAAAAGAGGAACTTCATTTAAATCACTATTAGAGAACTTTTCGGGTAAATTTCTAGTAGCGGTTATTCCTTCAGCTGTTCTATAAAGTGTTACACAGTCAAATAAGATGATTAGTAATAAAAGCCATATCCCAATTAATGCAATTGGGAAAAATAGATGAACCCAATATGAAATTAAGAATAGAAGTATGAGTATAGCTACGGCATAGTAAACCCGTGTTCCTAAATATAAACTTTTTATAAATCTAATTATGCGCACTAGCGGGGTACTTCTATAGATTGAACAAGCATATCTATTACATTTTCTGGTGTCATCCCTTCCATTTCTCGTTCTGGAGAGAGAATTACACGATGTCGAAGCACCGGTATAACTGTTCTTTTTACATCATCTGGTGTAACAAAATCACGTCCATTGATTGCAGCAAAAGCCTTTGAGGTGTTCATAATTGCTAGTGATGCACGTGGCGAACCTCCTAAATACAAATGAGGATGCGTTCTTGATTTGACAGTGATCGCGGCGATGTAGTTTAATATCTTTTCTTCAATACATATTTGATGAATTTGACTGCGGTATTCTGCCAACTGGTCTGGAGTTAGGACAGGTGTAATTGAAGCTTCTTGGCTTATAGTTCGTTCATTGTGGCTTTTTAGAATGGCAATCTCATCGGTAAGGTCTGGGTAACCCACTTTAATTTTAAATAAAAATCGGTCTAATTGTGCTTCAGGTAATGCATAAGTTCCTTCCTGCTCAATAGGATTCTGAGTTGCTAAAACCATAAATGGCTTGTCTAATTTGTATTGATGACCATCTATGGTTATTTGACGTTCTTCCATTACTTCAAAAAGGGCTGCCTGCGTTTTTGCAGGTGCTCTGTTTATCTCATCGATAAGTACAATATTTGAAAATATAGGCCCGTGTTTAAATTCAAAATTACTTGTACTCATATTTAATACCGATGTTCCTAATACATCACTCGGCATAAGATCTGGGGTAAACTGTATTCGACTAAATGCTGTACTTAATGTTTTTGCAAATAGTTTTGCGGTTACCGTTTTTGCGATACCGGGAACTCCTTCTATCAATACATGTCCTTCAGATAAAAGTGCAACTATTAATAACTCAATAAACTCGTGTTGACCCACGATTACTTTAGCTAATTCTGATTTAAGTTGGTCTACGGCACTACGAAGTCCCTCTAAGGGAATTCGGTTTACAAAATCCATATTCTCTGAACTTTCAGTAGCAGAAGTAGATTGTAACTCCTTGTTTGTATTTTCAGAATTATTAATTGATTCGTCCATCTTGATGGTATTTTTTAAAGTTTTCAATGTAAGAGTTTAACTGTATCAATTCATCTTCAGTAATTACAGCTTTTGGCTTCAGTGTGTTGATAAAGTCTATTGTATTTTTAATTTCCAATACCGAAATATTGCTTTTAGCAGCAAGTTTTTCGATGAAATCTTGATCTTTTTTATCTGTTGCCAAAATAAAGGTAGACCTTATATATTCCATAAAGTGGTTAATCTGGTGAATTGCAATCTGTCTATTATCCTTTTTATCTAAATACATTCCTGCAATAGTTCTCGTATAATCTAGAGTTTGATTTGGCAACGGCTTGATTATTTCTATACTGCGCTGTTTTCGCTTACCCTCAAACAAAACCCAGATAACTGTCGTAAGCAATAGGGTATACCAAGCCCATTTTAAATACTTGTTGTTTAAAATTATATACAAGGGAGATTCTGCTACAGCCTTACTATTTTTATAATTATGATCTAAATAAATTTTACCATTAGCAGGTAGATAGGTGAGAGCCCCAGCCGTATATCTGGCATTTCCTTCTTTTAGCATAAATGCATTTGTAAACCCTTCAGCAAATGTGTTTATTATGATGGTCCCTTTTTTAAATGGTGTTGCAATAAAATTAATTTTAGGCTCTTTGATTTGCGTAGAATCTTCATCTTTCATAAGATCAAATACCCCTAAAACAGTGGTTTTTAAGGTGTCGATCTCATCAAAATAAGTGGTGCTAACATCTTTATCTAGTAAATAGGGTGATCTACTTTTTAATTGTGGATTACTCAGATTAACCAGAGGTCGTTTCTTGATTAATTTTGTAGTACTGTAATAAGCAGTACTTAAGTTAAGAGTGTCCAGAAGTGTTTTGCTTACCGTATTTGCAGCGATAAATAAAGTATTACCACTTGCAACCCATTCAAGAAGTTTTTGCGCTTCTGCTTCATCATTATAGACTGAACTATTGAGAAAAAAATAAGTTCCCATTTTTGTACTATCTATAAACTCAAAGGGTGGAATATTAACTTCTTCAAGTCTGTCCTTATCGACAATAGAACTGAGCTGATCGTAAAAAATATAAGTTCCAAAAGGAATTTTATCGATTTTACCATAACTCGGAAACCAATTTACAGGTTCAGGTTTTGTGGCTTCTGCAGCAATTAAAAGAGTGACAGCGAGAATAAGTATACCCGCTAAAATTTTATAACGTAGTGTCATAGGGTAGCGGTTAATTTTATAAACTCTTTTTCGGCTTTATAAAATGCAGACTCAGTTACTTCAAAGTTTCCATACCATATGAAATCATAAATACGCGTAAGTTTTGAAAATTCACTGCGCAGTTCTGGATTTTTGATTTCGTAGATATAGTCGGCATTTGTCTTTTGTACTTGCCAATCGATTAGTTCTTTTTTTGCAAGTTTTTGAAGAAGTAGCAGGTAATAATATCTAACCGCTAATTGATAATTTTTTTGAGTTAGCGCATCATTTATCAGTTCCTGTATATTTTGACTCTCGATAATCTGTTGCTCGTCGGTTACTAATACAGTATTAAGATCTTTCCTTTTAAGAGGGGATCCACCTATATCCACTTTTATGAACAGCCATATTAAAAATGCCACAACGCCTGCAATTAAAAGATAGGGTAGTGCACGTACGAGAAATCCTAAAATTCCGGTAGCCTCTTCTCCTTGTAAAATCCATTTTATTAACGATTCCCATAAATCATCAAGCCAGGTTTTAAAGCGATTCCACAGATTATCTGGCGGAATTAACTCTTCATAATTAAATGCTTCTCTTGATCTGTAATCTTTAAGAATTTCACTGTCAAATTCCTGAATATCCACCCTGCGCTCGTCGTATTGAATACTTTTATCAGGTTGTACAGAGTCTTGAACTTCAGCTTTTATACTAAAATTAAATACACTAAGAAATAGAAATAATATGTAGTAAAATGGATAGTGCATTAAATATCAGATCCTATACTATCTATAGTTTCAAAAGTTCCTGTTTGGTTAATTTTTTCGTTTAAGTTGAAGTATATTAACGCAATGGCGATAGCAAATATCCCGGCTAAAATATACTGAATTGCGGTTGTAGCTACATTTAGACTAATATAAACCCAATCAAAAACCCCAGAAAGATTTGCCGGTGAAAGTTGTTCCGTTGAAGAAAATGCTTTTACTAATGAGTAAATAATTAACGGAAGAGAAAATACCACATTCGCTACGTAAAGCAAGAGCCCTACTACCAGAATTGTGGCAAACGTCATCCACCATTCCCCTTTAACAAGACTAAAACTATAAGCAATAGCGTCAATCACAGATTTATTTTTAAACACTATAACAGCAAAGGATAATGATAATGGGACAGAGATGTAAACTCCTGGAAGAATACACATCATAAAACCTATTAAGAGCATTAAACCAGAGAGAAAAGACAAACCTGTTAATCTACCAAGATCTGCGCGCACTTGTTGTTTCAGTAATGTCTGATCTACAATTCCTTCATTTTCGATATAAAGTTTGATATAATTTAAAATGGTTCCATAAAGAACTCCATAATAAAAAAACAGAGCGATCACTAAGCCAATAAGGGAAATAAATACTCCCGAAGCATTAAAGGAGCCTTCTAAGATGTTTGTGAAATCTGTAGCAACGCTGGTGTAATAAGCAGAAAACACAATTAGAATAACAAAAGGTACTGCCGCATTCTGAAGGAGCGCTTTAAATAGAGGTTTATATTCTAGGCGCAAAAATTTAAAGGTATCAGATAGGACATCTCCAAGTTCTCGCTGTCTTTTAAATTGTATTAGTTCTTTCATTTTTTTAGTTGGCGTTGTTTTTTGTTAACGATATGAGGATATAGGACGTAGTAAAACAATATTAGTAACAAGGAAATGCTAATAATTAAAATAGCTAACCAGTCTGGCATTTCAGTATGGCGTGTTACAAAACCTTCTAGAAATCCAGCTATTATAAAAAAAGGAATAGTACTAACGACAATTTTTAAACCATCTTTCATACTGTGTTTAAAAGATGCTAAGCGCGTATACGTACCAGGAAATAATATTCCAGAACCTAAAACTAAACCTGCTGCTCCTGCAATTATTATAACAGAAATTTCAATAGTACCGTGTATCCATATAGTGCGTACAGACTCCCAAAGCACGCCTTTATCATAGAAGAAATACTGAAAAGAACCCAGCATAACACCGTTTTTCATCATTATAAAGAGTGAGCCTACGCAGAATAAAATTCCGTAGATAAATGCCATTAAAGCGACTTTAATATTATTTATGGTGATCCCTAAGAACATTTCTGTTTCATTCATTTCTTTATAAACCCGCATAGGATCATTATTAGCGATATTTTTTAATGTCATATTTACATATCCATCGCCTAAAATACTGCGTACATAAGCGCCATCTGTAGCGGCACTATAAGCGCCTATTATTGCAAAAAGTAAAAATGTCAAAAATGAAAGAAGTAGATGTCTTTGATAACCAAACATTAATTTTGGAAATTCATTAGTGAAAAATGAAATAAATCTGTTGCTTGATTCTCTCTTATTTTTATAAATTTTTTGATGAGATTGTGAAGCTAAGTAATTGAGGTAGCTGGTGGTTTTGCTTTCTGGATAAAATGTTCGGGAATAGCTTAAGTTATCGGTAACTTCTAAATACAGAGCAGATAATTCATCTGGAGATAAATCACTTTGATTACCTACCATTACATTTTCAAATCTTAACCATTTATCCTTATTTTGCTTCACAAAAGCTGCTTCGCGCATAAAACGGGTATTAGAAGAATCAATTTTGATTAAATTTCCTGAAAACTAGTTTAAATAATTATAAAATCAGGGTAAAGCCTGTAGCAATTCAAATTTGTTATTTAAAGAATAGATTTCTCAAAATTAACAAGGAAGGTAAAGAAAAGAATTAATGGATAATTTTCAAATTGAAACTGCTCAAAATGTGAGCATAAATCAAAATGTAGCAGGAATAGGTGACCGTATTCTGGCGTACATTATAGACTTCTTTATTTTAGTTGCCTATTTTTTAATTACAGTTTTTTCTCTGGCTGCTTTCGGAATTGAAAGCAATTCACTCGCTTCTGCCAGTATATTCTTTATGGTTATAGGAATACCTGCTTTTCTTTATTTCCTCTTTATGGAAACTTTTTGGAATGGTCGCACATTGGGTAAAGCAGCTTTAAATCTAAGAGTCGTAAAAATTGATGGTTCTAAGCCGGGATTTGGAAGCTTTTTTGTACGATGGATTATGCGTACTATAGATATATCTCTTACCAGTGGAGGTATTGCTGTATTTACCATTTTACTTAATGGGAAAGGACAACGCTTAGGTGATATTGCAGCCGGCACTACGGTTATTAGTGAGCGCAAAAAAGTAAATTTAAGACAGACATTGCTAGAAGAAATACCTGAGGATTACGTGCCAAAATATCCACAGGTTACTGTATTTAATGATGCAGATATTCAGAAGGTAAAAACTATCTATAGTCAGTCGAGATATAATGGCAAACACAACGTTATTGTAAAACTAAGTGATAAACTTGCGCGCACCATGCAAATCACACCAGACGAGAAACCCATTCAATTTATAGATCGGGTATTAAAAGATTATAATTATTATACACAACTGTAATGGAAAGTCTGGCAGCAGATATTATTGATATTTTAGGGACTATTTCATTTGCAATTTCTGGAGTGATAACGGCGACAAAAAAACGAATGGACATTTTTGGAATCCTTATTATTGCAACAGTAACCTCTGTGGGTGGCGGTACTTTACGTGATTTACTAATAGGTAAATCACCGGTAACCTGGATTTTAAATACCTCATTTGTTTATTTAATTTTTATAGCAACCGTAGTGGCTATTATTTTTAGAAAGCAACTACGCTATGTGCGTAAATCCCTCTTCCTTTTTGATACCATAGGTATAGCTCTCTATACAATTACCGGAGTGCAAATGGGTTTGCTCATAGGTTTAGCACCAGTTATTTGTATAGCTCTAGGAACAATTACGGCTTGTTTTGGAGGCGTTTTAAGAGATATTTTATGCACAGAAATTCCGGTGATATTTAGAAAGGAGATCTATGCAAGTGCATGCATTGTGGGAGGTGGAATGTTTGTTTTACTCGATCATTTTGGTGTGAATACTGTAATTAATTCGGTAATATCTGGCTCTTTAGTAATTGTAGTGCGCACATTAGCGGTTATCTTTAAACTACAATTACCTTCTATCTATAAAAAGGAGGAGCTGGTGTAAATTTAAAAGTCATTTTTATGGGAAAGAAGCGTCCGGAATTAAATTCTCAATTGAAGGAATTTATAACTAATCAAAAAATATTCTTTGTAGGTACTGCTGCAAATACTGGTTTTGTGAATGTATCTCCTAAAGGAATGAGCACTTTTTATATACTGAATGATAAAGAAGTAATATGGCTTAATTTGACCGGAAGTGGTAATGAAAGTGCCGCGCACGTTCTTAAAGATCCCAGAATGACAATTATGTTTTGCTCATTTGAGAAGAATCCGCTTATTTTAAGATTATACGGTACAGCTGAAACTTTTCACGAACGTGATGCGCTATTTTCAGAATACTTAAAACATTTTGAAGAAACTGCTGGAGCCCGACAAATATTTAAATTATCTATTGAGCTGGTTCAGACCTCTTGTGGTTTTGGTGTTCCATTTATGGAGTACAAAGGTGAACGTGATACCCTTAAACTATGGGCAGAGCAAAAAGGAGAAGAGGGTATTAAAGAATACTGGACTGAAAAAAATAAAGAAAGTCTTGATGGTTTTGATACCGGTATATTTAATTAATCCATTAATTCAATATCTATATAGATATTTTTCAGTGGCCACTCATTTTCATCAACTTCCACTTTATTAATTTGGTCAACCACATTCATTCCTTTAGTAACTCTACCAAAAACGGTATGTTCACCATCTAAGTGATGACCTCCCCGTGCCGGTTGAACAATAAACCATTCAAATGGAGAAGATGCATCACTTATATTCTGCTCTAAATATTTTGCTGCCGAAAATGCACCTCGCACGTGTGCGTGACTTGAGGAAGCTTCATTAGGGATTAAATAATTTCCAATGCGTTGCCTTTTTTTAGGAGTTTCATAGCCATCGCTGTTTCCACCCTGCACAACAAAATTGGGTGAATTTCTATGAATCATAGTATTGTCAAAATAATTTTGTTTTACAAGTAGAATGAAATTTGCACGATGTAATGGAGTATCCTTAAATAGCTCAACTTCGATATCACCAAACTCCGTTTTAATACGTACACGGGTCTCCGGGTTGCGTTTTCCGTAGGCAGTTAAAAAGGGAATTAACTCTGCCTGTGATTCAATTATAGAGCCTGCTTTGGTTTTTAATTTCTCATTTTGGGCTTTGGCTTTATCAGCCTCAGAGCTATCTGCTTTTTTTTCAATGGTTTGAGTACTTTCTTCTTTAACTTTTGATTTTTTATCTTCACAACCGGCACCTGCAAGAAGTATTGCAAGAATTAAAATAGAAAAACTAATACGCATATATGCAGTTTGATGAGTTTATAAAAAGATTGCCAAAATTAAACAATTTACAACTTCTGGGGCAAGAAGCGCATTATCTAATGGCACCTACAGAACGAATAGATGAATTGGCATCACTAGATATTGAACAGCGCAATCCACGCTGGGCAGGAGTAATGTCATTATTTTACCCCAATGCTCAAAATGGAGAAACTATGCTCGTACTCATTTTACGTAAAACTTATAAGGGTGTACACAGCAATCAAGTAGGATTTCCCGGAGGAAAAGCAGAAGCATCTGATAATTCTATTGAAGAAACCGCTTTACGGGAGACAGAAGAAGAAATAGGAGTGGAGCGTTCCAGTATTGAAATTTATAAAAAACTTACCAAAATATATATTCCACCCAGTAATTTCTGGGTGCAGCCATTTATAGGTATTGTTAGGCATACACCTAACTTTGTAAAAGAGGAGTCTGAGGTAGAATCAATCTTGGAAGTTAAGCTAACTGAGTTTTTAGCAGACTCCAGTATTGTTTCTCAAACCGTTGATACATCATATGGTAAAATGGTAGATGTTCCGGCTTTTTTATTGACAAAAAATATTGTCTGGGGTGCGACAGCTATGATGCTTAGCGAGGTAAAATGGGCTTTGCAACAATTAGAAGAAGATAAGAAGTAGTATTTAAAGTTTTAATTTTATATTTCACAAAACAGCATTACGAGTTTATAACTAATTATGGGGCTTTTTAAAACTAATCCTTTTGGACACTACTTGATTATAAAAAAGTGGTTGATACGTATTATGGGCGTTATGTCTCATAGACGTTATCGAGGGTTTAATGCCTTGCAGATAGATGGTTCTGAAATAATTACAGCATTACCGGGAACAAATGTTCTTTTTGTATCTAACCATCAGACCTATTTTGCAGATGTGGTAGCTATGTTTCACGTATTTAATGCGAGTTTAAGTGGCCGTGTAGATTCTATTAAAAATGTAGGTTATCTATGGGATCCTAAACTTAATATTTATTATGTAGCTGCTAGTGAAACTATGCGGAGTGGTTTACTGCCTCGTATTATGGCGTATGCGGGAGCAGTTTCAGTAAATAGAACGTGGCGCTCAAAAGGTCAGGAAATTGATAGACCGGTTAATTTAAGTGATACTGAGAATATAGGTATCGCACTACATGATGGATGGGTAATTACATTTCCTCAAGGTACTACAAAACCTTGGAAACCTATACGTAAAGGAACCGCACATATAATTAAACAATACAAACCCGTGGTTGTTCCTATAGTAATTGATGGTTTTAGAAGATCTTTTGATAAAAAAGGAATACGTATAAAAAAACGAGGAATCCTTCAGACAATGGAAATTAAAGAACCATTAGATATTGATTATGAGAATGACTCTGTAGAAGATATCGTAGAGATGATTGAATATGCCATTGAGCAACATCCGTCATTTTTAAAAGTTATACCTGCGGAAGAACTCAAAAAAGAAGAAGAACTTAACCAAACTCGCAGATGGGATTATTAAATGTCAAAATTGTTAATTTTAACTTTTTATTGACGCAATTATTGTCCCTCATCGATTATATGTGTTAAAAATGAACTTTAACACAATTTTTCCTTAACCTTTACATACTATTATAAAAAAGAGCGCGTTAACCCCAAAGACGTTACCCTAAATATTGTTTATGAAAAGACTTAAATTGTTAATTTTATTGCTAGTAGTAGCAATATTTTCCAATACATTTGCACAAGAATTACCCCTTAAAATTTGTATCGACGCTCCGCTCGAGAATTTCAACAGTAAAATTTTAACTACCCAACTGTACAATCAAATAACCAAAGATCCAAAACTTAAAAGCTTAATTGCTAATAAGAAAATGTCTGTGGGAATTGTAAGCTTAGACGATCCCAATGCTATTCAATATGCGGGCATCAACGGTGAGGAAATGATGTACGCCGCCAGTTTACCTAAAATAGCAATTTTATTAGCTGCAATGGATGCAATTGATAAAGGAGAGATGAAGGAAACTGCCGAGATTAAAAACGACATGTGGTTGATGATTAGTAAATCTAATAATCAAGCCAGTACTAGAATGATAGACCGCCTTGGGTATGATAAAATATCTAGTGTTCTTACTAGTGACAAATACAAACTATACGATAAGACTAATGGTGGCGGTTTATGGGTGGGTAAGCGTTACGCTGCTGCCGGTGAGCGCAGACCAGACCCTTTAAAGGGATTAAGTCACGCAGCTACAGCAGAACAAGTATGTCGCTTTTATTACAAGCTTGTAACAGGAACTTTAGTAAGTGCTGAGCGTTCTAAAGAAATGCTTGATATTATGGAGAATCCTTCTTTACATCACAAATTTGTAAATACACTTGAGCGTATTGCTCCTACTGCGCGCTTATTTAGAAAATCTGGTTCTTGGCAAAATTACCATTCAGATTCTATTTTAGTTTGGGGAGAGAATGGTCGTAAGTATATTTTAGTAGCTCTAGTAGAAGATCCTAATGGTGAACAAATAATTAGAAATTTAGTATTTCCAGTTGAGAAAGCTTTACAAAAATCTCGAACTTTACTGGCAAGCGCTACAAAAGGTGCTGGTCGAATAGGTGATTAAGAAATTTCTGAAAAAGACGTTTAATATAAGAGATGGTGAGATCACCATCTCTTTTTTAATGCAGTTATACGTCTTTCTTATAATAACGATTCTTTTAATCGTTAAACCCACTGTTAATGCACTTTTTCTTAAAGGTTTGGGTGCAGACAATCTTGCTTTTGCTTACCTATTAATTGCAGGCATAGCTGTAGTAACATCTTATTTTTATAATAAAGCCGTTAGGTTCTATTCTCTGAAGCGTATAATTATCTTTTCGCTTTCTTTCTTCGCTATTGCATTTATTGTGCTTAGTGCACTCTATAAATTGAAACTTATAAATGGTAGTATTCTTTATATATACTATGTAATAAGTGGAATATTTGCCGTGCTCACAACCAGTCAGTTTTGGCTACTCGCCAATATGGTTTTTAATGCACGCGAAGCAAAACGACTTTTTGGATTTATTGGATCTGGAGCAATTGCCGGTGGGATATTTGGAGGTTACCTCACAACCATATTAGTTCCTTTTATCGGGAATGGTAATATGCTACTTATCGCAGCGGTATTTATTTTATCCTGTATACCTATATTAGCTCAGATTTACAAAAGAGGTTATGTAGGTCGTACTTCGCGTTCAACATCTATACATCACGCATTAGATGATTCTGCATTTAAATTACTACTGAAATCAAAGCACTTAACGTATCTCGCTTTAATAATTGGTTTAAGTGTAATAATTGCCAAGCTGGTTGATTTTCAATTTAGCGATTTTGCAAGTAAAGCAATCCCTGATGCAGATGAACTAGCCTCATTTTTTGGATTCTGGTTTTCTACCTTTAATCTATTCTCACTAGGAATACAGCTTTTTCTAACGAATAGAGTTGTAGAAAAATTAGGAGTAAATAGTTCGCTTTTAATACTTCCTCTAGGTATTGCACTAGGATCACTGTTGTTTCTTACTTTTCCTGAATTATGGGTACTTATAATTATCAAAGGTCTGGATGGTAGTTTTAAACAATCGATAAATAAAGCGGCTACAGAGCTTGCTATGGTTCCTATTTCATTAGAGATAAAAAACAGAACAAAATCTTTTATCGATGTTGTGGTAGATAGTGTAGCCACCGGTATTGCCGGCTTTCTTTTAATATTTATAATTAAGGGACTCTCGTTACCAACAAACTATGTTACGGTAATCATCATATTTTTAATTTTGGTTTGGATCGTGGGAATTTTCAAAGTACGCGATACTTATTTCAAAAGCTTTAGAAAGAGCTTGCGGGATGCAGTCGCCATTTCTGATGGTGTACCTGTGCGCAAACGTAAATCACCTATAGAATTAGGAAAAAGAATTTTGAGCTCTGGCGAACCTGATCAAATACGAATGTATCTAGACCAATTATCAGGAAGAAATGCAAAAATACTGATGCCCAAAATCCTCCAGTTATTAGAGCACGAAGATAATGATGTTAAAATTGCCGCTATAAATCAATTGTTTCATTACCCTGAAGGTACAGCAGTAGAGGTGGTACAAAAACTGGTTCATTTTAAGGATGATGAAGTAGTGTATGCAGCAATGAATTATCTCATTCTCCACACTTCACTAAACGACAGTCGCATTTTTGACTCGTATTTAAATCACAGTAGTGATTATATAGCGCACGCAGCATTGTTATGTCTTGCTAAAGAATCAAGTACAAATAAAAAAATTGCTTCACGCTACAACTTGGAATTACGTATTGAGTTATGGCTGGCAGAACTCGATCTTCCTAATAGTATCCACCGGCCAGAGGAGCTTTCCTTTTTGTTAGAATCTATTGGCTATGCGCAATTTCCACAGTTTTACTCTTTCATATCGGTAAACTTTAATAACAGAGATTCGCACATTGTGCGCCACGCGATAATTGCAGCGGGAATCTCTCAAGAACCTATGTTTATTGATGCATTGATTGAATTTCTAACGATAAAGGAATATAGAAAAGAGGCTATTGAGGCGTTGAGATCATATGGTGAGTCTATTAGTGAAAACCTACTTGCACGCGAGGCTGCAAAGACTTTAAAAAATAATGTAAAGAAACATATTCCAGCTGTTATTCAAACTTTTGAAACACAAGCTTCAGTACGTATATTATTAAGACTCTTGAAAAGTAAGGATAATTTAATACGAAAAGCTTCTGCAAAATCGCTCTATAAATTAAAACGTAAAGAGTCTAAACTCAATTTTTTTCCGAAGATAATTTTTAAAGAACTACTTAATTTAAGTTATGAGTATCGCGATATAATTAGTAGTAAAAAGGTAATTAGCGGCAATTTTAAAAGAGAAAATTATACGGGTTTATCTTTTGATGATCAAACTGAACTGCGAATTGCGCGCGAGGGTCTTTTAGAGGTTCTTGATATTCAATTAAAGGTGCGTATTGAAACTATTTTTAAACTTCTTGCAGTGTATTATGATCGCAGAGATCTAGATGTGGCTTATCAAGGTTTTGTGAGTCAGGATAAAGATACGCGTGCAAATGCTATCGAATTTTTAGATAATATTCTTTCTCCAAAACTGAAACACATACTCTTACCACTATTAGAACTTACGATCATTGAAGATCAAGATGTTTATGATGAAATCCTTGAAGATTCAGATATCAGTTTTAATAAAGCACTTATTCAACTGATTGAAGTAGGAGATGGTAATCTGCGTTTACCGGTTATTTACTTGATTCAATATCTAGGTGACACGAGTTTCTTGCCTCTTTTAGCCGGGCTTCAGATTACTGCTAAAAATCACGAGGTTCGCTCTTTTGCAGCATTGGCACTTAAAAAACTTCAGCCTTCCTTATTAGCAACTAATCAAGACTAATTTCAATTTTACTTGCGCATTTCTGCATTTATAATTTGTGCAACAGCCTGCTTATATTTTATAGGGTTAGACGCTTTTTTGATAGCTTTGTACGTTTTCTGCGGATTAGATGTAGACTGAGAGAAAAATTCCCAAAAGCCTAGCATTTTCATCTTTATGGGTGTTGGACCAGACAAATACTCGTCATAGTCTTTGTAGATCGTGTCATGAAATTCTGAAAATATAGACCAGCGATCTTTCGGATAGATGCTACTATTATTTTTTATCATTTGAGGTAAAAAAGGATCAGCAATGAGTCCGCGACCTATCATAAAATGATCAATTTTAGGAAAACGCTCTTTGATAGCATTGAAGGATTCTACCGAAGTTATATCGCCATTATAATATAATTTATGCTTAGTGCTATCAATACATTTTTCAAAAGCATCTAAATCGACCGGCCCTTTATAAAGTTGTTTTCCTATACGGGCGTGAATAGCAATATTTTTGAGTGGATATTTATCAAGAATAGGAAACGCTTCTAATATTTCCTGAGCGTTCTCATAGCCCATTCGCATTTTCATAGAAACTAAGATATCTGTTTCGTTATGCGCTCTATGTAATACTTCATCTATTCTAGACGGATTACAAATTAACCCCGAACCCATTCCAGATTTTGTAACCATAGGATACGGGCAGCCTAAATTCCAGTTTAACTCTTTATAACCTAACTCCCGAACATATTTTGCTACAAAAATAAATTCATCAGGATCATTAGTTATGATTTGAGGAATAACTTCTAGCGTCGTATTATTTTCAAGCATTAAGTCATTTTGATACGACTGCTTAATTTTTAATTTTCCGTTTAATCGTATGTACGGAGAATAAAAGGTATCAATACCACCAAAAAAATGATTGAACGCATTACGGAATCTAAAGTCTGTAAATCCCTGCAAAGGGGATGAGAGTAGGGTGTACGACATTAATTTTATTAGTTAACCAAAGATAAAGTAATGATGCAGTTGAAAATATACGGATTCTAGAAATTTTAAAATTTGTTCACATTGAGGCACTTTAATAGAACTATATTTGTCTTTCTGGTATATTTTCAGGCTATTATCGTGAGTTTATTTCATCGTTTTTTACTGGGTTATTTGCTGGTTATGAGTGTAGCTAGCACGGCACAGGAAACTAAATATAAGTATCAGTTTACATTAGGTCACGATAATGATATTACCCTAATAGGGAGCCCTACAGATTGGCACTATACCTACGGAATACATCTTAATTTCAATTGGTTACCGAAGCAAAATTCTTTTACAGGCAGTTTATTTAAAAATAAAGAATTTGTAATGTTTAGATCTGGTTTGCACGTGGAAGCTTATACACCAGATTACTCAACAAAAAAACAACACGTTAATATACGCCAACCTTTTGCGGGATGGGGATATGTTGATTTTGAAAGCACATATACTTTTGAAAATTCGTTCCTTAAATTAGGATTAGAACTAGGTATTTTAGGTCCTGCAGTGCAAGCCGGGGAAATACAAAATTTTATTCATCAGTATATTTCCGGAGATAAATTGGTAACGCAATGGGAGGATCAAATTCCAAATAAATTAGGAATAAATTTAAGAGCTACTTACGCTAGAAATATATTTACAAAAGATTGGTTTAATATTTATGCAAAAGCCGCAGCTTCCGGAGGAACTGTTTTTGCGTATATAGAACCTTCACTAAACCTACGCTTGGGTTTATTTGATAAACTTTCCAGGACAAACTCTCAAGGAAATGTGTTGCTAAGCAGTATGCGTAAAGAACTCTATTTTGAAGGTTCTCTTTCACCGCGATTGTCTTTTTATAATGCTACTTTACAGGAAGAAGATGCTAATGGCGATATTTTAGTTGCTGAAGACTTGATAGAGTCATTTTATTTAAATGCCTCTCTTGGGCTGTTTTATACAATAAACCGATATTCTTTTGGTATAAATTGGAACTATTCCGATGGTAAAATTGAAGGCAACAGACCACACCGCTATATGATGCTAAGGGGGAGTATTCGATTTAATTAAACTAATAATTTTGATGTGAAATTCGATTTTCAATCTCAGTACGAGAATGTTTCCCATCTATATACTCTACAGCTTCTACCACACGTACAAAGAGATTTTCACGACCCAGAAGATCTACAACACCGGTTTTAAACAAAATGTCCCGTGTAGGTCCTGTGGCGCCGGCTATCATTAATTGTATTTCTTGATCTTTCAATTCAAGGATAAGGTGTTTAATGATATAAGTAGCACTACTATCTATATAATTTATGGCTTCTGCATTTATGATAATTACCTTCAGATCGGGTCCTTTCGCAATTTTGTGTCGTTTTAATTGCTTGTAGAAGTAATCTTTATTTCCAAAGAACAACTGCGCATCAAATCGTAAAACTAAAATATCTTTTCGGTCTATAATATCAGGTGCAAAGCGCGTAATATTTTTAAAATAGGTAGTTCCTTTAATTTGACCTAACACGGCCATATGCGGCTTTGATGTCCTGTAAACCATTAAAAGTAAAGAAAATAAAACTCCTAATATTATACCTTCTTGAATTCCTACTAACAGGGTGATAAAAAAGGTAGCCATAAGAAGAACAAACTCATCTTTCTGGTATTTATATAATTCTTGCGGGTATTTAAAATCTATCAAACTTGTGATTGCCAACATTATAATAGAAGCCAGAATCGCATTGGGTAAATAATAAAATAAAGGGGTCAAGAAAAGTAAGGTAAGCGCTACAAGAGCAGCACTCATAAAAGCGGCAACACCCGTTTTAGCACCAGCTTGAAAATTTACTGCGGTACGGCTAAAAC
Organism: Leeuwenhoekiella aequorea; assembly: GCF_004104375.1. Lineage (GTDB taxonomy): Bacteria > Bacteroidota > Bacteroidia > Flavobacteriales > Flavobacteriaceae > Leeuwenhoekiella > Leeuwenhoekiella aequorea. The sequence goes on from NZ_QOVM01000002.1 coordinate 125,936, forward strand.
CGGCAGTTGTAGGATAACTTTGAAATAGCGATCCCATAATATTGCTTGTTCCCAACGCTATAAGTTCTTGATTGGGAATAATCGTATTTGCATTTACTTTCTCATCAAGCGCTTTGCCTATAGATATAACCTCCATAAAAGCAATTAATGCCATTGCCAGAGCAATTGTAAATAAGTCTCCCAAATTTGACCAGGGAACTTCTGGTATTTTAAATGCGGGAAGACCATCTGGTATTTTACCTACTAGTTGGAGTCCGTAATCTGCAATAGGTGTAAAATAGGCTAGAGCAATACCCAGAATAACAACCACAATTGCTGTCGGAATTTGACTATTAAGCCTTTTTATGATTAGCATTAGAGCTATTCCCGAGAGACCTACAATTACAGCAAGAGGATTAATCTGATCGAGCTGCAAAAATGTTTGTTGTAAAATATGAAGCGTCTTATTACTGGTAATTTCTATACCTAATAAATGCTTCAGCTGACTTATTCCTATTATCAATGCAGCGGCAGATGTGAATCCATTTATTACGGGTTTAGATAAAAAATTTACTAAAAAACCCATTTTGAGAAAGCCCATTGCTAGCTGTATGGTACCAATAAATAGCGATAAAAATATGGCCATCGATATATACTCATCAATGCCAGAAATCGATAAAGCGCCTAAACCCGATGCAATTAACAAAGAATCCATTGCAACAGGACCTATGGCAAGCTGCCTACTCGTTCCTGTAAGTGCATAAATGACCTGTGGAACTAATGCTGCGTAAAGTCCAAAAACTGGTGGCAGACCCGCAATCATTGCATAGGCCATACCTTGAGGAATGAGCATTACACCTACTGTGATTCCAGCAAAAATATCACCAGATAAATAGGCTTTTTTATAGGCGGGTAACCAACTTAAAATGGGAAAATACCTTTTCAAATTATTAATTTTAAGGCGTAAATGTATATAGGTTCAACAAATCTTCAAGTAACACAGGTTACAAACCTAACTATTAAATGTACAACTATTGTTTAGCTTAAATCTATCTTAACTTAATTTGAATGGTGAGAATTTAAAGTATAATTGAAATTGGGAATCAAATAGGTAGTTTGTCTAAGAAAGTACATCACAACTTTGCACTTTTAAAAGTATCTGAATCCTAAAATTGTATATTTGAAAACTATGTTTGATGCCTTCTTAAATCACATTTCTAATAACTTTCCTATTCTCTTTAAAAGCAGAGTTCTTCTTGCCGTTAGTGGAGGGATCGACAGCGTTGTACTTTTACATCTGCTCAAAAAAGCCGATGTTGATTTTGCAATTGCGCATTGCAATTTTTCGCTACGCGGAAAGGAAAGCGATCAGGATGCAAAATTTGTAGAGGAGCTTGCACGAGCATTAAACGTACCTATTTATATTCAAAAGTTTAATACTAAAGCGTTTGCCTTAGAGAATAAAGTTTCTACCCAAATGGCAGCCCGCGAATTACGATATGCCTGGTTTATGGAGCTATGTGCTGAGCACAACTTAAGCCATACCATTACCGCGCATCACGCACAAGATGATCTGGAAACATTTTTAATTAATATAAGTAGAGCAAGCGGTATTGAGGGACTCACAGGAATGACCGAGAACAGCGATTTTATATTGCGTCCATTATTACCGTATAGCCGAGATCAAATAGCGGCTTATGCAGAGCAACACGCGATTAACTGGCGTGAAGACAGTAGTAATTCTACCGATAATTACCTACGAAATCATTTGCGGCATCACGCAATTCCTGCTTTAAATGAAGCATCGCCTGATTTTCTGACACAATTTAAAAAAACGCAAACCTATTTACATGAATCTGCTACGTTATTAGAAGATTATACAGCTTTTTTATTTTCAAAAATTGTCACGCAATCCTTTAAGGGTTATGAACTTAATATTCCTCAATTATTAGAAGTGCCGAATACTAAATTGGTATTATATCAATTATTAAAAGGTTTTGAGTTTACAGATTGGGACACTATTTACGATTTGCTTGCGGCACAATCTGGTAAAAAAGTAATAGCAGGAAAGCATCGTTTAATAAGAGATAGGGATGTACTGTTGTTAACAGAACATAAAGTAGAGGTTCAAGAAGACTTTAAGGTAACGCGCAAAGATTCTTTGATTAATATTCCCGGGCTCACTTTAATAATTGATGAAGCATCTCAATTAGATATAAAAGATAATAACGTTGCTTTTTTTGATAGCGACCAGTTAGAATTTCCACTTACAGTGCGCAAATGGAAGGAAGGTGACATCTTTTACCCTTATGGAATGCACGGAAAGAAAAAAATAAGCAAATATTTTAAAGACAATAAATTTTCGACTTTAGATAAAGAAAGCGCCTGGTTACTTTGTTCTGGAGAATATATAATATGGATTGTAGGTGAGCGTACAGACAATCGTTATAAAATAAAGTCGGGCACGACTAAACTTGTAAAATTCACGGTTATTTATGATTAAATATGGTTTCCTTCTTGTAATGTTCTTTTTTACACTTACAGGAAATGCACAGATATTCACAGATTTAGAAAAAATACAAAATCCTGTAGAATGGGAGGCGAGCGTAAATAAGCTTGACAGTTCTAGATTTGAACTTATAATTGACGGTGTTATAGATACAGATTGGCACGTTTATTCACAATTTACAGATACAAATGGCTCTTTACCATTGGAGCTTGAATTTTTAGGTAGTGAATCTTCATATACACTAGAAGGTCCTACAGAAGAAGGAGAAACATTTACAGCTTATAGCGAGGTGTTTAAAGTAGATGAGACTTTTTTTAAAGATAAAGCCAAACTTTCTCAGACCATTAGCGTGACTGACTCAAACGTCAATTTTGTAAAACTGATACTTAAGTATCAAGTATGTAAGGAAGTTTGCATTAATGAAGAGAAGTACTTTGTCTTTAATCTTCAGACTTTAGAAGGAGAAGTTATTAAGGATTACAATGAGTTCGAAAATTTTTCTACAGAGCTTGAAAATCCAAAACAGTCGCAAACGGCAATAGAAGATTTTGAAGATGAAGAAAAACAGGATTTATTGACTATATTTTTGCTTGCATTTGCTTCCGGATTTTTAGCACTTTTAACTCCGTGTGTTTTCCCAATGATTCCTATGACGGTTAGTTTTTTTACGAAGCAAAGTAAAAACGCTGCGGTAGGAAGACGTAACGCCTTATTGTACGGATTGTTTATCGTCGTTATTTATGTTCTTTTAGGAACATTGGTTACTGCGATATTTGGTGCAGATGCGTTGAATGCATTATCAACAAATGTTTGGTTCAACATAGTTTTCTTCGTTCTATTAGTCATTTTTGCTATTTCGTTTTTTGGAGCTTTTGAAATTATGTTGCCTAATTCGTGGGCAAATGCGGTAGATCGTAAAGCTGATAGAGGAGGAGTTATAGGCATATTTTTTATGGCATTGGCTCTTGCCATAGTTTCATTTAGCTGCACCGGGCCCATCGTTGGTACATTACTAGTACAGGCGGCTTCAGAGGGAGGATTAGCTCCTATATTAGGAATGCTTGGTTTTTCATTAGCTATCGCTATACCCTTTGCTTTATTCGCATTATTCCCAGGATTAATGAACTCTTTACCTAAATCTGGTGGGTGGTTAAATTCTGTGAAAGTGGTGCTAGGTTTTCTAGAACTAGCATTGGCATTTAAGTTCTTGTCAAACGCCGATTTAGTTTTACAAGCTCATCTGCTAGAACGCGAAGTTTTTCTCGCTATTTGGATTGCAATTTTTAGCGGACTAACCCTGTATCTTTTTGGAAAAATCAGACTATCTCACGATTCGCCATTAGCGCATATATCTTCAGGTAGAGTACTGCTAGGATTAACTGTATTAGCCTTTACTATATATCTTATACCAGGTCTCTGGGGAGCACCGCTTAAATTAATTAGTGGATTTCCGCCGCCTATGAATTATAGCGAATCACCATACGGTGTGGGATATATGAAAGGTGGTCAAAATGAGTTGGGAGAATTACCAGAAGATTCAGAACTGGGTCCTTATCAATTAATAACCTTTACAGATTATGATGCAGGAATGGCTTATGCAAAGGCTGAAAATAAACCCGTATTATTAGATTTTACCGGTAAAGCCTGCGTTAATTGCAGAAAGATGGAGGAGCGCGTTTGGGGTGAACCACAAATTCTTGGAAAACTTCAGAATGATGTAGTTTTAATATCATTGTTTGTTGATTTAAAAGAAGATTTGCCTAAAGATGAGCAATATGTAAGTCAAACAACCGGAAAACGCGTGAAAACTGTAGGTAATAAATGGAGCGATTTTCAGATTACAGAATATCAAATTAATGCACAACCTTATTATGTTTTATTGAACACGCAGGGGGATGTTTTAAATACCCCTATTGGTTATACACCAGATGTATCAGAGTTTGAAGCCTGGCTAAAAGAAGGTATTTCAGCTTATACAAGATAAACTTCACTAAATTTAGTGATCCAAAAATTTGAATTAACTTATACATACAACTGAATGAAAAACTTTAAAATTGCACTGGTTGCATTATTCATGTTCCTTTTTGCAGGATTACAAGCTCAAACCGAAGCCTATGTAAAAGAGCATTATGACAAAAAGGAGGTCAAAATTAAGATGCGTGACGGTATTCTTCTGCACACAACGATTTACAGTCCAAAAGATAAATCACAGGAGTATCCCATCTTAATGATGCGTACTCCGTATAGCTGTGCTCCATATGGAGAAGAAAATTTTAAAGGAAGAATAGGACCTAACCAATATTTAGTAGAAGAAGGCAATATTTTTGTTCATCAAGATGTGCGTGGCCGTTGGAATAGTGAGGGTGTTTATGATAATATGCGAGCATACATTCCTAATAAAAAGAAAAAACAGGTAGATGAAGCTAGTGATACATACGATACTATTGATTGGTTAGTTAAGAATGTAGATAATACCAATGGTAATGTAGGAACCTGGGGAATTTCTTATCCCGGTTTTTATGCGACTTATTCACTACTGAGTGAACACCCTGCGTTAAAAGCAGTCTCTCCACAGGCTTGTATTTCAGATTTTTTCTTTGACGATTTTCATCATAATGGTGCTTTTTTAGAAAGCTACTGGAGAGCCATTTCGTTATTCGGCTATATGAAGACCGAGCCTACCACAGAAGCCTGGTATAAGTTTCCTGATTTACCATCTGAAGATCAATATCAATTTTTCTTAGATCAAGGTCCCTTAACAAATTTAGATACCTTCTATAAAAAAGATAATATATTCTGGGAGCAGTTTAAAGAGCATCCCAATTATGATGAGTTCTGGAAAAGCCGCGGAATTCTTCAACATTTAAAAAATATTAAGCCAGCAGTAATGGTAGTAGGCGGTCTTTTTGATGCTGAAGATTTATATGGGCCGTTTAATACCTATAAGAATATTGAGGCCAATAGTGATAATTATAATATTATGGTTTTCGGTCCTTGGAGTCACGGAGACTGGGCAAGACAAAGTGAACGTCAGGCCATAGGTAATGTATATTTTGGAGATAACCTATCAAGAGATTTCCAAAAAAACTATGAGACCGTATTTTTTAATCACTTCCTAAAAAATGATGGTAAAGGAACTATTAATTTACCGGAAGCCTCTATGTATGATAGTGGAGCAAGAGAATGGAATAGCTATTCTAATTGGCCGGCTAAAGAAGCTGTGAAGAAGAGCTTTTATTTAGGTGCAGGTCAGTTGCTATCTGAAAATGCAGATCCAGATTTTGAAAATACATTTGTAAGTGATCCTCAAAAGCCGGTACCATATTCAGAAGATATTAAGATGGTTTTTACACCTCGTAAATATATGACCGATGATCAGCGCTTTGCGGCGCGCAGACCAGATGTCTTAGTTTATGAGACACCGGTTCTAACTGAAGATATGACTTTGAGTGGTGAGATACTGGCAAAATTACAAGTTGCTACGACAGGAACAGATGCAGATTGGGTTGTAAAGCTAGTAGATGTATACCCTCCAGATGCAGCAGATTTCCCCGAGACTCAAGATTATTTAAAAATGGGTAACTATCATATGATGGTGCGTAGTGAGGTTATGCGTGGTCGTTTTCGAGATAGTTTTAGTGATCCAAAACCTTTTGAATCCAATACTAAAACTCCGGTAAATATGACACTTCAAGGGGTTAACCATACCTTTTTAAAAGGTCATAAAATTCAGATTCAAATTCAGAGTACGTGGTTCCCATTAATCGATCGTAATCCACAAACCTTTGTACCTAATATTTATAAAGCAAAGGTTGAAGATTTTACTAAAGAATCACATAGCGTATTTGGGGATTCAGAAATTCAATTCAGTATTATAAATTAAACGTATGAGAGTTCAATTTAATCTCTTTATATTAAGTGTTTTCCTTGTTTTAGGATCTTGTAAAAAAGAATCTTCAGAAACAGTAACTCAAGAAGAAATTAATAAGCAAAGTAGTGCCTTAAATGCCTGGTTTGAAAAACAGTTTCAAGAAGATTTAGCATTATCTCCACAGGGTCAAACCAATTTAGGATACAAGACCAACTACGGAAAATGGGATGATATCTCTTCAGAAATGATGCTTACTAATCTCAACAATGCCAAGGAGCGCCTTTCATATCTTGAAAATGAAGTTAATGTAAATGCATTAGATTCTGTTACAGCTGTGAGTTATAAGCTGTATGTATTAAATATGAAAAACGATATTGAAGATTATGAATATCGTTTTTATAATTATCCTGTAAATCAGATGTACGGTTTACACTCGAGCGTTCCCGCATTTCTTATCAATAAACATAGAATAGATAGTATTGCAGATGCAGAGGCCTATATTTCTCGGATTAAAGGGGTTAAGCCATTGTTTACTGAGTTGCGCAATCAGTTAGGAATACGGGAGTCAAATCAAATAATTGCTCCAAAATTTGTATTAGATCGTGTACTTGATGATAGTAGAAATATTTTAAAGGGTAGACCATTTGAAAAGTCTCAGGAACAAATGCCAATTTTAGCCGATTTTGAGTCTAAAATTGACAAGTTGAAGCTTGATAGTGCAAGTAAAGATAGATTAATGCTTGAAGCGACAAATGCACTTATCGATAGCTTACAACCCGCGTATAATGAGCTAATCGACTTCGTAGAGAATCAGAAAATAAGAGCAACCACAGATGATGGCGTATGGAAATTTCCTAGAGGTGATGTTTTTTATGGTATTGCTTTAAAGAGAACAACTACAACCTCTATGACTGCGGAAGAAATTCACGAGTTGGGACTGAGTGAAGTAGCACGTATTCAAGGTGAAATGAAAGAAATTATGAAGCAGGTAAAATTTGAAGGAAGTTTACAGGATTTCTTTGAATTTATGCGCAATGATAGCAAGTTTTACTACGAAGACTCAAATGAAGGAAGAGCAGCGTATATGAATAAAGCAAAGTCAATTATTGATGATATGCGTGGTCGCCTTGATCAATTGTTTATTACAAAACCAAAAGCAGCAATAGAAGTTAAGCAGGTAGAATCATTTAGAGAAAAAAGTGCTGGTAAAGCTTTTTATAATTCTCCGGCACCCGATGGTTCAAGACCGGGAGTTTACTATGCAAATTTATATGATATCAAGGCTATGCCAAAGTATCAAATGCAAGCTCTTGCTTATCACGAGGGAATTCCCGGTCATCATATGCAGTTAGCCATCGCTCAGGAGCTAGATAGCTTACCAAAATTTAGAAAATTTGGTGGCTATACAGCCTATATAGAAGGCTGGGGTTTGTATTGTGAATATTTACCTAAGGAAATGAATATGTATAAAGACGCGTATTCAGATTTTGGAAGGCTTGCCATGGAATTATGGAGAGCATGCAGACTGGTAGTCGATACGGGTATACACCATAAAAAATGGACGCGTGAAGAAGGTGTAGCTTATTATAAAGAAAATACTCCTAATGCAGAAAGTGACTGTATCAAAATGGTAGAACGCCATATCGTAATGCCAGGACAGGCCACGGCTTATAAAGTAGGGATGAATAAAATTCTCAATTTGCGTTCAAAAGCTCAATCAGAATTAAACGATAAGTTTGATATTAGAGCATTTCACGAAGTACTATTAGGACAGGGAGCATTACCTCTTTCGCTTTTAGAAGAACGAGTAAATACCTATATAACTACGGAAAAACAAAAACAATAGGATTTGATCTATCTTAGAATTGTATTTATAATTTTGGTTCTTTTAGAACTCCGCTATAAAAAATTTAAGACACCCAAAGAATTAATTCTTTGGGTGTTTCTCGTTGGTATCTTTAGTTGGTTAGGCTATATTTTATTTCTTGTTTTTAGAAAAAGACTTTTGATGAGAAGAGATCGGTTTAATCTTGAATTCAAAAAAAGGAATCAAAATACTTTAGATAATTAAGGGAATAATTCTTCAGAAACGTCATTTCATTTCAGCATTATATTAGGTAAAAACTGCGAACTGTAAATAATATAAAAAGCCGTTAACGAGCTGATAAATAGTTATTTAAAACAGAAAAACACCTTGCTTTCGCAAAGTGCCTTTCACCCCTAAATTATTAATGACATAGTAAATTTACAATTTACTTGAGAATATCCTTAGAGAATTTATAAGTAAATCGATTAAGTTTTTACAAGTATATAATTTTCAGATTTATCCAAAAAAGAAAAACACCTTGCTTGCGCAAAGTGCCTTTCACCCCTAAATCATTAATACATTTTAAATTTAATTCCCCTATTAATTAAATGAAAAACGGTATAAATCATTGATTAATACACTGTAAATCTATTTAAATGTATAGTTTCTCAAAAGGGGAAAAACACCTTTTTTAGAATACCGAATCATCGGAATTTTCTACAAAAACTTTTTTTTCCTTTATTAATAGAACATTGATAAATTATGCAAGCAAATTTTAATTGACAATTAATTTAAGTGTTTGCTTGAATTCTCCACGTATTGTTTCTACTAGATATATTCCGGAGGTTAAATCATCAATTGGAACTTGTTTATTTTTTAAGTTTTTAAAATCTATCCTTTTTACAAGTGCACCATCCGTTGTGTAAATATGAAGATCATCTACATCTTGACTTAATTTAAAGTAGGAGCTTGCCGGATTGGGAAATAAAGCAATTTGGTTTGCAAAATTTTCGCTACTAGTACTTAAAGTTGTATTTGTATTTCCAAAAATTCTATATTCTCCAGCTTCTAAACGTATGGGAGTTGTTGTAGCCGTTACCTCATATTCTTCATTATTCATAAGGTTGTACCACATACCAGTTTCTTGAAATTGAGGATTAATAACTTGTGAAGTCATACTTAAATTTGCAAGTACTGTGACATAGTTGACATCACCTTCAATTGCATTTTTATTAGATAAATGTATTTTTTTTACAAGATCTGTATTTCCGGTTTCTACTGTAAAATCAGTTGTTTCAAAAATAGGAAGTTGCTTTTTTAAAGCAATCATAGCAGCCCATGTGTTTCGTAATTTTATACGAGCATCGGTACTCAAGTAATTCCAACCTGTGGGTTTGGGGCTTAACTTACAGCTATCATCACCAGGATTACTTCCATCCTCGCAAGTAAAGATGCTTATGTCATATCCTAATTCACCAAACTGCCAGATCATTTTAGGTCCCGGAATCGTGAAAAATACCGCTCCCGCAGCTTCCATACGTGCTAAGGCCGTATTTAAGTCTTTTGTACTATAAGAAGTCGTTGAATTTCCGAATGCTATATTTTTATACATTAAGCGTTCTTCATCGTGACTTTCCATATAGGTAACAGCAGCAGGATTATTAAATCCCTTTACTTTGTACGATGCAGCATCAAAATTAGAATCGCTTGCATAACCCATAGTAGATTGATTGTACGCATTGGTTTGTTTATTCCATAGCATTATTCCTTTTCCTTCATTAAGGCGATAATCTGCCCATTGTTTTTCTTCAGATAAGGTTCCCAGATGCTCAAAAATGATCATAAAATCTGAATCTAATTCCCATTGCATATCTGCATATTCTTTGAGAACATCTACACGATCTTGTTGATATGCATTTGTACAGGATTCGTCTGCAGCGGTACAATTTTGAGTAAAGCCTTTAGTCAAGTCCCAGCGAAATCCATCCACTTTAAATTCCTCTATCCAGTATGATGCCGTACGCTTAACATAATTTTTTGTAGCGGTCTTAGAATGATTAAAATCATTAAAAACACTATAAGAATGAGTTGCGGTTTGAGTAAAGAACGGACTATCTGCACTGGGTTGACCGCCAGTACCACCATTACTTGTATTATACATTCTGTAGTACGGATTTTGCCCACTTGCATGGTTGTAGACCACATCGATAATTACAGCGATTCCTTTTGCATGAGCTGCATCAATTAAAGCTTTGAATGCATTTCGGGTTCCATAATATTTATCTAATGCCATATGAAATGATGGATTATATCCCCAACTCGAATTACCATCAAATTCCTGAACAGGCATAAGCTCTAAAACATTAATACCCAATTCTGATAAGTAATCCAAACGATCGATGACACTTTGAAAATTTTGCTCGGTATCAAAATCACGAATCAACACCTCATAAATGACCAAATCCTCGCGTTTTGCAGGTTTAAAATCTGTGATCTGCCATTGGTAATCCTCTTCATTTAGCTGAATATAGGATATCGCCTCTGAAGTTTTACCAGAGGGATAAGCAGGTATGTTTTCATACGTGGATGTCTTTATAAATTTATCATTAAACTCATCAAGAATAAGTGTAGAGTAGGGGTCTGCAACGCGCAGGTTATACTCAACAACATATTGATACAATAAATGTTCTTTTGGAGTATTAGTAAGATCAATCGTTATCCAATGACGATCTGCTGTATCATCATAGTTCATTAAATACTTTGAATCTAAGGTCCAGTTAGATTCATTAAAATTCCCTATTATATGAATAAACTCTTTTCCTGGAGCATAAAATACTAGAGTAGCTTCGTTTGGTTTAGACTTATCATAATTAAAACCATCTTTCACTCCTTCAGGCATAGGTAATATTTGAGGAACAGGTTTTACTAAAGTCGTAAAACTGCGCACCACAAGATTTGAAGTTCCTGATTGGGTAACCTCTAGACGGTAATTTGTATTTAGTGTAGGGTTTGCTGTATATGTATAATTTTTTGTCGAGTTCACTGTATTAATAAGATTTCCGTTTGCAAATAATTTAAAATCAGCCGTTACAGTAGAAGTTGCTACAATATTAAGATCAGAACCACTTGTCACACTAGAACTGGTGGTAGTGGGTGAAGTTAATGTAACATCAAAAGCACCTACTGATTTAATGAGATCGGTACTTTGCTGTGAACCATTTTGATTTTTCACCAATAAACCTATTCGGCTAATACCGGTATTTTTATAGAATTCAGTTGGTTTTAGAACGTAAGAATACGTACCATCACCATTATTTGTAAAGCGTGCAGATTCTGGAGAATTCCCAAAATCTGTTCCTATTGCCTCCGGATTATTAATTTGAGTTCCTGAAGAATCATAATGCCAAGTCCACAAGTAAACTCCAGAAGTCCAGGAAACGTTTGAGGCAGTTATTGTAATATTCTGATCTTCTGAAAAAGGCTCTGGACTCAGCGTGATATTTTGAGCAAAAAAGGAAACTGGTAAAGCAAGGAAAAAAAGTACGAGTAGTTTTGTTTTCATTCTCAAAATTTTAAGATTAAAAAAGGCCGTGCAAGCACGGCCTTTATGGTTTTAATTTTTTTTATTCTACAGGAATAAAAATATATCCGGCGGTTAGATCATTAAACCAAATATCATACGTTCCTGCTGTAACAGGAATATTTGATGAAGAATTGAGAACTCCGTAACCGCTTATTGCAGTAGTCGCTCCCCAGTTGACATCCCATGAATCATTTGCTCTAAATTTAAATTCACCATTAAATAATTTCACATTTTTTGCATACCAGATATGAGGATCAAAAGTAGATTGTGTAAGGTTTGAATCTGGATCACTCCAGCCATCATCTCCACCAGTACGTGAAGAACCTATATAGCCCATAGCCGGGTAAACCGTTGCAGCACTAGCATCATATGGAGCAATGCTATAAACACCCGTTTTTGTATTTACATCAAGTTTGTAATAACCGGTAGTAGGAACACTCAACACACCGGGCTCTTGACCTAAAGTTTCATTACTTACAAATGTATTATTTGTAACACCCCACTGTGGCTGCCATTGTCCTGGCGTCTCTAATAATTTAAATGCAAAATCACCGCCACCATTAAATTTAGCAGTATATGAATACACATTCTTGTTATTAGGATCTCTTATTATAGGTGCATTATTATTGTTGTTTACCCAGTTTGCAGCCGTCGCACTTCCTACTAAAAATAAATTAGTTACTGCTGTGCTATAGGTAGTCACAGAAAATGCAACTGGTAGAGCAAGTCGTTCGTTTACTCCTGTATCACTTGTTATAGTAGCTCTAATTCGAGTTTCAAGCTCAATAGAACTTTCTTCATCAGCGCCTAGTGACAACGCGAGCGCATTAAGCTGTGAATTGGAAAGGGTGAAAGCATTCAAATCTGTTACTTGCCCAATGGTCTGAACCTCTTCAAAATTTGTTTCTGCAACTGCCAGTTCTATGCTATAAACAACTGAAACCGCAGTACCTTCAGTAGAAAAATCGGTCCACATCATTTCAAGTGCTGTTGCATCAGGAGTTTCCCCATCTAAAACAATACTAAAATCAGCAGCCGGATTAGTAATTACCGGAGCGGCTACAGCATAAGGGGTTATTGTATAACTTAGAGCTTCCGTAGATTGACTTTCAGAATTAATACGCACATAAACTGGAAATGCTTTATACGGCTCTGCTCCCGCGTCTAATAAAAGTGCATTTAAGTTACTTACCGATATGGTAAAATTAGTATCCTCACTGGTACCTAGAGCGATCTCGTTAGTAAAACTCTCATCTGTCGCCATTACCACCTTATACGTAGATGCAGCGTCTAGCTCCTCATTCCAGCTAATTGTAAAGGCTGCATTCTCGGGGTAAGAAGCGTTTAAAACTAAGTTTGAAAAATTAGTGCTGTTTATCTCAAATGAACTTTGACCCTCTTCAAGAATAAGATCTTCAGTATTATCGCAGCCTATTAATGTAGCTAAAGCGAAAAGACTAAATAGTGACTTTTTTAATAGTGTGTTCATATTCTTTATTTTGAAAAGTTAAGTGGAATCATCGCGTAATCACCCGTGATATCATTAAACCATATTTCGTAATTATCTTTTACCGGTACTGGGATACTCACACCATCAACAACAGAAACTCCAGAAAACTCTGAAGAACCTCCGTATGTCGTACTTCCGTTTGCTAAAAATGTCACAGAACCTGCTTCTAATGGAGTAGAGCGTATGTACCAGATATGCGGATCAAAATCTAAAGCCGTTAATGAAGCTGAACTTCCTTCATTGCCATCAAGAGAAACCGATGTAAAAGGAGCACCTACGTTAGATACCTCTGTAAGTGTAAAACTTCCTGTAGAAAAGTTTACAGTAAATTTTTGATACCCTTCTGAAGTGGAGCTAAAAACCGGAGGATCTGGATCATCATCTGTAGCTCTTAAAACCAATGTTCCGCCATCTTGACCATACTGTGGAGCCCACTGACCACGATTTGCTAAAATTTTGAAAGCATCTGCAAGAAATCTTCCTGTATAGGAGTACTCATTTTCGTTGAACGCATTTCTAAATAGAAGCGGGTTATTTTGATCATTGTTCCAGCCTGGAGCAGTTGCAGCACCTACTAAATAATAGTCGTCAAAAGGATATGAAAAGTATGGATTAATCATAATTTCAATAGGTTCAGAATAGCTTACGTTAGAAGCTTGAGTACCTATAGACGATTTAATACGGATGAATGCCTGCTGCCATTCAAAAGGAACAAATCCTAAATCATTTGCGGTATTGTTTAAAGCACTTACTGAGATTGTAGCTTCGGTATTTGTAGTGCTTACAGCTGTAATTGGAGTTGTAAAGGTATCTTCAGTAGCAAATTCTACAACATAATTTACCAACGTAGGCAAACCATAGCTTGCCTTATTCCAACTAATGGTTACTGCGGGATTACCGGGATTGGTTTGATCTAAAGCAACCCGGTTTATATCTAATTCTGCAAGTAAGGGTGCATCTTCAACCGCCACGGTCAATTTTTCATCGTCTTCACTGCAACCAGTCATTATAACCAGCGCAATCAAGAGTGCACCATATTTAATTTTTGATATCATAGTTTGTATGTTTTAGTTTCTAGTAACCTGCGTTTTGAGTTAGGTTAGCATTAGAGGATAAACTTTGATTAGGTATTGGAAACAATTCTCTGAATTGAGGAATAGCCGTTCCTGTTTGTGGTCCTCCTTTATAAGACCATAAGTAAGAACTTCCAGAATAAACACCAAAGCGTATTAAGTCTTGTCTACGATGACTTTCCCAATACAATTCTCTTGAGCGCTCATCTAATATAAAATCCAGAGTAAGTTGGCTCTGCGTAATATTTCCAGATGTATTTCCAAAAGCACGTTCTCTTAATTCATTAATATAACCCAGCGCTTGAGCAGTAGAACCACCACCACCTCTTAAAGTAGCCTCGGCATACATAAGAAGAACATCTGCATATCTAAATAGGGGATAGTCTGTATCTGTGAAAGTACGATCACTTCCAAAACCTCCGGTTGAAGTTCTGTTTGAGAATTTTGTGATAATATATCCTTCTGCAGTATTTCCTACATTGTTTATTTCTTCAGTACGATCTGCAGTAATTAGTGTATTACGGCTGTCATTTCGGTAAAGTGGATTACTGGTAAATAATCTTGAGAATTCTGGACGAACTCTAAAAAGACCACCAAAACCAGTAGCATTTACACCCAGGCTCTCCCCGTTATTTTCAGGAACACCTACTTCACCTTGAATAATAATGGTGGTACCGCCGTAATTCTGAGTATTTGTACCATCATTTGATATTGGGAAAATGATTTCGTTTTGAGCACCATTCGTATTGTTATCTGCCATAAAGTTGAACAAATAATTAGGTGTTAAACTGTATCCACTTCCTATTAAAGTCTCACAAACAGTAATACAATCTGCATAACGGGCAGTACCTGTATAAACCTCAGCGTTTAAATATAATTTTGCAAGAAGCATATTTGCTACTCCCTGATCTACCCGTGCGTATTCATTTTGTCTTGCAGCAATAAGATCTGGTAATGCAGCAAGTAGTTCTGACTCAATAAAATTAAATAAATCTACACCTACTAGTTCTGGTACCTGATCAAAACCTACAGCATCATTTTCGGTAACTGAAGGAGCCTTGCCAAACATATCAAGTAAGTGATAATTAGCTAAAGCACGTAATACGCGTGCTTCTGCACGATAAGTTTGTATAGTTGCTTTTAACTCTTCACTTTCGCCTCTACCGCTTAAAGCTTCCGTTGTGGTTTGTCTTAAAAACTCATTTGCTAATGCAATTTCGTAAGAAGCTCTAGCAAAAACTCCTAATATAAGCGGATTGTCGGAGCTCCAGGTATTGCGTTGCATGCCACGAAGGCCAGGATCATTTTCATACGTCCAGATAACCTCATCTGTAGATAAGTTTTGAAGGTTAAATAAACCACGAATATATTGCCCTGTACCGGCATCAAGACCAGCAATGTTAGATCCTCCCGGATCATTTATACTTGTTAAACTCAAGTTTGCGTAAACACCTGCAAGCGCTTGCTTATAAGCTCCTTCGTTTTCAAAAAAGCCATCAGCTAAAAGCTCATCATCATCTTCTGGTGTTACATCTAAATCTGACTCGCAAGAAATGAATACTCCACCTAGGAGTAGCATTAATACGAATGTTCTTAATTGTAGCATATTTTTTATATTAAAATCCATAATTCAGTCCGAATAAGAAAGTGCGTCCTCTAGGGAAAATTGTATTGTCTACACCATTGTTAGTTATTTCTGGGTCAAGACCCGAGTAATCTGTAATTACAAATACATTTTGAACACCTCCCCATAATCTTAGAGTACCTTTACCCATTTTGTCTGCATCAAAGGTGTAACCTAGCGTAATGTTATCCATACGTAGAAAATCTGCATCTTCTAAGTAATAATCTGATAGTATAACATCTGGTGTATTTACAAAATTGGTTTCCAGAACCTGTGTAGGAACATTGTTTAATACCGTTCTAAAAACATTACCATATTGTGCATTACCAGAATTTACATTGTTATAGATGTCATTTCCAAAACTAGCTCGTAGATTAAAGCTGAAATCCCAATCTTTATAATTCATAGTAGATTGAAAACCCATTGTTACATCTGCACGACCGTTGCCTGCGATGTATTTATCTTCATCATTTAAAATACCGTCATTATTAACATCAACATATGCACCTTCTATAGGAGCTCCTGCAGTATCGTATAATTGTCTATATACAAAGAATGAGTTAGGAGCAAAGCCTTCACGTTGAACTTGTATAGTATTCCCCGTACCACCTGAAATACCTTGAGTCAAAATATCTTGTCCAAAGGCAAGTTTATTTATCTCACGGTCGATGTACGTTGTATTGTAATTTACATTCCAATTAAAGTTATCATTAGAAACGACATTGTAATCAATTACAAACTCAACACCCTGAGTTGTAAATTTTCCGATGTTCTGAAATCCTTGATTAGAAAAGTTTACCCCATCAGGAACCGGAGCTGATGATAATAAATCATTAGATTCTTTACGGAAAAAGTCTAAAGAACCACTAAGCTTTCCGTTGAAAAAGCCATAATCAATACCCGCATTATATTCTGTAATTTCTTCCCATTTAATACCTGCATTTCTGAAGAAAGGCTGACCTATTGTATAGTACTGATCACCAAATAGATATTGAGATCTTGAATCACCCAATCCATAACGAGATAAATAATCATACTGTGAAGAAATATCCTGTTGACCGGTGATACCATATCCTAAACGTAGTTTTAAAGCACTTAAAGTTTCTGAATCTTTTAGGAAATCTTCATCAGAAATTTGCCAAGCACCAGATACTGCAGGAAAATAACCAAAACGCTCATCTGGACCAAAACGTGAAGTACCGTCACGACGAATAGAAGCACTTAAAAAATATTTGCTTTGGTAATTAAAGTTACCACGTGCAAAATAGGCAAGTAAAACAACGTCTGGACTTATAGTGTTTTCTGGAGGAGCAGAGTTAGGATCACGAACGTTATTTGTTGTGAAATTTTCATTTTCAAATATTTGATATGAATATCCAGCTGTTACTTCTGTATTAAAATCTCCAAAAGCTTTCGTATGCACTAAATATGCATCAAATAAGCGGTTAGAAGATTTAAAATCGGTGTCAGAACGTTGTCCTAAGGTTTCACCCTCTTCCGCGTTAGTACCTAAAGCACTGTTGCGATCAACTTCATAAAAACGGTCTGAAGTACTTTCGTCAAGACCCAAGTTTACAACTGCACGTAATGGCTCATAAAAAGGTAGTTTATAATCTACTTTGAAGTTTCCGTAATAACGACGAACGCTAGCAATATCTTGGGTTTGCATTAGCTGCGCCACAGGATTGCGAGGTACATTACCTAATATAAGTCCGTTTGCTCCGGTATATTCATAAAACCCTCCGTATTGCGAATTGGGATCATAAATAGGTTGTGTAGGATTAAATTGTAAAGCGTTACCTTCTATACCTGGTGCAAATTGATTGCGCTCAAAGTTTAAGTTAGCATTGAAGTCAATTTTTAAATTTCCTTCAAAAAAACGTGGATTTAAAGATAGCGAAGTAGTAGTACGCTCAAACGATGAAGTTTTACGTAATCCTTCCTGGTCTGCATAACCTACAGAAAGTCTTGCAGGTAAATTGTCTGCCAGAGCACCACTTACAGATAAGTTGTGCTGTGAAGAAAATGCATCCCGGTAAATAGCATCTTGCCAGTCTGTATTTGCATTTCCTAATAAATCTACACGGTCGGGAAATCGCTCTGTTACTAAACTACGGAATTCTGCTGCGTTAAATACATCAATTTTATCGGTTAGACGTGATACACTTGCTTGGCTATCAAAGCTTACTTTTAAGCCTTGCTTTCCTTTTTTAGTAGTAATAATAATAACCCCATTTGCACCACGGTTACCATAAATTGCCGCTGCAGAAGCATCTTTTAAAACCGAAAAAGATTCAATATCTGCAGGGTTGATAGAAGAAATAATAGAGCGAGTACCATTTGCAACATTGCTTACCGGTAAACCATCAATTACAATTAATGGATCGTTAGAAGCATTTAAAGAAGCACCACCACGTATTCTAATTTCAGAATTAGATCCTGGAGAACCTCCTGTGTTTACGGTTAAACCAGCAACCCTTCCATTAAGTAAGTTTTCTGCCGTTACATTGTTACCTTTATTAAAATCATCTTCCCCTATAAGTGCTACAGATCCTGTAAGATCTTTCTTTGTTGTAGTACCATAACCTACAACAACTACAGCGTCTAATTCTGAAGCATCTTCGGTGAGTGTGACATTTAATGTGCCCTGGCCCGTAAACGGTATCGTTTGCGTTCTAAAGCCGAGATAAGAAAAAGTAATTTTAGATCCTTGATTTACACCCGAAAGGGTATAATTTCCATCAAAATCTGTTGTTGTTCCATTGGTTGTACCATCTACTATAACATTAACACCGGGAACGGGTTGTTTAAGTGTGGCATCAACTACAGTTCCACTTATTACCGATTGCGCAATCGTTGTAATTGGCAATAAGAGTAAGAGAAAAAGCGTTCGTTTAAATAACATTTTCATAAAATAGTTTGAGTTGAGCTTTAATTTTTTTGAATAGAATTATCTTTAATTTGTTTGTTTAATGCAACAAACTTACCTAAAAGGATAAGTTAATAGCGCATTGTTTTGTGTTAACTATACACACTCTAACGTTTTCGTGTTGATAAGTTTTTCGCAATTAAAAACCCTTGATTTTATCAAATAGTTAAATAAAGGGTCAAATTTGAAGTGCAGATTATTACAATGAAAAGAAAAATTACACTTAAAGACATAGCAAAAGAACTCGACGTCTCTATATCTACCGTCTCTAAAGCGCTTAAAAACAGCAATGAAATAGGTTTTGATACCCGAGAAAAAGTTCAGGCGTTTGCAAAATTATACAACTATAAACCTAACAATATAGCGGTTAGTCTTCAAAATAGTCGAACAAAGCATATTGCCTTATTCATACCAGAAATTGTACATGATTTCTTTACAACTGTTCTCAAAGGAGTGGAAGAGGTAGCTCATAAGAATGGATACAATGTACTGGTATGTGTATCTAATGAATCTTTTGAAAAAGAGGTTTTAAGTATGGAGATGTTTGCACGTGGAGGAATTGTGGACGGATTTATTATTTCACTATCTAAAGAAACGCAGTTAAAAGAAGACTACAATCATTTAATAGAAATTGAAAATCAAGGGATGCCTTTGGTTATGATAGATAGGATTACAGATAAGGTAATATCAGACAAAGTGATTGTAGATGATATGCGCGGCTCTTATACCGCAATTAGTCATTTAATTAATCAAGGGCGCAAGCGTATTGCATTAATCACTACGGAAGATTACATTAGTGTGGGATCACTTAGAAAAAAGGGATACAAAAAAGCACTGGCAGATCACGATATAGAACTTGATGAGCGTCTTATTTTGACTATAAATAATATAGAAGATTCAGATAAAGCGATAGAAAAGTTTATTAGAGAAACGACATTTGATGCGGTTATGGGGGTAAATGACGTTTTTGCAGTAGTAGCTATGAAGGCTTTGCAAAATCAAGGAAAAAAAATACCCGAAGACGTTGCGATTATAGGCTTTTCTGATGGCAAATTACTTAAATATGCAGCGCCTACAATATCTGCGGTGAACCAGCACGGTGATGAGATGGGTAAAGCAGCAGCTCAAATGCTTATCGATCGTCTAGAAAGTGATAAAGAAGCTGAAAATTATAAGACAACTGTAATTACAACCACACTCATTGAAAGAGAATCTACTTAAATATCAAATTATGGGTTTGACTTGGTAAGTAGCTATTATTAAAAAATATTCAGATTATATTAAAATGATTAGAAACGCAGGACTGGTTATACTTATCTTAAGCCTAATTTTAAGTTGTAAAACTGGAAGAAATACACAATCTAGCACCGCTATGAAATTAAAAAATACGCCTAAAAAAGAAGTTGTTTATCAAGTTTTTACCCGACTTTTTGGAAATACAAATACAACCAATAAACCCTGGGGTACTTTAGCCGAAAACGGAGTAGGGAAATTTGATGATTTTAGTAGTCTAGCCTTAAAACAAATTAAAGATTTAGGTGCTACTTACATCTGGTATACGGGAGTTCCGCATCATGCAGTTATAACAGATTATACGGCTTATGGTATTTCTAATGATGATCCTGATGTTGTAAAAGGTCGTGCCGGTTCGCCCTATGCAGTGAAAGATTATTATCAAGTAGATCCTGATATGGCCAATGATCCCGCAAAAAGAATGCAGGAGTTTGAAGCGCTTATTAAACGTTCTCACGATGCTGGTCTAAAGGTTATAATTGATATTGTGCCTAATCACGTGGCTCGTAAATATGAAAGTTTGAATACTCCAGAGGGATTAATTCCCTTCGGAAAAAATGACGATACCTCAGTCGATTATAAACGAGATAATGATTTCTATTATATACCTAACACCGAATTCAAAATTCCAGAATGGCAAAATGGATACCTTCCTTTAGGTGGTGAATTATCTGATGCGTTAGATAATACATTTAAAGAATCTCCTGCAAAATGGACAGGCAATGGCAGTAGAAATGCTCAACCTAATCAAAATGACTGGTACGAAACTGTAAAAATTAATTATGGTGTATGGCCAGATGGTGGAATTGATTTTGAACCCTTACCTCAGGAGTCTGCACAATGGGAAATTAAAGAACATCAGGAGTTCTGGACCGGAAAAGAAGTGCCTGCAAGTTGGGTTAAATTTAAGGATATAGCACTTTTCTGGACAAATAAAGGAGTAGACGGATTTCGATTTGATATGGCTGAAATGGTTCCTGTGGAATTCTGGAGTTATATGAACTCTGCTATAAAAATCAAAAATCCCGATGCATTTCTTCTGGCTGAAGTTTATAATCCATCATTATATAGA
Organism: Leeuwenhoekiella aequorea; assembly: GCF_004104375.1. GTDB lineage: Bacteria > Bacteroidota > Bacteroidia > Flavobacteriales > Flavobacteriaceae > Leeuwenhoekiella > Leeuwenhoekiella aequorea. Next base: position 147,186 of record NZ_QOVM01000002.1, read on the forward strand.
GAGTATATTTTTAAAGGAAAAATGGATTATTTATATGATAAAGTAGAGCTATATGATACCATAAAAAATATAATGCAAGGTCACGGAAGCACAGACCATATTGCACCAATTGTAGAGCATCAGAAGGACATTGCTGTAAATATGCTTCATTTCTTAGAAAATCACGATGAGCAACGTATTGCAAGTCCGGAGTTTGCAGGAAATGCAGAGAAAGGAAAACCGGCAATGGTCGTTTCTACATTATTATCCAGTTCACCTACTATGATTTACTTTGGTCAGGAACTGGGTGAACCGGCATCAGAAGATCTGGGTTTTGGCGATCCTTCGCGCACTTCAATTTTTGATTATGGTAGTGTTCCTTCTGTTGTACGTTGGGTAAATGACAAAAAGTTTGATGGAGGAAAATCTTCAACGTCAGAACTTGAATTACGTGATTTTTACAAGCGTTTACTGAATTTCAGTACCCAGAATTCTGCAATTACCGGTGAGTATGCAGATATTCACGCACATAATAGACAAAATACAGAGTGGTATAATGATAAAGTTTATTCATTTGTTCGCTGGTCTGATACTGAAAAATTAATAGTTGTAACCAATTTTGATGCGCAAGACACATTTGGATTCGAATTGCAACTTCCAGAATCAATAATAAAAAAATGGCACCTCTCTAATGGAAAATACCAGGTTATTGATCAGTTGTATGGTAACCAAGAAGGAGAATTAAATGTTTATGAGGGAAAAGCGGAGTTGAGAGTAGATATAAAACCCCTACAATCATTTATTTTTAAAGTTATTCAAAGTTAGATTGTACTAATAATCTATTATGTCAAAAACGCTGGAGGTCGCAGTAGTAGGAGTTGGTCCCAGAGGTTTGGCTGCTTTAGAGGCATTATTTTTAGCGAAAGAAGAATATAAATCAAGTGTATCTATACAGGTACGCCTATTTGAAGATTTCAAATTTCCCGGTGCAGGTCCTATATGGAATCCTGACCAGGTTATTACAAACCTATCTAATGTAAGTGAACGCCATTTATTCTCAAGTTTAACCGGTAGAAAAGAAATTGATTATAACGGAATTTACATTCCGGGGTTTCCATCTTATGCGGAGTGGAGTCAATCTGAAACTCAAATTAATGAATCTAAAATAGATTTTTTTCCGCCCCGCGCAACATTAGGTTTGTATCTTTATGAGCGCTTTGAGTCTATTAAAAGGAGCTTACTTTTAACCGGAAGTCTTACTCATATCAAGCAAAAAGTTGTTAAGGTGAGCCCCTTTGAAAATCAATGTAAGATTATAGACGTTAAAAATTGCGTTTATATCGTTGATGAAGTTGTGCTAACTGTGGGGCACCAGAACACCCAATTGACAAATCAGTTAGAAAAATGGAAAAAGCATGCATCAGAAAATAAAAGTTTAAAGTTATTTGAAGATCCTTATCCGGTAGGAGCATTAGAAACATCAGCAATAGATACAAATTCGATTATTGCATTAAGAGGTTTTGGTCTTACAATGATTGACCAATTGCGTGCATTAACAATAGGTTTTGGTGGTGAGTTTGTAGAAGATTTTGATTCTGAGTTAAGATATATACCGTCAGAAAAAGGTCCGAAGAAAATTCTGGTATTTTCACTAGATGGTTTACCGCCGGTTCCAAAACCTTTAACTGCTGAAATAGATAATTGGTTCAAACCAACAGAAAATGAATATAAAGCTTTCCGTAATTCCTTAGATACCGCCTTAAAGGAAAAGCAAAATCTAAAAGATGCAGCATTCTTTATACATGCTCTTGCCACTCTTAATAGTTCTGTTTACAGAAGACTTGGGGATAAAGCACGTCAAGATAATTCTGAGAAAATTTCACTACAAACGCTTTCTAGAGATCTTATAAAAAATTTCCAATTATCACATATACTCATAACTGATTTAACCTTACCAGCATCAGAACAAATGCAACTCTTGGTCAATATGGCAGTTGGCAACCAAGAGATTAGTTTAGATTATTGTCTAGGACAAGTGTGGCGTTATGTTTTAGGAGTAATCTATAAAGACTACACCTATCTCAATGTCAATGAGAAAATTTTGGTAGAAATTGTACAACTTATTGAAGCCAGTAAGCGATATTCTTATGGACCGCCTGTGTTAAGTTTGCAGCAACTAATTGCAGTGCACAAAGCCGGAGTTTTAGATTTAAATTATGTGTTAGATCCTAAAATAAAGTTACATCCTGATGGTTGGGAATTATACAAAAATAACAAAAGCTGCATTGCAGATACACTGGTAAATTCTGTAGTAGATCCTCCGCAGTTAACCGCCGTTACTAGCAAAATAATCACAAGTTTATTAGCCAATCTTCACGTAAGCCCTGTTGGACATAAATTGGGTTTACATACTTTGAAAGATGGCAGGCTTTACCGGGAAACTGGTGAAATAATTGAGCATATAGCTTTTTTGGGAAGATTAGCTAAAAGTAGTGTTATTGGGGTAGATGATCTTATTGAGTGTTTTGGCAAACCGGTAAGTCGATGGGCAAGCGCTATTTTTGATAGAATGAAATAATCGCTATAAATCTCATTATCAAGGGTTAAGTTTCTAATAAAAGTTTATTTTTAGAAATCTAACTTAAAATTATGTTAACTAAAGTTTACGGTTCGGCCGTTTTTGGCGTTGAAGCCACTACAATTACTGTTGAGGTAAATATTGATAAAGGGATAGGGTATCATCTTGTGGGACTTCCAGATAATGCAATAAAAGAAAGTAACTACCGTATAGCAGCAGCCCTTCAAAACAATAATTTCAAAATTCCGGGAAAGAAAATTACGCTTAATATGGCACCGGCAGATATGCGTAAGGAGGGTAGTGCATATGATCTTACGTTAGCAATAGGGATTTTAGCTGCCAGCGGACAAATTAACGCCGAAAATCTGGATGAATATATTATAATGGGCGAACTCTCTCTGGATGGTAGTTTACAGCCTATTCGAGGCGCCTTACCAATAGCAATAAAAGCGCAGGAAGAAGGGTTTAAAAAATTCTTACTACCCAGTCAAAATGCTCGTGAGGCAGGAATAGTAAAAGACATAGAAGTATATGGTATAGATTCAATTTCACAGGTAATTGATCACTTTGATAATGGTGCAGAACTCGAGCGAACCTATGTAGATACGCGGAATGAATTTTTTAATGCCTTAGAGCATCCCGATTTTGATTTCGCTGATGTTAAAGGGCAGGAGTCTATAAAGCGTTGTATGGAAATTGCAGCTGCTGGAGGTCATAATATAATTTTAATAGGTCCGCCGGGAGCCGGTAAGACAATGCTTGCAAAAAGATTACCTTCCATATTGCCACCTATGACACTACGAGAAGCACTTGAAACAACAAAAATACACAGTGTTTCAGGCAGAATGCGAGAACACGTAGGTCTAATGGCTCAACGACCTTTTAGAAGTCCGCATCACACCATATCTGATGTTGCTTTAGTAGGGGGTGGAGCATATCCACAACCGGGAGAAATTTCCCTATCGCATAACGGAGTTCTATTTTTAGATGAATTGCCAGAGTTTAAGCGCACTGTACTTGAGGTTATGCGCCAACCATTAGAAGACCGCGAGGTTACCATTTCGCGTGCAAAATTTACAGTTACCTATCCCAGTAGCTTTATGCTTGTAGCAAGTATGAATCCCAGTCCGGGAGGATATTTTAACGATCCTAATGCACCAGTATCCAGTACTCCAGCCGAAATGCAACGTTATCTAAGTAAGGTAAGTGGTCCTCTTTTAGACCGTATAGATATTCACATAGAAGTCACACCCGTACCATTTGATAAATTGTCTGATGAACGAAAGGCCGAAAGCAGCGTTTCAATTAGGGAGCGGGTAACTAAAGCCCGCGCATATCAAACAGAACGCTTTAAAGAAAACACCAGTGTTCATTACAACGCGCAAATGAATGTGAAGCAAATACGTACACATTGCGCTCTGGATGAAAATTCGAAGAATCTTTTAAAAACAGCTATGGAAAAACTCAATTTATCTGCCAGAGCGTATGATCGTATATTAAAGGTTTCCAGAACCATAGCAGATCTAGAAGATTCTGCCACTATCGAAAGTCATCATATTAGTGAAGCCATTCAATATAGAAGTTTAGATAGGGAAGGCTGGTTGGGCTAGCCCATTAAATTATATTTATCATTTTTAACTTTTTATTACATATACTTTAGCACTTTTGTAACTTAGTTGTTCTAAATGCGTCATTTATAAATAAATACCGAACGTATTTATTGTTCTTATTAATCAAAAAATCAAATTCAATGATCAAAACAAAATGGACACCGATGGCTCTTATGCTATCTTTGTTTGTAGTATCATTCGTTTCCTGTGATGACAAAGCAGAGAAAAGCGAAGATATTGCAGAGGCAAATCTCTCAATCGATTATGAAAAGTACGAATTAGAAAATGGCTTAAATGTTGTTTTACACAAAGACACGAGTGATCCTATAGTGTCTGTTGCTATTCAATATGGTGTAGGTTCTAATCGGGAGAAAAAAGGACGTACAGGATTTGCTCATTTATTTGAGCATATGCTATTTCAAGAATCAGAAAATGTTCCGCAGGATCAATTCTTTAAAACGATACAGGATGTGGGAGGTACGCTTAATGGTGGAACCTGGCAGGATGGTACAGTTTATTATGAAGTTGTTCCTAACAATGCTCTGGAGACTGTATTATGGCTTGAGTCTGACCGTATGGGATTCTTAATTAACACCGTGACCGAGTCAGCTTTTGCAAATCAGCAAGAGGTGGTTCAAAATGAAAAACGCCAGCGTGTAGACAACAATCCATATGGTCATACAAGTTGGGTGATAGATAAAAATTTATTTCCAGACGGGCATCCGTATAGCTGGCAAGTAATTGGAGAACTTGAAGATCTTCAAAATGCAACAGTGGCAGATGTTAAAGAATTTTATGACAAATATTATGGTCCTAATAATGCGACGCTAGTAATAGCAGGAGATTTTGATGATGCTAAAACAAAAAAACTTGTTGAGAAATATTTTGGTGAAATAAAGAAACGTCAGGAAGTTGAGCCATTAGCAGTTCAAAATGTAACCCTTGATGCAACTAAGCGCTTGTATCACGAAGATAATTTTGCAACTGCGCCTCAATTAAATATGGTATGGCCTGCAGTAGAATTTTACACAGACGATGCCTATGCATTAGATTTTTTAGGTGAAATTCTTTCTGACGGAAAAAATGCGCCGCTGTATCGAGTTCTAGTAGAAGATATGAATCTTACTTCTCAACCTTATGCCTGGAATAGTGCAGATCAAATTGCCGGAAAATTTAGAATTTCAGTTACTGCAAATTCCGGAGTTGATCTCGATAGTGTAGAAACAGGTATTACTAAAGCCTTTGCTCTGTTTGAAAAAGAAGGAGTTAAAGAAAGCGATATTGAGCGTATAAAAGCGGGGCAGGAAACCGAGTTCTATAACGGTATTAGCAGCGTTTTAGGAAAGTCCTTTCAGCTTGCTCAATATGATGTATTTGCTGGAGATCCTGATTTTATAGAAAAGGATATTCAAAATATAAAAAATGTATCGGCTGCAGATGTGATGCGCGTATATGAGAAGTATATAAAAGGAAAGCCATTTATATTAACCAGTTTTGTTCCTAAGGGACAGTTAGATCTTATAGCTGAAAATTCGGAAAAAGCAGAAATTGTTGAAGAAGAAATCACTGAAAATGTTCAAACAGAAATAGTAGAAAATAAGAAGGAAATAGAGAAAACTCCATCTAAGTTTGATCGTTCTGTTCCTCCGGCAATGGGTGAAACTCCAAAATTAAATATTCCGGATTCTTGGACGGCAAAACTACCTAACCAGATGCAGGTATATGGAATTGTACAAAACGAACTACCTCTTGTGAATTTCAGTCTTGTAATGGATGGCGGTCACTTACTTGATGATTTAAGTAAGAATGGAGTAGCTAACTTAATGAGTGATATCCTTATGGAAGGTACCGCTTCAAAAACTCCGTTAGAACTTGAAGAAGCCATTGACCGATTAGGAGCTAGTATTTATATGTACACAACAAATGAGTCTATTGTGATTAGAGGAAATACACTAGCCCGTAACTTCGATAAAACGATGGAGCTTGTACAGGAAATCATTTTAGAGCCCCGATGGGATGAGAAAGAATTTGCACGTTTAAAAACAAGCACTATTAATGGTATAAAGCGTTCTGATGCTAATCCTGAAGTTATTGCTAACCGCGTTTATAACAAAATGCTGTATGGTGAAGAACATCCTTTAGCGCAATCTACATCTGGTACCATAGAGTCTGTAGAAGCTATCACAATGGAAGATTTGAAAGCTTATTATGAAAATTACTTTTCACCTTCTGTAAGTAAATTTCACGTTGTGGGAGACGTTTCAGAAAATAAGGCTCTAGCGGCGTTAGAAGGATTTAAAGAAAACTGGAAAGCTAAAGACGTTAAGATTCCAGAATTTCCTGTAGCTAACAATAGAGATAAAACATCATTGTATTTTGTAGATGTTCCTAATGCTAAGCAGTCTGTTATTAATATAGGATACATTGCTATGCCGCGTACCGATAAGGATTTTTACGCTGCTGAGGTGATGAACTATAAGTTAGGAGGTTCTTTTTCTGGTAATGTAAATTTAGTACTCCGGGAAGAAAAGGGATATACCTATGGTGCACGCTCTGGTTTTAGCGGAACTAAAATACCGGGAACTTTTACAGCTTCTTCAAGTGTACGTACGAATACAACTGGTGAGTCTGTGAGTATTTTTAAAGATGAGATTGCCAACTATAAGGCGGGAATTTCTGAAGAGGATTTAGCTTTTACCAAAAATGCACTTATCAAATCTAACGCACGTCGTTTTGAAACTCAGGGTTCATTATTAGGAATGCTTCAAGAACGTAGTGCTTATGGTTTAGATGCAAATTATATCGAAAAAGAAGAGGCTACGATTAATAATATGACACTAGAACAACACAAAGCCTTAGCTAATAAATATTTGGACGAGTCTAAAATGGCGTATTTAGTTGTAGGTGATGCTGCAACTCAATACCAACAGTTTAAAAATATGGGCTTCGATGAGGTTGTATTGCTAGATAAAGATGGTAAAGAAGTAAAACTAAAAGAGATTAAAAAATAAAACAGTTTAACTTTTAAAAACCCGCTAAACTTATGTTTAGCGGGTTTTTTTTATCCCTGTGGCCACTCAACTATAAATTTCATTTCAAAATTTATAGCAGCATCCCTAAGTGTAATTTTTGTAGGTCTTCTTGTGTTATATTCTTTAAAGTCAAGGATACGATAATCAGGAGTGTCAAGCATTAAAGACTGTCCTATATTTTTTCCGTCATCATCTCTCAGAGTTATACGCACTTCTTTGGCTAAGTCTATATACAGATCTTCAGAAGAAAAATCAAAAAATAAATCAGTTTGATTTTCACGTGTTTCAGAAATATACCACGTATCAAATTCAAACGAAGGTGTATCAAAACGCTCTACCAATTTCGATTTTGAAAATGCAATTTTCACATCTGCCAGTCGGTTGGAGTCATTTGCATTAAATTCTGGATCCCAGGTTTGATCTTTGTTGTAGAACGAGATGACTTCCGCAGAAATTATACGTACTGCATTTCCGCGAGTAACCGTAATTGTTTCACTAAAAGGCACTTTCTGATTATAAATATCTGTAACTAGAAATTCTAACTTATAGGCGCCTAAAGTAGGATACATAAAAAACAAATCTAAAGTTGTTCCCAAATCATCACCGGTAGAGGAAACCTTTGTAGTGTATGATAACCCGCCATTATCTGTAACTTCAATTTCTTTAATTGGGTTTGAAGTGCTAATAGTAGCTTCTAAAACATAGTCAACAAAAGGAGTAGCGGTATTTGTGGTTATTTGAACACGTAAAGCAGGTAACTGCTCTGGGATATCTTCTTCTGTATTTGATTCGGAATCACACGCGCTAAGCATAGCTAGAAAAAGTATAGAAGCTAAAATTAATTTTATTCGCATATTTCAGTTTAATAGTCCACATGAAAAGTACTACTTAAAAGAATCTGATTTTTTAAAAAATTACTAGTCTTGCATCAATGCTTCGCCTTTAACTAACCAACTAAATCCCAAACACTCTACCGCTAATGCTTCCATCCAGAATGTTAGATTTAATCGATCATAGCTTTCACGGGGTATGATATTTAAAAGACCTAAGAAAATTACACATAAAGCAATAAGCATTATAATGCCACAAACACGATAAACGCGATTCCGTTTTATCTTTTCTGGACTTCTCTTTCCTTTCGGAATATTAGACTTAACAAACAAAAATAGCGACATAAATGCCAAGGCCATTAAAAACAAAGCGGCTGAAATATAATGTACGAGTGCACGCCAGTATTCATAGCGATCTTCAATATAAGTCACTGCATAAGGAATGCTGGAGTCACAGCATCCTGTTCCTAAATTACTCGTCGGAAAAAAAACTACAAACAGAGCAGCTACGCCTGCAGTGTTTGAAATCCAGAAATCTATAGGCTCTTCACCGCTATAAACGATTAAGAAAATACCTATAAGACTTACAATGCCTATAAATAGTGGAGTAGCGCGCGTATAGTAATAATGACTGATAGATTCTAACGGACCATTAAGTTCAAAAAAGGTAAGTGAAACTGCGAGGAGCAGAATAGGGAGTAACATACCGGCAGTGCCTACAATCTTACGTAAGGTTTTGCCTTTATGAAGCCAGATGCCATTATCTGTTTTGTAATTTAAATTCAGTTTATGATTAACAACATCCTGGTCTTTAGTATTCATAACCTACTATTTAATTCATTAGAACTCTAAATTAGTATTTTAATTAGAGTTACATTTTAGGAACTCAGCGTATTTAAGTAACAATACCATCTGGTAACGCAACATTATTTTTATATTTAAAATTTACATTTACTCTATGCGTAATCCATTTAAAAATATAGGACCGGGGGCATTAATTGCAGCGGCCTTTATAGGTCCCGGTACGGTTACCGTTTGTACACTTGCAGGTATTAAATATGGGTATACCTTACTATGGGCAATGACATTGTCTATAATAGCCACCATCGTTTTACAAGAAACGGCTGCGCGTATAGGACTTGTTTCTCAAAAAGGTTTGTCACAAGTTTTACGTACACAGTTACCAGAAGGTATGTTGCGAAAATTCATTTTGGGTTTAGTTCTCGCAGCCATTGTAATAGGTAATGCTGCATATGAAGGTGGTAATATAAGCGGTGGTGTTCTAGGATTACAAGCTCTGGGAAGTAGCGGAATATACTCTATAGGAGCTGTTTCAATTAACCTGTATAGTTTATTGATAGGAGGTATTGCTTTTGTGCTATTGTATATAGGAAACTATAAAGTTTTAGAAAAGGTTTTTCTGGTACTGGTGATTTTAATGAGTTTATCGTTTGTAATAACTGCTATTTTAACCAAGCCGGATGTATTAGGTTTATTGAAAAGCAGTTTCATTCCTTCGTTTCCTAAAGATAGTATTTTGATGATAGTGGCACTTGTAGGAACTACAGTAGTACCTTACAATTTATTTTTACACGCATCTCTTGTTAATCAAAAATGGAAAAATAAAGCTGATTTGCCTGCGGCACGAAAGGATACTATTGTTGCTGTTATCTTAGGTGGACTTGTGTCTATGTGTGTAATTATTGCAGCTAGTTCTTTAAGTGGAGAAAATATAGATAGTGCTGCTGGTCTTGCTCAAAGTTTAGAACCACTTTATGGTAGTGCAGCACGCTACTGCATAGGTTTAGGATTATTTGCTGCTGGTATTACTTCAGCTATTACCGCGCCGCTAGCTGCGGCTTATGTAGCTCAGGGTTGCCTAAATCTTGGCAACGGATTAAAGTCTCGAAATTTTAGGTTGATATGGATGTCGATATTAATTATTGGGGTTTTATTGGCGACTTTTGGCATTAAACCCATACAAATAATACAGTTTGCACAAATAGCGAATGGAATTTTACTTCCGGTAATTGCAGGTATATTAATATGGCTTGCTAATCAGGAAGATTTACTAGGTATTTATAGAAATTCAAAAGTAAAAAATGGTATAAGTTTAATAATATTAGCGATTACTCTCATACTGGGTGTTCGCGCAATTTTAAGCGTATTAGGAATTTTATGACACAACAAAGGCAATTTATAGATCTTAATTGTGATCTGGGAGAAGGTGTAGGTAACGAGCGTGAATTAATGCCTTTAATTAGTTCGTGTAATTTAGCTTGCGGTGGACATGCAGGAGATTTAGAAACAATAAACTCGGTAATCACTTTAGCAACTAAATATAATGTTGAAGTAGGGGCGCACCCGTCTTTTCCCGATCGAGAGAATTTTGGCAGAACCGCTATAAAAATTTCCTTTGAAGAACTGAAAAATTCAATTCTTAAACAAATTGATCTAGTAAAAGAATCTTGTCATAGATTTAATATAAAACTTCACCATATAAAATTTCACGGTGCCTTATATAATCTGAGTGCTTCAAATGAAGATTATGCACAATTTATCACCAGATTAATTGAAGAGTATTATCCGGAAATACCCATTTATGTTCCATTTAATTCTGCAATTGGCAACTTAGCAGACGGACGTGTAAAATTGATCTATGAAGGTTTTGCAGATCGTAATTATGAGAAGGATGGGAGTCTGGTTTCAAGATCAAAAAATGATGCTGTTCTAACCGATTTAAATAGAATTTTTGAGCACGTTTTTGGGATGGTAAATCGCAATGAAATTAAAACCATATCAGACACTATTCTGAATGTAAATATTGATACAATTTGTGTTCACGGAGATACCCCAAAGGCAGTTCAAATTTTAAAAGATTTAAATCATAATCTCCTAAATTCAGGAATAGAAATTAAAGCTTTAAAATGAATTTGAAACCGCAAATTATTAGATATGGAGAACGGGCTATTTTACTACAATGGGATTTTAAAATTACTTCAGAAAATTTACATTTTATATTAAGTTTTAAAAAATATTTAGATGATTTTTATATTAAACGAAATATTTATATAAACAACACATATAATTCATTACTAGTATTTTACAGGAGCTCTATAGATTGTATCTATGATGATTTATCATACTTGAAAACACTTGATTTTTCTACGATTAAACCACTAAGAAATTCTGGAAATTCTTATCATATTCCGGTATGTTATGATCTTGAATTTGGACTTGATTTAGAGTTTCTAGCTACTCAAAAAAGTTTGGAAGTTAATGAGATTATCAACCTACATACTGCTGCAGATTACACTCTTTATTTTATGGGTTTTTTACCCGGATTTTTATACTTGGGCGGTATGCCTGAAACGTTAGCTTATCCACGAAAAATACACCCTCGAAAATCTATTTTAAAAGGGGCTGTTGGTATTGCTGAAAATCAAACCGGAATTTACCCAACTAGTAGTCCTGCAGGATGGCAAATTATTGGCAATTCCCCGGTAAATTTATTTGATAAAAACAAAACAAAACCGTCTCCTTTTGAAGCTGGAGACCGTATTAAATTTTATGAAATAACTTCAAAGGAACACCAGCTCATTACAAATGATATAGCTCAGGGAACTTTCCAATTAAAACCGGAAACAGATGTCTAATATCCATATCATTCAGCCGGGTTTCTTTAGTACAATTCAAGATTTGGGGAGAAATCAATTTACACATTTTGGAGTACCTGTAAGTGGAGCAATGGATAGCTTTTCAGCAACGCAAGCAAATCTTTTGCTCAATAACGATAGAAATGATGCCGTGTTAGAAATTACAATGACCGGCCCTATATTACAATTTGAAAGTGAAACTCAAATATGCATTTGTGGAGCAGAATTTGAAATGCTATTAGATGACAAAGCTATTGTAAATGGAAAGGCATACGTAGTATCTAGAAATTCTAAATTAGTATTTAAGTCTATAAAAAAGGGATTTAGAGCATATCTCGCGGTACAAAATGGTTTTAAAATCCCTGTTGTTTTGGGAAGCCGCAGTCAATATCAAGGTATAACAGAGCAAACACGTTTGCAAAAAGGAGATGTTTTGAATATAGAAACAGTATCTACAACTTCAGGCAACGCCGGAGCTCGTATTAAAATTGAAAACGAACAGTTGTGGGAAACTGAAATACCTGTTTTTAAGGGACCCGAATTTGTAAAGTTATCTTTAGAGCAACAAAATCTTATTTTAAATACGAAATTTTCATTGATGCCTGAAGGCAATAGAATGGCTATTCCTTTAAGAGAACCCTTTTCAAATGAACTACAAGGAATAATTACAGGACCGGTACTTCCGGGTACCGTGCAGTTAACACCTAGCGGATCTTTAATTGTTTTAATGCGTGATTGTCAAGTAACAGGTGGCTATCCTCGAATTTTACAAATTCTAGAAAAAGGTCTATGTAAAATTGCACAGAAGAAGCCAGGAGAGTTTATTACTTTCAAAATGGTTGAATACGATCCGCATTAATAGTTAGATCCTCTTTAAGTCGTATTGTCAATAATAATTACATATGGCAGTAAATGTGATTTCCTTATGAATTTGTTAAGTGATTAAAAATCAACGGGGAATTTCCCCCTATTTATAGCGTTTGACCTTCTGAGGATATTTAAATGTATATTTTAGATGTGATCTCAAACACTTTTAATAATGCACATTAATTTTCATCACCATCGTCTTTGCTATGTGTTTTTAATTACAATTATTACTAGTTGTCACGACCAAGATTCCTATGTAAAACCTCCCGGAGGTGTAATTTCTATCGAAGAAGCAAAACTACTAGATAGAACCTATACAGAAACCCGTCAAGGTATTTTAGAAAATGCATTAGGAAGGGAAGAGGGCAGATCTAGTTGGTGGTCTGTTGAGGAGTTAGAAGCTTATATAGCCTACGCAAAATTCCAAGCAGAAGAAAAAGGAATGCGTGTAAAAGGTTTTAGAATTTATCAAGGTGCATATCCTAAAAATTATGGAGATCATAAGCGAGCGGGCTCTGCAACTCTATTCATCGTTCCTACAGGTACAACTGCAAAAAAAGAAGGAACAATTTTAATTAATCTTGCACCTCTTGAGGGAGGTGATGATTTAGAAATCGCTCCTTTGAATATGGGGCATCCACGTAATCCTCCGTCAGCTAATTACTAGATACTTCGTATGGATGCACTTGGCTCATATTCATATTATCTTGAGATTATTACGCTTATTATAGGTTTAATACGGTACAAAGAATTTAGAAACTTTGAATTTAAGTTTATCCTGTTTTTTTAGCTTATGTTGTTTTAAATATTCTGCTTTTAAAAATTTTTAAAGCTTATTTAATTAATGTTACAGTGTATCACGCTATTAATACATTAATATATTTTGCTTTTTTTCTATTGTGGTATAAATCCTTATTGACAAATACATATCGCAAAAGAATTCTAAGTATTCTCCTCATCATCTTTATAGTATTTTGGATCTACGATATTTTTCTACTTGAAGGGTTTCAGCAGATCTTTATGAGTTACTCGTTTTTACTGGGTACATTTTTGCTAATTATCGCTGTGGTATTTTATTTTATTGAGATGCTAAAGCGTAATGTAGTGCTAAATATAACACGCTCCCCTTATTTTTGGGTGTCTTTCGGGGTATTAGTCTATTGTGCAACTTATTTTGCATTTTATATAACATCTCTTATTTTATCAACCGAAAGTCCGGTTATTTTAAGTGTAGTACTATTTCTCATACATAGCATTTTGTATGGTTGTTTTGGAATCGCTTTTATCAGAGCAAATCGTAAAAAGTTAGAACATCCACTATAATTTTTTATTTAGATTTTAAATTTCTAAAACGAAAAATTATTTCCTTAATTATTCTAAAAATTAATATTCATTTAATTTGACTAAATTTAGAACACTCTAAAACACAACTTAAGTTCTTATTTTATGGATGACTGCATTGTAGGGGTCGTTGATGACCATATGTTATTTGCACAATCTCTTCAAGGATTGATTAATAGCTTTGATGGATTTTCAGTAGCTTTTATAGCACGTAATGGGAGTGATCTTATAAATAAATTAGAAACTATAGACCAGGATCCTCATATTATTTTACTGGATATTAATATGCCCATAATGAATGGTTTTGAAACCATTAACTGGTTAAATGAGCATAGAGCCCAAATTAAAACCATAGCGTTATCAATGGATGATGATGAGGAAACAATAATTAAAATGCTCAAATTTGGTAGTAAAGGTTATTTATTAAAGGACATACACCCCGATACTTTAAAGCTTGCCCTTATTGAAGTGGCAGAAAAAGGACATTATTACACAGATAATGTTACTTCGGCACTACTCAGGGGCTTTTCTCGAAAAGAAGATGCATATTCCCAAATGAATTTTTCTGATCGCGAATTAGAATTTATGGAGCTGGCTTGTTCTGATAAAACGTACAAAGAGATTGCCAGTGATATGTGTTTAAGTCCTAAAACAATAGACAATTATCGAGATACGTTGTTTAAAAAACTAGAGGTTAGAAGTAGAATAGGGCTTGTCCTGTATGCTTTAAAAAATAAAATTGTAAAAAATTAAAGCCAGCCGACCAGCTTCTTTATCCATTTTATTTTTCCTTGATATGGCGCGTAGCGCGTAGGAATATCTATCCAAGTTCCACGGTGAACTATTGATTTTTTGTGAGAGAAGGTTTTAAATGATTTTTCTCCATGGTAGGAACCTATACCACTTTTACCAACTCCACCAAAGGGTAGGTGATGATTTGTAAACTGCACAATAACATCATTAATAGCACCACCGCCAAAAGCATAATCAATACTTATTTTATCAATCATCTTCTTACTTTTAGAAAATAAATAGAGTGCCAGAGGTTTGTCAAATTTTTGCACCCAATAATCTAATTCTTCGTGATCGCTATAGGAAATTATAGGAAGAATAGGTCCAAAAATTTCGTCTTGCATAACCTCAGGAAGCTGCTCTAATTTAGTAGAAGAATTGAGATCGGAAAGATCTAATAGTGTAGGAGAAATGTACAAGTCATTGAGATTGCACGTTCCTCCATAAACAATGTGATCTTTTAAGATGAGACGCTGAAGCCTTTCAAAATTAGATTGGTTTACGATACGTGGATAATCTGGTGATACAAATACATCTTTACCATATGCATTTTCTATTTCTTCAATAAGATAGGTTATGAGTTCGCTTTTTATTTGATGATTGACGAGCAAATAATCAGGTGCAATACACGTTTGACCGGCATTAACAAACTTACCCCAAACAATACGCTTAGCTGTAAGTTTTAATAGAGCAGTCTCATCTACAATACAGGGATTTTTACCTCCTAATTCTAAGGTTACTGGTGTAAGAAACTTTGAAGCAGCCTCATATACAATTTGACCAACTTTAGGACTACCTGTAAAGAATATATAATCCCATTTTAAACTCAGTAATTTTTGTGACTGCTCAACATCGCCTTGTACAACTGCAATGAATTTAGGATCAAATAGCTCCGAGATAATTTGAGCTACAAGCTGCGACGTGTGAGGGGTAAGTTCGCTGGGCTTAAGCACAATCGTGTTTCCGGCCGCTATAGCAGCAATCAATGGAGCCATAATTAACTGGAAAGGATAATTCCACGGACCTATTATTAATGCATTACCATAGGGTTCAAAAATAATTTTAGAGCTTGATGGAAAGTTCAAAATACCAGATGAAACACTTTTAGGTTTTGTCCATTTTTTAAGATTCTTTATAGTTCTGTTGATCTCCTTAACTACAATCAAAAATTCAGTAAGCTCGCTTTCAAAAAAAGGTTTTTTAAAATCTGCATATAGAGCTTCACAAATAGCATTTTCCTTTTCAAGTACAGATTTTTTTAACGCAAGTAGCATTTTGTATCTATATGTGATAGAATAAGTTTCTTTAGTCTGAAAATAATTTTGCTGGATTTTGTGTATTCGCTCTATTTCTTGAACAGAAGTATAATTTGCTGCAGATTCTCTCAATGAATTATAGGCTTTAGTTTATGTGTTATAAATTAAACAAATCTTAAATAATAAGCTACTATTACTTAATAAGCAGAATTATTCTTGAGAATGCTACACGTTACCAAAAGTTGTCCTAAATGTCTTTGACTATGTTCTGCGGCATGAAATAATAAACCTATAACTGTTGACGGTAATTTTTTACGGCCTACAAAACGTTTTTCAATTAAGATTTTGTCGTCTAATGTTTTGAAGTAGTTCAATACTTCGTGCAGTTTTTCGTGATATTGCTCAAGGAGTATTGTTATAGAAAGGGAGCTGTTCTCGACACCTTCATTTTTTAGATATTCAAATTGTGTATCATTCAGTTTTAAATCTTAAGCATAGGTCATCATTCGATCTAAAACACCGGTTATATGTTGAAGATGAAATGCAATACTAGCTCTGCCGGCAGGCTTTAACCATAATTGATTATCTGTAAAATCAGATAACCAATAATTCAAATCTTCTCCAGTCTGCCTCAAAGCGTGTGCCGCCGGTTGTAGATAAGTTGATATATTATCAATAGGACCTCTTAACCAAACTTCTTCTTTCTTTAGATTATTCATAGTTTAGTTTTAACATCCACATTCTCCATATATTGGTGTTGTAAATACTGCACCATCGGGAGCGGTTACCGTAAGAATACCTTCTTTGTGAAATAGTTCTTGATCTAATTGAACCTCTTTTTCAACTTCAATTTGTATCTGATAATTTTTTAAATCTTTATTTTCCGGATCTACAGCAATAAGATCACCTGCAACATTTATCATACCGGGAGCTTCACCATATTTATCGAGATAAATAAACTTTTGAGCTGCAAATTCTTCTTCACTTACAGCATAATAGCAGCTGCAACCAATCATTTTTGTTGGGAAACCCTCTATTTTATCGAGTTCCAGGACTTTGTCAGATTTGCAACCACTAGCAATTAAAATAATACTGAAAATTAATAGTAAACGCATAATTTTTAAATTAAAATACAAAGAATAAGCGATCAAAAACTAATACCAAATACAAATGTCCCTTCTTTATTAGGACCATTAAAGGATCTAACGTAGTCAACTCGTAAAAATTTTAATTTACCAAAACCTAGATTATCTACACCAATATTGAATTCGGTGTATGGTTTATTTTCATTCGTTAGAAGGGTATGAACTCCGGTAACTAGATTTAAGTTTAGTGCTCTAAGAGCTGGTACTTTCCCAAGAATAAAACCTTTAAAATTATGCTCGATATGTGCCTCAAGAAAGCTATTATTAGTACTAAAATCATAGTATGGCATTGCATTAAAACCGGTTAATCTTTGGTTTCTGAGATTTACAAAGGTTTGGTTACCATTAAAGTGCTGGTAATCAACAAAACTTATATTTTCAGCATTTAAAAATGTTCCTCCGGTAACAGCATAACCAAAATCTCCTTTGTTACCTAATGTTAACTCCTGGCGTATTTCTGCTTTGAGCTCTGTAAAGTTATAATCTGAATTTGTAGCTCCAAGAGTTTGCTCGGCAGTTAAATAAAGTGTTGGATATTTTGAATCGTCTACTTTGAACTTTCCATCGGGATAACTCATGTATTTCTGATCAAAATTTACTACAGCCTGTAAATTAAACTTTGCAAGACTATGGGTTTCAAAACTAGGATTTGTAAAATCTTGCGGATTTAATGGATTGTTTGAAGTATATGGAAAATCCCAATCAAAAAATGTCTGGTCTGTAGTATTAAACAGGGGTGAACGTTTTTCATACCCTGCTTGCACTGTAAGTTGCAATCCATTAACTACTTCTTGAGAGAAAGTTAGTCTTGCAAAATCAAGCTCATAGAATTTCGCGTAGTTCTTTTTCCAAATCAGAGTCGCAAAACTATTTTCTAATGTAGAGATCGGTTGTTCAGAATTAAACTGCTGCGTTTGAGTTCCCGCAGCTAGGGCTAAGGTTGTATTTTTTATTCTATCAAAACGTTTGGCAAATCTTCCAGTAACTCTCAAACGTTCCTCATCAAGACCATAATTTGCAGCTAGACTCACGTTAGTTGCCTGTTTATAATTTTCTGTCCACGTAGAATAGTTAATGCCGGCTGAAGCGTTAAATCCCTGAATGGTATTAAAAGCCACCGAAGTTAAAACGGGATCGTAACTCAATCGCCATCTGTCGTATGTATTCTGAAAACTGTAGCCCATAAGTATATCACCCAACCTAAATTTGTTATGTGCAGTATCTACGGAATCTTTATAAGGTTTAGAATCGCGTTTTTCTTGCAAACTATCCTTTATTACATAATCCTGGCGCTCTGCAGAAGTAAGCGGAATTGGACGGATTTGCTGCCAGAAAGCACTATCTTTTGTATTGGCTTCGGGTTTAAAACTTAATACTTCATTGGTAAAACTCGTACGATCAAATTTCGGGTTAAAATCATAGTTACTATAAACTGCTGAAAATCTTCCGTTTCCACCAAAACCAAATAGTTTAAAACTGAAATCGATACTTTGCGAAATTTTCACCCATAACTCTTGGATTTCATCATACTTAAAATTATGCTTGAAAACTAAAGACTCTACAAAAGGAACTTGAATTGCAGAACCTGTGGTTGTAAGTTCTACACCATAAAGCTGCCAGTCATCTTCAACTACATACAATAAACCTTCAAATACGCGATCATTTTTACGTTTTGGCGTAACCTGAATTTTATTTATGAGTTTATTATCTGTTTTAAATGTGCCTATGAGTTTGTAAGTATAGTAGTTAAAGGCGTTATCTGCGATAGGAGAAACCAGTTGTGCCTGTATTTCTAAAGTATTGTTGTAAAATGAAAAGTCTGCTTCTTGAGCACTATTAAAACTAAAGCCATTACTATCACCACTCACTTTACTAGCCGTAATAACTTCTTTAAAATCATCTGGAGCCTTATAAGCGATTTTAGATATAGTTTCACTTAGATAAACAATTCCGGTTCTTGTTGAGTCTAAGCCGCCTCCGAGATCTCCAATTTCCTGACCAAAGAATTTCTCTGGAGCATTTTCTACACGCCATAATCCCCGGGAATAAAAATCTGCAGTGTACTCTCTTTGTTTATCTAAAATTTGAGGTTTAGACTTAATGACCTCGCGTATAATTCTATCTGCGGGGTTTGTTTTTGCGTTTAATACAACTTCATCGAGAGAAGTCGTTTCCTCGGTTAATACCGCATTTAATGTAAAAGGAAACTTTTTGATATCAATTTCAATATCCTGAGTTGTATATCCTAAAAATTGAAAAGTAACGACGTGTTTTCCTAATTTACCCACATTTAAGTTATAAACACCATCACCGTTAGAAGTTGTCCCGGTGTTGGCATTTTTTAGATAAATATTTACATAGGGTAGCGGCTCATTTTGAGCATTAGTAACAGTACCGTTTATTTGACTATAACCAAAAGAAGATACAACTAGTAAAATGGAGAATAGTAACTTTTTTATCATCTATATGCTTTTGCTTTAAAGACTTAAGCTACTTTTAATACGTTGCAATTAATTATTAAATGCCTTCTTAATTTGTCCTAGTCTCTTCTTAGAATCCCGATCTTTTATAACCTCTCGTTTATCGTATAATTTTTTACCCTTAGCAAGCGCGATCTGCATTTTTGCAAGGCCTCGGTCATTTATAAATAAGCGTAACGGTACGATTGTGAGTCCGCCATTTTTAACTTCTTTATGCAGTTTGTTAAGTTCTCTGCGATTAAGCAGGAGCTTACGACTACTTTTAGGGTTGTGGTTAAAATAGGTAGCGTGAGAATATTCCTGAATGGTCATATTAATAACAAATAACTCATCACTAGAAAATTCACAAAAGCTTTCTGCAATAGACGCTTTTCCTTCACGAATAGATTTTATTTCGGTGCCTGCAAGTTTAATACCTGCAATATATTTATCAAGAATCTCATATTCAAAACGAGCCTTCTTGTTTTTAATGTTTATTGTGTTTTCTTGTTTCATAAGATTGTAAAAGTACTAATTTATCAAATGGACTGCTATTGGCATCAATTACTTTAATTTTGTAAGTCACAAAAAATATATAATGAAAAAATTACTTCTTTTATCCTTTGCAATTTTAAGTTTTGTAGGATGTAAAAAAGAAATCAAAGATCTAGACTCAGCTACAATAATTTCGCGGGCCATTGAACGTGCGGGAGGAAATATTATAGATACTGCAACCATCACATTTAATTTTAGAGATAAATTTTACAGAGCTTATCGCAATAATGGTGCGTATCGCCTGGAGCGCTGTTCTGATGGTACTTGTAACGATACACTTGATCAATTGACAAATTCAGACTTTAAACGTTTGATAAATAATAAAGCAATTACTCTAGAAGATTCATTGATAAGTAGTCTTGCGGGTGGTGTAAATTCTGTTCATTATTTTTCGGTGTTACCCTATGGTCTTGATGCAGATGCAGTACAAGCAAAGAATGTAGGAGAGTCTGTTGTTAACGGAAAAACATATTATAAAATCGAAGTTAAGTTTGATGAAGAAGGAGGAGGAGAGGACTTTGAAGACAATTATATGTATTGGATAAATACCGAAGATTTTACGGTCGGTTATTTAGCCTACAACTACCACGTCAACGAAGGAGGAACACGTTTTAGAGAAGCTTATAACGAGAGAACTGTGAAGGGTATTCGTTTTGTGGATTATAATAACTACAAAACGGAAGAACAATTTCCTCCGTTAGAATCCTTAGACAGTCTTTTTGAAAATGGAAAACTCGAGCTTCTTTCAAAAATCGAACTAGAAAATATTGAAGTTACTGGTTGTTCCAGTTGTTAAATTCTTTTAGCTCAACTTCAGCAACGCCATTAATAATGCGTACGATGTACAAATTGCCGTAGGTCGCATCATTTATTTCTGAATATTTTTGAGTTCCTAAAATCGCGTTCACAAAGGCTGGTGTCGTATTGCTATGTCCTACAATTAATACCGTTTGTCCAGAGTTCTCATTTTTAAAATTAGAATAGAACGTGGATGAGGGTTCATAGATCTGTACTGATAGATTATTCTTTTTTGCAGTGGGTAGTGCAGTATTGCGTGTACGCTTAAAATCTGTGCTATATACAGCATCAAAATCAATGTCCTTAAATTGCTCTGCCCAGAAATCGGCACGTGCTTTACCGGTTTCGTTTAAAGCAGGATTTTCTCCAGCATTAGGTCCCCTCACTTTGTCAGCATGCCTTATAAAATAGTAGGTGGCATCAGCAGAAGTGGTTTGATCAGGGGTAGCTTTGTTTTTAGATGAATTATTACAAGCTGTTATAATCAGTAGCAATATTGCGGAAAAGATAATTTTAGGCATCGTTTTTTAATTTTAAGTAAATTTAACGCTTGCTTATTAAAGATTGGCTTTTTCTTGGGCGAAATAGTTTATTGATAGAAGTAATTTTAAATATTACTAATAATCAAAAATCTAAATATTATGAATAGCGATCAATTAGAAGGAAAGTGGAAGCAAGTAAGAGGTAAATTTAAAGAAGAGTATGGTGATCTTACTGATGACGATACTACACACGCAGAAGGAAAATTTGACCAAATGCTAGGAAGGCTTCAAGAGAAAACAGGAAAAACTAAAGAGGATATTAAATCCTGGATAGATAAACAATAATCTATCTCTAAATTTAAAAGTAAACCGCTAATTATATTAGCGGTTTTTTTATTTCAATAACTGTAATTTTACGCTCATATGCGTAGTACAGTCACAAGGCAAATTCCGAATGATGTAAATATTGAAACCAGTTTACTACACTGGTTAAAGACATACAACGTGGGATGTTTATTATTATCTAATGGTCATATTGACCCTTATGGGAAATTTGATTATTTATTAGGTGCTGGTGTTAAATCACAATTTGAAACTCAAACAGATGGCGTTTTTGAGGATCTTGAATATTATAGATCTAATACTAAGGATTGGCTTCTGGGTTTCCTAACCTACGACTTAAAAAATAATTTAGAAGATCTAGAATCCGCTAATACTGATGGACTAGGCTTTCCTACAGTATATTTCTTTCAGCCGCTGAAGCTCATTAAAATTAGGAATAGTGTCATAGATTTTATGTATCTGCCAGATGTTGAAGAGGATATTGAAACAGATTATCAGAATATATTTTACAAGTCTCAAAATGATAAATATTCTCAGCGTTATGAATCGCCAGAAATCAAAGTAAGATTTAATAAAGATGCGTATTGTAACCAAGTAAGAAGTATGCTTGACCATATTCAGCGAGGTGATATTTATGAAGCGAACTTTTGTCAGGAGTTTTATGCTGAAACACAAATAGATCCTATAAGAAGTTTTACTCATTTAAATAAAATTTCTCAAGCGCCATTTGCTGCATTTTTAAAGCTAAAGAACAGGTATGCGTTGTGTTCTTCTCCAGAACGTTATTTATGTAAAAGAGGAAGTGAATTAATTAGTCAACCCATAAAAGGTACTGCCGGTAGAAATATAGATCCTAACAAAGACCAACAGGTAGTTTTTCAATTACAAGACGATCTCAAAGAACGTTCTGAGAATATCATGATAACTGACCTCGTTCGTAATGATTTATCTAAAATAGCTAGCAAAGGAAGTGTTGAAGTAGTAGAACTTTGTAAAGTATATTCATTTAAGCAGGTTCATCAAATGATTTCTACTATAACTGCTAAAGTTTCAGGATCAACAAATCCCGTTATGTGTATTGAAAATACATTCCCGATGGGCAGTATGACTGGTGCGCCTAAACTTTCAGCAATGCAAATTATTGAGTCATTAGAAAATACAAAAAGAGGATTATACAGCGGATCGATTGGCTATTTTGAACCCAATGGTGATTTTGATTTCAATGTGGTAATACGTAGTATTTTATATAATGCAGAGAAACCTTACGTTTCCTTTTCAGTAGGAAGTGCAATTACCGCTCAGGCGACACCAGAAAAGGAGTATGAAGAATGTTTGTTAAAAGCAAAAGCGATGCGTGAGACGCTAGAAGCTTAGTCTAAATTAAGAAGTTCTATCTTATTCCGTTGAATGCGAATACGGCCTTCAATTTCTAGTTTTTTAAGTAATCTTGAAATTACTACTCTAGAGGTATGCATCTCATATGCAATATCTTGATGCGTGCTTTGTAAACTAGTACTTTGAGTTAATTTTTGTTTATCTCTAAGGTATTTTAGCAGGCGTTCATCCATACGCATAAACGCAATACTATCGATAGTATCTAACATCTCCTGAAGTCTGTTTTGGTAACTGTCGAATATAAAATTGCGCCAGGATTTATAGGCAGAACTCCATTCTTCCATTTTTTGAATAGGAATCATTATAAGAACGGTATTTAATTCTGCAATCGCTCTAATCTCACTTTTACGTTGACCGCGGTTAACAGATAAGGTAAGTGCACACGTATCACCTTTTTCTAAAAAATACAACAACAACTCATTTCCTTCTGCATCCTCTCTAAGGATTTTTATAGCGCCAGAAATTAATAAGGGCATTGCAGAGATATACTGTCCTATATCCATAAGTAGCTCTCCCTCGGAAACTTCTTTAATGATTCCCACATCTATTATTTCCTGCATTAATTCAGGTTCAAAAATATGGGCATAATTTGCGTGTAATAAATCCTTCATAATTAAGTAACCTAACAGTCTATTGATCTGGGTTGTTTTCTCTCGTTTTCTCGTGCTCAATACGCATTTTAGATAAATGCTCACCATTATCCAATTTGCAAATATACGTGATGAGTTTCTCCCGTAGTGTACAATGAAGGTCCCAAGTTGCTGATGCATCTTTAGCGCTACATAATGCACGTACTTGCATTGTTTTTTCGCTCATATCTACCACCTGTACCACGGGTGGGTGATCGCGATCCCATTTTTCTTCATTTTCAAGTAATTCTTCAAATTTAGATCTAATTGCATTTACATCTGTTTTATAATCTACGTGGAGAATTATAGGTCTAATTTGATGAGCGTTTGTCATGGACCAGTTTTCAAAAGTTTTAGAAATTATTTCCTTAAGCGGTACAATTAAGCGTCTCTCATCCCAAGTGCGAACGACCATATACGTAAATCGAATATCTTCAACATATCCCCAATCGTCATCTATTATCACAGTATCACCTATTCGGGCGGGACGAGTAAGAGCTATTTGAATACCCGCAATTATATTTCCTAAAGTACTTTGAGCAGCAACACCTAAAACAACTGTTGCTAGTCCGGCGGAAGCTATAAGTGAAATTCCTAATTTTTCTAATGATCTAAATTGAGATAGTATTACTGAAAAACCGACGATAATTACTACAAAAGTGAGCACTCTTCTTGCGACAGAAATATAAGTTAGCATCATTCTGGACTCGTTATTCTCTTCCAGATTAGTATCACCTATTTTAGTCTCTGCAACGTAAACCATAAATGAATCGATGAAACGCATTATAAACCAAGTGATTGTACCAATTACGGCAATTAGGAGTATCGCATATAAAGTACTTGCAAAAGTTCCGCCAAAGGAAATAAGTTTATTTAATGAAATGTAAAAAAACAAAACACCTATTGCCCAACCCGCGGGAGTTGCTAATCGTTTAGCAATGGTCTTTACCCAAATTTTATTGGATTTTTTAAAGAGCTTTCTTAAAACTATTAAACTCAATTTTCCTAAAAGGTAACTAAGAAAAATAAGTAGTAACGTTCCTACAAACTTCCAGACGGGCATATTTAGAAATTGAATACGAGCCCAATCTGGCATCATACGATCTAATTCTCTGGGACCATACTTATCATACAAGTCATCAATATTTTCTACAGTATTTGCAGAAATCACCCAGAAAGCACCATATTCTTTGTACTTAATGCGTTGCAAACGTAAAATTATATCTCTACCATCAAGATCTACTTCGCCAAATACCACACTACGCATTGGTTTTCCTGCAATAGCCTGATTTGTGGTTGTACTTATATCTATTTGGCCATCTGGACGGTCTGAGAGTCCGCCCCAATTAATTTTGACTCGTTGATTTAAAACAAAGTAAAATTTTTCAGCAAGTGTGGCAGCCTGCTCTTTAGTTATCGTATTGGGTAATAAATTTAGGTTTAGAGCATAGCTGGCATCTTCAAAATTTCCATTACGAGAACTGTATATAAAATGCTCTAAGGTAGCTTGAGGGGATTGAAAGTTAAACTTGTTTGGAGGTAATCCTGTAGAAGTATTTAATCGGTCAAGTACAAAATAAGCTTCGTTATATTCTCTGATGGCATTAGACAAGTAGGGTCCATTTTTAGAAATGGAAGCCTCATTATCTGGCAAAGAATCTCCGGCTTTACTAGTGGTTAAATCTTGAGCTGTTCCATTAAAACATGTTAGGAATACAAGGATTTTGATTGTGGTGGAGAAGTGGTTGTATCGCATAAAATGTAAAATACTCCCATTTGAGATAAAAGCGTATTAGTAAATCGTTAAAACTAATTTTAAAGAAGTTTTTTATCACTAATTGTTAAACAAACCAACTCTTAATTTAAAATTTATACAGACTTAATTTTTGCTTAAAGTAAAAAGCTATAGATTTAGATTATGAGTTTATGAAAATTGCATTAAATGTAATGGAGCGGTAGTGTGTTTTAAATATTATTTAAGATAATATAATTATTGAAGTACTAATTTGTTCTCTCTTGGAATTATATATAAAGTCCACAATATAATAGAGTTGTTTATTAAACGTGCTTATAGCTAGATCAATACCGAAGTAGATGAAAAATTTCTTATTTGTTTCCGCAGAAAATGATGCGATTGCTAATTGTAAAGCGGGAGGTATGGCAGATGTAGTGAGAGACGTTCCAAGACAACTGGCTGCAAATGGCGATCAGGTTCATGTAGTTGTGCCAGCTTATAACAGACTGCATCACAATGCTTTTTTTATAAGTGACTTAAGGATTAGAATACGAGGTGAAGAAAGTATTGCCTATTTATATGAAGTAAAACCAAAGAAAGATTATTCAGGTATTAAACATTATGTAATACATCATCCTGAAATTGTAGAGGGCAATATTGCTCATATTTATAATGATGATCCTGAAGAGCCCTTTTTCACTGATGCTGTAAAATATTTCATTTTTAATACTGCAGTAGCACAAGCAATAAAACAGAATTTATTTGATCACGTCGATGTGATACACCTTCACGATTGGCATACTTCATTTTTGCTTTTTCATAAACGATATAATTTAGAATACAGTCTATTAAAAGAGAGTTGGTTTGTTTACAGCATCCACAATCTTAGTTTACAAGGAATACGGCCTTTAAATGCAAATTTTGCTTCAGTTAATAATTTTTTTCCTGAAATAGGATATGAATATGAAGTGGTAAAGGATGATCGTTATAACGATTGTATAAACTTGATGGCATTAGGTATACGACTTGCAGACCGGGTGCATACGGTAAGTCCGTCCTATAAACAGGATATTTTAAAACCCAGCCAAAAACCGGAATTTATAGGTGGTGAAAGTTTGGAAAGCGATCTTATCAAAGCAGACCAGGAGGGTCGTTTATATGGGATTTTAAATGGTGTAAACTATGAAAATATCCGTATTGCTGAAAAAGGTAAATTATATCCAAACATTTTAAGGCAATTATTTAAATGGATCCAGGAGGAATCAAAAAAATATAAATCGGATATCTTGGCTAATACCGGTGAGAAAGTAGTTTGTCTATTAGATAACCCGCCTAGTTTTATCGCTTCGAGTGTAGCTAGAATGACCGAGCAAAAATTCTATTTTTTTAAACGGAATCCGCAGGCTTTTAAAGCAATATTAAATGACTTAGCAGCACAAAACGGAATTTTTATTTTGTTAGGAACTGGTGAGCCCGAATATGAAGCTTTAATGCGCGATATAAGTTATGAGCATCCTAATTTTATATTCATAAATGGGCAATCTGAAGATATCATTGATTCTATATATCTAGAATCTGATCTCTATTTTATGCCAAGTCTTTTTGAGCCCTGTGGTATTAGTCAGATGCTAGCTATGCGCAATGGCGTGCTTTGTCTGGTACATCATACCGGTGGGTTAATAGATACTGTAAAGGCCAATATTAATGGTTTTGCATTTGATGGAGACACAATTGATGATAAAATCAACAACATGGTTTTGGCTTTTAATAATGTGCTTGAAGTATTTTATACCGATAAACCAAGATGGAAACGGATGTGCAAAAACGCAAAAGAAGCTCGATTTTCTTGGGAAAATACAGTTGAGCAGTACTACAGCCAACTCTATACCAAATAGTTTTCTAAACAAGCTATAAGCAGATAGATATAAAAGGTCTATCTATCGGGCATCTTTATTTGTATCTTAGGTTTTATTGTAAGCACGACTATTGAAACCAAAATAGCGTGTATATTCATTTATATCATAAATCATTTTGGACAAACAAATCCTAACTCCATTCAATAAAGTTATAGAAGCCATAGATAAGTTAAATGCTGAAGATCCCAACTTAGAATTTTCGGAGGGGCAGGAGATACCTAAAGAACTTTTGTATTCACAGCGTATGACATCACAATTAAATTCATTTGAAACAGAAGCTTCTCTCGAATTACAAATCGCTGCCCGAGCCCAACATATATGTAGATGGAAAATTCCGCGACAAAGTTATCCTATGAATAGAGTGGGCTATTTGACCTGGCGTGAAGATTTAAAAAAAATGCACGCAGATCTTACCGGCTCAATTCTTAGAGAATTTCACTACAAACAGGGATTTATAGATCGAGTCCAGTTTCTAATAAAGAAAAAACACATAAAGAAAGATGAAGATTCTCAAACACTGGAAGACGTTATTTGCTTAGTTTTCCTACAGTATTATTTTGAAGATTTTGCAGCTAAGCACGACAAACAAAAAGTGATTAATATTGTTCAAAAAACCTGGGCAAAAATGTCTGAAAAAGGACATTCAGCTGCATTAAAATTGCCTCTCAGTTCAATAGCTTTAGAACTTGTAGGGAAGGCTTTAGCGTAATTTAATTGAGCTTATAATGAACAATTAATATTTAACCACCTATTGCAATCATACTTCGATTATTTGAATGGAGATCAGGATTTGTTAATTGATCAAAATCGGTCATTCCGGCACGCACAGCCTTTTTGCTATTTAGCGACTTATTGATTAAATCTTCAATATTTTCACCATTTCTAAAGGCGGTCAGCAAGTTAGTTTCATCGTTAGAAAACAAACAGTTTTTTAATTTGCCATCAGCTGTTAGCCGTATACGATTACAGCTATCACAAAATGGATTTGTAACTGAACTAATTATTCCGAAGCTGCCTTTAAAGTGTTCAATTTGAAAATTACGAGCCGTAAAATTTTGTTCATTTGTAAGAGGTTTTAATGATTGTACTCCGTAGAAATCGGTAACTCGATTTAATATTTCGGCTTGACTAACAAGTTTATTTTTATTCCAGGCGTTACCATCAAATGGCATAAACTCTATAAATCGAACATTAATCTCTTGATTGCGAGTTAATTCAATAAAATCGGTGATTTCATCTTCATTAAAATCCTTCATCAAAACCGCATTTATTTTCACATTAAATCCCTCATTTATAAGTTGCTGAATATTATCGTAAGCTAATTTAAACTGGTCACGCCGAGTAATAAACTTGAATTTTTCAGTATCTAAAGTATCTAGACTAACATTAATATCATGTAGTCCGTATTTTTTGAAATCTTCAATAAATCGATCTGTTAGTAAAGCGTTTGTGGTGATTGAAAGCTTAACGGGCAGCTTAGAAAGCTTCTCTAAAATGATCTTAAAATCTTTACGTACTAATGGTTCACCACCAGTAAGTCTAATTTTGTCAACTCCATGGTCTACAAATACTGTAGCAATAGACTCAATCTCATCTGCAGTCATTAAATGTGCACGCGGGCTCAATGCAATACCATCTTTAGGCATACAGTATGTGCAGCGTAGATTACATTTTTCGCTCAACGAAATTCGCAAATAATTATGCGTTCTATTGTGAGTATCTGTAAGTATATTTGAGTCTTTAATCATTAGAATTGTGTTGGGCACCTCTTAAAATTTTAAAAACGTGCAGTAAGTGAGGAAATACAGCATCCATAGATTCGCTCGCTCCGTTTGTAGAGCCTGGCAACGCCAGAATTAAACAATTGCCTAACGTACCGGCAACACTACGCGAAAGCATAGCATAGGGCATACGATCCTGACCATAATTACGAATAGCTTCTTCCACACCTGGAATTCGCCGTTCAAGTATAGGCTCTAAAGCTTCTGGAGTAACATCTCGCATACTCAAACCTGTACCGCCGGTAAATATTAATAAATTAACTGTATCAGATAGTTGAAACGCTTTGCTGCGTATAGTCTCTAAATCATCTGGGATAATCTCATAACCTTGAATTTGCACATTGTGGTTTTGTAATTTGCTGATGATAGCTTTTCCTGCCTGATCTTCTTTTTTGCCTTCTGTAATTGAATCTGAACAAACTATTATATGTGCAGACAAACGGGACGGATTCTGATCTTTAAAGCTGCTTTTACCCCCTTTTTTATGCAGCAACTTCACCGAATTTATTTCAATGCCTTTATCTATAGGCTTAAGCATGTCATACATGGTAAGTGCTATTACCGATGCTCCGTGCATAGCTTCTACCTCAACACCGGTTTTATAAACGGTTTTTACAGTTATTTCAATCTGAATAGATAAATCTTTAATAGAGTAAGCTACAGCAGTATATTCTATAGGTAATGGATGACAATCGGGAATTGTCGTATGTGTATTTTTTACGGCAAATAAACCTGCTGTTTTTGCCATTTCAAATACATTTCCCTTGGGCACTTTATTCTTTTCTAGCGCTTCAATTGTTTCCGGTTTACTAACCGTTACAGTAGCTTGTGCTGTAGCGGTGCGTAAGGTGGTTATTTTATGAGTTATATCTACCATTATATAAATTCTAGTTGAGAGATTTTAGCTTTAACTATTAACTTTCCATTGATGACTATTATCTTCAAATAATTCTTTACCAAAAATAGGAGTGCGGTCCTTTACAGCATTTACAATCCATTCTGTAGCAGCATAGACTTCTTTGCGTCTTTTTGAAGATACAAATACAAAGAAGCAAACTTCACCAGATTTTATGGTGCCTATACTATGATAGATGTGCATACATATTAAATCAAATTTCTCAAAAGCTTCTTCTCGTATCTCATGAAGTTTTTCATTTGCTAATGCTTCATAACATGTATATTCTATGGCTGCTACCTTTTTGTCATCAATAACATCAGCGCGTACCTGACCTAAAAAAATATTATGTGCGCCTATGCTTGTTTTAATTTGATGTTTAGCAATTGATTGTGCTATAAAATCACTGGAGACAGGGCCTTCAATAAAAACTTTTTTCATTTTTTCTTATTTGTAATACTATTGGTACTTAACTCTTAATAGTTTAATTATTGTGGTTCGCAATTACTTCTGCACCATCTGTAATGGCAGTTACATAATTGAAACCAGCATCATACATCTGTTGGGCAGCACTTAATGCTCGCTTTCCACTTTGACAAAATATATAGTAAGTTTCAAATTTATTTAGTTGGTTCATTTTCTGGTTCAACTCTAAAATTGGAATTTCTATTAGCTGATTAAAATTGACTCTTGGTAACTCATCCAGTTCCCGAACATCTATAAAAGTCCCGGCGTCTGGTTGGTTATTATTAAAACCTGCTGTGTTTACGTCTTGTCTCATATGTGATTTCTCAAAAAAATCTTGAGAGATTTCTGCTCTTTCCGTTTTTGTAAATTCAAAACACTGTTGATTTGCTGTAAGGGTATTGTACATTATTAATTTTCCAGATAACACATCCCCAATTCCAAGAATCACCTTTATAACCTCTTGAGCCTGAATTAATCCAATAAAACCCACACAGGTACCTAATACACCTGCCTCTGCACAATTAGGAACTTCAGCAGCTTTAGGAAATAGACATCTATACGTAGGACCATTCTTATAATTAAATACCGAGACTTGTCCTTCAAAACGATGAATACTTGCGTAAACAATTGGTTTATTACATAAAACAGCAGTATCATTGATTAAATACCGCGAACTAATTCTATCTGTTGCATCAACAATAACATCATATTCTTCAACTATTTTATGGGCATTCAATCCTGTTAAGTAGGTCGAATATGTATCAATCATAACATCTGGCCTTTGCATCAATAAAAACTGCTTTGCTTCGTCCACTTTGTATTTACCTACAGAATCTGGTGTATAAAGAATTTGTCTATGCAAATTGCTAGGATCTACACGGTCGCCATCTATAATACCTATGCGCCCTATTCCCGAACCTACTAAATAGGGCAGTAGTGCACATCCTAATCCACCGGCACCCACAACCAGAATGCGGGCATCAGCTAGCTTTTTTTGTCCTGATTCCCCAATCTCGGGTAAAATTATTTGTCTTTGATAGTTGCTCATAATTTTGGTTAACCTCCAGCAAAAGGAGGAAGTAATGCGAGGGTATCACCATCATTTAGGTTTACTTGTTCGTTACAATCAATTATTCTTTGATTTACGGCTATTTGATAGGGAATGTGATCGAGATCATAGCCACTACTTATTTCCTTTATCAAATCAGTTACATTTATATTCTCAAGATCGCGGGTCTCCTCACTAGTTTCAAAAACCTCTGCTAGTTGTCCAAAATACTTTAAAGTAATTGTCATTATTTAATATTATTTTCAAGTTCTTTCAATTCTAGAGGTGTATTTATATTACTTAAAGAGCGTGCATCATCAATTTCTATTTTTTGAAAATTTTGTTCCTTAACAAAATTCATCACTTTCAAATCGTTATTATCTAATGCGTCTTCTAACTTTTTTAATAAGCTCTTTTTATAAAATCCTACTAGAGGATGATCTTTTCCGTTTGCAGTTGCGTAAACAACTTCTTTTTCAGGCAAAGCTTTTGAATGAAGAGTTGTAAGTGTTTGAGTATTAAATAATGGAATATCACAACTAAGGATCAAAATGCTTTCCTTTTTACAGTCTGCTAAAGCCGAATGTATTCCAGCTAAAGGACCTTTATTGATATAAATATCCGGTAAAATTTTATATCCCAATTCTGAATAATTTTCATTTTCAGTAATCAACTTTACTAACATATTTTTAGATTGTAAAACACTAGTAATAAGCTCTATAAATGTCTTTTCTTGAAGCTTTACTAAACCTTTTTCCGAAGTCATTCTACTGCTTTTTCCTCCACATAATATGTAAACCGGAATCTGATCTAATGGTTCCATATTTGTATTATTACAATTGATAGAGCTTTTTAAATTCTGTATTTAAAAAATCTTCGCAGGCTGCATTTAACGTTTCAAAATTTACAATCATTTTTTTTCCATATGGAGTTAATGTTGTTCCGCCACCATCTTTCCCTCCGGTGTTAGTAATTACCAATGCGTCTTGCGAACTTACATTCATTGAATTAATAAGTTTCCAAGCCTTTTTATAAGACATATTTAATTCTTTTGCTGCAGCTGAAATAGAATTGGTTTCTTCAATTTTTTTTAATAGCTGAACACGTCCATATCCTAAAAACACATTTTCATTATCCTCGATCCATATTCTACTTTTGATGCTTTTCATAACTAATAATTGAGATCTAAATAACTTACTGAATCACCTATCTCTAAATCCTCTATCTGTTCAGGAACAATTAATAATGCGTTACTATTTGCAAAAGTATTAAGCATAGAGCTCGCTTGTCCTGTAAAAGGGGTGATCTCATTGTTATAGACACCAGCTTTTAGAAAAAGTGTTTTGCTATGAATGTTTTTAATTTTTTCAGTTAAAAATGCGGTACGTTTTTCTAAAAACGGATTGAGACTGCCCGATCTTTTTTGTATATGTGGTAATACGTATGCATAAAAACAAGATAAACTTGAAGCAGGATTACCTGGAAGTCCAAATACAGATTTTGATCCCTTAGTACCAAACCATAGCGGTTTGCCGGGCTTTTGATTAACTTTATAAAAGTACTCTTCAATTTCGTTTTGCTGAAATGCCTCTCGTACAAAATCAAAATCTCCTACAGAGATTCCTCCCGAAACAAGAAGGATATCGGCGCTCTTGAGTGCATTGTGTACTGCATCGATTGTTTGAGACAAACTGTCTTCAACTTTTACTATTTGAATGTCAAAAACACCCAATCGTTTTAAAGCAGTTTCAAGCATTATCCCATTGCTTTCATAGATATGATTAGGCTTTAGAACAGTCCCTCGTTTTTGCAATTCGTTTCCGGTTGTTAATATGCAAATTTTAGGTTTTTGATATGCTTTTATATGGGTTAAACCCAGACCGGCCATAAATCCTATAGATGCTTCGTTTATTTTATGTCCAGTTTTTAGTACTGTAGTTCCTGCTTTTAACTGTTCTGCAATAGGCCGAACATTTGCACCAAGTGCAGGAAGTTTTTCAATATGTATAGAATCACCATCCCGATTAACGTGTTCTTGAATTACCACCGTATCTGCACCATCAGGAAGCGGTGCGCCTGTAAAAATCCGAATGGCCTCACCAGATTTGACTTGCGGAGTTATAGAATCTCCTGCTTGAACCTGACCAATAACTTTAAGATGTTTGTCGCCCGTATTAATAAAGGCATAACCGTCCATTGCAGATTGGCGAAATGAAGGTAGTGAAATAGGAGCTACACAATCTTCAGCTAAAAAATACCCTAAACTGTTTTCAAGTTCGATGTTACAAACAGGTAACTTTTCGGCATATTTTATAACAAGAGTTTGTGCTTCAGAAACAGATATCATATTTAGAGGCGTTATGTCTTAGCGAATATAACGATTGTTTATTTGCAAGTTTTTAAAGTAGGATGGGTTTAACAGCAATTTTGGTTTTTATAAATTAAGTCAAGAGCACTGTATTTAGTGTTTCATTAGTATTTCAGGGTTTAAAAATTGTTTAAATTGAAAACCGAAATTATCAATTCTCTTTGTACTTAAACCGCGTATCTAATATTTTAGTTTGTAGTTTTTTATTATAAAATTCAGAAAAATGATAATTGAAAATTCTCAATAATTTTACTATGTCTCAAAACTTTAAGCGTAATATTTCACTAACTGGAGCTGAAGAATTTACAAATATTAAATTGGGTGATCCTGTTCGCGACGCAGCAGGGATGTTAGGTGTGAAAGAAGCACTTAAGCACGGCTTTAAAGAGATGGGAGTTTTACGTTCTATGGGGGCGCTTCTTAAAATGAATCAAAAAGATGGATTTGACTGCCCCAGTTGTGCTTGGCCAGATCCTGAAAAGAGATCATCTGTTGCAGAATATTGTGAGAATGGTGCAAAAGCACTCGCCGATGAATCAACTACCGATAAAATAGGTGCAGATATGTTTAAGAAATGGTCTGTGGAAGAGTTGTCTCATTTATCGGACTACGAACTGAATAAATTTGGTCGTTTAGTAGAGCCTCTTGTGCTTAGGCCGGGAAGTTTACATTACGAATCGATAAGCTGGGATGACGCGTATAAACTCATTGCAGACGAACTAAAGAAATTAGACTCACCAGACGAAGCTATATTTTATACCTCAGGTAGATCAAGCAACGAGGCGGCTTTTCTTTACGGAACATTTGCTCGTGCTTTTGGCACAAATAATATGCCCGATTGTTCAAATATGTGCCATGAGTCTAGTGGTGTAGCACTTGGTGAAACGCTAGGAATAGGTAAAGGTTCTACTGTTTTAGAAGATTTATACGAAGCAGAAGTTATTATCATAGCAGGTCAAAATCCGGGGACAAATCACCCGAGAATGCTTTCTGCTTTAGAGAAGTGTAAAAATAATGGTGGTAAAATTATAAGTATAAATCCATTAGAAGAATCCGGACTTGTAAATTTTAAAAATCCGCAGCATTTAAGTGGCGTTATTGGGAGTGGTGTAGATATGGCAGATGTTCACCTTCCTGTTAATATTAATCAAGACATCCCACTTATTAAATTGATACTAAAAAAGCTTGCGATTCTTGATTCAGTTGACAAATCGGTTTTTGATCATGTATTTATTGAAAAGTACACCAGTGGTTACGATACGCTAATTGCAGACCTTATGCAATACGATGAGAAAGATTTGCTTAAACGTACCGGTGTAGATGAATCTGCAATAAATAAAACAGTAGCATTACTTCGGCATTCTTCTAAAATTATTATTTGCTGGGCAATGGGACTCACTCAACACAAAAATGGCGTTGAGAATATTAGAGAATTTGTAAACCTATTGCTATTAAAAGGAGCATTAGGAAAGCCTGGAGCAGGAACTTGCCCTGTACGCGGACACAGCAATGTACAAGGAGATAGGAGCGTAGGGATACAACATTTTGTTGATAAGGATATGAATGCTCGTATTGAGAAATATATGCATTTTACACCACCTTCGGAACAAGGTCTCGATGTTGTAGAATC
This sequence comes from Leeuwenhoekiella aequorea, assembly GCF_004104375.1. GTDB lineage: Bacteria > Bacteroidota > Bacteroidia > Flavobacteriales > Flavobacteriaceae > Leeuwenhoekiella > Leeuwenhoekiella aequorea. The sequence goes on from NZ_QOVM01000002.1 coordinate 182,773, forward strand.
GATGCAAGCCATGCATAATGGAAAAGCTAAAGCCTTTTTATGTCTGGGCGGAAACTTCTTAATGGCCGCTTCAGATACAAAATATACGGCTGAAGCTTTACAGAATTGCAATTTAACGGTGCAAATAAGTACTAAATTAAATCGAACTCATTTAGTAACCGGTAAAACCGGAATTATATTACCAACGTTAGGTCGATCTGAAAAAGATGAGCAAAATGGTAAAAGACGGTATTTTACGGTTGAAAACAGTATGGGTAAAATAAGCCAGTCAAAAGGTGTATTGAAACCTGCATCAGATAATGTGCGTTCTGAACCACAAATTATAGCAGAGCTTGCAGATGCTTACTTTGAGAATCATCCGTTAGACTGGAAAGCAATGGGTGAAGATTATGAGATAATAAGAAATTATATAGATCTTGTCGCAAAAGGTTTTGAAGATACAGCTAAAAAATCTGAGGGACACGGTTACTATCTACCTAACAATGTGCGTAATCTAGACTTTAGTATGTTACCTAAAGGTAAAGCTCAACTGACCATAAATAAACTTCCAGAGCATGTATTAGCTCCAGATGAATTGATGTTGATGACTATACGATCTCACGATCAATTTAATACAACTATTTATGGTCTTGATGATCGCTATAGAGGTGTTTATAATGAACGTAGAGTTGTTTTTATGAATCAAAAGGATATGGATGCGAGAGGACTTAAAAAACTTGATGTTGTAAATCTTACAAGTACTTATGATGGGATTGTACGAAAAGCAAATAAGTTCTTAATAATACCCTATAAAATCCCTACAGGTAATATAGCGGCATATTTCCCGGAAACTAATTTACTCGTTCCCTATAACCATTTTGCAAAGCGTAGCAATACGCCAATAAGTAAATCTGTACGAGTTAGGGTTTATAAAAAAGAATCAAATCCCGTGGCGATTGATTAACCTCACTATTATCAGTGCAGTAAGATATTTTGAAAAAAGTTGAATACTTTGTGAAGAACTTAAAATTTGTGCAGTTTATAAACTCCCGTGCTCCTCGAGGTTCTTAATAATATGTACAAGTTCCCCTTTTTTAATAGGCTTAATAATGTAATCAGAAATTTCGTTGAGACTTTTGGCTCGTTCAATATCTACAGGATCTACGGAGGAAGATACCATATAAATGATGATTTTTTTATTTACCTCTGGTTTGATCTTTATGTATTCTTCCATGAACTGAAAACCATCCATTATGGGCATATTCACATCTAGAAAAATTACATCAGGAAGTTCATTTTGTTTGTTTAGGTTACCTATCATAAAGTCGAGAGCCTCTTCACCGTCAGAGAAAAGAATAATTTTCTTAGATAAGTTTAAAGATTCTAGGATTTTAATCATTGTAAATTGATAGATGTCATCATCATCAACAATACAAATATTAAAAGGGTCTTTCATAATTAATTTAAGTTAATAATAAAGGTTGTGCCTTCGTTAACCTTACTTTTTGCGGCTATTGTACCACCCATTGCCTCGACCTGCATTTTAGTCATAAATAATCCCACGCCCTTAGCCTCGGGATGTCTATGGAATACTTTATTAAGCCCGAAAAGTTTATTTCCGTTTCTCATCAAATCTATTCCAAGACCATTGTCTTCAAAACTCAATATAATCTTTTTATCGATAATTTGAGACATTATATGGAGTTTGGGTAGTTTTTCTTTAGAACGGTATTTTATAGCATTACTCATTAAATTAAGAAATATACTCTCTAAATATACTTTATTATAAGATACCTTTTTTAGAGCTTCAAAATCTGAAGTTATTTGAATATTAGATTGAATAATTTCACCACTAAGTATTTCCTGAGTTTTACTTAGAACTGATTCTAAAGAAATTACCTCTAGAGCTTTATCTGTCTCACTTTTTGTTTTTAATGCTTCAATTAACGTGTTTAAAGTAAGTGTGAGATGATTAATTACTTTTTCAAACTTTTCAAATAAAATATCCTTTTCTTCATCAGTGTCTGATGTATTGTAAAATTCTAATAACGAATTAAGATTACTTACTGGGGCTCTAAGATTATGAGAAGTGATATGAACAAAATCTGCTAGTTGGGTATTTTGAGCAGTAAGTTTATTCGCAAGGACTTCAAGGTTCTCTTTGGCCTCAAGTATTTTTCTCGATGCTTGTTTTTGAGTAGTTATGTCGCGTATAGCTGCTGAAACTAACAAACCTTCTTCAGTTTGTAATGGACTTAAACTTATTTGAATTGGGATTTCTATACCTTCCTTATTAATTCCATATAAATCTTTACCGCTACCTACGCCAAATGCTTTTACTTTTGGCTTCGCAAAAAATCCATTACGAAGACCTATATGCGCATTATTACCAGTAAAACGTTTGGGAATAAGAATTTCTACGGGCTTGTTAAATAACTCATCAAGAGTATAACCAAATAGCTTTTCAGCTTGATTATTAATAAGTTGAATTTTACCCTTCTCATTTACAATAACCATTGCATCAGGAGCAGATTCTAGTAAGCCTCTAAACTTATTTTCTGCCATCTTGTTAGTCGTTACATCAAGACAGGTTCCCACGAGTTCGATGACTTTCCCTTCCTGATTTTTTGTAGTAACCGCAGATAGTTGAATAATTTTTAAAGTGCCATCTTTCAATCTAATTCGATGTACAACCTTATTAAAATCCAAACCATTTAGACATTCTTTAATGCTCTTATTAACTTTATCGAAATCTTCGGGATGTATAAACGAAAAATAGGAATCGATTTTTAATTCGGATTCTTTATCAACTCCAAAAATTTTATACATATTATCAGACCATATAAGTCTGTTTGTAACTACATCCCACTGCCAATTACCCATCAGTGTAATTTTTTCAGCAAAATTTAAAAGTTGGTTTTTCCGCAGTAATTCGTCCTGGGCTTTTTTGCGCTCTGTTATATCAAATGAGACACCTAAAATTCCTATAGGATTGCCGGTGTCATCTTTTATGGTATTTAAAGTGAGTTGTACTGGGAATGATAAACCATCCTTACGCTTAAAAATCCATTCTCGACTGTCTGTAAAATTAGAGGTTTTAGGAGTGGCTGAAGACTTGCCGGTACCAATTTGTAAAGAATTTAATAGTTCTTTTAACTTTGGAATTTCATCTTCTATGTGAAAAATTTCTAAGGAATGTTTCCCCACCAATTCTGAAGCAGAATATCCTAAAAGTAATTCTGCAGCGCTATTAAAATGGTTGATAATACCCCTTTTGTCTGTTGTAATAATTGCGATAGATCCAGAGTTAAAAATCGCATTCATTTCTCGATTTGCCTTATTGAGAGCTATTTGAGAGCGTTTTATAGTATCTATATCTTGAAACATCCCCGATAATCGCACACATTTACCATCTACCATTTCTGGCTGGCCTATAGATCTAGCCCACACCGTCAATCCCTTAGCCGTAATAATCTCAACTTCAATATCAAAGGCTTCACCTTGATTTATAGCATTATTAACGGCATTTGTAATAGCCAATCTACTAGCTCCTTCTTTATAAAAATCGATACTAGATTCAACATTTGGTTTATGGCTTTCTGATATTTCGTGTATTTCATAAACCACCTTACTCCAGAACACTTCCTGTGTTAAAACATTTACTTCCCAAATGCCTATACGCGCAATCTCATTTGTTTTTTCAAGAACTTTCTCTATACGTTCCTTTTCAAAATCACGTTTTTTGAGAGAGGTAATATCGCCGGAATGTATAATTATACCACCTACATTCTTATCTGAATCATACCAAGGGCGAACATCCCAATAAATCCATTGGACAGTTCCGTCAGCTCTAACGAATTCTGCTCCGTCGCAAATATCTATGGCTCCATTGAGACATTTTTGATGATTTTCTTTCCATTCTTCACTAATTTCAGGAAAAACCTCATAATGTGAACACCCTATAATTTCTTGATTTTCGAGTTTATAATCTGTTATCCATTTTTTTGATACAGCTAAGTAAATCATATTTTTATCGAGCATAGCGATAGCCGTTGGTGCTTGCTCAATTAAAATTTTATTATAGGATTCAAAATTTTCCAAAATTTCTAATTTAGTGATAAAACTTTATAGACTCTAGTTTTCACGAGGTAATAGGGACAATTGCAAATTAAAATAAACTTAATCTATTATTAACATTTATTATTTACATATATGTAGGATTTTTTAGAAGTCACCTCTGTTTATAAAGCACTTGCCTATTCTAAAGAATTAGAGAAGCCTCTTTAAATTTAATTTTAAAGAGGCTTCTTTTATCATCACTTGCAAGAACTTTATTTACTGTCCTGTATTAGATTCTTGTAAAGCTTTATCAATTCTACCAGCAAGATACATGTGATCTGAAGCCGAATTTTTACGTAGAACATTCGTCATTAAACAAACGATATATTTGGGTCCGCCACCGGGGTGTTCAACTATTATTACTGAATTCATATAATTAAAAACATTTCCTGCATAATCTCCGCAAGCACCTTTAGATCTATCACACTTGTAAAAACTTCCACTTTTAAAATATACGGCAGCAGAATCAAGAGTTTTTGACTGTGCGTAGCGAATACGACGCTCTGTCTGGTACATAATACGTTTCATTTCTAAGCTAGAAAGAGAATCTACAGCTTTACCTTGTTCAATATTCACTAAAAATTTCATTAATCCCTTAGGCGAACCAATGCTACCCCCTTGACGACTAACATAACGTTCTGCACCATTTGTAAAAAAACCTCCTAAACGCCATTCATCTTCTGTAATACCTAAATCTCTAAGTGGCTGATTTACTACTTCAAAGGCAAGGTCTGAAATTTCCTTACGGTCTGTTTCTTTAAACCATTTCATCGCTTCCTCGTCGGTAAGGGTAAAATATTTTTCTCCAAAAACTTTCAATAAAAGTGCTTCCCTGTACACCACACTTGCTGCACCATTATTACTCACAGCTACCATATGATCTATCCACTCATACAAACTAAAAACATCATCTTCACGAGCTGTTCTCCTCGTTAATTTGTCTTGCTCAATATCATATAGTGGAATAGTATGATGATCATACACTGCAAATGGTCCGCCTTTTACTTTTTTATGCTTTAGTAAGCTTTCTCGCGCACCCCAGTCGTTTGGGCATAATTTTTCAAGCTGATCAAACATGGCAAGTAAGATTGCTAACTTACCTACGCTACCCGGTTGGTAACCTCTAGTTTCATTACGAGCAGCATATTTTAAATTTGTTGTATCACTCATATCCATAACAGAAATCGAGTAGCTAGCATCTAAGCCATAAAACAAACCAGATATTTTTTTCTGTAATTCTGGATCTTCAGTCATATAAGAACTGGCACTATCATTTTTTGAGGTGAGTCTTAATTTGATATCTTCAGTCTTTAAATAAGCTCCTGCAGGAATTCGTGTATATTTTATACTGTCTTTCACGATTTTTTGTAGCTGTGCAAGTCTAGCTATTCCCGTACGCTCATAACCGTCAATAGGGTAGAAGTTAGGGCCTGTAAATGCAAGTACTAATAGTAAAACCGGTAATAAAAGAAGATATTTTTTCATAGTAATTATATAATGGTGTTATCAAAACACTGCTAATAGCAAGTATTCTATTTTGATAATTAAAGTTTAGTGTCGAGATCTATATACTCCTCTAGGTTTGTTTTTGGCGATATCGAATCGAGATAACCATTGCTAAGTGCATTTTTATTTTCTACAAACGGGCGTATCTGAAATAACCATAATTTGTCGTCTTGAAAGCCTAATTCTACATCATAAGCACCTTCGTAATCGGTATCGGTTTGTTGTGGTATTTTCTCACGAATTTCCTTCGCTACTTCACGTAAACTTTCGATATTTTTTTGATTAATTATAGACTTTTCAAAACTTGTGCTGTATTTTTTTGTGCCACCAGTAGCAGGTAATCGTATATAATCAGGTTGACGAGCAGGAGCCAGTAATAAATCAGAAGTAGAAGATACAAGCCTGGTCTCTGCAGCTTGACCATCTACAGCACCACCTGCTCCGCGACTAAAAGCAACGGTAAGATCTTCATCTGTACCTTCATTGATACCTTTTGTAATCATTACTCCCGAATATTCAACATCAACACTAGGAATAACTAATATAGAAGGAAATACATTCTCAGGATTTGAGAGGTAAACTTGTCTCCATTTAAAACTACGTTCAGTATAAGGAGAAGCCCAAACGGATTTAATACCCTCTAAGATTTTTTGTTCTTCAACAACATTGAACAAGGTTAAGTTTAAACCTGCTCCAGTAAACTCCTTTAAATCCTCCATGTTGGTATCACTTCTAAGAAATACTGGAGTCTGACCTATAGGTTTGTCAAAATTTGTGATAAAAGACGCACGCAATTCACTTACAAATGCAGGCTTTAATTTCATCTCTGCAATTGCAGCTCTTAATGTTGCAAGTTTATTTAATTGAAAAGCTTCGATTTGCCCCGTAGAAGTTCCTGCTTTTCTCATCTTATCAGCACTAGCAAACATATCAGTCAAAAATTGCCAATAGCTCAATGATTGACCTGGCATCGGTAAATCCATATGATCTCTAAATATCCCAAACGGAATAACTAAGCCTTCTACAACGTGCTCCGGAAACATTTTCTTTAACTGACCTAAATTTGCTGCTTTTGGTCCTGCTAATTTTCCGCTGGCTGATGCATCAATATCTCTCATATTGAGAATATTTTTCAAATCAAGTCTTATTTTCTCAATAGGTACCGCTATTTTAGTTTGTTTCCGTTCTTCTTGTGAAAAAAGTTGCTTTTCTTCTTTCGACATATCTTCGGCTAGTTTTAATATAACCGTTCCCTTATTAGAGACGGCATAGAAAACTTCTTTTCCATTAAACTCTTGAAGCGCTTCCAGATTTGAGTCTATTAAAGCAGCATTAGGAATTCCTAAATTGCGGGCTAGTAACTGCACGTGAGATACAAGGTTACCTTCATCAACAGTAGCTATACCTGCCACCGGTTTTAAATCTGAAGGTGGTCTTTTAAAAACATATATTTTATTGCTAGAAACTTCAACCGCATCGGGATTACCGGGTACTACCACTAATTCACCCATTGCGTATCCTGGATTCAAACCATGAATTGCGCTTTGATTTGAAATGCGCATTACCTTATTTTCGAGGTTGAGTTTTTCTGAAACAAGATCTCCTAATTCGCTCACCGCTTTTCCCAAAGGTAGCGCAACAGATGATCTAACGCGATCATCAATAAAACCAGCTGACAACGCTTCAAACTCAGTATATTTTTCAACATCTGCATCGTAAGTAGCTTTTACCATTGCAGCACTCCATTGTACAACATTGCGTGAGGTTGTAAGCATACTATTTAATTCATCTAAAGATACATTTGTATACTTTATAGGAGCTAGGGTAGCGGCAATTTGCTCCCATTCCCAAACTTCGGTAAGACCTGTGCCTGCTGTAGCATAAGATAGGTGGTACACTTTATCTAGAAGCTCTCGTAAGTCTTTTGGCTCCCAGGAGGCTGCTTTTTTAAGTAACATTTCTTCAAGTTTTAGAGAAATATCTAAAATAGCCAGACGATCTGTAGGTTTTTGTAGTTGCGTAATTTGCGTACGTATATTACAAAGTAAATCACTTATAGCAGGAATTACTACACTAGCCGGAGTATCATTGTTAATTGTAGTTGTGAAGTTTAATAATTGTTCTTTTACAGCTGCATCACTCTTTAAACTCGCTACTTTATTTTTGAGACCCTGTAAATTAATAGGAGCATAATACTCGTTTAGGGTTACAAGAAGGTTATCAAATTCCGTATTTAATTTCGGACTCAGCTCATCTTGATATTTCTGCTGAAATTGTTGTACTAATGCGATGTCACTTACATCTGGCTGACCGTGGATCTTTACCCGGGCATCCATAAATTTTGGAAATAATTCTGCTATAACTTTAGACTCACTACGCATACGTTGTGCGATATTATCATCACCAGCATGCGGTATATCTTTTAGCGACTGTCTTATCAAATAATAATTAGACTCTAGAATATTATCTTGTTTAAGTAAATCTTTATAAAAATCGATTCCCCAAGCTTCTTCGTCTTCAGATTGTATTGCACCCCGATAATATTGAGCGCGTTGCAAAATCCAACCATCATCAACACTTTGTAGATATTTGTTTATTTGATATTGCTTAATTCTACTATTGTTATTTGCAGCATCCCAGAATTTTTTAGGATTTGCTGCTGCCAGAATCTCAGCAAAATACAACTGATTTTTATCTGCAATGCTTTTTGTAATTTCTTTGTAGCTAGCATGCTGTACACCGTCAACTCCTTCAGGACAAGGATCTTTAGGTTCTCGCATAGTACCATCTTCGCAAAACCATCTTATACGCAAGTAAGGTCCCCGGGCATCATTTTTAAATTCTTGAATCGTATTTTTAATAGTAGCTGTCGAATATTCTTGAGCTGTGGCTTGTAATCCTGTAAACAGGAGCAGTGTAAGACTATAGCGTAATATTAAATGCATATAATGTTGTTTGTCACAAAAATAGAAGATCTAGTCAATTACCTCTTAAAATTAACTATGATTTATATAAATAGAGAGTTTATCAAGTCTATAAATAATTTAGAGTAGCCCTAAACAAATATATCCCATCTTGAGGATGGGATATATGGATATATTTTAAATGAAAAGAGTATGATCTAATTCCTTAACTCTAATTTATTAAGTTCTTTATAATTGCGATGTAATCTGCGGAGTAGTATACCATACAGTAATTTATAGAATAACCAAAAAATACCTATCATAAACAAGAACATCGCTAGAAATGAAATGATGAAACTCAATGGTAAAGTCGTAGAGCCATCTTCACCTACAATATAAAGTTTCTGAATTTTTGGGCTATACATGGCTGAAGCTATGAACACAATCATACCTATTACAAATGCCATTACCAGATTGTAAATCACATAATAATTCACAGTCTTACGTACTTTTAAGATACGTTTCATAAGTACACTGGTATTCTCTGTCGTTTGTACTTCTTTGTAGTTTTTGTAAAAAATATAAATAAAATAGATTAGAAGACAATAATGTATAATTGTCGCAACAATTTCAAATTCATATAAGTGTAATTCCTTAAGAGAGTTTAAGCTTTTAGTATTAATAGTAAATGCATTTAGTACAGTCCAAAATAAAAATTCTATTATTGATATGTATAAAATCCACTTCATTATAGAAGATGATCTTTTATGAATCATTCTATATAGGGAGTCTATGCTCACCTTTGGAAGATCGGCTTCCTGCCGTTTCCAGTCTTCTTTTAAAAATTCAAGTTCATCCATCTGCTGCTACACATTTAATAAGTCTTTCAACTTTCCTTTAACACGATTCATCTTTACACGAGCATTAACCTCAGAGATACCTAACGTTTCAGAAATCTCACTATACGGTTTATCTTCCAAATACAAAAAAACAAGTGCTTTATCTATATCACTAAGTTGGCGAATTGCAGAGTACATCAATTTTAATTGTTCTTCAACCGTGTTATCATATTCTGTACTGGCAATTTTAAACATCACACTGTCATAATCCTGTGTGCGTATACTGCGCTTTGATTTTCTATAAAGTGTTATTGAGGTATTAAGTCCCACCCGATACATCCAGGTACTAAATTTTGAGTCGCCTCTAAACTTAGGGTATGCCTTAAATAATTGAATTGTAATTTCTTGAAACAAATCGTTATGTGATTCTTGATCGTGAGTATATAACCTACAGATCTTATGCACAATATTCTGGTTCGCTTCAAGCTGGGTTACAAATTGTTTTTCAAGTTGCGGATCCAAGAGCTAATTGATTAGTTATCTATTTGTATCTCCTACGGGAACTATGTTACAGATAAAGCTAAATTAATAATAAAGATTTATGGGTTTATCATCTGTTAAGTAACTTTGTTAAAACTAGCAGCTATGAATATTCCTAAAACTCAAAAATCTCGTATTGTTATAATTGGTGGAGGTTTTGGAGGAATTAATTTGATTAAAAATTTGAAGAAAACAGATTATCAAATAGTTCTTCTTGATAAGCGTAATTTTCACACATTCCAACCTTTATTATATCAGGTTTCTACATCTGGATTAGAACCGGAATCTATAGCTTACCCGCTGAGAAAATTAATACGTAATCAAAAAAATATGCATTTCCGTCTTGCGGAAGTAGATCATATAGATACCAATCTCAAAAAAATACGTACAGATATAGGTGATCTTTCTTATGATTATCTTGTAATTGCTACAGGAACACGCACCAATTTTTTTGGAAATAAAACTATAGAAGATAACGCAGTATGGATGAAAAGTCTCCCCCAAGCTTTAAACATTCGTAGTTTAATGTTTGAAAATCTTGAGCGTGCAAATCGTACCGAAGATCCTGTAAAGCGAAAAGAATTATTACGTTTTGTTATTGCTGGTGCAGGTCCTACTGGCGTCGAACTTAGTGGAGCATTTGCAGAATTACGTTCTAATGTATTACAAGCCGATTATCCTGATATGGATATAAGTGAGATCGAAATACACCTTGTTGAAGGAGCTGATCGCGTATTACCCCCATTTAGTGAATATTCTTCTAAGAAAGCTCAAAAGTTTTTGGAAGATATGGGAGTCACCATACATCTGGAAACCTTTGTAGATAATTACGAAAATAACCGAATGACAACAAAGGGTGATCTTATTTTAGATACAGCAACATTCATCTGGTCTGCAGGTGTTACTGGTGCTGCTATTTCAGGTTTTGAAGAAACTTCGCTATTGCCTAAAATTAATAGGTACAAGGTTGATCGTTATAATAAAGTAGCCGGTTTTCAAGATATTTATGCAATAGGAGATATTGCTTTAATGCAAACCGAAGATTTTCCGAAAGGTCATCCTCAGGTTGCACAACCCGCTATTCAGCAAGGAAAAAATTTAGCCATAAATTTCAAAAATAAACTGAAAAATAAAGAATTGAAACCCTTTAGCTACTTTGATAAAGGTTCAATGGCAACCATAGGTAGAAATAAAGCGGTTGTTGATATAGGTAAAGTTCGTTTTGCAGGATTTTTTGCGTGGTTTATTTGGATGTTTATACATCTTTGGTTTTTAGTAGGTTTTAGAAACCGGGTGGTTACTTTCTTTAATTGGACGTATAGCTACATCAACTTTGACAAAGCTGCACGTTTAATAATTAGACCGTTTAAGCAAAATAAAATAATAGCAGAAGAGGATTAATTTATTCCCTCGGTAAATGCTTTAATTTCTTTGAAACGCGTACTGAATGGCCAGAAAAACTGAGTTACCATAGGTACGTGTTTTTTATTTAAAATAATCAATTCAGCATCAGGTTGTACTTCTATAAGTTTCTGATGAAACAAATCGTTGTAATAATATAATGATGGAATTGTTTTAGTACCCAAATAAGTTAAAATGGGTGGTGTGTTTTCATCTATAAAATAATAAGGTGATGCATCGAGCCAGGCTTCAGGATCCTTTGTCCAGGTAATATTATAATAGTCCTCTTTTGTAGGAGGATTTTCCTGTAGATATTTATATTGATCAAGTGCAGCAGCATCATCTAAGATTAACCCTTTCACTAATGTGGGATCATTTAAGTACTTAGGATTCATAGTAGCCAGTGCTATTAAATGTCCGCCGGCAGAATGTCCCATTAAAAATATTCTATTAGGGTTACCACCATAAGATGTGATGTTTTCTTTTGTCCACAAGATAGCCTGAGTTATTTGCTGAGTCATCATATCATAATTAGCAAACGGACTTAAAGTATAGCCGGGAATTACCGTTACAAAATCTTTTTTAGCAAAATTACGACCTAATATAGAGTAGGTGCTTTTAGAGCCACTATCCCAATTTCCTCCATGAATAAAAATTAAAACATCGTGCTGTTGAGTAGAATCTTTAGGTTGAAAAATATTAAGCGTAGGCTTTGTCGCAGAAAGTTGGTAAGAGTTGTTTAAATAATCTAAATCTGTATGTTTGATTGATGAACAACTGGTAACTAAAAATATGGCTATAGCACTTAATATAAATAGTAATCTCATAATTTAAGGAATAGTAATTTTAAATGGGTATCTACTTATACAGCATTATATTTAGTCCTCATATAATCCGCCGACTCTTTGATAAGTTGCTTAAGTATAGTGATGTCAATATCTTCTATTTTATTGATATATAAGCAAGATGCTCCTGCTTTATGCTTGCCTAGTTTAGTTAATAAATGGGTATACATTTTAAAGCCGGGCATTATGTATATAGATAAATTTTGTTTGCGTGGAGAAAATCCTGTGAGAAAGAAATCCCCTTCTCGGCCACTTTCATATTTGTAATGATATTCTCCATAGCCTATAAGCGACTCACCCCCTAAAACCGCTTTTTCAGACATAATATTGTCAAAGAGATCAAGTAATACAAAAGGATCTTCACGTCGTTTATTGTTGTCGACAGTATTAAGATAATCTATTACTGAACTTGATGTAGGTTGTGTTTTATTAGCAGCCATAATCAACAATTTTTATATTTATCATACAATCCCACTCCGTCTCGTATAAGCGGAAGTATTTTATTTAATCTTCTAAGACGTGTTTTTTCTTGCTTTGCTTCTAAAATATGTTTTGCAAACTCTTTTTGTCTTCTCGGAGTTAGATTTTCAAAGCATTCTTTCAATGGTTGATCTTGTTCTAATGCAGACTCTAGTTCCTTTGGTATGTTTAGCTCTGATGTTGTTCTCTGGGATTTAATTTCTAATCCGTTTTTTTGATTCGCTATAGCCTCTTTCAGAAAACCTAATACTTTAGCCTCTACAATATCCTCTTCTTTATAAAACCGTAGTTGTCTCAAGGCTTTTGTTTTACCTTCCTGAGCATTGTGTAATTGAGATTTAGGATCATTAAGTAGCGCACCCTGAAAAAACCAAATACCAAAATGATTTTTAAATCGACCTAACCCAACTACATTTTTTCCATTAATGGTGTAAACAGGTGCATTCCATTTATAAGTTTCTTTCAGCTCAGTTTTTAATAGGAGAGCCCTTAACTTAGAAATAGCATCTTTAAACTGATCTGTAGTATTAAAATAATTTTCTAATGCATCCATAATTATTCTTATCTAATTATTCGAATAAATTTATTCTACTTCAGGAAGTGTAGTACTCTTAATGGCCCCAAAAATTCCTAAAATAGATAGAACAGCAATTATACCTTCAACAGAAATTAAAGAAGCCAAGGCGCTAACACCACCTGTTATCAATAATATAATGCCTATTACTGTATTACTAACCGCAACATAATCTGTACGCTGGTTTCCCTCAGCCATATCTACAATATAAGTCTTTCTTCCAAGTCGTACCCCTTGATGAGCGATTCCTAATATAAAAAATGCAACGGGATATAGCCAAATCTTATCCTTAAAAGCGGGTATAAATATAATGATAGCTATAACTAGAAGACCAAGTCCAGAAGTAATAAGAGCAGAATAGGTCATTACTTTTCTACTTGATTTATCTGCCATTTTTCCCCAAACAGGAGCACTTATAATAGAAGCTATTCCATTAGCAATAACAAAAAAACCTAATAAATAAGCTTCTTTACCTACATAACGTTGTGCAAGCAGAACATAATAGGGAGCTGTAAGTGCAGAACATAATAAAAGTGATCTTGTAATTACAAAGTTTCTAAATTGCTTATCGGTTTTTAAAATTTCTATTTTCTTCCAAGCTTCTGCCAGACCATTATTTCCACCTTCGGTTTCACCGGGAAATTCTTTAATATTTGCGTAGACAAATGCAGCGATGAGCCATAAACTTGCTGCAAAAAAGATGAGATAGCTATAAAATTCTATACCTACATCGTCTTGGGATTTATAAACAATATATAACCCCGCAAGTAACACCAAAACTCCACTTATTGAAGCTGTATACCCTTTTAATTTTCCGCGCTTTTGCTTAGGAATTGTTTTTCCTAATACATCTTTAAAAGCTATAGAGCAAAGACCTCTTGCCAAACTAAATAGAATTAAACAGCCTATAATTAACCATCCTGCGGCCAGACCTTCAAAAAAAAGTGCAACCAATCCTATGCCTGCAACAGCTAAAAACTGAATCAGAGATCCCAACACCCATACATATTTACGTACTGGTTTTTTACGTATGTAATGCGCAATCAATAACTGAGGTAACATGGAGCCAGATTCTCTTATAGGTACTATAAAACTTATAAGCATGACAGGGGCATTAACAAAACTCATTATCCACGTAAGAACGGTTTTTGGATTACTTAATGTATCGCCCAATGAGGTAAGCATATTGCTTACTAGCAGTAAAAAATAATTATTAGGGGTTTCATTGCAAGCTTCTTCGTCAATGGCTTTGCACGTTCTGGCATCTTCTTCATCATTAAGGTAATCATAAAGCTGCTCCAGATTTGTATTCTTTGAAGTCATTAAATTTATTTAATCTACTTTTTTTTTAGTTTTCTTAATGCAATATAGCAACTAATGCCTGTGCATAGAAAACTTGTTAAAATGAGCAGAAATGTTAAGTCATAACCTTCATAATACCCTAAGACAACTGAAACAATACTAAATAGCGTACATACAGCAATCATAAATTTAAAAAATCGTGGATCTTCAATCATTTAAATTCATTAGAGGCTTTAAGATAGGGAAAATGTTTTTTGCAATAATCTTGTGGCCATCTGCAGTAGGGTGAATTCCGTCAGATTGATTAAGTTTTGCAATTCCACCTACATCTTCTAGTAAAAAGGGGATTAAAGTAAGATCATTTTTTTTGGCCAAATCGTAGAATGTTTGTTTAAAGTCCTGTGTATATTGAGTTCCTAGATTGGGCGGGAGTTGCATACCGGCAAGAACTATTTGTACATCAGGAATCTTAGACTGAACACGATTTATTATATCCTGAAGGTTGTTTTTTGTTTCTGAAACTGGCAATCCTCGTAATCCATCATTTGCTCCCAGCTCTAAAACAAAAATATCGATGTCTGTTTCTAAAATCCAATCTAATCTATTTTTTCCACCAGAAGTAGTTTCTCCACTAATTCCGGCATTTACAACCGTATAGTTTAACTGAAGACTATCAATCATTTTCTGAATCAAACCCGGAAAAGCATTTTCAGGATTATCAAGTCCGTAACCAGCAGTTAGGCTATCCCCGAAAAAAAGAATTGTTTTATTAATTGTGTCTGAAGTCTCAGTGATCTCAGAAGTTTCAGAATCTACTTGGGTAGATGTGGTTTTAGTTTTTGAAGTTTTATTATTACAAGATCCAAGACTTATAGAAATTAAAAAACAGCATACTAGTAAAAAGGTTCTCAAGGTGATCTAATTTTAATTAATTGTAACTTATTTTTCCGCAGAACGGGTTAACAGTATAATGATAATCGCTATTTTCTGTAAGGTACTACCTCAATACTCCGTCAAATTAAACATTTGAACAAATATTCCTACAATGACTTCCATACTAAAGATTTCAAATTTAGAAAAAACCTATACTAGTGGATCTAAAAAGCTTACTGTACTTGAAGATATTAACTTTAGTATAACAAAAAACGAAACTTTTTCTATTGTAGGACCTTCGGGAAGTGGTAAAACTACATTGCTGGGAATTTGTGCAGGTCTAGACAAACCAGATTCTGGTACGGTTACCTTGAATGGTATTGTTATGAATTCGCTTTCTGAAGATGAGCGTGCTGCTTTACGTAACCAACACGTAGGTTTTGTATTTCAGGATTTTCAGCTTTTAGCTACATTAACGGCTATTGAAAATGTAGCAATTCCTTTAGAATTAAGAGGAGCAAAAAATGCAATGGATCGTGCTAAAGGACTTCTAGAAAAAGTGGGATTAGGAAATCGAGGCAATCACTATCCTTCTCAATTATCTGGAGGTGAACAACAACGCGTAGCATTGGCTCGGGCATTTGCTAACGAACCCAAGATATTATTTGCTGATGAGCCAACTGGAAATCTAGATGCAGAAACCGGTGAGAGAGTTGTTGAATTGTTATTTGAATTGAATAAAGAGTTAGGAACAACACTTGTTCTTGTTACTCACGATATGGAACTGGCAAAAAAGACACAGAATATTCTTACTATAAAAGGCGGTAAAATCGCTAGCCTAACTCGTTCTACTCATGTCTAAAAGTTTAATAAACAGTGCAGGAATAAGTTGGTTGTGTAAAATGGCCTGGAGAGATTTTAAAGCCAGTGCTGGTAAGCTTAGCTTATTTATGCTCTCCATAGTTTTAGGTATTGCAGCAATTGTTTCAATACAATCTTTTGGAGAAACACTTAAAACAAATATAGCTCTGCAATCAAAGAGTTTGATGGGAGCTGATTTTAAAATTGATAGCGACAATGAGTTAACACAAGATGCTCAACAAATAGTAGATTCTTTGGGTGGCGCAGATGCTCGGGAGATTGCTTTCTCATCGATGGCGTTATTTACAAAAAATCAATCAACTAAACTGATGCAGGTACGTGGCATTTCTAACGGATATCCATTTTACGGTAAAATTGAAACCACTCCAGCAGAGGCAGCGACCGTTTTTAATGTAAAAAAAGGAGCTCTCGTAGATGCAACCGTATTATTGCAATTAAATATAACACCAGGAGACAGTATAAAAATTGGAGCGGTAACTCTCCCTGTTTTAGGTGCTTTAAATGCACTGCCAGGTAGTAATGCCGTCTTTAGTGCAATTGCTCCGCCTGTCATAATTCCTTATGTAGTAATAGAAGAAACCGGTCTTGTACAAGTAGGAAGCCGTATAAAATATGAGTATTATTTTTATGCGCCGGGAACTGACTTAACAAAGCTTGAAGATGCTGTGTCTGATCGTTTAGATGCTGTTGAGGCAGATTTAGATACACATCTTGCTACCAGTGAGCGATTAGGTCGACGCTATGAGAATTTTGGAAAGTTTCTAAATCTTGTGGGTTTTATTGCATTGCTTTTAGGATGTGTAGGAATAGCTAGTGCTACCACAATTTATATTCGTGAAAAATTAAAGTCTGTAGCTATACTTAAATGTTTAGGTGCGTCTAGCAATCAGGCTTTTCAAATTTATTTAATTCAAATAGGTAGCTTAGGTTTTGTAGGTGGAATAATTGGAACAATTGCCGGTTTAATACTTCAACAACTTTTTCCATTATTACTTCAGGATTTATTGCCGGTAGATGTTACGATAACAATTTCTTGGACTGTAGTTTTAATGGGAATTGTTACAGGTATATTTATGTCTGTACTTTTTGCATTATACCCATTATTAAATACCTTAAAAATATCACCACTTCAGGCGCTGCGTACTATAGAATCTGAAATGCAATCACGTAGAATAGCGGTTGCAGTAACACTTGCGATACTATCTTTTATATTTTTATATGCATTCTGGCTATTACAAGATTATAGATATGCTTTAGGTTTTTTAGCAGGTATTCTGGTTACATTCAGTATTCTGGCTGGTATCGCTCGAGGTTTTATGCGACTGATACGGCATTACTTTCCATCTACCTGGAGTTTTACATCACGGCAAAGTTTACGCAATCTCTTTAGACCAAAGAATCAAACTGTTGTTCTTATTTTAGCCATTGGAGTAGGGACATTTCTTATAAGTACACTTTATTTCACTAAAGATATCCTATTATCACAAGCAGCTTTGGATGGCAAAACGGAGAATGCAAATATGATTCTTCTAGATGTACAAAAAGATGAAATGCAAAATATCGTCGCTACATTAGAAGAAAATAACTTAAGCGCACTTGAACAAATTCCTATTGTCACAATGCGTGTTCACAGTATTAATGGTCGTACAAATACAGATTTAAAAATTGACAGTACTAGCCAGATTAACCGGTGGATTCTTAATCACGAATTTAGAACAACCTATAGAGATTCGTTAATTGATTCAGAGACATTGCAAGCTGGTTCATTTACAAAATCGGTGGAATCTAATACTGGAAACATACCTATTTCAGTAAGTGATAATTTTGCAACAGATGCGCAGGTAGAATTAGGAGACGAAGTAGTTTTTAATGTGCAGGGTAAATTGATTACCACGCAAATAGGAAGTATACGCCTGGTGGACTGGAGCAGAATGCAATTAAACTTTTCCATTGTATTTCCAAAAGGGGTTTTAGAAACAGCACCTCAGTTTGGAATTGTAACAACCAAGGTTATAGATAATCAAACATCTGCAGATATACAACGTATTCTTGTAACACAATATCCTACACTTTCAATTCTAGATTTGCGTCAGGTACTTACAGTTATTGAAAAGCTTCTTACAAAAATTAGCTATATCATAAACTTCATGGCATTCTTTAGTATTTTAATTGGTGTAATAGTATTGCTTGGCGCTGTGCGTACCAGCAAATATCAGCGTATTAGAGAAAGTGTTTTGCTAAGGACAATGGGAGCCAAGAGCAAGGACATATTAAAGATACAAGGTCTGGAATATTTATATTTGGGACTTTTAGGAGCATTATCGGGGATATTACTTTCTTTAATAGGAAGTCTTGCACTAGCTTATTTCGTATTTGAAACAACATTTACTCCGTCAATCATACCATTTGTAGTTTTATTACCAGGTATTACATTATTAGTACTTATAATAGGTCTGAGTAATAGTAGAAGTGTAATCAAAAGTACACCGCTCGAAGTTTTGAGAACTACCAGATAATTGATTTACTTATCTAGAAGTAGTATTAGCGGTGTGTAATAATGAGGTGGTAAGGTGGAATTATAATAACAAATAGGATTAGTCCTTTTCTTCTTCCTCTTCAATTTCATCTTCAGAAATCAAATAATGATCTTTTTCTAAGCCTACAATGGTTATAATATTGGTGACCGTTGTATATAATAATAGTATTACGGTTACCATCATACCACTTATCAAGGATGAAAAAAATAAGGTTATCCAGTATAAATACTTGAACCATTCCGTATGCATATCTTCAGACTCTGTAAGTGGAATATTGAACATTTGAAACATAATAAGCGCCGAAATAAAAAGGACTGTATCTAATTTAGCAATATTTAATACCTGGATGTAATGTGCTTTTTTAAGCTTAGAATTTGATCCAGTACTTATACCCAATAGCGTAAGTAATAAAGCTAAAATCGTTGCAGATCCTAGTACAATTGTGTTGCACAACATATTGAGGCCAGAAAGAGAAACTTCTATTAATTCTTTTGCCTTGTAACCACTAATATCACCTAAAAAAAATACTGCGATTCCTAAAAACACAAACGTAATTAAGCCTCCATATATTGAAAGCTTATTTTTAGTAAAGAAATTATCCATAGAATTAGTTTTTAGAATACTTCAATTTCACATAAACCATTGTTCCATTAAATATAAACGAAAGTCCATTAGTAATAATAATAGGCCAATCTTCTTTTGCTATACCATAAAGCGTCCACGATCCAACACCAATTAGTAAACAGACAAACATCCACATAGAAATATCTTCTGCGGATTTTGTTTTAATAACTTTAAAAACCTGAGGTAGCACGGCAATTGTTGTGAATGCACCGGCAATAATCCCTAGTATGGTTATGAGCATATTATCTATAGCGCGTAAACGAATTAAGTAATAAGATAGTTAAAGTGAATCTAAAACTTCAAATTGAATAGGTTTAAAAGATCCTCCATTGCTATCACTTGCCGAACAAGCAGTAAGTGCCCCAACCAAATCACGCTCAGCTTGAAAAATAACGTAATCTCCAGCCTTAGAAGTAGGAGGTAAGACCGATATTTTTCCGTTCTGATCAAATTGTACATTCATAAATACATTAAATGCAGTAGGAATGTCGTAATGCGGAATATCAAAACGTTTTAAGGCATTCATAAGATTGTTAAAACAACTTGGGTGAAAATCCTTAATGCCATACATAATTTCGAACGTCTCCTGAGAACAAGGCGCTAATAAAAAATCATTTCTACCATTTGTATCTTCTATTATTTTAAGCAATTTATTTCCTAAATTACTCCAAAGATAATTTCCTGTAGTAAGTAAAATAGACTCCTCAAAATCCATACTTTTTCCTGCGGAAAGTTTCTCGTGATGGTTTTCTGCATCAAAGACAACAAGATCGCTAACTTGTTCTCCTTTAATATCTATTACTTTTAAGTATTGTCCTTTTTTAAGGGTAAATGAATCTCCAGATTGTTTTGGAATTGTTTTTAGCATAGTTTAATGTTTAAATGGGCATTCCCATTTTTCAGTAATATTACGACCACTGTACTGAAGGGCTTCAGAACTTTTTCCAAAATCTGCAAGCATTGGATTTATTGAACCGTTTTTTTCCTCGTCTCTTTTACGTATGCGATCACGTACGTTTGTATAAACCCCCATTTGTCTAAGAATTTCAAACTGGTGGTGTAGATTAAATACTAATGTTACATTTTGTGTACTTCGTGCATTGCGAGAACTGTTAGGATGCATTCCTATTATATAGAAAGCATTTCCTAAAAGGCTATAACTATAATTAGTATCATATACATCGGAACTCACCGAAGGATCCCATTCACATTTATCGTGTTTTTTTAAACGCTCTAAAAATGCCCAAAGGTCTTTTTCAAATTCAAGCTCAGATTTTGAATAAGAGTCTGTAAACTCTACTATAAAAGTCTGAAATTTTTTAGAATTGAAATCATATGATTCTAAATAGTTCTTAAGTCTATGAATTATAGCAAGGTCATTTGAAGGATTTTCAATAGTATCAAATTTATAATGACTAACTGCTTTAGTTTTAAAAACGGTTTGAGCCATTACGCATGGATGATCATTTTCAACTATAAAATCTTTTAAATTTTCGCCCTCAGATATACTATTATGACTTGAATTCTTAAGTGATTTCATGGATTCTTTATTTTATAAATCTTAGAGAATATGAGTACTCAATAAGAGTTTATAAAAGTAGAATTATGATTCCGCTGTATGTGATAAGGAAATACTAAATAGTTTTAAATAATACTTAATATTCAGCAAATGAAAAAATCATTTGACTTTTTAGCTAAAATCCATTCCTAAATCAAGATCTATAGTGTTTGCTTTCTTTGCATCTGTAACAGGGGCAGTAAAGCTTTTTGGAGAAGTTTGCAGCGCTAAATGTTCGGGTAAACCCTCTAAAAAATAAGCACTATCTGAAGTATCATCTTCATCCTTGTCTGTTTGATGATGGTAAGCATTAATAGATTCTTTTGAGCGGGTTATGATCAAATCATTTTTTGCTCTGGTAAGGGCCACATATAATACTCTTCGATCTTCTTCAACTTCTTCTATATTTCCTAAACTATAAGCAGAGGGGTAGGTTTTAGGTGAAACATTTAATACAAAACATACATCTGCTTCTAATCCTTTTGCAGAATGTACGGTAGAGATTGTGACGTGGTCTTTTAATTCTGCGGTGTTAATTTTAGAGCCGCCTAAGGTATTACTTCCGGCTACATTTGCAGAATTATCTAATATACCTTCAGATATAAATTCACCCAGGGTTGCATAATTTTCTGACAATATCTCAAGCACAGGAAAATCTCCCTTTCGTTTTTCGTACCAGTCTTTACTGTATTTCATCGCCAGATCAAACTCCATCGTTTTGTATAAATCTTTGATAGCCATCTTGACATTTCCACGGTTTTGGTAAGCGGCATCATAATAACTTTTAGCTTTAATGCCTTCTTTACCGGGAATTATTGAAGTAAGGTCCAGACCGTGTACATTTTCTGGTTCTATTCGCATAACTTCAGACATATAACTGGTAGCTCGCACGGCTCCAATCCCATGAATAAACGTGAAAAACCGAATCCAGGCAATCTCATCCATAGGGTTATTTATCACCCTTAAAACTGAAACTAGATCTTTTATATGCGCGGCCTCCAGAAATTTTCGACCACCAAAAGTCTGATATGGAATTTTCTTTTGTAGAAAAACAGCTTGCAATGGACGGGTATAATATTGAGATCTACTAAGTATTAGAAAATCTGTAAACGAATTTCCTCCTTCAGAAAAACTTTCTAAAATATGATTCGCAATATAATTTGCCTCTTCAAATTGATTAGCCACATTCACAATTGTAGGTTGTTTTCCCGCACCTCGACTAGCTGTTAATCGTTTGTTATAATTAATAGGTGAAGTCTCCAGCAGCCAGTTTGAAAGGTCTAGAATTTCTTGAGTAGATCTGTAATTTTTATCTAGTACTTTAATTTCAGAATTAGCAACTCGTTCTTGAAACAGATGAACATTCTTAAAATCGGCACCTCTAAAACTATATATTGATTGTGCATCATCACCTACGCAAAATAGGTGACATATATTTTCAAATGGTTTCAACAAATACCATTGTAAGGGATTTGTATCCTGCATTTCATCAATTAATATATGATCATATGCTTTAGCTAGTATTTCTCGAGCTTCCGCATCTTTATTTAAACGGTTTGCAACAACTAACAATAGATCATCATAATCAAGATACTGTTGTCGCAATTTTTGACTTTGATATTCCTTTATTAGTAACTCAACTTGAGGTTTTAAAGCATTGATATCTTCGGTAGTCTGTAAATCATCTTTGCCCTTAAATAGTAGTTTGCGTAAGGTTTCAGTAAGATTTATACGAGTATTTCTAGCAAAAGAGAAAAGATCTAAAAGTTGTTGCGGCTTAAGACGTGTTTTGCCATAATCTTCACTGGCTGCTCCACAAGCCATTTTCATAATGCTTAATTGATCATCAGGATCAATAACGGTATAATTTGCAGCTCCAAAAAGATTAGGAAATTTTATAATAAGTTGATTGCACCAGCTATGAAATGTAGATCCATTAAGTGATCGAACATCTTGATCTGAAATACCTGCTTTAACACGTTCTACAATCTCACTCGCAGCACGTTTTGTAAACGTGAGAATTTGAATTTTTTCTGGTCGGTATCCCTGGTTAATTAGATACTCTGCTCTACCAACAATTGTTTTTGTTTTACCGGTGCCGGCTCCTGCCAATAACAACAAATGTTTTCCCGAAAAAGCAATAGCCTCTCGCTGCTTCTCATTATAACTCTCTGAAATAGTATTTTTATCAATCACATCGCAAATGTAGGAATAAATTCATAATTTTGGAATTTTTCCAACAATCCCTTTGATGATTGCTTTTTTAGATATTCAAACTACTTCTAATAATTATAAGTTAGCATCCATTGTAGCTTTTTCAGTGGTCGTAATAGATGATGATCGCATTATTCATAGTATCGAGCGAACGGTAAAACCTCTTAACGTTTTATCGTCTATGGAGGAACGCTCTTCGGGATATTCAAATAGCGAATTAAGATCACAAAATTGTTTTGCCGATTATTTTGCGGAGCTTGTTGAAATTTTAGGAGATGCAGTGGTAATCTTTTTTGATAAATTTTCTGAGATGATATGGAGAAAATCCTTACGAGAAATAGGTTTTCCCGTAAATAAATCTCAACAGATTATTCAAGAATTGTTAATACGCAGAGGCATTTTAAATCAAAAGACAAGTCTTGATTCTTTATGTAATTTATTGAAAAAAGATACAAGTCTTAACCGTTTAGGATTGAATGCAAATGTGCTGGCTGCTATTTACACAGAATATGTTTTAGCAGATAATGGGAGTGAAGCTATTAATCAACCGTTTGCTGATTATAAAGTGGTTACCGACTTTGATAATTTACCTAAAAATCCTGGAGTATATTATTTTTTTGATAGTGAGAAAGCGGTAATATACGTTGGAAAAGCAATTAATCTGAAAGAACGTATAAAAGCGCACTTTTCTAGTAAAATACAATTTGAATTAACTCTTACCGAGTCCACTTTCTCTATTGAATATAAAGAGACCGGAAATGAACTAATTTCATTGCTTCTGGAATCTGCCGAAATAGCGCGTTTAAAACCTCTTTACAATACGCAGCAAATAGAAGATATTCTACCCTGGACAATAGAATCCAGAATCGATAAAAAAGGAATATTTAGAATTTTTCCGAAGGAAAAAAGTTATTCAGACAACTATCATAGTATTTCATTCAATCGTGATTCTGTTATTACAAAACTTAAAAATCTCGCTTTGCAATTTTCTTTGTGTTATCGATTTTTAGGTATAGAAAGAACTTCAGGTTCTTGCTCTAGTCCGCTATGTAAAGGAGTATGCACAGGTATGGAAACACGTGAAGCATATAATAAAAGAGCTCAAAAAGCATTTGATTCCCTACAATCTAATAAAGAATCTTATTTTTTAAAATTATCTGGAAGAGTTAAGTCTGAAGAAGCGTTTGTACTTGTAAAGGATGGTGTATATGAAGGTTTTGGATTTATTCCTTTAGAATATCCGGTGCGATCTATAGCAGATTTTGAAGCCTTTATTGAGCCTTATGATAATACTTATTTTACAAATAGAAGTATTCATCAATACTTGAATAAGAAAGGAATCGTCAAATACAATCTTCCCTAACAAAGTGTTTCTATTTTGAAGGTGCTAACATCTTTGCGTTAAATATTCATAAGTTTTTAATTTTCAATTGAGATGCGACTTAATTTGGTGTCATTGACAGTACAAATTAAAAGAAATGAATAAAACTAACGGACTGGTCTGGTTTAAAAATGATCTTAGATTATTGGATAATGAAGTGCTTTGCAAAGCGATAGCCAGTTGTGATGCTATACTACCTGTTTATATTTTTGACGAAAGACAGTTTAAGAAATTACACTTAGGTCTTCCAAAAGCAGACTTTAATAGATTTGAATATTTAGTGCAAACACTAGCTGTTTTAAGATCCAATTTAAAAGAATTAGGCTCAAATTTATTGATCAAAATAGGTAAACCTGAGGATATTATTCCGCAATTAATAAGCAATTATCATATTGAATCTGTATTTGCAGAACAGGAATATGCACCTGAAGAATTAACAATAGCTAGCCGCGTTGCAAAGAATGTCCAAGTGCCTTGTAATTATATTTGGGGTAAAACACTTTATCATATAGATGACATTCCATACGATATTGAAGCAGTGCCCCTTACCAGCAAAGCCTTTAGGACTAACACTACTAAAAAAGCAACTGTTAGAAATCTTTTTGATATCCCAGATCACATTAAAACACTCGACCTCGACAATTGGGGAAAATTACCCAATTCTGAAGACTTTAATTTAAATAGAGGAAGTGCTAAAGAACTATTTATGCCTGCGGGTGAAGATGAGGCTCTCAAACGTTTAGCATATTATACTAAAGAGAGCGAATTGCTCACATCTTACAAGTGGACGAGAAACAAGTCGTTAGGAATGGATTATAGTAGTAAGTTATCTCCATACCTTGCTGTAGGAGCCTTATCACCGCGTACTATTTATTTTTCAGTAAAAAAATATGAAGAGCATATTAAAAAGAATATAAGTACCTGGTGGTTACTATTTGAAGTTATTTGGAGAGATTTTTTCACATTCAAAGGCATGCGTATGGGATCATCCATTTTTAAAACAGCTGGTTTTAAAAATAAAGATTTAGATTTTGAAAATGATTCCAATATCTTTAAGAAGTGGTGTGCTGGTAAGACTGGAATACCATTTATCGATGCTCATATGCGTCAATTGAATGAAACTGGTTTTATGAGTAATCGAGGACGTGTAAATTGTGCAAGTTATCTCATTCACGATCTAAAGGTGGACTGGACTTGGGGTGCATCTTATTTTGAAAGTAAGTTAATTGATTATGACGTTACTTCAAATTGGATGAACTGGCATATGCAGGCTTATGAAACTTGGTACACCAACCCGGTGAATCAATCTATAAAATATGATGCTACAGATTTTTTGAAAAAATGGATTCCAGAGCTTAGGGAGGTTAAAGGTGAACTTATACATATTCCCTGGAAAATTAAATCAACGAAAATCGAATACATAAAACCAATAGAAGTTTACGATAAATGGAGTAGGGCAGAGAATAAAATTTTAAAACTCGTAAATGGAAAATAGATTTTGAAACTTCTATAGTCTTAAGCAGCAGAATAGCATTTTGTCACGTTTTAAATATTCATTTTAATTACTTCAATCAATAAAAAAATCCTGACAATTTAAAATTGTCAGGATTTTCAAGTAATAAAAGAAGTGTCGGGATGAGAGGATTCGAACCTCCGCTCTCGCGCCCCCCAGACGCGCACTTTAACCGGACTAAGCTACATCCCGAGTTGTAAGCCGTTTTTTTGCAAGATTGCAAATATAAATAAATGCGTCAGACTGCAAACTGAAATTCTTAAAGAATAAAGTCTATTACAAAAACTTATACTGATTGTTATATTATTACTGAATCATACGTTGTGTAATAAAATAAATTTATATGCTATAATTTTATTGTTGAATATTTAATTTTTGTAACTTAATAGTGCTAATAATTAAATAGTTATATCATGAAATTACAAATACTAAGTATTGCAACATTTATAGCATTTATGGCACTTCCATTTGTTCAGGTAAATGAGACTCCAGTCGAAACTTCCATTCAAGGCACTTGGGAACTTAAAGATTTTTATTATTATGATGATAATAAAATTATTGACACCGTAGGAGCTACAGATGGTTATCGACAAATTAAAATGTATACAAATGATCGTGTGATGTGGACGCGTTATGTGCCTAAGGATTCTGTGGAATGGTTCGGATATGGAAAATATTCAGTAAGTAATGATCAATTAATAGAAACTCTCGAATATGGATCGGAAAGCATGATGGAAGTTATAGATACCTTACGCATTTTTACCTTCGAATTAGAATATACAGATAATTCTTACAGCCAAATAAGCACAGATGCAGAGGGAAATCGTATTTTTTCTGAAAACTATATACGTATTGAGTGAAGTTAGTTGTTAATCAATTGTACATCCTTTTCTGTAACTAGTTTACTCGTATTTCCCCAGCTGTTTGATATGTAATTCATAACATCTGCTACTTCGTCATCATAGAGACCTAGTGGTGGCATTGTACTATTATATATTCCACCATTGACTGTGATTTTACCTTTAATACCATATTTAATTGCTCTTATGGATTCTTGCTTATTAGTTAACAAAAAATCTGCCTTGGCAAGTGGAGGATATGTATTTCTAACTCCATCTCCATTTTCCATATGACATTGTACACAAAAATCTGCGTATATAATAGCACCTCTTTTTATACTTTTTGTTAAAGTGGTATCAGTAATTGTTCTTTCTGCCGATAGATAGTTTTTACTGTCTCTAGTTGAATAGGGGTTTTGCGAGAATGAAAAGTATTCAATAATAAGTAATACAATTAAATATAGTCTCATTTTTTTACCAGCTTTATAACTCCTACACCTTCAACACCTGCATAGATATAACCATCTGGTCCCTGAACTATGCTTCGCACCCGACCAATACCGTCTAATAATTTTTCCCGCTTTACTACTTGGTTATTATCTAAGTGAAGAGCTTCAAGGTAAACGAACTTCAGAGAACCTACTAATAAACTTCCTTTGAGATCAGGATAACGAGAGCTTGTAATCAGAGCCATACCGCTTGGTGCAATTGATGGAATCCAATAATAAAGAGGTTGTTCCATTCCTTCTTGTTCTGTTTTATCGGTTATATCTGTGCCGCTGTAATTCACACCATACGTAATTACCGGCCATCCATAATTTGCACCTTTTTTAATAATATTAATTTCATCGCCACCCTGAGGACCATGTTCATGAACCCAAATTTCATTAGAAGTTGAATTATAAATCATTCCTTGAGGATTGCGATGACCGTAAGACCAAATAGCTGGTTTAGCATTTACTTGATTGATAAACGGGTTATCTTTTGGAATGCTACCATCTAAATTTAAACGATAAATCTTACCATTATCTCGAGTGAGATCCTGCGGATTTATGTCACGCTCTCCACGCTCACCTGCACTAAAGAATACGTGACCTTCTGTATCAAAAGCAATTCTACTCCCAAAATGTTGTCCCTTTGTGGTGTTTGGCGATGCTTTATATAGTACCTTCTGAGAAATTAACTGATTATCTTCTAATTTTGCGCGCATTAAGGCTGTGTTACCGCCCTTGCCTTCACCTTCATTAGAAGAGTAGGTAATATATAGAAAGCGATCTTCAGAATAATTGGGGCTTAACTGAATATCTAATAATCCGCCTTGACCTCGGTTATAAACCTCGGGTACTCCAGAGACTTCAATTTTTTCACCTTTGCTAAAATGAATAAGTTTTCCTTCTTTTTCGGTTATTAGCATACTACCATCTGGGAGAAAAACTATTCCCCAAGGATTTATTAGATCAGTAACGATAACTTCGTGGTCGTATGAATTAGAAATTTCAATAGGTATATCATTATTTTTTTGCTCGTTAGGACTCTGTCCACACGCAGAAATGGCAAGAAAAAAAGGTAGAACTAAAATACTTATATGTTTCATCTATATATTTTTAATAAATATAATTAAGTAAAATTCTTTATAAAGTCTAATTAGCAATTAATTGTAAATTTTTACTATTGATAACGACTTATAAATCGAGTGACTTACCTTTTTCCTAAGTCTTTTTAAAAGGGTATTTTTGTCTAAGATTAAAAAACTAAAAATGGCAGTAGAACGAATTAAATGTTTAATTATAGGCTCTGGCCCCGCTGGATATACAGCGGCAATATATGCCTCAAGAGCAGATTTAAAACCTATAATGTACACAGGTATGGAACCGGGCGGACAATTAACTACAACTACTGAAGTTGATAATTTTCCGGGATATCCAGATGGTATTGATGGTCCTACAATGATGATGCAACTGCAGAAGCAGGCAGAACGTTTTGGTACCGAAGTACGTATAGGAATGATCACAAAAATAGATTTAGCTCAAGAAGCAGGCGGTATTCATAAAGCTGTTGTAGATAATACAACCGAAATTGAAGCAGAAACTGTGATTATTTCTACAGGTGCTACTGCACGCTATTTAGGATTACCTAGTGAACAACGTCTACGTGGTGGTGGTGTTTCTGCTTGTGCTGTTTGTGATGGTTTCTTTTATAAAAATCAACGCGTAGCAATCGTAGGTGGTGGTGATACAGCGGCAGAAGAAGCAACTTACCTTGCAAATATTTGTGAGCATGTAACGATGCTTGTGCGTAAAGATGAAATGCGGGCTTCAAAAGCTATGCAACATCGCGTTACTTCTCGTAAAAATATTACTGTTTTATATAATACTGAGGTTGAAGAAGTTTTAGGTGAGCAGGTAGTAGAAGGTCTTAAAATGATAAATAATGAGACTAAAGAGGTTACCGAAATTGATATTACCGGTCTTTTCATTGCAATAGGGCATAAGCCAAATACTGATATTTTTAAAGGTCAGTTAGAAATGGATGATACAGGTTATATTATTACAGAACCAAAATCTACAAAAACTGGAAAACCTGGTGTTTTTGCTAGTGGCGATGTTCAAGACAAAGACTATAGACAAGCAATAACTGCTGCAGGAAGTGGTTGTATGGCAGCTTTAGATGCAGAACGTTACTTATCTGAAATAGAAAAGCCGGTTGAAGCTTAGTCTTCAAAGTATAGAAAAAATATTTTTCAAAATAAAAAAGCTCCTAATAAGTATTAGGAGCTTTTTTTATTTATAACTTAAAGATTTAGTCAATATCATCTTCGTCATCGACATCGACATCGTCGATAGGTTCATCTACAATATCATCATCATCTTCATTGATAATTTTTTCTGGTAAGTCAACGATAGGTTCATTAAGATCATCAACATCATAATCATCTACGTCATAATTTTCCATAGATGTTTCTAGTTTTTTACTAACCTTAACGAGATAAATTGTATCTGCCGTACGAACTTCAACACATTCGATCAATTCGTTCTTAGCATTCTTAAATGAAATGATTTGATCATCATCATATCCATATGGATACTTATCAACTAAGAGAGCAAGTATTTCTGGTGTAAGTTTTTTATAATCAACGATAACGCGTCGCATATATAGTTTTTAAGAGTTATTCCTATTTGAGGTTAAATGTAAAAAAAAACGTTTTGCATAGACAACACAAATGTCTTATTTATTCCATAAATTTTTATAAAAATCAAAAGCGTTGAAAATCAAATCGTTAGATACAGTTTGATTTAATTTTACTTTGCCTATATCTTCTAGAAGAACAAAATAAATAGATCCGTGGCTATTCTTTTTGTCATATTTAAGTAAAGTTATGATGGCTTCAATATCAGAATCGTCAAACTGCACAAAGGGGTATATCTTAGTAATTGCTTTGGCGCTATCTAAAGCTTCTTGAGCGTTTAAACCTGTAAGTTGTGTTGAAATAAAATTTGCTAAGATCATACCTATAGCAATTGCTTCACCATGTAAAAGACGGGTTTTAGATGGAGACTCCATAAAATAGGATTCAATAGCGTGTCCTAAAGTATGTCCGTAATTAAGACTTTTACGAATTCCCTTTTCAAAAGGATCTTCTAACACCACTTCATTTTTTATAAGAATAGATTTATGAATCAAATCTCCCAGATCTTTAAATGCGGAATACGAAGAGGAGGTAACATCATCCCAGTAACTCTTAGAATGAATTAAACCGTGTTTAAGCATTTCTGCATAACCACTACGTAATTCTTCTTCAGGTAGGGTTTCTAAAAATACAGGATCTACAAGTACTAATTGTGGATTGCTAATTACACCTATTTGATTTTTTAAGGGTCCTAAATCTACCCCTGTTTTACCCCCTACAGATGCATCTACCATTGCAAGTAGTGTTGTGGGAATATTGATGAAATCTATTCCTCTTTTAAAACAACAAGCTACAAAGCCTCCGAGGTCTGTTACTACACCGCCCCCCAGATTAATAAGTAAGCTTTGACGATCTGCGTTTAGCTCAGATAATGCAGACCACACACCCTCACAAGTTTCTAAATTTTTAAATTCTTCTCCGGGTTCTATTTCAATTATTTCGATGGTTAGTGTAGTAATGACATTCTGTAAAAATTGCGATAGGCAGTTTTCATGAGTATTACTATCTACAAGTACAAAGAGAATACTGTAGTCCTTTTGTTTTAAAATAGAGTTGAGTTTTTCGTATCCAGTTTCAGTAAAAACTATATCGTAGTTTTTTGCGTGTATGGCTTGCATGTTAAAGTGCTTTAAGAAGTGTGAAATTAGTATCTTTTTGTAAAACTACCTTTGCGATTGTGATTATATTTGGCGCCTAAAGTTGAATTATGTTAGAACAAAAGATATTTGATAATACAAAAAATGCATTTTCTTTAAAAACAGACAGTGAACTCGAGCGTGCATATTTTCTATTCAAGATGATTTCAAAACAACCTCTAGTAAAAATCGGAACTACGGTAACCCGTTTTGCATTAAATGCAAATCTTCCAGTTGAGGGTCTTATCAGAGCTACGGTATTTGACCACTTTTGTGGAGGTATTAGCGAAAAGGATTGCGTATCTACTATCGAGAAGATGTATGAGAAAGGAGTGCATTCTGTATTGGATTTTTCAGTAGAAGGTAAAGAGACTGAAAATCTTTTTGATGAGGCTTTAGAACGTGTTGTCAGTCTTGTTCAGTTTGCAAAGGATAAACCAGGTATGCCTTTTTCAGTATTTAAACCTACAGGCTTTGGAAGATTTGAATTATTTAGAAAGGTGACTGAAAAGGAATCACTTACTCCAGCTGAAGAAGATGAGTGGGATCGCATAGTTCAAAGATTTGATAAAGTTTGTAAGATAGCCAAGGAATGCGATATCAAATTATTAGTAGATTCTGAAGAAAGTTGGATGCAAGGAGCTGCAGATGATCTGGTACTGAATATGATGCGTAAATACAATACTGAAAAACCTATTGTGTTTAATACTTTACAATGTTATCGATGGGATAGGTTAGCTTATTTAAAAGAATTGCATCAGGATTCTATGGAAAAAGGCTATAAGCTGGGAATGAAAATCGTTCGTGGAGCTTATATGGAAAAAGAAAGAGCTCGTGCAAAAGAAAAGGGATATGATTCACCAATTTGTAAAGATAAACCAGAAACAGATGCGCATTTTAATGCAATGCTTGTATATGTTCTAGACAATTTAAGTGATATCTGGGCATTTGTAGGTTCACATAACGAAGAAAGTAATTATTTAGCTATCGAAATTATGGAACAAAAAGAAATTCCTCGTAATGATCCACGTATTTGGTTTGGACAGCTTTACGGGATGAGCGATCATATAAGCTTTAATCTTGCTGAAAATGGCTATAATGTTGCAAAGTATGTTCCCTTTGGTCCTGTTAAGGATGTAATGCCATACTTAATACGTAGAGCAGAAGAAAATACTTCGGTTGCCGGTCAAACAAATAGAGAATTAACGCTTTTAAAGCAAGAAAGAGAACGAAGAGATATTTAAGTAAAAAAAATAGGCAGTTTTAACTGCCTATTTTTTTTTCAATATTTAGAACCGTAAATTTCTCATCACAATTCTCTAAGCTAGCAGTGATAGGTAATTCTACTGATTTTTGAGAATATATACTGTAAAAACCACAGGGCTCTCTACGCGTATCACTTTTATCAAAATCAACTTCACCTTCTAGGAAAAGAATATTTAAATCTGTGGTATCTAGTTGAAGAGCTTTTAATTGTTGTTCTGCATTTTCAGAAAGTGTATAGCCATTGTTACGTATGGTTTTTAAAACTCGTGCATTTGGCATATAATCGCAGGAAGGCAGTTCAACACCACTTCCCTTAACAAAAAAGGCTAATAAAACGAGGCCTATAGAAAAACCTCCTAGGTAATAGCCGGTTCTGTGTAATACTCTCATAAGTAGTTATATAAAGTTTAAAAAAACAAGAGATTTATATCTCTAAAAGGAAGATCAAACCAATCTGCAACAGATTTACTGGTAAGAATTCCGCGGTAAAAATACAATCCATTTTTTAAACCTTTATTCATACGTAAGCTATTTTCCAATCCGCCGTGTTCACCTATTTCTAAAAGATAAGGAGTGAAAATGTTACTAATTGATATTGAGGAGGTACGTGCATATCTAGAAGGAATATTAGGCACACAATAATGAATAACTCCGTGTTTAACGAATGTAGGTTTATCATGAGTAGTTACTTCGCTGGTTTCAAAACAACCACCCATATCAATACTTACATCTATGATAATAGAACCCGGCTTCATAAACTCGATCATAGATTCGGTGACAATAACCGGTGAACGATCTTTACCACGTACGGCTCCTATAGCAACATCACAACGTCTAAGTGCTTTCAATAAATTTTTTGGCTGAATGGTAGAAGTATAAATGGGTCGACCCACATTTACTTGTAGCGTACGTAATTTTGTAAGCGAGTTATCAAAAACCTTTACGTTAGCTCCAAGACCTAAAGCAGATCGTGTAGCAAATTCACCAACGGTCCCTGCGCCTACAATTACAACTTCTGTAGGAGGAACACCGCTAATATTACCAAACATCAATCCGTTACCTTGATTTTGTCTGGACATTAATTCTGATGCCAATAAAATAGAAGCGGTACCGGCAATTTCACTCAAAGCACGAACAGCAGGGTAGGTACCATCTGCATCTTTTATAAATTCAAAAGCAAGTGCAGTAATACGTTTTGTAGCTAAAACTTTAAAATATTCCTTTTTTTGAGTTTTAAGTTGAAGTGCTGATATTATTACAGTTTGCGGATTTATTAAATCTAATTCTTCCAGGGATGGGGGTTCTACTTTAAGAACCATAGGACACCCAAAGACCTTAGCCTTATCAGACGTGATTTCTGCACCAGCTTCAGAATAATCGTGATCAGAAAACCGAGCATCTTCGCCGGCATTTGTTTCCATAAGCACGCGATGACCGTGAGCTACTAAAGCTCCTACAGCATCTGGAGTAAGACACACCCGCTTTTCTTGAAAATGATTTTCTTTAGGAATACCTATAAACAACGAACCTTTTCGCTGTTCAATTTCCAGTTTTTCTTCTTGAGGAAGTAGTTCTTCCCGGGTAAACGGACTATTTGAAATCATCTGAATGTTTATCGTATTCTAGTTATCAAAATACGTAAAATATAATAAGAAAAAAAGATGTAGAATTTTGATTGTCGAAGTTGGATTAACCCATAAATAATGGTTCATCATCTTCATCATCATCTTCGTCATCATCTTCATATTGATTAGATAATCCATCTTCATCTTTAATATCACCTTTTAAAGAAACACGCTCTAGCTCAGTAAGATCTATATTATGAATACGATCAAAAATTTTCATTCTAATACCATAACTAAAGATTAGCATAATAAAAATTAGTGGTGCCAAAAAGAAAATTTCATTACTATCGACAAATGATAAATCATCATTAAGTGTAGAATAAATCTGAAAAGCAAACATTAAAATAGGTATCAATATCGCATGATACCACCAATGCTTACACGTAAAAAACCATATAAGCATAAATACAAAAGGAATTATTTTCCCCGAAAGCGTCCAAGCAACTACATAAATACTTTTATAATAGGTACTATCATATTTTAAATTAAGACCAAAAAAAGAGGTTTCCCAAACTTGATCGTCTGGGAAACCTTCATATAAGTAAAAAAAATAGGGTGAGGCCACTAGAATGGCCGCTATAATACTACCCGCGACTAGGGACGATGATCCTACTTTTTTCGATTTTTTTTGCTGCATAATCTGCATTGTCATTTTGTACTGAGTAAGTAACTGCTGTTGCGCCTGCAATTAAAAGACCTAGGAGTAAAGCTTTGATTTTCATAATGTAATGTGTTTGAGTGTTAATGATTTGTTGATACAAAGATGCTCAACACAGAACACAATACATAATTCAAAATAATACCTACTTTCGCAGGCCATTAAATCCTATGAAGAAATTAAATTCTTCTATTAATTTAGAACTAAGTTAACAATTATAACTTTATCTGAAAATAAAATCATTCTATCATTGTGAAATGAAAGCTAGTAAGAAAAAACTTACTTATAGCATATTCAAGAAATTTTTAATTTTAACATTTCAATTAAATTTTAATCTGCGCATACTTTCATTCACCGAAATAATTGTCGCCGAATGAACGGCAAATGTATTAAAAATGTTAATTCTTTCTGGCCATTCAATAAATTTCCAACAGTCACGTTCTAAATATTCTTCAATTCCAATATCATAAGCTTCTTCTTCACTGTTTAATCTGTACAAATCAAAATGAAGAATTACGTTATTATCTGTTGTTGCATATTCATTAACTATAGAAAATGTAGGGCTTGATACAGTATCTTCAGATCCTAACTTAGATACTAAGCTTTTTATTAATGTAGTTTTACCCGCACCAAGATCTCCGTGAAAGAGAATGATCTTATGTTCTGCATGCTTTAGTATTGAATCTGCAACCTCATCAACTTGGGTTAAATCATACGTTAGTTCCATTTTTACAAATATTTTATGCAGTTCTACCTATCTCGGATTTAATACAACAAAAGGAATTACCATTTCTTCGAGAGAAACTCCCCCGTGTTGGTATGAATTTCTATAATAGCTCACATAATGATTATAGTTATTAGGATATGCAAAAAACAGATCTCCCTTTGCAAATATAAATGAGCTACTCATATTAATAGATGGAAGATGAATAGCTTTAGGATCTTTAGCAGCTAACACGTCTTTATCTTCATAAGTAAGACTACGACCTGTTTTGTACCTTAGGTTAAGGCTTGTGTTTTTATCTCCTATTACTTTTGAAGGATTTTTCACATTAATAGTTCCGTGGTCTGTAGTAAGTATAATCTTAAATCCTAATTGTTGAGATTTTTGAATCATCTCTAAAAGGGGAGAGTTTTTAAACCAACTTTCAGTAAGTGATCTGTAAGACTTATCATTTGATGCAAGTTCTTTTATAACCTCCATTTCAGTTTTACTGTGACTTAACATGTCCACAAAATTGTAAACCAGAACGGTGAGATCATTATTTTTTAATGAATTGAAGTTTTCGACTAACTTCTTACCACTTTTTAAGTTCGTGATTTTATGATATTCCCATTTTAAGTTTAAACCGAGACGTTTTAATTGTGCTTCTAAAAACTTATCCTCATTCATATTTTTACCACCATCTTCGGTATCATTCAACCAGAGATCTGGATGTCTCTTTTCCATATCACTTGGCATCAAACCTGAGAAAATAGCATTACGTGCATACTGCGTAGCTGTGGGTAGAATGCTGTAATACGTGCTTTCACTCTCCTTTTTGTAATAATTATTTATGATAGGCTCAAATGATTTCCACTGATCGTATCTAAGGTTGTCTATCACAATAAGTAAGACTGGAGCGTCGCTATCTGTTAGATGAGGGGCAATTCTTTCTTTAAATAGGGTATGAGACATTGTTGGTTTTTCTTCTTCTGAAAACCAATCTTCATAATTACGCTCTATAAATTTAAAAAATTGATTATTAGCTTCAGTCTTTTGAGATTCAAGTATTTCCTGCATACTTTGATCTTCTATGTTTTCTAATTCTAATTCCCAATAAATCAATTTTTGATACAGTTCTGCCCAAGACTCAAAAGAGTTTACCTGAGCCATATCCATCGCAATTTTTCTAAATTCTTGTTGGTAGTTGAGAGTTGTCTTTTCAGAAACTAATCTACTTGTGTCTAGATTTTTCTTTAAACTCAATAAAATCTGATTCGGATTAACTGGTTTAATAAGGTAATCAGCAATTTTTGATCCTATCGCTTCTTCCATAATATATTCTTCCTCACTTTTAGTTATCATAATAACTGGTAAGGTATCTCGCTTGGCTTTAATTTCGCTAAGCGTCTCTAAACCCGTTAATCCCGGCATGTTTTCATCGAGAAAAACAATATCAAAATTTTCTTCTTCTACAAGTTCAATAGCTTCAGTACCACTTTGACAGGTTGAAACGTGGTAATTTTTCTTTTCTAAAAAAAGTATATGTGGTTTGAGTAAATCGATTTCATCATCTACCCAAAGTATCTTTATAGTATTCATAATAGTATATTTGTTATATAATTGGTTTAAACTCCAATTGTAACACGCGAAGTTTTATTCAATTAAAAGGATTTCTGTTTGAAGACCAGCCACAAACTTACGATAATTAACGACCCTATATATGGGTTTATTACTATACCCAAAGGACTCATATTTGACTTAATACAGCATAAATATTTTCAGCGATTGAGGCGTATCTCACAAATGGGTTTGTCATATCTAGTTTATCCAGGTGCACATCACACACGTTTTCATCATGCGATAGGATGTTTGCACATTATGCAAAAAGCCCTTGAAAAGCTTGTTGAGAAAGGTGTTATGATATCTGCAGAGGAAAAAGAAGCAACAATGATCGCGATATTGTTACACGATATAGGGCACGGTCCTTTTTCTCATGCTATGGAAAATAGTATCGTAGAAGAGGTGCATCATGAGCAAATATCCCTTCAATTTATGGAAACTTTGAATGCGGAGTTTAACGGAAGTTTAACCCTTGCCTTAAGGATCTTCAAAGGAGACTATCACAGACCATTTTTGCATCAGCTTGTCTCAGGACAATTAGATATGGATCGTACCGACTATTTAAAAAGAGATAGCTTCTATACTGGTATGGCAGAAGGTAATATTAACACAGATCGCATTCTAGCTATGCTGAATGTAAAAGATGATGTGTTAATGATTGAGGAAAAAGGAATTTATACTATCGAAAAATTTTTAGTAGCCCGTAGATTAATGTACTGGCAAGTTTACCTGCATAAAACAAGCCTAGTTGCAGAGCAAGTCTTAGTTCGTGTTTTAAAACGTGCAAAAGAACTTACCAATAAGGGTGTAGCATTAGAAGCTAGTAAACCTTTGTCCTTTTTTTTAAAGAAAAAAAATGCAGAAGGTGTTTTTAATACTCAGGCACTTGATATATTTTCGGCTCTTGATGATTATGATATTGTTTCTGCGATGAAAACCTGGTGTGATCACGAGGACTACGTTTTGAGCAGGTTGTCTCAAATAATCATATACAGAAACCTTCCTAGAATTAAAATCAAAAAGAAACCTTTTGCTAAAGATTTCATAGAAGCAGAAAGACAGCGTGCAAAAAAAATGTTTAAACTAAGTGACCACGAAGTAGACTTTTTTGTTTTTACGGGTACAATCTCAAATCAAGCTTATACTCTTAAAAAAGAAGCAATAAACATATTAACCAGAAAAGGAAAGGTTATAGATGTTGTGGCCGCAAGCGATCAACTTAGTCTCAAAGCCTTATCCAAGGTGATTACAAAAAACTATATATGCTACCCTAAGCATTTAAATTAAGGCTTTTTTTCTATTTTTGTCAAGATGAAATTTACCGCCGAACAGATTGCAGGGATTTTAGAAGGCTCAGTTGATGGAGACCCAAATGCAGAAGTTTCTAAACTTTCTAAGATAGAAGAAGGAACTGAAGGGTCGCTAACATTTTTAGCCAATCTTAAATACACGCCTTATATATATAAGACTAAAGCTACTATAGCTATAGTCGACCATGATTTTCAACCTGAACATGATATTTCTATTACACTTATTCGTGTAGAGAATGCTTATAAAGCATTTTCAAAATTATTGGAATATTACAATCAGGTCAAATTAAATAAATCAGGAATAGAGAATCCCGTATATATTTCTGAAAGTGCTAAATACGGAGATAATATTTATCTTGGTGCTTTCAGTCATATTGGAGACAATGTTAGAATAGGAGACAACGTTAAAATTTACCCTAATGTCTATATTGGGGACAATTGTGTAATAGGAGATAATTGCGTTTTATTTTCTGGTGTAAAAATTTATTCAGATTGCATCCTTGGGGATACCGTTTATGCACATAGTGGTGTGGTTATAGGAGCAGATGGTTTTGGATTTTCTCCTGATGAATCTGGAGTATTTAGCCGAGTTCCGCAGATAGGAAATGTTATTATTGAAGATCATGTGGATATAGGAGCAGGAACATCAATTGATAGGGCTACATTAGGTTCTACGATAATAAGAAAAGGTGTAAAACTCGATAATCAAATACAAATTGCCCACAACGTAGAAATAGGAGAGCATACAGCAATTGCTGCTCAAACAGGAATTGCAGGTTCAACTAAAATTGGCAAATTTTGCCGAATAGGCGGTCAGGTAGGAATAGTGGGTCATCTTACTATAGGAGATCGTGTAAAAATTCAAGCGCAATCAGGAATAGGCCGTAATTTAAAAGATGATGAGACCGTACAAGGTTCTCCAGCTTTAGCCTATAGTGATTACAATAAATCATACGTTCATTTTAAAAATTTACCAAGTCTGGTTCAACAAATAAATAATTTGGAAAAACAAAAGTCCAATGATAAGTAAAGCTGAAGGAAAGCAGAAAACAATCGCCGGTGAGGTTTCCCTGACCGGCGTTGGTTTACATACAGGTAAAAATGTTACACTAACATTTAAGCCATCAGAAGAAAATACAGGAATGTATTTTAAACGTATAGATATTGAAGGTCAACCTATAATTGAGGCAAATGCAGATTACGTTGTAAATACACAACGTGGTACTAACCTAGAAAAACTAGGTGTTCATATTCAAACAAGTGAACACGTTCTTGCTGCTTGTGTAGGGCTAGGAATAGACAATATTTGCTTAGAAATGGATTCTCCTGAGCCACCTATTATGGACGGTTCTTCTAAGTTTTTTGTAGAAGCTCTTGAGAAAGTAGGGCTTGTGGAGCAAGAAGCTTGTAGAGAAGAATTTGTTGTGACAGAGGTTATAAGCTATCTCGATGAGAAGACAGGAAGCGAAATTATCCTGATGCCTGCAGATGAATATCAACTTACAACAATGGTTGATTTTGGTACAAAAATTCTTGGCACTCAAAATGCCAGTATTAAGAGTATAACCGAATTTAAAGATCAAATTTCAGATTCAAGAACATTCAGTTTTTTACATGAAATTGAAATGTTATTGGAGCATGGGTTGATAAAAGGAGGAGATCTTAATAACGCCATAGTTTATGTAGATAAAGAATTGTCTGAGGAAACGATGGCAAAACTTAGAAAGGCTTTTAATAAAGATTCTATTTCGGTTAAGTCTAATGGTATTTTAGATAATCTCACTCTTAATCATCCTAATGAAGCAGCACGACATAAATTGCTGGATGTTATTGGAGATTTAGCTTTAGTTGGTATGCCTATTAAAGGTAAAGTTATCGCCAATAAACCAGGACATCACGTGAATACAGAGTTTGCAAAAAAACTGAAGAAAATAATAAAGACAGAAAAACGAAATAATATACCTGTTTTTGATTTAACTAAACCACCGGTTAAAGATGTGAATGACATCATGGCGATGTTACCACATAGGCCACCTTTTTTGCTAGTTGACAAAATTTTAGAGATTTCTGACAACCATGTTATCGGACTAAAGAATGTGACTATGAACGAACCATTCTTTGTAGGTCACTTTCCGGGAGCCCCAGTTATGCCCGGTGTACTGCAAGTAGAAGCAATGGCTCAAACAGGTGGAATTTTGGTACTTAGTACGGTTCCTGACCCTGAAAATTACCTTACTTATTTTATGAAAATTGATAATGTGAGGTTTAAACAGCAAGTCCTACCGGGAGATACACTTATTTTTAAATTAGTTTTACTATCTCCAATACGTCGTGGTATCTGTCATATGCAGGGTAATGCCTATGTTAATGGAAAATTAGTATCTGAAGCAGAACTAATGGCTCAGATTGTTAAAGTCAAGTAAAGAAAGAAAAGATTTATGAATCAACCCTTAGCATACGTACATCCTGGAGCTAAAATCGCTAAAAATGTAGTGATTGAACCGTTTACAACAATCAATAATAATGTTGTAATCGGTGAAGGTAGCTGGATAGGATCTAATGTTACCATAATGGAAGGTGCCAGAATAGGCAAAAATGTAAATATATTTCCAGGAGCGGTTATATCTGCTGTTCCTCAAGATAAGAAGTTTGAAGACGAAGATACTGTTACAATAATTGGTGATAATACAACAATTAGAGAGTGTGTTACAATCAACAGAGGTACTTCAGATAGAATGAAAACACAGATAGGTAATAACTGTTGGATTATGGCTTATTGTCATATTGCCCACGATTGTATTGTAGGTGATAATTGCATATTTTCAAATAACAGTACTTTAGCTGGTCATATTACAGTAGGGGATCATGTTGTTCTAGCAGGTATGG
Source organism: Leeuwenhoekiella aequorea (assembly GCF_004104375.1). Lineage (GTDB taxonomy): Bacteria > Bacteroidota > Bacteroidia > Flavobacteriales > Flavobacteriaceae > Leeuwenhoekiella > Leeuwenhoekiella aequorea. Next base: position 224,076 of record NZ_QOVM01000002.1, read on the forward strand.
CTGCTGTGCAACAATTTTGCACAATAGGTAATCATGCATTTGTGACAGGTGGCTCATTAGTGCGTAAAGATGTTCCTCCTTATGTAAAAGCGGGTAGAGAGCCGTTATCATATGTAGGTATCAACTCTATAGGATTGCGAAGAAGAGGATTTACAACCGAAAAAATAAGAGAGATACAAGATATTTACAGAATCTTATATCAGAAAAATTATAACAATACGCAAGCTGTTAATATTATTGAAGTAGAAATGGAAGCAACTCCAGAGCGAGACGAGATACTTCAGTTTATACGTAATTCACAGCGTGGTATTATGAAAGGTTATTTTACAACTAATTAAAAGTTCCTTATTATAAGGAATAAGAACTAAAATTTATGGCAAATACATCAGATATACGTAATGGAATGTGTATTCATTACAATCACGATATTTATAAAATAATTGAATTTTTACACGTTAAACCTGGAAAGGGACCTGCATTTGTAAGAACGAAATTAAAAAGTGTTACTAACGGAAAAGTACTAGATAACACATTTTCTGCAGGTCACAAGATTGATGAAGTACGTGTAGAAACTAAAGGATTTCAATTCTTATATAACGACGGCGAGTGGTATCATTTTATGAATACAGAAGATTATACTCAAATCAGATTATTAGAATCTGCATTAGATCAACCGGGATTATTAAAAGAAGGAGAGGTAGTTACAATTGCTATTAATACAGAAGATAATATGCCACTTTCTGTAGATATGCCTGCGCACGTTATTCTTACAGTTACTGCAACCGAACCTGGTTTAAAAGGTAATACAGCCACAAATGCAACAAAGCCTGCAACTGTAGAAACAGGTGCGGAAGTTAATGTTCCTTTATTTATAAATGAAGGGGATAAAATTAAGATTGAGACTGAAAAAGGAACATATAAGGAGCGAATTAAAGAATAGTTTTGAAATTTCCTCAAAAACATACCCTAGAGCAAATTGCCACAATTCTCAATGTAGAATATGTAGGAGCTGCTGATTTTCCTGTAACTGGCATCAATGAAATTCACGTTGTTGAACCGGGTGATATTGTTTTTGTAGATCATCCTAAATATTATGATAAGGCTCTTCAATCTGCAGCTACAATTGTATTAATAAATAAAAAAGTTGAGTGCCCGGCAGGTAAAGCATTGCTAATTTCTGATGATCCGTTTCGAGATTTTAATAAGTTAACTAAATACTTTAAGCCTTTTCAAAAAGCGACTAGTGCAATTTCAGAATCAGCTAGGATTGGCACTAATTCTGTAATTCAGCCTAATTGTTTCATTGGTAATAATGTAGAGATAGGAGATAATTGTATGCTTCATGCAGGGGTTACTATCTATGACAATACAATCATTGGGAATAATGTGACTATACACTCGGGAACTATATTGGGAGCTGATGCTTTTTATTATAAAAAGAGAGATACAGGTTTTGATAAATTACTTTCCGGAGGTCGTGTAATTATTAAAGATTTTGTTGATGTTGGTGCCGCTTGTACTATAGATAAAGGTGTATCTGGAGATACAATTATAGGTCGAGGATCTAAATTAGATAATCAGGTACATATAGGTCACGATACACAAATAGGAGAGCAGGTGCTTATCGCTGCTCAAACCGGGATAGCAGGTTGTGTTGTGGTTGAAAATGATGTCGTAATCTGGGGTCAGGTAGGCGTAGCTAGTGGAGTGACTATTAAAGAAAAAGCCGTTATATTTGGGCAAAGTGGAGTAGGCAGAACTTTAGATGGAGGTAAATCTTATTTAGGCTCACCTGCAGAGGATAGCAAGAAAAAATTCAGGGAATTGGCTTCTATTCGTCAAATACCCTATATTCTAGAACAAATAAAAAAGTAAAATGAGTAAATCAGCTAAAGATCTCGTAAGAGGTTTATATGAGTCAGACTTTTTTAATGATTCAAGTGTTTTAAAAAAATATTTACATAAGGATGCAGAATTATACTGGAATGCATCTACTGGTTTTTCAAAGATGACCTATAAGGACATTTCTGATATGTCATCAGAAATGGGCAAATCATTTGTGTCTTTACGTTCTTCTATTACCCATTTAATGGCTGAAGATAATCAGGTATCTATACGATTAACTTACTACATTAGAACTGTAGAAAATCCTGAAGAAGAAGTGGGGATTATTCATTTTATGGCAATCTGGGAACTTAAAGATGGTTTGCTCTATAAGGGATATCAAATAAGTCAACCTAGTGATCAGGATCCTCAAAATTTAGATGCACACATACGTATAAAGTCTTAAAATTCCTTTAGGGTTCTCCCATAAAAAATTACTTTTGTACCACAAAATTCAAACAACTCATGAGCGTTTTAGTAAATAAAGATTCCAAAATTATTGTACAAGGTTTTACCGGTAGTGAAGGTACATTTCACGCAGGTCAAATGATAGATTACGGCACTAATGTAGTTGGTGGTGTAACACCTGGGAAAGGTGGTCAAAAGCACCTTGATAAGCCTGTATTTAATACAGTTTCTGAAGCTGTTAAAGAAACAGGAGCAGATGTGTCTATTATCTTTGTACCACCTGCATTTGCTGCAGATGCAATTATGGAGTCTGCTGACGCTGGGATTAAGGTAATTATTACAATTACTGAAGGTATTCCTGTATCAGATATGATAAAGGCTTCAAATTATATAAAGAATATTGACTGTAGGTTAATAGGTCCTAATTGTCCTGGTGTTATTACTCCCGGTGAAGCTAAAGTGGGAATTATGCCTGGCTTTGTATTCAAAAAAGGAAAAGTTGGTATTGTTTCAAAATCAGGAACACTTACATACGAAGCTGCTGATCAGGTAGTGAAGCAAGGTCTAGGTATTACAACGGCAATAGGTATTGGTGGGGATCCAATAATTGGAACGACAACTAAAGAAGCTGTTGAATTATTAATTAATGATCCTGATACCGATGCAGTGGTTATGATTGGTGAAATAGGTGGTCAATTAGAGGCAGAGGCTGCACGCTGGATAAAGGCTAGTGGTACAACAAAGCCGGTAATTGGATTTATAGCAGGTGAAACCGCTCCTGCTGGAAGAACAATGGGTCACGCAGGTGCAATTGTTTCGGGTGAAGGTGAGTCTGCTGCAGACAAGAAAAAAATATTAAGAGAATGTGGAGTTCACGTTGTAGATTCTCCAGCTGAAATAGGAAAAAAGGTTGCTGAACTTTTAGCTTAATCTAATTTTCAAGATACTTGAAAAACCGGCACGCAATGTGTCGGTTTTTTTATGCGCAAACACCTCAAGTTTGCTATATTTACTTACGTTCGTAGAAAATAACCATTCAATAAAATTAGAATGAAACTTTTAGAAGGAAAAAATACAATAATAACAGGTGCCAGCCGTGGAATAGGAAATGGTATCGCTAAAGTTTTTGCTCAAAATGGAGCTAACGTTGCTTTTACTTACAGCTCATCTGCCGGTCCTGCAGAAGACCTAGAAAAAGAACTTATCGCATTAGGAGTAAAGGCAAAGGCTTATAAATCAAATGCAGCTTCATTTGAAGATTGTCAAGAGTTAATCAAGCAAATAAGTGAAGATTTTGAGAGTATTGACATACTCGTAAATAATGCTGGTATTACAAAAGATAATTTGCTTATGCGTATGAGTGAAGCAGATTTTGATCAGGTTATTGAGGTTAACCTAAAGTCTATTTTTAATATGACCAAAGCAGTACAACGTACTATGCTTAAACAACGCTATGGCAGTATTATTAATATGAGTTCTGTAGTAGGTGTTAAAGGCAATGCAGGACAAGCTAATTATGCGGCTTCTAAAGCCGGTATAATAGGTTTCTCAAAGTCTATGGCTTTAGAGTTAGGTTCTCGTAACATACGAACAAATGTTGTAGCTCCTGGTTTTATAGAAACTGAAATGACTGCAAAACTGGATGAGAAAACAGTTGCTGGTTGGCGAGATGCTATTCCTCTTAAAAGAGGTGGATCTACAGAAGACATTGCAAATGCTTGCGTTTTCCTAGGAAGCGATATGAGTGCTTATATTACCGGCCAGGTTTTACAAGTAGATGGAGGTATGCTTACCTAAATTTTAGATAGATATTATATATATGGCAGTATCAACAATTTTATATATTATCCTCATTGGGGTAATAGCGTTGATTACTGCCATATTTTTTTATTTCTATAAACCTGAACGTTCCAGAAATTTAAGATATATTTTAAGTAGTCTTAGATTTTTATCAATTTTTACAATTCTACTTCTTCTATTAAATCCTGAAATTAAACAGGTAACGTACACTACAATTAAACCAAAACTTGCTCTTGCTGTAGATAATTCAGAATCTATAGAATACTTAAGAGCTAAAAGTGGAGTTAAGTCGTTGGTCAACAAACTTATTAATGACAAGCGTTTAAATAAGCGTTTTGAAATTGATACGTACAAATTTGGTGGCGAGTTACAAGTTCTTGATAGTTTGGATTTTTTAGAGAATACAACAGATGTAGCTAATGCTATTTCGAGATTATCAAAAATCTACAAGGATGATTCCTATATCCCTATTTTAATTTCAGATGGTAATTCAAATTTGGGTGCTAACTACCGTTATAGCAATACTTCCTTAAAAAAGACACCTCTCAATTTTGTCGTTGTTGGCGATACAACTCAATATGAAGATTTAAGTATTCTACGTACAAACGTAAATAAGTACGCCTATCTCAAAAATGAATTTCCAGTCGAAATTACAACCAGCTATCAAGGTGTGCAACAGGTAAATGCGATTTTGACTGTAAAGCATAAAGGCTCTGTTGTATATACGGAAATGCACTTATATTCAGAAAGTTCAAACTCGAAAAAATTTAATTTTCATTTAAAAGCATCAGAAATAGGTATTCAAAATTATACAGCTACTATTACTGGTCTGAGTAACGAAAAAAATACAGTTAATAACACCATAAATTTTGCTGTTGAAGTTATAGATCAGCGCTCTAAGATTTTAATTACTTATTCTGTATTACATCCTGATTTGGGTACTTTGAAAAAAAGTATTGAGCAAAATCAGTTGAGATCAGCAGATATAAAAAATATTAACTCCGTTAAATCTACAGACATAAACGCCTACGATTTAATTATCTTATTTGAACCTGATTCGCAATTTGAAAATATATATAACGAATTAAATAAGCTTAATAAAAACAGATTTATAATAGCTGGCAAAGCAACTAATCGGCGCTTCTTTAATACCATTCAAAAGGTTGTTTCTTTACCATTAAATAATCAAACTGAAGAGGTTCAGCCGCTACTCAATAAAGATTTCTCAACATTTCAACTTGAGGATTTAGACCTTAAAAATTATCCGCCTATTCAAGCTCAGTTCGGAACTGTAAAAATTTCGGGTCAAAGCGATATATTAGCGTATCAAAGAATAAATGGAGTAGCGACTAAAAATCCGTTATTGGGAGTAACAACTCTAGCGGGTAGAAAAGAGGTCTATTTATTTGGAACAGGTATTCATCAATGGAGAATGCAGAATTTTATCGCTGAAGCTAATTTTAAAGAATTTGATAAGCTAATTGATAAATTAGTTCAATTTGCAGCTTCAAACGATCGTAAAGATCGCTTACTGGTAGATTTTGAACGTTTTTATTATGGCGGTAATTCAATTAAACTAAGTGCCAGATTTTTTGATCAAAATTATATTTTTGATCCTAATGCGCAATTAACTATAAAAATTAGTGGTAGCGATTCAACTTATGAATCCCCGCTTGCTTTTAAGGGAACAGCATTTGAAGCTACATTATCCAATTTAACTCCAGATACGTATACATTTTCAGTGATAGAGAAGAGAAGTGGCTTATCCTATTCTGGAGGATTTACGATTATTCCTTATAATCTGGAACATCAGAATATGAATGCAGATTATAATAAAATGAAACTTGTTGCTCAAGAATCTGAAGGGATCATTGTTACCTCTACACATTTAGACGATCTGATTGATCAACTTTTAAACGATGATAGATATACTCCCGTGCAGCGAGCCACAGAAAGAAATGTCTCTGTAATAAATTATATTATATTATTAATTATTATCGCTTCGAGTTTATCTTGTGAGTGGTTTATTAGAAAATACAACGGACTTATATAAATTGAATATTACATTATGGATAAATTACCGAAGTTAGGAATACCGATAATTATCGGAGCAATCGTTATTATCATTTTGATAGCAAAATCTGCTGTTACAATCGACTCTGGTGAAGCCGGAGTGCTTTATCAACCATTTAATGGCGGAGTTGTTACAGATAAACCACCACTTGGAGAAGGGTTTCATATTGTCGCCCCTTGGAATAAAGTCTTCATTTATGAAGTGAGAAGGCAAGAACTTAAAGAAATCATGAATGTTTTATCTTCTAATGGTTTAGATATTAAATTAGAAGCCTCTGTATGGTATCAACCGGAAGCTAAAAATCTTGGAAAATTACACCAGGAAATAGGTGGTGATTACCTCAATAGAATTTTACTTCCTACCATACGATCTGCTGCTCGATCTGTCGTAGGTCGTTATACCCCAGAACAGCTATATTCATCAAAGCGAGATGCTATTCAAGCTGAAATTTTTGACGAAACAAAGAAAATAATCAAAAATCAGTATATACAACTTGATGAAGTTCTTGTGCGTGATGTTACACTTCCTGCGACTATTAAAGAGGCTATAGAGCGAAAGCTTAAGCAAGAACAAGAATCTTTAGAATATGAGTTTAGGTTAATCTCTGCGCAAAAAGAAGCAGAGCGTCAAGTAATTGAAGCGCAAGGTAAATCTGACGCAAACCGAATTTTAAGTCAGTCGCTTAATGATCAAATCTTAAAAGATAAAGGTATTGAAGCAACCTTAATGTTAGCCAAATCGACTAATGCGAAAGTAGTTGTAATTGGGTCGGGGAAAGATGGAATGCCTCTAATACTTGGAAATAATTGATCTTCACAGTACAACACAAAAAAGCTCCGATGAAAATCGGAGCTTTTTTTATGCTTTTTTCATTCGTATGGGATGCGCTTTATACGCTTTGCGTTTACTTTCGGCAAGCATTTTGGCTTTAGAAACCCAGTGATCATTAAGAATTCGATCTGGAAAAAATTGAATAAGTTCTGTAACGATTTCGATATCCCTTGAATTGAATTTGCTTATTTGATCAAAGGTAAAAATGCCAATATCATTTAATTTTTCTTCAGTATAAGGTCCTATACCTGTAATTTTTTGAAGATTATCAGCATCGCTTTCATCTGCATGACCCAGTCGGTCAAAATCAAGTTGACCATCCTTAACTGTCGATTGTGGATATGATTTAGCTCTTCTTCTTGGAGGTTTAGCTAGATTCTTAAGAGTAGCTACTTTCTTGTAAGGCTCGTCATTTACTTCTTCAATGAGTTCGTTATGTATTTGATCTTCTTCCGTACCGGTTAAGTCTAATAATTTCTGAAGCTTATTCATCTTCTTTAAGTACTTTGATTTCTGATAATAGAAAGCAAAAAAGTAACCTATCAAAAATGACGCTAGCATTAAAAAGAAAACCTCAATGTAAATCAAAGGAATTGATATCATATCTGAATTTTTCTGTATGTAAATTAAATAAGGTATCATTCGATTACAACTTCTATTCTGTTATTCTTCTTTCTTTCAGATTCATTTGTATTTAAAACAATAGGATCACTTTCACCTTTGGAATACGCAAAAATTTGATTTTCAGGCAATTTTAGGCGTACTAAGATATAATTTCTTACTTGAACGGCCTCTTTATAAGCTACTTTATAGTTGTCAATTTCACTTCCTACATAATCTGTGTATCCTATGACTTTTACTTTTGCCTTAGGTTTTTTCTCTAACCTTAACTTTATATAATCTAGAAAATCTTGAGACGATAAATTATCTACAACTCTTCCGCCTATGGAGAATTCTGGATAAAATGTATAATCCACCCGACGCGAATTAGTAGATTTATTATTAATCCCAGATTGAAGCTGAGCTTCTCTCAAACGTTCCTTATCTTTTTCTAAAGCTTGTGTATTAGATTCAATATTTTTTGTGAGCGTTTCAATTAACTGTTCATTACTGCGACTTAAATTATTATCAACAAACGAATTTATATTTGAATCTTCTAACCCTTTATTGGAAAGGGTGTTTAAAGAATCATCATCATTTAGATTTATTCCCGTACCGGCCAATTCGGTTGCAGGCGCATAGGAGCTAAAAATACTTTTTCTATTTAAAGCATCGCTTGCATTTAAAAAATAGAGACCAATGGCACTCCATCCTAAAAACACTAAAAAAGCTATCGAAAAATTTTTCATACCCTACTTTTAATCAAAAATAACACTTTAACTTAAATAATATACTTTACATCTAAAAAGTATATTAATAGAAGCTCACATTCTATTATTTTTTTATAAATTCGCTTTCACATATGAAAAGAACAGCTTTACATCATCATCATTTTTATTCACGCACTCAAGCGAGGTAAAAATGTTGTGTATAGCTAAATTATAAATAACAGTAACCCGTTTGAGTCATTCAAACGGGTTTTCTGTTTTTGAATGGCTCAAGCCTAACAATCAAAAAATGACAAAAAAAATTCGAATTGCTATTCAAAAATCTGGTAGACTGAATGAGGAATCGCTCCAAATTCTAAAAGATTGTGGTGTCTCTATCGACAATGGTCGTGACCAATTAAAAGCTAGTGCTGCAAACTTCCCACTTGAAGTGTTTTATTTACGTAATGGGGATATTCCGCAGTATTTACGGGATGGTGTAGTTGACATTGCTATTCTAGGTGAGAATGTGCTTGTTGAAAAAGGTGAAGATATTTCTATTGCTCAGAAATTAGGATTCTCAAAATGTCGTGTTTCGCTTGCAGTGCCAAAGGGAACAAAATATGAATCTGTAAAAGATTTTGAAGGAAAGAAAATTGCAACTTCATATCCCAATACTGTAATAAATTATCTGGAACAGTACGGAGTAAAGGCAGATTTACACATTATTAACGGTTCCGTAGAAATAGCTCCAAACATTGGTCTTGCTGATGCGATTTGTGATATTGTTTCCAGCGGAAGCACCCTTTTTAAAAATAATTTAAAAGAAGTTGAAGTAATGCTGAAGTCTGAAGCGGTACTTGCAGTTTCTTCAAAAATAGACCTGGAACGTCAGGAAATTTTAGATAAACTCCTTTTTAGATTTAAAGCTGTATTAAAAGGAAGAGATTATAAATATGTTCTTTTAAATGCTCCTAACGATCGTCTTGATGATATTATTAAGATGTTGCCGGGTATGAAAAGCCCTACGGTTCTTCCGCTTGCAGAAGAAGGCTGGAGCAGTGTACACTCTGTAATAGATAAGCAAGCATTTTGGGAAGTTATAGATAACCTTAAAGATGCTGGTGCACAAGGGATATTAGTTAGTGATATTGAAAAAATGGTACTTTAGCTATCGCATTTAATTGAGGTATTATGATCAAAATAGACAACCCAGATCGTTCTTCGTGGGATGAACTTTTAAAAAGACCTACGCAGACTTATGCACAAATTGAAGGCACCGTACTTGAAGTTTTTAAAGAAATACAAGCTAAAGGTGATGATGCTGTAAATTTTTATACTCAGAAGTTCGACGGAATTCAATTAAAAAAAATACAGGTTTCAGATTCTGAAATTAACTTAGCAAATGATCGAGTAAATCTGGATCTTAAAAATGCTATAAAGCTTGCTAAGCAGAATATAGAAAAATTTCACAAAGCTCAAGTAACATCACCTATTTATGTTGAGACTAGTGAAGGTGTGAATTGCTGGCAAGAAAAGAGACCTATTCAAAAAGTAGGATTGTATATTCCCGGAGGCACAGCCCCGCTATTTTCTACGATTCTTATGCTTGCAATTCCTGCTAAAATTGCGGGATGCAAGGAAATTATATTATGCACTCCTCCAGATAAAAATGGAAATATCAATCCGGCAATTTTATTTACAGCTGCCTTATGCGGTATAGATAAAATTTTTAAAGTAGGAGGTATTCAAGCTATAGGTGCAATGACTTTTGGTACAGAAACTATTTCTAAAGTTTACAAAATATTTGGTCCCGGAAATCAATTTGTAACGGTCGCTAAACAAATGGCTACAAAATACAATGTAAGTATAGATATGCCTGCAGGACCATCAGAATTATTAGTTGTAGCAGATGATACAGCAGAACCCTCTTTTGTTGCCTCAGATCTTTTAAGTCAGGCAGAGCACGGCGCAGATAGCCAGGTAATTCTGGTTTCTACTTCAAAAGAATTAATTTATTCGGTAGAACGTGAAATAGAATCGCAATTAGCCGTGCTACCTCGGAAAAAATTAGCAGAACAAGCAATTGCCAACAGCAAACTCATTTTTGTCGAAGATCACAAAACTGCATTGGAGTTAATTGATGAATATGGTCCTGAGCATTTTATTGTTGCTACAAATGACAATGATTATTATGTAGAAAATATAGCTAACGCAGGTTCCGTTTTTATTGGGAATTATACTCCTGAATCTGCAGGAGACTACGCCTCCGGAACAAATCATACCTTGCCTACAAATGGATATGCGAAGCAGTATAGCGGAGTGAACCTCGACAGTTTTATGAAAAGTATGACTTTTCAAGAATTAACTCCTCAAGGTATCCAAAATATAGGTACCCAAATTGAACTTATGGCTGTGGCAGAAGGATTACAAGCACACAAAAATGCAGTAACCTTACGTCTTAACAAATTAAAACAAAATCCGAATGCATAATCAAACATTCTACTTAGAAAAATTGGTTCGTGATAACGTGGCTAAGCTTAAGCCTTATTCCTCTGCACGAGATGAGTTTAAAGATTTTCACGAGGATATGGTATTTTTAGATGCCAACGAAAATCCTTATAATACCGGTGTTAATAGATATCCAGATCCACAGCAAGTTACTTTAAAACAACATTTATCATCTGTAAAACGCGTTCCTGTAGATCAGATTTTATTAGGTAATGGTAGTGATGAAGTTCTTGATTTGTTGTTTAGAGCCTTCTGCGAACCTAATGTAGATAATGTGGTTACACTTCCACCTACTTATGGTATGTATGCTGTTCTTGCTGCTACTAATGCTATTGCTAATAGAGAAGTTTTATTATCTAAAGATTTTCAGCCAGATGTAAATTCTATTCTGGATCAGGTAGATCATCAAACGAAAATGATTTTCTTATGCTCACCAAACAATCCAACTGCGAATAGTTTTGAAGCAGCGTCTATAACCTATTTGCTGGAAAATTTTAAAGGTTTAGTGGTTGTTGATGAAGCCTATATTGATTTTTCGGCTGCGGAAAGTTGGTCTACTCAATTACATAATTATCCTAATCTTGTAATTATTCAAACCTTGTCTAAAGCATATGGTTTAGCAGGAATACGATTGGGAATTTGTTATGCTTCCGCTGAAATAATAGGTGTACTTAATAAAATTAAGCCTCCTTATAATGTAAATGAATTAACGCAGAAACGAGCTCTTGAACGTATTCTTAATTATGAATCAGTAGCAAGTGAGATTAATTCAATATTAAAGCAAAGAGATGCTTTATCTAAAGTTTTACTTGAAGTGAATTATGTAAATAAAGTTTATCCTTCAGAAGCCAACTTTATTTTGGCTCGGGTTGATGATGCTAATAAAAGATACAATCAATTACTTGAGAAAGGAATCGTAGTGCGTAATAGAAGTAGTCAAGCTTTATGTGAGAATACATTGCGATTTACTGTAGGGACAACTGAGGAAAATGAAAAACTAATTGCAGTTTTAAAAGAGCTGGCATAAACGTATTTAATGAAATCTAATCAAAATAATATAGGTCGAAAAGTGCTTTTTATAGATCGGGACGGTACCTTGATTAAAGAAACTGTCGACGAGCAAATAGACGCATTTGAGAAAATGATATTTTATCCTAAAGCATTTACATATATGAGTAAAATTGCACAGGAACTCGATTATGAATTGGTAATGATTACAAATCAAGACGGTTTGGGTACAGATTCGTTTCCAGAAGATACCTTCTGGCCAGTGCATAATTTTATAATGAAATCTTTTGAGAATGAAGGTGTTGTTTTTGATGCTGTTTATCTAGATCGCACATTTCCTCATGAAAATGCAGTTACTCGTAAACCAGGGACCGGTTTACTTACCAGCTACTTCTCTGATAAATATGATCTTGAAAACAGCTATGTAATAGGAGATCGCCTTACCGACATTGAGTTGGCAAAAAATTTAGGTGCTAAGGGAATTTTTATAAATGACAATACCGAGTTAGGTACTGGTGAAACTACAGTAGATCGAAGCGAGCTAGATTCTATAATTGCTTTAGAAAGCAATGACTGGCAAAAAATATATGAATTTTTAAAGCTGGAGGCACGCACTGCATCTATAGTAAGGAAAACTAATGAAACCGACATTAAAATTGAACTTAATCTAGATGGGACCGGTAAGAGTGATATAAAAACAGGGTTAGCTTTTTTTGATCATATGCTCGATCAATTAGCGAGGCACGGTTCTATGGATCTCAATATATATGTCAACGGGGATCTTGAGGTAGATGAACATCACACGATAGAAGATACGGCTATTGCGTTAGGTGAAGTTTTTGCAATGGCTTTAGGCAATAAATTAGGAATAGAGCGCTATGGTTTTTGCTTGCCTATGGATGACTGTCTGGCGCAGGTTGCTATAGATTTTGGAGGTCGTAATTGGTTAGTATGGGAAGCAGATTTTAAACGTGAGAAAATAGGAGAAATGCCTACAGAAATGTTTTACCATTTCTTTAAATCATTTACAGATGGTGCTCGTGCAAATCTTAATATTAAAGCTGAAGGTGTAAATGAGCATCATAAAATAGAAGCGATTTTTAAGGCTTTTGCTAAAGCGATAAAGGTAGCAGTGAAGCGAGATTCAGAAAAAATGATACTGCCTAGTACTAAGGGGATGCTATAAAATTTTAGCTATACCAAGATGATAAAAAGAATACAATGAAATTAGTTATTATTAATTACGGAGCAGGTAATATACAGAGTATAAAATTTGCTTTTAAACGGCTGGGCGTTGATGCAGTTTTATCTGATGATGCTGAAGAGATTAAAGCTGCTGATAAAGTGATATTTCCGGGAGTAGGAGAGGCTAGTAGCGCTATGGCAAAATTGCGAGATACCGGTCTAGATAAACTTATTCCGACTTTAACGCAACCGGTTTTAGGTATTTGTCTGGGTATGCAGTTAATGTGTAAGCATTCAACTGAAGGAGATACTACAGGCTTAGGAATATTTGATGTATCTGTTACGAAATTTTCTAACAGCGTTAAAGTTCCGCAAATAGGTTGGAATGAAGTATCAAATTTAAATAGTCCATTATTTGAGGGAATTCCTGAGAATTCGCATATGTATCTGGTACATAGTTTTTATGCTCCTAAATGTGAGGAGTTGATAGCAGAAACAATGTATGATGTGAAGTATGCTTCGGCTTTACAAAAAGACAATTTTTATGGCGTTCAATTTCACCCAGAAAAATCAGGATTAGTTGGTGAACAGGTTTTGAAGAATTTCCTACAAATGTAAATCGGTGAAACGAACTTAAAAAGTAGTAGACGACTTAAAAGTTAGAACAAACCCTTTTAAATTGACTGTTGGAATCTCTGTTCTAATCTTTTTAAACCAGAATATATAAAATGGGTGTTTTGTTTTAATGAATCTTACTTTTGGTTAGAATTTTACAAGAAGCTTCAGAATTATTTATAATTACTGTAGACTCAATCAATACAATGATGAAAACTAAATAGGAAAACTAGTAAAATCGAATTTCGTTTTTTTTAATTTTTACTTTATACAATGAGAATAATTCCGGCAATTGATATTATAGATGGTAAGTGTGTACGACTATCTAAAGGCGATTACAATACCAAAAAAATCTATAATGAAAATCCGTTAGAGGTGGCTAAGCAGTTTGAAGCACACGGTATTCAATATTTGCATCTCGTAGACCTTGACGGGGCAAAAAGCAAACACATTGTAAATCATCATATACTTGAGCAAATTGCGACCCATACTAAGTTAAAAATTGATTTTGGAGGCGGTTTAAAAACCGATGATGACTTACGTATTGCATTTGAGAGTGGCGCACAGCAGATTACAGGTGGTAGTATAGCTGTGAAAGATCGGGAGACCTTCATCAATTGGCTCTCAAAATTTGGTAGTGATAAGATTATTCTTGGTGCAGATGCGATGAATGAAAAAGTTGCAGTAAGCGGATGGTTAGAAGAGTCTAAAGAAGAATTAATACCATTTATAAAAGGGTATCAAAAAGAAGGAATTTCCTATGTTATTTGCACAGATATAAGTAAAGATGGTATGCTTGAAGGACCTTCTTTTGATTTATATAAGCGTATTTTAGAAGAAACTGAAAATTTAAAACTTATCGCCTCAGGTGGGATTTCTGAATTTGACGAACTGCCGAAACTTGCCGAAATGGGTTGTGAAGGAACCATCATAGGTAAAGCTATATATGAGGGTAGAATATCTATGAAACAACTGGAATCATTTATTCTCGGTTAATAGTACATACTGAAAAAATAAAATTTCGCTTTCGCGGAATACTAAAAAAGAAGAATGCTTACAAAACGAATAATACCTTGTTTAGATATTAAAAATGGAAGAACTGTTAAAGGTGTAAATTTTATTGATTTACGCGATGCAGGGGATCCGGTCGAACTTGCAGCAAAATATGCTGAAACCGGTGCAGACGAATTGGTTTTTCTTGATATTTCGGCAACAGAAGAACGTCGTAAAACTTTAGCAGATTTGGTTTTGCGTGTTGCTGAGAAAATTAATATTCCCTTTACAGTAGGTGGTGGTATATCTTCTGTAGAGGATGTAGATATTCTACTTCAAAACGGGGCAGATAAAGTTTCTATTAACTCTTCCGCAGTTAAAAATCCGAAGTTAATCAATGAGCTTGCTGCAAAGTTTGGTTCGCAATGTGTTGTTGTTGCAATTGATGCAAAGCAGATAAATGGTAAGTGGACAGTACATCTGGTAGGTGGTAAAGTGCCAACAGATTTAGATCTTTTTGAGTGGGCACAAGAAGTTGAATCTCGCGGTGCCGGGGAAATTCTATTCACCTCAATGGATCATGATGGCACAAAAGCAGGTTTCGCAGATGAGGCACTTGCACGATTGAGTGAATTATTAAATATACCGGTTATTGCATCTGGCGGAGCGGGAACTATGCAGCATTTTACAGATACTTTTACCAGCGGTAAGGCTGATGCAGCATTAGCAGCGAGTGTATTTCATTTTCACGAAATTGATATTCCACTATTAAAATTAGAATTAAAAAGTAAAAATATACCTATTCGATTGTAAATTCTTAGGAAATACCATGCGATTAATAGGACAAAATTAAAAGAGAATGAAAATTACATATGACGAGAAAGGTCTCGTTCCTGCTATAATTCAAGATGCTAAAACGAAAACCGTTTTAATGTTAGGTTATATGAACGAGGAAGCATATCTCAAAACTAATGAGACAAAAAAAGTTACATTTTATAGTCGTAGTAAACAACGTTTATGGACAAAAGGAGAGGAAAGTGGAAACTTTTTAAACCTTGTATCCATAAAAAATGATTGTGACAGTGATTCCTTACTTATAGCAGTAAATCCTCAAGGACCAACGTGCCATAAAGGGACAGATAATTGCTGGGGAGATACTAATACACAAGATTTTGGTTTTTTTAGCGACTTAGAAACTACAATAGCCGATAGACAAGCTAATCAAGAAAATGAGAAGAGTTATGTGGCAGATTTGTTCCGAAAAGGAATAAATAAAATTGCACAAAAAGTAGGAGAGGAAGCTGTTGAAGTCGTAATTGAAGCTAAGGATGAAAACGATGATTTGTTCTTAAATGAAAGTGCAGATTTGCTTTTTCATTATTTAATACTTCTTAAGGCAAAAGGTTTTGGTCTTCAAGATATTGAGCAAGTTTTAATAAACCGGAAAAAATAAAAAAAGCCCCATAATCAAATTATGGGCTTTTTTAAATTTAGATTTATTTTCCGCCACGTGCGGGATAATCTTCTTTTTCAACAAAATCTATAGCCTTAAGAACAGCATCTAATTCTGGTCTTGCAAACGGCATAGTTTGAATGGAAGAGAAATATAATGTTCCATCGGCTCGTATCAAGAACATACCGGGTTCAGAAAATACTTCTGGTTCTGGATCTTTTACCGAATGTGATATGTATAATCCCCATTCTCTCGCTTTATCTTCAGATAAACCGTATCCAATAGGTAAATCACCTGTTTCCCACTTTTCTGCAGAAAGTTTGGCTCTCTTTTCGGTGTCCATACTTACGGCAATTACATTCACGCCTCTAGATTTAAAATCTTCAGTTTTTGAAGCTAAATCCTGTAATTGTTTTTTACAAACAGGGCAATGCAGACCTCTGTAAAATACAATTAATGTATATTTTTCTGGCTTTTGATTCTCAAGAATCCATTTAGTATCATTGATTAAATCTAATTGTAATTCCGGGACTTTATTTTTTGGTTTGATCATAATTTATATCTTTTCTTTAAAAGTACTCATAGCATTCTTGCTTGTAAGTCAAAGCTTTATTAAAACTGCGTTAATAATCTTAAAAAAAAGCTTTTAAGTAATCTATTACCCAAGAGAAATTTTCGAAAATTTAATGTATTTGATAAGCCAATTCAAAATAGTCTAAAATAGAATATTTGTACAAGTACATTTTAATTTAATGCATATCTGGGATAAAATTGCCATAAAAGCTTCAATATCTTGTAATATAAAACTTACAATTATTGGTTATTACTAGTAAAATATGCCAATTGATAGAATCGGAAAAATCAGAATTGTTGGAAAAATGAATAAAATTAGATTCGAAAATGCTTCCAAAGTTCAATATATCAACACTTAAACCTGATTTATTGTATTTCATCGTATTTATTTAGATCTTTAGAAGGTAGTAATTACGTAGAGATGCATAAATTTTTAATAGTCCTGTATCTATTTTCAAGTGCTGCCTATTCTCAAATAGGCATAGGTACTGTTACTCCACATCCAGATGTGATTTTAGATGTTAATGGCGCCTTACGCGTGCGTAATTATTCAGAAGGTAAAGATAGTGCTGCAAAAGATTCATTAGTAGTTTTTGATGGTAGAGGCGTACTGCAAAGAATTTCAACTAAAAAATTATTATCAAATATTGATAAATCTTTGGTTAAGGCTAAACTTACCACCAATCAAAGTATTTCTGTAGCTTCATATATTACGATAGTATTTAATTCTAAGGATTTTGATTTAAAAAATGAGTTCAATACGGCTACTGGCGTATTCAGCGCAAAGGATTCTGGAATCTACAGAGTTTCTGCACAAATCAGAACAGCAGGATTAAGTGCTGGTGATTTGGGACTTGCGGTATATAAAAGTGATTCAGGAGGTAGTAATTTGAAAAAAATTGCTGAAGAGCGGTTTCTCAATTTTTCTGTTTTAGGAATTAATGTTTCTCCACCTACACGTTCGGTTTCTACCTTAGTTGAACTTTCGGCAGGTGAAGAAATATCTTTTAAATTATACACGCTTGTAGGTTTAAGTCTGGCAGGTTCTTCATCAGGGTTTGACTCTTTCTGTGCTATAGAACAAGTTCATTAAGCTTTATTGAGTTCTAAGATCGTTAAGCCTAAACGTATTTTGTGGTAGTCCATTTTTTCTTCAAAATGCTCAAAATATGCTTTTAGTGTTTCTGGGTTATCCAAGGTTACTTTTGCTTTTTCGATCTGAGATACTTCTTTTTGAGAAACATATTGAAAAAGATCTATTTGTTCACCATCTAGAGCCAGTTTGGCGATATGAGAATAAATAGTTGTGTCTTTAAGGTCTCTTTTCTTGGCAATTTCTTCGATTGATAAACCGTCTTTAATTAAGGAGTAGGTTACTTGATGTGTTGCGGTTTTGCTACCTTTTTTCTTTAATTTTTCAGATTGAAATTCTTGAATGGCTTGTATGAAATCATCACCGTACACCTCTAATTTACGCTGTCCCACTCCGCTTATTTCTAACAATTCCATTTCGCTCAGAGGTCGTACACGCTCCATTTCTTGAAGTGTTTTATCACTAAAAACTAAATAGGCAGGAATTCCTTCATCTTTTGCAATATCTGCACGTAGTAAACGTAATTTTTCAAATAAAGCATTGGTTTTTTTAGATTTCTTTTTCTCAACCGTAACCGTTTCATGTTCTGGTAATTCTACAGGTATCGTTAAGCTTACCTTTTTTCCTTCAAATAAAACCGCCTTGCTTGATGCTGTAAGGTGTAAACTATTACGTAAGTGAAACGCTATTTCACAATACCCTTGATTAATTAATTGTAAAAAGTAATGCTGCCAATCTTTCCAAGATAGATCAGATCCAATCCCGTATGTACTAAGTTGGTCAAGTTCTTTGTCTAATATTGCTGCATTTTTAGCCCCTCTTAGAATATCAATTAGAATACCTATAGGCTGACTCTCTTTTGCGCGAGCAATTGTACTAAGAGCTTTCTGTGCGATTATAGTACCGTCAAAAAATTGAGGCGGATTTTTACAGACATCGCAATTGCCGCAATCTTCTTCTAAAAACTGACCAAAGTAACTGAGTAGTATTTTTCTTCGGCATGTAGTTGCTTCGGCATATTGTTTCATGCGATCCAACTTGGCATTTTGCACATCTTCGTTAGCCGCACCTTGAGTAAAGCGTTTCAGTTGTAGTACATCTGCATAACTATGGAATAATAATGCATTTGATTTTAAACCATCACGACCGGCCCTTCCAATTTCTTGATAATACCCCTCCAGATTTTTAGGCATATTATAATGTATTACCCATCTCACATTAGACTTATCTATTCCCATCCCAAAAGCTACAGTCGCACAAACCACCTGAGTTTTATCATAAATAAAATCTTCTTGTACACGGGTACGTTCTTCAAAGTCTAGACCCGCGTGATACGAGGTAGATTTGATTCCAATCGCATTTAAGGCATCAGAAACACTTTCTGTAGTTTTTCTACTCAGGCAATAGATGATTCCGCTTGTGCCAGATCGCTTTTTTAAAAATTCTTTAATCTGGTCTAATCTTTTATCTGCAGCACGAACTTCTAATTCAATATTAGGTCGATCAAACGAACTTAAGAATTGTTGTGCATTTGAAATTGCAAGTTGGTCTGCAATATCTTTTCGTGTAGCCTTATCTGCTGTGGCAGTTAAAGCTATTACCGGTGTATTAGGCAGCGACTTTTTTAAGAAGCCTAATTGCTGGTAGGAAGGTCTAAAGTCGTGTCCCCAAGATGAGATACAATGCGCCTCATCTATAGCTATCATACTTATATACGTCTCACTCAGTAATGGAGTAAGGCCAGATAAACTTTCTGGGGCAACATAGAGTAATTTAAGTTTTCCCTCTGCAGCTCTAGCGATGATATCTTGTTGTTCGTGCGTTGTTTGACTACTATTGTAGAAATCTGCCTCAATTCCGTTTGCTTTAAGACCATCTACCTGATCTTTCATCAAAGCGATTAATGGGGAAATTACAAGTGTAAATCCCTTAAATAACAATGCCGGTAATTGAAAGCAAATAGATTTACCACCACCGGTAGGCATAATCACGATTGCGTCATTACCTTCAACGACTGTCTTAATTATGGCGCCTTGTTGATTTCTAAAACTATCATAACCAAAATAGGTTTTGAGCGTGGTTAAAAGGGTGGCACTATCTATCTCAGGATGCATAAAATAATTTTGTGCAAAAAAACGGAATTTTGAAGCCAATTACACCCCTTTTGAGATCTAAATGATAGTGTCGTGAGAGTAGAAATGCTAAGATACTGAAAGTATTCAGAGTAAGGTTTTATACTGAAAATGTACTGATTAAATGTAATAAAAGACATTGACAGTTGCAGGATTTCTTAAGAAAGATCAATTAGTAGTATTTATAAATTTAGAATTAGAATAAATGTATCTAACGGTTTTACTGAATAAAATTAAATGCTGTTAAATTGAATAAAAACCTACACGTTTAAAAACGTACCTTTGCATCAAATTTACTTCACATGCAGTCATTTGACGATTTTAAAATAAACAAACAACTTCGATACGCAATAGAAGATCTGGGCTTTACCCATCCTACGCCTATTCAACAAGAGGCATTTTCTGTGGTACGTTCTGGCCGCGATGTTGTAGGAATTGCACAAACCGGTACCGGTAAAACTTTTGCTTATACCTTACCTATACTTGAAGGTTTAAAATTTTCAAAACAAGTAAATCCACGTGTTTTAATAATGGTTCCTACTCGAGAGCTGGTTATACAAGTTGTGGATCAAGTAAAAAGTTACGGTAAGTATAGCTCCATACGTGTGCTTGGTATTTATGGTGGTGCAAATATAAATGTTCAAAGACAAGAGGTTGCCCAGGGATGTGATATCCTCGTTGCTACTCCAGGACGTTTATACGACCTCGCTGTAAGTCGTAATCTTGAATTAAAATCTGTCAAGCAACTAATTATTGATGAAGTAGATGTGATGCTTGACTTAGGCTTTAGATATCAACTTGTAAATATTTTTGATTTAATGCCACCGCGCAGGCAAAATATTATGTTTTCTGCGACAATGACTGATGAAGTTGATGAATTGATGGACACCTTTTTTACGGCTCCAGAACGTATTCAAGTCGCTTTAAGTGGTACGCCTCTAGAATCAATTGAACAATCGTACTACGAGTTACCTAATTTTTATACTAAAGCCAACTTACTTATTAAGCTATTAAAAGATAAGCAGGAGTATACGAAGAACTTGGTTTTTGTTTCAAATAAAAAACACGCTGATCGTTTATACACGGTTCTTGAAGAAGTTTATGGTAACGAGGTAGGAGTGATACACGCTAATAAAACTCAGAATTACCGTATTAATGCTATAGGTCAATTTGATGCTGGTAGCTACCGTATTTTAGTAACAACTGATGTTATGGCTCGCGGACTCGATCTCGATCAAGTTACGCACGTTTTTAATATGGATGTTCCTCGTTTTCCTGAAAACTATATGCATCGTATAGGACGTACAGGTAGAGCCGGTACTACAGGTAAAAGTATTTTAATGGGAACTCCTGACGAACTTGAAAAAAGACAGGAGATCGAAGCATTAATGGAAAAGTCCATTAGTCAAAAGGAACTGCCGGAAGATCTTGAAATTTCTACACGATTATTACCTGAAGAGGAACCAGAATATGTAGAAATAAATAATCCGAATAAGCGTAATGAGTCTAAAGGAGCTAGTTTCCACGAAAAAAGTGAGAAAAATCAAAAAGTGAACTTAGGAGGTAGTTACCGCAGAGAAATAGCTAAAAAATATAAAAAACCTAAAACCCGCGGGGATAAAAACTACAACCGCCGTAACAAAAAATAAATTTCGGTTTTTAAGATTTTAAATTATAAAAAAATAAGCTCTTGGATTTCCAAGGGCTTATTTTTTTATAATTAAATTCCGAATGTTATGTCCCAGAACCCGAATACAATAATGGCATTAACAAGCATAAATATAAATGCAGGAGATGATTTTATAAAACCATCTTTAATATAAAGTCTGGTTATAAATCCCATAAACATAAGAAGTGATAAACCACCTGCACTAAATATAACTAAGGTAGTATTTAGAAAAAGACCGATAAGTAAGCCCGCGCCACCCATTATCTGCAAATAACCAACGAGTATGCGCCATTTAGAAAGATTAAAACGATCAAATTCGTTTATCATTTGCTGTGTAGTCAGGCAACTCATACCATATAGAATAAAGCTTAATCCGGTAATAAGCGCTAAACCTTGATAGACCATCAGCACTAGTTAATAAGTTTAAGATGTACCGCTGCAACAAATAAACTTAAAACTAATAACAGCAAGGATGGGAGATATTTATGAAAAGGATTTTTAACTTTTATATGCGCAAGTTGAGCACAAATCATTAAAAAAGCCATTATAAGTGCAGGAACTGCAACTAGCTTATCATACCATATACCTGCAACTAGTAATGTAGAAAGCGCAATTTTAGTAGCACCTACACAGTTTCGCGTTAGATCTGATAAACCATACTCTTTAAATTCATTTACAATATTTTCCCATCTAAAAACCCAGACAATTACTATAGATAAGGCAATTATAAGTTGTGCAATTGTAGCTATTAATTCCATATACATTTTTTGATGAAATTATAGATATGTTAGCTACAAATTGGTTTATGTGAATTAATCTTTAGTTAAAAGACTTTCAAAAAATATGAACACATTATTTTGATACCAATTTTGATAATGAAATCGGAATATGATTGTTAAATTGGTCTCTTATAAAAGACGGTATTTTATAAAGTATACCAGTTGAGAATATTTATGAAACGCAAAGACGAGGTTAATTTATATATAGTAGGTGCTGGAGTTAGTGGTTTAATTGCTGCACAAATTTTAGAAAGTAAAGGATATAGTCCTACTATTATCGAAGCCACAGATCGGGTAGGAGGAAGAATTAAAACAGATCTAGTTGAAGGTTACCAATTAGATCATGGTTTTCAAGTAATGCTTGAGGCGTATCCCAAATCGCAAGAATATTTAGATTATGAATCTCTGGAATTGCAACCTCTTTTACCGGGAGCGATACTACTTAAAGACGGAAGCACTCAAACTCTGGGCGATCCATTGCGTACATTAAGTCTGGCTATACCTACCGTACTAGCTTCTGCAGGAAGTATTAGAGATAAAATTAAAATTCTAAAACTTAACAATGCGCTATCAGATAAAAGTCTTGAAGCTATTTTTAATTCTGAAGAGCTTACAACCTTAAAGTATCTGAAGAACTATGGGTTTTCAGATCGTATTATAAATTCTTTTTTCAAACCTTTCTTTAGCGGTATTTTCTTAGAGGGAGAGCTACAAACATCAAGCAGAATGTTTGAGTTCATTTATAAGATGTTTGGTGAAGGATTAGCTGTTATTCCCAAAGCGGGAATAGGCGCTATTGCAGATCAATTAAAAGGTAAATTAAAGAAGACAAAATTTTTATTTAATACAAGAGTTCAGCAAATTACAAGTGAGAAAATTATTCTTGAAGATAATACGGAATTAATTTCTGACAGTACACTAATTGCAACTGAAGCGAGTACTTTAGTAAGTAACCTAAAAAATCAAGGCGTAGACTGGAAATCAGTTGATAATCTTTACTTTGAGGTAGATTCACTGCGCATTGATAAGCCTATAATAGGTTTGTTTCATAAAAAATCAAGTTTGATAAATAATATTTTTTATCCCAGTATTCTGGAGACAGAATCTTCTGGTAAAAAACATATATTATCGGTATCAATTGTTCGAGAACATAATTTTTCAGAAAGTGAACTTATCGAAGCCATAAAACTAGAACTTAAGGAACAAGCTAATATTTTGAACTGTAGGTTTCTCAAACGATATCATATTGCTAAGGCACTACCTAAACTTGAAAATGTACGCTACAGTATTCCTCCCACCGAAACTCAACTTATGACAGGCATATTTCTTGCAGGTGATCAGCAACTCAACGGTTCGCTTAACGCAGCAATTTTAAGTGGTGAACAGGCAGCTCTAGGATTATTACAAGTACTTGAAGGTGGTTTGATTAAATAATGAATTTAAATAGCACCATCCCAATCTAAAACATCACCGGGTTGCATAGTACTTAAATTTAAATTCCCCACCCGTACACGAACTAATCGTAAGGTAGGACAGTTTATTGCAGAGGTCATTTTACGCACTTGTCTAAACTTTCCTTCTTTAATAATTATACTCAGCCACGTAGTAGGACCATGGCGCGCGTCGCGTATTTTTTTGCCACGTTCTGGAAAGTTAGGCAGTTGCTCTATACGCTTTACAGTACAGGGTTTTGTTATATACTTTTTACCGTCAAATCCTATTTTAATACCAGCTCGCAATTGATCGAGTTCATATTCATTAGGATCGCCATCAACAAGAGCATAATATTCTTTCTCAATACCACTTCGATTTATGAGATCACTCAATTTACCATCTGTAGTCATAAGTAATAGACCTTCAGACTTTTCATCTAGCCTGCCGATAGGCATACTACCAGAAGGCCAATCATATAATTCTGCCAGAAATTTTTTCTTACGTGTTTGATGTAAATCATTAGATCCTAACTGACTAATCACCCCATAGGGTTTAAAAAGAAGGTAATGCTTAGGTTGACTCAATGCTCAAATATTTGGTATCACAAAAATAAGATAAATGCGCACATCTGGTAGCTGCTTCAGGTTTAACAAGATCTCATGCTGTCGTTTGAGGTAATGATTTATTTTTGATTTTTATATTCAATTGCCAAACCCTATATGTCTTTAAAAAAGAAACGGAAAAATCAAGCAAAAATCTTAAGAAATTTTAGAGCGCTTCACCGCTCCATGGGTGCATTATTATTTGTGTTCTTCTTTGTGATTTCAATCTCAGGTCTACTTTTAGGTATTAAAAAAAATAGTGGTTCTTTAATGCTTCCGAAGACACAAACGGGAACAACTTCAGAGTTAAAAAACTGGCTGCCCTTGTCTGATTTAAAAGAAAAAGCCATACGTGTTTTAGAAGATTCTGTTTCGTCAGAGTTATCCACAGAATTAGATAGAATAGATGTGCGTGATGAAAAAGGCATCGTCAAATTCATTTTTGCAAAACATTATTATGGGATTCAATTAGATGGGGCAACGGGAGCAGTTTTGAGTATTGGTAAGCGAAGATCTGATGTAGTAGAAAACATACACGACGGCTCAATTATAGACAATTATTTGGGAACTAATGGATATGTGAAACTTATATATACCATTGTAATGAGTGTCGCATTACTTGTATTTACCATAACCGGTTTCTGGTTGTGGTATGGCCCAAAATATATGCGTAAAACCAGTAGATAATAATTTTTGAGTGTAAAATATGTTTAAACAATTTGGCGGTAAAATTACTCCAGAATTAGTCAAACGCTATCAGAAATCACCAAATTGGAGAGATGGTAAATTCCATAATCTGGAAGAAACATCTATGGATGTGCGTCTTTCAGAAATGCCCGGATTGTTATATAAATTATTCTTTGGAAAAGGATCGGGTTTTACTCCAGATAAAAATTTAGCCATTGAAGAATTTAATACGGATGCATTTTTAGCTCCATCTAATTCTACAAAATATATTTGGTATGGACACGGTGTATATCTCTTACGAATAAATAACAAAACGCTTCTCATCGACCCTATGTTGGGACCCGATTCTGCTCCTATATCTCCAGCAACAACTCCGCGTTTTTCAAAGAATACATTAGCCTTAATTGATGATTTTCCTCCTATAGATTTAATGCTTTTAACTCACGATCATTATGACCACCTTGATTACGCGAGTATGAAAAAATTAATTCCTAAAATAAAGAACTTTTATGTGGCTTTGGGATGTGGAAGACATTTAGAATCTTGGGGAGTAAATGCTAGAAATATTCAAGAGTTTGACTGGTGGAATTCTGCAAATTTTGAAGGTATTAAAATAACGTTTACTCCAAGTCGTCATTTCTCTGGTCGTGGTTTGTTAGACCGTGCAAAATCGCTTTGGGGTGGCTGGGTATTTGATACCTCTACCGAAAAATTATATCATTCTGGTGATGGTGGTTATGGCAAACATTTTAAAGAAATAGGTGAAAAGCTGGGGCCGTTTGATCTTGGTTTTATGGAGTGTGGTCAATATGGTGAAAAATGGCATCAAATACATATGTTTCCAGAGGAAAGTATCCAGGCTGCGCTAGATGCAAAGGTAAATTTAGCAACTCCTTATCATTGGGCTGGATTTAAACTTGCATTGCATAGCTGGACAGAACCGGCAACAGATTTTGTTCATCAAGCTAAATTAAAATCTGTAAAATACACACTTCCAAAGTTGGGTGAATTGATGTCACTTAACAATGTAAAGACAAAGGAGTGGTGGACAAATCAATAGAGGGGATTAAAAGAATCTCAGTAAATCAAGCAATGAGTCCTGTGATTAATAAGCTGTTTATTATTAAAAGATTAAGTCTTTAGCAATAATTGTAGTTTGTATGATTTACAACCATTAAATAGCTTAGCTTTGCGCCTTCAAAAAAAAGACGCTATGAAACGTATCACTGCTTACCGTAAGTTATTTAACACAGATAAAACTTCTGATCTTAAGCAACTTAAAACTGCATATAGAAATCTTGTTAAAGAATGGCATCCAGATAAATTTCAGGATGGAGATGCTTTAAAAGAAGAAGCAGAACTTAAAAGCAGGGAGATTATTGATGGTTACCACTTTCTTGTGAGTATCGCTCCAGAAACGGTAGCAGCTAACTTAGAAACATATAAAGCTACAATTAATACTGAAGGTATTGCAGATTATCAACATAAAGGACTTTTATTAGAAATTACATTTACAGATGGTAGCACGTTTGAATACTTTGGTGTTCCGCGTAATGTATTTTTAAAATTCCATAATGCAGGTAATCAAGTTCGTTTTGCAAAGCGAAATATTTACACTAGCTACACCTATCGCAAATCTAAGCGAGAATTACAAGAAGCATAATTTAAAACTATCACTTATAGGTGACTAAGAAAGCTATATATGCTGTAATACTGGCAGCCTGCATTGCAGGACTTAATGGTGTTCTCATAAAAGCTATGCCTAGTCTTACAACGGGTACCATCGGCTGGTTTAGAGTAGGTGTACCCGTTCTCTTTTTATTACCGTCCCTACTTTATAATAAAGAGATTAGGATTAAAGGGAATAGGAAGATGCTCCTACTAGCAACCGTAATTAATGCAATTAGATTGTATTTTTATCTAGTTGCTTTTATGTATACTTCTATAGGTAATGCTGTAGTTTTATTTTACGTGTATCCTTTATTTGTAACACTCATAGAAACTCTAGTTTATAAATCTCCCATTAGAAAAATTCAAGTTTATCTAATGATATTGGCATTTATAGGTATTGGTATTACCTACTTAAATAAACCATTTTCTTTTGAATCAAATGATTTTATAGGTATGTTGGCGTCATTATTATCTGCTGTAGGTTACGCTTCTTTTGTTTGTATTTTTAAGAGACAAACTACTAGTTATAATAAAAAGCAATTACTATTTTTTCAGAATATAGGGGGAGCGGTATTATTTGCACCCTTTCTTTTTGCGATGGATAATGTAGCCATACCAGAGCTTGGTATTGCAGTATTTTACGCTGCTCTAATTGGTCTAGGAGTTTTTAGCTTATTCTTTTTCGGCTTAAAGTATTTAAACCCTACGACTGCTACTTCTCTAATGTATCTTGAAGTAATAAGTGCGGTTTTGCTAAGTTATTTTGTTTTAGGAGAGCAGCTTACCTGGAATACTTATTTGGGAGGTAGTTTTATACTGATGAGTAGCTTTTTTATCTCTCGTCTTAACCGAAAGCTCTCTTAGCAATATTATTTACGTGTTAATCTTAACCTAGGTTAGGTACTTCCGTTAAAGTTACTTTAAATAGGTTCTTCCCTTTTTTTATTAGTACATAATTGACGTTATTTTACTAAATAAAATAAAAATATGAGCCAGGTAAAAGCATACGGAGCAGCAGATGCTCAAGCAGAATTAAAACAATTAACTATTGAGCGCAGAGAAGTAAAACCGCGCGACGTAAAAATTAAAATTACATATTGCGGTGTATGTCATAGTGATATTCATACGGTGCGTAACGATTGGGGTGGATCTCAGTATCCTGTAGTTCCTGGTCACGAGATTATAGGTAAAGTTCTTGAAGTAGGAAATGAAGTAACGAACTTTAAAGTAGGAGACACGGTAGGTGTAGGTTGTATGGTAGATTCTTGTCGGGAATGTGAACCATGTAAAAGTGACCTGGAGCAGTTTTGCGATAAGGGTATGGTAGGAACTTACAACGGAAAAGACAAGCACCTGGGTGGTCATACTTTTGGTGGATATTCTGAAGAAATTATTGTAGACAACTATTATGTTCTTAATGTTCCTGAAAATCTAGATGAAAAAGCGGTAGCTCCCTTACTATGTGCAGGTATTACAACATTTTCACCTCTTAATCACTGGAAGATAAAAAAAGGGGATAAAGTAGGTGTAATAGGTTTAGGTGGCTTAGGTCATATGGGTATTAAGTTTGCTCACGCTATGGGAGCACACGTAGTTATGATTACAACTAGTCCGGAAAAAGGAAAAGATGCTAAACGTCTTGGAGCAGATGAAGTTCTGGTTTCTAAGGATGCTGAAGCAATGAAAAAACATAACGGTAGTTTTGATTTCTTATTAAATACTGTTCCAGTAGGACATGATACTAATCCATATTTGAATTTATTGAAAATCGATGCGACTATGTGTATGGTAGGAGCGGTAGAACCCTTAGAGCCTATGCACGGTGGTAATCTTATCATGGGGCGCAAGCGAATTGCCGGTTCATTAATTGGCGGAATTAAAGAAACTCAAGAAATGCTAGATTTCTGTGGAGATAATAATATCGTTAGTGATATTGAAATGATCGATATGAATACGATCAATGATGCTTATGAGCGCGTTATTAATGGTGACGTTAAATATCGTTTTGTTATAGACATGGAATCTTTACGAAAAGAATAATTCTCATAAAATATCTAAAAAAAAGAGTCCAACTTATTGTTGAACTCTTTTTTTTTAGATCATTCTTTTAAATTAACTATTCAGAATTGTCTTAATACCACGAAGTGCTACCAGCGATCTGTTGGATTTCATTTTAAGTTCGTTAATAAGTTCTAGTAAGGCCTTCTCAAGCAGAAAAGTCTCTAAAACAACTCTGTAATCATCTTTATTTTGAGGAATTAGCGAGGTATTTTTTATAGTGTTTATATACCCATTGAGATAAAATCGAGTTGCATAATAATACCAGGCATCTGCCCATTTTTCTTGATCTTCATCATCAAATTCTTCTCTAAAATTTTTCTTTAATAAAGGTTCATAAGCTGCATAATGAAAAGAACGAATCATCGAGGCAATATCACGTAAGCCCGACCTTAAAATACGGCGTTCACTAAATGCTTTAGAAGGATCACCTTCAAAATTTATAAATATAAAATCCTTTCCGGTCCACAGTAAATTTTTCAATTGGAAATCTCCGTGTGTACGTATTTTTAAAGTATCTATTTTGTGTTTAAATACACGTTTGAAGCAATGCAAAATTTCGTCTTTCCGCTTTAAAATCTGACTCGCCTCTTCACCGATGTGATCGGGTAGTGCTGGTAATTCTTTTTTAAGTGTCGTAAAAGCTTCGCGTGTTAAACTCTGCAAGGAGGAATATAATGAGCGCTGATAATGTAATGAAAAAGGTTCTTGCTCTAACCCAGAAAATCCTTTGAGATTAGATAGAGCTATATGCATTTCTGCACTGCGCTTTCCTAATAGACTCAAGCGCTCTGGAATAATATTTTCAATTAGCTCTTGCTCACGATTGGTTAAATTCTCAAACAATAGCGGTACCGTACGCAGAGCAGCGTGTAATTGAAATTGATGTGGGTGTTCTTGTGTTTCAACACGTTCAATGTAGCGCTCTGCTTCATCAGTGGTATTTTCCCAACCGGTGCCAGCATTAATTACCACATCCTGCATCATCCCTAATACAACATTATTTTTATTCTGAGTTGCATACATGATACTTCCCATGTAATCTGGTGTATTTTTAAACTCAACCGTTTCGGTAAGGTATTGTGAGATTTCTGCATCTGGGTTTATCGTACTATCTAACCTGCGGTATAGTTTTAGAAAATAACGATGCTCATAAATTATTGAAGTATTACTTTGTTTAGTCTCTAACAAGCGTGAATTAACGTGTTTTAATTCAGCATCAGGAGAAACTGTTCCTTTTTTAAAGTTTAGGCTTTCCTTACTAAGACGTAACGATTTGTTTTCTTGAAGTGCATTAAATAAGAAGGTTCTAAAAGGTTCTACATAAACAGCATCTACCAGTAGGCCTTCCTGCTTTTCTAACTTCAGCTTTGCTATAATTCCTGTATTCGGAATATTTTCAACCAGGTGTTCCTTTGAATTCTCTACGAAACAAACCGGTAATTGATAAATTTCTGGAAGCCCCTCATTAAAGATAACCTCGATAATAAGATTTTTTATCGGCAACTCTGGTAAGGAAAGATCTAGTTTATTAGTTATAGAAATTCTCTGAACAATGCGATCTTGAGCTCCAAACCAGTATTTATCATTAAAATAAAGTGGCAGTACTTTTTCTTCGAGATATTTGCTGTTCTTCGTATTGAATAAATTTTCCCAGCTTTTAATAGTTAGTTCTTTAACCGGGTTCTCTTGCTCAAAAATGTCTGGAGCTGTAAGTGAAAACCAATAATAACCGTGCGGAGCTAATGTAAATAAATAGGGCTGATTTGTGATTTTAGGAAATTTATTTCGGCTGAAGACTTCAACCGGGGTGTAGTCTTTAAATTCGTCTAATTCAAGTTCAACAGCTTGTGAAAAACGAGAGAGGTTTGCTAATACGAGTATAGTTTCCCCTTGATACGATCTGGTAAACGTTAGAATTTTAGCGTTTGAAGGAGAAAGGAAATGAATATCCCCACGACCAAATGCTTTATAATTTTTACGCATATTTAATATACGCTTCATCCACCATAGAAGCGATGAAGGATTCATTTGCTGGGCTTCGACATTTACAGATTCTGCACGATACTGCGGATCAATTATAGTAGGCAAGTATAACCTTTGAGGATTAGCCATAGAAAAACCCGCATTACGATCTGCTGTCCATTGCATCGGTGTACGCACACCATCGCGATCCCCTAGATAAAAATTATCTCCCATACCTATCTCATCTCCATAATAAAGAACTGGTGTACCAGGTAATGAGAAAAGAAGAACATTCATAAGTTCGATCTTACTTCTGTTATTATCCAGTAATGGCGCCAGACGTCTGCGAATTCCGACATTTATCTTGGCTTTGGGATCTTGAGAGTATACTTTATACATATAATCCCGCTCCTCATCAGTAACCATCTCTAAGGTTAATTCATCGTGATTCCGCAAGAAAATTGCCCATTGGCAAGCTTCGGGAATATCTGGAGTTTGATCTATAATATCTATAATAGGATACCGGTCTTCCATCTTTACAGCCATAAACATACGAGGCATAATAGGGAAGTGATAATTCATATGACACTCATCACCATCGCCAAAATAGGCTGCAGAATCTTCTGGCCACATATTTGCTTCGGCGAGTAAGAGTTTATTATCATATTTGGCATCTATACGTGCTCTAAGTTTTTTAAGGAATACGTGAGTTTCAGGTAGATTTTCACAATTTGTACCATCACGTTCAAATAAATAGGGTACGGCATCAAGTCTAAAACCATCTACACCAAGCTCACACCAGAAATCCATAATATTAAAGACCTCTTCCTGTACTTCGGGATTATCAAAATTAAGATCTGGTTGATGTGAAAAAAATCGATGCCAGTAATAGGCATTAGCCTCTGCATCCCAGGTCCAGTTTGAAGGTTCTGTATCTGTAAAAATGATACGAGCATCTTCATATTTCTCAACTGTATCACTCCACACATAATAATCTCTGTATTTAGAACCTATTTCAGCTTTTCTTGAACGTTGAAACCATTCATGCTGATCTGAAGTGTGATTTATAACAAGCTCAGTAATTACTTGTAAACCCCGGTTGTGTGCCTCTTCAATAAATCTCTTGAAGTCTTCAATTTCTCCATAGGACTTATTAATAGTATAATAATCTGCAATATCATAACCATCATCGCGTAATGGAGAAGGATAAAAGGGGAGGAGCCAGATTGCCGTAACTCCCAAGTCTTCTAGATAATCTAGCTTTTGTAATAAGCCTTCAAAATCTCCAATGCCATCACCATTACTGTCAAAAAAAGCTTTGATATGTAATTCATAAATGATGGCATCTTTATACCAGTTTTTTTGATCGTCTTCCGTGAGTATGTTGGCCATATGCTTTTCTAGATTGAAGATTAATATGTGTGAGCTATAAAAGTAAAGAAGCCATTAAAAACAACCCGTTAAATAATATTTAAAGGTCAAATAAATTAAGAGCTCTCACCAAGGTTAGTGTAGTATTAAATGTCTTTTGAGTATTAAAAAACAGATAAATAGAATTTAATGCATTGTATACATAAATTAGTCTATATTTGTATCGTTAAATTATTTAAATGACAACGTAACAACTGCAAATAAATCTTTTAATAGCAATAGTGCAGTACACATTTTATAAGTAAAAAGCTCTCGAGGCAAGTTTCAATTTAAATACGGGTGAAGTCTTCTTCACTTATGAGATTCAAATACTACTTCTTCCATAGTTCTAAAACATCAGAACCTTTTAAAATCCCTGTAATTTAAAAATTAAAACCAGAAAGCATATATAGGTTTTAGTTGTAATTTTAAAGTATGAATGCAATACAACGATTTGTAAATAAATTAATTAATAATAGAGTAAACGTAATGAAAGAAGGAACAGTAAAATTTTTTAATAACGCTAAAGGTTTTGGATTTATTAAACCTGAAGGATCTGACGAGGATGTTTTTGTACACGCAAGTGGTCTTATTGACGAAGTACGCGAAAACGACCGCGTAGAATTTGAAACCGAAAGAGGTAAAAAAGGAATCAACGCGATTAATGTACGTGTGATTGACTAATCATATAGACAGTTAAAAAGCTAAAAAGCCTTCTTTATGAGGGCTTTTTTTATGTCTTAAAATTCAAGTTTGCCCATTAATTTCAATTAATTTTGAAGATTATTAGTACCTATTACAAGAATGTTAGAACAAGAATCAGAATTTACCAATTCGTTTAGCGAAGAGGATATTGCTAATTGCATTGCGGTATTAGAACACCTTAATACCAATACTAACCTTATTTTTGAGTTACCCAAAGAGCAGCGCATAGCGCTGTTAAAATCTTCAGGAAAATTATCCCGACCAAATAGAGATGAATTTTCACGAAGAAAGAAAGATGCTAAGAAAGCTCAAAAGCGAAAACAAGCAGCTAGAGACAAAGCTGCGCGTAAAGAAACCGGAATACGCAGTGCCCGGGAGGCATCAATATTTACTGCGCCAAAACTTCTTGCAGCAGCAGATCTAAGTGCTATTGAGACTCAAGAATTACAAACGCCACGTAACTGTTATGTTTGTAAAACTGAATTTACAAAGCTTCATCACTATTACGACACCATGTGTACCGAGTGTGGTGATTTTAATTACGCAAAACGTTTTCAAAATGCAGATTTAACTGGGCAGGTTGCTATAATCACCGGTTCGCGTTTAAAAATAGGTTATCATATAACTTTAATGTTATTGCGGGCGGGAGCAACGGTGGTGGCTACAACACGTTTTCCGGTAGATTCTGCAATACGATTTTCTAAGGAAGATGATTACCATAAATGGGCAGATCGTCTTAAAATTCACGGTCTTGATCTTAGACATATTCCTAGTGTTGAAATATTCTGTAACTATATTGAACAACGCTATGAGCGTCTGGATATATTGATAAATAACGCAGCCCAAACGGTGCGAAGACCTTCCGGATTTTACCAGCATTTAATGGCAAATGAGGAAAAACCATTTTGCGAATTACCAAAATACGTGAGTCAGACACTTCAGGATCATATTGAATGTTTAGACGAACTGAAATCATTAGGTACAACTGCTAGTGCAAATCGCAATATGCCGGTTACCTGGCACGGACCCGAACCTGGAATTGGAATACGTGCTTCAGCGAAATTATCGCAAATCCCGTATAGTTTTGACAATTCATTACAGGCTTCAGAAGTATTTCCGGAGGGTAAACTGGATGCCGACTTGCAACAAGTAGATTTGCGTAAAACCAATAGCTGGCGACTTAAACTAGGTGAAATTGAAACTACAGAAATGATCGAGGTTCAGCTCGTAAATTCTGTAGCACCATTTGTATTATGTAACCGTCTTTCAGAAATAATGAAGAAAGATCATACAGGTAAAAAACATATCATAAATGTTTCAGCTATGGAAGGTAAATTCCATAGATTTTTTAAAGAGGATAGGCATCCACATACTAATATGGCTAAAGCTGCGCTAAATATGTTAACACATACAGCGGCTGGAAGTCTTGCAAAAGAAGGTATTTATATAAATGCTGTAGATACGGGTTGGGTAACCGATGAAGATCCTGCCGAACTAGCAAAACGAAAAATTGAAGAGCACGATTTTCAACCACCCTTAGATATAGTGGATGGTGCAGCACGCGTAATTGATCCGTTATTTGATGGCATTAATACAGGGAAACACTGGAGCGGTAAATTTTTAAAAGATTATTTCCCTATAGACTGGTAATTATGGAACAACCAAACAATCCTTTACACGGTATTACTTTAAAAGTTATTCTTGAGCGCCTGGTTGCACATTATGGCTGGGAGGAACTAGCAAATCGTATAAAAATCAACAGCTTTAAATCTAATCCATCGATCAACTCAAGTTTAAAATTTTTGAGAAAAACGGAATGGGCGAGAGAAAAGGTAGAAAATCTATATTTACGCACAAAGAATATTAGTGACAATTAATTAGATATCTATTTTTATATTCTTAGCTAGTCAGTCTTGTATAGTTTAGTGAAAAATAGCTTGACGCCTCCGTCAAGCTATTTTTTTGTATTTATTTTCAGATTCGTTTTTAGGTTTACAAAGAGATGGAATATTATAAGTATCTTCGGAAGCTTTTAATGGGAGAATTCCTCTTGATGGTGAAATTTGATTACAAATTTATCTAAAACTATTACGATGAACTTTTCTATAGAACAGATTACAACCTTACTTGATGCAAAACAAATAGGGAAAACCAGTGTACAATTTACTGGTCTTAACCATTTAGAGAAAGCTACAGAAAAACAAGTAAGCTTTATAGGTACTTCAAAGCATGCAAAATTATATAACTCATCTAATGCAGGAGCAATTGTAATAAGTGAAAATCTACAACATCTAGTTTCCGGAGATAAACCACTGCTCGTGGTATCTAATGCAGATTTAGCGATGGCAAAACTCCTTGCACTTTTTGAACCTGAAGCACCTTATATTGAGGCAGACATTCATCCACTTGCTACCGTACATCATTCTGCTCAAATAGGAAAGGATGTTTCAATAGGAGCGGGATGTTACATTGGAGCAAATGTTATTATTGAAGACGAAGTAGTTATTTAACCTAATGTTACTATCCTTGACGATTCAAAAATAGGTCTGAAAACAGTTATATGGCCGGGAACGGTCATTAGAGAGCGCTCTCAAATAGGTTCATATTGCATTTTTCATAATAATGTAAGTATTGGTGCTGATGGTTTTGGTTATCGACCTAGTGAAGATGGTCGCGGTTTAATTAAAATTATTCATATTGGAAATGTTGTAATTGGTAATGCTGTTGAAATAGGAGCCAATTCTTGTGTAGATCGAGCTAAATTTGATTCAACAATAATAGGTGACGGATGCAAAATCGATAACCTCGTACAAATAGGTCACAATTGTATTTTAGGAAGATGTTGTATAATGGCAGGTCATAGTGGCTTAGCTGGTTCGGTAACTTTAGGTGACGGTGTTATCATAGGCGGTAGCGCTTCTATTAAAGATCACACAACTATACATGCTGGTGCAGTTATAGCTGCAGGCTCTGGAGTAATGGGTGATGTAGCTGCAGGTAAAACGATGCTTGGATACCCTGCAACAGAATCAAGAGATAAACTTAGAGAGTGGGCTGCTGTACGTAAACTAGGTAAAAATTAAAGTTGAAAGCGATAAAGTAATTCTAACTTAAATAATGCGCCTTTAGCTAAAGGCGTATTTAATTGATCGCGATTATCGCCTAGATAAAACAGACTTAAACCCAGGTCAACTTTATCACTTTCTTCAAAAACTTTATAGGTGCGTGTTATTGAATAACCCGCTTTAGCTTTTAAGAATAAACCTTTATAAAGCGGATAACGCACATACGCGAAAAATTCAGTTGTATTTTTTGCGAAGTATTCTTTATTGGTTCCAAAATATGGATCAGCTAGTGCATAACTTGATGTAAGTCCGTTTACATCCCCGCCAATATTAATTTCATCGGTGATCATGTAATTTAGATCTCCATTTATAGTAGTAATATACGCTTCAAATCGCTCATTTGCACTGGTATAGTAAAATCCCACATAAGGAACTAAAAACAATCCAAATTTTTCAGAATTAGCATACATTCCAAATTTCCAGCTAAAATTCTCATTCTTTTTTAGGGTTGCTAATGCCAATCCCCCTAATTGAAAAGCATCTGTGGTAATAAAATCAAGATCTGATGCGATTTTTGGAATAATCAAATATGTTATTGCCAGACGATCTGAATACTTGTGATTTATACCCAAAGCTATACTTAATGAAGCCAAAGTCGTTTTGTCAATGAATGTTGGATCTAGTCTCAAATTATTTGACTCCATTATCAAACTGGAAATCAACGTGTTTTTATCATCGAGAATTTTAGGAAATGTTATTTGAAATTCTAATTCATTGACGCTGGTTTGCTGATTGGAGTTCTCAAAATCTGCGTTTGATGTAGTAGAGTAGGAGAGATTTGCAAGATCAATATAATTTTGCGCGTGTGTGATGGAAGACAGTAGGAGCGCCAGCAGGAATATTTTAGAATTCATCAAACGAATATACTTATTTAAGAATAGGTTTTTGATGCTTTTTTTTTTAAAGCCCTCAATAAACCAGAAGGCATAAAAAAAGCGCAATCAATTAAGATTACGCTTAGCAATTAAATCTATTTAAAAACTATCCTGAAATTTTTTCAGATTCATTTTTAATGTTATTCTTTAATTTAGCATAGTTATCTGCTACTGTATCTTCAACCTCAGTATAGGTGTCTTTAAGTCTTGCTTCAGCATCTTGATATGATTCTTTAAGTTTTGCACCAGCCTCGTTCAATTTGTTTTTGATCTTTTCTTTCTCTTCAGGAGTAGAGTTTTTGTATTTATACCATGCGAATAGACCACCGGCTAATCCTAAAAGTGCTACTAATCCAGTTTTCTTGTTAGATGATTTCATATTGTAAAAAATTTAGTTGTTCAAATTTATAAGTACAAAGTACATTCCATTATTCTGATTGTCAGTAGACTTTAATATAAGTTTAATACAATAGCTAAAACTGTCTTATTTCCATTCAATTTTATTTTAGAAATTAGTATAGCGTGAAGTTGTATTTTGGAAGTAGTAATTTCAAGTTTATAGAATGTTGAAAATGAAATAGTTTATAATTTACTTTTTTTTGATTTATACTTGTCATTATTTAATAGCCAATCTCTAATGACGAAATTATCACTACTGTTTAGATTCTTGATAGTGTGCACACTAGTAACGCTCTTCTCTTGCTCAAAAGATGATGAACTTTCTACTGAAGAATCTTTTTATGATGATGCGGTAACTGATGCCTCCGCAGAGTTATTAGTTGGAACTTGGGCATTTTACAGTGGTACTTATACGGGCCAAAATGTACAATTACCAGTAAATTATTTAGAATGTGGAAGGGATTATTTTCAATTTAAAGAAAATTGGAAATATGTAGATATTCTGTATCAAGACAGCGCTTGCAATACATTGCGCAGCGAAGCAAATTGGTCATTAAGACAAGGTGTCGTGACATTATCAGATGCACAGTCTACGGAAGAATTTGTTATTACAAAATTAAATGAGACTGTTCTGGAACTTAAAATACAGGTAGATGTTGATGCGGATGGCAGTTTAGATACTATTAATCTACAGGCTAGACGGTATGAGCCTAAGGAAATAGACAAATGGTCGACTAGTTTTAAAGCAAATCAAGATGCTCTTAATAGCGGAGAGATTATGCTTGAATGGTCTGGTTATGATGGAGAAGCAGACTTTAGAAATTATGAGGTATATAGAAGTACATCGTGCTCAAAAACAAATGCAGAACTGATTTTTTCAAGCAACCTAAAAACAGAAACTACTTTTTCTGATACCACGCTTACTGAACCTGTAGAGTCTGTATGCTATTATTTAAAAATTTATACATCAAATGGAATTTTAGGAGAAAGCGAACTCGTGAGTATATATACTAATCAGTTAGGTATTGCAGCGATTAATCAATTGGCTCCCTCTGTACATACTAATTCCATTACACTCAATTGGGAACCGTTTAAAGGAAGTTTTTTTGATTATTATGAAATAAGCGTAAGCAATATAGATCCCGGAATAACCGGGTATGGAGAACATCATTTTGTCATAGGTAGAGTTGATGATATAAATACAAAAACATTTACTGATAATAATCCACCCTATTTTTCTAATCCGGTTTACACTATTAAAGTATACACTATTTTTGAAACAACAACCCAATATAGAAGTATCGCAAGTGAGGTGAAAGTCAATTTTAAAAGAGAAAATATTTTGGATGTGGAGCGGATATTTAAATACTTGGTTGACAAAAATAATGATTTTATCTATATCTACGGTGTAGATTCTGGAAGCTACGATTATAATTTGATGAAATATGATTTGCAATCTGGAACTCCTTTAGCAATTGCCAGCAAACAGATTAATTCTAGTAATTCTAGCTTATTACGCAATGTACAATCTGATAATGGTAATGAAGTTCTTGCGGTTTCTGGAGGGGAAATACTAGTTTATGATTCTAACGATTTACATTATAAATACAGTTTAAGCACAGGTATAAATTTTTTAATAGAAGATGTTATCCACTTTAAGGAAGACATATGGATGGTTTTAAGCAATTCTAAAATCTATAGCTTTAAACGTGACAATCAAAAATTCACTTTGATAGATTCTAAGAACCATTTTACAACTTCACAAAATTTTAATGGGTACAGAATGGTTGCTGTAAATGAATGGGATATTCTAATTGGTCACTCAAAAGAAGCTCAAAGTGTATTACTCAATGTGAATTCTTCCGGGCAATTCATATCGCAACCACAGCTAAAGCCTATTGCGTTTGTAGCCAATAGTTCCAGTACTCCCCTATACAACTCGATAACAAATGAACTACTTAATACTGCCACAAAACGTATATATTCGACAAAAACGTATACACAAATAGAATCTTATAACAAACCTTACACCGCTACGGGATTGAGCAATAATGCGAATTTAATTTTAGGATTTAATACTGAAATTACAAGCAGTTATCAAGATGAAGCTGAGTTCACTAAGCAAGCAGTTATATTTAATAGAAGTTCTAAGACTGTAACTCTCAAAGATCTCAATGGATTTCCAGTTCATCTTTTTATGAGTAAGTCTGGAGATATCTATTCAATTTCAAGTGGTTTGAGACATACAAATCTTCAGGATAGTTATGGAAGAAAAAGTTTTTTTGTTGAGAAAATCCGTCCATAGTTTATAGAAAACACTACGGTTTATATGATAGGTTTATAAAAATTACGCGACAAATTATGCATAGCGCTTTATGTCTAATTTTCTGACACTTTCTAAAACTGATCCTATGAATTTTACTATAAATAATTTATTTACAGATAATCTTGAAGCAGACCCTGTTCTTGAAAATTCACGTAGACAGGTTATACAAGGGTATTATTCTTTTGTAACTCCAAAACAAACTAAGCAGCCGCAACTGCTGCACGTTTCTGATGAAATGCTAGAGGAGCTTGGTATTTCGAGAGAGGAAGCTCAATCTGAAAAATTTTTAAGACTATTTAGCGGAAATTCAGTTTTAGAAAATACAGCTCCCTATGCAATGGTCTATGGCGGACACCAGTTTGGAAATTGGGCTGGTCAATTAGGTGATGGTAGAGCGATCAATTTATTTGAAATAGATCACAACGACAAGCATTGGGCGCTACAGCTTAAAGGAGCCGGGGAAACTCCATATTCACGTACAGCAGACGGTCTTGCTGTATTGCGCTCTTCGATACGGGAGTATTTAATGAGTGAAGCTATGTATCACTTAGGTGTGCCTACAACACGTGCATTATCACTTTCATTAACAGGCGATCAAGTGCTTAGAGATGTTATGTATGATGGAAATGCAGAGTATGAACAAGGAGCGGTTGTTTGCCGGGTGGCAGAATCTTTTTTGCGTTTTGGAAATTTTCAAATTTTAACTGCTCGTGATGATAAAGCGGGCTTAAAAAAGTTGGTAGATTTTACACTAAAAAATTTCTACAAAGAGTTGGGGTCTCCATCAAAGGAAACCTATTTAGCTTTTTTCAAAGAGGTAACAGATCGCACATTAGATATGATTATTAACTGGCAGCGCGTGGGCTTTGTTCACGGCGTGATGAATACAGATAATATGTCAATTTTAGGACTTACAATCGATTATGGACCTTATGGATGGCTAGAAGGCTTTGAGTGGGGATGGACGCCCAATACCACTGATAGACAACACAAACGGTATCGTTTCGGAAATCAACCCAATATAGGATTATGGAATTTATACCAGCTCGCAAATGCGTTATTTCCGCTTATTGAAGAGGCAGATGGTTTGGAAGAAATTTTAGATAGCTATAAAACCAATTATGCCGTGAAATCCCTTGATATGATGGCATCAAAATTAGGAATAGAACATGCTACCGATGCTGATTTAAAATTAATAGCCGATTTTGAAAATTGCCTTCAGCTTTCAGAAACAGATATGACTATAATTTTCAGAACATTATCCAATTTCAAAAAGGACAATTCTATAGATGGAATAAATCTTATACGGGATGCGTTTTATATTCCTGAAGAAATTAATGCCGAAAAACAAGCTCAATGGAAGCAATGGTTTAGAGATTACTCACAGCGCTTACAAGCAGATTCTCGCAGTGATGAAGCCCGACAGCAAGCAATGAATTCTGTTAACCCAAAATATGTCTTACGTAATTATATGGCGCAATTAGCTATAAATGATGCAGAAAAGGGTAATTATAAGCTTATCGACACATTTTACAATATGCTTAAAAAACCCTATGAAGATCAGTCTGAATACGAGGAGTGGTTTGCTAAACGTCCAGACTGGGCACGGGATAAGGTAGGTTGCTCTATGCTTTCTTGTAGTTCTTAATGAATTTGCTCAACTACATAAATTTGATAAAGCCAGGTTTTTCAGATGTTGTATATGAGGGTAAGCGTTACGGTGTTACTCGTACCGATTTTAACCAAGGGAAGAGTATAAAGATTTTTGCTGAAGAACTAGGCGGAAACGACTTTATCAGTTTAAATTATTACCTCACATCAACCACAGAACTTCTCAAACCTTGTGAAATGCCTGAAGATAAAGTGATTCATTTTTTGCAGAATTTTAAACTATTAGCTCATAAATCAGTTTAAATATGCTTACTAAAATTGCATTTGGAGGAGGTTGTCACTGGTGTACAGAAGCCGTTTTTCAAGCACTTAACGGCGTTATAAAAGTAGAGCAGGGGTATGTTGCATCAACCGGAATTAATTCAAATCTATCTGAAGCTGTAATCGTACACTATAATACCGAAATTATTCCATTAAGCGTTCTTATAGAAATTCACTTATTAACACATAAAAGCTCATCAAATCATAGTTTTCGATCAAAGTACAGATCTGCAGTGTATTTCATCAATTCGAGTGATGAGAGATTGGTGCTGGAATTACTAGAAGATCTGCAAAATAATTTTGATAAACCTATAATCACTCAGGTATTAGCATTCAAATCATTTGTTGCCTCTCGAGAATCTTTACATAATTACTATGCTAAAAACCCCGACAGGCCTTTCTGTAAACGCTATATAAATCCCAAATTAAACCTTCTAAAAAACCGCTACGCTCATTGTATTGAAAAAGTTTAATAACATACTCCACAATAATTTACTAAACTTATTATACAAATACACCTTAGAATATGTACATCAAGTTGATATTCTGTATTACTTTTGTTTATAATGTTAGACTATAAACTTTACGTATTTTTAATAGTTGCTACTAGACTTAGTTTCTCTAAGGCTGCAGACGAATTGCATATTACGCAGCCAGCAATTACCAGGCATATAAAGCATCTTGAAGACCATTTTCATCAACGTTTATTTGACCGTAAAGGAAATAGTATTTCTCTCACGACAGCTGGTGAACTTCTTTTAAAACACGTAAAAGAGCTCTTTCATTTTCATAAAGAAATGCAGTTTAATATGAATGCATTAATAGATAAAACAGAAGGCGTTTTGTCTATCGCTGCAAGCACAACAATAGCACAGTATATCTTACCAGAAATTCTAGCCAAATTTCATAAACAATTTCCGGGGGTAAAGGTTAAATTGTTTAGTGCAAACACCGAAGTTATTGAACATCAAATTTTAAACGAAGAGGCTCAAATAGGTTTTATCGAAGGTCAAGCAAAAAACCGCGAACTTTCTTATCATCCCTTTATGAATGATGAGATTGTGCTGGTAATTGCAAAAGGCCATCACTTATATGAAGAGGTATCGATTACATTAGCGCATCTTAAAAAGCTTTCGCTTGTGCTGCGCGAAAAAGGATCAGGTACACTAGAGTTTATTATAAATGCGCTTAAGAAAACTCAGATTGATGTTAATGACCTACAAGTTGACATGCACTTAGGAAGCTCAGAAAGTATAAAGTCCTATTTAAAAGCCAAAGAGAGTGTTGCATTTTTAAGTATAAACACAGTAAGTAATGAGCTAAAATCTGGTGATTTGCGTATTCTTGATATAGAAGATTTCACCATAAAAAGAACCTTTAACTATATCGCTAAGCAAGGTTACAAAAATGAATTAGCTCAAATATTTCTCAATTTCATAACGCATCACTATAACATTTTGTAATAATAGATGCCAATATATCATTTGACTTAGCATGCTTTGCCCTGTACATTTGTTCTATAATCAGATAGAATAAATACAGTTTAAATGAATTACGCAGACCGCATTATTGAAAATAGATATTTTAGCTATATTGTATATGGTCTTTTAATAATTGTATGTTTAACCACAAGGGTCAATGCCCCATTAGCCTTGTTATTAGGATTAGTCGTTGCCCAACTTGTTAAAAATCCATTTGAAGAGCTTAGTCAAAAAATAATACAAGTCTTGTTGAAGTGTGCTGTGGTGGGTTTAGGCTTTGGTATGAATTTACAAAATGCTCTTGAAGTTGGAAAAGAAGGCTTTAATTTGACCATTTTTTCTATCACAACCACGCTATTTTTTGGTATTGTTGCCGGCAAGTATTTAGGTATTGATAAAAAAATCTCCCAACTTATCGCCAGTGGTACAGCTATCTGTGGTGGAAGTGCAATAGCTGCTATCTCTCCAATCATACGGGCAAATCCTAAACAAATTTCGGTAGGTCTGGGTATTGTATTTATGCTTAATTCGATAGCCCTTTTTGTATTTCCTGCATTGGGACATTTATTTGAGATGACGCAACATCAATTTGGTATGTGGTGTGCAATAGCCATTCACGATACGAGTTCGGTTATAGGTGCTGCAAATGTGTACGGTAATGAAGCTTTACAAGTTGCCGCAACGGTTAAACTAGCTCGTGCATTATGGATTATCCCGGTCTCTATATTTTTTGTTCTCTTTTCTAAGGGAAATTCGCGTAGTATAATCATTCCTTATTTTATTCTGTTTTTTATCCTTGCAATCGTGGCAAGTACCTACTTAAATCCGGTGCAAGTTGCAGCTCCGTATATAGTTTCCGCATCAAAAATTTCGCTCACGTTAGTATTATTTCTAATAGGAAGTACTCTAAATTTTAAGTTACTTAAAGATGTAGGGATGAAGCCTATTCTACTAGGCATAGGTCTATGGATATTTATAGCTGTGAGTTCATTACTGGTAATAATGAATTAAATGTAACTCGTCTTACGTTTTATTTGATGTTAAATTAAAGCCTATTAACGAGCTATAAAAACTGAAATTCATAATTATGCGTAGATAATATAAACCCTTATTTACTTAGTAATGAAAATTTTTAAACCTCTAATAGTACTTGCAATCGCTGCGCTCTCTCTACAATGTGATGCGCTTGATGATCTTACAAAATTTGATCTGGATTATGAAAGCAGCGTAACAATACCATCAAATTCGTTAGTGAATTTGCCGTTTACCGTTGAAACTCCGGCAATGCAGACTAATTCAGAATCTGTATTTGAATCAAACAATACCAATAAAGATTTGATTGAAGACATCAACTTAAAAA
Source organism: Leeuwenhoekiella aequorea (assembly GCF_004104375.1). Taxonomy (GTDB): domain Bacteria; phylum Bacteroidota; class Bacteroidia; order Flavobacteriales; family Flavobacteriaceae; genus Leeuwenhoekiella; species Leeuwenhoekiella aequorea. Next base: position 268,421 of record NZ_QOVM01000002.1, read on the forward strand.
GTATGCGTCTTACAATTACAACCCCGACAGATAAGACATTTAGCTTTTTAGAGTCTATTGAAATATTTATTTCAGCAGAAGGAGTTGATGAGATATCATTGGCGGTATTAAACCCTGTGTCGGCAAATGCCACCGGTGTTATTAATCTCGATACAACCGATGCCGATCTAAAAGAATACATTAAAAAAGACAGTTTTAATTTGCGTATTCAAAGTGTAACTGACGAAGTTATCGATGAAGATGTTCAAATAGATATTTTAAGTGTATTTGCCGTAGATGCTAAGATTTTAGGTATTTAATAGTATTTTATTTAGACCAATAATTTAATTATTTAGAAACCGGCAATAGTCTAATATTGTCGGTTTTTTAGCTACTTCAACCTAAACCTAATTTGCACTGATGTTACAAAAAAAACCTACCCTTATCCTTCTTGCTTTTTTTGCAATTTATGTATTTTGGGGTTCTACCTATTTATGGAATAAAATGGCGGTTACCGAGTTGCCTCCCTTTATGTTAGGTGGTTTTCGATTTTGTACTGCCGGACTTATAATATTTGGTATTGCAGCCTCTTTAGGTCATTCCTTACGCATTTCAAAAAAGCAGTTGGGTAATTCTATATTGGCCGGTATTTTATTTTTATCTGTAGGTAATGGCGTTTTTGTGTGGGCATTAAAATATATAGATAGTGGTTTTGGTGCTTTAATTGCCTCGATGTATCCGCTATTTATCATTTTAATAATGATGGTAATTCAAAAGAGAAAATTAAAAAAAATGACTATTGCTGGAGTCGTTTTAGGATTGATAGGTATGTTATTACTTATAACCCAACGTCGCTTGAGTATAGAGCCTAATTTCTGGTTGGGTGTGGGACTGGCTTTAACTGCAATTTTAAGCTGGAGCTCAGGGAGTTTATTTGTGGCAAAAGTGGAAACTCCAAAGAATCATTTTGTTTCAACAGCGTATCAAATGACTGCAGCGGGGTTAGTTCTTATCATTGCAAGCGCTTCACTAGGCGAGGAGTGGAGTAGCCCGTTAAACTGGACGAGTCGTACTCAAATTGCACTTACTTGTCTTATTCTCTTCGGAAGTATTGCGGCTTTTTCAGCTTTTAATTATTTACTTAAGAATGTGGATACAGAAAAAGTGTCAACATCTGCTTACGTAAATCCTATTATTGCTATGTTTTTAGGTTGGTATTTTTTACACGAGACCGTCACTACCCAATCTGTAGTTGCTGCTGCAATCCTATTAACAGGTGTCTATTTTATAAATGCCGGAAAAAGTAAAGGCGACAAGGAAGCAGAAATGCTGGTAGCTGAAGAGTAACCTTAAAATGCTTTTCTGGTTTCTACGAATATAATATTAAGAACACGCCAATAAGAATTCCGGTTAACGGAACCAGTTTTTTACGTTTGTTTTTCTCTTTAAATAGAATTCCTCCCAGTACAACCGCAATGATAAACTGACTTCGTTTAATTGCTGAAAGCAGCATAATCAAAGCTTCAGGATCCTGTAGCGCTTTAAAATAAAAATAATCTGCAGTTTGAAGTAATACACCCACGGCAATAATTGACCACCTAAATGTAAAAGTCTTTCTTTTTTCAGCTTTCGGAAACCAGGTGATTAAAAGAATTGTTAGTAGAATCAATATGGTGTACCAGCAAAACCAAAATTGTAAAGTCTGTGGATTTAAGACTAAGCTTTGGACAAGGAATTTATCATATAAACCGCTAGATGCTCCCAAGAAAGTTGCAATCACTATGGCTAAAATCCATTTGTTTCTTTTAAATATGATTCCTTCGCGTTTTCCAATCTTTGAATAAAGTATCACCGAAAAAATGATAACAAAAAATCCCAGCCACTGTAATGAATTGGGCTGTTCTTGATAAATTAATAAAGCACCTATAAATGTAAAAAACGGACCTGCTGAGCGTATGGGCGTGACAATTGTTATAGGCAAATGCTTTAGCGCTTCATAGGCCAGAATCCAAGAGGTGGCCATTATCGCAGCTTTAATAATTATAAACCCGTGTACGTTCCAGGGAATTTCAGTTATATAAAAACCCAACTCTTTTGTTGATTCTGGAAAATATACAGAACCTATATAGAAAGGGAGTAAAAGTGCAAATCCAGAACATAAAGTTCCTAATAAAACAGGAAGAACGGCATTTTCTCGTACAGCGTGCTTTTTACATAAATTGTGTAAACCAAGAAAGAGGGCCGCAAGAAGGCCTAAATACATCCACATTTCGCGAATATAAGTTTTTACAATCTGTGTCTAAAACCCAAAAAAGCAGTTAATAAATAAAAAAACTAATTAAAAGGCTAATTCATAGTGATTGGCATCTTTTAAACGTAATTTTGGCACCATAGTTGAATACTATAGAGTAATTATTAAACATTAAATATTATTATGAATAACGGAACAGTAAAATTTTTCAACGAGACCAAAGGATTTGGATTTATTACAGAAGAAGGTGTTGAAAAAGACCACTTTGTTCACATTTCTGGATTAGTTGACGAAGTTCGTGAAGGCGACAAAGTTGAATTCGATCTTAAAGAAGGTAACAAAGGATTAAATGCAGTAAACGTACGCGTGATCTAATACATACATTTAAGTAAGAAATAAACGCCCATCAATTTTTTGATGGGCGTTTTTGTTTTTATAACTAGAAAGTATGTCGCTGCTCATCTGTAGCAGATGCTCCCAGTAATTGATTGTAAATTTTAATTCGGTTGAAATCTGCTGTAATCTCATCTGAAAGTATAACTCCAGAAATACCAGCCTCCAAAAGATCTTTAACAGCTCTCTTTTGAATTCCTACCGATCCCAATACCGGAGTTTGTGTTTCTAAAGCTTCAGTAATTAATTGATAGCCCATTTTACCGAGACTTTTTGGCTCCACAGTTTTATCTGCTGTTTCAAAGGGAGCAAGATTTATATAATCTATGTTTGCTTCAATTAACTGTTCACACTCCAGCAAATTTGTGGCTTTAGCACCGATAATCTGCCAGGTGCAGATATGATTTCTAGCAGTTTGCAATACACCTTTTTCTATAAACTCAAAAAATACGCCGTCTGCTTTAACTTCTCTGGCAATTTTATAATTATCAGTTAGAATTAACCGGGTTTGATAATGTGCTGTAAGTGCTCTCACGTCTTGCACTAACTTTAAATATTGCTTTTCCGAAGAACTATCAAAGTCTAACTGTACCAGCTCAATACCAGATGTACACGCTTTCTGAATATGTTCCAGTTGTTCTTCAGGCGTTTTTCCTTGTGATTTATAATGGAGTTTAGGTATGATCATCTTATAGATATTAAAGCTTTAGTATTTGTAAATATACAGTTGTGTTTTATAGAAAGGACGAGAAGTAAACAAAGAATATTTTAACTTCATATAAGCCTAAAAAACAAAGTCCCGGAATACCGGGACTTTGTTTTAAAATATAAATCAACGAATAATTTGAGCGTGTTTTACGTTATTCGGCTTCTACGGTAAGCGAGTCAGCCATTGCCAATTCTTCATTTTCATCGTTGTACGTAGGTATAGATTCCTTTAGGCGCGTAAACTTTTCAAGACGTTCAGATTCATCTTCATCACCTGAGAAATATGGAAATACATCTACAATAGGAGATTCAGAAACAGCAGGAATTGTAAATTCTCCCATAGTATCTTTCATAGTAGTCAGCGTATTTTCATAAGCCTCTTTTACATCATTTGCCTGTACCAGCAAATACATATTCGTTTTACGCTCTTTACCACTTTCTTCGTCAAATGCGATTAATGATATTTTTGATTTAAACCAGCGATCACTATTTTCAAAAGGATGAATCTCTGCGAAGTTTGCTACTTTAATATTGGTGATTTTAATTTCTTCACCTTCCATTAGATACGCAGCCATCTCTTCAGTAATACGGCTTTCTGCTTCGGTATAAGAAACTGCATCTACAAGAAAAGGTTCTGTTTTCACCTTTTGCGTGGCTGACGCTTCATCAAATTTTCTATATTTTACCTTACATTCATACCAAGTTGCACTCATAATTTTCAATTTTAGAAATTCAAAAATAGGATTTAGCCTATAGCAAATACTTCAAAAAAAGAGATAGATATTCACAATCTGAAAAGCTATTTTTTATTCAGCTAGGTGGTAGCGGGTTACCTATTTTAAAGCGGATTCTGATTTTAATTTACCACTTGTATTAATTAGAAAGCTTCACCATCGCCTAGAAGTATTTTAAGATACCTATGTGTAATGCTTGGGTGAAAAAGACGGCTAATTTCTATATTTGCAAGCATTCGCATAAAATTATAAATGTGTTAGAAAACAGAAGGCAATTACCCCAAGAACACGACTTAGATCCTGATAAATTTATTTATTGTTTAGAAGGCGTCTCTGATGTAGAATCAAATCAAGTTACACAGGCACAAAAAAGCCTTGAAGAACTTGCGCTGCAATTTGGTATAGCAAGTATCTATCAAACTTGCGATACCATAGAAGGTCTAGAGGCGAGTTTAAATACGCTGGTTTTAGCCGATCATTATTTTAAAGAATACGAAATTATTTACCTGGTGATGGCTGGGGAAGCTAATAGTATTTGTTTAAATGATTATTACTACAGTTTTCAAGAAATAGCTGAGCTATTTGAAGGAAAGTTGCGAGGAAAAATTGTTCATTTTTCTAGTGCTAAGGTGCTGGATCTGGATGAAGAAGAAGCACAATATTTTCTGGATATAACTAACGCAAAAGCGGTTTCTGGCTATGGAAATAGTGTTGATGGGTTAAGCAGCTCCAACCTAGATAAACTATTTTTTAACCTGTTTAAAGAGGATGATGATATTTTTGAAGTGGTAGAAAAATTACATCAAAAACAGTATGCCGCTTGCAAAATGTTGGATTTTAGAATGTATTACTAAAGTTTCGACTAATATAAGATATCCATCTAACTGCGTTGTGATTTTGCGTTACGGAATGGTTTCAGTAATATAAAAAGTAACGTATATAGCAGTAATAATAGTAAATACCAGGTATTTGCCATTAAATCCAAGTAATTAAGCGTTCCTTTTGCAAAACTTAATATCATCAACACCTGCGCTCCGTAGGGCAAGAGTCCTTGTATAATACAAGCAAAAATATCGAGAATAGAAGCTGTTTTTTTGTTATCTAAATGGTACTCATCATTAATAGTTTTTGCGATAGGACCGGCGATAATGATAGACACCGTATTGTTTGCAATCGCCATATTTATCGAACTAACCAAAGCAGCAATCCCCAGTTGTGCCGTTTTTTTGTTTTTAATAAGCTTCTTAATTGTTACCAGAATAAATTCGATACCGCCATTACTTGCTACTAGAGCAGCAAGACCTCCAGTAAGAAGTGAAAGTAAGAATATTTCGGTCATATTAGTAAAACCTTCGTAAGCGATTTTAGTAGATTCTATAAGTGTAAAATCTCCATAACCTATACCTAGAATTCCTGCAGCAATAACGCCTAGAAATAGAGTGATAAAGACATTAAGACCTACTATCGAAAGCGCAATTACTAGAATATAAGGTAGAATTTTAATCACCTCATAATTATAATCGGTAGTGTTTGCTGCTGCTCCGGTAAGATCAATTCCCTGATAGATTAAAATTACAAGAGTACCTACAGCAGCCGGAACCGCAATTTTTATATTCTGCTTGAATTTATCACTCATTTTTGTGCCCAGAGATTGTGTAGCTGCTATAGTTGTGTCTGATATAACCGATAAATTATCCCCAAACATACTACCACCCAGCAATGCGCCCGAAAGTATAGCGAGCTCCGCATCACTACTGGCTGCAAAACCTACCACAATAGGAGCGAGGGAAACAATAGCGCCTACAGAAGTTCCTGTAGAAACCGAAAGAAAGCCGGCAATCACAAAAATACCTACGTAGATATACTCTATCGCAATATAATCGAGTCCCATATTTACAATAGCATCTACACTACCCGTAGCATTTGTAATTGCAGCAAAAGCACCAGCGAGTAAATAAATTAAGCACATCGTCAAAATTTTATCGTCTCCGCAGCCTTTTAGTAAGATGTCAATCTTTTCATTTATAGATTGTCTAAATAGTATAAATGCCACAACAATGCCTACAATAACTGCGATAGGAGCAGGAAGTGCATAGAAGTCATTTTGATAAATACCTACACCAAGAAAGGTAAATACAAATACAAATAGAGGAATTAGAGCTGAGAATTTTGGGGTTATCTTGAGTTCTGCCATTTTACAATTTTGTACTCAAAAGGAAATAGCAAAAATTACATAGACTTATGCGTTAACATTTTTTCCAAGTAATTGGCTTATCTATTTTAGCACCTTGCTTGTTATTGCAGGTTGCTATCTCCCTTATGAGATTCTGGATAATTAATTTAAGGCGGCAAAAGTAATACGGGAAAATTGAATAAAAGTATATTAAAAGTTAAAATTTAGTTTTCTATAGTAAATGTGAAAAATTGGTAAGACTAGGAGGGAAGTGATTAGATCTAAAAATTACAATTGCGCGTATATTTGCCTAAAACTAGATTGAAATGAGCAATGAAGATTTTATGTTAGAAGCTGTGAATGCAGCTTTACGCGGAATGCAAAATAATGAAGGCGGTCCCTTTGGTTGTGTGATTGTTAAAGATGGGAAAATTATAGGTAAGGGAAATAATAAAGTAACTTCTACAAATGATCCCACCGCACATGCAGAAGTTACTGCTATACGTGACGCATGTAAAAATTTGAATTCGTTTCAACTGGATGGCTGTACAATTTATACTTCCTGCGAACCTTGTCCAATGTGCTTGGGTGCGATCTACTGGGCGAGACCTGAAAAAGTGTACTACGGAAGCAGTCAACAAGACGCAGCTAACATAGGTTTTGACGATGCCTTTATTTACAAGGAAATACCATTACCTTACGAAAAACGCAGCATCCCATTTGAACAATTAGCTCCGGAAATTGCTATAAAACCATTTCAGGAATGGACGAAGAAAGAAGATAAAACGGAGTATTAATATTTGGGATTAATTATTAATTCTGAAAAGACTTAGTTCAAATAACTAAAAAGTTAGTTTTAATAGAGAGTTTAATTCTCAATATTAATTTCAAGTCTTTATCCTTTTAAAATATTACGATGCAAAACGGCCTCAGAAAACTTTGGTCACTCAATAGGCGAATGAGCGTACATATTATAGAGATCTAGCAATACATATTATTAATAGTTTCAATTTTAAAGGCTAGTTTAAAGTAATATTAATCAGTTTCAATGTTTTCTAAAATATAGCGATTTAGCCGTGATTGTTTCCAAAGTTTTGTGCAGCCTTGATTTTTTTGTTTCTTTTTGTATCAAGACAAAAAGATATGCAAACTCTAAAAATGTTTAATTATAGTTCCATAGTGAACAGGTGTATAGAAATTTTAGAGCGTGGATTTGAGCCAAGAAAAATTTTATACTCTTGTGGCTAGCTTGCGAGAATGGCGTAGAAAAAAATTTTACTGGATTTTTCTTGAATACGAGAACTATAATTAATAGCAAAAGGTTTAGCTTTTTTTGGTGTGGCCAAGCGTGGCAAATTGAGTTTAAAATAAATGCCATAAAGCATTTAATTTTTTAAAAACAATAAAGCGGTTGGGCGCGGCAATTTTACGTAGCGTCTAATTATAGTACAAACAGCAGGATGTTTCTTATTTAGTACTAAACCCAAGAGCCAAATGTTTAATGACCCCAGTACTACAGTTTATTGTGTATTCAATACTTTCTGGGATATTTTACATAATATGGAATTATAGCTTACGAATATAAAAAGAAATTCAGGTCGTAAAATGGCTGTAACATAATTGTAGATATAACTAACACTGACGTGTTAGTTATATCTACAATTATGTTAAATACGCTGTATTCGCCATTTTACTCATATATTATATTTGTACTATAATTTACATTATGTAAAATAGAATTTATAGAAGCTCTTTGGCTTCTTCATTTATTACCTATTTAAAACTTATTCTTGATTTTCTAAATCCAACTTCTCTATGCGGCCACGGTAATGAATATTTGAGCGTTGTGAACTCTGTACAGAATAATCTGCGTGTAAACTCGGACTAATATTTAGTATGAAGTCATAATTTTCATTTCCCTGAGTATCTCTTGCTGAAAATGTAATTACATACATTCCTTTTTTTGTATCGACTTTATAATCTTTATAGAGTCCGTTTACTGTAATACCGGTTTCTCTCGAATTGTAACTGCCACCCATACGACGCTCTCCAAAATATGGTAAACTGGCGTGAACGCTATCACCTTTTATTCGTAAGAAATTAGAATTGCCTATAAGATTAATTTGGGATGCACTGTTTCCGGGACCTAAAATATTACTGTTCAAAACTGCACTTACAGCAACGGTATTCATAGGCATTGCCGTAGTTGCTTCAAGTGAATATTGTTTAGCATCAATCCATTGATTGAGTGATTCGTTAGACCTAACATCAACTCTAGAGCTTGCGCAACTCAGGATTAAAAGACTAGTTATAAGTGTATAAATTGTTTTCATACTATAAAATTTTAGTAGCGATCTTGCGCTTATCCAACATTATTTACAAAGGCTCTGTATTTTAATAATGCCACAAAAAACGCACCACCTATTGCATTACCAGCTAAAGCAACAGCTTCTACACTTAAGAAAGTACCTAAACTCACTTCGGGTCCGCTAATAAATGCTGCAAAAACTTCGATGTTACCTATAATACTGTGGTGTAAACCGGCAAATGCCATGGTTGCTGTAATTAAAAATATAATAATAATTCTGCTTACCGTATCTTTTGAAGAAGTTACTAACCAGGATAGTAAACCCATCATCCATCCTGCTAATATTGCGCTCACCAGAATTACCGGAAGACTAAAACCAGCAACATGCTCTCCTATTTTTACGATTGTTTTGGTATCGAATATTCCCAGTTGAGGACCTATCCACACAAGTACAAATGCAATTAAACATCCTCCCAGAAGATTACCAAAAATGACAAGACCCCATAAACGCAATAAGCTAAAAATACTGTGTTGTCTGTTTAACACCGGTAAGGTTAATAATGAGGTTTGCTCTGTAAATAAAATAGATTGTCCCAGTACAACCAGAATGAATCCTAAAGGATAGACTAGCGCTATAATTTTAAAAAGACTCTCTACTGCTAGACTATCTGAATAGTAAAAAAATACGCTACATAATAACATGTAACTGAAGCCTATTTCTAAGCCAGCAGTTAATGAGCTCATAATTATACTACTGGTACTCAGTGTATAAATTTTTTGTCCCTCACAGATCTGCTCTTTTAGAATTTCACCGTGGCTTTTTGCCTGTGAATCTTCCGATTTTTCAGACTTTTCTAGTTCTTCGTCTATATTTTTTTGTTTGTCGTCTTCTTCTTCAATCATAATGTTCTTTTCCACACTGCAAACGCCTCAGCTTGCAATAGTTGTTTTAGGTTAAATTCGTTATATCGTTTTTCAATAGTACTTCTATAAAATAAATCACTATAAATATATCCTGCATTTTTAGCATCTTCTGCAGAGCCACTAAAATAAATTACAGATAGCGATGCCCATCGTGTTGCTCCTAAACACATTAAACATAGTTCGCAGCTTGTATACAAAATACAATCTTCAAGCGATTTACTACCTAGCTTTTTGCAGGCTTCTTGAATTACAGCTATTTCAGCGTGCTGCGTACAGTCTTGGGTTATACCTACTTGATTATGACCTTCAGCAATTACTTCGCCATCTTTTACCACAACCTGCTCCAAAGGCTCCTCCTCCATCGATCTCTTGTCCTTTCTGTGCCCACTGTATAGCTTTACGCATAAAGTGCTTGTGAGAAGTGTCGTTCATAAAACTGCGAACTCGTTAATTAGTAAATCGATTTGGAATTTGGAAATATAAGTCATCTCCCAGAAATAGAATTTGGCTATAAGAAAACCTTAGCGTTATATACGCTTATTATCAAAAGATGGATCATAAAATGATAGTCCGTGCATTACGATATTTACTATTCAATCGCATTTTATTTAACAGCAATTTAGAAGATGCATATTCTTAAGGCTTATAATCTATAGTATATTTGCGCTATTGGTGTGTATTACACTTAATAAATTAACCGATATCTATAATGTTTAGAATCTGTTAGTCTTGATCATTTTAATCTATTAATTATGCTTATCTGGGGTATTTTTATCGTCTTTATTCTTATCTGTTTAGCACTTGACCTGGGTGTCTTTAATAAGGAAGATCATGTTATAAAAAGTAAAGAAGCGGGAATCTGGACAGCTGTATGGTTTAGTATTGCAATGGCCTTTAGCGGAATCATTTACTGGCTCTTTAATGCGAAATTAATAGAAAACCCAACAAATATTTCTGCAAATACAGCAGTTTTAAAATACATAACAGGTTATCTAATTGAGTTATCGTTGAGTATAGATAATGTATTTGTAATCGCAGTAATCTTTTCCTCTTTTGCAATACCTGCAAAGTTTCAGCATCGTGTATTATTCTGGGGGATTTTAGGTGCGATAATTTTTAGAGCGTTAATGATCGTTTTTGGGGTAGCGCTTATCAATAAATTTGAATGGATTATCTATGTTTTTGGTGCTTTCTTATTATTTACAGCGTATAAAATGCTTAAGTCTGAAGATGACTATAATCCGCAGGAATCAACTATTTACAAATGGGTGAAAAAATTATTTCCGGTAACTACAACCATCGAAGGACACGCATTTTTTCTTGTGGAAAATGGAAAAAAAGCAGCCACTCCCCTTTTCCTAGCACTTATAGTAATTGAATTAACAGATATTCTTTTTGCATTAGACAGTATCCCTGCAATATTGGCTATTACTGCAGATCCTTTTATAGTATTTACCTCAAATATTCTTGCCATTCTTGGATTACGATCGATGTACTTTTTAATTTCTAGAATGCTTCAGAAATTTAGATATATAAATTATAGCCTTGTGGTTATATTAGCTTTTGTGGGTCTAAAAATGATTTTCTCTCATTTAATTGAAGTTCCGGAGTGGCTTTCACTTGCTGTAATTATTTTAGCTCTTGCAGGTGGAATTTTAGCTTCGGTTTACATAAAAGATTCTTCTTCTACAGATATTGATCCACAGCCTTGAAAGTTGAACATAAACTTTAAGTTTAATTAACGCTATGATGTCAAAGAAAGCCTAAAGTATGTGGTATGCTGTCTTTCATTACGTAATTTTAGAAAACAATTAAAAAAATAAGATTATGAATTATAACTTTGAGTATAATGATGTAGCTGCTAGCGCAGCATTAGAAGACTTTACAAGAGAACAATTAGATAAATTAGTTCATAAATACGATTTTATCGTACGTGCAGATATTTTCTTCAAAACTGAGAATACATCTAGTGATGAGACCGGCAAAATTGCAGGTATACGCTTAAGTGCTCCGGGACCTCGTTTGTACGCAGATCATAGTTCAAAAAGCTTTCACGAGTCTGTCAAAGAAGTTATGCGCGAACTTAATATCCAATTAAAGAAGCGTAAGGAAAAGATGAAATCTCACTAATACATATACTATGAAATCTATTGCAAGAAATGAAAACCAGATAACCTTGATTTATAGTAGTACAAGCCGTGTTGGTGAGCGTACTCACGCACATATATCTGCAGTTAAAGATAAAGAGTTACATACTATTGACGTAGCTAAAAATCCTTTAACAGGTACTCAATGGGCTGAACTTGCTGAAGAACTTAATAAACCAATGCGCGAATTATTGAGTTTTGATGAAGTGAGTGATGATGACGAAATTAAAAATGGTGATTTTGATGAGAATGATTATGTAAATATTCTCAAGAACAGACCAGAGTTATTTGCTCATCCGGTTATTATACATCAAGATGTGATGAAGCAAATTACTAACCCAACGCAGGCACAAGAATTTTTAGGTGTTGATAGCGCCGGACTCGATAAGAAGATGATGCACGAAGAGCCTACGATATCAAGTACTACCAAAAATGAACGTTTTATTGACAAACCAGAAACGGGTGATCATAACTAAAAAAAAGGCTAGTTTTTACTAGCCTTTTTTTATTTCTGTTTCTAAAGTTTATCAATCTTCAATCTTATTCTCAAAATTTCCATTAAAAGCAAATTGATCTACTTTAAAGCGGGTACGTTTTTCTTCGAGTTCGTCCGCTCTCAAATCTTTCGGAAGCGTGTCGGGATCGCCTCCATATCGACCTAATGCCACAGCGGTAGCCACATCAAATTCTGATGTAAAACCAAATTCACTATGTGCCTTTACAGGATCCAGACCACCCATTTGATGTGCCCCTATTCCCTTATGATTGGCTTGAATGACCACATTTCCCATAAATAATCCTAAATCGTGCATTGCATGTCTGTAATGCTCGCCCTCATTATTTGTATTCTTATAGGCCGTTAATAATAAAGCCTGAGCATTTTTTGCCCAGTCTTGATTAAATTCTACAAGACATGAAAGAATTCTATCAAAAACAGGATCTCCTTTTATTCCATAGATAATACGCCAGGGTTGCTGATTAAAAGAGCTCGATGCCCAGCGACCTGCTTCTAGAAGTTGTTTAACTTCAGAAACGCTAAGCGGGACATCGTCAAATGCACGCGGACTCCAGCGTGATTTGATTTCATCCATAATTTCATAATCGGTAGGTGTAATTTTTGTAATCTCTTTCATAGCTTAATTTTTTGAAAGAAGTTAATGGTAAAGTACCATATAGGCATAGTTTTAACGCTTATTAACGCAAATGAAATCGCCTATTTATTTTCAGATTTCTGCTCGATTAGCGCTATAGAAGCGGCTACCGTTTCCATGTTATCAAGCTCATCATCTTCTATGGTAATATCAAAAGCATCTTCTACATCAAGCACGATATCTACTAGATGGGTGGAGTTAATATTTAAGTCATTTACAAGATGACTATCTTTTGCAATGCTTGCAGCATCGACATCTTCAGGTAAGTAGGGTTTTATTATTTCTGTAAGTTTTGCGTAAATCTCTTGATTCATATGGGTTATTTTTTTCGCCTTTGCGAAATTATATTTTTTTAAAAATAAGACAACAGTTAACATCCCCAAAACCAAAACTTGCTTTTGCCAGAATATTAAATTCCAGATTCATTCGGCCTCTAGGAATACGATTTTCTGAAACCACTTTAAGTATTTCAGGGTTAATCTGTTGTAAATTAATATTCGGAAATAAAAACTGATATTTTAATTGCAATACCGAAGCAACACATTCTATACTTCCCGATGCAGCCAGGCAATGACCGGTCATCCCCTTTAACGAATTTATATAAGGAAACTCTTGACCACTTCTGTCAAGTGCCTCACTCCAATTTTTAATTTCAAGATCATCTTTAGATGTTGCTGTGAGGTGGCCATTAATTACATCTACTTCTTCCGCGGTAATTTGGGCGTCTTTTACGGCGTCTGTTATACAGCGCTTTACAGCAATAGAATTAGGCGCAGTCATCGAACCTTCTTGACGTTGGCCGCCACTATTACTCGTACCACCTATAATTTCTGCATATATTTTTGCTCCTCGTTTTTGAGCACTTTCTAATGTTTCTAAAACTAACGCTCCTGCTCCGCTTCCCGGTACAAAGCCGCTAGCATCTGAAGCCATTGGGCGTGATGCTTGTGTAGGGTTTGCATTATATTTTGAAGGTAATATGCGTAGCGCATCAAAACCACACCAAACATATGGACCGCCGTCACTTGTACTTCCGGCGAGCATACGGGTTGCTTTTCCATTTTTTATACGCTCGTAGGCAAGCAAAATTGCTTCGGTACCGGTTGAGCAGGCAGACGAGTTTGAAGTTACCAAGTTGCCTAAGCCCAGCATACCACCTAAATAGGCACTTACACCGCTACTCATCGTTTGTTGTACGCTCGTGCTGCCTAAACGTCTCGTATTGCCCTCATCAACTTTATATATACTCTCCCGATATTTATCTACCCCGAGAGTACCTACGCCAAAAATGGTCCCACTATCAAAATCACAGTTCTCTTCGTCGATTTTTAAACCTGCATCTGTCCAAGCCTCCATACCTGCTGCAACACCATATAAAATACCTGCTGCATTAAAATTGCGTAATTGTAATGGGGTAAAATATTTTGCTTTTACAGCTTCTGAAATCAAAGGCATCCCTCCTATCTGACAAGAAAAATTCAGTTTCTCCAGTTCACTGTAAAAACGAATTCCACTTTTTCCACTTTCGATAGCCTCTTTGAAGGCAGGAACACCTACACCATTAGGAGAACATACTCCTAATCCTGTGACTACAACTCTTGTATTTTGCATTAACTAGGTTTTAATATTCCTGAAAATATTCCGCTACAAACTAACTCTCCAGCTTGATTAAACATCTTCACTTTTGCCTTTAACTTATGAAATCTAAAGTACTCCAATTCAGACTTAACGCTTACTTTCTCATTAGGAAATACAGGCTTAAAAAACTGCACATTATTTTCTGTCATTGCTACGGAAGCATTGTTTTTAAGATCGATATTTTTTTCTCTAAGAAGATATATTCCCAGACTTACCAGACCTATTTGCATCATACATTCTAGTAAAATCACACCGGGTGTTACCGGAAAATTTTCAAAATGCCCTCGGTAAAAATCTGCCGTATCTACAAAGGTGTAATCTCCTTTAATATGTTTATCTGAAACTTCTGTAATCGTATCTACAAATAGAAACGGCTGGGTATATGGCAGCTTATCAATTATTTCTTGATGTGTCACAATTCTAATTATTAGTACATTGATAACTTCCTATAGGAGAACCATCAGGAATTTTAGGCGATGAAACCGGTTTAAATTCGTCTGGATCCTTAAGAAAGTTTGTAATTTCTTGCGCAATATACTGCTCGTTAGATTCTTTTGAGGATTGATATTCAGATTTAACTGAACTTAAAATAGCAAGTACTTCTGCTTTTACCTGAGGAATTGCTTTTGGGTTTACATATAATTCCTTTAAATGACTCAACACACGATAATTAATTGTTTGTTGTACTTGCTGCTCATAGGCTCTTCTATGTTTTGTATAAAGGGTGGCTTCAAGTAATTGATTTAAAAAATCTGAAATAGATATTAAATTTGGATCCCAGGCGTGTTGTGCTACAATGCGATTAGCACGTTCGGCATTTAAGAGAAAATCTAATGTCATATCGGCGGCAGTTTCTGGAGCACCTAAGGGATCAAAAGTAATACCGGTGTTTCCTTTAAAACTCTCCCGATCTCTCCCGTATCCAAAAGCTCTGGGAGGAAATAACTTCAATTTATCTTGAGGAATACTTAGATATTCTGCATCAAGAGTTTTAAGTACTGCATCTAAAGCAGCTTGTTGTTCCTCATTAGAAACCATATTTAAAATCTCTTGCTTTGAATCTCCTTTAACGGCATAATTGTAGCGAAGTCCACCAATACTTTTTATAGCGGCTTCAGTTTGATATCTATGATAGAAATAAAGCGGTACAAAAACATCTTCCAACGTACTTAAGGGTTCGCCGGTACGTATATTGTCTATGCTAAAATTACCAATTGCAAAATTCCGTAGTTTTAAAACATCATTTAACTCTGTAGCTGCATTACCTCCATTATCCCATAAATGCGCATCAGGATGTGCTCCTGTAGCAGATCTGGAATCGCTGTCTGTAATAAATCGCAATCCGTCTCGCTCTGCATTTTCTAATAGAGAATTTAGATACCAGGACTCTGTCATTCCGCTTTCTACATCACTATAACTATACGCTACCGTTACTTTGTCCCAGCGACCTATACCTACTGCATAAGCATCACTAAAATCAATTTTATTTTCTTTTAATCGTATTGTAGGATGCGGATAATCCATTACAGAAGATCTATCAGTTACGCTTGCTGCAAAATTGTGAGCAAATCCCAGGGTATGTCCCACTTCGTGTGCTGCAAGTTGCCGTATGCGGGCCAGAGCCATTTCTAGCATAGGTTCATAATTGTCATCAGAAGTAGCAAAAGGTTTATTCATAAGTGCTTGAGCAATCATAAAGTCTTGTCGTATACGTAAACTTCCCAGACTCACGTGACCTTTTAAGATTTCTCCTGTACGCGGATCAACAACACTCGCTCCATAACTCCATCCGCGAGTACTGCGGTGCACCCACTGTATTACATTATAGCGTAAATCTAAAGGATCTGCACCTTCAGGAAGCATTTCTACCTTAAAAGCATTTTTATAACCTATTGAAGAAAAAGCTTGATCCCACCAGCGCGCTCCTTCTAATAATGCACTACGTACCGGTTCTGGTGTTCCCGGATCTAAGTAATAAATAATAGGTTCTACAGGCTCACTAATAGCCAGTTCTGGATTCTTTTTTGTTAAGCGATGTCTTATAATTAATTTCTTATCAATAGATTCTTGTACTGGCGCAGCATAATCTTTGTAACTGATATGAATTGCTCCAGAGCGCGGGTCAAACTTTCGAGTTTGGTAACCAACTTCAGGAAGTTCAACAAAAGAATGATGCTGAACCACAGATATTGTGGATGCATCTGGAGCTACAGACCGTAGGTTTCTTCCCTGAGGATCTCCTTTAAAGGTGAGCAATGCTTCAAATTCTACATTCTTTGGAAACGCTTTCGTATTTTTTAAGGCCAAAGCGCTTCGGTCTTTATCTAATTTATATACACCCTCGTTATTCGATTTTAAACGCTGAGCAACCCCGTGTGCATCTTCCATTAGAAAAGAAGTCAAATCTATAATATAGGTTTCTCCCTTAGTTTCTTTAATTTCAAAACCGTACAATACAGATTTTGCAAATGCTTCTTCTACAGATTCACGTTCGGCAGCATTATCTGTGATTGCTCTATAATCCTGATTAGGTTGTACCAGCAATAATTTATTACCTGCTTTAATAAATTTTACAATTGCTGTACCTCCCAGCTGACCCCGATCAAGACCTATATCATTAGAACCTATTCCACTTTTTAACGCGTGGACATATATAAATTCTTGATTGAGGTTTGCAACTTCCAGATAGATATTGTCTGTCTTTTCAGTATAATGAAATTTGAAAAAACCATCTTGAGTATCCACTTTGCCTAATTTCTCTAGAAACTGTGCTTGAAGTGTTGAAACTAGTAAGAGTAAAGAGAGCGTAGCTATTTTTTTCATAGATAAGATTAAGCTTTAAAATTAGCTAAATAATTCAAAAATAGTTCGTAGTCTAGAAAATAAAGCCTATTGAAAGATTCTCAATATTTTAATAAAATTATTTTTTAATCTGAATTAGAAGCTGAATAATTAAGATTTAATTATTAACAAATTACTGGATTATTGGTATTTTAACATCAAACAAAACCATGTATGTCAGAAACCCAAAACTCTATTTTTGCATCTTATGAAAAAGATTCAAAATTTTATGACGAGATTTTTGATGAGAAGGGAAATGTAAAGAAAGTGTATCAAACACTCTTTGATCTTTACAGCGGACACTCAAGTCAGGACTTTGCAAAATTAAATGAAAAAGCAAAGGCATCATTTTTTAACCAGGGAATAACCTTTCAGGTTTATAATGATAAAGAGGCAAAAGAAAAAATATTTCCTTTTGATCTTTTTCCACGTATCATAGGTCAAAAAGAATGGGATGTAATTGAACGCGGAGTTTTACAACGTAGTAAAGCGTTGAATCATTTTATCTGGGATATTTATCACGATAAAAAAATTATAAAGCAAGGGATTGTGCCACTCGATTTAATTAGTTCGTCTGAGAATTACTTACATCAAATGATAGGTATAGATCCTCCTGGGGGTATTTATAATCACGTTTCTGGCACAGATTTAATCAAACATTCTGATGGCAAATACTATGTACTTGAAGATAATATACGTTGCCCTTCTGGCGTAAGTTATGTGGTATGTAATCGTACTGCTTTAAAACGGGCACTTTTTGGGGTGTTTAATCATTATAACGCGCATTCTGTTACAGATTATGCTCAGAATTTATTGGAGATGATGGAGTCTGTAAAGCCGCGTGGTGTGGACGAACCTAATTGTGTGGTAATCACTCCCGGAGTTTATAATTCGGCTTATTATGAACATTCCTATCTAGCCAAGGCTATGGGAGTAGAACTGGTAGAGGGTCGTGATCTGTTTGTAGAAAATGATTTTGTTTATATGCAAACCATTCGGGGTCCACAGCGCGTAGATGTAATATATCGCCGCGTTGATGATCAATTTTTGGATCCGTTAGAGTTTAAACCGGAATCAATGCTTGGAGTTCCTGGTTTATTTTCGGCTTATAAAAATGGTAATGTTTGCTTAGTAAATGCGCCCGGTACCGGTGTGGCAGATGATAAAGCAGTATATACGTATATGCCTCAAATTATAAAATATTATCTGGGAGAAGAGCCCATTCTAAACAATGTACAAACCTATCACTGTAGCAGACCCGATGATATGAAATTTGTATTAGAAAATATTGATAAACTGGTAATTAAGCCAGTAGATGAAGCTGGTGGCTACGGAATCTCAATAGGAAATACACTTACTAAAGACGAAATTCAAAAAGTAAAGAAAACCATAATGGCTAGCCCACGTAAATATATTGCCCAGCCCATTATGAGTCTTTCTGTTCACGCTACGTACATCGAAGAAAGTGAATCTTTTGAATCGCGACACGTAGATTTAAGAACCTACTGCCTTTTAGGTGCAAATAAAGATTTTGTTCTCAAAGGCGGACTCACCCGCGTTGCTTTGAAAAAAGGAAATCTTATTGTGAATTCGTCTCAAGGAGGAGGATCTAAAGACACCTGGGTTCTTAAAAGTTAAACAAACAACCACTATTAGTTAGAAAATAAAAACTATGCTTGCACGAGTAGCAAATAATTTATTCTGGATGGGCCGTTACATTGAGCGTGCCGAACACTTAGCGCGCTATTTAAATGTGAACTATTTTTCGTCATTAGATGCTCCTAATGAAAAATCACAATCTCGCGAACTGGTGTTGCATTCGTTGCTTTTTATGGCAAATGGTCCGGTTCCTAAGGACTATGAATTAACTGAGCAAAATGTATTTTTTGATATCGGCTTAAATAAGGATGTCCCCTACTCAATAATAAATTGCGTTAAATATGCTCGTGAAAATGCCAATGGAGCACGCGATTTAATTTCAACAGAATTATATGAATCCCTCAATAAATTCTATCATTTTGTACTTAATTATGATGCTGATTTCTTTGTAAAAAAGGGACTATATGATTTTTCGACTCAAGTAGCAGAATCTACCGCGGTTTTACGAGGAAAAATACGTGGGACTTTATTGCACGATGAAGTCTATGCGATTATAATGCTGGGAGTAAATATTGAACGGGCTACGCAGGTAGTACGTATTATACAGTCTAAATATTACGATGCATTAAAATCTCAAGGAAGTTATGGAGATAAATTTAGTAAAAGCTATGAATGGGTAACCCTTCTTAAATGTATCGAATCGTATGATATGATGCGTCGGTACTATAAAAAAACACCTACAAGTATAAGCACTCTCGAATTTTTAATTTTAAACAGAGACTGTCCCCGCTCTGTTATGAACAGTCTTGTGCAGGTAAACAACCATATAAATCTAATAAGTAGAGATAAGCATCCTGAGCACAATTCTGCAGCATTTTTAATAGGTAAAACACACGCAGAATATTGCTACAAAACGGTAGATAAAATTGAAGAAGATGTGGAACTATTTATTGAAGAAATTCAGGATACACTTATTGAAATTGCAAAAAAAATAGAAAACGAGTACTTCAAATATTAACTGGAATAATCTGCGTTTTATTGGCTATTTTTGTCTGTTCCTAAACCCAGAAAAATTGTGGATTATATAATAAAATATAGAGCCGAAAATAAATACGAAGCTCAAGTAAATGAGGCGTTGTGGCAATTTCTCATTAAGCCTGAAGAGTCTGCAGACCAAACCATACGTGCGTCAGAATTCACAAATTCGTTAGGTGCTGCAGTAGAGGAATCGACAAACACCTACGGTTTTGAGATTGTACGTATTCATCCTAAAAAACCTTTTACTGAAATACTATTTGAAGCAAATTATTTGGTTCGGAAAGATCAGACAAATCCATTTTCTGCTTTAGACAATGTTGTAAACACAGAACACTACGCAGCTGTAGAAAGTTTAGATTTTAAAATTCGCTATGAACGTTTTTTAGGCTCTACAGAACTTACAATTCTTCCTTCAGGCAAAATCCCATTTATATTTGATAAACAACGGTCGATATTTGACAATCTTCAAGGTCTAAACACTTATATTTTTAAAAATTTTCAGTTTAAGCAGCAGGTTACTACCGTAACTACTACTCTCGAAGAATTTATAAACCAGGGACAAGGAGTTTGTCAAGACTTTACGCATTTATTTGTAGCCATTGCACGAGCAAATAATATTCCTGCTCGTTATACTTCAGGCTATTTGCATCAGGGAAATGGTTATTTTGAAGAATCACAAATGCACGCGTGGGCAGAATGCTATATTCCTGAAAAGGGCTGGCTGGGTTTTGACCCTGCAAACGATTTAATTGCTTTGCAAAATCATATTAAAGTGGCACACGGTAAAGATTATAATGACTGTGCACCCATAAAAGGAGTGATTTTTAGCAACTCTGCAAAAAATGATACAAATTATACCGTAGAAGTTATTGCTCGTAAAGAAAGTGAACCTGATGTATTTCATCCTTTACAAGAGTTTGAACCTCTTCCATTTAAGCAACAATTAGATATGCAATTGCAGTGGCAGCAACAGCAACAACAGCAGCAAGAACAACAGAAACAGCAGCAAACTTATACACCTTCTTAAGTTGCAGGCATTATACTTTTGATATAAAATAGTAACTTTCCACAAACAGGTTAACTATGGTAACTAGCGATCAGATCAAAGATCTTGTGCAGCGTACTGATGCATTGAAATTGCATTTAGGTATTGATCAGAAACGAATAGAGATACAAAACGAAGAGGAAAAAACCTTTGATCCTAACTTTTGGAATGATCCAAAAGAAGCCGAATTATTTATGCGTGCTCTACGCGAAAAAAAGAAATGGGTTGAAGATTTTGAAAAAGCGTTAAATCTTATTGAAGACGTACAAGTATTACTTGAATTTTATAAAGAAGGAGATGCCACAGAAGCTGAAGTTGTAAAGCAATATGATAGCGTGGTAAATCTTATTGAGGGCATGGAATTTAAAAATATGCTCTCTGAAGAAGGTGATGATTTAAGTGCTGTACTTCAAATTACAGCCGGTGCTGGCGGAACAGAGAGTTGTGACTGGGCAGCAATGCTCATGCGCATGTATTTAATGTGGAGTGAAAAAAATGGATTTAAGATAAAAGAACTAAACTATCAAGAAGGTGATGTTGCCGGTGTAAAGACAGTTACATTAGAAATCGATGGTCCATTTGCCTTTGGATGGTTAAAAGGAGATAACGGAGTACACAGACTAGTACGCATTTCCCCATTTGATAGCAATGGAAAACGACACACTTCGTTTGCATCTGTCTATATCTATCCACTGGTAGACGATACGATTCAAATAGATATTAATCCGGCAGATATAAATTGGGATTTTGCTAGATCTTCTGGAGCCGGAGGACAAAATGTAAATAAGGTAGAAACTAAAGCAATTTTAACCCACCACCCTACCGGAATTATCATTCACAATAGTGAAACACGCTCCCAATTAGAAAATAGAGAAAAAGCTATGCAAATGCTTAAATCTCAATTGTACGAGATTGAATTGAAAAAAAGACAAGCAGCACGTGACGAAATAGAATCTGAGAAGAAAAGTATAGAATGGGGTTCTCAAATACGTAATTATGTATTGCATCCTTATAAATTAGTGAAGGATGTGCGTACAGGTGCAGAAACCGGAAATACAGATGCTGTTCTTGATGGGGATATTGATTTATTTCTCAAGGCATTCCTAATGATGAGCGGTCAAAAAGAAACAAGTAACGAATTGTAAGATGTTAAAAATATACCACAACCCACGTTGTTCAAAAAGCAGACAAGGTCTTGCTCTCTTAGAAGAATCAGGAAAAGAGTTTGATGTAGTTAAATACCTTGATAATACACCCTCTTATATAGAGCTTGCCGCCCTAATTGGAAAATTAGGCATTAAACCTATAGAACTCGTTAGAAAAGGGGAAACCATCTGGAAAGAAAAATATAAAAACGAGAATTTTTCTGATAAAGAATTAATCGAATTGATGGTTCAAAATCCAAAGTTAATAGAGCGACCCATTGTCGTGCTTGACAATGAGGCTGTTATAGGCAGACCCCCCGAAAACATTAAGAAGTTGTTAAGATAGAGGTCCTTTCTTTTAACAGTATTTTAACCATTTTCACTTTAAACCTATTGCATTTTCATAGTCTAAGTTGCGAAACCAAAATTGACTATGAAAAACAAGCTTACTTTTTGCATGCTGTTTCTTTTTACAGCATTTGCATTTGCACAATCTAATGCATCAAAATTTGAAATTACAGGTACTGTTGTAGATAAGGATGCCGGCATCCCTTTAGAGTACGCCACGATTACCATTACAAATCCTAATAATGCCACAGATGTAGAAGGTGGTATAACAGATATGTCTGGTAATTTTAATGTTGCCGTTGCTCCAGGCAAATACACCATCAAAATTGAATATATTTCTTTTGAGCCTATTATTCTTAACAGAACCGTTACTGGTGATCTAAGTTTAGGTACTATTCAATTAGAATTTGCCGCTTCTAGCCTTGATGAAGTTACTGTTGTTGCAGAAACTACTACGGTTGATGTACGTCTAGATAAAAAAATCTATAACATAGGTAAAGATCTTACCACAGCTGGCGGTACTGTAGGTGATGCGCTTAATAATGTACCATCTGTTGCAGTAGATGTTGAAGGCGGAATAAGCCTAAGAGGTAATGAAAATGTACGTATATTAATAAATGGTAAACCATCTGCAATTGCAGGATTTGGTTCTACAGATGTTTTACGTCAATTACCTGCAGATGCTATTGAGCGTGTAGAAGTAATCACATCTCCATCTGCGCGATATGATGCTGAAGGTACAGCGGGTATTTTAAATATCATATTACGTAAAGAAAAAACACTAGGTTTTAATGGATCTATAAATACAAGTGTTGGAAATCCAGACCTTGCAAGTATTTCAGCAAACTTGAATTTACGTACAGAGAAATTCAACATTTTTAATACAACAGGTTACCGTTATACAAGTTCTCCTGGTAATGGATTTTTTGACACCAATTATTTATCTTCTGAAACTACAGATCCTACCTACGACCGTATTATTGAAGATCGAGATATTCAGCGCCTTAACAGAGGTTTTAATACAAACTTAGGTATTGAATATTACCTTACAGATATGTCATCTGTTACAGCTTCGGTATTTTATCGTAATGGTAATGATACAGATGAAACCACAAACCTTACTCAAAGCTTTAGAGATGCTTCTAAAGTTTTAGAAACAGAACGTGTTGAACGTTTAAAAGAAAAAGACGACAGCTACCAGTTATCTTTAAACTATATCAACAAGTTTAATGAAAATGGGCACCAACTTACAGCAGATTTTCAATATGAAAATAGTGAGGAAACACAAAATACACGTATCAATGAAGATATAACTTTTGATACTGAAGACACTACTCCAATTATCGGAGAGCGTTTATTTACTACTGAAAAACAAAAAGAATATTTAGTTCAGGCAGATTACGTTCTTCCTTTTTCTGAAGATTGGCAGTTTGAAGCAGGATACCGCGGAAGCTTTGAAAATGAGATTACAGATTTTAGCGTAAACCAGGAGCAAATCGCTAATTCAGGAAATTTTGTATTGAATGATACACTTACAAATATTTTTGACTATACTGAGAATGTAAATGCTGTTTACACGCAGATAGGGAGCAAATTTGGAAAACTATCGTTTCTTGCCGGTCTTCGATTAGAAAACACGCAATTAAAAGGTAAAATAGATTCTAGACTTACTGAGGCAGAATTGCAAGACATCTTCGGATTTGCAATCGATACTGATTTTGATAATGATTACTTAGGTTTATTTCCAACATTAAACCTTACTTACGAATTAAACGAACGTGAAAATATAACACTTGGATATAACCGTCGTATCAACCGTCCACGTGGTTGGTTCTTAAATCCGTTTCCAGACAGAGACAGTAGAAATAACGTATTCCAAGGAAATCCTAACTTAGCTCCTGCTTATGCAAATGCATATGATCTTGGTTACTTAAAAAGATGGGATAAATTAACTCTTACTTCTTCTATCTACTTTCAAAGAGAAACCGAATCATTTGAAGTGATTGAAGAGATCGTAGAATTACAAGGACAAGGAACAAACACAAATGGTAATACTGTTATACGTAGTATTCCTTTTAACTTATCTAGTAATGAGCGTATAGGTGCAGAAATAGGTATTTTGTATAATCCTATTAAATGGCTGCGCTTAAATGGTAGTTTTAACTTCTTCCAGTTTAATACAGAAGGTTTCTTTAATGATGTAGATTATAGTGCAAAAAATACTAGCTACTTCGCTCGTTTTAGCTCTAAAGTAACCTTACCGTTTCAAATTGACTGGCAAACAAATGCTAATTACAGAGGTGCAGCTCAAAATGCACAATCAGATACAGACGGAATTCTTTCAGTTGACTTAGCACTTAGTAAAGACGTTTTTGGAGATAATGCCACTGTCTCTATGAATGTAAGCGACTTGTTTAATGGTAGAAAAAGAAGCCAGTTCACAACAAATGATTTATTTACTAGAGATAGTGAATTTCAGTGGAGACAACGTCAAATAAATTTATCCTTTGTATATCGTTTTAACCAACGTAAAAATGAAGCAAAGAGAAATCAACCGGTGAATACCGATGACGAAGGTGATTTCCAGGGATAATTAATTCGATTCCTTTCATTCCTAACTTTAAAAAACCATTCAATTTATTGAATGGTTTTTTTGTTTTGTAAATTTCCCAAAACTAATAAATAAGGCTCTAGAGCCTCAAATTCTTATAAAAAATACTAAACCCTTTATTTCCCCTAAAATCGCTTAAACGATTAACTAAATCGATTAAATTAGCGTATTTAAATTTTTAGCTGTAAATTTCCAACGATATAGTACCCATTAAAAGATAAGTATGCAAACCGGAAAGGACTATCAGCAATTTGAAGATATAGATGTCGAGCAATTACCCGTATCTAAACATAAATTACATAACTGGACCCATTTTGCAGGATTGTATGCTGCTGAGCACGTAGCAGCTACAGAATTTGTTATAGGAGCAACCTTTGTAGCGCTCGGAGCGAAAACGATGGATATTATTATAGGTTTGCTCATCGGTAATATTCTGGCTGTGTTGAGTTGGACATTCATCACCTCTCCCATTGCCGTAGATACCAGATTAAGTCTTTATAATTACCTCAATAAAATTGCAGGTGATTCTATGACCAAACTATACAACTGGGCAAATGTTATTATTTTCTCAGTAATCTCTGCAGCAATGATTACGGTATCCTCTACTGCGGTACGATTCGTATTTGATATTCCACAACAACTGGATTGGTATCCTAATAATCTTTGGTTTGTATTGATTGTAATGTGCGTAGGTATTGTTGTTGTGTTGATAGCAATGTTTGGTTTTAAAGCCGTTACTGAATTTGCAGGAGTTTGTGCTCCTTGGTTATTTGTAATGTTTATAAGTGGAGCGATGGTTCTTTTACCCGCATTATCCCTAGATGTTTTAGATAGTACGTTGCCCGGGAGTTGGCAAGAACTAATCGCGTTAGGAAATCAGTCCATCTGGACAGGGATAGATAGTAATGGAGAACCGGGTATAGGTCTTGTTGAAGTAATAGGTTTTGCGTGGGCTGCCAATACTATCACACACTTTGGACTTATTGATATGGCACTTTTGCGCTATGCTAAAAAGAAGGTCTACGGACTTACAACCAGTAGCGGTATGATGTTCGGTCATTTTGTAGCCTGGATTTCTGCAGGTATAATGGGTGCCGGTGCTGCAGTAATTTTGGGTAAATCTATTGTAGAATTAGACCCAGGAGATGTGGCTTATTATGCATTAGGTTGGTCTGGTTTTGTTATTGTCATTATAGCTGGTTGGTCGACAGCGATTACAAATCTATATCGTGCCGGTCTGGCTGCTCAGGCTATCTTCAAAAGTCATTCAAGAAAGAAGACGACCTTAACCGTTGGCTTATTCACGGTTGTTATAGCCTGCTTCCCGTTTGTGTTTTCACAAATATTACCATTGCTAACTTATGCGGGATTACTAGTAGTTCCTGTAGGAGCCATTGTTTTTGCTGAACATCAAATCTTTCCGAGGATAGGTTATACGCGTTATTGGTCTTCTTTCAAGCAATTAAAATTTAATACTCCTGCAATAGCATCATGGGGAATAGGTTTAGTCTTTGGCTTCGGTCTTAATGCACTTAATGTGATGTCATTCTTTTATTTATTCATACCCACCTGGATTTTTACGATTATTATATACACCCTTTTAGCTGCGCGTTACGGAGCTAAAAAATCTTATCCTGAAGAAGAGCGAAAAGAGCAAGAGTACCAAGAAAGTATATCTAAATTTCAGGATGATAAAGCCGAATTAGAACCAGATCCAATTATTGACCGAAGTATATTTACAAAAATTCTAAATGTGGTGTCTGTGGTAGCATTAATAATCACATTAGTTCTTGCAGGCCTGGTTTTATTTGGCAGTGCTAATGAGAATAATTATATAACTAATAGAGCGCTATTTTATAAATATGCCTTTATATGTACCCTACTCTATTTTATAACAGCTTACTGGGCAACAAGACGAGTAAAAATTAAAAAAGAAAAGCATTAATGAAAAATTCAGTAACTCTAAATTTAAATAATATTGATCTACTTCGTGAACATCTATCTGTTCCAGAATATGATCCTAAATTTTTAAAAACAGGAATACTTCACGTAGGCGTGGGTGGTTTTCACCGTGCTCATCAAGCTTATTATTTAAATAAATTACACGAAGCCGATCTCAATCCAGAATGGGGAATTTGTGGTATTGGTTTACGAGAAAATGATAAGAACATAGAGGATGTCTTCAAAAAACAGGATAATCTATACACGTTGCTTGTAAAACACCCTGATGGTAAAAATGAAGCTCAAGTCATAGGATCGATCATAGATTTTAAACTAGGATATGGTAATCCTCAGGTAGCAATAGACAAGATGGCTCACCCAGATACAAAAATAGTATCTCTAACAATTACGGAGGGGGGTTATAATTTTAATTCATCAACCGGTGAATTTAATTTTGATAATCAAGATATTATTTACGAATTGCAAAACCCGGAGGATCCGCGTACGATATATGGCTATTTAACCGCAGCTCTTAAAAAACGTCGGGAGAATTCGTTACCGCCATTTACCATTATGTCTTGTGATAATATCGAGCACAATGGCGATGTAACACGTGAAATGTTACTAACATTTGCTAAGCGACAAGATAGTGAACTTGCTGAATGGATTGAGAATTCAGTAAGCTTTCCTAATAGTATGGTAGATCGAATTACTCCGGTGACAACTGCCGCAGATATCGAATTTTTAGAAAATGAGTACGGTATTAAAGATGAATGGCCGGTTACTTGTGAACCTTTTATACAATGGGTTATAGAGGATAATTTTTCTAACGGCAGACCTCAATTAGAAAATGTAGGTGTGCAGTTTGTTCCAGATGTTAAGCCTTATGAAAAGATGAAATTGCGTTTGCTAAATGCGGGACATTCTGTATTGGGGATTTTAGGAGCTGTATATGGATATAAGACGATCAATGAATGTATGGAAGACAAAGTCTTTTTAACTTATCTGAGATCGTTTATGGATCTAGAAGCTACACCGGTCTTAGACGAATTAAAAGGCATAAATTTAAATGATTATAAAGATAGCCTTGAAGAGCGATTTGCAAATCCTAATATTAAAGATAGTGTGAGCCGCATTTGCTCTGAAAGTGCTGCAAAACTTCCGAAGTTTCTAATTCCAACTATACAGGATAATTTAAAATCTGGTGGTAATATAGATTTTGGCACTCTTGTATTAGCAACTTGGTGTTATTATAGTGATCTGCAACAAGATCAAAATGGTGCTCCATTAGAAATTTTAGACACGATGAAAAATGAACTTCACGAAGCGGCTCAAAATACAAAAGAGGATGCCTTATCTTTTCTAAGACAAACTTCAGTTTTTGGTGATTTAGTTAATAATGATCGCTTTACATCAAGTTATACTAATGCTTTAGATAAAGTATATAAGAAACAAAACATCAGAATTATAATGTCTGATATGATATAGCTTACTATTTATATGAAATTTTAAACGCCAGATTATTTTCATAATCTGGCGTTTCTTTTTTTCGCTATTATAGTATTGGTATTTGATTTTAAAAGATGTTGAGTATCATTTTGTATTCGTAAATTACAAGGGAATACAAAATTATAGTCTTATGGATTTTAGTGATATCAACGCAATTTATATCAATTGTACTCTAAAAAAATCACCTCAAGAAAGTCATACTTCAACATTAATGAATGTCTCACAAGAGATTCTCAGGAAAGAAAATGTCTCATTTGAAGAAATACGCCTTATCGATCATGATGTTGCAAGTGGTGTTTATCCAGACATGACCGAATATGGCTGGGAAACCGATGAATGGCCTCAACTTTACAAAAAAATTATAGCAGCAGATATTTTAATTATTGGCACTCCTATTTGGTTAGGCGAGAAATCATCTGAAACTCAAAAATTGATTGAGCGCCTATATGCGATGAGCGGAAAAGTCAATGACAAAGGACAGCATGTTTTTTATGGAAAAGTTGGTGGTTGTATTATAACAGGAAATGAAGATGGAATAAAACACTGTGCAATGGGCATACTTTATTCTCTGCAGCATGTGGGTTACTCAATACCGCCACAAGCAGATTGTGGGTGGATTGGCAAGGTAGGACCGGGTCCTAGTTATGGAGACCAAGTTTGGAATGATGAAAAACTGAATACGCCAGTAGGTTTTGATAGTGATTTTACTAATAGAAATACTACATTTATGACTTATAACCTACTTCATCTCGCTTCTATGTTGAAGCGATATAATGGTTATTCAAATTATGGAAATTCACGTGAACAATGGAACAATGGGGAACGCTGGAATTTTGAAAACCCGGAATATCGTTAATATGCTAAGAAGATTATTTTTTTTTGTTTTTCTATTGACTATTGAAATATCGTACAGTCAGAAAACAGTTATTTTACCAGAAAAAAATATCGACAGTCTTTTTTTAAAAAAATTACCTGAAAAACTTAAAGAGTTTCAATTAGAGGATCTGGAAACCTCAAAAGACTCTTTAAATATTAGAATCTGGGAACAGCATACTATCTTCACTTTGAATTATGATTCTGGAGATGATGTCTCTGCTAACTATAAAATTTATGCGGGAGGTAAATCGCCAGTAGTCGCAACTAATACAATCGCCATTACCCAATCGCGTAAAATTTTTGATGAATTTAAAACTATAAGTTTTGAAGAACTCTCTGGAGATTCATTTCGCGGTTTAGACGGATTTTATATTTATATAGAAATTGCTACTAAAGATGATTACAAGGTCATTAGTTATTGGTCACCCTTTCACAGGTATTGTAAAGATTGTAATACGATACGTGAACTACATGATATTTTATCTGAAAATCTGGATACAGATAAATTAACAAGTAAATTTATCAATAGTTTAGAACCCGGTGGTTATACATGGGGAATGTCTAGTTTTCAAATTGATCACTTCTTAAATGAAGATGTCGATAAAACAGATTTTTATATAAAAGCTGAAAAGAAAATTAGGGATGAATTAAATATTACTGAAGAAACAAATCATCAAAACTTTCAACTTATTCTAATAAATAAAAAGCCCGCTAAAATTGCTGATTTAAATTCCTATACATTAGAAGATATTAAATCATATGCTATACTTGGAAAAGGGGCGATTGCTTTTTACGGCAGTTCAGGCCAAAATGGAGTTTTATTAGTTGAGACGAATTAAACGTATATTCGACAAGTTTATTCATAAAAAAAAGCCGCTCACTAGAGCAGCTTTTTTTATTATATATAATGTAATACTTAAGAATTCACATTATTAGCTTTCTTTTTTTCACGTATTTCTTTCATACGTTCTACAAAAGCACCACCAATCCAGTATGGAAGAATGGAAACTAAAAATATCATTAACCAGAAACCTATCGTTAAAATGGTTAAAAATGCTAAGAAGCCTAAGTATTGATCAAATTCGAACATAATATGGTTTTTGTCTTATGGCAAATTTAGCGATAATCTTCCTTAATATGCAATACAATTTTCAATTAAAACAGAGATTTATAACTACCCTATACTGCAGTTATTAAAGACAAACTATTATTTTTGTTCAACCACTAAAAAAATCATAATGGAATATAGAATAGAGAAAGACACGCTGGGCGATGTTAATGTACCGGCAGACAAATTATGGGGAGCACAGACTGAACGTTCTCGTAATAATTTTAAAATAGGTGCCGCAGCATCTATGCCTATTGAAATTATTTATGGTTTCGCCTACTTAAAAAAGGCTGCTGCTTACACTAATGCAGAATTGGGAGTTTTGTCTGATGAAAAAAGAGATCAGATTGCAGCTGTTTGTGATGAGATTCTAGAAGGGAAACACGACGACCAATTTCCGCTTGTTATCTGGCAAACCGGTTCTGGAACGCAAAGCAATATGAACGTTAATGAGGTAATTGCAAACCGTGCTCACGTTTTAGCGGGAAATACTTTAGGCGACGGAGGCAAAACATTACAAGCAAATGACGATGTGAATAAATCACAATCTTCAAATGATACGTTCCCTACAGGAATGCATATTGCTGCCTATAAGAAAGTAATGGAAGTGACACTTCCGGGAGTAATTAAGCTCCGTAATACGCTGAAACAAAAATCAGATGAGTTTCGTGAGGTAGTGAAAATAGGACGTACACATTTAATGGATGCCACTCCCCTAACCTTAGGTCAGGAATTTTCAGGGTATGTGTCACAACTAGATCATGGTATTAAAGCATTAGAACATACACTAGATCATTTATCTGAGTTAGCTCTGGGCGGTACTGCTGTAGGTACAGGATTAAATACTCCTAAAGGTTATGATAAACTTGTAGCAGAATATATTGCAAAATTTACTGAACAACCCTTCAAAACTGCAGATAATAAATTTGAAGCGCTTGCTGCTCACGATGCGATTGTAGAATCACATGGTGCTCTAAAGCAATTAGCTGTTTCTTTAAACAAAATTGCAAACGACATACGAATGCTGGCTAGTGGACCGCGCTCTGGAATTGGTGAAATTATTATACCTGCAAATGAACCAGGATCTTCAATTATGCCAGGTAAAGTAAATCCTACGCAATGTGAAGCTATGACTATGGTTTGTGCTCAGGTTATAGGTAATGATGTGGCTATCGCTGTGGGCGGAATGCAAGGACAATATGAATTAAATGTCTTTAAACCGGTAATGGCAGCAAACTTTCTACAGAGTGCACAACTTATAGGTGACGCTTGTGTTTCTTTTGAAGAACATTGTGCTGCCGGTATAGAACCAAATCACGTACGTATTAAGACGATGCTCGATAATTCATTGATGCTTGTAACAGCTTTAAATACCAAAATAGGTTATTATAAAGCTGCTGAAATAGCTAATACCGCACATGATAACGGGACTACCCTTAAAGAAGAGGCTGTAAATTTAGGATATGTAACCGCTGAAGAATTTGATGAGTGGGTTAAACCAGAAGATATGGTAGGTGAATTATAATCTAACCTATTATTTAAGATTAAAAAAAGGGAGATAGCTCAAGCTATCTCCCTTTTTTTAATAATATGATTTAAGCAAAATTTTACTTCTTGTAAAACTTCTTGTATTTAGGATATGCAAGTAGTGCAAAGAGTATAACACCGCCCATAATACTTAAGGCTCTATTTAAATTCAAAATATTATCTCCACTTGCGTAACTATGCAGTCCTGAAAGCCAGAAGTTAACTCCAAAGTAAGTCATTAAAATACTACCGTAAGCTAATATAGACATCAGGTTGAAAAACCATCTTCCCCGTAAACCAGGAACTAATCGCATGTGAATTACAAAAGCATAAACCATAATACTAATTAAAGCCCAGGTCTCTTTAGGATCCCATCCCCAGTAACGCCCCCAACTTTCATTTGCCCATTGTCCTCCTAAAAAGTTACCAATGGTAAGCATTACTAAACCAACAGTGAGAGCCATCTCATTAATAATGGTAAGCTCTTTTATGTTAAGCTCCATTTTTAATTTATTCTTTTCAGTGGTTAGAAGCATTAATAATAAAGAAACTAATCCCAGTATCATTGCTAGCGTAAACGGACCGTAACTGGCAACAATAACTGCCACGTGAATCATTAACCAATAACTATCCAATACTGGTTGCAAGTTTGCGATTTCTGGGTTAAGCCAGTTCATACTAGCCCCCCAAAGAATAAACCCGGCAACAAACGCTGTACTGGCAATGGTAAGCGAACTCTTTCTTCCGAAAGCTAAACCAAAAAACATGGTAGCCCAACCTACATAAAGAACAGATTCATAGGCATCACTCCAAGGAGCATGACCAGAAATATACCAGCGCCAGATTAATCCTAATGTGTGAAGAGCAAACAAGACTATAATTGCTCCTCCACCTATATTAACCATTAACTTAATAAAGCGATTTTCTTTAAAGATGCGAACAATCACAAATACAAACATGAAGACACTTGCAAGCAAGTACATCCAATATAGTTTAGTAAAAATATCATGTTTATTGTAATATACCTCTGCATCAATTTTCTCTTGAGAAGGCATAATCTCTGCTCCGTGCTTCTCTTGAAAGCTTCGTATACTTTTTAGAAACGTATCTGCCTTGTCAAAGTTGCCCGTTTCTTTACCCTCGCGTAATGCAGAAAAATATAGAGGTAAAATTTGCTTGGTGTATAAAGAATCCATTCCCTTATAACCGGCTTCATTTAATTCTGGATAAGAAACCCACTTATTATTATCGTCATTTATAAGCGGAAATATTTTGAGTATTTCACCACTCACCGCCCTACTCAATAATCCTAGACGCTCTGCGATATCTATAAAATCTTTATCAAAACTGTTTTTAACTTCTGCCTGATAAGCATTGGTTATGTATGCATCTAATTTATTACGACCTTGATTATCTAAAAAGTCAAGGGCATTTGCATATTCTTGATCTTTAGGAATACCTATGATAGTACGAATACTATCATTAGATGGCTTAAGGTAAATAATATCTACATTATACCAGAAAAACGGAGATTCTACCATAGAGAGAAAAACCTGATCTGCAGTCATTCCTTGGTATTTGTCACTTCGACTCAATTTACGCAATAATTTACTGGCAAATGAATTTACAGGCATCATACGACCCTTATCATCTTGAATTACAATTTTTCCAAACTTTGCTGCTTGCTCAGCAGGAATTGTATTTACTTTTAAGATAGAATCAATTTCAGATTGTGTTGGCAGCATGTGATTTTCTTCTTCTACCACTACTGTACCGGGAATGAAATCCTGAGGCTGTTCTTCTACCACTTCAGTATTCCCGTTTTCAACAACCACTTTTTCTTCCTGAGCATTAAGAAGATTTCCGCTAAGCACAAAAAATATAATAATTGCTGAAAGTTTAGCTTTTCTAGCCTTTACCTTATCCAGTCTAATTTTTAAATCCCCAAAGCGACTTCCCTTGTCAAATAATATAATCATAAGTCCTAGATATAATAAGAAGTAACCTATGTATGTAATCCAGGTTCCTACGGCATCGTGATTAACTGAAAGAACAGTACCCAACTCATCTGGACTAAAACTGGCCTGAAAAAATCGATATCCTTTATAATCTAAAACGTGGTTCATGAAGATATCATAATCAAATGCAGAATCGTCTCCTTCTACTACAGTAATTTTACTTTTATATGAGGAATATACATTTGTAGTACCCGGATATCGCTCTGCAATAAAATCATTTAATGTAATTGCAAATGGCAGTTCTATCGCTAAACTCCCAAAGTTGAGATGAAAAGTAAGGTCACCAACTTTTACAGTTTCCATCTCATTATTAAAACCTTTACCACCCAATAGACCTACAGTTTCTTCTCCCTGATCTGTTTTTACGGTAACAAATAAGGCATCAGACTGTCCTTTTTGCTTAGGAAACGATTCCACAATACCATTACGGCCTTTCATTACGGGTTCTGGAATTACAAACTGCATTCCACCTAATTGGTATAACGCTCTTAGTTGTAGTTCCTGAATAGTATCTTTTGCAACGTCAAAGTCGGCTTGTGTGGCCATAACTCGCGTGCTACCTTCAAAAGGTGTTTTAATCGTATAGTTTTCTCCATCAAAACCAATATTTATAGCACCTTCAGTAGGAGTATTCAAAGTAAAAAGTACATTGTGTATACTTGCTACTTTACCTTCTTCTATATAATGCTCGTGACGCTGACCGTCTCCAGCTTCAACTATTTTTAGTTGATTAAGACCATCTGTTGATTCTACAAGACCTTCTTCGGCTCCATCTATAAATTTTGAGAAAGAAATAGTAACTGGTTTCCCGGCAAAATCGGTTTCCCAGGTAAAATCATTATTAAGTCTGCTAGAAAGATTTAAATGTTTAGGATCTAACTTACGACGCATAGGCTCCCCATCTTTCTCTCCGTCAATAAAAACACTTAAATACGTTTTATCACTTAAAAATGTATTCTCAGTTTCACCTTCACGTATAGGCATAACACCTTCAAAACCAACATAACGCGTCCAGGCTGCTCCAAAAATTATTAGGATAAATGCTAAATGCAGGGTAAGTGTTGACCATTTCTCTTTGCGCCATAATTTAAAGCGCCAAATATTACCAACAAAGTTGATTATAAATAGTAAATGAATGAGCTCAAACCACCAAGCCTCGTAAACTAATTCGCGGGTGTACGGTGTTGGAGAAGTTTCTTGACCTGCATCAAGTATTGTTCCGGTGGCCATAGCCACTGCATAAACAATAAATAAAAGAGCCATTAATCGGGTGGAAAACAGGAAATCTGCAATACGTTTCTGCATGGTAAAAGTGCCATTTTTTTGATGGCGCAAAGTTACAAAACAAAAGATCATTAATAAAGCTTTAACGCTTGTGATTACTTATACTTTCGGTAGTTTTTGTTTACTTTTGATGCGTGATATCTCTTTCAATAATCGGTACCGGTAATGTAGCCTTTCATCTTGCGAATGCATTTAGCTCAGTACAAGGTGTTCAGCTTAATTATATAGTAGGACGTTCTACACATGCTTTGACTGATTTTAAACCATTAGCAAAAACAACAACCGATCTTTCTAACATATATTCTTCTAAAATTATTTTAATTGCGGTTAGTGATTCTAGTATTGCTGAAGTCTCAAAGAAAATTAAAAGTACCAATTCGTTAATCCTTCATACCTCTGGTAGTACATCTCTCGATATCTTAAATTTGCATAATCGCAGAGGAGTATTTTATCCACTACAAACTTTTTCTAAGAATAAGCATCTTATATATAAAGAAATACCGTTTTGTATTGAAGCTTTACTTCAAGAAGATGTTTTGGTATTAACTGAGTTAGCAGAGAAGATAAATGCTAAAACCTTCTCAATTAATTCAACCGAAAGAGCATCTTTACATTTAGCAGCCGTTTTCAGTAATAATTTTTGCAATCATATTTTGACCGAAGCTAAAATGCTTTGTGAGGATAATAATGTTTCATTTGACTTGCTAAAGCCATTAATGACCGAAACAATTTCAAAAGCCTTTTTATTAGGTCCTGAAAATTCCCAAACTGGTCCTGCTAAACGCGGGGATTTATCAACATTAGAAAAACAAAGAAATAGTCTGTCTAGCAGGCAACTTGAATTATATAATACCTTAACCCATTCAATATTAAAATTTTATGAGCGATAAAAGCTACAAAGAGCATCTTAAAGAGATTACCACCTTTATTTTTGATGTAGATGGTGTTATGACTGATGGCAGCTTGTTAATTAATACACAAGGTGAGATGCTAAGAAGTATGAATGTAAAAGATGGGTATGCCATCAAAACAGCACTAAACCATAATTTTAATATTTGCATTATTAGCGGTGGTACAAATGAAGGTGTTAGAAGTAGATTACAAGCTTTAGGTGTTACCGATATTCACTTAGGCGCTCATTCTAAAATTGATTTTTTAAATGACTATACGCAGAAGTATAATGTGAAGCCAGAGAATATTCTTTACATGGGAGATGATATTCCAGATTATCCTGTTATGAAACTCGTGGGTTTGCCTTGTTGTCCTCAGGATGCTGTTAAAGAAATAAAAGAAATATCAAAATATGTATCTCATAAAAAAGGAGGTAAAGGTTGTGTACGAGACGTAATTGAACAAGTACTTAAAGTTCACGGAAAATGGATGCAAGACTTTGATGCAGCATTAAAGGACTAGTTATTACATTCATTAGCTTAGTCGGTATTGATTTTGTAATCGATCATAGCAGATCTTAAAATAGTTAGCGCTTCATCTCTATCTCCAAAGCCGGAGCTACTCATTGCATTTGGACCTTTATAATTTGCAAACCAAGTTTTAATTATACTGCTTACGCCATTAAATTGTGCGTTTAACTCATCTATACTATTTAAATTAACAAATGGTGAATCATTGGCAACGGCTATGAGTTTGTCATCTTGCTCACCATTGTCTTTTAAATATAAAATCCCAATAAGTTTACATTTTATAACACTCCCTCGCTCAACTGGTGCACCCAAAACTAAAATATCTAAAGGATCACCATCACCACCGTTTTCTTTAGATAGTAATGTTTGTGGTATCATTCCATAATTACCGGGATAGCCTATGTACTGAACTATTCTAGGAATACTATCTTGTTGCTGCCATTCTAATGCTCCGGTTTTTTTATTGAGTTCCCATTTATCTAGAGATCCAGAAGGGATTTCGATCACAGCGTTAACAAAAGTGCTATCGTGCATCGCCGGGAAATCTTTGAGTAAATTTACTCTGGTACGAGATTCCGTTTTTCTTACGACCTCTTCTTTAGGTTTTGTATCTAAATTCTGTTTGCAATTAGAAAAACTGTAAATAAGTAAAATTAGAAGTAAAAAAATAATTTTCATCAGTTTAATAATTTATGGGAGCCATCGCAACGGGGTGATATTTTTGAAAATCCGCAAATACATTCATTAAAACCAAATCCGTTTACTATTCGTGATTTGTAAAGTTCAATACGCGATAATCTGGTTTTTGCTCGCTTAGCACCGGAGAAATAATTTAAATAAGTCTTTTGTTGATCTAATGATAACTTATAAAAAGCTTTTTCAAAAAGATAATCTAGACTAAATACCTGTTTCAGTTCAGATGTAACAATTTCTGAAATACTATTAATATTAGCGTTAACTCCTACTCTCGCAATCTCAATCGATTCCAGAACATAGTATCTTATTATTTCACTTGAAATCAAAACTTCTTGATCTGTACTAAACTTCATAACTCTTGATCGCTGACTATTTTTGCGTGGTGGCAATAGTAAACCTGGAGCATTTGGAGATAACCAACCATTTAAAATATGAACGGTACACTTATAATTTGTAGCACTTAGGAGAATAAGATTTTTTGACTTATAAGTAAAACAAGGAAGTTTCCACTTATAATTTTCGACCAAACCACAATCTAATAGCAAAGTTCTCAACAACATTAATGCGGAACGAAAATGACTATCATCTATGTAACTACTCACCTTTGGATTCATAGCCTGCTCTATATAACTTGAACTAAAGTTATAATTTATAATCATTGATAACACAGGTTATTAGTTTACATTATGTTATAAAATCTATAAATAATTTAGGTCCTTGAGGTAGTTATAAAAATTAAAAAAGCTGCAATCTCTATAGATTGCAGCTTTTTTAATTTTTAGATAAATAGCAGTTAATTTAAATATCTAGTTTTTATGATATTCCCGTGATGAATCTCATGACCACAAATGATAAATCCTGCAGCTCTTGCAGATAGCGCACTGTCACTAGCACTTCCTATATGCAGCAACGCCTCGTTACTAAAGCTTTTAAACAATAGGATAGAAGATTC
This sequence comes from Leeuwenhoekiella aequorea, assembly GCF_004104375.1. Taxonomy (GTDB): domain Bacteria; phylum Bacteroidota; class Bacteroidia; order Flavobacteriales; family Flavobacteriaceae; genus Leeuwenhoekiella; species Leeuwenhoekiella aequorea. Next base: position 306,786 of record NZ_QOVM01000002.1, read on the forward strand.
TCTAACAATTTTATATTCCTCAAGAAGACTTTCCATCGATCGCTCGTTTGCTGCAGATGGTTTTATGTAATCATCTTGTTCAAAACCAGTAAGAGGCGTCTTATCACCACGTGCAATACGTAAGGCTCGGTAAGCAAAAATACGTTCTGTATCGATCACGTGAAGCAAGGATTCCAAAATCGTCCATTTACCAGAATCATACGAATAAGTCCATTTTTCCTCTTTAATACTTCTATAGAAAGAAAGGCAGATATCTTTACCTTCTTCTAAAGCATCTATTAAATCAATTTCAGGACTTACAAGTGAAATGTAATTGCTGTAATAGGGATTATACTCACTATGATTGAGATCTGTAAATTTCATAATTAAGCCGAATTACGACTAGCATTAATGTTTCCAAATAAAGAACGAGTTACCATTTTTTCAAACATTTCTAATTTTGCCTGATCTGGGTTTTCTTGTCTTTGCATTTCTTGAATTTTCTTAAGTGCAAATTGCTGTATTGTCAAGAGAGGCAATACGATACGCTCCCGCTCTTGAATAGAAGCTTTACCTGCCTGTTCTTCCTCCATTAGCTCAGAATATCCACTCACTTTTAATAATAAGCGCTTCGTTCGCTCGTATTCATCGTGAATAATATCCCAAAACGGACCAAATTCCGGATCATCGTGCATATAGGCTGTAAGACCAAAAAAGGACTTAGTCAAACTCATCATACTGTTTTCAAGCAATGTTCTAAAGAAGAGACTATTTTGATAAAGTTCTTGTACCTTATCAAAATCCCCTCGTTTTTCAAATGCTTCAATAGCGGTTCCCACACCATAAAACCCGGGTACATTTTGTTTAAGCTGTGACCACGAACCCACAAATGGAATAGCTCTTAAATCTGAAAAATTAAGCTTTTCGCTCTTTCCTCGTTTGCTAGGTCTACTTCCAATATTTGTTTTTGCGTAGTATTTTAAGGTACTCATGCGTTCTAGATACCCTAAGAAACTCGGATGTTCTTTAAAGTCTGAATAGGCTTTGTAACTTAATTCTGCAAGTTCCTCCATTGTAGAACGGTCTTCTTCAGGAAAGGCTTTTCCTTTTTTAGAAAATACGCCATTGAATATGCCAGAACTCAATAATTGCTCTAAGTTATATTGACAAGAGTCTGGAGTCCCAAAGTTTGAACTAATAGTTTGACCTTGTACTGTAAGTTGTATCTCTTCGTCTTCAATCGTTTCACCTAAAGAAGCATAAAATTGATGTGTTTTACCACCACCACGTGCCGGAGGTCCTCCTCTACCATCAAAGAAAATTACCTTAATTCCAAATTCGCGAGAAACTTTTGTGAGCTCTTCTTTAGCTTTAAAAATACTCCAATTTGCCATTAAGTACCCACCATCTTTAGTACCATCACTAAAGCCTAACATAATCGTTTGCTTCATATGTCGCTGCTTCAAATGTTTTGAGTAGGCCTCATTAGAGTAAAGTTTACGCATGACTTCGTGAGCGATCTTTAAATCAGGAACAGTCTCAAATAATGGAACAATATCTACCGAAGGATTTTCCCAACCTGTAAGGTGAAACATAGAAAATGCATGCATCACATTTAAACCGGTCTGGTTATTACTTATTATATATCTGTTGCAACTACGCTCCCCATTATGTTCTTGTATTTCACGCATTGCGTAAATACTTTCTAATGTTTTGCGAGCAATCTCGTCTTCTAGTGTTGACGGATCGATTTTGCCTTTTACATTTTGTAAAATTTCAATCTGCTCTGTTTCAGAAAGATTTTCAAAATTCTCTGGAAAAATCCCCAGGTTGTCAGCTGCACATTGCTTTACGATTTCCTCCATTACGTGCATATGCACGCGACTATCCTGGCGAATATCTAACACCGCAAAATGGAATCCAAACATCTTGATTTTGTTCAACAAATCATCTATCTGCTCAACAAATAAACCTTCATGACGGTCAATAACTAAATTGCGAATTCGAGTTAATGTGCTTGTTAATTCTTCTATAGAAATCTTTAATTGATCTCCTGGAAGGAAAATACTATCATAAAGTCTTCTTTCAATATCTGCAAGAGGTGCTTCAGTACCATTAAATGTTATTCTACGTCTAAGATTACGTACATCTCTGTAGTAATTTTTAATAATTGTGTTACGTAAGCGCGCAGCGACCTTCAGCGTAATTTCGGTAGTTACAAAAGGATTACCATCACGGTCACCTCCAGGCCAGAACCCAAGATCAATTACCTGATTGTCAAAGAACTCTCCTTTAAATACATTCTGCTGTAAATAGTTGTAAATATGACTAGAAGCTTTGTAAAATACATTTTCTAAATACCAAATAAGACTTACAGCCTCGTCATAAGGAGTAGGTTTTTCTTTTTTAAAAAACGGAGTTTTACCTAATTGAGAAAGTAGGTTTTTGATCATTTCCAGATCATTATTATTGATCGATTTACTCAAATCATTAATAATCCCCAAGACAGCTCCTGGATAAAACTGCGTAGGATGTGCAGTTAAAACAGGACGAATTTTAAAATCCTGTAAGTATTCTTTTAAATCGCCGGTTTTAGATTGAGCTTCTGCCTCCTCTTTTATATTCCGTAAAGTTCCGCGACCGTCCATATTATTTACCGTACGATAAGCAGCATCCTCAATAGCATCAAATAATACTACTTGACGTTCTATATATTGTATAAATCGAAATAATAAATCGTAACGTTCTTCTTCAGAAACATCACGCTGGTATTTATCGAAAAAATAATTTACGATTTTCTCCGGGTTGTATTTACTATCATAACCTCGCGTACAAATTCTATCAAAAAGGGGTAACAGTACACCGGTATCTGTAATGCCGTGAAACGGCAATGTCATAAATAGACTATTATAAACCTGATACTTTGATTTTACAAGATTGTTAAAACGTTCGAGTTTGGGTTGTCTGGACATAAAGTTAATTTGATTAGAAATAAAAATACCCTTTGCCAAATGAGCCAAAGGGTATATAAAATACATGCTTTGGTTTAAATTACAAGTCTTGGAAAATACTATGCATTAAACGCTTTTTGTCATTTATACTCTCATCTAAAGAGATCATTGTTTCGGTACGGTAAACACCTTCAATATCGTCTAATTGAAAGATGATATTTTTTGCATGCTCCGTATTCTTAGCTCTTACCTTGCAAAAGATATTAAATTTTCCGGTGGTAACGTGAGCAACAGTAACATAAGGTATTTGATTAATACGCTCAAGTACAAAAGTAGTTTGACTCGTCTTATTTATATATATACCTACATAAGCTATAAAAGAATATCCTAGCTTAGCGTAGTCTAGAGTTAGTGAAGATCCTACGATAATACCGGCCTCCTCCATCTTTTTAACTCGTACGTGAACCGTACCAGCTGATATAAGTAATTTCTTCGCTATATCTGTAAATGGAGTCCGTGTATTCTCAATCAGCATATCTAAAATCTGATGATCTACTTCGTCTAATTTGAATTTTGCCATTATTAGTTAATTAAATTATATATAAATCAAAAATAACACAAAATCACTGAATAATTCACAACAAATTATTCCTTTTTAGCGAAAACGTTGTAGGTAATTCCTTATTTGTTTGGATTTCTTCAATAATTGCTCCTATTTCCCAACTTATTTGATCTGCATTTAACAAGTCTAAATCTTTAAAATCATATTCAACATGACCTGTAAAGCCTTTTAAATCACCAATTTGATTAATTTTGGGAATGAAATTTAAAATGCCATTTATCAAGCTTTCTTCAAATTGAATGGCAACATCAGTAGTTCCTAATTGTGGGAGCTTTATTGAACGAATTATGTAGTCAAAAAAGCATTTTTGGTTCTCCGGTATGGAAAAATAACTATTACTAGATAGGTTTTTATGCATTTTAAGCATTGTAACCGACTCAAAAATGCGAATTAGTGATAAAAATATTAATGTTCTCGACTCTTCTCGATCATAATCTCCAGGGAAATGACCGGCCTCAAATAAAACCGTCGGAATATTATTTTGCTGCAACGTATCCCCTACACAATTTATATTAAAACCATCATCATATCGCCCCACACAACCTGGTATGAATTCCTGAAGCATCTCATTCATATCAGCAATTAAATGCATCCCAATTTTTCGGGATTGTGTAACCGTACGCAATTCGTCTTGAGAAGGCGACAAAAAAGAGATAATTGCACTTTTAGCAGGCTTGCCTACTCCAAATATGGTACGCTGTCCGTGTAAATTCAGACAATAGTCAGGTTTTATGTTCGTATATAATTCTTTTAAAATAAGACTTTCCGGCTGTGATAAATCCTGGGCATCCCTATTTAAATCGACTTTATTAGCATTTATACGAGTATAGGCCTCTGCACCATCTGGATTGAGCATAGGTACAAACGTAAATGTACACATCGCTAAAAGAGTACTTACAAATTCAGTTTCCTTGTAGTCATCTATATATTTAAATAGGTCAAACAAAGCTTTTGTAGTTGTACTCTCATTGCCATGCATCTGAGACCATCCTAAAACTTGAATTGCTCCGCTTCCAAAAGTAACCTTATCAATAGGTCTATTCTCTACGGAGTATCCTAAAAGCGCTACTTTAAATAGTGAAGGAAGATTATCTAATAGAGGTTGAATCTTATTTATGGTAATATATCGCCCATATAGCGCATCAACTTTGTGACTATCATGCCACGTTTTAAGAAAAGAATAATTCATTGTAAAAATTGAATTACAAATGTAAACATTAGATAATTTACAAATGTAAACACCTTAATTAAATTTAGTTGTTTACAAGTGTAAAATGTTTTATTGGGTTGTATACAGACCAATTAGGAAATATTCCGAAGCTAAGTTTAGTTATTATTAAATATCTATTTATAAGAATATTATAGTATATCATTTAAAGCTTTGATTTGTGTAATTATTCACTTGTTTACAATTGTAACGTTAGTGATATAGATTAATTATTTACATTTGTAACTTAATTAATTCGATAAGGATGTTACAATGGTAAACAGCGATCAATTTAGTAAACGCCTGCAAAAAGTAATGGATGAGTATGATCTTAATGCTACTTCTTTTGCTGATGAAATTGATGTAGGTAGATCTTCTATATCTCATATTCTATCTGGTAGAAATAAGCCAAGCTTAGAATTTGTTATGAAAATTATTGCTGCCTTTCCTGAAGTAGAATTATACTGGCTATTAAATGGCAAAGGAAGTTTTCCGAAGAAATCTGCTGAAACTACAAGTGCACCAATTAAGAATACTACCCAACTTCAGGCTGACTTCGATCTCATTACTCACGATGACGTAAAATCAAAAAATAATATACCACATGACGACTCTTATCGCGAGACCGAAAAGAATGATCAAATAGAACGTATCGTAATATTTTATAAAGATGGAACCTTCAAGAATTTCGTCCCTTAAGCTTTGTGATGTAAATTTGTATACTCATACACGACCTCCTTATGTTCTATAAATTCCTAATTTTTTCACTTCTTTTAATAGCTGTAAGTTGCTACACTCCTGAACGCAATTGCAAAGATTTTAAGACCGGCGAATTTGAATTTGAAACTTACCTGAATGGAGAAGTTGTAAAAACTACTTTTATACGTAACGACACGTTAGAAATTGATTTTTATGAAGGGAAAGCAGATTCATCAAGTATAAGATGGATCAATGATTGTGAATACATCGCCGAAAAAATTAATCCTACCTCAATGCGCGATCGTAAAGCATTACACTTCAAAATACTTACTACAAAAGATGACGTCTATACTTTTGAATACGCGCTGGTAGGAGAAAACAACAAGCAGAAAGGAACAGCTCGTAAAATCAACTAATTATTAATACTGCTTTATTAATTTTTAATTTTTTTAGTAGAATCACTTTTGTAATAAATTGTATCTAATCACTTTAAGTTGAGTATATTTAAAACTTAATGAAGGGTTTATGCCGCAATTTTACCGCTTAACGTATTTCAGTTGCATCCTATTACTGTTAGGAAATATTCTTATTGGTAATGCTCAAAAATCTTCAGATGAGAATCTAAAGCTTATTTTAAAAGAAAAATATAAGGCCTACGATTCATTACAAAAGTATACTGCACCCTTTAAGAAAGACTCTGCTTCTATCAATTCCTTAATCCGAGAGAGTAAAAAAAAATCCTACAAGCTTGGAGAATCCTATGGCGAGAATATGCTCGGTATTTACTTGAGAGATAATTCAAAATATAAACAAGCACTACATCATCATAATAAAAGTCTCAGCATTGCATTAAACATTAAAAATGTAGAAATGCAGGTTTCTGCGTTAAATATGACGGGTGTGGTGTACCGTCGTATTGATGCAGTTCGGTCTGCACTAGATAAACATAATTCTGCATTAAAACTCGCCGAGAGTCAGCCATTGCAAACCAAAGCTCTAACCAAAGGGATTTCTATATCCTTAAACAGTATTGGAAACATATATTTACTCTTACGTGATTATAAAGCGGCCGAAAATTATTTTAAAAGAGCACTTATTTATGAACGAGCTTCAGGTAGTAATTTAGGACTTGCTATAAATTATGCTAATCTGGGAATAGCCTATGAAGAGCGTGGTAAATTTGACGAAGCAATTTACAACTATAAAAAATCACTTTATCATAATGATTTGATGGATAGTGATTTAGGTAGAGTTATATGTAATAATAGTTTAGGTCAAGTATATCTTAAACAAGGAAAACCTACACTAGCTCTTGAGCTAATTGAGCCTACTATTGAGACGGCAAAATCTATAGGAGATAAATTCTATATTTCACTTGCTTATATAAATCTTGGATGGGCTAATAGCGCATTAGGTAGACATACAGAAGGAGAAAAATATCTCCTTGCCGGTATGAATATGGCCAAGGAAAATGATTTTAAACAGTTTCTAAGCATGGCTTACCTTCATCTTTCCGATTTAAATGCTGCTATAAATAATTACAAAAAAGCTCTGGAGTTTCAACGTCTTTCTCAGAAAGTACAAGAGGAGTATCTTAATGAAGCAAATCATAAATATGTTTCTGATTTGATAATGAAATATGATAGTGAGCAAAAAAAGAATACTATTAATTTACTGGAGCAGCAGAATATTTTTGCCGCTAAAGAACTTGATCAAAGCAGAAAAAGTTTTATTCTGGTTTTGGCTGTATTCTTTCTCTTTCTAATTCTGTTATTTATACTTTATCGTCATTATCACTTAAAAAGTCAGAAACGTACACTAAGTGCCGAGCAGAAATTAATGCGCTCACAAATGAATCCGCATTTTATATTTAATGCGTTGTTATCAATACGTATCTATTTACAGAATCACAATGTTACTGAGGCAATGGAATACCTCAATCAATTTTCTAAATTAATAAGATCAATATTGTCGAGTTCGTTAGAGAAAGAAATTTCATTAGACGAAGAATTAGAAACGATGCGCCTGTATATCAATATCGAAAACATTAGATTCTGTAACGAGATTGATTATCATTTAAATATTGATCCAGAAATAAATCTAAAAGCAATTAAAATACCTTCATTAATCTTACAGCCGTTTGTAGAAAATGCCATTTGGCACGGTCTGCAATCAAAAGAGGGATATAAAAAGTTGGACATAAGTATAAGCAAGAAAAATTCCAACTTTGTTAATATTACTATCGCCGACAATGGTATTGGTCGGAAGGAAACGACGAAAATTGATATCGAAAAATTAAATACTCAAAAAAAATCAATAGGTATAAACCTTACTTTAAAACGTTTAGAAAATTTTTCTAAAAATATGAAATATACTTATAAATTAAATATTATTGATTTGTATAATGATTATTACGACGCGCTAGGGACTCAAGTAGAATTGGATTTACCCTTAAACTAAGCGCTTAAAGAAATTATAGCATCACCCAAGTATTCTTTTAATACGGCTACAAGACGATCTTTGGTTATGGGTTTGCTCAAATATGCATTCATCCCAGATTTTAATCCCTTTTGAATAGCCGGCTTAGTCGTATCTGCAGACAATGCAAAAATAAGCACATCCTGGTTATACTTCCTAATTTCTTGGGTAGCCATAAAGCCATCAATTTCGGGCATATGGATATCCATAAATATAACCTGATAATCATTAAATTTTGCCTTCTCAATAGCTTCTGCACCACTGTAGGCTAAATCTGACGACAAACCCAAAAGTTTCAATAGTTGTGAAAGTAAAATGAGATTTAATTTATTATCATCAACTGCTAGTACAGATAGCGTTGTAGGGGTTTCTGGCATTTGTGAAAAGTTAAACAGAAAAAAATCCTGTTCTATATGGGGTTAAAATTAACTACAAAAAACACACTCTTAATAGTTTTAGCAAAGAAAAATACCAAAAAATATTAATAAACTTTAAGATATCAATATTTTTTGACAATTCACAAGTATATAACTTTGAGGCTTCCTTTAAAAATTATGAGTTTTTCGAATTATTCTTCATTAAAATATTGTTTTGCTCCTCTAACAGTTCGTTCATTCTAGCTAACAACTGAATATTCTTAGGTGTTTCTACTGTAGGGTTTTTTTCATCTTCACTTTTCGCTCTAAGGCTATTCATAAGCTTAACTACAATAAAGACAACAATAGCTATGATTAAAAAATCGATCATAACTGTTATTAAATCCCCATACCCTATTGCAACTTCCTCAACAGGTGTACCATCTGGCTTTGAGTAAGCATCTTTTAAAAGGATTTTTCTATTTGAAAAATTAACCCCGTCAGTGAGTAAAGATAATGGTGGTAACATTATTTTTTTTACAATAACATCAATTACGTCTTGAAAAGCTGCACCAATAATGACACCAATCGCGATGTCCACCATATTACCTTTTACAGCAAAGTTTTTAAATTCTTGTAATAAACCCATTTTTAAAATAAACTACCTTGTGAAAAATCTCCATCAATATCTTCTGTGCCGTCGTCATCAATTTTAGTATTAGATTCTTCTAATTTATTGGTAACTAAAACTTCTTCTTCTGGAATTTCAAAGGGTAATGGCTCCAATAAATTCAACTGTTTCAATTTCTCAGAATACAATTGATTACCCAAAGCATTAATACCTTTTACGGCTATGAATTCTTCAATATTGATGGTTTCATTAGGCTTTTGATCTTTATTCCGTTCTTTATAAAATCCTATTTCCAGCACAGGTCTATAATCTGTAGATACAAGCTCTAACTGCGTATTAGGATGATCTGATACGAACTGTTCTTCTTTTTCAGGATTATCTATTAGAAATCGTTTTAAATAATAACGCTCTCTATTTCCATCCCAATAAACCGCAGAAATCGGTTTCTCCGGAATCCATTTTTCCAATACAATCATTTTTTCATCAAAACGCGTGGTAAGTTCAGGAATTATAGTCTTTGCAAAACCATCTTGAGTGATTATCAATAATCGATCTTCCCCTTTAAATTCGCCAAGTAATTCTCCACGATCATCGACATTAATACGGTTCACACTATCATCAAACCAAATTTTACGAGGTCTTAGTGTGGAAATACCTTTTTCTTTTAGATCAATTATGCGCACCGAATGTTTTGTAACAATATTTCCATTCGCATTTCGGCCTTTAATTAGAACATCAGAAAAATCAAGATCAAATTTCAGTTTTTTAACATTGCCAATAGATCTTAGATAAACAGTAACTAATTCTGCTTCACCATTAGGATTAGCTGAAAAATACAGAATCTGTGAGCCTTTTTTACCTTTAGTCATCGGGTAAATTTTGTCACGTGTAATACTAGTCACATTAAAGCGTTTTACATAGGTAGCTCCACCAGGACCATCCTTGTAAATCATATTATATATAGTGCGTTTGTCTTTCTTCTTATAGACTGCGACATGAATAATATCTTTACCTACAAAGGTTTTTGAATCTACCTTTGTAACAATCATATTACCCTCTCGTGTAAATACTATTATATCGTCTATATCTGAACAATCTGTAACATACTCATCTTTCTTTAAGGAGGTACCCACAAACCCTTCTTTACGATTGACGTAAAGTTTAGTATTACGTATAATCACCTTTGAAGCTTCGATATCATCAAAGAGTTTTATTTCTGTTTGACGTTCTTTTCCTGCTCCATATTCCTTCTTGAGGCGTTTAAAATAAGCTATTGCAAAATCATTTAGATTTGCAAGATCATATTGTACTTGGGCGATGTCTCCTTCTAAAGCTTCTATTTTCTGCTGAGCCTTATCTATATCAAATTTTGAAATACGCTTAATTCGTATCTCGGTAAGACGTACAAGATCTTCTTCAATAACTGGTCTTTTGAGATGTGCTATATGTGGTTTTAGTCCGTTGTCAATAGCTTGTAAAACTCCTTCCCAGGTCTCTTGTTCTTCAATATCCCGATAAATTCGGTTCTCAATGAATATGCGTTCTAATGAAGCGTAATGCCATTGATTTTCTAATTCCTGAAGTTGAATTTCTAATTCTTGACGTAATAAATCTTTTGTACGCTCTGTAGAAATTCTTAGCATTTGGGAAACCCCAACAAATAGCGGTTTATTGTCTTCAATAACACAACCCAAGGGTGATATCGAAACTTCACAATTTGTAAAAGCAAATAAGGCTCCTATTGTTTTGTCTGGTGATAATCCCGGAGGGAGATGAACCAGAATTTCTACCTCAGAAGAGGTATTATCTTCAATTTTCTTTACTTTAATCTTTCCTTTATCATTCGCTTTTAAAATACTATCAATCAGTGATGTAGTGGTGGTTGAATAAGGTATTTCAGTAATTACAAGCGTATTCTTATCGAGTTGGTTAATTTTTGCTCGTACTCGTATTCTTCCTCCTCTTTTTCCGTCTTTATAATCACTAAAATCTGCTTCTCCAGCAGATGGAAAATCGGGTAATAATGTAAATTTCTTGCCCTGTAAATGTTTTATCGAACCATCTATAAGTTCAATAAAATTATGAGGTAAAACTTTTGTACTTAATCCTACGGCTATACCTTCTGCTCCCTGAGCTAACAATAACGGAAATTTTACAGGAAGATTTATAGGTTCTTTGCGTCTGCCATCATAAGAGGCTTGCCAATCTGTAATTTTTGGACTAAATAGTACTTCTAGTGCAAATTTAGATAATCGTGCTTCTATATATCTTGAGGCTGCAGCGCGATCACCGGTAAGCGTATTCCCCCAGTTACCTTGCGTATCTATCAATAAATCTTTCTGTCCCATTTGTACCATTGCATCAGCAATACTAGCATCTCCGTGAGGATGATATTGCATAGTATGACCTACAATGTTAGCTACTTTATTATAGCGACCATCATCCAGATCTTTCATCGAGTGCATGATACGACGCTGAACCGGTTTAAAACCATCTTCAATAGCTGGTACAGCACGTTCCAGTATTACGTAGGACGCATAATCTAAAAACCAATCTTTAAACATCCCGGTTACCCGGGTGATGGTTTCGCCTGAATTTGTTTCTTCCGGTTGCTCTTCTAAATTAGGATCTTCGTAGTTTTCGCTCATTGTTGCCTTCGGAAAGGTTAAATATTTATTTCAATTTAGATCGTAGTTTTAATTTTCTAAAACAGGATCTAATTCTACTTTTAAGTTATTGATGATAAATTTTTGACGGTCTGGAGTATTCTTACCCATATAGAATTCTAATAGCTGTTCTATACTTACCGCCTCATCCAGCATTACTGGTGCGAGACGAATATTCTCACCTATAAAATGTTTAAACTCATCTGGTGAAATCTCCCCCAGACCTTTAAATCGGGTAATTTCAGGTTTTCCGGTAAGTTCTTCGATAGCATCTCTACGCTCTTGTTCACTATAGCAGTAGAATGTCTTCTTTTTATTACGAACTCTAAATAAAGGAGTCTCTAAAATATATAAATGACCTTCTTTAATAAGTTCTGGAAAAAATTGAAGGAAAAATGTAATTAACAGTAAGCGTATGTGCATTCCATCTACATCGGCATCTGTAGCGATCACGATATTGTTATATCGCAAATCTTCCATAGACTCCTCAATATTGAGCGCAGATTGGAGCAAATTAAATTCTTCATTTTCATAAACAATCTTTTTGCTCATGTTGTAGGAATTTAATGGCTTACCCCGTAAACTAAAAACGGCCTGCGTGTTTACATCACGCGATTTTGTTATAGAACCAGAAGCAGAATCCCCTTCGGTAATAAACAGAGTACTTTCAAGATTACGTTCTTTCTTACTATCGGTTAGGTGCACGCGACAATCCCGTAATTTCTTATTATGTAAACTCGCTTTTTTAGCCCGATCTTTAGCTAGTTTACGAATACCGCTGAGTTCTGTACGTTCCCGCTCTGCCTGTAAAATTTTACGTTGAATCTTATCAGCAGTTTCAGGATGCTTATGAAGATAATTATCCAACTTTGTCTTGAGAAAATCATTTATATAAGTACGTACAGTAGGCAATTCACCACCCATATCTGTAGAACCTAATTTTGTTTTTGTTTGAGATTCAAAAACAGGCTCCATTACTTTTATACTTACCGCAGAAACGATAGACTTACGTATATCTGAAGCGTCGTAATTCTTATTGTAAAATTCTCTTAGTGTTTTTACAACTGCCTCTCTAAATGCGGCAAGATGGGTACCACCCTGGGTAGTATTTTGACCATTTACAAAGGAATGATATTCTTCAGAATACTGAGTGCGGCTGTGCGTTATTGCAACCTCAATATCATCTCCTCTTAGATGAATTATAGGGTATAGTGTATCACTTTCTGCAATACGATCTCCTAATAAATCTTTTAATCCATTTTCCGAATAAAATTTTTCACCATTAAAAACAATTGTTAATCCGGGATTTAGATAAACATAGTTTTTAAGCATTCGCGAGACATACTCATTTCTAAATTTGTAGTTTTTAAAAATAGTCTCATCAGGTACAAACGTCATTTTTGTACCACGTCTACGAGAAGTTTCTTCCAGAAACTCTTCGTTAACCAGATTTCCCTGAGAAAATTCGGCTGCTGCAGATTTACCGTCTCGCGAAGATTCTACTCTAAAAAATTCAGATAAAGCGTTAACAGCTTTAGTACCTACACCATTTAATCCTACCGATTTTTTAAATGCACGCGAGTCATATTTACCACCAGTATTCATCTTAGACACAACATCTACAACCTTACCTAGTGGTATACCTCTACCATAATCCCGTATGATCACTCGATTATTTTGAATACTCACTTCGATAGTTTTACCGGAGCCCATTACAAATTCATCAATAGAGTTATCCAGTACTTCCTTAAGGAGTATGTAAATACCATCATCTGCACTAGAACCATCACCTAATTTACCAATATACATTCCTGGACGCATACGTATATGCTCTTTCCAGTCTAATGATCTAATGTTATCCTCGGTGTATTTAGTTTCTTCTGCCATAAAATGAAGGGATGTTTGCTAATATAGGATTTCAAAAACGGTTTTAAAAGGGCGCAATGTCAAAGTAATTAACAAAGTTTTTAAAAATCGAATACTCGGTTGATTATCAATTTTTTTAACTTAAACTTTCACCATTAAGATCGGTGGTTAATACTTCACTCATATATTCAAAAAACGGAACTACCAGTTTAAAGTGTTCGATTAAATTTTCTTGAAAATTAGGAGCTAGCACTTCTTCATCAGTAAAATAATGATTTACAAAAAAGTTCTTATTTCGTATTAAATCAATATTAGGATCTTCTTTGCTGAATCCTTTTGGAGCAGTTTTGACTTGATCTTCAGTATTAAATCCGTTGAAAGCCTTTTTAAATTTTGGGGCACTTAAAATAGATCTTATAGGTGCTGCATCAAGTTCAAACTCCTTACGTATACGCAATAAATCTGCAGATGCCGGATTGAAAAAACCTCCACCCATAAAACTATTTCCGGGAGCAAGTTGAAAATAATAGCTTCCTCTTTTATGCACTCCTTCCCTACTAAAAATAACACTACGCGTCGTTTTGTAAGGTATTTTATTTTTACTGAAACGAATATCTCTGTTAATCCTAAAAACTTTTGCCCGCTCTATCTGGTCAAATGTATTTAGTTGATCTTTTGTTGAAGTGCAAAATGCTTTAAATTCTTTTTCAAGATTTTGGTAGGTGCTTTTATTGGCATCCATCCATTCCTTAACATTGTTTTCTTTAAGTTCTGAAAGAAAATCTAAATAGGCTTTTGAAATGGTAGTTGACATGAAACTAATCTGGGTTTACTCTGAATTGCGAACTCCAAAATTACGTTTTTTCAGAAGCTTTACATAGTAATAAATCAGGATAATACTTCAAAAACTAGATCACGATTATAACCATTTTTTTCTCTTAAAATAGTAGAGTAATCCCAGAAATACAAGAATCATTGCTCCCCATAAATAGAAGTAGCCATATTGCATTTGTAATTCTGGTATATATTCAAAATTCATCCCATAGATACCGGCCATAAATGTAAGCGGAATGAAGATACTTGCCATTATAGTAAGTACTTTCATAACCTCATTCATCTTATTGCTTATTGTAGTCATATACATATCCATAAGTCCCCAGGTCATCTCTCTGTAGATGTCGATACTATCTGTAACTTGCGTTACGTGATCATATAAATCTCGTATATAACTAATGGTTTTTTCATCGATAAGATTACTATCTATTTTCTCTAACCTATTTACTACTTCTCTAAACGGAAAAACCGCTTTACGCAACCTTAAAACTTCACGTTTTAATTCTTGTATGTCCTGAGTAATATCTTGATCTGCAGTATTGGAGAATAAAACATCCTCCAGATCTTCGATACGATCACTCATTGCCTCAATTAGCGTGAAATAATGATCCACAACTGCGTCCATTATTGCAAACATCAAATAATCTGAACCGGCATTACGCACGCGACCTTTTGCATTTGCTATACGTTGTCTTAACGAGTCAAATACATCCCCATCTGCTTCCTGAAAAGTGATTAAATAATTTTCCCCCACAACAAGACTTATATGTTCATTCATAAAAACACCCTCCTCATTGTAGTAAAGCATCTTAAAAACAATAAATAGATAGTCTGGATATTCATCAATTTTAGGTCGTTGATTAGTATCTACAATATCTTCAAGAATAAGTGGATGCAAATTATAATGCTGTCCTAACTTTTCTATTTGTTCAATATCACTTAATCCATTTACATTTATCCAAGATATATCACCGGGAATTTGCTTATTAAAAGCATTAGATACATCTTGAAACACTTCATACTTATGATTTTCTGGTGAATAATCTATAAGTTCTACTGTGACGTGCTTTTGATCTTTATAACCGGTATAAGTTAACGTACCCGGGATGTCATTTAATATCTTTTTGTGGGCTCTCTTGAGTTTTGGCAACTTCGGTAATCTCGGCTTTTTCAACTTAACACGTTTAGACATACAATAGATTTGAACAATTAAAAATAGAAAAAGTCCGTCAAAAGACGGACTTTTTTAAAGCTCTATATATCTACTAATTTACGCGTGTTGTAAATCGTGCTTCCCTTCGTTAATTTCTTCAATTACCTTAGCGTTAAATGCCGGTAAGTCATCAGGATTACGACTAGTTACTAAAGCTTCATCAACTACAACTTCTTTATCTACCCAAAGAGCTCCTGCATTTTCCAAGTCTTTTTTAATAGAACTGAATGATGTCATAGTACGACCCTCAACAACGTCTGCACTAATTAATAATTGCGGAGCGTGGCATATTGCACCTACTGGCTTTTTCTGCTTGAAAAAATCTCTTATAAATACGAGTGCATCTTCATTTCTTCTCAAAGTATCTGGATTAAGAACTCCTCCTGGAAGAACCAGTGCATTATAATCTTTTGCTGTTACCTCTGATAATGTTTTATCTACTTTATAGTCTTCAGACCAGTGATCTTCATCCCAAGCTTTAATTGACCCAGATTTCTCACTAACGATATGAACTTCAAATCCTTCCTTCTTCATTGCTTCTAAAGGAGATTTTAATTCACTTTCCTCAAATCCGTTAGTTGCTAATATTGCTACCTTTTTCATATCTAGTTTTTTTTTAATTTGTATTGTTTGATAACAAATTTAATAAGCAATAGAAGTACTGGTGGTTAATGCCAGGTTAAAGCAATCAAGGTAAGGGTTAAGCTTTGTTAAGAATACGCCGGATTAAGTTAAATTAAGTAAAGTTCACTAGTCAAGTGTTACCCGCTGTAATATTAGACCAGATGCTTGTGCAATATGAGTGAGCGTAAACGGAATTTCCCCATTTAGGCTTTTTTCAAAATCGAATAAGCTCATTTTTCTACTTCCTAAATCAAATAAGGCTCCCATCATCAAACGCACCTGGTGTCTTTTAAAACCCGCTCCCGTTACTCTAAATATATAAGAAGCTTCCGGAAAGAAATTGGCAGTATATAATGTGTTTTTTTCAATAGAAGCAGATTCAATAGTCATTACAGTTTGCGTCTCTGGAGTAGATTTATAGGCATAATTTCTATAATCGTGTTCACCTTCCATCAGCGCTACCCCCTGCTGCATAAGGGAAATATCTAATGTCCCTTTTAAATTAATCATAAACGGAGCACAAAATGGATGATTTTTTGAACCAAATGAAAATAGATAAATATATTCTTTCAGTTTTGGAGCTTGTATAATGTTTACGCCTTGATCTTTTTTCTCAATATCCAGTAACTTAATGTCCTGCGGAAGATTCTCATTAAACTCAGTCATAAAGGTCTCTAAGTTTAACGGAGCTTCTTTCAAAATAAGTTCTACGTAGGTTTCGTTTACAGAAACCTTAGAATCGGTACGACCGGCTGCAATGAATTTAAAATTGTTGCGACTCAATACATATCGTAAGGTGCGTTGCATCATACGTTGTATAGTTAACAGATCTGGCTGCTTTTGCCATCCGTGATATCTAAACCCTAAATATTGAATTTTGAGTAAGTAGTAGTATTCTTTATTAAACATGCTGCAAAAATAATACTTTATACAGAAAGCTATATTTCTTTAATGAGTTAGTGAAATTCTAGTCGGCTATTGCATATGTGCCCGTTCTATTCTTTAAATTTGGCTGTAATATAGAAGTAATGATAAATAAGAAAGAAATTGTAAATCAAATACGCTCGCACAAGCAAAATGCAAACCTTAATTTTAAATTAAAGGACGATGCACAGCGCTTTACGAGAGAATTATTTGCAACCCTTTTTAATTTCCCAAATGATCTGGATGAAGATTTAGACCATTTGGAGCGGCTTTTTGAGGACCTTGTTGAATTAGCCTGCTGGGAACTTGATAAAAAATGCAGTAAGGTATGGGATGAATACGTTAGTGAACTTCCAGAAATATTGCGCAAACTTAATTTAGATGCAAAAGCTATTTATGAAAATGACCCGGCAGCAGAAACAATCGAGGAGGTTTATTTAGCTTACCCAGGTTTTTATGCCATTGCAATTTACAGACTAAGTAATGCACTTTATAAAAAAGGATTTCCTATTGTGCCGCGTCTTATGACTGAATATGCACACCACGTCACCGGAGTAGATATTAATCCGGGAGCAACAATTGGGGAACATTTTTTTATGGATCATGCTACAGGTATTGTAATAGGTGAAACCGCTTTAATTAAGGATCATGTAAAACTTTATCAAGGAGTTACTCTAGGTGCGCTTAGTGTTTCTAAAAAATTACAAGCCACAAAGCGACATCCTACAATTGAAGATCACGTAACAATTTATGCCAATGCAACCATTTTAGGTGGTGATACGATTATAGGTGAACACAGTCTAATAGGAGGAAATGTTTGGTTAACAAAATCTGTACCTCCCTTTTCTTTGGTTTCTCACAAGCCAGAAATTCTAATTCGCGAACTTGAAAAAAAATAGAATTTTATATTCTAATTAAAGATTATGAATTATTCCATAGAACGTCTTATAGGAAATACACCTCTTGTAGAATCTCGTGTTTTACAAACTAATCCTAAAGTAAAACTATTATTTAAATTGGAGGGTCAAAATCCCGGCGGTAGTGTAAAAGATAGAGCTGCATATAATATGATTACCAGTGCTCTTGAGCGTGGGGAGATATCTAAAGACTCAAAATTAATAGAAGCTACCAGTGGAAATACCGGTATTGCACTGGCAATGATTGCATCTATATACGGCTTAAATCTTGAAATTGTTATGCCTGAAAATGCAACAGCAGAGCGTGTACAAACTATGCGTGCATATGGGGCTACTGTAATACTAACGCCCAAAGAAATAGGAATAGAAGGTGCACGAGATTTAGCTGAAGATAAGGTTAAGAATGAAGGATATTATATGTTTAATCAGTTTTCAAATGACGATAATTGGAAAGCACATTATAAAACTACAGGCCCCGAAATATACCACGATACAAATGGTCAAGTAACTCATTTTGTCTCCTCTATGGGAACTACAGGTACTATAATGGGAACATCTACCTACTTAAAAGAACAAAACGCTGCTATTCAAATTATAGGTGTACAACCCACCGATGAATCTAGCATCCCCGGAATACGCAAATGGCCAAAGGAGTATCTTCCAAAAATATTTGACGCCTCAAAAGTTGATCAGGTTTTAGAAGTAAGTGAAACCGATGCGCGTCTAATGGCAAAACGTCTGGCAAAAGAGGAAGGGATCTTTAGTGGTATGAGTAGCGGCGGAGCTACTGTAGCTGCTTTACGCCTATGTGAGCAACTTGAAGAAGGTATTGTTGTATCAATAATATGTGACCGTGGAGACCGTTATCTTTCATCAGATCTATTTGATTGATTATAGAAACTAAAATACTTCAAGAGCAGTTTACCGGTTTTTTAAAAACAGGACAACTTCATTTTAATGAGGAACTTCTACCCTATTCCAGTCTCAGTCTAGAACCTATTAACGAAACTCTTTCTCAAGATTTTGTAATGCCTGAAAATATTAGGTTAGGTCAGCGAATGGAGGTTTTTATGGAAGACGCCTTAAAAAAAAGTAGTTATGACATACTTGCAAAGAATCTGCAACTCATAAAAGATAAAACAACGCTAGGTGAGTTAGATTTTATTTTAATAAATAAAAAATCTCTGGCTTTCGTACATCTAGAAATGGTTTATAAATTTTATTTATATAGACCGGAAATTTCAGGATTCTGGTGGGATAAACTTATTGGTCCCAATGCAAAAGATCAACTGACCTATAAACTTGATAAATTAAAACAACAACAATTTCCAATCGCCTTAAAAAGCTATTCAAAATTAATTTTAGAAGAAGTTATTGGAGAATTTGAGGAACTCAAACAACAACTCTGCTTTAAAGCTCAGATTTATATACCTATTAATTTTACTAACACTCAAGAGACTGAAAGTTTTAGTGAATGTATTGCGGGTACCTATTATTTAATAGATGAACTCAACCTACTGGACATTGAATCTTTAAGATTCTATATTCCTGTTAAAAATGATTGGGTACGAATGCCTGATGATAATGAAGTAACACTTGATTACAACGATTTTTACAAAAAAATAAGCGCTGCTCTAAAAGAACAGCGCTCATATATGTTTTGGGTTAAAGATTACAATAGTATTTTAGTAACTCGTCACTTTGTAACCTGGTGGTAATTAAATCTTAGTAACTCTTACAGCATTCATACCTTTTTGACCACGTTCTAATTCATAAGCAACTTTATCATTTTCATTAAGCTCTCCTTCTAGGATACCGCTAACGTGAACAAAGTATTTCTCTTGATTTTCTGTGTCAATAATAAAACCGAAACCTTTTGAGTGATCAAAAAAGGATACTTTACCTTTTCTAAATTTAGCCTCTTCAGCTGCAATTTTGTCTTCTTCAGTAGTTTTAGGTACACTAATTTGTATATCTTCTATATCTACTTCTACACGTAATGAAGGATCTGGAGGAGTATCTGTTAGATTACCGTTATGATCTACATAAGCAATCATATCTTCAAAATTTCCGCCTACAGAATTTGCTTTTCGCTCTTCTTTACGTTTTAATTTTTCTTCACGCTTTTTAATACGTTTCTTTTCTCTTTCTGTCTTGCTATAAGTCTGTTGTGATTTAGCCATTATCTGTTTTAGGTGAATAAATACTCGTTTAGATAAATTTGTGAGGTAATGACACGTACGATATGAAGAAAGGTAACTCAAATTACCCGGATTATATCTGTCGTAGTCACGATCTTCTTAGCAGAGTGCTAATAAATCTAAACTTTGGTAAAGATACAAATTTTTACTCATTTATAATAATATATAAGACACCTAAAGTAATAACCAAATTAATTTATTTTAGAAATAATGAGAGCTTCACAAAAGAATTAGGATTAAAAATTTTTAGACAACAACAAGTAAGTAATACTTTTCTTACTTGTAATTAATTTTTAACTGATAATTAGCAGATTAAAGTATATTTACATACTTTTAACTTATTAATACTTCTCCGTATCATGAATCTTAAAATTTATTGTTGTTTCCTAGTTGTATTCTTTGCTACATATTCTTCATTATTTTCTCAAAATACTGCTGTAGGTATAGGAACTACAGATCCAAGAATGAAGCTAGAAGTTGCTGGTGATGCTCTTCTTCGCTCTGGAGTAAGAATTGGAGTGATAGACAATTTAAAAGATGATGATACTTCTACTTTCCTTGTTCAGGAAGGTAACGCAAGAATTAAATCACTAGATGTAAGTAATCCTACTGGTGCAGCATTGGGATATATTCAAGTATACGAAATATACAATCCCAACGAAGACTGGGTTCTTGATTTTGATACTAAAGTAAATGCTACAGATTTTGTTTTAAATGCGATCTCTGCCTCCTACGACCGTGAACTTGACCTTAATAGAGATTCAACAATTCCGTATTATTCGGCATTTATACAAAATGACACTTGGCATATCAAAGCAGATTTTCCAGCTGCTAATAATAGAAATTCTGCAGAAAAAGGAACGTGGACGGTTACAACTCTAATTTACTCTAATGATCTTTCTAAACAATTTGGCAAAATAGACATTTCTATGGATGGTGGAACTGCACAAACCGCTGCTAATCCTTTTATAAATTAAATATGAAAAAGGGGATCTTATATATACTGCTTTTTACATTTATCCATGCGTTTGCACAAGTGGGTATTGGCACAACAAACCCGCTTGCAGATTTGCATGTTGCTGGTTCTGTAGCGATTCAGGAAAATTTTAAAACTAATATATTACCAACGGTAACAAATAAAGATGAAGATTTTAAGCTACTTACTCGTAAAACTAATTCAATTCCCATAACAGGTGAAATAACGCGATTAAATGTTGACGAACTTACGGTAGCTCCTATTAATGTTTTTAAATATCAATTTAAAAATTTGAGCTACGATAATTTAGTAGATTTTGACTTAAGTTTTGAGACAGATAAGTATATAGTAGGTATTGCAGATTTTAGATATATAGGAGCTCCGGTTATTAAAACTGCAATAAATGATAACCTTTCCTCAATAGGTGCTTTTGTTGTACGTGTTTTTGAAAGTAATAGCACCTGGCATCTGGAAATTCAGAATAGATATCTAAATACAACTTTAGAATCTGATGCAGTTTCTTATGAATTTACATTAATTGTTTATGACACTTCTTTCTATCGTAAGTTACCTATAATCCGTACAGACCTAAACGGTAAAAATTCCGGCACAGCTTCAATAATTCCAGACTTATACTAGATGTACAAACTTTACTTATTTCTCCTATTTATAGTGCTCATAAATCCGTTTAAAATAATAGCACAAATAGGTATTAATACTACAGATCCAACGGCAATGCTCGATGTTAATGGCACCACCATAATCGATGAAAAATTATTTTTAGAAAATCCTGGAAATTCTAACCAAATACGCGGTTCTAAGTTAATTATTGAAAAAACCGATGAGTCAATTGTTCAGTATGATATCGCAATAAGCAAATATGGACCTATTAATTATGCCGAATTAGTTTTTAATAATACTTCACGATTTGGCATATCAGATTATAACACTAAAATAAGTACAGACGACTATATTGTTACCGTTCAAGGATATTATTTTGTGGAACATGGTACTGGATCTACCAGTGTTATTACAGCTAGTAATGGGGCTACAAATACGGTTGAGGGTTATCAGGTGTATGCGTATAAAAATACAACCGACAAGAAGTGGTATATAAAATGTTTTATAAACAATAAAGGAATTTTTAGAACATCGGCAAACGCTGTAACTACTATCGACTTACATATGAATCTGATAATATTTAGAAAAGGATTTCTAGCTAAAGAAGTTGCTGGTTATAACTCTTTCGATGTAAAGAAAAAAACCACTGGAATTTTAGCTAAACCACCAGGATTCTAAGAATTATCTGCATTATGTTCTTCCAAATCTTTACGCAAATCCAATTTTCTGAATTTTGGAGAAATAATTCCTGTTAGTACTACAGTGATAAGCGTCATACTTCCTCCAAAAACCACCGCAGTCACCGTTCCCATCAACTTAGCTGTTAGTCCGCTTTCAAAAGCTCCTAATTCGTTAGAACTACCTACAAACATTGAGTTTACAGATGCTACTCGACCACGCATAGAATCTGGAGTTCGCAATTGAAGAATAGTTTGTCTTATAACCATCGAAATTCCATCGGTTACTCCACTTAAGAACAAAGCCGCTGCAGATAGCCAGAAAGTTGTTGATAATCCAAATACAATTATACAAATACCAAAGCCGAATATCGCAGCTAATAATTTGAGTCCTGCCTTTCTATAAAGTGGAAAATAAGCTGATGTGAACATGGTAATAAGTGCTCCTACAGCCGGCGCGGCGCGTAAAATTCCAAAACCTTCTGGACCCACCTTTAGAATGTCTTGAGCATAAATAGGTAATAAAGCAACTGCTCCACCAAATAAAACAGCAATCATATCTAAACTTAATGCGCCTAGAACGGCCTTACTATTGCGCACAAAATGAATACCTTCTTTTAAACTCGTTAAAATAGGCTCTCCTATTTTGGGATTTAAAATAGGTTTTCTTTCTATTTGAGATAAGCTAATGATGGCAAAAAGTGAAAAACCAAAAATTAGACACATCGACCAGTGAACTCCAATCCAGTTGATTGCAAAACCTGCAAGTGCTGGTCCTATTACTGCGCCCATTTGCCAGACAGAACTACTCCAGGTAGCCGCATTAGGATATACTTTTTTAGGTACCACTAAAGAAAAAAGTGAAAAAATCGTGGGACCTAAAAATGCACGTACAATTCCGCCAAGGAATACCAGAAAGTAAATACTATAAAGTGTAACTTTTGTAGAGATGTTTGTAGTAAACTCCGGCCAGGTTAGCAGGAATAGTCCAATGCTTATAACAGAGAAACCAACTAAACATTTAAATAGTAAATTTCTTTTTTCATTTTGATCTACAATGTGACCAGCAAAAAGGGCAAGTGAAACTGCAGGTATAACTTCCATTAAGCCTATAATTCCTAATGACAACGGATTTTTGGTTATACTATAAACTTCCCACTCAATTACTACAAATTGCATCGACCAAGCAAAAACCATTGCAAAACGAACGAGCAGAAAAACATTAAATTCTTTGTAGCGTAGCGCTGCGTAAGGATCGTTCTTAGCCATATACTATTTTAAATAGCAAATATACCATCACCTCTATTCTAACATAGTTGTCGAAATTATAATTTATTCAGAAAATATTAATATGCTCTAAAGTCGCAGCATTTTCAGCAGCACCCATTCCCAGGCAAGCTAGGATCTGCTGCAGCATCAACTAATGGGGTATTAGTTTTATGTTGATTAGCTGTTAGTTCTTGGTAATCAAGAACTGTATTTATCAATTTTAAATACTTTGCGCCAATTTCTAAATGATACAATTTAAGGCATTCCTCAAAATAAGCGACTTCTATATCAAATTGAGAAATTGGTAGTATCTCTTCGTATTTTTCTATTAACTCCAAAATTTTATTAGGATTTAACCGGTGGTTATATCTATCTAAATTTTTAAAATTAAGAATTACATATTCCCGATTATTTATTTTTTTGTCCTTGTCGACATAGGTGTCTTTTCGAATTAGTAGTTCTGCCATATTATAGTGAGCTGGTATTAGTTTTCCGTTAGGTAGTTCAAAACCTATTTTAATTGCTTTAAATAAATACTCCTTAAATTCTGAAACCTTCATATAGATGTGTATTTTATTAATGCAAAAAATTGTTAACCTATTGTAAAACCGGCAGTAGATACTTGGGTGTTGGGTAACTTTGCAAATACTACATATTATAATATTTGTAATCATATAGATTACACCTTTAAATTTAAATAAAATGAATTTAGACAAGCAGCAAATTCATGATGAACTCACAGAAAGTTTACAGAGTTTACTAATTAAAAATTATGATGCCGAAAAGGGATTTATAAGAGCAATGCAAGAGATTGAACACCCGGCATTAAAAGGGTTTATGCAGCGCCAAGCGGCAAAGCGTAGTAATTTTGCTACTGAACTTCATACTGAGTTACATAATCTAAATGAAACTCCTAAAGAACACGGTAGTCCAGCTGCTCAAGTTCATCGTATTTGGATCGATTTTAAAAGCTCCTTACATAAAGAAGATGCCACCTCCATATTAGAAGAATGTCTTAGAGGTGAAAAAAATAGCGCTAATGAGTATGAAACGGTTTTAAAAGAGCACGATTTTCCTCAGCATTTGCGAACAGTAATCAACAATCAGCTATCAAAAATTTACAGAACTATTGAAGATCTACAACAATTAGAAGACATTACACGACTGCAATAAAGATATTTTAAATAAAAAAAGACCGGCTTTTGCCGGTCTTTTTAGTTGTTAATTCGGTTGTTATTAAGATCTTGGATCTAGAATTAAATCGATACGCTCTTTTAAATCTTGTAAGTGGTAACGACTAAGTGTATCTCCTGTACGTGTCGAAGCAGTTGCAACAAGACGCTTTAGAGTATTTAATTCTGCTCTAGAAATAGCTCTAATATCTGACTGACTTACCTTTACATCAGTTGCATTACGCCCTGTTTGATCTTTTGTCAATAAGTAATCTAAACGCTCAATATAAGCTCGCTGCAAATTACGACGATACGTATCAATTTTCTTTCCATTGGTAAGTTCGCTAAATATCCCCGTTCTTAAGTCTGTCATAAGCTGCGTCAAGGTATACGCATCTTTCCCATTAAGCGTTTCATTTTCAATCATACGGCCCATACGTCCAAAATCAAGAACATTTTCTAATGTACGCACTTGTGTAGCACGTATACGCTCTAAGCTTCCATCATGCTCAATTCGGTTTAAAATTTCAGCATCAATCATCCATTCTGGAGTTGTAAATAATTGCTCTTGTAAAAAAGCAACGCTTTCTGCTTGGCGCTCTTTAGGAACCGGCATATATACAGCACCTTCCTGATCGTAGGTTTTGTAATACTCATAAACCCCACCTATATTATTAGAAACGTGACCCATATATCTATTATATTGTCCCAATACCTGACCATATAGTGTACCTAAATCTTCATAAGTTTTACCATCTTCTGCAGTCCATTCTATAAGATTAGGAACAATACGTTTTAAGTTGGCAATACCATAATTACTAGCTTTAACAGCATCATCACCTAGATCTTCAGTTTGCGAACTAGGATCTACTACTTCTCGCTGTTGTGATCCAAAACGATACATAGGATCTCCTGCGTGTTCAAGAATCCATTGATCCAGAATAGGCTTCTCTGCATTTTCTTTTTTATCTAGAATAGGTCTGTAACCCCATTTAATAGCATATTTATCATAGATGCCAATGTTAGGCATCATAGAAACACCTTCATCACCTGGTTGAGCGATATAGTTAAAA
This sequence comes from Leeuwenhoekiella aequorea, assembly GCF_004104375.1. GTDB lineage: Bacteria > Bacteroidota > Bacteroidia > Flavobacteriales > Flavobacteriaceae > Leeuwenhoekiella > Leeuwenhoekiella aequorea. The sequence continues at coordinate 332,742 of NZ_QOVM01000002.1, forward strand.
CGTGCATAATCCATGATTGAAGGAGCTGTACTGTATTTTTCAGTAAAACTCTTAGATCTTAATGAATCTACAGGATAAGCAACACTACTTCCCATATTGTGAGGTAAACCTAACGTATGTCCTACTTCGTGAGAAGATACAAAACGTATTAATCGACCCATAATCTCATTTTTAAAGGCTACACCTCTAGCATCTGGATTAATGGCAGCTGTTTGTACAAAATACCAGTTCCGTAATAAAGTCATTACATTGTGATACCAGTTAATATCAGATTCTAAAATCTCACCACTACGCGGATCACTTACGTGAGGACCATTTGCATTAGGAATTGGTGAAGCAAGGTAACGCACTACAGAATATCTAACGTCTTCTGGAGACCACTCTGGATCTTCTTCTACAGTAGGAGCATCTTTTGCAATAATTGCATTTTTAAAGCCAGCAGCTTCAAAGGCTACTTGCCAATCTTCAATACCTTGCTTAATGTAGGGCACCCATTGTTTGGGAGTCGCTCTATCTACATAATATACAATTTGTTTTTTAGGCTCTACTAATTCACCTGCGTTAAATTTCGCTACATCTTCTGGTTTAACCTCAAGTCTCCAGCGATCTAAATAACGTACAGTTTTACTTTCCTGAGCATCTAGACCGTAATCTACTTGACCCCGTGCAAACCATCCCACACGCTCATCAAAATAGCGTCTTTCCATAGGCACCTTAGGAAGGAGAACCATACTATTGTTCATTTCTACCGTTATAGATCCTAAGCTTCCATTGCTAGGTGCATTTTTAGCATTATATGTCTTTACGTGTCTAGCTTCAATGTTAAGAGGATAACTTTTAAGGCTTTCAATATAGCTTCGATCTTTGTCTACATTAGAAACTTTATATTCCTCTCTATAATATCCTGGCATACCTAATGCCTGAACATCTGTGTTATAAAGATCATTAACTTGAATAACCGTTTTAGTAGAATCTTTACTTATAGCCTTTATATCGAAAGAAAAAAGAACCGGCTCAAAATTTGAATTAGTTACCGCTTCATGAATAGGAAGTGAGTCTGCTGCAAATATCTGGTGAGATACCACACGAACTAATACTTTTTTATCTCTCTTTTCCCAACGCAGAACTTCAGTATTGGCTTTACCTCCACCAAAACCAATGCCTGTGGCCGTTTTTGCTATACGGCTAACCATAAGCATTTCGCGATCAAAAAGCGAGTCTGCAATTTCATAAAAGTAATCATCATCTACTTTATGAACAGTAAATAATCCGTCATCTGAGATTGCATCTTTAGTAATTACTTTATCATAAGGTTTTAAACCTCCTTTAGATTTTTCAGACTTTTCAGAATCAGCAGATGCCGCTCCTTTTTTAGTCTGTTTCGTACTTGCGCACGAGACTACCGTCATCATTGCAAACGTAAAGGCTGCAATAGGGTAAAGTTTTAATTTCATATTATTATATTTAGTTGCGACAATTTAAGACACGTAAAATAAAAACCCTGTTAAGAACTTCTTAACAGGGTTTGTTAAATTTTAATAAAATATTAGATAATATGATAATTCTAAATATATATTATTTAATAAGTTAGAATAATCTCTTAAATATCAGCTTTTTATTGATTATATGTTATCAATTTCAATTATATACTTGCTTCATCGAGAATCTTAAGATCTTCAGAGTCCAAGTCAATATTCAATGCATCGGTAAATGCTTCTAACTGACTTTCCTTGGTAGCACTAGCTATTGGGGAAGTTATTCCGGGTTGTGCAATTGTCCAAGCTAGAGTTATTGTTGCTTCAGAGGTATTGTACTTAGCCGCAACCTCTTTTAATGCTTTAAGTACGCGTTCACCTTTCTTATTAAAATATTTTTTGAGAAACGGAGCACGATCTTTATCCTCAATATCCTCTTTACCTGTATATTTTCCAGTAAGAAAACCACTAGCTAGAGTGAAATAACTCGTTACGCTGAGGTTATTTTCTATACAGAAACGTTCATATGCACCTTCAAAAGCCGCCCGATCCATTAGGTTATATTCCGGTTGAATAACTTGATATCGCGGTAAATCTTCCTGACTTGATAAGTCTATTGCTTCTCTCAAAATCGCTAACGGAAAGTTTGATGCTCCTATAGTTCTAACTTTCCCCGCATTGATGTGATTTTTATATGCTGCTAAAGTTTCGCGCTGAGCAGTACTATCATCATATTTATGACTAAAGTAAATATCTATATAGTCTGTTTTTAATCTTTTTAGGCTTAGTTCTATTTGTTTATTAATATAATCTACAGAAAGATTAGGAGCACCTGTTCCCATAGGACTTCCCACCTTTGTGGCTATAATGACTTTATCTCTGTTTTTTCTGGTATCGAGCCACTCCCCTATAATCGCCTCACTCTCTCCACCAGAATTTCCTGGCGCCCAATATGAATAAACGTTCGCTGTATCTATAAAATTAAAACCTTTATCAAAAAGAACATCTAAAAGATAAAAAGATTGTTTTTTGTCTGCCGTCCAGCCAAAAACATTTCCGCCAAAAGTTATAGGTGGTAATTTAATATCTGTATTTCCTAATTGAATATATTCCATGATTTTTTTTTAATTATTTCTATTTGTATGGGCTCATCATTGATTAAAAGTAGAAGCTAATACGCTGCTAACACGCTAAACTAAAATTACAAAAGTGTCTTAGTAGATAATTAGGATAGAGGTTTAAAGTATTGTTAATCTGTATTAAAAGCTATCTGAAAAGAAAGAAAAAACTAATTTAGCAAGACAACTAATTAAGCAATACAATGAAAAATTTATTAAGAGCATTAATCGCCGGATACGGAGCAAAAAAAATAGGTGGCGGTCGCTGTGGCTGTATTGGAACTATAGTAGTATTTGCAATTCTATATTGGCTATTGGGATTTGTATTTAACGTTATCTAATACAATTCTTATCAAATAATTTTAAAGGCTTTTTCTCAATTGGGATAAAGCCTTTTTTTTATTCGCCTTCAAAAATTAAGGAATCTTAAACCCTATAAACCTTTACTATTTAATCGCTTAATTACTATAAAAATGACTCTATTTTTAGGAATTATGCATTGATTATAAGTCTAGATTTGCGACATTAAACTGTAATTAAAGAGATGATTTAAATCATCTTAAAATCTAAATTTTGTATGCTGATTTTACTCGAGTTTACCCTGCCGCTTACAAATCCGGTTTTAAAATTTCTTTTAATACTAGTGATTATATTAATTGCTCCTATTCTATTAAATAAGATTAAAATTCCGCACCTATTAGGCTTAATAATTGCCGGAGCAATTGTAGGACCTAAAGGTATTAACTTAATTGAGCGCGACAGTAGCATTATATTATCGGGTACGGCTGGTTTATTGTACATCATGTTTCTTGCTGGTCTCGAAATTGACTTAGCAGATTTTAAGAAAAACAGTAAGAAAAGTGCTGTGTTTGGCATGTACACTTTTCTGATTCCTATGATTTTAGGAACGCTCGCAGGCTTGTACCTTCTTAACATGTCTGTGCCTTCCTCAATCTTATTAGCTAGTATGTTTGCCTCCCATACACTCATTGCATATCCCCTAGTTTCAAAAATGGGAGTTTCAAAAAACAAGGCTGTAAATATTACTGTAGGAGGAACTTTAATTACAGACACATTGGCTTTACTTGTACTGGCAATTATTGTGGGGATGACTACAGGAGAAGTAAATGCAGAATTCTGGATTAAACTTGGCGTTTATATCATACTGTTTGGTCTTACCGTTATGTTTATTTTTCCTATAATAGGACGCTGGTTTTTTAAAAAATTTGATGATAGTGTATCCCAATACATCTTTGTTTTAGTCATGGTATTTCTAGGCGCTGTTTTAGCAGAGCTTGCCGGTATTGAAGCTATTATAGGAGCATTTCTTTCTGGTCTTGCCTTAAACCGGTTAATACCTCACACGTCTCCTTTAATGAACCGTATTGAGTTTGTAGGGAATGCTATTTTTATACCCTTCTTTCTTATAGGTGTCGGTATGCTTATTGATTATCGGGTCTTTTTTAATGATATTGAAACTATTAAAGTAGCTGTGGTTATGATAATCGTAGCCACTTCTGCCAAATTTTTAGCTGCCTGGATTACTCAGAAAACATTTAAATTCTCTGCAGATGAGCGCCGACTTATTTTTGGCTTAAGTAATGCACAAGCTGCAGCAACGCTTGCAGCTGTTCTTGTAGGATATAATATAATCACTGGAGAAAATGCTTCGGGAGAGCCTATACGCTTGCTAAATGAGAGTGTACTGAATGGGACAATTCTCATGATTTTATTCACCTGTACAGTTGCATCATTTGTAGCACAAAAAGGGGCTAAAAATATTGCACTACTTGAAAGTTCTGATGTCGATTCTGAAGAGCTCATTAATACTGAAAGAGTCCTGATTCCTATTAGTAATTCTGAAACTATAGACGAACTAATAAATTTGGGTATTACTGTAAAGTCTAAAAAAAATAAAGAAGGCTTATTTGCGCTGAGCATTGTAGATAACTCTTCAACTGATGCATCTGCAGGTAAAAACGCACAAAAAATACTTAACAAAGCTACTGTTACTGCTTCTGCTACAGATAATAAATTACAAGAAATATTACGTTACGACTCGAGCATCGTCAATGGAATAACGAGTGTAGTAAAAGAACAGAAAATTACAGATCTCATTTTAGGTCTGCACATTAGCAAAGGTATTTCAGAATCTTTTCTAGGAAATTTAACCGAAGGGATTTTAACCAAATGTAATACGACAACCCTCATTTACAAACCGGCACAACCTTTTAATACAATAAAAAGACATCTAATAATTGTCCCTGAAAATTCTGAAAAAGATATGGGTTTCCCATTCTGGATTATCAAAATTTGGAATATTGCCAGAAACTCCGGTGCTAAATTGGTTTTCTACGCAAATAAAGAAACCTTGCTGTTTATTAAACAATTACAAGCAAAGCAATCTATGGAATGCGAGTTTGAAGAATTTAGCGATTGGGATGAGTTTTTAATACTTGCAAAAAACTTTTATCAGGATGACAACCTAATTATCGTCTTAAGCAGGAAAGATGAACCTTCATATAACAAGAACATGTCCAAAATACCTTCCTACTTGAACAGGTATTTTAAAGACAACAGTTACATACTAATTTATCCAATGCAAGCCGGTTATCAAAATGCCTCTAAGATTGATTATAAAAACCCAACAATATTAGCTCCTCTTGAGAAACTCGACGAACTAAGAAAGTCTATTGCTAAGAAATTTAAGTGGTGGTAAGATGAGTTAATTTGGATTGATAATGTAGTAACGGTAGTTTGCAAATAGGCTTCGATTTATAGTAAATTCAATAATTTAAGGAAAAAGAAAGATTATAGTAGTTTCAAAAACTTTAATTTGAGTCCTTAAATTTAACCACACGCAACTGCCCTGGGATTATAATGTACTATGAGACAATCTTTAATTGAATTTATACGGAATTTAAAAGTCTTTCTAAGAACAAAATTTAAGCAGTACAATAGCAAACTTCCTTATTTTATAACTGTATTGCTAGCATTAATAATTGTTGTTTTCTGTATAAATACATTTATAGAACTCACAGATACTCTCAAATCTGAAATTCTTGCGACATACGATACCCAGATTACAGATTATATACTTACATATAGAAATCCCTCACTCACAAAATATTTTGTATTTGTTACAAACGTAGGTGATTTGTATGGCTATCTAATTGTTGTAGGCCTTGCCTCTGCAGTATCTTATTATTTCTTTAAAAGCTGGAAATATGTTGCACAAACTGTTCTTGTACTTTTAGTTGCATCTATATCTAATGTGATGCTCAAACGCTTTATCGATAGAGCACGTCCAGGTATTGAACATTTAGTTTCAGTAGAAACTCTAAGTTATCCTAGCGGTCACGCTATGAGCGCAATGGCTTTTTATGGTTTCCTTATTTATTTAGTAACTCAATTCAATTTAAGTAAACTAGCAAAATCAAGTATTATTGCCGGCTTATCATTCTTAATACTAAGCATAGGTATAAGCCGTATTTATCTGGGAGTTCACTATCCTTCAGACATTGCCGGCGGGTTTATAGCAGGATTTATCTGGGTTGTTTTTTGTATTCTAATATTTAATATCATCGAACTATTTAGGAGAGATCCTAAAACGTAGAAGGCAAATATTTAGATTATCTAAAACGGATATCCTATTGCAAAATTCAGAATAGGATTAGAAAAATCATAAGTCCATCGTTTGCCTTCTTCAAGACTTGGATCGTGAAATGGTGCTGCAAGATCTAAACGTATAACAAAACTTTGTATGTCAACCCGCATCCCAAAACCACCACCAATTCCCAATTGGTTTATAAAATCACTTCCAAAAGTATCTCCTTCAAGCGCCTCGTTATCTGTAGTATTCCAGATATTCCCGGCATCTACAAATACTGCCCCTTGAAGAATATTTATTAATGGAAAACGGTATTCCAGGTTAGCTTCTAATCTTAAATTACCTGTTTGATCATAATAATTAGCTGCATTATCTTCATCTGCAACATACGTTCCGGGACCCAGAGACCGCGTTCTAAATGCGCGCACACTATATGGACCGCCAGAGAAATACTGCTTTGTATACGGTACAACTTCAGAATTACCATACGGTACACCTACACCAGCAAATAAACGAGCTGCTATAGTTTGATTTTCGGCAAAATTAAAGTGATATCTAAAGTCTCCATCTATACGGGCAAACTGTGCATATTCTAATCCAAAAATACTCTGCGGCTGCTCGCCTCCAGAAAATAAACTAAGACTATTACCGGCAGTTTCAAAATTAGCATTTAAAAATATTTGATGTGTTTTACCGGCATCAACCATACCGTTGTATGTAAAAGAATAAGTCAAACCAGATATAAACTGCTGGTCAAAACTAGTTTGTAAATAGGGATTTGCATCGAGTATAGCATCAAATTCTGGCGTTGTATTTGCTAAAGAGACATAATTAATAGCAATAGGATTAATTTCGTGTGTAATATATTTATTTGCCTGCCATACGTATCCAAAATTCGCTTCTACAGATCCTAAAGTGAATAATTGCGATCTGCTGAGGTATGCTAAACCTAATTTTATACGTGTCTTCGGAATATCATATTTGAAATAATCTTTAGAGAATTTATACGGAAACAACATTCGTGGAAAAATGAGTTCTCCACTCAATCCCAATTGTACGCTTGATGAACCGGAAGAACTGCCGGTATTACCTCCCGCCTGAATTTCATAACTACCATCTAGTGAAATATTTAATGTTTCACCACCATTAAAAAGATTACGGTTAGCAAATGTTAATCCCAATCCCGGTCCAGAAAACCCATTTGACTTGGTAACAGCCTTAACTTCGGCTCGAATAGCGCGTTTGTTTAACGGAGATAAAAAAATATTCGCTTCAAGTATACCTAAGCTATCTCCCTCTGCACTATTATCTATTTCATTGTAGCGAATATTCACAAATTTGTAAGCACCTATAGAACCTAATCTTCTACTGGTAGCCTTAGATTTATCCGGACTATACAAATCACCTTCTTCTAATAAAATAAAGGGGTCCAAGCGTTTTGGTAAAAAGTAAAGTTCATCTTGTAAGAAGTTCTTGTTTGCATAAGTCACCGTATCTACTACAGTACTATCCAGAGCTACAGAATAATTAGGATAAACATTTACCTGGGCAACTTTATACGGAATAATCGATTTTACCGGTACATCCTTTTTTAATCGTAAATACAGATCAAATTTTTTATTTGTGTACTGATTTGTATCTGATTCAAAAATCAAGAAACCCGAATTAAAATTATAAAATCCTTCATCTTTAAGCTGAAGATTTATACGTTCACGTTCAGCCTTCATTGCGCTCAAGTCAAAGCGCATTCCAGGCTTCATAACAGATTTATCTATTTCATTTTTGATGCTTTTATAAACCAATAAACTATCAGTATCTAATTGATAATTTTGCAGACGATAAGGCTTTGACAATCCGAGCTTGTAAATAGCTTCAGCCTCTTTATGTATAGTGTCTTCTACAATTTCTGAAGCAACGGTACTGTAGAAAAAACCTTTGTTTTCTAGTCTGTTGAGCAAAATTTGCTCCATCTCATAACTTCGAATATCTGAAGCATAAACAGGTTCCTTTCCAAATTTCTTATTCAAAAACTTATTGATAAATCCCGGTTTCTCTCGCGTACCTTTATAATGAAAATACAAACCCGGATATCCTCCTAGAAATGATGAAACAGGTTCCGGTCGTAAAGCAGCTTTTAAATCTAGCTCAATATTATCAATATCATTGACGATAGAATCTGGTGTGAGCTCAACCGTTTCCTTAGTATATAAATATTCTCCTTCGGGGATAAACTTTTCTACCGAGCAGCTATAGGTTATAAGCCCTATTACAACAGCGAGAGTTGTCCATTTTATATTTCCTTTAATTTTTATAGCGCTATTCATCAGACTCTTCTTCTAATTTAGCTGGAAACAATGATTTCCAAAGCTCTGTAAACTTGTTAAACTCACGTGTAAATAATAAGGAAATACCATTTACCACAATTTGACCGTCAATAATATTTTCATATTGGCTACGTCTGTATCCTCTCAATCTGTATCTACCGTCTTCAGTAAGTAAATATTCAATACTTACATTCCCTACAACCGGCGCAGTACCGTTTTCTGTATTACCGCTTCCCTGAAGATCTACAGCACTACCCACACTTACCACCACCCGATCATCAAATAACTTTTTCTGTGCAGCTATATCTAATGTGGTTCTATCTGTAGGTGCACTCCCTTGATAGTCTGTATAGCTATCTAACCCGAAGTTCAAATCAAACCCTGTATTGCCCAGAAGTTTATCTGAGAATACATTTAATTGATCTGAAATAGCGTCATTTAAGTTATCTCTGGCTATTGTTGCTGTTCCTCCACTACTACCATCGCTACTTGAAGATGGGAAGAATCTATTTAAAACTAGTAATGAAAAAACCTGTTTATTGAGTTCGTTTTCCTGCTGATTTAATTGCTGAACCTGGCTATATACTTGCCCTCCTACGGCACCGCGACTAGCTTCAGGTATATCTAGATTAAAGCTAATTATAGGCTTCATCAATTCGCCGTCAATATTTATATAAACTAAAAACGGAACTTCTTGTCTAAATTGAGATTGTGTACTAATATCTGTTCCACTGGTTGCAGAAGCCATTAATCCGCTTGCTGAAGTTTCAACCTCATAAGCAGCTTTAATATCTAATTGAGCATCGAATGGATCACCAGACCACGTGATACGACTTTCTGGAGCCAGGTCAAATCGACGTTTTACAAGATTATAGAGACTCATCTCATAATGACCGCCATTCACGTTGTAACGACCACTTAATGTCATCCTTCCATTAGGATACATATTGTATTTAAAATCACCCGTCCCGGTAACCTGAAAGTTATCTCCTGTTTGCTCATCAATAACAAGATTGAAAATAGCTCCTTTAGCGATACTTAAATCTGCATCTATTTCAAAACCAGAAACAGTGTATGAATCTTCTTTGTTATTGGTTAAAATAGCATCCGGATTTTCTTTATTTACAAAGATTACCACTCCCTCTTTTGATTCTATTTGCACTTCAGAAGGAGGCAAAACATAGGTCACATCGGTCGCAGAGTTAACCGTTAAACTAAGCTTAACATCGGGTAAGTTTAAGTCTCCGGTAATGCTGGCATCAGCATCAAAAACAACCGTACCATAAACTAAATCAAAGTCATCTTTGGTTGAATTTAAAGCTTTGAAGTTTTTAGCTTTCAACTTAAGATCAAACGTAGGATTAATAAAACTTTCAGTCCCAACTTTTCCACTTACTGAAATTGCATTAGAGTTTGCATCCTGAATTTTGAAGTTATCAAAATAAATGCCTTTGTTATCAAGTCGCAGTTCTTCATTTGCCAATAAAAACGGAGCATTTAGCTTGGTAATTTCGAAGTTTGCATTTTCAAAATTTATTGTTCCATTATAATTGGGCTCTAGCGTAGTACCAGTAACGGTAATATTTCCTTTTAAAATTCCACTAGCATTAGATAGTTCTCCTTGAGAGAAATTTTCAAAAGCTTTAAAATCTATGCGATTAATGTCTAAGTTAAGATCTATCATAGCTGCTTCAGGACTATCAATATAATCCCCTATAACATCCAGATCTGCGACACCTTCTTTAAGACTCAAATTAAAATCATAACCGCCGGAACCTTTAGATTTTCCTGAAACGTTAAGGATTCCCATATCGGTTTGCAACACTTCAAATTGCTTAACGTTTAAATCTGCTAACATTCCCGGAGATGTAAAGGGATCCTCAACAATAAAATCTCCATTGAGAATACCTTTAACCAAGGATTCATTAGGATTTAGAAGATTAAGTATACTTGATAATCTAAAGTTCTTAAAATTCACCCCTAAATGTTCCTTTGAAATACCCGGTAGATTGTTACTAACTTCAACAATTTGATCCTCATAGGATAACTTGAAATCTTCAAATACGGTATTTGCATCGGTAAATAGTATACTGTTATTGGGATTTACACGCCATTTGTTGCGATTAAGTATAAGATCTTTATCATCTATGTGAATTTTAAGATTATCATCTTCTTGAGTGATTAATGCAAGTATATGCATCAACTTTTCATCTTCATCTAAAGAAAGGAAGTCCAGATACATCATATTATTAGTTACGCGACCACCTATTCGTGTATTTTTAATATTAATAGGTCCTGCAACTAAATCTTTAAGACCAAATCCAAAATCCATGTTTTTCTCATTCGATATAAGTTTAAAGGCCAGACTATCTATAGTGTAGCCATTATAATTTACATAGGGTAAATTTATATCCGCATTAAGGGCTCTTTTATATTCATCAAAATCTACAGCAATTTGTACCGTATCTAATTCTCTTAAATTAGGTACAAATACCTCACTTAAAATTGGAGATTCGTGAACAGTACCCCGTATTTTCATTAAAACGGGTTTTGAGAGCGTATCTAATTTCGGATCCTTTGTAAGGTAGGATTGTACGTGTCTTTGTAGTGCAGCAATAAAATCTTGCGGACTCGCATTAGATTCTAAATCTAATTGCAAAATGCGGTTTTTAATATCTAGTGAAGTGGTATCGGGTTTTACAAATGCCTCAATACTTAAATCACCTAATTGATAAGCTTTATCATCATAAACAGCCACACCACGCTTTATATCGCTCTTAATTATATAATCTTCAGGTGTACCTTTGAAAAATCCGGTTAAGGTGAATGCTGCTTTTACATTTCTATTTACAAAACCTAAAGCCTGCAGATCTGCTCCTATCAAATCAAGATTTACAGTTGCTGATGAGGCTACTGAATCAAGTGTTACATCTGCATCAAACTTCATATTAAGATTTTCATCCTTATAAGCTGAAACTAAATTTCCTTTTCCTTTATTAAAGTTTCCTTCTAGTGCTAGATCCTTAAATGTATACTTATTAAAATCCAGACTATTAACCGTAGCATTCACTTGTGCATCAAGATCATTAATTGTCGAACCACTACCCTTTGCAGTTAAATTAAGATCCAGAACACCTAGCATTTCATTCTGAAGTAATTTCCCCAATCTAATTTCAGTAGCCGTTACGGTACCATCAAAAGCAATAGATTCACCAAATGCAGCATTACCGTCTAGTACCACAATGCCGTCTGTAGTTTCTAATTTTGATTTTGTAATTGCTCGAGTTGTACTGCCCTTTAAAGATCCACTGAGGCGAACTAATTCAGGAAATTGAACACCCAATTCTTTTTCATCTAAAAATCTATTCAGATCAGAACGTATACTTTGAATACGGTAAGTAGGAAAATTATAAGATAACTTATCAGGGTTTGTAGCATTATAGACTGTTCCTTGTAAACTTAGAAACGTAGTATTACCCCAATTAAAACGAGTTGGTTTTATGGTGAGATCATCTAATTTCCCGGTTGCAACCAGACTACCCGTTAGTTTGCGATTGCTTAGTTTATTAATGTAACTATTGTCTTTTAACTCTGGTTGAAATAAAAAGGCGGTCTTTAAATCTGCAATTATATTGGGAATATTGAGGTTCATTGTCGCACTCCCGGGAGTCTCAATAAAACTAGCTAAACTTGCATATCCTACTTCTAAGTCTCCTTCTAAATAGTTTTCATTTAGTTTGAATTTAAGATCATTAACATCAATCAATTCATCGGTTACTTTGAGGGTGAAATTAAGATCTTCAAGGTTCAAACCAGAAGCTTCAATGGCTGATGCGTTTAATAAATCGGCAGTTATTAACTTATCTTGAAGTTGAATGTCTTTTAAACCTAAAGACATTTTTTCAAGGGCAATTGCATTAAAATTGAGCGTACCATTAGTGGGAGTAGCACCATCTAATGTATATTTAATCGAGTTATCTACAAGAGTAACCTCACCTATATTTACCAGGTAAGGAGGCCACTCAAAAGAGTTAGTTTCAACAGAGTCTTCTTCTGTTTTTTCAGAGCTAGTAACTGTACTAAGAGCCAGTTCAATTTTAGAATTATTGAGTACTAATTTATCAATATCAAATATGTTATTCTTAAGGTCTATCTGTGGTACTTCTGTTTCAAAATTACCTATACTTGCGTATGCCTGTATCCCATCGGGAATAGAATTATAGTCAACAACAACTTTATTTAATTTAAGCTGTTTAATCTTTATATAAGGCATTGGTACCTCGGTTGTATCTTTAGATACAGGTAATGACTTGGTCTGCTTGTAGGAGATTCTTGTATGGGTTAAAAAAATGTTTCCTACTTCAAACCGCATGGTTTCAAGATCTGTTTTACGCATATCAAGCTCGAGCTCAGATAAAGCCAAATTTGCTTCCATGCCCGAAATATCATCAATATAATTTACCTTAAAATCCTTAAAATTAAAATCTCCCAGATTTAGCTGAAATGCAGTTGTATCCTGAGGCGTGGAAACCGTAGTAGTATCTGCTGTTACAAAGGCATCTACTAAAAATTGATAGTTAAAACCCGCAATAGAATCTCTTCTAATTACATTTGCTCTAACGCCTTCCCAATCAACATTATCAATACTTAGTGGACCTCCAGTAATTAATGACCATAATGGTACAGCGGCTTCTAAGTGCTTACTATACACTAAAGTGTCTCCTTTTTTATCGGCAAGATAAAGACCATCTAAAGCTATATCACCATCAAAAGTTATAAACAGGCGTTCAATTTGAACTTCAGTTCCTGTTTTATCCTCCACATAATTAATAGCCTTATCAACTAATATGCCTTGACCCCAAGGACTGCGTATAAATAATATAATAAGTAATAGTAAAACCAAGATTGCTACTAGTACTTTACCAAAAATTTTTAAGCCTTTTAAAATCTTTTGTTTAGGAGTCTTCTTCATAATTCATTATCTCAAAATAGCAATAGAATTACACTATTTTGAAGTGGTTAAAAGTACTATTTATACAATAGCAGTTGGCAATCAAATTATTAAAAACTTGTTATAGTTTTCTATATAGGCAGTTAAAAATGGAGCGAAGGTTTTTTAAATTAAATAAATTCAAAAAAAATAAATTATGAAAACAGATAGCAAAAAAAATACAGACTACAATTCTGACGTAACCAAGGAAGATTTAGACATATTAAATCAGAAAAATATACATAAGGATGGTGGCGCAGATGAACAATTAAGGGATCGCCAAAAGGATGTAGACTTTACAGGGAAAGATCTGGATGTACCTACTGGTGAAAAAACTAATGAACAAACTACGGGTCTTAAAGACGAAGAAAATAAATTATACAGTCAAGGAGGGTCACGTAACAATAATCTCGATGAGCAGAACGGTGAATTATAAAAATTTTACCGTGCATAAAAAAGCCATCAATTGATGGCTTTTTTATATCTAATTTTCTTTAACTATCATAATATTAGCCTTTACGCCAGTTAACAAGTTCCATTCATTAGAACTAATTACGTTCCCGGTATCATCATAAACTACAAAAGCTGCAGTATTAGGTCCACTAGAACCTTGGTTTAAAGCCTTAAACGATATCTTATTAAATCCTTTTTTTAATGGAAGATAAAAGCTGGTATAGGCTTCAGTCAACCATATACTAGGTAACACAATTTCATCATTGACTAATACAGCAACCCGATCTCCATCTACATAAGCATAATCTCTACAAACAATTTTAACCTGCTTCCCTCCATTTTTAAATGTACCTAAATCTTGATCTGATTGATGTGCGGGTTTTTCAGATTTATCAGAATCCCGATTAGCTTCACGCTGATTCATCATTTCTGTATACCGTTGTCCGGCATCTGCGTATTTTTCATGCGTAAGCATATAAAAGGTAGGTGTTTCCGGGGCTCTAAGTACTGGACGTTCCATTAATTTACCATTTGCATCTAATTGCAAACCGCCTATTGATTTTTTAGATTCTGGTAAATCTGAAGTCGGATCTGGAACTGGTGTAGGTGTACCATTAGGATTTTCAGTTGCCGGAATTTTAAAAGATCCCGACCGGTTATCTATTTGAGATAAGACTGTAAAAGGCATAAAAAATATACAAATCACAAATAGTAATTTATAATCATATAGCCGTTTGATATACATAGTATTCAATTTCAATCTTCTTAATTCTTAACGTTATCAAATAAATTGTATTGCCATATTTAAAAAGCAAATATAGCTAATGACGAGTAAACAGTAATCGTGCCAATTCTCATAACACTTGAATCTTAAATTGCAAAATCATCAAAAAAAAACGTAGATTTATTATAAAATATACATATGAAAAAGAATTATTTTTATATCAACGGTCATTTTGATTCGCTATTGTTTCTATGTATAGCGTTTTTAGTATTTTTTACAAGTTCTGTCAAATCACAAGAATCTGATAATTTTATTGAGTATAAAGGACTCGTAATTTCAAAAGGTTCTAACAATCCTCTGCCGTTTGTAAACCTTGTCGTAGAAGGAACAAATATTGCTACAGTAACAAACTCTGAAGGTAATTTTTCTTTAAAAATTGATGAAGCATTACCTAATGCAAAGGTCACATTTACATACCCCGGTTATCAGAAATTGATAATTATAATGACTGATTTAAACGATAAGCATTCAGTAATTAGTCTTTCTCCACAAACATATGAACTTGATGAAATTAATATTAGCAGACCTAAAAATGCGCTTTATTTAGTTCAGCAAGTATTTGATAATATTGATAAAAATTATGCTGACCAGGATAATTTTATGACCGCATTTTATAGAGAAACCATTAATAAACGCAATCGAAGTGCTTCCTTGGCAGAGGCTGTAGTAACCATTCAGAAGAAACCTTATGCCAGTTATGAAACAGATTTACTCTCTATATACAAAGCTCGTAAAAGCACAAATTATGATCGTCTTGATACAGTTGCAATAAAGTTACAAGGTGGTCCACTAAATGCTTTGTATGCAGATCTCGTAAAATATCCCAAATATTTCATTACACCGCTATCTCTATCTAATTATGACTTTTCGTTTGGAGAACCATTAATTAATGATGGTTCGATGGTTTATGTAGTGAACTTCAAGCAAAAAAGTTCGATTAACGAACCTTTATACTACGGAAAATTATTTATTGACGCTCAGTCTAATGCTTTAACAAATGCTATCTATAATTTAAATGTAGAAAATCGTAATGCAGCTGCTGCTTTATTCGTTAAGAAAAAACCAAATCGCGTAAAAGTTTATCCTACCGAAATTAGCTACCGTATAGATTATCGCAATAAAGACGGCAAGTGGTATTACAGTTATAGTAACGTTCAGCTTGAGTTTGTAGTAAACTGGAAACGCAAACTATTTAATAGCAAATATAGAATTAGCAGTGAAATGCTTATTACAGATTGGGAAACCGAATTAATGACTGATGGAATAGATAGAAGATCAAAGTTTAAGCAAAATGCTGTTTTAGCTGATGAAGTCTCCGGATTTGCCGATCCTGAGTTTTGGGGAGCTTATAACGTCATTGAACCTGAAAAATCAATTCAACAAGCCATCGACAAAATTCAAAAGCAAATTAAAAGAGATTAACAGCTCGTTATCAAATTACGTATTTGCACGTGTTTTGAAATTACTGAAGACAGATCGTCTACATTGTATGGTTTTGTGACAATATCATTCATACCACTGTGCTGTGCTGCTTTTTTGATAAAGGTGGCTTCAGCAGCAGTAAGAGCTATAATAGGTATTAATTTATCAAATATTCTAATGGCTTGGGTAGTCTCATAGCCATTCATTCCCGGCATATTAATATCCATTAAAATAAAATCAAAATAGTGTTTTTTGGCGCGTTCTAAGGCTTCTTCTCCATTCTGAGCCTCAAAAGTTATGACACCAAGATTTTCTAAAACCCGTTTTGTAACCAGCCTATTAATCTTATTATCATCTACAATAAGACAACGTAAACCTTTAAGGTTAGAAATACCTAAAGAACTAGGTTTAGTCGTACGCTCTTGTTGAGAATTAGGATTTAAATCTTTTTCAAAGTTAATATCAAATAAAAAGGTAGATCCTTTACCCACACTACTTTTTAAGGTGATTTGAGAATCCATCTTCTGTAATAATTTCTTTACAATAGGCAGTCCCAAACCAGTACCTTTAGATTCAGATACTGCTTCTGTTTTTTGTAATTCTTCCAACTGACTGAACTCATCAAAAATACTTTCTTGAAGTTCTCTTGGAATTCCTATTCCATCATCCTGAACTTCAAAATAGATTTTAAATTTATTTTCCTCTAACTCTTCTCCTCGCATTCTAAGAACAATTTTACCCTTAGGAGTAAATTTAATAGCATTTCCTAAAATATTTAGTAAGACTTGACTAACGCGACGCGCATCTCCTATTACAAACTCGGGAACCGAAGAATCAATCTCGCAAACTAGTGTGCACTCAGAGCTCTTCAAACTATTTTGATCAAAGCTAGAAACCAGATCTTCAGCTAATAACTGAATATTAAATCTCTTATTAATCAAGCTAAAAGACTCATCTTCTAGTTTTGATAAATCCAATAAATCATTAATGATATCTAATAAATGATCGGCACTAAACTTTAAGGAACCTATTTCTTCTTTAAAAGCATCAAATTCTGATCTTTTTTCAAGTAAAGAGATTATACCTGTTACTCCATAAAGTGGTGTGCGCATTTCGTGACTTAATGTAGAGAAGAACTTTGATTTTGCTCGTTCACTTTTTTCAGCCAGATTTTTTGCTTTTAATAAATTCTTGTTGTTTCTCTTGAGATTATTGATTAAACCCAATCTCAGTTTTTCACTATAGAATAAATAAGCAAGAAAAAGACTTAATAAAGCCAAGATAGAGCCTAGCAAAATAAATTGAATCTTTTTGCGCCTTAAATCTTGATCCAATAGCTGTTGCTGCATTTCAGCTTCATTACGCTGGCGCCTTAATTCTTCTGTTTCAGCACGTGCAAGAGCTAATTTTACAGTTTCTTTCTCTAATGTTTTTTCTCGTATTTTATAATGCTTTAAATACTGCTGCTGAACATTAAAAGCTTTATCACTATAATTATTTTCATTTAAATAAGCAGCGTAACGCTCATAAAACTCTAATGCAAGCGGAGTCATATTATCACGCTCAATGAGTTTAAAAGCCTCTGCATAGTATTCTAGTGCTTTAGCTTTTATATCTAGCGCTTTGTAATAATCGCCCCAACTTATATTTAAATAAATTAATGGATCATTGTGATAATTAAATGAGTGATCATAACTTTCCGTCGCTTTTTTAAGATACGGATACATCATTACAAAATTCTCTTCTTTACCGTATAATTCGGCTATATTAAGAGCTGCATCTAAGAAAACTCCGCTATTCAATTCTTGTTGAATTTCTAAAGAATTTTTATAATACTCTAAAGCTTGTTTTCTAGTATTAGGATTTGTAGAAAGGCTGGCAGCAAGATTATTATACCCCCAAGAGATCAATGTATCATTTTTAGATAACTTTGCAAATTCTAAAGCAGATTTTGCATATGCTAAGGATGGTACGGTATCATTAATTTCATGATATATTACACTGAGCATATTATAGCCGTGAAATGTATAATCATATTCATTTAAGCGTTTTGATTCTATAATTAAATCAGATAAACGCTCAATGGCAACATCATATTTCTTTTCGTCTCGATATTTATAAATAGCATCAAGATCTTGTTGTAACGAATTTTCTTGAAAAATTGGATAAAGGCCTTCTGAAGAAGAATAAACGTTAGAAAACACAGCGAAAATGTTACCTACAAGCAAATATATGCTTACACAAAGGGATAGATAATTGATTTTCACTTTATGACAAGGGGTTTTTGAGAGGACAATATTACATAAATAATCGATTAAATGCTAAAGTTAAGTTCTTAAATATCAATATTAAAGAATTTTATTAAGCTCAAACAGCCTCAAATAAAGAGATGTATTAAATAAATTTAATTTTATACGTAAGATTTTTCTTATAAATAAATTCGTGGTATTACCCAATGTTATAAAATGCTAATTAAAGTATCTTTGCAGATTTATACGAATATGAATATAATTATAAGCCCTACCTATTTTCCAGATATACTATCATTTGCTGCAATGGTACAAGCAGACACTATCATGCTTGAAGTTTCAGAAAACTATCAAAAACAAAGTTATAGGAGCAGAATGTATATTGCTACCTCAAACGGCAGGTTACTTCTTAATATTCCTATATTACATTCAAAAAAGAAGGAGCGTAAGAAAATAGAGGATACTTATATTGAGAATAGTTTTTTGTGGCAACGACAACACTGGAGATCTTTAGTAATTGCTTATAGAACATCTCCTTTTTTTGAATTTTATGAAGATGATATTTATCCTCTTTTTCATAAAGAATACAATTCTCTTCTTGAATTTAATATAGATTCGATCAAATACCTTCAAGAGCTATTAGATATAGATCTTACAATAAGTTACACCTCAAGTTATGAAGATAATTACGCAGATAAAATAGATCTACGCTATTTTGCAGATGGCAAAAGGAAAAATAAAACGGAAATTGCCCCCTATAGACAAGTGTTTGAAGAAAAAAATGGTTTTATTCCCTATCTCTCCGTTTTAGATTTACTGTTTAATCACGGTCCTGAAGCAATTACTTACCTACAGAACGTAGATTTGAAGCTGTAGCAACTACTTTGTGCTCACTATAGCCATTATAGGAAAGTGATCTGAGTAGCCTACATCAAAATTTTCAAAAGCCTTAACGTCATAGCTTTCATCGGGTAGAATAAAATCGATGCGTAATGGAATTATGTCAAATATAAATGTTCGTCCAAAACCGCTCCCCTTTTCTTCAAAAGCATCTCTTCGGGAACCTCGAATTTTATTATAGGTATAAGAAAAAGCAGTATTATTAAAATCCCCAGCAACTATCGTTTTATAAGGGCTATTTTTCTGATGTTCTAAAAATATATTGGTTTGTTCTTGTTGTTTTTTAAAAGCTCTTCCCAATCTACCTACAAGAGATTTAGTATCTTCTTTTTCAAGTGCATTAAGCTCTGGAGTAAGCGTAAGCGTTTGCATATGCATATTGTAAATACGAATGGTATCCTGAGCTTTTACGATATCAACAAAAATACCATTGTTAAATGTCGCTTTAAAATCTAGAGAGCCCTGGTTAATTATAGGATACTTCGAGTAAATTGCCTGTCCAAAATTACGCGCAACCGTCTCATTACCTAAATAGGAATATTTATAGTTCTTGAAATTAGGCGAATTGTGTTTTGAAAACTCCTGAAATGTTAATATATCAGGTGCATTCGTGTTTATCAATTCGAGAACTCCCTCGCGTATTTGCTCCTTATCAAATTTATCACTTGTAAAAACGTGAACGTTATAGCTGAAAATACTTAAATCTTCTGATGCTTGTTCAACGTTTTGAACAGGGATTCCTGAGCTAAAATTATATAATGTTGTACCAATAAATAGCCACAACACTAAAATTAAACCGGATAGCAAGAACTGTTTTTTAAAAAGCAGTAGCCAGTAAATAACAAATATGACATTTGTGGCTAACAGCGCTGGTATTATAAGAGTAAGTACGGATATAGGTGGAAAAACTTTAGGTGGAAAATAGGGCAAGGTGTAACCTATTAATAATGCTATTGCAAAAAGACTGTTTAAAAAAAAAACAACCTTATTCCAGAGTCCGAGATTCTTCATTAATTATCTTTTCCGGCTTTAAATAAAAAATCTTTATCCTCTTTTGAAAGGCTATCATAACCACTCTTGCTTATTTTATCTAAAATAGTATCCACACGTATTTGCTTTTCAGACTTTGATAAAGAATTAGATCCAGATCTATTAACTGAATTACTTGTTTGTTTATTGCGGTATACGGTTTTCATTTTAGCTTTTTTCTCACTTCTAGGGCGTGGCTTTAAAAGAGCTACTACCTTATCTGCTAAACGCTCCCACCAGATACCGATATCATTTCCTTTTTGAAGTTGTTGTGCATATACAAATCCAAAAATCGCCCCGCCCACGTGCGCCAGTAATCCGCCTGCATTATCAGATGAAGGAATTTGTATAAGATCTGTGAGAATTACAAAAACACCGATGTGCCATAACTTCACATTGAAAAATATAACGCGTACCTCAGTATTAGGAGTATATGTGGCTATAAAGATCATTATAGCTCTCACAGCTGCACTTGCACCTATCAAGTAAGCTGTTGATTCAATAAGAACCGGAAATAAATTATAAGAAACCACAAAAAAGACACCTCCGGCTAATGCACCTAAGAGGTATATAGTTAGAAAACGTTTTTCAGTAAAAAGATTCAAAACTATCTGACCAAACCAATACAGGATTAACATATTCCAGAAAATATGCCAGAATCCTCCGTGAAGAAATGCATAAGTAAGCAGTGACCAAGGCTGAATTAATAATCTTCCTAAATGTGTAGGAAGACTTAACCATTGTGTTATAATATTTCCTGAATTTAAAATCCATTCAAGAAGCATAAAACCTATCCAGATTAATACATTAACCACGATAAGTTTTACAACAATAGAAGCCGTTTTAAATTGGTAACTCAAGTTTGTTCCAGACATAGCTAATACCAGCGTTTATCATTAAAACTGTTCTTTTTCCAATACCACATCATTATGAACCCAAATAAGGCCCCACCAATGTGAGCGAAATTGGCAATATTCTGACCGAAAAGAGAAAAGCCGGTCACACCAGAAAATAAATCAATAAGAATTAAAACCGGAATAAAGAACTTCGCTTTGATAGGAATAGGCAAAAATATTAAGAAAAGCTCTGCATTAGGAAACAACATCCCAAAGGCTACAAGAACACCATAAATGGCTCCTGACGCTCCTACCGCTGAAGTTGAAAAAGCTTCAATCATTCCTCTAATTTTATCTGCTTCACCAATATCAGGGTACGAGTATTGTCCCGTCTGTTGGATGCTCGTAAACGCTTTTTCTAATATTTGAGAAATGTCGGTCGGACTAATACCAGCATCAATAAGTGCCGTATAGCCTACCTGATAATGATAATATCCTACTAATGTATGAATCAATGCCGCTCCTAAACCAGCTGAAAAGTAAAAGAAAATGAACTTATTTTTCCCTAACATCTGCTCAACCGGTCCACCAAAGGCATACAGCGCATACATGTTAAAAAGTATATGAAAAATACTGCTTTGATCGTGCATAAACATATGCGTAAGTGGCTGCCAATATTCAAAATTTGGATTTGCTGGAAACCACAATGCAAAAAGATCTAAAGCCTGAGGAAACAAAAATTTTGTCCCTAAGAAAAAGATTACGTTTATAATTAAGAGAACCTTTACAGTTTCGGTGATTTTGCCCATCTAATAAGATTTGGAATTTAGAAACGTAATAAAACGTTTTTAATTATGCGTTAAATTTACGATCGAGTTCATCGACTGTAAGTGTAATAAATGTTTTTTTATAAAATGGGGATAAAGTAGGTTCGGTACAAGCAAATAACTTATTTACTAAGTGCTCCCGTGACAAATCATCCAATTTTTCTCCAGTTTTTACAGCCATACTTTTGGCCATACTTTTTGCAAGAACATCTGTCTGACTAAATCCGGCATTTGGTACTTCTTGCTCAACATCACTTAATAATTGCTCCAGTACAATTGATACTTCACTTTCTTGAATACTAGCAGGTATACCAGAAACTTCTAAAATACCATCTTCAGGAAAGTCAAGTACAAAACCAGTATTTTCAAGTGATTCTTTCAACGAACTAAAAAGTGCTAATTCAGAACTAGAATAATCTAATCTAAGTGGAAACAGCAGTTGCTGACTTACAGATTCCTTAACGGTAATATTCCGAAGAAATTCTTCATAAAGTACCCGTTGATGTGCTCTGTTTTGGTCTATTACAAGCATACCACTTTTAATGGCACTTACTACGTATTTATTATGAATTTGATACGTATTGGCTGCATCTCTGTCTGTCTGTTTGTTTTCAGTAAAGCCTTTGCTTTCATGTTCTACAAAAAGAGATTCTCCTTCTGGCTCATCTTCAATTTGCAAAGAGCTAAAAGATGACTCTGTAGTACGTCTGTCAAGTCCCTCATACATAGTTTCCCAACCAGCACTACTTTTCTTTTCATAGGTAGCAACATGGGAAGATCTGCCATTGCTGGTAACAGTTTCAAAAGGATTAAAATTACGATCTACCTCTACGCGTGGTACCTCTACCGCTTTATCCTTATAGGAATAGGGTGTATCCATATTAGACTCTCTGTTAAAGTCTAAAATTGGAGCAATATTAAATTGACCTAGACTATGCTTTACTGCAGCACGCAGTAAATTATAAATCGCGTGCTCATCTTCAAATTTCACCTCTGTTTTAGTAGGGTGAATATTAATATCTATAGTCTTAGGATCTACTTTAAGGTAGATAAAATAACTAGCTCTTGAACGATCTGGTAACAAACCATCAAAAGCTGCATTAACCGAATGATTTAAGTAAGGATGCTTTATAAATCGATCATTGACAAAAAAGAACTGTTCTCCTTTTGTTTTCTTTGAAAATTCAGGCTTAATAATAAAACCATCAATTTCTACGATTTCTGTTTCTTCAACAACAGGAACCAATTTCTCATTGGTTTTTGCGCCAAATATTGAAACAATACGCTGCCTTTTATTTGCTCGCTGAAGGTTGAATAGTTCGTTATCATTGTGGTACATAACAAACCCAATACCCTCGTGTGCTAACGCTACACGCTGAAATTCGTCAATAACGTGACGCAGTTCAACATTATCAGATTTTAGAAAATTACGCCTAGCCGGAATATTATAAAATAAATTTTTCACAGCTATAGAAGTTCCTTTAATAGTAGCACAAACCTCTTGCTCTTTAATGGTACTACCTTCAATTTCTATGCGAGTACCTACTTCCTCATTTTCTGTTTTTGTTTTTAACTCTACGTGAGCAACTGCTGCGATGGAAGCAAGAGCTTCTCCCCTGAAACCTTTTGTACAAAGCGCAAAAAGATCGTCTGCAGATTTTATTTTTGATGTTGCATGGCGTTCAAAACTAAGCCGAGCATCTGTAGTGCTCATACCCCTACCATCGTCGATTACCTGAACAAGCGTTCTACCTGCGTCTTTTACTAATATCTTGATCTGAGAAGCACCAGCGTCAATTGCATTTTCTAAAAGCTCTTTAACTACAGATGCAGGTCGTTGAACAACCTCGCCCGCAGCAATTTGATTGGCTACGTGATCTGGTAGAAGCTTTATAATATCAGACATAGATTAAAATTGGGTAAAGATGCTTAGATCAAAATCTATAATAAAGAGAAACAACAAAACTAAAATTGCTAAAATAAACAGTGTAGTTCTATTAGCTCTTTTGTCATTATTATACCTAAAGTCATCCCAAGCAGTAGTGAATTTACCTTTTAGACCTTTTGTCTCTAAAGTAGCTTTACGGTATTTATCAAATTTTGATTCGAGCTTAAATGGTGTCGAACTACCCTCGTAATATCGAGGGCTATAACCATATTTTTTATTCTTGCGTGCTTTTAAAATTCCCATAATTTCTAAAATTCAAATTTACAATAAATGATGTAAAGGCCGCAATAAGCCACAAGCTAATTAGATCAAAAAGCATTCCACATCAAGTTATTTAAGATCAATCAAAAAACCTTAAGCTATACCTATTGAATCGCTAAATGTTGAAAACTGAAAATTTAGAAATTACAGGGTGCTAGAATTTAGCATCCTTGCGCAATTGAGCCATCTTAATAGCAGCGACTGCGGCTTCTACTCCTTTGTTACCGTGCTGTCCTCCACTACGATCTATAGCTTGTTGCATGGTATTATCTGTAAGCACACAGAATATAACCGGGATATCACTTTGCACATTAAGATCCTTGATTCCTTGAGTTACTCCATCACAAACAAAGTCAAAATGTTTTGTCTGCCCTTGAATAACACTACCTACAGCTATAACAGCATCAAGCATATCATAGCTTTGTTGCATTTTTTTACAACCATAGATAAGTTCAAAACTACCAGGAACATCCCAACGAACGATATTTTCTTTAAGAACACCACAGTCAATAAAAGTGTCAAATGCACCTTGAAAAAGACCTTGTGTTATATCATGATTCCATTCTGAAACAACAATCCCAAACCGAAAATTTTTCGCGTTTGGGATTGAAGATTTATCATAAACAGACAAGTCTGTTGTTGCCATATATATTATTTTTTTATTCTGCCTTTGCCATTCCTAAATAAAGTGGAACTTCTTGAGCTGCAGCAGATGCACTATAATCTTCTTGAATTCTTGTTAAATACTTTACTGCATCATCATTTTTCCCTAAAGAAATTGCTACAGTAGCAGCTTTTAATAGAAAACGTGGAGTTGTAAAGTCATTCGCTTTTGCATCAGCAGCTTTAACATAAAAAGAAAGAGCTTCTTCTGGCTGATCTAATTGCATAAATGCATCACCAATAGAACCTTTAGCCAAAGGGCCTAACATCATATCATCACTATCAAAATCTTCTAATTCATCTATAGCTTCTTGATATTTATTAGTATTTAAATATGCCATACCTGCATAATAATGCGCAAGGTTCCCAGCTTTTGTACCAGAATAGTTATCTATAATATCTAAGAAACCATATTTACCTTCACCTCCATTAAGAGAAAGATTAAAAAGAGAATCTTTTGCAACGTTCCCTGCAACAGCCTCATTAAAATAAGTTTGCGCCTGATACATTTCATTAGAAGCTTCTAATTCTTTAGGCTCTTGTATAAACTTCTTATAACCTAAATAACCTAATACAGCAATAACAACTATTGCAATACCTATAAAAATAGGTTTTTGATTTTTTTCAACCCAGGCTTCGGTACGAGATGCTCCCTCATCTAACGATGAGAATACTTCAGCTGTTGTGCTTTCTTCTTGCACAACTTCCTCTACTTCTTCTTTGGTCTTAGGTTTGTAACCCCTTTTTTGATATGTGGCCATTCTTAAACTTTTGTTGGGCGCAAAAATAAAATTTTTATTCAATATTAACAGACTATTGTTTTGTTATTTTTCAATAATTTGCATATGAAAACACATTAATTCAACTACTTGTTTTTGAGTGTTTTAATGTATAAAAATCCGTTTTAACTCTATGATTCTAAAAGCACTTTCGCTTATTAACTATAAAAATTTTGAAACTGCATCATTTATACTTGATAAAAAAATTAACTGTTTTGTAGGTAATAATGGTGTAGGGAAAACTAATGTCCTTGACGCAATTTATCATTTATCATTTGGTAAAAGTTACTTTAATCCCATAACCGTTCAAAACATCAACCACGATGCAGATTTTTTTGTCATCGATGGGAGTTATGAGAAACAAGACCGGGAAGAAAAAGTTATAATAAGTGCAAAGCGTGGCCAGAAAAAAGTGATTAAACGAAACGGAAAAGTTTATGAACGCTTTTCTGATCATATAGGCTTTTTACCACTAGTGATAATATCACCAGCAGACAGAGATTTAATCATTGAAGGTAGCGAGACGCGTCGTAAATTTATGGATGGTGTAATCGCCCAGAGTGACCGCCAATATTTAGACACACTTATTAAATACAATAAAACTGTTGCCCAGCGCAATGCCCTCCTTAAGTACTTTAATGCAAATCATACGTTTAATAAAGAAACTTTAAGTATTTATAACGCGCAAATGAATAGCTTAGGGCAAATTCTTTTTGAAAAACGCAACGCATTTGTTGATGCATTTACACCCGTTTTTAAAGCACGATATGAATCTATAAGTGGCGCAAAAGAAACAGTTAAACTTAAATATAAAAGTCAATTACACGACAATACGCTTGATAAACTTCTTGAAGAAAACCTATCTAAAGATAGAGCCTTAAACTATACAAGTGTGGGTACACATAGAGATGATTTAAGTTTTAAAATTGAAGGACATCCTATAAAAAAATTTGGTAGCCAGGGACAGCAAAAATCATATCTTATAGCTTTAAAGTTAGCTCAATTTGATTTTATAAAATCTCAAAGTAATACTACCCCTCTCTTATTATTAGACGATATTTTTGATAAATTAGACGAAAATCGCGTGACACAAATAATAGATCTGGTAAATGATGATAATTTTGGTCAGCTGTTTATAAGTGACACCCACGCAGATCGAACTGAAGCTATAATTAAAGAGATTCATCAAACCTATAAATTATTTAAACTTTGAAAAAAATCATTATACCTTTTCTATTAGTTATATTGTATAGCTGCGCCGAAAATAATCCGCAGGAACAACTTAAAGATTTAAATGGTTATTGGGAAATCAAGCAAGTCGAAAATCCCAACGGAAAAAAAACCGATTTTAAGTTTAGCGAGCAGGTAGATTATATTGAAATTGAAGATAGTTTAGGATTTAGAACTAAGGTTTTACCTCGTATTGATGGTACATTTGTTACCACAGATTCGAAGGAAACCATTACCATTCTAATTAAAAATGATTCCTTGTATTTACGATACAAAACGCCTTTTGATTCCTGGACAGAGACCGTTTTGAAAGCTGATAGTGAAGAATTACAACTTAAAAATGAGCGTGGACTGATTTACACGTATCATAAATTTGAAAAAATAGATATTACAAACTAATGGCAAAAAGAGATGCAGATCCTAAATCACTCCGTGATGTGCTAGGATCATTTGTAGAAAAAAATAAATTACAAACCGGTATTGATAAGGTGAATGTTGCAGATGCCTGGAGAGATATTATGGGGCCTGCCATTAATAAATATACTACTCAAATAAAACTTGATAAAGATAAATTATTTGTCCAGTTGAGTTCTTCGGTTTTACGGGAAGAATTGGGTTACGGTAAAGAAAAAATTGTACGTAATCTTAATGAAGAACTAGGTAAAGAAGTAATTAAAACTATTGTTCTTAGATAAAGGTAAAGCAAAAAATAGCGGCTTTTAGCCGCTATTTTTTTTGCAAGTTCTAACAATTAAAATTGCTCTCTTCCTGAAAAATGAAATGCACTTTCAATAGCTGCATTTTCATCGCTATCACTTCCGTGAACAGCATTTTCTCCCATAGAAGTAGCATATAATTTTCTTATAGTACCTTCTGCAGCATCAGCAGGATTAGTAGCACCTATAAGTGTTCTAAAGTCTTCAACAGCATTATCTTTTTCTAAAATTGCTGCAACGATAGGACCTCTAGTCATAAATTCTACAAGTTCACCAAAAAACGGACGCTCATTATGAACAGCATAAAAAGCCTCTGCATCAGCAGTAGTCATTTGAGTCATTTTAAGCGCTACAATGCGAAAACCTGAAGCTGAAATTTTTTCTAATATTGCGCCAATGTGTCCATTTTCAACACCGTCTGGCTTAATCATGGTAAACGTTCTGTTTGTTGCCATTTTGTTTTGTTTTGTATCGACCTCCCTTAAAAATTTAAAGACCGAATTTTTGTTTTTAAAATCGCTGCAAAAGTAATTCTTTTAATTAGAATTAGCCATTTGCATACTTACAATTAATATTCTTGATTTAACTCACTTAAAATCTGATCATTAATACCCATAATTTTGAAATTAACTAAATTGTTTTTAAGATCTAGCGTTAATAAACCATAACTACGGTCACTTATAACTTCGCCTATTCTATATTTATTTGGCTCTCCCTTATACGATGTGTATGAATGTGTTAATCCGCTTGAAGTAAAATCAATTAATGGATATTCTAATCCTGAAATCTCTTTCTTTGAAAATTCTGAAATATGACGATCACCACTAAGCAGGATAACATTGGATGCATTTCCACTTTTTAAAAGATTTTCAAATCGCGTCACTTCCCCAGGAAAATTTCCCCACGTTTCAAAACCGTGTTCTGCACTTAAAAACTGAATACTACTCATGACAATACAATAGTCTGATTGTTGATTTAGTTGTTCAGTAAGCCATTGCCATTGCTCTGCTCCTAAAACGGTTCCTTCTCCATTCGCATTAGGTACATAACGCTTACCAGATTTTCTGTCATCTGTCAATTCTGTTCTAAAATAACGGGTATCTAGAACTATAATCTTAATCAACTTATCACCTAGCTGATAATCTTTAGCCATATATACGCCTTCTTTATTTCTAATTTCTGAATCTTCAGGGACATTTAGAAAATCTAGAAACAGCTTTTGGCTCGATTGCTTTTTACTATATTCTGCTCCACCATCATTTATACCATAGTCGTGATCATCCCAAGTTCCTAAAATTTCAGTTTGGGCAGCAAAAGACTTATAAGTATCGTTATTCTTTTGTTTAGAATACATCGCTTCCATTTTCTTCATATTATCGGTATCTGCGTAAATAACATCTCCTCCCCATATAAAAACATCCGGATCTTTAGAGGCAATATCCTCCCAGAACGGATTAGGTAAATCTACCCGATTGCAAGAACCGAATGCAATTGTAAATTTTGAATTGGCATCACTTTCCTGAGCAGTTAATGAACAAACTGAAAAAAGTAAAAAAAATGTAACAAATAAGGAGTTTTGAAATTTTGATATCATTCTATTGTAGTTTAAACAATCAAAATTACATTTTCTCATATTAACCCTATATCATGAAATCGTATATTCGCCTTCTATGAAAAAATCAGAATTACTACTACTTCAAGATTTATTATCTACTCCAAAAAATATAGTAATTATACCTCATAAAAATCCCGATGGCGATGCAATGGGATCTACTTTAGGTCTTTTACAGTATTTAAATAAAAAAGGTCACAGAGCAACAGTCGTAAGTCCTAACGATTATCCAAAATTTTTAAAATGGCTTCCATTTGAAGATTTTGTAATTAAATATGATCTTCAAAATCAACAGGCGCTAAGACTTATCAAGGAAGCTGATTTAATATTTACTCTTGATTTTAATTCACTTTCTCGTGTAGGAGACATGTCGGTGATCTTAGAAAAATCATCCGCCCAATTTGTGATGATTGATCATCACCAGCAGCCAGATGATTATGCCGTTGTTACTTACAGTGATGTTACTATATGTGCAACTTGCCAAATGGTTTATCATACAATAGAAATGCTGGGTGATAAAGACCTCATAGATGCTGATATAGCTACGTGCCTTTATACCGGTATAATGACAGACACAGGTTCTTTTAGATTTAGATCTACATCTTCTCTTACGCATACGGTTATTGCCAGCCTTATAGAAAAAGGAGCTGATAATGCATTTATACACGAGCAAATTTATGATGCAAATAGCTTCTCCAGAATGCAGCTTTTGGGGACTGCTCTCACAAATCTTAAAGTACTTCCAGAATATAGAGCCGCATATATAACTCTATCTCAAGATGAACTTGATGAACATAATTATCAAAAAGGCGATACAGAAGGATTTGTAAATTATGGCCTATCGTTAGACAATATCAAAATAGCACTCATATTTATAGAAAATAAACAAGAAGGAATAATTAAGATTTCTTTGCGTTCTAAAGGTGACTTTTCGGTAAATGAGATGTCACGCTCTCATTTTCACGGAGGCGGTCATACAAATGCCGCAGGCGGCAAAAGCGACCTCTCCCTTGAAGATACCGTTGCTTATTTTATTAGTATATTACCTCAATATAAAGATGCACTTAATGAATAAATATAATTTGCTCGTTGTACTCTTTGTCTTAGTTGCTGCTTGTAAAACCCCAGAAGCACGAAGACCCGTAAGTCAATCATCTGGTTCCTATGTTGACCTTTCCATTGAACGAAATAAAAAAATGAATAAGGCTCAGGAAGATGCTATAAAACGCATTATGGAAAATCATCCAGAAAATGAATACTTCACTTCAGATAAAGGGTTCTGGTATTACTATAACATTAAAGACACATTAGACCTAATTAAACCTCGTACCGGCGATTTGGTGACATTTAGTTATGAAATAAATTCGCTCGATGGCGAGCCTATAGTTTCTAAAGAAGAATTAGGAGAACAAACCTACCAAATTGAACAAAGCAATCAAGACTTAATATCAGGTCTTAAAGACGGTCTAAAATTAATGCAGGAGGGTGAAGTGGTAACTTTTCTTTTTCCGTCTCATAAAGCATTTGGATATTACGGTTTTGAAGATATTATTGGCTCTAACCTGCCAATTCAAACAAAAGTTTATTTAACCCAAGTTCAAAGAAATAATATTGAAAACTAATTATGAAAAAAGCATTCTTTTTTGCATTCATGATTTTATTAGCCTTTGTATCCTGTTCTGATGATAAATACCCAGATCTGGATAATGGCCTTTATGCTGAAGTAGTAACTAACAAAGGCACTATGCTTATTACTTTATTTTATAAAGAAGCACCGGCTACTGTAGCAAATTTTGTTTCTCTTGCTGAAGGTAATAATCCGCTGGCTGACTCGATTTATAAAGGAAAACCTTTTTATGATAATTTGACATTTCATAGAATTATAAAAGGATTTATGATTCAAGGTGGAGATCCTAGCGGAAATGGTAGCGGCGGGCCGGGTTACAAATTTCACGACGAATTTAGCCCTCATTTAAAACACGATACTATTGGGGTTCTTTCTATGGCTAATTCTGGTTATGGTACAAATGGTAGTCAGTTTTTTATAACAGATGCCCCTACTCCACATCTTGACGGTTATGACACAGATGATAAATTGAAAAATTGTGAAAATCCACAAATAGGCTGTCATACCGTCTTCGGAAAATTAATTTCAGGATTTGATGTTTTAAAGAAAATTACTGAAACCGAAATGGCCGATGCTCGCTCTGGTAAGCCAAAATCTAAAGTTACTATTCAGTCTCTAAAAATTATTAGAAAAGGTACAGAAGCCAGACACTTTGAGGCTCCTGAAGTTTTTACTGAAGAAATTGAAAAAAAGGCTAAAGAAAAAGAAGAGGCCCTTGCAGCAAAAGAAAAGCTTAAGGAAGACAAAAAATTAGCTTTTGAAGAGCAACGAAAGCGAGCAGATACTCTTGAAAGTGGTTTAGCTATTTTAATTACTGAAAAAGGCTCTGATGATAAACCAAAGCGTTCACAACTCGTGAAGGTGAATTATGCAGGGTATTTTTCTGATGGTGAGTTATTTGACAGCAATATTCAAGAACGTGCAAATGAGTGGAATATGCAAACCAGGCCTAAAGAGAGCATGTATACTCCTATTGAAATTCCATATGGTCCCGAAGCGCAGATGATAGCAGGGTTTAAGGAAGGTATTCAACAATTAAATTACGGGGACAAAGCAACTTTATTTATTCCTTATCACTTAGGTTATGGAGAGCGTGGATATAGAATAATAAAACCCAGAACTAATCTAGTATTTGAAGTCGAACTTATCGATGATCGGGAATCAAATTAATTAGTTGTTTTTAGTATTTCTATAGGGATATTTTTAACATTGCACGCATACGGTGTTAAGCTCTTCTAAAATATCTTAGTTTGTTTCTTAAAATATCTGTTATGGTATGTTTCTTTCTTAACCTTAAACTTCATTAAAA
Source organism: Leeuwenhoekiella aequorea (assembly GCF_004104375.1). Taxonomy (GTDB): domain Bacteria; phylum Bacteroidota; class Bacteroidia; order Flavobacteriales; family Flavobacteriaceae; genus Leeuwenhoekiella; species Leeuwenhoekiella aequorea. The sequence goes on from NZ_QOVM01000002.1 coordinate 364,904, forward strand.
AAAGAAACCATAATGATTACATTTAAGAAAGATATAATTGCTTTAGCACTTACAGGTGCATTGATAGGTGGTGTAACTATGACAGCTAATGCTCAAGTAGCTCCAACACAGACCACAGCGCAAACACAAACAAATATAACAACTGCCGAACTAACTAAATTTGCCGGTGCTTTTGTAGACGTTCAAGAAGAGAATAAAGTTGCTCAACAACAAATGATGGGTATTATTCAAGATCAGGGACTTGAACTTGAACGCTTTAATGAGATTCAAAAATCTAAAATGAATCCAGAAGCTACTGTAGATGCTTCAAGTGAAGAATTAGAAAAGCATAAGGCAGTGGTGACAGCATTAGAAAGTATGCAACCTGAGTTAGAATCTAAGATGATGGCTATTATCGAAGATCATGGCTTAACTATGGATAAATATAAAGAGGTAGCACTTGCGCTTCAAAAAGATAAAGCGTTACAACAAAAATTTCAGCAGATAATGATTAAGAGCCAGACTCAAGGCTAATTAGCACTTTGTAATTTATTAAAAAAGGGAGATGCTAACGCATCTCCCTTTTATTTCATATAAGAACTACACCTATTTTAAAGGTATATCTTTTAGTATCTCCTGAACAAATTTCCAGAATTTTTGTACCGAAGTAATACTTACTCGCTCATCTGGAGAATGTGCTCCACGTATTGTTGGGCCAAAAGATATCATATCCATATCAGGGTAATTTTGACCTAGAATTCCACATTCCAGACCTGCGTGACATGCTGCTACATGCGGATCTGTATTATTAATTTGTTTGTATTTATCAACGAGCACTTGTAAAATAGGACTTTCCATATTGGGTTTCCAACCCGGGTATTCACCAGACAATACAACATCACAGCCTATTAATTCAAAAACACTTCGCAGCGTATTAGCAAGATCGGTTCGTGATGATTCAACCGAAGATCTAGTGAGACATAGTACTTCAAGATTACCCTCTTTAACAGATACCCGAGCTACGTTATTTGATGTTTCAACTAGATTCTCAATATCCGGACTCATTCGATATACTCCATTCCAGGCAGCTTGTATTGCTTTTAGGAATCCCTCTTGAACACTTAAATTCATTACACGCTTTGGCAAATCTATTTTTTCAAGGGTAATTTTTAAATTAGGCTCAAGCGTTTTATATTCTTCTTTAAGAACAGCAGAAAACTCCTCTATATCAGCCTTAAAAGCCTCGTCATGTATAGTATCTATACAAAATTTAGATACACTCTCTCTCGGAATAGCATTGCGTAATCCACCGCCAGATATTTCTTCGATACGAAGACCATAATTTTCAAAACCATCAAGTAAAAATCGATTCATAAATTTATTAGCGTTACCTAAACCTTTTATGATTTCCATTCCCGAATGACCTCCTTGTAAACCATTCACGATAAGTTGGTATCCAGTCTTACCCTCTTCTACTTCCTCAAGACTATAAGAACGGGTTGCAGTTATATCAATACCACCAGCACATCCTACTCCTATCTCATCATCTTCTTCAGTATCAAGATTGAGCAATATATCTCCCTTGAGAATACCGCCCTTCAGACCCATTGCACCTGTCATTCCAGTTTCTTCATCAATTGTGAAAAGAGCTTCAATTGCAGGATGAGGTAAATCAGTACTTTCTAGTATAGCCATTATTGTAGCAACCCCTAACCCATTATCGGCACCCAGAGTTGTTCCTTCAGCCTTAACCCAATCGCCCTCAATTTTCATCTTGATTCCTTCTGAATCAAAATCGAAATCAGTTGCATTATTCTTTTGATGTACCATATCTAGATGAGATTGCAGTATTACCGCTTTTCTATCTTCGAGACCAGGAGTAGCAGGTTTTCTAACAATAACATTACCTACTTCATCTACAAAAGTTTCCAGACCTAGTCCTTCGCCAAATGCTTTCATAAATGCGATAACCCGTGCTTCATCTTTTGATGGTCTCGGCACCTCATTTAGATTAGCAAAGTTGCGCCAAATAGCTTGTGGTTGAAGTTCTCGTATTTCAATATTTGTCATAAAAATCTGTTTTTTGTAAAGGTACAGGATATCACTAATTAAAATGGTAATCTTGTAAACGTTAATCTTCGGTTAAGCGCTTTACCATTGTAAAAGGCTTAGCTATATTATATTTAAAATTTATATTATGAAAAAACTAGATGTAACTACAATAGAAAAAAATCTTGAAAATTTAAATGGTTGGGAGTATAAAGATGATGCCATACATACTTCTTTAGAATTTGAGAATTTTAAAGAGGCATTCGCAACGATGACACGTATAGCATTTGAGGCAGAATTACAACAACATCATCCAGACTGGACGAATATTTATAATACTTTAAACATAAGTCTATCTACACATGACGCTGGCGGAATTACTGAAAAGGACTTTAAATTAGCTCATACTATTGAAGATATTATAGGCGGGTAAAATTTTATTAATCCAAGTTTAAGGGAATGTACATTTCTGTTGAAATAACGCATTCTTAATACTGAATTTCGTTAAATTTACCCCCGTTAAAAATCAAATTATGGGAAGAGCATTTGAGTTTAGAAAGGCACGAAAAATGAAGCGCTGGAGCGCGATGTCTAAAGCTTTTACACGTATAGGCAAAGACATTGTAATGGCGGTTAAAGAAGGTGGTCCTGATCCTGACTCTAACTCACGTCTAAGAGCGGTTATACAGAACGCGAAAAGCGTAAATATGCCTAAAGACAATGTTGAACGCGCTATTAAACGTGCAAGTGACAAAAGTTTAGGTGATTTTAAAGAAGTGCTATTTGAAGGATATGCGCCTCACGGTATCGCTATTTTAATAGAAACTGCAACAGATAATAACAATCGAACAGTAGCAAATATAAGATCCTATTTTAATAAATGTAATGGGAATTTAGGTACTTCAGGTTCTGTAGAGTTTATGTTTGATCATACGTGTAACTTTAGAATACCAGCAGAAGGATTGGATCCTGAAGAATTAGAATTAGAATTAATCGATTTTGGTGCTGAAGAAGTATTTGAAGATGAAGATGGAATTTTAATTTATGGTCCTTTTGAAAGTTTTGGTGCTATTCAAAGTTACCTAGAAGAAGCTGGCCTCGAGATTTTATCAAGTGGTTTTGAGCGTATTCCTCAAGTCACAAAACAGCTAACTCCTGAAGAAGCAGAGGATGTTGAGAAGCTCCTAGAAAAAATTGAAGAAGATGAGGATGTACAGAATGTATATCATTCGATGGATGAATCATCTTCTGATTCTGAAGAATAACAAGCAAATAAGAGTATAAAGTTGATTATAAAAGACAAAAGCCGGTTTAATGCCGGCTTTTGTCTTTTATAATAGTTATGATTTACTTGGCAATATTTACAGCTCGAGTCTCACGAATCACAGTAATTTTCACCTGACCTGGATAAGTCATATCCGTTTGAATTTTTTGCGAAATTTCAAATGATAATGATGAAGCCTTCTCGTCATTAACCTTATCACTCTCAACAATTACGCGTAACTCTCTACCAGCTTGTATAGCGTAAGCCTTTTTCACACCTTGAAATCCAAAAGCAATATCTTCAAGATCTTTAAGACGCTGTATATAAGAATCTAGAACTTGTCGTCTAGCTCCAGGTCGTGCACCGCTAATTGCATCACAAACCTGAACGATAGGCGCTAGAAGTGTTTTCATTTCTATCTCGTCGTGGTGAGCACCTATTGCATTACATACATCTGGCTTTTCTCCATACTTTTCTGCCCACTCCATTCCTAAAAGTGCGTGAGGAAGTTCACTCTCTGTATCTGGTACTTTACCTATATCATGTAACAGACCTGCACGTTTAGCAAGTTTAGGATTCACACCTAATTCTGCAGCCATTGTTGCACAAAGTTTTGCTACTTCTCTACTGTGCTGCAATAAATTTTGACCGTAAGATGAACGATATTTCATCCGTCCTACAGCTTTAATAAGTTCTGGATGGAGTCCGTGAATACCTAAATCTATCACCGTACGCTTTCCTATATCTACAATTTCCTGTTCTATTTGCTTCGTAGTTTTTTGAACTACTTCTTCAATTCGAGCCGGGTGAATACGGCCATCAGTAACTAATTTATGTAAAGAAAGACGTGCTATTTCTCTTCTCACACTATCGAAACAAGATAAAATTATTGCTTCCGGAGTATCATCTACAATTATTTCAACACCAGTAGCTGCCTCTATTGCTCTAATATTACGACCTTCACGACCTATAATACGTCCCTTAACATCATCACTTTCTAAGTTAAATACAGAAACACAGTTTTCTACTGCCTCTTCTGTACCTATACGTTGTATCGTATTAATAATAACTTTTTTAGCATCTTGCTCTGCAGTAAGCTTAGCTTCTTCCATTGCATTTTGAATGTATGCCATTGCATCACTCTTCGCTTGATCTTTTAAAGACTCTACAAGCTGTTGACGCGCTTCATCTGCAGATAAACCAGAAATTACTTCTAATTGCTGCACCTTGCTAAAATGCATTTTATCTATTTCTACCTGACGCTTTTCTACATATTCTAGACGTTCCTCGTAATCTTTTACTTTTTCTTCGATCTCCTTATTTAACTTTTTATTCTTGGCGATCTCACTGCTCACTTGTGACTCTTTGTCCCTTGTGCGCTTTTCTGCATCATTAATTTTCTTATCTCGGGAAAGTATTACTTTCTCATGTTCAGATTTTAATTCAATAAATTTCTCTTTAGCCTGTAAGATTTTGTCTTTTTTTATAGACTCTCCTTCACTTTTAGCTTCCTTGAGGATATTAGAGGCTTCTTTTTTTGCATTGCTCACAATTTGCGATGCGTTATTCTTTTCCAGCAGTTTTGCCAGTAAAAATCCTAGTGTGCCAGCGATTAAGATGACGCCTACGATTATAAGTACAGTATTTCCCATTTAGTTAGTGTATATATAAAAAAAGCCTACATTGGTCGGGTTTTGTGTAAACTCCTTAAATAAATCATAGGACTAACGAGCTGATCAAGAATCCGTTCAAAGACGGCGCGCTTTTACAACTCAGACTCATCCTTTTTAAAGAATATAGTGTTGAGTTTACCAAAAAATAATAACCAATGTAGGCAGTAAATTTCTATTTTAAAGAACGTTAGGATAATTGGCTTTTAACCAATAACTCAAGGTTTTTTAATTGTTGAATGGCTTCGGTATTTTCGCCACTTCCCTCGATATCCCTTTGTATTGTTTTAGATGCAAACTGTAAAGCACACATTGCTAGTACATCTTGTTTATCTCTAACGGCATAACTTTGCTCAAACTTTTTAATCATTTCCTCAATCTCTTTCGCTGCTTTACGCAATCCTTCTTCCTGCTGAGGGTTTATGGTTAAAGGATATACCCGATCTGCAATAGATAATTTTATTTTTAGATGATCAGACATATTCTTAACTAATCTGCTAATTGAGCTATACAAGCATCAATCTCACGCATCATAGTATTTATTTTTAGCTTGGTTTCCCGTTTATATTCATTACTGCCCAGCATTGCATTTGCCGTTTTAAGAGTGCTGTATTTAGCTTCCCAATTTGATACTAAAGTTAACAGTTCCTCCTGCTCTTGCTTCAAATTATGATTGGCGGTTTGTAAGACCTCATTCTCACGTTGAAGTTTCTGATAACGATGCACTAATTTGCTAATTACATTTTGCAACGCATCTACACGCTCCAACAGTTCACTCATAACCTTATTTTAACAATGCTTAGTCACACAAAGTTAACATTCGATGGCTAATATTACAATACATTCTATTTTATTTTTAAACATATTAGCATAAAGAGTCAATAAATTAAGCCTTACCCTATTAACTATCAAATACTTTAAGCTTTATATTATTTTAAAAATTTTAAGTGTTCTAATTCTATAATATTCTGATGAAAACTAGTTGTGATTATTTTAATAACACATAATAATCCCGTTTAGAAAATCTAAATCCAATTAATTATCTTAGCCGATCTATGAAAAAATCGCTATTTACACTTTTCTCCTTTTGTACGCTACTAGTACACGGGCAAGCAGATATTCCTAAAAATGATTTTATACCACCTCTAAAAATAACAACGGTTTTAGCCGGGAGTTTTGGTGAGCTGCGTAGTAATCATTTTCATAGCGGACTAGATATAAAAACTCAGCAGCGCACCGGTCTTGAAGTTATCGCAAGTGCTTCGGGATATGTGAGCCGTATAAAAGTTTCTCATTATGGCTACGGAAAGGCATTATATATAACTCATCCTAATGGCTATACAACAGTATATGGTCATCTCGATAAATTCTCTCCAGAACTTGAGACTTTTGTAAAAAGCAAACAATATGAGACTGAAAGCTATGAAATTGAGCTTTTTCCCAATCCCGACGAATTAGTTGTCTCACAAGGTGAACTGGTAGCGTATAGTGGTAATACTGGAGGAAGTGGCGGACCTCACGTTCATTTTGAAATAAGAGACAATAATGAACGCCCTATGAATGCGCAGTTATTCGGTATCGAGGTGCCAGATCATCGTGACCCAATAATTAATGATCTTTATGCCTACACCCTTTCAGATAGCAGCACGGTAAATCAGACCCAACAGCGACAAAAAATAAGTTTCTCTAAGCAACCTGATGGTACTTTCTTAAGTGAAAAAGTTAAAGCTTTTGGCGAAATAGGCTTTGCTATAGGAACCGTAGATATGCAAGATGGAGCTAATAATAATAACGGGATATATAAAATTGAAACAAATCTAAATGGTGAAACGCTTTTAGATTTGGAGATGGATAAATTTTCTTTTGCTGAAACACGCTATATCAATAGAATGATTGATTATGCTTTATATGAAGATAATAGAGTGCGGGTTCAAAAACTTTTTATTGAACGCAATAACCCGTTAAGTATTTTTAAATATGAAAAAAATAAAGGGATTCTTAATCTAGCTCAGGAGAACACAACTGCCATTTACACAATAAAAATTTCTGATTTTAAAGGAAACGCATCCGTTCTTGTAATTCCTATTGAAATAATTAAAGAACCTATACTATCTCCTTTAGATAAAAGAACAACACCATTTTTTGTTCAGGCTGACGCAAATCAAAGTTTTAATGTGGGGGATTGGAAACTTTTTATACCTGATGGAGCATTTTATGATGATTATTATCTGGACATCACAGCTAATACAGACGCGCTTCATCTGGATAAGGATGTAATTCCTGTACAGAAGTACATTAAACTCAGCTACAATGTGTCTGCATTTCAACCGGCTGATAGAGAGCGTCTCTATATAGGTAGAGTTAATTATAGAAGATTGTTACGTTATGAGGGAGCCACTCTTGAAGGAGATTATATATCTGCAAGCGTTAATGCACTTGGTGATTTTAAGTTAGGTCTTGACACAAAACCACCAAGAATTGAAGCTGTTGATCTTAAAGAGGGTAAATGGATTTCTGATTACAAAACCTTACAATTTAAAATTTCAGATCAAGATACCGGAATTAAAAGCTATCGAGGAACCTTGAATGGTAAGTTTATTTTATTTGAGTACGAATACAAGAAAAACTTGCTTACATACAATTTTGATGATGGCATAAGTGTTTCCGGAGAAAACACCTTACAACTCATTGTAACCGATAATGTAGGAAATAGTAGTACCTTTAAAACCACTTTCTTTAGAAAATAGCTTCTTGAAAATTCTATATTTTATAGCTTTTCTGGTTTATTCTGGCAGTTTGCTGAACCTTAATGCTCAGCAGGCTACAGTAAATGGAATTGTTTTTAATGAATATAATACTCCATTAGCGGGTGTAACCATTAGATTTGACGGTGGCGGTACACTCACAGATGAGTCTGGCTATTACCAATTAACACTACCGGCAGATAAAGAGGTAACACTTATTTTCTCATTTGTTGGCTTTAAAAGAATAAGCATCCCTATTTTATTAAATTCCGGTGAGCGCTTAGAATTTAACCCAATTTTGAGCCAGAATCGAGAGCAAATAAGTACAGTTACCATTTTTTCAGAAAATCAAAACAACCCAATTTTGAGTTTAAGTCCGCAACTCGTTCGTAAAATTCCAGCGGCAAATGCTGGTGTAGAAAGTATTTTAATGACGCTGCCAGGTGTAAATAATAATAATGAGCTAAGTACGCAATATGCAGTTCGTGGCGGAAATTACGATGAGAATTTGGTTTACATCAACGGAATAGAAGTTTATCGCCCCTTCTTAGTACGCTCTGGACAGCAAGAAGGACTTAGCATTATAAATAGTGATTTAATTCAAAAAATAGATTTTAGTGCTGGGGGGTTTCAGGCAAAATATGGTGATAAGTTATCTTCTGTTTTAGATATTACGTATCGAAGGCCGGTAGATTTTGCAGCAACAGCAGATCTTAGTTTACTGGGAGTTCAATTATCAGCTGAAGGTATCAGTAAGAATAAAAAATTCACTAATCTAACAGGAGTTAGATACAGAAATAACAGTCTTCTTGTTGGTGCTAAACAAACTGAAACAAATTACAATCCTCAATTTACAGATATACAAACCTACCTTACTTATCAAATTAACCCGAAACTACAAGTAGACTTTTTAGGGAATGTTGCGGTAAATATTTATGAGTACAAACCGCTTACTAGACAAACAAATTTTGGAACGCTTGACAATCCGATTGCGCTAGTAGTTAATTATGAAGGACAAGAATCTGATAAGTATGAGACCTACTTTAGCGCATTATCAGCTTCTTATAAACCTTCAGAAAAATTAAATATTAAATTAATAGGCTCTGCGTATCATACACTAGAACAGGAACACTTTGATATTTATGCGCAATATGCTCTAGGTACACCTAATTCTAATATAGGAGAAATAAATGCCGGAAACGTAGAGTTTACAGAGGCAATAGGATCACAACTTACCCACGCACGAAATAATCTCGACGCTCTTTTTTTAAACTTTCAAATTAAAGGGCAGTATGTAGATAATTCAAAATTGCTTGAATGGGGGCTGAAGTACACAAATGAGTCTGTAAGAGACCGTCTTCAGGAATATGAAATTATTGATTCCGCTGGGTTTTCTATACGACCTCCATTAGATCAATTTAAAAATGAACAACCTTATACACCTTATGAAGCGCCTTTAGAAGCTTTTAATACTATCGAGGCATACAACGATATCAATATTGACCGATTTTCGGCCTATTTACAATACAGTCAACGTTTTCAATTTAGAAATGTGAAAGCTTGGTATAATATAGGATTACGTTCGCAATTATGGCAAGTTCACACCATTGACGAGACTGCTACGCAACATATAATAAGTCCAAGAGCTCAAGTAAGTCTCAAGCCAGATTGGAAAAATGATATGGTATTTAGAATCGCTACAGGAATGTATCAACAACCACCATCATATCGAGAATTACGCGATAATTCTGGTGCTCTAATTCCTGATGTCAAAGCACAAAAAAGTTTTCATTTTATAGTATCAAATGAATGGAGTTTTGACATTTGGGACAGACCGTTTAAACTTACAAGTGACACTTATTATAAAGATTTATTTGATGTGAACGCATATACATTAGAAAACGTAAGGATTCGCTATCGTGCGTCTAATGATTCTGAAGCCTTTGCCTATGGAGCAGATTTTAGGCTTACAGGAGAGTTTGTACCGGGTACCAATAGTTGGATAAGTATCGGTATATTAAAAACAGAAGAAAATATTAATAACCGCGGATACAAATCAAGACCTACAGACCAGCTGTTTAAGTTTGGTCTTTTATTTCAAGATTATGTACCTAGTATTCCTGCATTGAAGTTATATATCAATTTGCTTTATCAAAGCGGCTTGCCTGGTGGTTCTCCCAGCTATGTTGATACTTATGACTATCAATCACAATTACCTTTTTATTTTAGAGCAGATACCGGTTTTTCCTATTCACTATTAAAAAATGAGGCAAGTTTATTTAAAGAACTAAATGTAGGTCTTGAAATCTATAACCTTTTTGATCGTCAAAATAGTATTACAAATACTTTTGTTAGAGATGCAGCAACACAGCAACAATATGCAGTGCCTAATTATTTAACTCCGAGGGTATTTAATATTAGCTTAAAGACAAAATTTTAATTAAGACATAAATTGCTTCAAAGTGTCTACAACATAATCTACTTCTTCCTTAGTGTTTTCGTGAGAAAAAGAAAATCGTACAGAAGGCTTATCTAATTTGTCATTTGCTAAAAAGGCATTAAGTACATGACTTCCTTGGTCACTTCCACTCTGGCATGCGCTTCCTTTTGAACAGGCAATACCTTTTAAATCGAGTTGAAATAAAAGCATAAGCGCCTTATCTGATGAAACCGGTAAACACACATTTAATAACGTATAGGTACTTTTGGTTCCATCATGGCAATTTCCATTAAAATGAACACCGGGAATTTTATTTTCTAGCTGTTCTTTAAAATACCATTTAATTTCCTCGATATGCTTTCGCTCTGCTATCATATTTTCTTGAGCAAGAATAAGTGCAGTTTCCATACCGGCTATATTATGCACAGGTTCTGTACCAGCTCTACTACCACGCTCCTGACCACCACCAAATATAAGTGGACGAATTTTACTGTTCTTACGAATAAAAGCAAAACCTATTCCTTTAGGACCGTGAAACTTATGTGCTGCAGCAGCAATAAAATCAATCGGAAGCTCAGAAAGATTGATATCAAAATGACCTACAGATTGCACCATATCACTATGAAATAATGCATTGTGATTTTTAGCAAGGGTACAAACAGCTTCAAGATCGAGCATATTTCCAATCTCGTTGTTAATATGCATTAAGCTTATAAGTGTTTTTTCTGAATTCGATTCAAGCAAAGACTGCAGATTATCTAAATCTACGCTGCCACATTCTTTTATAGCAACCATAGAAATTTTAACATCATAATTGCTTTGCAAATGCTCTACGACATGAAGAACTGCGTGATGTTCAATAGGACTTGTTATAATATGACGAACCCCCAGATCTCTAACAGCACTATTTATAATTAAATTATCTGCCTCTGTACCGCCAGATGTAAATATGATTTCTGCAGGTGTAGCATTTAGATAAGAAGCTATTGTTTTACGAGCCTGCTCAATGACAGTTTTTGCCTTGCGACCCACCGCATGAGTCGATGAAGGGTTTCCCGGTATATCCTGCATTACCTCCATCATTCTGGAAATTACTTCTGGGCGTATCGCTGTTGTAGCAGCATTGTCAAAATAAACTTGAGTCATACTTAATATTTAAAGTTTGCAAAATTAACTACAATAAAATTAATTACAACCTTCAGCCGTTAGTAATGTGCAATTCTCCTATTTTTGCGCTAAAGTTATTTTGCTATGAAGAAGTTTCTATATTTATTTTTTGCTGTGATAGTTATGGAGTCCTGTGATGATGGAGACTTAATTGTAACTTCTTTTGATTTTACAGATTTAGATATAAATTATTGTAGTACAGTAAATATTGATAGTGACGATACCGTAATCACAAATTATATATTTTACAAAATAAATAGTGAAACAAATGAATCGCTGGCCTTTACTTTAAGTACAAGCGATCCTATTTTAGAAGCTCCAAGCACTACTGGAGCATATACCTACAATTTAGGAAATAATGCAGATTCATTTATTTCATATCGAATATATAATGGAACTGTGGACTCAGATTATTTTTGTTCTAAAATTCCTCCTGCTTCTCCTGTTGTAAATCAAGAGTATATAAGTGATGAAGGAAGTCTTACCATAGTAACTGAAGGAGATTACAATGACAGAGATGGTATCGATTCTGAATATGAAATGTTATTGGAAGATGCTGATGGGAATTTAACTGAAGACCTTGACGGTGACGGAATTCCTAATATCTATGATTTTGATGATGATGGAGATAATGTACCTACTAATCAAGAGGGTGTTGTTCTTAATACAGATGGTTCTATCAATTATGAAGAATCTTTAGATACAGATGGTGATGGTAGACCTAACTTTATAGACAATGATGATGATGGTGATGGTGTACTCACCATTAATGAGGATGCAGATAAAGATTTAAACCCGAATAATGATACTACAGATATTTCAGTGGGGCAGGATTATTTAAATAATAATGTAAGTATTGATTATGGAGTAACTACATATCGTATTCACACGTATTATTTAGAAGATATTACACTAACAATTAATATTTCGAATGCTGTTTTTGTTAGTGATAATGGAGAAGAAACAATACGACAACAAACGCTATTTTTTGGCGAGTACAGTGCTCCAGATCAAACTATAACAACAACTCCTGCTTTTTAAAAGATAGAATTAATTCTGAAAAATAAAAACTTCAGTTGCTCCTAAACCATACTTCTGATAATCTGCATCATAATATTTTAAATTTTCATATCTAGAAAATAGATATTCTAATTCCGCACGTAATACACCCTCTCCTACTCCATGAATAAAAACGATGCGTTGTATCCTTTCTCTAATTGCAAGTTCTAACTTATGTCTAGCTGTATCTAGTTGAAGATTAAGTTTATCATGAGCATTCATCCCACGCTCTGAAGAAGTTAGATGATGAATATGCAGATCAACCTCCATTGGCGGCACAACACCTTTGACTTTTTTAGTAGGAATTTTCCTTTTGCTATATGCTTTTTCTTTTTCGTCTAAAAGGTCATTTAAATCTTCAGGAATTTGCACCTCAAAATCGCGATCTAAAATAACTTGATTTGTTGTTGTCCAGATTTCAAAACCTTCATTTGTCTGAAAGTAAATCCTTTCCTCTTCAATTTTCGTAATTACTCCAGATAAATCATCATCAATAAGTGAAATACGTTGCCCTATTTTTAAATTTAATTTCATAATATCATAAAAAACAATCGTTTAAAAGCTTCAAAATATCTTTTAAGTGTATTGCAAATCTCTTAAATTTTATATCTTTACAAAAATATTCTATTATGGGAAAATTTTACTCTTATTTTTTCTTTTTACTCCTTCCATTTTTCGCCTCGGCTCAATTGTATATTGGTAAGAATACTACTAATTCCTATGTTTATAACAAAGGGGAAATTATCTATGTTACAGAAAACGTTCAATTAGAGGGAGCAGCAAATCTTACTGAAGGTAATTTTTATATGCGAGAGGAAGGTCAACTTATTCAAGGTGACAATGCAAGTAATAATCAAGGGGCTGGTGTATTGTCAATATATCAGGAAAACACTAGAAATGCTTGGGATTATCATATGTGGGCTTCTCCAGTCGGAGATCAAAACTTAACCCCAAATGGTAATGCAAGTTTCTATCTTGATGCTAATGGAGGAGGTGGAATTTATGAAAGAAAAAACAATCTTGAAAGTACTATTGCAAGTTTTACAAATTCCTATGACGGAGTTATATCTCCTTTAACAATATCTAACACTTGGTTATATAAATATGTAGCTACTAGTGGGTACTTAGGAGCTAATTTTGGTTGGGTGAAAATTAATAATTCTAATCCCTTAAAGGTCGGAGAAGGTTTTTCAATGAAAGGATTTGGTGCTACGACTGATTCTGGTCCAACTGGTGGTACACCTTTAGATTTTAGAGGCCGACCTAATAATGGACTCATTCAAGTAGAGGTTAAACCAGAACAGCGTACACTTGTAGGGAACCCTTACCCATCAGCAATGAATTTAAGTTTTTTCTTACTTTACAATTCTGGTCAAGATGTTAGTAATTGTTATGGCACCTATACAACTCCACCATCTACTGGCCCTTATACAATTACCGGAGAAGCCTATTTCTGGGAATCTGATTCGAATGTGCAATCACATTATTTAGCAGACTATTTAGGAGGTTATGGGACATTTACACCTGCAATGGACTGTACATCAGAAGGAATATATACAGCACCAACTTATATTATGTATAATGAAGATGGAACTGAACGTGAAGGTGGTCCATCAATAGACACAGATACTGCTGGTAATGAAATTGATAGAAGGATAAGTCCAATAGGACAAGGATTCTTTATACTGGGTAGAAAATTAACAGAAGAAGAAAGTAGTACAACTCCCTTGTTCAAAGCTTCTTTTATTAATGAATTTAGGGTTTTTGAAAAAGAGGCAGATAATACAACTTATAATCCTGTGTTCAAATCAAAAAATGAAAAAACAAAAACTAGTCTATCAGTAAATAAATCGCCAACAGATTTAAGAGCAGGAGGTTTAACGTATGATGAAAAAGGGTTTTTAGTAATGCCAAAATTCACACTTTCAACCATTGTTAATAAAAAATATGTAAGAACATTAACAGGACTGATGTATGAAAATGCAACTTTGGGTTTTGATGCTGCTGGTGATGGTAAAAATCGTTCTGCACTGAGTAGTGATATTAATTTCAAATTAGAAAACGAAACTTTTCCGTATTTAATAAATATTTTCCCATATAATTTAGAACATAGATTAGGTCTAACTGTAGAAGGAGAAAAAGAAAATAACACCTTTGCAATAAAAGTTACAGATCTCAACTTTATAACTGATGATGGGATTTGGTTACACGATAAAGTGACAGATGAATATCACGACATATTAGATAATTCTTATGAATTTACAGTACCTAAGGGTGTTTATCCAGATAGATATGAAATCACTTTTAAAGATTTTAATGCTGTTACACTAGAAGTCGTAGAAGAAGTAAAAAAATCGTTTGCCGTTTATCAAAATAATAGCAGAGCAGAATTAACAGTTTTAAATCCATTAGAAACTGAGCTTAAGGAAATATCCGTATTTGATATTACCGGTAGATTATTGGCTTCTAAGATTAATGAAGGAACCAATAATAAAGTTGTAATATCTTCTAGTAACTGGAGTGACGGAATTTATATTGTAAAAGTTATTACAAGAGATAATGTAGAATTTTCGAAAAAAGTTTCAGTTATCAATATGAAATAGTTTACAATACTCCATATATATTATATATAGCCCTGTTTTCAGGGCTATTTTATTTTAAGAATATAGTATCTGTAAATTGTAAAATATTCTATTTATATATTTTAAAAGTTGATAATTGATAAACATAAACCAAAGAGTTAATGGTATTTTTGCTCTTTAAAACAAGATTATGGCTTATAAGTTAGATAAGTATTTAAGTGACTTTTCAAAAAATATCATAGACTTTGGTATATCCCCTGTTTATGCCGAATTAGTCACGATTTTCGTAAATGCTTTTGTCTTTATACTTGTACTCACATTACTTGATAAAATCTTAAAACGCTTTATAATTGAAGTATTCAAGATCTTCAGCAATAAAACAAAGAGTTCTTTTGATGATTTCTTAATACTCACCAACTTCCCACGGTATATTGGTCATATTATTCCGTTAGTTATTTTTAAGTGGTTTTTTTTAGAATTATTAGAAGACTATCCAGAAACTACTTACTGGCTTTTAAAAGCCTTTAATACCTATGTAATTCTTTTAATTTTAAAAATTATACGTAGTCTCTTACGGACTGCACGTAATTACTTTCAAACCAAAGAACAGTATTTTGACAAGCCTTTACAAAGCTACCTACAAGTAACAATGCTCTTCTTATGGGGAATAGGAATATTCTTCTTTATTCTAGAATTGTTTGATAAAAATGCTATGAACTTTGTACTGCAGTTAGGAGCAGCTTCAGCAGTTCTCTTATTAATTTTTAAGGACACAATACTAGGATTTGTAGCCTCCATTCAGGTATCTATAAACGATATTGTGCGCATAGGCGACTGGATTACGTTTAGTAAATATGGTGCAGATGGTAATGTGACCGAGATAAACCTGGCGACAGTACGTGTTCAAAATTGGGATATGACGTATACGACTATACCCACATATAGTCTTATTTCAGATTCATTTCAGAACTGGAGGGGGATGCAAGAAAGTGGCGGTAGACGTATAAAACGGTCAGTTTATATAAAACAAAATTCAGTACGCTTTCTTACTTCCGAAGATTTAATAGAATTAAAAAAAATTCAGCTCGTAGCGCCTTATATCGAACATATGGAGCGCGAAGTAATTCGCACAAATCGTAAACACGAAGTTGATGACAGTTTGCCAATTAACGGTCTTAATCAGACTAACCTAGGTGTATTTAGAAAGTATATTGACGCATATCTATATGAAAACCCTGCAATAAATAAAGATTTATTCTTGATGGTTCGACATCTAGCTCCTACCTCTCAAGGTATACCTTTAGAAATTTTTTGCTTTAGTCACGATAAACGTTGGGAGAATTATGAGCATATCCAAGCAGATATTTTTGACCATATAATTGCCGCAGTTCGTTATTTTGATCTTGAAATATTTGAAGAACCTTCGTCTCGAGATATTACCAATTATTTAACGCATTTAAACCAGCAAATTAGGTAGGTTGCCTATCAACTAACCTATTACAAATGAGATTTAAAAATATCCTCCACATCTTTGGGGCAATTGCTATCTTACTAACCTTAATACCTCTTATTGCTGCAGATTTTTGGTGGATTCGAATCTTCGACTTTCCGCATACTCAGTTAACCATTCTAACTGCTACGGCTATTTTAGCTTACTTATTGAAATTTGATATAAAATGGCTTAAAGATTATGTCTTTATGAGCGCAATGCTTGCATGTTTTATATATCAGCTTTCAAAAATTTATCCATATACTCCCATAGCATCCTATGAAGTTCTGGATAGTGTAGAACTGGATACGTCAAAAAATATAAGTGTTTTAGTAAGCAATGTGTTGCAGGATAATAAAGAGAAAAATGATTTACTAGAAGAAGTATCTCGTACAAATCCTGATGTTTTATTGTTACTAGAAGCAGATTCAAAATGGAAAACAACTGTTGACCCGGTATTAGCTAAAAATTATCCTTACTATAAAGGTGTTGCTTTAAATAACACCTATGGAATGCTATTGTATTCAAAACTTCCGCTAATAAAGCCAGAAGTACATTATTTAATAGATGATAGTATCCCCTCTATAGACAGTAAGTTGGTCTTAAAATCCAAAGATACTATTCAGATATTTGCTATTCATCCTACTCCTCCAATGCCACAGCACAACCCAATGTCTACCGACAGGGACGCAGAAATGATGAAAACTGCATTTAAAAGTAGAGATTCAAAATTACCTGTACTAGTAATAGGTGATTTTAACGATGTTGCTTGGTCTGAAACTACGCGATTATTTAAAGCGGTAAGTGAATTACTCGATCTTCGTATAGGAAGGGGTTTATTTAATACATTTAGTGCTAAGAGTGAAATTATGAGATGGCCGCTAGATCATATATTTGTTTCTGAACACTTTAGAGTATTGAATGTAGAACGTGGACAAGATGTAAATTCTGACCACTTTCCATCTTATGCAAAACTCAACTTAGAAGTTAATGGGGCTTCAGAACAAATGCCAAATCCGCCATCAGAGGACCAATTAAAACGAGCTTTAGATATTATTCAAAAAGAAGCTAAACAAAAGGATACTAGAAAAACGCATTAATAATCAAAACACACATCACTATGTATTTACCATTACTTCAGGATGCAAAAACAATTTCTGATGTGTTTACCAACTACTATTTCAATTTTTTGGATAAGCTTCCAGGTATTGTTTGGGGAGTTTCAATCATCATTTTAGGTCTATTATTAGGTGCCTCAATTGGAAATTTTGCCCGACTGCGCATTTTTGCAAGAACCGCAGACCCATTGATGAGTAAATTTCTCGGAAAAGCTATAAAAATTACATTTTTTATAATTTCGGTAATGCTGGCGCTACAAGCTGCCGGTTTAGGTGGGATCGCAACAGGAATTTTGACAGCTGCTGGAGCAAGTGCAGTCATACTTGGATTTGCATTTAAAGATATTGGAGAAAATTTTATAGCGGGAATTATCTTAGCATTTAACAGGCCTTTTAATGTTGAAGATACTGTTGAGATAGGTAAAAATTTTGGGAAAGTGAAAGCGCTAGAATTTAGATATACTAAATTGAAAACCTTTGATGGTAAAGATGTTTATATTCCTAATAGCGATGTTTTGACTACACCGGTAACAAATTATACCGAAGATGGATTCTTCAGGTGGAGTTTTATTATCGGCATTGCCTATGAAGATAACATAGATGGTGCAAAACAAGTGATTTTAGAAACACTACGTAAAGAACCGAATGTAATTGAGGACTTAAATCACGAAAATTTTGTGATTGAAGATGAGCTTGCAACAAGTACAGTAAATCTTAAAGTTTTTTTCTGGGTTGATACTAAAGATTTTAGACGTATGGCACTAATTACAAAGGGTAACGTAGTGCGCAATATAAAAGAAGCATTAGAACAAAATGGTTATTATATGCCCGCAGATATTCAGGAAATTAAACTCTACGGAGCTGCAAAAGATTCGCCGCTGCGTATAGAAAATTCACACCTCGATACTTCAGTTTTAAAACAAAAAGATTCTCCTTCAGATTCCGATTCTAAACCAAATACCACAATATAGTTGAAACGATAAGCCCCGTAAATGCTATTAATGTAGTTAAAATAGACCAGGTTTTAAAAGTCTGTTTTTCTGTAAGACCAAGGTATTGTTTAACTAACCAAAAGCCACTGTCATTTACATGCGAGAATACAGATGCCCCAGCTGCAATGGCAATCACCAATACCGCTAATTGCATTTCACTATAATCTGAAACTCCTAAAAGCGGAGCAGTAATACCTGCTGCAGTAATCATAGCTACTGTAGACGACCCTTGCATTATGCGAACTATAGCCGCTATTATAAACCCAAAAACAACCGGAGGAAAGTAATCACTTGTCAGGGACTCGGCGATCATAAGTCCGGCACCAGTATCAATCAATATTTGTTTAAATGCACCACCAGCACCTGTTAATAAAATAATCACTCCTGCCGGATAAAGTGCCTTTGTGGAAATCGACAACAGCTCTTCTTTACTTACATTTCTACGAATGCCTAAGAAATACCAGGCAATTAAGTTAGCAAGAATTAATGCGGTAAATGGATGCCCCAACAATGCAGTTACATAAGTTAAATTTGATGGAAGATTCCAATTTTCAGCTAACGGACTACTGAGTATTGTATTTATTACAATTAATGCTATAGGAAGGAATATAATTGATAAGATAAGTCCTGTGGGCGGCAAATTTAATTGTGCTTCATCATCTTCTAATGATTCATATGGAGCATCTATATGAATTCTCTTAGAAATAAATTTTGCAAAGAAAGGACCCGCAACAGCTGCTGTAGGTATCCCGGTAATAAATCCGAATACAATAACCCAACCTAAATTAGCATTTAATATATCTGCTACGGCTATAGGCCCTGGAGTAGGTGGAATAAATGCATGTGTTACAGCCAGACCACTTAATAAAGGTAATGCGTACAGAAGAAGAGAGCGTTTCGTTTTTCGTTGAAGTGCATATATAAGCGGTATTAAAATTATAAACGCGACATCAAAAAAGACAGGTATGGCTACTAGAAATCCAGTGACCATAATTGACCAAGGAGCCTTCTTTATACCAAATTTATTGATTAAATAATGAGCAATTTGTTTCGCTCCCCCAGAATGTTCTAAAACCGCACCGAATAAAGATCCTAAGCCCACAACCGTAGCTACAAAACCTAGCGTACCTCCCATTCCCTTTGTGATTGCGTCCAAAATAATTTCTGGAGCAAGACCGCTGAAGGCTCCTACAAAAACACAAATAATGAGTAAGGCGAGAAAGGCTTGAAGCTTCAATCTTAAAATAAGAATGAGCAATAAAATTACACCGGTAATTACTGCAAATAATAACTGATAATCCATTTACGAATTAATTTTAGAACTAATTTCTTCAACAATAGCTTCAATAGTTTGATTTACAGAAACGTGAATACCATAATCTGGTATTTCTAATGTATCTAATTGAGATTGCAGTAGTTTAGAACTAAAAAAATGTCCCTTTCTATTATCTAATCGTGATTTTAGAAGCTCAAAACTGCCATCTAGAAACACCCATATAATATCTTCATGCTGTTCTAAAATTTCTCTATAAGACTCTTTCAGTGCAGAACAAGCGAGTACCACACCCTTATCTTTACTCCATTCTTGTAGTTTTTTTTCCAAATTTTGTAACCACGGCTTACGGTCATTATCATTGAGAGGACTTCCGTTTTGCATTTTTTCTACATTGGCCTGTGGGTGATAATCATCTGCATCTTCAAATGGTATATCTAGTTTTTTACTCAGTTGCATACCTATGGTTGTTTTACCAGAACCAGATACACCCGCAACTATAATTAATTTATTCATAAATCTAGAGTTGGATTATTAGAGTCATTACCCGGTATATGTAGATCAAAACCTAATCTATCATTCATTTTCTTTATAAAGTGAGTAGCAAGAAGCGGCGATTCTTCTTCAATATTTTGATGTATGAAAAAGTCTATCTTTTTTATTCCCTGAGAAATCCATAATTCTAAGCGATCAACCCAATCGTCCAATCTATCATAATCACTAGGATGATTTGCTCCTACAAATCGAATAAAAGCTTCAGAGTTTGTCATGCGCATATGCATAATGTCTCTTCTCCCCGCTGTGTCTACAAGTACATTTGCAATAGTATTATCTTCTAAAAATTTATAGAGTTTTTCTGAATGGGTTTTGTCTGAAAACCAATCTGTATGTCTAAATTCTATAGCTAATGGAACCTCAGAAGGCCATGCATCTACAAATTCAACAACACGATCCCAGTTTTTAGGCTGAAAAGAATTATGCATCTGTAAAAATATACACCCCAGTTTTTCTTTTAATAACAATGTGTGATCGAGATATTCAGGGATCAACGAGGCAGAATCGATAAGTCGTTTACTATGACTTATATTCCGAGTAATTTTAGGGAAAAAACGAAATGAATCTGGTACTTTCTCATACCACTTGTCAAATTGTTCTTTAGGAAATAATCTGTAATAAGTAGCGTTTAATTCTATGGAGTTGAACTGACTGGAATAGTATTTAAGTTCGTCTTTAGTTCCTTTGGGATAAAAATTCTTCAGATCCTGTTTATTCCATTTTGCACAACCTACATAAAGCTCAGGTTTATACGAAGTAGAATTCTTGTTTAAAACTCTCTTTGTATCCTTATGATCTGGTGGCAAGGTGAAATCAATTTTTTCCGGATCGTCTACTTTTCCAAATTGCATAATTCTATCAGTTTAGGTCTAGAGTCATTAAATTTATTTAATTGAATAGTTATATTCAGCAGAACCTGAGCCATTTTAAAATCAAGTTCATTGCACAATATATTACAATTATATTTCTAAAATAATTAGTAATAATGTAACTAATTACTCTAATTTGTGTCTTATGAACAAGCAAAAAAACTAAAGATCATATTATGAAAGTATTAAAATCATTATTTGCACTAGCTCTAATGCTAGTCGTAAGCTCAGTTTCTGCTCAAAATGCGGAAGAAATTATTGCAACGTATATAGAAAATACCGGTGGTGCAGAAGCATGGTCAAAGGTTAATGCCACAAAAATGTCTGCTACTGTAAATCAAGGTGGAATGTCTATACCAGTAACAGTTTACAATACCAAGGACGGTAAACAAGCTGTAATAATAGAATTTAATGGTCAAAAAATTACCCAAATGGCCTACGACGGTACTCATTTATGGACAACAAATTTTATGTCTATGAAGCCCGAAAAATCTTCTGAAGAAATGACACAGAATATGGCTTTGAATAAAAATGACTTTCCTTCTCCACTTCTAAATTATAAAGAAAATGGCTACGAGGTAGAATATGTAGGCACTGAAACTAAAGAAGGAGCTGAAACCTATAAAGTTAAAATCACTCAAGAACCCATAATGGCTAATGGTGTAGAATCACCTAGTATTAGCTATTATTACTTTGATACTGAAAATTTTGTACCTATCGTTATTGAAACTACTCAAATGGGACAAAATGTAAATATTGTTATGAGCGACTATCAAGAAGTAGATGGTTTGTACTTTCCATTTGCAATGAGTCAAGCCGGTCAACCTTTTGAAATGAGTGAAATCATTGTTAACCCTGAAGTTGATGATGCACTATTTGCATATCCAGGTGAATAATTAATACTACAAAATCCCGATAAGGGAATTCACAAAAGGATGTCAATTTTATACTCGACATCCTTTTTTTATTTTAAACTAATACTGAAATTATGAATAAAATTTTACTCACGACTTGTGCTTTATTTTGTTGTATTTCAAACTACGCACAAGAGAATACAATAGACGGGAAAGAACTCTTCGGAGATATGCGAGCTAGACATATTGGTCCCGCAATTATGAGCGGCCGTTTTATAGATCTGGAGGCTCATCCTACAAATAACAGGATTTTATTTGGAGGTGCCGCAGGTGGTGGTGTGTGGAAAACTATAAATGGCGGTGCAACTTTTGATCCGGTATTTGATGAGCACGCGCAAAGTATAGGTGCGATTAAAATAGATCCTACAGATCCTGATAAAACGGTTTGGGTAGGTACAGGGGAAATTTGGACACGTAATTCGGTGAGTATAGGTGATGGTCTTTATAAGTCTACCGATGGCGGTAATAGCTGGAAAAAGAAAGGCTTTGAAAAATCGGAACGTATTAGTGCAATTGTCATAAATCCGCAGAATAATAAAGAAATGTATGTAGCGGTTATGGGTGCGCTTTGGGGAGATAGCGAAGACCGTGGTATTTATAAAAGTAATGATGGTGGAGAAACCTGGGAAAATATTTTATATACCGATAAATCTACAGGCGCCGCCGAATTAATTATTGATCCCGTTAATCCAAATATTTTATACGCTTCAATGTGGAAATTCCGCAGAACTCCATGGGGTTTTGAATCTGGAGGAGACACCAGCGCTATTTATAAAAGTACAGATTCTGGAAAATCCTGGTCTAAGATTCATAATGGATTTCCGAATGGAAAATTGGGACGTATTGCACTAGCAATTGCACCTTCAAAACCAGAGATACTTTATGCAGCAGTTGAAACAGAATCTGCTAAAACAAATGGTCTTTATAAAAGTGAAGACTCCGGTTCTAGCTGGACACAGCTTAATAATGATTTCGGTCTTACTGTTAGACCATTCTATTTTGCAAGACTTGTAGTCGACCCTAAAAATCCAGATATTCTTGTTAAAGGTGGACTGTATGGTTCAATATCTCGAGATGGCGGTAAAACCTTTCAAGATTTAGGTGCACAACACTCAGATATACATGATGTTGTTTTTGATCTTGAAGATAGCAACAGATTATACACAGCAACAGATGGTGGTATTTATAGAAGCTGGGATGCCGGCACACATTTTGAAATTGTAGAAAATATACCAGTATCTCAATTTTATCACGTTTCAGTAGATGATGCGACTCCGTACAATATATATGGTGGTCTTCAGGATAACCAATCTTGGTATGGTCCCTCTTCATCTCCTGGAGGTGTCGAAGCTCGTGACTGGAATCTTATAGGTGCTGGTGATGGTTTCAGAGTACTTAAACACGCCTCAAAACCTATTATATATTCAGAAATGCAAGGCGCTCAATACGTATGGCGTTATAATACAGTGCTTAATCAATCTAAAAATGTTGCTCCTCCGGCAGAAAATGATGAGAAATTAAGATTTAATTGGAATGCTCCAATGGCTTTGAGTATTCATGCAGAGGATCGATTTTATATGGGTAGCCAATATTTACACAAGTCTGAAGATATGGGTGATACCTGGACTAAAATATCACCAGATTTAACTACCAATGATCCTAAAAAACAAGATTTAGAATCGGGAGGTTTGTCAGCAGACAAGTCTGGTGCAGAAACGCACACTACTATTTTTACAATTGCTGAATCCCCGCTTGATGAAAAAGTAATTTGGGTTGGAACAGATGATGGTAACGTACAAATAACAAAAGACGGTGGTAAATCCTGGAAAAATGTGGTTAAAAACATTCCTGATTTACCGGAATTTACTTGGGTATATCATATAGAAGCTAGTGCGCACAATCCGGGTACAGCCTATGTTGTTTTTGATGGTCACGCTACCGGAGATATGAATACATATGTTTACAAAACCATAGATTTTGGAGCAAACTGGGTTTCTATTGCAACCGAAAATATCAAAGGATTTGCTCGTAATATTCAAGAAGATTATGAACAGCCAGATTTATTATTTTTAGGAACAGAGTTTGGGTTATTTATTACCACAAATGGTGGAAAGCAATGGTCACACTTTACAAATAATCTTCCAGAAGTTGCTGTTCACTATATTGAATTGCACATTAGAACTTCAGATTTAGTTTTAGGAACCCACGGAAGAGGAATAATTATAGTAGATGATATTTCCCCATTGAGACAGATTAACGACTCTATATTAAATAAAGACCTTCATTTTTTTGAAACCAATGCCGGAATTATTGATGAGTCAAGTGGTTTTGGTTCTACAAGTAGAGAAACAGAATTTGTGGGTGCTAATCCCAGCAGCCTTGCAAAAATCATGTATTACATGAAGAAGCGCCATACATTTGGTAAAATGAGTATGCAGATTTTAGATTTAGAAGGTAACATTATAGCCGAACCTGTTCCCGGAAAGTCAAAGGGTCTAAATATTGTTTCGTGGGATTATTATAGAAAGGCCCCCAAAGTTGCAGTCGGAAAAATACCTTCTTTCGTTGTTGCCCCTAAAGCTGATGCAGGTTCCTATAAAGTAATTATCACTAAAGGAAAAGATACTTATGAGCATATGATCACAATTAAAAATGATCCTAAGTCTACAATTAGTGAGAAGGATCGCGCTCAGAATAAAGCATTAACGATGCAATTATTTAACAGTATTGAAGATCTCGCATATTTGGGGTATCGTATCGATGCAACTATTGATTTTCTAAAGGATGATACTTCTAAAGATGCTGTAAAATTTAAAGAGGAATTATCGAATCTAAAATCAAAACTGGTTATTACAACAGGAGATCGATATGTTCAAGAGGCTGAACCGGAATTGAGAGAAAAGTTAAGCGAACTTTATAATGAAGTTGCAGGATCTTTTGATAAACCTGCTCCGGTGAGATATGCAAATGCAGCAACTTACCAGGATCAAATTAATAATAATTGGAAAGTTTACAACGCTATTGAAAAAAAATATTTACCAAAGCTAAATCAGGAGTTGATTAAAGCGAATAAACAGGAACTAACTTTAGACTCAAAGGAACAATTTTTAGCGAAATAGTTTACATTACAGTTTCGTTTTAAAAAGCAGGATTTAAAACCTTAAATCCTGCTTTTTCTATTTAAGAAAAACTGATTTTTTGGAATTACGCTATGTTTTGATTAAATTATAGGTGAATTTTTTAAAAATAGATTATGAATTCTTCAAAATCCTATAAAAGAAATCCAGTCCTTATAAAACAAATACGGGCCGCAAGTATAGTCTGGCTGATAGGAATAATACTAATTATCTGGTCATTTTCAGATTTTACATCTTTAAAACAATTAGTTCAAATTAAATATATCCCAATTTATATTATTTCCTTATTATCAGCTGCAGGCTTAGGATGGTTTTATTATTCGTATTGGCAAAAAAATATATCTGCTTAATTTTTATCCTCAAGTAGTGGTACAAACCGAAATTCCCCGTATTCTTTCTTTTCAAATTCGGTTTCACTTTTGCGTATTATACGTGTCATGGTTTGTACTTCATCACCCACAGGAATAATGAGCTTACCTCCTATTTTTAGTTGGGCTAACAAAGGTTTTGGAATAAATGGAGCTCCTGCCGTAACAATAATACCATCAAATGGTGCAAATTCTGGCATACCTAAGTAGCCATCTCCAAATGTTAAGCGTTTGGGTCGGTAGCCTAACTTCGTTAAAAAATTTTTAGTTTTTCTAAAAAGCTCTTGTTGGCGCTCAATACTATAGACTTTTGCACCTACCTCACAAAGAACTGCAGTTTGATATCCACTACCTGTACCTATCTCAAGTATAACTGCTCCTTTCTTTATTTCTAATAATTCAGTTTGAAAAGCAACCGTAAAAGGTTGAGATATGGTCTGATCTGCCGCTATAGGAAAAGCCTTATCTTGATAAGCATGATCTTCAAAACTACTATCCATAAAGAAGTGTCTGGGTATTTTACGTACCGCATCGAGAACCTCTTTATTTGTAATTCCTTTCTTTTCAAGAATCTGAGCAAGTAAACGTCTTTTGCCCTGATGACGCGTAGTATCTTTCATACCGTAAAATTAGAAAAACTACTAGCTGCTACCCTAGAAAAACCTGTTCAACTTTTCAACAAAGAGCTTTATATAAATTATGATTTAGAAAGTCTATTTTTGTGTAAAACAAATAAAATTATGCTCAAAGCCGGCGTACTAGGTGCAGGTCACTTAGGAAAAATACATTTAAAACTTTTACAACAATCTGACGCCTATGAATTAGTAGGTTTTTATGATGATTCTGATGCTGTAGCAGAGGCTGTAGCTAACGAATTTGGATACAAACGTTTTCCGTCAATAGCAGCTCTTATAGATGCTTGTGATATGATAGACGTAGTTACTCCTACCACGCACCATTTTGATTGTGCAAAACAAGTTATTAAAGCCGGTAAACATTTATTTATAGAAAAACCTATTACCCAAACGGTAGAACAGGCGATAGCTATACGAGAACTTGCTAAGAAACACGGCGTACGTGGGCAGGTAGGTCAAGTAGAACGCTTTAATCCGGCATTTAGTGCTGTTAAAGATATGATAGACAATCCTATGTTTATTGAAGCGCATCGTCTAGCCGAATTTAATCCACGAGGAACAGATGTTCCTGTAGTTTTGGATCTTATGATACACGATATTGATGCGGTATTAAGTGTGGTAAAAAGCAATGTAAAAAAGGTATCTGCATCTGGGGTTTCAGTTATTAGCGATACTCCAGACATTGCCAACGCACGTATCGAATTTGAAAATGGATGTGTGGCTAATTTGACGGCGAGTCGTATCTCTATGAAAAAGATGAGAAAAGCTCGATTTTTTCAGAAAGATGCTTATATCTCGGTTGACTTTTTAGAGAAGAAATGTGAAATCGTACGTATGAAAGATGCTCCCGAAAAAGCAGACGACTTTGCGATGATTTTACAAAATGCTGAAGGCATAAAAAAACAAATATATTTTGATAATCCTGAAGTCTTAGATAATAATGCAATATTAGATGAGTTAGAAGCTTTTGCTGTATCTATAGAACAAAACACCACTCCGGTTGTTAGTTTAGCACAGGGTACTGAAGCTTTGCGAATCGCAATGAAAATCATTGCAGATCTTTAATTTTAGCTCAAAATAGCTTCCTTTACTATGCTTGCCATTTTAAAAAAAGAATTTCATTCATTTTTTGCATCACCTGTTGGTTATCTGGTTATCGCTTTATTTCTAATTTTGAACTGGCTATTTCTGTGGGTTTTTGATAATGATTTTAATCAATTTAACTACGGTTTTGCAGATCTTACACCATTTTTTCAGCTGGCGCCCTGGATTATGATTTTTTTAATTCCGGCAGTAACAATGCGCAGTTTTAGCGATGAGTTAAGATTGGGTACGTTAGAACTTTTAATTACCCAACCCATAACAACTTTTCAACTGGTATTGGGTAAGTTTTTCGGTGCATTTCTGTTATTGGTAATTGCCCTAATACCTACATTAATCTACGTTTATGCCATTGACCAACTCGGGAATCCACAGGGCAATTTTGACTCAGGAATTCTCATTGGTTCCTACTTAGGTCTTCTTTTTTTAGCTTTAGCGTATACTGCTATTGGAGTTTTTGCTTCCACCCTATCTGAAAATCAAATTGTAGCATTTATAATAGCGGTATTTCTATGCTTTCTATTTTATTATGGATTTGATGGACTAGCAGATGTGGTTTCGATTGATTTTTTAAGAAAACTGAGTTTACAGAGACATTTTGAAAGTATTAGCCGAGGTGTCTTGGATAGTAGAGATCTTATTTACTTTATAAGTATTGCTGTTGTGTTTGTTTTTGCAACAAAATTTAAACTAGATTATAAGAGATAATATGAAGACTTACTCAAAATATCTTGTTTTAATTGTAATCCTAATTGCGACACTTGCATTATCAGAAGTATATCATTTTAGAGCAGATCTTACAGCAGACAAACGCTACACGCTCTCTGAATCTTCAACCGAAATAATTGCTAAAGCTACAGAGCCTTTAATCATTGATGTTTTTTTAGAGGGAAACGTTCCAGACGCATTTAATAAATTACAATCTGAAACAAAACAGTTACTAGAAGAATACGCTTCTAAAAACTCAAATATAAAATTTGCATTTGTCGATCCCGTTCCAAAAGGTGCAGAAGTTGAATCTATTGCACAGGATTTTAATAATCGCGGTATGCGACCGGAGCAAGTTCAATTACACAATAATGGAAAAGTAACACAAGAATATATATTTCCTTGGGCAATCGCTTCTTATAAAGGAAAAACGGTACCTATTCCACTACTTAAAAAAACATTAGGAGCTAGCCCAGACGAACTCGTTAATCGTTCTGTTCAAAATTTAGAATATGCTTTTTCTGATGGTCTTTTTAAACTTTTAAATCCAAAAAGTAAACGCATTGCAGTTCTTAAAGGTAATGGTGAACTGGATGATAAATACATTGCAGATTTTTTCAAAACGTTGAGAGAAAGTTATTTTATTGCGCCGTTTCCCTTAGACTCTGTGAATGGGAATCCTACAAAAGTTATGCAGGCTCTAAATAGCTTTGATCTTATAGTTGCAGCAAAACCTACCCAATCATTTACAGATATTGAGAAATTTGCACTTGATCAATATACTATGAATGGTGGCAAATCTATTTATTTAATAGATGAAGTAGCTATGGATACAGATAGTTTATACGCTAATGATGGAATGGCTCTAGCAACTACGCGCATGTTAAATCTAAATGATTTTCTATTCAAATATGGGGTACGTATAAATCCAGTACTAGTTGAAGATTTATATGCTGCTCCCCTAGTGGTTGCAAGTGGTGAGTCTAGCAACTCACAATATACGCAGCTACCTTGGTTCTTCTATCCTTTAATTACTACAGCAGAAAATCATCCTATCAATACCAATATAGATAATCCTATCTTTTTGCGATATGCAAATCAAATAGATATTCTAGAAAATGAGGTTAGTAAAACAATCCTTCTTAAAAGTTCTGTACTTACAAAGCTTAATGGTGTTCCTCTACCCATAACTCTAGAAAGTATAACTACAGAACCCAGTCCAGAACGTTATGCTGCTGGTGAGCAAAATATAGCTGTTCTGCTTGAAGGTTACTTTAAATCTGCATTCGAAAACCGAATAATTCCTATAGAGAACTCAAGTAATTTTCTTGAAAAGTCTAAAAAAGGAGCTGCGGTGGTAGTAATTGCAGACGGCGATTTAATACGTAATGATCTCGATAAAAACGGCCGACCACTTGAGTTAGGTTTTGATAAATTCACATTTAAAGAATATGGTAATAAAGAATTTCTAATGAATACTGTGAATTATCTTTTAGACGATAATGGTCTTATTAACATCCGTAGTAAAAGTGTTCTACTTCCTGCATTAGATATTGAGAAGACGACAAATAATAGAACCACTTGGCAAACCCTAATTCTACTCACTTCATTAGGGTTTTTATTTATTTTTGGAGCGCTATATATCTATCTTAGACGACGTGCTTTTCGTTAACAGATGTTAATAAGTTTGTTTCGACAAAAAAAGCTATTACAATATCTTTGTTAGGCTGAAATTTCAGTTGAATAAAGAAAATTACAATCAATCTTATTCTGGTTCAAATTAGGAACCAAACCTTATAAATAGCACTTTCTTATGAAATTTATTGTATCAAGTTCTTATCTTTTAAAACAACTACAAGTTTTAGGTGGGGTAATTAACAACAGTAATACGCTTCCAATATTAGATAACTTTCTTTTTGAGTTAGAAGATAACGTACTTAAAGTTTCTGCTTCAGATCTTGAAACTACAATGATTGCAGTTCTGGATGTAGAATCTGAAGATACCGGAAACATCGCTGTGCCTGCACGCCTTTTATTAGATACGTTAAAGACATTCCCAGAGCAACCCCTAACTTTTGTTGTTGGTGATAATCACACAATTGAAATTAGCTCAAATCACGGTAAATATGCTTTAGCATTTGCATCTGGAGAGGAGTTTCCTAATGCAGTTGAACTTGATGACCCAAGTAAAGTTACCATCCCGGCTGCAGTATTAGCTACCGCTGTAAGTAATACAATTTTCGCTACAGGAAATGACGATTTGCGACCGGTAATGAGCGGTGTATTTTTTCAATTTGATACTGAAGGATTAACGTTTGTGGCTACAGATGCACACAAACTTGTAAAATATGGCCGTACTGATGTAAAAGCAACTCAAACGGCAGAATTTATAATGCCGAAGAAACCTCTTAATTTATTGAAAGGGATTTTAGCGTCAAGTGATGATGATATCACAGTAGAATATAATGATTCTAATGCTAAATTTAGTTTTGATAATGTTCAATTACTTTGCCGTCTAATTGATGGAAAATATCCAAATTACGAGGCTGTAATTCCTAAAGAAAACCCGAATAAACTGATTATAGATCGTAACCAATTTTTAAATTCGGTACGTCGTGTTTCTATCTTCTCAAATAAAACAACCCATCAAATAAGACTTAAAATTGCTGGTGCAGAATTAAATATTTCTGCAGAAGATATAGATTATAGCAATAAAGCTGAAGAACGTTTAACTTGTGATTATCAAGGAGATGATATGCAGATAGGTTTTAATAGTCGCTTTCTTGTAGAAATGCTTAATAATCTCAATGCTAATGACGTATCTCTTGAGATGTCTCTTCCTAACCGTGCCGGAATTTTAACTCCTGTAGATGGCTTAGATGAGGGTGAGAAAGTAACTATGCTCGTAATGCCAGTAATGCTAAATAATTAGAAAGATAAGTAAGTACCTTTCATTACCTGAAAAAGCCCCGTTGTAGTATCAACAGGGCTTTTTCTATTTTAAGTAATATCACTATTGATCGATTAATATATTCGTCTATTTAGTTTTCAAATTGATAGTATAGCGACGAACCCCTACAATCCTCCCAATTGCTTTCTAAACTATTGGAGTCTGTATATTCTAAAAGCTCTTCAGTCGTTCCAGTGCAATTAGCGATTATTTCATGTTCAGAATCATGTGTGAATTTTAAATATTTATCACTTTCTATCATCACGATATCAAAATTACCTTGAGATTGCAATGTATCTCCTTCTCGAATCTGAATTTTAGTAAATCGCATTTCATTTTTCAGTTCATAATATTCTTGCCATGCCATATCAGAACCACTTTTTTCAGAATTTAAAGTCTTGCCAGACATCTTAACAAGGTTAAGTCTAAGTGTTTGATTTTCTGATTCCTGAATGGCAGTATCAGAATTATCTGAGCAAGAGCCCAAAATTAATAAGCCTATTAAAAGATAGATAGATCTAAACATCATATATAATATTTATATGTAGATGCTTTGCCTAAGCAATGGTTGCGTTAAAAATGCAAAAAAAAACGACTGAAGATTTTCAGTCGTTTCATAAATTGATCTATTAAAATTTAAACTCTTGGCAAATCACCATCACCTTTTAATGGTAAATCTGATTTACCCATGAGATATTTATCGATATGGTGAGCAGCTTGTCTACCTTCAGAAATAGCCCAAACTATAAGTGATTGTCCTCTTCGTGTATCGCCAGCTGCAAAAACGCCTGGGACATTAGTCATATAATCAGTAACCGAAGCTTGTATATTTGTACGCACATCTAATTTAACACCTAACTGTTCTGCAACGGTGGGCTCACTTCCGGTAAATCCTAAAGCCAGAAAAACCATATCTGCCTTCCATTCTTTTTCAGTACCCGGAATTTCTTTAAGATTAGGACGTTCACCCGGTTTATGTATCCATTCTACTTCAGAAGTTATAAGACCTGTCAAATTTCCCTCTTTGTCGCCAACGAATTTCTTAGTTGAAATAGAGAAAAAACGTTCTGCTCCTTCTTTGTGTGAGCTACTCGTACGTAGACGCATTGGCCAATACGGCCAAGGTTGATTTTCGGGACGCTCTGGAGTTCCCTTACTCATAATTTCAAAATTGTTAACGCTCGTCGCACCGTGTCTAATTGAAGTACCTATGCAATCACTCCCTGTATCGCCTCCACCTATCACAATAACATCTTTTCCAGTTGCTTTTATCTCTTCACCTTGCCATTGTAAACCAGCTACACGACGATTATTTTGTGGTAAAAAATCCATAGCTTGATAAATTCCCTTTAAATCTGATCCTTCAATAGGAAGATTTCTTCGTACAGTTGCACCACTACATAAAACAACAGCGTCATATTCTTTTTTGAGTTCGCTGGCAGAAATATCGTGTCCTACGTGAACACCACATTTAAACTGAATTCCTTCTTCTTCAAGAACAACTAATCTACGGTCAATGACATGCTTTTCCATTTTAAAATCAGGAATACCATAACGCAACAATCCACCCGGCTTCTCATCACGTTCGTAAACAGTAACTAAGTGACCTGCTCTGTTAAGTTGTTGTGCCGCTGCAAGACCGGCGGGGCCAGAACCTATTATGGCAATTTTTTTACCAGTTCGTTTGAGAGGTGGATTGGCTTTTATCCATCCATTCTTAAAAGCTTCTTCCGCAATATTTTTCTCTATATTTTCGATGGTTACAGGATCTTCGTTAATCCCTAAAACACAAGCCTCTTCGCAGGGAGCAGGACATAATCTACCCGTAAATTCTGGAAAATTATTTGTTCCATGGAGAATATGAGCAGCTTCTTCCCAGCGTTCTCTATATACAGCATCGTTAAAATCTGGAATTAAATTTCCTAAGGGACATCCACTATGGCAAAATGGAATTCCACAATCCATACAACGCGCCCCCTGATTTTTTAATTCAGACTTTTCAAGTGGAATTGTAAACTCTTCATATTTCTTCACCCGCTCTTCAACTGGCTTGTACGGTTCAATTTTTCTTTCGTATTCTAAAAATCCGGTTATTTTTCCCATGATTCTATTATTCCGTTAAATCTGTTAATTTTTCTTCTTCTTCCAATCGTATTAGCGCTTTTCTATATTCTTCTGGCAGAACTCTAACGAATTTTGGCAAGTAAGAATCCCAATTCTCTAGAATACGCTGAGCTAAAGCACTTTGTGTATAATTATAGTGATTTGTTACCAGTTCATGTAACTGCGCTACGTCATTAGATTCTGTCACTTCATCTAAATTTAAATCTGTTGCGTTACATTTTGATCTAAACGTTTTGTCTTCATCTAATACATAGGCTACACCACCACTCATACCAGCACCAAAATTTCTTCCAGTTTTACCTAGAATAACAGCGAGACCACCAGTCATATATTCACAACCGTGATCACCTATGCCTTCGACTACTGCTACTGCCCCACTATTACGTACGCAAAAACGTTCTCCTGCTGTACCATTAAAGTAGGCTTCACCACTGGTTGCACCATATAAAGCCACGTTACCAATTATTACATTCTTGCTAGCATCAAAAGTTGCTTCTTCAGGAACTTTAACGATTAAACGCGCTCCTGAAAGTCCTTTCCCCACATAATCATTTGCATTACCATCAACTTTTAAAGTTAGTCCCCGAGTCGCAAAAGCTCCAAAACTCTGCCCGGCTGATCCTTTGAAATTAACTTTCAACGTATTGTCTGGTAAGCCCTGTTCTCCATAAATTTTAGAAATCTCATTACTTAAAATCGCTCCTACAGCACGATCTAAATTTGTTATATCAAGATCTAATGTTGTTTTCTCTTTTCGGAATAAAGCGGTATGGGCTAATTCTATAATTTCAAAATCAATTGATTTTTCTAAATGATGATTTTGAGTTTCTGTATTATACACTTTTACACCTTCTGGCACAGGTATATCATGTAAAATAGGTGATAGATCTACACCTGCAGCTTTAAAGTGCTCTATAGCCTTATTACGATCTAATTTTTGTACTTGACCCACCATCTCATCGATAGTTCTAAAGCCTAGTTGAGCCATAATTTCACGTAATTCTTCTGCTACGAAATACATAAAGTTAACCACATGCTCTGGCTTGCCTTTGAATTTCTTACGTAATTCTGGATTTTGAGTAGCAATGCCTACAGGACATGTATTTAAATGACAAACACGCATCATAATACAACCTGATGCTACTAATGGTGCGGTTGCAAATCCAAACTCTTCTGCTCCTAATAAGCATGCCACCGCTACGTCTCTACCGGTCTTTAATTGTCCATCGCATTCTAAGCGTATTCTGCTTCTTAAATTATTAAGTACTAATGTCTGTTGAGCTTCGGCTATTCCTAATTCCCAAGGCAAACCACAATGTCTTAATGATGTTAACGGCGATGCTCCTGTACCTCCATCATAACCTGATATAAGTATAACATCTGCCATTGCTTTTGCTACACCTGCAGCTACAGTACCTACTCCTACTTCTGAAACTAATTTCACATTAATACGAGCTTCTCTATTTGCAGATTTTAGATCATAAATTAATTGAGCTAAATCTTCAATGGAATAAATATCGTGATGTGGTGGTGGAGATATTAATCCTACGTAAGGTGTACTTTTACGGGTTTTAGCAATAAACTTATTAACCTTTTCCCCTGGTAACTGACCGCCTTCACCTGGTTTTGCTCCTTGAGCCATTTTAATCTGAATCTCTGCTGCGCTTGTTAAGTAGTTACTCGTAACTCCAAAACGTCCTGAAGCTACTTGCTTAATAGCAGAGTTGCGCCAGTCTCCATTAGGACTTTTATAAAATCGCTCTGCATCTTCGCCTCCCTCACCACTATTACTTTTACCACCTATACGGTTCATAGCAACCGCTAGATTCTCATGAGCTTCTTTACTAATAGAACCGTAAGACATTGCCCCGGTCTTAAATCGTTTAACTATTTCTGTCCAAGGTTCTACTTCCTCTATTGGAATAGGATCATAATTAGAAAATTCAAACAATCCACGTATAGTCATTAATTGCTTTGACTGCTCATTTACCAAACTTGCGTATTCTTTGTATGTTTTTGGATTGTTTTGACGTACCGAATCTTGAAGTTTAGCTATGGTAAGCGGATTAAACATATGTTTTTCTCCATTACGTCTCCAGCGATAATCACCACCAATTTCTAATTCAAGATTTCCTGAAATGTTTTGGCGTTTAAATGTGCGACTATGTCGTTTTGCTACTTCTTGCTCCACTTCATATAGACCTATTCCTTCTATACGGCTTGGAGTATTTGGAAAATATTTCTCAATTAATTTTGAATTGAGACCTAAAGCTTCAAAAAGTCTTGAACCTCGATACGAGTTTAAGGTAGATATACCTATTTTGTTCATTACCTTAATCACTCCTTTACCTACCGCTTTATTATAATTTTCTACAGCATCTTGAAAATCAATGTTATCAAGATTTTTCTCTTCAATCTCCTCCCGTATAATTTCATTTACCATATATGGGTTGATGGCACTTGCTCCATAACCAAATAATAAGGCAAAATGGTGCACTTCACGTGGTTCTGCAGATTCTATTATTATACTCATTTTTGAACGCTGCCCACTTCTAAAAAGTCCGCTATTCATATAAGAACAACCTAACAGTGCAGGAATAGGCGCCATTTTCTCATTTACCCCTCTATCTGATAGGATTAAGATTGTATGACCATCATCTATGGCTTGTGATGCTTGAGCTACCATAGACTCTAATGCATCTTCAAGGCCATTTAATCCTCTGTTTGCATCATAAAGCATAGGTATTTCTGTTACCTGAAAATCTGGATGATCAAAATTTTTGATCTTATCTAAATCCTCTTTAGAAATTACAGGATTTTGAATGCGTATTTTTTTACAGTAATCAGGAGTAATCTCCATCAAATTAGTATCTGGCCCCAGTGTAAGACTCAAATCTGTAATTAACTCTTCACGAATTCCATCTAATGGCGGATTAGTAACTTGAGCAAATAATTGCTTGAAATAGTTATATAAAAGTTGAGGTCTTTCAGAAAGAACTGCTAACGGAGTATCTGATCCCATCGATCCTATAGGCTCTTTTCCTTTTCCCGCCATAGGCAGAATAATAGTACGTATATCTTCCGCAGTATAACCAAACGCATTTTTACGTAGATCAAAAATGGTCTCTTCTACTTTTAGATCTACATCGCGATATGGGATATCTTTTAAGTTAACTCGGTTTTTATTTAGCCATTCTCCATAGGGCTTTTTAGATACTATACTTTCTTTAATCTCTTCATCGTTAATGATTCGACCAGCCTTCATATCTACTAAAAACATTTTTCCCGGCTCTAATCTGCCGTGAAATGCTATATTTTTTGGTTCTAAATCGAGAACACCTGTTTCTGAAGACATGATTACATATCCTGTTTTAGTTACAGAATAGCGTGAAGGTCTTAAACCGTTACGATCTAAAACTGCGCCTATATAATCACCATCGGTAAAAGGAATAGATGCAGGACCATCCCAAGGCTCCATAATGCAACTATTAAACTCATAAAAAGCCTTTTTTGCTTCACTCATTTCTTGATGTTTTTCCCAAGCTTCAGGAACAAGCATCATCATTATTTCGGGAAGCGATCTACCAGACATTAATAGAAGTTCCACAACCATATCCATAGAGGCAGAATCAGATTTACCTTTTAATATAATAGGGAAAAGTTCTTTAAGGTCATCCCCAAACCAGTCGCTTTTAAGTAATTCTTCTCTACTTCGCATACGCGAAACATTTCCGCGCAGCGTATTTATTTCTCCATTGTGGCACATATATCTAAATGGCTGCGCCAGATCCCAGGTTGGGAATGTATTTGTAGAAAAACGTTGATGTACAAGCGCTAATCTGGTAGTCAGTTTTGGATCTAATAAATCTGTATAGTAAAATTTAATATCTTCAGGCATTAATAGACCCTTGAAGATTAGAGTTTTATTAGATAAACTTGGTAAATAGAAATAAGAAAGTTCAGAAAGTTTACTTCCCAGTATAGTATGCTCCGCTATTTTTCGGGCGGTATAGAGCTTAATCATAAACTCCTGCTCCTGCATTTCTTTATTAGGTTTACCAATAAAAATTTGCTCAATATGCGGCTCAACGCTTGCTGCTATAGAACCAAGATAACCTGCATCTACAGGTACTTTTCTCCAGCCTAACAGAACAAGCCCCTTATCTTTAATTTGTTGTTCAAATACATTCTTACAATATGCCCGCTGATTTTCTTTTTTAGGTAGAAAGACATTACCCATTGCATATTCGCGCGGTGCAGGAAGATCAAAATCACAATTTTCTTCAAAAAAGTCATAAGGTATGTCTATAAGTATACCCGCACCATCTCCTGTTTTCCCATCACTACTTACTGCACCACGATGTTCTAGTTTTTCTAAAATTTCTAGAGCTTTATGTATAATATCATTTGACTGTTTTCCTTCAAGACTGCAAATGAATCCCGCTCCACAATTTTCGTGCTCCCATTCTGGTGAATATAAACCCTGTTTTTCCATAAAATTTCTCCTCTTATTTAACGTCTGAATCCTAAAGCTATTCAATAAAAATTTACGCTAATAATTTTAAAGACTAAGATTTTTATTATTTCATTATTAGCAATAAAAAGGATTTAAAATGATAACAAATCAAAATTAGTTAACAGATTTTATAAATTATGAAATGCTTTTTTTAAGAAAATCGAGTTTTTCGACATTAAATTAAATTTCATTAATTCTTAAGTCTATGTTAAGATTTGACGTTTTTGATACTTTTTTAACCAATAAATCTATAAAATCTCTTAAAAAATGGTCATTATCCACAATCAATATGACAATTGATAACTAAAAAATCACTTAAAATCTATTATACCCTAAATTTTATAGGGTTATTTTTATTTAAACAATAATTATTTATCACTTACCCCTATATTTTTAGGGGTGCACTTAATTATTATTTAGCTTAGCATCTCACCAAATAACCAAAATAGAGATGAAAAAATTTTTACTACCCTTAATGGTTTGCATAAGTGTTTCAGCATTTGCCCAAGAAGAAACTTCGTGGACAGATGGATTTTCGCTATCGGGATCTGTGGATGCTTATTTTAGACAAAATTTAAATGCGCCCAATAAACTTATAGATACCGATGTTGATGGTGAAGTTGACAGTTATATTGCTCCTGGTTCCTCATTTGCTAATCAACCAGGATTTGCACTGGGAATGGCCAATCTAATTATAGGCTACGAGAAGGGAAATGTGGGCGTTGTTGCAGATCTTGTATATGGCCCACGCGGTACAGATGCTGTGTTTGGCTCTACAACGGCCAGTTCAAGTATCGTTAATCAATTATATGTATACTGGAATGTTAGCGAAAAAGTAAAACTAACTTTTGGTAACTGGAATACATACTTAGGATATGAAGTTATCTCACCAGCGGCTAACTTTAACTACTCTACCTCGTATATGTTCTCTTATGGACCTTTTTCACATTCTGGCTTAAAAGCAGATTTTACACTTGATGAAAATTGGAGTGCTATGGTTGCTTTGATGAACTCAACAGATTATACAGACTACAATCCGTTTGGAGGTTATACTGCAGGAGCTCAACTTGGATATTCAGCAGGATCAGGTAGTGCGTTTTTAAATTTTCTATATGGCGATCAAGACGGTGACTATACAGATATGGGTCTTGGAGAAGGTGTAGGCGCTACTTTTCAAGTGGATTTAACTACAGGCGTAGATTTATCTGATTCTTTTTACTTGGGACTTAACACTACTTACAATAGTACCGAAGCAGGAGATCTTGGAGGAGACTCCTTTGGTTTTTATGGTGTTGCCTTATATGCACAACTCGCAGCCAGTGAAAACTTTTCTATAGGCTTACGCCCAGAATATTTTAGCCAGTTCGGCGGCTTTGATGCCATAGGTGGAAACGATGCCGAAGGAGACGGAAATGTACTTGCCGTAACCTTATCTGGAAATGCAAAAGTTGGCCCTCTTACTTTAATTCCCGAATTTAGATTAGATTCTGCTAGTGAAGATGTATTCTTAGATGGTGATTTAACACCACAAGGAAGCTTAGGGTCCTTCCTTCTTGCAGCCGTATATTCATTTTAATCTAAAACAAAATTACACAATGAAAAAAATCGAAGCGATTATTAGAAAATCAAAATTTTCAGCCGTAAAACAGGCTTTACATGAAAAAGGAATCAATTTCTTTTCCTACTGGGATGTTACTGGTTTAGGAAATGAAAAACACGGTCACGTTTACCGCGGTGTTTCCTATAGTACCAGTGATATTCAGCGCAGATACCTATCTATTGTGGTAAATGACGATTTTGAACAAATTACCATAGCTGCAATTATGGAGGCTGGGGCAACCGGTGAGATCGGTGACGGAAAAATATTTGTATCCGATGTCATAGAAGCATACCGAATACGAACAGGCAAAAAAGGTGGCGACACTTTAAATTAAATCTTAACAACCCTTACAAAACAAATTAATATATGGAAGCAGGATTATTTACAGCAAACAACGTATGGATGATGATCTGTACAGGGCTTGTGTTTTTTATGCACCTAGGATTTTCACTTTTAGAAATAGGATTAACACGCGAGAAAAACACAATTAATATTTTATTTAAAAATGTGTTTATTATATGTGTCGGTCTTTTAGTTTATTACATAGGAGGCTTTAATTTAATGTATCCCGGTTTTGCAGAAGACTCTTCAGGTATCTTCAGCTTTGCTGGCTTTGGAATCGCTCCTCCAGAAAATGGGATGACTCCAGAATATGCCGATGGTGGTTACACATGGTGGACAGATTTTCTTTTTCAGGGAATGTTTGCAGCCACTGCAGCAACTATTGTGTCTGGTGCCGTAGCAGAGCGCATAAAGCTTGGAGCATTTATGATTTTTACAGTGATTTATGTAGGTCTCGTTTATCCTATTGTGGGTTCTTGGAAATGGGGCGGTGGATTTTTAGATGCTATGGGATTCTATGATTTTGCAGGCTCAACTCTCGTTCACTCTGTAGGTGGCTGGGCAGCTTTAATTGCTATTTATTTACTAGGAGCACGTATAGGTAAATTTGATGCAGATGGTAAGGCAAATGCAATACCAGGTCATAATATCCCGTTTGCAGTAGCCGGTGTTCTTATCTTATGGTTAGGTTGGTTTGGGTTTAATGGTGGTTCTGTTTTATCTGCAGATCCTGCACTTACCTCACTTACACTTGTAACAACTTCACTCGCAGCTGCTGCAGGTGGCGTAAGTGCTTTTGTTGTATCAACTGTAATGTATAAGAACTATGATTTAACGATGTTCTTAAATGGTATTTTAGGCGGACTGGTAGGAATAACAGCAGGTGCTGATCAAATGGGTCCTAATGATGCTATAATTATTGGTGTAATTGCAGGAGCGATTATCGTATTTGGTGTAGCCCTGGTTGATAAATTGAAACTTGATGATCCTGTAGGTGCTGTAGCTGTACACTTAATTTGCGGTATCTGGGGAACCCTAGCCGTTGGTATTTTTGGTGCGATGGCCAGTATAGAGCAGTTTTTAACGCAATTAACAGGAGTAGGAATTGTAGGTGCATTCTGCTGTATCTCTGCTTTTATAATCTTATTTATACTTAAAATAACGATTGGTTTACGCGTTTCAGAGCGTGAAGAACTTGAAGGTCTTGATGAGCACGAACACGGAATGAGTGCTTATCCAGATTTTGGTCTCAATGAACACTAAAAATTATCGGTTTCTCTTATTTAAAAAAACCCGGCACCAATTGGTGCCGGGTTTTTTATTTGACTACTTTATAAATTGGTATGTTAACGGATAATAGGTACGTTCTCCATTAATCGTTTTAATTGCATTAATAATCGGAAATATAAATATTAATACACCTAAAACAATAAATCCTATTATGCCAAGACCAAAAAGCAAAATTGCGGGAACACAAAGTACTGCTAATATGAATGTGCTTATTTGAAAATTTAAAATTTGCTTCCCTTGATGATCCATACCTAAAACTTTATCCCGCTGAGTTAACCAAAGTATTAACGGTATTATAAAGCCACCACAGCCCGTAACAAAATTTACTAATTGACTTAAATGCGCAACCGCAACTAAATTTCTATCTTCTCGTAAGTTCATGATTATTTGATATTTGATTGATTACTATATATGTAGCAAGCGTAAGCCATTTGTTACGTTGCTAAGGAACTTAATTTCTTATTTATGGCACGCTACTTGTTTAATATAGTATGTACCATCCAAAATCTAGTACGAACAATTAAAATTAGAAACCATGAAAAATTTATTCTTTCTTATTATAAGCCTAGTGGTAGGTCTTTCTCCTACAAATGCGGAGACTTTGGATGCTACTTTAACACGATATGACGGATCCCGGTATATTTTTGTAGAAGGTGGCGTGGAGTTTTCGGTTTATCCAGATGGTGAATTCGATTTTGTATTACCACAGTTAGCTAGAAATGCTGTACAAGTAAATGTAAATACAGGACCATTAAATATTAGTTATAACTCTGGGTATAATTATGACCCTTATGTTCAATATGATGATTATGGAGCCGTATTACAAATAGAAAACGTACCTATCTATTATGATAATTGGGGAAGAATTATACAAGCAGGAGATGTTTATATAAATTACAACAATGGACGTATTGTAAATGTTGGAGGATTAAATGTGTTTTATTCTGGTACACGATTTTCACACGTTACAGGATACATAAATGTCTATAACAGATCTTATGTATATCACCCTTATCATAATTATTTCTATAGACCTTTTTATGATAGGGCCTTAGTTTACAACACACCATATAGAAGATATTATCGTCCTACTAGATATGATTATGCTTATCATAGAAGTCACTATAATCAAGGTTATCGTAATGGATATGCTAATGCTTATCACGATTTTAAAAAACCAAAAGGTCGTATAGCACATAATAATGTGAGACGCGGTAGTTATTCGACAGCAAGAACTCAGGTAAACAATGATAGACGTTATACTGCAAGCTCAAGGACATCATCTGCTAGTAGATCAAATAATACTAGATCACAAACTGTAAATAGAAGTTATAGCTCGAGAAATTCTAAATCACCAGCAATTATTGATAATAGAAGCTCTAGATCAAACACACCTAATGTTATTCGCGCAACTACTAATTCTCGAAGTTCTAATGCCGCTAGATCATCACAATCTCAACGTGCTACTTCAAAAAATAGTAGAAACGATCGCCCTGTTGCAGCGCAAAGAAATAGTTCTACCCAGAGAGCCACAACACAAAAAGCTCCGCAAAGTAGAAGTGTAATTTCAAGAAGCAGCTCATCACCACGTCAAGTGACTCAGAGAGCAAGTTCGCAGCGTACGAGTACTCAGCAACGTGCAGTACAGCGCACACAAAACTCACGCACAAGCAGTGCTGCAAGTTCAGCAAAAAGTAATAATAGACAGTCCTCTAGTTCACGTAGCTCTAATAGCCGCTCAAGAAGTGGAGATAATTAAAATTTTGGTTGGTTAGTTGTAATATCCCGTAATTGTTTATTCAATGCGGGATTTTCTTTTTAAAATGTTATCATTTAACCAATTATAAATTTCTGGAGAGATTTTGAATATATAGACTACAACTAAATATATACTTCCTAGAATAATTGATTTTAGTCCTATGGCTAAATAGGGATTTAATTTAAAATTCCAAAAGTAAAAACATACTCCTAATACTAATAGCAAAGAAGTAACATTCATGGTTGCTTTGGTAAAAGGATGCATACCAAATTTTTTGTAAACAACAATTATTTTTGCTAAGGCATACCCTACTGATGCAATAAACGTTGCTATTGCAGCCCCATTTATTCCTAATTCTGGAATGAAAATCAAATTTAGAATAATTGCTAAAATCACTAGAAATACACCCAGCACAAGCACTAATCGATAGTAATCACTATTGTATAGAATAGCATTATTATTACCTAAAATGTTATCTACTAATTTTGCTAATGAAATTAGAAGCACCACATAAAGACCTTTGCTATACGCAGGGTCCAGAATGAGGTAGAGTGTATTGATATTACATACAATCAACAAGAGTAATAAACCCGAGATTATATAAAGCGTAAGCGAACTTTTTTTATATAAATCTTTAAGCTCAACAAAACGTCTCTCATTCAAATAATTTGCTGTGAGTGGATACATAATCTGATGCATTGCACGTGCAGGAACAGCTATTACAGCGGCTATATAAATCCCTACTGAATAATAAGCAATATTCTCAATGGCAACAAGTTTACCTAGCATAAACATGTCAATTTCCAAAATCATAACCGCCACAGAACCTGCAACAATAATTAAGGTGCTGTATTTTATAATAGCCTTCCATTCTTCCGGAATAGCAAGTCTCAATTTTGGCTTTTTTAGACTGAATGCATAACCTAACATAATAAACATGCGTAATACATAAACGATGGCCAATCCAAATAAAAACTGATCCATATCAATAAGATCAATTGCAAACAAAAGCAGTAATATCATCACCCCGAGCCGATGGAAAATCTCGTTCATAATATTTCCGAACACACTATGAAGTTGCGCTTTTGCGTATGCGTAAGCTATTTCAAAATATGCCATTGAAAATGCTATAATACCTATAACAATTATATAGGGTCTCACTATCTCATTCTTAGAAGCCAGAAAATCTACTAAATCAGAGTAGAAAACTGTTACTAAAATAGTTGTTGGGATTAGTATAATTAATGGAAGTCCCAACATAAAGCTTAGAAAAACCTCTTGTTTACGGCCGCTATATTTTGAGTAAAACTTTATTAGCGTATTGTGAGTACCTACTGCTATAAACGGCATAGCTAATGTTGCACTGCTAAGTAAGAATCCTACAAGACCATAATACTCATCTTGAAAAAACTGAACATATAATACCAAAGTATTTAAAGCACCAATTCCAAAACCTAAATAAGTTGTAATTAAATTCTT
Organism: Leeuwenhoekiella aequorea; assembly: GCF_004104375.1. Taxonomy (GTDB): domain Bacteria; phylum Bacteroidota; class Bacteroidia; order Flavobacteriales; family Flavobacteriaceae; genus Leeuwenhoekiella; species Leeuwenhoekiella aequorea. The sequence goes on from NZ_QOVM01000002.1 coordinate 409,077, forward strand.
GAATGACTGTGACGAAACAATTCCCATATGATTACTCTAATATTGGTGAATTATTTCTGAAAGCTGTCTGGTAAGTTCTTTACGTGTATATGCAGTTAAGTCTCCAGTAGTATTTGATATTCCTGAACCTTTAAAAGCTCTATAATATTCAATAATAGTATTCTTCAAATTTTTCTTTTCAGTATATGTAAAATAGTTACCGCTTTGTGTTGTTTTGAGAATTTCTATTACATCAGACTCTCTAGGTCCTATTCCAATTATAGGTCTACCTGAGGCCATATATTCAAATAACTTTCCAGGAATAATTGCTTGGGTATCGTATGAATCAATTTCAATTAAAAGCAAGAGCTGAGCGCTATTTTGACGTTGTATAGCTTCATTATGTGTTACATAGCCGGGTAAACTCAAATTATTTGTCAAATGATAACTTTCGATATCACTTATAATAGATGCACTTACTTTACCTGTTAATTCTATACTTAAATCTTTACTGAAATCGGGTAATTCATCACTAAGCTCTTTTAAAGATTGCCATAGAATCTTAGGATTTCTATCTTCTAACAAAGAACCAATATGTGCTAGTGTGAATTTTTTATCTAGAACAGATCCACTTTTTTTAATAGTATCAAATCCATTTGTAATACACGAGATCGGTGTGTCCGTAATTTTCTTAAAATCTTTCTTAGTGGTTGTACTGGTAACTAGAATATGATCTGCCGAACTTAAAACCTCTAATTCCAATTTTTTATGTTTCGCACTTGACCTTTTCGTCAATTTTAATTTCTTGTGATAGCCTATTGTTGTCCACGGATCTCTAAAATCTGCTATCCACGGTAAGCCCGTTTTTCTTTTTAATTGACGACCTATTAAATGTAAACTATGGGGTGGTCCTGTTGTGATAAGTAAATCTATTCCATTAGACTTTATGTAAGACATCAAATAACTAACCGATGGTTTTACCCACCATTTACGTGCATCGGGAATAAATAGATTACCTCGTATAAATAAGAACAAACGCTGTAAAATACTTTGTTTTGAATTGTCATTGATTATACCACTACTTATTTGTTGTATTTGAGATTTTGAAAATAAACCCGCTAGCGCATAGGGTTCATAAATCGGTTTTTTGAGAATAGTAATTCCTTCCGGTATTTCCTCAATAAGACTCGAATCTACTATAGGATAATGTGGATTTTCTGGAACATATACTATAGGTTCAATATTAAATTCTCGCAAGTATTTTACAAACTTCAACCAGCGTTGAACCCCGGGACCACCTGCAGGAGGCCAATAATAACAAATGATAAGGGCTTTCTTCACAAAACACGGTTCTTATAGTATGTATAAACTAAGCTTTTTCCTCACTATTAGTTCTATTTCTAAAACTCATAAAAAGAGCACCAAAAATGATTAATAAAAGAATAATATTACTCGCAAGGCTTATAGTACCACCAGTTTCAACCACTTGAGGTTCAAACTTAAATTCGATAACATGTCTACCCTCCGGAACCATCATTGCTCTTAATACATAATCTGCTTTAAAATACGAAGCTTTTTTACCATCTAAATAAGCGTTCCATCCATCAGGATAATAAACTTCACTAAAAACAGCTAATCGCTCATCCTGTGAAGATGATTCATATTTTAAATAATTTGGTTTGTGTTCTGTAAGTCTAATAGTTGCTGTGGTATCTTCTGTGAATAACTGCTTCTCAATCAAACTTTTATAGTTATTTTGAACTACAGCAGTTTGTAAAGTATTAAGATTCTCTAACGCCATAATTTCGGCATTTGCATCAGGTACAAATTTTACATTCTGAACAAACCACACATTTCCATTTGCTTGCGGATTAATCTGAACCTGCTCCGCTCCTTCTTCATCTTGAGTAATCACATACTTAACATTTAATAAGTTAAGTGGCGCCATTTTACCTTGATACAGATAAAAATCTGCTAAATCTGCAAGTCGACCTGGTTTTGCTCCGTGATATCCACCTATTGAACTGTGAAAATAACTCGTGCGGGCACCGTTAAGGCCTATACTTTGTTCATACACTCTGTAACGGGTGGTATCCTGAAGGATTTGCATGTCTGCTGCAGACTTTTGAAATGGCTGCTCTACCAATCGGGCAGCCATAAAATTCTCGGCATTTACATACCTCCGATCTACTTGTACCAGGTCAAATACTACTAGAATTGTAATAGCTAAAATAACAAGATTTTCTGAAATTTTATTTTTGATATAAAACCAAATTAAAGATGCAGCTAATAGCACTAAAATTAAAGTTTTAATGGTATCATTTACAAAAATCGCTTTACGATCTGCTTTTACAGCATTCATAAATTCCATCCCAAAATTCTGAACGAAGTACGCGTCATTACCTCCGGCAAAAGAAAAAAGGCTTCCTTTAAAAACAAGTAGTATTAATGCTAGTCCGCCAGTTATTCCAGTAGACCATTTTAAAGCATTAAGGCGTTCTTCGGTAGGCTGCGTAACTTGTAATACTTTATATAATCCGAAAATTGCCAGAACTGGTACACATAATTCTGTTATAACCTGTATAGATGTTACTGCTCTAAATTTGTTATATAAAGGGAAATAATCTATCCATAAGTTTGTAAACCAAGCTAGGTTGCTTCCGTAGCTTAATAAAAGTGATAATAAAGTACCTCCTAATAGCCACCATTTTAATCTACCTTTTACAAGAAATAAGCCTAGAACGAATAAGAATACTACGATAGCTCCCAGATAAGCCGGTCCTGATACTCCGGGCTGACTTCCCCAATAATACAATCCAAATTGACCATAAACTGATTCGATTTGTCCGGGTGGTACTCCTTGCTTAAGTAGAAAACTTGCAAACTCACTATCTGCTTTATAAGGTTCAGAATTTGAACCACCATAAAGACCAGCAATAAATAAATCTAATGTTTCAGAAATACCATAGCTATACTGATTTATATAAGCTTTATCTAGTCCGGCACTACGCTCTTTTGTAGTACCATCAGGATTTATAGTTAATTCGCTTTTTCCTCTTGTACTAGTAGCACTATATTCTGAAGTAGCCATTAAACTAGCTGCATTTGTACCTACAGCAAGAACAACTGCAAGACATAGAATACCTACACTTTTAAAATAATGCGGAAGTTCTTTTTTACGTACGGCATCCACTAAGTATGCAATCCCTAGAATTACAATTAGAAGCATTAGATAGTAGGTCATCTGCACATGATTAGCAACTATCTCCAGTGCAAGAGCAAGAGCTGTAAGAACAAAACCCCATATATATTTACGCCTAAATACAAGCAAAATTCCACTTAAAACCAAAGGCATATAAGCTATTGCGTGAGCTTTTGCATTATGGCCAACACCTAAAATTATTATAAGATAACTACTAAAGCCAAATGCCAATGCACCAAGACCTGCGTATCGCCAGTCTAGTTTAAGAACAAGCAACAAAATATAAAAACCTATAAAATACAGAAAAAGATAATCTGCGGGGCGCGGCAAGAATCGAATACTTAAATCTAGACTCTTTATCCAATTGTTAGGATACTTAGCTCCTAATTGATAAGTAGGCATACCTCCAAAAGCTGCATCTGTCCAATAAGGTTCTGAGCCGGTTAGTTCTCTAAAATCCATCTGCTCCTTAGCCATACCTCTGTACTGTTGTATATCACTTTGAAACATTTTTTTACCCGAAAGAACCGGACTAAAATATAGAAGTGCAGTAACTACAAATACAAACACCACAGCAACGTGTGGTAATACTTTTTTAATCGAAAAATTCATAGATTGTAACTATAACTAAAGGGCTGAAATTACTCAATTTCTTCGTAATCGATATATTCGCCTACCTTTTTATTTGAAGATCGCTCTTTATGAGGAACATTTTCAATTACTACCTCACCTTCAGGTTTTTTCTGAGCATTTTGATTATTAAAACCGCCTGCCATATTTTGAAAACGTTCTCCTGCCTTTTTTGCTATATAACGCATTAAGTAAGGCGCTGCTAATCTAAAAAGAATGCGCAACCCAAAAAATATAAGCAGTATTATAAGAATGGTTTGTATCAATTTCATCTCTCTGATATTTGCCGTAAAATTAACTATTCGATTTTTGTTTCTACTTAAAAAAACAATAAATCAAGCAGTGTCTGTTATCCATTGATCTTTAGGCTATCTCTTATATTTACATTATGTTTGTGAGGTTACAAAAGAAAATTTCTACTGTAAACCTCTAAAATTAGAACCCATTATGCTAAAGAGATTGATTTGTAGTAGCATTCTACTATTAAGTCTCAGCACGTATACAGCTAACGCTCAATACACTGAAACTATAAACTCAAACAGGCCAGGTCAATCTCAGGGTGCTTTTGCACCTGGGAGAGGTGTATTGCAAGCAGAAATAGGAACCACTCTAGGCAGAGAATCCCACAATCTTCGTTTTACAGAAACAGATAATATTGGAGTTGATTTTGCTTTAAGATATGGTGCAATTAAAGAACAATTAGAATTTATTGTTGATGGTAATTTTCTATATGAAGATATTACTCCTACGGCCGGCAATGCAGAGCCCTATACACAAAGTGGATTCCCTATAATTACAGCGGGAGCAAAATATCTAGTGTATGATCCTTATAAGAATAGAGAAGACAAAATTAACTTATATAGCTACTGGGCTAATAGAAGATTTAAATGGAATACACTAATTCCTGCAGTCTCTGTTTATGCAGGTGCTAATTATGCTTATGAAACAGACAATCCTTTTTTACCAGAAAGTCAACGCGGATTTACTCCTAAAGCAATATTAATTACACAGCACAACTGGGGTCGCTGGGTGTGGGTAAACAATTTTATATACGATCAATTTACTACAGATTTTCCTACTAAGGCGTGGATTACTACAATGACCCATTCATTTAATCCTAAAATTGCCGCTTTTGCAGAATTTCAGTTTATTTCTAGTGATGTGTATTCTGATGACCTTTTACGCTTTGGTGGCGCGTATTTAATAAGCAGAAATTTTCAGGTTGATATAAGTGCGCTTATTAATTTTAAAGAAACACCTGAGCGTCAGCAATTAGGACTGGGATTATCTTACAGATTAGATTTTCACAGTAAAGACGAGTTACTTTCGCAAGAATAAAAATACGGTTACCTTTACACGCTATTTAACAATTACAATGATTACGATTAAGGAAATGAAAACGAAAAAGGAATTGACACAATTTGTCAAATTCCCATTTTCGCTATATACAAAAGACAGCAACTGGGTTCCTCCATTAATTAATGATGAGCTTGAAAGTATGGATTCTGAAAAGAATCCTGTTTTTAAAAATGCTGAAGCCCATTTTTTTCTAGCTTTTAAAGATGGAAAAACTGTAGGCCGTATTGCTGCTATAATTAATCGTATAGAAATTGATGAACAAGGCAAACCTAAAATGCGTTTTGGCTGGTTTGATACTATTGATGATATAGAAGTTACTAAAGCTTTAATCGCTGAAGTAGAAAAAATAGGTATTGCCAATAATCTAAAATGGATAGAAGGTCCTGTAGGTTTTAGCAATATGGAAAAAGCCGGCTTACTTATAGAAGGCTTTGAATACCTAAATACCATGATTACTTGGTATAATTACCCATATTATAAAGAGCATTTTGAGAAATTGAATTTTGAAAAAGCTTCTGAATGGGTTGAGTTTAAAATTCAAATTCCAGAAAAATCGCCTGAGAAGGTAGAAAAATTTGCTCGTATTGTGCAGCAGCGCTATAAGCTTAAAATGATTCACTTCAAGAATACAAAAGAAATTATGCCCTACGTAGATGATATGTTTGGGTTACTAAATAAAACATATAGTGAACTCAGTACTTTCGTTCCTATTCAGCAATATCAGATTGATCACTACAAGGAGAAATATATTAAATATATAAATCCTAATTACATTAAATGTATAGAAGATGCTAATGGTAAATTAATTTCATTTGCCATCACAATGCCATCATTTAGTAATGCGCTTAAGAAAGCAAATGGTAGTTTGTGGCCATTCGGATTTATTCATATGCTGCGCGCTAGATCAAAGAATGATACGGCAGCATTTTATTTAATTGGCATTGATCCAGAGTATCAGGGTAAAGGATTGACAGCTGTAATATTTCAGGCTATGCAAGATCTTTTTTCAGCAAATGGTATAACTGAAGTAGAAACTAATCCAGAGCTCGAAGAGAATAAAGCAATTCAGCAACTTTGGAAAAACTACGAACACGTAATGCATAAAAAAAGAAGAACCTATAAAAGAGATTTATAGGTTCTTGATTTACTTGTGAATTATGTTCTGTGATTCAATTAATCTATTAATTGAAATGTGATCTGAATTTTTGAGCTTATGGTCATTTCTCCAGGTGCTAATGTACGTTGAGAAGAATCCATAGATTCTGACATCGCCATTTTATACATTGGCTGTGGCTGAGGAGTATTTGTTCCTTGCTCTGCTATTTGTAATGCTTTTCCTATTTTCTGACCTAAAACGCCTGCATATTCCTGAGCTTTCACTTTTGCATTAGCTACCGCTTTCTTACGTGCTTCTGCTTCATAGGTATCCATTTTGGAAGAACCAAAATTAACGCCATTAATAGAATTAATTCCAGAAGCCACTAAACCTGACATTATTTCGTCATATTTTGATAAGTCTTTCAGTTTAACTGAAATAGTCTGACTTGCATTATAATTATACACTTTTGTATTATAATCATAGTTCTTGTTAAGACTTACATACTCCGTTTGAACTTGGTTCTGCGGAATATTTTTCTTAAGAAGAAAATCCAGTACTTTATCTACAGCTTTATCATTTTCAGATTTTACGGCAGCCGCATCTTTCCCCTGAGTCTGAACCCCTAAACTAATGGTTACTTCATCAGGTACCACAATAACTTTACCTTCACCTGTTACTCCAACAGTGGGCTCTATTTGCTGTGCGTGTGCTAATGTGGTCATAGCTGTAATAGCTAGAATTAAAATAGTTCTCATAATTGATAGTTTTATTTGTTCGTAATCATATAGGCAAGAGGTATGCCATTATAGCTTCCCGGTTTTGTTAAGAATAAATAAAATAATTATAGGAATAGCTAATAATCCCACCATCAGTGTATTAACCTGCAACAATATTGGTAGCATTAACAAAGTAATAACATAACCACCTACCGCTCCGCCAAAATGTGCATCGTGGCCTATATTATCATTGTTGGCGCGCATTCCATAAATGGAATACAGCAAATACCCAATTCCAAAAATATAAGCTGGTATAGGAATAGGTATAAAAAACATATACAAACTCATATCTGGGTTGAGCAGAATAGCAGAATATAAAATTCCAGATACTGCTCCACTAGCTCCTACAGCAGTATAGTGGTATTCATCTTTATGAAAATAGTAGGATAAAAGATTTCCTAAAATAAGACTACCTAAATAAATTATTATGAACTGAAAATTACCTAATAGACCTATAACAATAGGAGCAAAAAAATAGAGTGTAAGCATATTGAAAAACAAGTGCGAATTGGTCACGTGTAGAAAACCTGAAGACAGTATGCGTATATGCTCCCCCCTACGTACTGCACCCGTATTAAATTTATACTTTTCAAAAAACGTGAAGTCTTTAAAGCCCTTCATAGAAATCAAAACATTCACTGCGATTACGGCAACTGTAACCAAATTCAAATCACCCATATTTTCCCTTATTTAGCCTCAAATATACCTATATTTGCGCAAAATTTACCGCTCATGCAATGGCTTATATTTTGGCTTGTTTACCCGCTTTTGTGGCTGTTATCGCGTCTACCTTTTTGGTTATTTTATAAGGTTTCTGATTTAGTTTATATACTTATCTATTACATCGTAGGTTATAGAAAAAAAACTGTTCGATTTAATCTTAAAACGGCATTTCCCGATAAATCTGATGCCGACTTAAAACAAATAGAGAAGAAATTTTATAAGCATATGGTCGATATGTTTTTAGAAATGATCAAATCTATATCTATATCTGCCACTGAACTTAAAAAGCGCTTTGAATTACCAGATCTGGCAATTATAGATAAGCTGGCTAAAGAACGCCGAAGCTCTATTATTGTAATGGGCCATTATGCAAGTTATGAATGGCTTACTGCACTTCAATTTTATTTTGATCATAGCGGGTACGGCATATACAAACGCATAAAGAATAAATACTTTGATAAACTGATTAGAGATATTCGGGGAAAGTGGAATTCTGAATTGCTAGCTAACAAGGAAGCTACTTTTATAATTAAGAAGCAACAGCGTGCAGGTAAAATGGCTACTTATGCATTTATTGCAGATCAATCGCCAAAAAGCAGAAAAAATCAATATTGCACCTCGTTTTTAGGCCAAAATGTACCATTTTTTACAGGTATTGAACGTCTGGCTAAAGCTGAAAATATGCCTGTTCTGTATCTCGCGGTAGATAAAGTTAAACGTGGTCACTATAAAGCCGTATTTAAAGTAATCACCGAAGATCCGCAATCCCTCCCTGATTACACAATTACCGATGCTTTCATAAATAATCTTGAGGAACAAATATATAATGCTCCTGAATATTACTTATGGACACACAAACGTTTTAAGCATGCGCAATAAAAAAATCTCAATCATTACACGCTTGTAATGATTGAGATTATAAATTCTTAATTAAGATTATTAAATCGATGCTACCTTCTTAATCTCTGCGATCATATCATCAGCAACTTTATCGGCATCAACTTGCGATGAAGCTTCTGTGTAGATACGAATAATAGGTTCTGTATTTGATTTTCTTAAATGCACCCAATGCTTTTCAAAATCTATTTTCACACCATCTATCATATTTACATCTTCATTTTTATAATTCTCACTTATAGTTTTTAATATTGCATCTACATCTAATTCTGGCGTTAATTCTATCTTTTTCTTACTCATATGATAAGCAGGATAGCTTGCTCTAAGTTCACTTACTTTTATTTTCTTTTTGGCAAGATGTGTAAGAAACAATGCTACGCCTACCAAAGCATCTCGACCATAATGTGATTCTGGATAAATAATTCCACCATTACCTTCTCCACCTATTACAGCTCCTACTTCCTTCATTTTTGTAACTACGTTTACTTCCCCCACTGCAGCAGCGTGATAGCTACCACCGTGTTTTTCTGTGATATCTCGTAGTGCTCTTGACGAACTTAAATTAGATACCGTATCTCCAGACTTTTCACTTAATACATAGTCAGCACATGCAACAAGTGTATACTCTTCACCAAACATTTCACCAGTTTCATCTATAAAAGCTAAGCGATCTACATCTGGATCAACTACAATTCCTAAATCGGCTGTTTCTTCTTTTACTAAAGCACAAATATCTCCCAGATGCTCTTTTAGAGGCTCTGGATTGTGCGGAAAATGACCATTAGGATCACAATATAATTTAACGGTGTGAACTCCTAATCGGTCTAACAGTAAGGGAATTGCAATACCTCCTGTAGAGTTAACTCCATCTACCACAATTTTAAAATTGGCAGCTTTAATAGCTTCTTCATCTACTAGTTCTAAATCCAGAACCTCATCTATATGAATATCAATATATGCGTCATTTTTATGTATTTCTCCCAGATGATCCACATCAACATATTCGAGATTAGCAGATTCAGATAGTTTTAAAATTTCTGCACCAGCTTCTGCGTTCAAAAATTCTCCATTACTATCTAGTAACTTAAGAGCATTCCATTGTTTTGGATTATGCGAGGCAGTCAAAATAATTCCGCCGTCTGCATGTTCTAGTTTTACCGCTACTTCTACTGTAGGTGTAGTAGATAAATCAAGATCAATTACTTGAATACCCATACCTACCAATGTTTGCATAACCAACTGCTGTAACATTTCTCCACTTAAGCGTGCATCTCGCCCCACAACTACTCTGTGAGTTTCTTTATTACGTTGATTTTTAATGAAGGTGCCATATGCTGATGCAAATTTTACAGCGTCAATAGGTGTAAGATTTTCACCCGGCTTCCCTCCTATGGTTCCGCGAATGCCAGAAATTGATTTTATAAGTGTCATATATTTTAATTCAGAATTTTAAACCTATTTAAGTAGCGTTACGGGTTAAAACAGCCCCAACAGTAAACAAATATAACCATTCACATCGCTACCGTAACTTGATAATTTGTAATTTAAGCCTGTGAATTATTTAGCGCATATTTATTTATCTGGAGATGATCCCCTTATAACAATGGGTAATTTTATGGCCGATGGTATAAAAGGGAAACAATACAAGACCTATTTACCTCAGCTTCAAAAAGGTATTTTGCTTCATCGTAGTATAGATAGCTTTACAGATTCTCACCCTATTGTTAAACAAAGTACAAAACGACTTCATAAAAAGTATAGTCATTATAGTGGTGTAATTGTAGATATTCTATACGATCACTTTCTAGCAAAAAATTGGAAAAACTATTCTGAAAAACCTTTAGCAGGCTTTATTGAGCATTTTTATGATAGTCTAGATGAGCATTTTGAATTACTTACTCCCGGAATACAGCGTATGGTTCCTCATATGATTGCAGATAACTGGTTGTTGAGTTACAAAGATATTAGCGGCATAGGCACCGTATTATATAATATGAATAGACGAACTCGTAATATTAGCGGGATGGATCGTGCCGTTGAAGATTTACAGTTGCATTATCACGATTTTGAAGATGAGTTCACGCGCTTTTTTGAAGAACTGAGAGTCTTTTGTATCCAAAAAATAATAGAATTAGATACTGTTTTCAGTATAAAATAACTTCTTTATGATTAAAAAATATTCTTATAAAATTTATAAATTTCAAATCCTCTTTTTAGGATTTGTTTTAGTTATAGCCTCTATTAGTTGTAAGTCTGAAAAAACAGTTAACCGCATAATTAATCGTGGTAAACTCGCAGATAGTATTATGGTGGTGTCTGCAAGAGAGGAAGCTTCTCGTATAGGTGCTGAGATTTTAAAAAATGGCGGTAATGCTTTTGACGCACTAATTGCTGTAGATATGGCTCTTAATGTAGCCTATCCGTTTGCAGGAAGTATAGGCGGTGGTGGTTTTATGGTTTATAGAAAAGCAAATGGCGAAACGGGTAGTATAGATTACAGGGAAAAAGCCCCAATGGCGGCTACCTCTACCATGTATCTGGATGCTGCCGGTAATCCCATAGATTCTTTAAGTAGACAGGGACCGCTTGCGGTAGGTGTACCCGGTGGAATCGCAGGAATGTTTGCTATACATAAAAAATTAGGTTCTATGCCTATGGAAGAAATACTTAAGCCTGTTATTGAATTAGCTGAAAACGGATTTACAATTACTGAAAATCAATTAGGTCGATTTAAGGCGTACGCTTCTCTATTTGAACACGTAAATCGTAAAGAAATTTTATTTTCTAAGGGATTTCGTCCTAGTGATTCTATAAAAATTAAAGCCAATACTTTATTTAAAAATCCGGCGTTAGCAGCCACTTTAAAACGAATTGCAAAAAATGGTGAATCAGAATTTTATGATGGGGAAACCGCTCAAATATTGGTTAATTTTATTCAAAAACATAATGGAATTATCACTTTAGAAGACCTTAAAAGCTATGATGCCGTTTGGCGGGATCCTATCGTTGCAAACTATAAAGATCTTAAGCTAATAGGTATGCCTCCACCTTCTAGCGGTGGTATTGCATTAGCGCAAATATTAAAGATGATTGAGCCTTATTCTATAGCCCAGTATAAGCATAATTCATTAGAAAGTATTCAGTTAATTACAGAAGCTGAACGTCGTGCGTACGCTGATCGTAGCTTTTATTTAGGAGATCCGGATTTTAATACTATCCCTATTGACAGTCTCTTAAGCGACCGGTATAATTTAAAACGTATGGAGAGTTTTAGCTTTAATGAAGCAACACCATCTTTAGAGGTTGAACGCGGGGAATTATCGGGTTATGAATCTATGGAAACAACACATTTTTCTCTTGTAGATCAATTCGGAAATGCGGTGGCTCTCACAACTACGCTTAATGGGGCTTATGGCTCAAAGTTGTATGTAGACGAATTAGGTTTCTTTCTCAATAATGAAATGGATGACTTTAGCGCTAAACCCGGCGTACCTAATATGTTTGGACTCTTAGGTGCAGAGGCTAATAAAATAGAGCCACAAAAGAGAATGCTAAGTTCGATGACCCCTACTATTGTAGAAAAAAATGGCAAATTATGGATGACAGTAGGAACTCCCGGAGGTTCTACGATTATAACTTCGGTATTGCAAACAATTTTAAATGTAAGTGATTTTAATATGGGTATGCAAGAGGCAGTAGATGCTCCCCGATTTCATCATCAATGGCTACCCGATGTTGTAACATTTGAGCCCAATGCTTTTGGTACAGACTTATTGAAGCAGCTTGAAAATAAAGGATATATTATTCAGCAGGAAAACAGTGTGATTTTAGGTAAGGTTGACGGAGTTCTTATACTACCAGACGGTCGCCTAGAAGGTGGTGCAGACCGTCGTGGTGACGATACAGCAGTAGGTTTTTGAACTGAATAATAACATTAAGAGTATATAATTTAAATTATAACCTAAATAGTATATATTTTAAATTATCATTTAATTAGTATATATTTGATCAAATTTAATTTGTTTAAATGCGCGCAGTACTCACAGGAGATATTATAAATTCTCAATCTAATAATAATTGGCAACCCCTCTTGAAAAAGGTTTTGTCATATTATGGAGAAGAACCAACTCAGTGGGAACTGTATCGGGGAGATAGTTTTCAATTAGAACTCAATCCAGATTCAGCATTAGTTGCAGCAATACATATAAAAGCTGCTATAAAAACGTTTTCAACTCTCGACGTGAGAATAGCGATAGGTTTAGGAGATAAAAAACATCATGCTAAAAAAGTCACCCAAGCAAATGGTACTGCATTTGTAAATTCAGGAACTGCATTTGATGCTATTAAAAAAAATACGCTAGTTCTAAAGTCTAATGACCTGCAATTTGATAGTATTATAAATCTAATGCTAAGTCTTGCTACTTTAACTATGGATATATGGCCACCGGTAACAGCATCCATAGTTAAAACTCAATTAGAAAATCCACAGGCTAATCAAACCGAATTAAGTTCTCTATTAGGTAAATCTCAAAGCGCTATTAGTAAAGCTCTTAATCGCGCAGGTTATTCAGAAATTAACGCATTGCTTCAATACTACTCACAAACTGTAAAACAGCACAAATGTTAACACTTGCTATAAAGTTAATTCTCGCACACATAGTAGGTGATTTTGTATTGCAACCTACAAAATGGGTCAACCATAAAATAAAATATGGTTATAAGTCAAAATATTTGTTTGCGCACATAGCAGTTCATTTGGCAGCACTTCTTATAGTACTTCAATTTAACCTCAAGTATATAATAGGCATAAGTGCTATACTAATAACTCATTATATCATAGATGCATTAAAAATAAAATTCACTACAAAGAAAAATAGCAGCCAACTCTTTGTAGCAGATCAGCTGGCACATCTGGCAGTAATTTGTAGTGTTGTATATGCTTACCATCCGTTTGTAATCGATCTTGATTTCATTTATAAATCAGAACTTTTACTATTAGTTACATTAGCTTTTTTTGTTACGTATGTCACAGGAATTTTGATGCGCTTATTTCTCAAACCCTGGCAAGATGCTATTGACCCGCAGAATAAATCAAAGTCCAGTACAATAAAAAACACCTCATTAGCCGGTGCAGGCAAAATAATAGGTATGCTAGAACGTCTCTTTGTGTTTGGTTTTATATTACTTAATGCGTGGTCTGCAATAGGTTTTTTAATAGCTGCAAAATCTGTTTTCAGATTTGGTGATCTCACCGAAGGAAAAAATAGACAACTTACCGAATACGTACTTATAGGGACTCTACTTAGTTTTGGTATTGCAATAGCAGCTGGCCTTCTGTATAATTATCTTACAAAAGGGATACTGTCTACGTAAGAAATAGACTTGATTTACGACTTATACCCAAGTAATTAAACCCTACTTCTACGTGGAAAAATATTTGAAAATAATTGAAGATTCGTTTGTAGGATACTTTAATTATCTTTTAAATGAAATTACAAATCCGGGATGGACAAATTATTTATACTGGCTTATAGTTTTATCCCTACTTGTTTTTGCCTTAGAATTACTAATTCCGTGGCGCAAAAAGCAGCCCATTATACGCAAAGGTTTTTGGCTTGATGCTTTTTACATCTTATTCAATTTTTTTCTATTCTCACTAATAGGTTACAATGCCTTATCTAATGTAGGAGTCGAACTCTTTAATGATTTTTTACGTCTATTTGATATTCAAAATATAGTATCTATTGAAGTACAACATCTTCCTGTATGGGCTCAATTGCTTATTATGTTTATAGTTGCAGATTTTATACAATGGAATGTACACCGTATGCTACATCGAGTGCCCTGGTTATGGAAATTTCATCAGGTTCATCATAGTGTAAAAGAAATGGGTTTTGCCGCTCAATTTAGATTTCACTTTATGGAAACATTAGTCTACAAAAGTGTTCAATACATCCCATTAGCAATGATAGGATTTGGTATTGAGCAATTTTTTATTGTACATATGTTTTCTGTGTTTGTAGGGCACCTTAATCATGCAAATCTAGATTGGAGTTACGGAAAGTTTGGATATATATTTAATAATCCGCGTATGCATATATGGCATCACGCTAAGCAACTTCCTCCACAACATAAATACGGTATGAACTTCGGACTCACATTAAGTATATGGGATTATCTGTTTGGCACTGCCTATGTTCCCGAAAGTGGTAAAAATCTGGAAATTGGTTTTAATGGAGATGAGAAATTTCCAAACGATTTTGCAAATCAGCTAACATTTCCTTTCAAAAAATCTAAAAACAATTAGCTTTCTTTTGCTTTAAGAAAGCAACATTGCTTTCTATTAGAAGTATTTGGGGCTTTGTATCAAAGGTTACATCAAATTTTAAAATCGTTCTTTATTTTTATAAAAAATAATAGATATGATAGTTAAACAATTTGAATATAAGCCGCTTTCACATTTTTCATATGCACTATTATGTGGTAATGAAATTGCTCTAGTAGATCCAGAGCGTGATCCATCTATGTATTACAAATTTGCAGAAGAAAACAATGCAAAAATTGTTGCTGTATTTGAAACGCATCCTCACGCAGATTTCGTGAGCTCTCATTTACAAATCCACAAGCAAACCGGTGCTATATTGTATACCAGCAAACTGGTAGATGCAGACTATCCACACACTCCATTTGATGCAAATGATTCATTGCAAATAGGCAATGTAAATTTTAGTGCATTAAATACCCCAGGACATTCACCAGACAGCATAACGATTGTTGCTAAGTCAGAAAATAAAGTTGCTCTTTTTACAGGAGACACATTATTTATTGGAGATGTAGGGAGACCCGACCTTAGAGAAAAATCAGGAAATCAAAAGTCAAAGCGTTTAGATCTTGCTAAAGCTATGTACAATACCATACAGACGCAGTTTATAAGTTTTAGTGATGATGCTATTGTATACCCCGCTCACGGAGCAGGTTCTTTGTGTGGTAAAAATATGAGTTCTGAAGGTTCAAGTACCTTAGGAGAGCAACGCGAAACAAACTGGGCATTTAAAACACAATCTCAAGATGCATTTGTTAATCACCTACTAGATTCACAACCATTCATACCTCATTACTTTGGTTTTAATGTTGACTTAAATAAAGCTGGTGCTGAGAATTTGAATACTTCTATTTCCAATAAAAATGTCAAGCTTCAAGATGAAGAATTGGAAAGCAAGGAACTAATCATAGATACACGTAACGAAGAGATATTTAAGGAAGGTCACAAATCAAATAGTATTAATATTATGGCGCTTGAGGAGGGTCATAAATTTGAAACTTGGTTAGGCTCTATTATAAAACCCGAGGAACCCTTCAGTCTGGTTGCTATAAGTTTTAATCACGCAAAAGAATTACTTAGTCGTGTTTCAAAAATAGGTTATGAGAACCAACTTAAAAGTATCTTCACCTTAGGAGATACAACTTGGAATAAATTGGATAAAATAGATTTGCAAGATTTTAAATCGAATAAAAATGATTATACAATTGTAGATATCAGAAATCAAAGTGAAACAAATGAAGGCACTTTTTTTGAAAATGCTATTACAATTCCTCTACATGAATTAAGAGAACGTGCTACAGAAATACCTACTGATAAACCTATTGTAGTTCACTGTGCCGGAGGATACCGTAGTGCTGCAGGAAGTAGTATTGTTGCTCGCGAATTAGATCAGGTTGCAGTATATGATTTAGGAGAAGCAATAAACCAATTTAAATAAGGTAGAACTGCTCCTTTTAAATTTTCACAGCTTTTTAAAAGGTTAGCAAATTAATTCACACCTATGTAACTCGTGTTACGTACTGCAAATGCAAGTTTGACTTTATTTGCCGACTTACAATTTGAAATTATTCAAAATACAATAACTATGAATTTAATAAATGAACCTTGGCCATGGTATGTTGCTGGTCCGCTCATTGCTCTTACTATGTTTATATTACTATATGTAGGTAAGCAATTTGGTATGTCTTCAAACTTACGCACGCTCTGTTCTGCGTCAGGTGCTGGTAAAGCTTCAGATTTTTTTAAATTTAATTGGAAAGAGGAGCGCTGGAATTTGATCGTGATGATAGGAGCCGTAATTGGAGGGTTTATTGCCTCTCAATTTATGTCTAATAACACTGTAGAAATTGCACCATCTGTAGTAGAAACACTAAATGAATACGGTATTTATAGTGCCGGCGAAGCCTATATGCCTACAGAAATTTTCAGCAATGAAGCGCTGTCAAATCCTCTCAACTGGTTGCTTTTAATATCCGGAGGGTTTCTTGTAGGTTTTGGAGCTCGATATGCAGGTGGTTGTACCAGTGGTCACGCAATTTCTGGGTTGAGTAATTTACAGTTGCCATCACTAATTGCTGTAATTGGTTTTTTTGCAGGAGGATTGATTATGATCCATTTTATTTACCCATTAATATTCATATCATGAAAACTATAGTTTATTTACTCATAGGTACCTTTTTCGGAATTATAATGTATAAATCTGAAGCTGCATCTTGGTTTCGTATTTATGAAATGTTTGAATTTGGTTCATTTCATATGTATGGCATTATAGGTTCTGCTTTAGTATTAGGCGTAATTGGTATTCAAATCATTAAGCGTTTTAATATAAAAGCAATTAATGGAAACGAAATGAATCTCAAACCAAAGAATAAGAGCATAGCTCGATATGCTATTGGCGGCACCTTATTTGGTTTAGGTTGGGCATTGGCAGGAGCTTGCCCGGGACCTATGTACGTACTAGCAGGAGCGGGATACTGGTCTATTCTAATCGTTATAGCAGGTGCCTTATTAGGTACATTTATTTACGGTATTATAAAACATAACCTGCCACACTAAAATTTTGAACTATTAGCATTGTCTTTAACAAGCTCATAATTAATATAAAAGCATTTTCAAATCCCTATATGAAGATGCTTTTTTTTGTTATTAAATAAGCAAATTTTAAGGATATGCTTAGTGGGTTAAGTTTCCTATTTTTGCGGTAAATTATACGTTATGCTTATTATAGGAATCGCCGGTGGTACCGGAAGTGGTAAAACCACTGTTGTTAATCAAATTGTACAAGAATTGCCAGAGGGAGAAGTTACCGTTATATCACAAGATTCTTACTACCGCGATAATTCACATCTAAGCTATGATGAGCGGGTAAAAATAAATTTTGATCACCCTAAGTCTATTGATTTTGAATTGCTTTGTGCGCATCTTGAATCGCTTAGAAGAGGAGAAACAATAGAGCAACCCGTTTATTCCTTTGTAAAGCATAATCGTACTAGTGACAAAGTTATTACGCACCCGCGAAAGGTGGTGATTGTAGAAGGAATTTTGATACTCACGCATCCCGAAATTCGAGATCTATTTGACATTAAGATCTATGTACATGCAGATTCAGATGAGCGCCTTATACGTAGGCTAAAACGTGATATTGCAGAACGCGGTCGTGATCTTGAAGAAGTGTTAAGTAGATATCAAATGACCCTAAAACCTATGCATCAACAATTTATTGAACCTACTAAAGAATATGCAGATATTATCATACCTTATAATAGATATAATAATGTAGCGATAGATATTGTGCGTAGTATCATTAATCAACGCTTGGTTTAATTAAATTTATTACTTGTGTCTAAACTCAAAGAACTTCGTCAGAAAAAGTGGTTTCGTGTTCTGGGAAATAAGTATATACTTATTCTTCTCATATTTACGGTATGGATGTTTTTCTTTGATACGAACTCCTGGTTCATACATAAAGAATTAAATGACGAAATAGAAAAACTAGAGGGTAATAGAGCGTACTTTAAAGAGGAAATTAAAGCAGACAGAGAGCAGATTAATAAATTGAAAGATAGTCTGGAGTTAGAGCGCTTTGCACGTGAAGAATATTTTATGAAACGAGACAATGAAGAAATCTTTATAATCGAATACGAAGACAGTCTTAAAACTGATGCCAATAATGAATAAAAGTTTATTTTCAGAATTTGAACCGGTATCTGCTAAGGCATTTAAGCAGAAAATTCAATACGACTTATCTGGAGCAGATTATAATGAGACTTTATTATGGTCTAGTCCTGAAGGAATACATGTAAAGCCTTTTTATCATCAGGAAGATACTGAACCTGTAAACATTCCCGGTCATCCAAAAAACTGGTCTATTCTTGAAGAAGTGTATATTTTGAATGCTAAATCTGCTGCCTTACATGCTTCTTCATTACTTGATAAAGGAGTTGAAGCGCTAAGTTTTAAGGCTGATGCTAAATTTAATATTGAAGATTTACTTAATCACCTTCCGAAGAAAAAACTAACCTTATATTTTTCATTTAGTTTTCTGGATCCTGATTTTATTAAGTCGCTTTCTATACAAACTCTAGAAATGGGTTATAATTCCCATTTTAATGTTGATATTATTAGCAATCTAGCACGCTCAGGTAACTGGTATACAGATCTTAAATCTGACCATAAAGCACTAGAAAACCTTCTTTTAAACACGCATAACGATAACGTTATAGGCGTAGATATCTCTTTCTTTCATAATGCGGGAGCTAACTGCATTCAGGAGTTGGCCTATGCCCTAGCCCAGACAAATGAATACTATACCTATCATTCTGAAAATCTGCGCAGTCAAACAATCAATTATAAAATTGCTATAGGTTCAAATTATTTTTTTGAAATCGCAAAAATAAGAGCGCTTAGATTATTACATGCTACTCTAGCCGAGGCATATGGTTTAAATGAAAATTGCCACATTATCGCTCAACCGGCTACCCGCAATAAAGTTTTGTATGATTATAATACAAATATGTTACGCACAACTACAGAATGTATGAGCGCAATTCTTGGAGGTGCTGATGGTATTTGTAATCTTGCGTATGATTCAATTTACCACAAATCAAATGAATTTGGGCAACGTATAGCACGTAACCAGCTGCTGTTATTAAAACACGAAAGTTATTTTGATCTCGTTTCTAATCCTGCAGATGGCACGTATTATATTGAAACTTTAACCAAACAATTTGCAGAAAAAGCTCTCGATTTATTTAAAGAGATCGAAGCCGGTGATGGTTTTATAAGTCAACTCATAGCCGGGAAAATTCAAAAGAAGGTCAAGGCTACAGCTTTAAAAGAGCAAGAAGCATTTAATGAGGGCAAAAAAGTGCTAGTTGGTACTAATACGTATATAAATTCTGAAGATCGTATGAAAGAAGATCTTGAATTGTATCCATTCTTAAAAATGAATCCTCGGAAGACCCTAATCGAGCCAATCATTCAAAAAAGACTTGCCGAAGAGGTTGAACAAAAAAGATTACAGGATGAATAGAAAAAACCTTCAGAATCTAAGCTTAAAAAATCCTGTAGCATCAAAAAATCCCGCTACAACTACCGCTTCTACTGCAGAGGAAATAACTCTTAAAAAAGAGTATTCTTCATCAGATCTAGCAAATCTCGAACACCTAAATTTTGCGGCAGGTATTCCGCCATTTTTACGTGGACCTTATAGCACGATGTATGTGCGTAAACCGTGGACCATAAGACAATATGCCGGATTCTCTACCGCCGAAGAAAGCAATGCTTTTTACAGAAGGAATCTAAAGGCTGGTCAAAAAGGACTTTCTGTAGCGTTTGATTTGGCTACACACCGCGGTTACGATAGTGATCACGAGCGTGTAGAAGGTGATGTAGGAAAAGCTGGTGTTGCCATTGACACTGTAGAAGATATGAAGGTACTCTTTGATCAGATACCCCTTGATAAAATGAGTGTTTCAATGACCATGAACGGTGCCGTATTACCTATTATGGCATTTTATATTGTCGCAGCAGAAGAGCAAGGTGTTAAACCTGAGTACTTACAAGGCACAATTCAAAATGATATTTTGAAGGAGTTTATGGTACGTAATACGTATATCTACCCACCTACTTCATCAATGCGCATTATCTCAGATATATTTGAATTTGCTTCTAAAAATATGCCCAAATTCAATACAATTTCCATTTCTGGATATCATATGCAAGAAGCTGGTGCGACTGCAGACATTGAGCTGGCTTATACCCTTGCCGATGGGTTAGAATATATTAAAACAGGCTTGGCAGCTGGTATGACCATAGACAGTTTTGCTCCACGTCTCTCCTTCTTTTGGGGAATAGGAATGAATCATTTTATGGAAATTGCAAAAATGCGAGCAGCAAGAATGCTCTGGGCAAAAATTGTTAAACAATTTAATCCTAAAAATGAAAAGTCTCTTTCGCTCAGAACGCATTGCCAGACAAGTGGATGGAGTCTCACAGAGCAAGATCCCTTCAATAATGTAGCACGCACAGCAATTGAAGCTACTGCTGCGGTCTTTGGAGGAACTCAAAGCTTACATACTAATGCGCTTGATGAGGCCATTGCATTACCTACAGATTTTTCTGCGCGTATAGCTCGTAACACGCAAATCTATCTACAAAAAGAAACCGAAATAACACGTACAGTTGATCCGTGGGCAGGTAGTTACTATGTAGAAAAGCTTACTCAAGAAATCTCAGAAAAAGCTTGGAAACTCATTGAAGAGGTTGAGGAATTAGGCGGAATGACTAAAGCTATAGAAAAAGGAATTCCTAAACTGCGTATTGAAGAAGCTGCTGCAAAGAAGCAGGCTCGTATAGATAGTGGTCAGGATGTTATTGTAGGTATCAACAAATACGCCTTGGAAACCGAAGATGATATTGTTACACTTGAAGTAGATAATGATGCGGTACGTAAATCTCAATTACAACGATTATCTGAAGTAAAAACATCACGCGATAGTATTTTAGTTGCAAAATCATTGGCAGCCCTCACTAAATCTGCAGAAAAAGAAACCGGAAATTTGCTAACTTTAGCTGTAGATGCAGCTCGTAATCGCGCTACATTAGGTGAAATATCTTCAGCTTTAGAATCGGTATTCGGGAGGTACAAAGCAGAAATTAAATCATTTACAGGAGTGTACAGTAAAGAAGTTAAAAAAGATCCAGCTTTTGAAAAAGCACGTGAACTAGCAAATCATTTTGCTGAATTAGAAGGAAGAAGACCGCGTATAATGATTGCAAAAATGGGTCAGGACGGTCACGATCGCGGCGCAAAAGTAGTTGCTACCGGCTATGCAGACGTAGGTTTTGATGTAGACATAGGTCCATTATTTCAAACGCCTAAAGAAGCTGCAAAACAAGCTGTTGAAAATGATGTACATATTCTGGGAATAAGTTCACTGGCTGCAGGGCATAAAACACTCGTTCCACAGGTGATTAAAGAATTAAAGCGTCTGGATCGTGAAGATATAATGGTTATTGTGGGAGGCGTAATTCCTCGTAAAGACTATCAATTTTTATTTGATACCGGTGCTGTAGCTGTTTTTGGGCCCGGCTCAAAAATAAGTGATGCAGCCATTTCCATACTTAATATCTTGATGCAAAGTTTTGAAGAATAGATAGATCAGCTTTTGAATAAAAAACCTAACACTAAAATTAATCGATACTATGAGCTATACCGATAAAATGTTGCGTGACGATGCATTAAGAGGAAAAACAATAGTTGTTACCGGCGGTGGTAGCGGACTTGGTAAATCGATGACAAAATATTTTTTAGAATTGGGTGCCAATGTAGCTATAAGCTCTCGAGATATTGAGAAACTTAAAACAACTGCAGCAGAACTTTCAAAAGATACTGGCGGATCTTGTTTTCCTGTACAATGTGATGTAAGGGATTATGCTCAAGTAGAAGCAATGCGCGATTCTGTAATTGAAAAATACGGATCTGTAGATGTGCTATTAAATAATGCAGCCGGGAATTTTATATCTCCTACAGAGCGTCTTTCGGCAAATGCATTTGATGTGGTTATAGATATTGTTCTAAAAGGTAGTAAAAATTGCACATTGGCTTTTGGGAAGCAATGGATAGATCACAACGAGAAAAATAAAACTATTCTAAATATAGTTACCACCTACGCGTGGACGGGATCTGCCTATGTGGTTCCCAGTGCAACTGCTAAAGCCGGTGTATTGGCAATGACCCGATCTCTGGCTGTAGAATGGGCAAAATATGGAATTCGGTCTAATGCAATAGCGCCAGGACCCTTCCCTACAAAAGGGGCTTGGGAACGATTACTTCCCGGTAATCTTGCTGAAAAATTTGATCTTTCAAAAAAAGTACCCCTACGACGCGTAGGTGATCATCAAGAACTTGCAAACCTTGCGGCATATCTGGTATCAGACTTTGCTGCTTATGTAAATGGAGAAGTGATTACAATTGATGGTGGTGAATGGCTAGAAGGTGCCGGCCAGTTTAATTTGCTTCAGGATATTCCTGAAGAATTATGGGATCAACTTGAGGCTGCTGTTAAAGGCAAAAAGTCAAAATAATTTGGTTCAGAATAAAAAAAATATTTCCTAGCTTGATTATAAAAGGATCCATCTATTAAAAAATTGAGCGCTTGCGAATTAGGGTTAGTGGTTGTTTTCTAAACTTTTTAAAGCAATGTAAAAATGCATTTTATTCATTATAGAATAAAACCTGTTAACAAAAAGCATTTTAATTGCGGGTTATAAATCGTACTTTCGCTCTTCAATTTTTAAGATTTCTATGGGTAAAATTATAGCTGTTGCTAATCAAAAAGGTGGTGTAGGCAAAACGACCACATCTGTTAACCTTGCGGCATCCCTGGGTGTTTTAGAGAAAAAAGTTCTACTAATTGATGCAGATCCACAAGCCAATGCTACATCGGGCTTAGGCCTTGACGTAGAAAGTATTGAGATAGGTACTTATCAACTATTAGAACATTCTAGCCCTGCAGAAGATGCTATAATGAAGACAGATTCTCCTAATCTGGATATCATACCCGCACATATAGATCTTGTCGCTATAGAAATTGAACTAGTTGATATGGAAGAGCGCGAGTATATGATGCGTAAAGCTATTCGACACTTAAAAGATAGTTACGACTATGTAATTATAGATTGTGCGCCTTCATTAGGACTTCTTACTCTTAATGCGCTAACTGCTTCAGATTCGGTAATAATACCTATACAATGTGAGTATTTTGCATTAGAAGGATTGGGTAAATTATTAAACACCATTAAGAGTGTTCAAAAAATTCATAATTCTGCTTTAGATATTGAGGGCTTATTACTGACAATGTTTGATTCTAGATTACGCTTATCTAATCAAGTGGTTGAAGAAGTTCAAAAGCATTTTGATGAGATGGTTTTTGAAACCATTATACAACGTAACGTGCGATTAAGTGAGGCTCCAAGTTATGGAGAGAGCATTATAAATTATGATGCAGGCAGTAAAGGAGCGGCAAATTACTTAAGTTTGGCAGAAGAGATAATTACAAAAAATAACGCATAACAATGGCTAAAGCATTAAAAAAACAAGCCCTGGGTCGTGGTCTTTCTGCATTGCTAAAAGATCCTGATAACGATATTAATACTGCGGGAGATAAAGGTGCAGATAAGGTAGTAGGTAATATCGTCGAATTAGAACTTGATCAAATTGAGGTCAATCCGTTTCAGCCTAGAAGTAGTTTTAATGAAGATGCTTTAAGAGAGTTAGCTTCATCTATTAGAGAGCTTGGTGTAATACAACCTATAACGGTTAGGAAAATAAGTTTTGGTCAATATCAGTTAGTTTCAGGAGAGCGTCGTTTTAGAGCTTCAAAATTAGTAGGCTTAGATACCGTACCAGCTTACATACGTATAGCCAATGATCAAGAATCGCTTGAGATGGCTCTTGTTGAAAATATTCAGCGCGAAGATCTTGATCCTATAGAAATTGCACTTTCTTATCAAAGACTTATAGATGAAATAAATCTTACGCAGGAGCAAATGAGCGATCGCGTAGGTAAAAACAGATCTACAATTGCAAATTATTTACGCCTTTTAAAGCTTGATCCTATTATTCAAACCGGGATGCGAGATGGCTTTTTATCTATGGGCCACGGAAGAGCCTTAATTAATATTGAAAGCACATCAGATCAATTAGACATCTATGAAAAAATCATAGAAAACTCTTTATCTGTTAGAGCTACTGAAACCTTAGTTAAAAATTACAAAGAAGGAAAAGGCAAAGCGACTCCTGTTAAAACCACGGTTCCTGAATTCATAAAAGAAGGTAAAGAGAAGTTTGCTTCATACTTTGGGGCTAAAGTGGATGTAAAAGTTGCTCAAAAGGGCAATGGAAAACTAATAATCCCGTTTTCTTCTCAGGAAGACTTTGAGCGACTTAAAAAACTAATTTCAGGTGCACAATAAACTTACATTAATTGTATTTCTACTTATTAACAGTTTCATTTTTGCACAAACTGTTGAGGAGAATGAAGAACCTGAAATTATTGCACAGGAAATAGATCCTGTTTTTGAAGAATATGATCCGCTCAGACCAGCTAAGGCAGC
Source organism: Leeuwenhoekiella aequorea (assembly GCF_004104375.1). Classification (GTDB taxonomy): domain Bacteria; phylum Bacteroidota; class Bacteroidia; order Flavobacteriales; family Flavobacteriaceae; genus Leeuwenhoekiella; species Leeuwenhoekiella aequorea. Next base: position 434,183 of record NZ_QOVM01000002.1, read on the forward strand.
TTTCTATTCTGGAATTTTACCTGGTCTTGGACAAGCTTACAATGGCGATTATTGGAAGATACCACTGGTTTATGGTGCTGTAGGTACAGGTGTGGGAATTGCAGTTTACAACCACGATCTTTTTCAAAAATACAGAACGGCATACAAAGACCGAATTGCAGGTCGTATCGATGAGTTTACCGTTATTGATGAAGACGGAAATGCAACACAGATTTTTACTGAAGATCAATTAATAAGTGCTCAAGACTTCTACCGTCGTAATAAAGAACTATCAATACTTATAACTGCAGGTATTTATGTCCTGCAAATCATTGAAGCAAACGTAGATGCTCATCTCTCACAATATGAGGTTGAAGATCGATTAAGTTTTGCACCATTTTTTCAGCGCAGTGATTTTGACTTTTCAAATACCGTAGGAATGCGCATAACTTATACTTTTTAAATTATGAAAATTGCCCTTCTTGGTTATGGCCGTATGGGAAAAACCATTGAGAAACTAGCTGTTGAACGCGGACATTCTGTTGTTAAAAAAATTGATCAAGGTGACACTTATGATTTTGCAGATGCAGATGTCGCTATAGACTTTAGTGTTCCTGATGCAGCTGTAGATAATATTAGTATGGCTTTAAAATCTGGTGTACCGGTTGTTTCCGGTACCACAGGTTGGTTAGATCGCTATCCCGAAATGGTTGCCCTTTGTAAAGAAAATAATGGAGCTTTTATATATGCTTCAAACTTTAGTGTAGGCGTGAATATCTTTTTTGAGCTAAATAAAAAGCTGGCTCAAATGATGAAAGCACTTGATAGCTATAATGTAAGTATGACCGAGGTGCATCACATTCATAAATTAGATGCTCCTAGTGGTACGGCAATTACTTTAGCCGAAGGTATTATCGAAGAATCCTCTAAAACAGATTGGATTCTAGGTAATGAAGAGTCTAATAAAATTACCATTAAAGCAGTGCGTGAAGCAGAAGTGCCGGGTACTCATACAATTACTTATCAAAGTGATGTAGATGAAATTATGATTGAGCACAAAGCGCACAGTCGTAATGGTTTTGCATTAGGCGCTATTATCGCTGCAGAGTGGTTAAAAGATAAAAAAGGGGTACACACAATGAAAGATGTATTAAATCTTTCATAGATATATTTTAGAATTTAAAAAAATAAACCGATGACAATGACGCAATGGTTTTTATTCTTTATAGCCGTTCAGGTAATACATTTTCTGGGTACCTGGAAGTTATATAAAAAAGCAGGTCGCCAACCTTGGGAAGCAATTGTACCCGTATACAATGCTGTAATACTTATGAAAATCATAGGTAGACCGTGGTGGTGGACAATTTTATTGTTTATTCCTATCGTAAATTTAATTATGTTTCCGGTTATATGGGTAGAAACTGCACGTAGCTTCGGAAAAAATTCTACTACAGATACTGCGCTTGTAATTCTAACTTTAGGTATTTATCTGTATTATCTCAACTATGCAGCTCCAGTAACTTATAAAGCGGATCGATCTTTAGTTCCTAAGAGTTCGTCAGGAGAATGGACAAGTTCAATTCTTTTTGCGGTTGTCGCTGCCACAATTGTGCACACCTATGTGATGCAACCATTTACAATTCCTACAGGTTCTTTAGAGCGTACTTTACTAATAGGAGATTATTTATTTGTAAGTAAATTTCATTATGGTGCCAGAACTCCAATGACCACGGTAAGTTTCCCAATGGTTCACGATACAATTCCCGTATTGGGAATTAAATCCTATTTAGATAAGCCCCAACTCCCCTACTTTAGACTACCCGGCTTTCAAAATATTAAACGTAGTGATATAGTTGTTTTTAGCTGGCCTGTAGATACGGTTAACCGTTTTTACGGTCTTGATGATGGAAAATATTATCAAAAACCTATAGATAAGAAATCTAATTACGTAAAACGCGCTGTAGGTATTCCCGGTGATAGTTTAAAAGTCGTTGATGGTAAGGTTTATGTAAATAATAAACCTTTAGAGCTTCCAGATCGCGCTCAATTACAATACAGTTATCAAGGAACTTCTAAGGGAAGTGGCTTTAATGCTAAGAATCTTTACGATAGCTATAAAATTGTAAACCTTCAGTTTTTTAACAGTACCCAGTTTGCTACTCAGTCTATAACAGATGAGAATGCAGAACGTTTCAGAAATCATCCTAATGTAAGTTCGTTAGAACGCATAATAGCTCCCGCAGATCAAAAAGATCCGTCCATTTTTCCTAAAGGAAATGCAAGTCTTGGAAACCGGGACCAGATTGCATCAGTTTACATTCCGAAGAAAGGCACTTCTACTCCTATTAACGTTGATAACATAGCATTATATAAGCGACTTATTGAAGTTTATGAAGGTACCGAAATGGGACATCCTCAAACTATAAGTATTTCTGGTAATCAGGTCTTACTTGATAATGCTCCTTTAACACAATATACCTTTAAACAAGACTACTACTGGATGATGGGTGACAACCGTCACAACAGTGAAGACAGCCGCTTCTGGGGGTTTGTTCCAGAAAATCACGTGGTAGGTAAACCTGTATTTATCTGGTTTAGTTGGGATAGTAACGGTAATGGTATAATGGAGAAAATTCGTTTTGAAAGGTTATTTACAACAGTGGGTGGTAATGGACAACCGGTTTCCTATTTCTTATATTTTATAGTTGCGCTTGTTGCCTATTTCATTATTTCAAAAGTCTTAAAGAACAGGAAGGCAAAATCATAATCTTCAATCATTTGAGCTACAAAAGCATTAATCCTATGGGATCTGATGCTTTTTGTTTTCTATATCATAAAAATTCAGAATTTAACATATATTCTTGGGTATTCCCTACGGTGTTTTTTAGATTGTCAACTATGGAAACAACGGATAAAAACATAGAACGTAAAGTAAAAAATAACGATACTGTAGCTGTACATTACACAGGTAAACTGTCTAATGGTCAAATTTTTGACAGCTCTGTAGATAAAGAACCTCTTGAATTTCAAATAGGCCAAGGTCAGATTATACCTGGTTTTGAAAAAGGATTGATGGACATGTCTATCAATGAAAAGAAAAGTGTTACAATTCCTGAAGCTGAAGCTTACGGAGAAGTACGCGAAGATTTATTTCAGGAAGTACCTAAAGCAGACTTACCTCCAGAAATAGATCCACAAGTAGGTATGGGATTAGTTGCTAAAAATCCTGACGGAAGTGAGCGTCAATTGCGTGTTGCTGAAGTGCGCAATGAAAGCATTTTAATTGATGCCAATCATCCACTTGCAGGTCAAGATTTAACTTTTGACCTAGAAGTTGTAGCAATAAAGTAGTAAAAAACATATTCATTTAGAAAGCTCGTAAGCCAAGTGTTTACGAGCTTTTTTTATGAATCGCTTTCAAAGTTAATTTTGATTTAACATAATTATAGGACTTCAAAAAAAATAAATCAAAATTATAGGGGTTATGCATACCTAACTAAATGAATAATTATGAGAACAATTAATACAGTTGCCCTATTAGGAGTAACTATACTTAGCGTATCGTGTGTATCAAAGAAAAAATATACTGAGCTTCAAGGTCAATATGATAACACTCGAGTAACCCTTACTAAAACACAGGTTGAAAAAGAAGAACTAGAAGCTAAATATAGTGCAATCGAAAATCGAGTTGCAGATTACAATTCTAAGATTAACTCTTTGCGTGATGAAAATTACAATAAGCTTGATCTTGTTGAAAATATTGCAGCAATATCAGAGAGTACTAAAGATAAAATGCGCGCTACCTTAAAGAATGCAAACCAACAGGAATTGTCTGGAGCAAAAACTTTAGAAGACTCAATGAATCTTGCAATATCCTATAACCTAAAGAAGAATCTTGACCAGAATGTAACTTCTGATGAAGACATTCAGGTAGATATTGATGAGACAGTGGTGATGATAAATGTTTCAGATAAATTATTGTTCAATAGTGGAAGCTATCGAGTAAGCAATAAAGCAGATAACTTACTAAAACGACTAGCAGATGTTATTAATTCTGAACCAGCTATTGAGGTAATGGTCGAAGGTCACACCGATGATCAAACTGTAAAAGAAGGCGCATATATTAAAGATAACTGGGAGTTAAGTGTGGAGCGTTCAACTGCAATAATTAGAGAACTACAAGACAAATATGGTGTAGATCCTAAAAAACTTATTGCTGCCGGTCGTAGTAGTTACTTACCGTTAGTAGACAATGCATCAAAAGAAGATAGAGCAAAGAACAGACGTACTCGTATTGTTATACTTCCTAATTTAGATAAGTTTTTATCATTAGTAGGAAGTGCTAACTAGGAAATAGATATATTTTATATCACAAAAACCCGCCTTTAAAGGCGGGTTTTTTTATTGAAAAAATTTGAGCAAGTATCCATTTTAAAAATCAAAATACTTAAATTCATTTCTTTAACACACCTAATGAATTTTCCCTTATGCATTTAAAAGATTCCGCTTTTTATAAATTGGTTTTAGAAGAACATAAATTCAATTTTGGAACACTATACTTTTTTGATTCTATTATTGTTTCTGAAATTAATGAAGGCGTTTTGTTTGATTATCAAATGGCAGAGGAAATTAATGAGCAGAAAGATAAATTTTATACGCTATCTAATCAAGATCTTGATTTCATCTCTAATCGGGTGAATAACTATGCACTTATACCGCAAGATTGGATGAAGTACACTCAGAAATATAACTGCTTTAAATCGTACGTCGTGGTACCTTATAGCAAAACTGCAGCTTCAAATATTGATGTTGAAAAATTCTTTTATAAAAAAACTATAATATCATTAGATAACCTGGTCGAAGCTTTTGATTTTGTTAGCCTATCGGTTCCCGAAAAAAATTAAAAAATTTAATTTAATCATAAAAAAAGCCCTGCATTGCAGGGCTTTTTTTCTTTAAAACCGTTCTTATAATTCCTGATTTGTAGGTCTTATTAATATTTCATTCACACTACTATGTTCAGGCTGAGTAAGAGCATAGTAAATAGAATCTGCAATATCTTGTGCCTGAAGTGGCGTTAAGTCTTCAAATTGAGACATCATATCTTTAACATCCTCGTCAGTGATCGTATCGGTTAATTCGGTAGAAACAAAGCCTGGTTCTATTGAGGTTACTTTTGTATTGTATTTTGGTCCCATTTCTAAACGTATACCTTCACTTAGCGCACGTACTGCATATTTTGTAGCACAATAAACCGCTCCAGCAGGCATAATTTTTCGTCCGGCAACAGATGATATATTTATTATATGTCCAGATTTCTGTTCTTTCATATCCGGTACCACACTGGCAACACCATTTAATACCCCCTTTATGTTTACATCAACCATTTTATCCCATTCGTCAACTTTTAAGTTTTCGATAAACGATAGCGGCATTAGGCCGGCATTATTCACAAGTACATCAACTTTACCAAAAGTCTTGTGTGTTTGCTCAATAACATCTTTCCAGTCATCTTTACTCGTTACATCTGCTGTGATCACCAGTGCTTTTCCTCCATCCTTTTCGATAGTATCTTTTAACTCTTTTAATCGATCTGTACGTCTGGCAGTTAAAACTACATTTGCACCAGCCTTTGCAAGTGTCTTTGCCGTCGCCTCACCTATTCCACTTGAAGCGCCTGTAACTATTATATTTTTATTTTGTAAGCTCATGATATAAATTTTATTTGAGTTACAAATCTATTTAAATGAAGAAGCTCTCGAATTGATTTATGTTAGGTGGTATCGTAAACTAACACTAAATTCTGTTAAGCCTTGTTAAATGGAGGTTTTGAATTATTAGAAGCGATCTCTTTACGTATTCTACTCAAAGACTCTGGCTTTATTCCCAGATAACTGGCAATTTCATAATTAGGTACTCGCTGTTCTATACTTGGATACGATTTGCAAAAATCGAGATATAAATCTGCACTTTCTTTTTCTAATGCATTCTGAATTCTACCCGTAAGACTTATAAAAGCACGTGTAGTTTTAATTCTAAAAAAGCGTTCAAATTTGGGAATTCTGCGGTATAGTTCTTCAAGGTTTTCTTTTTTTAAACCGAAAACTACCGAATCTTCAATACACTCCACAGTGAGTTTTGCAGTCGTATTATTAAAAAAGGCTTTAAAATCACTAATCCACCAATCTTCAATAGCAAACTGAACGATAGATCGGTCTCCATTTTCTGAAGTATGGTATGCCTTTATACAACCTTTTACTACATAAAATTCAGTATCCACGCGAGATCCTGGAATTATTAAAGTTTCTTTTCTACGGAATTGATGCAGACTTAATATGCTTTTAAATTCGTCAAACTCTTGATCAGTTATCGAAATTATTTGATCTATATGCTTTCTTATTGAACTATACATCAAGGAAAAATTCTAAAAAATACACTATTTAATTACTCGAAAACATACTTATTATTAAGTAATATTTAAGAAATTGATAAGCATATTCAATATACATTTAATCTTTTAACGCCACATTTTATGGATATAGCAATATTAGAAGTTTTTATCATACTTGGATTGACGATATTCTTTTTTGTTACAGAATTATTCCCTGTAGATAAGATCGCTATATTCATTATTGTGTCACTAGTCTTACTAGGTTTAGTTACTCCCGAGGAAGCAATTAGTGGTTTCTCAAACACGGCGACGATCACAGTGCTCTCCTTAATGATTATTGCAATAGCACTAGAAGATAATGGTGTTATTGCTTGGTTTGCTCAAGGTTTGCAGCGATTGAGCATTTTACCATTGCTTGTTCTAATTCCTACATTTATGTTTATAACTGCAGGTATTTCAGCATTTATAAGTACTACTGCAGTTGTAATCGTTTTTATAAAAATTATTTTTCAGCTGTCTGATCGATTTGGGATTCCTGCCGGAAAACTTCTACTACCCGTTTCCTTTGCGGGTATTTTAGGCGGAAGCTGTACGTTGATGGGTACTTCAACAAACCTTATTGTTAATTCAATAGCTCAAAATCGTGGCGTAGAGAAATTAGGTTTTTTTGAATTTGCCTGGATGGGAGGGATTTTTCTTGCGACGGGAATACTTATCGTTACCATTGGATCGCGCTTTCTGCCTAAAAAAGATCCTACTGAAAGTTTGGAAATGGCGTATGAAATAGACGAATTAATAACTACAGTATCAGTAGGTGCAAATTCGCCCCTCGTAAACAAAACTATAAAAGAAACTTTTTTAAAAGAATCTGGTGATGTTACCTTACTTAAACTTGTTCGTAATGGTGTAACTACTAATGCTCCCGGAAAATATATAACACTCCTACCCGGTGATGAGCTTGTTGTGATGGCAGACATAGAAAATCTGGAACGCATTGTTTCATCTGAGAAAAAAACAACTACCGAAAAGCCGGAAACAGACGAAGAGTTAACCGTTAAAGAACTTAAAGATGGTATTAAAAACGAAACAGAAAAAGAAAAAAAAGAGACTATAGCCATTCAATTATTGGAAATTCTAGTGCTTCCAGGGTCTGTTTTTCTAGGTAGTACATTAAGTGATCTTAAGCGATTTAATCTTAGAGGTATTTTACCTATAGCAATAAAAAAACGGAAAAATCTTAGAAATACTAAAGAGCGTCTCATTCGCAAAAATCTAGATCAAATCCGTATAAAGCCGGGAGACCGAATTCTATTAGAAACAGATAAGTCAAGTATAAACGAACTCAACAATCTGGAGGGTGTTGTCATATTAAAAACCCACGAGCCTTTCCAACCTAAGGATAAGAATAAAAAATATATCGCCACGCTCATTTTACTTGCTGTTATCGGTCTAGCTGCGGGAGGTGTATTAAGTATTTTAGCAAGTTCACTAACGGGATTAGCACTACTTCTGGCAACAAATTGTCTCGAGATGAATAAAATTTACACTAAGGTAGATTGGCAAATATTTTTTCTACTTGCCGGTATGATACCCCTAGGAGTAGCAATGACTAATAGCGGGGCAGATATTTGGCTATCAGACCAGTTACTAGTTTTATTTGAAGGAAAAGATAAACTGTTTATATTGGGTGCAATTTTCTTAATTACAATGGTAATGAGCGGTAGCGTATCAAACAATGCAACAGCTGTGATTATGACACCTATTGCTATATCGGTGGCCGCAGGTTTAGAATTACCGGCAAAACCTTTCTTACTCGCGGTAATGTTTGCTGCAAATTTTAGCTTCTTTACTCCAGTAGGATATCAAACTAATACACTTATCTACAATTTAGGGATTTATAGGTTTAAGCATTTTCTTTTTATCGGTGGAATACTATCGATAGTTTTATGCATTCTGGGCACATTATTACTATCCACATTGTTCTAAAATAGCCAAAGTACCATTGAAGAATTAACCCTAAATAGGAATTTTGCTTTTAACCTTAAAGATTTCAGGTTTAGTAAAGCTGGATCAATACCCATATACTGAGATCTCATAGGTTGAATAATATTGTTAATCAAGTAGTTACTCAAAATATTCACTTTATTTTGGCTACTTATGATATAAAATATCCATACTTTAAAATTTCTGAAATTCTTGTTAAACAAATCTAAAGCTAATAGTGTGTAAGAAAATAATACATGTACCTTTGCAGTCTGTATGAAGACCCCGCTATTAAATAGGTTAAATAACAATTTTAAAGAACTTCTTCTAAAATTGTCAAAGTATAAATCGGTTCAAAAGATTAATCTTTTTTCCCGTTTCTTCTCCATAAAACTTCATTCAGTAATGAAGGTTAAGTGGGTAAGATATCCAGTACTTGCAATAGGTGGTCTTTTCCTTATTTTCTCTTTATTTTTCTTTAGTGTTTATACTGGAATCTGGGGTTCTCTACCTTCAAGATATGAATTAACTCATTTAGAACAATCTCTTGCAACTCAACTCGTTGACCGCAATGGAGAAGTGATAGGTAAGTATTATATTTTTGATAGAAGACCTATTGCTTTCAATGAGATTCCAAAACACCTTAGAGACGCTTTAGTCGCTACCGAAGATGTGCGTTTTTACAAACACGACGGTATAGATAAAGTGAGTTTATTACGTGTATTTTTTAAAACATTACTTCTTCAGGATGATTCTGCCGGTGGTGGAAGTACACTAACACAGCAACTTGTAAAAAACATTTACAGTCGTCGGGAAGGCGGTGCTATTAGCTTGGTCATCTCAAAATTCAAAGAATTTATAATTGCTCAGCGACTGGAAGATGTTTATGAAAAAGATGAAATTTTAAATCTTTATCTAAACACAGTTCCTTTTCCAGACAATACCTTCGGAATAGAAAGTGCAAGTCAAAAATTTTTCAATAAATCTACTGAAGACTTAACACTTAGTGAATCTGCCATTCTTGTAGGAACTTTAAAAGCTAATAACAGCTACAACCCAAGACTTTATCCAGAACGTGCAAAAGAACGTAGAGATGTAGTATTAAAACAAATGTTACGCTACGATTATCTTACACCCAAAGATACCATAGGTATGGAACGCGATACCATACAACTGAACTATCAAAAACATTCAGATATTGGGATTGCACCTTATTTTAGAGAGCTTATACGTCAAGAAGCACGAGAAATTTTAAAAAATTATAAGAAAGAGGACGGTACGGTTTACGATATGTATCAAGACGGACTCACGATACATACAACCCTCGATAAAAATCTTCAAGAGTATGCTGAAGCAGCAATGAAAGAACATATGGCTGAGTTACAAGCCCAATATGTAAAAGCGTATGGTAATTATGCTCCTTGGAAAAAAGAAGCTATTCTTGAACCTAATATAAAAAATCTGGATCTTTATAAAAGATTGAAGAATGAAGGTCTCACCGAAGAGCAAATTAATGACTCTTTAAATACTAAAGCAGAACGAAAAGTATTTGACTGGAATTCAGAAAAAACAGTTCAAAATATTTCTGTAAAAGACAGTATCTCGCACTATTTATCGCTGCTAAATTGCGGCTTTCTAGCATTAGAACCAGAAACTGGTGGTATTCTCGCTTATATAGGTGGTATTGATTTCACGAACTTTCAATATGATCACGTGAGTCAAAGTGAACGGATGGTAGGATCTACCTTCAAACCGTTTGTATACACCACAGCACTAGAAAATGATATTGAACCCTGTACGTATTACAGTGCAGATCAAGAGGTATATTATTTTAATAATAAGAGTTGGTCTCCAGCAAATTCTGGTGGATCAGACAGTACAAGTGTATCCTATTCCTTAAAAGGAGCGCTGAGTAATTCGGTTAATACCGTTGCAGTTAAAGTATTGTTAGATGTAGGTATAGATAAGGTAATTGCACAAGCAAAACGAATGGGTATTTCTAGCAAATTACCGCGGGTACCATCCTTGGCCTTAGGAACTGCACAAATTAAAATTCGTGATTTAGCATCAGCATATACTTCCTTTTTAAACAAAGGGAAACCAATGAAAACCTATTATATCACAAAAATTGTAGATAAAGCAGGAAAAACAATCGTTGATTTTAAACCAGTTACTCCAGAAAAAACGGTGATGCGCAATTTTACCAGAGAAGCTATGGTACAAATGATGCGCGGGACTGTAAGTGAAGGGACTGCATCCCGACTAAGGTACAAGTACAAGTTAACAAATGACATTGCAGGAAAGACCGGTACTACTCAAGATAATAAGGATGGGTGGTTTGTAGGTTTAACACCGTATATGGTTGCAGTGACCTGGGTAGGAAATGATGATTATAGAATAGGTTTTAGCAGTACTGGTATTGGAGCTGGAGCAAATTCCGCATTGCCTATTTATGCGAAGTTTATGCAACGAATGAATGCAGATACCACGTATACACATTTGACTAAGCAACATTTTCCCAATCCGTCTGGATCGGTTTATGAAGCTATGAGATGTGCACCAATTGTGAGAGATAGTACCTCACAGGTTCAGACATTTTTATCCAGCATTTTTGGAGGCACAAAAGAAGAAGTAACGACAAAAAAACAAGTTTATCTTGATGATAACGGTACAATTATAAGAATCGAAACTGAACCTGTAGATAATGATGAAGATCTAGAATTAACAGAGGATAGTAATCAAGATGATTCAGAAAAAGATAACACTAAAAAAGGATTCTTTTCGTTTCTAAAAAGGAAAAACAAGGATGAGGATAATTAGGATGATTCTCATTAGAAGGATAGCGTAAAATTGCATTTAATGCCAATAACTTCATAAAGTTGCATTAAAATTTTGATTTGACAAATATCCATGTTATACTACATCCTATTTACATTTAAAAAATAAATTTTCATATGAGACAACTCAAAATCACCAAGCAGGTAACCAATCGGGAATCAAAATCTTTAAATACCTATTTACAAGATGTAAGTAAACTCGATATGATTACTGCTGATGAGGAGGTCGAGTTGGCACAACGCATTCGGGAAGGCGATCAAGTAGCTTTAGAACGATTGACGAAGGCTAATTTGCGTTTTGTGGTATCTGTAGCTAAACAGTATCAAAACCAAGGTTTAAAATTACCAGATTTAATTAACGAAGGAAACGTAGGTCTTGTAAAGGCTGCAAAGAGATTTGATGAAACTCGTGGTTTTAAATTTATTTCTTACGCGGTATGGTGGATTCGCCAATCTATTTTACAGGCAATATCTGAACACTCTAGAACAGTACGTTTACCGCTTAATAAAATTGGTACAATTAGTAAAATTAATAAAGCCTTTTCTTATTTAGAGCAAAGTTTAGAGCGTCCACCTTCTGCAGACGAGATTGCTAAAGAATTAGATATGACTGTAGCTAAGGTTAAATTAGCTATGAAAAACTCGGGACGTAACCTATCAATGGATGCTCCATTTAAAGAAGGTGAAAACGATTCTAATCTTTATGATGTATTGAAGTCAGGTGAGTCACCTAACCCAGATGCAGATCTAATGCAAGAATCATTAGGAACTGAGATTGAGCGTGCTTTAGAGACGCTTTCTCCTCGTGAATCTGATGTTATTAAACTTAACTATGGTTTAGGTGGTGAACAACCACACACCCTTCAAGAAATTGGAGAGATGTTTGATCTTAGTCGTGAGCGCGTACGTCAAATACGTGAAAAAGGTATTAGAAGATTACGTCACACTTCAAGAAGCAAAGTGCTTAAGACTTACTTAGGATAAATAAGTAGTTTAAATACTGCTAAAATAAAAAAGGGACTTCGTATTATGAAGTCCCTTTTTTATTGCCTTTACTTTTATTTACTCAACAGTTATACTGAAGGTTTGTTCTACATCACGCTCTCCGCCAGCATTGGTTAAAGTTCCCTCAGCTACACCTGAAGCATCTTTATTTGGCTCGTGAATTAATGTCACTGTAAAACTGCCCGAAGCAGCTGCATTAGCTTGTAATGAAAAAGTTAATCCAACAGGATTTGTACTTCCGTTAGATAAATAATCATTTTCTGTATCAGTATACGTTACAGAAGCATCAAGGTTGCTAGAGAATTGATAAAAGAACTGGTGCTCATCAGACTCCTCCTCTATTTCTTCATTAATTAATTCGGCTGGAGATACAGTTTCATTTTTAAGTGTAATAGCGCCATTATAGAGTATTCCTGCCTGCAAAGGTCCAGATATAGACAATACCGGGGCATTAGGTCCATCACCGTCAAGGTCGATTGATTTCAATGTAACTACATCACCTGTTGTTGGTGTCAAAACGACTTCAACTGTAGTTATGACTTCCTCTTCATTAATAATCTCTGGTGTCGAGTCATCATCAGACGAGCACGAGTTTAATCCGATAAGTGCAATAAGACTTAGAATTGAAATTTTAATTGTTTTCATAGTTATCATTTTAGGTATTAGTAATTAATTTTTAATTGTATTCTAAAATTTCTACCTAAATCATCAACGAAATAACGCTGACGATTTAAATAATCTCTGTAGGAAGTATTCAATACATTATCAATATAAAATCCTAACGTAAGTTTGGATTGCTTGTAAATATTCAAGTCTATTGATGATGCAAAATAAAGTAATGAATAAGCTGCTGGCGGTTCACTTACAGCAACAGACTCTGTAACCTCCTGTCCACCATCATTAACATACGTAATATCAAAGTCATTATCAGGAAAACGTGTTTGCTCAAAGACACTTTGATTGCGCAAGGAAATATTTAAATTATTCCATTCAGTTTTAAAAAAAGAAAGTGTAGTATTTAGATTAGGAGCAGGCATATCTATTAGCGGTCTTTCGCGGTCAAGATCCTCCCCATTTACATATGCAAAAGATGATTTTATGTCAAATTCCTGAGAAATTCTATATCCAGCTTCGACGTCTATTCCATATAAACGCGCATTTACCTGCGCATACTCATATACAGGGAAAGCTCCTCGGTTTGTAAATTGTAAGCCATTGGGTTCTAAAATTATGAAGTCGTCGATTTGATTATAAAAAGGATTTAAGCTAAAAGAAAAATCTCCTAGCTGACCATTAAATTCGACACTCGCTTTATAAGACTGTTCTTTATCTAGTCTAAGATCTCCTAATTCTATAATTGCAGCAGAATGGTGTAAACCATCACTAAATAGCTCGGCCGGATTTGGAGCTCTTGAAGCAGTACTTAAGTTAAATTTTAAATCAAAATCTGAATTTAAATCATAGTGAGCACCTACAGTTGCCGAGAAGTTACGATAATCAAAAACTGGATTAACCAATAGCTGATTATCTATACGATCTACCACTAAATCTCCGAAGTCTGATTCATAATCTCGTTCTTCCCACCTACTGCTCTGGTAATACTTTTGAGCATCAATCTGGCTATAGTCATACCGTATCCCAGCATCCAGACGTAAATTATCTGTTAGATTAATATCTACCGTTGTATACGCTCCAAAACTATACATTTCATAATCGGGTATCAATCTTCGAATCCCAGTATTAGGGTCTGGAAAATTTTCTTGATAAGAACCCTCCAAGCCTAAATTTGCTTTTAAATCTGTAGCTGCATCATACAAGAAATTTGTAGCTAAAGTATGGGTTGTCAATTGTAAATCTAATGATGCTTTGTCTTTATCATCACCGCGGCGTATGTCAAATTCTTTTCGGTTATTTTGCTGAAAAGAATAATCCAGACTCAATTTACCGGCATTTTCAAATCTTTTGAATAAACTTATTTTGGCAAGATGATGTTGCACATCTTGTTTTGGAGCATCTATACCATAGGTGAAATCTGTGATAGAATTAGGCGTACCACTGTTAATAGCGCGCACTAAATCACTTACACTACCTATGTGACTTGCCCGTAAAATACCCACTTCAGAATCGTAGAAGCTGTAGTAAACATCAAAACCGTAAGTGAATTTATTAAGACCAAAACCTAATGAAAAATCACGTTCATTTAATCCGGTATTTGATAAAACATAATCTGGACTTTCTAAATCTCCAGCAAATTTAGTCGTACCCTGACCCAGAAAATAAAGTCCAGACTTGTATGCTTTTAATAAACTCGTTGTAAGTCCCAGGCTTCTTCCATTTGATGCTCCGCTAAGAATAGTTTTACCAAACAAAGTGTCTTTTGAAGGAGCTTTAGAAATATCTGTGACAATTACGCCACCTACAGCATCGCCACCGTATCGCAAAGCACTTGCCCCTTTTACCACTGTAATAGATGAAGCTGTATTTAAGTCCAAATTTGGCGCGTGTTCTACACCCCATTCCTGATCCTCCATACGTGTACCGTTATTAATGATAAGCACACGACTACTATGCAAACCTTGTATAACCGGTTTTACGACTGTACTACCAGTATTAAGAGAAGAAACACCAGTAACCTCCCGCAATGCGTCACCTAAGCTTGCATTACTGTATTTTTCTATGGTTGCACTCTGGAGCACAGTTTCAGCAGAAGAGGATGATCCTTTATTTACATTTTCACCTTTTACAGTGACTGCACTTAATTCTTCGGTGTGATGCTCCAACTTAAAGTCCTTAGACAAATTGCCATTTACATCAATACCAAATTCTGCAACCTCACATTCGGGATGCGTAATTGTAATTGTATAAAAGCCTGCACATAAACCATCTAATGTATACTTGCCATCAAAATCTGAAATAGCGTAGATATCATATCCATTGACACTTAATGTTGCATTAACGAGAATATTTCCGTCGTGAAAATCACGAACTGTTCCGGTTAAGGTGTTATCACATTTTTGGCTATGCATATGTATTGTAAACAAAAGCAATAGCACTAAACTGAAAATTTTCATAGTAAAGTATTGAGTAAATCCTGAAATATGGGAATCAGTAAACTACTTTTTGTATTGAGTAGTAGATCAAATTATTAAAAACTGATTCTTAGGCTAATAAAGCTTTGAATAGTTTGTAAATAATAAATTACTGAAAAATGAAGTCTACGTGAGCACATAGACTGAAATGGCCTTAAGCAGCCATTAGGTTAAACTATAGGTGGTGCCTTGTTTAGCGAAATTCCGAAAGGGAAACGTTTAACCTTAATCAATTCTTTGTAGAAACTTTTGAAGCTATAAGTCGATTCTGTAGCAGTTACTTGAAATTCATAAGCTACCGGTAACGATAGATCAAGTGACTTTTTATTGTGTTGTGTATGCAAACAAAGCTCGCAATGACTCCCTTTTACAGAATCTTTTGTATGCGAATAGGTATGTAGGTCTAATACTTTAAATGAAAAGAAGGCAAGTATCAGGAATAAACTGATAGTAGATTTATATATGTTGCCTTTCTTACTCACTCCCCAAATTTAAATAATCAATTGAGATTACTATTAAATATTTTAAAAACTATGAAATAAACTAACGATAAGCTGTCCTTTTGTAGCAGCTTCTGTGATTTCACGCATGTATGCAAATTCAAATCGGAAGGACTTGCTTATTTCATATCCTAACCCTCCAAATAGCCAAGTTCTATCGTACAAACTTACTCTGTTATTTCCGGTTTGTTTTTGACCATTTACAAAAACTTCACCGGCAGTCCATAAGTAAAATGTATTTGGAAGTAATTCTGCATTATTCAAAGGTAATTTGACATTTAATGCATACCGATATCGCGTTCTAAAATCCTGATCTTCTACAAAGCGTTCTTCAACACGTAATCGATGGCTAAAGAGAAGTCTATCCCCTATTTTTTGACCCCAAAGTAAATCTTGGTAAAGTCTGTTTTCAATACTTTGAGAATTATCTTCTCCCGGCGTACCCGAATTAAAATAGGAATATCCCGCTACTAATTTTAAGGGAGTGTTTTTAATATTGTAAGTAAAACCGGCGCGTAGTATTAATTGTTGAAAATCATTTCCCACTTGATAATTACGATGTTGTACATCTCCCATTACCCCAAATTCACTCGAATCAAACTGCGTACTAAAAAAATAACTATACCAGGCCCCGAGTTCACTATCTCCTACCTGAGCAGAAACCGTTTGTATGTGAATAAATAGACTAAGTAAGATAGCAGTTGCTGTAAATCTAAAATTGATTTTCATTAAAAAGGAGCTTATTGAGCGGTTACACTTGCGTACATTTGACTTAGCTTAAGTCGTAGTTTACGATTGTAATCTTCTTCTAACCAGTTCTTATAATTCTTTGTGTTTTTCATAATACAATAGGAATACAAGCGTATTCTATATTGTATTTCATCTTTTAATTCTCTGGCAAGGATACGTGCATCAAAGATATCTTCAGAATTTTCAAACACAATTTTAGCGTGTTGATCTATAGATCGCTCTAATGCTTCTTTAGATTTAAGACCTTTTGCAAAAACATCCTCGTATTCTTTTTTAATATCAAAAGAGATGTCTTCACTTTTACTAAACTCAGCTCTAAGTTCTGGAGGCATTACGTATTCAAAATTGCGCTCAATCTCTTCATCGCTAACAAGATTTTCTAAGTAAAAATCAGGATATAAAAATATATCGTTCCAGTCCATCGGGGCATCCCATAAACCAAAACGCGCCATATTATTACCCAAATCAATTACTTCAAATTTCTTTTTGTTAGGAAGTACACGAGAACCCCTACCTATCATTTGAAAATATAAGGTAAGTGAACGCGTCGCTCTGTTCAAAATTATTGTTTCTACAGAAGGTTCGTCAAAACCGGTTGTCAAAATACTCACTGATGTCAAAATTGCATCCGGGGTATTTTTAAACCATTTTAAAATTTGCTTACGCTCTTTATTCGTATGGGTATTATCAAGGTGTCTTACATCATAGCCCGCTTCTCTAAAAGTCTCATAGACATAGCGTGAGGTATTTATACCATTATTAAAAATAAGCGTTTTAGTACCTTTTGCCTGTTCTTCATAAGCTGCAAGCAATTTTTCCTGCATACTTTGATTAGTATATAAGATCTCAGAAGATTTTACAGTATAATCACCATTAATACCTACTTGTAAAGTTTTTAATCCTACATCATAGGTATGCATATTGGCTTTAGCTAAAAAACCTTTTTCTATCAATGATCCTATACTTTCACCGATAATAAGCTTTCGGTAATTATCTTTCATAGGCAACTTCACATTGGAACTCAATGGAGTTGCAGTCACGCCTAAAATAAAAGCATCTTTAAAGTAGCTAAAAAGCTTTCTAAATGAATTGTAATGCGCTTCATCAATTATTACTAGCCCTATATCTTTAATATCTATTTGCTCATCTTGCAAACGGTTATTTAAAGTTTCAACCATAGCGACATAGCACATATAGTCCTCATTGCCTTCAAGGGTTTTAACCTTACTATTAATGACCATATTTGGCACATTAAAAGTTTTAAGCATTTTTGAAGTTTGTGCAGAAAGTTCTATTCGGTGTGTAAGAATTACCACCTTTTTTTGCTTCTCACGTATGTATCTGCGTACGATTTCTGAAAAAATTACAGTCTTTCCTCCACCAGTTGGAAGCTGATATAAAAGATTAAAATCATCAGAAGATTCTTCTATACAGGTGAAGATTCTATCAAGGTCATTTTCTTGATAACTGTATAATTCTTTGCCGCTGTCTGTATCCTGTCCTATTGCCTTATCGCTCAAAAGTAGCTGTGTTTTGTAGTGAATCTTGCAAATTTAAGGCATTTAAAGGGCTTCTCACAAGTTTAAATCAGGAATTAAAATATTTGTATTTTGCACATCTTTTCAGAAAAAAATTATTGACAGAAAATCACCTGTTTCAGGAGGTTACGATCTAATTTAAATTTGTTGATTAAAACTTAAAAAAATTAGCACTTCATAACTCAAAAAAATACCTAATCTGTTACCTTTGTGACAACATTAAAATATTCATTTTGAAGAATCAAAAAGCGATAAAAATATTAAACAAGCTCATCGGTGAAGTTGAGCAGAATGGTATTATTACAAATACTGTTGTCGAGGATTTACAAAATCTAAGACCTTACGCTATAGAAGAACAACGTCCTTTAATAGCAAAAACTATACGTCTGGTTTTTGAACATATTGAAGCGTACCAGACTTTTGATATTCCTATTCCTGAAGAAGAGCCTATAGAAGGTTATGAAGAATTACTTGAAGAAGAAGAATCTACTGATCCTGCTGAAAGTTTACTATACCTTTTAAACTTATTGGCTGAGCCAGAAAATAAAACAAACCGACTTGATTTGAGAGCTTATGTTGAAGCTTTACAAATGTATGCTGAAGAGAATTAAATTTTCTCTTTAATTACTATATAAAAAAACACCCGCTGCCGCGGGTGTTTTTTTTTAATTCAAGTTACTCCTCTACTTTTTTGGAGGCTTAGATGGTCTTACTTCTATTTTGCTAGGTAGTGCACGTGGATTCAACTTTAGTAAATCTACAATGAGTTCTCCAATATCTTCACTTTGAATCTTCCAGGCATCTTCTGCTGATGGATTATGATCGTTAAAATGTGTAGCTACAGATCCCGGCATTATCGTTGAAACCTTGATATCATCATCTCTAAGATCTAGCATCATCGCTTGTGTAAAGCCGGTTACGCCAAATTTACTGGCGTTGTATGCGCTACCGCCAGCAAAAAAATTTGTGCCGGCTAAGCTTGAAATTGTAAAAATATATCCTTGTGCTTTTTTCAGATGATCTACTGACGCCTTTACACTATAAAATACTCCTGAAAGGTTTGTATCTATAGTTTCCTGCCACTGCTCTACAGACAAATCCTTGATATTTGCAAAATGACCAAGACCTGCATTTGCCACGAGAACGTCTAACTGACCAAATTTCTCTATGGTCTTCTTAACCGCTTGTTCCTGGCTTTCATAATTGCGGACGTCTGCCTCCACACCAAGAACATCTGCCTTACCACTATATTTATCCTGAAGTTCTTTAGCAACATCGGTTGCATTCTCAAGTGATCTACTGGTAATCACAACATTCATACCCAGTTCTAGAAGTGCTTCTGCAACTCCCCTTCCTATACCTTTTGTACCTCCTGTAATAAGAGCTACCTTGTTTTTAAATTTTTCCATAGCCTAAAAATACCGCTTAATTCGTGGGACTCGAAAACACAAATTTTAAAGTTTTCCTAAAACTGTATTAAGGAATAGATATAAAGTCTTACAACATTGTTATACTGTAATTCAAGAAGTATATTTGCAAAAAAAAATAGTCGATGACTTCAGAGCATAAAAAAGAAAAAAAGTCCAGACTACAACTGCTACACCAGTATTATAAATATACTGGGTTTTATTCATTTGTAGGAGGAAGCCTTAAAAAAGCACTTACACCACTTGTACTTTTTATAATTGCAATTGTATGTGTACATTATTTTGTTATAGATATAAATGATTTACTAATTAAAATGACAAACACCTTCCCTCCTTTTTGGGTATTGTTTGTATTTTTTCTTTCGGAAAGTATTTTGGGTTTGATTCCACCGGAAATTTTTATTGCTTGGAGTGATAAAATGCCAGATCCTATTCTTTATCTTTCGCTTATAGCTGTACTCTCTTACGCCGGAGGTATAATAAGTTATTTTACAGGACGTGCTTCTACACGTATTCATGCGGTTCACGAATATTTAGAAGTTAAAATGTCAAAGCACTTAAAAAATGCGCGTAAATGGGGTGGCTTTTTAATAGTTGTAGGCGCGATATTACCTGTACCATTTGCAATAAGCAGTCTCGCAGCAGGAATGATTAAATACCCTTTTCTCAATTACTTATTATTCGGTTTACTTCGATTTGTACGTTTTGCAATCTATGGCGTAGCAATCTTTAATTTAGTAGAATGATCAAGACCTTTAAAATTATAAGTATTTTAGAAGGAATCTCTCTTCTTTTAATTTTATTTATCACAATGCCTCTAAAGTATATTTTTGATTATGGTCAGCCAAATCAAATTATAGGAATGGCGCATGGAATTCTATTTTTGGTGTATATAGTTCTAGCGATCATTGTAAAGACAGAGCTAAAGTGGAACTTTAAAACATTGCTTATAGTTTTAGCGTGTTCAGTAATTCCATTTGGCACCTTCTGGATGGACAAAAAGTATTTACCTAGAACTACTTAATCACTACGGAAAGTTTTTAGGCTTAATCTTAGATCAATAAACTAGTTATAATGAAATTGTATTCTTTATATTTTCTACTATTTATTAATCTGTTTGCATATGCTCAAAATTCAAAACAGCTAGTTCTATTAGATACTATTAATGATGGGTTTGCATATGATATTCGCTATGCAACGTCTAATAATTTTTTGAAAGAAGCTTTTTACGATTGTGCTGCATGCTATTTAAGACCTGAAGTTGCCAACGCACTTAAAGAGGCCAATCATTATTTCTGTGAAATGGGTTATAAAATTGTATTATTCGATTGCTATAGACCTGTAAGTGCTCAGAAAAAGATGTGGAAAGTTTTTCCCAATCCGCAATATGTAGCCAATCCTTATAAATCTGGTTCTGTTCATAACCGAGGAGCAGCGGTTGATATTAGCTTGGCTAAATTAGATGGAATTCCTGTTGATATGGGTACAGATCACGACTTTTTTGGCAGAGAGGCTCATATCGATAATACTTCGTTGCCAAAACAAGTACTCCAAAACAGAAAAATACTTCAGGATGGTATGCGCAAATTCGGTTTTGAAACTATACGAACCGAATGGTGGCACTTTAATTACAAGAAAAATTATTCCTTCCAGATTATAGATTTTAACTTTGAATGCAACTAAATTTTATATTCACAAGGCTCATTTCTTAAATATAAAAACCAGTTTACTTTTCTAAAATATTGAGAATTATCAAATAAAAGCCGTTTTAATTAGATTAAACGGAATTTCATATGATTTTTTGAAATTTTTCGACATTATATATGCTAATATTTAGGCTGTAACCGTTAAATATTTTAGATAAAAAATGTTAAAATTTTTACATTTCGTTTCATAATTTCCCAAACTACTGTTAAACTAAAAATTCAAAAAACCAAGCCTTCATTATACACGTAAGTTTCTTTAAGTATTAATAACCAAAGAAATTCAAACGTTATGAAAATGAAAAAATCGATTGAGGTAAAAACTCAAACTGTAGGTAGAAACCGCAGAAACTTTTTAAAGGTTAGTGGTTTAGCAATCGCCGGGTCAGGTTTATTACTTGCATCTTGTAGTGACGATGACGACAACGGAAATATGTTGGGCGGTGGTGATTTTGATCTTGGGTCTGGCGATGTAGGTGTTCTTAATTATGCTTATGCACTTGAACAATTAGAAGCAGCTTTTTACACAAATGTTGTTAATGGATCTTACTATGCAGGTGCTAGTGTTGAGGAGAAAGCTATTCTTTTAGCTCTTTACAATCATGAAGTAAATCACCGTGAGTGGTTTAAAGCGGCAATTAATGCAAATGTTCCTGATGCAGATGCTCGACTAACTGCAGATTTAGAATTCGATTTTAGTTCGGTTAACTTTGATAATAGGGATTCAGTACTAGGTACGGCTAAGGTTCTTGAAGATACGGGAGTTAGTGCTTATAATGGTGCGGGACAATACATTCAAACGCCATTGTATCTAACACTTGCAGGTAAAATTGTATCTGTCGAGGCGCGTCACGCAGCAGCAATACGCTCACTAATTAGTGGGAGTGCAGATTTTACAGCATTTGCAGGTGACGATATTATAGATTCTAATGGCTTAGATCTTGCAGCTTCACCAGAAGAAGTTCTTTCTGCCGCGGGTGGATTTTTTGTAACTCCATTTACGTACAAAAATCCAAAAGCATAATCACTAACCTTAAAAAGATACCAAAATGAATATTATAAAATTTTTAGACGAATTCACAACTGATCAACTTCAAGCTCCTATGAGTTCAAGAAGAGCTATGTTTGGTCAACTAGGAAATATTAGTAAAAAAGCAGCTATGCTTGCCGTACCATTTGGACTGGCAACTATGGGAAATAAAGCTCAAGCACAAAGTTCATCAGATGTAACTGCAGTTCTTAACCTAGCACTTACTCTAGAATATTTAGAAGATGAGTTTTACGACCTTGCATTACAATCTGGAGTTTTAACTACTGCAAAATCGCAAGCAATATATGCTCAAATTGCAAAGCACGAATCTCAACATGTAACATTTTTAACAAGTGCAATTGAAGCCCAGGGAGCTACACCCGTTGCTAAACCCACTTTTGATTTTACTGTCGGTGGCGCATTTGACCCTTTTATGAACAATGCAAATACGACTCAGGCAACTGCATACGCACAACTTTTAGCTTTAGCTCAAGCATTTGAAGATACTGGTGTTCGTGCATATAAAGGTCAGGCAGCAAATTTAATTGGCAATGATGCTGTACTTACTGCAGCCTTACAAATTCACTCTGTAGAAGCACGTCACGCTTCAGAAATTAGAAGATTGAGAGGATTAGAAGGATGGATCACAGGCAACCAACGAGGAGAAGGTATGCCAGAGGCTACGCAGGCTGTTTACAATGGTGAAGAAAATGTTACTCAAGGTGGTGTAGATGTTACTACCTTAGGTTCTGGTACACCATTTAGTGTAGATTCTTCTACGCAAGCTTATGATGAAATACTTACAGGAGATCAGGCTGTAGAAATTGCAAGTCTATTTATTGTATCCTAAATTCCTTTATTCTGAAATTATATTAGAATATTGAAATAAAAAAACCCGATGTTTTACATCGGGTTTTTTATTTTGTATAAAGTAGAACTATTTTTTCTTAACAACAGCTGGTTTTACTGGTTCATTAAGCTTTTTAGTCAACTCTAAAGACAGTGCAGAACGCTCAAAAATCATTTTTCCTGCTCCACCGTCAATTACAACTGTACTTTCATTAAGTTCTAGGATCTTCCCATGAAGACCACTTTTTGTAATTACCCGATCACCACGTTTTAAAGCTTCTCCAAATTTCTTTTCATCTTTTTGGCGCTTCATTTGTGGTCGTATCATAAACAGATACACAACCACAATCATTAACAATATGGGTAAAAAACTTGTTATTTGTTCCATTTAGTGGTTCTTATCCGTTGTTTGTAGGTCCTTCTTCAGACTTTACAAATGCGGTTATTTTTACAGTTTCAGTTCCTTTTTCTGTGTTCGCTTTGATAGTTACAATTTTAGTAACAGCGTTCATACCACTACCATTGTATTTAACTAATAATTCTCCAGTTTCGCCCGGAGCAATAGGTGCATCAGGAAAACTAGGTACTGTACAACCACAAGTACTTGTAGCATCAACAATAACTAATGGCGCTTCACCTGTATTTTTAAATTTAAATACGTGTTCTACGTTTGTACCACGTTCTATATTACCAAAGTCATATTCACTTTCTTCAAATTCCAATGTTGGGAAACTTGTAGCATTAGCATCACGATTTGCTGCCATTTCTACGTTTTCACCTTTGATCTTTTCAGAAGCGTTGTCTTTACAACCTGTAAATGCTAATGCAGCAACTAAACCTGCTGCTAGAAATACTTTTTTCATAAATTATAATTTTTTAAAGGGTCTCAAAAATACAATTTTATTTATTACTCGATAAGCCCTCTTCCAGCTTTGTTAAGTCTGCCTTCCTTTTTATATTTCTTCACTAATCGGTCGAGCACTCCATTTATAAAGATGCTACTCTTTGGTGTAGAATATTCTTTCGATAATTCTAAATATTCATTGATAGTCACTTTTATAGGAATAGATGAGAATTTCAAAAATTCACAAAGTGCCATCTTAATTAAAATTTTGTCTAAAGTTGCAATACGGTCTTGATCCCAGTTAGGCGTATTCCCTAAAATTTCGGCTTCAAACTCTTCATCATTACGAGAGGTACGCAATAGAAGATCCTTTGCATATTGTCTATCTTCCTCATCCTTGTACAATTTTGGAAGAATTGTAGATTCTGGTGAGTTAGGTTTTAATTTAGACAGACGTTTAATAATTGTTGTATTTACAACCGGTAAATCATCTAACCAAGTAAGTCTGTAATCTTCTAAATATTCGTAGAGTTTGTCATTAGGTGCAACAAAATCTGTAAAAAATTGAATTACAAAATCTCGATCTTCTTTATAGCTTGTTTCAGCTATATTCATATAATCTGCATAAAACTCACTGCTGGTAAGACTTTCGAATATAAGTACTACGTACTCGCTGTCTAACCTCCAGTTGTTCAGTTTAGCCTTTTTAAGTTCTTTTTGAAGTAGTTCGTTTTCAGAAAGATTTACTAAAACCTTATTATTAACAAACTTTAGATTGGGATTTTTGTCAGACTCAGTGGCCAACATTTTTTGTTGAGATTTCTCAAGGTAGTCTTTCGCGTAAGCGTGAATTTCTACTAGCAAATCTACCATTACCAGATACAAGTCGTACATCTGCGCCGTACTCGCATTCATAAATTTTTCCTCCTTAATCAAATCCTGATTTTCAGATTGACTTAAGGCGTAAAGCGCTTGCATTACTTTTATGCGAATGTGCCTTCTATTGAGCATAGCTTTAAAGAACTTTTGATTTTTAATATCAATTTTTTTGAGGTTTAGAATCAATATGACAATGATCCTCAAAAACGCTGCAAAAATACATGATCTCTTAGAGTTCTTAGCAAGGTATTTTGTTTTTTATCTCAAAAAACTCAACGCTTCAAATACAGTCTAATCGTTTACCTTTGCGGGGCTCCTAATAAATGGACTTTTTTTTACTGAAAAATTGTCTGTGCTGAGCAGATTAATAGATGCTATGAAAGAACTGCAACACCTTAATAAATACTTTAAAAAATACAAGTGGAAGCTTATTATAGGCTTCTTCATTGTTCTTATTGCTCGCATTTTTGCCATACTTACTCCTAAATTCTCTGGAGATATGATTAAGTATGTTGAGAATTATATGACTAGCGGAGGAGATCTGAGTGAATTAAAACATCAATTGTTAATTACCCTTTTCTTACTCTTAGGCGCAGCCTTATTATCTGCTTTTTTCACATTCTTGATGCGCCAAATGTTTATTGTAGTTTCCAGATATATCGAAGCAGACTTAAAAAATGAGGTTTATGAACAGTATCAAAATCTATCTTTAAACTTTTACAAGAAAAATAGAACTGGCGATTTAATGAATCGCATTAGTGAAGACGTTAGCAAAGTGCGCATGTATTTAGGACCTGCAATTATGTATGGGGTTACAACTGTTATTCTATTTGCAACGGTAATACCATATATGTATTACACAGCTCCTACCCTAACCTCATATGTAATAATCCCGCTACCTATATTATCTGTTGCGATATATCAATTAAGTAAATTAATACATACCCGCAGTACAATTGTTCAGCAATACTTATCCCACTTAAGTACATTCACTCAAGAATCATTCAGTGGTATTGGAGTTATAAAAGCATATAGCCTAGAATCTCAAACTTTTGATAATTTCCAGGAACTTTCAGAAACCAGCAAGCAGAAAAACTTGGATCTTGTAAAAGTTCAGGCTTTCTTTTTTCCGTTAATGATTGCGCTTATTGGCGCCAGTAATTTACTCGTACTCTATGTAGGTGGTAAACAATATATAGATGGTACGATTCCCGATCTCGGAGTAATTGTTGAGTTTCTTATTTATGTAAATATGCTTACTTGGCCCGTAGCATCTGTTGGCTGGATTACGTCACTAGTTCAGCAAGCCGAAGCTTCTCAAAAACGTATAAATGAATTTTTGCAGGAAAAGCCCGAAATCGTAAACTATACGGATGCACACACACCAGTAGATGGTAAAATATCATTTAACAATGTGACTTTTACCTATGACGATACTAATATCACAGCGCTAAAAAATATTTCCTTCACGATTGAAAAAGGAGAAACTCTTGCCATTATAGGTAAAACAGGATCGGGTAAATCTACTATCCTAGAACTTATAGCGCGACTTTATGATACTAAAGAGGGACATATCTCAATAGATGATAAGGAAATTGAAAAGTTCAATTTAAAGGATTTGCGTACCAGTATTGGTTATGTACCCCAAGAAGCCTTTTTGTTTAGTGACAGCATTAAAGAGAATATAAAATTTGGAAACAACTATGCTACAGATGAAGAAGTTGTAGAAGCTGCAAAAAATGCTGTAGTAGATAAAAACATCGCAGAATTTACAAAAGGGTACGATACCATTCTAGGGGAACGAGGAATTACGCTAAGTGGTGGACAGAAACAACGTGTATCTATCGCTCGTGCTATTATTAAAGATCCGCAGATCTTACTGTTTGACGATAGTTTGTCTGCAGTTGATACAGAAACTGAAGAGGAGATTTTAGCAAACCTCAAGCGCATATCTACAACTAAAACAACAATACTGGTTAGTCATCGCATTTCATCAGCAAAAAATGCCGATAAAATAATTATACTTGAGGATGGTGAAATTATTCAGCGAGGAACACATAACGAACTTGTAAAACAAGCTGGATACTACCAAGAACTCTACCGAAAACAATTAGACGAAAAAGAAATGGAATAATAATTTTGTACACCATTTAATTTTTTTCCATTTTTGGGTGCACAAAGCGTATCAATTAAACCAAGATTATGAGCAATAATGAAATGAAGGGGAATGATGAGATATTCTCGAAAGTATTAAGAGCAGGAAGACGCACTTACTTTTTTGATGTACGTTCTACACGTGCAGGAGATTACTACTTAACGATTACCGAGAGTAAAAAATTTACTAATGATGACGGTTCTTTTCACTACAAGAAACATAAAATCTATTTATATAAAGAAGATTTTGAAGGATTCTCTGAAATTTTAAATGAAATGACTGGTTATATTCTTAATGAAAAAGGAGAAGAGGTTATAAGCGAACGTCACCAGGCAGATTATACTAAAGAGGACGAGTCTGAAGTTCTGGTAGAAGAACAATCTGCCAAAGCATTCACAGATATCAGTTTTGACGATATTTAAAAATTAAATGATCATTAGAAAAAAAGCCGCAGTTATGCGGCTTTTTTTATGCAATAAAATCAATAGAATACTCGATCAATTAGAACGAGAATAAGCTTAAGTTTTCTTACTCAATCATTTATTGATTTAAGGATCCCTTGGCTCCCGTTCTTGCGCTATGAGTTTGTGATAAAATTGATATATTTAACACAACAATAATCTTTAAACATTCCGCAAACGCACAAAAAACAATTTATGCAGCAACACCTACTCAACCTATTTATTTTATTTTTCTCTTATACCTTTTGTAATGCACAGGTATCTAACCCTACCTTAGATTATTACCTTCCAGATGATGTAACATACGATAGTGCAATTCCTAAACCACAAGATATATTGGGTTATGTACCAGGAACCTGGCACGTAAGTCACGATTTACTTTTAAATTATATGGAGAAAATGGCAGATGCTTCTCCACGTATTACTATAGAACGTCGAGGCCTTACCTTTGAAGGAAGACCATTAGTTCTTCTTACCATTACTTCTCCAGAGAACCACGCTAATATTTCAACGATAAAAAAACAGCATTTAGCATTGACTGATGCAAATGCACAAAGTCTAAATACAGATACCATGCCTATCGTTACGTATCAGGGAATGAGCATTCATGGTAACGAAGCAAGCGGATCAAACGCAGGACTTTTAGCTGTTTATTATTTGGCAGCAGCTCAAGGTCCAAAAATTGATTCAATGTTAAAGAATACGGTGATTTTATTTGACCCTTCTTTTAATCCAGATGGTTTACAACGCTTTTCGTACTGGGCAAACACCAATAAAAATGTATCGCTAACTGCAGATCCTCAAGATCGCGAATATGATGAAGTATGGCCGGGTGGTAGATCTAATCATTATTGGTTTGATCTTAATCGGGACTGGTTACCAGCACAATTGCCAGAATCTCAAGCACGTATTAAAACCTTTCACGATTGGCATCCTAATATCTTGACAGATCACCACGAGATGGGTAGTAACTCTTCATTTTTCTTTCAACCGGGGATTCCTAGCAGAACTCACCCACTAACTCCTAAATTGAATCAAGAGCTTACTGCAGAAATAGGTACCTATCACGCTAAAGCTTTTGATAAAATTGGTTCGTTCTATTACACAGAAGAAGATTATGACGATTTTTACTACGGAAAAGGGTCAACATTTCCAGACATCAATGGTAGTATAGGAATTCTGTTTGAACAGGCCAGTTCTCGCGGACATTTGCAAGAGACTGATAATGGAGTATTGACATTTCCATTTACAGTACGTAATCAGTTTACAGCATTCTTGTCAACAATTGAAGCTGCACAGGCTATGCGCACAAAACTACTGAATTACCAACGTGACTTCTATTCAAATTCTCGTAATGAAATTGCCAAGGATGCATATATCTTCGGTAGTAAAACAGATCCTGCACGAGCTACGCTCCTGGCCCAATTATTAGAGCGTCATCAAATAGAAATTTATAGAGCTAAAGAAGATTATAAATCAAAGAATGTTGAGTTCAATACTGCTACTAGTTATGTAGTTCCTAAAAATCAAAAACACAGCCGTTTGCTTAACGCTATGTTTGAAAAGCGAACAACTTTTGAGGATAGTTTGTTTTATGATATTTCGGCTTGGAGCTTTCCACTTGCGTTCAATTTAGATTTTAGTGATGCTGCACCTACTTCAATTACTGGTACTAAAGTAGATTCAGTTAAATTTGAGCAACCATTAACTTTAGCACGAAGCGATTACGCTTATCTAATGCCGTGGAGCAATTATTATGCACCAAAGGCTTTAAATAAAATATTGAACAAGGGAATACGTGCTAAGGTAGCTATGCAACCTTTTACATTAGCCGGTAAAAAATATGACTATGGAACAATTTTAATTCCCGTTCAAGGTCAATCACTTAATGCAGATAATCTTAATGCATTTCTAGATAGTGCTGCAAAAGACTCTCACCTTTCTATAGATGCTGTTAAAACAGGCTCTACTCAGGGTATAGATTTAGGAAGCAGACAGTTTGAAGCATTACAACCTCTTAAAATTGCGCTACTCGTAGGAGAAGGAATTAGTTCTCTAGACGCAGGAGAAATATGGCATTTACTCGACACGCGTTTTGATGTTTCCATCTCAAAAATAGATACACGCAATCTAGATAGAACAGATTTATCTAGATACACAACTCTTATTATGCCTGGTTCTTGGGGATCATCAATAACCGAAGAATCTTCAGAAAAAATAAATACTTGGGTGCGTAACGGCGGCACCTTACTTGGTTTCAAAAACTCTGCAAAATGGCTTAAAAGACAAGGTCTCATAGATTTCTCAACTAAAGACACAGAGAATCCTGCTGAAAATGTAACCTTTGAGCAACGCAGGGATTTTAACGGGGCTCAAGTTATAGGGGGTGCTATTTTTGAAGCAAAATTAGATCGTTCTCATCCTATTGCTTTTGGCTATGATTCAAAAACTATAAATTTATTTAGAGATACGACTCTTTTTATTGAAGCAGATGCGACGAGTTACAAAAACCCAATTCAATATACAGAAGAACCTCTAGTAAGCGGTTATATTAGCCCTATAAATCTGGAAGCCATCAAAGAAACGCGGCCTTTTGTTCATCAATCTGCAGGTCGTGGAGATGTATTAATATTTACAGATAATACGAATTTTAGAGCATTCTGGTATGGTACAAACAAACTGATGATGAATGCACTTTTCTTCAGTAAGACAATGTAAAAATCCTTTTGAAATATTAAAAAAACCGCAAGTTCCTTGCGGTTTTTTTTTGCTTTGTACTTAAATCAAAATTGTCAATTACATTTAAATTCAGAATTAAGGAAGCCGCTGTAGAGATAAATTCCAATAAAATGTTAACTACCCATAGAAATATTCATTTTTGAGTTAATTTCATTGATACTAATTTCAATCCTATAAATAAGATTCGTTTATTACATATCCTTATCTAGATGTCCACAAAACCTTTCTCTAAAAAAAGTGAACAAAAAATATACGAATGCGATGCGTTTAGTATTTATAAGGATAAGATAATTCAAGGACAATACAGCGCTAATGCTGAATCCCGAAAGCATTTATCGTCAAATTATAATTCTAAAGCCAGTGAAAATTATTCACGACTACTGGTTTTTAAATTCAGTATAAATCAGAAGGATAATGAGCTACCTATAGGTGATGATCACTGGATAATAGTAGATACCGAAAAAGAATCGCCACTTTTCACATTTGGAAAAAGAAGCGATTCTAAACCCGAATATTGTTCAGGCTATCTTCCTGTAAATTACGAGTACACATTTTTACTTGACGTTTCACCCGTTTTAGATGCATTCAAGAAAAAAGGATATTACACCACCTTTGATGGTACACGTATTGCCAAAGCAGATTTTAATGGTTTTTATATTGCTGGCGAGTCCAAACCACTTACCTGGGATTTTGTAAATCTCGAGGAACGTGGCTTAAAAATGCAACCCACCTCAACACCTCATATTTACAGCATTACATTACTTTTAAATCCGTTTAACGATGCTCAATATGAACGTAAGCATTGGAAACTTTCCGAAGATATTTCAGATAAACCAAAATACCAATCCGATCAGATTCTAGTTGATACGCTGTATAACTTATCTCTTGAAGAGGCTTTAAAAAATATCGAGCCAGATAATACCTTACGTACAGGAGCAAAATGGAGTGGCGTATGGACGCGAGATGTGAGCTATAGCATCATTCTTGCGCTAGCGTACCTAGAACCTGAAGCCTCAAAAACCAGCCTTAGAAGAAAGGTGAGAAATAAGCGTATCGTTCAAGATACTGGTTCTGGTGGGGCTTGGCCGGTTTCTTCAGATCGCACAACCTGGGTTATTGCTGCCTGGGAATTATTTAAAGTTACCGGAGATACTAAGTGGATTGATGAAATATACCCAATAATAAAAAATACCCTTGATGATGATTTTAAAACACTTTATAATCCGCAAACTGGTTTATACGGCGGGGAATCATCATTTTTAGATTGGCGAGAGCAAACCTACCCAAAGTGGATGTCTAATGCAGACATTTATGCATCACAAAACTTAGGTACAAATGCTGTGCATTGTAAGGCATTATCTATATTCGTTGAGATTTCTAAGCTTAAAGGCAAAGAATATCAAAGCTATGAAGAAAGAGCAATAAAAATAAAGAAGGCTATAAATTCAAATTTGTGGCTCAAATTTAAAGGCTATTATGGTCATTGCCTTTACGGAAAAAACGATTTTCTACTCTCCCCTTTTTTTGAAGCCTTAGGTGAATCATTAACGCTTTTATTTGATATAGCCGATACTAAACGAGCGAAATCCATTCTTTCAAAAGCACCACTTACTCCTTTTGGGACTACGTGTATTTACCCACAACTACCAGGCATTCCTCCTTATCACAATAATGGCATTTGGCCATTTGTTCAAGCTTACTGGAATCTGGCTGCAGCAAAGTATAAAAATGAGGCTGTTTTAAATCACGGTCTTGCAAGTATGTATAGATCTGCCGGTTTATTTTTAAGTAATTACGAGAATATGGTTGCTGAAAATGGTGATTTTGCCGGGACTGAAATTAATTCTCATCGTATGTTGTGGAGTATTGCAGGTAATCTTGCAATGGTTTTTCGTGTATTTTTAGGAATGCATTTTGAAGTAGATGGATTGTACTTTAATCCTGTAATTCCGAAAGCATATTCGGGTACACGTGAGCTATCTAACTTTCAATATAGAAAGGCCACAGTAGACATCACAGTTATAGGTTACGGTTCAAAAATTAAGAGCGTTACACTTAATGATAAAAAAGTTACCAAAGCTTTTCTAGCAAACAATGCTAGTGGTAAACAGAATCTACTCATAGAGTTGAATAATACAGAATTTAATGATTCTAAGATTAATAAAGTTGAAAATGCATTTGCACCTGCTCCTGTACACGCACATATAACAGCGAGCGGAATACAATGGCAACCAGTAAAAAATTGCTCCCATTACCTTATTTATAAAAATGGAAAATTCTTAAAAAGCACTACGAAGACTAAGTTTGATACCACGGAAAGTTCCTATGGTAATTATCAAATTAGTGCTTATAATTTTGATAAAATGGAAGGTTTTGCCAGTGAACCCATAATTCTGAGTTCTGCTGAAAAAATTCTTCAGCTTGAAGATTATGCTGAAATGTCTGACTTAAATTATACGAACTACACGGGAGCTGGGTTTGTAGAAATAAGTACAAAAATAAATAGGAAGATTAAAATACCTATCTTCTTGCAAAAGGCAGGTAGATATATTTTAGATTTTAGATACAGCAATGGTAGTGGTCCCTGGAATACGGGTAATAGTTGTGCAATACGAAGTTTAAAAGTAAATAAGAATTATTGTGGAGTAATTGTATTTCCACAACGAGGAACTGATGAGTGGTCAGATTGGGGTTACTCTAATTCAGTAGTCATAGAACTAAATAAAGGAGAGAATACTTTAAGCCTACAGTTAGATGCTTTTAATAAAAATATGAACGGACAAATTAATACGGCAATGCTTGATACTATGCGACTTCGATTAATTGAAAATTTAGATAATAAGTAGAATTCATTTAAAAACAGAAAAACCGCCCAAAAGGCGGCTTTTCTTTATAATTAGATTAAAATCTAATTACATTAAATCTTCAAGTTTTTTAATAGTATCTAATGATTTTTCAACCTCAAGCATTTGATTTGTAATAAGAGATGTGATCTCTGGAGTAAAATGATTTTCATTCTCTTTCAATACTTCTTTATACTCCTCAACACTTGCTTTTTCTCCACGAATACATTCTTCCAATATAGATTCATCTGAATCTGAACTAAATGCATCTTTAATATTCATCCAAGTTCTATGTACAGCACCTGTAGCACTACCAGACTCAATTGGTTTTTCATTTAAATTTATAATAACATCACTCAATTCTGTAGCGAATCTGTTTCTTAATGCTGCTCTAACTTTCAAGTATTCTTTAAGGTGACCATTTTCAGCTTTAACCATAGCTTCTTTGTAACCTTGTTCTGCATCATAGTTCTTCTCTAAAAGACCTTGTAAGTTAGAAACTAAATTTTCGTGTGATTTTTCTCTTGCTTCTTCTATTGTAGTTTTCATATTTTTTTTGATTTAGTGTTAATTATTAAAATTTGAAAGTCTAAGTTAATTTCCGCTTCACTTTTTTAAGGTTTGGAACAAATTCTTCTTTAAACGACCTTTTGTTCTTTATCCAGTCATAAGCGTAATAACCTACTTGGGCAAGTGTAATTAATCTTAGTATCTTTCTCATAATAAACGTTTTTATAAAAATAATTTACTTTCAGAGCATTATTAATAATATTAATATATTTTAACTCGCGGACGTTAAATATTATTAACGCCTCTCTATGAACTTATAGCGAATAGATTAATGCTGCATAACCTGGGATATCTAACTTACCAGTCCATGCTCTATCATCAGTTTCTGCCTCCTCTATTCTCAGGTTTTCAACATCTGTATCTGAGAAATCATTATCATAGCCTTTCCATACACTATTAATTCTCAATTGCCAGTTTGTTCCTTCATCTATACCTATTCCATAATCTCCATAATCTGCATTACTAAAATTGAGAATCACCAGAACGGGTTGTTCATTTTCACCGCCTCTGATGTAGGCTAGTATTTTAGTTTCAACATTTAAATGAACGATAGTTAAATGCTGTCCGCGTAAACCATCTGTTCCATCATAAAAGCCTGTACGTAGTTTAATAATATCTCCTACTAATCTTGAGATTCCTTTGAGACGATATTGTTTGTCCCAGTCCAATCCTTCAGTATCTTGAAAATACTCATCTTCAATAAATTCCTGCCCCTGAAACAACATAGGAATACCCGGCGCTGTTAGTGTCAACACTATACCTAGCAATGCTCGTTTTTTTGCAAATTGACTTTCTGCATCACCCGGTTGTATTTCTTCTGGGACACGAGCTTTCCCATTGGCAACTTCATCGTGAGATTCAGTATAAACAATACGTCTAAAGACATCTCCGCTATAAGTACAAGCTAAAGCATCTGCAACGGCTTGTAAATCACGTGAATCATCACTTACACTCGTAAGAACTTCCCGTACAGGATGTACAAAATTCATATCCCATTGAGAACCATAACCTATACCACCGTCTTCAATAGCGTTTGTTACGATCTCTTGACCTTTAAGATCCTCCGCAATTGTCAATATGTGTGGATACTTTTCTTTAAGTTCCTGATTAATTTCTCGCATCATTTGGTTTCCTTCTTCAATAACAGCATCGTCACCTAGTCCACCATCTTCATAACGTATATACGCGGTAGCATCGAGTCTTAAACCATCACAGTGGTATTTTTCAATCCACATTAGCGCATTATCTCTCAAATACTGGCGTACCTCATCTCTACCATAATCGGGTCGTGTATCTCCCCAAGGTGTAGAACTGCGGTGGTCGTTATAAAAGTATATTCCTCCTTTGTCATTTTCGCTCCACCCATCAAACTGCCATAAATCCACATCAGAAGGCCCAAAATGATTATAGACAACATCCATAATAATTGCAATTCCTAATTTATGTGCTGCCTTTACAAGTCTTGCTAGTCCGTCTGGACCGCCATAATCTTGTTCAATAGCAAAAGGATGTGCCGGGTTATAACCCCAAGAAATACCTCCGGCAAATTCAGCCACAGGTAAAAGCTCAATACAATTTATACCCAAGCCTTTTATATACTCCAGTTTTTCGATAACATCATCAAAAGTCCCTACAGCATCCGGACTTTTTCTGTTGAAAGTTCCTACATGCAATTCATAAATAACGAGACTATTCCAAGATGGAATTATGAAGTCATCTCCTTCCCAATCAAAATCGAGTGTTTTTATTATAGAGTTTCCGTTGCTGTTTGTAAGTTCAAATGCATAGGGATCATTTCGGTGCAAAACCTGTTCACCATTATGAATAATAAATTTATATTCATCCCCTTCATTCGCGTTATCGGTTGTTGTAGCCCAATATCCATTTTCTTCTAACTGCATTTCTAATGATTTATCATTCCAATCATTAAATGTACCAGTTACAAATACCTTGTCGGCATTAGGAGCCCATACTCTAAATGTTGTAACACCTTCATTTAGCACAGCACCCATGCCAGGGGATTTTTGTATAGCAATTTCCATAGTTGTTAGTTTTTTTTCAAAAATACCCGAAAAATCATGTGGAATAATTTGTTTATGAATTGATTAACGCCTACAAAAAAGTTAAATGTGAATACCTTAAGAAACGTAATAGAATTTTCAACTGTGCTATATTTTATTGTATGAATTTAGAATTAAACCTAGTTTAGCCGTTTAATTTAAAATACACATTATGAAAATCTGGTTATCCCTAATCTGTGCCCTAACATTATTTAGTTCTTGTTCTAGTGATGATAGTTCATCTGAGTCAGAAGCTGAAGCATTTGTAAGAAACGAAGCAGAAATTAATGCTTATTTAGAAGCTAATGATTTAACCGCTACACGCAGTAGCACAGGTTTATACTATATTATTGAAACGGAAGGAACAGGAGAATCTCCTGAAGTAAATTCTACAGTCAAAGTAACTTATACGGGTTATTTACTTAACGGAAATATATTTGACCAATCTAATTCTGAAGTTGAATTTAACGCTGGAAAATTAATATCGGGATTCTCGGAAGGCTTAACGTATATGAAAGAAGGCGGACAAGCACTATTTCTAATTCCTGCTCGTTTGGCTTATGGAGCATCTGGTGCCGGCGGAAGCATCCCAGGAAATACCGTAATTCTATTTGAAGTGAATCTTATTGAAGTTTTATAAACATCATAAAATTTTATAAAGTAAAAAAGCGACTCAGTGAGTCGCTTTTTTTTGGTAAATAGTTCTAAAAACTTACTTTTCAAACTGTTTTAAAGTTTTAACTATTATAGCTACACAATCTAGCAATTGATCTTCTGTCATTACCAGTGGTGGAGCAAAGCGTATAATATTCCCGTGGGTAGGCTTTGCAAGTAAACCGTTTTCTTTTAACGCCATACAAATATCCCAGGCTGTACTGCTATCTTCTGTATCGTTAATTAAAATAGCATTTAATAAACCACGACCACGAACTAAATTCACAATCTTACTTTCAGTTATATATTCATTCAATTTAGATCTGAAAAGTTCACCTAATACACGAGCGTTTTGAGCTAACTTCTCGTCTTTAACTACATTAAGTGCAGCCATAGCCACTGCTGAAGCAACAGGATTACCTCCAAAGGTAGAACCATGTTGTCCCGGCTTAATCACATTCATTACATCGTCGTCTGCAAGTACTGCAGAAACAGGGTATGCACCACCCGATAATGCTTTACCTAGAATTAATATATCTGGTCTGCTATACGTTTCTTGACGCTCACAGTGCCCCTTACAAGTACAATTACCACAAACAGCAAGTAATGCTCCGGTTCTGGCGATACCTGTTTGAATCTCATCTGCAATAAATAATGTATTGTTTGCCTTACAAAGTGCCTTTGCCTTCATTAAGAAATCTGAAGCTGGAGTAAATACACCAGCTTCCCCTTGTATAGGTTCTACTAGAAATCCTGCAATATTTTTATTCTCAACCAATGCGCGCTTCAAAGCATCAATATCATCGTAAGGTATTTTTATAAAGCCTGGCGTATACGGACCAAAGTTTTTACGAGCACCCTCATCATTTGAAAAGGAAATAATTGTAGTTGTTCTTCCGTGAAAGTTATTTTCACAAACAATTATTTGTGCTTCGTGCTCCGGGACACCTTTCTTCTCATATGCCCATTTACGAGCAATTTTAATCGCTGTTTCTACAGCCTCTGCTCCCGTATTCATAGGTAGCAACTTATCAAACTGAAAATAATCTGTTGTGTAAGCCTCATACTTACCTAACATATCATTATGAAAAGCCCTGGAGGTTAATGTAAGTGTCTCGGCTTGCTTGCTCATTGCTCCCACAATTGCAGGATGACAATGCCCTTGATTCACAGCAGAATACGCTGATAGAAAATCATAGTATTGTTTGTCTTCAATATCCCATACATAAACGCCCTCGCCTCGCTTTAAAACCACTGGAAGTGGATGATAATTGTGTGCGCCGTGTTTTTCCTCAAGAGCGATCGTCTCTTGTGAAGTGAGTTTTTGTGCAGTAGTCATTGTGTACTTATTTTAAGGTAATCTCTTTACGATTCCTGCTTGTGATGCCTCTAAGAATAAGACATCCTCAACAGGAGAGAAATCATCCTAGTTGAGATGCTGCAAATTACTAAAAATAAAATACGCATCTAAATAATACCCTAGACTAACACGCTTATTCATTTTGGTTCTACATAGCATTTTGAGTATTGAAAAACTATACCTTTTATTCCTACAGACTATTAAAGATAGCGATGGTTAATCTTCATAATTATTCTATTTTTGCCTCGTGTCAAGAAAAAAGAACTCCAGAAAAATTTTCCCTAATGTACTTGTTACAGATGCAGGTGCTAAGGGTAAAGCCATAGCAAAAGCTCCAGATGGGCGGGTTATATTCATAAATAATGCCGTACCGGGAGATGTTATAGATGTACAAACTACAAAACAGCGTCGCGCTTATTTTGAAGGTACAGCTATTAAAATTCATGAATATTCATCAAAACGTACAGAACCAGCATGTAAGCACTTCGGTACTTGTGGAGGTTGTAAGTGGCAGAATATGCATTATGACTACCAGCTCGAATATAAACAGCGGGAAGTAGTAAATAACTTGCAGCGTCTGGGTAAAATTGAGCTTCCTGAAGTAACTCCCATTGCAGGTAGTAAAGAACAATACTTCTACCGCAATAAAATGGAATTTTCATTTAGTGATAGCAAGTGGCTTACCTTAAAGCAAATTCAAAGCGATGAAATTATAGAAGACCGTAATGCATTAGGTTTTCATATTCCCGGGATGTGGGATAAAATTCTGGATATAGATAAATGTTGGTTACAACGTGATCCTAGTAATGCCATCCGCAATGGGGTAAAAGAATTTGCGAGCCTTAATAATATACCCTTTTTTAATACCCGTAATCAGGAAGGTTTATTACGTACCTTAATGATACGTACAACCAGTATAGGTGAGTTGATGGTTCTCGTTCAATTTTTCCACGATGAGCAAGCACCACGCGAACTCGTAATGAACTATCTTAAAAACACATTTCCCGAAATTACATCGCTTCTGTATGTAATTAACGAAAAAGGGAATGATACAATCTATGATCAGGAAGTAATCTGCTTTGCAGGGCGTGATCATATTTTTGAGGAGATGGAAGGTTTAAAATTTAAAATTAACGCCAAATCATTTTATCAAACTAATTCTGAACAAGCTTACGAATTGTACAAAATTACACGTGATTTTGCAGGTCTAACCGGCAACGAAAATGTGTATGATTTATATACCGGTACAGGTACAATCGCACAGTTTGTTGCTCGAGATGCTAAGAAAGTTATAGGTGTCGAGGCAGTGCCAGATGCTATAACAGCAGCTCAGGCAAATGCACAATTAAACAGCATTGAAAACGTTGAGTTTTATGTGGGTGATATGAAAAATGTATTCAACGATTCATTTTTAAAAATGCACGGTCAACCCGATGTGATAATTACAGATCCACCTCGTGATGGGATGCACAAAGATGTAGTTGAACAATTAATTAAGATAAAAGCAGATCGTATAGTGTATGTAAGTTGTAACAGCGCCACTCAAGCACGCGACCTCGCATTACTCGACCCTTACTATAAGGTTCAGCGCGTTCAGCCTGTAGATATGTTTCCACAAACCCACCACGTAGAAAATGTGGTTTTATTAAAATTGAAATAACCGGGTTTAATGATAAAAAAGTGGCTCCTTTTAATGTTAGCTGTCCTAGCTCTTTCACTATCGTGTGAGCGCGATGATATTTGTGCAACCAGCACTCCTACTACGCCTCAGCTAACAATGAGTTTTCTAGATGCAGATAACATTAATGAAACCAAATCATTAAATATCAATATTTATAAGAGGGATATGTCAGATAGTATTACTTATACTGATGCCTCCACCATACAAGTCCCGTTACGCACAGATACAACAGCTACTGTATTGGTTTTTGTGAAAAATCCCAATAATCTAGTGGCTGCTGAAAATCCTAACAATGCAGATACACTTATTTTTACCTACACTCCGCAAGAGACATTTATAAGCAGAGCCTGTGGGTATAAAGTGGTATTTAATAATTTAAGTATACAAGTGAATCCCGGTTCTGATGGCCGATGGATTGATGATTTTATAATTAATAACAGAACTATAGCAGATGAAGACACTACACACGTTTTTATTCGTCATTAGTTTTGTGTTACTAGGGCTTTCAGAAATGAATGCTCAGCAACAGGGAATTGAAGTTGAAGACCCTCTTGATGAAGTATCCTCAGATACCACTGCAACTCGTATTAAAACTGATAAATATGGTTTGCGTGTGGGCGTAGATTTAAGTAAACCATTACGTACACTTCTAGATGATACGTATCAAGGTTTTGAAATTGCCGCAGATTTTAGAATTAGAAAAAGTTATTATCTGGCTGCTGAAATAGGTACCGAATCTAAACAATATAACGAAGCTAATTTTGATTCTGAAAATCAGGGAAGTTATATTAAAGCTGGTTTCAATTATAACATTTATAACAACTGGGCAGGCATGTCAAATCTTATCTATGTAGGTTTACGTGGTGGATTCTCAACATTTAGTCAGGACTTAAACAGTTATACCATTTATACTACAGACACTTTTTTTGAGCCAGACTTACGAACAGATGCTCGTAGTTATGAAAACTTAAATCTCATTTGGATTGAGTTACAATTAGGCATGCAGGTAGAGCTTGTAAACAACCTTTATCTTGGCGTTAATGTACAATTAAAGCGAGCTCTTTCTCAAAAGGAACCAGAAGATTTTGCTAATCTATTTGCACCCGGCTTCAATAAAGTAACTACAGATAATGTTTACGGGGCGGGTTACGGTTATACATTATCCTACTTTATACCCATCTTTAAGAAGTAATTTACTTTAAAATATGGGCTTACGTTCGCGTATTTCAGTTATAAATGGTTTTATCAAGCATCCTGATGATATCGTATTTTCAATATCTAACTGGGAAAAACTAAAATATCTGATTGCTGCTATAGCCTATGATTTTGGTATTGCATTTATATTTATAATTATAATGAATGCGTTGAGTCCGGTTTTAGAGCCGTACGAAAATCTTTTAAACGCAGAGAGTTATACAATTTGGGTTTCTATATTTATTATCTGCATTTTCACACCTTTCTTAGAGGAAACCATATTTAGATTACCACTTAAATATGAACGCAATTTTTTATTTAGAGGGATTAGTTATTTACTGAAAAAAGACCTTTCCATATTCTGGATAAAAAATCTACGTATAATTGTTTACATCTTCGCGGCTACCTTCGGATTTGTACATTTAGGAAACTATACAAATACAGACTTCATTTTTTATGTTCTCGCTCCTATTATTGTAGGTTCTCAGTTATTTGCAGGAATGATATTTAGTTTTTTAAGACTAAAACTGGGCTTTTTATGGGCAGTATTTGGCCACTTTTCGCATAATTTCATTCTAATAATGCTGGCTTTTTTATTTTTTCACAATGTAGAACGTGACTTAGTCGATAATGAACAAGTACGTATTAAAACCACTGGTATTGCTTTTACTGTTGAGCGTAATCCATCATTTTCTTGTGACACGCTACAAAATGGAAATCTCCTATGTCTCCGTGCAGAAAATATAAGTCTGCAAAGTATAATTGATACGTTATACCCTAACCAGTTATTAATCATAAGAGACAATGATCAGCTTGATTTAGATCTTTTTAGTAAAACTGCTGAAGGTTATTCAAAAAAAGAGTTTATTGAAGTATTGAAAGAAAATTATACGTTCAAGAAAGCTGCAGATACTTCATCTTCTCATTAATAGTATAGTAACTTTGAATTTATGTATAAAGAAATTAGCAGTATTCATAATCCTACGATCAAACAACTGGTTTTACTTCAGGAGAAATCAAAAGAACGCCGTAAAAAAGGCTTTTTTTTAATTGAAGGAATTCGAGAAGTTAATCTGGCTTTAAAGTCGGGATTTGAATTAACTGAGGTTTTTTACTGTGAAGAAATAATTACTCAGGATGAATTAGAAAACCTTAAAGAGGTTCTTCCTGACTCTGTATCTCAAGTGATTGTAAGCGAAGAAGTTTATAAAAAAATCGCTTATCGATCTGGTACGGAGGGTTTACTAGCCTGCGCGAAGTCAAAGCCCAACAGTTTAGAAGATTTAATACTTCCTGAAAACCCACTTATACTTATTGCTGAAGCTCCAGAAAAGCCCGGCAATATAGGTGCTCTTTTACGTACCGCTGATGCAGCGGGTGTGGACGCATTTATTTTGGCTAACCCCAAAACAGATCTTTATAACCCAAATATTATTCGTTCTAGTGTAGGCGGGTTATTTACAGTTGATATTGCTACAGGATCTACGCAAGAAGTGATTCAGTTTTTAGAAGCACGAAATATAAATTGTTACGCAGCGATCCTACAGGAAGCGATTTCCTATGAAAAGCAGGATTTCACAAAACCTACTGCTCTCGTTGTGGGTACTGAGGCAGATGGCTTATCTCAAGAATGGAGAACACGCGCTACCCAAAATATAATTATACCTATGCAGGGAAGCCTCGACTCCATGAATGTGTCTGTGGCAGCTGCTATTTTAGTTTTTGAAGCGCGTAGACAACGCGGTTTCAATTAAAAAATCACTTTTACTCTTATGAATCCAACTACTGTATTTTATATAATTATATCGTTTATAATTATCAGTTTTGCGATTGATCAAATTCTGGATTGGCTCAATGCAAGACATTTTGATGATCCTATACCTGCAGAATTAGCAGATGTATATGACGAAGAAAGTTATCGTAAATCTCAATCTTATAAAAAAGCGAATTCTAAATTCGCTGCACTCTCAAGCGGCTTTATGCTATTGGTAACTTTAGTATTTTTCTTTGTTGACGGGTTTGCTTATGTAGATACCATTGCACGTTCCATAACTGATAATGAAATATTAGTCGGTTTAATTTTCTTCGGAATAATACTAATAGGATCAGATATTTTGACAACGCCATTTAGTTATTTCAAAACATTTGTCATTGAAGAACGCTTCGGTTTTAATAAATCAACCCGAGCTCTATTTTTTGCAGATAAACTTAAAGGTTGGATTATGACTATTTTAGTTGGTGGTGGTTTACTCGCCTTAATTATTTGGTTTTACCAATTAAGTGGTAGTTCTTTCTGGATATACGCCTGGATTCTATTTTCAATTTTTGCATTGATAATGAATATGTTTTACGCCAAGCTAATAGTTCCTTTATTTAATAAGCAAAAACCGCTCGAAAAAGGATCATTACGAGAGAAAATAGAAGCTTATTCTGCCACAGTCGGTTTTAAACTTGACAATATATTTATCATTGATGGCTCTAAACGCAGCACAAAAGCAAATGCCTACTTCTCTGGTTTTGGTTCAGAAAAAAGAATAACACTTTACGATACGCTGGTTAATGATCTTGAAGATGAAGAGATCGTAGCCGTATTAGCTCACGAAGTTGGTCATTATCGTAAGAATCATATTATAATAAATCTCGCCACTTCAATAGTACTTACCGGTTTCACTTTATGGTTACTTGGCATTTTTGTAAGTCAGCCTATATTTTCTGAAGCGTTAGGAGTTACAACACCCAGCTTTCACGTAGGATTAATCGCTTTTGGAATTCTTTATACACCTATCTCTGGGATTACCAGTTTCCTTATGAATCTCTTATCAAGAAAATTTGAGTATCAAGCAGACGATTTTGCTAAAAACACATTTGCCGCAGCACCATTAATTAGTTCGTTAAAAAAACTGTCCCGCAATAGCCTTAGCAATCTTACACCACATCCTTTATATGTAAAGTTTCAGTATTCGCATCCTACGTTATTGCAACGCTATCAAAATTTATCTCAGGCTAAGTAAAATTCGATAAATCAATGCACAAATATGTGCTGATAGAATAGCATTGGTATTGCTTTTGCAGTTGATTTTCTATTATATAATTGTACTTTTAGATTATGACTCCGGTAGATATAGAAAAAGAAAATAAAGAACTTACCAGACGCTACAAAGAATTGTTGCGTATAAGTTATCGCACGCTCTCTGATGATGATAAAAAAATGATCAGGAAGGCGTTTGAAGTAGCCGTAGATGCGCATAAAGATCAACGTAGAAAGTCTGGCGAAGCTTATGTTTTTCACCCACTTGCTGTCGCACGTATTGTAGCCAGTGAGATTGGGATGGATGCCACTTCGATTGCAGCAGCCTTGTTACATGACGTTGTAGAAGATACTTCCTATACGTTAGAAGATCTAGAAGAACTCTTTGGCCCTACAGTTGCGAGAATAGTAGATGGTCTTACAAAAATATCTAATCTTAAAAAGCATCACGATGCATCGTTGCAGGCAGAGAATTTCAGAAAAATGCTGCTTACTATTAATGATGATGTACGTGTAATAATTATTAAAATCGCAGACCGTTTGCATAATATGCAGACAATGGATTCTATGCGACCAGATAAGCAGGTTAAAATTGCTAGCGAGACACTCTATATATATGCACCTCTTGCGCATCGTATAGGGCTTTATAATATTAAAACCGAACTTGAAGATCTGGGTCTCAAATATACAGAGCCCGAAGTGTTTAGAAGCATTTCGCGTAAAATGAAAGAGACCAAAGAGCAGCAAGATCAATATATCGAAGAGTTTACAAAGGCCGTTCAAAACTCTCTTGATAAAGAGGTTCTGGATTATGAAATTAAAGGAAGACCAAAATCTATTTATAGCATACGTCTTAAAATGCTTAAACAGAATATTCCTTTTGATGAAGTCTACGACAAATTTGCAATACGTATAATCTATAAGGGAACGCCTGAAAGTGAGAAATTTTTAGCCTGGAAAATTTATTCTATTGTGACAGATCACTTTAGACCAAACCCTACCCGATTACGGGATTGGATTT
Source organism: Leeuwenhoekiella aequorea (assembly GCF_004104375.1). Lineage (GTDB taxonomy): Bacteria > Bacteroidota > Bacteroidia > Flavobacteriales > Flavobacteriaceae > Leeuwenhoekiella > Leeuwenhoekiella aequorea. The sequence goes on from NZ_QOVM01000002.1 coordinate 478,753, forward strand.
CTTCTCCTAAATCTACCGGTTATGAAGCACTTCATATTACGGTAATGGGATTAAAAGGACGTTGGGTCGAAGTACAGATTCGATCTGATCGGATGAATGAGATTGCAGAAAAAGGATATGCCGCTCATTATAAATATAAACAAGGTCCTACTACTGAAACCGAAGAAGATCAAACTCTGGACCAGTGGCTAAATCGCTTACAGGAAGCTTTAGAAAGCAATGAGACAAATGCAGTAGAATTTGTTGAACAGTTTAAACTGAATTTATACAACAAAGAAATATTTGTATTTACGCCACAAGGTGAACTGAAATCACTCCCTAAAGCGGCTACTCCGCTTGATTTTGCTTTTAGTATCCATACTGAAATAGGTATGCATACAAGAGGTGCGCGTGTAAATGGAAAATTAGTTCCGTTAAGTCACGAATTAAAAAGTGGAGATCAAGTTGAAATTATCACCTCAGAACACGCAAGACCTAATAACAACTGGCTTGATTATGCAACTACGGCACGGGCTCGTGCAAAAATAAAATCTTCTTTAAAAGATGAGAAGAAAGTAATTGCAGAAGATGGTAAAGTTATTCTACACAGAAAGCTACGCTCACAAAAAATCTCTCTTGATGAGAATATTATAAACGAGATGGTTCTGTATTTTAAGCTTAAAACAAGTCTTGATTTGTTTTATAGAGTGGGTATAGGAACCATTGATAATAAAATGATTAAAGAGTACGCCGCATCGCGCAGTAATGCTTTTGTAAGTTATATTAAGAATAAAATACGCAAGGCTCCTGTAGCCGAGCATGTAGATAAAGATGAAATTACAGACAAATACGATATGCTCGTATTTGGTAAAGATGAGCAAAAGTTAGACTACTCGCTTGCAAAATGCTGTAACCCGATACCTGGAGATAAGGTCTTTGGATTCACAACAGTTTCTGAGGGGATTAAAGTACATAAACAAAATTGTCCTAACGCTATTGCGCTTCAAAGTAACTATGCCTATCGCATAATTCCTGCGAAATGGATTGACTCTTCGGCGCAAGAATTTCAAGCAGATCTTGAACTATCAGGTATTGATACATTAGGTCTGGTTAATGGTGTTACCCGAGAAATTTCTGAACATATGCATGTAAATATGCGAAATTTAAATTTCACTACACACGATGGTATATTTAAAGGAAACATTACCGTAATTGTGAAGAATAAAGAGCATTTACGCAGGCTGATAGAAAACCTCAAAAAAATAAACGGTATCGACAAAGTCATACGTCTGTAAATACGTAACTTTGCATCTTCAATTATGGGACCGAAAGCAACAATAAATAAAGATCAAGAAGTCGTTAAAAACGTCTTTACCAAGTTTCTCGAAGAAAATGGTCATCGTAAAACTCCAGAACGCTATGCGATTTTACAGGAGATTTACAATTACAAAGATCACTTTGATATTGAGACCTTGTATATAAGTATGAAGAATAAAAAATATCGTGTTAGTAGAGCAACTCTCTACAATACTATAGAACTATTACTTTCATGCGGTTTGGTGCGTAAGCATCAGTTTGGGCAAAATCAATCACAATATGAAAAATCATATTTTGATAAGCAGCACGACCACGTAATACTTACAGATACAGGAGAGGTTATAGAATTTTGCGATCCTCGTATTCAATCAATAAAGAAAACCATCGAAGAGGTTTTTAATATCGAGATTAATAAGCACTCGCTCTATTTTTACGGTACACGTAAAAAAGATATTATAATTAATAACACAATCGAAGACAACAACGCATAAATGGCAGTAGATTTACTTCTTGGTCTCCAATGGGGAGATGAAGGTAAGGGCAAAATTGTAGATGTTCTTACAAAGGATTACGATATTATAGCACGCTTTCAAGGCGGTCCTAATGCAGGTCATACTCTTGAATTTGATGGTATAAAACACGTGTTACACACAATACCTTCTGGTATATTTCATGAAAATGCAATTAATCTTGTTGGTAATGGAGTTGTGATTGATCCAGTAATATTTAAAAAAGAGCTTGACAATCTGGCTCAATTTAAATTAAATATCAAAGAAAAATTATTGATTTCGCGTAAAGCGCACCTAATATTACCTACACATCGCTTACTTGACGCAGCTTCTGAAGCTTCAAAAGGAAAAGCAAAAATAGGTTCTACTTTAAAAGGTATAGGTCCCACTTATATGGACAAAACCGGTAGAAATGGTATTCGTGTTGGAGATTTAGAGCTTTCAGACTGGAAAGATCGTTATGCAAGTTTACGTGATAAGCATATCGATATGATCGATTTTTATGACGCGAAGATTGAATACAATCTTGACGAATTAGAAGCAGAATTTTTTAAAGCTGTTGAAGTTCTTAAAGCACTTACTTTTATTGATTCTGAAGAGTATTTATATCAAGCGCAGCAAGCAGGTAAATCAATTCTTGCAGAAGGTGCACAAGGTTCTCTTTTAGATATTGATTTTGGAACGTATCCTTTTGTAACATCATCAAATACTACTGCAGCAGGTGCTTGTACTGGATTAGGTGTAGCTCCGGGGCAAATTGCAGAAGTTTTCGGTATTTTTAAGGCTTATACTACACGTGTAGGATCTGGCCCCTTCCCTACCGAACTTTTTGATGAAGTAGGCGCCACTATGGGTCGCGTAGGTAACGAATTTGGAGCTACCACAGGTAGACCAAGACGTTGCGGATGGCTTGACCTTGTAGCACTTAAATATGCGGTGCGCGTAAATGGTGTTACACAACTAATGATGATGAAAGGTGATGTTTTAAGTGGTTTTGATACTCTTAAAATCTGTACACACTATAAATACAAAGGGAAATTAATAGAACACCTTCCTTACAATATCGAACCAGAAAATGTAGAACCGGTTTATTTTGAGATGAAAGGATGGTCAGAAGATCTTACTAAAATGAAAGGTGATGCTAAACTTCCTTCAGAACTTAATGAGTACATTGAGTATCTTGAGAAAGAACTAAATGTCCCTATCAAAATAGTATCTGTTGGACCAGATAGGACACAGACTGTTTATAGATAAATATTAAAAATCCGAAGTTTAAACTTCGGATTTTTTTTTCGCTAATTTTCTGAAAATCTTCACAGTTACGCACTCTTCATTAACTTACATTTGTCTGGCAAGCTTTGCTGTTTTTTAGAACTTAAACGATCTCATCTATGAAAATTTTTCAGTGTTCAAATTGTAATAATCCTGTATATTTTGAGAATACTTCCTGCGAAAAATGTGAAAACAGTTTGGGATATTTATTTGGTTCAGAATCTATACTATCTTTCAAAAGTGCAGGTTATGCCGTCTCTAAAGCTGGGGGTGAATTAACATACTGTGCAAATTTTAACCAGTCTGCTTGCAACTGGCTTGTTCCTGTAGATTCAAAAAATAAATTTTGCGAAGCCTGCAGTACAAATCATATGATTCCCGATTTATCTATTCCTGAAAATAAATTAGACTGGCGCAAAATTGAAGCTGCAAAACGTCGGTTGTTTTACAGCTTGCATAAATTGAATTTAAAAACTGAATACACCATTGACGGGGAAAAGCTAAAGTTGACTTTTGATTTCTTAGCTCCTTTAGAAAATGATCCTACAGCTGTAACCACTGGTCACGACAATGGTTTAATTACTCTCAATATTAAAGAGGCTAACGCAGCACATAGAGAATATATAAAAGAACAGCTGGAAGAACGTTACAGAACCCTTTTAGGTCATTTTAGACATGAAGTTGGTCATTTTTATTGGGATGCTCTTATTAAATCTGATCCTAAAATTCTAGAAGAATTTAGAAGTCATTTTGGTGACGACACGCAGGATTATGGAGAAGCCTTACAAAAACATTACAAAAACGGCGCTCCCGCAAATTGGCGTGAGCAATTTATAAGTTCGTACGCAACTATGCACGCTTGGGAAGATTGGGCTGAGACCTGGTCCCATTATATGCATATGATGGATATGCTTGAGACAAGTTATAATTTTGGACTCGAGATAGATCCAGAACTTAAAAAAGTACCCAATCTAGATGTAAGTTGTGATTTTGATCCGTATTTAGAAAAAAGTATGGAAAAAATTATCAAACATTATTTGCCACTTACCTACGTTGTAAATTCTTTAAACAGAAGTATGGGTCATGCAGACGCTTACCCCTTTATAATTTCTGAACCCGTAATAAAGAAATTAGCATTTATTCATAAATTAGTAAATTAACGCAAAGCATAGTATATATGTATGAGGTCGAATTAAAAGTTAAGCTGGAGGATTATTATGCAACTAGAAAAAATATCCTAAAAATACAACCTACTTCTACAATTTTATATGAATATTTTGACCGGTATTATGATCTCAATAATACTTTAACGAGTAGCGAACAAGAATTACGGTTACGCACAAAAACCAATTTGGTTACTTCCCAAGAATCACATTTCTTAACATTCAAGGATTCCCCATTTGATCTATACAGTAAATCAAAACCAGAATTTGAAAGTGAGATCATAGACCCGATAGCTATAGATAGTTTACTTAAAAAACTGAATTATAAAGAAAGCCTGAGTTATAAAAAAAACTGCGAAGTATTTAATGTGGTATTTGAAAACAATGAACTTGAAGTTTCATTAGTGAAAATCCGCGGGCTTAAAGATTCTTTTCTAGAAGTTGAAACTTTAAGTGAAACACTAAACAATACGTCAAATTTGCTGAAAATTCTTCATCGATATTTAACTGAAATTAAGTTATCAGAAAGTCAAATTTGCACCGCGTACTATGTTGATATGTTTAAAGAAGTACGTGAAGCAGAATAACCTTAGTTAAAGCCGCATTTTCATTTCGACCTAGAATTTGTTTTAATAGTGAAATGCGAATACGATCTAGAGTGGAAATTCCGTTATATTTGCGTCAAAATTCGCTATGCCCAATTTTTTTAGAAATACCGTTATTTTTATAATTCTGTTTATTACAACTTATACTTCTGCACAAGAAGGTAAGGAATTAAATATTCAGTCTGATATAGAACAAATTGACGAAGTTAAATATCCCGGTGCTATTGTAATGTATAAAAGCACTAAGCAAGTATACATACAGCACGAAGGGATAGAAATGTGGTGTGATCTTGCCTTTAATTACAAGGATGAAAATTTTGTAAGAGCGATAGGTAATGTTCGTATGAATCAAGGTGATACAATCACTATGCGCAGTAATTATGCAGAATATAACGGGGATACACAGTTTGCCTGGGCTTCAGGAGGTGTTAATCTACAAACTCCCACGGCTACATTAGATACAGATACACTTTATTTTGACCGTATAAAACAGCAAGCATATTATAGAAATAAAGGAACCCTTAGAGACACCTCTAGTGTCATCACAAGTAAAATAGGCCGTTACTTCTTAGATCAAGACAAATATTCTTTCGTCCAAAATGTAGTGGTTACAAATCCAGAATATGTAATTAATAGTGATCAATTAGACTTCTTTTCAGAGAAAGGAATCGCCTATTTATATGGACCTTCAACTATAACAAGTGATGCGAGTGTTGTTTATTGCGAACGCGGATATTATGACACACGTAACGATAATGGATACTTCGTTAAAAATTCAAGAATAGATTACGACAACAGAACGGTGTATGGCGATAGTTTATATTTTGACAGGCCTACTAATTTTGCATCGGCAACTAACAATATTAAGGTTATTGACACCGCTAATAAAAGTATCATTAAAGGTCATTACGCTGAAGTATACAAAGCTAAAGATTCTGTATTTATAACTAAGAGAGCGGTTGCCATTACAGTTCAGGATAATGATTCTATATACGTACACGGGGATCGATTGGTCGTGACAGGTATTCCTGAAAAGCGAATTGTGAGAGGGTATAATAATGTACGCTTATTTAAAAGTGACTTAAGTGGTAAGTCTGATTCAATCCATATTAATCAAGAAACTGGTCTCACGCAAATGCTGGGGAAACCAATTTTATGGAATGGTTTAAGCCAAATGACCGGTGATACAATACACTTAAGAAGCAACATCATTACTGAAAAATTAGATTCACTTCATGTGTTTAAAAATGCATTTTTAGCACAGCAAGATACTATTCCGCTATACGATGACCGAAGGAATAAAGCCTATAATCAAGTCAAAGGTGACGACTTATACGGTTCATTTAAAGACAATAAACTACATCAATTAGATATCATCAAAAATGCAGAAAGTATAAATTATATGCGTTCTGAAGATGGAGTGCTTCAAGGAATAGACAAAAGCAAATCTGCATCAATCTCAGCTATCATAGAAAATAATGAGATCACTGAAATAACAAAGCTGAGACAAGTTGATGGTGATGTATTTCCGCTTTCCTTATTTGAAAAAGAAGCCAGGCAATTTCCTGGTTTAAACTGGCGAGGTGAGGAACGCTTACTAAGTAAAGAAGATATTTTTAAGGGAGAAGCTCCATTTACACTTACAAAAATTGAGGGAATACCTTTACCCGAGATTGAAGAAGACTTTTTTGATAATTCGATACCTGATAATAAGTTAGACATTCCTGATGCATCACAACTTAGCCCTTCAGATTTTAAAAATCGCGAAGAAGATGCTCCTGCCATAGGTGTACCGGTTAATGAAAAGGCAACCGTCAAAAAAGACACTTTAACTGATACAAAAACGAAGAGTTCGTTGAAGGAAAAAGCTCCTGCAAAAACTAACGATTCTACTCAAACAGAAAATTAGATGAAAAACGATTTTCTAAAATATCAGGCTCAAACGAGTCCTTATCCACTTGGATTAGAAATTTCACACGCATCAGGATCCTACATTTACGACACTAACGGTAAGGCCTATCTGGACTTTGTTGCCGGTGTTTCTGCTGTAAGCGTTGGTCATTCTAATCCAAAAATTTTACAAGCAATTAAAGAGCAGTGTGACAAGTACTTACACGTGATGGTTTATGGTGAATATGCCCAAGGACCTGCAGTTGAGTTAACCCGATTACTCGCTGCAAATTTACCAGATCCTTTAGAACAAACTTATCTTGTAAATAGTGGTACTGAAGCTATTGATGGAGCTATAAAACTCGCACGAAGAGCTACCGGAAGAACTCAAATTATTGCCGCAAAAAATGCATATCACGGAAATACATTTGGTGCTTTAAGCTTGATGGATTTTGAAGAGCGCGTTGCACCATTTAGACCAGTGATCGGCGATATTTCGCACATAGGTTTTAATAATTTTGAGGATTTAACCAGTATTACAGAACAAACTGCAGGTGTTGTGCTAGAAACCATTCAAGGTGGAGCCGGCTTTATTCAGCCACAAAATGGGTGGTTAAATGCTGTACGTGAACGCTGCAACAAGGTAGGCGCACTATTAATTCTCGATGAAATACAACCGGGTTTCGGGAGAACGGGGAAACTTTTTGGGTTTGAGAACTATGATATTATTCCTGATGTCGTAGTTATGGGAAAAGGAATGGGTGGCGGAATGCCTATTGGAGCTTTTACAGCTTCCAGAAATCATATGCAACTACTTTCAGATAATCCCAAGATGGGACATATTACCACTTTTGGCGGTCATCCTGTCATAGCAGCAGCTGCACTAGCTACCTTAACGCAGATTTTAGAATCGTCGTTAATGGATGAGGCTTTAAAAAAAGAGCAACTATTTAGAAAACTATTAAAACACAAACTTATAACTGAAATAAGAGGGAAAGGCCTTATGCTTGCAGCTATTGTAAACACAGGAGCTGTTGCTAACGACGCTATATTAACTGCTCAAAATGAAGGTCTTATCCTATTCTGGCTGCTTTTTGAAGAAAAAGCTATACGCATTACTCCACCTTTAACAATTTCAAATGAAGAAATTGAAAAGGGTTGTCTTATTTTACTTAAGGTATTAGACAAAATAGCGACTAATTAATCGAAATTTTCAATTTAGGCTTAATTGTTGATTATTTTGTTAACAACAATACTAAAATTGAATTGGGCGTCGGACGTTCCTTTTTACTTTTATATTGGAAGAAATTTTAAAAAACCCGTGTATGAAGTTTAATCAAGAACACGAAGAAGATAATTTCCCACTCACCCGTTTTGAATCTATGTTAAAGACAAATGATGTTCTTTTCTTCGATTCGGATGATTTCGAAAATATTGTTAACCATTATCTAGAGAATGGTAAAATTGCTCTTGCAAAAAAAGCCGTTAAGCTTGGTCTTGACCAACATCCCTCATCATCCAACCTCAAATTATTTAAAATTGAAATTTTAATATTTGAAAATAAGTTAGAAGATGCAGATAAAATGCTTGCCGAACTTTATGAGCTGGAGCCACAAAACGAGGAAGTATATATTCAAAAAGCAAATATCTATTCAAAACAAGATGACCATATTAAAGCGATCGAGCTTTTAGAAATTGCTTTAGAACTTACAGATGATGATGCAGATATTTATTCTCTTATAGGAATGGAATATCTTTTTATGGATGATTATCAAAATGCGAAAATCAATTTCATGAAGTGCATTGAGGTAGATGAAGATGATTACTCTGCTTTGTATAATGTAATTTACTGTTTTGATTTTCTAGAGCAACATCAAGAGGCAATAGATTATTTAACAATGTTCTTAGATAATAATCCTTATTGTGAAGTTGCGTGGCATCAGATAGGTAAACAGTATTTTGACTTGAAAAAATACCAAAAAGCTTTAGCTGCTTTCGATTTTGCTATCATTAGCGATGATACTTTTATAGGCGCTTACTTTGAGAAAGGTAAAGTTCTGGAGAAGTTAGGCAAATATAATGAGGCTATTGAAAATTATCAAATCACTTTAGGACTTGATGATCCAACCTCATTTGCTTATTTACGTATGGGTAAATGTTATCAAAAACTGCACGCAGATGATTTGGCCATTACGTATTACTTAAAAACAGTTAAAGAAGACCCGCTATTAGATAAAGGATGGATTGCCATTACTGATTTCTATACCAAGAAAATGGATTATCAAAATGCGCTATATTACATAAATAAAGCCATAAATATCGATGAAGATAATGTTCTTTACTGGAAGCGTTATGCAAAGATTAATAACCGCCTTAAGTTTTATGAAGAAGCAGAACGTGGTTATAGCAGAACATTAGAATTAGGAAATTATGAGTTAGATACCTGGTTAACTCGTTGCGATATTTTGATCAATCTTGGCGAATTAGATACTGCAGTTCAAAATCTAATTGAAGCACAGGCATTTTACAGTGAATCTCCAGAAATTGAATACAGACTTGCCGGTTTGCATTTTACTCTTGGAGATGATGATAAAGGTCATTTTCATTTAGAGAACGCACTTAAAATAGATACGGATTTTGATATAATTCTGGAAGAATTATTTCCCTTTGCATATGCTAAAAGATCTGTATTAGAAAAAATAAAGCGCGCAAAGAATTCCTAATTGTTTTCTTACATTTGAGGCATAACCTCTATAACCAATGTCTCAAAATAGATCGCTGCTTAATTATGCAGTAGTTACTTTAAAAGGCTTAGCTATGGGTGCTGCAGATGTAGTACCCGGTGTTTCCGGCGGAACAATAGCTTTCATTGCCGGTATATATGAAGAATTAATTTCTACCATCGACAAACTCGATATTTCCTTCTTCAAATGCTGGAAGAAAAATGGTTTTTCTAATGCAGCTAAGGAGTACAATTTAAAATTTTTGGCTGCTCTATTCTTAGGAGTCGCCATTAGTATTCTTTCGCTGGCAAAACTTATCACCTATCTTCTGGAGGAACATCCGCTATTGCTATGGGGATTCTTTTTTGGACTCATAATAGCGAGTATTGTATATATCGGTAAACAAATTAAAAGCTATAACCTAGGTGTTTTTATAATTGGAATTGCAGGGATTGCTATATCTTATTATATTACAATTGCAGAGCCTCTAAGTGCAGGTGCAAGCAACTGGTTTATATTTCTTAGTGGGTTTATAGCCATAATAGCAATGATTTTACCTGGAATATCAGGATCGTTTATTTTATTATTATTAGGTTCATATGCCATTATTTTGGGTACTGTCCGTAATTTTGTAGACGGTCTAATTGCTATGGATTTTACAGCTATTAAAGATGCTGCTATAAAATTGTTTTTATTTATGCTAGGCTGTATTGTAGGTCTCAAGGCATTCTCAAAAGTGCTAACCTACTTATTTAAAAACCATCAAAACCTCACTTTAGCACTATTAACCGGTTTTATGATAGGCGCTTTAAATAAAGTTTGGCCTTGGAAAGAAATTTTATCATATCGTACTAACTCACACGGTAAACAGGTGGCACTTTTGGAAAAAAGTATCTTACCACAACATTTTGATGGGGATCCAAAAATCATTTTGGTAATAGCTTTGGCAATTATTGGCTTTTTGACTATTTTCTTACTTGAACGCTTCGCCAATTCCAAACAAAAAAATGCAATCTAATAAACATCGGTCCTTTTCAGATAAAGTCTGGTTAGTTCTTAAAGGTCTCGCTATGGGTGCGGCCAATAAGGTTCCTGGAGTTTCTGGAGGTGTCGTAGCTTATGTTGCAGGATTTTACGAAGAATTTATTTATTCACTTCAAAAAGTAAATAAAACGGCTTTTAAACTTTTATTAGCCGGTAGAGTGCGCAGTTTTGCCCGTTTTGTAAACGGCAGATTTCTATTTCTTCTCATTTTAGGAATGATCATTAGTTACTTTAGTGTTTCAAAATTACTCGACGTTGCAATCGACTTGTTTCCATTGTATGTGTGGAGTGCCTTCTTTGGGATGATAATTGGAAGCGTTTATATTATCGCTAAAGATTTTAATGAATGGACACGATCTAATCTTATTATTCTTTGTCTGGGAATAGTTGCTGGTATTGGTATAAGTTTATTAAAACCGGCGACTCAAAATGACAACTTAATTTTTGTTTTTTTCTGTGGAATAATTGGTGTTTCAGGTATGACGCTCCCCGGACTTTCAGGGTCTTTTATACTAATTCTTCTGGGCAATTATGTTCTCCTCTTAGTAGATTCGGTAAATGCCCTGTTTGATACTATTGCAGACGTTCTTCACGGAGATTTTTCATTTATAAATAATCCTTTTAGGGTGCGCCTGCTAAAAGTTATGGCAGTTTTTACATTAGGATCTGCAACAGGATTGGTTACATTATCAAACTTTCTGGCCTATTTACTAAAGCGATATAAGAATCAAACAAACGCAGCAATCATAGGCTTTATAACAGGTTCTCTTGGTGTTGTCTGGCCTTGGAAAAAGCCGGTGTTTGAGCTTAATTCACTAGGAACTATAAAATATGACCGTGTGGGAGATCCCATTCTTATGAATTATAATCGGTTTATTCCCACTCATTTATCTGCTGAAAATCTTATTGCTATCTTGTTTATATTTATAGGCATTATAAGTGTGGTAGCACTGGGTAAATATGGGGAAAACACCCGTCGCCAATAAAATAATTAATTTATCTTTAAATCGGTAAAACACAATTAATTACTTTTAGAAATAAAGTATAATTGCAAGCATCTATTATGATTAAATTAGGGTTGATAGGTAAAGATATAGATTACTCATTTTCAAGATTATACTTTACTGAAAAATTTGAGAAAGAAACAATTGAAGCAGACTATTCAAATTTTGACTGTAAATCTGTGCAGGAGCTTAAAGAACTTTTCGAGACCAGAAAAGACTGCTTAGGATTTAATGTCACCATACCCTATAAGGAAAGTGTGGTTCCATTTCTAGATGAGATGAATAAGCACGCAAGTGCTATAGGTGCTGTAAATACTATAAAAAGACAGCAAAACGGTAAACTAAAAGGCTTTAATACTGACTATTTGGGCTTCAGAAAATCTTTGCAGCCTTTTTTAAAATTGAAATCTCACAATCACGCTTTAATTTTAGGAACCGGAGGAGCTTCAAAAGCGATAGCGTATGCATTAGAACTTGAAGATATAACCTATAAATTTGTTTCACGATCTCCTAAAAAAGGTCAATTAACCTATAGTGATCTTACAAGCGCTGTTCTTTCAAAATACACGCTGATAATTAATACAACTCCCATAGGCACTCACCCTAACGTTCTAGAATGTCCAAAAATTTTATATCGAGCATTAACAAAAGATCATTTACTGTATGACTTAGTTTACAACCCTGCAGAAAGTCTCTTTTTAAAGAATGGAAGAATACAGGGAGCTAAGACAACTAATGGTTTCGAAATGCTAAAACTACAAGCAGAAGCAGCTTGGGAAATCTGGAATTAACTACTGCCTACAACTCACTCTTGCTATTTGAACAGTTAATAGTATCTTTAACTCAATAAATTAAGCACCTTAACATTGAAAGAAATGTCTGAAGAAAACAAAGCATCTAAAACCGAAGAGCAAACCGAAGTAAAAAAAGATAACGCTTTGAAATCTGACTCTAATACTGAAGCAGCTAATACACAAACAACTTCTAAAACTGCTGAAATTGTTGAAAAGCAAGATGAAGAATTAACAACTGAATCGATAAATGTAGTACAAAGTGCTAAAAATGTTGATGAAGACGAAGATGAGGATTTTGCAGAAGAAGATGATGATGATGATGAGGATGAAGATTCTACAGACTTAGAAGCGGCACTTAGTAAAGATGTAGAAGATGAATCTACACAAGAACGTCATGCGATTCCTGAAAAGGATTATGATAGTCTAACTAAGCAAGAGCTGATAAAAGAGTTTAAGAATCTTCTGAATAATTATAATGTACAAGCTATAAAAGAGCATGTAAATGCATTAAGAACATCCTTCATTTCAAAATTTGAAGAAGAACAGGACGAGGCTAAAGAAAAATTCTTAGAAGAAGGAGGTAATATTATTGATTTCAGATATTACAATCCTTTAAAGAAAGACTTTAACTCTCTTTATTATGAATATCGTGATAAGCGCAATAATTATTATCAAAATCTCAAAAAAGATCTTAATGCAAATTTAGAAACTCGTACAGCTTTAATTGAAGAGTTAAAAGAACTTAAAAATGAGCTAGGTGGCGAAGATAGCATTAATACCACGTTTGATAAATTTAAAGATATTCAAGATAGATGGCGTAATGCAGGTAATATTCCACGAGATCGTTATAACCTTGTTTGGAATAACTATCATCACCACGTTGAAAATTTCTATGACTTTCTTCATTTAAATAGAGAATTTAGAGATAAAGATTTTAAGGATAACCTCGATAAGAAACTTAAACTTATTGAGCAAGCAGAGGAATTAACTAAAGATTCTGATGTTAACAGAGCCTTTAAGGAGTTGCAAATGCTTCATAAAATATGGAAGGAAGAAATAGGCCCTGTATCTAAAGAATATAGAGAAGAAATCTGGGAAAAGTTTAGTACTGCGACCCGAAAGATTCACGATGCGCGTCAGGATTACTTCAAAAATATTGATAAAGTATTTGAAGAAAACCTTGAGAAAAAGCAAGAGGTTATTTCAAAAATTGAGGCTATTGCAAATAAACCTTCAAATTCTCACGGTGGTTGGCAAAAGCAAATGAAGGAAGTAAATACCCTAAGAGAATCCTTTTTTGAAATAGGAAAAGTTCCTAAAAAAGATAATGAACCTACCTGGAAAGCATTTAAAAAAGCTACCAGAGAATTCAACCACAATAAAAACGGATTTTATAAAGATCAGAAAAAGGAGCAATACGATAACCTTCAGAAAAAATTAGATTTAATACAGCTGGCGGAAGAAAATAAAGACAATGAGGACGTACAAGCTACCATTGATTTAATGAAGCGCATACAGGCTGATTGGAAAAAAATAGGTCACGTTCCAAGAAAAGACAGCGATAAAATTTGGAAACGCTTTAAAAAGGCTTGTAACCACTTTTTTGACCGTCTACACGCTGAAAAAAATGAGATTTTAGAAGAAGAAAAAGTTAATCTTGAAAAGAAAACCGCACTTCTAGAAAAGAATAAAAACGCTAAGTTAGAAGGTACTCCAGATGAAAATCTTAAAGCTATAAAAGCTATAATTAAGGAGTGGAAGGATACAGGAAGAGTTCCTCATTCTAAAAAATCTATAGAACAAGATTTTAATAAGGTTTTAGATGGTTTATTTAAATCGCTAGATCTAAGTAGAAAGGATGCCGAACTCATAAAGTATGACAATCGTGTAGCTTCATTAGCAGATCAAGATGGGAATCACGCCCTAAATAAAGAACGCTTTTTTATAACTAAAAAGATAGAAGAAAGTCGCGCCGAAATTAATCAGCTTGAAAATAATTTAGGTTTTTTCCAGCACGTGGCAGATGATAATCCACTTGTTAAAGATGTACATAAGAATATCGCAGAGCATAAAAAGACATTGGAGATCTGGAAAGCTAAATTGAAAAAGCTTAAAACACTTTACTAAAATTTAATATTATGAAATGTCTACTTTGTAATCACTCTGCTGATTTCTTGGGTAGGTTTCAGAATAGAAATTATAACAGATGCACTTTTTGTGCATCTGTTTTTTTAGACACAAACGACCATCCAAACCTTAAGAAGGAAAAAGAGAGATATAACTTACATCAAAACAACACCAATAATTCGGGGTATTTAAAATTTCTTTCCCCCCTACTCGATGCTGTTTTTAAAAATCACACACCTGCAGATCTGGGGTTAGATTACGGTTCTGGACCTAATCCGGTTTTTACTAATTCATTGCAACGCGAGAATTATCAAATTGTATCTTATGATCCCATTTATGCAAATACACATACTTTCACTGAAAAAAAATACAATTACATTGTATGCTGTGAAGTGATAGAGCATTTTCATAATCCACAAATTGAATTCAATAGACTTCGCGAGCTGCTTGCTAATAAAGGAAAGTTATATATAAAAACAAATCTCCTACTTGAGACTATAGAATTTAAAAACTGGTGGTATAAAAATGATTATACTCACACCTTTTTTTATACTGAAAGAGCCTTATTATATATCAAGGAGAATTTTGCATTTAACGATTTAAAAATTCATAAAGATTATATTGTTTTTGAAGCATAAAAAAGCCCGGTATTTCTACCGGGCTTTTTTGTATTATAGTGACAAGATTAGTTTTTGTAAAGGTATAATGAAGATACACCAGTAAGCGAATTATTAACTGCAGGTGTCGCTGTTCCAGAAGTATTACTAGATACTGAAGAAAAAGCCAATACTCTGCCACCACCGTTAGCTAGTTCTGCTACATAAACAGCATCTGCTTCTGCATCATAAACAACATTTACTGGGTTACCTAATAAGGTTGATGCACCAGAAATACGTATTTGATTAGTTAGCGCAAGAGTTTCACCGTTGGCAACTGCATTAAATTTTGAGTTAAAGTTAGATATTACGTGAATAGCTCCATCTGTATCAAAATTTCCATCAGCTGCAGCAGCGATATCAGTTAATACCATTGTATCACCATCATAATCAAGACCATGGGTACGCACAATACCTTCAACAGCCACTCGCTTAGATGCACTTATAGAAGCATCAGATGGATTGCTCGATAAAAAGTTTGTAAATACAGCCAATTCATTTGTAGTATCTACAACTGCATATAGATCGTTGTTTACAAATTCAATTCCCCAGAGTGGGAAATCTACATTTATTGTTCTGCTCAGCGTAAATGATCCATTAGAACGTTCAAATACAAAAAGTCTGTTATTGTTTGTAGTATTATCAGAAACTACATAAAAATTACCACTTACAGCTAAATCTCTTGCACTCTGCAAAGCTGCTGGTCCAGTAATATCAACATTTAATGATGCTGTTGTAGATACAAGATCACTTATGCTAATGTAAGTCTGTAATGAATTTTGAGTTGCTCCACGGGATGCAATAGTAAAGCTATCATCTTCTGGAGAATAGTAAATACCTTCAGCATCTGTTGCTGTAGTAGTGTAAACAGTAGCTTCATTAGTTAAAAGATTGTATTTAGTAACGTTTCCATCTGCGTGGCTTGTAGCATATAAATCCGCAGTGCCATCATTCATATCTGTGGTGTTATCGTCATCATCACTGCACGATGTTAAAGCAAATACACCAAGTACCCCTAAATAAAGAAATTTTGAAATTTTCATAATTGAATTTTAGTTTTTATAATTATTTGTTCATTATATAAACGAAAATTAATTAATTATGGTTTTGCTCTGGAATAGTGAAAATCCACCTTCAAAAACCATTAATAATCAACATATTAAAATTCAGTTAGTTGTATTTACATGTGTCTTTAAAGTTAACGTATCTTTAAGTTATGATTATGAAAGTTTAACGCATTCCATAATTATTAAATAAACATTTCATACGTTGTTTTAGCTATTTTCAGGTACTTTTCCTTTGATGTTTTTAAAAAAACTGCGTAATTCAATCATATCCTTAGTGATATCTCCTGTCGGATAGAATAAATTCCCTATGTGATGTTCCTTATCTTTAAAATTCATAGTAACAGGTAATATGGGTACTTGGGCTTTTAATGCGATATAATAAAAACCTGTTTTCCATGTATCTACTTTTCTTCTTGTACCTTCTGGAGACAGTGCAAGTCTAAATATATCTTTCTTTGCAAAAAGTGCAGATATTTGTTCTACCTGATTTTGACCTTTTACCCTATTTAAAGGCGTTCCTCCTAAGCTTCTAAAGAATATTCCTAACGGCCATTTAAAAAGTTCTTTCTTACCCAAAAAATTAATTTCTTCATCAAGCACACTTCGAAAAATCAGTCCCATATAGAAGTCATGCCAACTAGTATGTGGTACTGCTATGACTATCATCTTTTTTACGGAGCTAGGAAAACTACCGCGTATGCGCCAGCCAAGTGCGTTATATAGCCTTTTTGAAATCCAACCCATTAGTTAATGTGTTGCGATTTTATAATATTTCTAGCGTCTTCCAAATCTTGAGGAGTATCTATACCTATTGCTGGAGAATCTGAAAACACCATTTTGATGCGTTTACCATATTCTAAATAGCGAATGGCTTCAATCTTTTCTGATGCTTCAAGGTTACGCATAGGAAGATTATAAAAATCAAGAACCGCTTGCTTTCTAAAAGCGTAAATTCCTTTATGCTTAAAATACGTAATTTCAATCTCTTTATCTCTAGGATAAGGAATAGGTGCTCTTGAAAAGTATAGTGCAAAATTATTATGATCTACAATTACCTTTACGTTGTTTGGATTTTCAATTTCAGATATTGATGAGATAGGCGTCATTAATGATGCCAAATCTATAGAATCTGCATCATCTTCATAAAATACTTGTAGAATATTGCGCATATCTTTCTCATTAGTAAATGGCTCATCTCCTTGAACATTTACAACGATATCTACATCCAGATCCTTTACAGCTTCAGCAATACGATCGCTTCCACACTGGTGCTCTTCTAGACTCATTATAACTTTACCACCATACTCACCTATTGTATCAAATATGAGTTTGCTATCTGTTACAACATAAACATCATCAAAAAGTCCCGTCTTTATAGCTGCTTCATAGGTGCGAATAATAACTGGTTTCCCTTCTAAATCCTTCATTAACTTCCCCGGAAATCGAGATGCCTCGTATCGTGCAGGAATCATAGCTATAACCTTTAACTTTTCTGTCATTTTGAATTTATTTGAAAATAGATTGGGGATTAATATCAATTTAAATTGATTGAATTACTCAAATTAGCATTTTAATCTTCAATAAACATATCGTCTTTGAAGCCTATTAGATATAATTTTTTACGAGCTCGAGTTACTGCGGTATATAACCATCGTAAATAATCTTTATCCATCCCATTAGGTAAATACGGCTGTTCAACCATTATTGTTTCCCATTGTCCACCCTGGGATTTATGACACGTAATCGCGTATGAAAATTTTACCTGTAGGGCATTAAAAAATTTATTATTCTTCACCTTAAGAAAGCGTTTGTATTTAGAAGTTTCATCGGCATAATCTTTCATAACTTCCTGATAAAGCTGATTTCCCTCTTCATAGGACAACGATGGTGTTTCCGAAGTAAGTGTATCAAGGAGTAAGACCGTTTCAAATGGAGCGAGATTAGGATAATCTGTCATTTGTATTTTTACTTCCGCAAAGCGAAAACCATACAGCTCTTTTATACTGAAAATTTCTAAGATTTCTATAATATCACCATTTGCGATAAAGCCTGCATCACTTTTGGTGTCTAACCAAAAGTAATTGTTTTTAACCACCATAAAATAATCACCGGGACTTACTTCTTCCTCCTTAAATAATATACGAGAGCGTATCTGTTGATTGTACAGATTTGCACGTTTATTAGATCGTACGATAATAGCTGTACCTTCATTACCATATTCTTGATATGAATCACTTAAAGAATCCATAATTTCATGACCATCTATAAGACGCACCACATCATCTTGATTACTTAAGCCAAATCTAAAATCCTCATAGAGTTGGTCATTGAGAAATTCTCTAATACGCGTGGCATTTTTTAAAATACCACTAGTTTCTGCCTGACGCATCACTTCATCTAGTTCAATACTTAATACTTTTTTATTAAACTGAAGTTCTAAATTTCTCGCGTCCAGTGCCGGACTTAAATCCATTTTTACAGGTGGTAATTGCGCATTATCACCTATTAAAAGGAGTTTGCAGTTATGTCCACTATATACATATAACATCAGATCGTCAAGAAGCGAACCATTTTCAAACAATTTTGATTCTGAAACAGAATCAGAAATCATTGATGCTTCATCCACTATAAAAAGAGCATTGCGGTGTTTATTTTTCTGTAGGGTAAATGACACACCTCCTCCACGCTCTTTCTTGGGATAATAAATTTTTCTATGTATAGTTTGAGCAGCTTCATCACTATAGTTAGAAATAACTTTTGCTGCCCTTCCTGTGGGTGCTAATTGAACAAAAGACATTTTTATTTTCCACAAATTCTTAACAATTGTTCCTATAGCGGTTGTTTTACCGGTACCGGCATATCCTTTTAAGAGATAAATAGTATCATTTTTAGGGTCTAATAAAAACTTACTAAGTTGCTGTAAAAGAATATCTTGCTTTAAAGTTGGGGCAAATGGGAAATCTTTAAGAAGTAATTTATAAAATGCTTGATGGTCCAGCTCCATACGTATTTATTGATGTTGTAAAGATAGTAATGAATTTTTGGGGATATCCTTTAACGATTAAAAAAAAATTGTAGATTTGTCGGTAACCATTATTAAATCTAAAACCACACATCGAATGAAATTAGTAATTCAGTTATTACTTTGGGTTGTTATCGGAGTATTAGGATATCTGCTTTTTAACTCTGTTTACGGCGAAGTTAAGTTTAATGACCTTAAAGTTGCACGCTATCAAAAATCTGTTGATAAGCTTAAAGACATTCAAAAAGGACAATTAGCTTTTAAACAAATTAATGGCAAATTTGCCGGTTCTTTTGATGAACTTGTAAAATTCTTAGATACTGCAGAATTTACACTTACAGAACGTCGTGATACATTAGTACTTGATGAGGAAGCAACAAGACGTTACCGAGTAGATACTAGAAAAGAAATTACTATTATAGATACATTAGGTAAAGCGTCTATTAAAGACTCTTTATATCAAGGAACAGATCGTTACAAAACGATGATGAATGTTCCGGGTACAGATAAGCAATTTGAAATGGAAGCTGGAACCGTTCTAAAGAATGATGTTCAAATTCCAGTATTTGAAGCTAAAGTTTCTAAAGACGTTATCTTATTTGATCAACCTAAAGATTACGTTGCTAAAGAAAAGCAAGTTATATCTGTTGAAGGTGTAAATGGAGCATATTTATCTGTAGGTTCTATGACTGAAGTAAGTACCGCAGGTAACTGGCCTCAAAGTTACGGTGACAGTGAAGATTAATCCTCTGGTAAATTCAGAACTTAATATATTATCCATCCAAGTTAGCTTGGATGGATTTTCGTTTTATATCCATAGTGATAACTCTAACGAACCTATACATGCAGAGCATTTTGCATATAAAAATGTTACAACTGCAGAACAGGCTTTAATCGAGATTCAACAGCTATTTGATAATTCTGCAATATTACACAATAGCTTTAGTAACGTATCTGTTGTTTATGCAAACGAATTATATACAATCGTTCCCAAACAGTTATTTGACCCTAAAAATCTCACGGATTATTTAAAATTCAATACAAAAATTTTAAAAACAGATTTTATAGTTTATGATGAATTAGAAAGTCTAGATCTTATTAATATTTATGTACCCTATACAAATATTAACAACTTCTTTTTTGATCATTTTGGCACCTTTACCTATTACCACAGTCAGTCTATATTAATTAAAAATATACTTGAGGATTCTACAGTAACTGCAGAACCACAGGTCTACATTCAAGTAGGTCTCAAAACCTTTGATCTATTAATTTATGAAGGTAAGAGCTTGCTTTTGAGTAATCAATTTAAGTATACTACAGATGCCGATTTTGTTTATTACATTCTTTTTTGTCTTGAACAGCTGGCATTGAACCCAGAAGAAATCAAAGTTAATTTTAAAGGTTTTATCGATACAGAGGATTCTAAATATCAATTAATCTATGCGTATGTTAGAAACGTGGAGATCGTAGAGACTGTAGAAGAAAATCAGTTAAATTATTCTTACTTGAAATACAACCTTAACTTATGAGAATTATAAGCGGCACCTATAAAGGAAGACGTATTAGCGCACCAAAAAAATTACCGGTTAGACCTACAACAGATATGTCTAAGGAGTCGTTATTTAATATTTTACGTAATAGATATAGCTTAACACGAGTTACTGTTTTAGATCTTTTTTCTGGTACAGGAAATATAAGCTATGAATTTGCTTCCCGGGGTGCAGAAGCTGTTACTGCAGTTGATGGAAATGCCGGTTGCGCAAAATTTATTCAAGAGACAGCCAACGAATTTGAAATGAATATTAATGTCATTAAATCTGACGTTTACAGCTACCTCGCACGTGAAAGCAATAAATATGATATCATATTTGCCGATCCTCCATATGACTTTGAAACCGATCAATTTACCAAGATCGTTGATTATGTGATGGATAATGAACTACTATTGCCAGATGGATGTTTGATTATAGAACACAGTAAAAATACCAATCTAGAAGATCACCCAACTTTTTTTGAAATCAGAAAATATGGCGGAAGCGCATTCAGCTTTTTTTCTAAATAATTAAAACGATTAGCCAGTAATCAATTTAAAAATAGAATTGTTTTTGAGAAAATAAAAAAAGCAGACCTATAAGCCGGGTTCTGTTCTTATTGCAAGCAATAATACCTTATCATTTATCTAGACAAACAATTACTTGTTTGTTCTATCTGCCTACCCTCCGGCATCGCACGAGACGCACTTAATTGCCGGTTTACATGGCATTGCACCGCATAGAGTTTACCTGGTTTCACTACAGCATTACCTGTACATACTTTCTGTTGCACTAGTCCTTAAATTAATAATTGCTTATTAATCTAGACGGCCGTTAGCCGCTATGCTTCCCTATGGTGTCCGGACTTTCCTCCCTATAAAAATAGAGCGATAAGGCGGTCTGCTTTGACGCAAAAATACACTTTTATACTGAAGTAAATTTGTTTAATAGGGTTTCAAAAAATGTTTATTGTTAATAAGAAAATTGCAAAAAAGACAATTGTGTAGGGCGTATTGAATTCACTATTTTTATCTTTGGGCATCTAAAATCCGAAAACTACTTTCGGTGAAAAATTAAAATAAATCTGTGGAGCAATTCATCGTATCAGCCAGAAAATATAGACCTGCGACCTTTAAGGATGTTGTGGGGCAACAGGCTATTACAAATACGTTAGAAAATGCAATTGCAAATAATCATCTTGCTCAGGCACTATTATTTACAGGGCCCCGAGGTGTAGGTAAAACCACGTGCGCGCGTATTCTGGCCAAGAAGATTAATCAGGAAGCAGATGAAGTTGTTGATGAAAATGAAGATTACGCTTTTAACATATTTGAGTTAGATGCTGCTTCTAATAATTCGGTAGATGATATACGTAATTTAATTGATCAGGTACGTATAGCTCCGCAAGTAGGTCAATACAAGGTTTATATTATTGATGAGGTACATATGCTCTCTTCCGCAGCATTTAATGCCTTTCTCAAAACACTAGAAGAGCCGCCTAAACATGCTATCTTCATATTAGCAACAACAGAAAAGCATAAAATTATTCCTACTATACTCTCAAGATGTCAAATATTTGACTTTAAGAGAATTACAGTTAAGGATATACGTGAGCATCTAGCAGATATTGCAAAACTTGAACATATTACTGCAGATGAAGAAGCACTTCATATAATTGCTCAAAAAGCAGATGGTGCCTTAAGAGATGCATTATCAACCTTTGATAGGGTGGTAAGTTTTTGCGGTAATAATCTTACTCGAGCAGCAGTAACCGAAAATCTAAATGTTCTTGATTACGATACCTATTTTGAGACTACAGATTTAATTTTATCTAATAATATTCCGCAGTTGCTTCTCAATTTTAATGAGATTCTTGCAAGAGGCTTTGACGGTCATCACTTTATTGCAGGGCTTGCTTCTCACTATAGAGATTTAATGGTGTGTAAAAACCCAGCTACAATCGCTTTACTTGAAGTGGGGGATCAAACAAAAAATCGGTATCACGAGCAAGCTGAGAAAGCTGATTTTGATTTCTTGATGCCTGCACTTGAAAAGGCTAATGAATGTGATTTAAAGTATCGCACAAGTCGTAATCCGCGATTACTAGTTGAAATTTGTCTTATGCAAATGGCCTCTATCACTTTTGATGGAGAAAAAAAAAAGCTTCTGACTTTATAATTCCAGCTTCTTATTTTAATACCGAAAATAATAATTCTAAAAATGAACCTTCTGCAGAGAAACCAGTAGGTTCTTCGGTAGTTTCTTCTACATCTTCAGAAACGATTGCGCATAAAAAAGAAGAAAAAGCAACAAATAAACCTGAATCACAACCTCCTATAAGTTCACCCACTGTACAAACACCTGTGGGCGGCTATATCTCCAGTCTTTCAGTTAAAGGTTTAAAGCGTAAAAAAGAGATCCTTGAGCGCAAAACAGTAAAAGAAGTTGATATAAGCCAATTACCGAAAGAGCCATTTACTGAAAATGCATTACTCGCAACCTGGAAGGAATATGTTTCCAAATTGCAAAAAAGAGGAGAGAAAATTTTAGCTTCGAATTTAGAAACAGATACACCTACCTTAAAAGGCACGGTAATACATTTAGAATTTCCGAATGAAACCATGCGTGTCGAGCTAGAACGTGCCCAGCATAATTTATTAGAGTTTTTAAAGCGAAAACTTAATAATTATGACATTACTATAGAAATCACAGTTAATGAAGCTGCAGAACGTCGTTACGCTTATACAACTCGTGAAAAATATGAGAAGCTGAAAGAAAAAAATCCCGATTTAGAAATTTTACGAACCACTTTTGATCTTGATATATAATGCTAGGCCTTAAACTTCCCACAGACCCACGATGGGTAAATATTGTAGAGATGAATATTGATGATATACTATCTGATCACGCCTTTTGTGAGCAAAAAGCTGCATCAACTGCAATATCACTCATCGTCTCTTTTCCTGAATATACTGAGCTCGTTCAAGAAATGATTGCTTTAGTAAAAGAAGAAATAAGTCACTTTAAGCTAGTTCACGACAAAATTATCGCAAGAGGTAATGCTTTAGGTTATGACAGAAAAGATGATTATGTAAATAAACTACTTAAGTTTTTTCCTAAGGGCGGTAGTCGCACCACACAGCTTGTTCACCGGTTGCTTTACGCTGCTTTAATTGAAGCACGTAGTTGTGAACGATTCAGACTTTTATCACAAGAATTAAAGGATGAAGAATTACGCATTTTCTATCATAATCTGATGGTAAGTGAGGCGAACCATTACACGATGTTTTTAGGCTTTGCCCGTAAATATGGTGATGAGACAGAAGTAAATGAAAAATGGCAGAGTCTCTTAGATTTTGAAGCTGAAATTATGAAAGATCTCAGCAAACAGCAAAGCATACACGGCTAGAAATTTTAAATAAAAAAAACCGGTTCTTAAGTACCGGTTTTTTTTATTTAAAAGTATGTTGAATACTATAATTTATACGAGGCAGATAAAGTAAAGTATCTGTTTTTTCCTTCTAAGGCAGAACTATTAACAACATCTACAAACCCAAAATTATAACGAGCATCTATCGATAGACCATCAATGATTTGGTAGCCAATACCGCCTACAGCAGCTACATCATAATTTTTATACGCATCACTATTAAATGAATTCCATACTGCCAGACCTAACTGCGGGCCTACGTGCACATTAAATCGTTGTTTATTAAGTTTTAGCAATAGTGGTAATTGAATGTAGTCTAATTCTGCGCGTTCAGCATTAGCACTACCAGCTACCGAGTTAGGTTTATTTCCTTGAGCGGAATACAATAATTCTGGTTGAAAATTTAAACTTCCTGTTAATGGAATTTCAGCAAAAACTCCAGCCATAAAACCATATCGACTTAAAGCATCCTCATAATCACCACTTAGTTCAGATACGTTTAGTCCTAATTTTGCACCATATCTAACGTTCTGCGCCAAACAAGTAGCTGAAATTGTAAATAAAAATACAAGTAATAATTTTTTCATAATGAGATTTTAAATTGGTGAAAGCAAATATTGGGCTTTGCAATATTACTATAATTTTAATTTGATCACCTAAACAACTTGATTTTTATCGTTATACAGCGATTTTATAATGCCGTCTGACAACCCAATTTTAGGAACGTGGATATTTTTTGATCTACTCCATTTCATCGCAGATAAATAAATACGGGTAGCAGGTATAATTACATCGGCTCGATCTATATTTAAACCCAGCTCTGTAATACGCTCTTCATAATTATATGACTGAAGAAATTCATAAAAGCTCACCATATAAAAATACGTTAATGGCTTACCATCTTTTTTTCCACTCAGTTTAAATATTTTGTTGATATTTCCGCCAGATCCTATTAAATCAATTTTTGTATGCCCTTTTGTTACTTCCTTAATCCAGGCTTCAACATCTTCCCAAACAGTATGCCCTACTAAACCTTCTAATAGTCTTACAGTTCCCAGTTTAAAAGATTTAGAAGCCACAACTTCTTTATTGCTATAAAGTGTAAACTCTGTACTTCCTCCACCAACATCTACATACAAATAAGAGCGATCTGATGAAATCAATGACTGTAAATCTGTATTGGCTATTATAGCTGCTTCATCGTTTCCATCAATGATATTAATATTCACCCCAGTTTTTTTATAAATATGTTTTACTACAGCTTCGCCATTTTCTGCTTCTCGCATTGCAGAAGTTGCGCAAGCTCTATAATCTACCACCTTATGAGACCGCATGAGGAGTTTAAAGGCTTCCATAGTATCTGTCATACGAACAATATTCTCTTCTGATATTTTTTTTGACTTAAACACATCTGCTCCTAGACGTATAGGCACACGCACTAAAGAACTTTTTCTAAAAATAGGCTCACGACCCTCTAATTCAATTACATTGGCTACTAATAGACGAATTGCGTTAGAACCTATATCAATTGCAGCATATTTCTTAAACTGGATCATAATCTAATTTAACTTGTTTAAATAATAATCATATGTTGCAAACTGTGATCTAAGGGGTGCCTTATCATTAATGCGATATGCATTATCTTGAGAAGCGGTAATTTCCCGAGCCTTTACATTATCATTCCAGCAAATTGTGAAAGTGTCTATAATTTCTTTTTTGACATCTTCATCATATATAGGACAAGTTACCTCCACTCTATTATCCAAATTACGAGTCATCCAATCTGATGAAGAAATATAAACTTTCTCCTCACCTTCTTCTCCAAAAATTAACACGCGTGGATGTTCTAAAAATTTATCGACAATACTTATTAAATTTATGTTTTCACTCATTCCCTTAACTCCGGGTATTAAACAACACACTCCGCGTATTATCATATCAATTTTAACGCCCGCTTCACTAGCCGCATATAATTTATCGATTATAGAATAATTAGATATACTATTCAGCTTTAAACGAATATATCCCTTTTGACCATTTTTCACTTTCTTGATTTCGTTATCTATCAATCGGTAAAAGGTGTTTTTAGCGTAATGCGGAGATATTATCAAATGCTGGTAGGTATTGACTATATAATTGGTGTCAAAGAAATTAAACAGCTTACTTAGATCTTTAAGTATTTGCTTATTGGCTGTAAATAGGGTGTAATCTGTATATATTTTTGCAGTTTTACCGTTGAAGTTTCCAGTGCTTATAAATCCGTAACGCTTCAATCTTCCCGCTTCGAGGCGCTCGATTACACACACTTTGCTGTGAACTTTTAAACCGGGAACACCAAAAATAAGCTTGATCCCTTCGTCCTGCATTTGATTAGCATATCGCATATTGCTCTCTTCATCAAAACGGGCACGTAACTCAATCTGTACAGTTACATCCTTACCGTTTTTCGCAGCATTGATTAAGGCACTAGCGACGTGACTTAATTTCGCCAACCGATAAATAGTTATTTTAATCGTTTTGACTTTAGGATCTAATGCAGCCTCACGTAAAAATTTAATTACATATGCAAATGTGTGATAAGGTGTATATTGTAAAAAATCCTTTTCAGCCACTTTTTTAAACATACTATCATTAAGACTGATATTATTAATAGGTAGAGGCTTTTGGGTAGCATAAAGTAAATCGGTTCGTCCTAGACTAGGGAATCCCATATAATCTTTCCTATTATGATAACGACCTCCTGGAATAATACTGTCTGTATTTTCTATTCCTAATTTTTCAAGTAAAAACTTGAGAGTATCTTGATTAATCGACTGATCGTGTACAAAACGAACAGGCTCTGCATCTTCCCGACCTTTTACACTTTTGGATAGCTTTTCAATAAAACTTTTACCCAGATCAGACTCTAAATCAAGTTCTGCATCTCTGGTTATTTTAATCATATGAGCAGAAATCTCGTCATATTCAAAAATACTGAATACCGATTCCAGATTATAACGTATTAAATCGTCAAGTATCATTATGTAATCGATACCGTCCACTTGTGGTAAAACAACAAAGCGATCCAATTCACTGGGAATTTCTACCAGCGCGTGCAATGTTTTTTTAGTTGATGAATTCTTCATCGTTACAGTGAGGTAAGCCTCAAGATCTTGTATACGCGGTAAATCAATACCCTCATTAAGCATAATCGTAACAAGAGCCGGGCTTACCTTTTCCATAAAGAATGTCTTTATGAATTCGCTATGCTCCGGAAAATGCACTTCATTTTCTTTAATTATATAGATCCCTTGATCCTTGAGTTTTGAATGTATATTATGAATTATACTAAGACTCTCCTCCTGTTGTTGAATTACGATGCGTGTAATCTTATCCAGAAGCTCATCTGCAGCATAAACACCTAATGCCTTTCTACCTTTCTTTCCTGCTTCAACAATGCGTTTAACGGTTGCATAACGCACTTTAAAAAATTCATCAAGGTTATTAGAAAAAATACCTACAAACCTCAAACGTTCAATAAGTGGAACCGTCTCATCTGCAGATTCTTGTAAAACCCGTGCATTAAAAGATAACCAGCTAATTTCTCTATTTATATATCTTGATTCATCTGCCACAAGCGTAGATGTATTTAATTTATTATCCATTAATTAATATGCTTAGGTTTTACATATAATATTGTTTGCCCTTTTTGAATTTTGCTCCAGTCATCTACGTCAAATGTAATAGCCGTAAAAGCTGCTGTAGAAACATTATCTACTTGTTTGTCACCATACTGATTTACCCAATAGGTAAGCGCGTTATTATGACCAAAGATCATTAGACGATCAATACGATTGTCACATGATTTTATTACAGTATGCAATTTATTTCCGGTGAAATCATAAAGCCGGTTATCCAACTCTAGTTTTTCTTCGGGTATTCCTAATTCTTTCAAATATAAAACTGCGGTGCTCTTTGCGCGTACAGCATCGCTACTCACAATACGTTGCGGAATCTGAATTTTCTCTCGTATATAAACGCCCATCTTTGTTGCATCTTCGAGCCCCTTTTGGTTTAAGGGACGCATATGATCATCAAGATCAAATTCCCAAGACGATTTAGCGTGACGTATCAAATAAAGCGTTTTCATAAAATGTGTTTTATGGTGCAAGACGTTCTAACTTCCAATTCACACCCCCCGGCGTATATCGTAATCTGTCGTGAAGTCGGTTTGATCTTCCTTGCCAAAATTCAAATTCTACAGGCTTTATGACAAAACCTCCCCAAAAATCTGGCTTCGGAATTTCCTTTCCTTCATATTTTGTTTCTAGTTCTTCAAGCCTTTTTTCCAGGTATCCCCGATCTGCAATTACATCGCTTTGAGGAGAAGTCCAAGCGCCTAATTGACTTCCTCTAGGCCTTGATTGAAAATATGCAGTTGAAACTTCTTCTGAAACTCGCTCGGCTATTCCCTTAATAATTACCTGACGCTCCAGATTCGGCCAAAAAAAAGAAAGACATACGTGTGAATTATGAGTTATTGCTTCTCCTTTCTCACTCGTGTAATTGGTATAAAATACAAAACCAGCTTCATCGTAGCTTTTTAAAAGTACTACTCTGCTTTTAGGAAAACCATCTACACCTATCGTGGCAACAGTCATTGCATTCACCTCATCAACTCCGGGAGTCTCTTCTACTTCCTTAAACCATTTTTTAAATTGATTATAGGGATTCGCATCACTATGCTCCTGAGTTAACGTATTCTTTTCATAAGATTTTCTGTAACCGCCTAAATCTTCTGCCATATTATGTTTTTACAGCAATTTACATTAAAGCCTAACAATGTTAAAAGGTCCTAACAATCTTTTACATTTATTTAAAATGTATCTACTTTAACGTTAGTCATCAAGATTTTCAAAATCAAAGACCTTCCCGTCATCCGCAATTAAAACATTATCAAATTCTAATTTAGCTTCATTAGCAAACAGTGTGAGATCTGGATAGCGGGTACTATAATGACCTAAAATCAAATATTCTACATTAGCTTGTTTAGCCATCAAACCTGCTTGTCTAGCTGTCGAATGCCCCGTAGGTTCTGCTAATTTTGCATGTGCTTCCAGAAAAGTAGATTCGTGATACATATAACTTGTACCCTGCAATTGTGGGATATTATCTGGTTTATAGACCGTATCACTACAAAAAGCATAACTTTTAGGAGGATCTGGATCAAATGTGAGCTGCTCATTGGGTATGACGGTACCATCCTCGAGGATCATGTCTTTACCAGATTTTATTTTTTTATAGTATAAAACATCGATCTCTTTTTTAAGAACCGCATTCATATTTAGCTTGCGCTCTCCTGCTTTCTCTTTAAAAAGAAATCCGTTTGTATAAACCCGGTGTTTTAAAGGAATTGTCTCTACGGAAACTTTATCGTCTTCATAGATAATTTCAGGTTCTTTAGAAACTAATTCGTGAAAATACAATGGATAATTAGTCCAGCTGTTAGAAAGTTTTAGCTGAAGTGTTATTGCTTCTTTAATACCTTTAGGACCGTATACGTGGAGTTCTCCTTCTCGATTGAGCAATCTAAATGTTGAAATCAAACCTACTAAACCAAAAAAGTGATCCCCGTGTAGGTGTGAAATAAAGATGTGCTTGATCTTTGAAAATTTGACTTTATTTCGTCGTAATTCTACTTGTGTTCCCTCTCCACAATCAATAAGAAAAAGATGATTTTTTATCTGTAATACTTGTGAAGTGGGATTCGTAAAGGTTCGTGGTGTGGCTGCATAACAACCTAATATGGTAAGCTTCATTAATTATTGCTGAAAATTATTTAAGCAGAAAGCGCTTAAAACTATTTATAACTAGTAAACAACGGTACATTAACGGTAACCTATTGTATAGCTCGTTAAGTTAAGCTTATTATAGTAAAAAGTAATCAGCTTTTATAAAATTAGCTTTTTATTAGAAACCTAAATCCCGTTGAATCTCTTCTAAATCAATTACATCTTTTGCTTCTTCTAATGTAGGCACTACCATTAATTCTTCTGGTACTCGGTCTATCTGTGAGACTTTGTTTACTAACACAAACGACTTCTGTCCAGCTCTTTGAGCATTAGATATTTTTAAAAATGTAAGTAATTCTTCTAAAGAAACATTTTCATATTTCAATAAATCGATGACTAGGTTGACATCGGCGTATGCTTTAGGAACAATAAACTCTAAAAATGAAGCAAATTCTTTTATACCATCTTCCTCATCTGCAAGAATAGTATAGGTATCGTTTTGAGTAATTATCATTGTTTCTTGATTTTTGAAGCTAGCAAATAAATGACTGCCATACGTATAGCAACTCCATTTTCAACTTGATTAAGAATGATAGACTGTCCACTATCAGCAACATCACTCGTAATTTCTACCCCACGGTTAATAGGTCCCGGATGCATAATTACAATTTCTTTATTTAAAGAATCTAGCAACTCTTTATCTAATCCGTACTGCTGAATATACTCTCGTGTTGAAGGAAAATAACTAATATCCATTCGTTCATTTTGAACGCGTAGCATATTTGCAACATCACACCATTCTAGAGCTTTTCTAAGATTTAGCTCAACCTCCACGCCTAGCGATTCAATATACTTAGGCATAAGAGTTTTTGGTCCACAAACTTTAACCTCAGCTCCCTGAAGCTTGAGAGCAAAAATATTAGATAAGGCCACTCTACTGTGTAGAATGTCACCTACTATAACCACTTTTTTACCACCAACATCTCCTAATCGTTTCTGTATAGAATAACTATCTAACAACGCCTGTGTAGGATGCTCGTGTGCTCCATCACCCGCATTAACAATACTAGCCTTAATATTTTTTGAAAGAAATACTCCGGCTCCGGGATTAGGATGCCTCATAACAACCATATCTACTTTCATAGATAATATATTATTAACGGTATCTATTAAGGTTTCACCTTTTTTTACTGAAGATGCTCCTGCAGAAAAATTTATCACATCTGCACTAAGTCGTTTTTCAGCAAGCTCAAAAGAAAGTTTTGTACGTGTGCTGTTTTCAAAAAACAAATTTGCGATCGTTACATCTCGCAGAGAAGGAACTTTTTTTATAGGACGGTTAATTATTTCTTTAAAATGATCAGCCGTTTCAAAAATAAGATTGATATCTTCTTTTGTGATATACTTAATCCCCAATAAGTGATCTACACTTAACTCGCTCATTCTGTAAGGTTAATTTGTGCGATTTTTATCTCCGTTAATTTTATTCTTCAATTAGATAGACACTGTCTTCTCCTCCATTCTCAATCCAACTTACTTTTACTTTTTCACCATTTATAGCATCTACCTGTCGTCCTCTATAATTAGGCTGTATAGGCAAATGTCTGCTAAAGCGGCGATCTATTAGTGTAAGCAGCTCTACTTCTCGTGGTCTACCAAAACTTTGAACCGCTGTAAGCGCAGCATTTATACTTCTTCCCGTATAGAGAACATCATCGATAAAAACTACATTCTTATCTTCGACTACAAAAGTAATTTTAGTTTTATTAGCCTCTAATGGCTTATCCCCTCTTCTAAAATCATCTCTAAAAAATGTGATATCAAGATATCCCATTTTTATATCTGCAATTTTATAATCTTCTTCAAGGAGTTTTTTTATACGTTCTGCTACATAAACACCTCTCGGTTGAATACCTATAAGTACCGTATTTTTAAAATCGCGGTGATTTTCAATAAGTTGACAAGCTAGTCTATTAAGAATAATATTTACTTCTTTAGAATTAAGTAAGACTTTTTGACTCATAGTAGGAGTTACGCTTGTTTGGTTAGCAAAGGTATCTATTTTTTTTGAACAGAATATTTCAAAATACGCTTTTACTTCTTCTTATTCCGACTAAAAAAAGAAAAGCTGAAGGGAATAGTTAGAAATAGAAAAAAATACTTTCCTGTTAATACACCTATTCCTGTAATTAATAGAGCAATTATATAAATCCAATAGCTAGTATGCCACTTCATAATCTACTTTATACCTTGACTGAGTTTAGGTTTAACCCACTTATTTTTTAATTCTAAGAAATTAATTTTAATTGCAGGATCTTGTGGCTCTAGCACATTAGCTTGAAAAGAACGCTGAAGAATATCTTCAATTAAATAGTCTTCTTGAACATTCTTAGGATCGTAAATTTCTTTTAAGGAAATATCAAAAAAGCTTGCTGTCGTATTCAGGAAAAAGGCTTTTAACCCACTTCTATAATCTTTTATTAACTCAAAAGTTGTAGATCCTGTTTGTCTATACATAAGCTTCACAAGAATTTGACCTTCGGTACGGGTTAGTTTTTTTAACTGAGCTCCAAACTCATCCTCTACATACCGCTGAATAATCTTTGTATATTTCTTTTTTGCACGCTTGGATTTCATAGAATCTAATCGTTCATTAAGCTCTACTAAGCGTTCTCCTGCAAGTTTTGCATAGGGCCATACTTTACGTGTTTTTCTACGTAATATTAAATAGCGTCTACGGGCATCATTATCATTAAATTTTAAACGCCCCATAACAACTACATCATCTAGAAATATTGCTTTGCGGGCTACACTGTCTCCTTCAACAAAATAATATTCTACTGTCGAAGTATCAGTCTCAGTAGTAGTTTCTTCTATAGTCTGTGCACTTAAAATACTACTCAAAAGGAGTATAAAAAGGGATAGTATCTTCTTCAAATTTTATTTTTCATTATAATGATCTAAAACTGTTCCAAAAGTAAGCAATCGACCAGATTGCATTGCGAAATTGCTATTAATATTCTTACTTTCGTAGAAAATTGAACTTATGTCAAAAAGCATTTTAAATAAAGAATCTCTGGATTTTCTTGAATCCTATTTAAATAATGCCGCACCTACCGGTTATGAGTGGGAAGGGCAAAAAATATGGATGAATTACCTTAAGCCATATGTAGACACGTTTATCACAGATAATTATGGTACTGCCGTAGGTGTTATTAATCCCGATGCTAAATACAAAGTTGTTATAGAAGGACACGCTGACGAAATTTCTTGGTATGTAAACTTTATAACAGACGACGGACTTATATACGTTATACGTAACGGCGGAAGTGATCATCAAATTGCACCTTCTAAACTGGTTAACATTCATACTAAAAATGGTATTGTAAAAGGTGTGTTTGGATGGCCTGCTATTCATACACGAGATAAAAGTGATGAGAAAGCGCCTAAACTTGATAATATATTTATCGATACAGGTTGCAAAAATAAAGAGGAAGTTGAGAAGTTAGGTGTTCACGTAGGTTGCGTAATTACCTATCCAGATACCTTTACTATTCTTAATGGAGACAAATTTGTATGTCGTGCACTAGACAATCGTATGGGTGGTTTTATGATCGCTGAAGTAGCTCGTCTTTTAAAAGAAAATAGTAAAAAGCTTGATTTCGGATTATACATTGTTAATTCGGTACAGGAAGAAATAGGACTACGTGGTGCAGAAATGATTACACATACAATACAACCTAACGTGGCTATTGTAACCGATGTAACTCACGATACGACCACACCTATGATAGAAATGAAGACAAACGGCCGAGCAGCAATAGGTGATGGCCCTGTAATTTCTTACGCTCCGGCAATACAACAGAAATTACGAGATCTTATAATTGAGACTGCGGAAGAAAAAAATATTCCCTTTCAGCGATCTGCGTGCAGCCGTGCTACAGGAACAGATACAGATGCCTTTGCATACAGCAATGGCGGCGTACCTTCAGCATTAATAAGTTTACCACTTCGTTATATGCATACTACTGTAGAAATGGTTCACCGAGATGATGTTGAGAATGTAATCAAAATGATTTACGAGAGCGTTCTTAAAATTAAAGATGGACAAAGTTTTAGCTATTTTGACTAGTTAAAATTACCAGTAATTAAAATCTGAAATGTTCGGGTGGCAATCGTGTTATCCGAACATTTTTTTTGTTTCATTTTTTTTGAATAGATATTTCACATTTTATTAGTATAAATCATACAAAATTGCTTCTAAATTTGGAATTATGACCATAACAGAATCCAAATTAGAAAAATTACTTAAAAGTCCTGAAGAAGCAGCTCGTATTGCAGATCTTGTTTATGTAAAAGAGGAACACCTCACTATTTGCAGAAAGAAAAAAGGTAAAGGATTTACGTACTGCAAAGATGATAAAATCATCAAATCTAAGCCTGTACTTAATCGTATTAATAAACTGGTAATACCTCCAGCCTGGCAAGATGTTCTAATTTCTGAACCATCAAATGGTCACTTGCAAGTTGTAGGTCGCGATGATAAAGATCGTAGAGTATATCTGTATCACGAGACTTGGAATAAACTACGTAACGAGACAAAGTTTTTAAAACTTGCCTCGTTTGCTAACATCTTACCTCAACTGCGTAAGCAGGTAGATAAAGATCTAGATGAGGTGCAAATGACCCAGCGCAAGGTGCTTGCTCTTGTTATACGATTAATGGAAGAAACCCATATACGTGTAGGTAACGCTTGCTACGCAAAACGCAATCAAACCTATGGTCTTTCCACACTACGTACTCGACACGTAAAAACTACAGAAAGTGATATTAGATTTGAATTTGTAGGAAAAAAGGGAAAAGAGCATAAAATTAAAATCACAGATCCCGAGCTTATAGATCTTGTAAATCAATGTGAAGAAATACCAGGCTGGGATCTATTTCAGTTTTATGATGAAGCAGGAGTTAAACATCATATTGACAGTGGTATGGTAAATGACTATATACACGAATTAAGTGGAGACTTATTTTCAGCTAAAGACTTTAGAACTTGGGGAGCCACGAAAATCTTTTTTGAGTCGTTGAGAGAAAGTGGTTATGTTTCCGAAGAAAAACAAAATGCTAAGAATATCCTTACTGCTTATGATGCTGCAGCTAAAGGCTTAGGAAATACCCGCAGTGTTTGTAAAAGCTACTATGTACATCCAGTAATTCCGGAAGCGTATGCAGATGGCTCAATCACAACATATTTTGATAAGGTTGATAAAGTAAAACTGAAGCCAAACTCATTTATTTCTAAAACTGAAACTGTTATTACAGAAATGCTGGGAGATTACGAGATTAGTTTATAGTTTCTTATTTAATATCTACACGATTTTGAATACTGAGTTTAAAAAATGTAAAGGTCACTACATAACTTTATACACTTCAATTTAAATTGAAATACTACAGCAATTTATTAGGTTTTTTTTAAGGCTACGACCACCTCCCTTTTTTCAATTTTTGACTCATTTACAGTACCTTTGCACACTTGAAAAAGAAAATGGCAGAAACACAAGAATACATTGAGGTTTATGGGGCAAGAGCTCATAACTTAAAGAATATAGATGTCCAGATTCCCCGAGAAAAATTAGTCGTTATTACAGGACTTTCAGGTAGTGGCAAAAGTTCGCTCGCATTTGATACGATATATGCAGAAGGGCAACGCCGTTATATAGAAACGTTCTCGGCTTATGCACGACAATTTTTGGGCGGGCTAGAGCGTCCCGATGTTGACCAAATACAAGGTCTTTCACCCGTAATTGCAATTGAACAAAAAACGACTAGTAAAAGTCCGCGGTCTACTGTAGGTACCATTACAGAAATTTATGACTTTTTGCGTCTTCTCTTTGCTCGAGCAAGTGATGCGTATAGCTTTGAGACCGGCGAGAAAATGGTTAGCTATAGTGATGATCAAATTAAAGATCTTATAAAATCTGAATATAATGGTAAGCGAGTAAATGTTCTGGCTCCTGTAATTAGAAGTCGAAAGGGACATTACCGCGAACTATTTGAACAAATTGCCAAACAGGGATTTGTTAAAGTTAGAGTGGACGGAGCGGTCAAGGATATCGAGAAAGGAATGAAAATTGACCGGTACAAGGTGCACGATATTGAGATCGTTATCGACCGGTTAAAAATTGAAGATGATAAGGATCTTGACAAGCGTCTGATGGAAACCATTAATACTGCGATGTATCACGGTGAAGATGTGATGATGATTTTAGACCATGATTCTAATGAAGCACGCTATTTTAGCCGAAGCCTTATGTGCCCTACCTCAGGTATATCATATCCGAATCCTGAACCTAATAATTTCTCATTTAATTCGCCTAAAGGTGCTTGTCCTAATTGTAATGGGATTGGAGAATTACGCGTAGTAAACATCGATAAAATAATTCCAGATCCTAAACTTTCAATAAAAGCGGGTGGTCTAGCTCCGCACGGTACTCAAAAAAGTAATTGGATTTTTAAACAACTTGAGATTATTGCGCAACGGTTCGATTTTAAATTAACAGATCCTATTAGTGCTATTCCAAAAGCGGCTTTAGATATGATTCTCTACGGCGGTAATGAAAAATTCACAGTAGATTCTAAAGCACTCGGTGTAAGCCGAAGTTATAAAATAGACTTTGAAGGAGTTGCGAAGTTTATTGAAAGTACTTACGAGAATAATGATTCCGCATCCTTAAAAAGATGGGCTAAGGAATATATGGAAAAAGTAGAATGTCCGGTTTGTGAAGGCTCACGCTTACGCAAAGAGTCACTTTACTTTAGAGTTCACGGTAAAAATATCGCAGAGCTTTCAAATATGGACATTCTAGAGCTCGCAGCTTGGTTTAGAAATGTAGAACCTAATCTTTCAGAAAAACAAACCGCTATTGCGACTGAAATTTTAAAAGAAATTAATGCCAGGCTTCAGTTTCTTGTAGATGTAGGTCTCACGTATTTAAGCCTTAATCGTAGTTCAAAATCATTATCTGGTGGTGAAGCACAACGTATACGTCTAGCTACCCAAATAGGATCTCAGCTAGTGGGTGTGCTTTATATTCTTGACGAACCAAGCATAGGTTTGCACCAGCGAGATAATGAGAAGCTAATAAATTCGTTAGTTGCTCTTCGTGATTTAGGCAATTCGGTGCTTGTTGTGGAGCACGATAAGGATATGATTGAGCGAGCAGATTATGTTATCGATATAGGTCCTTTTGCTGGAAAGCACGGAGGCGAAATTATAAGTGAAGGCACACCTAAATCTTTACTTAAACAACATACCTTAACCGCTCAATATATTAATGGTGAGAAAGAAATAGCTGTACCTGAAAAGCGCAGAAAAGGAAACGGCAAATCAATTGTACTCAAAGGAGCTACTGGTAATAATCTGAAAAATGTGAATGTCACGTTTCCTTTAGGAAAAATGATTGTTGTTACAGGTGTTTCCGGTAGTGGTAAATCTACACTCATAAACGAGACCTTATATCCTATTATGAATGCGCATTATTTTAACGGTGTAAAAAAACCGGCGCCATATAAAAGTATCAAAGGTCTTGATGAATGTGATAAAGTAATAGACATTAATCAATCTCCTATAGGCCGTACACCACGCTCAAATCCTGCGACATATACAGGAGTTTTTGGAGAAATTCGCAGTCTCTTTGCAAAAATACCCGAATCCCTAATTAGAGGATACAAGCCCGGACGCTTTAGTTTTAATGTTGCTGGTGGCCGTTGTGAGACTTGTAAAGGTGGTGGTTTACGAGTTATCGAAATGAATTTCTTGCCAGATGTTTACGTAGAATGTGAGACATGTCACGGAAAACGTTTCAATAGAGAAACCTTAGAGATTAGATATAAAGGGAAAAGTATTGCTGATGTGCTTGAAATGACGATTGATGAAGCGGTCCCATTCTTTGAGCATATTCCTAAAATATATCGTAAAGTAAAAACTATACAAGATGTAGGTCTTGGGTATATTTCATTGGGACAGCAATCTACAACCCTATCTGGTGGAGAGGCACAACGTATTAAACTGGCTACCGAATTATCAAAAAGAGATACCGGTAATACGTTCTACATACTTGATGAACCTACCACAGGATTGCATTTTGAAGATGTACGTATTTTAATGGACGTATTAAATCGACTTACCGACAAAGGAAATACAATGCTAATTATTGAACATAATATGGATGTAATAAAACTTGCAGATCATATTATCGATATAGGATATGAAGGAGGAAAAAATGGAGGCAAACTTGTAGCTAAGGGTACTCCCGAAGAAGTAGCTAAAGATAAAAAGAGTTATACAGCTCAGTTTTTGAAGAAAGAGCTAAATTAGAACACTTCCTAAACAATAAAATCAAACTCTATATATGAGAAATGAAAACAAGCCTAAGGGCTGGAATGAGATTAAAACAAATGATTCTTGGGCCCTATTTAAAATTATGGGCGAATTTGTAAGCGGTTTTGAAAAACTAAGTAGAATAGGACCTTGTGTTTCTATATTCGGAAGCGCGCGTACAAAACCAGATCAAAAATATTATAAACTGGCTGTAGATATTGCAGAGAAAATTGTTGATAATGGTTATGGTGTAATTACTGGCGGAGGTCCCGGAATAATGGAGGCCGGAAACAAAGGTGCTCACTTAGCCGGTGGAACTTCAGTAGGATTAAATATTGACCTTCCCTTTGAACAGCACGATAACCCATATATCGATGCAGATAAAAGTATAGACTTCGACTATTTTTTCGTTAGAAAAGTAATGTTTGTAAAATACTCTCAGGGCTTTGTTGTGCTTCCAGGAGGTTTTGGAACTTTAGATGAATTATTTGAAGCAATCACCCTAATTCAAACCCATAAGATCGATAAGTTTCCTATCATTCTGGTAGGTACCGATTTCTGGAAAGATCTATTAGCCTGGATACGTACTACCCTACTTGATTCTTTTAAAAATATAAGTGACGCAGACGTAGATTTAATTTATCTGGTAGATACAGCAGATGAGGTTTTAGAAGTTCTAAATAACTTCTATAACGAATATGAGTTAAGTCCTAATTTTTAATTTGTAATTAAAAAACCAAAAAGACAGCATTTGCGTTAAGTATGTACGTACTTAACGCAGTCTTTTAACGCATATTCAATTATCCCCTAATTTGACAATTCCTCAATACATCAACTTATGAAGACGTTTTTAAAAACGCTTCTATTTACACTCCTTCTACTTCCAATAGCATTGGTAGCACAGAACCGTATAAATATATCTGCACGATTATATGAGGATACAAAAACACTTGTGATCCAGCAAGAAATTTTCTTCGTAAATACATCTGAAGATTCACTAGAGACGCTTTTCTTTAATGACTGGGCAAATAGTTTTGCTTCAAAACAATCTAAGCTCGCTAAACGGTTTGCCGAAAATTACGATCGTAGATTTCATCTAGCATCAACTGAAGCCCGAGGTAGTACTAAAATAAAATCTATTTCTGACTCTCAATATCAATTATTAGATTTTAAACGAGTCAAAAAATCTGAAGATATTTTAGAAGTCAAATTAAAAGATGCTCTACCTCCCGGTGAAACGCAACAGATCTTTTTGAATTATGAAATACATATTCCAGATGCACGGTTTACAGGGTATGGAGCGTTAGATGATGGAGATTTTAATCTTAAATATTGGTTTATAGCTCCAGCTGTTTATGATGGAAGCTGGCAGTATTATAGCAACAAGAATCTCGACGATCTTTATATGGTCCCTACCGACTTTAGTATTGATATTTCGTTTAAAAAAGATTATTTACTCATAAACGAACTCAAGCAGAAACTAAATAAGATTACTGAAAGCTCTGAATACAAAACGGTCCATCTCGAAGGTGATAATAGAAATAATACTACAATATACTTCAGACAAAATTCAGATTTTCTAGAAACTGAAACCGATGCGGTTACGGTCATAACTAACATTAGCAACTCAAAAGTTATACCCGAAAGAGAATCATTAATCATCGATAAAGTTATAGGGTACTTAGATAAAAATCTAGGAGATTACCCGTTTGAGAAACTGGTGATTTCAAATATTGATTACAAAGAAAATCCGGTTTATGGTTTAAATCAATTACCCGATTTTTTCAGTCCGTTTCCTGAGGATTTTAAATATGAATTAAAAATTTTAAAAACAGCAATTAACAACTACGTTGACCGTACATTATTTATAAATCCCAGAAAAGATAAATGGGTCGCAGATGCTGTAAAGATGAATATAATGATGCGGTATATGGATGATTTTTATCCTAAATTAAAAGTACTAGGAACATTAAATCGTTACTGGATCGCACGGCAATTTAATATCTCAAAATTAGAATTTAATGATCAATATAATTTGCTGTACATGCATATGGCACGTTTAAATCTTGATCAGTCTTTAGACACACCTAAAGATTCCTTAATTAAATTTAATGTAAATATTGCAAATGCTTACAAGGCTGCCAGTGGTGTCAACTATCTTTCAGAATACCTTTCAGACACACTTATAAATAACAGCATTAGGGAATTTTATAATGAAAATCAGTTAAAGCTCACCAATCCCGGTATTCTAGAATCTAAAATAAAATCCAAGACTACTGAGAACTTAGATTGGTTTTTTAATGATTTTATAAAAACCCGAAAAAATATTGATTTTAAGTTCAATGAAGTCCATAAAAATGGTGATTCATTGACTATTCAGCTACGCAATAAAACCGGTATTTTGGTCCCTATTCCAGTATACGGAATGCAGGGCGATTCAATCGTTTCTAAAAGCTGGGTTAAGGGATTTAAAAAGGAAAAAGAAATTTCTATTTCTGCTGAAAATATAGATCGGGTTGCAATTAATGCAGAAGGATTTGTTCCCGAATACAATAGACGTAATAATTACAAAAAAATCAATCCATTTTTAGGTATAAATAAACCTTTTCAATTTAAATTGTTTCAGGACATTGAAGATCCTTCTAAAAATCAGGTATTCTTTATGCCGGTAGCAGAATATAATTTCTATGATGGTTTAAAGTTGGGTGCTAAAATGTATAATAAAACCTTATTATCTAAGAATTTTAGTTACAAAATAGAGCCTCAGTATGGTTTTAAATCAGATAAAGTTACAGGAAGCGCAGGCTTTACATATACTCAAAATTTAGAGGAAGGCAATCTCTTCGCAATACGCTATGGCATGTCTGGAGCTCTTTCCTCCTATGCGCCAGATGCACTTTATAAAAGATATTCCCCATTTATCACCTTTGCCTTTAGACCCGATGATTTTAGATCAGATAAACGCCAGTATCTTACTGTTCGTAACATAAACGTGTATAGAGATGAGTCTAACTTTATAAGCAATGAAGACCCCAATTATAGTGTCTTTAATGTACAATACTCAAACAATAGTCCTGGAGTGATAAATGCCTTAAGCTGGAACACTGACTTTCAACTAGCTCAAAAATTTAGCAAGCTTTCAATGACCGCAAAATACCGCAAAGTCTTTTTAAACAACAGACAATTTGATCTGCGGTTTTTTGGTGGGACGTTTCTTTATAACGATACCCGTTC
Source organism: Leeuwenhoekiella aequorea (assembly GCF_004104375.1). Taxonomy (GTDB): domain Bacteria; phylum Bacteroidota; class Bacteroidia; order Flavobacteriales; family Flavobacteriaceae; genus Leeuwenhoekiella; species Leeuwenhoekiella aequorea. The sequence continues at coordinate 520,272 of NZ_QOVM01000002.1, forward strand.
AGACGGGGATTATTTCAGTTTTGCAACAGATAGACCTACAGATTATTTATTTAACTATAATTATTATGGACGATCTGAGAGCAGCGGTTTATTTAGTCAGCAATTGATCTTAGCAGAGGGTGGTTTTAAATCACAGTTAGATACACCTTTTGGAAATCAGTGGCTAACCTCAATTAACACCAGCACAACGTTATGGAATTTTATTCATGGTTATGTAGATGTAGGTTTGATTAAAAATCAGGGAGATCCTGCTCGTTTTTTATACGATAGTGGGATACGTACGGTTTTAGTAGAAGATTACTTTGAGATTTTTCTACCTATTCATTCTTCAAACGGCTGGGAATTAGGACAAAAGAACTACGATCAAAAGATACGTTTCATTGTAACTTTAGATATAGGCACAATGCTAAGTCTATTTACCCGAAAATGGTATTAAGCGTTTTGAGATATCCGAACGCCTTGGTTATTTAAATAAATTCAGTAAACCCTAATAATTATTGCTGATTATTGAAAGACCCGTAATTAAATGGGCTTTTATTAAAATATTATCATTTTATTACGAAATTATTGAATTGTGTTTAACGGGTTTTTTCCTTATTTTTGTGAAAATTCATTCAATATATGCACACTCAATCTGAGCCTACTTCTGAAATATCTTTTGAAGATTTTAAAAAAACAGTTCTAGAAGATTATAAAATTGCGGTAACGAGCCGTGAATGCAGCTTACTAGGTCGAAGAGAAGTTCTAACCGGCAAGGCTAAGTTTGGCATTTTTGGCGATGGTAAAGAAGTACCACAGCTTGCAATGGCAAAAGCTTTTAAGAAAGGTGACTGGCGATCGGGTTATTATAGAGATCAAACCTTTATGATGGCAATTGGTGAATTTACGATTGCCAACTTTTTTGCAGGATTGTATGCTCATACGAGTATTGAAAATGATCCAATGAGTGCCGGAAAGCAGATGGGAGGCCATTTTGGTACCCATAGCCTTGATGAAAACGGAAAATTAAAAAATCTTCTTGAGCAATATAATAGTAGTGCAGACATCTCTCCTACTGCTGGTCAAATGCCAAGATTATTAGGTCTTGCTCAGGCTTCAAAAATTTTTAGGAATGTTTCAGAAACTGAAAAAACAGGCCTATCAAATGATGGTAATGAAGTTGCCTGGGGTACTATAGGTAATGCCAGCACTTCTGAAGGTATGTTTTTTGAAACCATAAATGCAGCTGGCGTTTTACAAGTGCCAATGGTTATAAGCGTTTGGGATGACGATTATGGTATTTCAGTACACGCTAAACATCAAACTACTAAAGAAAATATATCTGAAATTCTGAGTGGATTTCAACGTACAGAGACCGAAAAAGGATATGAAATTCTAAAAGTTAAAGGCTGGGATTATCCAGCACTTATTGAGACTTTTGAGCGTGCTGGTGAAATTGCCCGTACAGAGCATGTACCTGTTATATTACATGTGACAGAGCTTACACAACCTCAGGGGCATTCAACTTCGGGATCTCACGAACGTTATAAAAATAGTGACCGTCTTCAATGGGAAAAAGACCACGATTGCAATACAAAAATGCGTGAGTGGATGCTTTCTAATCAAATCGCTACAGAAGAAAAACTTACAGAGATTGAAAAAGATATTAAACGTAATGTACGCGAAGGTAAACGTAAAGCCTGGGATGCATTTCTTAATCCCATCCGTGAGGAGAAAAAACAGGTAACAAATCTTCTAGAATCTTTAATTTCAGAAAGTAGCAACGGACAGTTTATTAAACCTATTTTAAAAGGTTTAGTTGATGAAAAAGATGCTTTAAAGTCTGATTTATTAATAGCTGCCCGAAAAGCACTACGATTTGTTTCTAATGAAAATACAGAAACTGTTATTTCATTAAGGAATTGGGTCTCTACTTATATCGAGAATGAACAGCCTAACTACAGTAAACATTTATATAGCGCTAATGATACTAAAGCTATAAATATTGAGGAAATTACTCCGGTATATGATGAGAAAGCAAAAGATGTAGATGCACGTGTGGTATTGCGTGATAACTTTGATGCAATTTTTAGCAAGTATCCTAACAGTTTAGTTTTTGGAGAAGATGCGGGTACTATAGGTGATGTAAACCAAGGTCTCGAAGGACTTCAGGAAAAATATGGCGAATTACGTGTAGCTGATGTAGGTATACGTGAAACAACTATTATTGGCCAAGGAATAGGACTAGCTTTAAGAGGCTTAAGACCTATTGCAGAAATTCAGTATTTAGATTACATACTATATGCTATATCTACACTTAGTGACGATTTAGCCACTTTACGCTACAGAACTCACGGTAAACAAACTGCTCCTGTAATTGTAAGAACTCGTGGTCATCGACTAGAAGGTATATGGCATAGTGGCTCACAAATGGGCTCATTATTAGGATTATTGAGAGGTATTTATATTCTTACGCCTAGAAATATGACTAAGGCTGCAGGATTTTACAATACGCTCCTTAAAAGTGATGAACCTGCAGTAGTTGTTGAATGTCTTAATGGTTATCGTCTAAAAGAACAACTACCGCTTAATTTAGGTGAATTTACAACGCCCATTGGTCAAGTTGAAGTAGTTAAAGAGGGTACAGATTTAACCGTTGTTTCTTATGGAAGTACCCTACGTCTGGTAATGCAAGTAGGTAAAGAACTAGAATCGTCTGGTATTAGTATAGAAATTATAGATGCACAATCTTTATTGCCATTTGATTTAAATCACGATACGGTTAAGAGTATTGCAAAAACAAATCGAATATTAGTTGTTGATGAAGATATGCCAGGAGGCGCATCGGCTTATTTGATGTCTCAAATACTTGATGAGCAGAAAGCATTTAAATATTTAGACAGCGCACCTCAAACATTAACTGCTAAACCACACAGACCAGCTTACGGTACTGATGGCGACTATTTTTCAAAACCATCTCCAGAAGATATTTTTGAAAAAATATATGAAATAATGCGTGAAACTAATCCGCAGAAATATCCTGCAATTAGATAAAGTTATATGCTACATCCAGGGTTGATGATCAATTTCAACCCTGAAGAGCGCATAATTAATTTGTTTTTGTACTTGATGTGAGGTCAGTGGAAAAGTCAAATCACCTCCTGCTGTATGAAAAGTATAATTGTAAAGATTTCTTTTTTTGTACCAAATAGGTTGATTTACAGTCACTGCTTGTAACTTGAATAATTCAATTATTTCGGTTTTTTGATTCCAAACCCCTTTCTTCATAATTACAAATTCCGGAGTTATTTCTAAAGAGAGTGCTCTATACCAAAAATATTGATAAGGTATAACGAGTGCCACGTAAATTATTGAAAGTATACTGGTAACTTCAATTAAATAATTAGGCACTATAAAAGATGCTACTACCCCTGTAAGAAGCAATGGCAATCCCGCCAGGACAATAAGCCTGAAATATAAATATACTGCAGGTGTAAAAATATATCCAGGCTTGACCTTATAAGTAAAAAGAAACTTCTTTACTTTTTCTACCTGAATACGTTCTAAACCAGGAATTCTAATTTTAGTTTTTGTTAGATCATTTTGACTGCTGGCGATTGCTATTTGTATTTCGTGCAGATTTAATCTTTTCTGAATAGGATTTGTAATAACCCGTAATAACTGAACACGCCTGGGTTTTAAACTAGTCTTTGTATTGGTTTTTAATCCCATTTCTAAATCCAGACTGTCGCTCGTTTGCTGAAGCTTTAAATCAAAATACTTGATAAATATTTCGATACAGGATATCAGAAGTCCCAAAAAGAAAATGCTTATAAATACAATTGCTGTTAGTGCAAATAATTCTATAGGTCTGCTATAGACTTCCAGATAACCGCGAACGTTATCTGTATAACCTTCATTTTGTAAAAAATCAAAATCACTAAGCTGTTGATATACAGAAATGACAAATATTAGGATTAGCCAAACTCCTCTAAAATAATTGCTCGTCAACCCTAATTTTAAAAGCGTTAATGGGGATAATCTATGCTCCCAGGCATTTGAAGGGTTAGAGATAAATTCTTTAATTTGAACATCATTTCCTCTGGTATCCTCACTATCTACATTTGCTACTTGCATCAAAACTTGCTGCAAGCTCTTCGCATCATTCTCCCTAAGTGCTTTGATACTTATTTCTTTGCCACTACTCCCTGCTGTGTCGAGAACTAAACTATAAACTCCTATAACGCGCTGTAATAAAGAACGCTTAAAGTAAACCTGTTGTATTTTATTAAATGGTATGGTTAAGCGTTCGGTACTAAAAACTCCTTTTTGAAGAACAAATTCAGAATTAGTATAATTAATATGAAACTTAAAACGAAGAAAAGCTACAATGCTATAGATCAACAAAAGCACAATAAAGACTCCTGCCCCTAAAAGGACTTTATTCAGAATTTCACCACTAATTCCTTTTATCAGAAAATAAACGAGTGCTGCTCCAAAAGCTCTAACGAACTTATATAACTGGGACAGGAATATTAAAATAACTCCCAGTTTAGATTGAATTTGTGGTTTAGAGAATGCTTTATTCATCTATGTCGCTTAGATGATTAGCGACTTTGTTTTTTAATTTTGCTGCAAGCTCTGGCGATAATCCGGGAATATCAATATCACTTCCAGAGCCACCAGCTGTAAAAATATTAAGATTAGAAATTTTGAAAAACTTGTCTAGCATACTTTCTGAAGTAGATATATGCTGAATACGATTAAATGGAATAATTGTAATCTTCTCAAATAAAAAGCCACGTTTAAATGCTATATCATGTTCTCTCAAAGCATATCCCATATTTTTCTGAAACATAAATTGAAAAAAGTATAGTAACCCAATTATTAAAATCACAACTATGCTTAGTCCTAATATTAAGCCACGGACTTCTGTAACTTCACGAAGGAGGTACAATCCTACAAACATCAAAAGTGATATAATTCCCAAAACAAGAAAAACCTTATACATCCGTTTTATAGACACCGGTGTATAGGTCATTTCTTGATATTCTGGTAAGGAATCGATGTCTACCGGAGCGTTTGTAAACTGATTTTCCATTTAAAATAAATTTGATGTGTATTCTAAAAATAATAGAACCTGATCAATTTATCACCTACGGAATCCATTTTTTCTCAAAATTGGGCTTTCTTTTTTCTAAAAATGCATTTCTACCCTCTTTTGCCTCTTCTGTCATATAAGCAAGACGTGTTGCTTCACCAGCAAAAACTTGTTGTCCTACCATGCCATCATCTGTAAGGTTCATAGCAAATTTGAGCATTTTTATAGAAGTGGGTGATTTTGCTAAAATTTCTTGTGCCCATTCAAACGCAGTTGCTTCTAATTCGTCATGCGGAATCACAGCGTTTACCATCCCCATTTCAAAAGCTTCCTGAGCAGAATAATTACGTCCTAGAAAGAAAATCTCTCTGGCACGTTTTTGTCCTACAATTTTTGCTAAATAAGCAGAACCATAACCACCATCAAAGCTCGTTACATCTGCATCGGTTTGCTTAAAAATGGCGTGTTCTTTTGATGCTAGTGTAAGATCACAAACAACATGTAAACTATGACCGCCACCTACAGCCCAGCCTGGTACAACTGCTATAACAGCCTTAGGCATAAATCGAATGAGCCTTTGAACATCAAGTATATTTAAACGATGATACCCATCATCTCCTACATAGCCTTGATCGCCACGTGCTTTTTGATCACCGCCACTGCAAAAACTGTAAATACCATCTCTTGATGAAGGTCCTTCGGCAGAAAGCAGCACTACACCTACAGAAGTATCTTCCTGAGCATTATGAAATGCATCTAATAATTCTGCAGTTGTTTTAGGTCTAAACGCATTACGCACATCTGGTCTATTAAATGCTATACGCGCTACACCATCAGCCTTTTTATAAGTAATGTCTTCGTATTCTTTGACCGTTTTCCAATCTGGTTCTTGCATGAGATTTATTTTATAAATGCCCTTGGGGGCAATACAATCGTGATTTAATTATGCGTTATTTTTAAGTTCAATTCCTTTTTCTGAAATTGTTATAACGCGGTCTTTATAAAGAGCGCCAATTGCCTTTTTAAATAGTTTCTTACTTATGCCGAAGTATGCATTAATATCTTCTGGCGAACTTTTATCGTGTACCGGTAAACTACCACCATTACGTTTTAATTCTTCGTATATAAATTCTGCGTTAGGCTCTACACTTCTATACCCTTCAGGCTGAAGAAGTATATCAATTTTATGATCTTCGCGTACCCGCTTTACATAACCGGGTAGCCTATCTCCTACTCGAATGTCTTCAAAAATTGCGTCTTTATGAACTAATCCTTGATATTTCTCATTGATAATTACGTGTGCTCCAAATTCTGAGAAATGTGACACGAGTAAATCAACTTTATCAAATTTTTCAACATCAATATCTTCATTTTTTAGAAACGTATTGAATTTTGAAGAACCCACCAGTCGGTTTGATTTCTCATCGAGATACATATAAATAAGATAGGAACTTCCTTCTCGCATATCTGTCACCTGATTTGAAAAAGGAACAAATAATTCCTTATCAATACCCCAATCTACAAAAGCGCCTATTTTTGAAACTGAAGTACATTTAAGGTAAGCAAAACCATTCTTTAAAATATATGGTTTTAACGTCGTAGCAACAGGTCGCTCTTCATTATCTAAATAAACAAAGACCTCAATCTCATCCTCAAGCTCAAATCCTTCTGGAGCATACTTTCCGGGTAATAAAACTTCGTTTTCATCTTCATCACGTAGATACAAACCTGGCGCTGTATCGCGATCAATTATCATTTTATGGAATTCCCCGAGTGCGAGCATAATCTTATTTTTGTGTTTTCAAAATTAGGAAAGTAATAGTTATTAAAGAACAGTATTGCTAAAGAATCGGCTTATTAAAATAGCATTATCAGAATAGGTTGTTGACATAAATAAAAAAGTCTGCTAATACAACCATTAGCAGACTTTATAGCTATTGAAGAGAAATGGGTTTATGCGTAAACTTCTTCTTTTCCAAAATGTTTCGTTAGTAGGTAATAAACAACCGCACGGTATTTATTTCGGTTAGATTTACCATAATCATCCATTACTTTGTGTAAACCTTCCATTAATTTAGGACTATCCTCAAGACCTAATTTTTTAATAAGAAAATTATTCTTTACAGTTTCTAACTCAGATTCACTACCTGCAGATACAGTTGAAGAATCTTTATTATAAATTGACGGTCCGCAGCCAATAGTAACTTTTGTTAGCAAATCCATATCCGCTTCGTGGCTTAATTTTTCTTTTAGATCTGCTGCATATTTAGCGATCATTTCATCCCTTTTACTCATAAGATACTAATGTGTTTAGTTGTTTTTAATTAAGTTTCCTAAATATACATAAAAATAGAAACTCTAAATAGACACTATCGGATATAACTAAAGTAACCTAGTAAAATCTGATCATTTAATGTACGTGGTGTTTTAATTTCTAAAAGAGCTGGTTTATGGGTAGTTGCATAAAATTTATCTTGAACGCTTTGTAATTCGCTTTCTGAACTTGCAACAAAATAATCTAAACCAAACATGGCGCACAAATGAGAAGCATCAAGGTCATGTATAGTTTCAAAATAGGTCTCAAAAACCTTTGAAGTTTTATCGCCGGGTAAAATTCTAAAAATACCTCCACCACTATTGTTTATAAGAATAATCTTAAAATCGGTAGGTATATAGGAATTCCACAACCCATTACTGTCATAAAAAAAACTGAGGTCACCGGTAATAAGTGTGGTAGGTAATTCGCTCCCTACTGCAGCACCTACGGCTGTGGATGTACTACCATCTATACCACTAGTACCCCGGTTGCAATATACTTTTAGAGATTTATCTATATCAAAAAGTTGTACATATCGCACGGTAGAACTGTTTCCTAATTGCAGTAAACTATCTGCTCTTAGTCTTGACAGCACCAAGTCAAAGGCTTTAAAATCACACCAGCCCATCTCTTTTATATAATCTTGGTGCAATGCATCTCTGCGTTCCCGTACTTGAAGCCAATTCTTTTGATAATCACTATCAGGTACTCGAATTCGATTTAAGAATTTTGACCAGAAGTAATTTACCGGCACCTTAAAGTGTTTATTTAGGCAAAAGTAAGTGTCATAAGCTTTTTTAGGATCTATATGCCAATGCTCTTCAGGTTGATACGTTCTTAGAAAAGCTTTTACTTTCTTAGAAATTATCATTCCTCCTAAAGTAATTAAGATTTCTGGCTGTAAATCTTTAAATCCTTGATCATCCAGCGAACCAATAATATTGTCTGTACGGGTAAAGAAGTTAGGATGATGCGTATTAGAAGTAGTTTCAGTAAACACAAGAACACTTGGATCTGATCCTAAAATATCTAAAAACTGTTGCTCAATAGTATTAGGCTGCAACACACCTATAAGTATCATTTTCCGTTTTGCCTTACTCCATTTTTCAGCAAATGGTTGTAAATGCTCATCTTGTAAAACAACCGGTTTAGTTTCCTGATCTAAAACGATAGGATCTACCAGTTTTTGAGTGGTTGTGTTATACAGAGGTTCGTAAAAAGGAACATTAATATGAACGGGACCTTGATTTACCAATGCTTTATTAAGTGCTTTATTAATCTCCTGCTGATTGTGTTTTGTCACCTCCCGTTGCTTCTGAATTAATTTTGGATCGGTTACGATCTCATCAGGCACATATTCAGAATACAAATTTGCAGAATAGAGAATGTGATTTTCAAAGACATTACGCTGTCTTATAGTTTGACCATCACCTATATCTATACGTTCTATAGGTCTATCTGCAGAAATTACAACCAGTGGAATATCACTATAATACGCCTCTGAAATTGCCGGATAATAATTGAGAACTGCACTTCCTGAAGAACAAATTACAGCAACAGGTTCTTGTAACTGTTGGGCAAGACCCAACGCAAAAAAAGCTGCCGAACGCTCATCTACTATACTATAAGTTTTCATTGCTGGATGTGCTGTAAAACCAATAGTTAATGGAGCATTGCGCGAGCCTGGTGAAATTACAATATGCTTTACTCCTTTCTCAAGACAAAGTAATACTACAGATTGTGCGACGGGTATGGTAGAATAATTCATTAGATCAAAAATACAATAAAGGCATTATGCTTAAAGAATACTTGCAATGGTTTGTGCTTTATTTACAGTTTCTTCCCACTCATTTACCGCATTAGAATCCTTAGTAATACCACCTCCAATGTATAAATTAGCTGCTTGATCTTTATATTGCATGCATCTAAGATTTACAAAAAGCTGAGTAGATTTTGAAAGGGTTTTATAGGCCAGGTTTTCGACATTACGTCTATTCCTAGGTTTTGATTTGTCTTGGAAAATGTTAAGCTCACCTAAGAAACCCGTATAAAATGACCTTGGATAATTCTCGTTATTGAATATGAAATTTTTAGCATCTTCCCGTGGAAAACCACAAACAGCCGGTGTAGGATGCAATGCTTTAAGTAGGGATTCTATAGAAACTTCTGCAGTAGAAAAAGTACCTGTAATGCGTGTCCTTAAATGTAATAAATCACCAGCTCTATGATTTTCTATGCCGTGTCGTTTAAAATTAAGAAGCTTAAAGTTTTCTAGATTAGATACGATCTCTCTCGTGACTAATTCCTGCTCTTCCTGCTCCTTTGCTCCCCATATAATATCGCCTGAGCTATAGGGTTGAGTGCCTGCTAGTGCTACCGTCTCAAATGATCTTCCATTAATAGATAGCAAGGATTCTGGTGTAGCTCCCAGCCACATCCCAACTTTAGGATGATACCATAAATAAACAAATGCCGTAGCATATTTAGATCCTAATCTCTTAAATGTATCCAGCGCATTAAAATCTTGTGTATCTATTTTTTGCTTACGCGAAATAACAACCTTCTGAAGATCTGAATGTATTATTCTATCTATTGCTTTTTCAACTAATGCGATATGACTATCCTTTTCAAATTCTGAAGCACGAACTGAAGATAGCTGCTTCGTTACAATGGTATCAAAATCAAAATCCTTAGCATAAGTAGGAGATCCGGGTAGGAGAATTGCCTCCTTCTCTGAATCAAAAGGAGCAAATACAAATCCTTGTTCTTCAAAAGTCCTCGTACGATAAACAGTATTTGTAGATTGAATGAGAATCCCTAATCTATTCTCATTAGGAAATTTATAAACTACAAAGGGTAAGTCCTCCTGTAGTTGTTTATTTACTATTGTGAAAATTTCTTCAGTGGTAATCATACTGCTTTTTTAGGCAACGCTATTGTGGTAAGCTTAACTATTGATATTAACTTATCTTCCTCATTAGTAATACGTATTTCCCAAAGTTGCGTAGTACGTCCTTTATGTAAGAACGTAGCTCGTGCATACACCATACCTTCAGAAATACTCTTTACATGATTTGCAGAAATTTCAATTCCTCTGATAAAAAAATTAGATTCATCGAGAAAAAACATACTTGCCGCACTTCCTACACTTTCCGCTAAAGCTACAGAAGCGCCACCATGTAACACTCCATCTGGCTGGTGCACTTTTGAAGTTACAGGCATAGATGCGGTAAGAAAATCATCTCCAATATCTATAAACTTGATATCAAGCGTTTCCATTAAGGTGTTTCTGCATATCGCATTGCATTTTGCAAGTGCTTGGGCTTTATTTTTTAATGACATAGTGTTGTTGAAATTGAAGTAACTACTGACTTAAAATATTTTATCAAGGAGAATCAGTTACTTTGTAAAGATACTTAAACCTTAATAATGCACGAAGAAAAAACAGTTTCCTACACCTCCCAAAATACGTACTACACGCTAAATAAACTAGCTGAGAAAACAACCAAAATATGGTTAGTTTGTCACGGTATAGGTTATTTAAGTCCTTACTTTTTAGAACACTTTAAAAAACTAGATCCAGAACGCAATTACATTATTGCCCCACAAGCTCCAAGCAAATACTATCAAGACAAGCGTTATAAATATATAGGTGCATCTTGGTTTACTCGACTAAATACAGAAATGGAAACACATAATGTCGTAAGATACCTCGACGAAGTTTATAATAACGAAATTAAAGAACGTATAAATAAAATTGAATTCATTGCGATGGGATACTCACAAGATGTTTCAGCTATCACAAGATGGCTTGCTAACTCCAAGATTAGTTGTGATCATCTTATTTTACATTCAGGATCTGTGCCTGAAGAATTTAACGAATCCTCGTTTGCAAAAATGAACTCAACCAAGATTACATTATTATACGGAATAAAAGATCCGTATATAAGTGAAAAGAAAATTGAAAACCAACTCAGTTACTTACATTCCGTTTTCAAAAAAGAAATAAACCTAATACCATTTAATGGAGTTCACGAAGTTCATGAAGAGAGCTTAATTGCACTTTCCGAATAAAAGCATTCCGATAAAACAACTACAAGATGTAGGATTTTTCCTAATTTCTAGAATCGTAAATCCGTAAAAAACACTTTTCATCTGCTAAAAATTAAATTGAAATTAAGCAAAACCTGTATATACAGTTATATTTTACAAGTAAATATCAACTATAATAGAGTCCAAAATTTATTTTTATGTATTTCAACGAATTTATATGTATTTAAAGGATAAGTGTATGTATATTTACGATGTAGAACACAAAAACAGATAATATGAAATCAATTCTTACTTTTATCGCAGTTGCTTTTTTAAGTTTTAATGCTGTAGCTGAAGTTGCTACAACTCAAAAAGAAGCTTTGATTGATTTATTTAACGCTACAAATGGTTCTGAGTGGAATACTACTTGGGATTTAAATGCTGATGTTTCTACTTGGTATGGTGTTCGAGTAATTAACAACAATGTTGTTGGTCTTAATTTAAGTATGAATAACTTAAATGGTGAGTTACCAGAATCACTAGGTAATCTAGAGTCACTAGTAACATTAGAATTGTTTTTTAACAAAATTGAAGGAGCTATACCTAATTCAATCGGTAATCTAAAAAACCTAAAAGTTTTAGTTCTTAATGGAAATATGCTTAACGGTAATTTACCTCAATCACTATATAAGCTAACTAAGCTTGAACAATTAATGTTAACCAGTAATAACCTTACTGGAAGATTAGATAATGAATTATCAAATCTTACTAACCTTAAAGTACTTAACTTATTTGACAATAAAATTGATGGAGAGTTTCCACTGGCAGTTTTAAAATTGAATAACTTAAAGGAACTAAACTTATCAAACAATAGTCTTTATGGAGCAGTTCCTAAAGAATTGAATAAGATGAAAAATTTAACTTCTATCGCTATTGCTCAAAACAACTTTGATACAAATACAGATGCACTAGCTTACGATACTAACGCAAAAAGTGTAATACAAAATACAATTGCTTCTAACGAATAAATGATTTCCCCAAATCAGAATTAGTTAAGTTGTTTAAAAGATCTGTCATTGACAGATCTTTTTTTGTTTAGAAGTTTACGCTTACTGTGCTGCTTTTTGCTTATTGATGGGCTTGACAACAAAGGGTGTAAAGAAATCCCAAGTAAGCCCTATAGATACTCTAGAATAACTATCTAAAAACCGGTAATTATAGTCGTCATAACCAAAGCTAAAGCGTGCCATTATTCCTAAATCCTTATCCCAAGGATATAAAATTGCACTGGTTTCAGAACGATAAATATCGGCGGATGGATGTACATCTGGATGTATAAATATTTTCTGCCCAAGACTGTAACGCATCTCTTTAAAATGTCCGGTAAATTCATATTCAGCTTCTATTTGATGTCTCCCATAGATTTTAATATCCTCCGGATTGTAGCCCCCAAACTGAAACATTCCCAAGAATCGATTGTGATAAAGCTGATAGGCTACTGTCAATGAATGCGATCGAGAAGGATAATTATCTTTATCAAAAGTATTTATTCTATAGTTTAGAGCCACTCGAGTAAGATTTGTAGAAAAATTACCAGAAGATCTATTTAACAACGCCGCTAAATCTGTGTTGTCGTCAATATCTTCATACAAACTCCTACTCTCTTCGCTGTTATCATCAAACGCTTCGCTAAATGCAGATTTACTTTGTCCATTAGAATAATGACCGGTTTCAATTGCTGCAGTTAAAAAATTGTTCCGTTGTGTTTTAATTATTGACTGCCATCCTATAAATGCTTTATAAGAAGGTGTTTTTACCGGTTTAGAATTCTCATCATAAATTCTTAAATGAGGTTGGATACTCAGATAAACTGCATCACCAGCGGTTATAGTGTCTCTATTTAATGCTTCTCGTATATCGTTATAAATACTATAATAAACGACAGGTTTTGCTTCAAGAAGAATTGTTTCATAGGGATTGTTACCACTACCTGCAGCCAGAAATGGACGTTCAGATATGGGAAAGTAATTTTTAAAAACACTACGCTCCTCTTTTTGGGCGTGTAAAAGATAGCCACCAAAACTATTAATTAAGGCTACATATAAAATGATACGTTTGTGGAAATTCATTGTTGGAGTTTAGGGATTTACAGAATAAATTAAATATCTAATTATTTCACAAAACTACTATCAAGTATCCTAAAGCTAGCTTCGGAATATAAATATTTTGAAACAAAACAATTAGTGCAGTGTCTTTATGGTATCTTTTATGATCATAATATTCGGTATACATCACTTAATGATTATATAATATCTGTATTTTTACCACAAATTTCCACCCTAATATGAAACATCTATTTTTAGCCTTTTTAGTATTTATAAGTTTGAGTACAGTCTCTGTAGCCCAAGGAACGGTAGCTCACATAGATATGTCAGAACTTTTAAAGATTATGCCAGAAAGCAAACAGGCAGAGGCAGAAATAAACCGACTGAATCAAGCGTACAGAGCAGATTTTGAAACCTCGTACAGAGAGTATCAAGCTAAATTTGTAAAATTTGAGGATGAGGCGTCTACATTATCTCCAGAAGAATCTGCAAAAAGAAAAAGTGATCTTGAACTAATAGAACGCAATCTGGCACAGTCACAACAAAATATAGATAAACAAATTGCAGAAAAAAGAGAATTACTATTTGCTCCTATTAGAGAGAAAGCTAAAACTTTGGTGACTAAAATAGCAGACGATCAAGGATTTTTATACGTTCTTGATTCTGCTGCATCTAATGGTCTAATAATGGCCAAGGGAAAAGATCTAATGCCAGAAGTAAAACGAATCTTAAATATTAAATAGTATTTAATGCATTAGACTAGTAACAAAATACCAAAATAAAAAAGCCGCATCTCCATGATGCGGCTTTTTTTCTGATGTAATCCTTTACGTTGGGATTAATAAATAAATTAAACATTCTTTCTTATTTGGGACAAAAAAGGGAATTTTAAAAACATTTAAAAATCACATCAGAATAATTAACATTCTATAGAATACTTACTTTCTATCTCAAATATAACTTCTATAATGTTATAAAACAATAGATGAACGTTGTTTATCCAATATAATTACGCTTTATCGTCAATTATTTTAACTTTAAGCAAGATTCATAAGATTATACTTAGAAGTTACAGATTCGATAATAATTTTATTTCAGCCCGATTAAACCTTTTCAGAATATACAAGTCTCATATAATGTAAAAAGGTAATAAGTACAAAACCATTTTAGAATATAAATATTGAGTATCAAAACAATAAATCCCGTATCGATCAAATTTGAAGATCTGGTAAGCGAATATAAAGAGCGTTTATATTGGCATATTAGACGTATGGTGATTTCTCATGAGGATGCTGATGATGTTTTACAAAACACGTTTATAAAAGTATTTAAAAACTTAAATACTTTTAATGGAGATAGCCAGATATATACTTGGCTTTATAGAATTGCTACAAATGAGAGTTTAACATTTATAAAGAAGAGACAACGAACCACTCATTTAAGTAACGAAGATCTGCAAGATAATTTAATTGCAAACTTATCTAGCGACCCTTATTTTAATGGTGACGACGCGCAATTAAAGCTTCAAGAGGCCATTAATACACTGCCCGCTAAGCAGAAGCAAGTATTTATTATGAAATACTATGATGAATTACAGTACAATGAAATTTCAGAAATTTTAGGCACTTCTGAAGGTGCATTAAAAGCCAATTACCACCACGCGGTAAAAAAAATCACAGATCACGTCACTGGTAATTAAACCTTTTTAAATATTTAAAGTCTAAAAATTATGGAAATCGATAATAATAATAAAGAACAATTTAATATCCCGAGCGATTACTTCAAATCGTTTGATGATAGATTGTTTACTGAACTTAAGTTTCAGGAGCTTTTTCCTAATAAAGTGGATGTCTTTACAGTTCCAGAAAACTACTTTGAAGATGTTAGCCTAAAGATTATAGAACAAAATAAACCGCAAGGCAAACTCATATCATATGATTTTAAAATGTTTGCTAAAGCATTTGTAGCACTTGCAGCAGTTGTAGTACTATTATTTTATGTTATTAACCCGGTAGGCACACCAGAAGATTTTGATTCACTTTCTGTTTCCAGCATTGAGAGCTATTTAATAGATCAAGATCAACTACCCTACTATTTTTCTGATGAAGATCTAAGTAATATTGAAGATAACACTTCAATATTTGATCAGCAATTAGATAGTGAAGAGGTGATTTATGACTATATAGATCAAGATATCATTGAGACCTCTTGGACTGCAGATCAATAATTTAAACCCAAAACAATGAAAAATTTAATTATAATATTGGGGTTGTTAATAGGTGTTACATCCTATGCTCAAAATGACCATCACGAACGTATAAAATCACTTAAAGTATCTTTTTTAACTGAAGAGCTAAATCTTACTCCTTCAGAAGCCGAGAAATTCTGGCCTATTTATAATATATATGATTCAAAAATGAATGATTTACGTAATCGTGAACGTAGTTTATTCAAACAAAAATACGGTTCTTCAGGATCTAAAAACACGTTTTCAGAGGGTGAAGCTAATAAGCTTATAGCAGAATATAATGATATTCTTGAAAAGAGATTTGCTTTGGAAAGCAGCTTGATGTCTGACCTCACAAGAAAACTTCCTGCCTCAAAAATGATGTTTCTTCCTGAAGTGGAACACAAATTTGGCAAGAAATTGTGGGAAGAATACCGTAAAAGAAAAAAGTAAGTTAAGTTTTGGTTTTAGTTTTAAAAAGCCTGTTTACATTTTGTAAACAGGCTTTTTTTATCTTTTAAATTTCAACTTAGAAATTCTATTGGGTCCTGCAGCATATGCTGTTGAGTCATTTACAAAACGAATGGTAAAAAAACCTTCTTCACTTAGACTTGTCCAGCTTGCACCTTGATCTTTACTATAATCTACACCTTCAAATCCTATAGCTAATAATTCCTTGCCGGTAGTGTTAGGTATAAATTGAATACAACTTCTATAACCGGGATTAGCACCATTGGCAATTAAGTTCCACGTTTTGCCACCATCTGTAGTAAGTGCCTTATTAGCGGTAGTACCATTAGGTTTTGTATAATCACCTCCTATGATTACTCCCAATTTGTCATTATAAAAATCTATTGAATAACCTCCTGTTGTAGACTTTCCTTGAACGAGCGGCGTTTTATACAACTCCCAGGATTTACCTTTATCACCTGTAAACAGAACATTAGACTCCATTCCTCCGGTTATTATCCATGCACTATCTCCATAAACAGCGATATTACTATTACTAGCGGCAAAAGCTGCCTCTCCATCTGCTGCAGTGGGTAGATTTGAGCAGGCTATTTTTGACCAACTTTTACCGCCGTCGCGTGTTATAATAATCGAAATGCAAGAATCTGTAGGGTCACCCATTGCAATGCCTTCTTTGTCATTCCAGAAAATCATAGAATCATAAAAAGCTTTAGGATGATCTTCGCTGTAAACGAGCTCCATTCCCGAATTGCCTGTTTTATAAAGTAACGCCGGACTAGCAACACTAAGCATAAAGAAATCTTCTGCGGTATGTGCTACTGCTCTAAAACTTGGCGTGAGACTGTCTTTTTTAAGAATACCCGTATTCCAGGTTTGAGAACTAAAATTATAGAGTCCGTATTTACCATTCGATCCAGCAAAAGCCAGACTACCATCATTAAGAATATCTATTGCACGTACACTTACAGAATCTGTATACATATCCTCAATTACTACACTTTTAATAGGAGATAACGGTTTAGCTTCTTCTGAAGAATCTTTACATCCTGAAACAACTAGGAGTAGTAAAACAATAATATAATATTTCATATTTTAAAATTTAGGGGAATTTAAAACTATTCGCCTTTAAACCTGTACCTTTGCACCCATTTTTAAACACACTTTTTATGCGTTTACACCGCAACTTGGTTTTTGCCGTCATTGATGGTCTTATCGAAATTTTTAACGAAGGCAGTTATGCCGATAAAGTTATATCAAAACAATTAAAGCGTGATAAACGCTGGGGATCTCGTGACCGTAGTTTTGTAGCAGAAACAACCTATGATATTGTTCGCTGGAAACGCCTATATGCAGAAATTGCAGATGTTAGCGAACCTATAGATCGCAAAGATCTATGGCGCATGTTTGCAGTATGGTGTACTCTTAAAGGAATTAAACTACCAGATTGGCCACAATTTGAAGAAACGCCTACGCGTCGTATTAAAGGTAGATTTGATGAATTATCAAAAACCAGAAAATTACGAGAGTCTATTCCAGATTGGTTAGATGAGTTAGGAGAGAAAGAATTAGGTGATAAATGGGATGTAGAACTAGCTTCATTAAACAAGCAAGCTCCGGTCGTTTTACGTACTAATAAATTAAAAACAGACCTTGATACTTTAAAAGCTGCTTTGGTTGAAGAAGGTCATGAAACTGAAAACCTGAAAGCATATCCTGATGCTCTTCAGCTACAGGAACGCGGAAATGTATTTGCTACAGAGGCTTTTAAAAATGGCTTATTTGAAGTTCAAGATGCTTCTTCACAAATGGTTGCTCCTTATCTTGATGTAGAACCGGGAATGCGCGTTATAGACGCTTGTGCCGGTGCAGGTGGAAAAACATTACATCTTGCAGCACAAATGGATAATAAAGGCCAACTAATAGCTTTAGACATTTATGCTAATAAATTAAAAGAACTGAAACGTAGAGCGCGAAGAGCCGGTGCTCACAATATAGAAACCAGAACCATAGACAGTACTAAGGTTATTAAAAAATTGCACAATTCTGCAGATCGTTTGCTTATTGATGCTCCGTGTACAGGACTAGGCGTTTTAAGTAGAAATCCTGATGCTAAATGGAAACTGCAACCAGACTTCGTAGCTAAAATACAAGAGACTCAGCAAGAACTTTTAGTAGATTATTCTAAAATGGTAAAACCCGGAGGAAAAATGGTCTATGCTACATGCTCGATTTTACCTTCAGAAAATCAGGAACAAGTAAAGAAATTCTTGAAAACAGATGAAGGAAGAGAATTTAAAATAGAAAAACAGAAAACAATTTTATCTAGCGAAAGTGGATATGATGGTTTCTACATGTGCCTAATGGTAAAGAAAGATAAAGCTTAATTTTAAGCAACGATTAAACTTGAAAAGCCTCTTAGAAAAATCTAAGAGGCTTTTTGTATTTTAATAAAATAGAACGCAAGTAGGTTATCAACATCAATGAGTTAAATTCTGTTGAATTTCTTTAAAAACTAAGACCGAAGTAAAGAGCAAAAATCACTAAATTTGTCGCTTCTTTAGCAAAAGCACTATGATTCATTTTTTCGGTTCACAAGAAACCAAAATTTTCGCAGTTCAAACCAATAACGAACTTTCACAAGAAGATATAAATAAGCTTAACTGGCTTTTTGGCAATCAGGCTAAAATACAAGCGTCTACTTTAGACGCTTTTTTTATTGGTCCACGCGCCACAATGATTACTCCCTGGAGTACTAATGCCGTTGAGATCACCCAGAATATGGGTATTGAAGGCATCATACGTATCGAAGAATTTGTTGCTGGCAAGGCTGATTTTGATCCGATGCTCTCTCAGGAATATCTTAAGCTTGATCAAGAAGTATTTACAATAAATATTGAGCCCGATTCTATCTTACATATTGAAGATATTGCAGCATTTAATGAGCAAGAAGGGCTTTCTTTAAATGAGGAAGAAGTAGCTTATTTAGAAAGTGTAGCAAAACGTATAGGCCGTCCACTTACAGACTCAGAAGTTTTTGGCTTTAGCCAGGTAAATTCTGAGCATTGCCGTCATAAAATTTTCAACGGTACGTTTGTGATTGATGGTGAAGAAATGCCGACTTCACTCTTTAAAATGATACGTAAGACTTCCACAGAAAATCCTAACGAAATTGTTTCTGCTTACAAAGATAATGTTGCATTTATAAACGGACCTAAGGCAACACAGTTTGCACCTAAGACAGCTGATAAACCCGATTATTATACCGAAAAAGAATTCGATAGTGTACTTTCACTAAAAGCCGAAACTCACAACTTCCCTACTACAGTTGAACCTTTTAATGGTGCTGCAACTGGTGCTGGTGGAGAAATTCGGGATCGTCTGGCAGGTGGTCAGGGATCATTACCGCTGGCAGGAACTGCAGTTTATATGACTGCATATTCCCGATTAAAGGCAGAATCTCAACGCGATTGGGAAGATGGTATGCCAGAACGAAAATGGTTGTATCAAACTCCAATTGATATACTTATAAAAGCTTCAAACGGGGCTTCAGACTTCGGAAATAAATTTGGTCAACCCCTTATTGCAGGTTCTGTTTTGACTTTTGAACACGAAGAAGGTGGTCGCAAGCTAGGCTACGATAAAGTGATTATGCAAGCCGGTGGAATAGGTTACGGAAAAAAGAATCAAGCTTTAAAAGAAAAACCGCAAACCGGAGATAAAATTGTAATTCTAGGTGGTGATAACTACCGCATAGGGATGGGTGGTGCTGCAGTTTCTTCAGCAGATACGGGTGCCTTTAGCTCGGGGATTGAATTAAACGCTATTCAGCGCTCTAATCCTGAAATGCAAAAACGAGCTGCAAATGCTATTCGTGGTATGGTAGAAAGCGATGAAAATACCATTGTTTCTATTCACGATCACGGTGCCGGCGGTCACTTAAACTGTCTTTCTGAACTGGTTGAAGAAACCGGAGGACTGATTGATCTGGATAAACTTCCTGTAGGTGACCCTACTCTTTCAGCTAAAGAAATTATAGGCAATGAGTCGCAAGAACGTATGGGTCTAGTTATAGGTGCTCAAAATGCTGAAACTTTAAAACGTATTGCAGATCGCGAACGTTCTCCTATGTACGAAGTAGGTGATGTGACTGGTGATCATCGCTTTACATTTAAATCTAAAACTACAGGCGAAAAACCTATGGATTTAGAAATGAATGATATGTTTGGTAGTTCGCCAAAAACCATAATGACCGATTCAAAAATCAGTAGGGTTTATGATGATGTTTCCTACTCGTTAGAGAATTTTCACGACTATTTAGAAAATGTATTGCAACTGGAAGCTGTTGCCTGCAAAGACTGGTTAACGAATAAAGTTGATCGTTGTGTAGGTGGACGGGTTGCAAAACAGCAATGTGTGGGGAGCTTACAAATTCCACTAAATAATGTGGGAGTAATGGCCCTGGATTTTAACTCTAAAAATGGTGTTGCTACGTCAATAGGTCACTCGCCTGTAAGTGGTTTAATAAACCCCGTTGCAGGAAGTAAAAATAGTATTGCAGAAGCACTTACAAATATTATCTGGGCACCACTTGAAAAAGGCTTAAAATCGGTTTCACTATCCGCAAACTGGATGTGGCCATGTAATAATGAAGGAGAAGATGCCCGTTTATATGAGGCGGTACAAGCCGTTTCTGAGTTTGCAATAGACTTGGGCATTAATATTCCTACCGGTAAGGATTCGCTTTCTATGAAGCAGAAATATCCTGATGGTGATGTAATTGCTCCCGGAACCGTTATAATATCTGCGGCCGGAACGTGTAGCGATATTAATAGAGTTATTGAACCTGTTCTACAACACGATGAAGGAGCTATCTATTATATAAATTTATCTCAGGATGATTTTAAATTAGGAGGATCTAGTTTTGCTCAAATTCAGAACAAAATTGGTACTCAGGCACCTTCAATCTTAGATAATAAAGGATTTGCTAAAGCATTTGATGTCATTCAAGATTTAATTAAAAACGATATGATCATTGCTGGTCACGATGTTGCTTCCGGCGGACTTATAACCACTCTTTTAGAATTGTGTTTTGCTGAAAATAACTTGGGTGCATCAATAGACTTGACTGCTTTTGTAGAGAAAGATTTAATTAAAATTCTTTTTGCTGAAAATGCAGGTATTGTATTTCAGGCAGCTAAGAATACTGACGTTGAATCTATTTTGACAGAAAATAACATCGCTTTCTTCAATATAGGTACTACAAGTGAAACTGCAGATTTAGAAATTAAAAAGGATTCTATTGAAATAGGTTTAAATATCTCTTCTTTACGTAGGAAATGGTTTCAGACTTCTTATCTATTAGATCAGCAACAAACCGCAAAAGGTCTGGCAGGTGCACGATTTGCAAATTTTGATGTACAACCCTTAACATATAGTTTTCCAAAACAATTCACAGGTATCAAACCTGAAATCGATGCTACTAAACCACGCCCTAAAGCAGCAATTTTACGCGAAAAAGGAAGTAACAGTGAACGTGAGATGGCAAATGCTATGTATCTCGCTGGTTTTGATGTAAAAGATGTGCATATGACCGATTTGATTACCGGTCGTGAAACACTTGAAGATATTCAATTTATAGGTGCTGTGGGTGGTTTCTCAAACTCAGATGTATTAGGATCTGCTAAAGGCTGGGCTGGTGCATTTTTATACAACGAGAAAGCCAATACTGCTCTTAAGAATTTCTTTGCGCGACCAGATACACTTTCAGTAGGTATTTGTAACGGTTGCCAACTTTTTGTAGAGCTCGATTTATTAAATCCAGAACATGTGCAAAAACCAGTTATGCAACATAATGACTCTAACAAGCACGAGAGCGGATTTACCAGTGTTACTATTGCAGAAAATGATTCGGTGATGTTATCTACGCTTTCTGGAGCTACATTGGGCGTATGGATTTCTCATGGTGAAGGAAAATTTAATTTACCACTTGATGAAGAGAACTATAAAATAGTAGGTAAATACGGGTACGATGCATATCCTGCAAATCCTAACGGAAGTAGCTACAACACGGCAATGATGACTGATAAAACCGGTCGTCACTTAGTAACGATGCCACACATAGAACGTTCTATCTTTCAATGGAACTGGGCAAACTATCCTAAAGGTCGCCAAGACGAAGTGAGCCCTTGGATTGAAGCTTTTGTAAACGCCCGTTTATGGATTGAAAAGCAATAACTTGCTTATAATATTTTGATTAAAAAAAAGCACAGATTCTTTGAATTTGTGCTTTTTTTTAATTGTAAACTGTAACTATCGTAGCTATTTGTCTGAACAATAAATCTTTTATATTTATAGACTTGAAATTACCATTTACTGTGCTATTTATGTTTTGTGAATTCTAGATTAAGGAATAAGCAAAAATAAGATCTATGAATACCAAAAGTTATAACAGTTCTATAAAATTATTATGCCATTTTCTTTCTCGCATTTGGGTTATCAACAAGTTGTCATAAAGAAGAAATAAATGATTCTAACATAAACCAAAAAAACTTTGACCTTTCTGCTTTTGAAAATATTCTTGGAAGAAATGTACGTGTAATAATCAATAGTGATCGACTGATGGAAATTGATGGAATAAATTATACTGAATATTTACTAACTAATAATCCTGATAATTTAGTTGAATCTAATATTCATTATACTCTACTTGTTCAAGATGGTGATGAGCTAGCAATTAGTAAAATTATAGATATAACATCACCAACAGAGAATTATCGTTTAAGCGAAAAAGACAATATAGCCATTATACGTGTTTTTGGAAAAAAAGGAGAAACTCTCAGATCTTATCATTATTCTGATAAAACTTATTTAGAACTTGAAAATGAAAGTGAAATTGCACAAACAAATTCGAAAATTTGCAATGGATAGAGGTTATATTTATATCGAAACTGAAAGATGGACAGACTGGTATCACAATAGTGGTAATGGTCTAAGTAAAACGCACAGTACTTTCGAGGGTCTTACTAGGGAAGTCATATTCTCAAATACTTCAGGATATAGTTCTTATCAAAGTTATCCAACATTTGAGTACGGGGGTGGTGCTTATGATTCAAATATTGGTGCCAATTATGATGGAAAATTGAGTTTGGAGGAGCGTACAATTGAAAAGATTACTGAGAGAACTAGTGTCGATAAAATTTATAATAATCTTGAAGGGAAAGCTGATTGTGTTTACCAAAAAATGGTTGACAATAAAAACAATATTAATTGGATTCTTGAAAATTTTAATGATGGAGATACTCCTTCTCAATTTAACTTAAAGCTTGTAATGTCAACAACGCTTGGCAATGAAACAAATGCCAGCACTATAAAATCTGGAAATACTTTCATAATTAAAATCAATGCAAATACTTTATCTAGCAGAACTACTCTTGGCCTGGCTAGAACTGTAATTCACGAAGGAATCCACGCTAGATTAAGAGAGTTTTTATTTAGAAAAGGAGGTACGGTTAGTAAAAACGATTTTCCTGGGGTATATGAATACTACCGAATTTATCAGGACAACTGGGATCATCAGCAAATGGCCGATTTTTATAGGGGTACTATAGCGAAAGGCTTAAAGCAATTTGATAATGGACAACACACAGACCAATTTTATGATGATATGGCGTGGGAAGGTTTAGCGAATATTGTTGACGCAAATAATAGGCCTAATGAAATTTACACGGAAGCGTGGAAAAAATTAACAGATACTGAACAAAATAGAATTAAGAATACTATTGCAAATGAGAAAAGTAATGGAAATAAAACCTGTGTAAAATGAGAAAATACATTTTTATAGTTACATCTCTTTTGTTCTTAAGTTCCTATTCTCAGTCTAGGAAGAATATTTATTTTTTAATTGATAGAAATGATACATTAATCAAAAAACAGATTGCTACTCAAACAAATGAATACGAAGGATATCGAATAATTGATGAGACGAGAATTGTAAAAACAAGTAGAAGATCTTTTAGAGAAAAACCAAAAGATAAAGTTTTAAAAAAAGGTGAAATTTGGATTTCAGAGGGTGATGATGTTGAATATGAAACATTTGCTTCTTATTCATTTTCTTTTAATAGAAAAGTGGATACTATCATCTCAAAAACGTATTTCGATAGTTTGTCAATAATTAAGGACAGGAGAAAATTTTTAGATACTATTAAAATAGAAAATATATTTAATTTGAATTACATATTTATTGAACCTAAAAATTGTACCAAATTCATTATGAGACAAGCAGAGATTTTAACCTTTGAATAATTGCAAGCCATAACAGTTTATAGGAATAGGATGTTCAAAAGTCCTAAACCATATTTACTCTTTTTATTTGTAAGCTGCAATTTCTTTTAGTAAGAATCTGGAAAGAAATGGATGTTTATCGGGTATGTTAGTTGTTAAAAAAAAATAAATGAGAAAGCAAATGGAAGCAAGCTGTGTGAATAAGATAATCATTTTAATGTTTCTTTTGGCAACACCTTTTTTTTCATACGGTCAAAAAAATCAATATCTGCTCTACGACATTTGTAATAATAGTATTTTTACTAGTGGAGATATAAAATATTATAATATCGACGATAATCTTTTTGAAATAAACAGATATCAACAAATTGATACAATTTCTAGGGAAGAGTTTGGTAAATTTTACCACAGTTGACAACCTATGGGATAAGGGTAAAAAATTGTTTCTTGAAATTAGTATTAAGAAGAATAGAATGTTAGAAACTAAAAATCAAGCCTTTTGAACACATTTTTGTCATTGAGAAGCTTCAAAATAATAAATTCAAAAGAACCCGGGTTTGGTGGATAGATTATTAATAAACTTTTATAATACTAATGAATTTTAATTTAGCTACCTAACACAAAATTGGATCTATTTAATATTAAATAAGCGGAGTGTTCTAACAGAGCCTTTAACAAATAATTTAAATCACTTTACTGTTGGGCATCATTGTTTATGTAAAATACCTCTACAAAGAGTATATGGTATAACAACTAAGTCTATCTACCTTTCGACAATAACGGGCCAAGCTGATCCTGATTTCTCAGAACTATTTGATGCTTTTATAGAATACAATAGGACTTCTTCTCCTGCCAATCTCAACAAAACTCAACACGAACTGATGAATGATTTCATCTACGAAATGGCTACATCATTATCTGCTTATGGAAATGCAGCAGACTATAATTTACCACTATCGTATTGCAAAAAATTATGTTACTCTGGAGATATGCTAGCTTCTGCAAGTTTTGAAAATTCGTATCCTGAATATGTTAATCCTGCTGATCGGACAAATAATTCCTGGAATAGAAATCCTGAGTTTATAGAAATTCTTTATTCTGTTTTAAGCGAACAAGACAACACAACACAAACTTATACTCATCCTGATGCCACAACTTTCACAGCAATACCACAAGGCAAACCTGTTTCATTGGTATTTCCTTGTAATTAGTGTATTTCTAATATTGATCCAGACTTCTTGTGGCTCTGTAAAAAACTCAAAAAATACCAACCTCAATATTAGGTCCTTAATAACTCTGGAGGTAAATTTTCACAAGGTAGATAATATAAAGTTTATTGATACTTTCTCTAATGATAAAGCATTTGAAACCTACCTGAAGGATAACCTCTTTGAAAAGGAACCAAAATTATCTTATCCAAATCCATTTTACTCTAAAAGTCAGGCTATAGCTTTGTTCAAAGGATCAAATGGCACTTATCTAATAAATCAACTCAATCAGTCAGATGGTTCTTTAAAAAAATATTTTCCTGAACAAAAAATAAATTTACTTTTTAAGTATGATAATGGCGAGAATAATCAGAATAGGGATTTTGAATATAAATCAAGTAAACAAATAAAAATCACAAAACCAGTCATTTCGATGGATGGGAAACTTGCGCTTATTTGGTATAGCACATACTTTGTAGGTGATGGTCATACAGGTATTCATATGTTTCAAAAAAATGATGGAAAATGGGTACTCTCGAACTTTAGAGAATTGTATTAGGCCTAAGATATTTTCAATATAATGTTAAGCAGTAATTGATAATTATAGATCTTTAGTTTGTGATAATAAAAAAATCACAGATTCTTTGAATCTGTGATTTTTTTTTACCTTATTCATAACGAAAAACCCGATGCTATAACCACCGGGTTTAAAATTAACTAGGGAGTAAATTATATTTAATTTTGATCAGCTTCATTAATATTTGGATTTGCATCAATTTCAGCTTGAGGAATCTTGAAAATCCAATCATCATTAACTGATGGTTTATCCTGCATAAAACCGTCTTGATAAAGAACTGCTGCTGCACCAGAATTTGTTAAGTCTATTCCTTCATCCCAGCGAATATGATCGGTATAACTAAACCCTTCGCCATAAAGCTCTATGTAACGTTGAAATTTAATTTGCTCCATAAGCTCTGCCTGAGTATTGTATTGATCAATATCAAAAGCACTGTCACGAGCACTTCCTAATGCATCTAATGCCGCTTTAGCACCAGTAATATCATTACTCATAGCTTTAGCTTCAGCTTCGATAAGATACATTTCTGCAGAACGCATATAAATAACATCATCAGGATCTATAGTCCCAGGATTTTTATTTAAAAACTTTACGTGCATATAAGGGTGAGTATTGTGCTGTGGTGTCATCCCATATTTTGAAATGATCGCATCAAATGCAGCTTCAAATTCTTCTTCAGTATCATAGTTAGGATCTGATTCAAAACTACCTCCCTGATCATTAGAAGCAGATGAATTTGTGTTAGGAGCATCTGGTAAAAATGCTTTCGTTCTATAATCTGTATCAGGAAGCATATCGTACATTTCCTTATTTATTAATTTAGGATTACCTCTGTTCTGACTTCCGTTGAATGTTGGGGAAATCAGATAAAAGTATGATCTAAAGAACGTAGTTTCCGTAGAAATCACATTACCACCCCAGATAACTTCTGGTAATTCATTAGTATTAAAACCAGACAACCAGTCTGCTTCATTCATTAATGGATACCCATTACGAGCTAATGCAGCCGAACTTGCAGCTGTAGCCCAGTCCCCTTTAGATAAAGCAATACGTGCTTTTATACCGTAAGCTGCATTAATGTTTAATTGAGACTTAATTTTTGCACTTCCATTTCCTCTTGGGTCTGCACCTTCAAAATATGTAATTGCTTGATCTATATCCTTTTCCATTTGAGCATAAACTTCTGCAACTGTAGCACGTGCTTCACTTGTAAATGGAGGCTCTGTAGCAAAAAGTAAGGGCACACCAGGATCTGTAGCCGGATCACCTATAATATATCCTTTTGCATACGCAGTAACTAAGCGATAGTAAGACCAGGCTCTGTAAGCATATGACTGACCTAAAACATCACTCAAATTCTCATCAATCGCAAGTCCGTCTTCCTGAACTTGATTAATGATTGAATTAACACTAGTGATAAAATGATAACGTTGATACCATAATTGCTCTGAAGTCAATGATGTAGATACATTATGAGAATTCCATTGCAATTCTGATGTCATCCACCCATTTGCTGGTGCAGAGTGAATAAGATCACCGGTAAGCACATCTCCTAGTGGTATAAAATAATGCTCCCCTGCTCTACTTGCAGAACCTCCTGGTATTGGAGATTGCGCATACATTTGTCTGTGGAGTCCATTTAATATTAATCTCATATTTGCCACAGATGATAATGCATCTGCCGCAGATATCGCGTCGGTAGGTTTAGTTTCCAGAAAATCTTCTGAGCAACCTAGTGTTGATATCATAACTAATGACAACACTACTATTTTAATTCGTTGTAACATATGTGTAAATTTTATTTTCTTGTCGATTAATTAAAATGAAACATTAACTCCAAAAGAAACTACTCGAGAAGGATTGTAGTCATTACCAGAACCGGTACCTGCAAGGTTGTATTGCGGATTCAAACCATTACGTTCACTATTAAAGTATAGGTTTTCTCCTGCAACAAACAGACGTAAATTTTCAAAACCTAAACGCTCTGAAATATCTGTATTAAATGTATACGATAGGTTTACATTACGTAGCGCAACAAATGATGCATCTGTAAGGAAACGAGTAGACTGTGTTTGTACTTGGTTTGAGTTTCCATTTTCTAAACGTGGTACTGAAGTAATATCTCCCGGGTTTCTCCAAGCATTAAGCGCATCTGGATGATAAGCATCTCCATAATCTCCAGTGTGCATTAAACCTGCATAACCATTATCTAAAATTTTTCCGCCTTGAGAGAACGTGAATATAAAATCTAAAGCAAGACCTTTATAATTAATTCGGTTTTGGATAGAACCTATTAAATCTGGAATAGATTGTTCACCTACATAAGCTCTACCTGCTTCATCCCAATCGTTTGTAGTTGCTTGTGTACCATCTGCATTCAAAACAGGAACACGCTCACCAGCATTAACATCACCTTCATACATATTGTAAAGAGCATCTCCATTATCTGGATCTACACCGGCATAGTCATATATGTAGAAATCAAATCTAGAACGACCTACTTCCCAACGTTTTGACCCATTCACAAACGGTGATGGTAAGTCAGTAATTTTATTCTTAAAAGTAGATGCCTGAGCAGTTAAAGACCAGTTTAAATTTTGAGTTCTAATAAGATTTGCTGTTAGAGCTAATTCAAAACCTTCATTATACATTGTTCCTACGTTTTGAGGAACCTCATTTAAACCATTAGATAATGGAATAGGTAGATTGTATAACAGATCAGAAGAATTCTTTTTGTAATATTCAAAAGAACCATCTAAGAAATTATTGAATAGACCAAATTCTAACGCTATATCATAGCTCTCGATAGTTTCCCAAGTTAATGCTGAGTTACCTATATCTGATAAAAATATCGCAGGATCTCCGGCATTTGAAGTAAGTGAATAACGAGGCTGTGATAAGTAAAAATCTAATAAATCATCATTACCAACTTCACCATAAGAAGCACGTAATTTTAACTGATTGATAAAATCAACGTTATCCATAAATTTTTCCTGATCTATTCTCCAAGAAGCCCCTACAGAATAGAAAGAACCCCAACGTACATCACTGTTAAAAACAGAACTTCCATCACGACGTACAGAACCACTTACATAGTATCTGTTATCATAATTATAATTTAAACGTGCAAAATATCCCTCAATTCGTTTGTCTGAACTGTAACCACCTAAACTTACCGGAGTAGAAAAGTTGTCATACTCATATATACCTTCAGCAGTTTGTACTGTTGCAAGTCCATTATTTTCTGAATAATGACGATCAAAACTTTCGTGACCAAGCGTTAAATCCACATTGTGAACGTCTGCAAATGACTTATTGTATGTTAAAAGTTGTGTGAAGTTCTCTACTGTTCTTCTAAAACGAGTTTCTCCGTAACGTCCTGTTGGAGCACCATCACCAACTATTGCATTCTCATAACTTTTATTAATATAGTCTTGAACATCTTGACCGTATGTCAAACGTGCTTTTAAGCCATCTATAATTGTAAATTCTGAATACAAACGCATACCTAAGTTATTGATATCAGTTTGTTCATCATTAAAAATGGTTTCAGCAATACCATGACGACCTGGATTATATGGTCGAGACTGAATGCCGTACTCTGAATAACCTTCTCCTAAATCAAAAAGACGATCTCCATTAGCATCTAATACGTAGTTACCATTAGAATCAACTTGGTATACTGGATATATTGAACCTAGATCTTTAGCCCAATTAAATGCATTCACAATACTACCGGTACCTGCACCACCTAAACCACTAGACTTACTAAGAGCAAGGTTAATGCTACCACCAACTGTTAACCACTTAGCCGGAGTAAAATCTCCATTAAGTCGTGAAGTCAATCGGTTGAAATCACTTTGTATTACATAACCTTCTTCTTTAAGGTGTGATGTAGAGAAAAACACTTGATGATTCTCTCCACCGGCAGAAACAGAAACCGAATTATTAATACGACTACCTGTTCGTTGTAATGCGTCATACCAGTCTAAACCTTGGTAAACAACTTGTGCATTAGGATTTATTTTTCCATCCGTACCTACAATCTGATCGTTAGGAACATTAAAAGGATTGTAACCTAATCTATTGAATATGGAAGCTGAAGCTTGTGCTGCAGGATCTGCAACATTCAGCGAATTCTTATAAGCTTCCCACATAAGTTCGTAATACTCTCCGGGATTAACCGCATCATAATTAGATACACCCTGATTAACAACACCATATTGAGAAGAAGCAGTAATACGGGCAGGAACACCTTTTTTACCACTTTTAGTAGTGATAAGAACTACACCATTTGCTGCTCTCGAACCGTAAAGTGCTGTAGAAGCTGCATCTTTAAGTACAGTAATAGATTCTATATCGCTCTGGCTAATACTGTTTAAACCACCTTCAAACTGAATACCGTCTACAATGTATAATGGATCTGTACTTCCATTAAGTGTACCTACACCTCTAATTATTACACTAGGTGAAGAACCTGGCTGTCCTGATGCAGAGATAAATTGAACACCAGTAGTAGACCCTTCAAGAGCTGCTATAGGAGAAGTTACAACACGCTGCTCAAGATCTTCAGACTTAATAACGCTTGCCGATCCTGTAAATGCCTCTTTAGTAGTTGTACCGTATGCGGTTACAATTACTTCTTCTAAAGATTCTGAATCTGCTTGTAATGCTAATGAGAATTGAGTAGCACTCCCAATTTTCTTTCTTAAATTTTTAAAACCTACATAAGATATTACTAGTGTTTCAGTTGAAGAAGCCTCAATACTAAAGTTACCATCAAAATCTGTTTGTGTACCTCTACTCGTGCCTTCAATTATTACCGAAGCACCAGGCAGAGGTTGGCCATCTTCGGCAGTGGTAATCGTACCACGTACAGTTTTTTGTTGTGCAAAACTTGAGTAAATACCAAGAAATAGCACAAAAAATACGCTAAGTAGTTTTTTTAATTCCATATAAAAGTTTGTTAATGATTTAACGCAAGATTAACAATCATGATCTTTTTCGCAAGTTGTAACTCTATCGGAATACTAGGTAAAAGAGTGATTTCTTAACGTTTTATAAAGTAATATTTAACATATGATAATCAAGAGAACTCTGATTAATAAAGTGTTAATAAACAATAGAGAGAATTGCAAATCTTTCAATTTTAGCTAATTGAAAAATGTTGCATTTTTTGTGATTTAAAATTATTCAAAATAACCTACTGTTGTTTTCTTAACCTTAATGGAAATAAATTATCAACCATTTAGTACAAATACCATATTCTTAATACAACGTTGTAATTTTTTATAAAAATTAGAATATAGCTGTCAAAATTGCTATTTTGCAAGACAAACCCTATTCAATAAGCAATGGAAATTAAACGTCTTTTCGACTTCCCATACTACCAGCTAGAGAACTACAAATTAGACAATGCACTGGTAACTAAATACGACGGCAAGTGGGTCGCTACAACTACCCAATCTTATATTGATCAAGCTAATGCTATTAGTCGAGGCCTTCTCAAATTAGGCGTAAAACCAAATGATAAAATTGCTGTAATCTCTTCTACAAATCGTACAGAGTGGAACATTATGGACATTGGCATCCTTCAATTAGGTGCTCAAAACGTTCCTGTTTACCCTACTATTTCCAAAGAAGAGTATGAATATGTACTCAACCATAGTGAATCTATTTACTGTTTTGTTTCAGATAAAGAAGTTCTTGACAAATTAAATGCGATAAAAGATAATGTACCCTCTTTAAAGGGAGTTTATTGCTTTGATTCAATAGCTGGTTGTCAGAGCTGGGAAGAGGTTAAAGAAGAAGATACCCATTTACAAGCTGAAGTAGAAAAATTAAAAGATGCTGTTCACGAGGATGATTTAGCTACACTTATTTATACATCAGGAACTACAGGTAAACCTAAGGGGGTTATGCTTAGTCATAAAAATGTTGCCTCAAATGCATTAAATAGTGCAAGTAGATTTCCTATAGTTCCAGGAAAAAGTAAAGCTTTAAGTTTTTTACCTGTCTGCCATATCTACGAGCGTATGCTTATGTATTTGTATCAGTATTCTGGCGTAAGTATTTATTTTGCAGAAGGGCTTGATACAATAAGTGAAAACTTAAAAGAAATTCAGCCAGAAGTAATGACCGCAGTACCTCGTCTCCTAGAGAAGGTATATGATAAAATCATTGCTAAGGGTGCTGATTTAACGGGTATTAAAAGGAAACTATTTTTCTGGGCTGTAGAGCTCGGACTTGAATACGAACCTTATGGCCAAAACGGGTGGTGGTATGAGCAAAAATTAGGAATTGCACGCAAATTGATTTTCAGTAAATGGCAGGAAGCACTTGGGGGTAATTTAAAAGTAATTGCTTCAGGTAGCGCAGCATTACAGCCGCGGCTAGCACGTGTATTTAATGCTGCAGAAATCGCTGTTATGGAAGGATATGGTCTTACAGAAACCTCGCCAGTGATATCTGTTAATGATATGAGAGATGAAGGATTCAAAATAGGAACTGTAGGAAAACCTATTCCGGAAACAGAAGTGAAAATTGCAGAAGATGGCGAAATTTTAATTAAAGGTCCGCAAGTAATGCTAGGCTATTATAAAGATGCTGAAAAGACCGAGGAGGTTCTTATCAATGGTTATTTTCATACTGGAGATATAGGAGAGATTGATCACCAAGGATTCTTAAAAATTACAGATCGCAAAAAAGAAATGTTTAAAACAAGCGGTGGTAAATATGTCGCTCCACAGCTTATTGAGAATATGATGAAGCAATCCCGTTTTATCGAGCATATTATGGTTGTGGGTGAAGGCGAAAAAATGCCTGCAGCTTTAATTCAACCTAATTTTGAATTTGTTACCGAATGGGCCAAAAAGAAAGGTATTGATATAGGAACAACTAATCAAGATTTAGTTACCAATGCTGATGTAATTAATCGCATTCAGGAAGACGTTAATCAATATAATGAGCATTTTGGTAAATGGGAACAGATTAAGCGGTTTGAACTTACTCCCGATGAGTGGAGTATAGATTCTGGCCACCTCACTCCTACTATGAAATTAAAGAGACGTATCGTTAAGCAAATGTATATTGCTCAATACAATAAAATTTACGACCATAAATAATTGAAAGACTCCTTAGAAATAAGGAGTTTTTTTATGGATATATAGCTGCAGTAACGAACCAAATGTTAATCTGCTAAAATTTATTCAATTTATTATGCACGCATAGTATTATTTTTTTAACTTTACGCAAACGTATGAGTAAAAAAGATATAACAATAGATCACGCGCTTAGAGCAACCTGGCAAGCCATTACAAAAATGTACAATGAGCAAGCTGCTCAATTAGATAGTACAATGGCTACTGGCTTTGCATTACTAAGTATAGACCCTGAAGAAGGAACACCATCTACAGCCTTAGGTCCAAAAATGGGAATGGAAGCTACTAGTCTTTCACGTACCTTAAAATCTATGGAAGAACGTGGATTGATCGAAAGAAAACCTAATCCTGCTGATGGTCGCGGCGTATTAATTTTTCTTACAGACTTTGGTAGAGAAAACAGAGACTTTAGTAAGGATAGAGTTTTACGCTTTAATGAAGCTATTAGAAATAATATAGACAGTCAAAAAATTGATCATTTTTTTGAGGTTGTCCATGTTATCAATGATTTGATTCAAAATAAAAAAATATATAACACATCTGAAACTACTATAAAACAATGAGTAAAAGACGTATAAACAAAGTTGCAGTTATTGGCTCCGGGATTATGGGAAGTGGTATCGCTTGTCATTTTGCTAATATAGGAGTCGAAGTATTATTGCTCGATATAGTTCCCAGAGAACTTACCGATAAAGAAAAAGCTAAGGGATTAACTTTAGAGAGTAAAGTGGTACGTAATCGTTTAGTTAACGATCATCTTACAAACTCATTAAAGTCAAAACCTTCACCTATATACCATCTAGATTTTGCAAAACGCATTACAACAGGTAATATGGAAGATGACATCGCTAAGGTAAAAGATGTAGATTGGATTATTGAGGTTGTTATTGAGCGTCTGGATATTAAGAAGCAGGTTTTTGAAAATCTTGATAAACATCGTACTCCGGGAACATTAATTACGTCTAATACATCAGGTATTCCTATCAAGTTTATGAGTGAAGGACGTAGTGATGATTTTCAAAAGCATTTTTGTGGAACTCATTTCTTTAATCCTGCTCGATATTTAGATCTTTTTGAAATTATTCCTGGTCCAAAAACAGATCAGGACGTGCTTGATTTTCTTGATTCTTATGGCGAAAAGTTCTTAGGAAAGACAACAGTAGTTGCAAAAGATACTCCTGCATTTATAGGTAATCGTGTAGGTACTTTTAGTATTATGAGTCTATTTCATACTGTTGAAGAACTAGGTATGACTGTAGAAGAGGTTGATAAACTTACAGGTCCTATTATAGGCAGACCCAAATCTGCCACATTTAGAACTGTAGATGTAGTGGGTCTTGATACACTTGTACATGTTGCTAATGGTATACGTGACAATGTAAAAGATGATGAGCGCAATGAACTTTTTGCTTTGCCTAATTACATCGACCTGATGAACGATAAAAAATGGCTGGGAAGTAAAACGGGTCAGGGTTTTTATAAGAAAATAAAAAATGAAGATGGTTCTAGTGAAATTCAGACCCTAGATTTAAATACTATGGAGTATCGTGCAAATAAACGTGCTTCATTTACAACTCTTGAGCTTACAAAATCGATCGATAATGTGGCAGATCGTTTTCCAGTACTTGTTAATGGAAAAGATAAAGCAGGTGAATTCTTCCGTAAAAATTTTGCTGGATTATTCGCTTATGTTCAAAATCGTATTCCAGAAATTACAGACGAACTTTATAAAATTGATGATGCGATGCGTGCTGGTTACGGTTGGGAACACGGTCCGTTTCAAATTTGGGATGCTGTAGGCGTTGAGAAAGGTATCGAATTGATGAAAGCTGAAGGGTATGAAGTTGCCTCATGGGTTTCAGAAATGGTTTCATCTGGTAAAAATTCGTTTTACACCGTTAAGGAAGGAAGTACTTTTTATTATGACATTCCGAAGAAAGAATTTGTCAAAAAACCAGGTCAGGATGGTTTCATTATTCTAGATAACATACGAGAGTCAAAACAAGTTTTTAAAAACAGCGGTGTTGTTGTTGAAGATTTAGGTGATGGAATATTAAACGTAGAGTTTAGATCAAAAATGAATTCTATAGGTGGTGATGTGTTAGCTGGTTTAAATAAGGCCATCGATATGGCTGAAAAAGATTTTGCGGGTCTTGTAGTTTCAAACCAAGGGAAAAACTTCTCTGTAGGTGCAAATATCGGAATGATATTTATGATGGCTGTGGAGCAGGAATATGACGAATTAAACGCTGCTGTTAAGTATTTTCAGGATACGTGTATGCGTCTTCGCTACTCTTCTATTCCTACAGTTGTAGCTCCTCACGCAATGACTCTGGGCGGTGGATGTGAAATGACTTTACATGCAGATCGTGTTGTAGCAGCTGCAGAAAGTTATATAGGTCTTGTAGAATTTGGTGTAGGTGTTATTCCCGGTGGTGGTGGATCTAAAGAAATGGCTTTACGAGCATCAGAAACCTATCATAAAGATGATGTTGAATTAAATAGACTTCGTGAATATTTCTTAGCAATAGGTATGGCGAAAGTATCTACCTCGGCATATGAGGCTTATGATCTTGGTATTTTAAAACCAGGTAAAGATATTGTAGTCGTGAATAAAAACAGACAAATAGCCGCTGCTAAAGAAGTTGCCAAATTTATGGCAGATCAAGGGTACACAAAACCAATACCTCGTACTGATATTAAAGTACTCGGTAAACAAGCTTTAGGTGCTTTTTATGTTGGTACAGACCAAATGAATGCAGGTAAATACATAAGTGATCACGATAAGAAAATAGCCAATAAATTAGCTTACGTAATGGCTGGTGGTGACCTATCTGAAGCTTCTTATGTAAGTGAACAATATCTTTTAGATCTTGAACGTGAAGCCTTTTTAAGTCTTACTGGAGAACGCAAAACTTTAGAGCGTTTACAACATATGATCCAAAAAGGTAAACCGCTGCGTAACTAATCTAAATCTAAAAAATTAGGTCTAGTTTCTAATGAAATGATTTAACCGCTTATTTGACGAGTTGGTTGAAGTTTAAAAGATGAATTATATACTTATAAAGAAATTCAAATAGCCTTAGGATTAAAATTCTAAAGTCTATAATCTAAAATCTATATTAATGAAAACAGCATATATCGTAAAAGCATATAGAACAGCCGTAGGTAAAGCACCTCGCGGGTTGTTTCGATTTAAGAGACCAGACGAATTAGCAGCAGAGACCATCGAATATATGATGAATGAGCTGCCTAATTTTGATAAGACACGTATTGATGATGTAATGGTAGGTAATGCAATGCCAGAGGCAGAACAAGGTCTTAACGTAGGTCGTTTAATTTCTTTAATGGGTTTAAAAATTGAAGATGTTCCTGGTGTAACTGTAAATCGCTATTGCGCATCTGGTGTTGAAACGATCGCAATGGCATCTGCAAAAATACAAGCAGGTATGGCAGAATGTATTATTGCTGGTGGTGCAGAGAGTATGAGTTACATCCCAATGGGAGGTTACAAACCTGTGCCAGACTATAAAGTAGCTAAAGCTGGTAATGAAGATTATTATTGGGGAATGGGGTTAACTGCAGAAGCAGTGGCAAATCAATATAACGTATCTCGAGAAGATCAAGATCAATTTGCCTACAATTCACATCAAAAAGCTTTAAAAGCACAAGCTGAAGGACGTTTTGATGATCAAATTGTACCTATTGAAGTTGAGCATACCTTTGTAAATGATGCTGGTAAAAAAGAATCGAAGACTTATACCGTAAAGCAAGACGAAGGCCCTCGTGCCGATACAAAACTTGAAATACTTTCTAAACTTCGTCCCGTTTTTGCTGAAGGTGGTAGTGTAACTGCCGGTAATTCATCCCAAATGAGTGATGGTGCTGCATTTGTATTGGTTATGAGTGAAGAAATGGTTAAAGAACTTAACCTTGAGCCTATTGCTCGTATGGTCAATTTTGCTGCAGTAGGTGTTGAACCTCGCATAATGGGTATTGGACCGGTTAAAGCTATTCCCAAAGCTTTAAAACAAGCAGGTCTAAAACAAAATGACATTAGTCTTATGGAGCTTAATGAGGCATTTGCTTCGCAATCCTTGGCTGTTATAAGAGAATTAGGACTCAATCCAGATATTGTAAATGTTAATGGAGGTGCAATAGCATTAGGACATCCATTAGGTTGTACAGGTGCTAAACTTTCAGTACAACTGTTTGATGAAATGCGTAAGCGTGAAATGAAAGGGAAATATGGGGTGGTAACTATGTGCGTAGGTACCGGTCAAGGCGCTGCAGGAGTTTACGAGTTTTTAAATTAATAATTAACCAAAGGCTATAGATTTTTGTAGTCCCCATAAATAAAATTTATTCATAAAATATTTTGAGAAGTTGGTTTAATTAAAAGCTAATCTCTCTATTTATATCCTATCAAAAATGGCAGAAACAGCAGACAACAAAGAAATTTTACGTGGTGGTCAATTTTTAGTTAAAGAAACCGCTTGTGAAGATGTTTTTACTCCTGAAGACTTTAACGAGGAGCAAAAAATGATGAAAGAAACGGTTAAAGAATTCGTTGACCGAGAGATTGTTCCCCACAGAGAGCGTTTTGAACATAAAGATTATGCACTTACGGAAGAGGTTATGCGTAAGGCTGGTGAACTTGGTCTTTTAGGTATAGCTGTTCCTGAAGAATATGATGGTCTTGGGATGGGCTTTGTTTCTACAATGCTTGTTTGCGATTATATTTCTGGAGCAACCGGTTCTATCGCTACCGCTTTTGGTGCACATACCGGTATCGGTACTATGCCTATTACACTTTACGGTACCGAAGAACAGAAGAAAAAATATGTTCCTAAGTTAGCTACAGGTGAATGGTTTGGCGCTTATTGTTTAACAGAGCCGGGAGCTGGATCTGACGCTAATAGTGGCAAAACTAAAGCCGAACTTTCTTCAGACGAAAAGACCTATAAGATCAATGGTCAGAAAATGTGGATCTCAAATGCAGGTTTTTGTAATGTGTTTATTGTTTTTGCACGTATAGAAGATGATAAAAATATCACTGGATTTATTGTAGAAAATGATCCTACAAACGGAATCTCACTAGGTGAAGAAGAAAAGAAATTAGGTATTCACTCTTCATCAACACGTCAGGTTTTCTTCAACGATACGGTAGTTCCGGTAGAAAATATGCTTTCAGGTCGTGGAGAAGGTTTTAAAATTGCGATGAATGCACTTAACGTGGGTCGTATAAAACTTGCTGCAGCTTGTCTTGATGCTCAACGTCGTGTAATTGATATGGGGGTAAAATATGCTAACGAGCGCGTGCAATTTAAAACGCCTATTGCAAAGTTTGGGGCTATAAAATCTAAGCTTGCCGAGATGGCAACTAATGCTTATGCTTGTGAAAGTGCTGCTTATAGAGCTGCAAAAAATATAGAAGACCGCATTAGTATACGTATTAGCGAAGGCAATACACATCAAGAAGCAGAACTTAAAGGTGTTGAAGAATATGCGATTGAATGTTCTATTTTGAAAGTTGCCGCGTCAGAAGATATGCAGAGTTGTGCAGATGAAGGGATTCAAATATTCGGAGGAATGGGCTTTAGCGCAGATGCTCCTATGGAAGCTGCCTGGAGAGACGCCCGTATCTCCCGTATCTATGAAGGTACAAATGAGATTAACCGTATGCTGGCTGTAGGAATGCTTGTTAAAAAAGCTATGAAAGGTCACGTAGATCTTTTAAATCCTGCGATGGCGGTAGGTGAAGAATTGACAGGAATTCCGTCTTTTGACACCCCAGATTATTCAGAGGTACTTTCAGAAGAAAAAGCGATTGTAGCAAAATTGAAGAAAGTATTTTTAATGGTTGCCGGTAGTGCAATTCAAAAATATGGACCCGATTTAGAATCTCATCAACAGTTATTAATGGCTGCTTCAGATATTCTAATTGAGATTTACATGGCAGAAAGTACCATTCTACGTACCGAAAAGAATGTAAAACGTTTTGGTGAAGACACTCAAAAAGAACAAATCGCTATGGCTCAATTATACCTGTATCACGCAGTTGACACCATTAATTTAAAAGCAAAAGAAGGTATTGTTTCTTTTGCTGAGGGAGATGAACAACGTATGATGCTTATGGGATTAAAGCGTTTTACAAAGTATCAAAATCAGCCTAATGTAGTTGCTTTACGCAATCTTATTGCTGAAAAGATAACTTCAGAAAATACATATCCATTCTAGCCTTTCACTCCTAAGAAAGACTGAAAAAGACCTGTAGCAAATTTGTTACAGGTTTTTTTTTATTTAGATCCGAAGATTATGTTTAGCTTGTAATGTAATACTTAATCTTATTCCTGTATTTGTCAAATCGGCTCAATACTTGCTGTCTTCATATAAACATCAGTATCTTTAAAACTTTATTTAATTAACTATGCTAAACTACATTTTTTCAGCTCTATTTTGTCTGGTTTCCTTAACCGCAGTAGCACAAACTAGTCCAGATGTTTATTTGTTTGAGATAAAAACTAGTCCTACTACTCTTGAGGTTCTAAGTGGAAAAAATATATCTCAAAATCCAAAGTACGATAATCAACCTTCGTTTTATGATGAAAATACAGTCTTGTACAGTCGCACGGAAGACAGTCTGACGGCAATAGGTATTTATGAAATCAGCACACAGGAAGCTTCTGTTTTAACTGACGAACCCAACAGCGGATTCTTCTCACCGCAACGCCTTCCAGAAACCGATCGCGTCGTGGCGGTGCGTCAAGATTCAGAAGGTAGACAACGACTTGCTGTATATGATTTTAAAACCAAAGCTTTTCAAAAGCTGCTAGACAGTAGTCAGGTAGGTTATTTTTCGTTTTACGATAAAGACACCTTTATAGCCTCTGTTTTAGTTCCTAATCAAATGGATTTATATTCTGGTCATATTTCAAAACAGAATTTAAAAATGATTATGAATAATGTAGGTAGGTCTTTGCAAAAAGTACCTAAGTCAAAATCATTAAGCTATACCGTGGTTAATGAAGATCAAAATTTGGATTTATATGTTTTAGATCTTTCAGTAGACGAACCTACCAGTTATTTTGTTTGTGAATTACCAATAGGAAGACAAGATTACACTTGGTTAGATGAAAACCGCATACTTGTAGGAAGTGGAGACAGCCTCTTTGTGTATGATTTATTTGGTGAACCTGCCTGGGAGTTTTTAGTGAGCTTAAATAAATACCAGTTAACCAATATTACACGTATATCAATTAGTCCAGATGGTAAGCATCTTGCACTTGCGGCAGAACCGGTAGAATAATCTTGTATTTGTGATTATATCTTCTAAATCTCGTGTAGTATTTATTATAGTAATAGCCCAATTTTTAGGAACTTCACTATGGTTTGTAGGCAATATTGTGGTTCCACAACTTCCATTTTCAGATTTAGGAAGGTCTGATGCGATACGCACCATTTTAGCAGCTGTTCAATTTGGCTTTATTGCAGGCACCCTGCTATTTGCACTACTTGCAATTTCAGACCGCTATGCTCCATCAAAAGTATTTCTTATTTGTGCAGCTTTAGGAGCTCTTGTAAATCTCACTCTTTTAGCACCTAGTGTTTCCTTTACTACCATACTTATTTCTCGATTTTTAACAGGATTCTGTCTGGCAGGTATTTACCCTGTAGGAATGAAAATCGCGTCTGATTATTTTGAAAAGGGATTAGGAAAAGTGTTAGGCTATCTAGTAGGTGCACTTGTTTTAGGTACTGCCCTCCCCCATTTCTTAAACAGTCTTGGGGTAGCTATCAATTATAAAACAATCACATTGCTTACAAGTATTTTAGCTTTAACAGGCGGACTTTTGGTAGGTTTAGGTGTGCCTAACGGACCTTTTAGAAAAGCTCAACAGCAAATAAAATTAGCTGGCTTATCAACAATGTTTAAGCACAGACCATTTAAAGCAGCAGCTATTGGATATTGGGGACATATGTGGGAACTTTATGCATTCTGGGGATTTGTACCTCTATACATTACACTTTATAACACTGAGAATGCCCTAAACATAAATATACCGCTACTGGCATTTTTAACTCTAAGTATAGGAGCTGTATCTTGTGCTCTCGGAGGGCATATAAGTAAAAAAACTACGAGCAAATCTGTAGCATTATTTTCCCTTAGCGCTTCGGGGATTTGCTGTCTAGTTTCACCTTTTTTATTATTGGCACCTCTATGGGTTTTTATAGTATTTATTTTGTTTTGGGGAGCTGTAGTGGTTGCAGATAGTCCGCAATTCTCTACCTTAATAGCCAATAACACAATCGCCGAATACCGTGGTACGGCATTGACGATAGTAAATTGCATAGGATTTGCCATAACTATCGTGAGTATTCAATTTGTTGGTTATTTTGTAGAAAATTATGCTCCTTATTTATTTCTTATTTTAGCCTTAGGTCCAATTATCGGTGTTAGTAATTTAATCTTTCAGAAAAAATAGCTGCTAGATTACAATCCAAGATTTTCTAAATTCAACTATGCGTTTTTTATACCTACTAATTTTTCTTGGCTTATCAGCTTGTAACCAAAAAACTTCAAAGCCTGACTTATTTGAAAAATCTAATACTGATTATCAACCAGTAAAGCGCTCTTTAATTACACCAAATATAGATGGATCTCCCAATGATATTGCCTGGAAAAATAAAAATTGGATTCCTTTAGATAATGATTGGGAAGGAAAAAATAAAAATTCTGTACGGTATAAACTTACCTGGACACCTGACGCTCTATACATTTTGGTGGTTATTGAAAATCTTAAGTTAGAACGCTCATTAAATAATCCTCTCAGTACATTTGAAAACCAAAGCAGACTAATACTATATATTGATGAAAATAATAGCGGAGGTAATTATGCAAATGACCATAGCGCTTTTTCTTATCATACACTTGTTGACGGATTTATTCTTGACTATAACACCTTAGGACAACCTGCTTTTTACAATAATCATATAGATAGTGAAATCAAACAATCTGATTCTAACCTTTATTGGGAAATCAGGTTAACCGTATTTGATGAAAGTTATTGTGATAACCTCCCGAATGAAGCGGTGAAGCTAATTAAAAACAAGAAAATGGGTTTTGCAATTGCTTATAGCTCTACAGATGCTTCTACAAATTCAAAAACCATTTTAGGCTCTATCGAGATTCCAGAAGATTATAAGAATCAAATTGAATATGATTCAGGTCTTTTTGGTACTATAATGCTTGTAGAATAGTTCCTTCTATGTATATAGAAAGTGAGTCTAACATATGTTAATCTCACGATGTCTTAACCATACTATATTTGCATTTAGAAACAAGTTCAGCTTTATTTAACCGAGTAGGAATAGTAGCTTATAGCGTCAAATTACTTAAGTTTAAATACAACTAATTTTCGCTATAGCGGAAAAACAAACAATATGGAAAACAAACTAGCACTCAATGATAATCTTAGCTTATCAAGAATTATACACGGTTACTGGCGTTTAAGAGACTGGAATCTTAGTGACCAGGAACTTTTAAAACTTATTGAACAAGTTCTTGAATTGGGAATAACCTCCTTTGATCACGCCGATATCTATGGAAACTATACGTGTGAAGCTTATTTTGGCCGTGCACTTGCTTTAAAGCCATCTTTACGCGATCAAATGGAATTAATAAGTAAATGTGGAATTCGATTAAATACAGATGCGAACCCAGAACTTGATGTGAAAATTTATGATTATAGTTTTAATTATATAGTACAGCAGGCTGAAGCATCACTTAAGCATTTGG
The DNA here is from genome assembly GCF_004104375.1 of Leeuwenhoekiella aequorea. Lineage (GTDB taxonomy): Bacteria > Bacteroidota > Bacteroidia > Flavobacteriales > Flavobacteriaceae > Leeuwenhoekiella > Leeuwenhoekiella aequorea. The sequence goes on from NZ_QOVM01000002.1 coordinate 563,528, forward strand.
GTACAGATCGTCTTGATCTTTTGCTATTACATAGACCTGCTCCATTTTTTAATCCGGAAGAGGTTGCAAAAGCATTTGATAAACTAAAACAAAGTGGTAAAGTGCTAAATTTTGGAGTTTCAAATTTCACACCGATGCAATTTGACAGCTTGCAATCACATCTGGATATGCCTCTTGCCACAAATCAAGTTGAGATTTCAGTTTCTTGTTTAGAGCATTTCGAAAATGAAAATATGGAGTTTCTTCAGAAACATAATATTAAGCCAATGGCATGGTCTCCCCTTGCAGGTGGCGGTCTATTTAAACCTCAATCTGATAAAGAACATCGCTTGCATTCTGTATTAAAAGAAATTGCAGCAGCCTTAAACGTGGAGTCAATTGACCAAGTGATGTATGCTTGGCTATTAAAACATCCTGCTGGCATAATGCCTATTGTAGGTTCTCAACACATAAACCGAATAAAGAGTGCGGTTGATGCGCTTGAAGTTGAAATGAGCCTTGAACAATGGTACAAAATTTACATTGCCTCAAAAGGAGACGAATTGCCTTAAAATTTTTTTTAATTAATAACTAATAAAAGCCTCATGTTTTGAGGCTTTTTTACTTTAATTGAAAATTCTAATTATTTACCATCGATATAGTTAAATACAAGTTCAAGTTTTTAATATTCTTAACAAGTAATACAGTTTCAACCTATTATTTTTATAATAAACACATATAAATATTAGCATATGAGTACGTATATAGATTCTAGACTTTCACTATTCCTTGTAATAATTTTAATATCTGGGATATTAGTCTTCACTCTTTTATTTTATGCTTTAAAAAAGTTTGGTAAAAGTCCACGTACAATTTTGCCTGTTAACTTTGCAACCCGCATACGCATACCACTCGCATTATTTTTGTTGGCTTTAATTCTAAGAATCGTTCTTGTAAGAGAAGAAATTACAGCATATATAAATCAAGATATTCTGTCTCATGCAAGCACCTTATTGTTCATCACAAGTATTACCTGGGCAATTATTTTAGTAATAAAAGCATTTAAAAGAAACATTCTTACCAAATATGATATGAGTGTCTCAGATAATGTGCACGCTAGAAAAATTTACACTCAGTTTAGCGTACTCGAACGGGTTATCATTTTTGTAATTGTTCTATTTGCCGTGAGTATTGCATTGATGAGTTTTGAAAATATAAGAGCAATTGGCGTAAGTATTTTAACTTCTGCTGGGATTGCTGGTATTATCATTGGTTTTGCCGCTCAGAAAGCCTTAGGAACATTAATGGCAGGAATACAAATCGCATTTACCCAACCAATTCGTATAGATGATGTTGTTGTAGTTGAAGGAGAATGGGGCCGTATTGAAGAAATTTATTTGACCTATGTTGTTGTTAAGATTTGGGACAAACGAAGATTGGTTTTACCCACTACGTATTTCATTGAAAAACCATTTCAAAATTGGACGCGCAATTCGTCAGATATACTGGGAACCGTTTTCATTTATACAGATTATAGCGTACCCTTTGATGCTTTACGTCACGAACTTACTCGAATCTTGGAAAGTACAGATTTATGGGATGGTGAAGTTAATGTTCTGCAAGTTACAGATACAAAAAATGAAGTCGTAGAAACAAGAGCTCTTATGAGCGCAAAAGATTCTCCTACTTCGTGGGACTTACGCGTATTGGTACGTGAAAAACTTGTAGTATTTATTCAAAATAATTATCCGCATAGCTTGCCCCGCACACGTGTGGAAATGCACGAAATTACAGATTCTAAAGATCCGGAAAATACTTCTACGTCTCCAGAACCTTCCGATTTACTTCGTAAATAATTGTTTGGTATTTATTGATTTTCAATCTAAGATGTTGGGCAAAGAATGCAAACATTAAACTAACGTTTTATCCTATTAAAAACGTAGAATCTTGTAATTTACACTTCAGTACAAATGATTTATAATTGAAAGATAAAGCGACAGAAAATAAATGCTGGATGGTCTGTAGTGACTGTAAGGGTGAAGGGAGACGTAAGCGGCGAATACGCAAGAAAGTCCGTCTTAATTATAAAAAACAGTTAGCGGCCGCGCTTAAAGGCGAGGCTCCAACACCTATACCTCCTAAAGCTCATAAATACCTTTGTGCAACTTGTAAGGGTTCTGGTCTTATCAAAGCTCCTAATTTTCCAAAGCCAGATTCTAATAATTTTCCACTTATTGCTATTATAGGTGGCGGTATTGGAGGTGTTGCTCTAGCTGTTGCTTGTTTACATCGGGGAATACCATTTACATTATATGAGCGTGATTCTAGTTTTAATGCCAGGTCACAAGGATACGCACTAACCTTGCAACAAGCAAGTTCGGCAATAAAAGGTCTTGGTCTTAGTGATCTTAAAGAGGGGATTATCTCAACCAGACACGTTGTTCATACTATTAATGGTGAAATTATAGGTGAATGGGGAATGCGCAAATGGCTCGAGTCGCAATCAGCTCCTTTTTCAAAACGCACAAATATTCATATTGCAAGACAATCTTTACGTCAAGAACTATTAGATCAGCTATTGCAATCAGACTCGGTTAAATGGGATCATCAACTTTTAAGTTATTCAGAAACCGAATCTATAAACTTAAATTTTATACACGATAATGAATTGGTATCTGATAAAGCTGATGTACTTGTGGGTGCCGACGGAATTTTTAGCGCGGTTCGTAATCTTTTACTAAAAGAAAATAATAAACCTTTAAGATATTTAGATTGTATCGTTATTTTAGGTATTTGCCCGTTGTCAAAATTAAAAGATATTGAAAACCCTTTGTTAGATTCAGCAACGGTTTTTCAAACTGCTAATGGCAATGAACGCATTTATATGATGCCTTATGATAAAGATCATATTATGTGGCAATTAAGTTTTCCATTACCGGAAAATGAGGCCAAAAGTCTCAGTGCATTGGGAAGTGATGCTCTTAAAAAAGAAGCCTGTCGACGCACGGAGTGGCACAGTCCTATTCCCGAAACTCTCGCCGCTACATCTAGCGATTTAATATCTGGGTATCCAGTATATGACCGGGAAATATTAGAAACTAAGGATTTTGTACATGCTTCAAAAACTACATTAATAGGTGATGCAGCACATCCTATGAGTCCGTTTAAAGGTCAGGGAGCAAATCAAGCTTTGCTTGATGCTCTTGCTCTTGCTCGTGAGATTTATAAGGGATGCGGACCTAATTCTGGCTGGCGGGAAGAAGGTATTAGAAAACGTATATTATTAAATTTTGAATCTGAAATGCTCAAACGTAGTGGTAAGAAAGTAAAAGATTCTGCTGCAGCTGCAGTATTTCTTCACACAGATGAAGTTCTCTATAAAGCCAACCAACCACGTGGACGCCATCTCAAAACTGATAAGAATAGTGATTAACTGCATTTAATAATAAATTAATCTACAACATTTGATTCCTTTAGAAAATTAAACGTAGCATTGTTATATAATCCTATTTAAATCAGAAATTTAAATATCATTAATGCCTGCAACAGCACGAGAGTGAATGAGAACCAAAAATAATTTATACAAAAAGTTATATTCCAGAAAAAGTCAGCGGTTTTTAACCACTAAAGTTCGCCATTCCAGGCAAGATGATATTGATAATCGAAAAATTGTATGGCACGCTATTGCCTCTTTTTACTTAGACACAGAATTGCTTGAGTATGATTATGAGCGTATCGCAACACTTTTTACGCAATCTGGATTCTCGATTACTGAATTAAAAAAAATAGACTTGTATGAAGTCTTTCCTGTCCTTAAGGATAACGTTCTTACGATCTCTGGGGTGTGGAATGGGGTTGATGAAGGCTGGCTAAATAAGGCGTGCACGCTCACCTATTACAGACGAAACAACAATTTATTTAGAATGAAAGTTAGGTTTTACAATCGCGTTTTATACACGATGCGCAAAGAGCATTGGATAAATATAGAATCAATTATGCGAAGTAAAGTAACTCCACAAATTCCTATCAATTCTAATTTAATAGAAAATAGCTGAAATAAATCAGCATCTAGTTTTAGGATTTACCTTATTAATCGTAATATTGCAATGTACTAATATTTAATTATGGGTTTAGCTAAAACTGAAATGTTTACCGATGAGCAAAATAAGATTGCACTCTTTGCTAAGGCGTTTGGACATCCTGCTCGTGTTTCTATTTTACAACATCTGTTTAAAATAGATTCTTGTGTATGCGGCGATCTTGTAAATGAAATAGGATTAGCTCAGCCTACAATTTCTCAACATCTCAAAGAATTAAAACACCTTGGTTTAATTAAGGGAAACGTTGAAGGCACCAGTGTTTGCTATTGCATAGACAAAGAAAACTGGACCGCAATGAAGGCTTTAATGAATCAATTTTTAGATCAGGATGTAAGCCTAAACAACGATTGCTGTTAAAAATTTAAATTCATTAATCGTATAATCGCAATAAACAAATAATTATGAAATTATCTGAAGTAAAAAATAATTTAAGACAATTAGAGAAAATCGCTTTTCAATTACCTAATGGCGAATTAGTTCCAAATCATTTCCACGTAACAGAAGTAGGTAAAATCACCAAGAATTTTATTGATTGTGGTGGTACCGTACGTAATGAAGAAGTAGCTAATTTTCAACTATGGAACGCAAATGATTATGATCACCGCTTACATCCTGAAAAACTTTTAGATATAATCGAATTATCTGAGAAGATTTTAAAGCTTGATGATCTTGAAATCGAAGTAGAATATCAAGGTGATACTATTGGTAAATTTGGACTTGACTTTGACGGTACAAATTTCTTGCTTACTTCAAAGCAAACCGACTGTCTTGCTAAAGAAAGTTGTGGTATTCCTGAAGAAAAGCCCAAATTAAAAATGGCTGATATAGCAACGGGTACAAGTTGTACTCCAGGAGGAAACTGCTGTTAATCAAAATCTGGTAACTTATGAATACTCAAGAAAACCTATTATTTGATAACATTTCTGTTTTTATCTCAAAACTAGATAGTGATACTATTTCACAAGAGCGTAAAGAAGTATTGCAGCCTTTAGCAGATTTTATTCAATCTAAAGTATCGGCTGCTCAACCTGTACGCATCAATTTTATATGTACTCATAACTCAAGAAGGAGTCATCTTTCGCAAGTATGGGCACAGACAATGGCGACCTACTTTAATATTGATAATGTTTTCTGTTATTCTGGAGGAACAGAGGCTACAGCCTTATTTCCTATGGTAGCAAAAACACTGGAAAGTACCGGTTTTGCAGTCAAAACCATTTCTGAAGGTGATAATCCTATTTATAGTATAAAGTATGGAGCAAGTGAATCACCTGTGATAGGTTTTTCTAAAAAACTTGATGATGATTTTAATCCTAAATTCAATTTTGCAGCAATTATGACATGCTCGCAAGCAGATGGTGGTTGCCCATTTATTGCCGGTGCAGAAAAACGTATTCCTATAACATTTGAAGACCCAAAAGTTTTTGACAACACTCCTCAGCAAACTGAAAAATATGCCGAGAGAAGTCTTCAAATAGCAACGGAAATGTTCTTTATATTTTCTCAAATCAATAAATAAATAAAAGATACAATGGCTAAAAAAAAATTGAGTTTTCTCGATAGAAATTTAACCTTATGGATTTTTGTTGCGATGGTAATAGGAGTTGGTATAGGCTATTTCTTTCCATCATTTCCTACTGTAATTAACTCTTTAAGCAGCGGATCTACAAATATTCCTATTGCTATAGGTCTAATTGTTATGATGTATCCACCACTGGCTAAAGTGAATTATTCCTTATTACCCAAAGTTTTTAAAAACACTAAAATCTTATCTATCTCTCTAATTTTAAATTGGATTGTAGGTCCTGTTCTAATGTTTCTTCTGGCTATAACCTTTCTAAGAGATTATCCTGAATATATGGTAGGTCTTATCCTAATTGGTTTGGCTCGCTGTATTGCAATGGTTCTCGTATGGAATGATCTTGCTGAAGGTAGTAGTGAATATGGGGCAGGTTTGGTTGCTTTAAATAGTATTTTTCAAGTATTTGCTTATAGCTTCTATGCGTGGTTATTTATTACAGTACTCCCCCCCTATTTTGGATTTGAAGGAGCTATCGTAGATATTTCTGTAGGTACTATTGCAGAAAGTGTAGCTATTTATTTGGGTATTCCATTTGTTTTAGGAATACTTAGCCGTTTAATATTAGTGAAAACTAAAGGGGAAGAATGGTATATGCAAAAGTATATCCCTACAATTGCTCCACTTACTTTAATCGCTCTACTTTTTACTATTGTGGTTATGTTTTCACTTAAAGGTGAGCTTATCGTAGAAATCCCAATGGATGTGTTAATTATAGCCGTACCACTTCTAATCTATTTTACATTAATGTTTATCATAGGCTTTTTCTTTACAAAGGCTACAGGAGCTGAATATGATAAAACTACCGCTGTAGCATTTACTGCGGCAGGAAATAACTTTGAACTGGCTATTGCGGTAGCAATTGCCGTATTCGGTTTGAACTCGGGGCAGGCGTTTGCAGGTGTCATAGGTCCTTTAGTTGAGGTTCCGGCTCTTATATTATTAGTAAGAGTTTCGTTTTGGCTACGGAAAAAATACTTTACAAAAACTGCAAATTCGGTTTAACTATTATATTATTTTGAATTTGAAATGCCTCCTCATAGGAGGCATTTTTTTTAATTTAATACCTAGATTTTCAAAATATGATAGGGATGATCGACCTTTACAAACTTAAATTGAATTGATACGATGAATTGGGTTCTTGTAATAATTGCAGGTTTGTTTGAAGTAGCTTTTGCATTTTGCTTGGGTAAAGCAAATGAGACCACAGGTAAGGAAATGTATGTATGGTATACCGGTTTTCTAATCGCTTTACTAATAAGTATGGGGTTACTAATTAAAGCAACTCAAACATTACCTATAGGCACTGCCTATGCAGTCTGGACGGGTATCGGAGCCGTAGGAACGGTACTTGTAGGTATTTTAATTTTTAAGGAGCCTGCTACTTTTTTACGTCTCTTTTTTATAACTACACTTATCGGCTCGATAGTAGGATTAAAAGTAGTTTCCCACTAAGATAATATATCCTTACGCTAACTCGCTTTTGAAACTTGATCGAGTAGATAATTACCAATCATATTTTTGGGATGACTCGTTTCTACAATAGGAAAGTCAAACCAGTGTTGCAGGTTTTTTTCCAGTCCCGCATTATTAAGATAATTATTTAATGCAAGATTGAGACCGGCAGTATATTTAGGATGATCTGCCCCCAACGGATCTACATGGTACAAATCATTCTGAGCAAAACCTTCAAATTCGGGTCCGGTGATTTGAATTTCAAAAGCATCGGGATTCTTGCCTATAGGGCTATGAATGGTGGTTGTAAACTGATGCCAGAAAGCTGATTGAATACAATTATTTTTAAACAGCTGACGCACTACTTCTAACGAATCTATAGTTTCTTGCTCGGTTTGAGTAGGAAAACCATACATAAGATATGCGTGAACCATTATATTATTTTTTGAGAAATAATGCGTCACACGAGCCACTTGAGCTATGTCTACACCTTTTTTCATTTTAGCCAGAAGTCGATCTGAAGCAACTTCAAGTCCACCAGTTACTGCGATACAACCAGATTGAGCCATTAAGGCGCACAAATCATAATCAAAGGTTTTTTCAAATCTTATATTTGTCCACCATGTGATTTTAATTTTCCGTGCTATTAATTCATTAGATAAGGCTCTAAGCATTTTTGGCGGGGCTGCTTCATCTACAAAATGAAAACCTGTAATCCCTGTATCACTTACAATTTTCTCAATTTTATCTACAAGCTTACTCGCTGTTGTATTTTGATAATTGCCTATATAATCAAGGTTAACATCGCAAAATGAGCATTGTTTCCAATAACACCCATGAGATATCGTAAGCTTATTCCAGCGTGCATCTGTCCACATTCGATGCATCGGGTTTACAACATCCAGAAACGAAACGTATTTATCAAATGGTAATCCGCTATAATCTGGAGCCGGTAAATCTCGATGATGATAGATCGTATTAGGAATCTTATTTTTATAAACGACTTGACCTTCCTCTAAAATAAAGGTACGTTCCAGTTCATCTATAGAAATACCTCCCTCTATATAATTAATTATTTTTAGAAGTGGACCCTCGCCATCATCAAGCGAAATAAAATCTACAAACTCGAAGATTCTGGTGTCCTTTAAAGACCTTAACTCGGTGTTACAATAACCACCTCCAAAAGCTACTTTAATATCTGGAAATAGCTGCTTAATAAATTGAGAACAACGTAGTGCAGAGAATAAATTTCCTGGAAATGGAATAGTAAAACAAACTAAAGCAGGATTTACAGTTTTTATTTGATCAATTAGCAGATCAAGCATTTGTTCTTCAACTCGGGTAGGTTGATAACTTAGAAATTCATCAATATCGTCAAAACTACTTGCTGAAGTCGCTATCTGCTCTGCATATTTAGTAAAGGCAAAAAATTCGTCAACATTAGCTTGAATAAAATCTCCTATTTCTTCAATAAATAAAGTTCCGTAATGCTTTGCTTTATCAATAATACCTGCATTTCCCGGTGACCAGGCAATTTTAGTATTTACATTTTTGAGTCGGTGTCCTTGTGGTAAAAAATTAGGCTGTAAAATGTGATGAGCACCTTCTAGGTCTTCTTTTTGAAGAAAAGATATAACAGCATCTACCCGGGATATATATAGCTTTTTAAATTTTCGTACTAGTGGATAATTATAATTCTCCAAAGCATCAGCTTCTTCAAAAACAGATTTTAAAAAGTCTGCCGTAAATAGTGCTGTAAACAATTCGATGCTTAAGTCAAAGTGTGCAACAGATACTCCGTGTTCATTCAGAAAACCCTTTAAATACGCCGTCGCGGGGTAGGCAGTATTTAACTGTGTAAATGGCGGAGTTATGAAAAGAATTTGAGATTGCATAGTGCAAAGATAGAATTCTATATATTGAATAATCTGATACTAAAGTATATTAAGAGAAAGTAAACATCTGCATTCCTCCTAGCGGTATGTAAATATTACTGCTTTATCAATAACGAATTATACATAAATGTATCCTGCCAATTTTCAAATCGCTTATCAAACTTTTCAGTAAAAATTAAATACTGGCATTTACCTATACTTTCTGGAGTTCTCACAACATCGCCAAAACTACTTTTACCTAATAAAAAGTGTGCATCATCTATAATACACATCTGCAGTTCGTTAAGATTGATTCCGTTTAAAAAGAATATTTTATTCAGACGTTTTGGCGTTGCAATAACGACATCTGTTCCCATATAAATTTCGTCACGTTGATCGTCTATATTCTTCTCATCATATGCGCAATAAACGCGTAAATCTGTATCTTTTACATAAGGATAAAACTCAGACTCCAACTCAAGCGCTGCTTGCTTATTTTCAACAAAAATAAGTGCGCGTGGTGCATCTGCAACTGCTTGTCCTTTTAAGTTTTGAATTACACTTAAAATTATACTGGTCGTCTTACCAGCTCCTTTAGGAGCAACCACAAACATACTCGACCCTCCTTTTATTTTTGAAAGAATTTTCTTTTGTAATGGTAAAGGTTCTTTGATTCCCTTTTGAGCCAGTGTTTCTTTTAAAGGTTCTATTAATTTCTTAAACGACATAGTTGCAATTCCTTAATTTGCTGCAAAGATAGTCGTTCTCATTCTGCTAACTCGTGTTATTTGATTGTTATAATCAAAGTAGTAGAAGTGCATATTTTAAGCTTCTATCGTATTTGTTTTCTTAAATTCTGAAGGACTTATGCCTGTATTTTTTCTGAAAAATCTCGAAAAACTACTAATCGAATTAAACCCCAACATATAAGCTAACTCTTTTGTGGTAATTTCAGTTTTTACGAGTTCGCGTTTAGCTTCAGTTATTTGGCGTTGCTGTATTACTTGCCTTGCTGTGAGCTTTAGTTTTGCTTTTAAGATTTGATTAAGTCGTTTCTCACTAATGCCCAATTTCTCTGCATAAAATAAGCCATTAGGTTCATTAAGAAAATGAGTTTCCATAAGCTCTAAAAACTGAAATACGCGTTTTTGATTAAGATCTTGCTCTATGAAACGATCATTTTGACATCGAATAAGATGTAACAAAAGAACTTTCAACAAGGTTTTCAGCATTATATAAGAACTGTCTACTCTATGAAATTCTGACTTCAGATGATCCAAAATACTTATTAAATGCTCAATTTCTTTTAAGTCAGACAAGACCAATCGCGGACTTCTATTGAAAAGGGACATTACATCCAGAGCGTATTCAATATCGTCCTCATCGATCAGATCCCGCTCAAAATTCAGTAAGATTCCAAGCTTATTCAAAAAGATAGTATCATTAAAATTTTCATTCAAGGGTTTATAATGAATATGCAATTCTTGCGTATTTACATATTTAATATAGATACCCATAGAGTTTCCTGCGAATTGCTCCTCGCCTCCCTGAAAATTTTCAATAATCTGAAATTTATTTTCCCAACTTGTTAAATACATGTCCTACCAACTGTACCTCAAAAATAGGGAGAATTCTTTTGGTTATTTAATCACTTTCTGAAATACAAAATAAATACCTATACAAAAGATAAAAGCTAGCCCCGTAGCAACGCCATAAATTGCAACATAAGTATCAGAAATAAACTCTATAAACGTAGATAAAAACTGCCCTCCAAAAACACCCATTGAAAACAGGCTTAAATTTTTTCCTTGATTATGGGGAGTACTGTTTTCTAACATCAAATGGTTTAACAAGGGAATTGTAAATCCAAAACCAATACCTATAAATATAACAGTCACTATTAAAAATGCCAGACTTGACGTAATAGCCAGAACTAAATAACCTAAAGCGAAAAATAAAAATCCTAATGCAACAGTCTTTGTACTTCCCTGCGCTTTAACCATTCGTGGCATTTGGCTTGCGGTTAATATTGCAATTACCGATATAAATGCGAGTAAATAACCCGTTTGAGATTCAGTAAAATCAAATGACTGGGGTAGATAAAGTGGTAGCGTTACAAAACCTATAAAAAACAGCATCATGGCAAGTAACGAGGTGATAAAAATAAGTTTTACAGTCGTCTTGCTTACTAAATTTGATGCACTGGAAGAAATTGCAGCTTGCTCTTTAGGCTCTGGCTTTGGAAGAAATAAAGCTACTAGAACTAGACAAACTAAAGCTGTAAGGTAAATATAGAATGGGAATTGCCAATTAATTTCTCCCACTATTCCCCCTATGGCGAGGAATACAACTCCGCCTAACTCAATAGCCATTCCTTGCCACGCGATCATCTTCATACGTGCATCTCCAGTAAAAAATTGAGCAATATAGGTAGTGATAGATACCTGAATCGCAACTGTGGCTGCACCTAATAGAATTCGATCTATTATGAGTAAATAATCTGAAGTTATATAGGCTCCCGCAACTCCTAAAATAGCATAGGGTATTAAGCCAATATATAACAGTTTTAAGGTTCCTAATTTATTGACTAGCCTACCTATGATCGGTGCAAAAAGCACTACTCCCAAAGAAGGTAGGGTAATAAGCCAACTTGCCGAAAAACCAAGATCATTATTTGCTAAAATCCCTGACAGCGAGGGCGCAATTACCGCACCTGCCATAATCGTTAAGCTACTTACAAATAGGATTGTGAAAATTCCTGCGTTTGATATTTTATCCATTCTGCAAATTTCTTATTTACTTCTGCGATGAGTGATACCTATTTTCTAAAATAGTATGCTCAAAAGGAAATGAAAATAAATTAACTGAACACTAAAACGCCATATTTAATTCAAATAAAATTGAATATTACAACAAGGTGTGTTCATATTTTGGAGTTGAAGGTGTATTAAAAACTAAAATTGTGTTAATCCAACTTCTATTACTAAACGATTGGTTAGTTTTGTAGTGAAATTAATTTAATGGCAAGGAAAAAACAATATATAGAAGAAGATGTAATCGTTAAAGCGATGCATTTGTTTTGGCGTAAAGGATATGAAAACACCTCTATGCAGATGCTTGAAAAAGAGATGGGAATCAATAAATTTTCTATTTATTCAAGCTTTGGAAACAAGCACGGCCTTTTTCTAGAAAGTTTAAAATGCTATAAATCTAAAGTAGCATCTATGTTTGACAAATTTCAAAAGGCTTCTAAAGGCGTTGATGACATAAAGCAATTCTTTTACGATTCGGTTGCCATAAGTTCGCAGGATGACTTTGAAAAAGGATGCTTACTCACTAATACATACAACGAATTTTCAGAAACAGATGATCCGCTGATAAATGATTTAATGGTTTCCTTTATGGACAATTTGAAAAAGTTGTTTATCGAAAAACTAAAATTGAGCGGTTATAGTGACGAAGAAGAAATTACTAAACTGGCTAACTTTTTAGTTTTAGCAAAACACGGTCTGGCAGCAGCCTCCCGAGTAAATTCGGAAAAAGAGATTGAAGACTATATTGAAATGACGTTTAAAAATTTATAAACGTTTTTTTACCCAATAACTAAATGAACGTTTAGTTATTTTAAGATTAAAAATTAATATTTAAAATTTTACACAATGACAACTTTAAAAATTCACGATTTAGAAACTGCTCCACAAGAGAGTAAAGTATTCTTAGAACAATCTCAAAAGCAAAATGGTATGATTCCAGGTTTACACGGCGTGTTAGCCGGCGCACCGGGATTACTTGAAGGATACCAAACCTTACACAAATTGTTTATGGATTCTTCTTTTAACAAAGAAGAATTAACAGTGGTATGGCAAGCGATAAATGTTGAGCACGAATGTCACTATTGTGTGCCTGCACATACAGCTATCGCAAATATGATGAAGGTAGATGAAGATATAACTGAATCATTGCGTAATCAAACTCCATTAGCTGATGCTAAACTTGAAGCATTGCGTACACTAACTTTATCTATGGTTCATAATCGCGGAAATGTAACTCAAGAAGAATTACAAGCATTTTATGATGCTGGTTATGGTGAGAGACAGGTACTTGAAATTATTTTAGGACTTTCTCAAAAAGTAATAAGCAACTATACAAATCATATTGCGAATACACCAGTAGATGCTCCTTTTGAAAAGTTTGCGTGGAAAAAATAATTAGAAGATAAACTTCTAATAATGAGTACGAACTGGCTCGATTAAATTGAGATTGGCTAGTTCGTACTTTAATAATATTTAAAAATAAAACTATGAGTATTTCAATAAAAAACCAAGTAGCACTAGTCACTGGTGCAAACCGCGGAATAGGTAAGGCAATCACCGAATCATTTTTAAAACACGGTGCAAAAAAAGTATACCTAGCCGTAAGGGATACAACATCAACTCAAGAGCTGGAAGAGACTTACGGTGATCGTGTAGTTACACTGGAAGCTGATGTATCAAACACAGTATCGATTCAGAAACTAGCAGAGCAAACTCCTGATGTCGCTATTGTAGTAAATAATGCAGGTATTGGTTCACCATGTGCAACTCTTGATGAGGATGTTTTAGAAAGCTTAACAAAACAACTTGATGTTAATGCTTTTGGACTTTTACGTGTTGCCACTTCTTTTGCAAAAACCTTAGAAAAAAATAAAGGAGCACTCGTTCAGCTTAACTCGGTAGCTTCTATTAAAAATTTCCCTCATTTATCTACTTACTCAGCATCTAAAGCTGCCTCGTATTCTTTGACTCAAGGATTAAGAGCAGAACTATGTCCTAAAGGAGTAACTATTCTAAGTGTACATCCAGGACCTGTAGATACAGAAATGGGCGCTGCAGCAGGATTTGAAGATGGTGCAGATACCTCAGTGATTGCCGAAGGAATCGTAACTTCTCTTGAAGCCGGGGATTTTCACTTATTTCCCGATGAGATGGCAAAGCAATTTGAAGATGCTTATAGCAACTTTTCTGAGAAAATAGTTTTAGCCGATCTTTCTGAATAATTAAATAATAGACTTATGATCAAGTTAACTGTAATGTATCCTAATAATGTAGACTTAACATTTGATAAGGATTACTATTTAAGCAAACACGGAAATTTAATTGCAGAATTATTAGGTGAAGCAATTATAGATTCTGATGTGAACTTTGGTATTGCTTCAGCATCACCTACTGAGTCCGCTCCTTATGCTGTGATTGCAAATATCACTTTTAAATCTATGGAAAGTTTTGAAAAATCTTTTGGCGCTAATGCCGAAACAATTTTAAAAGATTTACCACATTTTACCAATGCAGAGCCGGTAATTCAACTCAGTGAGATTGTATAAAATTAATAACTTAAAAACCAATCAAGTATGAAAATTAAACTGTTATCAGGAATAGTGAGCTTGGCATTAATCTCTTGTGGATTTAACGATAAATCTAAAGTTGAAATAAGTTCTGAAAATTCTCAAGAAGAAAAAATAGCTGAACCCGAATTTCAAAATAAAGGTCACGAATTAGTTTATGCAGTAGCTCAAAAGGTTGGAAATAAAGATTCACTTTGGGCAAAAAATGATGTGATTTACACATATACTTACAAAACTCCAGATGGTAAAACCGATGTTAGTACCGAAAAATACCTTTTTGACGGTGAACTTTCCTACGGCTCTTATTCGAAACATGAACGTACTCTTCCACAGTTAGAAGGAGTAATTGAGCAGGGATTTGATGGTGAAAATTATTGGTTACGTCACAACGACACCTATTTATCTGATGAGGAAATGATGAAGCAAGTTGCTTTTAATAGACCTACTAATTTTTACTGGTTTACGATGATGCAGAAGCTACTTGACGACGGTATAAACTATGAATACTTGAATAAAAAAACAATCGACAGTATAACCTATGACGTTGTAAAAATAACTTTTGATCTTAATGAGGATAAACCTAAAGATATCTATCAGGTTTATATTAATGAAGAAACTAATTTAATAGATCGCTTTTTGTTTACAGTAGCAGATTTCAATGTTGTAGAAACTCCGTATTTGATGGTTTTAGAATATGAAGAAATCGATAATATGCTGATACCTACATCTCGTAAGTATAAAAAATCATCTTGGGATGGTGAGTTAACAGATGAGCCGTGGATTTATGTAAACTGGACTAATATCAAATTTGATAATGGTCTTAATAAGGATGTTTTCACAAAATAAAGGTGATGACTTATACGCTTTCCCAACAATTATCTAAGCAACAATTAGCCGGTCTTGTATTTAAAGAGGTTTTTAGAACCGCTACAGATAAACCGGGGTTTTTCCATATTAATTTGGGCAGCGATAGTTCGTCAAAAGCGTTAAGATCATTAATGGTGACACTTAAAAATGAGCTATCACTATTATCATTAGTTCATTTTAAAAAGTCATTAGCTTACCATTGGCTGGTGCGATTTGATCAACAGGTAAATACTCCGTTTCACATTGATAATGCAGGAGATCAATCATTTCTTATGTTAGGTTATGAACCTAGTGAAATTGCCAGTGAGTTATCTTTTGCTGATTTTCATAGGTATGCAAAGGCAGATTTAAAAACCTCGGAAAATTATCTAAACACTTTTCAGCCTGTTTTTAAAGCTGAAGAATCTCAACTAGCTCCTTTCACAACCACATTAAATTCTTTTAAGAAAGACTCGTACAACTTGGTGATTATAAATAATAGTCACCCCAGATCCACGGAAACTTTAGGTGTTTTTCATAAAGCACATATTAAACATTGTGATCTACAAAAAAGCAGAATAGTTAACTCAATGCTTATAAATATGGTGGATGAATCTTTTGAGAATAAAACGGAACCGAGTGAAACAAATTTCATAGACACTTCTATAATAAGTAAATAAAAAAATATGGCTAATAAACTGAAAATTGATATTGTATCTGATGTTGTTTGTCCGTGGTGTATAATAGGCTACAAAAGACTAGACAAAGCAATTAGAGAATTAGGTCTGGAAGATCAGATAGAATTAGAATGGCAACCCTTTGAGCTCAATCCAAATATGCCTGTTGAAGGTCAAAATTTACGTGAGCATATAGCTGAAAAATACGGATCTACCACAGCGCAACAAGAAGAATCTCAACAACGTATGATAGATGCCGGTGCTGAGCTGGGATTTACATTTGATTATTTTGAAGAGATGCGAATGGCTAACACTTTTGATGCGCATATCTTGCTAGAATATGCTAAAGATTTTGGGAAGCAAACCGAATTAAAAATGCAATTGATTAAAGCATTTTTTAGTGAGCGTAAAGATGTTTCTAAACAAAGTGTACTCAAGGAGGCCTTGTTGAAAGTAGGTCTTAATGCTGAGGAAGCTTTAAAACGCTTAGATAGTGAAGAAGCACGCTATGAAGTGCGCACAACCCAATCTTACTGGAAAAATCTTGGTGTGAATTCGGTTCCTACCGTTGTATTCGATCGCAAGAGCGCAGTTACTGGCGCGCAGCCGGTAGATGTTTTTAAACAAGTTCTTCTTGAGGCAATGGGCAAGCAAACGAGTTAGCAACAAGCAATATCAGATCTCAAGCTGGGTTAATAATTACTAAGTCTTGAGGGTAAATAAATGATATTTAATGTCATATCCATTTTTTAATTAGGTACTATTTTAAAAAAGCTGATATTAATTTAAAAATTAATATCAGCTTTTTTATTCTGTATAAGTATGTGATTTTTGAATAAATAGCTAAATTACAGTCTATTATCTCCGTGATTATGAATAGTAAAAAATCCTTGAAAATTTATTATCAAGTGGAGAATAAATCGATTTATATCGATGATGATCACAACAGCTATATGTTTTTACAGAAATTTTTAATGGTTCTTATTCTTGCTAACTCAATATTAAATCTCTTGAATATTTTTATGAATAGAATACGTTTTTAATCTGTAGTATGGATTTTAATGGGTGTGCTAAGTATCTATTATTTGTATATCTATTTCTTCAAAATAACCATGAAAGACGAGTTACCCATTTCTCAAATAAGTCACTTATCAAAACGGACATTTTTTAGAATTAATCACTACTCAATTGTATTGAAAAATGGTAAAAAACGAAGCCTTCCTCAAGTGAAAACTCAGGATGACGTTAAACAATTAGAAGTTATACTTGCAACTTTCCAAGCAAATCCTAAGTATAATTAACTACACATTTTGTGAAACTAGAACCGGCCCTTTATAAAATTCATAAGTCTGAATAATGAAGCTTAAAGATAGATTTAAACTTATTTCTTATCATTTTAATTTAAAAAGAAAATTCAAGTTAAGGTTTGCAATTACATTGCGACTAGTGTATCTATATAATTTCTTACACTACAAAAAACCTTCCGCAGTACATGGATAAACTTAAAGGAATTGCCTTCGTTTCGATAGGCGCTGCCAGTTATGGTGTTTTAGCAACCATAGTAAAACTTGCAAATAATGCCGGTTTTGGTACTGCTGCACTTACGTTTTTACAGTTTGTATTTGGAGTAATCGTACTTAGTATAATCTCCTTTGTTTCAGTAAGAAAAAACAATTTAACAGCTACAAACAACACTATTTCCTCAAATAAATCAAAGTTCAAATTGCTGCTCTTCGGGTCTTCGCTCGGATTTACAAGTTGTTTTTATTACCTCGCTATTCAATTTGTACCGGTTTCAATAGGTATTATTCTACTTATGCAAACGGTTTGGATGAGTATCATTCTAGAGTTTTTTACTGAAAGAGAACGGGTTAACAGAACAAAACTTATAGGTGCAATTGTAGTCTTAGCCGGCACAGCCCTAGCCTCTCGCATTTTTGAAAGTGATTTTACATTTAGTCCGTTGGGTTTTGGATATGGTTTTCTGGCTGCTTTATCCTATACAATCACTATGTATGCGACTAATAAAATATCACTAGACTTACCTAACATTACTCGAAGTAAATATCTGGTTCTTGGGGGATTTATTGCTATTATATTCTTTTGGAATTATCAAATCACCGAAGAATTAAATACACTCGAACTTATTAAATGGGGCGTAATTCTAGGGTTATTTGGTACGGTTTTACCTCCAATTTTATTTAATAATGGTGTTCCAAAAATTGGCGCAGGATTAGCTGGAATCTTAGCCACGTTAGAAATACCAGTTTCTATCTTAAGTGCCTATTTTATGCTCAACGAGCGTATAGGATTATTACAAGCATTAGGAATCTTGATCATTTTAATTACAATAATAAAAATCAACACGCATAAAGAAAAAGTCATATGAGTTTTTTAGAAGTAATGCAAAGTCGTTATACAACAAAGAAGTTTGATGCTTCAAAAAAAATAACGCCAGAAAATATCGAAGCCCTAAAAGAAATTCTGCAGTTAGCTCCATCCTCAATAAATAGCCAACCTTGGAAATTTACATTTGTTTCCAATTCAGAAATAAAAGCAAAATTAGCTGACGTATCTTGGATTAATACTTCAAAAATTCTCAATTGCGATACGCTTATAGTTTTAAGTCGTGTTAAAAGTTTAGAAGCTTTTGAAGCACGAATCGAGAAAGAATTACCTCAAGGAGCTGTTGGTTTTTACAATGATTTTATCAAAAAACTACCGGAACCACAAATTTACGCCTGGTTTGAAAAACAAGTATATCTTGCACTAGGGGTATTATTAAGTGCTTGTGCAGATATGGGAATTGATGCAACACCTATGGAAGGAATTGAGCCAGATGCATATGATACAATTTTGGGCCAAAAGGAACACACGACTCTGGTTGCCGTAGCAATTGGATATAGAGACGCAGATGATACAAATCAACCTCATATAAAACCAAAATCCAGAACCGCATTAAAGAATGTGATTGAAGAAATATAATTTGCGTTATTCAAGATAATAGCAAAGTCTGATAATTGTAAATCGGTTATCAGGCTTTGCTGCTAGATATCATGCACACCATTAATCACAAAGTCATCAAATCTTAATATAATCCCAAGCTGAAGACTTTTAAAAAGCAGAACTTTACAACAATTTTTAAGACAGATAATGCAGCACAGAAGTTATGAGTAAAATTAAGACAGCAATAAAAGCGACTTATTTTAGTATCATAGGCAATGTGATTCTAGCTATTTTAAAAGGTATTGCTGGTATTTTTGGAAACTCGTACGCCCTTATTGCTGATGCGATTGAATCTACCGCAGATGTTTTTGCCTCTTTTCTGGTACTATTCGGTTTAAAATATGCAGATCGTCCACCAGATGACAATCATCCGTATGGTCACGGTAAAATAGAACCTCTCGTAACGTTTATGGTGGTTGCTTTTTTAGTTACCTCAGCATCGGTAATTGCATATGAAAGTATCCAAAATATACAAACTCCGCATTTGTCACCTAAGCCCTGGACGTTGCTGGTACTCGGCTCTATAATTATCTGGAAAGAAACTGCTTTTAGAATTGTTTTAAAGCGCAGTATTGAAACTAACAGCTCTTCATTAAAAGCAGATGCCTGGCATCATCGCAGTGATGCAATTACATCTGTAATGGCATTTATAGGAATTAGTATTTCACTGATTTTTGGAAAAGGTTTTGAAGCTGCAGATGACTGGGCCGCATTACTAGCCTCTGGTATAATTATCTACAATGCTTACTTGATTTTTAGACCTGCTCTGGGTGAGATCATGGATGAAAACAGATATGACGATGTCATTGAAGAGGTACGGGTAAAATCTCTGGAAGTTACCGGAGTATTAGATACTGAAAAAGCTTTTATTCGGAAAGCTGGTATGAATTACCATCTTGATTTACATGCAATTGTAGATGGTGATATAAGTGTAACAGCGGGGCATATAATTGCGCATAAATTACAAGATCACCTTAAAGAAGAAATTCCCAACCTCAATTTTATATTAATTCATATTGAGCCTGGGAATCCTGTAGATTTTGACTCTACATCTACAAATTAGATGTAGTGAAATATCTGTTTTTATAAACCGGCAGCGGCGTCTTTGTCTAAAAACCAAGTTAGCTCACCCTCTTTAGGAGCTACTAAACTTGCCGGAAATTTTTTATAATCTTCAAGTTCATTAACTATTAATGATACTTTTTCTTTTTTACTAGCTCCCGTTACTAGAAATGCAATTGTTTCTGCAGCATTTATAACTTTACCGGTAATTGTAATACGTTTTTGACCACTTTCAGGATGCGTAGCTACTCTGCAACTTTCTGGCATTTCCCATAATTCAATCTGATGTGGAAAAATTGATGCAGTATGACCGTCATCACCCATACCTAGAATAACCAAGTCAAAACGCGGTATTCCATTTAAGCTTGGTAAATTATCGCGTAATACATTTGTATAACGCTTCGCCTCTTCTTCAGGATCAGCTTCTCCTAAAATTCGATGAATATTTGCTTCCGGAATATCAATTTTTGAAAGCAAATGAGTAACCGTCATTTTGTAATTACTCTCTTCATCTGTAGGAGCTACACAACGCTCATCACCCCAGTAAAAATGCACCTTCGACCAGTCTATTTGAGAATTATATTCTGAAGCCAGTTGATCAAAAACAATTTTAGGCGTGCTTCCTCCGGAAAGTGCAACATTCACCTCTTTTTTATCAGCGCAAAGTTCTTTGAAAAAATAAGAGAATTCTTCGGCAACTTGCTGTTTTGTATCTTTTATACGTAAGTCCATAACTATGGAAATTTTTAATTATACTTCAATTTAAATAATGCAAAAACCGGATTCATCGGTAAGATGTTCTCCAGGATTTCGCCATCCGTTGCTATCTTCAATAAGATCATCAGAATCTTTGGGACCCCAAGTTCCCGCAGGATAACCGTACGTATTCACATCTTGACCGTTTGCCCAGTATTCCAAAATAGGATCTACAAACGCCCAGGCAGCTTCTACCTCATCTGCACGTGCATATAAGGTCGCATCTCCTTGCATAGCATCTAGTAATAGACGCTCATAAGCATCCATTATATTGGAGTCTGATAAACTGCTATAGTAAAAATCCATATTCGCACGCTCTACCTGAAAGCCTTGACCAGGTACTTTTACACCAAATTTGATTAAAATACCCTCATCTGGTTGAATACGAATAATAAGCTTATTGTCTTTATTATTTATATCCTGATCCTTAAATACCTGATGATGCGGAGTTTTAAAATGTATAACAACTTCAGTTACTTTTGTAGGCATTTGCTTTGCGGTACGCACGTAAAATGGAGTGTCTTTCCACCTCCAGTTATCCACAAAAAATTTAATTGCTGCGTAGGTTTCAGTTTTAGATTCAGGATCTACACCTTCCTCTTCTCTGTAACCTTTTACGCGCTTACCATTGATACTAGAAGCAACATACTGCCCACGCATGGTATTGTGAAACAGTTCTTCTTCAGACCTCATAATGCGTAATGATTTTAAAGCTTTTACTTTTTCATTACGTATTTCTTCAGCATTAGAATTTATAGGTGGCTCCATTACAATTAAAGAGACAATCTGTAATAAATGACTCTGAAACATATCGCGCAAAGCACCAGATTTATCATAATATCCACCGCGTTTCTCTACGCCTACCGTTTCTGCATTTGTAATTTCTACGTGATGAATATAATTTCGGTTCCAGAGAGGTTCAAAAATTGAGTTAGAAAAACGCGTTACAAGTAAATTCTGAACGGTTTCTTTACCCAAATAATGATCTATTCTAAAAATCTGATTCTCTTTAAAGTATTTCTGTAAACCTTTATTTAATTCCTGAGCAGTTTCTAAACTATAACCAAAAGGTTTCTCAACAATTATGCGTCTAAAGCCTTTATCATTTCCAGAACCTTTAGTTAATCCTTGATCTGAAAGATTTTTTGCTATCGGCTCATATAAACTAGGCGGTGTAGAAAGATAAAACATAAAACTACCATTAGTTTTACACTCTTTATCTAAGCTTTCTATACGATTTTTAAGATCTGTATAATCTGAGTCATAATCATCTCCCAGATCCTGATAATACATTATATCTGCAAATTTCTTAATGAATGCCGCATCCTTAGTTTTTACTTCTTCTTTTAAATAGGGACTCTCATAAACAACTTTTTTACGAAACTCTTCGTCGCTCATATTGCTACGGCTTGCTCCTAGAACAACAAAATTTTCAGGGAAATGTCCACCTTCATACAAGTGATATAATGCAGGTATTAATTTACGAGCGGTAAGGTCTCCAGATGCTCCAAATATAACCAGCAATTGATTTGATGTAGAATTCATAAAGAATTTTGATTTTTTAATGATTTTTGTAGTCGATAATGGTTAGTTGCAATTATAACATGAGTTTATACAATAAAGTAGTAATAAGTCAATGTTATCATTTAATTTTGGCTATAACCAATACAAAAATAAGGCATCTTACCTGCACACAAGAGGCTTTATAAAAACATTATAGTGCAAATTTAAAAGAACAATAAATAATTATTATGGAGCATAAAAATTATGATTTTGGCCTTGTAGGTCTTGGTGTAATGGGACGTAACTTTATATTAAATGTCGCAGACAATAATTTTAAGGCCTACGGTTATGATCTGGATCAGGAAAAGGTTGATGCACTCAAGACAGAAGGCGGTAATCTTGAAAAAGTTGATGCATCATCAGATATAACAACGTTTATAAATGCACTTTCTGCTCCGCGAAAAATTATGTTGCTGGTACCTGCAGGTAAAATTGTAGATCAAGTAATAGAATCATTACTTCCACATCTGGATCAAGGAGATATAATTATTGATGGAGGAAACTCTTTTTTTACAGATACAGACCGTCGTGAAGCTTATTTAAAAGAAAAGGGTATAAACTTCTTTGGAGCTGGTGTTAGTGGCGGTGCCGAAGGAGCTCGCAAGGGCCCAAGTATTATGCCGGGTGGAGATGCTGAAGCATACACACATATCAAACCTATTTTTGAAGCAGTAGCCGCAAAATTTAAAGGAGAACCCTGTGTTGCGCATTTAGGTCCTAAATCTGCCGGAAACTATGTGAAAATGGTTCACAATGGTATCGAATATGGTATGATGCAACTTACTTCTGAAATCTATGACCTACTTAAAAAGTCACTCGGATTAAGTAATGATGAATTGCATCAAATATTTGATCGTTGGAACAAAGATCGTCTACAGTCTTTTCTTGTAGAAATTACTGCTGAAATATTTGCTCAGAAAGATGATCTGGGAGACGGAGATCTTGTAGATATGATACTTGATAAAGCCAAGCAAAAAGGTACCGGGAAATGGACTTCGCAAAATGCAATGGATTTAGGAATTCCTGTACCTACTATTGATGTCGCAGTAAGTATGCGTGAGATTTCTGCATTAAAAGAAGAACGTATCGTTGCAGATAAATTATATAGCAGACCAGAACCACAAGAGATTGATAAAGACAAATTAATCGCTATGGCAGAAAAGTCATTATACTTCTCTTTTATAGCTGCATATGCTCAAGGTTTACATCAGCTTGCAGATGCATCTAAAGAGTATGAGTACGATCTCGATATGTCTGTTATTGCAAAAATCTGGAGAGCCGGTTGTATCATTAGATCTGGTTTATTAGATGCTATTTCAGAAGCTTATATTACAGATAAATCACTTCCTAACTTATTACTAGCACCTGCATTTGTTCCTAAAGTACAAGAAACAATGGCGTCTGTAAGAGAGACCGTGGCGTATGCTGCTATGAGCGGAATTCCGGTTCCGGGATTATCTGCATCATTAAATTACTTCGAAGCATATACCTCAAGTCATTTACCACTAAACTTGATACAAGCGCAACGAGATAACTTTGGTTCACATACCTATGAGCGCATAGATCGCGAAGGTATTTTTCACACAGAATGGGGAAAATAAGAACCTATTAAATACAAATTAAAGAGCCCAATAGGGCTCTTTTTTAGTTTAAGCCGTGTTATTTAGAGAATCTCCGTATTTTAAATGCTTCAAAAATTCAATTTTATGTTTAGAATATTACAGCTATTTATTACTTCTTTAGTCTTATTATCCTGCACCGTAAAAGCTCCTGTATTTGATCTTGTTATTCATAATGTTAATATTATAAATCTAGAAAAAGGAGAGATTCTAAATGAACAATCTGTTTTTATAAATGCAGATACTATTCATTCTATAGTACGTACAAAAGATTTACTAACTAGTGCTGCAAAAACACAGATTGACGGAACAGGAAAATATCTTATGCCGGGTTTGTGGGATAATCACGTTCATTTTAGAGGTGGTGACAGCCTTATTGAAGAAAACAAGAAATTCTTAAATCTCTATCTCGCTAATGGAATTACTACCGTGCGTGACGCAGGTGGTGATTTAACAACTTCAGTAATGCAATGGCAAGAGGATATGAAAAATGGAGTTTTAAACGGACCCACAATTTATACTTCGGGACCTAAGATTGATGGTCCCGGCGCAACCTGGGCAGGTTCTTTAGAAGTTTCAACTTCTGAAGACATAGAAAGAGCGCTCGACTCCCTTCAGTCTTTAGATGTGGATTTTGTAAAAATTTATGACAGTAAGATTTCCGCAGAAAATTATCTTCAAACTATTAAAAAAGCAGAAAAACGCAGAATCATAACCAGCGGCCATATGCCCTACTCCGTAACTCTTGAAGAAACTACTGCAGGAGGAATTGATGCCATCGAGCACTTGTATTATATTTTGAAGGGTTGTTCCCTAGAGGAAGCCGCAATAACTGAAGCGGTTAAAACTGGAAAGATGGGATTCTGGTCTTCTTTAGATCGTGTTATCAAAACGTATTCTGAAACTACAGCGACAAAAACATTTAGTAGTTTAACAGAGCGTGATGTGTATGTAGTCCCTACACTACACATAGGTAAAACCCTGAGTTATTTAGATGAGCATGATCGTACAGGAGATACAAACCTCAACTATATAGGTCCTGGAATTAAAAAAACATATAAAGGTCGTATTAATAGTGCACTAGGCGCCTCACCAGTATTTATACGAATGCGGAAAAAATTAGATTCTACATTTGTTAAGTTAACCGGCGAATTGAATAAAAATAAGGTTGGCCTTCTTGCAGGTTCAGATTGTGGTGCGTACAACTCTTACATCTATCCAGGTATCTCCTTACACAACGAACTCGAAGCATTAGTAGGAGCTGGTTTAAGTCCGTTAGAAGCACTTAGAACTTCTTCACAAAATGGGGCTAAATTCTTAAAAAAGACCGTTCCAACAATACAGAGCGGTGGTCGAGCAGATTTAATAATTATAAATACAAATCCGTTGCAGGATGTCAAAAGCACACAAGATATTTATGAAGTAATCAAAGCCGGAAGAGCATTCAATAGAAAAAAACTAGATAGCTTATTAGAAGCTTCAATTTATTAAATTTAAGAGCTAGAAATATTTAATTGCTTATTACCATTAACACAGAAATTTTATGAGTTTAAAAATTACCATACTTCTTCTTCTCGTTACTTTTTCAACTTTCGCACAAAAAATAAAAGTTCCTGTTGATACAACCAGTACATCCACTTATAGTGTTACTATAAAAGGTAAAACCATTCCGTATAGAGCTGAGTTAGGGTTCCAACCAGTATGGGATGAATCTGGAAATCCCGTAGCTACTCTAAATTATACATACTATTCACGTACCGATATTAAAGATGATCAAACGCGACCACTTGTAATAAGCTTTAATGGAGGTCCTGGATCTGCATCTGTATGGATGCATATCGCCTACACCGGACCCAGAATACTTAAAATAACAGATGAGGGCTTCCCGGTACAGCCTTATGGTATAAAAGATAATCCTTACTCGATTTTAGATGTTGCAGATATCGTCTTTATAAATCCGGTAAATACAGGTTACAGCAGAATGCTTCCTAATGAAAAAGGAGAAATGCCAGACCGTAAGGAGTTTTTTGGGGTAAACGCAGATATAAGCTATCTAGCCAGTTGGGTAAATACTTTTGTTACCCGTCACAACCGCTGGAGATCTCCAAAATTTCTTATTGGGGAGAGTTACGGTACAACTCGTGTTTCTGGTCTGGCAATGGAACTACAACAAAGTAAATGGATGTATATCAACGGCGTAATACTTGTATCTCCTACAGAAATAGGCTTTGAATTTGAGGGACCAGTAGAAATCGCAAATCGATTACCTTATTTTGCTGCAGCTGCCTGGTATCACAAAGCTTTACCGCCAGAACTTCAGAATAAAGATTTATTAGAAATGTTGCCTGAGGTTGAAGCCTACGCGGTAAATGAATTACTTCCTGTGTTAGCCAAAGGAGGATCTGCTACTACTATTGAGCGAGCACAAGCAATTGAAAAAACTGCATATTATTCTGGTCTTAGCCAGAAAACGGTAGCCCAGCATAATCTTGCGGTACCATTTAACTACTTTTGGAAAGATTTATTACGTGACAAAGAAGGGTTGACCATAGGACGTCTTGACTCTCGCTATAAGGGATTAGATATTGCTAATGCAGGGTCCTCACCAGATTACAACAGTGAACTCACCTCATGGTTACATAGTTTCACACCTGCGATTAACTACTACATGACTCAGGAACTTAATTTTAAAACAGACCTTACCTATGACATGTTTGGCGACGTAAGACCTTGGGACCGTACTAATAATAATTCTGGCGCCGATTTACGCGAAGCAATGGCAATGAACTCAAATTTGCACCTCTTGGTTCAATCTGGTTACTATGATGGCGCTTGTACGTATTTTAATGCCAGGTATATTATGAATCAGATAAACATCAATGGTAAATTCACAAACCGCATGGATTTTAAAGGATATCGCAGTGGTCATATGATGTATCTACGTAATGAGGATCTCAAAAATGCCAACGAAGACTTACGTGTATTTATAGAAAAAGCAAGTAAGAATATTGCTCAAGGTGCCAAGTACTAAAATTGACAACCATATTTAAGATTCTATTAATCTTAGTTATTCGCTAAGCTTGAATGTATAGATTAAATTTGCAGGATGGATTTATCTCAAGTAAAATTAGTGGTTTCTGATATGGATGGCACACTCCTAAATGATAAAGGGGTGGTTAGTGATTTATTTTTTGAACAGTTTGAACAGCTTAAAAAACATGATGTAAAATTTGTTGCCGCAAGCGGAAGACAATATTACAGTATGATTCACAAGCTCGAGCCTATTAAAGATGAGATTACAATTATTGCAGAGAATGGCGGGATGACGGTTATCGCAGAAGAAGTGACCGATACTTGCACAATAGATACAAACACTGTTCATGATTTGATACGAGATATGCGTAAAATAGAAGATGCGCATATTGTACTTTGTGGTAAAAAACAAGCTTATGTAGAGTCAAAGCATCAGGAGTTCCTAAATATATTTGATGAATATTACTTTAGATATAATCTGGTAGATGATCTTACTGAAATAGAAGATGATGATTTCTTCAAAATTGCCGTTTATAGTTTTGGAGGATCAGAAAAAACAACTTACCCAGCAGTAAAACATCTCGAAGATAGAATTAAAGCTAAAGTGTCTGGTGAAAACTGGTTA
The DNA here is from genome assembly GCF_004104375.1 of Leeuwenhoekiella aequorea. Taxonomy (GTDB): domain Bacteria; phylum Bacteroidota; class Bacteroidia; order Flavobacteriales; family Flavobacteriaceae; genus Leeuwenhoekiella; species Leeuwenhoekiella aequorea. Next base: position 591,082 of record NZ_QOVM01000002.1, read on the forward strand.
GACTTAAGCCATTTACATACAGATAAAGGGCGTGCATTAAAAATTATTCAATCAAAATTGAATATCTCTAAAGAGGAAACGATGGTTTTTGGAGATTACAATAATGATATTGAAATGTTAGCGCTCGCTCATTTTAGTTATGCAATGCAAAATGCACATCCTAACATCATTAAAGCTGCTAATTATAGCACAAAAACCAATAATGAAAATGGTGTAGAATATATACTGGGAAAACTTATTGAAGCAAAAGAGCAGCTAGTTACCAAATAATGTGATAACCACACTTCGTGATCCACCATTATTTCTGTGCTCACATAAGTAAATGCCTTGCCAAGTCCCTAAATTTAATTTGCCATTCGTTACCGGGATTGTGACAGAAGCTCCCATTAATGAGGCCTTGATATGTGCAGGCATGTCATCTGGGCCTTCAAATGTATGTTTATAATAGGGTGCATTTTCAGGCACCATTTTATTTATATGACTTTCAAAATCATCACGTACTGTAGGATCGGCATTTTCATTTATAGTAAGACTAGCAGAAGTGTGTTTAATAAATACCTGTAATTGACCTACTTTAATCTTATTGATGTGCTCTAAGTGGTTTTCAATTTCTGAAGTAACTAAATGAAACCCTCTGGCTTTAGGTCTTAGTTTTATTTCTTTCTGAAAAAAATGCATATATGCTGACTTTAAAATTTAGTTGAATAAAGTTACAGTTTTTAGATAGGCTCTAAAATTTCTAGCTGTGAATAATGCTTAATAATGGTCTTTCAGGTTTTACTAAGGACTCCTATCTTAGTACTGAATCTTTAAACCATAAGAAATGTCAGCAATTCTGAAAATAACTCCGCTTCAAAACCAGTGGGATACACAAGATCCTTTTTTATTTTGTGCTTTTCATCATGATTTATATCCCGAAGGGAATGGACATTCTGGACCTAAAGATTCACTGGCAGGACGCACTATAGGTCAAGATTTTACACAACGTGATGGCTGGGCAATGTACCATGGTTCAAAAGTACCGGGTTTTCCGGCACATCCACATGTAGGTTTTGAGACAGTAACAATTGCAGAAGAGGGATATGTGGATCATTCAGACTCCTTAGGTGCTGCAGGTAGATTTGGTAATGGAGATGTACAATGGATGACTGCTGGTAAGGGTGTTCAACACAGTGAAATGTTTCCGCTACTCAATACTGAAGCTAAAAATCCGCTGCTGTTATTTCAAATCTGGTTAAACTTACCTACAAAGAGTAAAGGTGTGAACCCTTATTTTGGGATGATGTGGCACGAGAACATTCCAGTGATTAGCATAAAAGACACTAATAATAAGCAAACGACAATTAAATTAATTGCCGGTGAATTTTCAGATACCCAATCTCTAAATCCGGCACCAGATTCTTGGGCAGCAGATCCTGAGAATGCAATAAATATCTGGTTGATTACCTTAGAACCAGATGCAGAGTTTACACTTCCGAAAGGAAAATCTGGTGTTAATCGTTCGCTTTACTTTTATGAGGGCAACATTCTTTTTTCCGAAGAATTTACAATCCCCAGTATGCATCAAATAAAAGCAGATGCAACTAAAGATCTAACATTAACAAATTCTGACCAGTTCGCTCAGATTTTACTTTTAGAAGGTATGCCCATAAATGAACCCGTTGTACAACACGGCCCATTTGTAGGTAATTCTAGAACAGATATTGAAAAAGCCTTTAGTAACTTTCAAGAGACCCAATTTGGTGGTTGGCCCTGGCCTTCACAAGAATACACCCACGATGTAAATTTAAAGCGATTTGCGAAATATCCCGATGGAAAGATTGAAGAGTTGGAGTTTTAAAAAGGCTAATGTGAAAATTATCTTAATTTTAATTTACATTTAATCGTACTTAATTGCTATTAAACGGTTAATATTGTATTGTTAAAACTTATCCCAACTTTTATGGTTAAAAAAATTACGCTATTAAGAAAGAGCATTTTACTGTCTTTCCTATTTATTAGTTTAGGATTTTCTACAGCAGCCTATGCACAATGTGCCGGCCAAGATGCCAATTTGAGTACCTGTAATAAAGAGGTAAACCAATTTATTGACCTGTTTGCAGCTTTAGGTGGAAGTCCAGAACGCGGAGGTACCTGGATAGATGTTGATAATACAGGTGGATTAAATGCAACTACTGGTATTCTAAATACGTGGCAAATAAGTAGTGGTGGTACATTTAGTTACACCTACACAAATGCAACGTGCTCACAAAGTGCTACAGTTACCCTAGCATTAGCCGGTTTTCCAGGACAAAGCAATATGCTTGCGGTTGCTTGTGATGATAATACACGGGTTAATCTATTTCAATTTACCGGAGGTAGCCCTGCTGCTACCACTCCCGGAAACTGGATGCTTATTGACGTAAATAATGAGCGTGGCGATAATGTTACCACCATAAGTAATGCTCTTACAGGTCGCAATTTTAATGCTTTACAAGCAGGTACAGGTACTTATACATTTAGATATACAATTACTGATCAACCAGCTATAGATTGCCAGTCTAGTTCAGGATCAACTTCGTCGTTATCGAGTATGGTACGCCTGGAAGTATCCCCTGCACCAAACGCCGGAAATCTTGATATTACGACAAAAACAATTTTCTGTGAAACAGACGATTTTAGCAGCCTGCGTAATTTTGATTTAAGAAATGTGATTGTAAATGAAGATGAAGGCGGTACGTGGACTGAATCTAGAACAAATGAAATTAGCAATGCTAATGATAGTTTTATAGATATTCAAAACATTAGAGATACTTACGGGGTAGGGATTTATTCTTTTACATATACAGTAGAGCCTATTAATCAAATATGTAATGAAAGTGAGATAACAGTAGATATAGTTATTGAGCAAGTTGCAGATTTTAGAAACGCAACTTTAGAATTTTCATTTCCAGAAGCCCTTGATGATGTAATTTGTGAAGATACACTTCCCATAAATCCTGTAGTTACCATCACAGGGGATATTGCAGATATTCCAAATGGTGATTATGTAATGACCTACAGCGTAGGCACTGCTCCTAATACTGGAACAGAAATAATCACAGTGACTATGACTGATGGTATAGGTACATTTAATGCCAATCCTTCATTTTTTACGGGAGTAGGAATTGCAGAACTGGCCATTACATCTATACAGGATCCTAATACAGAAGGTACTTGTATTTCTTACATAGGTGATTTAAGAGATACACTTACAATTATAGGTCTTCCTAATCTTTCAGATATTGCCTTAAGCGTTAATCAGCCATTATGTTTAGAGGAAGATGGTGTATTTAATTTAAGTGATGCAGGTACAACGCCAGAATTAGAACTTATCGATGGTTCTTATAGTTTTACCTATTCTTTAAGTAGTGGTGGTGTAGCAACAACGTATACGCAAAATGCCGATGTAGTAAGCGGTATGGCATCTATAACTCTAGCGTCTAATGCACTTGCTACCGCCGATGATTATATTCTTACGCTACTCAACGTGACGAATGATGCAGGCTGTAGTACAGATACTAGTGTAGAAACAAACTTTACTGTTAATCCTAAACCCAATGCGGAAACAATTGCAATAACTGTTACAGATGCTTGTGAAAATGATCTGGTTACTGTCACCATATCTGACTCTGCTGCAACACCTAATCTTATTGATGGAGTTTATGATTTCAATTATGAGATAAGCGGAGCAATTAACGCAACTAATCAAGTTGCAACCCAAGTTACTATCACTAATGGAACAGGATCTTTCGATTTACCTGCTACGCTTTTAGTAAACGGAGATTCAAGTTTGACCTTAGTGGGGATTGTGAATACGATAACTACTTGTGAAGCAGATAATCTGACAATATCAACTTCAGATTTCACAATTACACCTATTCCCGATGCCTCTAATGCATTACTTGCATTTGCCGATATATGTGAAGACAATACAGGTTCATTACTTATAACTGCACCAGCTATAGAAATTCAAGATGGCACGTATACAGTTTTGTATGACCTAAGTGGTGCCAATGCATCGAGTCAAAACCAATCTACAGTTACATTTACAGCTGGCGTTGGGACATTAGAAATACCTGCGGTACAATTAGAAAATGCCGGTACCAATACAATAACTATAACTAGCTTATCTACGAATGTCTTGAATTGTGAAGCAACAGGCTTACCACTTACTCAGGATTTTGAAATACTTCCTACTCCAGATCTTGAGTCCACAACGATAACAGCTACAGATATATGCTTAGGAGAAAATGGCCAAATACTTTTTTCTAATTCAAATCTTGCCGATGGTTCTTATGAAGTAGAATATGAATTAACTGGAGCCAATTTATATAGTAATCTTGAAACTGTTCAGTTTGTTCAAGGAAACGCCACCCTATCATTAGATGCATCTTTTTTAATGAATGATGGCAACACAACTTTTACTATTGAAGCCATTACTAACCCATTGTCTAATTGTGCAAATACCACTTTATATACAACTTCATTTACTATAAATCCTATTCCTGAACTAGCTACTGAAAGTATAAACGCTTCAGATATATGTTTAGCAGAAAACGGACTAGTTAGTATTTCGAACGCTACAGGTCTTTCTGACGGAGATTATAGTATTACCTATGATCTATCAGGTTCAAATTCTTCAAGCAACCTTTCTGCATCAGTAACCGTTACTAATGGTTCTGGAGTTTTTGAAATACCAGCAACCGTATTAACTCAACTGGGGATTACAACTGTTACTATCACTGCAGTTACAAACTCAACAAGCTGTGCCCCTGGTACATTAAACATCAGTAATGATTTTGAAATTTTTGATCTGCCTGATGCGACCGGTGTAACGTTAACAACAAATGATGTGTGTTTTGGAGAAGCTGTATCTATAGCTATCGATAACGCTTCTTCTCTCACAAATGCTAGCTATATGGTTACCTTTCAGTTAAGTGGTGCAAATACTACGCAAACTATTACTGCCGAACTAACATTTGTATCGGGTTCTGCAAATCTTATACTTGATTCTGAATTACTTACAAATGCCGGTAATACTACTTTTGAAATCTTAGATATTCAAAATTTTACAACGTTATGTAGTGCTTCAAATTTATCTGCAGCGCCGGTTCAATTTAATTTAGAAGATCCTGAAATTCCAACAATTAGTACTACAGGTTCTATTTTCTGTATAAATGATGATCCTACAGTGGCAGACTTATTGGCAAATATAAATTCGTCTTTTGAAGTTCTTGTTTATGATGCACCTACAAATGGTAATTTAATTAGTTCAACTGCTTCTTTATCTGCAAATACAACTTATTATTTTGCCGCGCAGAATACAAGCACCGGTTGTGAAAGTTCGCAGCGCTTAGCAGTTACAGCAGATTTAACTGGATGTGATTCAGTCTTTATTCCTGAAGGCTTCTCTCCTAACGGTGATGGAATAAATGATTTATTTGAAATGAAAAACATTGATATCATTTATCCCAACTATACAATCGAAATATTTAACCGAAATGGAAGCGTAGTTTTTAAGGGTAATGCTTCAATAGGACCTTGGAACGGTCAGGCAAATCAAAATCGCCTAGGTGGAAACACCCTTCCTAATGGAACATATTTCTACATCATCAATTACAATAACGGCCAAAAAAGTTCTAAACAAGGCAAAGTTTACTTAAACAGATAAAAGGATAATCTCAATGAAAAATTCAACTTCAAAATATAGTCTTTTTGCAGTGCTTGTCCTTTTATGTACAAGTATGTTTGCACAGCAAGATCCAGAATACACTCAATATATGTATAATATGAGTGTCATAAACCCTGCATACTCATCAGTAAATAAAGCTAAAATAGGTGGAATTTATAGAGCCCAATGGGTAGGAATAGATGGAGCACCAACAACAGCGAGCTTTTTTGCTCACTTACCTATGTCTGATAAAGTAGAACTAGGTCTAAATATTGTGCACGATGAAATAGGAGATGTTGTACAAGAAACAAATCTAAATGCAGATTTTGCTTATAAGCTACCTATTCAGGAAAACGCTACCCTTGCGCTAGGTTTAAAAGCTGGGGCATCATTTTTCAGTACAGATTTTAGTAGATTACAACTAGGTAGTGGTGGTGCTGCAACAGATCCGTCCTTTGACCAAAATATAAATGAAACCTATCCTACCATAGGTATAGGTGCCTACTACTTTTCTGAAAAGTATTACGTAGGAATTTCTGCTCCTAATCTTGTAGCATCTTATCACCTGGAAGATGAGAACGGAATACAGCGATTAGGAAGTGAGAACACTCATTATTTTCTAACAGGAGGTTACGTATTTGAGCCTACTTCAGATTTTCAGATTAAACCCTCTTTTATGGCAAGATGGGTTAATGGTGCTCCGGTAAGTATAGATGTGAATGCTAACGTGCGTTTCTATCAACGATTTGAAGCTGGTATAGGTTATCGAATTGATGATGCTGTTACCGGCATGCTTAATTTTGAAGTTACACCTGGCGTTCGTGTGGGTTATGCTTATGATTACACTACATCTAACTTAGGTGAATACAACAACGGTAGCCACGAAGTAATGGTTTTGTTTGATTTTGATCTATTGAGCAAGTTACCATCGTATTTAAAATCACCACGTTTCTTCTAATTTACGGTATAATGACTATGAGAACTTACACACTATTTTTTATACTGCTTACCGTATTTCAAGCAGGATTTTCACAAAGTAAATCACTAAAAGAAGCTAATAAGCTTTTTGCAAATCAAGCCTATGTTGAGGCAATAGCGGCTTATGAGGATGAAGAAACACTTGATTCTACAGCATTATTAAATCTAGCAAATGCTTATTATTATACAGCCGATGCTGAGAATGCAACTGCAGCTTTTGCTAAGGCCTGGTCTTCAAATCCGAACCAAAGTCTTTCAACGTATTTTAAATATGCAGATGCTGCAAAACGCACAAATAATTATGATAAAGCGAATGAGCTGCTATCTATTTATACCGGCGAGACTATTTCGATTTTACAGGATGCTGAAGCCACAGGAAAAGATCTTCCGCAGTATTTTGTAGCACAACCTCTTGATGTATCCTCTGCTTATGATGATTTTGGAGCCACGTATTTTGACAGACAAATTGTTTTTGCATCTAATCGGAATACAGAACGCCCCAACTATGCGTGGGATGGCAAACCGTTTTTAGATTTGTATTATGCAACTGTATCTGGATCCGCACTTACAGATGTAGGATTGTTTCCCGGATCTATAAATACAGATACTCACGAAAGTAATGCTGTATTTTCACCAGATGGAAAGCGAATGTTTTTTACAAGAACTAGTCCGCAGCTAACCCGTATCGAAAAAAATAAAGTAGGTGTTCTGCAAATCTACAGCGCTACTTTGGTAGGTACAAAATGGTCTGATGTAAAGTTATTGGAAATTAATAACTCAAAATATTCGGTAACACACCCGGCGATAAGTCCCGATGGAGAATGGTTGTATTTTTCAAGTGATATGCCTGGTGGATTTGGAGGTTTTGATATTTATAAAGCACAGATTAATCCAGATGGAAGTATAACTAATGCTGAAAACCTGGGAGCGCAAATTAATTCTGATAAACTGGAACAATTTCCATTTATCGCTCAAAATGGAGACCTTTATTTTGCAAGTAATAGAGTTGAAGGCTTAGGTGGATTAGATATATACCGAAGTGTTTTAGAAGATGGAAACTTTCAGAAAGCTTTTAATTTAGGTGCCTCCTTAAATTCTAATGCCGATGATTTCTCCATTATTTTGAATGAGAAAGAAGAAAAAGGATTTGTTTCTTCTAACCGCACTGGAAAAGACAAATTATATGCGCTAACTATTTATCCAAATATCGATTATCTGGTATTAGGTAATGTGGACGATAAAAAAACTTCCAGACCTATAGAAGGTGCAGAAGTGACTATGTTTAATGCAGAAACCGGATCTGTTTTAAAAGCAGTATCTGCAAAAGACGGAAGTTTTAAATTTGAAGTAAGTCCTAATAGCTCCTACAATTTTAAAACAAATAAAGAAGGCTATGCTCCTGCCGAAAAAGAGGTGAATATTGAGTATTCACCAAGCACTAAAACAGTTATTAAATTAGAGATGCTTGCATATAAAGATTCTGATAGCCTTATAGTTTACAACGAGCGAAATAACACGACTCAAGTTAATCTGGAGAAAATATACTTTGATTTTGATAAGGCTTCAATACGTAATGATGCTGCACTTATACTCAATAAATTAGTTACTGTTATGCAAAAATATCCTACAATGAAAGTTGAAGTAGCAGCACATACAGATTCTAAAGGTTCAGACAGTTATAATCTCGAATTGTCAGAGCGTCGGGCGCAAGCAACTAAAGCCTATTTAATCTCTCAGGGAATCTCAGAAAGTAGACTAACCGCTAAAGGATATGGAGAGACAGATTTAATAAATGATTGTAATTCTATAAACTGCTCAGATGCACAACAAGATGCTAACAGACGTAGTGAGTTTACGATTATCAATTAATAGTATAGACATAAAAAAACCCGCTCCTAGAGCGGGTTTTTTGTTTTAAGGGAAATTGAAACTTATAGTCCGCTTATATAGCTTCCATAAAGATCTTTAAAGCGCATTCCTTCAGACATGCGGTATTTACTAAGTTTTTTAAATTCAACCAGTGCCCATAGAATAAATTCTTTCATAAAGTATTGATCTTTTTTGTCAAGATCAGGTTGATACGTATTTATTAATGTTTGCAATGGGGCTACCTCATCAAGCATTTTTTTATAAGACGCATCATTTAAATCATCTAACAATTGAAAATCGGTTTGATCAAAGAACCACGCAATGATGGGATCATACGGATTATTTTGATCCTGCTTTTCTAATTTTTTAATTTCTGGAAAATAGGTTACAAATAAGGTCTTGATTGCGTCACCTAATAACATATTTGCTACGGAAGCTGCTCCCTCCTGCTCTCCCTCATAAACTAACTCTACTTTCCCAGTAATTGCAGGGATCATACCTGTAAAATCTCCCAGTCGCACTGTGGTAGTTTCATCTCCTGCCTGTAATGCTCTACGTTCTGCAGTACTCAAAAGATTCTCATATGCTGTAATACTCATACGAGCACTTACACCACTTTTCACATCGATATATTCACTCTCACGGGCTTCAAAACTTATTTGCTCTAAAAGATCTTTAGCTAGCGAAGGAACATAAATTTGTTCCTCACCACGTCCATCTTTACGAGCCTCTTGTTGCGTAATGGTACGGGCAATCTCTATAGTTTCTGGGTAATGCGTGAGTATTTGAGAACCTATTCTGTCCTTCAAAGGTGTTACAATGCTTCCTCTATTTGTATAATCTTCGGGATTTGCTGTAAATACAAACTGAAGATCTAAAGGTAATCGCAACTTAAATCCTCTAATTTGAATATCTCCTTCTTGTAAGATATTAAACAACGCTACCTGAATACGAGCCTGAAGATCTGGTAATTCGTTAATAACAAAAATACACCTGTTGGCACGAGGAATCATTCCAAAGTGAATCACCCGATCGTCTGCATAACTTAATTTTAAATTTGCCGCCTTAATAGGATCTACATCACCTATTAAATCTGCAACAGTCACATCTGGAGTTGCAAGCTTTTCAGCAAAGCGATCATCGCGATGTAACCAATCAATTGGAGTGTTATCTCCTTTCTCTTCGATTAGATTAATCGCATAACGTGATAAAGGTTTGTAAGGGTCATCATTTAATTCAGAACCTTCCACAACAGGCACCCATTCATCAAGTAACTGAACCATAAGACGGGCTAAACGTGTTTTTGCTTGTCCTCGAAGCCCCAGTAAGTTTATATTGTGTTTTGATAATATCGCACGCTCTAATTCTGGAATTACGGTATATTCATAACCATGAATTCCCTCAAACGAGTTCTTTCCTTCCTTGATATTCTTTAATAGATTTTGACGAAGTTCATCTTTAATACCGCGGCTGGTATAATTATCTTTTTTTAATTCGCCTAATGTCTTGATTGCTGGTTTACTCATAGTCTTACTTTATTTTCTTTATCTAGCGTATTCTCTTTTTTCTATTAGTCTCATAATCTTCAAAAATCATTTCTCCTAGTCCTTTTAAACCCGTGTAAAATGCTTTTCCTTGATTAGCTTCTGTAAACTGTCTTACAAATTGCATGAGGTAAGGATCCTGCGCAATCATAAAAGTAGTGATCGGAATTTTAAGTTTTCGTGCCTGACTCGCCTGACTATAACATTTATTAACTATATATTCATCAAGCCCAACACTATTCTTATAATACCTGCCATCAGATTCTCTAATGCAACTGGGCTTCCCATCAGTAATCATAAAAATCTGCTTATTCGTATTCCTTTTACGTCTCAATATATCCATTGCTAACTGAAGTCCGGCAACCGTATTTGTATGATAAGGACCTACTTGTAAATACGGTAAATCTTTAATTTTTATAGGCCAGGAGTCATTACCAAAAACGATAATATCGATTGTGTCTTTTGGGTACCGGGTTGTTATTAATTCGGCAAGTGCCATGGCAACTTTTTTTGCTGGTGTAATGCGATCTTCACCATACAAAATCATACTGTGACTTATATCTATCATTAGTACGGTACTCATTTGTGCTTTGTGCTGCGTTTCTTCAACAATTAAATCGCGTTCTGTGAGATCAAAATTGCCCATCCCGTTGTTTATCTGGGCGTTTTTTAAACTTTCGGTCATTGATACGCGATCGAGTCCATCCCCAAAACGATACTCGCGGGTTTCTCCAGTATGTTCATCTCCGCTACCTACACGATTGGTTTTATGATTACCTAAACCTCCACGCTTTAGATTACCAAAAATTTGATCAAGAGCACGTTGTCTAATAGCTTGCTCAGTTTTAGCAGTAATAGAAATTGATCCGTTACCGTCTGGTTCAATTTCTTCTTTAAGATATCCTCGTTCCTTTAACTCTTCAACAAAATCGTCTAAGGTATAATCGGGATTAGTAAGTTTATATTCTTTATCGAGTTCTTTAAGCCAATCCATTGCTTCGTCAAAATCTCCTGAAGTATGTGTAATCAACTCTTTGAAAATTTCAAATAACTGATCAAACAATGATTGCTCGGGAGCTTCGTATGTTTTAAATACAAAACCCTTGCGTAAATTTTCCTTTTTCATAGTACTTAAAATTACGGATTTTTAGACTTTTCACCTTAGAAAGTAACGAAAAGCTAGGCGTAAAAATTTACCTTAATATGCTATACTATTAGACGTCTTGGACAGCATAGGATTACATATAAAACAAAAAAACCCTTCATTGCTGAAGGGTTTTAAATAGTGACTTATTAAAGTCTTACATTTTTGGCATAACTACTGCATCAATACCGTGAATCACTCCATTAGAAGCATCAACGTCTGCCATAGTTACTTTTGCTTTACTTCCGCTAGCGTCAGTTACAATAACATTCTCACCATCTAAAGTAGCAGTTAACTCACCACCCTGTACAGTTTTAATCACAAAACTTCCATTGTTTTCTTTAATAGCTTTAACTATATCTGCAGCCATATACTCTCCAGAAACTACGTGGTATTTTAATAGACCAGCAAGTTTCTCTTTGCTTTCAGGTTTAGTCAAACCTTCTAAAGTACCTTCAGGTAATTTATTAAATGCATCGTTAGTAGGTGCAAATACTGTGAATGGTCCAGAACCATTTAAAGTTTCTCCTAATTCTGCAGATTGAATTGCAGATACAAGGGTTGTAAAGTTTTCGTTATCCATTGCGATAGTAGCGATAGTCTGCTGCTCTGGCATTGTTTCTTCAGTTTGTGCTTCTGCCTCCATAGCCATTTGCTCTTCGGTCATAGTTTCATCAGCCTCTTTGTTTTCACTGTCTTTGCAAGATGTAAATGCTAAAGTAGCAAGTACTGCCATACTTAAAAATATCTTTTTCATAAGTGTTGATTTTAAATTTTAGTTGTTCAAAAGTATATCGAAATTCGTTCTCTTTTACATTTTAGTATTTAAGCTTCTGTTAATTGTATTTTATTTATGTTAATGCAAAATCAAAATGCCATTCTGAATCTTAATTTTTTAATTTTCTTAACTTTAGAAACTAAATCCAGTTAATTTTAATTATGAAAATAAGATTACTTCTTTCTTTTTTAGCAGTATCGCTAAGCATGTTTGGTCAACAGGTTAATCTCGACCTTTTAAAAAATATTAAACCCCGAAGTGTAGGCCCTGCTGGTATGAGTGGTCGAATTACCGCAATTGATGCCGTTACAAATAATCCCGATATTATTTACGCGGGTTCTGCAAGCGGTGGTATTTGGAAATCAACTTCTGGGGGTGTAACCTGGAAGCCTATTTTTGAAAATGAAGCTACGGCTTCTATAGGAGCAGTGGCAATACAGCAATCAAATCCAGCTGTAGTTTGGGCAGGTACCGGTGAAGGAAACCCGCGTAACAGTCTTAATGGTGGATTCGGAATTTATAAAACGCTTGACGGTGGCAAAACATGGAAATGTATGGGATTAGAAAACACGCGCCATATATATAGGGTGCGTATTAATCCTTCAAATCCAGATATTGTCTATGCCGCCGCTATAGGCTCTCCTTGGGGAGAACATGAAGAACGTGGTGTGTATCGCACAATCGATGGCGGTAAAAACTGGGAAAAAATTCTCTATGTGGATCAAAAAACCGGCGCAGGCGAATTAATTATGGATCCTACTAATTCCAATAAACTTATTGCTGCAATGTGGCAGCATAAGAGAGATCCTTGGTTCTTCAATAGTGGTGGTCCAGGATCTGGATTATACATTACTTATGACGGTGGAGATACCTGGAAAGAAATCACATCACAAAATGGTTTACCAGAAGGAGATTTAGGACGTATGGGTCTTGCCATTGCTCCAAATAAACCAAATATCGTCTACGCCTACATAGAATCTAAGAAAAACGCATTGTACAGATCTAACGATGGCGGTGAAAACTGGAAGAAAGTAAATGATAATATGGATGAGATAGGAAATCGTCCTTTCTATTATGCCGAAATCTATGTCGCCCCTAACAATGAAAATCGTGTCTATACTGTATTTACATATATTAATGTATCTGAAGATGGTGGTGCAAGTTTTAATGAACTAATGCCGGCTTACGGTGTTGAGAATGGTGTTCACCCAGATCATCACGCCTGGTATATACATCCTACAAACGCAGATTTTATGATAGATGGTAATGATGGAGGATTAAATATTACCCGTGATGGCGGAAAGTCTTGGCGCTTTGCGGAAAATATTCCGGTAGGTCAATTTTATCATATTGCTGTTGACAATGAATTTCCATACAATGTTTATGGAGGAATGCAAGACAATGGAAGCTGGAGAGGACCAGCTTACGTCTGGAAAGATCAAGGAATACGCAATGCCTACTGGCAGGAAATATCGTTTGGTGATGGTTTTGATGTAGTACCAGATCGCGATAATTCACAGTATGGATGGTCTATGAGTCAGCAAGGATACGTGAGCAGATATGACCACATTACAGGAAATAACTATTCTGTGCGTCCTACACATCCAGACCCTGAAGTAGAACTAAGATTTAACTGGAATGCTGCTATTAATAGTGATCCTTTTGATAACAGCACATTGTATTTTGGGAGTCAGTTTGTGCATAAATCAACAGATAAAGGTCTTACTTGGAAAGTTATATCGCCAGATCTAACCACCAATAATCCTGAAAAGCAAAAGCAAAGCGAGAGCGGGGGTCTTACAATGGATGCTACCGGTGCAGAAAATCATACGACAATACTTGTAATTGAGCCTTCTCCAGTAGAAAAGGATATGCTATGGACGGGTTCTGATGACGGTAAAGTATTTTATACGTTAAATGGTGGTACAAGCTGGACAGATGTATCAAAAAATATTAAAGGTCTTCCCGAAGGTAGCTGGATAGCTCAAATAAAAGCTTCTGCCACAAATAAAGGTGAAGCCTTGCTTGTAGCCAATAATTACCGCCGTTTTGATTACAAACCCTATGCATACCGTACTACTGATTATGGTAAAACATGGAAAAGCTTGGTTAAAGCGGAAGATGTAGGCAGTTATACACTTTCTATTTTAGAAGATAAAATTCAGCCCAAGCTTATGTTTTTAGGTACAGACGATGGACTCTATATAAGTTTTAATGCAGGTGCAAACTGGCAAAAATGGACTAATGGTTTTCCAACCGTTCCTGTAAAAGATATGGTTATTCAAGAGCGTGAAGATGATCTTGCGATTGCAACATTTGGGAGATCTATCTGGGTGCTAGATGATCTTAAACCTTTGAGAGCATTGGCAAATGACACCCAATTAGTCACAAAAATGAATTCTTCAGAATCACCGGTACTCGAAGTATTCCCCACTCCCCTGACCTATCAAAATGCTTCTCAACAACCTACCGGAAGTAGATTTGGAGCAGATGCTACTTTCAACGGACAAAATCGACCCGGCGGTGCTCACATAAAATATCTTTTCATCCCTAATAAAGATGTCAAGAAAGACTCAGTAAAAAACGAGTCTTTGGAAAATACTATTCAATGGGATAGTATCACCTTAAATATCTATGACGGATCACAATTAATACGCACTTTAAAAACTAAGTCACCAGATAGTGCAGGTACGTATACGATGAGATGGAATATGGATGAAAAAGGCAGCGACAGACCCTCCCGCACGTTACGTGAACGTACTTCAGAAGCTGGTGGTGTTTCTGTAAAACCGGGAAGCTATAGAATCGTTATGAATTATGGCGATCTAGAAGATGAACAATCTATTACCGTTAAAAGCGATCCAAGATTAACTATTTCATCAGAGGCAATTAAAGAAATTTATACCGCTCAGAAAAATTTAGAACAGATGATTCAAATTTCTGCTGATGCTGTAAAACAATTGGTCGAAAGTAAAAACATTGCTAAAGGGTATATAACTGATCTTAAAAAATTAGATAAGAAAAGATATGAAGCACAAATAGATAGTTCGACAGCAATTGTAAAAACAATCGACAGTAAAATTGCTTTATTTTTAGGGAATGAAGATGACAGACAGGGAATTACACGCAATAAGGAGGTCACTGTGTTGAATCGTATATATGAAGCAAACAGCTATGTAAGAAGTAGACCTAATGGAATAACTAAAACGGAAACTATTCTTATAAAGCAAGCTAAAGACGAACTTAATAATGCACTTCAAACCGTCAATTCGTTTTTTAATGAAGAATGGATCTCCTATAAGAATGAGATGCAACAGTTAGAAATTGATCCTTTTAAAGAGGTTAAAATTTTTCAGCTTTAAAGAATCTTTATAAAACATTAAAAATCCCGATTGCTCGTTGCAATCGGGATTTTCTTTTTTATTAGTTTACTATAATACCTAGTTTTTTTGAATGAGAAATCGCTTCAGAACTATTTCTAAAGTAGCAAGTCGCAACTTGCATACGTTCAATATTTTTTAAAGTATCTGCAATTTTTCGTTTTGACGATCTCTTAGTTTGCCTTAAATAAACGGCCTTAATATTTAAAGGAAATATTTTACATATACGTTCATAGATATACGCGTCGTGTTGCGAGTCATCACCTAAAAGCACATACTGCTGCTTCGGGTAAAATGATATTATATCTTTTATCTTAACAAACTTGTGATCGTGATTTCCTCCTCCCGTGGTAAGAAAATCTGATATTCCTGTTTTAATATCTTTTAATTTAATAACCGCCTTAGGTAACTCTTGCAGTTTTGAAAACTGTACGATAAAATCATATAGATTCCATTCACTACTAGATACATAAAAAAACGAATTGCTTTTTCCTTTTTCTTTATGACCACTATTGCTTAATGCTGCATAATGCTTAGCTACATCATCAAATATTTTACGCTTGTTTACATTACGAGCAAGCATCACATATAACTTTTTAAAAATATTACCGCTATGCGAAATAAGAAAGGTATCATCTATATCTGATATAATACTTAATTCACTTTTGTAAGGTTTCAGTAATTCTGCATTTTCAACAATACCATAATTTACTTCATCTAGTTTACAGATAACCTGATACTCGTGCCAGCCACTTTCTAATTTTTCATTAAAAGGAACCGTAAATCTAAAATAGCCATCATCCATAGTACGAGTTGTGACTTCCAGATTTTTAAATCTTAGTTGTACTTCGACATTCTTAAGGGGAGAGATTCTAAACATATGCAATACCGCAAATGCATGTTTAAAGCCTTTGCGATCTGCCTGATATTTATCTGGAGCCCAAGATTTAAAAACGTGCCCAAAAACAATTAGCTCATCGTCATTAACATAACCTCGGTATACTTGTAAATCTAGTTTCACTATTGGTAATTTATTAACGTTGTCGAGTTGTCAAAATACCTAATTTTAAATCGAAATTTACTTAATGAAAGCACAAAAGAGCATATTACTTGTAATCAATCCTATTGCGGGAGACACCGATAAAAAGCCCATTATCGAGGCTTTTAAAAATCACGTAAGAACGAATGGAAATACACCATTAGTTTATGAAACTACGGGTGAAAATGACAATGAAGCTATAGCAAACTATATAGACGATCACGATGTAAAGCGGGTGCTAATTTCTGGTGGTGATGGTACAATACGACAGGTTGCAGACGGTTTGAAAGAGCGCTCAATAAACATTGGGTTATTACCCTCTGGATCTGCAAACGGATTAGCTTCAAATTTTTTAATTCCTGAAAACTTAGAAGACCAACTTGACATTGCGCTGGGAGATACATTTATTGATCTGGATGTTCTTGACATTAATGGTTATACCAGTTTACATATTGCAGATTTAGGTGTAAATGCTAAGCTTATTAAAAACTATGAAAAGTCTGAAATACGTGGGAAATTGGGTTATTTTCTACAGGCTATACCTACCCTATTAAATTCTGATTACCCATTTGAAGTCGAGATTTTTGCTAATGGAAAAAGTCACAAAGAAGAAGGTGTACTCATTGCAATAGCAAATGCTAATAAATTTGGAACCGGTGCAAATATTAATCCGACAGGAAAAATGGATGATGGTCTATTTGAAGTACTTATTTTTAAAAATCTCAGTATTAAAGGTATAATTCAAACCTTTTACGATGATGCGCCACTTGATCCTGACTTTGTAACGGTAATAAGTAGTAAAGAAGCTACTATTAAATGTACTAAACCTATTGCATTTCAAATTGACGGTGAGTTTATAGGTGAGCAGTCGCTTGTTGAGGCAAAAATGACTCCCCATAAACTACGAATTGCTATTCCGTAGAATAATTAAAAATTATGTATTTTGTTAAGCTATCTATAATTCTTTGGTAAGCGATTTGCATTCCTTTAATTTAGCTACACTAAACAATCAAATATATTATTATGAAAAACTACGCAATACTTTTTTCTCTTGCTCTTACACTAGGTTTTACATCTTGTAAAAGCGATAAGAAAGATAAGGAAGAGGATGTAACAACTACTGAAACTACCGAAACAACTGAAGTACCGGTAGTAAAAAAAATAAACGTATCACTTGATGCTAAAAGTGGAAGTACTGCAAAGGGTACCGCTGTTTTTAAAGAAGAAGATGGTAAAGTTGTGATGACTGCTGTCTTTGAAGGATTGCAACCGGGTACTCATGCAATTCATATTCATGAAAACGCAGATTGTTCTGCAGAAGATGGTACTTCTGCCGGAGGACACTGGAATCCTACAAAAATGCCACACGGTAAATGGGGCGATAGCGAAGGATACCATAGAGGGGA
The DNA here is from genome assembly GCF_004104375.1 of Leeuwenhoekiella aequorea. Classification (GTDB taxonomy): domain Bacteria; phylum Bacteroidota; class Bacteroidia; order Flavobacteriales; family Flavobacteriaceae; genus Leeuwenhoekiella; species Leeuwenhoekiella aequorea. Next base: position 608,912 of record NZ_QOVM01000002.1, read on the forward strand.
TATCGGTAATTTTGAAGCAGATGACAATGGTAATGGTACTATTACAATGACTACAGAAGAGTGGTGCATTAGCTGTGAAGATAACACAAAAAACATTGCAGGTAAAGGTCTTATAGTACACCAGGGTGCTGATGATTTCACAAGTCAGCCTAGTGGTGATGCTGGAGCTCGTGTAAGCTGTGGTGGAATCATTGAATAATCTTACTAGAAAATAGATCAAGTACTAAAAGCAGCCTTCTTGGCTGCTTTTTACGTTTTATTTAATACATTTAGCCTTAACTAACTTATGCTATGCAGCCAGACGATTTAATACTGAGATTACAGCAAAAAGATGAAAAAGCTTTTGAACGTTTGTACACATTGTATTCTCAAAGCATTTTTGGAGTAATAAATAGTGTTCTGCACGACACCGAAGCTTCAGAAGAAGTTTTACAGGATGTTTTTATTAAAGTGTGGGACAATTGTGACTCGTACTCCTCAAAAAAAGGAAGATTTTTTACGTGGTTACTTAATATCGCGCGAAATGCCGCTATCGATAAAACCCGTTCTAAATCTTTTAAAAATCAAAAGAAAAACCTCACTCAAGAATATTTCGTAGATATTATTGAAAGCAAGAATAGCTTTTCAAACAAAATGGATGCTATAGGTATTAGTAAGTACATCAAAACTTTAGGGGAAGAATGTAAAAAAGTAATTAACCTGTTATTTTTTAAAGGTTATACGCAAAAAGAAGCTTCTGAAGAGTTGAGCATTCCGCTAGGTACTATTAAAACCCGTAACAGACTTTGTCTAAATAAATTAAGAGAAATACTAGTCGAGTAAGATGAATATACAAGAATATATAAATTCTGGCATCCTTGAATTATACGTTTATGGAGCTTTGAGCCCTCAGGAAAGTGAAGAGGTTTCTAAGGTTCTTAAACAGTATCCAGAGGTTGAAACTGAAGTTTCAGAAATTGAAGAAGCTTTAAAAAGTTTAGCCTCAGCTGCGGCTCCTTATAATCCTGAGCAGATGCTAGCTGCAATAAAAGCTAAATTAATTAGTCACGGCGGGATTGTACAGATGCACCCGACTCCTATTAATAAGCGCGCACGTATTATATCGTTCATAAGCGTTGCCGCCTCATTGATCTTTTTAGTAGGCATCTTTGTACTGCTTAACAGAACAAATAATTTACGTCAAGAACTTCGAGTTGTAGAGGCTAAGAATGCCATAATGCAGACTAAAGTAGATGATTCAGAAAATTCTTTAAATCAAGCTAAAACGATATTAGCAGTAATTAGAGATCCTAAAGTCACAAAAGTGCCTCTTGCCGGTCAACAAGTTGCTCCAGACGCTTATGTTAATGTTTTCTGGGATAAAGAAAATAACAAAGCTTATATAGATGCACTGGGCTTACCAGAACCTCCACAAGGAATGGTTTATCAGGTTTGGTCTTTAAAACTTGATCCACTTACTCCTACAAGTATGGGGTTGTTAGAGGACTTCTCTAATAATGAAAATAAAGTGTTCTCTTTTGATAATCCAAATGAATCTCAAGCTTTTGGAATAACACTTGAGCCTGCAGGTGGTAGTGAAACACCTACTATGGACCAACTTTATACTTTAGGTGTTGTTACGAATAATGCTTAATTAAAATACCGCATAATTATAAATGCCTCTAGAGTTTTCTAGAGGCATTTATAATTAGAAAAAATAGGGCATAAAAAAAGAACCACCTGCCTTCTCCAAAACATGGTGGTTCTCCAACTAACAAAAAATCCAAAAAAACTAATCAACTAACCAATTGATATTCATTTTTCTTTTTCATAATTCCGACTAATCGGGAAACTGGATTTTTTTCCAATTTTAAATAGTTAAATGCCCAACTTAATCTATTTACTACATTTACGTAATAGCGTTTTCTATGGTTTTCTTATTTCTATTTTTTTTGTGTTAAAGTGAATGTTAATATAATAAACCCAGCATTTATCAACGCTACCAAAGATTATTTAAGGAAAATCTGTTAAGTACACAATATAATTTTCGAACTAAGAGTTACACAGACTTAATTTCAAAACAACATTATAATGAATCCTTCATCTCCCGGATGGATAACAAAACACCAACCTATACTTAAGAAGAAAATTCTGGAGCGACAACCAGACTTTGAATTATTTTACAACAACCTTCTGGAAACCGGTTTTTTATATGGTGTTTCTGTTACTACCTGGAGTTATGGCGATCAGGAGCCTTTGCGATGGACGGAAATAGAAAGAACAAAACTCAACTTTCACGATAGCCTGTATTTTGCATATTTCAACTATTCTAATAGTGAAGATGGTTTCTTTGAGGCAATTACAGATTTTTACTCTCAACTTAACCCTAAAGAATTCCATTATTTTGGTTATTTCAAAAAACCAAAACCAAACGCATCTTCATTAGAAAAAATAATACAAGAACGTATTCAAACTAATACTCCGGTATTACAGAAAAACTTTAGCAATCTTATAACCAATGCCCTTTTATTTCTAGATGTAATTGCATTTGATTATTTTCTTAACAAAGGGGTTAATAGTATCACATTTGCTCAAGAGTTAGAAGCCAGACTTATGAATACAATCTGGCTGGCTCTTATGCAAAAAGAGGAGAAAGAGTATTATGATAAGCTGTTACTTAAACTATTTGAAAAATCATTACGCTATTCTAGTAGTTTATCACGTGAAATACAAAATATTGAAGATTTGCAACTCGCAAATTATCCTAAACTCATTCAGAAGAAATATTTATTAGATATGGCAGCACTTGCTATATGGCATGATTCTAGTATAGATCGTTCTGAATATTTATTTCTGAAAAGCTTAGGGAAATCTTTAAAATTACCTCATCAAACTATTGAAACTTCTGCAAATTATGTACACCGCTTCATAGTCAATAACCGCAATAAAATTGCCTATTTTAACTCTAGTAATCCCGTTAAGCATTTTTACAAGCAAACTACAAAAACAGTTAAAATACTAATTCTACGTAATAAAAAACGATTGCTGCAAGAGCTTTCTGAGAGTAAAGGTCTCGTATTATTGTTGAGTCAATCTACATTTAGAGATTTAAGTAAAAATGAGAAAAAGAGGGTAAAAACACAATTACTCAGTATTTGCAAAACTGTACCGTCATTAGCAATATTTATGCTGCCCGGTGGCGGAGTTCTACTTCCGCTTTTAGTAAAATTTATACCCGAACTACTTCCCACTGCCTTTAATGATAACCGACTAGATGATGAACTGGAAACAATATAAAATAGCGGGTGAAAGTTTAAATTATATTGAAGTTATTTAGCAACTTCGCTTTATGCTTCAATTTATCACAAAAGTTAAACTCATATTTAATAATATCACCGGTAAAATAGGTTTTTATCCTTCACTATTTGCCTTTGGAGGTCTTTGTTTAGGTTTTATAATGCTTTATGCAGAAAGTCAAGGCATTTCAAAATTTCTCATAGAAAACGCGCCTAAATTAGTCATTAATGATGCAGATACTGCCCGTACGCTACTAAGTACTTTTATAGGTGGCATAATATCACTTATGGTATTTAGTTTTTCTATGGTAATGATATTACTCAATCAAGCTTCTAATAATTATTCACCCAGAATTCTGCCCGGTTTAATATCAAACAAAAGACATCAGTACGTTTTAGGATACTACATAGCTACATTAATCTACTGCATTCTTGTTCTACTAAGTATTAAACCTACAGATAACAAATATCAGCTTCCAGGTTTTTCGGTACTTATAGGAATAATACTGAGTATGCTGGTACTGGCATTGTTTATCTATTTTATCCATTCAATTTCTGAAGCCATTCAGATTAATAAGATAATTGAAACTATTTATCAAAAAGCAAAGCTTCGCCTTACAGAACTCACAAGTCAAACTGATGAAGAATATAGCCAGGAAGATTTTCCGGATAGCGAAGACTGGAATATTATCCGTATTGATAAAACAGGCTATCTTCAAACCATAGCGACTAATGCCCTACTAGAATTTTGTGATGAAGCTAATTGCAAAGTTGAACTCTTGGTAGCAAAAGGCACTTTTATATTAAAGAATATTCCTATTGTAAAATGTAATATAGAACTCGATGAAAAACAACAAGATCAATTATTTACTTGCTTTGGTTTCTCCCGAAGCGAGATCGTAACTCATAATTATGTATTAGGATTTAAACAGCTCACTGAAATTGCAATTAAAGCAATGAGTCCTGGGATTAATGATCCTGGCACTGCGATTACCTGTATAGATTACTTGTCAGAATTGTTTGCTCTAAGACTATGTAAAAAGGATTTCAGTTATTTTAAAAATAAAGATAATCAAGCGGTAATAAGTTTAAGAACTATAAATTTTAAAGAGCTTATTTACTTTGTATTTGTACCCTTACGCATTTATTGTAAACATGATATAATAATGCTGCACAAGATGCTTACTGCCTTGTATTTCTTATTGCAAAGCGAAAGTGTAATCGATGATGCTCAGGAAATCATTATTAATGAGGCTAACTTAATTTTGCAAGATGCAAAGCAAAGTATCACAAATGAAGAAGATCTAAGCGGCGTATTTGCAATACGTGAGAAAATTGCTGCGATAAATACCACGACTATAGAGCTTGTAGCATTAAACCCTTAGGATAGCCACAATTTAAAGTCCTTTACGCGTTCTCTACTCACAATGATATCTTGATCTGAACAGGATTTCAATTTTACCTGCAGTCGGGAATTTGTATAACTTACAATATCCTCTATCGCTTTTATATTTACAAAGTACTTTCGGCTTACTCTAAAAAATTGATCTGGTGCTAGTTCATCTTCCAAAAGCTCTAGCGTGGTATCCAGTAGATAGTCGCGTTGTTCCCGTGTACGTGCGTATGTCCCTTTATTTTCGCTATATAAACAAACAATATCTTCAACATTAATTAGCTTTATATGCTGCCCGATTTTAACGGTAAAACGTTTTTTATAATCTCGCTCCACCGGATTGATACCTAATAATTTTCGGATATCATCAAAATTCACCTTTACATCTGCCTGAACAGGATTTTGTTTTTTAAATTTTAATACCGCATTTTCCAATTCTTCATCATCTATAGGCTTTAACAAATAATCAATACTATTTAATTTAAAAGCTTGTAGCGCATATTCATCATAAGCAGTAGTAAATATTATAGCACTCGTTACAGTAACGGCATCAAAAATCTCAAATGATAAACCATCACTTAATTGTATATCCAAGAATATTAAATCTGGATGAGAATTATTTGTAAACCAGGTTATGGCTTCTTCTACTGAGTTTAACTGTGCCAGAACATTTAAATCTAAAGCTTCCAGCATTCGAGTAAGACGCCTTGCAGCAGGTTTTTCATCCTCAATAACAAGTACATTCATAATGATACAATGATTAATAAATTAAGAGTCTAATCCCAGTTATTTATAGAAGAGCTTTTTTCTTCTTCCTGCTCTAAGTATTCTTTTATTTTTCGCTGTTCCCATTTTTTATACTTATACTCTATTTTACTACCGCGAGTAATATAGAAATAATAAATAAGGAGACCCATTCCCCAGCAGGATGCCAAGATAACCGGTGACCACCACGGGATGTAACTGCTTATCGCTCCGTCATCAAATAAACCGGCACAAAATGCAAAGTAAGCGAGACAAACCACAATATAAACAGGTATGGAATTATAAAAGTTTTTGAGTTTTTTTACTCGTTTTGCTGCTTCTGTATAATTTGAATGTTCCATTTTATCTTTTTTTTAAACTTATTCCCAACGCCCCATAGTTGATTGCGACTTATCTTCACGATCCATAAATTCTTTTATTTTTCGTTCTTCCCAATCTTTTGAAACAATTGGATTCCAATTAAAAGCTTTCGCTGCATGAAATAACAAACCTATCCCCCATCCAAATGCAGGCCATAAGAACCAAGGGTATCTCAATTCATTTGTATAATAATTTAATGCTGCTAAACCACCTATAACGAGTACATAACTCATTAAACTACCATAAAACTTTTTTAATTCTCTCACTTGTTCTTTAGCCTGAAAGTATCTGCTTTCTTTGTCTAAGTTTTCCATTTGATTTAATTGTTAAGATTAATATAGAGCAAATATCATAGCTTCTTTGGATCTGCTCAAGTTTTAGATACTCGACTGTAGAATTTACTTACTCAATTGTAATTAGTTATCCGTTTTCTTATCCATTAGTTCTCTAATTTTTCGGGCTTCCCAGTTCTTGCCTAGAAATAGATTGTAATTAAACACTTCAGCACCGTGAAAAAATAATCCCAATCCCCATCCTAATGCGGGAAATATCGACCAGGGAAATGAGGTGCTGTATAAATTTAAACCTATGAGTATAGGAATAATCAAACAATAGAGCCCCAGATTTATATAGAAACCCTTTAGTTTTTCTACGTGTTCTTTAGCGAGAGCATATTTTTTCTCTGATAAGTAATTTTGAGTATTCATAACAGGTTGTTTTAATTGATGAGTTAACAGCGGTATTTTCACTATAAATTCTTCTGAGTTTTGCTCAATAAGTATAGTACGCGTTGAAAGCAGCGCATAACGTTGTCTAATATTTATAAGTCCTACGCCACTACTTTTTGCAATTATTTTTTTTGGCTGAAGATTATTACTAATAACCAGATAGTTATCAACTTCTTTGATTGTGATATGTAATTTGTATAAATCACTTACTACATTATGCTTCACAGCATTTTCTAAAAGAAGCTGCAATGCCAGTGGTACTACCTTTGCGGCAGAATTAATGGCCTTATCCGGTATTGAGAATACAATACTATCTTCATAACGCATTTTTAAAAGTGTCATATACGTTTTAGCAAAAGCCAACTCCTCATCTATTGCTATGAGTTCTTTATTTTTTTGCTCCAGAACATATCTATAAACCTTAGAAAGCGAGGTAGTAAATTTTTGTGCCTGCTGCGGATTTTCTTCAATTAGACTGGTAAGTACATTCAAACTATTAAAAAGAAAATGCGGATCTAATTGGTTTTTTAATGCATCAAATTGAGCTGATGCAGTACCTGCGATAATTTTCTGTTCCTTAACTTGTCGATCTTTCTTGTAGCGATAATAGAAAAAAGAATAGAATATAATATTACAAACTAACGCTATGAATATAGGAATCCAGTATTCAGAAAATGATTCCTCTTGTACAAAGAGTACGACATCAATATCTTGAGTAATTGATTTTATAAAAATTCTTACCAGAAATATCCCAACCACAGTTACTAGTAAACTTGCAATTATGGCTTTATAAAGATGTTTTAAAGAATAAAGCTTATCAACGTGCTTTTTAAAGAAATATCTAAATACAGCCATATTAAGCATATACAACGCGACTGAATAAAGGAGACTCTGTAAAAAGTCTATTACAAGATTACTATCTATTCTTAATGTATTACCTAACGCGAGATGTATTGCTAGAAAAACAAGATAGATTGCAATACCTACGACTAGAGCTTTCCCAAACTCTTTTAAAATGTTATTCATACTTTCTTAGGTAGTTGGTCATTTTTTGTTGAGATTATAAAGTTATGACAATCCCTGAAAAGCACTGTTGAAGGTTGAGCTAGTCTAGTTTCTATTGAATGTTTTTCAACAATCTTTGTACGGGGTTGCAAGTTACTTTCTGATGAGTCTGCTAGTAGGATTGCATTAACGATTATTAAAATAAGTTTAAACATAGCCAGCTGTTTTCATTATTAGATACATCAAAGATGATAAACAGTGCTTTATAACCTAAATAGGATTGACTCAATTGTCAAATTAGCCTACTCAAATGTAACATGCTTTATATTTAAGCAGAACGTTAACAATGACATAAAAACTTTTAACGTCAAAATGAATTAATATTTTTGCTCAAATTCCTACACCCCAATTCATGTTACATAAAAAAATACTTCGGGTATTATCGTTTGCAATTAGTTTAATGATTATAATTTCCTGTGCCAGCAAACGCACACAATACCTAGATACTAAAACTAAGACTATTACTACAACAGGTGATACTTCGTCATATCGAAGCGTTTATTTAATGGGAAATTTGGGCTCAAGCAAAAGTGGGCCGAATAAAAAATTAATTTCTGCCTTTGATAGTGTGCAAAGCAGCAACGCAAGCAAAGAAGATTACTTGGTTATTCTGGGAGACAATATTTATGCAAATGCTTTAAAGAAAGGAACAAACGAGGAACAACTAGAACAGAGCATCTCGTTAATCAAATCTTTTAATGGAGAGACGCTTGTAATTCCGGGAGAAAATGAATGGAATGATAAAGGTGCAAAAGGTGTAGAAAAAATTGAAGATTATATTGAAAGTAAAATTGGTAAAGACAATCACTTTCAACCAGAAAATGGTTGTCCATTAGAAACAATAACTGTTGATGATGAAACCGAAATCATTATTGTAGACTCCCAGTGGTATATTGAAGATTGGAGTAAACATCCAAATTTTAATGATAAATGTGCCATAAAAACGCGTACTCAATTAATTACAGCTTTAAAAGACGAAGCCAGAAAAGCTAGACATAAAAATATTTTGCTTGTTATGCATCATCCACTATTCTCAAATGGGATTTATGGTGGTGAAATGAGTACACGATCATTATATAAACCTTCCGCAGAAAATGCCTTTATTCCCCTGGCTGGATTTGGTTGGGCTTTTATGAGAACCCAGGGTGGATTATCAAAGCAAGATCAGTTTAATCCATTAATGAATGACCTAATGCGTGAGATCAAAAAAATGGCCATTGATCTTCCCAGACTTTTTGTACTTTCTGCTCACGAACGCTCACAGCAATATATCGTAAATAAAAATATACGCCAGATTATTTCTGGTACAGGTAGTAAAACGGAATATGCTCGCTTAGGAAAAGATGGATATTTTTCTTCGGTAGCTCCTGGTTTTACCGAGTTGCGTCTCTTCAAAAACGGATCATCAACCGTTCATTATTATACACTTGAACAAAATAAATTAGTCGAGAAATTTTCTAAAGTAGCATTTGCGCAGCCTAAACCTTTTCCCTTAGATTCATTACCTGCTAACTTTTCAAAATTTGAATCCGCTCGAATTTACCCAACAGAGACCGTTAAGGTAACCCCAGAATTTGAAGAGAAATGGGGCAAACACTACAGAGATTTATATGGAGTTGAAATTAAAGCACCAGTCGCGATATTAGATACGCTGTATGGCGGACTTCAAGTAGAGCGAGCCGGAGGAGGAAATCAAACCCAATCTTTACGTTTGGTAGATAAAGATGACAAAGAATACAATATGCGAGCTTTAGCAAAAGATCCTTTTGCCTTTTTAAAATCATCTGGATATGATGATTTGGACGCACAAGCTTATTTTAAAGGTACACTTCCCGCCCAATTGATAGAAGACTTTTATACTGCAGCTCATCCTTATGGAGCTTTTGCAATCCCTAAACTAGCAGGTGCTGCAAATTTAAATCATACGCATCCTAAAGTTTTTTATGTACCTAAACAGCCTCGATTAGGAGATTTTAATCATAGTCATGGAGATCGTTTATATATGATCGTAGAAAAGCCAGATTCTGATTTTAATGGCGATCATATGTTTGGCTTTAATGAAGATGTAGAAAGTACCTCAGATCTTTTTGAAGCAATACGTGAAGATGAAAAAAATCGAGTCGATGAGCTAGAATATATACGAGCGCGGGTTTTTGATATGCTTGTAGGAGATTGGGATCGCCACGAAGATCAATGGCGCTGGGCAGAGCAAAAAGACAGTTCGGGAGTTGCCCATTATATTGCAATCCCAAGAGATAGAGATCAGGTGTTTTCAAAATTTGATGGAAAAATCATTAAAAAACTACAGAAATTTATGCCCAGCACTCGCGAACTGGCAAACTACGGTCCTGATATTGAATTTATAGAAAAATTTAGTGAAAGTGCCATAAATCTCGATCGTGCTGTATTGCAACGTACTTCAAAAAAAGAATGGCTTGATGCAGTAGTATATATTCAAGAAAACATAACCCCAGCAGTGGTGGCAAAGGCCTTTAAAGATATGCCAGAAGAAGTTCAGGATGAAAACTGGAAAAATATTCAGGAAGATTTACTGAAACGAAAAGCGAATTTAAAAGCAATTGTAGAGCGCTATTATGACTACTACATAAGATTTCAGACCTTAAAAGGTACCGATAAGGATGATCACTTTTATATAAATCGCAATTTAGACGGTACAACTCAAATAAAGGCTTATCGCATAGAGGATGGAAAAGATGGTGCTTTGCTTTTTGACCGCCTTTTTAATCCTAAAGAAACAAAGGAGATTTGGATTTATGGGCTAGATGATGACGATCGTTTTACCACCACAGGTGATGCAAAAAGTAAAATTAAACTTGTGATTGCAGGTGGGCAAAATGATGATATTTATGACTTACAGAATGGAAATAATCTTACCGTTTATGATCAACCAAAAGGGAATAAAATTGAAAAAAATAAAGGTGCTCGAGTACGATTTAGTTCGGTTTATGAGAACCATATTTATGATACCGAAAGACTCCCTTCTGAAGCAAAACAAGTAGGTTTAAATGTTTCTTATAATCCAGATTGGGGAGTAGCTCCACATCTAATTATTAAACGTCAAAAATTAGGATTTGAGCGCAATCCGTTTACATCACAATTTGTAGCTGATGTACACTATTTTTCATTAATGCAAGCAGCACAATTTAAAGGTGAAGTTCATTTTTCAAATATTTTTCCGGAGTGGAATTTTAAAATTTCAGGATTAGCAACTACAAATAATTACACTGAAAACTTTTTTGGCTTCGGAAATAAAACCCAAAATAACGCAGCCCATTTTGATCAAAATCGCATAAATATGCAAAAATTTGAAGGTGGCGCAGGTGTGTATTATAACGGAGAATATGGTAGTTCATTTGAGGCGTCTTTTAACTACCAGCAATATAACCTTGATCAATCACTTTTACTCAACAACTACAACCATCTGAATTCTAACAATTATGCAACTTTAAAATCTATTTATTCCTACACGAGTTTAGATCAAGAAAAATTTCCTACACGAGGTATGCTTTTTGAGGCTTCAGGATTTTATAGTGATAATCTGGACAACCGAGAAACAGTCTTTGCTACAGATCCAAAACTTATCTTTTGGAACGCGATAGATTCCTCCAGAGATCTTATTTTAAAAACCCAAATAGATGCCGCACTTCGATTTGGAAATGATATCCCTTTTTATCAAGCAGCAAAATTAGGTGGTAATTCAGGTTTACGAAGTTATCGTTTAGGAAGATTTACAGGCGATCAAATGTTGCATTCTTCAGTAGATTTATTATATCAAATTAAGCCAATTAAAACGGCTTTATTTCCTATTCGATCGCATCTGTATTTAGGATACGATTTAGGTAGAGTTTGGTTGAATAATGAAGATTCAAATCGATGGCATGACAGTTACGGTGGAGGTGTGAATTTTAGTATTGGAGAATTTCTATCTAGTAGCTTTGGATACTTTACCGGTTCGGAAGGGGGGCGTCTTCAGTTTGCTCTAAAATTTGGTGCATAACCCAATTTAAATTTAGATTTTCTAATCTATGTAACCCGAGTTACTGTATACCAGAAGAGGTGTATTATCTTTGCATAAGAAAATAGATAAGATGAACATAGAACAAATTTATACGGGTTGTTTAGCTCAGGGAGCATACTATATTGAAAGTGAAGGAGAAGTTGCAGTTATAGATCCTTTACGGGAAACAAAACCTTATATAGATCGTGCCGAAGCAGATAATGCTAAAATCAAGTATATTTTTGAAACACATTTTCACGCAGATTTTGTGAGTGGACACGTAACTCTTGCAAAGGAAACAGGAGCTGACATCATATATGGCCCTCAGGCAAATCCCTCTTTTGACGCTATAATCGCAAAAGATAATCAGGAATTTAAATTAGGTGCAATTACCATCAAGGCCCTACACACTCCCGGTCATACAATGGAAAGTACTACGTATTTACTGATTGATGAAAATGGAAAAAATCACGCTATTTTTAGTGGAGATACTTTGTTTTTAGGTGATGTAGGTCGTCCAGACCTGGCTCAAAAAGCAAAAGAACTATCTCAAGATGATCTTGCTGGTTTTTTATATGATAGTTTACGTACTAAAATTATGCCGCTAGCAGATGACATTATAGTGTATCCTGCCCACGGTGCCGGCTCTGCTTGTGGAAAAAATATGATGAAAGAGACCGTGGATACACTGGGCAATCAGAAAAAGATGAATTATGCACTACGTGCAGATATGAGTAAAGAAGAGTTTATTGCCGAAGTTACAGATGGCTTACTACCTCCTCCTTCTTATTTTCCGCTCAATGTAAAAATGAATAAAGAAGGCTATGACGATATAAGTGATGTTATTGAACGTGGTACACAAGCGCTGGATCCTGATGCATTTGAAAAAGCCGCAAATGATACCGGAGCTGTAATCTTAGATGTGCGCAAACAATCTGCATATGCCAAAGCTCATATTCCAAGATCAATATTTATAGGTATTGACGGTGGTTTTGCTCCTTGGGTAGGCGCTCTAATAGCAGACACAAAGCAGCCTATTTTATTAGTTGCAGAAGAAGGAAGAGAAGAAGAAACGATTACACGTCTTTCCCGCGTAGGTTTTGACGGAACTATAGGATATTTGAAGGGAGGTTTTAAATCTTGGGTAAGTGCTAATAAACAAACTGATTCTGTACACTCTGTTGCAGCTACTGAATTAGAAAAAGCTGTTAATCAAAATGAAAATACACCGGTCTTTGATGTACGTAAACCAGGTGAATTCGAAGCAGAACATCTAAAGATTGCACAAAGTACTCCCCTAGATTTTATAAATAAACATCTAAAAGATTTCCCTACAAACACAGATTTTTATATTCATTGTGCAGGTGGTTACCGTAGTATGATTGCTGCCAGTATTTTAAAAAGTCGTGGAATTCATAATTTAATTGATGTACAAGGTGGTTATAAATCTTTAAAGGAAACAGATCTAAAAACAACCAACTTTGTTTGCCCATCAACACTAAAAAAGTAATTTGATGAAGTTTATTTTATCCTTTATAATCATTGCGGCATTTACTTTAGGAGTCAATGCACAGAATTCTAAACACCAAATTTTAGACAAGGCTACTTACCAGGATAGTTTAGTTCAACCGAATGCGACTTTAATTGATGTACGCACTTCTGAAGAATATGAGAGCGGTCACCTAGATAAAGCTCAAAATATCGATTTTCTCAACGAAGAACTTTTCATAACAGAGATTGAAAAATTTGATAAGTCACAGCCTATCTATATTTATTGTCGTTCAGGAAATCGTAGCGGAAAAGCAGCTACTTTGATGCAAAAACTTGGGTTTCAAACTATATATGATCTTGAAGGTGGTTATCTGAACTGGACTTCACAATCTGAATTTGAAAAGTGATTATCCATTTATTGTAATCAAGAAAAAATTCTGATTATCCTTTTAATTGCGGTACTTCAATATAGGACCAGATTCATTTCCTAATATTATTAGATTAGTAGTATCAAGAAATAATCCTGTTTCTACAATACCAGGCACTTTAAGTAACTTTATTTCAAGTGCTTTTAGATCTTCAATCTTAAATATATCTACATCTATAATGTAATTATTTTCATCAGTACTATAAGGTTGTCCATCTTTCGTACGTTGTATAGGTTGTAAATTTTCAGCTTCCAAAAAATTTAAAATTTGTTTAGTCGCAAATGGAATAACTTCAATAGGAAGTTTAAACGCACCCAGCTTCTTAACAGCTTTGCTGCTATCGGCTATGATAATATTATACTTCGTATTCCAGGCAAGTATTTTTTCACGAAGTAAAGCTCCTCCTCCACCTTTGATTAGCTGAAAATTTTCGTCACATTCATCAGCGCCATCAATTGTGATGTCTATTTTGTCTATTTCGTGTAAATCCACAATTTTAATCCCTAATTCTAATGCTATTTTTTGTGTAGCCTCAGATGACGGGACGCAGGTCAAATTCATACCTCTCTTTACGAGATCTCCTACTGCGAGAATCATATGCTTTGCAGTAGATCCCGTACCAAGGCCTACAACCATATTATTTTTAATGAATTTAACTGCCTCTAAAGCAGCTTGTTGTTTCTCTTGATCAGCAGTCATCAGATAGAATCTTGTGGTGGTTTAAGTGTTTAAAAATAAGTTTATTTTTTTGAGCAAACGTTTATAATCTTCAGGAGTATCTATGTCTTCAATTTTATTTTTAGTATTCAAAACTATAAGATTTTCCATTCCTGAATTTAAAATATAACGCGCACCTACGTCACCAGAAAGCTTTCCCAATTCTCGATAAAATAGTTGAGGAAAAATTGCCGGCACTCCTAGTTTATCTCCGTAACCAGAAGCAACACAGCTATCGGGATTTTTTAATGCAGTATTGATTAGTACGTTTAAATATGCTGTATTTATAGCAGGCTGATCGGCAAGCATAATTAAAATCGAATCGTATCTCTTTTTCTCTAACTCATTTACACCTGTTGCAATACTATGACCTAATCCCTTCTTCCATTCTGGATTATAAATAAATTGCACATCTTGCTTAATTTCCTTTTTGATAACTTCAGCATTAGCTCCTATAAGACAATAGACAGATGCTATGTTAGCTTTGCCCGCTTGAAAAATTGCGTGGCCTAACAATGTGGTATTTTTATAAGGCAATAGCTGTTTAGCTTCACCCATTCTACTGGCGCTTCCTGCAGCAAGGATTAATACCGCTATCTTCATTTGAATGATTTAAGCTTAAAACTAATCATTGTTTAAAAACTATATATATCCTTTCTGGTTTTTATAATCTGTATAAATAGAAGTAGCCATCGTATAAACTTGTTAAGTTTTTATTAATTTAACCTAAATAAAAATTTCTACTATGCCTATTTACAATCTTACGGTCAATGGCAAATCAATGCAAGTTGATGCTGAACCAGATACACCCTTGCTTTGGGTTTTGCGCGACGAACTTGATCTTGTAGGTACAAAATTTGGCTGCGGTATAGGCCAATGTGGCGCTTGTACGGTACACATTGACGGTGCAGCTACACGAAGCTGTTTGCTACAAGTAAGCTCTCTAGAATCTGCAAAAATAACAACTATTGAAGGGATTTCTGATGATGGCACACATCCCGTTCAAGTTGCCTGGAAAGAGCATGATGTACCGCAATGTGGTTACTGCCAGGCAGGACAAATTATGACTGCGACATCTTTTCTAAAAAATAATTCCACTCCCTCAGAATCTGAAATTCGTGATGCGATGAGTGGAAATCTTTGCCGTTGCGCTTCCTATAATCGCATTGAACAAGCAGTTGCGGCTGCCGCAAAAAAACTATCTTAAAATAGACGTTATGAAAACAACAGTAAAAATGACGTTCAGCAGACGAGGATTTATTCGCACATCAGCACTTGCGAGTGGCGGACTTTTAATAGGTTTTAATTTTCTCACCGCCTGTAAAGAAGAGGTACAACCTCCGGTTGATATAGCCAATTTAAATTTTAATGACTTTAATGCTTACATACAAATTGCAGATAATGGGTATGTAACCATTTTTTCTCCTAATCCTGAAATAGGTCAAGGTGTAAAAACAGCAATGCCAATGCTTGTTGCAGAAGAATTAGATGTCCCGTGGGATCACGTTTTTGTGAAGCAAGCAGGTCTTGATACAGATAAATATAGAGGTCAAGTAGCCGGTGGTAGTCAATCAATTAGGCAAAACTGGGCCGTCTTAAGACAAACTGGAGCAACAGCAAAACAAATGCTTATAAATGCAGCAGCGGCAAAATGGAAAATTAATGCTGATGAAGTAACTGCAACAGGTGGCATTATTACTTCACCCTCTGGTGAAAAATTAGGTTACGGTGATGTGGTGAAAGAAGCAGCAGCTCTCGAGGTTCCTGAAAATGTAGTGCTTAAAGAACCTAAAGATTTCAAGATTATAGGTAAAGATACTTTAAATGTAGATTTAGATAACATTGTTACAGGGAAACCCTTATATGGTCTCGATTACAAAAAGGAAGGTATGACCTATGTATCTGTTTTGCGCCCGCCTGCATTTGGAATGAAATTAAAAGATTTTTCAGATGTAGATTCACGTGCAGTTACAGGGGTTTACGATGTGATTCAATTTGGCGATAAAATAGCTGTTCTTGGTAAAAACACCTGGGCAGCTATGAAGGGTAAAAAGGCATTAAAGGCTAATTGGCAAAATGATGCATTAGAGAGCACAGAAATGCACGATAAAATTTTGCTTGATCTGTTAATCAGTAAAAAAGGCGAAATCCGTAGAGAGGATGGCGATGTTGATAAAGCATTTGCCGAAGCAGACCAAATTATAGAACGTATATACGAATCTCCATTTCTTCCCCATAACTGTATGGAACCGATGAATTTTTATGCGGATGTCACGGAAGAAAAAATTCATCTCGCAGGTCCTATCCAAACTCCGGAAGGTACAGCCGCGCAGGTTGCAAAATTATTAGAACGAGAGCCAGAAGAGGTCGTTTTAGAATTGACGCGTATGGGTGGTGGTTTTGGGCGTAGACTTTACGGTGACTTTGTTTTAGAAGCTGCAGAAATTTCGAACAAAGCTAAAAAACCCATAAAGCTCATATATTCACGAGAGGATGATATGACTGCCGGTATTTTTAGACCTGCAATTAAATATAAAATTTCAGCATCCTTAAAAGATGGAAAAATTACAGGTTACAAACTGAAAGAGGCGGCCATTAATAGCAATATGTATGGTCTTATTCCTCATTTTTTCCCTGCAGGAGCGATTGCTAATTTAAGAATTGAAAGCGCCAATTATCAGAGTAATATTACAACAGGTGCCTGGCGGGCTCCTTATACTAATTTTCTAGCTTTTGCAGAACAAAGCTTCTTTGATGAAGTGGCAGAAAGTCTAAATCAAGACGCTGTACAACTGCGTTTAGATTTGTTAGATAATGTCGTTGACGGAGCAGATGAGCGAATACAGTATTCTGCTTCCAGAATGAAAGAAGTGATTAAAGTTGCCGCTGATAAAGGCAATTGGGGTTCAACTTCAGAAGGCGTTTACAAAGGCTTTTCTGCGTATTACAGCCATAATACACACGTGGCTGAAGTTGCAGAAATACGTATGCAAAATGGAGTGCCAAAGGTGAGCCGTGTAACAGCTGCTGTAGATTGTGGTATTGTAGTAAATCCTACAGGAGCGAATAATCAAGTCGTTGGCGGAGTTTTGGACGGTATAGGCCACGCTATGTATGGTGATTTTATTTTTATAGATGGTAAGCCTTCATCAACAAATTTTGACACCTATCGATTAATACGTATGCACGAAACTCCTAAAGTAGATGTTCATTTTATTGAAAGTGAACGTGCACCTACAGGTCTTGGTGAACCCGGATTACCTCCCGCAGGTGGTGCCGTGGCAAATGCAATTAAAGCGGCTACCGGTAAGCGATTAACAAAACAACCTCTTCTTAAATATCTTACAGAAGCAGAAACACAATTAAAAGGATAAAAAAAAGAGATCTCAACGAGATCTCTTTTTTTTTTAGAATTTATATCCTATTGATACACTATAATTTCTAGGAGCTATAGGGTTAATACTATTATCATCGTGTATGTTGTAGTTAAGCTCATTAGTACAATTTGCAAGCTTTGCACGTAGCGTAATATGATTATTCAAAATGTAACCTATTGTAGCATCTAACTGAAAATAATCGGAAAGAGGTATAAGTTGTCTTCCACTATTAGGGTTTATAGTTTGAAATGACCTACCGGCAAATCGTTCTCCAAAATACGAGCCTATCACACCTAAATTTAGTCCATTAAGAATTCCCGATTCAAAACGGTAATCTGCACTTAAATTTGCGGTATGTTTAGGATTATATCTAAATGAACTTCCTACTATATAAATATTCGATTCAGTATATTTCATCTCATTAAAGCTGTATCCGGCTAATAATCGTAATCCTTTTAAAGGATTAGCTGTAAGATCAACTTCTACTCCTTTACTTTCAGTTGCTCCAGCTAGCTCCTGGACGGTATTATCGGTTAATGAAGTTTGTGCTAGATTACTATTTTTAATTAAGTAGGCAGTTATATTAAAAAGCAATTTGTTTCCGAAGAATTCATTTTTTAAACCTACTTCAAATTGATCGATTATAGATGGTTCTAAAGCGTTGCCATTTATATCAATTCCTGTATTTGTTTCAAAAGAATTTGCAAAGCTGGCAAATATAGAATTGTGTTTTGTAGGCTGAATAATTAACCCAAAACGAGGTGTGAATGCATCATCGTAGAAGTTTATACTACTTGTACTTAAATCTGGCAAGTTTGTAATTTTACTTTCAGTATCTTGATACGTATAGCGCACTCCAGCAAGAACTTTTACATAGTCTGTGATACGTATTAAATCTTGAATATAAATACCAAAACGCGATACCGGCGTAGTCGTTAATCTATTTTGATCAAGCTGTGGAATGTCATTTCTAAAATTAGCATAATCCGGGTTAAATATATTGATTACTTCATAAAAGCTCTCTCCATTATCTTGTTCTGAAAATGTATTGTATCTATAGTTTTTTGTTCGATAATTTTCAACGTCTGCACCTACTAAAAATTGATGTTTTAAAAAGCCTGTATTAAAAATACCTTTTAAGTCAAATTGGTTGATATTATAATTGTCCTGAATATCATTTTTTTGAATATTACGTTGCCAATCTCCATTTTCTTGTATAATACCACCTGAAGTATTAGGACGGGTATTTGCAAACAGATTAGTATTATAATGACGAAAAGAATTAATATAAGTCAAACCCCAACTATCAGAAAATTGATGATTTAAGGTAGCTGTCACCGATAATTGTTCAGAATCAAAATAACCCCACTTCACTCCTGTAAATTGTTCACGAGGAAGATCTACTAATTGGTAATTAATTATACCCGCACCAAAATCTGGTGTACGCGAATCATTTGTATAATCTGCTTCAATAAGTAAATTCGTCTTTTTCCCTAATTTGAATAAGAATGATGGATTAATATAATAAGTTTCAGAAGAAACAAATTTTCTATAGCTGTCTGCAGATGTATAGGAGCCATTTAATCTGAAGGCACTGGTTTTTGATTCATTTAAAGCCCCATACACATCAAATGTGGGTTTTATTAAATCAAAACTTCCCAACGTTAAATCTACTTCACCACCAAATTCAAACTGTGGCTTCTTTGTCACAAGATTAAGTATTCCTCCAGCTTGCACATTACCAAATAAAATAGCTGCACTACCCTTTAAAATTTCAGCTTGCTCTATACCACTTGTTTCAATACGCATTCCATTAAAATAGCGCACCCCATTTTTAAATGTGTTACTACTTCCTAAGCTATATCCACGAGAAGCAATCTCCTCTTGATAACCACCTGTAGTACCCATTATATAAACACCATTGGTGTTTTTGAGAATATCTGTCAGCGAATTTATCTGCTGATTTTCTAATGTTTGTTGAGAAATTACAGCTGCACTTTGCGGTAAATCAAGTGGCTTAATTCCCGCTTTAGCAGCATTAGGTGTTCTATTAAACAAACTACCAGATACGATTACCTCATTTAATTGATTATTAGCTTCTTCAAGTTCTATTACAGAAAGATTAGTGGTTTGCCCACTAATTATATTTACTTGTAAAAACTGAGTTTTAAATCCGAGGTGAGCGATTTTTACTGTGTAAACTCCGGCATTAAGATTATCTATTGTAAAATCACCTTCAGCATTTGATATGCTATATTTATTAAGGTTATCTATACTTATTGTTGCACCCTCAATTTCTTCCTGAGAATTTGAAATAATTTTTCCTGATAAAATGCCCTCTTGAGCAAGCACACTATTAGACACTAGCAGTGCAAAGATTATAAATAGAAACCTTGATAACATCCTTGTTTAGATTAATTAAAAATAATGCGCGAAACTAATCTCAGGAATGATATAAAACAACATTTATTTAGAATAAATCTGCATAATGTTAATGCGCTGTAATCAAGTGTTTTACCAGGTTTATAGTACTTAGAAGATTAATATAGCAATATAATTGAGGAGCAATATCTTAAATAATTGTACCAAATACGTATCCTATAAAAGCAGTTGCGCCCATAGCAAGGGTTCCCCAAAGTGTCACACGAATAACAGCTCTTCCTATTTTAGATCCCCCAGTTCTAGCGGCAATGGCTCCAAGAGTCACTAAAAATAATATTGCACACAAATATTGAATATATTCCATATATTCTATGGGAGCAATAAAACCAACTATCACTGGTAGTCCACCACCAATTGTAAATGCAGCTCCACTATACCATGCTGCTTGTAAGGGCTTCGCTTGTGTAATCTCGTGTATTCCTAATTCGTCTCGTGCGTGAGCTTCTAGTGCATTATGTTCAGTTAATTGTGTAGCTACTTCAAGTGCAACTGCTTCAGTAAGGCCCCTCTTAATATAAATTTGCTTAAGCTCATGCAATTCTACAACAGGCATTGTTTCTAATTCTATCTGTTCGCGATCAAGATCTGCCTTTTCAATATCACTTTGCGAACTTACAGAAACATATTCTCCCGCGGCCATGGATAAGGCACCAGCTACAATCCCGGCCACTCCTGCAAGTACAATGGCTTCTCTATTTTCACTTGCAGCTGCTACTCCTATAATAAGACTCGCGGTAGATAAAATTCCGTCATTTGCGCCTAATACTGCAGCCCTAAGCCAATTACTGCGCTGTGTATAATGATCTTCTTTTTGCATATTACTAAATTTAACCAAATCAAATTGAATCTCGGTTTTCCGCTAAAAAATACTAGCTGGATTACTGTAATTTTAATATCCAGATAGGATATAATTAATACCTTGCTAATCTAAAAATCATAAAATGACTCTTGTTTTTGCTACCCATAATGCAAATAAATTACGTGAAATACAGACTTTAATGCCAAACTATAATCTGAAAAGTCTAACCGATATAGGATGTATTGAAGATATTATCGAAGACGCTGAAACAATAGAAGGTAATGCATTGTTAAAAGCAAAATATGTAAAAGAAAAATATGGCTATGACTGTTTTGCAGATGATACCGGACTAGAAGTTGAAGCGCTCCAGGGAGCACCAGGAGTTTATAG
The DNA here is from genome assembly GCF_004104375.1 of Leeuwenhoekiella aequorea. GTDB lineage: Bacteria > Bacteroidota > Bacteroidia > Flavobacteriales > Flavobacteriaceae > Leeuwenhoekiella > Leeuwenhoekiella aequorea. Next base: position 630,160 of record NZ_QOVM01000002.1, read on the forward strand.
TGCCCGATATGCCGGTGAACAAAAAAATGATGCCGATAATGTAGCCAAATTACTAACCGAATTAAACGGTATAGAAAACCGAAGTGCTCATTTTAAAACTGTTATTGCTCTTTTCATAAATGATAAAACCTATACGTTTGAAGGCATTTGTAAAGGTTCTATCACACGAGAAAAAATGGGTGATAATGGTTTTGGCTATGATCCTGTTTTTGTACCCGAAGGCTATGATATGACATTTGCTCAACTGCCACTATCTACTAAAAATAAAATAGGTCACCGCGGAAAAGCTACTGAAAAACTTATTAATTCACTTCAAAATTTATAAAAATTCGCTGTTATTCTAACCACTTGACCCTTAGATCGATGAGCTAATTCTATTTATTTAAATACAATTCATTGATATTTAGGCAACTAAATGATTACATACATCTACATCTTCTTACATTAATTAACATTATCTTTGCAGCCTCTTAAATCGACGTTGATTTGAGATAATTTTTTTATATGAATACATTTAAAGCGTTAGGACTTAATGATGCCATCTTGCAAGCTGTAACCGATATGGGTTTTACAGAGCCTTCAGAAGTGCAAGAAAAAGCCATCCCGGTCCTATTACGCGAGGCAACAGATGTGGTTGCACTCGCTCAGACAGGTACAGGTAAAACGGCAGCATTTGGTTTTCCGCTTATTCAAAAAGTAGATGCAACCAGTCGCAAAACGCAGGGATTAATAATCTCTCCAACCCGTGAACTGTGTCTACAAATTACAAACGAACTTAAAAGCTACTCTAAATATGTTAAGGGTTTAAATACCGTTGCTGTTTATGGTGGAGCTAATATACAAGAACAAGCCCGTCAGATTTCACGTGGTGCTCAAATAATCGTTGCTACGCCGGGTCGTATGCAAGATATGATGCGACGTAATTTGGTTGACATTTCAGGAATTGATTTTTGTATTCTTGATGAAGCAGATGAGATGCTTAATATGGGATTCTATGAGGATATAACAACAATTCTTGCAGATACTCCTAAAAACAAGCAAACCTGGTTATTTTCGGCTACTATGCCTAAAGAAGTTGCTCGCATCGCTAAGCAATTTATGAATGACCCTATAGAAATTACTGTAGGAACCAAGAATATGGGTGCTGAGAATGTTTCGCACGAATATTATATGGTTAACGCTCGTGATCGTTATCAGGCTTTGAAGCGTCTGGCAGATGCTAATCCTGAAATTTTCTCAGTTGTATTTTGTCGTACTAAACGCGATACCCAGAAAGTGGCTGAACAACTTATAGAAGACGGTTATAATGCTTCTGCATTACATGGAGATTTAAGTCAAAATCAACGTGATCTTGTTATGAAAAGCTTTAGAGCGCGTCAAATACAAATGCTTGTTGCTACAGATGTTGCTGCACGTGGTATTGATGTAGATGATATAACACACGTAATCAACTACCAATTACCAGATGAAATAGAAACCTATACGCACCGTAGTGGCCGTACAGGACGTGCCGGTAAAACGGGTATTTCTATGGTTATTGTTTCAAAAAGTGAAGTACGTAAGGTTAGAACTTTAGAAAAAATAATCAACAAAAAATTCATTCAAAAAGATATTCCAACAGGGATGGAAATTTGTGAAGTCCAGTTAATGCACCTTGCAAATGATATTCGTAATACCACGATTAACGAGGAAATAAACCCTTATCTTTTTAGCATAAATGAAGTTCTCGAAGGCTTAAGTCGTGAGGAACTTATTAAGAAAGTATTTTCTGTAGAATTCACTCGTTTCTTTAATTATTACAAGAAAACAAAGGATCTAAATGCCGGAGTTGTTGCAGATATGAAAGAAGAGTCTGGGGAGTCTACTAGATACTTTATCAATGTAGGTCAGCGTGACGGATTTGACTGGATGAGTTTAAAAGACTTCTTAAAAGATCTTACCGGTCTGGGTGAGGGAGTTTACAAAGTTGATTGTAAAGACTCATTTTCATTCTTTAATACCGATACGGAACATAAGGATACTATTTTAGCTCTTTTTGAAGATTTTAATCTTAAAGGACGCTCTGTACACGTAGAGATTACTAAAGACACCAGAAGTGGTGGCGGCGGTGGCGGAAAACGCAAACGTAACGACAGAAGAAGTGGTGGTTCTGGAGGCGGCGGAAGACGTAGAGACGACTCTGGTGGAGATGGTGGATTCAAGAAGAGGAGATCATCAGGTGGTTCAAGCTCTGGAGGCGGTAGAGGTCGCAGCAGTGAAAATGCTGGTGGTGAACGCAGAGGTAAAAGTAAACCGGAAGGAGAACGCGAAAATAAGAGTCCGTTTTCAGGAAAAAGAAGAAGGAGAGATCGTTAATACATCATTAATTTTCTAAGATTTGTCACATTTGGTATGGTTTTACTGTCTCTTTTTCTAAATTGATTATACTATGAAGAAGATTTTTATACTACTCCTATGTATTGTCTTGCCCACTTTTGCCTTTGCGCAAAGCACAGTGACAGACGATACAGAAGAATCGCTTATTGAAGGTACTGTTATAAACGCAACTACAGAGGAGGTTCTTGAAGGAGTTAATATTATAAATCTAAATACTGTAAAAGGGACAACTACCGCTACAGATGGAACTTTTAAAATCAGGGCGTCTTCAACAGACACCCTGTTTTTTTCATTTTTAGGTTTTAAAACATTACAAGTACGTGTTACAAATGACTGGAAACGTTTTGGCGATGTAAAAGTTAAAATGACAGAAACCGGAATCGCTTTAGAAGAGGTTGTCGTTAAAAATGTCGAATTAACTGGATATCTTGAAATCGACGCTAAGAACGTTCCTGTTTATAAAAATGTGCGTTATAGTATTTCTGGTTTAGATACTGCTTACGAAGCGGGTAATTCGCAACCGGGAGCCATAAACAAAGTATTGAGTGCTATTTTTAATCCGGCAGACTTTTTAAACAAAGTCTTTTCGAATAAAAGTTCGCAAATGCGGAAACTTAGGCAAATGAAAGAAGATGATAATATTAGAAATCTTCTGGTAACTAAGTTTGATAGAGAAACGTTAAGTGCATTGCTACAGGTTCCTAAAGAAGATATAGAAGCTATTCTTGGAAGATGCGACTATTCACAGAGCTTTGTAAAATCTGCTAACGATCTTCAAATATTAGATGCGTTGAGCAGTTGCTATGAAGAATATAAAGTTCTCAATAGAGATAAATAATAAGCAACTTAAGATTTTAAAATAGGAAAGTCCGTAGTATTCACATACTACGGACTTTTTTTTTAGTTCATTCTATATTAACTATAGCCCTTATTTTCTAATTCATAACGTGTCACTAGTTTGTCATAATCTTTCAAATTTCTTTTAAGCCATAACTCCTTAATATCAAGACAATCGGACGCATTTAACTGCCAGTCAAGATTGGATTTGCGTAAACGTTGTGTAAGTTCTTGAAGTAAAATTGCCGCACATACAGAGATATTAAGACTTTGAGTAAAGCCAAATGTGGGTATATAAATGTATTCATCTGCAGCCTCTATTACCGTATCTGTAAGCCCATCTTTTTCACTTCCGAAGAATAAAACGGTAGGTTGATCTAATACAAAATCATCTAACTTATGCGCAGTATGATGCGGTGTCGTCGCAACAATTTTATAACCTTTTTCTTTTAAGGAATTCAATGCTTCTTTGGTGCTCGAATATCTATTTACGGTAGTCCATTTCTGTGCTCCCATAGCGATTTCTCGATCTATACGCTTTCCTTTTAGCTCCTCAATTACGTGCACATCTTGCACACCAAACGCATCGCAACTACGCATCACCGCACTGGTATTATGTAGATGACCTACGTCTTCTATAGCTACTGTTAAAAAACGGGTACGCTGTGCCAGTACCTCTTTAAAAAGTTGTTGACGTCTGGGCGTGAGATAGGTTTCTAAGTAATTGTGAAGACTTTGTTTCATACTGTTCAAAAATAAAATAAGCTAAGCAATCCTACTTGATAATCTCGTTATTTGTGTTAATTCTCCTTGTTGATGGTTATTTTTATACTGGATAAATTATCGGCATAAATTATGAAAAAGGTAGTAGTACTTTCTGGTGCAGGAATCAGTGCAGAAAGTGGTCTTAAAACATTTAGGGATGCTAATGGATTATGGGAAGGTCACGATGTAATGGCGGTCGCCAGCCCAGAAGGATGGCAGAAAAATCAAGATCTTGTTCTGCATTTCTACAATGAACGCAGACGTCAATTAAAGACCGTAACTCCCAATGCAGCCCATTCTGCATTAGTAGATTTAGAAAAGCAGTATGAGGTATCTATTATCACACAAAACGTCGATGATTTACACGAGCGTGCCGGCAGTAGCTCTGTAATTCACTTACACGGCGAACTTTTAAAAGCCAGGAGTTCTGTTGATGAAAATATTGTTTTGAATTGGGATACAGACATTTGCACCGGCGATTTGTGTGAGAAAAATAGCCAGTTACGACCTCATATAGTGTGGTTTGGTGAGCAAGTTCCGTTGCTTGAAACTGCTGCTCATTTAGTATCTCAAGCAGATATAATTATAATCGTAGGAACATCGATGCAGGTATATCCAGCCGCAGGACTCATCGATTATGCTAAGAATTCTGCTCTCATTTATTTTATAGATCCTAATCCGGCATTAAAATCAAAACAAAATTTACACGTAATCCCAGAAAAAGCGTCTATAGCATTGCCTAAGCTGGTTGACGAATTGATATCTAACTAAGGCTTTGATATTTTCATTCTTAGAAATTAAATATTCTAAAACAATCTGGTAACGCATTCTTGCTCTTTGTAGTTTGTTAGTAGGATATAGCTGCGTATCTTTGCTTCTTAAAATTAAAATGCAATTATGTCGCTATCTTCATTAGAAGCTGTATCACCTATAGACGGTAGATATTCAAATAAAACCGAAATATTATCTGCTTTTTTTTCTGAAAAAGCACTTATTAAATACCGTGTAAAGGTAGAAGTTGAATATTTTATTGCTTTATGCGAAATTCCACTTCCTCAACTAGCAGACTTTCCTAAGAAGCATTACGCAGATTTGAGAGGTATTTATGATGATTTTTCTACTGAAGATGCAGAGAACGTTAAAAATATTGAAAATGTTACCAATCACGACGTCAAAGCCGTTGAGTATTTTATAAAAGAGAAGTTTGATGCATTAGGACTTACTAATTCTAAAGAATTTATACATTTTGGACTTACCTCTCAAGATATAAATAATACCGCAATCCCGTTAAGCCTTAAGGATGCAACAAATCAAGTTTACATACCTCAACTTCTTGAAGTTATTGACCATTTAAAACAGTTAGCAGATGAGTGGGAAACTATTCCTATGCTCGCACGTACTCACGGTCAACCCGCATCTCCTACTCGATTAGGCAAAGAAATTGAAGTGTTTATTGTACGTCTGGAAGAACAAATACGTCTTTTAAAGGATATTCCAAGTGCGGCAAAATTTGGTGGTGCTACAGGTAACTTTAATGCACATCACGTAGCCTACCCACAAGTCGACTGGAAAAATTTTGGATCTTCGTTTGTAAACGGAACCCTTAAACTTCATCATTCTTTCCCTACTACACAAATAGAGCATTATGATCACATGGCTGCTCTTTTTGATACCATGAAGCGTATAAATACGATTATCATAGATCTAAACAGAGACTTCTGGCAGTATATTTCTATGGAATATTTTAAGCAAAAAATTAAAAAAGGTGAAGTAGGTTCATCTGCAATGCCACATAAAGTAAATCCTATTGACTTTGAAAATAGCGAAGGAAACTTAGGAATTGCAAATGCTATTTTTGAACATCTATCTGCTAAGCTTCCTATCTCCAGATTACAGCGTGATTTAACAGACAGTACCGTACTACGTAATATTGGTGTGCCTTTAGGTCATACGATAATAGGATTTCAGAGTACATTAAAAGGTCTAAACAAATTGCTATTAAACGAAAGTAAATTTGCTAAAGATCTTGAAAATAACTGGGCAGTTGTAGCAGAAGCTATCCAAACCATTTTGAGAAGAGAAGGATATCCTAATCCTTATGAAGCTTTAAAAGGGTTAACCCGTACTAATGAGGTAATTAATCAAGCATCTATGCACGCTTTTATAGATACATTAGATACTAGTGCTGCTATTAAACAAGAATTAAAAGCTATTACTCCGTCGAACTACACGGGTATTTAAATTACAATAGAAAATCGCTAAATCTGATCTGAGTACAGGTTTGTGTAGTATTCTCCCTGCGGGCCTAGCATGAATACTTAATCAAACACAAGTACTTTCAGGTTTAGCGATGATCTTTTAAATAATTCCGATTTGAATTAAACTAATTACGTATTAGTCTTCGATTAAATCATAGACCTGATTTGCTATTTCTAACTCTTCATTTGTAGGAATAACTAAAACTTTTACACGAGATTCTTGAGCGTGTATCTCTCTTAGCTTCTTAGAACGTTCCGCATTGCTGTTTTCATCCAGATAAACACCTAGATAATTCATATCACGGCAAACTGCACTACGTAAATAACTACTATTTTCTCCAATTCCTGCTGTAAAAACTAGGGCATCCAAACCATTTAATGCAGCAGCATATGCGCCAATATATTTTTTAATACGGTATGCATTCATTTCCAGAGCTAATTTGCACGTGGCATCTCCACTTGCCGCAGCTTCCTCAATATCTCTTAAATCGCTAAAACCTGTGAGTCCCAGCATTCCGCTTTTTTTATTCAGAATATCATTAACCTCACTTATAGAATATCCTAAATGTTCTTGCATATAGAATACCACGCTCTGATCTATGTCTCCGGCGCGAGTACCCATTATAAGACCATTTGCCGGTCCAAAGCCTAACGAAGTATCTATGGGAAGTCCATCTTTAATTGCAGCCATACTACAACCATTACCCAAGTGAATCGTAATAATCTTTGATTCTGGCTTCTGTAAATAGTCAATTGCCTTTTTACTTACATATTTATGACTAGTCCCGTGAAAACCATAAAGTCGTATTCTGTTTTCAGTCATAAAATGTTGTGGTATAGCATATTGATATGCCATTTGCGGGACAGACTTAAAAAAAGCTGTATCAAAAACACAGAACTGAGGCGCCTTATCAAAAAGCTTTTCGGCAACTTCAATTCCCGTTAAATTTGCAGGATTGTGTAAGGGTGCCAAAGAAAATAAGCGTTTGATGTTTTCCTTTACATCTTCATTAATTTCTATAGTTTCCGTAAAACGTTGTCCGCCGTGAACCACGCGATGTCCCACAGCATCTACCTCATCTGTATCATCAATAACCCCATATTTTAAATCCATTAAGAGACTAGAAATTTTGTATAAGCCTGCAGTATGATCTTCAAAATGCGCTTTTTCAGTAAATTCTCTCATTCCGGCTTTATAGGTGATTTGACCACCATCTATACCTATACGCTCTACAATACCCGATGCCATCACACTCGCTTCAGGCATACATATAAGTTGAAATTTTATTGAAGAACTTCCGGAATTTATAACTAATATATTCATCTATTATCTTTTTTTTACAAGCCTTGAGCCTGAATTGCAGTAATAATCACTGTGTTAAAAACATCATCTACAGTACAACCTCTACTTAAATCATTTACTGGCTTATTTAAGCCTTGAAGCATAGGACCGATTGCTAAAGCTCCCGTCTCACGCTGTACCGCTTTATAGGTATTATTACCTGTGTTTAAATCTGGAAAAATTAGAACACTTGCTTCCCCGGCAACTTCAGAATCTGGTAGTTTACTTTTACCAATGGTCGCATCTACTGCAGCATCATATTGTATAGGCCCTTCAACTTTTAAATCTGGACGTATATTTTTAACAAGTAATGTTGCCTCTCGTACTCTATCTACATCTGCCCCTTTTCCGGAAGTACCTGAAGAATACGATAGCATAGCAATTTTAGGCTCTATACCAAATGCCAAACTACTTTCTGCGGAAGAAATAGCAATCTCTGCTAGTTCTTCTGCTGAAGGATTAGGATTAATTGCGCAATCTCCAAAAACAGAAACCCGATCTTCAAGACACATAAAAAATACGGAAGACACTACTGAAACTCCAGGTTTAGTTTTTATAAACTGAAGCGCTGGTCTTATAGTATGTTGTGTAGTATGAGCCGCACCACTTACCATACCATCTGCGTGACCTTTATAAATCATCATTGTGCCATAATAGGAAACATCTGTCATCCAATCACGGGCAATGTCCATATTTACATTTTTATGTTTACGCAATTCATAAAAGGTTTTCACGTAATCATCAAAATGCGCAGACTTTACCGGATCTATGATTGTAATTTTCTCCAGATTGAGCGGTAAGTTTAACTGTACAGCCTTTTCTTTTACTTTATCAGAATCTCCTAACAAAGTTATTTTAACGATATCTAACTCAACTAGTCTAACAGCAGCAGTGAGAATACGTGCATCTGTACCTTCAGGCATCACGATATGCTTTTGTTCTGTTCGTGCTCGTTTCATCAAGCCGTACTGAAACATTCTCGGAGTAATACCTCTAGGTTTGAGATTAATAAGTCGTTCTATCAGTTTATCAAAAGAGACTTCTTTTTCAAAAACGGTGAGTGAAGTTTCAATTTTAGGTTTACTTGAAGCATAAATTTGGGATTTGATATTACCGATACGATTTGTAACCGAAAATGTACCATCACTCACTGAAACTATAGGAACTATTTGAGAAAGACCACGTATGAGCTGTAATATAGGTTCCTCTGGTATGAGACCACCTGTTAGTATAATACCTGAAATTCGTGGATAATTAGTAGATATATGCGCTTGTAAAGCACCTAAAATAATATCGGCTCGGTCGCCTGGAGTAATTACCAGACTATCTTGCTTAAGATGGGTTAAATAATTTCTAAGCTGCATCGCCCCTACCCCAAAATTACCGGTTTGATTGTCTAAAAGATCTTCTCCAAAGAGCACTTCACCATCTAATGCATATACAATTTCTTTAATGGTAGGATGTGCAAGTTCTTCAGTATAAGGAATGGCATATACATCTACATTTTCTGGCAGAAAACTGCGTAATCCTTTTTTTACCTTTTTTAAATTAGAACTCTGCACTTTGTTTGCCACTACTCCTATTACCGAAACGTCTTTATCGAGAAAGCTGGTATATGCAATTTGTAAGCTTCCGAATAAATCCTCTTCAGATTTTCCTACACCGTTACCCACAAGAATTACTGGAAGTCCAAGATTTTTAGCGATCAGCACGTTGGTGTCAAATTCAAACACGGTGCCTTCTCCTGTAAAATCTGAGCCTTCAACAAGTATAAAATCAAAACGCTCTTCGAGGTTTTTATATTTTGTAATTATTATATCGAGAATTTCACCTGCTTTCCCTTTGTTACGCTTTTTAATTACCTCACTTCTTGTAAATGCATATGCCTCCTTATAATCTAACTGAATATCAAAATATGAAAGAATCGTATTAATGTGATTATCCTTTTCCTTGTTTTTCACATCATCTATTATGGGTCTGAAGTAACCTACTTTAGCAGTTTTGCCCAGTAGTGTACGCATAAGACCCAGTGATACAATTGCTTTACCGCTATTAGGTTCTATAGTTGCAATATATATTCCTCTGCTCATCGTTTTGTGTATTTATTTAAAAATACAATTATTCATTTTTAACCCCATACTAGTTAGTAATTATAAGTCGTAAAATCTTTTATAAACTAAAAAGGATCTCGTGAGAGATCCTTTTTTAAACTTTAATTTGGTGGATGTTATTTGTTATTAAAAACATCCATTACACCTTCGAAGCCCGCAGTATTAAATGCAGTACTGCTTGTATCCATAGTCTCTGCAAAGCGTACCATATCTGCGACATTCATTTTATCACCAAGAACACGAGCTAGTAAAAAACCTTTTTTTTCGTCTTGAGCAAATACGACTATCTCATCTATAGACTCTTCCTGACTCTTGATAAATAAACGCATCCGCTGACTGGGATTTCCAAATTTCATCAGCTCCTCATAATTATCATCTGCAAGAATCTCTTTTACTTTTAAGGTTTCAGAAGTATAGAAGTCGCTATCTGTTTTAGCATAAGCCAATAGATTAACTTTCTTTACCGACTTCAACACCTTCTTTTGATCTTCGGTCATTTCTTCTGCAGATGGAGCAATCAAACTTGTAGGCACATCTACTAAAATAAAAGCATCATTTTCCTTACTATCAACATAGTACTCCTGTAGCGTTTGCTTGTCTTGACAACTCGTAAAAGCAATTGCTAAGAGGATTACAAGAATTCCTTTTATTGCATTCATATTAATTTACTTTTACATTTTTAAGCTGCTCACTTCCTTTGAAGTTGATGCTGTTTGCGATTTTACCTATTTCTTTTAAGTTGATATCACCAGTAATTCTGATTAAGACGGTGTCTTCCTTGCTTGAAACTCCATCTAAAAACATCACAAACTCACTTACAAAATTATCGCTCTTTCCCGGTTTGTAGTAAAAATTTACATTTTTACCTTCATCCTTAACCTGCATTAACTGTTGCAAATTTGCACTTGTAAGATAAGACTTAAACTCACCCTTTAACTGCTGAGCAGCATTAGCGTTTTTTGTTGTGAACACCTTAATATCCTGAAGACTGTTAACCATCTCAATGTAACTCTTCATTTCTGGATCTTTAGAATCAAGATCCATATCACTAAGAAGTTTAAACATTTTTTGATTCATTACCATAGAGGTAACTCCTTGCATATCTTCAAATTTTTCAAAATTTTTCTGTGCAAAAGCGGTAAAACTAAATCCTACCAGTATTAATGTAATTACTAATTTATTCATCGTTTTTTGATTTAAATTATTTTAAAATTTCTTTGGTTGTTTCTTCAAATGCATCTAGATTATCTAATTGCGCTGTACTTTTATTCATAAAATTACCCATCATAAAAAGCGCTTGCTTTGTTTTAAGGGCTGCAATTTCAGGATCTTTATAAGTACCTAAGTCATTATCAGACCCACGTTTATTATTAAAGGTCAAAAACAGTCCAAGACAGAGTACAATACTTGCTGCAATAGGTATCCACTGCCACGACTTTTTAGTTTGAGGCAATTCTATTTTACGATTAAAACGTTCTTGTTTTGCTTTCGCGAAAGCTGTAAAAAGAGGCGTATACTCCTCCAGATGCGGGGCTACTTCATCACTAGTAAAGTAATCCCTCAACTTAGCCTCTTGCTCTAAGGAAGTAGTTCCCTCAAAGTAAAGCTCAAGTAGATTTTCGATTTTATTTAATTCCATAATTATGTTTTTTTAGCAATTCTTCACGTATCGTTTTTCGAGCTCTAGACAGCGCGACACGTACCGCTGTTTCATTTAAATCTAATTCTTTTGCAATCTCACTATTAGTATATTGTTCAACATCTCTTAAATGCAATATCATACGTTGCTGCTCCGGCAAATCATTCATTAATATATAAACCCAATTCACACTATCATTAACTTCACTCGCTCTAACGGTGTTATATTGATGATCTTCATAGTTAGTATGCACCAGTTGCAAATTAGAACTGCTTTTGGCTTTTAGCTTATCTAAACAGTAATTCTTAGTCATTGTCACTGCAAATGCCTCTATACTACGCAACTTCGCAATCTTCTTACGCTGTGACCATAATTTGATTAAAATTTCCTGAGTTGCATCTTGAGCTTCATCTTCAGAAACTAGCAGTCGTTTAGCAAGGCGATATAACCTGTCCTGAACTGGAGTAACTTTCGATAAAAACTCTTTTTGGTTCATTTATTGTTAAGGTTTGTTATAAGGAAGACGACTAGCTCTTATTTTTGTTACAGCGATAAAAACCAATACTACAATTATACCGTATTTTTAATATGTACTTAAACAGTTTTATGAAGAAGACTACCTTGCCCCTAATTTTATTTTGTTGCGCATTATTTACCATCTCATGTAGTGAAGATCGTGATGATGTGCAAATAGTAAGTAATCTGGAAATTAAGAACTTTATTTATTCAGCAATGAATATTTATTACCTCTATAAACCGGATGTGCCTGTTTTAGCAAATGATTTTTTTAATGATCAGAGTGACCCAAATAGCTATTTAGATCCATTTAATACTCCCGAAGACTTATTTGAAGACTTACTTTCTGGTCAGGATCGATTTAGCTTTATTACAAATGACTATCGTGAACTAGAAGATAGATTTGCTGGCGTAAGTAAAGATAATGGCCTTGAATACCGGCTGGTGCGTGTAGCTCCGGGTAGTAGCGATATTGTAGGTTATGTGCGTTATATAATTCCTAATTCTAATGCTGCGACAAAAGAAATTAAACGAGGTGACGCCTTCACTAAGGTAAATGGCACTTCTTTAACGCTTACAAATTATATCGATTTGCTTGCATTAGACACGTATACACTTACACTTGCAGATATTACAAATGATGGAACAACCACTTCTATAATTGAGAATGGCAGAAGTGTTACACTTACCAAAGAGGAAGGTTTGATCGAAAATCCTATTTTGATAGCTAAAACACTTACCATTGAGGGGGCTAAAATTGGTTATCTTATGTATAACGCATATACAGCAGATTTTGATGATGAACTAAATGATACATTTGCACAATTTAAGGCAGATGGTATAAGCGACCTGGTCTTAGATTTAAGATATAACGGTGGCGGATCTGTAGAATCTGCAGTTGATCTTACCTCAATGATTACCGGTCAGTTTAATGGTGAAATTATTACTAAGCAACAATGGAATCCTGAACTACAAGCTGCTTTTGAATCTAATGATCCCGAAGATTTACTTGACCGCTTTAATTCTACTATTCGTACCGGCGAATCTATTAATAGCCTTAATCTTTCTCGATTATTTATTATAGGTACTGGGAGCACTGCTTCTGCAAGTGAACTTACAATTATAGGACTTAAACCCTATATTGAGATAAAAACTATAGGCACTACAACTGTGGGTAAATTTCAAGCATCAACGACGCTGTACGATTCAGAAAATTTTGGGAGACAAAATGTCAACCCAAATCACTTCTATGCTATACAACCTTTAATCTACACGTATGCAAATGCCAATGGAACCGTAGGTCCCGCTACAGGAATTGTACCCGATTTTGAAATTGCTGAAACTCCGTCAAATCTAGGAATACTGGGAGATCCTAATGAACCTTTATTAAAAGTCGCGATTGATCAAATATTGGGTCGCAGTTCAGCAACTAAAAGCTCTAAATTGGAAAACTCTATGGAAGTTGTAGGAGAAAGTAAAATGTTTACTCCAAATTTTCAGCGTATGTATGTTTTAGACTTGCCAAATAGATAGTTAAACGCTATTTTGAGCAGCAATATTTACCCAAAATCATTAATTTTTTAAAAATAAATATGAAAAAGTATTTTTTAGTAGCGCTTTTGGCAACCGTCAGTTTTAGTTCCTGTTCTACAAGTGATGATGTTCAAGAGCCAGAAGTAGTTGATCCGGTTGTAGAACCAGAACCAGAAGAAGAGTTAAATCGTTCAGATTATCCTATTCAGGATTTTATGTATGGAGCAATGAATTTGTATTATCTATATAAAGGAGATATTCCTGAGCTTGCAGATACGTTCTTTACTGATGAGGACTCGTACGTAAAGTATCTTTCAGAAAACCCCGATCCAGAAGCATTTTACAATGATGACTTACTATCAGATCAAGATCGCTTTAGTTTTCTTACCGATAATTATATTGAATTAGAAAATAGTTTTTCTGGTGTAAGTAAAAGTAACGGATTAAAGTTTAGCCTTGTCCGTTTTTCAAATTCAGATAATATTTTCGGTTATGTACGCTATGTAGCGCCAAATTCTACTGCTTCTGAAACAATTATTGAACGCGGTGATTTATTTACTGAAATTGATGGTACAACGCTAACAATAAACAATTATCAAACTTTGTTAGCTCAAGACACCTACACGTTAAGTATAGCTGCTGTAGCAAATAATACGGTAAGCCCTACGGGTGAGACCGTAACGCTAAGTAAAGTAGAAGGATTTGAAGAAAACCCAGTGTATATCGCTAAAACATTAGAAATCGACGGTGCAAAAATTGGATATCTAATGTATAATTCATTCGTTTCTAATTTTGATGATGAGCTTAATAATGCATTTGCTCAATTTAAAGCAGATGGAATAACCGACTTAGTTCTCGATTTACGTTACAATGGTGGAGGTTCTGTAGCGACAGCTATCGACTTAACATCTATGATTACTGGTCAATTTGATGGTGAAATTATAACTAAGCAACAATGGAATGCCGAAGCGCAAGCGTATTTTGAATCTCAATCTCCAGAAAGTTTACTAAGTAGATTTAATTCTACAATTTATACAGGTACGGCTTCAGAACAACCTATAAACAGTCTAAACCTTATGCGTTTATACGTCATAGGAACTGGCAGTACAGCTTCAGCAAGTGAACTTACAATTATAGGTCTTAGACCGTATATAGATGTAAAAACTATAGGCAGTACTACAGTAGGTAAATTTCAAGCATCAACAACTTTATATGATTCAGATAATTTTGGCAGAACGAATGCAAATCCAAATCATACATATGCGATACAACCCTTAATCTATACTTACAGAAATGCAGATGATGTGGTAGGACCTCCTACAGGAATCGAACCTGACTTTGAATTAGAGGAAGATCTAACAAATCTTGGTGAATTGGGTAATCCTACTGAACCACTTCTAAGCTTAGCTCTAGATCAAATATTAGGCAGAAGTAGAACTACAAAAAGAAGTGCGGGACCTGCTTATCAACTTATTGGGGAGACCGATATGTTCTCACCTACCTATCAAAGAATGTACGATAACAAACGTCCCAACATAAATAAATAATCTATTAGTATAGTATAAAAAAATCCGCTGATAATTCAGCGGATTTTTTATGCCTTAAAGTTTATAAAATTGTTTAGTTAAAATAGAAACCGTTTGGTCCTAATCCAACTGTTATATTCTTTAATAAACTTCCATTTGTTGAATAGATTTCAACAAAACTATCAGAAGAAAAATCTCCTCCGTCAGCGATGTAAATACGACCATCTTTTGCAGCAAAACCATACATTGCGCCATATTGAGATGTAGAACTATAAGTAAGAAGCGCTTTTTCCGGTTCAGTTGTACTGTTTTGTTCCATCACATAAACAGACCGATTGACAGTGAAATAAGCCTTGTCATCTTCTAAAACTAAATTTGATGCTCCACTCAAATCTGAAAATTCTAAAATACTTATTTGCTCTCCATTATCTTTATTAAACACTTCATATGCATTACTAGAAAGTGTATAAATTGAACCGTCTTCTATATCAAAAGAGTTGACTCCAAAAGCAGTAGAAATTGTTCGTACAACAGCATTTGAAGAAGGGTTTATCACATTTATAGTATTTCCATAACCAAAAGAAGAACCATTTACATAGATCAATCCATCTTCTTCTTCAATCTGTTCCGTATAGCTATCGGTTTCAATAGTTGATTCAACAGATAAAGTTTCTAAGTCAATTACCGCAATGAAATCATCATAACTTGCTGGAGGATTATCATTGTCATAAGTATAATCATCAAATGTATTATTATTGGTTACATAAGCTTTACCTTTATATACAACCCCATATTTTGGTACAGTTAAACCTTCATCAATCACATCAATTAACTCAAAAGTGTAACGGTCTACTACAGTAATTAAATTTGATCCATTAGAAATAATGTAAGCTCTATTATTATCATCAAAAAATATTGATTGTGTGTATGCTCCTAGGTCTGCTGCATTAGGATTAGCGCTTGCAAAAATATCTTGCTCCACGTTACTAAGATCGTCACTTATATAAGTTACTGTACCTATTCCACCCTCATTCAATACAAAAAAACCATCAGTATAATCACCTTCGGGAACTTGATCGATAAGATCATCTGTATCATCAGAACAGCTGTTTAAAATAAATACGCTTAACAGCGCTAAAAGTGTAAGTTTATTGATTTTCATTTTTTATTGTTTATAGTTTAAAATTTAAATACATAGTATAGTTTCGACCTGGCATCCAACGATTCTCAACACTTTGATATTCGGTGTCTAAAAAATTATTAATTCGCCAACCCAGTTCAATTTTTTCTGATTTGCCTAGGCGATATCCTAGACTAAAATTACCCACTGAATAGGCATTCAGATTATAACGGCTGTTGTTATCACTACGCGTAAAGACGGATCCTACATATAGAAATTGTAGGTTAGTATGCAGTCGTTTATAGTTATAGTTCAGACTGGCAGTTGCTTTGTGAAAAGGGACATAAATAAGTTGGTAACCGGTTCCTTTATTTTCTGAAAGCGTATACGCATAGGTTGCATTTAAAGAAACTTGGTGATTATATTTAAAATTTTTGAACCAATTTAAGGCAGATTCTAAACCATAAATCTGCACTTCATCTTCATTAACCGGTCTCCAAACCCCATCGCTTCCAGGCAACCAGCGAATCATATCTCTAACAGAATTGTAATATCCTGTGATATTTAAACGCAACGAGTTGAAATTTAAAACAGCACCTAACTGCCCTTGCAAAGATTTCTCTGGATGTAAATCAGGATTTCCTGCTGATGACCAGTACAGATCATTGTATGTAGGAATTCTAAAGTTTCGGGAAGCATTAACATTTAAACTGAAAAAATCACTAAAGTCTTTTGTAGCTCCAACAGAAAACAAAAATGGACTTTCATAATTGGCTGTAGCTTCTTTTCTAAACCCCAATTCGTATTTAAAGTCTGAACCCAACTGATGTTTCATTAAAAGAGCAGCTGCAAAAATATTCCGATCGTTTTCTCCCAAACTGGAACCTTCTCCAGTCGTGTTAGTATTAGTCAAAACGGTATTCAGAGTTAGATCATCTGTAACCGAATAACTCAAATCATATTTTGCGATAAATGTTTGAGCTCTTCCAAAGGTGAACGAATCGTAATTAAGATTTCCGAAGTACTTATAATATTCATCAAGATAAGCTAAACGGGTAATCGAAGTAAATTCTCCAAATCGACTTTCCCACTCCAGCAAATTCTTACTGTTTAAGTCTTGATATTTAGTGGCTGTTTCTGAAGCTCTTATTAATGAAAAATGGCGCTCCCCGTCAAAAAGTTCACTGAAAATTCTGATGGAATTCTTGTTATTAATCTTAAATCCCAGACCTACATTTAAAGCCGTATTCTCAAATTGACCATTTAAATTCTTACTATCATTTGGGTAATCATAGTCGTTATCGCTACTGTTTCGTGACAATGCCAGATTTAAACTCCATTGGTCTGTACCCAATTTAAAATGGTATCGGGCATCCTTGGTGTTGTAACTTCCGTATTGCAGAAAAAGATTATGCGTTTGTTGATCTTCATATGTTAGCCTCGTATTTAAATGCACACTACCTCCTATAGCACCTGTACCATAAACAACACTACCACCACCGCCTCTTACCGATATCTCGCTATATGCGCCGACATTGACTGTATTAAAATCAAGCTGACCATTAAACTGAGAATTTATATTAATCCCATTCCATAAAACAGCTGTTTGAGATGCACCTGTGCCTCTAAAAGAAGGTGAAGAGACCATTCCCAAACCATTTTCCTTAAAATAAACAGGTGTATTAAAATTAAGCATATTGGTAAGAAGGGCACTATTATTACGTAGCAGAGAATCTGATATACTAATCAGATTTCTTCCGGTAGAAAATTCCTTTAATTTAGAATCTGTTAAATACACAGAATCCAAAGCAGTAAACACGCGTTCCTGACCGGTAACCGATAATGTCAAAAGCATTACCGAAATAATAATGTAGTTTTTTAAATACTTCATATGCGCCAGACCTTTATCCCGAAAGTCATTTGTTAAATGTTATTCCTGGCAGGTCTCCTGGCTTGCGTATAAAGATTAACCTTCCCACCTCATAAGGCAGTGGTATTTAAGAACAATCTTCACCATCCGCTAAAGGCGGATTAAGCTTACAGTTGCGGGAACAGCTCAGGAATTTTCTAACTATGAAATAAAAAATACAAAATCATTAAATTTCGTATTGGCTTTTTCTACTTCGTGTGAAATCACCTGATTCCCTTTTAAGTCATTTTTTAGAATAAAAAATGACACCAAAAACTAAAGCGCGAAGTTAATCAAATGTGTTACGCTACCTTGCTTTTTTTAATTAATCTTACTTTTGAAAAATGAATTATTAGATTCGTGATCAATTTTAAACCTATCTTAACCGAAATGCGCACTTCTGCAATCCTACTATTTATTTGTATTTCTGGACTTTTAAACTCTTGTAAAAAAGAAGTAAATAAGAAAATTTCTGTTAGTGACAAAGGAATCAAACAGCAAATCGATTATGCCACTGGTTTTGAGATTGTAGATTATGGAAGTTATAAAATTCTTTCTGTTACAAAGGCTTGGCCAGATAGTGAAGTCGTTTTCAACTATGCTTTATTAAAGGATGAGGCTGTTTTACCGCATGGAATAGAGGTTGATGCTACTATACAAATACCTGTCAAAAATATTGTAGTTACTTCAACTACCCACCTTCCGGCATTAGAATTATTGGGGGTAACTCAAACACTAAAAGGTTTCCCTAACCTTGATTATATCTCTTCAAAAACAGTGAGAAAGCGTATTGCAGCCGGTCAGATAAAAGATTTAGGTCAAAACGAATCTATTAATACTGAAAGTACAATAAGTCTTCAGCCCGATGTCGTAATAAGTTTTGGAGTTGCCGGTGAGAATAAAGCGCTTAATTCTATACAACGAGCGGGTATTCCTGTTTTTTATAATGGGGATTGGGTTGAAAAAACTCCTTTAGGCCAAGCGGAATGGATAAAGTTTTTCGCTGCGCTATATGATAAAGAAGCTATAGCAGATTCTATTTTTAAAGATATTGAAACAAACTATCTTACTTTAAAAAATAGAGCTCAAAATGCTAACTCTAGCCCTACCGTTTTAAGCGGTGCAATGTTCAAAGATGTGTGGTATCTTCCAAAAGGTGAAAGCTGGGCTGCCCAACTTATCGCAGATGCAAATGCAGATTATTTGTACAAAGATACCCGAGGTACCGGCAGTACATCTCTAAGTATTGAAGAGGTGCTTACTACAGCACAGAATGCTGACTTCTGGATTGCTCCCAATTCTTTTGAAAACTATGACGAATTAGGAAATACCAGTGCAGCTTATCAACAATTTAAAGCTTTTAAAGAACGAAAGATTTATGGATTTGCAAGTGCTAAAGGAGAAACCGGCGGCTTAATTTACTATGAATTGGCTTCCTCCAGACCAGATTGGGTTTTGGAAGATCTTGTAGCTATTTTTCATCCTGAACTAGAATTAGATCATAAACCTCATTTTTTTAAAGCTCTTGATTAGTTCTATAAATCATACTCCAAAAATTTTAGTACTGGTTATATTATTAATAGCCTTCTTTCTAGTGAATATAAGTCTGGGAAGTGTACGTATTCCTGTAGATACTATTATTTCTATTCTTCTTGGCAAAGATCACAACCAGGAAGCGTGGACATATATCATAATCGATTACCGAATTCCAAAAGCCATAGCGGCACTTTTAACCGGAAGTGGTCTCGCAGTTTCTGGTTTGATGATGCAAACCCTGTTCAAAAATCCTTTGGCAGGACCCTATGTTTTAGGGATAAGCAGTGGTGCCAGTCTTGGAGTGGCTTTTTTTATTTTAGGTGGTAGCGCCCTCGGGCTTTCATCTATACTTATCCCGGGAAGCTGGGGAACAGTTTTAGCTGCAAGCTTAGGCAGTTTTGCTGTTCTAAGTGTCGTATTGTTAGTCGCTTCACGTGTACGAGATGCAATGGCTTTACTAATTATAGGTCTCATGTTTGGTAGTTTAACTGCTGCTGTAGTAAGCATCTTAGCTTATTTTAGTCCGGCAGAAGACCTACAGCGTTACATGTTTTGGTCCTTTGGAAGCTTAGGAGATATTTCCTGGGGCGCTTTGCAATTGCTCTGTCTTTGTTATAGTTTAGGAATAGTACTAGCATTAAGTATTTCCAAAAGTTTAAATAGTCTTTTATTAGGCGAATCCTATGCACAGTCCATTGGTGTTTCTATACAGAAAAGCAGATTTATTATTCTAATATCTACAAGTATTCTTGCTGGAAGTTTAACTGCATTTGTAGGTCCTATTGCTTTTGTGGGACTTGCAGTACCCCATTTGATAAGACAATGGTTTACCGCATCTAATCACTGGATTCTTATGCCCGCTTGTATGCTGGGTGGTGCTTTACTTTTATTATTTTGCGATACCATTGCACAAATGCCAGGATTAGATTTTACACTTCCTATAAATGCAATAACTTCTATTATAGGGGCTCCTATTGTTATCTGGCTTCTTATTAGAAAAAAGAAACTCCTATTTTAAAATGATCAAGTCTCAAGATAGTCAGAATCTTTATTGTAAAAACCTCTCTGTAGGTTACACAAATAATGGCAATAAGAAGATCATCTTAGAGGATATAAATCTATCTCTCAAAAAAGGAAATTTCATATCATTAGTGGGTATAAATGGTTCGGGCAAATCTACACTATTGCGCACTTTAGCAGGTTTGCAAAAAGCTTTAGAAGGTGAGGTATATCTAGACAAAAGAAAAATCACTGCCATTGATCCAGTCCAAAGATCAAAAACGCTTAGTCTTGTCCTTACTAATCAGCAAATTTCAAAAAACTTAACGGTATTGGAACTGGTCGCCTTAGGAAGACAGCCATATACAAACTGGCTAGGTACTTTAACAGATAGCGATAAAGAACATATTTTAGAAGCTATTAGAGCTACTGAATTGGAAAATTTTAAAAACACCTCTTGTTTTGAATTAAGTGATGGTCAATTTCAGAGAGCTCTCATAGCACGTGCTTTAGCACAAAACACAGAAATCATTTTACTTGATGAACCTACAACTCATCTGGATCTGCACCATAAAGCCTCTATTTTTTTACTACTGAAGAAAATAGCTCATACTCACAACAAATTAATTCTAAGCACAACGCACGATATAGAATTTGTTCTTTCTCTTTGCGATCAAATGATCGTTATCAAAGGAAAAACCTGTATTACTGATACTCCTGATAATTTAATACAATCTGGAGTCTTTGAAAATCTTTTCCCAGATAATACCATTGGTTTCAATACACAATCAAAACAATTTTTTATTAGATAAGACGCATACCTAATCTGTATCTTTGATAGAAATAAATATCAATGAACGAAAGCTTATTATTTTTAGGTATAGGATTAGGCTGTTTACTTCTTGGTTCTGTGCTTGGTTATTTTATTGCACGACTTAAGAATAAATCAGAAACCGGGATGCTTAGCGAGCGCCTAAATCTAAAATCTGAACAACTATCAAAGTCTGAAAATAAATTAAAAGAGCAAAATCTTAAAAGTGAGCATTTACAGCAAAAAAAAGAGTTTTTGCAAAATGAATTGACCAGCACTACTGTAGCTTATGAAAATCTTGAGCAGCGTATAGAGGAGAAAACCGCCGAATTAGAACAGCTACAACAAAAATTTACTAAAGATTTTGAAATTGTGGCAAGCAAAATTTTAGATGAGAAATCCTCTAAATTCACACTTCAGAATAAAGAAAACTTAGACCTTATACTCAAGCCCCTGCACGAGCGAATTAATAGCTTTGAGAAAAAAGTAGAAGATACAAATAAGGAAAGTTTAGGTCGCCACAGCGAACTTAGACAGCAAATTAAGGGACTCGCAGACCTTAATCTTCAAATGAGTAAGGATGCAGATAATCTTACAAAAGCACTCAAAGGTGATTCAAAAATTCAAGGTAATTGGGGAGAGCTTATTCTTACAAGGGTTCTTGAAAAATCTGGCCTAGAATTAGGCAGAGAATACACCATACAAGATAGTCATCTCACTCCAGAGGGTAAACGCCTACAAACAGATGTTCTTATACATTTACCCGACGGAAAAAAAATGATCATCGATAGTAAAGTTTCTTTAACTGCTTTTGAACGTTTTGTTTCCGAAGAAGACTCCACACTTAAAAGCTCTTACTTAAAGCAACACATAATATCTATTAAAAAACATATAGAGACGCTAAGTACAAAAAATTATTATACACTTCTTGAGGAAAGTCCAGATACGGTCTTTATGTTTATACCCATAGAACCCGCTTTTGCGATTGCATCGGCAAATGAACCACAATTGTATGAAGATGCATTTACAAAAAATGTAATTATAGTTACGCCCTCTACACTCCTGGCGGCGCTAAAATTAGTTGAAAATTTATGGCAGAATGATAGACAAAAACGCAATGCGATCGAGATTGCTACGCAGGCTGGGAAACTTTATGATGCTTTTACCTTGCTTACCGATGAACTTGTTAAAATAGGCAATCAATTGGGGACGGTTAGCACTACGTATGAGCGCACTATGACTAAACTTACCGGAAGAGGTAATCTTATAACACGCGTAGAAAAATTAAGAAGTTTAGGTGCTAAAGCAACTAAGCAGCTAGACAGCAATTTAATTAGAAGAGCTAATGATACTTTAGATTATGAAAAAGAAATTTAGAGTTGCATATTGCAAGCCTGTAAATCACTAAGAACTTTAAAATGAAAAAATTACTTCTAATTGTTTTAGCTGCAATATTTGTATTTGCACTACTTTTTTACAGCTTTATATATGCGGTACCTTACAGTGAAGGAACACGTGCCGGTGAACTGATCAAATTTAGTAATAAAGGCGTTTTGATAAAAACCTGGGAAGGCCAGATTAGTCAAGGGATTAGTGGTGCGCAAATATTTGATTTCTCTGTAATGAGTGGAGAAAAAGATGTTATTGAAAAATTGAAAACGTATCAAGGTAGCTATGTAAAACTTACGTACGTAGAACGTTATGCCACGTTCTTTTTTTGGGGAGACACCAAATATTTTATAACTGAAATTTCAAAAGAAAACTCTCCACACTTCAACAGGCAGTAATAAATAACAAAAATTATTAAAATTGAACACGTTTAAGAAAATTGAACAATCTCAGGTAACTATAAGTGAACTTATGTTACCATCACACACTAATTTCAGTGGTAAAATTCACGGAGGTTATATCTTATCACTAATGGATCAGATTGCATTTGCGTGCGCTTCTAAACACTCTGGAAATTATTGTGTAACTGCATCAGTAGATACAGTAGATTTTTTAAAACCTATAGAAGTTGGTGAGCTGGTTGTTATGAAAGCTTCCGTGAATTTTGTAGGTCGTACTTCGATGGTTGTAGGTATACGTGTTGAATCTGAAGATATTCATAGCGGAATTATTAAACATTGCAACTCCAGTTATTTTACAATGGTAGCAAAAAATGATAAGGGAGAAAGTATGCCGGTACCTGGACTGGTTTTAAAAACAGAAAAAGAAGTCCGTCGATTTTTAACAAGCCTTAGAAGACAGGAAATGAAAAAAAATCACCGAAAAGAAACTTCTTTTAATACAGAGCTTCGGAATGAAGATCTAGAAATTCTTCGAAACTCTCATAAAGTTGAGCTTCAGTACTAAGTAAAAAAAAGCGAACCAATTGGTTCGCTTTTTTTTTTGCTTTTTATATTTCTTAGTTCTTTACGAGCTTCTGTGTAAATGAACGTATACCATTATCAATTTGCACCAAATAAACTCCACGTTTCAATTCGCTAACGTCCATTCCGTTTTGAGCCATTGACGAACTCATTAAATTTCGTTTAACCTGTTTACCTAGTACATCATAAAACGTGATCTCTAAAGGATCTGATTCAGCCGGATTTTCAAAAAATATTCTATCCTTTACCGGATTGGGATAAATTTTATAACCTTCTTTATCTTTAGTAAAAAAAGATTTTGAATCAGTCACTTTAATAGCACCTTTCAATCCTTTCTTAGAACTACTTTCAAATGTATAAATACCTTTCTTATCAAAAACGTATTCATATATACTGCCTTTAGTTTGAAATTTACGTAACCCAAAGGATGATGGAGTGCCAAAAGAAGTATTTATAACATTCTGTGGTAAACTCTCTCCAAAAACCCATTGTACGGTATCTCCTACTTCAACTTCTAATGTAGATTGAAGCGACTTAGAACCAGATTTCCAATCTATTATATGAGTTTCTTGGGCACTAATAGATGCTGCAACAATGAAAATAAATATGTATAACCAGGTAAATTTCATGCCATATTACTGTGTTTGAGGTCATTGTAAAGTTAAATAACTTTCACATATTAAATACTAATATTGTGCCATAATTATAATAATCTTTACTTAATGACGTTGCCCACAATTGATTGTTGCAAAAAATTTATCTACTAAGGTACATTTTTCTTCTGGCATAAAGCTCATAAAATGCATCGTCCTTCAAACTATCTATAAATAAGATACTTTCACCTGTACTTTTCATTTCAGGCCCTAGTTTTTTGTTTACATTATGAAACTTATTGAATGAGAATACCGGTTGCTTTATAGCGTAACCTTCTAATTTTGGATTAAAATTAAAATCGGTTACTTTCTTTTCGCCGAGCATAACCTTAGTAGCATAATTTACATAAGGTTCTCCGTATGCTTTAGCAATAAAAGGAACCGTTCTTGATGCTCTAGGATTTGCTTCTATTATATAAACCATATCGTCTTTAATGGCAAACTGTATATTAATTAATCCTACAGTGTTTAATGCCAGAGCAATTTTATGGGTATGATCTTTAATCTGTTGCAATACAAGATCTCCTAAGTTAAACGGAGGCAAGGTTGCATTAGAATCTCCCGAGTGAATTCCGCAAGGCTCTATGTGCTCCATAATCCCAATTATGTAAACATTCTCACCGTCACAAATAGCATCAGCTTCAGCCTCTATTGCTCCATCAAGATAATGATCTAACAATAGTTTATTATTAGGTATTTTACGAAGTAAATCAACAACAGTCTCCTCTAATTCGTCTTTATTTATAACAATCTTCATTCCTTGTCCACCTAACACATAGGAAGGTCTTACCAGTATTGGAAAATCTAATTTGTCTGCGACAGCAAGAGCTTCTTCTGCAGTTTCAGCAACATCAAATTCTGGATAAGGAATATTATTTTCTTTAAGTAATCGAGAAAAACTACCGCGATCCTCAGCTAAATCAAGAGCTTTATAACTAGTGCCGATGATCTTAATTCCGTAGCGGTCTAATTTTTCAGCTAATTTAAGAGCAGTTTGACCACCCAATTGAACAATTACCCCCACTGGGTTCTCGTGACGAATTATATCATATATATGCTCCCAGAATACGGGTTCAAAATATAATTTATCTGCAATATCAAAATCTGTAGATACCGTTTCGGGGTTACAGTTTATCATTATCGTCTCATACCCACATTCTGAAGCTGCAAGAACTCCGTGAACACAGCAATAATCGAATTCTATTCCTTGACCTATACGGTTAGGTCCAGAGCCTAATACAACTACTTTTTTCTTTTCGGTTACTACACTTTCGTTATCTGCAAATCTTTCGCCAGAGGCTAATTGCATATCATTTTCAAAAGTGGAATAGAAATAAGGTGTCTGTGCAACAAACTCTGCCGCACACGTATCTACCAGCTTGTAAACACGGTTAATTTTCAATTCATCGCGCTTAGTTGTTACCTGGCTTTCTAAGCAATCAAGCATATGCGCGATTTGACGATCTGCAAAACCTTTCTGCTTTGCTTCAAGCAATAAATCTCTCGTTAAGGTTTCTATCTTAAATTTACCTATCTCCTTTTCTAAAGCGTCCATTTCTTCAAATTGCTTTAAAAACCACATATCAATTTTCGTTATCTCGTGGATACGACTTAATGGGATTCCCATTTGAATTGCATCATAAATAACAAATACGCGATCCCAACTAGGATAGGTAAGTTTTTCTATTATTTCGTCATAATTAGTATACCCTTTACCATCTGCACCCAGACCATTTCTCTTTATTTCAAGTGATTGAGTTGCTTTATGAAGTGCTTCCTGAAACGAGCGACCTATACCCATAACTTCACCTACAGACTTCATCTGTAGACCTAAAGTACGGTCACTTCCTTCAAATTTATCAAAATTCCAACGAGGGATTTTTACAATTACATAGTCTAGCGTAGGCTCAAATAATGCTGATGTAGATTTTGTAATTTGATTCTGTAATTCGTCTAAATTGTAGCCTATTGCTAACTTAGATGCAATTTTTGCAATAGGATATCCTGTTGCTTTAGATGCCAATGCCGAAGATCTAGAAACACGAGGATTAATTTCAATTGCAATTATGTCTTCTTTATCGTCAGGACTTACAGCAAATTGTACATTACAACCACCTGCAAAATCACCTATCGAACGCATCATATGTATTGCCATATCACGCATTTTCTGATACGTGGTATCACTCAAAGTCATTGCTGGCGCAACTGTTATAGAATCTCCAGTATGAATGCCCATTGGATCCATATTTTCTATAGCACATATAATTACGACATTATCATTTTTGTCACGCAGTAACTCTAACTCATATTCTTTCCAACCCATAAGAGCTTTGTCGATCATCACCTCGTGAATGGGCGAAATCTCAAGACCACGGCTTAAAAGCTCATCAAAATCTTCAGCTTTATAAACTATTGAAGCTCCTGCTCCTCCTAATGTATAAGAAGCTCTAATTACTAGTGGAAAACCAAACTCCTGAGCTATTTCTTTTCCTTTTAAAAATGATGTAGCAGTTGCCTGAGGGGCCATACCTACACCAATTTTTAGCATTAACTCTCTAAATTTCTCACGATCTTCAGTAATGTTAATTGCATCGATATCAACACCTATTAACTCAACTCCAAAATCTTTCCAAATTCCTTTTTCATCAGCCTCAATACATAAATTTAATGCGGTCTGCCCACCCATCGTAGGAAGTACTGCATCAATTTGAGGATGTTCTTTTAAAATTTTAACCAGTGATTTTGTGGTGAGTGGCAACAAATAAACATGATCAGCCATTGTAGGGTCTGTCATTATTGTTGCAGGATTAGAATTAATTAAAATTGTTTCTATTCCATCTTCACGAAGGGAACGTAAAGCTTGTGTTCCAGAATAATCAAATTCACATGCCTGGCCTATAACGATAGGGCCAGAACCGATAATTAAAATAGACTTTAGATTGTTGTTTTTAGGCATTGTTGGCTCAGATTAAGAGTTTTATATAAAATTACGGAAGGCATATTTATAAAAAAAGGTGTTACTTAAAAAAGTAACACCTTATTATATTAACGGTTGTTCACCATTTTTATCTTTTATGTCTTAGCTCAGAAGATACAGATAGTTTTTTTCTACCCTTAGCTCTTCTACGAGCAAGTACTTTACGACCGTTTGCACTAGCCATACGCTCGCGAAAACCGTGTTTATTTTTTCTTTTTCTCTTTGAAGGTTGAAACGTTCTTTTGCTCATTGTGTATCTTCTTTAATCTTCCTTTAACTTTTCTATACTAAAATGCTTTAAGAAGTACCTTCTCAAAAGCTGGGCGCAAATATACAAACACTTTCCATTTCAACAAATGGAAAGTATATTTTTTTTTAGATTGTTTTTATTACATTTGCTCGCTCTTAAAAACACGAGTATATTCACCTGTTAAATACAGGGTAAACAACACTATTATGTTCAATAAAAATATAAAATTAGTTCTTGCTATACTTATTTTCTGCTTGGCAATCTGGCAATTTATAGATAGATCTATAGGCAACGGTATTATGCTTATACTTTTATCGGGTATTTTTATTTTACTTTATTTCAAAAATGAATTTCTAATATTAGCATTTCTCCGCCTCCGCAAGCAAGATTTTGAAGGATCGAAAAAATGGCTCGACAAGATTAAAAATCCTGAAGCTGCTTTAACCAGAAAACAACATGGTTATTATAACTACTTAAATGGTCTTATGTTATCGCAAACAAATATGACACAAGCCGAAAAATACTTCAAAAAAGCGGTTCAATTAGGTTTGAGTATGGATGCAGATATGGCGATGGCAAAAATAAATCTTGCAGGTATTGCAATGACAAAGAACCGAAGACGCGAAGCTGATTTACTTCTTACTGAAGCTAAAAAACTTGACAAGCACAATATGCTTGATGAGCAAATTAAAATGATGAAGAAGCAGATGAAACAAGCTGCTAATATGCCAAAACAACAATACGGAAGAGGTAGAAGATAATATATAGCACTATTCTACACGCTTCAGAAATCTTCAGGTCGATTATTCACTATCAGAAAGTTACGTTAGTTACCTGATTATTTTAACAGGTTATCGATAAGTTTTCGTTATATCTATATCTAGATTTAACTTCGCTATATACGGATTGTATATGGCAAAAAAACTACTCTTTATCTTATTGGTATCTTTCTTTAATTTATCTGCTCAGGAAACTCACAAAACCCTGTTTTCTGAAGCACTCACATTAAACTTAGACGCATATAACACGAAAGTAGATAATGCTTTAGAACGTGGAGAACTCTCATATGCAAAATCCCTTTTAGATACTCTCGTCAAGGATCATTTACAAGGCACCTACATCGATGCCTTAAAATTTGAAAGCCTTAATACTTTTCTTACTTCAACAGAAGATATTGAACGTCCTACCTTAATACTTACCTATGCCTCTTGGTGTATTCCAAGCGAAGGAGAAATTCCCGTTTTAAATAAGATGGCTGAGCGCTATGGTGATATGATAGATTTCGTTGTCTTATTTTGGGATGATAAATCCACTGTAAAAAAGCTGTCTAAGCAATTTGATAAAAAAATACAAGTCGTTTATGTTGATGAAACTCAGAATAAACATATGCGAACTGTAAATCTTTTGAAGCACTCCTTAGGACTCTCATTATCTTTTGTGATCGCAAGTAATGGAGAAATTCTCGACCTCAAAAGAAGACCTGCAAACAAGCTTAATGCGAGTATCAATCAGACACTAAATGAGAATATGAGATTTCTTGTGAGACAAATTGCAGCAATTAATATAGATCTCAATATAAACCTCAAAGATTTACCAGAGTCTCTGGCTACCTTCTAATTTTTAGAAAAAAGTATAAAAAAAAAGGGAACTCTTCAGTTCCCTTTTTTTTTATACTTTTTCTTGTCTACTGTCCTACTGTGTATGTATAAGCTCCTTTTTCAGGAATCTCAATGTAATACTTTTTACCCGAACTATTGTTTAAGTGATCTTCACGTAACCACGGATTATGCAGTTTTAATATTTTATAATTAATACCATATCCTTGAGCAAACTTCACAAAATTTGTAACTGGCGTGTCTATTTCCACTTTGTATGTTGGCACCTTATTATATAAATCTTTATCTGTAAAATTCAAACCATACTTTTTAGGATCTGATAGGATTTCTTTTAAAGCTAGTATTCTAAAAACATATCTACCCGTTTCCTCTCCTAGCAACAAATCATAATAATCGTGAACTTCTTGCTCTCTCAATCTACGGCTTATACCGGCATTTCCGGCGTTGTAACCTGCTGCTGCCAATGTCCAAGAACCTAAATTATTTTTAGCGTTTTTTAAATATTTACAAGCAGCACGAGTCGATAATTCTACATTATAACGCTCATCAACATTATCATTAACCTCCAGACCTAATTCTTTACCGGTAGAACTAAGAATTTGCCAGAAACCTGTAGCTCGTGCTGGAGACACAGCCTGTGTTAATCCACTTTCTATAACAGCTAAGTATTTGAAGTCATCTGGTAAACCCTCTTCTTTTAAAATAGGTTCGATAATCGGGAAATACTTGTTAGCTCTCTTAATTAACAAAAGAGCATTAGATTGCCAGTAGGTATTTACAAGCAATTCTCTATCCATTCGCTCACGAATGTCAGGATCATTTAAAGCTAATTTTTCTCCCGCAAAATCCATTTCATCAGGTAATGGTATAGCATAAACATTGTAATCATTAACCAGTTTTTCCTCCTTCATAATCTCAGGATCTGCACTTTCCTGCTGTACAGCCTGAATGCAAATTGCCGTTGTCGCCACCAGTCCTACACCAGCTAAAATTGATTTTATATTTACCATTATAATAATTTTAAGTTGATCTGCAAATTAGCGATTAATTCCCGATAATTTTTGGCAGATTATTGTTAAACCACTTACATTTTGTAATAATCATTGCGTGTGTTCCTCCTTTTATCGGTATACACTTATCTATATATTTATACGGAAAAACAGGATCGTCAGTTCCGTGTATATGTACTAAATCTTCATTATACTCAGTTTGCTCCCAACATAACATTTGTTGAAGTGCCCAGTTGAGATAAACTGGATTAGTAATCGAAAGATATTTTTGATATAAAGCAACTTTATGCTTCAGCCGATCTCCAATTGCATAATTTGCCAGAGTATCTATGTTACGTACAAGACTTACAGGAGCTATCCTATACAATCCTAACGCCCTACTAAAGCGCATTCGCTTTGGTAATTCATTTTTACTTTTTACACTGCTTATAATTATCGTTTTCTTAGCGGTAATATATTTTGCCATTTCCTGAACAATCACACCTCCAAAACTAACACCTATAAGGACTGGGTTATCTTCCTTAACCTCTTCTAGCATCTTTTTTGCATAGACTTCTAATGTATCATTTGCCTCAGGAATTTTCCAAGATAGTGGATGCAAGGTAAACTGGGTGTCAGGTAATTTTAAATATTCAAATATACTAGGATTGGCAGCCATCCCAGGCATTAAATAAACATGAATCATATAGCTTAGAATTAATGCTTTAACAGTTAAACCTCAATAAAACCATTAAAATTTTGTATATTTGTAACAATATGTTAACATAACTTTATGTTTTAAACATATTCCAAATTCCTTTCTCGAGTTTAACGTAATTTCTTAAAACAAATTTTATATGGATGTAATGACAGCGATTGAATTAACAGACAACGAGTTTTTAAGACAATTTGAGGCCACCATAGATGGTAAAATGGCAAAAATTGAATATTCTCTTCAAGATCGAAAAATTTTTCTGACAAAGATAAAAATGCCGGAAGGAACTGAAGATAAAATGAATGATTTTATCGTTACTGTTTTTAAAGAAGTCGAAGATCGCAACATCAGTCTGGTCCCTACAAGTCCTGAGATCGCAAAGTTTATGAGGTCTAACCGTAGAAAGTATAAAAAATTACTTCCTGTCGGAATCAATATCTAGACTCAAAATTTTAAAATTAAAAAAACCTGCAAAAGCAGGTTTTTTTTTATGCTGTTAAAAGGTTTTCGTTTTCATATTCAAAACGCACTAAGCCATCTTCATCTATTTCTGTAAGTGTAATACTGTGAATAGTATTTACAAGCCCAGGATCCCAAGGAGCTTTAACCTTGACATAATTTTCAGTGAATCCGTGAATGTAACCTTGCTTATTCTCTCCTTCAAAGAGCACCTTATGACTCGTATTTAATTGGGATTCATAAAATGCTCTCCGTTTTTTTGCAGATAATCCTCTAAGCATTTTACTGCGCTTTTTTCGTTGCCTCAAGGGTATCGCATGCTCCATTTCTGCCGCCTTAGTATTTTCACGCTCTGAGTACGTAAATACATGTAAATATGAAATGTCTAATTCATTTAAAAATGTATAGGTATCTAGAAAATGAGCTTCCGTTTCTCCCGGAAAGCCTACAATAACATCTACGCCTATACAAGCATTAGGCATTAGTTTTTTTATTTCAGATACACGATCTGAATAAAGTTCGCGCTTATATCTTCGACTCATTTTACCCAGTAATTCATTATTCCCACTTTGAAGCGGAATGTGAAAATGAGGTACAAAAGATTTTGACTCAGAGACAAGTTTTATGGTTTCATTCTTAAGAAGATTTGGCTCTATACTAGAAATGCGTAAACGCTCAATCCCATCTACATTATCTAACGCTTTAACAAGATCCAGAAAAGTATGCTCGTGCTTTTTATTACCAAACTCTCCTTTTCCGTAGTCACCAATATTTACACCCGTCAAGACGATTTCTTTAATATCCTGAGCTGCTATCTCCTGCGCATTCTTAATTACGTTAACAAGTGTATCACTTCGCGAAATACCACGAGCAAGCGGAATGGTGCAATACGTACATTTGTAATCACAACCATCCTGCACTTTTAAAAATGCGCGTGTGCGATCTCCTACTGAATAAGAACCTACATAAAAATTTGCATCTTCGATCTCACAGCTATGCACTTCTCCCATATCATTTTTAGAGAGATCATTTAGGTAATCTGTTATCTTGAATTTTTCTGTGGCTCCTAAAACAAGATCCACGCCATCAACATCTGCAAGCTCTTCGGGTTTAAGCTGGGCATAACAACCTACTGCCGCAACAAAAGCATCGGGATTGATCTTTTGAGCCTGCTTTACGATTGTTTTAAAACGTTTGTCTGCATTTTCAGTTACACTACAGGTATTAATTACATAAATATCTGCTGATTCACTAAAATCAACTCGCTCAAAACCTTCACTTTTAAAACTGCGGGATATGGTAGCTGTTTCCGAAAAATTAAGCTTACATCCCAGTGTATAAAAGGCTACTTTTTTACCTGCTTCGTTCATTAGAATCTTCTTCACAATTGGTTACTTTTGCTTTTCTTTCGCTTATGCGAAAAAATATAGCGCCAGTTTAAGACTGCAAAGTTAACTACAATAATTTTATTGCTAAAGCTTTGCGTCAATTCCAAGTTTATTAGATCAAAATGATCCTAAACACGATGCTGATGTATTGCAAAAAACATTTTCATTTAAAAACTAATCACCAATTACCACATTGATATTCAAAGCTATAAAGTCACTTCTACTAGTATTAAGTTTTAGCACGTTTTTTATTTCTTGTGATTCAAAAGAGAATTTTTCACAAGAACTAAAGGTGTTTAGATACAATGAGCATTACAATGTAGCAACATTAGATCCTGCATTTGCCCGTAATCCTCCTATTATTTGGCCTACAAATCAACTATTTAATGGTTTAGTACAGCAAGATGATTCTTTAAACATCAAACCAGATATTGCTAAAAGTTGGGAAATTAGTGATGACACAAAAACCTATACCTTTAATCTTCGCAAGAATGTATGGTTTCATAAACATTCTCAATTTGCAAATGTAGACAGTACACGCACAGTGACAGCTGCTGACTTCGTATATAGTTTTAATCGTTTGAAAGACCCTAGAATTGCCTCTCCCGGCAGTTGGGTTCTAAGTAATGTAGAGCACTATAACGCAGTTAATGATTCTACCTTAGTCATTACTCTTAAAAAAGAATTTCCTGCATTTTTAGGATTACTAGCAATGCGTTATTGCTCTGTTGTACCGCACGAAGTAGTTGATTACTTTGGCACTGAATTTAGATCAAATCCTATAGGAACAGGTCCCTTTAAATTTAAAAGATGGGAAGAAGGTGTTAAACTCGTTCTTAGAAAAAATGAGAATTACTTTGAAAAAGATGAAGATGGAATTCAACTTCCATACTTAGAAGCTATAGCTATTACTTTTTTACCTGATAAACAAAGTGAATTTCTGCAATTTGCTCAGGGCAATCTGGACATGCTAAATAGTCTGGATCCTTCCTATAAAGATGAGTTACTAACTGCAACAGGCCAACTTCAAGAAAAATATAAAGAAAACGTAAATACGATTACCGGTCCGTTTTTAAATACCGAATACTTAGGTTTTTTCTTATCCAGCAATGAAGATGAAGTACGCTCTTTAGCACTAAGAAAGGCTGTTAATCTTGGTTTTGATCGTTTAAAAATGATTAAATATTTAAGAAACGGTATAGGCACACCGGCAAATGCAGGTTTTATTCCCTCTGGTCTACCCGGATTTGGAACATCAGGATTTGAATATAATCCTGTTGAAGCTCGAAAGTTAATTGAGCAGTATATTAAAGAAAGTGGCAATACTTCACCATCAATCACAATAGGTACAAATAGTCAATACCTTGACATTTGCGAATACATACAAAGGGAGTTAGGCAAACTTGGATTATTAATTAATATTGATGTCATGCCACCCTCTACTCTTAGACAATTAAAATCGACTGGGAAATTGGATTCATTTAGAGCCAGCTGGATTGCAGACTACCCAGATGCAGAAAATTATCTATCATTATATTACAGCAAGAATTTCACTCCAAATGGACCTAACTATACCCATTTTAAAAGTGCTGAATTCGATAAATTATATGAAGAGAGTTTCAAAATTTCTGATATCGAAAAACGAAAAGTTCTTTATAAAAGAATGGATTCTATTTTAATATCAAAAGCTCCATTTGTTACGCTTTATTATGACCAGGTTATAAAATTTGTTCATAAGAATGTCACCGGACTCATTGCAAATCCGCAGGACTTTCTTGTTCTTAAGCGTGTTAAAAAATTACCTTTAGATTAGTTCTCAAATCGATTGAACATTTAAGGTTGGAAACTTTAATACCTTCTAAACTTTGCAGTTTCATCAAATATATGCTGAAGGATTGCAGCCTCTTGCTCATCAAAAGCTATATTTCGTCTTTCAGTCACAAGTTTTGCTGTTTGAAAAGCCTTTTCAGTTTTATAGGTAGTGAATCCACTAGCGCCACCCCAAGAAAACGAGGGTACAAAATTACGCGGAAATCCGGTTCCAAAAATATTTACACTTACACCAATTACAGTGCCCGTATTAAACATTGTATTAATACCACATTTACTATGATCACCCATTATAAGTCCGCAAAACTGAAGTCCTGTTTTAGAGAAACCTTCTGTTTCATAATCCCACAAACGTACCTCTTCATAGTTGTTTTTAAGATTACTATTGTTAGAATCTGCACCAATATTACACCATTCTCCTAGAACAGAATTTCCTAAAAATCCGTCATGACCTTTATTTGAATATGCCATTAGCACCGCGTTATTAATCTCTCCACCTACTTTACAGAAAGGACCTATTGTTGTGCCTGTATATATTTTTGAACCCATTTTTACAGTAGCTCCTTCACACAAAGCAAAGGGACCACGTATAAGCGCTCCTTCCATAACCTCTGCATCTTTACCTATATAAATAGGGCCTTCAGATGCGTTTAACGTACAGAAATTAAGAGTTGCTCCTTCTTCAATAAATATGTTTTCAGGATTAATAACCTGAACACTTTTAGGAATTTTCACAGATTCGCGATCTTGAGTTATCAACATATAATCAAGCTCGATCGCACGATGATTTTTACTGAAAATATCCCAGGTGTGTTCAATTTTAAAGAGGGCTTTCGCTCCTATCTCAATTTGAGTATATTCATCAAAATCGATTTCCTCCTGTGTGTCTTGAGTATAAAAGGCTATTACATCTTCGCCGTCAAAAATAGCTTGTCGCGGTTTTAGATCTAGAATCGCTTCAACTAAATCATCTGTAGGTAAATATGAGGCGTTAATCATCACATTATCTTCAAACTCCACCATAGGGAATTTTTCAGATAAATATTCTTCAGTAACAGTTGATGTAGTGCTACCAAGGTGCATCTCCCATTTACCCCTAATCGTTAAAATACCTAATCGCAAATCTGCAACAGGTTTAGTGAATGTTAAAGGTAAAAGCTTATTCCGTGAGGGACCGTCAAAAAGAATATAGTTCATGATGTTTGCTTAAGGTAGAAACTGTTCAGTTTATCTGCTAATATCGTACAAACCGAACTTTTAAATCATAGATTCAGGATCTCAAAAGTAACCAAATACTGCGAATTTTCATTACTCAAAATACCATAAATAAATTGCCATTCTCCTCAGAGTTGAGAATGATATTTTGTGCTGAGCTGGGCCTATGTTTATATTCTTAACTAAGATAAAAAAAAGCTCCTTAACTTTCGTTAAGGAGCTTTCTATTGTGAAAAATGTTAGGGCTTAGTTACCACCTTTTTCCATTTTCTTTTTAAGTGCTGCAAGAGCGTCATTAGCGTCTCCTAAAGTAGGTGCACTAGCTGCTGCAGAATCAGCTGCTTTCTTAGCTGCCTGCTTAACAATCTTAGCTTCCTCTTCTCTAAACAATGAAGTATGCGATGCAACTACACGTTTAAAGTCTTTATTAAACTCAATGATCTGGAATTCGGCGCTATCACCTTTTCCTAATTTGCTACCATCTTCTTTTTCTAAATGACGACCTGGAACAAATGCCACGATGTCTTCGTTAAACTCGATAGTTGCTCCCTTGTCTACTACGTCGCTAATTACACCAGTGTGTTTTGTACCTACTGCGAAATCATCTTCGTACTTATCCCAAGGATTTTCTTCTGTTTGTTTATGACCTAAACTTAATTTACGACCATCAACATCTAGTTCAAGAACTACAACCTCTAGCTTATCGCCAATGTTTGTAAATTCTGAAGGATGCTTGATTTTCTTAGTCCAAGAAAGATCTGAGATGTAAATAAGTCCATCAATACCTTCTTCTAATTCTACGAATACTCCAAAGTTAGTGAAGTTACGTACAATACCTGTATGACGTGATCCTACAGGATACTTAGTAGTAATATCTGTCCAAGGATCTTGAGATAATTGCTTGATACCAAGAGACATCTTACGCTCATCACGATCCATAGTAAGAATTTGAGCTTCTACTTCATCACCAACATTTACAAAATCTTGAGCGCTACGTAAGTGCGTAGACCAAGACATTTCAGAAACGTGGATTAAACCTTCTACTCCTTCTTCTACTTCAACAAAAGCACCGTAATCTGCGATTACAACTACTTTACCTTTTACTTTATCACCTATGCTTAAAGTTTCACTTAGAGCATCCCATGGGTGCTTCTTAAGTTGCTT
Source organism: Leeuwenhoekiella aequorea (assembly GCF_004104375.1). Classification (GTDB taxonomy): domain Bacteria; phylum Bacteroidota; class Bacteroidia; order Flavobacteriales; family Flavobacteriaceae; genus Leeuwenhoekiella; species Leeuwenhoekiella aequorea. The sequence goes on from NZ_QOVM01000002.1 coordinate 667,066, forward strand.
AAGACCTAGTTGAATACGTGTTTTATCCTCATCAAAGTCAAGAATAACAACGTTTAATTTCTGATCAAGATCAACGATCTCATTCGGGTGGTTGATACGAGACCAAGAAAGATCTGTAATGTGTACCAATCCATCAACACCTCCAAGATCAACAAATACTCCGTAAGAAGTAATGTTTTTAACAGTACCTTCAAGTACCTGACCTTTTTCAAGCTGCCCAATGATTTCTTTTTTCTGCTCTTCAATATCAGCTTCGATAAGTGCTTTATGAGAAACAACAACGTTTTTAAATTCTTGGTTGATTTTCACAACTTTAAATTCCATTGTTTTGTTCACATAAGCATCGTAATCACGAATAGGCTTAACATCGATTTGAGAACCTGGTAAGAAAGCTTCAATACCAAATACATCTACGATCATACCACCTTTTGTACGAGCCTTTACAAAACCAGTAACAATAGTACCTTCTTCGTGAGCTTTATTAACACGATCCCAAGCCTTAATAACACGAGCTTTACGGTGAGAAAGAACTAACTGACCTGTAGCATCTTCACGTACATCAATTAATACTTCAACCTTATCTCCTACTTTAAGATCTGGGTTGTAACGAAATTCGTTAAGTGAGATTACACCTTCAGATTTTGCATTGATATCAATAATAGCATCACGATCTGTGATATTGATTACTGTACCTTCAACAACCTCATCATCAAGAGTATCTACAAAATTTTCTGCTACTAACTTCTCAAATTCATCTAACTTGTCTTCATCGATTGGGTCAATACCTTCCTCGTAGTTGTGCCAGTTAAATTCTTCTAGAAATTTTTCAGGATTTGCTTGAGAAGCAGTTTGGTGGTTCTTTGGCGCTGCTTGTGCAGTGCTTGTTTCTTCAACTGCAGGAGCAGTTTCCGGATTTTGGTTTTCTTCAGCCATTTGCTGATTAATATTTGTATTTTACGCTTTCGCGGAAGCTAAACAACACAAAACCATAAAAGAGGTTTGATTACTTTTCAACACTACCAGCAACGCTAATAATGTAGTCCTTTTGTGCTTCCTTACATTGTCAAAAGGTGTGCAAAATTACATAAAGTTTTCTTATTTTGATATTTAAATCATAAAATATGTTTGGAGAAGTTTCCATAGAGGCATTTCAAGGGCAAACAACTCGCCACGAGTTGTTTGGAAAAAGCTGGAAGACTCAAAATCCGAGAGCAGTTGTATGCATTATTCACGGTTTTGGGGAGCATATAGGCAGATATGATCATGTGATTAGCGAATATACAACTAGTAATATCTCTTGCTATGGCATTGACTTACCGGGTCACGGTAGATCGAATGGGAAAAAGGGAACTGTACAATCACTTCAAGATTATATTCTAGCTGTTGATTTTATTTATGAAAAGGCTGTTCTTGAAAATAAAGATTTACCTGTGTTTCTATATGGGCATAGCATGGGAGGTGGTATTGTATTACGATATTTGTTGCTTACAAGTCTTCCTCCAGCCGGAGCAATTATAACATCTCCTTGGCTCAGTCTTGTAAAAAAGCCCAATGCTTTTGAACTTGTTTTGGGTCGTATGCTTTTAAGTTTTGGTTTTAATAAAAATCAAACTGCTAATCTTGACCCCAATTCGTTGTCTCGTGATGAATCTGTAGGAAAAAATTATCTCAAAGATCCGCTAGTTCACAACACAGCATCTATATGCTTATATTTTGCTATGAATGACAATGGAGTTTATCTGCTAGACCGTTCATTTGATTTTAGAACGCAAATTTTACTTGCTCACGGCACTGAGGATACTATTACAGATTTTAAGGCTTCTAAAACTCTCGCTAAAAGACATCACGACCAGATTACATTTAAAGAATGGAAGGATCTCAAACACGAAACGCATAATGAAACAAATAGCTATGAAGTGCTAAACTATTATAAAAATTGGATTCTGGATAAATCATAAAATAAAAAACCCTCTCTGTAATACAAAGAGGGTTTCAAAAATTGTAAACCTGATTTAACTATCCGTTAAGACGCATAATCGCTTTTTCATTTACAAATTCTTTCAATCCAAAACCACCATGTTCCCTTCCGTGCCCAGAATTCTTTACTCCACCAAATGGCATATTAGGCTGAGCTAAACCAAAACTATTTATAAACACCATTCCAGTGTCAAAATGATTCTTAGCTAATTCAAAAGCTTTCTTCTCATCTTTGGAAAAGATGCCCCCACCTAGTCCAAAACGACTATCATTAGCAATTCGCATAGCATCCTCATTATCTTTAGCCTTAATTAAAGATGCTACAGGTCCAAATAATTCATCGTCATAAGCCGGTTGGCCCGGTTTAACATTACCTAAAATTGTAGCGGGATAATAAAATCCATCCCCATCTGGCATTTTACCGCCACAAAGAACTTCGGCTCCATTTGTAACACTTTCCTCTACCTGGTCGTGCAATTTTTCACGTAAATCTTTACGGGCCATTGGGCCAATATCATTGGATTCATCAGTAGGATCACCAAATTTTAAATTGCGCATTCCTTCAACAAATTTCTTTTTAAATTCGTCATAGACTTTTTCAGCAACTACAAAACGTTTTGCAGCTACACAGGTTTCACCATTATTATAGATTCTACCTTTAATACTCCATTCGACTGCCGTATCAATATCTGCATCTTCTAATACTAAGTACGCATCATTAGACCCTAATTCTAATACGGTCTTTTTGAGAGCCTTTCCGGCTTTCTCAGCTATAATCTTACCTGCATTACTACTACCGGTAAGTGTAACTCCTTGTACATGTTCATTCTCTATAATAGTGTCAGATTGATCATGGCTTATACGTAATACCGTAAATAAATTTTCTGAAAGTCCAGATTCTTTAATTATCTCCTCTATAAGCAATGCAGAACCAGTGACATTTTCGGCATGTTTAAGTAAAATACTGTTACCTGTCATTAGATTAGCAATTGTATAACGCATCACCTGATAGGTGGGGAAATTCCAGGGTTGTATCCCATAAATCACACCTAATGGCGAGTAAGTTATAAGTCCTTTACCACCATCTGGTAAGGTACGCTCTTCATCCTGTAATTCTTTGGGTCCGTTTTCAGCAGTATAATCACATATACCTATACACAAGTCAACTTCTTGGACTCCTTGAGGAAGCATTTTCCCCATTTCCTCAGTCATTAATTTTACAAGCTTATCCTTATTTTTCTCAAAACTCTTACCAATATTTTTGATGTGTTTAGCACGCTCTTCTAAAGAAACATTTTTCCACTTTAAAAACGCTTTGTGCGATGCCTCCACAGCTTCTTTTGCTTCAGAATCGCTCATTAATTTGTAAGAGTTTATTTTTTTTCCGGTTGCCGGATTTATAGTTTCTAAATATTCTTGTTTAGAATCTGATTTACTTTTTTGTTGATCTAGTGTCTCAGTACTCATTTTTATTCTTTTTTGTAGCATTAAGGAGATTCGTTGATTTTAATAGTATCGCAGAAAAACCTATATAATTTTACATAAAATTAAAAAACATACATCGTACGGCTTATCCTTTTAATAAAGCCTTAAGTGCATCTTATAATATATTTATGAGAAAAGAACGCTCTTAGCGTTTGAGAAGTTAAGAAGTACTATTAATTACTCTCTTTTAAGCATAGTTGTAAAAATGAGTATGAGCACAGAAAAAATTAAACCCAATGTAGCAACACCTATCCACCGAAAGTGCTCCCAAGCATACGCACCGGCAATTGTACCTAATGCACCTCCTATAAAATAGCCCACCATATAAATGGTATTTACCCGATTACGTGCATCTGGGTTTTTTGAGAATATAATATTTTGGTTTGTAACGTGTAGTGATTGCAAGCTGAAATCAATAAGTAAAACCCCTATTACGATTCCTATTAATGAATGCTCTGAAAACTGAAACACTATCCAAGATAAAATGAGCAATATCGAAAAAAGTAAAACCAATTTATTTTGATTGTACTTATCATTAAGTTTTCCGGCAAATGCTGCCCCTAAAGCTCCAATCATTCCCAGCAATCCAAACATTCCTGAAACTGCACTGCCATACCCAAAGTTTGTTTCCATAAGAAAAACGAGTGTGGTCCAGAAGGCACTAAATCCGGCAAATGCTAAACCACCGCGTAATGCGGCAACACGCACTTCTGGTTTAGTCTTTAAAATATTTATTAATGAGCGCATTAATTGCACATAAGTACCTTTAAAATCTGTAGCAACATTGGGTAATTTAAAATATAGGATTGCAACATAAATTAACATTATGCCTGCAGCGAGAAAATACATTACTCTCCATCCATAATATTCTCCTACCATACCACTAATAAACCGACTCCCAAGAATACCTATTAAAAGTCCACTCATTACTATACCTATTACTTTCCCCCTTTTCTCTTCAGTGGCTAACTCTGCTGCCATAGGAACAAATAATTGAGGAACCACAGATGAAAAACCTACTAGAAAGCTAGATACAGTAAGTATCCAAAGCGAAGGAGCAATGGCGGTAATTAATAAAGAAATTATAATAGCTATAAAGTCATATAGTATAATTTTTCTTCTTGAAAATTTATCTCCAAGTGGAATAATAAACAATAAGCCGAAAGCGTAACCTAATTGAGTAGCTAAAGGAATTCTGCTTACCTGCGATTCTGAAACTTTAAAGGTTGCCGCAATTAAATTAAGAAGAGGTTGATTGTAATAATTATTCGCAACTACAAGTCCGGCACCTGCTGCCATTAGGTATAACAGGCTTTTGGTAAGTTTTATCGATCCCATTTAGTAGCTTAAAGTACATTTAGCAACGTCCGTAAATGCGATCTTTAGAAAGCTGAAGTAAGATATGAAACTGATCTTCAATATTTGTATGCGTATTGTCTAACAAGATTGCATCATCTGCTTTTACAAGTGGCGAATCTTCTCGAGATGTATCTAAAGCGTCACGCTTCACCACATTTTCTAAAACGGCCTCATACGTTACATTATCCCCTTTGGCAATTAATTCTTCGTAACGACGCCGTGCACGTTCATCTGCAGTTGCAGTCATAAATACTTTTAATTCTGCTTCGGGAAAAACCACAGTACCTATATCGCGGCCGTCCATAACAATACCTTTTTCTTTGCCCATTTCCTTTTGTTTTTCAACAAGTAAATGACGAACCTCTGAAATTGCAGCTATCTGACTTACAAAGTTAGATACCTCTAACGTACGTATCTCCCTTTCAACATTTTCAGAATTGAGATAAACATCTGCAATACCTGTAGAAGGATTCATTTTAAATTTAACCGAAACTTTAAATAGATTTCTCAGAAGTGCTTCTTTATCAAAATGCCCTTCCTTAATATATAAGTGTCGCATTGCAAATAAAGTAACTGCTCTATACATCGCTCCTGTATCAACATAAATATAGTCTAGCTCTTTAGCTAGCATTTTTGCCACTGTACTTTTACCGGTTGATGAAAAGCCATCAATTGCTATTGTTATTCTTTTCAAATTTAAAAATTGACTATTAGAATTCTAATGTATTATTGAGAACAGAATGCGCTATTTATCTTAAATCGATATGTAATCCAAAAAAACTAGAGCTGGCAGCAGAGTTATATCTTGCATAGCTGTAACTAAGCCGCAATTTATTAAACTTCAAAGAAAAACCGGCACTTAGACCTGCGAAACTACGTTGTTTTTGTATGCGTAATTCTTCAGCTCTGCGCAAATTATATCCGAGTCTAATATTAAAGCCACTATCAGGAAACAACTCTGCTCCAATAATCATATGTCGTAGGGCTTCATCGAAAAAATTGATTTTTTCAGGAATCGTATTACCATCTAGATCTACTGTTGCCCGATTGGGGTTTTTAAACGCTAAATTCCAATTTTGCAGATTTTCTAATGTAAAATGCCAGCGCAGCGGTACGTGAGCCGGTTGCTGAGAGATTCCTAAATCTATTTCTAACGGAAGCTTTTCATAGACTGCATCATAGGCAGTAAACTGCGTTCCCAAATTACGTATTACTCCACCTATGTTAAGGTTTAAGTCTTCATTAAGATACATAAAACCAAGATCTACAGCCCCACCTAACGAACTATATTGCTCTAATTTTGATGTGATCAATTTAGCATTTGCACCTACATAGAAATCTGTGTAGGGTATGTTATATGCGTACCCTAATGAAAAAGCAGCTTCTCCCCCACTAAAGTCTGCTGTTGCATTGCCTTGCTCATCATACCCCTCAAAATTTCCGTAATTAATATAAGTTACACCTGCGTGAATAACTTGAGTACGTCTATCATAGAGATATGCGTAACTAGCGCTTCCGTAGTTTACATCTGCGAGATAATTCACATAGTTGAGTGCAAGCTGATTATCCATTTCTGCGTTTATAGATGCAGGATTAAATAATGCTGAAGTGGGATCGTAACTATAATCTGTAACTACTTTTCCACCCATTGCTGCTTGCTTAGGTGATGATACCAGATTGAGAAACTGATAAGTGGTTCGCCCACCCAATTGCGCCTGCAGAACTGAGCAAAAACAAATAAGTAAAAAAGAAAATAGCGTTTTTATCATTCTAAAATCAACCGGCAGCAAATAACAAGCCTACAATATTACTGTATTTATCAGGCATTAAAAAACCCGCTAACTTTTCAGCTAACGGGTTTTAAACTAACCTATAAGAATATTACAATTCTTTTGCATTTTTAACTTTCTCATTTGTAAGTGCCACAGCTAATACCTCACTCATATCATTTACATAGTGAAATGTGAGACCTTTGAGATAATCTTCATTAATCTCTTTAATATCACGCTCATTCTCACTACACATAATTATCTCTTTAATATGCGCACGCTTTGCAGCAAGTATCTTCTCTTTAATTCCACCTACAGGAAGCACTTTACCTCTTAGCGTAATTTCACCTGTCATAGCGATACTTTTCTTCACTTTACGCTGGGTGAATAAAGAAACTAATGATGTAAGCATTGTTATTCCCGCACTCGGTCCATCTTTAGGAGTTGCCCCTTCAGGTACGTGAATATGCACGTTGTATTTCTCAAAAATCGAAGGATCAAGTTTTAACTCAGCTGCATTAGATTTAATGTACTCTAAAGCCAGTGTCGCACTTTCTTTCATCACTTTACCTAAATTTCCGGTAACCGAAAGAACACCTTTTCCTTTTGAAAGAATAGACTCAATAAATAAGATATCTCCTCCTACCTGTGTCCAGGCAAGTCCTGTAACCACTCCGGCCACATCATTATTCTCGTATTTATTACGCTCTAACTTAGGAGATCCTAAAACATCAATAATCGTTTCAGAATCAACTTTAACTTTATACTCCTCTTCCATTGCTATATTCTTGGCTGCGTAACGCACCATTTTAGCAATTTGTTTTTCTAATCCACGTACACCAGATTCACGCGTATAGCCTTCAACTATTTTTTCTAATTGTGGCTTAGCAATCTTTAACTGATCCTCTTTTACTCCGTGTTCTTTTAATTGTTTTGGCAATAAATGACGCTTTCCTATCTCAACTTTCTCTTCGATAGTATAGCCGGTTACATTTATAATTTCCATACGGTCACGTAATGCAGGTTGTATTGCTCCCAAGTTATTTGCGGTTGCAATAAACATCACTTTAGACAAGTCAAAACCTAACTCTAAGAAGTTATCATGAAATTCTGCATTCTGCTCTGGATCTAGAACCTCAAGTAATGCCGAAGAAGGATCTCCTTGATTGCTATTACTTAATTTATCTACCTCATCTAGCACAAAAACAGGATTACTGGTACCTGCTTTTTTTAAACTTTGCAATATACGGCCAGGCATTGCACCGATATAGGTTTTACGGTGACCACGAATTTCTGCCTCGTCACGCAATCCTCCCAGACTCATACGCACATATTCTCTGCCTAAAGCTTCTGCCACAGATTTACCTAATGATGTTTTACCCACTCCCGGAGGTCCATACAGACATAAAATAGGAGATTTCATATCATTACGTAATTTAAGTACTGCCAGATACTCAATAATACGTGTTTTAACATCCTCTAGACCATAATGATCTCTGTCTAGAATACGCTTAGCCCGTTTAAGATCAAATTTATCTTTGCTGAATTTATTCCACGGAAGGTCTAAAAAGAGATCAAGATAATTACGTTGAATACTATATTCTGCAACCTGCGGATTCATTCGTTGCATTTTTGCTAGCTCCTTATTAAAGTGCTTAGCAATCTTCTCATCCCATTTTTTCTTTTTGCCACGCACGCGCATCTCTTCAAGTTCATCCTCCTGAGAAACTCCACCCAGTTCTTCTTGAATGGTTTTCATTTGCTGATGTAGAAAATATTCACGCTGTTGCTGGCTCATATCGTTATGCACCCGGCTTTGAATATCATTCTTAAGCTCGAGTTTCTGCATCTCCGTATTCATATGACGCAGCGTCTGTAGAGCACGCTCTTTTAAATCTCCAATTTCAAGGAGTTTTTGCTTTTCCTCTACCGTTAAGTTCATATTAGAACTCACAAAATTGATGAGGAAAGACTCACTTTCGATATTCTTAATTGCAAAACCAGCTTCGCTAGGAATATTAGGCGACTGCTTAATGATTTGTAAAGCCTGTTCTTTAATAGAATCAATTATCGCTTTAAACTCCTCATTTCCTTTTTCAGGACGAAGTTCTGGCACTTCACGTACTGTTGCTACCAGATATGGTTTTTCAGTAATTACTTCAGCAATATTAAAACGTTTTTTTCCTTGTATGATAACAGTAACATTACCATCAGGCATTTTTAAAACTCTAAGAATACGAGCAACAACTCCGGTTGTATTTATATCATCGGCTGTGGGATTCTCTACAGATTCATCTTTTTGAGAAACTACACCTATTGTCTTTGAACCTTTATTAGACTCGTTAATAAGATCTATAGACATATCACGACCTGCGGTAATAGGAATTACCACGCCCGGGAATAAAACCGTATTCCGAAGTGGTAAAATAGGCAACGTCTCTGGTAATTCTTCTTTATTGATCTCTTCCTCGTCTTCAGGAGTCATTAATGGGATTAAATCTGCTTCACCATCAAAATCCTGCAATGACAGATTGTCAAGATTTGTAAATTTTGTTCTAGCCATATTATTTAACGTCACATTGTCACAAAATTGATTAATTATGCTTGATGTAAACTTTTTTAATTTGATTTAAAACGCTGTAATGCATTCAATTAAACACACTAAAGCTTTCTTGTACTAGTTATAATTCAATTGTTGTGCCAGCGTATTATTATCTTAAATGAAATAAATTTAGAACCAACTGTAACAAATATAAATTAACCTCATCTTTATATTGAAGCACTAACCAATTGAACACTACTAACCATACTATTGATTTGCTTTTAGAGCAATGTAAATGCGGTAATCAGCAAGCACAACTTGCTGTTTATAATCGCTATTACAAAGCGATGTATAATACTTCCCTACGCATTGTTAAAGATAATGCAGAAGCAGAAGATATTATGCAGGAATCATTTTTAAGCGCTTTTACAAAACTGGATAGCTACAATGCCGAATCCTCTTTTGGAAGTTGGTTAAAACGTATCGTAGTAAATAATAGCATTAGCAGTTACAACAAACACAAACGATTAAAAGAAGACGATCTGGATGATACTCTTTATAAATTGGAAGATGATTATGAAGGGTTAGCAGATTGCGATACGAGTGCTTACGAAATTCAACGTGTGCTGCAGACAATGAATGAACTTAAAGATAGTTACCGTGTGGCGCTTACTTTAAATTTAATTGAAGGTTTTGACTATGAAGAGATGAGTGAAATTTTAAATATTAGCTATGCAAATTGCAGAACAACAGTATCGCGCGCCAAAGAGAGCTTACGCAAGAAATTGAGCAATTTAATTAAGAATTAATTACAATGAAAAATAATATAGACACCTGGTTTGAGAAGCAGCGCAATTGCTTTGATATTGCGGAGCCACTTAATGATCACGAGGCACGATTTATTACCAAACTTCAGCAGCATAATGAAAAACAAACTACCAGATTAGGATTCAATTGGTGGAAACCCTTTGCTGCAGCAGCGGCAGTTTTAATCATAGTCTTTGCTGGTTTCAACACCTTTACATCAAAAAGCAATGTTGATCTGGCAGCAGTTTCTCCAGAAATGGCAAAAACTCAAGACTTTTTTACTAAAGCTATTGAAGAAGAATTATACAACATCAATGAAGCAAGAACCCCTGAGACTCAGAAGCTTGTAAATGATGCATTAAAACAACTGAAAACCCTTGAAATCGAATATGACAAATTAACGGCCGACTTAGCAAAAAGTGGAGAAGATAAACGGGTTATTTATGCGATGATCACCAATTTTCAAGCACGTATAAATCTTTTGAACACTGTTCTAGAAGACATTAATTCAATCAAAAACACAGACTATGAAAACAAGTTACTATAAAATTTTATTCCTTTTTCTACTTACCGCTATCACTACGTTTGCAAATACTACAGATCCTAAAAAATATAATGGTAGATATTCTAAAGAGAAAAAAATCACTAAACAGTATAATGTTAATTCAGATGCATTATTAAAAGTGAATAATAGTTATGGTAACGTAGATGTGGTTACCTGGGAGGAGAATCGCATAGTTTTAGAGGTTACCGTTAAAACCAATGGCAATGACGAAGATAAAGTAATTAAAAAATTAAATGAGATCGATGTAAAGTTCAATGCAGATGCAAGTATGGTTTCCGCATATACAGAAATCTCAGACAGCAATAGTTCGTGGTGGAGTTCCTGGATATCGGGATCAAACAACGTGAATATGGAGATTAATTACAAAATCAAAATGCCGGTTACTAACAATGCAGATCTCACTAATGATTATGGTGGAATATCCTTAAACAGACTCAAAGGTCAGGCTAAGATTTCGTGTGATTATGGTCATTTAGACATTGGTGAACTACTGGGTGATAATAATATTTTAAGTTTTGATTATACTAATAATTCTACGATTGCATATATAAGAAGCGGCAAAATAAATGCTGACTACAGCTCTTTCACTCTTGAAAAAGCAGATAAAATTGTTCTTGATGCAGATTACACAAAATCGAGTTTTGGAGCAATCAAAAATTTAAAATATACCTGCGATTACGGAAGCATAAATGCGCGAACAGTGGGAACAGTTACAGGTAATTCTGATTATCTAAGCGTACGCTTAGGTAAAATTAATGGCGCTCTTGATCTAAATATGGATTATGGTTCTTTGAAAATTGAAGAGTTGACGGCAAACTCAGAAAACGTACGTATTAATACCGAATATGCCGGTGTAAAAATTGGTTACAATGCTAACACGTCTTTTAAATTTACTATTAAACTAGACTATGCTAGTCTTAATGGAGAAGATTCTTTTGAGTTTACCAAAAAACAAGTTGAAACAACAGATAAATATTACGAAGGCTATTACGGAAGTTCTTCATCAAAAAATTCGCTCGTTATAAATTCGGAATACGGCGGAGTAAGTTTTTATAAAGTAAACTAATATTAGAAAAAATGAAAAAATTAATAACACTAACGGTAATTTTACTGGTAACTACAGTTTCTAACGCACAATTTTGGGGTAGTAAGAAAATTCAGGGAAATGGAAATCTGGTTACAGATAACCGGGATCTTGGAGACTATGATGAGATAAATGTCGCGGGCTCATTTGATATATTTTTGGTATCTGGCAAAGAAGGAAAACTTAAGGTCGAAGCTGAAAACAATTTACTAGACTATATAATCACTGAAGTTAAAGGTGATAAGTTGAAAATATACACCAGAGAGGGATACAATCTAAATACTTCTAGAAATAAAAACATTACAATTACCATCCCCTTTGAAGATATTTCTAAGGTTAGTATGGCCGGTTCTGGCGATATAATAAGTAAAGATGCTATTGAAGCAGATGTATTTTACTGCTCGGTAGCGGGAAGTGGAGATATGGTATTAGAAATTAAAGCTAAAGAAATTAACGGTTCACTGGCGGGTTCAGGAGACCTTACACTAATAGGTAAAACACAAAAAGTTAGCCTTAAAGTAGCGGGCAGTGGTGATATCGACGCTTCAGACTTAAACAGTGTAGATGCAGAGGCTAGTGTTGCCGGTTCTGGAGATATTAGTTTAAACTGTGATGGAGGGAATTTGAAGGCAAGTGTGGCAGGTTCCGGGGATATTCAATATTCAGGTAAGCCTATCGATATTAACAAAAAAGTAGTAGGTTCAGGAAGCATCAGAAATTAATCCAAAAACTTTCACTATACTTCTTTATAAACCAAAAGGCTGCTTTATGAGCAGCCTTTTGGTTTTAATTTTCATATTTAATTCGTTTTCGGGGTACAAGCAATAATAAAATTACTCCGGCAATAAAAAACACAATAAAAAATAAAATAGCATATCGTATACTGCCGGTAATTTGAGCCACAAACCCGTAACTCAACATACCTATTACAATCCCTATTTTTTCAGAAACATCATAAAAACTGAAATACGAAGCGGTATCAGTTTCTCCTTCTGGAATTAATTTTGAATATGTAGAACGCGACAGGGATTGTATCCCTCCCATTACCAATCCTACAAAGGCTGCTGTAAAATAAAATTCAAAAGGCGTTGTAATGGTATAAGCATAAATACAAATACCAATCCAAATACAATTAATTATAATTAGAGTTTGAATATTTCCAAATCTGGCTGAAGCTTTTGAAGTAAGCCAAGCGCCCAAAACGGCAACAAGCTGAATTAATAAGATGCTAACGATAAGTCCTGTTGTACTATTTGTTGTTCCCCAATCTAACTCTTCAATTCCAAAATAAGTCGCAACCAGCATAATTGTTTGTACAGCCATACTATAGACAAAAAATGCGGTCAAATACGTACGCATAGGTTTATCAGACTTAAGTCTTTTCCATATTTTTTTTAATTCTCTAAAACCATTAAAAAGCACATTCTTGCTGAATTTTTGCTTCTTGGCTCCCTTAGGCAAATGATAATAGGTATACTGGCTAAAACCTATCCACCAGACACCTGTAAGTATAAACGATAATCGTGTGGGAAGCCCTTCATCTTCAAATCCAAATGTTTCATACATTAGAATCATAGCCAGACATAGAATTAGTAAAATCACACTTCCTATATATCCTAAAGAATATCCTTTTGCACTTATCTTATCCTGTTGGTCAGGAAAAGCGATATCTGGTAAATACGAATTATAAAAAACTAAACTTGACCAAAATCCTATTAAAGCTAAAAAATAACAGAGTAAACCAAACCATAAATGTTCCATATTAAACCAGAACAGACCTATACAAGATAATGCTCCTAGATAACAAAAGAATTTCATAAAACTCTTTTTGTTGCCTATATAATCTGCTATACCACTCAACAACGGACTTAAGATAGAAACTACTAAAAAGGCAGCAGCTGTCACATAACTTATAAGCGTATCGTTATTAAAATCAATTCCTAGAAAGGTTACTGTATCATCGAGTATTTTTCCATCTTGATCTTTAGTAAGGGTTAATGCACCATAAAATATAGGAAAAACAGCTGAGGCAATAACTAGACTGTAAACCGAATTTGCCCAATCATAAAAAGCCCAGGCATTCAGTAATTTTTTATTTCCCTTAGGTAATGATTCCATATAAGTGTAGGTTGTTAAGGGCTCTAAATTAAGAAAGCCGCTCTAATAGAGCGGCTTTTCTTATTTATTTTTTGGTTAACTATTTAAACGAAGTTACTCCAAACTTTTTTGCTTCTGCTGCAGCTCTGGGAGCTATAGTAGTTAATGCTTGAATACGTGTATCTGGTGATGGGTGTGTACTTAAAATTTCTGGAGTTCCAGAACTTCCTTGCGCCTTCATACGCTCCCATAATTTTGGAGCTTCGTAAGGGTCATAGCCAGCAATTGCAGCAATGATCGTTCCTATTTCATCTGCTTCAGACTCGTGACTTCTACTAAATGGTAAGATCCCAACGATATTACTGGCCGTTCCGTAATATTGATTAAACAATTGACCAGATTTTGAATCACCTAATGCTAGTCCACCAACTGCTCCTACTACAGATTGAGCTTCCCCAGCAGTCATACGTTGACCACCGTGATTAGCTAAAGCGTGTGCAAGTTCATGTCCTAATATCATTGCTAAACCAGCCTCGTCCTGAGCAACTGGTAGAATTCCTGTATATACTACAATTTTACCTCCTGGCATACAAAATGCATTAATCGCTTCGTCTTGAACCAGATTATATTCCCAACGGTAATCATCTAAGTAATTAGGATATCCCAAAGCTGTCATATAACGCTCTGCCGCTTTTGCAATGTTGGAGCCTACTCGCTGAACCATTTGTGCTTCAGAAGTATTACTCACCACCTTATTTTCCTTTAAAAAAGCATCATATTGCTGAAATGCCATTGGAAATAAAGTAGAGTTATCATATCTGTTAAGCGTTTGCTTACCTGTAAATGGACTTGTTTTACAGCTAACTACAAGTAGTACCGTAACAAGTGCCAAAAGTATTGATCTTGATTTCATCTATATAGTATTTGATTAGTGGCCGAAAGTTACAAATTATCAACTTTGCCTTTTAACATATTAGCTAAACTTTAGCAGATCAGACGCTAACCCATAAGATTTACAACGGCAAAATTCTTACTAAGTTTCAGGCACTTACCATCATTTTCCAGGATGTTTAAATCATATTCTACATTGTCTACTGTAATTGTTTTAATTTCAAAAGACAACCCAATCAGATTCAATTTAATAGTGTCGTAAGAAGTATCATATGTTCCTGATTTATGTTGTTGAATAGTAAGTTCACCCTCTTTACCCGTAAGATTAAAATTGCGTAAACTATATCTTCCCTTCTTGTAGTCATACCCATCATTACCATCTTCATAAACCTGAGAAGCTTCTTTACCTATCTTGAAATACACGTCTAACTTAAGCTCGGTAATAACTTTTTCTTCTACATATTGCTGAACAGGATATCTAGGTATAATTGCACCTTCTTTTACAAACATGGGAATACGATCTAGATCTGCATCGACCCATAATTCACGACCTCCTTCGATTATCGAGTTATCCCAGAAGTTATACCACGTTCCTCGTGCCAAGTACATACGTCTTCCCTTAGAATTAGGCTCGAGAATAGGGCAAACCAGTATACAATTTCCAAAGATAAATTCGTCTGTACGGTAATTTGTATGAGGATCTTCCTGATCATAATATACTAGTGGCTTTATCATAGGTATTCCTTTTGTAGAATACTCATAAAACATCGTATATAGGTAGGGTAAAAATGTATAACGCATTTCAATAAATGCGCGGGTGATATTTGTAATTTCATCTCCAAAAGCCCAAGGTTCTTGATCACCATGATGCCCAGAAGAATGTACTCTGCAAAATGGATGAAAAACACCAAGCTGAATCCATCTTGCAAACAACTCGCCAGTAGGCTGTTCTGCAAACCCACCTATATCTGTACCAGTAAATGACATCCCTGATAAACACATCCGCTGTACTTGGTTGTTTGCAATCCATAGATGTTCCCAGGTAGCAACATTATCACCGGTCCATGAACTAGTATAACGTTGTGCCCCACTGTATGCAGAGCGTGTGATTACAAGTGGCCTTTTAGGATATACATATTTTTTAACACCTTCATAAGTGGCCCGGGCCATTTGAGTTCCATACACGTTATGTGCTTTTCGATGACTGCAAGGATGACCATCATAATCGTGCCTTACATCATCAGGAAATGTCTTACCGGGAACTTCCATAACTGCCGGTTCGTTCATGTCATTCCATACACCACGAACCCCTATATCTCCTACAATATCTTTAAAGAGTCCTGCCCACCAATCCCTAACTTCAGGATTAGTAAAATCTGGAAAAGCACATTCTCCCGGCCAAACTTTCCCAACCATATAGGGTCCGTCTGCGCGTTTACAGAAATAATCGTTTTCTAAGCCTTCCTGATATACCCAATAGTCAGGGTCAATTTTAATCCCTGGATCAATTATTACAATTGTTTTAAAACCGTCTGCTTCAAGCTCTCCAATCATGCGCTTAGGATCTGGAAAATATTCTTTATTCCAGGTAAAGCATCGAAAGCCTTCCATATAATCGATATCCAAATAGATACCATCACACGGAATTCGCAAATCTCTAAATTTTTGTGCCAAAGCTTTTACTGTACTCTCCGGAAAGTAGCTCCATTTACACTGTTGAAAACCTAAACTCCATAATGGTGGTAAATCTGGTTTTCCGGTAAGGTGCGTGTAGTTTGCTACCACATCGCTCATGCTAGGACCATAAAAAAAGTAATAATTCATCTCACCACCAGGAGCCCAAAAACTTGTCACATCAAGACGTTCTTGACAAAAGTCGAAATTGGTTTTAAAGCTATTATCAAAAAAAATTCCGTAAGCCTTTTTTTCCTTTAACCCAATGTAGAATGGTACCGATTTGTAAATAGGATCTGTATCTTTTCCGAAGGCATAAGAATCTGTTGCCCAGTTAGTAAATTTTTTACCTCGTAAATTGAGATGTACCGGTTTATCTCCTAATCCAAAAAATGTCTCACCAGGATGCGCCCGTTTACCCATTTTGACGATATTTCCGCCTAGCGTAAAGCTTTCTTCATAATGAAACCCAATCTCATCTTCATTTATTAAATGGCCTTCTTTATCAAGTATTTTTGTCTGTAAACTTATCTTTTCAATCTTGATAATAAGCTTAGCAGTAGTAACGATATGATAGTTTTTGTTTTCGGTGAGTTCTAGATGATTATAGCCCGTATAACTATCAGTATCAATCGCGTAAGAAAAGTCATCTTCTAAAATTCCGCGAGTTCCATATCTAAAGCGTATTACACTATCACGAATTACAGTAAGTTGAAGTACTACCTCATTTAAAGTCGTAAAATATATAGTATCTACCTCTTGACGAACCTCCTTTATATCATTAGGAAATTGATTCCCTCTTTGTTCTAATTCTGAGTTAATGATCATAACCGCGCTGTACGAATTTATTTAGCCTTACTAAAGTAAGGGTTTAGTATACATTTTGTTAATTATATATCACTCTAATATATAATTACTCAAAATTTATTTAAGGGCAAAAACCATTACTGCTAGCGGGGCGAGATTCACTTCAATAGAATTTTCTCTACCATTCCAGGATGTATTAGATACTGTAATAACATCACTTATATAATCGCCGCTACCACCATAATTACTTGCATTACTATTAAATATCTCGCTAAGCTGCTTGTTTGATTTAAATATTTCTGAAGGTACACCAATTCGGTAATTTTCTCTTGGAACCGGGGTGAAATTACAGATAACTACCAAGGTTTCTTTAGGTTTTTCGCCTTTACGCATATAGGTAAGTACACTGTTTTCACTATCGTTCCATTCTAACCATTCAAAGCCAGAATGATCAAACTGTTTCTCATACAATGCAGGATAATTTTTATATAATTTATTTAAATCCCGAATACAGTTTTGAATCCCAGTATGAAATTCATATTCTAATAAATGCCAATCTAAGCTTTGTTGAAAATTCCATTCTTTGCTCTGCGCAAACTCACCACCCTGAAAAATCAATTTTGCACCGGGATGTGTAAACATATATCCAAACATAAGCCTCAAATTTGCAAAGCGCTGCCATTCGGTACCGGGCATTCTATCTAATAATGACTTTTTACCATATACCACCTCATCGTGGGATAAGGGAAGCATAAAATTCTCTGTAAAGGCGTATGTCAAACTAAAGGTAATATCCTGTTGATGAAATTTTCTGAATGCAGAATCCTTTTTAAAGTATTCAAGGGTATCGTGCATCCACCCCATCATCCATTTCATCCCAAAGCCTAATCCACCATCAAAAACCGGTTTAGAAACGCCTGCATAATTAGTTGATTCCTCTGCAATGGTTTGAACATCAGGATAATTATCATACACTGAAATATTCAGTTCCTTAAAGAAAGAAACTGCATCTAAGTTTTGATTTCCTCCAAATTCATTTGGCTCCCATTCTCCTTCTTCTCTAGAATAATCCAAATATAACATTGAGGCTACGGCATCAACACGCAAACCATCAATATGATATTGATCTAACCAAAACAAAGCATTACTTATTAAAAAGGCTCTAACCTCATTGCGGCCGTAATTAAATATGTGCGATTTCCAATCTGGATGCCATCCTTTTCGAGGATCTGGATGCTCATACAAATGAGATCCGTCAAAGTTACCCAGCCCGTGCGGATCCTCTGGAAAATGAGAAGGAACCCAATCTAAAATCACTCCAATACCAGCTTGATGAAATTTATCGATAAGCAGTTTAAATTCTTCGGGATACCCAAAACGAGAGGTAGGTGCAAAATATCCAGTAAGTTGATATCCCCAACTTGGATCATAAGGATATTCCATAATAGGCATAAACTCAACGTGAGTAAATTGCATATCCTTAACGTAATTCACCAGATCATCAGCCATTTCTGTATAGCTCAAACTTCGATTTTCTTCACCAGTTTTACGCCACGAACTCAAATGAACTTCATATACTGAATAAGGAGCATCTAAGGCATTTTTTGAAATTCTGCTTTTCATCCATTTTTTATCCTTCCATTTATAATCGGCCTCATAAACTACAGATGCCGTTTTAGGAGGATGCTCTGCTCTGCGTGCAAAAGGATCGGCTTTTTCTAACTTTGCATTGTTATTTGAAGATTGAATTTTATACTTATAAATTGTTCCCGCTGATACGCCTGGAATAAATCCTTCCCAAATGCCACTGCCGTCCCAACGTACATTTAATCGATGATCACCTTCAATCCAAAAGTTGAAATCACCTACTACAGATACGGTTTTAGCACTTGGTGCCCAAACCGCAAAATAGGTTCCTTCTTCTCCATCTACTGTCATTGGATGTGAGCCTAGTTTTTCATAGAGTCTAAAATGCTTACCAGCCTTAAATAAATCTATATCGAAGTCAGAAAACCGACTGTATACGCGTACGTTACTCATAATTTTGTTGATTAAGTATATTTGAAATTCCTTTAAGAGGAATTATTGCCCAGGTAGGTCTTGCATTTAACTCATAACCGAGTTCATATACCGCTTTTTCAAGTAGACAATATTGTAATAAAAATTCGATTTCCTTGATATAGCCTATGTTTAAATTAGCTACCTGCACCTCGTTTATATAGGTATGTAAAAAGACGCCGACTATATGACTATATAAGACTTCTGCAATTTTGAAAAGCTCCTCCTGACTGTAATTAAATTCAGATTCATTATTAAAAATTGTAGCATAAATAGCATAATTAAATGATCTAAAAATACCCGCAATATCTTTTATAGGTGGTTGTTTTACTTTACGATCTCTAATAGTACTTTCTGGTTCACCTTCAAAATCAATTATATAAAAATCGTGATCCTGTACCAAAATTTGACCTAAATGATAATCTCCGTGTATACGCAAGCGCTCGCTTTTTAATTTATCCTCATCGAAGTCAAGCAATTGCTTTCGTATTATTTTTTTATTTTTCAAAAGTTCCTCTGCCAGTTCTAAGGCGAGACCGTGCAGTTTGTAAATATTATTTTCAACCAGATTAATTCGGTTTTCAAACTGATATATAAGTCGATTTTTAAGCCAAACCGTATAATCATTGCCAAAAGCTTGCGGAGTGAATGCTGTATTTGAGCGTTCTGAACCAAGAGCTATATGCATTTGTGCAGTACGCGTAGCAATCTGAGCAACATCTTCAAAAAATAATTTAGGACACCAGGCAAGAATATTATTTGGAATTTTACTTAATTCTAATTGCTCAAGATATCGGGTAGATTTGAGTGTATGTACATCTGGATGTTGCTTAGAAATTTCATCAAAAATCCCCTTCAGTTCGTTTGTAAAATACTCCCAGGCATCACCTTGATTAGGTACTAAAGCCTGAAGTAAGCCTAAAGTAATTACATTTTTGTTACTAAATCGCAAAGTGATACTCCCTAGATATTTAGGAGTATTGGTAAAAATACCTTTCATAGTAAGGTATTTACTTATCTCATAATCCGGGTTTTCATCTACATAAACTCTTCTAAATATTTTCAGAATGTATTTCTCATTATAAATTATGGAAGTATTACTTTGTTCAACACCCATTAATCTACTGCTCTCATATCCTTTTGCATCATTTGTGCGGCCCCGGCGGTAAGCTACTTCCTTATATTTAAATTTATCACCCTCCAGAATTTTTTCAAAAATTTGCTTTCTAAATGACTCCAGTAATAACGCATCTACAAGAAATCCTGATATGCCATTTAATTTTATGGGAGTTATGTATTTATCGCCAATTAAACTGCCATCTGTAACAAAGGCAATAGGTAAAAAGTAGTTTTGTACAAAAGCTTCTTTGTAATTTACTTCAAGTACAATGCCATAGAATAAATCATTTTCACGCTCGATAGGAAAATCATCTATAATTTCTATATACTTCAAGGCACTTGCCTTTCCTCCATACCAGCGTTGATTGAGTATGTAAGACTCTAAAATATTCTCACACAATTCTCTTCTAAAACGTTCTTCTTCTAATAAGTTTTTCCAATCGGTGTCATAATGCACCTCAAACTGTCCATCACCATAGCTATCATTACTCATTTTAGAAATCGAATTAGTTAGTTAGTTTTTATCTTATCTGGATATTTTGAAAATATGAAAAGGTAGCGTTGGATGTAGCTCAACATAATTCCACTCTTCTGCCCAATCGTACGTATTAGCTGTTATAAGATCTTCTACGCGAATATGGCTTCCTGGATTGTGCTGCATCAATTCATAAGGCAATCGTACTCTTGCTGCTTGTTTGTAATACGGATCAAGACTAACAATGATTAATAATTCATTGTTCATATGCTGATCCCATTTGTAATAAGCGATTAGACCCTCGTTACCAATATCACAAAATCTAATATTGGTTGTTTGTTGTAAGGCTGGTTGCTCTTTACGCACTCGGTTTATCATTGTAATAAGGCGTATCAGCTTATTATCTATATTCCAATCCCAATGCTGAATTTGATACTTCTCAGAATTGTAATATTCCTCTTTCCCGGGCACCGCATCAGAAACCATAAATTCGAAAACAGGCCCATATAAGCCTATATTACTACTCATCGTTGCAGCCAAAGCATATCGTATGAGGTGCTGCGCTTCGTTAGCTCCTTGTAAGTGATACGGATTGATATCTGGAGTGTTTGGCCAAAAATTAGGACGGTAATATTCCTTTTGATTGGTTTGAGTGAGCTCGGTCATATACTCAGTTAATTCGTGCTTACTGGTTCTCCAAGTGAAATAAGTATAAGATTGTGTGTACCCCTCTTTTGCAAGTTGCTGCATAATTTTAGGCCGCGAGAATGCTTCTGCCAGAAATAAAACATCTGGATGCTTCTTTTTTATTTCAGAAATAAACCAATTCCAAAAGTAAAATGGCTTTGTATGCGGATTATCTACTCTAAAAATTTTAACTCCAAAATCTATCCAATGAAAAGCTACGCTTAGCAATTCATCCCACAGCCCTTGATAATCTTCAGACTCCCAATTGAAGTTTACAATATCTTGGTATTTTTTTGGTGGGTTTTCAGCATATTGCATGGTGCCATCCGGGCGTTTCTTAAACCATTTAGGATGCTTTTTTAAATAAGGATGATCGGGTGCTGCCTGAAACGCAAGATCCATTGCTATCTCAATCCCTAGTTTATTTGCTTCTTTTACCAGACGCTTAAAATCTTTTTCTTTCCCTAATTCAGGGTGAATAGATTTGTGACCTCCTAGTTTTGAACCTATACCCCACGGCACACCAGTATCTCCATCTTGAGCAGTAACCGCATTATTTTTTCCTTTTCGGTTTACCTCACCTATGGGATGAATAGGCGGAAAATAAAGTGTATCAAAACCCATCGCAGCTACACGAGGCAAAAGTCTCTCGCAATCTTTAAAAGTGCCGTGCTTGCCGGGTTCTTCACTGGCTGATCTCGGGAAAAACTCATACCACGTGCTAAAACCTGCTTTTTTACGATCTACATAAACCCGTAATACTTTACTATCTTTAGCAAACAATCTGGTAGGATGATCTGTAAAAATCTTGTGTAAATCTCCTGAAACAGCTAGTTCAATTGCTTCATTATAACGAGATTCATCAGCAAATACTTCAATGGCATTCTTCAGGTATTTCTTCCCTTCTTTATCCAGCTGTTTAGTAATTGCCTTTAGGTATTGTATCCCGTCTAACAATTCGCTTTTTACATGTTGACCATCTTTCAACTTAGCTTCTATACCGTGCTGCCAATTTAAAGCGTGATCTATCCACCCTTTAATTTTGTATTCATAAAAACCTTGCTGCTCTACGTAAAACGCACCCGTGTAAACATCATTAGGATGAGAAGTCAAGCGCACGGTAGACCAGTCAGAATCTTTTTCAGATTTAAAACATATTTCAGCCTGTATCACATCGTGTCCATCACCAAATACATCTGCTTTAATCTCTATGATCTCTCCTACAATTCTTTTAATAAAAAAGTCACCACCATCTAACTGGGGCTCTATATTTTGGATTACGATACGTTCTCGTGTCAAGATTGAATATTTTTAAAAAGTTGATACATAAAATTAGCACTATTTAATTAGTAGCCTACGTAAAATAGTAATTTGACAAGTCATTAACAAAAACAGATGCTTGGTAAGCACTTTTTGTTAAATAAAACTTTAAGAAGCTTACAGCGAATCAGCTTTAAGTAATTTTATATAAAATTTGTTCTATGAAAAAATTAGTACTAGCCTGCCTACTTATATCATTAGGTGCTTGCAAGGGCACGGCACAAAAAGAAAAAAAAGAAACATTTGAAATTAATAAATCTGAATCTGAATGGAAAGCAACGCTGACATCAGAGCAGTTTTATATTCTAAGAGAAGAAGGTACCGAACGCCCCTTTAGTAGTGAATTATTATCTATTAAGGAAGAAGGTACATATGTATGTGCAGCTTGTGAAACTCCGGTTTTTAAGAGCAGTACGAAGTTTGACAGCGGCACAGGCTGGCCTTCGTTTTACGATTACATTAAAGGTAATGTAGCATTTTCTACAGACCAGAAGTTAGGTTATACTCGAAGTGAAGAACATTGCGCAACCTGCGGGGGTCATCTTGGGCATGTTTTTAATGATGGACCCAAACCTACAGGAAAGCGCCATTGTATTAATGGTGATGCTTTAAAATTTATAGCTGCTAAATAATCAAAACTATCAATAACGTACCTATTAGAATTTCTGCCCTAGCGGAAATTAATAAATAAGATTTTTTATGAAAGAATACCCGATACAGAAAACAGAAGCCGAATGGAAAGAACAATTAGGACCAGAACGCTATTATGTTCTGCGCCAAAAAGGTACCGAAAGACCACACACCGGCAAATACAATTTGCATTTTGACAAAAACGGTAGCTATCATTGTGGCGCTTGCGATGCAAAACTATTCGAGGCCAACAGTAAATTTGAAAGTGGCTGCGGCTGGCCAAGTTTTGATGAATCTATAGAAGGTGCCGTAGAATATGTACGGGATACCACATTAGGAATGATGCGTACTGAAATCTTATGTGCCAACTGCGGAAGTCACTTAGGCCACGTATTTGATGATGGCCCTACAGAGACCGGTCAACGCTACTGCGTAAACAGTGCTTCAGTAGATTTTGAAAAAAATAATTAATAGAGATATTCCCAATAAATGAATTAAGCACCAGCAGATTTATTTTTTTGGAACAACTCTTGATACTTCAGTAAGAGACAATCAAATTAAATTATATAGATATGAAAAAAATAACTTTAGTACTTAGCCTTTTTACACTAATTCTTACATCTTGTTCAGGTTCTGACGGAAGGGATGGTATTGATGGATTAGACGGACTAGACGCTCCAAAACCGACAGTGTTTGAAGATAGAGCAGATTATACATATAACGCAGACGGTAACATCTGGGTTTCTCAACTTTTCACGTTTGATGGTTCAGAACCGGGTGATGTTTATCTAGCGTATATTTCCTTAAATAACGATGGGGTATTTACTAATATGCCAACAAGTATTTTTGATGATCAAGGAGAATTTCAATATGTATTTGATCACGACTTTGATACCGTTGAAATGCAAATTATTGGAGATAGTGACATAAGTGGTCTTGATGCTGCCAGTACAACTAATGTACAAATACGTATTGCTATAATCCCAGCTGATTTAGTAGGTAGTTTTGATCAAGCTGATTTTGCAAATTATAATTCATTAATGTCTGCTCTGGATATTCAAGAGTCGGACATACAAACCTTAGATTAAGGTTTAAAGGTTAAAAATAAATTTTATGAAAGGCTTACTCACGGAAATACGCAATTGTACCGTTTGTAAGCCTTTTTTGCCTTTAGGTGCCAACCCCATCATTTCGGCTTCGCCAAAAAGTAAAATAATCTTAGCAAGTCAGGCGCCAGGAAGAATCGCTCACGAGAAATCTATTGCCTGGGATGATCCCAGCGGGCGACGTCTTCGCGAATGGTTAGATGTTGACGAAGAACTTTTCTACAATGCAGATAATTTTGCCATTCTGCCTTTAGGCTTTTGTTTTCCAGGAAAGAGTAAAACCGGTGATTTGCCTCCCAGACCCGAGTGTGCTCCACTATGGCATCAGCAGGTTGTAGAAAAATTTGATGAAAATCCACTTTATATTTTAATAGGTAACCACGCACAAAGCTATTATTTACAAGACAAGCTTACACTTACAAAGCGTATTCAGAATTTTGAAAGCTACCTGCCTAATTATTTTGTACTACCTCACCCCTCGCCTGTTAACCATTTCTGGATTAATAAAAACAAATGGTTTTTAACCGATGTAATCCCACACTTACAACTCGAAATTAAGCGCCGACTGCAGCTATAAAACAACGCGTAAATCCAGAGAAGTTCCGGTTCGTTTTTTAGGCTTTTTATGTGTAAATTTGTCGCTTCAAATTTCACTGATAACTATGAGTAAATACGATATTATTGTCTTAGGAAGTGGACCCGGTGGTTATGTTACAGCTATTCGTGCTTCACAATTAGGTTTTAAAACCGCTATTGTAGAAAAAGAAAGCCTTGGAGGTGTGTGCTTAAACTGGGGCTGTATCCCTACTAAAGCCCTTTTAAAAAGTGCCCAGGTTTTTGAATATCTTAAACATGCTGAAGACTACGGTCTTAAAGTAGAAGGTGCAGATAAAGATTTTGATGCCGTAGTAAAACGTAGCCGCGGTGTTGCAGAAGGAATGAGCAAAGGTGTTCAATTCTTAATGAAGAAAAATAAAATTGACGTTATTAACGGTTTTGGAAAACTAAAACCAGGTAAAAAAATAGACGTTGATGGTACTGAGTATAGTGCTGATAATATTATTATCGCTACTGGTGCTCGCTCACGTGAATTACCTAGTTTACCTCAAGATGGTAAAAAAGTAATAGGATATCGTGAAGCTATGACTTTAAAAGAGCAACCAAAGAGCATGATCGTTGTAGGATCTGGTGCTATAGGTTGTGAGTTCGGAAGTTTTTACAACGCTATGGGGACTGAGGTAACTATAGTTGAGTTTATGCCAAATATCGTTCCTGTTGAAGATGAAGAAGTATCTAAACAATTTGAACGCAGCCTTAAGAAAACCGGTATTAAAATAATGACAAACTCATCTGTAGAGTCTGTTGATACTTCTGGTGAAGGCGTTGTTGCAACTGTAAAAACAGCTAAAGGAGAAGAAAAACTACAAGCAGATATCATTCTTTCTGCAGTAGGTATTAAAACCAATATTGAAGGTATAGGCCTTGAAGATGTAGGTATTATTACAGATAAAGATAAAGTTATTGTAAATGACTGGTATCAAACAAATATGCCGGGTTATTATGCAATAGGTGATATTACTCCTGGACCAGCCTTGGCTCACGTAGCTTCTGCAGAAGGAATACTTTGTGTGGAGAAGATTGCAGGAATGCATGTTGAAAAATTAGACTACGGAAACATTCCTGGATGTACATACGCATCACCTGAGATTGCATCTGTAGGTATGACTGAAAAACAAGCTAAAGAAGCTGGATACGAACTTAAAATAGGTAAGTTTCCATTCTCAGCATCTGGTAAAGCAAGCGCTTCAGGTAACAAAGATGGTTTTGTAAAAGTTATTTTTGATGCTAAATACGGCGAATGGTTAGGCTGCCATATGATAGGTGCAGGTGTTACCGATATGATTGCTGAAGCTGTATTAGGACGTAAATTAGAAACTACAGGTCACGAAGTACTGAAAGCTATTCACCCGCATCCAACGATGAGTGAAGCGGTGATGGAAGCTGTTGCTGCTGCTTACGATGAAGTGATTCATTTATAGGCATTCCCATATAATTAGAATTAAAAAACCCTGCAAATCAATTGATTTACAGGGTTTTTTAGTTGTTTAAATTTAGGATATAAGTAAATATATAAAGCTCAGACCTTAGTTCAATTCAGTAGGTATCAAGTCACAAAACCAAAACTTTGTATCCCATGATTTTTGATTATCAGAAAAGCAATTATCATCATCACATTCTGAAGGTTCATAACCGCGTAAAACTTTTTCACCTATGCTAAAATCAATTGGAGTCTTAAAAATAGGCCCATCATAGACAAAAGTGTGAAACTCGCCGTTTTCTCCACAGGGATCAACACCTGCTGGCAAATCTTTAATAAATTGTTTATCTATAACTCGTCCTACAAAAGATTTATCGAGATGCTTAGCATTTACACAAACGGTAATGGCCTTAAATCCCTGATCTATAAAGCTATGAATAAGTTCTAATGTGTTTCGTTTCCAAAGTGGAAAAATTGCTTTTATTCCTACTCGATCTAATTGCTCTTCTCTATATGCTTTTAAATCTTCAAGAAAAATATCTCCGAAAATACTATGCGTATTTCCCTTTGCGGCTAAAGCTTCCGTAGTAGCTCCTAGTATCTTAGAATATTCAGCCATACTCACGTTTCCTGAAAGAAATACTTTCTCTAGAGTTAAACCCAAACTTTCCGCCTGTAAATCTAGAAGAGTTTCTCTCAGACCGTGCATGGAAACCCGATCAACATCAGAGTTTAATGTCGTTACTAGTTTTGTAATAGTATATTCTTGTTGCTTTAAAATCTCATAAAGCGCCAATGTAGAATCTTTACCACTACTCCAGTTAAAATAAGCCTGTTTCAAATTGAATTATAAAAAAGACTTAATTGCCAACTCGTAACTTTTAAGACCAAAACCTACAATAATTCCTACTGCATTCTTTGATATATACGAGTGATGACGATAGGACTCACGTGCAAATGTATTAGATATATGTACCTCCACAACCGGAACAGAAATAGCAGCAATAGCGTCACCAATACCTACTGAAGTATGTGTATAAGCAGCGGCATTTAAAACAATACCGTCAAAAACACCTTCGGCTTGTTGAATTTTAGTTATTAAATCTCCCTCACTATTAGACTGAAAATAAGAAAGTTCTGTTTCCTTAAACTGAAATTGTAATGTAGAAAAATAATCTCCAAAACTTTGATTCCCATAGACACCGGGTTCACGTGTGCCCAATAGATTTAAGTTAGGACCATTTATGATAAGTATTTTAAGTTCTTTTTCCATCATTTGAAATTAAGTAAGTAAAGGTAAATTAAAAGCAAAGCAAAAAAAAACCTCGCGAAGCGAGGTTTTAGTTGGTTGATTGGTTTGTTTAGTATGATTAAAATACAAAACCTACACCTGCTTGGATAGCGTAGTTGTAAGCTTTTACATCATCATAAATTTTTGTAAAACCTCTTGTGTAACGACCTTGAATAAAAAGACCGTTGTCAAATTTGTATTCTAAACCTGCTGCAGTACCAAATTCAAAATCATTAGCACCATCAACAATGTTTATATCTCCACCATTATTTGTAGGTTCATAATCGATTTCTTCATTAACTAAGAAGTTAAAAGAAGGACCTGCTTGTAAGCTTAGACCGTCTACTAAGTATATTTTAGCTAATAATGGTACTTGAATGTAATCTAATTGGTATTCTGTGTTGTCATCAATATCAAAAATATTATCCTGATCGATTGTAGCGATAGTTGCTCCTTGCGCAGAATAAATAACCTCTGGTTGTATAGAGAAGTTTTCAGCGATAGGAAATTCTGCAACTAAACCTGCATAAAATGCTGTTCTTGAATCTGGATCGTTTGAATCATCTCCAGCAATATTAGCGAAGTTAACACCACCTTTTACTCCAAATTGAAATGACTCTTGAGCTTTAGCTGTAGTAGTTCCTAAAGCAATAATACTTGCAATTAAAATTAGCTTTTTCATAAATTGTTTGTTGTTTATAATTCTGTGCAAAGCTATATTCTGTAAGGGTTAACGAATGCTAACACTTCTTTAATATTATCTAAATAATTGCCAATTGGGAATACCTTTTCATTCTAAAACTAAACGTTTTGAATTTCTGCTGTTTACCATATTTACCGCAAATTATTCCTCATATGATACCCTTGCAACTCTTTGAAATCTATAATCTTGCAATTTATTGCCTCTTTCTGAAAATATTTTTTAATTGTTAAAATATGTTAATTAAAAATAGTTAGATTTAGTATTTGTAGAAAAAAAAAGCACCCCATTGGGGTGCTCTAATCTAAATATTTTGATTTTTTAGTTAAAGATAAAACCAATTGATGCAGAAAAAACGCCGTTCTTAGCATCAAGAGCATCTGTATCTACGTTGTCTCCATTATCGTAAACATCAGAAAAACCTTGAGTATAACGTCCGTTAAGATAAAGACCTCCATCAAATTTGTAACCTAGACCTACGGCACCACCAAAGTCGATATCATTAAAGTTATCTTCATCGATATCTACACTACCATTAGGACCATCTAATTGACTATCTACAAGAAATCCTATTTGAGGTCCTGCCTCAACATATAATCCCTTAACTAGATATAATTTTGCTAATACAGGAACATTAATATAGTTCAATTGAAATTCTGTATCCTGCTCATCATCTCTTTGCACAAGATCAAAACCTTGTCCAGAGTAAAATACTTCTGGTTGTATAGCAAATCTTTCTGTTACCGGTATTTCTACAAGAGCACCAATATTAAAAGATGTTCTTGCATTATCATCATCAAAGCCATCTCCCCCATCACCAGTGAAGTTAGCAAAGTTTACACCACCTTTAATACCAAAAGCTAATTCGCTTTGCGCCATTAAAGCGGTAGAACCTGAGACAAAAAGTATCGCTGCAATAAATAATTTTTTCATAATTATAAGTTTTAGATTTGAAGCAAAGCTAATTTCAATCTGTTTCAAAGATTATTAACGGAGTTATAATTAAATTTTAAAATATTCCCAAAACCACATTGTTTATTGATGAATTGGCAAAAAACATTAAAAGATTATCAAGCTTATTTAAGATTAGAGCGCGGTTTGTCAGAAAATAGCATTATTAATTATATATATGATATTCAGAAATTAATAAATTGGCTAGCTGATACTAGTGCTCAATGCTCTCCTGTGACTATTAATCAAGAACTTATTCAGCAGTTTATATACAACGCAGCTAAAGATCTTAATGCCACATCACAATCCCGATTGATTTCTGGCTTAAAAGGTTTTTTTGATTACTTGGTTTTCGAAGATTACCGCAAGGATAACCCAACAGATTTAATCGAATCACCTAAAGTAGGACGCAAATTACCAGACACCTTATCTGAAGAAGAAGTAAATTCTATTATTGAAGTCATCGATTTAAGTTCGCCTCAAGGTGAACGCAATCGCGCCATTATAGAAACTTTATACGGTTGCGGATTACGGGTTTCTGAGCTACTTAATCTCAAATTATCTGATCTCTTTTTTGAAGAAGGATATATTTTAGTTACGGGAAAAGGAGATAAACAACGATTTGTACCTATCGCTCCAATCACCCAACACTATATTAAAATATATAGAGATGAAATACGCATTCATGAAAATCCAAAACCACTATTTAAAAACATACTATTCTTAAACAGACGTGGAGCACAATTAACACGTGCGATGATATTTACCATTGTAAAACAGAATACAAAAAAAGCAGGGATTCAGAAAACAATTAGTCCGCATACTTTTAGACATTCATTTGCCACACATCTATTACAAAATGGTGCAGATTTAAGGGCCATACAATTAATGCTGGGACACGAAAGCATAACAACTACAGAAATTTATATGCATCTAGACCGAACACATCTCACAGAAGTTATGAATACCTATCATCCCAGAAAATAAAGCATAAAAAAAACCGGTATAAAACCGGTTTTAAAGACAAACCAACTAATTAGTCTGTAACAACTAATCGTAGGGGGAGAAAGTAAGTTTGCCCCTTAATAGCCTTTGCCTTTAATTCTTTGTAATTCAATGTATTTTGTATTGAATTCTTAATTGCAGCGTTATCTGTTTTCACATTAAGCACTACAATTTCATTTTCAGAATTTACAGTAAAGGCAATGTTTACAGTAGTCTCTTGAGCCACTTTAAAGCGCGAATTACTCAATAAATCCAACAATTGCTTATTCATAGAAGCCTTCACTTCTTTACTAGTAGTTTTACTAGTGGGTTCTGTAGGATCCACAGGATTGGCTGTTAAGATTGCTGAACTGCAAATCGCAAATGCGAGCATAAAAATTTCAATTGTCTTCATAATATTTGATTTTTGATTGATGTATTATAAAGACGAATGGCTTAAAAAACTGTTACACTAAGTCTATTTACTTAACAGATTTTTAACTTTTCAAGTGACTGATCATCAGCGATCTGTAAATTTATTCCAAAGAAAAAGCCCAACTTAACGGTTGAGCTCTTTCCCCTAACTAAACGAAAATCATAGATAAACTTATTTGTTCAATTTACCTATTATACTTATATTGATTGATTGATTGATACTTAAAAGACGCTTGAAATTTCTAATCGTTACACCCACAATCTATTTTAACAGGTTATTAACTTCATTTATATCCTTTTATGTAATGTGTCGCAATTAAATTTACTCACTACTGTAAATTCCAAAAAAAAAGGCTCTCATAATTGAGAGCCTTTAAATATCCTAGTTGAACTAAGACTATAAATTAGCAAGTACTTTTTGTACTTTATCTGCTGCTTCCTGAAATTGGATTGCACTTTGAACGTCTAGACCACTGTTGTCTATTAATTCTTTTGCGATATCAGCATTTGTTCCTTGAAGACGTACAATAATAGGCACGTTAATAGTTCCCATATTTTTATAAGCATCTACAATACCTTGAGCAACGCGGTCACAACGAACGATTCCTCCAAAGATATTTACAAGAATAGCCTTTACATTAGGATCTTTAAGAATAAGTTTAAATGCAGTTTCAACACGCTCTGCATCTGCAGTACCACCTACATCTAAAAAGTTTGCAGGTTCACCACCAGCTTGTTT
Source organism: Leeuwenhoekiella aequorea (assembly GCF_004104375.1). Classification (GTDB taxonomy): domain Bacteria; phylum Bacteroidota; class Bacteroidia; order Flavobacteriales; family Flavobacteriaceae; genus Leeuwenhoekiella; species Leeuwenhoekiella aequorea. The sequence continues at coordinate 698,656 of NZ_QOVM01000002.1, forward strand.
AATTAAATCCATAGTTGCCATTGCAAGACCAGCTCCATTTACCATACATCCTACGTTTCCGTCAAGATCTACGTAATTAAGGCCTACTTCTTTTGCTTCAACTTCAACAGGATTTTCTTCACGAGTATCACGCATAGCTGCATAATCTTTATGACGGTAAAGTGCATTATCATCTAACGACACTTTAGCATCAACAGCTAAAATTTTATCATCACTTGTTTTTAAAACTGGGTTGATTTCAAATAGAGATGAATCTGAATCTGAGTATGCTTTATAAAGAGCTGTAACAAATTTTGTCATTTCCTTAAAAGCCGTTCCACTTAGACCAAGGTTAAAAGCAATACGTCTTGCCTGAAAAGGTAATAAGCCTGCAGCAGGATCTACTTCTTCAGTATATATAAGATGTGGCGTTTTTTCTGCTACCTCTTCAATATCCATCCCACCTTCGGTAGAATACATAATCATATTTTTACCAGTACCTCTGTTTAATAAAACAGACATATAATATTCTTCTGGCTCACTGTCTCCAGGATAATAAACATCTTCAGCAACTAAAATTTGATGTACCAGTTTACCTTCAGCAGATGTTTGTGGAGTAATCAGATTCATTCCGATAATATCTCCAGCAATTTTTTCTACTTCTTGTAAATTCTTGGCAAGTTTTACACCACCACCTTTTCCTCTACCACCGGCGTGTACCTGAGCTTTAATTACATGCCATCCGGTACCTGTTTCTTCAGTAAGTTTTTTTGCAGCTTCAACAGCTTCCGCCGGACTACTTGCAACTTTACCGCGCTGTATGCGCACTCCAAAACTATTTAGTATTTCTTTTCCTTGATATTCGTGTAGATTCATAATCAGGCGTTTCTATGTATTTGAATTTTGCAGAGCAAAAATAAGTATTTTAAGGCAAACCCTACTAGTAAAATAGTTGGGATTTCAACCTTAATAAACTATTCTATATCACCTAGTGTATAGTCTGTAAAATCTAAAGGATTAAAGTTTTTAAAATGACCGTTGAGTTCTATAAGTCTGCGTGTACGATTTATCTCTTCAACCATAGGTATGGTAGCAGATAAATGATCTATTAGATAAATATAACGATCAGCTTCTTTTTCCATTTTAATAAGCTTTAGCTCCTGCTCTATCGAAAGACCTAATTTATGCGCAAAACTAAAACTGGTCACTTCGTCTGCTAGAAATACTGGCGCTTCTACTTGTAGGGCCTCATAGAGACGTAGAACTAATTTAATAAATAGCAATTTTTGATTTGTCGTACCATTTTTGATATCATCTAGAAACTGTACTTCTGCACCAGCGTAAAGTCTATCTGAAAGAGTAGGTTGAAAATCTAAAATTTTAAAAACGCGTATACCCTCACAAACCACATCACTAGCACCGCTTGAATATTTTTTATCGACTTTTACAAGTTTAACTTCTGTACCATATGCTAGAGTTTTCTCAATATAGGCTGGTATGCCAAAGGTTATCTCGTGTTGTTCGCAGTCATTTACAAGTTGTTGATACCTGTCTTCAAAAATATGTAAAGCCAATCGTTCTTCTGGAAAGACGACCATCTCCAATGGAAACATTGCTAATGTTGATGTCATATAACACTTCTTTTTCGTGAAAATAACTAATTACGGTTCAAAAATTAATTTTTTACTATTTCTCTAACAGATTGATCAATTTTTGAACTTGTTAGGTGCTTAAGTAGATATTCTATATTAGATTTGCACGTTTAAAGTCTTATAGTTATGACCAATCAAAATCTTCTAGCAATTGCTAAAGAATACGGTAGCCCGATATATGTTTATGATGCTGCTAAAATAGAATCACAATACAACAGGTTAACGGGTGCATTTAAAAAGGTTAAAGAATTGCGTATTAATTATGCGGTTAAAGCCCTTTCTAATATGGCAATACTTCAACTTATTCACGGTTTTGGTGCCGGTCTTGACACCGTAAGTATTCAAGAAGTTCGCTTAGGTCTTGCAGCAGGCGTAGATCCTTCAAAAATTATGTTTACTCCTAATGGTGTTTCTCTTAACGAATTAGAGGAAGTTGCTAAAATGGGGGTACAAATTAATATAGATAATTTATCTATTCTCGAACAATTTGGCACCAAGCACCCAAAAACTCCTGTTTGTATACGTATCAACCCCCACGTTATGGCTGGAGGAAATTCTAATATTTCTGTAGGTCATATAGACAGTAAATTTGGAATAAGTATTCACCAGATTCCGCATCTGCTACGAATTGTTGAAAACACAAAGATGAATATCAACGGTATTCATATGCATACGGGAAGTGATATTCTCGATATAGATGTGTTCTTACACGCTGCAGAAATTCTTTTTGATACTGCCAAAGACTTCAAAGATCTTGAGTTTTTAGACTTTGGAAGTGGTTTTAAAGTACCTTATAAGCCCGGAGATATTGAGACCGATATTGAAGAACTTGGCGATAAGCTATCGACTCGGTTTAACGAATTTGCAAAGGCTTATGGGAAACCGCTTACTCTTGTTTTTGAACCTGGAAAGTTTTTAGTAAGTGAAGCCGGCAAATTCTTAGTTAACGTAAATGTTATTAAGCAAACTACTTCTACGGTATTTGCTCAGGTAGATAGTGGCTTTAACCACTTAATACGCCCTATGCTTTACGGAAGTCAGCATGAGATTCATAATATTTCAAACCCCTTAGGACGCGAACGTTTTTATTCGGTAGTAGGATATATTTGTGAGACAGATACTTTTGCGACAAACCGAAGAATCCCTGAAATTGCTGAAGATGATATATTAGCATTTAGTAATGCAGGTGCATACTGCTACAGTATGGCAAGTAATTATAATTCTCGATATCGTCCTGCTGAAGTGTTATTTATGGATGGAGAAGCACATCTAATAAGAGAGCGTGAGACATTTGAAGATCTTTTAAAACATCAAATCCCTCTGAAACAAATAGAAAATGCTTAACTATATGTGAGTTTTATTTTTCACATAAATTTCTAAAAAAAAATAATGAGCCCTGAAGCAAAGCTTCAGGGCTCATTATTTTTTTCAATTTTAGCGAATTCATCAGCGCTTGAACTGATAAAATGATTAAATTAAAATATACTCAATGAAAAGATTAGAAAATAGGCATTTGTATTTAAAATCTTTAATTTCGTTGATTATAATAATTCATATTAAGTGAATAAAAGAGTACTCACAACAATCATTACTTGCTTAGTTTTTTTCGCTTCACAGGCTCAGCAAATTGCTGTGCTTCAATACGAAGGGGGTGGCGACTGGTACTCAAATCCTACGTCCCTGCCTAATCTGGTAAAGTTTTGTAATAAAAATATTTATACACAGCTCGATACAAAAATTGCAACTGTTCTTGCCACAGACACTGGTATTATGCAATTTCCTTTTGTGCATATGACCGGCCACGGGAATGTTTTCTTTTCTGATGAAGCTCTAGATAATCTCCGCAATTATTTAAATGGAGGTGGATTTTTACATATCGATGATAATTACGGTATTGATGAATATTTGAGACCGCAGCTTAAAAGATTATTTCCAAAGGAAGAATTAATAGAATTACCCGCATCTCATCCACTTTTTTCAACGGCCTATACATTTGAAAAGGGATTACCTAAAATACACGAGCACAATGGCACAAGGCCTCTTGCTTTAGGTATTTTTAGAGAAAATAGACTGGTGTTATTATATACGTTAGAAAGCGATTTAGGAGATGGATGGGAAAATCCTGAAGTACACAATGATCCTCCTGCAGTTCACGAAAAAGCATTAAAAATGGGTGCGAATATTATAAAGTACGTTTTTGAAAACTAAACAGTTATCGCACGAAAATACACAAATAGAACCTAATACTTTTCATTTAGTTCTGGTTTGTGATGGCATAACCAGTCCGGCAAATGCAGGAGGTTTAATGCGGCTTTCCGATGCATTAGGAATTTATCACGTGTATTTTTGTAATAGTAAAATTAATTTTGAAAGTTCGAGATTTAAAAGAACTGCGCGGTCTACAGAAATGTACGTACCTTATACGCAGACTCTAGATACTCAAGCACTCTTAGAAAATTTAGTTGCCACTAATTATAAATTGATAGGTCTAGAACTTACTAATACAAGTTTACCACTTACAGCTTATAAAACGGGAGAAAATACCAAAATTGCATTGGTTCTTGGTAATGAACGCAACGGGATTTCTCAAGAGGTTTTAGACAAATTAAATGATACCGTCTTTATACCCATGCACGGTAAAAACAGTAGTATGAATGTAGCTCAAGCCGCAGCAATTGCAGCTTACAACCTTATTAACAATGCCTTATAATGGAAGATAAATCTAAAATAATTGCATATGGTATTCTTAGAGCGCTAGGTATACTTGGCGGAATCATATTAATTCTTTGGTTCTTATACAAGGTGCAGGCTGTAATAATGTTTATTGCTATAGCTGCAGTTGTTTCGCTAATAGGAAGGCCCATAGTAACCTTCTTAAAAACACGACTCAAATTTGGTGATGTGGGAGCAGCAATAACAACGCTTCTCATCGTTATGGGTATTATTGTAGGAATCATAGCCATTTTTGTACCTATACTTATCGATCAGAGTGAACACATAAGTAAAATAAATTTTGAAGAAGTTCAGCACAATATAAATCGCCTCAACGTGGAGTTTAGCCGTTCGTTGGGTGTAGATCAGGTTACGTTAATAGAAGGATTGAAACAATCTGATTTTATCAAAAATTTTGATATTTCAGTAATACCAACATTTATCAATAGCATCCTCGGAAATTTTAGTTCTCTAGTAGTAGGCTTACTTTCGGTAACTTTTATTTCCTTCTTTTTACTGAAAGACAGCAGATTACTTTTAGATAGTTTTCTAGTATTTGCAAATAAAGGAGAAGAAAATAAATTTAAACACGTCTTTCATAAAACGAAACATTTATTGAGTAGGTACTTCATTGGGATTCTTCTACAACTTCTAATTCTCTTTGTAATCTATTCCATTTTACTTTTTAGTTTTCAAATACCTAATGCTTTCGCGATAGCTCTTTTTTGTGCTATGCTTAATGTGGTTCCGTATATAGGACCGGTCATTGGATGTGGTGTAATGATGTTGTTAGTTATTAGCGGATATTTTACCGCAGATTTTGAAACCGTTATCCTTCCCAAAATGATTTATATTTTTATAGGATATTGTATTGCTCAGCTAATTGACAATTTCATCAACCAACCGTTGATTTTTGGAAATAGTGTAAAATCACATCCCTTAGAGATCTTTCTTGTTATTATTATTGCCGGTTTGTTATTTGGAATATTAGGAATGGTAATAGCAATCCCTACTTACACGGCAATTAAAGTGGTCGCACAAGAATTCTTATCTGAATATAAAATCGTTCAAAAACTTACTAAAAACCTTTAATACTTGAACTACCGACTTTTAGATAAAGATGTTGTAGAATTTATTCATTCAAACCTAAATGAAGATATTTCAAGATTGATTCTTAAAGGGAGTCCGTTTTCTGATGTAACAATTCAGGAACTAGCTCAGCAGCTTATTGGGTTTCAAAAAGCACAAAATAAACTACCTTCGTGGTTTTCTAATTCAGAGATATATTTTCCTCCTAAACTTAATCTAGAGCAAACCTCATCTGAGGCTACTGCATCCTATAAAGCAAGTTTATTTACAGGATCAAAAGCAATAGATCTTACAGGCGGTTTCGGGATTGATGATTATTATTTAAGTAAAAATTTCAAACAAGTAACCCACTGCGAGATTAATGAAGATCTCGCAGCAATAGCTGCGCATAATTATAAATCGTTAGGAGCAGGAAATATAAGTGTTGTCACGTCAGATAGTCTAAAGTATTTGGAAAAAACAGATGCTTTTTACGATTTGATTTATGCAGATCCCTCACGACGATCTATCAGTAAAGGCAAAGTATTTATGTTGAAAGATTGTGAGCCTAATATACCTGATAACCTAGATTTATTATTTAAAAAAACAGATACTGTAGTATTAAAAACCAGTCCGTTGCTGGACATAACTGCCGGATTAAAGGAACTTAATTATGTAGTTGAAATTCACGTTGTAGCGGTTAAGAATGAAGTGAAAGAATTACTTTGGGTTCTTAAGAAAAACAGAGCACAACAATCTATAAAATTAGTAGCAGTAAATCTTGATAGTGATTATACGACTCCGGTAACGCTTAATTTTGAAGCACAAAACGAATCATTTTCTGCTTATGCAGAGCCATCAACGTATTTGTATGAGCCTAATGCTGCTTTATTAAAATTAGGAGTTTTTAACTGGATAAGTACGCATTACCATTTAGAAAAACTTGCTCCAAATTCACATTTATATACTTCTGATAAAAAAATTGAATTTCCGGGGAGAGTGTTTAAAATCAACGCTACTGTTCCTTATTCAAAAAAAGAAATTAGCAAGCTTCTAAAAAATAAAAAAGCACATATTACGACACGTAATTTTAAAGAAAGTGCTCCTGCATTACGATCTAAATTTAAGGTACTTGACGGTGGGGATACGTATTTATTTTTCACCACTCTGGAGAACAATAAATCGATTATGCTTAGCTGTTCGAAATTGACTTAATATGACTTTTGAAAAATTTCAAAAGCAAAGTGAGCTCCATCTACCGCCTCATCAATTTCTGAATCTGTGTAGGCCTTTTCATTTACAGCTTCAGTAAAGGCTTTCCACCTATTCATAACATCTTGCGCAGATTTTCCAAAAAAGTGATGTGTTTCAATAGTGTTGATCCCCTTACAATTCTCTAGATTTTTTCTAATTAAAAGGCCTCCCATCATCGAGCCTTCTGCAACGTAAAGTATTCCCAGGAGAAAAGGATAATTTATCTCATTAGGTAAAGATTCATTAAGTTTTGAGGGCAAGGATGCACCTAATTGTTTTAAATCATTTTCTAATGCTTCGGCTTTTTTTGAATCTGCAAAGACTCTTAAAGATTCAGGCATAGGGCCTGAAAATTGTTTTGATAATTCAGAAAGCGTATAATAAGCTTGGTAATTTTGAGATAATAGCGCCTTATATTGATCTAATGTTATACTATGATCCAGTATATATTTTGCAAGGTTATCAGCTTCTGTTTCTTTATGAAGCGTTGCCGTCCTTGTCTTTAAATGTTGTAAAATCATATCCTAATTTAAGGCGTTTTAAGTCTTCCTGTATTTTGTTCATTCCGTCTCGATGAGACATATTTTCTCTGGAAAAATTTTCTAAAAAAAGCTCGATATCACTTACTAACTTTTTACTCTCCAAAATACGTTTGCGTACTGGATTTATATAAGGTCCGTTGTTACTTATCGCTTTAAGATAAGGCTCAATACGCTTATGTAAGGTACTTATATTCTTCTTCAAGATGTAGCCAGAAGCACCATTGAGTATAGTATCTGCTGCAAGCTCTTCATCATTGATAGTACCTGTAATAAATATAAATGTAACCGAAGGAGCTACCTCCTGAGCTAACTCTAATATATCTAAACCTGTACAAGTAGGTAAATTATAATCAGATAGAATAAGGTCTGGCTTTAAATTAGATAAAGCCAATTTAAAATCTCTCAAATTATTACATACTGAAATAGTAGCGTTTTCAGCAATTTTTGAAATTTCTCGTTTGATCAAAGTGCTATCACTAGGATTGTCTTCAACCATTAAAATCTGTAAAGGTTCTTTAATCATCTTATTTATTATATACAATCCAATATTCTATTAAAACAGGCAAGGTTTTGCTTAATTCCAAATAGCTTTTAGGCTTTTCTAAAAAACTATTTGCACCTATCTCATACGCTTCTTTAATATCTTTTTTTAAATCTGAAGATGAGAAAATAACGACAGGAATATTTAAATATTCCTTATAAGCCCTAAATCTTTTTAAAATCTCAAGTCCATCTAATTTTGGTATTTTAATGTCAAGCAAAATTAATTTGGGTAATGCTAACTTAAAACTTTCACTCTCTAAGTAACTTATAGCCTCTTCCCCATCGCAAATGTGCATCAGATTATATTCTGGAATATGCTTCTTAAATATACGTTTCATTAACGCTACATCTCGTGGGTTATCTTCTATAGAAAGAATGTGATTTGAATACACTTAATAAAAATTTTATCCTAAATTAAAGAAAAAAGTACTTCCTTCATTAATCGCACTCTTTACAGTAATAATTCCAGAATGTTTTTTAACAATACGAGCTACGATGGCCAGGCCTATGCCAGAACCTTCATACTCCTCACCTACTAAGCGATTAAAGAGTTTAAATATGCGATGCTCGTGCTTTTGATCAAATCCTATCCCGTTATCCTTAACATAGTAAAATAGATCTCCATTTAATAATGTAGAGCCTACTTCAATATACGGTTCCTCAGCTTTCCCGGTGTATTTAATTGCATTTGTAAGCAGATTCTGCATTAACTGAGTAACCATTTTAGCATCCCCGTTAAGCATTGGCATATTAGCGTCAATAGTAATCTTAAGCTTAGGATGGTTTAGCCTAACATTTAAGAAATCTAGGATATCATTTGTAATTTTAGCGAGATCAAATGGTGCCCGTTCAGTTTCATATTGGGTTACTTTTGAAAATTCTAAGATATTATCAATAAGCTGATTCATATTACTGGCAGAATCTAAAATAGTCTCAATAGCAGATTTACCAAAGTCATCTAACTCTTCATAATAATCTTCTTTAAGAATCTGTGTAAAACCATCTATTCCTCTTAACGGGGCTCTTAAATCGTGTGCAACACTATAACTGAAGGTTTCTAAATCTTCGTAAGCAATAGTAAGTTTATTATTTAAGGTTTTTACTTCCTCGTACTTCTTTAAAATTATTTCAGAAATATTTTGACGCAATACGCTTGCAGCTTCTACTTCATAATCCTGCCAGGGTTCTGATTTTTTCTCTTGAGAAACAGACCACTTTTCAAAAGACTTACGTGGCGAAATTCTGAAGTTTTTCTCATTAGTAAATGACTTATCTGGATTTCCTGCCCAATTTACTGTGCTTTTCTTTTCTGGTTTAAACCAGATTAGACAATCATCTTTGAATTTTGAAATAAAAACACACAATACACCTGAAGCCTTTCTAATCAAATCCTTATCACAGTCTAAATCTAAAATAAACTCGTTTGACTGAAATAAATTTTGAGTTGAGCGTTTTTTAATCTCTGAAATGAATTTAAAGATATCTCTTTCTTCTGGGGCATCTCCCAGACGATATACGATATCATCAATGTATAAAGCAGCCCCGCTGGCATCATTGAGATCGAGAAGATTCATATCTCCTTTAACTAAGCCTTCACTTATATCCCAATTTTCACTTATCTGTTTCATTAGCGTATTACGCAAATTTGCAGACTCGTTCACTTTCTCAAGTAACGTATTTGTAGTTGATAATAAAAGTTGACTCGAGAACACCTGCGTCAGAAACTTACAAGATTGACGCTCGTAATAGTTAACAAACTTAGGCGTATAATGATGACAAGCTATTAATCCCCAAAGCGTACCCTTAAATATTATTGCCGCAGTGAGTGATGCACCTACATTCATATTTTGCAAGTACTCTATATGAATAGGTGACGTTCCTCTAAGCTCACTTAGAGTTAAATCTACAGGATTATTGCGCTCTACACCCTGATGTGCTAAAATAGATACAGGCGCTTCATTTACATCTGAAATGATGCGTACACCTTGTTTTAAAAATAGATCGCGAGCTTGTTTAGGAATATCACTTGCTGGGTACCTCAGACCCAACCAGGTTTCCATTCCCTGATCGCGAGCTTCAGAAATAACAATGCCATCCCAGTTCTCATCAAACTTATAGATCATAACTCGGTTATAATCGTAGAGTTTCTTTATAAGATCTACCGCAACATCACACATTTGCTGCTCGTTATTTTGCTCGCTGAGTCTCGTAACAACTTCTGAGAGCTGAATTTGATAATCAAAAGCGTTTTGCGACTCTTGAAAATTCTCGAACTCCAACAAGATAGAATTACCTGTTTTATGGGCAATTAATAAAATATCTTCATTGTTTAAATGCAGGCGTACCGGAGAAAGCTTTACGTGATTTGTTGCATTTTCTAAATCATTAATAAGGTGGTCTTCAACAAGAGATTCTAGTGAAGAACCTAGTAACTCACTAATAGATTTATTAAATAAGGTGTCTATATTTTCACTACAATAGGTTATTTCTAATGTAGTAGCATCACAAACCAGTAAGTAGCCGTGGCTTTGTATTTTGCCTATTATATGTATAGGTTCTTTATCACAATCGATAAGCTTTAAATCTTCAGGATATAATTCTGATGAACCCTCTTTCATATTAAAGTTTTATTTTAAAATAAAAAGTACTTCCATCGCCAAATTGTGAATCAACCCAAATATGACCATCATGAAGCTTAACAATTTTCTTACAGTGGGCAAGTCCTACACCGGTGCCTTCATAGCGTTCTTCCGTAGGCACTCTTCCAAAAATCTTAAATATACTTTCTAGATCATCTTCTTTAATTCCGATCCCATTATCGGTAATTGCAAATGTTTGATATTCTTCATCAGCAAATGTGGAAATACGAATACTGGGTTTCCTATCTTTCTTTCGGTATTTAAGCGCATTACTTATCAAGTTCTGAAACAGCAGTCGCAACTCGGTCTCATAAGCCATAACTTTAGGCATTTTCCCGACGCTAACTGTGGCATCTGCCTCCCGAATACTTTTATTTAAATCATATTTTACAACCTCAAGCAACTCATTTACATCAACACGAGTTTTCTTTAAGTCTTCACCTATTCTACTATGTTCTAAGAGTGCTTTAATCTGCTCGGCCATTCTTCCGGAAGCTTCATGAATATAACCTAGGTACTCTATTCCCTTTTCATTAAGATTTTCACTATACTTTTTTAGTATAAAATCACTACTAAAACGTATAGTAGCTAGAGGTTCTTGAAGATCATGAGAACATATAGAGACAAATTGCTCTAAATCTGTGTTTGTGCGAAGCAAATCTTCCTTTTGACGCATAAGTTCGGCTTGAGTCTGCTTAAGTTCTGTAACTTCCATAAGTGTACAGCGATAGAGTGTTTCACTCTCATCAAAGTTGCTTAGCGCGTCAGCATTGAATATAATTTCTATACGCTCCCCATTCAAATTTTCTAAAGTAAGTTCTTCCGTAGAAACTTTACCTTCCTCTTTTAGTTTTTTATGAATACGTATTCCTTTTAATTTACTTTCATTAGAATAGTAATCAAAAATCGAAGAACCTATAACTTGACTTTTCTTTTCAAAACCCAGCGTATTAATAAACAACTTATTACATTCTGTAATTAAGCCTGTATCTGCATTTAGGCTTACGTGCATTACAGGATCATCTTCATAAAAGGCTTTAAATTTTTCCTCGCTCTTACGCAGTTTTGCTTGTGATTTTTCAATTTTAGTAATATCAATAAATGAAATTACCACTCCTTCAATTTTTTCACCATGATTAATAAATGGAGAGATCCTTTTTATGAAATGTCTACCCGATTTACTAATAATTCGTTTTTCAAAAACGGTTCCCGATTTCATTACATTTCGAGCATTATCTGCCAACGTACGCTCATTGGATATACTGAAACTAGACACAAAATTCTCAATCGGTCGCCCAATATCGTGCTTCATCAAATGAAAATGCTCCCGAATTGCCGGAGTAAATTTTCGAATAATTAGATTTTGATCTAAAAACACTGTGCCTATACGCGTACTATCAAGAAGGTTATCCATATCAGCATTAAGCATAGCCAGATCTTCCATCTTTTCAATATGCTCGGCGTTGATAGAGTGTAACTCTTCATTTACACTTTGCAGCTCTTCATTAGTACTTTGTAACTCTTCATTAGAAGCTAGTAATTCTTCGTTAGAAGCCTGTAATTCTTCGTTACTTGTTTCTGCTTCTTCTAAGGCATTACTTAATTCGTACTGGGTTTCTTTTAATTCTTCCTCAAGACTAGCAATACGTTCTTGAGCACTTTTTGTTATATCGGCGCGCTCTACAACCACACCTTTAAGGCTGGTTTTATCTTGCTTAATGAATGTTACAATAAAATTAAAAATCTCTGTTTTTCCAGATTCAACAGGTTTTACCAGAACATCAATTACCGCATTTAAATTACCTTCATCATCTATTAATTCTACCTCTTTGTAAAAAACGGTTTTTTGTTTACGTGCAGCTTTACGTACTGCATTACGTACTACCACAGAAAGTTCAGGAGCAATCATACTCATAAGATCTGTCGTAAAACCTTCACTGGGCAACTGGGCATATAAATTAAATGCACCCATTGCCTCAATAATTTTAAAATCTGCGTTTATATAAATACTAGCCGCACCGTATTGTTGTAAAATAGCAGTACTTATCTCGGTACGTAAATAATCTGCTGACATACTTTTTTTGCTACTTGATTTTTTCAAATCTGCTATTTGACTTTTAAATGCGTTACGTTCTGCGGAAGAGCTTAGTATTTCAGTTCTTAACCGTAATGGGGCTTCTAGATTTCTATAGATATTCCACTTTCTATTAATATCTTCAAATGAATCTGCATGCTCGCCTAACGATTCACTTGTACCTAATATTAATACTCCACTTTCTTTGAGTGCATAGTGCAAAATATGAATAACTTTTGCCTGTACACTACTTTGCAAGTATATAAGTAGGTTACGACACATCACCATATCCATATTTTTAAATGGTGGGTCGTTAGTTATATTGTGATTGGAGTAGATTACCGACTTTCTAAGAGAATCCTTAACGGTATAATTCTCTTCTTCTTTTATAAAATACTTAGCAATTCGAGCGTCTGAAATATCGCCAAGTGCATTTTTTGAGTATTTACTTCTTCCGGCTATTTCCAAGTGATCACTTGAAATATCTGTAGCAAAAATTTTAAGACTAAGATCTTTACCTTGTTTATCTATTTCATCTAATATTAGAATACCTAAAGAAAAAGGTTCTTCTCCGGTACTACATCCTACATCCCAAACCTTAATAACTTCGCCATTAGGTTTTTCAGTCACCATTTTAGGAATGACTTCATTCTCTAAAATTTCCCAAACACGCTGGTCTCTAAAGAATTTGGTAACTCCTATAAGAAACTCTTTATATAATACCTCAACCTCTTTTCTGTTGTTTTTTAAATACGTGTAGTAAGCTTCTAACGAATTTAATTTTAAAACACGTACCCGTCGACCTATCCTTCTTAAAAGTGTGGGGCGTTTATATAAACTAAAATCGAGATCTGTGTGTATTTTTAATACCGTTAAAATATCTTTTAATAAGTTCTCATCGTACTGATAAGATCCCGCATCAAAATCTAAATTACTCTGCGCTTCAAAATAATTTGACAATTCATCGCTCATACGTTCTACAGGAACAACATAATCAACCAATCCGGTTTTAATTGCATTGCGCGGCATACCATCAAATTTTGCCTGCTCAGGTTGTTGAACCATTACCACGCCCCCTTTCTCTTTTATAGAACGTATTCCTCGCGAACCGTCACTTCCTGTTCCGCTTAAAATAATACCCGCACATAAATCACCTGCAGTCTCAGCCATCGATTCAAAAAATAAATCAATTGGGAGATTTAAGGTCTTATCTGTAGGTTTTGCTAAGAGCTTAAAACGACGCTCTTCTATGATCAGATTTTTAGTAGGTGGTATTAAATAAATACTGTTTGCCTGTATTTCTGCACCATCCTCAATAATTCGTATTGGAATTTTAGTGTTTTTACTTAATAATTCTGCCATCAAACTTTTATGGTCTGGAGACAGATGTTGCACCACAATAAATGTGTACAAAGAAGATGTGGGAACATTATCAAAAAACTCGTTAAGTGCCTGAAGTCCGCCTGCACTAGCACCTATACCAACGATTATGTGCTTTGCATTTTGGGTAATTGTATCTATAGTCACAAAGTTATTTTGAATAGTTAGTTTCTTTTAAATGCCTGATTTATTATTAAAAATAATAAACTAGATGAGAATGAATCAAAATTACAATATCTATAGATATGAATTTAACGTGATGTTAAATTTTAAGAAATCCTTAAGTATTGTATTACTTATAATAATTATTAATTACGATATTTAGATAATTTCAAGCTTTGAAAATCCTCAATCTTGAGTCAATAAAAAAAGCACCGTTACCGGCGCCTTATAATATAAGTATTTTTATAACTAATAATTATAAACTACGGCATTAATATTCATACCGGCACCAACAGATGCAAAAACAATACAATCTCCTGGATTGATTGTATGTCCCTCTACTTTAGCCTTTAAAATAAGATCTAATAACGTTGGAACTGTAGCTACAGATGAATTGCCCAACCAAGAAATAATCATAGGCATCACTTTTTCAGGAACTTCATCAACTTCGTAAAGTTTATATAATCTTTCAATTATAGCATCATCCATTTTACCATTTGCCTGATGTATAAGTACTTTATTTACATCACTAATGTCTTTTCCTGCCTTATCTAAGCAGGCCTTTATAGAAGTAGGAACAGTCTCTAATGCATATTGATACAATCTGCGACCATTCATTTTTAAATACAGATCGTCTTTGTTAGCATCGGTTTTATTATAAGAGCAGCCCATAGTAAGCATTTCTGCATATCTATATGTATCAGAACGTGTTTTATGAGCTAATATCCCCACTGGAGATTCACTCTCAAAAGCTTCTACAATAGTTGCACCAGCACCATCTGCGTAGATCATACTATCTCTATCATGTGCATCAATAATTCTAGAAATGGTTTCAGTACCTATTACCAGAATTTTTTTTGCATCTCCAGATTTTATAAAATAATCTGCCTGAATCATTCCCTGCAACCATCCCGGACACCCAAAAGGTAAATCATAGGCAACACACTCAGGGTTTTCAATTCTAAGCTTATATTTTACTCGTGCTGCAAGTGCAGGAACCATATCACTACGATTTGATCCATGTTTTACATCTCCAAAATTGTGTGCAACGATTATATAATCTAAAGTCTCAGCATCTATCGCTGCATCCTCAATAGCCTCTTTTGCTGAAAAATATGCAATATCAGATGCTACTAAATCATCAGATACGTATCGCCTTTCGGCAATAGTCGTGATTTCTTCAAATTTTTCAATTATATAATTATTGTCCCTAGCAACCGGATTTCCATTGGATTCATAAAATTCATGATTTAAAAAATCACTATTCTTTATGCGTCTTTCAGGTATGTAATTTCCTGTACCTGTAATCGTACTGTATATTTTCTTTGTCATAAAATCCTGCTTTTAGTCGCAGCTTTTAACTCTAGTTTACATTTAAAATTGATCGTAATTTAACATAATGGGGGTAAAATACAATCTTATTATTTAATTGAGTCCTTAGGACATTATTTAATACTATGTTCAAAACCCATCATAAAATCAAAAACTATTAATTATCAATCAGTTATAAATAAAAAATAAATACTTTCGATCAATTATTCGTGTTTGTTATGTACCAAATTTTAAAATCACACTCCCGCAATTACGCATCGTATCTGTATAATATGGATTTATAATTTTTTCTGAAGTACTAAGCCAAACCGCTCCTTCACTATTATTTGCCATTGGACAACGCTGCAAATATAATGCAGGTTTTAAATTATTAAGATTATTTACTATCGCAGCCATATTTTCATTAAGAATCACAAAATTTTCTCGTTGACTTGCAATCGTTTTTGCATTTATAATTGCATTGAGCATCTTTGTAATTTTGGTTACTTGCATCTTCGCAGAATTCGGAAGTGTTTCCAAATTAACTTTATTAAAGGAGGATTTTAAATCTGTTGCATATTCAGAAACCCGTTTAGGGTTAGATTCTACAAAGGCTTCTGTTAATTTTAAGTACCCCGATATTGTACTATTTAAAGATGCTTCATTAGCTTCAGAAAAAACAACCTTGTTGTCCTTAGACTTAAGCTGCTCATCTTCAATACCAGAATTCATCATTGATTTTTTTCCGCCTAACTGAGCGGCTGCATCAACCGTGAATGTTCCATTAACTACGATTTCTTCACCTACAGATAATCCGGAGACAATGGTATAATTTCCTCCTGCTTTTTGTCCTAATCGAACTTCTCGCATCTCAAAAACAGTTTCTTTGGGATTCGGTTTAACATAAACCAGCGATCGCTCTCCCGTCCACATCACTGCTGAAGCAGGTATACTTAATTCAGAATTGGACGTGCCTGGCGAGCTATCTACACGCGCAGATACAAACATTCCCGGTTTAAAAAGGCCTTCTTTATTATTAAGTATAACTCGTATAGTAACAGTGCGAGTCTGCGTATTGAAAATAGGATCAATAAATGATATCTCGCCTTCAAAACTGCGATTAGGATATGCATTTGTTTCTATAGAAAGTAACATCCCTTCTTTAAATTGATCGATTTGACGTTCATAAACATCAAATTCAGCCCAAATAGTAGCTAGATTACTTACCTTAAAAATAGCTTTCCCGTCCATAATATGATCTCCCTCATTTACGGCAATTTCAGTCACTACACCAGATACGTGAGAATAAATTGGGAAACGTGTTACCACTTCACCAGATTGCTCTATTTGATCAAGTAATTGACCGTGAATTTTAAGGTTATTAAATTTACTACGTACGGCATTATATAACTTAGGCTGTGTTGCTTTCATTTTTGCAGCTGTGATTAACTCTTGCTGCGCCGCTACCAATTCTGGCGAATAAATAGTTGCAATCCGTTGTCCTTTAGAGACCTCCTGCCCCAGAGAACGAATAGCTAAACTTTCTATTCTACCATTAAAATGGGCTGGTTGCGTTGCTGTGGCATTCTCATTTATTGCGATCCTGCCAGACAAATTAGTTGTATTTGTACCAGTGGTAGTTTTGCTGCCAATGATTAAAGTTTGCACTCCCGCCAATGCTATTGCATTTTTGGTCATTGTAAATTGATTTGCTTTCAATCCCGAAGATTCCGTTTCCTTTTTAACGAGATCCATTCCACATATAGGACAGTCACCAGGCTCTTCTCTAATAATTTGCGGATGCATAGAACACGTATACAGTTCTGCAGCATCACTAGCGATATGTTCATGACCAACTTCCGCAGAAATGGATTCTTGATTATCGCTATTTGTAAACAACAAGTAACCCAATCCCAAGCCTACTGCGCCAGCTATTATAATGTAAAGAATAGATTTATTCATAATTTTATTTTATTTCTTCGGAAACATTAAATTTTCTACCTCCTGATATTTAGTCTAGAGATTTATTCCGTAAGCGCAATGCATTTGCAATTACAGAGACCGAACTAAAACTCATAGCAAGTGCAGCAATCATAGGTGACAATAGAATCCCAAAAAACGGATACAGTACTCCGGCGGCGATAGGCACACCAATAGAATTATATATAAGAGCAAAAAATAAATTCTGCTTAATATTTCTCATAACAGCAACACTCAGGTTATGAGCTTTTACAATACCATGTAAATCGCCCTGCACTAGTGTTATTGCTGCACTTTCTATTGCAACATCTGTACCTGTCCCCATTGCAATACCTACATTGCTTTGCGCTAGTGCTGGGGCATCATTAATCCCGTCTCCTGCCATAGCAACGAACTTTCCTTCATTTTGCAAACGCACAATCTCATCCTGCTTATCTTCAGGCAGCATTCCTGCTTTATAATCTATTAGATTAAGGGAGTTTGCTACCGCCTTTGCTGTATTTTGATTATCGCCGGTGAGCATTATTACAGCAATATCTTTTGCCTGTAGAGCCTGTATAGCTTTTTTACTTGATTTTTTAATTTTATCAGTGATTACTACAAAACCTACCGCTTCCTTATTTACCGATAGAAAGGATACAGTTTTGCCCTGCTCTTGATGCTTTATTGATGCCGCGCGCAATTCATCTGTTATGCTTGCGCCAGCTTCTTCCATCATTTTTTCATTACCCAATGCCAACTTTTTATTCTCAAAATTACCAGTAACCCCTTTTCCGGTAACCGAATTAAAATTTTCTATTTTAGAAATTGTAACACCTTGTTCTTGAACGTAGCGTACAGTAGCTTCGGCAAGTGGGTGCTCACTTAAATTGTTAAGTGCAGAAATGTATTCTAAGAGTGCTTCTTCTGTAAAATCTCCATACGAATGAATTGCTTCAACAGATGGTTTTCCTTCGGTTAGCGTTCCTGTTTTATCAACAATGAGCACATTAATTTTATCCATTTTTTCTAGTGCTTCGGCATTTTTGATCAGCACACCGTTTTGCGCACCTTTACCTACACCTACCATTACAGACATAGGAGTGGCTAAACCTAATGCACATGGACAAGCAATAATGAGAACTGCAATCGCATTTACTAATGCATAGACATAAATCGGCTCTGGACCAAAAATTACCCAAAGAATGAAAGTGAGTATAGAAATCCCTACAACTACAGGAACAAAATATCCAGATATTTTATCAGCTAACTTCTGAATGGGTGCTTGACTGCGGCTGGCTTTATTAACCATCTCGATGATTTGAGATAACAATGTTTCTCCACCTACCTTTTCAGCTTTCATTAGAAAAGATTGTTTTCCATTTATGGTTCCGCTGCTTACCGTGTCGCCCTCATTTTTATTAACCGGAATAGGCTCTCCAGTAATCATTGATTCATCTATAGCACTCTCGCCTTCTGTAATAATACCATCAACAGGTATTCTGTCTCCCGGCTTTACACGTAAAATATCATTCTTCTCAATCTCATCTATTGATACCTGCTGCTCATTCCCGTTTACGATTTTTAATGCTTTATTAGGTGCCAACTTAAGCAATTCTTTTACCGCAGAATTGGTTTTACTATGTGCTCTGGCTTCTAAAACTTGACCCATTAAAACCAGAGTAAGAATTACAGTTGCAGCTTCATAATAAACGTGAACAGTATCTGAGGCTGTCTTAAACTGCTGCGGAAAAAAATCGGGAATAAGCATACCAAATACACTAAAAAGCCAGGCAACTCCGGCTCCAATTCCTATAAGTGTAAACATATTGAGATTCCACGTTTTTACTGATCTCCACGCGCGTTCAAAAAACATCCATGTTGCATAAAAAACCACAGGTAGTGATAAAATAAACTGAACCCAATTCCAATATTCCTGAGCCATTAACTTATACAAAGGATTGTCATTGAGCATTTCACTCATAGCGATTATAAATATGGGAAGCGTAAAACCGAGCGCAATCCAAAATTTATTTAGCATTTTTTTATACGACTTTTCTTCAGCCGAAAGATCCGGTTCAACAGGAACCAAATCCATCCCACAAATACTACAACTACCCGGCTCATCTTCGTTAATCTCTGGGTGCATAGGACAAGTGTAGGTAGTATGCGCTGTAGCTCCTGCGGTTTTTTCCTGCACTAAGTCCATACCGCAAACCGGGCAATCTCCAGGTTTGTCGTAGGTTTTATCTCCTTCACAGTGCATAGGACAATAATATACTCCCTCACCTGCCGCTGCTTTAGGATTGGTTTCTGACTTTGTTTTTTTAGAATCCTTCTTAATTTTGGGCGCTTTGCCTTGTTCGTGAATGGTATAATCCCCACCGGCTTCGGCTAATGCAGCCTGATAAACCCCAATTTTAATAGGTTTTTCGGTTTCGAGAATTGCTTGAGCATTTGACAAATCTATGTCTGCCTGAATGACGCCACTTACCTTAGATAACGTTTGTTGAACGTGGTTTTGGCAGCCTTTGCAACTCATTCCGTGTATGTGATAGGTCTTTGTCATTTTTTCCAGATATTAGAATTTAAAGGATAGTCCTCCATTTTCTGTACAGCTCTATAACTGTATTATTTAATTATAACTTTATTTAGTTATCGTCGCGGTTACAGAACCACAATTCATCATTTTATCTCCGTAGTAGGGGTTTTCAATAGTGCTTTCATTAGACAACCAGTCTGCTCCCTTACCATTTAATGCCATAGGACAATGTTGTTTATATAGGGTTCCGGCATTTATATTTTTTCTAAAGTAAGCCTGCACCGCATTTGAAAATTGTGAAAATGCTTTGCGCTGTGCGTCTAAATCTTCTGTAATAGCAATTGCCTCTGCTGCAGATTTTAGTTTTGCGTTACTCTCATCAAAAATTATAGCGAGATTTGCCGCTTGTTGTTTAGTCTTTTCTGCATCTGAAGCTATAAGAGCTACACGCACTGCATTATACGCATCCCAAACCCCTTTAGAAGCCGAATTTTTAAAAGAAAGAGCTGCTTTGTCAATTCTCATTTCTGTAGAGCTGTTGGAGGTTTCTAACTCTTTTTGTCCCGGATTACCCATAGGCTCATTAGCTACTTCATTTTCTACTGAAATAACTGGCTCCAAAGAGTCATTCTCTGTTTCATTTTTTTTATCATTACCGCATGAAGTTATTGATAATGCTATAGCAGCAATGCTTACTAATTTGATTGTATTTTTCATAGTCTGTTTTATTTTGAGGTTAAATAATTAATTATAGCAACTTGTTTATAATAACGCATTATGGCGTCCACTTGATTTCTATTAAATCGTAATTGCAACTCTTGAATATCTAAAATTTCATTAAAATCTATAGTTCCGGTTTCATAATTTTTTAGTAAAATTTCTTCAGCATTACGCGCTTGTTTTAGATTCTCTGCCTCCTTGAGAAAATCTATTCGTGCAGAATTTCTAATTCGTATCGCATCTGCGTACATCCCTTTTAATAGATTTAAACGATCACTTTTTTGAGCATTTATAACTGCTTGTTTAATTTCATTTTGCCTACTTATCGATTTATATTTTGAGGTAAATAATGGTACAGATACCGAAATCATAGGCATAATAATATCTTTTCCATTATTCTCAACCACCATATCTGTACGCTCCGATACCGGCAAATAGTCAAGTCCTATTCCTAGTTTAGGTGCAGCATCACGTTGATTGAGGAGCTCTTCCTGCAGAATACTTTCTGCCAGTTTATCATAATTAAGAATTTCATAATTGCTTGATATATCGGTTATCGTACTTTCAAAATCTTCTGCAGGCAAATACAAACTATCTGCAACTTGCACTGCAGATTCTACCTCGATATTTAGTAGTGCATTAAACTGAATTTTTGCAGCTTTCAAATCTTCATCTAACAATGCCAACTGAGCAAGTAAATCGTTTTGACGAATTTGAATTTTTAAAAAATCTACCGCTGATGCCGTTCCTACTTCAACTGCATTAAGTGCTAGCTCTTCATATTTTGAAAGTAAGTCTAAGCTTTCATTCACAATCTTTTTTGTAGTCTGTATCCTGTATAACTCGTAATATTTTTGAGCTACTTCTAATCTCAATTTTCGTTTGGCAATAACATAATTTACATATTCGGTATTTGCTAAGGCATTTTGATAATTTTCACGTGCAGCAATAGTTCCAAACCACGGGATCATCTGTTTAACAGAAAACCGAGCTCGTTGACTACCTACTCGAGTTTCTGGCGTACTTACAAAGTATGCCGCGCTAATTTCTGTATCGGAAAGTCCGCCAACTTCATTTATTTTCTCTTTTGCGATCTCGTAATTCAAATCAAATGCTTGAATAGCAGTATTGTTTTCTTCAGCTACTTCAATGTAACTCGCTAAATCTTGAGAATAAACTTTCACAGCATTTGCACTAAAAAAAATTATCGCAAACACAAATTGCCAACACCTAATAGGTTGTATAATCATTTTAATAATTTTATAAGGAGCCACCCGATTGATCTTCAATTTTAATGGCCTTTTTCAATTCATATTCTTTCTTCCAACTATACAACACAGGAACTATGAAATAAGAAGTTATATCTATTATCATACCTCCAAAAACAGGTATAGCCATCGGAATCATAATATCACTCCCGCGCCCGGAAGAAGTTAATACTGGAAATAAAGCGAGCACCGTTGTAACCGTCGTCATCAGACACGGTCTAATACGTTTGCCCGCCGCTTTTAAGGTTGCAAGGCGTATCTGCTCTTTAGTATTGGTTTTGATTTTATCAAAAGTTTGAGTGAGATAAGTTGCCATAACCACACCATCATCAGTTGCAATTCCAAAAAGTGCAATAAAACCTACCCAAACCGCCACACTCAGGTTTACCGTCTTTATATTGAAAAGATCGCGTAGATTCTCACCAAAGAAATCAAAATTTAAAAACCAATCTTGACCATATAACCAAAGCATTATAAAACCTCCGGCAAAAGCCACAGCAATGCCTGTAAAAACCATCAACGAGGTGCTAACAGATTTAAACTGAAAATAAAGAATCAAGAATATTATGAGCAGCACTAGTGGTATAACTACCGAAAGTGTTTTTTCTGCCCTTAATTGATTCTCATAAGTTCCCGTAAATCGATAGCTGATTCCTTGCGGTACAATCAATTCTCCAGAATCAATTTTTGAAGCTATTATAGCTTGTGCATCTTCAACGACGTCTACTTCAGCATAACCATCAAGTTTATCAAATAATACATAACCTATGAGAAAAGTATCTTCACTTTTTATAACCTGTGGCCCTTGCTCATATCTTATTTGAACAAGTTCGTTTAAAGGCACCGGGCTGCCACTACTTACAGGCACATAGATATTCTTTAAATCTTCAGGGTTTTCTCTTAGCTCTCTGGGATAACGCACACGCACCATATAACGTTCTCTACCCTCAACAGTTTGCGTAAGCGGCATGCCTCCTACAGCAACTTCAAGAATTTGTTGTACAGTTTGAATAGAAATCCCGTAGCGTATTAATTTTTCCCGTTCAATATCAATAAGCAAATAAGGTTTGCCTACGATGCGATCAGCAAAAACAGCTTCAGGCTTTACTCCCGGAGCTTGCTTTAAAATTTCTTCCAGCTGTAAGCCAAAAGCTTCAATTTCTTTGAGATTAGAGCCTTTAACTTTAATCCCCATAGGTGCACGCATACCCGTCTGCAACATCACCAATCTAGTTTCAATAGGTTGCAGTTTTGGCGCTGAAGTTATACCGGGTAGTTTTGAGACCCGTGCAATCTCATTCCAAATATCATCAGCAGACTGAATTTGAGGTCGCCAACTACGATAGTACTTTCCACTAGCATCGGGTATTAATTTATCTGCAGAAATTATGTTTTCTGTGAGATAATTACCCGCTCCAGAAGTATTATTTGGATTAGAAACAGAACCACCTGCTTTTAAAACAAAATCTCCATTATTGTTAACCTTATAGCGCTGTATCTTTCCATCACTATTCAGTAAATATTCTGGTTTATATTGTACGATATTTTCATACATAGATAGCGGCGCTGGATCTAAAGCAGATTCTGTACGACCCGCCTTGCCCACCACCGTCTGTACTTCTGGAATACTGGCAACAGCCATATCCAATTGCTGCAATACTCGTTTATTTTCCTCAACACCAGCGTGAGGTAACGATGAAGGCATCAGTAAAAATGTACCTTCATTTAATGAAGGCATAAATTCTTTTCCTGTATTAGAAAGTATGAAACCTCCACAAATCAATAAGGCTGTAGGTATTGCTAAGAATAGAATTCTATTTGCTAAAGCCCAACTTAAAATACGCTCATAGAAGTGTTTTAGAATCCAGAAAACTCCAAAAAATATTCCGCAGAGGAGAGTTACAAAAACAAGATTGATGACTATACTTCTATCAAAACCTAATGGTCTCCAATAGGTTGCCAGTAAAAAAGCTATTGTGATAATTGAGATAATTCCTTCCGCTTGCGGAAAACCATTAAAAGACAATCTATTTACATATCGCAAAAGCGCTATTATTCCAAATGCGACTAAGACCAGCCCCAGCCAGTTTCCATAAACTAGTGTGATTAATCCTACTACAATCAGACTTAATTTAAAAATTAGCTTTGTTGATTTTTTAAAGCTTTTTCTACGGAAAATTAAAGCAGCAAAAGGTGGAATTATAAATAAAGCAATAACTAGTGAAGCGGTGAGAGCAGCTGTTTTTGTAAATGCAAGTGGTCTAAATAATTTGCCCTCTGCACCTAGGAGTGTAAAAACAGGAATAAAACTTATAATCGTCGTTAAAACAGCAGTAACAATTGCTCCCGAAACCTCTGAGGTAGCATTATAAATTACGTTGTTAAGCGCTAATTTTTTAGCTTGCTTGCTATTGTCATCGAGATGGCGTATCATATTTTCGGTCAAAATAACGCCAACGTCAACCATTGTACCTATGGCTATAGCTATCCCCGATAAAGCCACAATATTGGCATCAACATCAAAGAGTTTCATTGCTATAAAAACCATTAAAACGGCAACAGGTAATAATCCAGAAATTAATACGGAAGCTCTTAGATTAAACAGCATTACAATGATTACGAGAATGGTAATAAGTATCTCCATTGTTAACGCTTCATCTAGCGTATGAAGGGTTTCATTTATAAGCTGTGTGCGATCATAAAAAGGTACGATTGTTAATTGCGATTTAGTGCCATCTGGTAATAATTTAGAGGGTAGGCCTCCACTAATTTCGGTGATTTTATTTTTTACATTGGTAATCACTTCCATCGGGTTTGCGCCATATCGGGCAACTACGACACCGCCTACAACCTCGGCTCCTTCTTTATCTAAAATACCTCTACGCGGAGCTGGTCCTAACGAAACGTGAGCAATATCTTTAACCCGTATAGCAGTGTAGTTTGATGCAGAAACAACGGCATTTTCTATATCTGCTACAGATTTAATGTAACCGAGACCACGCACGAGATATTCAGCCTTATTAATTTCTAAAGTTTGCGCACCTATATCTCTATTACTTTCTTTAACAGCATTAACAAGAGCACTTAAATCTAGATTGTATTGTCTAAGAAGTTCGGGATTTACGTCTATTTGATATTCCTGAACGTATCCTCCAATAGATGCAACTTCTGACACACCTCCTGCTGAGGCAAGACCGTATTTTACGTAATAATCTTGAATACTTCGTAATTCTTGCAAATCCCACCCGCCTGTGACATTTCCTTCTTCATCACGTCCTTCTAGCGTATACCAATAAATCTGACCCAATCCAGTGGCATCTGGTCCTAATGTAGGATTAACACCTTCAGGGAGTAATGTCGCTGGTAAGGAATTTAGTTTTTCTAAAATGCGACTACGACTCCAGTAAAATTCGATATCTTCTTCAAAAATGATGTAGATACTTGAAAAGCCAAACATTGAAGAACTCCGTATCGTTTTAACTCCCGGAATTCCCAACATAGCCGATGTTAACGGGTAACTAATCTGATCCTCTATATCTTGAGGCGACCTCCCGTCCCACTTTGTAAAAACTATTTGTTGATTTTCACCTATATCTGGTATAGCATCTACGGCTACAGGACTGCGCGGTATAAAGCCTATATCCCAATTAAAAGGTGCAGTTGCCACTCCCCAACCAATAAATATTGAAAGTAACAATATTGCTACAAGCTTATTTTCTATAAAAAATTTGATGCTTTTATTGAGCATATCTAATAGATAATGAATGAGAAAAGTATGTTCTAAAAATTTTAGATAACATAGAAAATTCTTTCGCAAATGCGAAAAAAACTAAGATGTGCAAAGGCACATAACTCTCAAATCAATATCAAATTATAAAAACCTGATCCCGAATATGGATATCTCGAATGAGATTAGGCGGAGAATAATCAGTATAGAATAAATTGTCTATTTGCTCTGGTGCAAGTAGTGCATAGTAGCTATAAACAAATGCTGAAACGAAAAATTGCTGATCTAAATCTAAAGTACAATGTACCGGTTTTAAGTCATCCTTTCCAGTAGCTACGATCTTTTTATCTGAACAACAACCCTTTAAACCAATTGTTGTATCACAGTCTGCAGTGACACTCTTAACGTCCATACCACAAGAATTGGTATGATTTGTAAGGGAATAGTCAACAAGCGTTTTACCACAATAATGCATATTTACAGTAAATGACATCGTAGTAAATAATACTACAATTGCCATAACACCTGCAATTATTTTATGTGAAACTTGTTTCATATTCCTGCAAAGATAAACAAAAACGGTGTTAAAAAATAAACTCGGTAAATCAAAAAACTTACCGAGTTCAAAAAATGTTTGCTTATTATATTTTGACTACCATTTTACCTTTATTCTTTCCTTCAAAAAGGTCTAAGAATGCTTGTGGAATATTGTCAAAACCTTCTACTATGGTCTCTTCATATTCAAGTTTTCCTTCAGAGAGCCATCCTGCTAATTTCTGAATTCCTTCTTGAAAATCTGATTGAAAATCTCTAAGCGTAAAACCACTCATTGAAACACTATTTTTAATTAAAGTTGTGTTTACACGAGGACCTGAAGGTGTTTCTGTCTTATTATAATCTGCAATAGCACCACAAAGAACCACGCGCGCATTACGTGCAATATTGGCCAACACTGCATCAAAGATTGTTCCGCCTACATTATCAAAAAATACATTAACACCATCTGGTGCAACCTCTGCTATAGCAGAAGTCATATCTTCTGTTGTATTGTAATTAATAGCTGCATCATAGCCAAACTTACTTTTAAGCATTTCTACTTTTTCATCGTTACCTGCAATACCTACAACTTTACAACCGTGTATTTTCCCTATTTGACCTACTATAGTTCCTACCGCACCTGCGGCACCAGAAACAACTAACGTATCTCCCTCCTTAGGCAAACCTAATTTTGTAAGACCAAAATAAGCAGTCAAACCAGTTAAGCCCAGAACACCCAAATAGGCAGATAATGGAGCTTTATCTGCATCTACTTTATTAAGACCTTCGCCATTAGAAGTTTGTTGCTCTTTCCAAGCTAACATTCCATTAACGAAATCCCCTTTTTTAAAATTCTCATTTTTAGACTCTATAACTTCTGCCACAATACCAGATGTTATAGGTTCATTAAGTTTAAACGGTTCTATATATGACTTTTGATCCATCATACGCCCACGTAGATATGGATCTACAGAAACATAACGTGCTTCAAGAAGAAGCTCTCCGTCTTTTGGCGATGGGGTATCTTCCTTAGTAAATTCAAAATCTGAATTCTGAGGAGCACCTACGGGTCTATTTTTTAATTTAATTACTTTATTCATCATTTTTTGATTTTAAATAAAGCGCAAAGTTAGAGAGGATTGTACAGACAGCTAAACCTTTAGATTGTAAGGTTTAGTTAAAGTATGGCAATAGGATTATAGAAAGTCTTAAGCTGACTTTAAACGGGCTCTTATACTGGAAGAAAGTAACAAAGGGTCAAAAGGTTTAGCAATAAAATCTGAAGCACCTAACAAATAAGTACGCGTAATTATGTTTTTTTCTGCGGCGGCAGATAAAACGATTACCGGAAGAAAAGGAAACTCTGTCTTCACCCATTTAATAACATTCATCCCTGAAGTAAAGGGTAAAACCAGATCGATAAGAATAAGATTAAACTGTATGGTCTTAACCAGCTCTATAGCAGATGTACCATCACTACAAACAATAACATCATATCCTTCTTTGCAAAGCTTAAAATTTAAAGCACTTGCCACCATAGGATTGTCTTCCACTATAAGAATACGCTCACCCATTATCTGTTCTAATTACTAGAGATGATTACTGATAATAATGGCTAATTTAGTATTATTTTTAAATAATAAGCAATTTTATCGTTCAAGCAACTGTAAATTAACTACTTGAAATCTATATTTTACTTGTAGATAATGCTTATTGGTTGACCAATTAGTCAATCGATTTAGGTAGTTATAAAAATCTCTGGTAAATCATTTTTTAGATGATTCTGAATTGTGCGGAATTCAATATCTAAAAGTTTTATCAAATTACCCACTTCTTCATTTTCTGCATGGTGAGCTAATCGATCACAAAAGTCTTTACCTCTTCTATTTTCGAGCATTTCGAACGAAGGCTTAATATTATGCGCAACATCCCCTATTTGTTTAAAATCATTTTGCTGGAGTAGAGACTGCATCTCTATGATGCGCTCGCCAACAGAATAATTAAAAATGCGAATACTCTCTACAACAAAAGATTCATCTCCTTCAGATAAGTTTCTTAGATAGGTTAATGAATAATCGCCTACCGCAGGTTCATCAGGTTCATCAGAAAAATTAATAACTGCTTTTAATTTTATCTTGTCTTCGGCACTAAATTGATTACTTAACACCCGATAAACAACTGTCTCCGAATAAATAGAATCTTGGTTTTCAGAAACAACAAACACTTGGCCGTCGTAATTAAACTGATCTTTAAAATAGTTAAGCGTTTGTAACGCACCTAAAGGCTTAACATTTTCTTCAATAATAATTAATGAGGGTAATTTATTTCTTTTAAGGTGTTGTATTGCTGCCAATCCTGTTGAAAAATAAGTCACTTTATTTTCAACCAGACTCATTAGTTTTTCAAAGCGCTCTTGCGTATTAGTATCTTCACCTATAAAAAATACTTCATTTTTATTCTTAGTTACTTGCGTCATTATTTATATAAATCTCTAAATAATTTCAAAGCTACGCTTTGTCAAAAGTTTTAAAATACACTGCTTTAAATCTTCTAAGACTACTGGTTTTGATACATAATCATCCATACCATTTGCAAGACAACGATCTCGTTCTCCTTTTATAGCTCTTGCTGTTAATGCAATTATTATTATCCGCTTGTCACTACTTTCTATTTTTCTAATAGCTTTAGTTGCTTCAAAACCGCTCATAATAGGCATTTGAATATCCATTAATATAAAATCTATGCTATTATCCTTGTAAGCGTCAACAGCTTCAGCACCATTATCTACTTCAATCAATATTGAATTAGGTAACACTTTCTTTACTATCGTACGAGTCAAAAACTTATTTACAGGATTATCCTCGGCTATAAGTATAGTAGGTGAAATATTTGTGAGGTCTACCTCTTCAACTACTTCCAGATTAACATTTGATGAGAGTTCACTCTTTTCGAAATCATCAAAAAACTCAAATAATTGATGGCGTTGTACCGGCTTAACCATTTTACTTAAGATATCGAGCCCTGCACTTTGTTCATTTAAAACCTGATCTTCCCCAGAGCTATGTAGTAATAAGATAGGTAGATTTTCTTTACCTATATTCAATTCATTTCTAATATGTCTTATAAGTTCGATACCATTTAAATATGGCATATGATAATCTATTATTGCCAAATCAAAATCTGTATCGTTTTCTAGAATATCGAGAGCTTCAATCCCATTTTGAACCATGCGTGATTCAATATTTCTGTCAAGAAGCATCTCATTAAGAATCACCCTATTATTTTCATTATCATCAACCACAAGTATTCGTTTTACGCTGGAGATTGTACTACCGTCTGTAGGTAAGGTGTTCTCATTAGAAAGTGCTACTGTGAAAGAAAATGTGGTGCCTACACCTAAAGTACTTTTAACGCTGAGCTTACTTCCCATAAGCTTGAGAAGTCTATTACTTATGGTAAGACCTAATCCCGTACCTCCATATTTTCTGGTTGTTGATGCATCTTCCTGGTTAAAAGCTTTAAAGATTTTTTGAAGATTTTGAGGGGCAATTCCTATACCAGTATCTCTAATAAAAAACTCATAATTCGTTTTCTGTGTAGACTCATTAAATTCCCGCTGTTCTATTTTAAGCTCTATTTCTCCTGCCTGCGTAAACTTTACTGCATTGCTTAAGAGATTAATAATTATTTGTCTCAATCTTAACCCGTCTGCCAGAACGTATTTATCAAGTTTGCTTGATATGTTAAGCAAAACTTCAATATCTTTCTGATGCGCTTGTTGCTTAATCATTTCTACAGAACGACCACAAAGTTCAGTAAGATTAGTGGGTTCCTCATTAATTTCAAGCTTCCCGGCTTCAATTTTTGAAAAATCCAAAATATCATTTATAAGATCAAGTAAGGTAATGGCAGATGAGTAAACAGTTTCCATATACTTACTTTGATTTTCATCTAAAGAAGTTTTCATTAATAAATCTGTAAAACCTATAACTCCATTAAGTGGCGTACGGATTTCGTGGCTCATATTTGCCAAGAATTCAGATTTAGATCTGTTTGCTGTTTCAGCTCTATTTTTTGCCTTTAAAAGTGAATTTTCCATCACTTTTAAGCTGGTTATATCTGTAGCTACTCCCAGATAACCTCTAACCTCACCCTCTTCATTTCGAATAGCTGTTATAACGAGTTGGACCATAAACTTTGATCCATCTTTTTTAACGTACGTCCATTCATTCGACTCAAGGTGGTTCTTTTTTAACTTGAACGAAAAGGTTTCATTGGTATTTACAGATTCACCATATTTTGTCTGAAGTTTTAACCTGTATTGCTCAATCTCATCTTTCAAATGAAAGATTTCAGACTTTTGTTTTCCTATTACTTCTTCCGCTTTGTAACCCAGTAAATTTTCGGCACCTTTATTAAATTTACGAATATTTCTATCCAGATCTGTTTCGATAATTATAACTTGAGTTGTAGAATCTAAAAGCGCCTTCAAATCAGAAAGACTATCTTCTAATGCAATTTTAGCCCTAATTTGTTCCGTCATGTCTACGACGTGACCTATAAGAGAAGAAACTTCGCCCTGATCATTTCGTAAACCCGATACTGTTAGGTAGCAGTTGACAATACTGCCGTTTTTATGAATGTATCTCTTTTCAACCTGATAGGTATCAAGCTCCTTATTAATAATACGAGTAAATAGATTTATATCATTTAACCTGTCATCTGGGTGTGTTAGTTGCTCAAGAGTTAGTTTTACAATTTCCTCTTTTGTATAACCCAGCATTTGTGCTAGATTATTATTTACGTTGCGCCACTTACCTCTAAGATCTACAAGCGCCATCCCATTAGGAGAGTATTCAAATACACGTTTAAAGCGTGTAGCATTCTCAAGTGATTTGCGCTCTAGTCTCTTTTTATTGGTTATATCTTCTACCTGCGTAATTATAAAATGATCATCTTTAGCATCACTTTTAACTAGTGAAGATTTTAAACTACACCAGATTGATCTCCCATCGTTATGAAAACATTCTACATCTATACTATAATTACTTATACTTCCTGCTAGTAGTTCTTTACGTTTCTCAATAGCTAAAGGTAAATATTCGGGCTTTATAACATCTTTAAATGTGTAGGTCAATACCTCGCTTTCCGGTAAATTGTCTAGTCCAAAAATCGAACGAGCAACCGGGTTGGCCATTTCTAAATTATTCTTTTGGTTAACCAAAATGATACCTAATGAAGAATTTTCATAGATATTCTGAAATCTCAACTCTGCCTTTTTATGCGACTCTTCTTGTAACTTTCTCTCATTTATATCTTGAAAAGCTCCGTAAATGCGAATACATCTACCTTCCCACATCTCAGCTTTGCCCAGGCTTCTTACCCATTTTTCAGAACCATCTGCCAATACAATAATGAATTCATCATCATAAGAGACCCCGTTCTCAACACAATTTGTAAACCGTTTTATTAAAAGATCCCTACTCCACCCTTCTTTAAAAAAGTTAATTCCTGTTTCTAAATTAGGTATATAGTCTTCAGATACGCCGTGTATAGCTTTTGTTACTTTAGTCCAACTTATGTTATTTTTTATCAAATCAACTTCCCAACCACCTACATTTGCAAGTTCATTTGTTTCTTCATAAATCTCCTTGAGCTTTTGTAAATTCTTTAAGCGCTTTGAAAATTTAGAATTGGTACTGTCTTGATCATCTTGCTTAATAAATTTTATAAAAAGATGCTTAATTTTATTTGAATCCTCAAAGATTAAATGTTCTGGCGTGCAATTTAAAAACTCTCCATTACGCGTTAGAAATGTAAATTCACATTTCTCTACCGGTTCTGGTAGTTTTTCACCACTTGCTAAATATTCTTTTAGTTTATCAATTTTTGAACGTCCTGAAATCCCAACTGAATGTCTCCACAAATCTGCTTTATCTTCCTCATTAGGAACTTGATAATCGAGCTGTGACCAGATAGATTCAGTTACAATAAAATCTTCCAGATTGGACAAATTTGAATAATAAAACCCAATATTTACTTCCTTAGTTATCCAAGAGAATATGGAAGAATTTTCATGTAAGATCGAATGGAAATCGTCTTTAAAATTTTCTGGTTTAGACATAGTCTAAAATATTAGGTAATAAGTTGGATTTTGATCTTAACATTCTTAAAAATTACGATCAATACCATCAAAAGTATGACATTTATCTCAAAAAAATGCTTTTGACCGATATCTCAAACAAATGAAAGACAATTTTTGGAATTAAACGTTAATTTTCGTGACTAATACATTAGCTGTAATTATTATTTATAATAATTATTTTAAGCAAATTCCATAAGAACCTGATTTATTTGCGATTAACTCAAAAGTGTAATCAAGTATAAGGTTTTTTTCTGGACGGTGAGAAACGTAGATTAATGCTGTATTAGATTGATTTACAATTCTTTTAATTAGCGCTATTACACGTTGTGCACCAATGTCATCAAGTGAACTAGTGGGTTCATCCAAGATTAAAAGCGGAGGCTGTTTAATCATTGCCCGAGCAATAAGTATCATTCTTTTTTGAGATTCATTGAGTGTAGAAAATTGATTATTTTTTTGAGTTAACAAGGCAAGCAACGAAAGCCATTGTTCTGCTATTTTAGACTGAAGATTGCTAGGTTTATCAATTAAACCGACACTATCAAAGAATCCAGAAAGTATCATCTCAATTACAGTGGATGACCCATCAAAATGTTCTGTGAGATTTGTCGTGAAGAGTCCTATTTTTTGCTTTATGTCCCACACACTCTCTCCGCTCCCTTTTTGTTTATCAAACAGATATAACTTCTGACCGTATCCTTTAGTATTATCCCCACTCATCATATTAATAAGTGTTGTTTTACCAGATCCATTGGGTCCTTTTAAATACCAAGTCTCACCCTTTTTGATTTCCCAATTTATAGCTCTAAGAATAGGTTTTTCCCCATAGAAAACTGATACATTCTCGAACCTAACTAATGACTCCGGAATAATATTGAAATTTGATAAAGATTGTGGAAATTCATCGTGTAACTCATAAATTACTTTCTTCGCTCTCTCTTCGGAAGATTTAATTGTATTGATTTTATAATCCGAATCAATATTCAATTCGGTAGTTATAAATTGAAGTACATCTTCTTTGCGTCTGTAGAGTTGTAGAATAGTAGTATGATTAGATAACTTGTATAGTTGAGATCTCAGCCACTTTACGTGATGTGTATCAAGTGTATCAAAGGGATTATCTATAATCAAAAAATCGGGATTTTGATTTATTAGATATTTAAAAAGCAGCATTCTTCGCTCCCCCGTAGACTTATTCAGTAAGCTATCTTGCTCGTCTGTTATAATTTTTATATCGTACTTGTATTCTTTTTCTAAGTAGTGCTTTAAAGTATAATCTGAAAAAAATAATCCAGACTTTCCCGTATCGGTCTTCAAAAAATCTAAAGTCAGTAATTCGTTTACAAAGTCAGGTGTAAGTTTTAAAGTTGATGAATCAAGTGAATAATGTTTACGAATACTCATAATAAAACTGAAGTCATCAAGAAATTAATCATCAATCGTTAATACTATCTTACCTATATGCGCACTACTGTCCATAAGTTGGTGAGCCTCACCGGCATTCTGTAATCTAAAGGTTTTATACACTATAGGTTTAATTCTTTGCTCTTCAATCAAAGGCCAGACATATTCTAAGAGATCTGAAGCAATTTCAGCTTTGACTTCATTGCTTTGAGGTTTAAGTAAACTTCCCGATAACTTAATTTGTTTGGACATAATCGTCCATAAATTAATTGTAGGAGACAGACTTTTCATACCATTAATATATTGTAGACGTCCGTTCTTAGCTAATAAGTTTAGATTTTTTTGTGTGTAATCCCCACCTACCATATCAAGAATCACATCAATTTTCTCGTCTTTGAATTCCCTTTCAAAATCGGTTTCCTTATAATTTATAACTTTTCCAAAATTGTTTTCCTTTATAAAATCTAACTTCTCCTGAGATCCCACTGTAGTAAATGTATGAATCCCTAAAGCTTGTGCAACTTGCAAACCCATCACACCAATACCGCTTGTACCACCGTGAATAAGTAAACCTTCTTCTTTTTTAATATGAGCTTGCTGAAAAATATTAAACCATACTGTAAATAGTACTTCTGGTAGGGATGCAGCTTCTACAAAATCTAGCCCTTTAGGAACAGGAAGGCAGACCCGCGCATCAATGCATAATTCTGTTGAATACCCGCCACCAGGAACCAATGCACAAATGTGATCACCCACTGTATACGCTGTAACTTCAGAACCTATTTCAGTAATTACACCGGCTACCTCTAAGCCTGGAATAGTGGCTACTTCAGCATCACCACCATACGCATCAGGATTTTCACGTGTAAGAATATCGCTTCGGTTTACACCAGCTGCTTTTACAGCGATACGCACCTGTTCTCGACCAAGCTCCTTACTTGTAAACTCTTTAATTTCTAAAACTTCTGGCCCTCCAGCTTTGGTAATAACAACTGCTTTCATAAAAAATATATTAAAGCTAAATTTAAATATTAGTCGTATTAAAGTAGGCGGTATGATGTGAAGAGTATGCTAAAGTTTGTAAATTAAAAAAGCCTTCTCTAATCGAGAAGGCTTTATATCAATATATCAAGTATAATTTAAACGTGAAGAGCACGGTCCTCGGTAGCGGCGAGCGCAGCCTCTTTAACTGCCTCTGCATAAGTAGGGTGTGCATGTGACATACGTGCAATATCCTCGGCACTGGCTCTAAATTCCATTGCGATCACCCCTTCTGCAATAAGATCTGCAACACGGGCACCTACCATATGAACGCCTAAAACCTCATCTGTCTTTTTATCTGCAAGAATTTTTACGAACCCATCGATATCACCAGAAGCTCTTGAGCGTCCTAATGCACGCATAGGAAATTGGCCAGATTTATATTCAACACCACTTTCTTTAAGTTGTTCTTCCGTTTTACCTACAGATGCAACTTCTGGCCACGTATAAACCACGCCAGGAATTAAGTTGTAATCGATATGTGGTTTTTGACCCGCAATTGTTTCAGCTACAAAAACACCTTCTTCTTCAGCTTTATGAGCAAGCATAGCACCTTTTACAACATCGCCTATTGCATATATGTTAGCTACATTTGTTTGCAAATGATCGTTAACAGCTACTCTGCCACGCTCATCTGTATGAACACCAGCCGCATCTAGATTAAGACCATCTGTATACGCTTTACGCCCTACAGAAACTAAAACGTAGTCTCCTTTAAACTCAACTTCGTTATCTTTTTTATCAGTTGCCGTTACAACAACTTCATCATCATTACGGGTTACACCATTTACTTTATGAGAAACAAAGAATTTAATCCCCTGTTTCTTCATCACTTTTGTTAACTCTTTACTTTGTGCAGCATCCATTGTAGGTATAATACGATCCATATATTCTACAACACCTACTTCAGAACCTAATCGTTTATAAACTTGACCCAGTTCAAGACCTATAACACCGCCGCCTATAACGATCATATGTTTAGGTATTTCTTTAAGTTTTAAAGCCTCGGTAGAAGTTATAACTCGCTCTTTATCTATATCGATAAATGGTAGGCTGGCTGGCTTACTACCCGTGGCAATTATAATATTCTTTGCTTCGATAGTAATATCGTCACCGTCTGCAACAGCAATATTAATATGCGTTTTATCTTTAAAACTACCTACACCTTGATAGGTATCAATATCATTCTTGCTCATTAAAAATTCAATCCCTTTTGTAGTTTGATCTACAACCGATGCTTTACGGGACATCATTTTCTCTAAATTAATTTTAACCTCTCCTGGTATTTCTATACCGTGCTCCTCAAAATGTTTTATGGCATCTTCATAATGATGTGAGGAATCTAATAAGGCTTTAGATGGGATACAACCTACATTAAGGCAAGTACCGCCCATAGTTGCATATTTCTCAATGATTGCTGTTTTAAGACCCAACTGGGCGCAGCGAATGGCAGCCACATAACCTCCGGGACCGGAACCAATAACTGCAACGTCGTATGTACTCATAATTTTGCTTTCTTTTTTAAGAGGGTTTAAAGGTACGATGTTGAAAAATGTTAACCGAATTATCTTTATGGATTATTTTCAGATAGTTTGTTCACACATTCTGAATATAATACTCAACAAGCAAACTATTCTACAGTAAATTGACTGGCTTTCATAACACCAGAATTACCATCAGGATTTGTCCCCCATGAGAATGAAAATGATTGTCCGCCTGCATTTTCATAATACCAGAAATCAAACTTATGTTTGCCTGCTGAAAGTAAAATTGCAGGAGAGCTTGTAGATTGATTGCTACTATCTACCCAATCATTCAATATTAAAACATCATCAATATAAATTCGCGCACCGTCATCTGATGATTGAGTGAATATAAAATTACCAGAATTTTTAACTAAATAAGTCCCTGTGATTTTGACTACAAACCCGTCCTCATCAGTAGATGGATTAAATACTGACGAGTAAATCAAATCTCCATTATAATCTCCAGATTTTGAGATTCTGGTATTGGTTTTAAGGTTAATTAAATCAGGTGAAGCTATACTCGCTATATCATAAGAATAATACTGAACACCTCTAGTTTCTGAAACAGCCGGTAACTGCCAACTCGCATTACCATTTGCATCTGAACTTAGGATCTTACCTATTCCCTGAGTACCGTCAACTATTTTCACCTTACCTGCTACGTGTAATTTGGTGGAATTATCTGGTGTCGATGTTCCAATCCCTACATAAGCAGCTGTATTTCCTAAAACTATTGCATCGACTCCGTTTGCAATGGCTCCTCTACCAATTGCAGTTGAGCCTACTGAGTTAGTTCTTGCGTCGGCACCTAATGCAGTAGATTGATAACCATCTGAAATTGTGTTTATACCAATCGCTATTGAATGATCTCTTCTAGCATCTGCAGATGAACCAATAGCTACTGCTGCCTGCTTTTGCCCCTTAGCTGAAGAACCTAATGCAATAGAACCACCATCAGAAGCTATTGCTGATGTACCAATTGCGACGGCACTAGTAGCAGTTGCTTTGGCTTGAAAACCTACTGCTGTTGCATTAGCAGCATTACTTGAAGCTTCTCTACCTAATTGTAGAGAGTTGTCAACTTTAAAACTACCCACTGACATATTATTTACTCTAAAATTAAGTGGTTGTGAGTTTGTCGTACCTAAAAAATCTGTTGCTGCAATAGCGTTCCCTTGTAGTGCCCAATTAGAAGAATTAGCTCCGGGAACTTGCCAACTCGCATTACCATTAGCATCTGAAGTTAGGATCTTACCTGTTCCCTGAGTACCGTCTGTAATTTTTACTGTTCCTAAAACATCCAGCTTCGCTATTGGATCAGCTACACCAATACCTACATTCCCTGCGTTATTGATAGTCATTGCTCCCGGATTTGCCGTTTGATTAACTGAGCCCGCACGGGTGGTGTTAAATACAATTTTTGTAGGTAAACTTCCCGCTGCAGGAGATCCGTCTATAAACATGCGCATACCGCCTACCTCATTGATAGTATTACCATCATGTGTTTTAAAAACTACTGATCCTATTTCTTGATTAACATTTAACAGTTTCGGCGCAGCCAAGGTTCCTCCTGTATTATAAAAAATAACATTAGGAGGATTAGTACTCGCACTTGTAAACTGCATATCGTTGTCACCATCACGTTTTATCTCGATATGTTCAATAGGTTCCATTGTGCCAATACCTACGAAGCCGTTCTCCCTTATAACCATTCGATCTACAGTTGATAAAGATCCTGACGGTGTGGTCGCAAATTTAATCTTACCAGAACTTGATGTTGACGAAGATGCACCGTCCGCTTGGAAATAAATTTCTGCGCTCGGATTAAAAGTGTAAGCCGCAGCATTTGTCATCGCTTGACCTCGCAATCCTCCAATACGTGTATCGTTAGGTAAAAGAGCAGGAGATGCTAGCGTTCCTCGAGCTCTTAATAAATCAAGATCTAGATCATCATCCAAACCATTTATAAATCTCAAAAACAAAACATCCCTAGAGTTTTCTGTTGTTATGTGTAAAGCTCCTAATGGATTACTAGTCCCTATCCCTACCTGCCCCATGGTGTATAAGTTATCAGTATTTAAAGTAGCTGGTTGTAAGGTTTCGGCTTTATACCACGGTTCGACCGTACTATTTAATGGTATCCATCCAGTTACTCCAGAGTCCCAGTAATGAAATCCTTTGGAGTATGGAGCAACATCAGCTATTAAATATATTAATTGTCCGTCAGTTGATCCATTAGCGTTGAGATTTGCAACTCGAGGTATTAAAATACCATCTTTTGCAGAAACTGCTCCTAAATGATTAGCTGCTCGTATATCTAAAGATGCCTCTGGCATAGTAGTACCTATTCCTACTTGAGTCCAACCAGAAATAAAACTTAAAAAGAAAGAGAAAGAAAGTATTTTTTTTATCATACTATTTTAAATCTATGTGTTTATTAATCCTCAATGGTTTACAACTATAAATAGTCATTTTAAACTTGTGCAAATCAACAATATTTTACACACATAACCTACTTTATAACCACTTGAACGTATATACGTTAAGCGCGCTGTAATCGGTTTGTAGGAAAATAGAAATAATATGAAATTTAACATTTCCTTTAAATGTAATTTTAGTCGATTAATGTCAAGAAATCGGGTGGTATTAATTACAAGTGAGATTTAAGTATAGAATGATTATAATTGTAAATATTTTACAATTCACCATATGAATCAGGATTCAGACCCTAAAAATCAAGAAATAGTTGAAAACCGTGAGCTAAATATTTGGGAGGCTATGATTCCCATAATTGCATTAGTAGCAATGCTTGCTTTTAATGTTTATATGTTTGGAGATGATGCTTTAAGTGGATCCAATCAATTTATACTTCTTTTAGGTGCTGCAGTTGCTGCAATTGTAGGGTTGTTAAACAAAACTTCATTTGAGACTATGATGGATGAAGTTGCACAAAATGTAAAATCTACAGCGGGTGCTATTTTAATACTTCTTTTAGTAGGGGCATTAGCGGGCACTTGGCTGGTAAGTGGCATTATACCCACTATGATTTATTATGGATTACAAATTTTAAATCCGTCCATTTTTCTAGCCGCTTGTGTAGTAATCTGCGCAATTATTTCTGTTGCTACCGGTAGTAGCTGGACAACTTCTGCAACTGTAGGTATAGCATTAATTGGCATTGCAAATGCCCTCAATATATCACTAGGTATGACTGCAGGCGCAATACTTTCCGGAGCTTATTTTGGAGATAAACTTTCTCCCTTAAGCGATACTACAAACCTGGCGCCAGCAATGGCGGGTACCGACTTATTTACGCACATACAGTATATGTTATTTACTACGGTGCCCACAATAACCATTACAATTATTGTATTTATAATAATTGGTTTTAATATTGAAACAAGTGGAACTGCAGATACTTCAGTGATATTAAATTCTATAGACGATGCTTTTAATATAAGTCCGTGGTTGTTTGTAGTTCCTGCCTTAGTAATACTTCTAATTGTTAAGAAAACTCCCCCACTTATAGCACTACTAGCCGGCACTCTGCTGGGCGCCATTGCAGCCTTGATTTTTCAGCCAGATATCGTTGCTAATTTAGGAGGCAGTGATACACTTTCAGTAAAAAGTGGGTATATGGGAATTATGAATGCAATCACCGTAGATACGGCTATCGAAACTACAAATGAAAATCTTAATGACCTTTTTGCAGCAAGCGGAATGGCGGGAATGCTGGGAACGATCTGGCTAATACTATGCGCAATGACTTTTGGTGGGATTATGGATGCCATAGGTGCGCTCTCTCGAATAAGTAAATTCATGCTTAACCTGTTCGACAGCACGTTTGGTTTGTTTGCTAGTACAGTAGCTACTTGTATTGGTCTTAATGCTACTGCAAGTGATCAATATCTTGCAATTGTGGTTCCCGGTAAAATGTATGCTAAAGCATATCGTGATAAAGGTCTTGCTCCAGAAAACCTGAGCAGAACATTAGAAGACAGTGGTACCGTAACTTCTGTACTAGTCCCCTATAACACCTGTGGTGCCTATCAAAGTGGAGTTCTGGGAGTATCTGTAGCAGATTATTTTGTATATGCCATCTTTAACTGGTTAAGTCCTTTTATGACTTTAATTTTTGCTGCATTGCGTATAAAAATTAGAATGCTTTCTGAAACAAGTCAATCAAAATAGTTTAGTAAATAAAAGGGTAAAATCTCCAATTAATATTTTCTAAGTGAAGTGCTTATAAGATTGCAAATTTATTAAAAAAGTATTTGAACAATTGCGTTTTATAACCTATTGACATTGCAGCTATAAAGCCATAGATTATACCTATTCTACTATAACATTATTTATTTCTTTTGAAACAGTATACGATCTAAACGTACTACTTTTGCCGAAGAATTAAAAAACAATAATAATGACATTAGTAGGAAAAAAATTCCCTAGCATCACAGTAGATGCAATGAACGAAATGGGTGATACGTTCAAATTAAATATTCTTGAAGAAGCACAAAATCACAATAAGAAAGTTTTGCTTTTTTGGTATCCTAAAGATTTCACATTTGTATGTCCTACAGAATTACACGCATTTCAAGCTGCATTAGCAGATTTTGAAAAAAGAAACACTATAGTTATTGGTGCTTCTTGCGATACTCCAGAAGTGCATTTTGCATGGTTAAATACCCCTAAAGATAATGGCGGTATCGAAGGTGTAACTTACCCTATACTTGCAGATACAAATCGCAATCTTGCAAACCGACTAGGAATTCTTGATGTCACTAATGAGCGCTATGATGAAGAAACTGGCACTCTTTTAGTTGATGGTGATAATGTTACTTACAGAGCTACTTATTTAATTGATGAAGAAGGTACTGTATTTCACGAAGGTGTAAATCATATGCCACTAGGTCGTAATGTAAATGAATTTCAACGCCTAATCGATGCTTATACGCACGTGCAAGAAAAAGGTGAAGTATGTCCTGCAAACTGGGAAGAAGGTAAAGATGCTATGAATGCTAACCGTGATGGTGTTGCATCATATTTAGCAACTAACTAAATATAAAATTATCCAGACTCTCTCTATTGTAAATTAGGAGTCTGGATACTATTTTAAAGAAGATATTAATTCTCCACATTGTGGTTAAAATCAAATACTATGTTAAACGAACTTGATCAAGATAATCTTGCAGAAATCGTAAATAGCAATGATACAGTAGTTGTTCAATATATGGCCGGCTGGTGTGGAAATTGTAGATTAATGAAGCCTAAATTCAAAAAAATGGCTTCAGAAAATGAAAACACAGTATTTCTACTTGTTGATGCTGAAAAATATCCGGAAAGTAGAAAACTGGCGACAGTAGATAACCTTCCTACATTTGCCACTTTTAAGAATGGTGCATTTGTAAATCAGGTACAAACAAATAAGCTAGAAATCCTAAAAGAATTAGTAAATGAAGTTACCAGTAATTAAGCATTTACAGAAAAATAACAGCGCTGAAGCTTTAGAGCATACCATCGAAGTATTAGAGTCTTTTACAGAACATAGATCTGTAAGTGAACAAGAAATGGATGTTGTAGGTGAGCTTATAACAAATCTGTGCGGTGCAGTAGAGATGCATCAAATGATCGCAAACGGAATGTCTGAAAAAGATGCTGCTAACGGTTTTGCTCAGAAAGTGTTAGGATCTATAGATAGATAATTTCTTATCAACAGTTTTAAAATCCCTTAATCGTAAATGATAAAGGGATTTTTTGGTTTTAGACAATTACGCAAATTAGCATTTGTTTAATTGTTACTCTATACGCTAATAAGTACATTTACTCAAACATACAAAAGCATTATGGCAACAATAACATTAGGTGGAAACACAACCCATACCCTAGGTGAACTTCCTAAAGAAGGAACAACAGCTCCCAATTTTCAGCTTGCTACAAAAGATCTACAACACGTATCTTTAGAAGATTTTAAAGGTAAACGCGTTGTGATGAACATCTTTCCGAGTGTAGATACCGGCGTGTGTGCAGCTTCTATCAGACATTTTAATAAAGACGCTTCAGATCTTGAAGACACAATAGTTTTATGTATATCAAGAGACCTTCCTTTTGCTCAGGCTCGTTTTTGCGGTGCCGAAGGCTTAGAAAATGTGGTTACTCTATCTGATTTTAAAAATGGCTCTTTCGGTAAAGATTACGGTCTTGAAATTGAAGATGGTGCGTTTGCAGGATTACATTCTCGCGTGGTTATAGTTTTAAATGAAGATCATAAAATTATATATAGCGAGCAAGTTTCAGAAATAGGTCAAGAGCCTAACTACGAACTGGCTTTAAACGCGTTAAACTAATCAATGAATAACGCAAAAGATAGTTTTATAATAAATCGAATTAAAGCGTTTAGGTATGCCTTTAAAGGCGCCTGGCTACTCATAAAAAAGGAACCAAGTATAAAAGTGCAAATGGTTTGCGCAGTGCTGGTCACCATACTTGGTTTTGTATTAGATATTTCTACTACAGAGTGGATTCTACAACTACTATCTATAGGTCTGGTATTATCTATTGAAGGTCTTAATACCGCAGTTGAGAAAGTTGCAGATTTTATACATCCCGAGTATCACAAAAAAATAGGCGATATTAAGGATGTCGCTGCAGGTGCTGTTACGTTTGCCGCACTCATTGCGGCAATAATTGGTCTTATTATTTATATTCCAAAACTGTTCTAAAATTTTATCAGTTGAGTACCGTTTGATATTTGTATTTTTGCCAACCTGTAGATTTTAAAATCAATGCTACATTTGGCAAAATATCTATAACTACAGCATTGCAATCTTAAACTAATAATAAGTTACCGGTACAAATAGTCAACGCTTGGAATGGCCAGAAAAAAAACCAAAACCACAACCAAAAAAACTACGCAACCTAAGAAGTTAACTCTTAAGTTGTCTAAACAGCAGAAGATTGTACTGGGGAGTTTTTTATTTCTCCTGGGTATCGCACTTCTATTTTCTTTTATTTCCTTCTTCTTTAATTGGCAGGCAGATCAAAGCACATTAGATAGTCTGGGAGATCGCAGTGTAGAAAGTCAGAATTGGCTAAATAAATTTGGTGCTGCCATTGGTGATTTTTTCATATATCAAGGATTTGGGGTAGCTTCATTTGCGCTTGCTATTTTAGTAACGCTCACTGGTTTTTACTATTTCTTTGACAAGGAAAAGAAATCCCTTCGCGCCTATTGGTTTTGGGGAATAATAGTAATGCTTTGGTTCGCCATTTTCTTCGGATTCTTTTCAGACTCTGCACCATTACTTGGTGGTATGGTAGGTTTTGAACTAAATGACTATCTACAAGATTATTTAGGATTAATAGGTACAATACTTATTCTTGCTTTTTTTGCAATTGTATATTTCGCCATTCGATTAAAAATCACTCCAGAACTTGTAG
This sequence comes from Leeuwenhoekiella aequorea, assembly GCF_004104375.1. Lineage (GTDB taxonomy): Bacteria > Bacteroidota > Bacteroidia > Flavobacteriales > Flavobacteriaceae > Leeuwenhoekiella > Leeuwenhoekiella aequorea. The sequence continues at coordinate 742,278 of NZ_QOVM01000002.1, forward strand.
GCTCGTATTTAAAACAGAAAAAGCAGTCGCTTCAGAGTGAACTAAACGATGAAGACGATGATGATTTTTCAGAATACAGAGACAATGCGTTTGATAAAGACAATATAGATTTGCCTAAAGCTAAACCAGCCCCTACTCCATCTGCAACAGATGAGAAAGTTGATGAACCGGTTTTACAGCAAAGCAAACCTGCACCTAGCGAAGAACCGGTGCTAAAATTAGAAACAACACAAGCTCCTCAAGAAGATTTTGAAATAGAAATTGAAGAACCTATTGAGGAAGAAGAATTGGTAGAAAATCTTAGCACTAAGCTTGTACAGGATTTTGGAGAATTTGATCCTACTTTAGAATTAAGCAACTACAAGTTTCCTTCGATAGATTTATTGAAAGATTATACAAAAGGACAAAGCATAACCATTGATCAGGAAGAACTTGAAGAAAATAAAAATCGTATTGTAGATACGCTTAAAAACTATAAGATCGAGATCGCGCACATAAAAGCAACTGTAGGCCCTACGGTTACTTTATATGAGATTGTACCCGAAGCTGGCGTGCGTATTTCTAAAATTAAAAACCTTGAAGATGACATTGCGTTGTCACTTTCGGCATTAGGAATACGTATAATTGCACCTATCCCCGGTAAAGGAACTATAGGTATCGAAGTGCCTAACAAAAACGCGCGCATCGTCTCTATGCGCTCTGCTATAGCTTCTCCTCGTTTTCAAAATGCCGAAATGGAATTACCCCTTACATTAGGTAAAACCATTTCTAATGAAACCTTTGTAGTTGACTTAGCAAAAATGCCTCATTTACTTATGGCGGGTGCTACCGGTCAAGGTAAATCTGTAGGTCTTAATGCAATTCTTACCTCGTTACTTTATAAAAAACATCCTGCAGAAGTAAAATTCGTGCTGGTAGATCCTAAGAAGGTTGAGCTTACACTGTTTAATAAGATTGAACGTCATTATCTGGCTAAATTACCAGACTCTGAAGAAGCAATTATTACAGACAACGCCAAGGTGATAAATACGTTGAATTCGCTCTGTATTGAGATGGATAATCGCTACGACCTACTTAAAAACGCATTGGCTCGTAATATCAAGGAGTACAACGCAAAGTTTAAAGCTCGTAAACTGAATCCAAATGATGGTCATAAGTATTTACCATACATCGTATTGGTAATTGACGAGTTTGCAGATCTTATTATGACTGCCGGTAAAGAAGTAGAAACTCCTATTGCACGACTTGCTCAATTAGCACGAGCGATAGGTATTCACTTAATTGTAGCTACTCAACGTCCATCGGTGAATGTAATTACAGGTATTATAAAAGCCAATTTCCCTGCGCGTATTGCATTTAGAGTTACCTCAAAAATTGACTCACGTACAATTTTAGATAGTCAAGGTGCAGATCAATTAATTGGGCGTGGTGATATGTTATTTACTCAGGGTAATGAACTTACGCGGGTGCAATGTGCTTTTGTTGACACTCCTGAGGTTGAAAAAATTACTGAATTTATAGGGTCACAAAAGGCATATCCTGATGCCCATCATCTACCAGAATATGTAGGCGAAGAAGGTGGCACAAGTCTTGATATAGATGTGAGCGACAGAGATGTTCTCTTTATGGAAGCTGCGGAAGTTATTGTTATAGCACAACAAGGAAGCGCTTCTTTATTGCAACGTAAACTGAAGCTGGGCTACAATAGGGCAGGTAGAATAATTGATCAATTAGAAGCTGCAGGCATTGTAGGACCCTTTGAGGGCAGTAAAGCTCGCCAGGTACTGGTTTCAGATATGAATGCCTTACAACAACAATTAAATAATGATTAAAATGAAAAATTTAAAAATAAAAGCATTTACCTTTTTATTTGTATTTCTCGCGGGTATTACGCTTTCTAATGCTCAAGATACTAAAGCAAAATCTCTTTTAAATGAGGTTTCTACTAAAGTGAAATCATATAAGAATATGTTTATCGACTTTAAGTACACGCTATCGAATGATGCAGCCGGCATTAATCAAGAAACACGCGGTGATGTTACTCTTAATGGAGATAAATACAAACTGAATTTAATGGGAACCACCCAGATGTATGATGGTAAAAAATTATATACTGTAATCCCTGATGATGAGGAAATCACTATTTCTACTCAAGACCCGGGAGATGATGATGCTATTACACCTTCAAAAATGCTAACCTTTTTTAATAAAGGTTATACATACAAATGGGATATAGATCAAAGTGTAAATGGTCGTAAAATACAGTATGTAAAATTAATTCCTATTGATTCTAATAGCGAGTTAAAGTCTGCTTTGCTTGGTGTTGATGCCCAGACAAAACATATCTACCGCTTAATAATGACTCAAAAAAACGGAACAAAAATTACTATAACTGTAAATTCATTTAAGACAGACCAGCCATTACCCGGCAACTTGTTTGTTTTTGATGAGAAGAAATATGCAGATTATTACATCAATAGGCTAGACTAGCTTCTGTGAAAATACTGGACCGTTACATACTTACGACTTTCGTTAAAAATTTTCTGAGTACATTCATCATTTTGATGTTCATATTTGTACTTCAGACGGTATGGCTATATATAAAAGAACTTGCTGGTAAAGATCTTGATTTCTTTATTATCATCAAGTTCCTTATGTATTTCTCTCCGCGCTTGGTCACGCTGGTATTACCGCTTACAGTATTACTTACCAGCATTATGACCTTTGGTAATTTTGCTGAAAATTATGAGTTCGCTGCAATGAAATCAACAGGAATTTCATTGCAACGAGCCATGAGAAGTCTTACAATCTTTATTATAGGGCTTGCTGCTACTTCATTTATGTTTGCTAATTATGTTATTCCTGCTGCAGAATTTGAATCACTTAATTTGAGAAGAAATATTGCTCAGGTAAAGCCCGCAATGGCAATTACAAAAGGACAGTATACAGATATTGCAGACGGCTATGTAATTAAGGTGGCCGATAAACAAGGTGAAAATGGGCAATTTTTAAAAGATGTAATTATCTATGAAAAAAATCCCACTCGTATAGGAAACTACACGGTAATTAAAGCACGAGAAGGAGAACTCATTAGTGCCGAAGGTGATAATATTTTATCACTTAAACTTATTGACGGTAATTACTACGACGAGATCGAGCAGAGAAACTACAACAAACAAAAGCGCGAGCCATTTGTAAAAAGTTATTTTGAAACGTATACCATTAATATAGATTTGTCTGAACTAGACAATGTAGATATGGATGAAAAAAGTATTGACAATGCGTATACAATGCTTACCGTTGCCCAGCTTAGTGACACCTTAGTTGATATTTCAAAAAATTATAATTCTCATTTAGAAGGTTTAGGAAAAGGAGCTTTACGGGAGTTGTATTTACAGAATTTAGATTCTACCTATCTCGCAAATGTCCCTGTAGATACTTCCCGAGTACTCAACGAGAATTTGCTAGAAAATTTTGAAGATTCAGAAAAGATGCAATTACTGGATCGTACTATTGCCAAAATTAAAAATGAGATAAATGACATTAAAAATGACAAGACCACAAATAGTCAAAAAGTAAAAGTTCTCAGTAAATATGAGATTGCATTACACGAGAAATTTGTTCTTGCCTTTGGATGTATTATACTCTTTTTTGTAGGAGCACCTTTGGGAGCTATCATCCGTAAGGGAGGATTAGGGTTACCTATTGTGGTAGGTGTTGTTTTGTTTCTAACCTATCACTTTATAGGTATTTTTGCAAAAAACAGCGCAGAAGACGGTAGTGTTTCAGCCTGGTTAGCGAGCTGGTTGAGCACACTTATATTATTTCCGCTAGGTGTATATTTAACTTATAGAGCAACCACTGATCAGGGGTTATTTGATCTAGACGGATTTCTTGATCCTGTTAAAAAGTTATTTCGTAAAAAAGATAAAAGCGGTATTGACTCTCAGCAACCACTTAAAGATGCAGAACTTTCAAATGCTGAAAAGGCACTTCTAAAAATTAAAACCAAGCAGGAATTAGAAGATATAGTAGCCAATTATAAAAAGTATGGATATTCTGAAAATTTTAAAGACGCTGCAGCACTTCTTTTAAAGCAACAATCTTAGCCTAATAGATCTCCTTTTAGTCTTAAATCTGTAGGCTCACAAAGCTAAATTGTATCTTTACGCATCTAAATTAAACTCATGACTACGCAGACATTTACCAGAGATATAGAACTCAATACCATTCAGGAAGCTATTGAAGATATTAAGAATGGAAAAGTAATAATTGTTGTAGATGATGAGGATCGGGAAAATGAAGGTGATTTTTTAGCCGCATCAGAGATGGTCACGCCAGAAATGATAAATTTTATGGCGACTCACGGCCGCGGACTTATTTGCACTCCTATTACTGAAGACCGTTGTAAAGAGCTCAAGCTGGATATGATGGTGGGAACGAACAGTGACCCTATGGAAACCGCATTTACGGTTTCGGTAGATTTGAAAGGAAATGGAGTTACCACCGGGATTAGTGCTTCAGATAGAGCAAAAACTATACAAGCATTAATAAACCCAGAAACCAGACCTTGGGATTTAACGCGACCGGGACATATTTTTCCGCTTAAAGCGAAAGAAGGTGGTGTATTAAGGCGTACCGGGCATACAGAAGCTGCCATAGATTTTGCACGTCTAGCTGGTTTTGCTCCTTCAGGCGTAATTGTCGAAATCATGAATGAAGATGGTACGATGGCACGTTTACCTCAATTACTTCAAGTCGCTAAAACTTTTGATATTAAAATTGTCTCTATCGCAGATCTTGTTGCATATCGCATGCAACACGATTCTCTTATCGTTAAAAAAGAGGATTTTAATATAGATACCCGTTATGGCAATTTTAGATTGCGTGCCTATCAACAAACTACAAACGACCAAATACATATTGCTCTTACAAAAGGCACTTGGGAGATCGATGAGTCGGTTTTAGTACGTGTGAATTCTACTTTTGTAAATAATGACATCTTGAGTACACTCACTCAGGAAAATGATCGCAAACTTGATAAAATTTTTGAAACTATAAATACAGTCGGAAAAGGTGCGATTGTATTCATCAATCAGGAAAATATCGCTCACAAATTACTCTACCGTCTTGCCGAAATTAAAGATAGGCAGGAAACTGGTCGTAACAACGCGGTGCAGTCTAAGATGGATCTTAAAGATTTTGGTATTGGTGCTCAGATATTACACGATTTAGGTATCACAAAAATTAAACTTTTATCTAATAGCGAAGAACTTAAGCGCGTAGGTATAATAGGATACGGACTTGAAATTACAGAACGCGTAACGTACTAAACGCAAAACACGCTTATTTTCCATAGACATTTTGCTGATACAACTAGAGAAGCAAGTTTTATACCTAAATTTTCTATAATTAGAATCGACTCGTATAACAACGAGTTATTTTCTAAATTGTCAATAAATTAGATTTATTCTTGGCTGGTGTTTTTGTTGATATGTTCACATACTGAATGTATTATTTAAAGTACTTGTTACAAAACGGAAACTTATCTTTATATCTCAACATCCCACACGTAGTTATTTTCGTAATTATAGCGTGAACACGATAGTATATGAGGGTTAAAAAGATAGTCTTATTAAAACTACTAGGTTATTTAACACTAGCCTTTGTTGTGCTACTCCTATTTGTGAGCACCCTCTCCTATCGTATTAAATCATATAGTGAGCCTTATATTTTTGATACGGCTGCTGAAACTCCAAAAGTATATTCCGTAATCATTTTAGGAACCAGCGTGCTGTCTAATGGAGAATTATCGACAATGCTTAGAGATCGTGTAGAATCTGCATTATTACTTTACAAAACAGGAAAAGTAACGCGGTTTTTAGTAAGCGGAGATAATGGCTCTACGAGTTATAATGAACCGCAGGCAATGAAAAGATATCTTAGGGAACGCGGAGTGCCCGAAGAAGCTATATTTATGGATTATGCTGGTTTTGATACCTATGATTCGATTTACCGCGCCTCTTATATTTTTGAAATTGATAATGCAATTGTTGTCTCACAACGTTTTCATCTTCCGCGTGCAATTTATATAGCTCGCCAAATGGGTCTTAATTATTACGGTTACAATGGCGATCGTAGAGCTTATGATCTTGAAATGCGCAACAGGTTTAGAGAAATCTTAGCGAATGTAAAAGCGTTTTTTGAACTTACATTTAACAAAGAGCCTCATTTTAAGGGAGATAAAATCCCCATCACCGGAAAAAACAATTAGTTTCAAAATTCCTTTAAAAAGAGTGTTGCCATATTAAAAAAACTTTCTATATTTGCACCCGCAATCAGCAAATAGCTGATGAGACAACTCAGGAGAAATGGCAGAGCGGTCGAATGCGGCAGTCTTGAAAACTGTTGAGGGTCACACCTCCGGGGGTTCGAATCCCTCTTTCTCCGCGAAAAGCCCTAAAAAAGGCAATAAAAACCCTGTAAATAGTTGATTTACAGGGTTTTTTATTTTTATTGATTTCATTTGATATCAAATAATTGCAAAGAAAAGGTGGCCAATTCGGTGTCACTTTTTTACGTCCACCAACTGACACCGAATTATAGTCAAGACACTGTCATTCAGTGATTTAATTCAAAACGTGATTAATTTTTTTTGACTACATTGAATAGAATTTAAAAACTATTCGGTGTCACATTCTCTTTCTCTTCTGTTCTACATCAAAAAAAGTAAAGCCGATGAATACGGCAAAGCTGTTATTTACCTGCGTATTACGCTCGATGGCCGCAGGGCTGAATGCAGTGTTCATAGAAAAGTCAAAGTTGACGATTGGCACTCCAAAACCCAACGGGCTTTAGGTAATTCTCAAAACTCACAAGAAATTAATAGAGAAATAAGCATAGTCACAGACAAGATTTATGGTATTCAGCATCAGTTTCAGCGTGAAGGAAAACCCTATACTGCTTTGAATCTTCGAGATGCGTATTTAGGTAAAGACAAATCCAAAAAGATGCTCCTTGAGATTTTCCAAGACCATAATAACAAAGTTGACAACTTAGTAGGCAAAGATTTTGCCGCCGGAACTGCAGAACGTTATCGTACCTGCAAAAAACACATAGAAGCTTTTATAAAGCAGAAATACAAGATAAATGATATTCCAGTGCAGGATGTAGACCATAAGTTCATCACTGGGCTTGAATACTATTTAAAAACCACACGCAAGTGTGCGCATAACTCTGCAATCAAGTATATCACAAACTTTAAGAAGATCATCCGCATCGCTCATGCAAACGATTGGATCGATAAAGATCCCTTCTTGAATTGGAAAGCAAAACTCAAAATCGTAGAACGTGAATTTTTGACAGAATCAGAAATTCAAAAAATTATTGAACTCGATTTAAAAATGGAACGTCTGAATCAGGTTCGTGATATTTTTATTTTTTGTTGTTTCACCGGCCTTGCATATGCTGATGTTAAAAAATTAAATCGTGGTGATATCAGCACGGGAAATGATGGCGAAGAATGGATTAAGACAAAACGTTCTAAAACCGATACCAGAAGTAATATTCCGATTTTACCTATTCCCAAGAGTATTATTGAGAAGTATAAAGATCAGGAGCTGCTGAAAGAAAAAGATTTAGTTCTTCCAGTACTCAGTAATCAAAAGATGAATGCATATATTAAAGAAATCGCCACACTTGCTGGCATCACCAAAAATCTAACTTTCCATTTGGCACGGCACACCTTCGCTACAACGGTTACCCTTACAAATGGTGTACCTATCGAATCTGTAAGTAAAATGCTGGGACATACTAATCTTAAAACAACTCAGCATTACGCGAAAATTCTGGATATGAAAGTATCCCGTGATATGGCAATTTTGAAAGACAAGTTCAAACCAAAGAACTAGTTATCGCCTTCGCTTCTTCGTTCCATATTTTGGACATAGCCAAAAAATGGACTCCTCCTTTCCGGCTCGTTTAACTTAAAGGCATTCTTCGCATATATCTGAGCTATCTTTTTCCAATTATCAATCTTCCACTTTTTGGATTTTATATAGATATAGAATTTTTTAGCCTCAATTTCCGGCCACTTGTTTTCTTCAAAAAATTCAATTATATCTTTTTGAAAAATTGGCTCGGCCAGTTTATTTATGTTTGTATTTATTTGTTTTAAAGAAGGTATCAATTTTTGGACTTCTTTTGATGGGGTCGTGTCCATTTTTTGGACCGAACTTGTACCACTAGTTGTATCGTACTTGGCACAAAATAAGACCATCTTAATACGAGATGCAGCCTTGGGGGTTGTAGAAGGATAATACTCCAGAAAGCCCAAATTTACCAAATCTCTAAGATGGCTGTGATAGGTCGTCTTAGACCGTATCTTTGCCCATTTTCTAATTTCCTGGCTATTGATGCTAATTATCTTTCTAAAATATTCGCGATTCCATTTTTGAAAGAAAGCGATATACAAGGTAATGTGACCTTGCTTAATTTTTGGTTCTTCATTGAATCGCTTAAATACTTCATTTAGCTGAACGATATAATTTACTTTTTCCATATTCAAGCGTCATTAGATTTGGAATTTTTCTTTTCACGAAACCGAACTTCTTTGTTTTCGTCAGCGTATTTTTTTTCAACGATTAGTGTTTTTTTAGCAGGTTCTGTTTGTTCAAACAATTTAAGTAACATTGCTGCCGTGGGTTTAGTTTGAGTCTTTTCAATATCCTTTAAAATAGCAATCATACCGTTCATACGTTTTTTGATAAGTATGGTAATTCTATTTTCCAATGTTTCCATTCTAGGTCCGAAGGTTTCGGCTGGCGAGATCCCGTTTTCCTCAAAAAACTCAAGCATGAGAAGTAGCGCTATTGACTGAGATTTTGAAATTGATTTTGAAAATTTTCTAAATGCTTTCGCTACGGATGCTTTAATCTTTAAAGTCTCAAAACGCTCTTTTTCGTATCCTTTATCCATAGTTTTTAGTAATTTATTTGCCTATTCTTAAGGCTTGTAGCTGTTTTTTAGTAAAAAATAACACTATTTTAAATTCAGGTGAAAAATCTAAAACCTTGCGAACCCCAATCATCATTAGCTTTACAGAAGAATCGAATAACATGTAACCGGCGCCAGCGTGTTACCCTCTTGCTATTCGATTCCCTCAATTCTTTCGAGATTCTTCATACCCTTTTACTGAAGCTAAAGCGCTCTTATTATCAGTAATAGTTTATGAAGTCTTTTAACAAGAATAACCGTAGATAATTATCGATTATTTAATGAATACTCTTGATTAATAATATTTCAATATGCTTCAAATTCAGTGTATACGATCAATTAGAAAGCCAATTAATTTTGAATGAAATTGGTGTCAAAAAGTTGCCACGTTGGCACTAAAATCTTCTTACTTATTATATCTGGAGCGTTTTCCTTTTCGTTGAAATGAAATGGACTTGTGATCTTAATTGAAGTGATTTAGTGAATTGAAAAAGAATATAGAAACGCCCTTCAACTTTAATACTCTTACTTCCCATAGCGCCATCGCTGTTACCTTTTCGGTAGCAGGTACTAAAATTGTGACGGAGTAAGAACTTATAAAAGTGAGGAACGAACGGTTATGCAGTTCGTCTCAGGCAGAATTTTAAATTTTGTGTAGAAATAGGTTGTGGTGATCTTTTACCAGGCGAACTTAGTCGCTTTTTCTGCGACTGGGTTCAAGATATTGTAGTGAACCTTATTTTTCGAAGAAGAGCCTTTTTTGGCGAAATGGAGAGTAATGGGATGGAACGGCCACTATTACTATACCATTTTGATATTATGAGCCGATTAGGAATTCTATTCGGCTCATATTTTATATTATCAATATTTAGACTTTATCTCCTGTTATTCAATTGAGTAATAGTCCTAAAAGTCCTGCATTCATTCCTTTTGGAAAATCGTCATTTAGGTAAACTGTATAGTTAGTAATGGATTCAATGTTTTTCGAAGATTATTTAATTTGTCTTGTATAATTATCACTCAGATACTTAAGCTTACGTTTATCAAAAGCAGGCTTTGTACCTTCAAGTATATCGACGATTCCCTTATTAATATTATTCTTTTCTATTCCTCCAGACTTGAAGCTAAAGACATTGTTGCCTTTTTTATCCAGTTCAACGTGGATTACTTGTTCTGCATCGGCAACAACAGCTAAATTTGGGTTATGTGTGACAATGATAAGTTGTCTTTTTTTCTTGGCTTGCCTTATAAATGGAACTAAGACCTCAAAAACACTTTGATTGTCCAAATTATCTTCTGGCTGATCTATAATCAGAGGTTTTTCGTCATTATCTAATAAAAGATAGAAAACAATGAGCGCAGCTCCACGCTCCCCGGGAGAAAGTTGCTCTATACTTTTACCTGAAAACTTCAATTCATATTTTTCGTCTAAATATTTAAGACTAAATAGGAAATCGTAGAGCTCGTTGAGCTTTTTAGATTCTTTAATTTGATTGAAAGGATTCTGTTTGACATCGCCAAAAAATTCAAGCCTCTGTGATATCTCATCAAGAAAATTTAAAACTCCTTCAAGTTCGTTAGGATTAGTATTATCTAACAATTCCTTTACTAATAATTCCGACTCGACTTGTCCTTTAAAGGATCCTGTTCGCCCTTTATCTATAAACTCTAAGAAATTATCGGAAAAATTTGAAACCTGCATTGATGCCTCTAAAGAAATGTCATATTCTTTGATTTCTTGCATTTCAGTTGATAGCTTGTGATCAATATTAGATTTAAATTGTGCGTAAATATCAACTATGGACTTTTTAGACTTATAAATTTTGGTCGTTAAATCATTACGTTCTGTTTTTTTTATTCCTATTTGATCGCTCAATTGCTCATTAATAAATTTTAATTGGTTTTTAAAATAATTCAATGAGCCAGGCAAAGGGTTTGAAATATCTCCTTTCTTTTCAGCCAAAGATTTTTCCCAATTTGCAACCGATGACTTGTAAGACTCAATTGCCTTTTCTTTTGCGTCTAGTGTCTTAGAAAGTTCTTCTATTTGAGCTTTAGTTATGTTGATTTTCTCAATTAAAAGATCTGATTTATTTACTGATAAAACCTTATGCTTGTCTTCATCAAAAGAAAGTTTTCCTGTTTGAAGTTCTAACGTGATCTTTTTTAGCTCCTTCTTATCAATAATTTTTGTTATTGGTTCAAGGTTAATCTTAGGTTCTGGATAAATTTCATCAATCGAAATATTAAACACTTTTAATTCCTCTGACTCTTCAGATCTAAAATTTTGAATCCTAAATTTTTCAGTCTCAAATCTATCCTTAATTTGATAAAGCATAGTCAAGTCGCTATTGAGATTCGTTAGCTCCTCTGTCAGCTTCTCTTTTTGAATATTTAAAAGGTCTAGGTCGTTATTTGCCTTTTCAAGTAATTTGAAATTCTCTCCTTTAGTCTCTGAATCATCGCCCTTTTTATCAGGATTATCAGGGAAAGGATTTTTTGGCTTATTTTCAATAAGACTGTCAATCTCTAATTGTATGGTATCAATTTTACTTTGTATCCCTTTTTTATGTTCTTCAGTATTTTTGAGTTGTAATCCTACTATTTCTTCATTAAGAATTCTCAATTCTTGGCGTAAGGACGCAATTTTTTCTTCAGCAGTTTGCTTCTTTACATTTATAAATTCATCAAAAGTGGAAGCATTATTGCGTTCGGTTATATCTAGGTGAGTAAATACAACTTGATTAATTTCTTTTTTAAAGTTTTCGTTGTTCTCTATTTCGTTACACAAATCCTCAAAATAAGATTGCGGTAAATATTTCACTTTTTCCTCTAAGTCATAATCTACAGAACTATTAAGACTTTGAGATACTGTTAAACCACTTGCCCAAGTTAATTCTGCCTCAAAATTTTTAGCTAGTCCGCCTTTCAGAAATTTCTTTTTACTTAAAAATGAGAAATAATCATAATTGTGAGAATTACCTAACAAGCCTATAATGTCCGTAATAGCGCTTTTACCTTTACCTTTATTTCCAATGATTGCAGTTAATTCGCTACTTGGATAGACCTCTTGATTTTTAAACCAAACTCCATTTGCTTCGTTATAATCAGCAATTTGATTAATTGTAAGTTTCTGTATGTATTTGGTTTGATTATTTCTTACTCTTGTGTGTAATTCTGGCTCAGGACCGATGAATATCCTACTTTCAGGTTCGTATAATAGATAAATAAGTCCTTCAAAACTAGGATTGATTTTTACCCAAGTACTACAATTACCAATTCTGTCCTTGGTGTTAGTATCAGAGCTAAAAGAATGTGCGTCGCTACAATCTAAAAGTAAATTGTTAACCGATTGTGATTGTAAACCAGCTTTAGACTTATCAAATGCAGCCTTATCCTCGGAAGCGGTAAAAACGAAATCAGCAGAATTGATCACAGTTTTCTTTTCGGCTATAGAACCATCCCATCTCATTGCTTCCCATTCAGTTTTGCCCACAGCGGTTAAAAACTGCCCCTTTAAATGAACATTTTTTAATTTATCGAGAAGCTGTGTATAAGGTATATTCAAAGATTGAAAGCCAATTTTTAATGCAGACTCATTCAGCAAGACATTAGATGATGCTTTTATTTTTTCGCCTAATGATTGTAAGTTTTCTCGTGTAATTACTCCGTTCCAGTCACTTTCATTGGATTGGTAGTCAGGAAACAATTTATAATCTGCGCTTAGAGAATTTAAAAACTGTTGTTGTATTGTTTCCGGATCGAGCTTATCCGAAAAGATTATATGGTAGTTAACTCTCTTGAAAGGGTTATCCTTATTTATACTTCCGAACTTATCAATACGTAATTCAATTACAGGAAGAATTAAATCAATATTCGATAACCGACCATTCTTTTTATAATCAATTACTTTTTTGTAGCCGTCAATAAAAATGTAGTCGTTGATCCCTAATATTTTGAACTCATCAGGTAAAGATTCTAAATCCGAAATATACTTTTCCCAAACTTCCTCTTGTTGCCCATCTCCATAATGATGCTCAATAGAAAATGGTGTATGAACGTGTAGATCACACTTAATCCATTTTGAACCTTTATTATAATATTCTTCCATAAACATCTATTTAAACCTATCAGTCATTACTAATCCTCTCGCTGCACATTCGTAAATCCTTTCAGAAGTATCAGCCTGAGCTATTAAACTACGTAACATCCCAATATTCTCACTCTCTTGATAAGTCAATTCTTCATCTAAGAATATAAGACAAGCTTTCTCCAAACGATCTTTCAGTTCTTGGAGATTTTTAGAAATACTTTCATTTTTAGACTCTAGTCTTACAAGATTTTGAAATTCTGCTTTACTCGGTCTTCTTATTCTTCTGTCTAAACGATATGCTCTATTCAGAAAGCTTTCGTAGTTCATCGATTTAATTTCTATGGTGCTCATAATTTATTTTTTTACCCATTTTTCACAATCCTAATCTCCTCATCACTCAATCCATATAGCTCATAAACCATTGCATCTATTTGTTGCTCTAAGCTGTTGATTTGTGATTGCAGGTCTTGTGCTTTTTTCTTGTTTTGCTCAAAGAGATCTAGCCACTCAAACTCATCTTTTTTGGTAAGCGTAGGGATAAGGTGAACGCTTTCTTCTGCTCTTAATTTGTTTGTGGCTTTTATGGCTTTATTAAGTTCGTTGATAAACTCTCCAAATGTGAGATCGTGCCAGTTTTCGAGTTTGCGAGAAAATTTTTCAATCTTGAATTGATGATATAAATATTTTAAGAATTTATCTTGTATGGTTGTAAATGATTTGATTTCAGTAGAAATTAAATCATAAAGGTTTTCAATCTTTAGAACAGTAGTTATATCGGGCTCTATAAAAGGAAGTTGTGATAATAAAACAGGTTTCACTTGTGCCATTGTTCTGCCTGTTTCGGAAGACAATAACCGATACAGGTAGGTAGATAATCTTGAATTTAAAATTGCAGACAAATATTTATTAGAAATTTTATCATTTGCACTAAACACGTACAGACCATCAGTAGGAAATAATTCATTTCTATCTATCGATGTTATAATACTGTCTCCCGTAATTACACCCAACACTTTACTCTCCTTTGTAAATATTTGTGGATTCCTTGCCCGATGTAACGCATAAAAAGGATGTTTACCTTGAGCAACTTCTTTACAAGTTATCTTCGGTAGGTATTTCTCGATATATGCGAGAATATTTGGAAAGTCCTGAGGATTGTCATTTTTTGTAATGTAGAATAGGTGTTTATCTACACCAATGGTATAGTACCTTTTTACATCAACTCCTCCTGTAACTGTTCGTCTAATATATTGTTTTTCTAAATTTTCAGTTTTGATAGTATCTGCATCAACTATAAATGCATCTTTCAAATCTGGACTAACTCCTCTTTGTATTCCGTCACTATCTATAAAATCATTAAGAGTTTTGGTATTGTGTCTTTTCAGTATTTGATATCCGCTTAAATTTTGAGTAGCAAATACAGTATTTGGTATTGAATAAAATAATTCACTTTGGACTTCATAAGTGTCAATAGTATTAATATCGACATCCTTGTACTTATTGAAATTCCCTACAATAGAAGGATTTTTACTTTTCTTTTTGGAATAAACTACAATTGCCGATGGTCGAGCAACTTCATCAAAGATTCCATCCCCAACATTTATTGCAATCTGCAATTGGGTTTCTTCAAGTATTTTTTCTCTAAGTTTAGAATTGTCTTTTTGATATAAAATTACATCTGGTATAATCATACCAATAACTCCAACATCATTGATCAAGTCAATAGATTTATCTATAAAAAACATAAAAGAATCTACCATTCTAACTATTATGTCTTGATGTTTAGACTTGACATATTTTAGATCGGCAGTTGGCAATTTTGCTCCCCAAGGCGGATTCCCAATCACAACATCAAAGCCTCCGTTTGCAAACACTTTTGCGAAAGCGGTCTCCCAATTAAAAGCTTTATCTCCTGCTATGGTTTTACTGTCTATTAAACTGTTACCACATTTTATATTACTACTTAAATCGTTAAGCTTACGTCTTGGTTGTGCGGTGCGTAGCCAGAGTGATAGCTTTGCAATCTCTACAGACTCCTCGTTAAGATCTACACCATAAATATTGTTCTCCAATATGGTGTTTTCTATATCTGGGAACTGTAAACCACCACCTAGAATTTTGGTCTTAAGATCGTCTAAGTATTTATGTTCTTTAATGAGAAAATCGAGCGCCTGGTTAAGAAATGCTCCAGAGCCACAGGCAGGATCACAAATAGTGATATGTAACAACCATTCGCGGTAGGTGTCAAGGGTTTCAACTAGCTTTTGTATAGTCTTATCGTTTCGCTTCTTTCTACCGGTACCGCGACCTTTAAAATACTCCTCTTCTTTAAAACCGAGTTCGGCTTTTTTCTCATCACATATTTTGCCTACGGTATTTTCTGCAATGTATTTTGTGATATACTTAGGTGTGTAAAACACGCCATCTTTCTTGCGCTTACTTTTCTGTTTATCGAAGTTGCCCCCTTCTATTTCGGCATTAATGCTCTCAATCTCGTTGAGAGAGTTTTCAAATATATGACCAAGGATGTTGACATCTACCTGGCTTTCAAAATCATAAGTCGCTAGTTTTTTGGTGTGTTTGTAGAGTAAATCATCATCTATAATCACACGGTCCAGAATAGAATCTGGTTTAAAGAGACCACCATTATAGGCAAAAATCTCTTTATTTTCTGCATCGCCCTTGCGGCCTTTATCTAGATAATTAAAATGCTTTTTAAAGCGATCGTACAACGGTTCATCAACGTCCAGCTTGCGAATGGTGTCCCATTCTGCTAGACGCTTTATTGTATAATTAGGTTGTAAGAGTCCGCGATCTTCTGCAAAAAAGATAAAGAGAAAACGATCTATAAGTTTCTGCGACTTTTTAAAAAGCGTGAGTTTAACGTTTTTCTCCAGACGTTCAAGATCCGACTGGTGTTCTGCATTATCAGTAATACCAGTTTCTTCCTGCAATGCGATTTTAAGAACTTTACCGTTTTTCCTTACTAGATCACGATACAATTCGCGTTTAAAGAGCGAATAATCTTTATAAAAATCTTTGGTAATTTCTTCTTCCTTAATTAGCGAATCCTGCTTTATCTGAAGCGGTAATTCCCTGAGCAAATTGTCTTTATACAAACACAAATACAGTAACCCAAAGTCATCACGTGTTAGGTTAAATAGGTCAAAATCCAGTAACTCTGTCGTATCGTCTATGTAAAAACGTAGTTTCTCAAAATTTGAAGTAATAACAAACCTGCATCCTTTATGGTTTACCTTGTAATCAAAAGCCTGACGTCTTATGCTTTCCAGATCTTTTGTGTTTGTGCCCTTAAGCTCTACAACGGCTACCGTTTTTTCTTCTGTGATAATGGCGCCATCTGCCTTGCGGTTATTTTTCTCGTTTTTGTATTCTGTGGTTAAGTTGTATTTGGGCTTTGGATTAATGGTATAATCGAGGACGTTTACAAAGAGTTCTGTAAGAAAAGTTGCCTGTATTTGCTCCTCGTTACTCTTGTCTATATTTTGCTGTATCTCAAGGTTGAGAAAGAATTTTGTGTACTTGCGGTATGCCTTATCTACTGCGTTTTTGTCCTGTTGTGCGAGATATTTTTTAAGTACTGAAATTTGAAATAAAGCCATTAATTATTATTAGAATATTATTATGCCTAAAATAACAAAACATATTTTTTATAAACTCATTGAAGACTAATAATAAGTGGCTTCTAACTAAAATGTTCATTTAAACGTCAGTTATTCCTGTGGCTATTATACAAGGGTAATTTCGTCAATCCCTCAATTTAAAGCACCTTAATATATACTAGATTGTGAATAACTATTTATAGAACAACACGTTAACTCTACTATATTTGTTGTAACAATATTATTTATGGAAAAAGTTACAGTAAAAGATTTGGTTGATTTTAAGCGAAAGTCTGATCGAGCGAAGAAGACATTTGCTCAAAAAATAAAAACTCGCGAGGCTAAATCTAAAGGTGACGGCACTGGTGGAAACTGGTGGTCAAATAGTCTTAGTTCGATAGGCAATACATTTAAAACTGGTAATAAAAATGAAATAAGTAAGAAAATAGAAGATCTAAATAATAGGTATAATTCTACCGACATTAAGCTTACTAAAATGCAATACGCGCAAAATATCGAAATATTACAATCTATGTTGGACTATGATTTTGAATTGATACGTCCAAAGGAAGGTTTTGCTCAAGTTAAAAGTATTTATGAGCAAAAGATGATTGAGATTTCTGGTTTTCCGATTCAAGCTTGGCCCACTAGTGTTTTCTCATTCGAGAAGGATAGCAAGAAATATATCGGGGCAGTTTGGTTTATCACTAATAAAGAGCCATTTAAAGACTCAGAGCTAGGGATGTTTGCGGAATTGCTTTATCGATATTTGTCAAAATGGTATTCATCTAAATTTACTATTGACCCTTCCTTTTGTATTGCTCTCGAACCAAAGCGGGGCACTCACGTTACATTTAAAACGATAGAGGATGGCGATGTTGTTTCGATTTTGGATAAAACAATAAGAGAGATTAAGAGTTTGTAATATTTTGATAACCCGTTTATCTTAAAATAAATACTCTATTTAAAATAATGAAATTCCTCTTCATCTGCTCCGCAAACAAACAACGTTCCAAAACGGCCGAAGATTATTTTGCTGAAAAGCATCCCGATTATAATTTTAAAGGTTCAGGAACAAATACTAAAATTTTCAGAAAAGAGGGCACAACTGAGCTAACTGAAGATTTTTAGCATGGGCACACAAGGTCTTTGTGATGAAAAAGAAACATCTTGACCAGATTCAAAAAAATACTATGTCAAAATATTACTCAAAAATTAACGTGTTGGATATCCCTGATATCTACAAATATTATGATACTGATTTTAGAGCAATTTTAGAAGAGAAAGTATCTTTCTGAAACTACCTATATAGTAGTAAAATCACTCTAAAAATTATCATAATTACCATTATAATAGTCTTTTTACACTCCATAATTTTGAGGTATTTAAATGACTTCTCTTAGTAAACTTTCGAGAAAAATATTAAAAACTGGTACTTTTCTCAAAAGTTTACGATAATCCAATACTTAAATTTGATTCGAAATAAATTATACGAATTTGTACACTCAGCTTGCATATATACTCCGAAACTCACAAATTTTTGTTAAAAAGGGGCTAATTCGGTGGAGGTGGAAATGGGAGGCTCTTTTAGTGCCTGAAAACACTATAAAAACCAAATTTCAGATAGTTCCTCTTTCTCCGCAAAAAAAACCCATTGCTTTTTTTAGCGATGGGTTTTTTGTTTATTAAAATGGCTCAAACACTTTGCTTGAATGCCATGAAAATAAATATAAAATTCGGCTGGCTTTTTTTAGCAAGACGATGATTTCTTTGCTTGCTAAGAATTCCCTCATTGTGGATCTGAAATCCTCTTTCTCCGCAATCAAGCACAAAGCTTGAAAAACTAAAAAACCGTAGCAGTTATGCTAGCGGTTTTTTTGTTTTAAGAATTTGGCATTTGTATATCTTAGAATCTACGCAAAAGGTTCATTTGACACTCGGTATTTTTCTATAGTATGATCGTCTGGCAAGCGGGCTATAGAATAGGAATTTGTACTGGTATCTAATGCTATAAATCCTGCTTCATCAAAAGCTTTTAAGGCTTTTTCCATCGGCCAGATATTCCATTTTTTATTAAAATAATTCGCATTATTAACTATACCTTCAATTTTGTCTAAGGGCGGACGCACAAAACTATGCTGCTGATGAAATGCAATAGCCGGTGATAAGAAAAATTTCATCCCTGCTGCTTTTGCTTTAAAAGCAAAGTCTGTATCCTCTGCTCCATAACCTTTATATTCTTCGTCAAAACCTTGAAGTGCTTTAAAGTCTTGTTTCGTCATCGCAAAACATAAACTCCAGAATAGTTCATAATGATCTGTATGAGTAACTTTAGCATGGAATGGACGCCGTGGATGCAATGTACTTTTTTTTAGTAAATCTATAGTTTCTACTTGAGTTACCTGCTCGTTTAGATATCTCGGGGTAGCCATTATTAAACCTTTATAAGTATCCAGTTGATTATTTAAATTTTTTATATAATTATGCTCTGGTATACAATCTACATCTAGAAATAACAAATGATTAGTTTCTGCTAATTCTGCGCCCAGGTTACGCGCATTTGCAATGGGCAATAAATTAGCTTTATCGCTTATTATATTATTTAAATTGATAGTTAGTGGCCCATTATAATCAAGATTTAGTTTGGCGTCCATATTAATAATTATAAGCTCTTTAGGATGTATTGAATTGCGTTCAACACCATGAATTAAATTATTAAGATGTTCTTGTCTGCCGTAATGAATTGTTATTACACTACATTCTGCTATTGGTATCATATTCTTGTTCTTTTGAAGAATTAATTACGGTTTTGAAAAATCCCTGAATTTGAGCAGCCAGTTTGTCAACTGTAGTAAAATAATGATCTGGAGCTTTATAAGATTGAAAAGTTTTGGCTTTCTTGATAAGAGGTTTTAAATTATGAACATCTACTTTTTGAGCTATATTTAGTTTTTCAAGTATTGCAGCTGTAGTCTCTTGTTCTAAATAAGGGCGCTCTTCGGGAAATGCTAAAAATCTTTTACCAAGACTAATCATTTTCAAAACCATATTTGTTCCACAACTTGCGATAACAATCGTATCCTTATGGATAAAATCTTCTACTCGTTCTACAACACCTTGATAGGTTATATTTTCGTTTTTAATAGTACTGTCTACAGGTCCTATTATTTGAATGCTATAATCTGGAAACTGCGTTAAAAGTATAGGTAATAAATTTGTTATAGCTGTACCGCCAAAACCGGTAACGATTGTTATATCATAAAAAGGTTTTTCGTGTTGGATAGATTGTTTTTCCGGTTTATCTATAAAGCCTAAATAGCAGGTTTTGTTTACTATCCACGTAGGAGTATCAATACTTTCAAATTCTTTAGGGTAGTACGCTATTAAAAAGATGGCTCCTCGATATGCTTCAGTATGCGCTATATCAGAGCGATTTCCAGGCATTCTTCGATACACATAAGGGACAGAAGATACCCGGGCTAATGCTGCAATTTCTACACTTACATCAACAATTATAAAATCTATTGAAAATTTTTGTAATGCCTGTAAAATATGCGTGTTGCGTTTTAAAATCTTAGACAAACCTACAGGTGAATAATGTAAATATTTAGGTTTATTGTAAGAGTCTGGCAATATTTGGGTTCCGTCAAGATCCTCATTGGGTAAATGCTGAACCTCAGCATAATCTGGAAAGTTATAGTGCGAATCTGTTAATATTAAACAGTTAGAACCATAACCTTCTGCAAACCTACTTGCATAGCGAGAATGCCCACTTCCGTGACTATGTGCGTAATACGCTATTTTGTGCGTCATATAAAAATTGGCTTATTTCTAATATATGGTCATACAACTCTATATAATCCTCTACCATGCGTTCATAAGACATATGCTCTTCTGCATAAGTTCTACAAATTTTTGGATTTATCTCCTTTACTATATCTAGTGCTTCTGCGAGCTGATTTACGTTTCCTTTTTCAACAATTACAGCCACTGTATCATTTAAAATTTCGTTAACTGCTCCAGTATCAAAAGCAATCAAAGGTGTTCCGGTTGCAAGTGTTTCTGCCAATACAAGACCATAAGGCTCATCCCATAGACTGGTAAATAAACAACATTCACTTTTCAATAATTCCTTGTTTAATTCTGCTTGATTTAAATGCCCTAAGAATGTTACAAGGGGGTGATTTATATATTTTTTTATTTGAGTATCATAATACTCTTGAGCTTCCTGATCTATAGGTCCTGCTAATCTAATTTCTTTATTTTTTAATAAAGCAGCTTCAATAGCTAGATGTGGTGCTTTTTCCTTACATATACGACCATACCAGAATACAAAAGAAGAAGACTTTTGCGTGACATACTCCCAACGACTAACATCTATACCGTTGCGAATAGTTGTACACGAGGGTATAAATTCTTTCCACTGTTTACAAAGACTATTACTCACTGAAGTGTAATATTGATTGTGTAAGTCTTTTAAAATAAGGTTGGCTACTTTTAAATCGGTTAACGGTGGTGTATGTAAAGAGGTTATCACTTGCTGTGGCAACATATTACCAAGTAGTAAAGCCTGCATATTTAATGAATGATTGTGTACAATATCATATTCCTTAGACTTGATTTGATTAAATACACGACTATAGTTTATAAGATGTCCTAATTGCAAATTTTCAAATACCGGATAATCTGTACAATTTAAGTTTTCGATCACATCATCTTTAAATTGATCTATCGAAATTAAGTTTGCTTTTGTTCTACTTTTATGATGTGCATATAAATCTACTTGATGACCGCGATTTACTAACGCATCTACTAAAAGATGAGTAATCATTTCTAATCCTCCTGCATAAGGTTCTGCTATAGGAAATTTAGCATGGGCAATTATTGCTATCTTCATAAGTTTATTGATATTGAGTTAGTTTTTTGATTGTAAGAATTTTTATACAGCTCGATATTAAAAAAGTACATTCCGCAAGCCAGTAGTAGACTGTAACAAAAAATTGAAATTCCTAAAAACTGTAGTTGATTGTTCACAAATATCATTGCTATGCATTGTATCGGAATAACTAGATACAGACTATCATAAACAGGCTTAAAACGTGATTGAACTTTTGAAGTTCTTCTGAAAGGAAGTTTTGAATCTATAAAATAGGTAAGCCAATATAAACTTGACTGAAATGCTAACCCTTGATGCAGTAAGAAAGCTTTAAATGCTAAGTAGAAGCTGTTTGTTGATTGTAAAAAACTATAAAACTTAGAAAGATGACTAATAAGAAGTGAGACTATTGTAATGGATACAATGTAAAGCACTGACGCAGCGGTAAACAGATTAAAAGAAATAGATATAGCACTAGCTAAAAGAATCAAATACGAAAACAAGTTGAAATTAAACCAGCAGGTGAGTTGAGGAATGAGCTTTGTCTTCATCGCTACTGGAAGCTTTTTAGACTTTAATAAATAAATCAGATTTTGAAAATTCCCATAAATCCAACGTTCGCGTTGTTTAATAAATTCTACAGGCTCACAAGGCGCTGCTCCAGAACCAATAACACGATCTATATATTTTGCGCTAAAGTTATTTTCAAATAATTGAATTCCAAGTTGAGCATCTTCGGTAATAGACGCAGTCGGCCAACCCCCCAATTCTTCTAGAGATTCTCTATTAATTGCAGATAATGTTCCTGTAGGAAGAGTTAAACTTTCATTCGCTGCAGATTTAGAATAAAACTCAAAATAATGATTAAATTCTACATTCACAGGACAGTGTGTATCCAGGTTATTATAGTGTTGTGGATATTGAATGAGATTATGTTTATTATGAGTAAAGTCACTGTTTACAAACTTTAAAGCATTCTTGTCAAGTTCATAATCTGCATCTACCGTAAGGATCAAATCAGTCTGTGTATGTATGTAGGGTAATGCTTCATTTAATGCACCTGCTTTAAAATCGTTTACATCTAAGAAATTTAAAAATTTTACCTTTTCTGGAAATTGCTCACAGTACGCTTGAACAGGTTTCCAATAACTTGAATCTGGAGTATTATTATAAATAACTAAAACTTCAAAGTGTAAATAGTTTTGATTTATAGCCGCTTGTACTGTCTTTATAACCGTAGATACAGGTTCTTTATAAATGGGGATGTGAATACTAACAAAGAGTTCGACATCCGCTACTCTATTTTGCTTTAAAATTAAGTTTGATCTATTATTTCTAGTTTTAATAAATGCCAATATTGCAACAAATGCGAAATTGATAAATGCAAATGCATACAAATAAATTACACTAAAGAGCATCAAAGTAATGATACCTATAAATAAGCTAATCAGCATTAATAATTTAAAGCTTCGTAAGGTCATGTGCAAAATTTTTGACCAATTTAGACCTTATGATTATATGACTATTAACAATGAATAGTTAAAACCTTATAATGCTTTCTTAATTGTTTTTTATTTAAGAATTTTAGATTTAGTTCTTAATTTATTTTAATAAATATAAGTTACTGATTATAAGATTTGTATGCGCTCCGAAAATATTAACTTATTTATTTTTAGTTTGGAATTTATCAATCTAATTTATAGAATTTATTATTTAAAATAATAAATTCTATAAATTAGATTGAACTATAAAGGAGATAAATTATCACGAAACTCCAAATAAGTTTCAAGAATAGTATAATCATTCAGAATATAGAATACAGAAAATCCCGATATTAGTAGTTCATAAATAAATAAAACTTAAACTGCTATACCTAAGACATCAGACTTGAAAGACATCCCCAACATATCATTTGAAAGTCAAGATGATCTTAATGATTTTGAGATACTTAAAATTTCTGAGATTTTCGAAAGAATAAGTAAAAAACCAGATCACGATCCCTGCAAACCTCATCGCATTAACTTTTTTGCATTACTGATTATTACAGAGGGCTCTGGAACACATCAGGTGGATCTAGAACATTACTCGGTAGGCAAAGGATCACTCCTAAAAATTGCTAAAAATCAAATACATGCTTTTCAGAAAAATTTAAATTACAACGGGCACTTAGTGATTTTTACTGAAGACTTTGTAGTAAAAAGATTTTCTCGCTCTACCATAGATTATACTACACATCTATATAATTACTACCTCTCTACCCCATTAATTGAAAATGAAAAATACGGTGCTTCCTTTCTTAAAGAAATCTCCGATGAATTAAATACTGTGTCACACGTACAAAAGGAAATCATTGCAAAATTGCTAGAAGTATTTCTTTTACGTCTTGAACAGCAAAATCATAAACTGGTATCGCTTAATAGTAAGCCAGTTCACCTTACCATTTTCAACCAATTTAAAAGTTCGGTAGAAAACTTTTATACACAAACAAGAAATGTAAAAGATTATGCCGAAAAGCTACAGATTTCCCCTAAACATTTAAATAACATAGTACGTGAAATAACCCTCAATAGCGCTAAATCATTTATCGATCACTATGTGATTTTAGAAGCCAAAAGAGCAATTCTGCTTAATAATTATAGTATTAAAGAAGTTGCTTTCTCATTAGGGTTTGATGAGCTTACCAACTTTACTAAATTCTTTAAAAAACATACCGCTGTTTCTCCAAAGGAGTTTAAATCCAGTCTTTAGTTCTGGTTCCACATTTACCACTTTGACCCGCCTTTTACCTTGTGGTAGTTACCGATGATATAGAAATTTACTTTAAAATATAAAACAATGAGTACAATAGCCATATGCCCTACTTGTGGGAGCAAATCAAGAATTAAAGAAAAAGAAGGAGAAACCATATATACAGCTGTTCAGGATGACGAAGCTTTAAAAAAAATAGGACAAATGAAAAAAGCGATTGAAAAATTTAAGAGTAAAGCCGAAGCCCTGGAGAAAGAATTAGAAGCATTGAAAAGTCAGCAATAATACTTGATTTATTTATCTTAATTTTTTGACTGGATTAAAACATCCAGTCTATCATCTGCGTATTTACCTTAATGTGAAAGTACTAAACAAACCATAACAACTATGAAAATTGCCATTACATCTGCCAGTGGGAAATTAGGAGGCGCTATTATAAAAGCTCTCCTACAAGAGATCGGCAAAGAAAATGTGGTAGGTATTGCACGCAACACGTCCAAAGTTGAACATTTAGGCGTAGAAGTGCGTAAAGGTGATTATAATTATCGTGAAGATTTTAAAGAAGCACTACAAGGCATCGATAAAGTCTTATTGATTTCAGGTATGGACAAACCGGAGAAACGCATAACACAACACCAAAATGTAATTGAAGCTGCCAAACAAAATGGCGTTCAAAAAATGGTGTACACCAGCATTATTGGTAATGAAAAAAACACAGCTTTTAGTCCAGTAGTACAAAGTAACCGTCAAACTGAAGACGATGTGCGAAATTCTGGTATGGATTTTATAATTGGCCGTAACGGTATTTATATTGAACCAGACCTTGAGTATATTGATACCTACATAAATGAAGGTGGCATTACAAATTGTGCAGCCGATGGCAAATGTGGATATACCAGCCGTCAAGAATTAGGTTATGCTTATTCTCAATTATTATTGAATGATAATTTAAATGGTAAAACGCTCAATCTGGTTGGTGAGGGAATTACGCAAAGTCAATTAGCAGATTATATAAATCAAGTGTATGGCACCACACTCCCTTTTAAAGATATATCTGTAGAAGCGTATAAGAGAGAACGTCAAAGCGCCTTAGGTGATTTTTTAGGAACTATAATCGCTGGCATTTACGAGGGAATCCGTAATGGAGCTAATGATGTAACTTCTGATTTTGAAACTGCCGCAGGCCGCCCACACAAAAGTGCTTTAGAACTTATTCAACACTATCGCCTCGCCAATTAAAGGCATTCACAGAATATCATTAACCTAAATCAGAATTGCTTCTTAGACCTCTTTTTTGAAAAGTGATTTAGTATTGATTTGTTTGGCGAAAAAATGAGTTTCAAACTTTTTATGGACATATACTAAAAACCGATAACACTATGGTTGTGCATTAGCTTTTTGAAACTGCTAAGTTTTACGCAACTCAAAAAGGGTACGGGTTTTTTAAATTAAAAATCATTTTTACGTAAGTGAATATTAAAATCCTGTACATTTTCAGTATTTAAAATGGGATACATACCCGTTGACCTCCTTTTAAACACGTACACTTTGATAAATAAATAGTACTTTTATTTATCAATCTCTATTCGATGAAATCAACATTACCGCAATCACTACAAAACGATATTTACAACATAACGCAAATTAGCGCAGTTCCTTCAATTTTAAATATCATTTGTAAATCTACCGGAATGCGATTTTCTGCCGTTGCTCGCGTAACAGATAACAAATGGATTACTTGTGTATCTCAAGACGAAATAAAGTTTGGTTTAAAAACAGGTGACGAACTTGTATTAGAAACCACAATATGTAATGAAATTAGGCAACATTCAGCACCGGTTATTATTGATGATGTTAGTGCAAGTGACGAATTCTGCAATCATCATACACCTACACGTTATGGTTTTCAGAGTTACATCTCCTTCCCTATTTTTAGAAAAAATGGTGAATTCTTCGGAACGCTGTGCGCAATTGATCCCGAGCCAGCAAAACTAGATAACAAAGAAGTTCGTGATTTATTTGAACTTTATACACAACTGATTTCATTTCATTTAGATGCCATTGAGGAAGTAAACGAACTCAATACAACACTTCAAGAAGAAAAACATATTGGTGAGTTGAGGGAAACTTTTATAGCAGTTTTAGGTCACGATTTACGAAATCCTGTAGGTACTACAAGAATGTGCGCAGATATCCTTTTACAAATGGATCTACCGGAGATAGCTAATCGCCAGGCTAGCACCATAAAATCTACGTCCTATAGAATGCAAGGGTTAATTGACAACCTTCTGGATTTTGCTAAAGGACATTTAGGCGACGGTATTAGATTAGAATTATCACGTAATAAACAAGCTTTAAAGAAATTATTACTTCAGGTTTCTAAAGAAATAAAAACTGTAGACAGTAACCATCCTCTTCATATAAATATTGATTTAAAAGATGATTTTGAATGTGATTTAAATAGAATAGGTCAGCTGTATTCTAATCTCTTAGGTAATGCGATAAAACACGGGGCAGCAAATATGCCTATCGACACGCAGGTAATTACAGAAAATGGAATGTTCAGTTTAGCTGTAACTAATATGGGAACAAAAATTCCTGATAAGAAAATGGCAGATTTATTCAAGCCCTTTTTTACAACTAATGCTACCAATAATAAATCAGGTTTAGGTTTGGGACTTTACATTTCCTCTGAAATTGCGAAAGCACATAATGGTAAAATGGAAGTTCTATCTACCGATGAGAAAACACAGTTCAAATTTACAATGCCGATTAAAGCTGTGGTAAATAAGATAGGTTTGTAGTATGTGTACTTTTCAAATTAGTAAATGTAATTTTAGGAATTAAAACTATTTTGATAAAGCAGGTTGTACAATAGTTTTAGTCATTTTTTACTGAAAAACTATATAGAGAAGTAGTATGATAGTTCTCATCTGGATTCAAAATAATTGATGGGAAATTTTCTTGATTTGGCGCATCTGGAAAATGCTGAGTTTCTAATGCAAATGCGGTTCTAAAAGCATCTTTTAC
>NZ_QOVM01000003.1 GCF_004104375.1 Leeuwenhoekiella aequorea
ACCATTATTTAACCCCGCAAGCACTTTCTTAAACTAATTTTAATATTTTTACAAAACAACTGTAAACCAATACCTTAAAACTCAAAATAATTTTAAAAGATTCTTAAAAGGCACTCCTATATAGCACGAGGAGAATTCTTGCAGGGCTTACAAAGCATCAGAAGTTCGAGATTTTCTGATTCCACTCGATCAACGACATCTCCTAACCCCATTAATTCGTGATTTTATAATCTGCAGCTAAATATGTGCAGATATCTTCAGTAATTGAAGTTCTATTAAACATCACTCCTATATATACATCAACTTATAAAAAATTAGCATTCTATTACAAGAAGAAATTCCAAACTAAACCAAATCGAAAGGTAAAATTTAAGGAAGTAATTATAGGACATATAATCTTTCAGTATTAAAACCTTTTAAGCACAACAAGGAAATTAGATAATAGTAGAAGATTTATTAAAGAAAATCATTTGGTCGTTTTATTTTTGAAGTGTAAATTATACTTATGACCATCACACAACTAAAATATGTTCTGGCTGTTGCCGAGAATCAGAATTTTACTAAAGCCGCAGAAAAAACGTTTGTAACGCAGCCCACTTTAAGTATGCAGATACAAAAGTTAGAAGATGAGCTTGACATTATAATATTTGACCGTGGTAAAAAACCCATAGAACTTACAGATGTAGGTCGTAAGATTGTAACTCAGGCTAGAAATATTGTTAATGAAGCCAATCGCATTACTGATATAGTAGATCAGCAAAAAGGATATATAGGTGGTGAGTTTAGGCTAGGTGTAATACCCACTGTAATGCCTACTCTGCTACCCATGTTTCTTAGAAATTTTATTAATAAGTACCCGAAAGTAAAATTAAAGATTGAGGAATTGCCCACAGATACTATAATAGAGCGACTTGAAGATGGGCATCTAGATGCTGCAATCGCCGCAACTCCACTTAATATAGAATCTATTAAAGAGCGACCTTTATATTACGAACCTTTTGTAGGTTATATACCATCAAATCACGAATTACATAATACCGAAAAAATTACCATAGAGGATTTAGATTTAAATAATATGCTATTGCTGGAAGATGGTCATTGTTTTAGAGATGGAGTTATTAATCTATGTAAAGCCAATAGAAATTATGAGGATGATACATTTTCTTTAGAAAGCGGAAGCTTTGAAACTTTAGTACGTCTTGCCAATGAAGGTTTAGGCATGACTCTTCTACCCTATTTACATACCTTAGAAGTTAAAAGTGAAGAAAAAAAGTATCTGCATATGTTTAAAGATCCTGCACCTGCTCGTGAAGTTTCGTTACTCTATCACAAAAGTGAGTTGAAAATGCAGATAATAGAATCGCTGCGGAATACAATTGCTGGTGTGGTTAAAGGAGCTATAACCTTCCAAAATGTTCAAATTATAAGTCCGTTACCACAAAAATTCAAGTCCTAAAATATAAAAAGGCTTCCTAATAGGAAGCCTTTTCTTTTAGAGCTCTCTCAATCTACGATTTTAAATAAATCATACATTGGTTTAATTCTGGATTGGTTTTGGTTATTTCTTGAATCCAGACTCTTAATTCCTCTATTTCGTAAGGGAGTAAACGTTTTGCTGCTTTCTGTAATTCTTTGCAAAAAAGTACACTGTCAAAACTTACTTTTTTTAAGATCGTCTTAGTGTACTCAAACATTGCTCTTGCCATATTTGAATCAGTTTAGGTTAGAAATTTTTTTTAAGTAATTTTTAATCAATAAGCAGTTTCTTGTGATTTTGTTTAAAAATAATCTATTAAATTAAAATATTTTGTTAAAAATAAACAAATACTATAATTTATTGAATTAAAATCTATTATCTCCATCTAGCAGATCTCCTATTCCACCTAAAATACTTCCTTCTCCTTTGTCTTTTCCTCCACCTTGTGGAGCTGAAGCCCACACTCGTTTAGCTAATCTGCTAAAAGGCAGAGATTGAATGTAAACTGTACCCGGACCCGTTAATGTTGCAAAAAACACACCTTCTCCTCCGAATAAAGTATTCTTTATACCTCCTACAAATTCTATATCATAATTAACAGTATGATCAAACCCTATGATACAACCGGTATCAACCTTTAATTTTTCGCCAACCTGTAATTCTTTAGTAAATGTTGTACCGCCAGCGTGAACAAAGGACATCCCGTCGCCATCAAGTCTTTGCATTATAAAACCTTCACCTCCAAAAAGACCTCTACCTATTTTTTTTGAAAACTCTATTCCGATCGAAACTCCTTTTGCAGCACATAAGAATGCATCCTTCTGACATATAAACCTTCCGCCATTTTTATTCAAATCAATAGGAATGATTTTACCAGGATAGGGAGATGCAAAACTTACTTTACGCTTTCCTATTAGATTATTATAAAAGACTGTCATAAACATACTTTCACCAGTGAGCAATCTCTTTCCGGCTCCAAATATCTTATTTAAAAGCCCCGTATCATTTTTAGAACCATCACCAAAGATCGTTTCCATCTGAATACCATCCTGCATCATCATAAAAGTACCCGCTTCAGCAATAACGCCTTCTTGAGGATCAAGCTCAATTTCTACATACTGCATTTCCTCTCCAAAAATCTGGTAATCTATCTCGTGTGCTGTCATAAATTTAAATTCTTAGTTAGATATACTAATAGGTGTCGTTCCTCAGAAAAATGTTACAAATCAATTAATGTTTTGCATTTTGCTTTGCCTTTACTGTCCATTGAAAATCAAATGTACTTACTACAACCCCATCCTCATTTGTACCTATACTTTGCATCCAAAAGGTTTGTCCTTCACCTGTTCTAATTGTGTTTTGAATAGCATCTGCAATTTTATCACCATCATTACAGGTAAATGTTATTCTTCCGGAAGCCTTCTTTGTAAATGACGCTTTATTATTAGCCACTAACATCGAAATCTTATGACCACTTTGTCTTATTTGATTAATTACCATACTTCCTGTACTCAACTCAGCTGCCATTCCTTGTACAGCCCAAAACATGGAATTAAACGGATTTTGATTGATCCATTTGTGCCTTACAGTTGTGGAACTTGATCTTTCAGAAATTGATTTTACCCGAACGCCACAAAGCCAAGCAGATGGTAACTTAAACATTATAAACTTGTTGAATTTGCTCGCAGTTAGTGACATATATTAGATTTTATTCATCAAAGTTAGACTTATCAAACTACATCTGAAATTTTCTTTTTTGTTAAAATAAAGTTAAATTTAGGTACTATGTAATGCAAAATACCTGCCTTTATATATATATTTGCATAAGAAAATAATAAGCAATGAAAACTAGCATTACTACCTATCAAAAAAATGTAGCGACTTTTATACATCTATCAGTCTTTACACAATTCATTTTCCCATTAGGAAACTTTATCGCTCCCCTTTTGATATGGGCTGCTTTAAAAAAAGAATCTATATATATTGATAATCACGGAAGAAGAGCTCTTAATTTTCAAATGAGTACTACACTTTATGCCATTACACTTGTTCTTATAGCTATTCCATTTGCTATCTGGCATCTCGTTAATGCATCAGAAGAACTTAATCTCTTCAATCAATCCTATGAAAGCTTTGTTGTGCCTGCAGATGCTGTGGGACTAATTATGACAGCTCTAATATTTGGAATATTGCTATTAGCATTATGCGTTATTACACTTTTCTGTGTAATATCTGCAGCTGTGAGCGCGAGTAATGGTGAAGAATATAAATATCCACTTACTATAAACTTTTTAAAACCGCTTAGTCTTTCTGAAAAGGAGAGCCCTTTAGATTCATCAACTAAAGCTTAAGCAAAATTATTTCACCTAATGGTGAGTCAAAAAACGAACAGTTATTAATCGATTAACAATGAGAATCTATGAAGATTGAAAACACAAAAGCGCAAATGCGTAAAGGTGTTCTGGAGTATTGCATCTTATCTATTTTAAAAGATGAAGATGCTTATGTAGCTGAAATTCTGGAAACCCTTAAGGACGCCAAATTACTGGTTGTTGAAGGAACAATTTATCCGCTATTAACCAGACTTAAAAATGCCGGTTTATTAAACTACAGATGGGAAGAATCTACTAGTGGTCCGCCACGTAAGTACTATGGCCTAACTGAAACTGGAAAGCTCTTTTTAAACGAACTATCATCGACCTGGGATGACTTGCAGAAAGCCGTTCAACTGGTAACCAATCAAAAAGCTAAAAACAATGAATAAGACAGTAAATATAAATCTAGCAGGATTATTTTTTCATATAGATGAGAACGCTTACGGAAAGCTGCAGCGTTATCTAGACGCCATTAGAAAGTCTTTTACAGATGCTCAGGGACGTGAAGAAATCATACAAGACATAGAAGCTCGCATAGGAGAACTTTTTAATGAACGTGTTAAAAACGAGCGTCAGGTAATAGGTCTTACAGAGGTCGATGAAGTAATAAATATTATGGGGCAACCCGAAGATTATCGCCTGGATGAAGATCTTTTTGAAGATGAACCTCAACCTACTTATGCTTCTAACACTTCTAAAAAATTATATAGAGATACAGATGCATCTTTTATAGGAGGAGTTTGTTCTGGATTAGGACATTATTTCCACATTGATGCTATATGGATACGCGTTGCACTTATTTTGCTCACCATTTTTTCATGGGGTGGCTTTATTTTAATCTATATAGCTTTTTGGATCTTTGTACCCGTAGCCCGCACAACAACAGAAAAACTCGAAATGCGGGGAAAGGTTGTGAACATAGACAATATACAGCGCAAAGTGAAAGAGGGCTTTGATACTGTTGCAGACTCTGTAAAAAATGTTGACTATGTTAAATATGGCAATCAAGCTCGTAAAGGAGCAGATTCTCTAGCTGGTAGTTTAGGGAAAGTTGTTATGTTCTTCCTCAAATTATTTGTGAAATTCATAGGTATATTTTTAATTCTGGTAGGTGGTTCTACGCTTATAGGTCTCTTTGTGGGTCTGTTTACAGCTGGTACATTAGATTTTGTTGATGGTACAATCGCAGATTACGTAGGGATGGTAAATACTACAGGAGCCCCACTCTGGGTGCTAATACTCGTAACGTTTGTTGCTGTAGGTATACCATTCTTTATGTTGTTTTACTTAGGACTTCGCATCCTTGTAAATACTTTAAAAAGATTAGGTACAACTGCTAAATTAACCCTACTCGGATTATGGCTAATCTCTCTAATTGTGCTAGCTGTTTTAGGAATACGCCAAGGAATTGCGGCTGCAGTTGACGGAGAAGTACTCATCACAGAAGTAATACCAGTTTCTAAAACAGATACACTGCGGGTAAAAATGGTTACCCAAAATCAATATGGCGCAGATAAGTATCACAATTCAAGCTGGAAAATACGTACAGATGCCAATGGTAATAAAGTAATATATAATAGAGATGTTAATCTAAGCATTCAGAAAAGTGATTCTCCAGATGCCAAGCTTATCATTAAAAAGAATGCTCAGGGAAGTTCGTATAGTGATGCTCAACAACTTGCTGGAAATATAATTTATAGCTATAAATTTGAGAACAATACTTTATTACTTGATAATTACTTTATTACAGACTTAAAAAACAAATTTAGAGATCAAGAAGTAGAGTTAATATTAGCTATCCCTGAAGGAATCTTGTTACTAACCGATGAAAACATTTCTTCCTATCATAGAAGTCGCTATTCAGATTTACTTGATCATGATTTTATAGGAAGTCACATAATAATGAGATCCAATGATCTGGAGTGTTTAGACTGTCCTGAGGATGTAGAAGATGATTTTGATGACTGGGAATATTCTGAAACAACAATAGACACAACAGCTACAGATGGCATTTATGAATATAAAGCTAAAGTAAAACCCAGTAAAGATGGAGTTAATGTAAAACGCAACATTGACAAGGACACCGTGATATTCAGAAAAGATTCAATAAATTAATTTAATCAATCAAATAATCAACGTTATGACAACATTAATCAAACTATTGGTAGGTATTTTTACCGCATTCTTATTAACATCTTGTAATTTCAATTTTGAAATAGGTCAAACTAATGGCAATGGCAATGTTGTTTTAAAAGATTTAAATTTATCTAATGAGTTTACAAAAATCAATGCTAGCAATGGATGGGATATAATTCTGAAAAAAGGAGATAAACCGGGAATTGTAGCAGAGATGGATGACAATCTGCTTGAGTATTTAGATATTAATTTTGATGGAAATACTTTACGCATAGAAACTTCAGATAATTCAAATATAGGTGAAGCTACATCTAAGAAAATCGTGGTCACTTACACACAACCTATTGAAGAAATTAAAGCAAGTAGTGCATCAAGTATTACAGCTTTAGAATCGTTAACCGGTGATCGTATAAAATTTGATCTATCGAGTGCCGCTACCGTAAAACTACCTGTAGAAATTCGTGAAATAATTGCAGATGCTAGTAGTGCGGCCACCCTTAATCTTGAAGGAGAAGCACAGACGGTAGAATTGGATGTAAGCTCTGCAGCAACTATAAATGCTAAAGATCTAAAATCTGAATTTTGTGACGCTGAAGCTTCAAGTGCAGGTAGTATACGTATTTATGTTTCTAAAGAAATTGCTTCAAAAGCCTCTAGTGCCGGAGATATAGACTATTGGGGTACACCACAAAAAGTAGCGGCAGTAGAGAGTAGCGGCGGGAGTATTAGTAAACAATAAAAATCATCATTCATCAATTAATCTTAAAAGCCACGCGAAGCGTGGCTTTTATTATATTTGGCATTTCTTAAAGCCTAAAATTGATTTTACTAAAACTTATACGCTACAAGAACTTACTGTTGATTATCTTAACACAAGTATTGGTTCATTATGGCTTTCTAAAAGCATTGAATCTACCTGTTGCATTAACATCATTTAATTTTTTCCTACTTATTACTGCTACCGTCTTAATTGCTGCTGCGGGGTATGTAATAAATGATTTAAACGATATTGATAGCGATATCATTAACAAACCAGATAAATCATATATTCCTTCCACGATCTCAGAAAAATCAGCTTTTAATTATTACCTAGTTTTAAATATCTCTGGTGTTGGTATAGGTTTCTTTCTATGTTCCCGCATAGGCCTTTCTAATTTCACAACCCTATTTGTTCTTATATCTGCACTACTCTATGTTTATGCGAGCTTTATAAAACGGGTTATATTTATAGGTAATTTATTAGTAAGCGCCCTCGTTGCTTCTTCTATTTTTATTCTAGTCGTATTTGACTTACTTCCCCTATTAAGAATCAATCAGGATGAGCTAATGATTCCTTTTAATATTTTACGAGATTATGCTGTTTTTGCCTGCATGCTAAATTTCTTAAGAGAAATCGTCAAGGATATAGAGGATGCGAGAGGTGATTATGCTGTTGGGATTAATTCATTACCAATCGTTTTAGGCTTAGAGCGCACTGTAAAAGTAGCAGGTTATATAGGGGTTGTCTACATATTTATATTAGTAGGATATATCTATGTATATCTTCAGGAAAATATCTGGTTATCACTCTATTTAGTTGTTGCTCAAATAATTCCGTTAGGACTTTTCTGTATAAAAGCACGGTATGCAGACAAACAAAAGCATTATTCATATCTATCTGGATTACTAAAATTTATCATGTTAATGGGTATTCTATCAATAGGAATACTTACTCTAACCTTAAAGTACTAATTCGCTTTATATTTAAAAACATATCATTTATATGCTAAAAGATTCACTTCAATCAAAACATCTCATACTTGCTTCTCAATCACCGCGGCGACAAGAACTTTTAGCTGCTTTGGGTGTCGACTTTGAAGTACATTTAAAACCTATAGATGAAAGTTATCCAGACGGACTAGCTCCATTCGAAATCGCAGAGTTCATCGCAATGAAAAAGGCAGCTGCTTTTGTTCCTGAGTTGAAAGACAATGAAGTACTAATAACTGGAGATACATTAGTTTTTAAAGAGAATATGGCCCTAGGAAAACCTACAGATGCTACCGATGCAAAACGAATGTTGAAGTTATTGAGTGGTACAAGTCATAAGGTTATATCTTCAATATGTGTTACTACCTCAATGCAACAATGGGTTACCCATGATACCGCTACTGTTTACTTCAGAAATTTTACAGAGAATGAAATGGATCATTATATCAAAACATTTCGACCATTCGACAAAGCTGGTGCCTACGGCATTCAAGAATGGATAGGTCATGTGGCATTAGAGAAATTAGAGGGTTCTTATAATACGGTAATGGGTTTACCTACTCAAAAACTTTATGACTTGCTTCTAAAAGTCTAAATAATTATTAAGAAATATATCTAATCCTCCTAAGAAATTATCATGGAAATTCACGATGTAATTTCTGTTAAAGAAACTCTAAAGGAATCTGCTTAGATACCGTTTTACCTATCTTTGAAACTACCTGTTCTAACTTAAAATTTTTATTTCATGCGCTTTTTAATCGCTCTTATTTGCTGCTTAACTTGGCAGCTACAAGCTCAAAAACCTAAAAAGCCATCTTCTTCAGAAATTTACGAACAAATCAAGGGTTTAAATTTTCTAGGATCAGCTTTATACGTTGCCGCTCATCCAGATGATGAGAATACCGCAATGATCTCTTACCTTGCAAATACCCTTCACGCACGTACTGGCTACTTAGCACTTACCCGTGGTGATGGTGGACAAAATTTAATTGGTCCAGAAATTCGCGAACTACTCGGTGTTATACGTACGCAAGAATTACTAGCAGCTCGCCGTACAGATGGTGGCGAACAACGCTTTACACGAGCAAATGACTTCGGATACTCAAAAAATCCCGAAGAAACTTTGGAATTTTGGGAGCGCGATCAGGTTTTAAGTGATGTGGTTTGGGCTATACGTAATTTTAAACCAGATGTAGTAATTAATCGTTTTGATCATAGATCTCCAGGCACAACTCACGGTCATCATACCACATCCGCTATGCTAAGTGTTGAGGCCTTTGAGTTGGCAAATGATATTACACGTTATTCAGATCAATTAGAACTTACTGATGCCTGGCAACCAAAACGTCTGTTTTTTAATACCTCCTATTGGTTTTATGGTAGTCAAGATGCATTTAATAAAGCCGATAAAAGTAATTTGGTTAAAGTTGATGTGGGTAGTTTTTATCCTGCGTTTGGTTTAAGTAATACTGAAATATCTGCGCTAAGCCGCAGTCAGCATAAATCGCAAGGATTTGGCAATACAGGAACCCGTGGAAATCAAATAGAATATCTCGAACTCTTAAAAGGAGAATATCCTCATAACGGAAACCTCTTTGAAGGTATAGACACTTCGTGGAATCGGCTTTCTGATGGAGAAGCTGTAGGAACAATTCTAAATGCTGTAGAAAAGAATTATGATTTTAAAAATCCTGCTGCTAGTTTACCAGATTTATTGAATGCTTATCAACTAATCACCAAGCTAGAAGATAAGCACTGGAGAGAATTAAAAAGTTTGGAAATTATCGAAATCATTAAAGCATGTGCCGGACTCTATATTGAAACGGCAACTTCACAACAAACGGCAACTGCTAACCAAAAATTAGCATTACAAATAGAGGCTATTAATCGGAGTGAATATCCTATTACATTAGAATCTATTACCCTTCTACCTTCAGAAAAGACAATAGCAATTTCTCAAAACTTAAATTTTAATACCCGTTACAGCAAAAGTGTTGAGATTATTTTAGCAGAGGCAACGCTTACCACAGCATATTGGTTAACAAAAGAAGGTACAGAGGGAATGTATGCTGTTGCAGATCAGCAGTTAATAGGTCTCGCGGAAACACCTAAAAAAAACAAAGCAATTTTCAATTTTAGAATTGATGGTATGCTAATACCTATTACCACAGATCTAATTTACAAATACAATGATCGTGTAAATGGTGAAGTTTATGAACCTTTTGAAATCGTACCAAAAGCTTCTGTGGAAATTAAAGAGCCTGTTGTGATATTTCCTACTACAGAATCTAAAGTAATAACTACCAATATTACCGCGTATACTTCAAATATTAATGGTATCGTCTCGCTACAAGTTCCAGAAAACTGGAAAGTTTCTGAACCTCAAAAAATAAGTATATCAAATAAAGGGGAAACAAAGAGTCTAAAATTCACTATTACCCCTCCAAAAAATGCTAGTGAGGGCATTTTACAACCGATTATTAAAATCGATGGGACTGATATATCTACTAAAGTAGTTACAATAGATTATGATCACATTCCCTTGCAAACACTTGTACTCCCTTCTAAAAATAAACTAGTACGTCTCGATATTGCAAAAAAAGGTGATTATATAGGTTACATTGCAGGGGCTGGTGATGCAATACCTGAAAGTCTAACTGAAATAGGTTATCAAGTTGCTCAATTGAATGTTTCAGAAATAACAAAAGAGAAGTTAATCCAATTTGATGCGGTAGTTATGGGTGTAAGAGCTTATAATATTCTGGACGAACTTAAGTACAAACAATCGCTACTACTGGATTATGTAACAAATGGAGGTACAATGATTGTACAATACAATACGTCTAGAGGTTTTGATTTTGAAAATTTAGGTCCTTATCCATTGCATCTAAGTAGTGATAGAGTTACAGACGAACGGGCAGAAATTACAATATTAGATCCCAATGCAGAGATTTTGAATTACCCGAATAAGATAACTTCAAAAGATTTTGAAGGTTGGGTTCAAGAGCGTGGCTTGTATTTTCCTAACCAGTGGGATGCAGCTTATAAGCCCATATTATCAATGCATGATAAAGATGAGGAATCCAGTGAAGGTAGTTTACTTATAGCACAATACGGGAAAGGTCATTATATTTATACCGGACTCAGTTTTTTTAGAGAACTTCCCGCTGGTGTATCTGGAGCGTTTAGACTTTTTGCTAATATGCTTTCCGTAGGAAAAAATAATCAAGAAATTAAACCATGATAGCACCCAAAGAAAATAAATGGTCTAAATACTATACCCTTGTTCTCGTACTGAATGCGATTTATATCATTTTGTTTTTTGTATTAATGAATTATTATACCGCTTAGAATGCAAACTATAGATTGGATAGTTCTAGTTGCTACGCTCGCTTTTATCGTGCTTTTTGGGGTTTATAAAACTCGTGGTCGTAATAATGTCCAAGATTATATACGTGGCGGAAATGAATCAAAATGGTGGACGGTAGGTTTATCTGTAATGGCCACGCAAGCTAGTGCTATTACCTTTTTATCCACACCGGGTCAGGCTTACAATGATGGATTAGGTTTCGTTCAATTTTATTTTGGACTTCCTATTGCTATGATTGTGATTTGTATATTTTTTATTCCCATCTATTACAAACTTAATGTCTACACAGCATATGAGTATTTAGAAAGTAGGTTTGATAAACGTACCCGTTCATTAGCGTCAGGATTGTTTTTATTATCTCGGGGTTTAGCAGCAGGTATAACCATATTTGCTCCTTCTATAATTCTCTCTGCTGTTTTAGGATGGGATCTCAACACATTGAATATAATAATAGGCTTACTAGTTGTAATCTATACAATCTCTGGTGGTACTAAAGCAGTTACTGTAACACAGAAACAGCAAATGGGGGTTATTTTCCTGGGAATGTTTGTTGCTTTTTTTCTTATAATTAGTTATTTACCACAAGATATCAGCTTCAATAATGCTTTAGAAATCGCAGGTGCTAGCGGCAAGCTTGATGTTCTCGACTTTTCATTTGATTTTGATAATAGGTATACCTTCTGGAGTGGTATTTTAGGTGGTACATTTTTAATGCTTTCGTATTTTGGTACAGATCAAAGCCAGGTTCAACGTTATTTAAGCGGAAAGTCTTTACGAGAAATGCAACTAGGTATGATTTTCAACGGTATCTTAAAAGTACCAATGCAATTCTTTATTTTGCTGGTAGGTGTAATGGTATTTGTATTCTATCAATTTAACCCTACTCCATTAAATTTTAATCCCGCAGCTACAAAAGCTGTACAGGGAACTCCGTTTGAAAAAGAATACAATCTACTTCAGGATGAACTAAATGAGTTACGCTCTGATAAATCAGAACTAAGCTATATGGTTTCTCAAAATCCGAATACGCCAATTATAGCTGCTAACGGATCAAACAGTACAGCCACTGAAGCATTAGCTAGTCTAAATGAAGAAGAAAAAAACATACGCGAAAAAGCCCGAATGGTCATTAATCAGGCAGATCAAAATGTTGAAGTAAATGATAAGGACTATGTTTTTATCCATTTTATTTTGAACAATCTTCCGAGAGGTTTGATAGGTCTTCTTCTGGCTGTAATATTATCTGCTGCTATGTCATCTACAGCTTCTGAACTAAATGCTCTTGCGGCAACTACAACAGTTGATTTTTACAGGCGTAATCTTAATGAGGAAAAAGAGGAAACTCATTTTGTAGATGCTACCAAGTGGTTTACGCTAAGCTGGGGAATTTTAGCAATATTAATCGCTTGTACGGCTAACCTTTTTGACAACTTAATTCAGCTTGTAAATATTATTGGGTCGATATTCTATGGTACAATACTAGGAATCTTTATGTCTGCCTTTTTTATAAAACGCATTCAGTCTAAGGCCGTTTTTATCGCTGCTATTATTACTCAGCTAATCGTGATCGCACTTTTCAGTTTAGATAAATTAGAGTATATAAAATTACCTTACCTATGGCTCAATTTCATAGGATGCATTCTGGTTATAATAATAGGACTGGTTTTTCAAAGTGGGTTTAAGAACACAAAATTAGAAACACCTGAATAATGAAGATGATACGTTGGGGAATTATAGGTCTTGGTAAAATAGCAAATAGTTTTGCTACAGATATGCAGCAGGTAGATAATTCTATAATATATGCCGTGGCTTCGAGATCGCAGGAAAAGGCAAATGACTTTGGGGCTAAATATAATGTTGCTAAATGTTACGATAGCTACGAGGAGTTAGCCCAAGATCCGCAGGTAGATGCTATCTATATCGCAACGCCACACGTGCGTCATGCTCAAGACACCTTACTCTGTTTAACACACAATAAAGCGGTTTTGTGCGAAAAACCTTTTGCTATGAATTTACAAGAAGTAGATTCTATGATCGCAAAAGCTAAAGAATATAATGTTTTATTGATGGAGGCATTGTGGACCCGATTTATGCCCCATTTTAAATTTGTAAAGGAAGAATTAGAAAGTGGTAGATATGGCAGAGTCAAATCGCTCCATGCAGATTTTTCATTTAAGGCACCCGTAAATCCTGATGGGAGACTTTACAATAAACTTCTTGGAGGTGGATCTCTTCTTGATATAGGTATCTATCCTGTTTTTTGCGCATTAGCTCTTCTGGGAAAACCAGAATCTATTACTGCAAAAGGTAAAATAGGTAAGACACAAATTGATGAAGAAATAGAAATTACTTTTAATTACAAAACAGATACACGCGTATTTCTATCATCAAGCATTTTAAAAAATACGCCTACTACAGCTACATTAGTTTGTGATAATGGGATAGTATTCTTACATAGCAGATTTCATCAAACCGATAAAGTCACCACACTTTTAAATGGCGTCAAGGTTGAGCATGACTTTAGTTATAATGCTAAAGGCTATACTTTCGAAATAATGCATTTTGCAGACCTCTTAAGAACTGGCAAAACTGAAAGTCCGTTAATGAGTTTTAAGTTTAGTAGGATGCTAATACAAACACTAGATGAAATTCGGGAATTAATCGGGTTGCATTACGTATAAAAAAAAGCCGCAAATCTTAAGATTTGCGGCTTTTTTTTAGTTTCAGATTATTATAATGCTCCCCACTCTTTAAGAGAATCTGTATTCATTTTAATATAATCTGAATTGCCTGCTTCTTTTGCTCCAGCTAACGATTTTTTTGCTGCCTCGATAGCTGCTTTTTTATCACCTGCTTTTGCTAAAACCAAAGATTGCTGACGTAGTTCCCAGAAACGTGGATTCTTGTTCATACTCATAGCCTTGTCCATCCACGTCTTTGCCTTATCAATATCTTTTCCGCTATTTAAATAATATACTGCGGCGTTAAAATAATCTCCAGATGCAGGTCCTGATAAAGTTTGATCTATACTTGCCAACACCTCTTTATCGGTTAAAACATTAAATTTTATAGGAACAATAGTGTTAGCCCAGAGAATACTTAAAACCGCACTATCTGTCATAACATCATCGATCACAATTGTAAAAGTCTCCATCTCCATAGGCATATCTACGGTTTCTACCATAGTTCGAAGAGCCACTTTACTATCTTCAAATTCGGTCAATAATGGATTTGCATCATCTGTATAGAAAATTACTTCCCACATATCTTCACCTGGAATAGTATAAATACTATAAGTTCCTTTTGCCAATTCTTTATCTGCTATTACAACCGGCTTATCTACTGTAAACTTCGTTGTGGCATTAGCTCCTGTTCTCCATATTTTTCCATAAGGGACTAAATTTCCAAATACCTCACGTCCTCGCATATTAGGTCGAGAGTAATCCACTTTAACTGTTGTAAGTCCTACAACTTGTTCCATCATTGCATGTGAACTAGCAGACGGAGTTTGTATTTGTGCTTGAGTTGCTAAACTAAAAGCGATAAAACAGACTAGCATAATTTTTTTCATCTTATTATAATTTTAATGTTATCGTATTATTAATCAATACATTGCCTTTAATAAAAAACTACCACAAGATAATTTATTGACGCCTCATAAATGTTAAGAAATTACTAATTAAAGATGTAGTGTTCCAAGGAAGAAGTAGGAAAGGAATGATCCAAAATTAGATAGATAGGTACTCTTTAGTTTTGTTTAACTTAATTACCTTTAACTTAAACAATATACCTACTATCTTTACCACTCAGCCTGTTACTAGAGGCGTCATAGACTTCTATAATTCATCTTATGAAAATTTATAATCTACATAGCAAACAAAAACTCCCTATAACTCTTGATCAAGCCTGGGATTTTTTGACAGATCCTAAAAATTTAGAAAAGCTAACTCCTTCTGGAATGAATTTTAAAGTATATTCTGGAGCAGATCGAAAAATGTATGCCGGCCAATTATTACAATATACAGTTACCCCTTTTCCGGGATTTAATACAAAGTGGGTTTCAGAAATTACAGCTGTCAAAGAAAAAGAATATTTTATAGATGAACAGCTGTATGGTCCATATGCTTTTTGGCATCACAAACATTTTTTATCAGAGATTCCTGGAGGAGTGTTAATGGAAGATACGGTAGATTATAAATTACCATTAGGCTTTCTAGGTAGGTTAGCTTATCCCATACTAGTAAAACCTAAATTAGATTCAATTTTTAAATATAGACAAGAACAACTTCTTAATATGTTTGGACCATATATTGAAAGTAAAGATGATAAGGGAATAACTAAACAAGATATACTCAACTAAACTATGAAAAAGAATGTATTACTTATAGGAGGTTCTCACGGTATTGGCAAAGCACTAATAGATTTAGTACACGATGAATATAATATTTATGTTGCTTCAAGATCTGGCGAAGATTTAAATACTGCTGAAATAACCCATATTCAATATGATGTACTTGATGGTGATTTAGATACTACTAATCTTCCTGATCAGTTAGATGGTTTTATCTACTGTCCTGGCAATATTAATTTGAAACCATTTAAAATGCTATCTGCAGATACCTATGAAGATGACATGAATCTCAACTTCTTCGGATTAGTAAAGTCATTGAAAGCGGTTACAGACCGATTAAAAAAATCAGAACAAGCAAGTCTTATTTTTTTCAGCACAGTGGCGGTTAAAGTGGGTATGCCATTTCATACTAGTGTTGCTGCATCCAAAGGTGCTATAGAAGGTTTTGCAAAAGCATTAGCTGCTGAGTATGCCCCATCTTTTAGAGTTAATGTTATTGCTCCGTCACTTACAGACACCCCTCTGGCAGAAAAACTCTTGGCAAATGATAAAAAACGTGAAATGATGGATGCCCGTCATCCTTTAAAACGTGTAGGCCAGCCGAACGACATTGCTAAAGTAGCAGTATTTTTACTTAGCGACGATAGCAGTTGGGTTACCGGTCAGGTATTAGGAATTGATGGCGGAATGTCTACCTTAAATGTGAATTAAAATTTATCTATAAAAAATAACCAATTACTATGAATTCTGTTTCCATTTTTTGGTTCCGAAGAGACCTAAGACTTGATGACAATGTGGGTTTCCTCGAAGCTTTAAAATCAGATTATCCAGTACTTCCTATTTTCATATTTGATAAAGAAATTCTGGAGAAACTTCCTAAAAATGATGCGCGTGTAACTTTTATATATGAAACTTTGCAGAAAATGCGTGATCGTTTGCAAAATGATCATACTAGTTCTTTAGCGTTATTTTACGGAAAACCCATAGATATATGGAAACAAATTTTAATAGACTATGAGGTTAAAGAAGTATATACAAATAGAGATTATGAACCCTATGCAAAAAAAAGGGATGAAGAAATAAGTTCTTTGTTTGAAGAAAAAGATATCGACTTCAAGACCTTTAAAGATCAGGTGATATTTGAAAAAGATGACGTGGTAAAAGGAGATGGAGAACCCTATATCGTATATACACCTTATAAAAATAAATGGCTGGAAACTTTTAATAAAGACAACGATTTAAAAATTCATTATACCAGTCAACATCTCAACAATCTTGTTGAAAATAGTAGATTACCAAATTTGACTTTGAGTGACATGGGGTTTGAAACGGCCTCTCTAAAAGTTCCAGATTATGATGTTACCCCTACTCTAATTGATAATTATGAAGATACACGCAATTTTCCTGGGCAAGATGGGACTTCAAGATTAGGGCCTCATTTACGTTTTGGTACCGTAAGCGTTCGGAAAATGATTAAAAAGGCGCTTGCTGAAAATAATCAGGTATTTTGGAGTGAATTGGTTTGGCGTGAATTTTTTATGCAGATTCTCTACCATTATCCTGAAACGGTGAATAATGCTTTCAGAAAAAAATACGATCGTATAGACTGGCGTAATAATGAGGAGGAATTTGAAAAATGGAAAACCGGTACTACGGGATTTCTTTTAGTAGATGCCGGGATGCGCGAACTCAATACTACCGGTTACATGCATAATCGTGTGCGTATGTTAACAGCGAGCTTTTTATGTAAACACTTATTAATAGATTGGCGCTGGGGAGAGACTTAT
Organism: Leeuwenhoekiella aequorea; assembly: GCF_004104375.1. Lineage (GTDB taxonomy): Bacteria > Bacteroidota > Bacteroidia > Flavobacteriales > Flavobacteriaceae > Leeuwenhoekiella > Leeuwenhoekiella aequorea. The sequence continues at coordinate 17,246 of NZ_QOVM01000003.1, forward strand.
TTTGCTGAAAAGCTATTAGACTACGAGCAAGCAAGCAATGTAGGAAATTGGCAATGGGCAGCAGGAAGTGGCGTGGATGCAGCTCCTTACTTTCGCATTTTCAATCCGATGACTCAAGTGGATAAATTTGACAAAGAAAGAAAATATATTCAAAAATTTATTCCTGAATACGATAATTCAGAATACCCTGAGAAAATGGTAGATCATAAAGAGGCTCGTGAGCGTTGCTTAAAAATATACAAACAAGCACTTTCCTAATTTTATTTTAGCAGAACAACTATCAAAAATCTCCCAGAATATAATTATGTTTAACTAAGTCACTTATATTCTCGATAGGAATTAGTTTACCCGTATGTAAAATCAACTTTCTATCTGAAAGCTTCCAAACATCTTGATAATAATGGTCTGTGATTATAATTCCTTTTTTTTCTTTAAGCGACAACAGGAACTCATGAATTAGTTCTTTGAATAAGGGCTCTACCATAGAGAAAGGTTCATCAAGGAGTAAGAAGGGGTGCTTTAAATTCCCCAGAATTAAAACCTCCAGATATCGCCTCTGCCCTAGCGACAATTCATTTACTTTACGTTTTGCTATATCTGCCATACGAGGTGCTGTAAAAATTAAATTTTGTTCCTCGCCATTAAAATAATTTGGAATTATATCCCAAACTCTCACAGCCTTGGGCAAAAAACTGAACTGGGGCAAATATCCTATCAATCCTTTAGAGATTATGGTGTTCTTGTCCCAACACGTTCGTCTTAATGGAAATCGTGATTCATTAAATTTGATACAGCCTTCTTGTGCAGTAATAGTACCAAATAAAATTTTGAGAAATGTACTTTTACCAGCTCCATTACGACCAAACACTCCTATAATTTCTCCAGTTTGAAGTTTAAAACTGCACGAATTAAGCAATTTTCGTTCTCCATAGTTTTTGTGCAGATTAATAACTTGTAGGAGCGCCAATTGATAGAAATTTTGAAATGAGTAAAACTATTAGAATCAATAGTGGAGATAGTATAAAATTAATCAACCAACATTTAGCTAGAAGTTTAGCTTTCGTATATCCTAAATTATAATAACCATAAAGTTCATCTTTCTGAAAATAATTATATGCAAGAAATCCTATAGGTGTTCCTAAAATTCCGAAGAAAACAATAGCGATAATACTATTCCCAAAGAATAAGGTTATCACTAAAATTAGTAATGCGTAACTGGTGACATCTTTATAAAACCTCCACATAATTTAGTTTCTACTTAAAAATAACAATTACAAAGAATATCTATCCTACGATAGTAGAATTATATACTCCCGGAATAGCTATCTAATAAACAAGCCGTATTTTGAACACTTAAAATTATTATATGACCCTATTTATAGATATGGACGAAGTCATCGCTGACACGTACCAAGCACACATCGATTTATACAATACAAAATACTGTGCAACTCTTACTAAAGAACAATGTTTAGGTTCTGAGGTTTGGCAAATGGTTCCTGAAGAACATCAAGCTTATATACGTAATCACGCAAATGAACGAGGTTTCTTTAAAGATCTTGCTGTGATAGAAGATAGTCCAGAAGTACTAAGAGCTTTACAAGATAAGTATGAGCTTTACATTGCATCTGCGGCAATGCAGTTTAAATCTAGTCTTGAAGATAAGGCAGATTGGTTAGATAGATACTTCCCTTTTATACCTTGGGAGAACCGTATTCTATGTGGTCACAAACATATATTAAAAGGCGATATCTTAATTGATGACCGTTCATACAATCTTAAAGCATTTGATGGTAGAGGAATTCAATTTTCATCTCCTCATAATTTCAATACAAAAGGTTTTGAAAGAGTAAATACGTGGAGAGACGTTGCAGACTTGCTTTTATAATATGATCAAAAGAGCTAAAAATAAAAATCCCGAAAATAAATTTCGGGATTTTTTATATTATACATTCTTGTGTTAGTGTTAGGCTGTTCTAATAATTTTAGCGCCTATTGCTCGTAAACGTTCATCTATATTTTCATAACCCCGATCGATCTGTTCAATATTGTGAATAGTCGAAGTACCTTTTGCGCTAAGAGCTGCAATAAGTAATGAAATACCCGCTCTAATATCTGGTGAGGTCATTGTGGTTGCTTTTAAACTAGATTTAAAATCGTGACCTATAACGGTTGCACGATGTGGATCGCAAAGAATAATTTTTGCTCCCATATCTATAAGTTTGTCAACAAAGAATAAACGGCTTTCAAACATTTTTTGGTGAACGAGTACTTCCCCTTTAGCTTGAGTTGCTACTACTAAAATAATACTTAGTAAATCTGGTGTAAATCCAGGCCAAGGCGCGTCACTTATAGTCATAAAAGATCCATCAATAAATGTTTCAATTTCGTAACCATCCTTGTGAGCAGGAATGAATATGTCATCCCCTCTACGTTCTACAGTGATTCCTAATTTTCTAAAAGTTGCCGGAATTATACCTAAATCATTCCAACTAACATTTTTAATGGTAACCTCGCTTTTTGTCATAGCAGCCAGACCTATCCAAGATCCTATTTCAATCATATCTGGTAATACACTGTGCTCACAACCTCCCAGTTCTTCTACACCTTCAATAATTAGCATATTAGAACCTATTCCACTGATTTTTGCTCCCATTTTATTCAGCATTTTACACAATTGCTGAAGATAAGGTTCGCAGGCTGCATTATAGATTGTAGTTTCTCCCTTAGCCATTACTGCCGCCATGACTATATTTGCAGTACCGGTAACAGAAGCTTCATCAAGTAACATAAAGGTTCCTTTTAAACCATCTGGAGCCTCAACGCCGTAGAAACGCTCTTCTTTATTATATCTAAATTTCGCACCCAGTTTAATCATACCCTCAAAGTGGGTATCTAATCTGCGTCGTCCTATTTTATCACCTCCTGGTCTTGGAATATATCCTTTACCAAAACGAGCTAATAAAGGTCCCACAATCATTATAGAACCTCGAAGTCCGCCACCCTCCTTTTTAAAGCGTTCACTCTCGAGATATTCTAGATTAAGAGCATCACTAATAAAAGAGTATTTGCCTTTTCCTAATTTTTGAATTTTAACTCCTAGATTACTTAAAATATCTATAAGCTTATTTACATCAACAATATCTGGTATGTTATTTATAATAACTTCCTGTGGTGTAAGTAGCACTGCGCATAAAATTTGCAATGCCTCATTTTTTGCACCTTGAGGTTGGATAGCCCCTTTAAGTTGATGACCTCCTTCTATTTGAAATGTTCCCATTAAAGAAATAGCTGTTTTTTAATATCTTTTTTTACCTCCACTACGCGCAGGTTTTTTACGATAGCTAGAAGATTTATTTGTTTTTTTAGGACGCATAAGTTTTTGCGTATCTCTAAGGTCTTCCTCTTTTTTAGCGAGATTTATACTACCGTCACTTAATTCAAAGAGATGCTTAAAAATAACCTCATCATCTACAGTGTCTTTATTCCAGTTTAGGAAACACTTTTTCATATGATTGGCTATAGTAAATTCTAAAGCCTCACGCATTTGTCCTTTTTCCCATTTAACAGCCACATCAATCATACGCTTGATATTGTTTCCGTAGAAGCGATACTTCGGGTAATTTTGAGGGTATTCTAATGGTTCTGGATGCTCTTCCAGCTTTTCGCGAGAAGGTTTTTCATATGGAGATTCTACATCCAATTTAAAGTCGCTCATTATAAATAATTGATCCCAAAGCTTGTGTTGAAAGTCTGGAACATCTCTAAAATGAGGTTGTATATTACCCATTACAGCAATTATACTACGAGCAATAATATTTCTTTTTTTTTCGTCTTCTTCGGCGATTGCCTGATTAACCATCTTTTGGAGATGACGGCCATATTCAGGTATTATGAGCTTTTCACGCTCAGTATTATATTCTAATTGATCTATCAATTGTAAAAATTTAAGTGAAGTGTGGTCTGTAAACAAAACCTTGTGGCAAAGTACTAAAAAATGTACAAATCTCTAGCCTACCTAGCCAAATTAACCCCATTTTATAAGGATTTTCAATAATTATAATGAAATAACACCTTCCACGACAGCTACTTCCCGATACTTCGCAATTACTGCATCTGGATTTTTCATTCTTAAGTTTATTGAAACACTTGTGTAGGTCCCTTTGCTAGAAGCTTTTGTACTAATCACTGCTCCCATATTATCAAAAATTTGTTCGATTTGATTTATCTTATCTGCATCAGAAGGAACAATAAATTTATATAAATATTCTGCTGGCCAGTTGGTAGTCTCTTCCAGTCTGCCTTTCAGCTTTGCGTAAAATTCGTCAGAATTTTTATCTGTACTCATAATTGTGTTTTTCTATCGCAAAGATACCATTCTACAACTAATTTTTTAATCGAGTTCTATTTGAGTATTTTTACCAACATCATAAATAAACCTCACACTATCTAATTTACGTGTTTATTTAAATTGAATATAATCGATGACAAAACGTATTGTTCTTATTGGAGGCCCCAGCACCGGAAAAACCACACTTCTTAATGCGCTGAGGGCAAAAGGACACACCTGCTTAGATGAAGTTTCTAGAGAGGTTACTAAAGCCGCTCAAGAACAAGGAGTTGATCAGCTTTTTCTAACGCAACCGTTGCTCTTTAGCCAGATGCTATTAGATAAAAGAATAGAGCAATATAAATTAGCTCCATCATTAAATAAGGACCTTGTTTTTATAGATCGCGGCATTCCAGATGTAACCGCTTATATGGATTTTATAGGTCAAGAATATCCGGAAAATTTTAAAAGTGCCTGTTTGGATTATAAATACGACCACATTTTCATCCTGCCTCCATGGCAAGATATTCATACTACAGATCAAGAACGTTACGAGAGTTTTGATGAGGCTCTGAATATTCAGAATGAATTAGTCAAAACCTACAAAGCATTTGGGTACTCACCTATTGAAGTCCCTAAAACAAGTGTGGACGAACGGGTAAATTTTATTTTACAAAATCTAGATATATGTCGCTAACTCCATTAGATGTTTTAAAAAAATATTGGAGTTACGATACATTCAGACCAAAGCAGCTTGAAATAATCTCGGCTGTATTAGATAAAAGAGACACTTTTGCTTTATTACCTACAGGAGGCGGCAAGTCTATTTGTTATCAAGTACCCGCTCTTATTAATGAGGGAATTGTACTTGTTATCTCCCCTCTGCTTTCTCTCATGCGCGATCAAGTTACCCAGTTAATACAACGCGGTATAAAAGCGCTATACATTCCGGGAGGTATTCATTATAATGATCTTGACACACTTTTAGACAATTGTATCTACGGAAATTACAAATTACTCTATCTCTCTCCAGAACGATTACAAAATGAACTCGTTCTTGCCAGATTAAGGCAAATGAATATTTCGTTGATTGCAGTCGATGAGGCTCATTGTATATCTCAATGGGGTCACGATTTTAGACCTGCATATCGTAATATAGCTTCTTTTAGAAAAGATTTTTCAGATATTCCTTGTATTGCACTTACTGCTACTGCTACTAGAAATGTTCAAAAAGATATAGTCGATCAACTTGCTATGCACGAAGCAGTAATTATTAGAGATTCCTTTGAACGAAAAAATTTAGGCTACTTAATACTTCAGGAAGAAAATAAATTTGGCCGATTACTACGTATTTTTAGAAAATATACGGGTAGTGCCATAGTTTACGTTCGAAGCCGTAAAACAGCGCAAGAATACTCTTCCTTTCTAAAAGCCAATGGGATTAGTTCACATTTTTATCACGGCGGTCTTGGCAATGGAGAGCGGCAGCTTTATTTTGAAGATTGGTCGAGTAATAAAGTACAGGTTATGGTTGCTACGAGTGCATTTGGGATGGGTATCGATAAGGCAGCTGTTAAGACCGTTGTACACGTCGAATTACCAGAAAGCCTCGAAAGCTACTTTCAAGAAGCCGGCAGGGCTGGTAGAGACGGTACTACTGCAAGAAGTATAATTTTATACACTCCATCAGACGAGCAAAGGCTAAACAATCAATTTTTAAATGTTTTACCATCTGTCGATTACGTTAAGAAAGTATATAAAAAATTAAATAGCTATTTCCAGATTTCATATGGCGAAGGGGAACAAGAAACCTTCCGCTTTGATTTTATGAATTTTTGTAATGCCTATAATTTTAAAACCCTTATAACCTTTAATGCTTTACAACTTTTAGATCGTAATAGCGTATTAATATTATCGCAAGAATTCTATAGAAAATCTACCCTTCAGTTTATAATAAGTCCGGTGAATCTCACCTATTATTTAATAAAAAATCAGGGTATTGATACTGTGGTCAAAAGTATTTTGAGAACCTATGGAGGTATTTATGATCAGCCCTTAGCTATTGATCATACTGTTATTGCAAAAAAAGCTGGCGTTAATCTGGGTTTTATACACACAATTTTACTTCAGTTAGATAAAGATGACATCGCTATTTATAACCATACAAATTATGATTCTGCCGTTACCTTTCTGGTACAGCGTGAAGATGATCTGACAATTAATAAAATTGCGAAGCATATAAAAGCGCAAAATACGCGTAAGATTAATCAAGTAAATAGTATAAAAGAATACCTAAAAACCGCTACAGTTTGCAGAAGCATTCAACTTCTTGACTATTTTGAGGAAAAGCAAGTGGTTCCCTGCGGAATATGTGACGTTTGTATTAATAGAACTCGCAATACACAAAAGCCAAATAAGAAATTGATTGAATCTAAACTATTAGATTTACTGAAGCTGAAAGAACACACATCATTATCGCTTTCTGAGGCCTTAGCGCCATTACCCGATTCTGCGATCATAAATGCACTAAAAAATCTTCTAGCGACACAAAAAATACAGATAACATCTTCAAATACCTACAAACTAAATGAGTGATTTACGAATTGTTTTTATGGGAACACCAGACTTTGCCGTTGCAGGCTTACAGAAACTGGTAGAAAACAAATATAATATCGTCGGGGTCATTACTGCTCCAGACAAACCTGCAGGACGCGGACAAAAATTACAGCAAAGCGCCGTGAAAAATTATGCTCAAAGTCAGAATTTAAAGGTGCTACAGCCTACAAATTTAAAAGACACATCGTTTATTGAAGAATTAAAATCTTTAAATGCCAATTTACAAATAGTTGTTGCCTTTAGAATGCTTCCTGAAGTGGTTTGGAAAATGCCCAAATTAGGGACCTTTAATTTACATGCTTCCTTATTACCAGATTATAGAGGAGCAGCTCCTATTAATTGGGCAATAATTAAAGGAGAGACAGAAACAGGTGTGAGTACTTTTTTTATAGATGAAAAAATAGACACAGGAGCTATAATTCTTCAAGAAAAATTATCAATCAGCCCTGAAGAAAATGCCGGTAGCCTCCATGATCGCCTTATGCATATGGGTAGTGATTTAATTTTAGAAACTGTAAAATTAATAGAAAAAGGACCCATTGAAACCCGAATTCAACCTAAACAAGAACAAATTCACACTGCTTACAAACTTGACCGTACTAATACCAGAATTGATTGGAATTGTCCTATTGAGGAAATACACAATTTAATACGCGGTTTAAGTCCATATCCGGTAGCATACACGCACTTTGTTAATGGAGATGATAAAGAACACCAATTAAAAGTATACGCTGCCTCAAAAGCTTGTAATATCGATTTAGTTTCAAATGGGACAATTGGAAAGATAATTACAAAAGAAAATAAATTGTTTGTTGCAGGTATTGATGGATGGATGGAGTTATTAGAAATTCAGCTTTCGGGAAAGAAAAAAATGCAGGTAAAAGATTTACTAAATGGATTTACCTTTGATCAAAAAGCCAAAATGCTCTAAACCCGCATGATTGTTGATGTTAGTTAAAATCTGTCAAAATATGGAATCCTTGTCAACAAAATGTTAAAGTTATCAACATAAAAGTGAATTTCCTGCGCTATTACTTGCGTGAACGAAATATCCGTCTAAATTTGTTAGAATAATATATAAAAGTTTAACCGAGATTTAATTTTAAAATTTACATTATGAACAAATCAGATTTAATCGATGCAATGGCAGAAAGTGCTGGAATTACAAAAGCAGCAGCTAAAAAAGCATTAGAATCTTTCTTAGGCAATGTTGAGAAATCTTTAAAGAGCGGAGATCGCGTTTCTTTAGTAGGTTTTGGATCATGGTCTGTATCTCAGCGTGCAGCTCGTGAAGGAAGAAATCCACAGACTGGAAAAACTATTCAAATTGCAGCTAAAAATGTTGTTAAGTTTAAAGCAGGTTCTGACTTATCAGACGCTGTAAACTAATTACATAGCTTCTAAATATTTTTTAAAGGCCCTTTTAAAAGGGCTTTTTTTATTTTTCTTATTTTTTTGTTAATTAAAATAAAAAGTTTAGATTAGTTTAAATATTTTATTTATGACTACTAACAAACCTGAAAAAGGCAATTTACTTATAGCGGAACCGGCTATTATAGGCGATGTTTCTTTTAACAGGTCTGTTGTCTTGCTCGCAAACCACAGTGAAGAAGGATCTGTAGGCTTTATTTTAAACAAACCGTTGACATTTACCCTCAATGAATTAATTCCCGAAATTGAGATTGAGATGCAAATTTATAATGGCGGGCCCGTAGAACAAGATAATTTGTACTTTCTACATAAGGTGCCGCATCTTATTCCTGATAGTATAGAAATTGCGAGCGGCATATATTGGGGTGGAGACTTTGAAACGGTGATCGAATTAATCACATCAAATAAAATTAATGCAGAAGAGATTCGCTTCTTCTTAGGTTACTCTGGATGGGATTGTGATCAACTAGATGACGAATTAAATGCCAATTCCTGGATAGTTGCCGAGAATATTTATGACAAGGAAATTATAAATAAGTGTTTCCCTGAATTTTGGCGTGAAAAGATGATTGAATTAGGTGGAGACTATATTATTTGGTCGAATGCACCAGAAAACCCGAGTTATAACTAGATATGTTATCCTAAACGCGCTTTAGCGTTTAACTTACCCAGCAAGTTCTTTGCTACTAGATTTGTATATAATTTTTTTCTGTACTTGGTTATGGGTTGTATTCCCATAATCGAATTAGTAATAAAAAGTTCATCTGCTTTTTGAAGCTCAAAAGGTGATATAGGAGCCTCTTCAAATGTATAAGTATCTATCTTCTCGAGAATATCAATAAGCTGTTTTCTTACTATTCCTCGCAAACAACCTTCAGTTAAAGGTGGCGTTTTTATGTGATTATCTTTTACTAGGAAGAGGTTTCCATTTAAAGCTTCTGCTATGGTTTTATTAGTATTAATGAGTAAGCAATTAGCCAAATTATTTTCTTTAGCAAAAATACTTCCAGTAACATGAATTAACTTATTCGCAGTTTTTAATGTGCTTAATAAATCGGCATTTAGATAATGATCTTTGTACAAATCAACTTCATAACTTGCTTCGTTCATTATAAAAAACGGATCGTTTAACTCACTTGCAAATGCATAGAACGATACATTGTTATCTTCAGGCAGATACTTACCACCTGCATTACGAGTAACAGTTAGGCGTACACTAGCAGATTTATCTTTAAGATTAGAAGCATTGATTGTTTTTAATAATTCGGCCTCTAGCAGTTCTAGTGTAAAATTCATAGGTATCTCCATACGCAATATGCGCATAGAAGCCATAAGTCTGAAATAATGATCTTCCCAAAAAGAAATTTTTCCACTACTGTATCGTACAGTTTCAAAAACAGCATCGCCATAAAGCATACCTCTGTTATAAGAAGAAAATTCAGGTTTATCAGTAATTATTCCATTAAAATTAATCATAAAAAAAGTCCCTTTTTTGAGAAGGGACAAATATACTATTTACGACTTGTTTCTAGTTAGAACCTATGATATGTTTCAGCTCTGAAATTTGATTTTCCCAGAACATTTTGCCTTCATCCTCTTCCCCAGGCTCTGCAAAGTCTGTAACTATAAGTGAAACATCTTTTGTGATCTCATCAACAACAATACGTAATTCAAAATAGTACAGGTTTTCATCCTCTACATCGTCCATCCATCTGAACTTTATACGCTCATCACTTTTCTTACCTAAGAGTTTTGCCTTTTCTTCACTCCCATTCCAAATAAATGTATAATATTCTCCACGTGAGTTCACATTGTCAGCAAACCACTCAGACATTCCTGAAGGTGAAGACATATATTGATACAAAAGTGACGGTGAGGCCTGAATAGGAAACTCGATTTCAAATTTTATTTTTTCTTCCATTTTCTTTTATTCGGTTGGGTCGCCAATATAAATATTAATTGTTCAGTAAAAAAGAAAGCAGTAATTTTTTATTTTATATTTAAGAAGCTTGCAGAGTTCGTAATTGTTATTATATTTGCACCCGCTTAGCAAATAGCTGGCGAATTTATTAAAATTATCTTTTAGATAGAATTTTGGCGAGGTAGCTCAGTTGGTTAGAGCGTCGGATTCATAACCCGGAGGTCGGGGGATCGTGCCCCCCTCTCGCTACTAAAGGCTTCACAGCAATGTGAAGCCTTTTTTTATTCCTTTAAGAATACCTTAATTTACCCTTGTATTAAAAATAAATGGAGATAATATTAATCAAGATTTATCATACCTAATAGACGTTCTTCAAGCTTACAAATCCTTATTGAACTCTCTTTTCTTACTTAATCCACTGTTTTAAGTGAGCTATTCTGAAGCAAATTCGATAATTTAAGCACTAGATGAGAGTACATCTCACGAAAATTGAATCTCTAAATTTGACTCAACAGAAGTTATTAAACTTATTTTTGCTTTGTTTTTTTGTACAATTTTTGATTTTACAAAAACATAGAATCTTCAAGTGATTCTCACCCTAATATATTTATATGAATGAATTCTGGACTGCCAATCGAGAGGCAATAATCTACGCATTTATAGTCATCGCTATAGTGCTATTTCTTCGGTTTATAACCAGGCAATTACATAAATGGCTTGAAAAAAGAGCACTGGCAAAATTCCCCAATGAAGATCCAGCAACAATACATCTTACGCAAAAGATACTTAATGCGTTATGGTTTGTTTTGGGAATAATGGCTTTAGGTTTCATATTTATAGACGAGGATCACTACATCACTGCACGCGAAAACTTCTTTTTAGTTTTTTACTTAGGCATAGTGGCCGTTCTCACATTAGTGGCCGCATCTCTGGTACAAACATGGTTTAGGAGAAATATTAAGTTACGCATTGAAAATAATGAAGATATAACAAGCTATAAATTTCTAAGATATATAGCCATTTTTGCAGTTTACTTTCTTGGTGTTATCCTTATGCTTATCGCATTTGAATCTATGCGGAGTTTTGCTGCCACCGCACTAGGTGGTGCAGGTATAATTGCCGTAGTAGCAGGGGTTGCTTCCCAAGAAGCTTTATCTAATTTAGTAGGAGGACTTTTTATAATCTTCTTTAAACCATTTAAGTTAGGAGATATTATTAAAGTAGATGAGTCTATGGTAGGTACAGTAACAGACATTACCTTAAGGCATACTATAATACGCAATTATGAAAATAAAATGATTGTGATTCCTAATGCCATTATTAATAAAGAGAAACTAATCAATTACGATCTGGGAACCCCTATTTGCTGCCAGTGGATTGAGATTGGAATATCATATAGTAGTGATATTGATTTGGCGAAAGAAATTATGCGTGACGAATGTGAGAATCATCCTAATCTAATAGATAATAGGAGTGAATTAGACAAGTACAACAATGTACCTAAGGTTGCAGTGCGTGTAATTTCACTCGGGGACTCTGCTGTAGTTATTAGAGCTTGGACATGGGCAAGCAATTACAATCAAGCTTTCTCAATGAAATGTGATCTTTATGAAAGTATTAAGAAGAGGTTTGACAAAGAAGATATCGAGATACCCTTTCCACATCAAACTGTCGTATTCAAAGAAAAACAAATCGATCGATTTAAGAATACTTCTCAAAATGAACGTTCAAATAATGACGATAAACAGTACATAGATTGATAGCATTTCTATTTAATCTCGAAACTAGCTTTAAAAAATAAATATAAAAAGTGCATTATAATTCTAATGCACTTTTTTACACCCTTATATCAAATATTTCTCGCTCCAATTATAATTAATAATAATTTAAGATTTCATTAATAATTATGCGTAATTGAAAAATAAGCTTAATCGGTTTAGTTAAAAAATTAACATTAATTAACTGAAAATCAAATAATTTACCCAACTATAATGTTTGAGTTGATAAACATCTGTTGTAATTTTAAGTCTCCAAAACGGTTAACTTAATACTACAACTAATGAAAGCGACATTTGAAATAATTGAGAACAATATAAATTGTACGCAAGAGGTTATTAAGCAATGCCTTAATAGAATTATGGAGGTACGAGTTTTAGAAATTAATTTAAATCAAAATACCATTTCGGTTGATTATTTTCGCCCTAGTGTTTATGAGCGCATTAAGAAAGAACTTTATTGTCTGGGACTCTCTGTAGGAGAACATATTGTTTTCACAGAATTACAAGAACATTAATAGTTCAATTTGTAATATTCTCGTGATCAAAGCACCACACTCCAAGTAAATTCTTCTACTGAAAATCAAAATTTTATTACTGTACACATATTAGTTTTGATGATTTTTATTTGAAATATCATCAGTTTCAAATTCGATAATTCGCGATAAATAATTAAGCTAAATCTTGAAATTCGTTGTCAGGAAATGTATCTTTCAAGTTCAACCAACCGTATTGATCTTTTAGAAATATGCTTAACCTCATTCGTACAGACTCAAAAAATGCTGATTTCTTAAAATTAATAAAGGAATTAGATGAAACTCTTAAACTTACCGATGGTGACGATCACGCGTTTTACAATCAATTTAATTCGTTAGATAGAATAAAAAATGTAATTGTAGCTTATGAAAGTGGTATCGCCGTAGGTTGTGGTGCTTTTAGGGAATATGGGCCCAAAAGTGTAGAGATTAAAAGAATGTACACCAGACCTTTGTATAGAAAAAGAGGCTATGCAAGTCTTATTTTAGAAGCCTTAGAAAATTGGGGATTAGAACTGGGATATACGAAGTGCATTTTAGAAACCGGAATTTTTCAACCTCCGGCAATTGCACTTTACAAACGTAGAAATTATGATATTATTCCTAATTACGGTCAGTATAGTGGTGTAGGTGGTAGTATGTGTTTTATAAAATATTTGTCGCCCTTATAATCTTAAAGAACTCTTGAGATATCTACTTCTACCTTAAGTTTACTTTTTCCGCTGCCATAAACAACTCCTTTTAATGGTGGCACATCATAATAATCACGACCCCAGCCTACTACTATATGTTGATCTCCGGGGATTTGATTGTTTGTAGGGTCAAAATCAACCCATCCAAAGCTGGGAATAAATATCGAAAACCAAGCGTGACTCGCATCTGCTCCGACTAATTTTTCTTGTCCTGCTGGAGGTATTGTTTCAATATAACCACTTACATATCGTGCTGGTAACCCCACTGATCTGATACAGGCAATGGCTATCTGAGCAAAATCTTGGCATACTCCTTTTCTATTTCTCATCACTTCATTAATAGGAGTCGATACACTCGTGAAGCCGGAAACAAAATCAAAATCTATATATATACGTTGCATTAATTCTTCCGCAGCTTCAAATATGGAGCGATTGGGTTTAAAACTTTCTTTTGCATAATTAGAAATAGCTTCGTCTGTCTTTTTTATGAATATAGACTCTAAAGCAAATTGTTTTGCTTCTAATATATCTGGCTCTGTCTTTAATAATGATTTCTTAGCTTGATCTAAGGATATCTTTGAACAAGCATCTGATCTAAAATCATTCTTAAATTGCTCATATTCCCGCCGTATTTTACTTACAGTTGTAACTTTTAATTGGGTATGCTCTTTTTGTATTGAAAACCGAGTGATATAGTTACCAAAAAAATCTACACGCTCTGAAATTTCATCAGCTTCGGGGCTTATGTGAATTTTATACTCAAGCAATTCTTGCCCCAGTGAGCGTCTAGACTTCAACACCGCAATATTATGACAATAACTTACGGGCGCATCATAATCGTATTTTGTGGTATGCGAAATAGAATAGAGCATTATATAGGAAAATTTTGATCTACTAACTGACTTTGTTTATAGGTATGATTAAAATAGGTATTGGATATTGATTGTGAAGTCTTAAACAAAAGGTCGCTTAATTTTTCTAATAAATTATCAAGTTCTTCTCTAAGCAAACCATCAGTATTGGAATTTGCCAATGCTTCTGAACTTGCCAGACGCAGACTTGAGAAAGCCTCAAATACAAATTTTTCGTAATTCATAAACACATCAGATTTTTTTGAATGTGGTAAACGAGCAATATCTTTTTGTAACCTGCCTAGATGAAAAGCTAAAGATCTGGGATAGTGTAAATCCATTAGCAATAAACTTATAACCGGTTCGATACGTATATAGGAACGATAGCTGTATCTGTAGATATTAAGACTTTCGTGACTACTTAAAAGAGATTCTAAAATTTCATATTCCGTTTGACTAGATTGTTTAATTACCAGTAGAGCACGACATTTAGTTATGGTAAGCATACCTTGCTCCAGTTGCAGTCCTATAAAGTATAAAAGTAATCCTTGATCTACCATGATACTTTCTTCAATAAGTCCCATAAAAGCAATTAACCGAGTAATTAGCTGATTTAAAGCGCGAATCAATTTAGTAACCGTTAGGTTTTTTTCAATTTCCAGATTACGCCATATCTTCTGAATATTTTCAAATACCCGCCACATATCACTACTCCATAAATTGCGTATGGAATAATACGAATTGTTAAACATACTCATCGTATTAGCCAAACTTCCTACTCTGTTTCGGTCTAATAGTACTGCTGTCAACTCATCAAGAATTTGATCACTTGATAATTGAGTTGTGTCAGATTTCATAAACCCCGGAAATGTTCCGGTTATTTGTGTGACCGCCTTCAATAGAACTTCTAATTTTCCATTGGTTATATTCTGTTGCGCATGTGCTTCAGGAGCATTTATTTGTTTAAGAACCATTCGCAGAAATCGCGCGTTCACAAGTGTACGCCCTACATACCTTCCTGCCCAATACAAATTTTCAGCAGTTAAACTTGGCAAGTCATCAAGACCACTTACTGAAACTGCAGACTTTCTATTCCAGTTAAAACTCGGTTGCTCATCTGTTTTAGAATTTCCTATAATCCAAAAATCCTTACTGGTGCCGCCGCGTTGATTTGAAACTCTAATGTTATCCCGCTCTGGGGCTACGCGTACCAGACCACCGGGCATAACATTATACCCCATTTTACCGGCAATTGCAAAGGTCCTGGCAACCATATTACGGGGTTCAAAATTCCCTTTACTATAATTAGGAGTTGTAGAAAAACTTATATGTTCTTGAGCAACAAAGTGGTAGGGTTTCTTTTCTATTTCTATTCTTAATGCTTCTAATTCTTTAGCTGAAAGTAATTCTCCAAAGTGAATGTGTTCTCTATTTGTCCGATCTATAGGCTTAATAACCAACTTGTTTAAATTCTCAAGCACAAAATTGCGTTCTTTTTCTTGACCACACCACCAAGATGCGATTTGCGGAAGGTTTAATTCTTCCTTCAAAAAAAATTGACAAATAGCAGGCATAAAAGGTATTAACCCCGGGTTTTCAAGAATACCGCTACCTATGGGATTTACTACTGCTACGTTTTGCCGTCTAACAACATCGAGCAAACCTGCCACACCCAGATGAGAATCTTCGCGTAACTCTAAAGGATCTGCAAAAACATCATCTACTCTGCGCAAAACCACGTGTACGCGCTTAAGACCCTTGAGTGATTTCATATATAACAAACCGTCTCTAACAACCAGATCATTGCCTTGCACTAATGGGTAACCTAAAAAAGATGCTAAATAAGCGTGTTCAAAATAGGTTTCATTATGAGATCCTGGTGTTAAAATAACGATGTTGGGATTTTCGATTTTTTCGGGAGATGCTTCAATAAGTAGCTCGTTAAATTCTTTAAAAAATTCAGACAGCCTTTTAATATTCATATCTGCAAAGACATCTGAAAAAACACGATTGGCTGTAGATCTATTTTCTAAAGCATAACCCATACCAGAAGGTGCTTGGGATCTATCATTTACCACCCACATTCTACCGTCACTACCGCGCGCCAAATCTGCGGCATATAGTAATAGATGTCTATCTATTTTGTAATGAATTTTATCACATTGCCTTAAAAACCCACGATGACTATAAATCACCTCGTGCGGGACAATACCTTCTTTAATTAATTTACGGTCTCCATAAATATCTTTAAGAACTCTGTCTAAAATATCTGCCCGTTGCTTAAGTCCTTTTTCAATAAGTTGCCATTCCTTATAATCTAGCAAAAACGGAACTACATTAAGATTCCACGGTCTATTTAGTCCGTTTGGATCATTATAAACATTGTACGTTACACCATTTTCTTCAAGTAACCAGTTTATATCATTTTGTCGCTGTGTGAGACCATCAACACCTATATCTTTAAAATTTTCTAATAGCTTGTTCCAATCCCCTTTAACATCAAGATCTGCTGTAAACATCTCGTCATAGGTATTGTCTGTAAAGTATTTTGAAAACCAAGCATTTTTAGCTTCGGCCATAGTTAGGGTTCTATAGTTATTTCTTTCTCAAATCTAATAAGTGTGGAAATTCGGGATTTACAGGAATTTCTTTAAAGTTGAAGGCTTTTTCAGAACTTGTTGTTTTAAAGCTTCGTGTAACTGTCCCGGTAACCGGCTCAGTTTCGGAAGGATTAATTGTGCCTTGCGTGTGCCCCATCTCCCAAAATCTATTAATGCGTCGAGATTCTGCTTCTAAGCTGTTTATAGGATAAGTCTCATAACTTCTTCCACCGGGATGAGATACAAAATATGTGCAACCACCTATTGATCGCTGATTCCATAAATCTACCACATCAAATACTAAGGGCGTATCTACTCCTATTGTAGGATGTAATGCCGACCAAGGATCCCACGCTTTATACCGCACTCCGGCCACATATTCTCCTTTTACTTCAGTTTTACTGAGCTGAACTTTAACCCCATTGCAACTTACTACATAACGCTCATCATTAAAGTTTGAGATTTTTATCTGTACACGCTCAAGTGAGGAATCTACGTAACGTGCAGTACCTCCTCCTGTCATTTCTTCACCAAGCACATTCCAGGGTTCAATAGCAGCTCGCAATTCTATCTGCATCTCTTTAATATCTACGAGACCATACAACGGAAATCTAAATTCAAAAAACGGATCAAACCAATCCAATTTAAATGAATAACCTGCAGTATTTAACTGATTTACGATATCTTTTATATCTTCTTTTACATAGTGCTCCATTAAAAATTTATCGTGCAATTGTGTACCCCACCGAACTAATTTATGCTTATAAGGCTCTTTCCAAAACCAAGAAACCAGTGTGCGCACCAGCAACATTTGCATAAGACTCATTTGTGGATGTGGAGGCATATCAAAGGCGCGTAATTCTAAAATGCCTAAACGTCCCGATGACGAATCTGGTGAATACAATTTATCTATACAGAACTCAGCACGGTGTGTATTACCCGTTATATCTGTGAGCAAATGCCTAAATAATCGATCTGTTAACCAGTAAGGAACCTCTTCTCCTTCCGGAATTTGATTAAAGGCAATTTCTAATTCATAAAGATTTTCAGCTCTACCTTCATCTACTCGCGGCGCCTGACTGGTAGATCCTATAAATCCTCCAGAAAACAAATACGATAATCCTGGATGATGCTGCCAGAACGTTAACAAACTTCTTAGCATATCTGGTCTTCGTAATAACGGACTATCGGCAGGTGTTGTCCCTCCTAAAGTAACATGGTTACCGGTACCGGTATGCTTGCCATCAAGCATAAATTTTTCAGTACCTAAACGGCTCCTTTTTGCTTCCTCATACAACGTAAGGGTCGTTTTTGTTAATTCACTCCAGTTCTTAGAAGGGTGCACATTTACTTCTATCACTCCAGGGTCTGGCGTAACTTTTAAAACTTCTAACCGAATATCTCTTGGAGGTTCATAACCTTCAATTAAAACAGGCACACTAAGCGCCTTTGCTGTAGTTTCTATCGAGGCAATAAGATCTAGAAAAGTTTCTGCATCATCAAGTGGCGGTAAGAAAAGATACAATCTCTTTTCTCGTACCTCAGCACAAATCGCTGTGCGTGCAAATGGATTCTTCTCTTTCTTATCTGCATTATAATCTATCTTACTTTTAGAAACTTCTGTTTTTTTATTTCGTCTTTCACTTAAAGCTTCACCGTAAGCACCAAAGGGTTTGCGTTTATCAAATAAATCTGGTTCTGTAATATCCTGTGAAGGAGTTTCTGGATTTTCAATTAGGGAATTAAGAGGTAATCTATAACCAACAGGAGAATTGCCAGGTATTAAAAACAATTTTTTCTGTCTAAATTCCCAAGCATTGGTAACCCATTTACCTCTAATATTTGCTAGTGGCATAACATGCCCTATTTTTTTATCAAGTCCTTGTTCTAGTATTTTATTAAGTCTGTTACGTACTGATGTAGCGGTATCATCCCCTTTTAGAGGATCTACGTCTATGGGCAATCGCCCCTCTTCCCACATAAAATAAAATACATCTTCATACGCCGGCATAATATATTCCAAACGCACCCCTAGATTAAGGGCCAGATCTTGTAGAAACTTTTTAGTAATACCCTGCGGAAGCTCATATTCTTTAGTAAATGATGCCATTAGCCCTTGATCCTTCCAGATAGGTTCACCATCTTTACGCCAATGCATCCCAATTGCCCATCGCGGAATAGGCTCACCTGGATACCATTTTCCCTGAGCGTGATGAAACATTCCTCCTTTAGCAAATTTATCTAGTAGCCTTTTTGATAAATCTTCGGAAAGTTTACGTTTTTCAGGTCCGTCTGCTGCAGTATTCCACTGTTCAGACTCCATATCATCTATAGAGACAAATGTGGGTTCACCCCCCATAGTTAGTCGCACATCGTTATCCTGTAATTCCTGTTCTACATCATAACCTAGTTCATATATTTCTTTCCATTGGCCTTCTGTATAAGGCTTTGTAACTCTGGGAGATTCAAAAATACGCGTCACCGAATTATCAAACTCAAATTCAGTTTCAGCAGGATCAGAAAACCCAACTACCGGAGCAGCACTTTCAAAAGATGGTGTGCACGCAAGGGGTATGTGACCTTCACTTGCTAAAAGTCCTGAAGTAGCATCAAGACCTATCCATCCCGCTCCGGGGACATACACCTCAGCCCAGGCGTGTAAATCTGTAAAATCTTCCTCGGGACCAGAAGGACCATCGAGTGATTTCTCGTCTGATTTAAGTTGTACTAAGTAACCCGACACAAATCGTGCTGCCATCCCGAGGTGACGTAGTGATTGTACAAGTAACCAGGCAAAATCCCGACAAGAACCCAGTTTTTTTTCTAAGGTTTGCTCACACGTTTGCACGCCTGGTTCCATGCGTACAGTATAGTCTAGATATTCATTAATGTGCCTATTTATGCCTATTAAAAAATAAATAGTTAATTGCTCTTTTGTATCTATAGTCTTTAAAAAAGAGACTAATTGAGGTCCGCTGTCTGTAATCTCAAGATAAGGAAGCAATTCTTTTTTTAATGATTCTGAATATTTAAACGGAAAATTTTCGACAGCTTCTTCAACAAAAAAGTCAAAAGGATTAATCGTTTTTAAATCGGCTAATATCTCAACATCAATAGATAATTCATCTGTTTTTTCAGGAAAAACTACACGTGCTAAATAATTTCCAAATGGATCCTGCTGCCAGTTAAAGAAATGATTTTCGGGTTTAATTTTTAAGGAGTAAGCCTCAATAGGAGTTCTGCTATGTGGAGCAGGGCGTAATCTAAATATATGTGGCGAAAGCGAAATACGTTTATCATACTTATATTTTGTCTTATGAGAAATAACGACTTTTAACGCCATAAAATGCTGTATTAATATATATTAAGTAGCCTAACCTAAGTTAGCAACCACATATTAAATATAGCACACAGATACTAAATTACTGCCAAAAGGCTCAAAAAGTGTTTACTCCATTATTACTTTTCAACAATTATTATTTTATCCTATTATCAAGCTTATATCATCAATCAAAACAGAATAATATTATTAAAAACAACAAAAGCAGAAAGAGGTAGGATACCCATTCTGCTTTTATAAACTACTAGCCTTACTCGTCAACAATTAATATGTATTTAAAAACTCGAGAAATCTTTTATGCATTTGGTCTGTATAATCATAATGAGTTACTATACGCAACTTACCTTTCCCTAAGGCACTAATATGAATATCTTCATCTTGTAATTTTTGGATGAATTGTAACTCGTTTGCATTGGCATTCAGATTAAAAATTAAAATATTTGTCTCTACAGGCTCCACATGCGCTACGTCGGGATGCTTCATCAAGGCTATTGAAAGTTCCTGAGCTTTTTTATGATCTTCATCCATTCGCTGCCAGTTATGCTCTAATGCATAAAGACCTGCTGCCGCTGCAAAACCTACCTGACGCATTCCCCCACCAAGTACTTTGCGTACCCGCATTGCTTTATCCATAAACTTTTGCTTTCCTACAAGAACAGATCCCATAGGAGCGCCAAGACCTTTTGATAAGCATACAGATATCGTATCAAAAGCAGCTCCATAATCTTTAGGAGATTCATCGGTTACCACAAGAGCATTCCATAAGCGTGCGCCATCAAGGTGAAAACCTAAACCATTGTCTTCACATACTTTCTTTATTTTAAGGATCTCTCTAAAATCATAACAAGCACCACCACCTTTATTTGTCGTATTTTCTAAACAAACTAAAGAGGTTAATGGACTGTGATAAAAGTCTGGAGGATTTATACTTTCTTCAACCTGATCTGCGGTAATCATCCCACGATGACCATCAAGTAACCTGCAAGACACACCACTATTAAAAGAAACTCCTCCTCCTTCATAATTATATACGTGCGCATACTTATCTGCTATTAACTGCTCGCCAGGCTGTGTATGAATTTTAATTGCTGCTTGATTAGTCATACTTCCGGTAGGAAAATATAAAGCACTATCCATCCCAAAAAGTTCTGCAATATGTTCTTCAAGTCTATTAACGCTAGGATCTTCTTTATAAACATCATCCCCCACTTCGGCTTGCATCATTGCTTCAAGCATTCCTTTTGATGGCTTAGTCAACGTATCGCTACGCAAATCTATTCTCATAGTATATATTTTAAATTTTCTTGTATTTATCTTAAGTGTTCGCCCCCATCTACTGGAATCACTGTACCATTAATCCAGTTTGCTTCAGGCTTTGCCAATAGGTAAACCACATTGGCAACATCTTCTGGTGTTGTTAATCGTTTTTGTGGATTGCGCTCTAATGCTTGATCTATTAACAAATCACTTCCCGGAATAAGCTTTAAACTTTCAGTATTTGTAACTCCTGCTTGTATGCAATTTGCTGTTATAAGTAATGGTGCATATTCATAAGCCATACTGCGTATTATAGCTTCAAGCGAAGCTTTAGCCATAGATACCGCAGCATAATTAGGTAAAGGTTTTGTGCTTCCCTCACTCGTAAAGGTCAATATTCTGCTATTTTTTTCAAATAATTTTTCAGCTACAAAGGCTTTTACCCAAGTATAAAGACTCACAGCCATTGCATCTGCCGTAAGTAGAAAGTCTGTACCGGTGAGGGTTGCTATACTTTTATCTGTACTATAGATGGGTTTTAAATTTCCTTTAGCGATGCTGTGTAAGAGTAATTTTAAAGTAGCTTGCCGGTCATTAAAAAAACGAATCACATCTTCGATGGTTTCCTCCTGAAGAGCATCTTTATTAAAACAACTAATTTTTACTCCAAGTTCTCGAAGCTTATCGCAAGCAGCATTAAATTCTTCAAGTTTACTTCTTCTTGTACGATGTACGATACAAATATTCAACCCGTTCTGTGCAAGTTTTTTAACTGAAGCAAAGCCCAAGCCACTACTACCTCCTAAAACAAGTGCCCATGAATTTGAATGTGGTTTTGTATTAAATTCAAAATTTACCATTGTAACAATATACGTTGTGCAGAAAATCCAGGTCCAAAACTAAGCATTAGTCCGTATTCTCCATTTTCAATCTCTCTATTTAAAAAACGTTCTAATACATACAACACCGTAACACTACTCATATTGCCGTACGCTCTCAAAACTTCTTTAGTGTCATCGATATTTTTACCCATCTCACCAAAGAGACCTTCAACGGTTTGCACAATTTTCTTTCCGCCAGGGTGAAAAATCAAATGATTTATATGTTCTATCGAAAGATCATTATTTTTTAAAAACGGATTTATTAATAAAGGAAAGTGCGACGCAATAGTTTCTGGCACACTCGGGTCTAAGATCATTTTTAATCCGGAATTTGTGAGTTTAAATCCCATCATATGTTCTGCATCATAAAAATGATACATTCCTGTATCTTTTATCCTGGGACCACTATCTTCTTCTTTAGAGGATAATAACACACAAGCACCGCCATCACCAAATATCGCAGCACTCACGATATTTGCCATAGAATAATCATCTAGTTGAAAAGTAGCTGTGGGACTTTCTACTGCAATAACTGCCGCACGTTTACCAGGATTGGCTTTCAAAAAATCATTAGCATATAAAATTCCAGAAATTCCTGCAGCACAGCCCATCTCGGTGACCGGAAGCCTTACAATATCTTGCCTCAGCTTCAATTTATTAATAAGATATGCGTCTAACGACGGAATCATAATGCCAGTACAACTTACCGTAATGATATAGTCTATACTTTGTGCATCCCAATCCGCTTTTTCTAGGGCATCTTTTAAAGCGGTTTCTCCAAGTTTAATAACCTCTCTAGAATAAATTTCATTTTTTTCTTCAAAAGAAGAAGCTGTAAACACCTCTTCCGGAGCCATAATACTGTACCGCTTATCTACGGCAGCATTAGTAAATATCTTCTTTACCTTTCTGCGAAAGCGCTCCTCCTGATTTTCTAACCAACTGTCTAAAAGTGGCATTATATCCTGAGTTTCCCTATGATATTGAGGAATCGCTTTACTTACACTAGTAATTTTTACTTCTGTTTTTCTAAAATCCATAAATATCTAAAAGCCCATCGCCAGTTCAATTTATAAGACGCGACTTTGAGCTTGCTTGTAAACATTAATAATTCGTTTTTATTAAATGCCCGTTCAATAGATATCAATCCATCGTGGCGGGCTATATGCGTTTTCATAAATACAGTACTAAAGCCTTTAAACAGAATATGGGCAATTTTGGAACGATGTAAGTCATTAATTACCACGCCTAACTTAGAAAGCTTTAGAAATTGTTTAAGAAATACAAGAATTTCATCGTTTGTAAAATGATGCATCGTAAGTACAGAGATAATAATATCACATTGAAAAGAGGTACTTTCTAATTGTAGAATATCTTGTTTTTTATATACTATTTCAGGATAGTCTTTAGATTGTTGTCTTGCCAAATCAAGACTCTTTTCATTAAGATCTAGTCCTACTAATTCTACCTGTATACGTTGTGCACGCATATGGTTTGCAATTTTTCGAAGCATCGCACCATCACCACAACCTAGATCTACAATTTTATATTTCTCCTGCGGAAATTTATTTATAAAATAGCGAATTCCCTCAACGGTAATGTGTTCACCTCCCAGCCATTTGTTGACTAATGTAACATCCTTTAGAGCAGATTGAAGTGTTACACGATCAAGTGTAGGGTCATCCATCAATTCTGGAGTAAGCTTTCTATTTTTCAATTCTTTACAGGTTTGCCGTGAGTAGCTTTAATTATATATTTTAACAAAAATGGAAAGTTCTGTATAAGCTTAAAACAATAGCGCGTCGCTAATCTATTTTGAAATAGTGTTTGTAGCGCACTCCCAATTCGTAATCGGGAATTAAATTCTTTTTTCCAGCTTTTTTCATAATTTCTTTCTAGTTGTGATCGACTCCAATTACCCGTATCAAATTTGATGATATGCTCAGATAATAGTTGAGCACCTCTTACAGCCATAGCCATCCCATTACCACATAGGGGATGTATGAGACCTGCACTATCCCCACACATGAATATATGATTTTCTATAACCTTCTTTTGATCGAAAGAGATTTGACTTATGGTTAATGGCTTTTCAAATAGCGGTGTAGCCTCCTTAAAAAATGTCTTTAATCTCGGATTTCTTTCTAAGACATTCTCTTGAAAATTTATAAGGCTAGACCGTTCCTTAAAAGCATCCAGGTGTGTTATATAACACACATTTATTCTGTTCTTCTCCACACTAGAAATACCGCAATAGCCACCATCAAAATTATGTAAACTCACGGTATTACTATTTACAGATCCTGAGTAATGGCCTTTAACAGCCAGCCACGGAGTCTTTAAAGTTATAAATTTACGATGGAGCGCTTTGTCTAAATTAGACCTTTTCCCATAACTTCCGATAACTAAATTCACCTCGTATTCGTTACCTAACAAGGTCTGAAGGCTGAAAATTTCGTTGTTTTTTTCTACAGATTGCACTTGTTCTTGCACTATTCTTACATCTGCTTTTTTGGCTGCAGCCATTAAATTATAGTCAAGCAAATATCTACTTATACTAAAACCTCCTAGAGGAAGTTTGGCTTCAATGGGCTCACCTTGAACGGTTGTGAATTCAAAATTCGTTATTGGCACTGCTCCCCATTCAAAAGGATTTATTCCTAAAGTAATCCAATACGGTAAAATTTCATTAGAAATATATTCTCCGCAAACTTTATGTTTGGGATACCTTTCTTTTTCAAAAAGAAGCACCTCAAAACCGGCCTTACTTAGATGCAAAGCAGCTGTTAAACCAGCAAGTCCACCACCAATAATTCCTATTCGTTCTATTCTCTTCAAAGCATATTGAAGATACTCATTCCGGCGCATAAAAAAACCTCATTGTAAATTTATTTACAATGAGGTTTATATTTTAATTCACACAGAAGTGTGCACTAACTCTTTTTTATTGACCTTCGCCAGCTTCTTTAATAGCTTCATTCTTCATCTCTTGATTAGGAACAATTGCTAACGTAACACGACGGTTTTTAGAACGACCTTCTGCAGTATTATTATCATACTTAGGTTGCTCCTCACCATACCATTGCGTAGTAAATCTACCAGCACTAATACCTTGTGATGTTAAATAGTTAGTCACAGCTTGTGCTCTATTTTTAGACAATGTCATATTGTATTCTGCGGCACCACTGCTATCTGTATGACCTACTACAAGTACGTTAGTTTGTGGGTATTCTTTCATTACTGTAGAAAGACCATTTAAAGTTTGTTGAGAGGCTGCATTGATATCATATTTTGCAGTAGCAAAATAAACACCACTGTTTTCATCAAAGTTTACGATAATACCATCATCAACACGTTCTACTTGTGCTCCTGGAATTTCTTCTTCAATACGTTTTGCTTGGTTATCCATACGCTTACCGATAACATTACCAGCAGCACCACCTACAACACCACCTATTACAGCACCTAATGCACCACCATCACCTTTGGTACCTACGTTGTTCCCTATAACAGCACCTATAATAGCACCACCAGCAGCACCTATTACACTACCTTTTTGCTGATTATTAGCATTTTTTGTGGCTTCACAGCCTGTAAGCATAGTAATAGCAATAGCTAATACCGAAACATTTCTTAATATAGATTTCATAATTATTGTATTATTAGTTAGCATAAAAATAATGCTTTCAGTTTAAGTTAATTCACTTAAATAGAAAGCATTATATTAAATTATTATTATTCAGAAATTTTAGAAAAGTTCATCACGATTGTGAATGGTTTTCCATCAACTTGAACGGTTTGTGTAAAGGTTAATTGGTTTTCTGATAAGTAATTGATGTTAAGTCTAAAACCTGCATTGTTCATTGTAGATTTCATCTTAGCATCTGTAGGCTTTAATAAAATATCATATGATGTTGTACCTTCTTGTTCTGGAATACTCCATACAAAGAAACGCTGACCATCTGAACATGTACTACCTGAAATTTCATAATTACCAAAATTGTTATTTGGTATAAATCTCCAAGTGCTTCCTACAAAACATTCTGAAGATGCGTCTCCAAAAAGAGTTACATCATAAATTCCTGTAGCGTTGTTGTAATTGATATTGTCTAAATTCCAATAGCCTTTAAGAGTTTTTCTAGACTCCTTTACAACCTGACTAGATCCGCAAGATGCAAGAACTAAACAAACTAAAACCAGTGTGATTACTTTTTTCATAATTGAATTTTGGTTTGTACTATATTATCTAAACAATCTTGATAAAAGACTAATTAAGAATAATACTATAAAAATAAAGAATAAGATTTTTGCGATGCTCTCAGCTCCTGAAGCTATTCCACCAAATCCGAATATTGCTGCGATTATAGCAATGACGATAAATATAACTGTCCAACGTAACATAATTTTTGATTTTTTTGGTTAGTAATGATTCAAAAGTAATGTTAGCCTAGAATGTGTTTCCATTTATTAATAGTGTTTAACTAGAAGCTGTTAAAATCAGTTAACAAATTTTAATGCACATTTAGATTTCAATAAAATTTTAACATTAATAGGCAAGTACTTCGAGTAAGGCCTCTTTAATTTTTCGCTTGGGTAAATAAATCTCTTCCAGCGCATTTGCAAATGGAATGGGCGTATCAATACTACTTAAACGCTTAACTGGGGCATCTAAATAATTAAACAAATCTTCTGAAATACGTGCCGAAATATCGGCCATTATCGTCCCAAAAGACGAATCTTCAGTAACCAATAATACCTTGCCAGTTTTGTGTACTGAAGCTTTTATTGTCTCAAAATCTAAGGGAACCAGCGATCGCAAATCAATTACATCTGCCCGCACGCCCTCTATAGTTTCTAACATTTCAAGGACCCAATGTACCGATGCTCCATACGATATAACTGTAATTTGATCTCCAGTTCTAATAACCGATGCTTTACCTATTTCTAATGTATAATAGTCCTGAGGAACCTCTTGCCGATATGTCCTATATAATGCTTTGTGTTCAAAGAAAAGCACGGGATTAGGATCTTCTATAGCCGCAGCTAACAATCCCTTAGCATCATAAGGGAAAGCTGGATATATAACTTTTAAGCCTGGAGTGTGTGTAAACCAAGCCTCGTTAGTTTGGCTATGAAATGGCCCCGCTCCCACTCCTGCTCCACAAGGCATACGTATTACCACATCTGCAGATTGCCCCCATCGGTAATGTGATTTTGCTAAATAATTTACAATAGGATTAAATCCGCTGCTCACAAAATCTCCAAATTGCATTTCTACAACAGCTTTAAAATTATGTATGGCCAGCCCCATTGCCACCTCAACAATTGCCGATTCACAAATAGGCGTATTGCGCACCCGTTCTTTTCCATAGGTGGCTAAAAAACCTTCTGTAACCTTAAAAGCTCCTCCATACGCTGCGATATCCTGACCCATAATCACAAGGTTATCAAATTTGCTCATACTCAAATCGAGCGCTTGAGAGATTGCATCTATAAATCGTATTTCTTTAAGAAAGGAATCACTAGGATGAATTATTTTTGAGGTATTCTGAGCATAAACATCGTTTAATTCTAGGGCTTCAGAAGATTCAATTTCGACTTCAGAAAATGTCCTACTAAGAGCTGCATCAATTTCTTCTGCAAATTCAGAATTTATAAGTGTGTCATTTTCCGCAGATAAAATATTCTCACGCAGTAAAAATGATCTATAATTTGCTACAGGGTCTAAGTTTTGCCAATGAGATAATAAATGCTTGGGAACATATTTAATACCACTGGCTTCTTCGTGGCCACGCATTCTAAAAGTTTTAAACTCTAATAATACGGGTCTGGGATTCTCCCGCATAGTCTGAGCCACACGGCTTACCAGATTATAAACTTCAAGTATATTATTTCCCTGTACGATATGACTTTCAATACCATATCCTTTACCCCTATCTGCTAAATGCTCACATCTGTATTGCTCATTTGTGGGTGTTGAGAGTCCGTATCCATTATTTTCTATGCAGAATAAAACCGGTAAATCCCATACCGCTGCAACATTAAGTGCCTCGTGAAAATCCCCTTCACTAGTACCTCCTTCACCAGTAAAAACGGCTGTGATTTTCTTTTCATTTTTTAATTTATGAGCTAGAGCTATCCCATCTGCAACGCCAAGCTGCGGACCCAAATGCGATATCATTCCTATAATCTTATATTCTTGTGTTCCAAAATGGAAACTGCGATCTCTACCTTTGGTAAATCCATTTGCTTTTCCCTGCCATTGACTAAATAACCGATCTAAAGGCACATTTCTTTGAGTAAAAACTCCCAGATTGCGATGCATAGGCAAAATATACTCATCAGATTGCAGTGCGGCAGTTACTCCTACTGCAATAGCTTCTTGCCCGATACCACTAAACCATTTCGTTATTTTTCCCTGGCGCAGTAGTAAAAGCATCTTCTCTTCAATCACCCGAGGTTTCAATAAATCTCTGTACAATTTGATAAGTACTTCATCGCTATGAGCATACCGTTCAAATTCTAAAACATCGGAAAGATTGCGAGTTGATATCATATTTCATTTTTGGTATTTTAAAAGTAATTAATATCTCTGTTGTAATCAGAAATTATAATGCAGGCTTATTTATTTAAGTTTAGTTATAATTTTTTGGTTATCTATTATGTTATATTTGAAAGTCAAATGTTTTATTGAATTCACAATTAGTTATGAATAATATTCCAAGTGTAGATCTAGCAGATTTTCTTAGTGAAGATAAAAGTCGCAAATTAAAATTTGTTGATGAGATAGGTAAAGCCTACGAAGAGATCGGTTTTGTATCCTTAAAAAATCATTTTCTTGATGATGCCTTAGTTGATGATTTGTATTCTGAAGTTAAATCATTTTTTGATCTTCCTGAAGATATCAAACAAGGCTATGAGATAGAAGGTCTGGGTGGACAACGGGGTTATATATCTTTTGGTAAAGAGCACGCTAAAGGAAAAAAAGAGGGAGATTTAAAAGAATTTTGGCACTTTGGCCAAGAGGCTGAAGCAGATGCAAATCTTATAGAAGAGTATCCTGAAAATGTAACTGTAAAAGAGTTAGAAAATTTTAACGAGACTGGAATGCAAGCTTACAAAATGCTTGAAAAAACTGGAATCTACGTTTTAAGAGCTTTAGCTTTATATCTTGAATTGGATGAATTTTATTTTGACCATTGGGCAAAAAATGGAAATAGCATCTTAAGACCTATTCATTATCCTCCTATTACAGAAGAACCTAAAGGTGCTGTACGTGCGGGTGCCCATGGCGATATTAATCTCATTACACTTTTAATGGGTGCTTCGGCAGGTGGTTTACAGGTTTTACGCAAAGATGGAGAGTGGATTGATGCGATTCCTAACGAGGACGAACTAGTGATAAATGTAGGTGATATGCTGGAGAGACTTACTAATAATAAGTTGAGATCTACAATTCATCGTGTAATTAATCCTCCTAAAGAGCAGTGGGATACACCACGTTATTCTATTCCATTTTTTATGCATCCGCGTAGCGAAATGCCTCTTAATTGTCTAGAAGAATGTATCGATGAGGAGCATCCAAAAGCTTTTGAAGATATTACTGCTGGAGAATTTTTACATCAACGTCTTGTTGAAATCGGATTGATCAAAAAATAATTTATGGACCTTTCTGACCAACTGAAAAATCTATTTCCAGATCACACGCCCGAGGAGTCTAATCATACCGACGATTCTAAGGATTTAGGGATCTGGATGCAAGAAGATCCGTTATTATGTAAATACGAAAAAAGAAAAGGAAAGCCTATTACAATAATAGAAGGATACACAGGAGCTGATAGTGATTTTAAAATTCTTGCTAAAGAATTAAAAACAATGTTAGGTGTAGGTGGTAGTTTTAAAAAAGAAAAAATAATAATTCAAGGTGATTACCGCGATAAAATAATGTCTTTCTTAAAAGATAAAGGCTTTAAGACAAAACGGGTAGGCGGTTAATATTAAAGCTATGGGAAATTCTGTATTGCATATCACAAATGGTGATAATTTAACTACACGTCTAGAAAGTTTAAATCTCAAAGGTGACATTATTGTTTGGAGAGAGATGCTATGCGAAGGCCCCACACCAGTTGAAGTAGGATCTCAGAGTTTTTTTGAATCCCGAAAAAAATTTCTTAGTGAGCAATATAAAATTTCACCATCAGATTATGAAGAGAAATTTGAACACGAACTTGGGAAATTAGCAACCTTACAAAATTATGAAAAGATCGTTCTCTGGTTTGAGTTCGATCTTTTTTGTCATATAAATATGCTGGCCGCCATAAGCTACTTAATGCAACATCATAAAACAGCACCTATTTATATGGTCTGTAGTGGTTGGGTAAAAGGTCTTGCTCAACTTAAAGCGCTTTCAGATCTCACTGATGAACAACTGGCCATGCATTACACAAATAAACTTGCGCTAACGCAAGATGATTTGACTGTAGCGAATCATATATGGAAGCTTTATTGTGAAGAGAAACCAATCGAACTGAAAGCAGAAATAAGCAAAAAATCTAATTTTAATTACCTGTCTAGTTGTATACGTGCTCACATTGAGCGATTTCCTAATATTAACTCCGGATTAAATACGCTCGAAACAAATATTCTAAAACTCATTGATTTGCATCAAATTACAGGTAAAAGTCAGTTATGTGATTATGCACTTAATTACCAAGGGTATTATGGTTATGGAGATGTGCAAATTGAAAATATGATTAAAACCCTACGCCCATTTTATACACAAAAGAATGGTGTTTTACAGTTAACACGACAGGGTAATCAGGTTTTAGAAGGTGCAACAAATTTCTACTCAATTTTGAAAAATGATTTTCAATTTGGAGGTACACGAAAATATGATTATCTGTATGACCCAATAAATCATAAACTTATTAAACACAGTGAGAATGCAACTTCCACAATCTGAATTAATACTTAATAAAGATGGCAGTATCTACCATTTAAATCTTTTACCAAAAGAAATTGCAGATACTATAATCACCGTTGGCGATCCAGAAAGGGTTGAAAGCGTGACCCGTTTTTTTGATAAAATTGAGGTTAGCAAACACAAAAGAGAATTTAAAACGCAAACGGGCTATTATAAAAATAAACGAATAACAGTTATATCTACGGGAATAGGAACAGACAATATTGACATTGTTTTAAATGAGCTTGATGCCCTAGTTAATATTGATTTGAAAACACGTCAACTCAAAAAAGAATTGACTTCCCTAAATATCATACGTTTGGGTACGAGCGGCGCAATACAGCAAAACATACCTATAGATTCAATTTTAATAAGTAAAAAAGCACTTGGGTTTGACGGGCTCTTTCATTATTACGAGTCTAAGCATTTAAGAGATCTGGCATTTGAAAATGCATTTGTAGAGCAAACACAATGGGATGAGGCTAAAAATTATCCCTATTGTGTGCCGGGGGATTCAGATTTAATCGCACATTTTGATAATGAAAACACCTATAAAGGTGTAACTGCGACAAACATTGGATTTTATGGTCCACAAGGACGGAAACTAAGACTTGAACTCGCAGATAATGCGTTGAATACTAAGATTGAAAATTTTCAATACAATTCAGAGAAAATCACAAATCTGGAGATGGAAACATCAGGCATTTATGCATTGAGTTTATTACTAGGTCATCGTGCAATTTCTATTAATGCTATAATGGCAAATAGAATTAATGGCACCTTTAGCAAACAAGGATCAAAAACCGTTGAAAGTATGATCATACAAGCACTAGACCGAATCGCGTTACTATAAATTTCTTTTAACAAAAGCTTAATTCAGACCGTAGTAGGCTTTCGTATTTTTGATAAAAATACGATCATAAATGAATTCAGAAATAGCTGATAACTTAAAACATAGAGATTTAAACTGGCTAAGCTTTAATGCTCGAGTTTTACAAGAAGCACAAGACAAAAAATTTAATCCGCTCTTTGAGCGAATGAAGTTTTTAGCTATTTATTCTTCTAATCTTGATGAATATTTCAGGGTACGCGTAAGTCAGTTAAGGCAAATTAAACGAGTAGAAAAAAGCATTCGTAAAAAACTTGCGTTAAGACCTAATAAAACTGTTAAGGAGATCATTGCCCGTGTAAAAGAGCAACAAGAGATTTTTGGAGCCATCTTCAACAATAAAATAAAACCAGAATTAGCAGCAAACCATATTGTGCTTGTTGCTTCCGAAGAATATACAGAAGTTCAGAAACAGATTGCTAATGTGTGGTACGTTTCTCATCTTAAAAACATAGTTAATCCCTTTCTATTCAATCCTGCAACAGAAAGTGAAATCTTCCTTGAAAATCAAAGCCTCTATTTCTGTGTTACCTTTTCTGATTCAAAAAAAATAGGATTTGTAAAATTACCTACAGATACTAATGATCGTTTTGTAGAATTAGGAAAACAAGATGACACCTATTCTATTACTTTCCTGGATGATATTATAAGACACGAAATTGCTACTATATTTGATTCACAGTCTATCGATGGAGTTTATGAAATCAAACTCTCTAGAGATGCAGAATTATATATCGATGACGAACTAGATGGTATACTAGCAGAGCGTATATATAAATCCTTAGAGCAACGTCAAGAAGGACAACCTACACGTTTACTCTATGATGCAAGTATGCCAAAAACAGTTGCTAAAAAATTACGAAAGCTTTTGAAGCTTGGCAAAATAGATATGATGCCCGGAGGTCGCTATCATAACTTTAATGACTTCTTTAAGTTTCCAGATCCTACAAATAATAAAAATCTTCATTATGAAGATAAGCCGGTAATTAAGCATAAAGCCTTAGAGAATGCAACAAATTATTTTGATGCTATACGTAGTAAAGATCATTTAGTGCATTTTCCATTTATGAGTTTCAACTATGTAGAACGCTTTGTAGAACAAGCTGCAAATGACAAAGATGTTACTCACATTAAAATATCATTGTACAGGGTTGCAGATGAGTCTGCACTCACAACCTCGTTACTAAAGGCTATTGAAAATGGAAAGCTTGTAACCATATTTATAGAGGCCAAAGCACGTTTTGATGA
The DNA here is from genome assembly GCF_004104375.1 of Leeuwenhoekiella aequorea. Classification (GTDB taxonomy): domain Bacteria; phylum Bacteroidota; class Bacteroidia; order Flavobacteriales; family Flavobacteriaceae; genus Leeuwenhoekiella; species Leeuwenhoekiella aequorea. The sequence continues at coordinate 50,575 of NZ_QOVM01000003.1, forward strand.
AGAAAATAATATTACGTGGGGACGCAAATTTGAAGAAAAAGGAGCGCGCGTAATTTATAGTTACCCACGTATTAAGGTTCATTCAAAAATTCTAATGGTAGAACGTACCGAAAATGATAAATCTAAACGATACGCTTATATCGGGACCGGAAACTTTAATGGTGATACTTCTAAAATATACTGCGACCACGGCTTATTTACTGCTAATAACAAAATTGCCAAAGAATTAAGCAGGGTGTTTGAAGTTCTTGAAGGTAAGCTTATTGTGCCCAGAAATAAACATTTACTTATTTCTCCATTTACTACAAGGCGTACGTTTGAAAAACTAATTCATTCAGAAATTGAAGCAGCTCAGGCTGGTAAGACGGCAAAGATTACCGCAAAAATGAATAGCCTTGAGGATAAAGATATCATAGAATTATTATACAAAGCGAGCCAGGCAGGAGTACAAATTCGTCTAATCATTAGAGGTTTTACTTGTTTAATACCTGGAGTAAAAGGACTAAGCGAGAATATTTACATCACTTCCATTATTGATAGATATTTAGAACACGGTCGTATTTATCTGTTCCATAATAGTGGCGATGAGCAAATGTATATAGGTTCTGCAGATTGGATGACTCGCAATCTAGACAGGCGTATAGAAGTTTTAGTTCCTATTTACGATGAAAATTTATTCACTGAATTGAAAGACATATTTGCCCTGCAATTGAATGATAATTGTAAAGCACGTATTCAAGACGCAGAAGAGCAGAATTTGTATGTTGAGAAGTTAGATGGAGAAGCAGAGATACGTTCTCAATATGCTATTTATGATTACTTAAAATCAAAAAACTAACAAATGACTAAAATTACAATAGGTGGTGTTCCTGAGCATTTTAATTTACCTATACATCTATGTATTGAAGATGGCCTCTTCAAAAATGTGGGACTCGATATAGAATGGGTAGAGTTTCCGGGAGGTACTGGAGCGATGAATTTAGCTCTTAGAAATGGAGAAATTGATATTGCTATAATTCTTACTGAAGGTATTGTCAAAGATATCGCAGCAGGAAATGAATCTAAGATTATCCAAAATTATGTATCAACACCTTTAATTTGGGGAGTTCACGTTGCGGCTAATAGCCCATTTAATACATTAGACGATCTTGAGGATACCAGACCTGCAATTAGTCGGTTCGGTTCTGGATCTCACGTAATGGCTTATGTTCAGGCAAAAAAAATAAATTGGAATACCCAGGCCATAAATTGTGTTGTAGTAAATAATCTTGACAATGCTATTCAATCTCTCAGTAAAGGAGAAGCAGATTACTTTATGTGGGAACATTATACTACTAAACCACTTGTTGATTCAAATATTTTTAGACGGGTAAGCGACTTCCCCACCCCGTGGTCTAGTTTTGTTGTTGCGGCAACATCAAAGGCTTTAGCTGATAAACAAGATGCCATCAGTTCTTTTTTAGAAGTTCTTAATACTAAGACATCTTCCTTCAAAAACATCAATGAGGTAGATGTGCTTCTAGCAAAACGTTACAATCAGAAATTAGAAGATATAAAAACTTGGCTTTCAAAAACAGAATGGTCTCAGGACCAACTTCCTCATAGTGAAATTGAAGATGTACAAAACCACCTTCTAGAACTCGATATGATAGATAAAAAGCAAGACGTTAGTTTTTATTTAACTATCATTTAATGAAACTTTTATAAGTAGTTAATTCGGTAAGTAAAAAAAAAGGCCAATCTTTACGCCATATTAATTTATTAATTAAACAATTCAATTATGGTTACGTTTCTAATCGTTTTGGGATGTTTGCTATTTATTAATTTAATACTATTTAAATTTAGTGTAGCAGGCGGATCTAAAGTTGAGAAATCGCAAAAGCGTGTAGCCCCTAAACAAACAGCCTTAAATCAGCGAGTAGTTCTAGAACAAGCTTCTTAATTTATTCCTGATTTTTTTCAAATCAAACTTTTAGAGAAAAGGCTCAACTTAACCAGTTGAGCCTTTTTTTTTTACCATTCAATTGTCGATTTTCCTTTTTTAGACAAATAGGCGTTAGCTTTACTAAAATGTTTATTCCCGAACCAATGGCCGCGATTAGCACTCAAAGGAGAAGGATGACCACTCTCTAAAATCAAATGTTTGTTTTCATCTATTTTTGTTGCTTTCTTTTTTGCATAACCACCCCACAATAAAAATACTACACCTTCTCTTCGCTGTGATAAAATAGAGATAACAGCATCTGTAAAAGTCTCCCATCCTTGTTTTTGATGAGATCCGGCTTGATGTGCACGTACTGTCAAAGTTGCATTCAGTAGAAGTACTCCTTGCTTTGCCCAGCGCTCGAGATTGCCACTATTAGGTATAGGATTGTTTAGGTCTGCAGCTATCTCTTTAAAAATGTTTACCAGCGAGGGCGGCACTCCAATTCCTTCAGGAACTGAAAAGCACAAACCGTGCGCTTGACCAACTCCGTGATAGGGATCTTGACCCAAGATTACTACTTTAACATCATCAAATGGACAAAGGTCAAAAGCTTTAAAAATTGCTGCTCCTTTGGGATAGCAACTATGTGTCGTATATTCTTCTTTTACAAATGTTATTAAGGATTTAAAATAAGGTTTATCAAATTCAGGTTCTAATATAGCTTTCCAGCTGGGATGTATGTCAACGTTCATGAATATCTTAAATTTGTATAGCTCATTCTGTAATTATTGATCACAGAAACAGACTCAATCAGTATTGAAATTACTTATTAAATTTCAGTATAAAAATAAAAAAAACTTAAGTTATCTCCCGCCTTAAAAGGGGCATTACTATGATAAAGATTCATCCTAAAACACTTGCTGATTTAGAATTTCATACGGTTTGTGCTCAAGTAAGCGCATTGTGTATTACAGATAAAGGGAAAGTAAAGGCCCTTAAACTTACGCCGCAACGCAGTTTTAAAAAAACCTTATTTGCTTTAAATCAAACGCAAGAATATATAAGCTCAGACACACACGAGACACCCATTCCTAACCACGGTTTTGATGCGCTTGATCACGAACTTAAAATGTTAGGCATAGAAGATACTACCCTAGAGGTAGGAAGCTTTAGAAGAATTGGTAGTTTGTCTGAAACTGCTAATACACATATAAAGTATTTTAGAAAATTTCAATCTTATTATCCGTCGCTTCACAAAACAATTGATGATACGGAGTACACATCGGCATTGACCGATGAGATAAATACCATTGTAGATCGTTTTGGAGAAATTAAAGATGACGCTTCTCCTTTGTTATTAAATACAAGAAGAGCAATAAATGTCGTAAAAGGTAAAATTAATAGTAGCTTTTCTTCGGCACTATCTCAATATGCATCATACGGATACCTTGATGAAATAAGAGAATCTATAGTAGATAATGTGCGCGTACTTGCCGTTAGTGCTATGCACAGGCGCAAAGTAAAAGGCTCCATTTTAGGTAATTCTAAAACCGGGAGCATTGTTTATATTCAACCCGAAGCTACACAAAATCATCAACGCGAACTTAATAATCTTCAGTATGATGAGCAGGAAGAGGTCAAGCGCATTTTAAAAGGTTTAACAGATTTTGTAAGACCATTTAGCCCCTTATTAGATGATTATCAAAACCTTTTAAGTACAATCGATGTAATTTCAGCAAAGGCAAAATATGCTAAAAAATTAGATGCTGTCCTACCAAAAATTACTCAGGATCGAGAGTTACAGATTAAAGATGCTTATCACCCGTTGTTATTTTTAAATAACAAAAAACGAGGAGAAAAAACCTTTCCGCAGGATATAACATTAGATGAGCAAAATAGAATTATTGTTATAAGTGGTCCTAATGCGGGTGGTAAAAGCATTACTTTAAAAACGGTAGGTTTACTACAAGTGATGCTTCAAAGTGGGTTGCTTATACCTGTGCATGAATATTCTAGATTTTGCTTGTTTGATAAAATATTGACTGATATCGGAGACAATCAAAGTATAGAAAATCACTTAAGTACCTACAGTTACCGATTGAAAAACATGAATTATTTTCTTCGGAAATGTGATGAAAATACACTCTTTCTAATTGATGAATTTGGTACAGGTAGTGACCCCGAATTAGGTGGTGCCCTTGCGGAAACCTTCTTAGAAGTTTTTTATGAGCGCGGTAGTTATGGGATTATTACAACGCATTATGCAAATTTAAAAATGATGGCTAATGAGACTGAAGCTATTACCAATGCTAATATGCTTTTTGATTCTCGTACCTTAGAACCACTATATAAACTACACGTAGGTGAAGCTGGTAGTTCATTCACATTTGAAGTGGCACAGAAAAACGGAATTCCGTATTCCCTGATAAACCGATCAAAGAAAAAAGTGGAACGCGGCAAAATTCGGTTTGATAAGAGTATTGCAGATCTTCAAAAAGAACGTAGTAAACTGGCAAAAACCACTACCTCATTAAAGTCTAAGGAGCAAGAAGCTGCTAAGGAGAAACAAGAGCTTTCTAAAATTAATACTAAGATACAAGAGAAGTTAGAGAGTTACCAAGAGTTATATGACAGTAATCAGCGTCTCATTTATTTAGGGCAAAAGCTAGATGATATAAGCGATAAATTCTATACTAATAAGAATAAAAAATCTATGCTCGACGAATTATTCAAAGTGGTGCAAATAGAAAATTCGAAGCGTGCTAAACAAAGTGTAAAAGAAAAACGCGCTCAGAAAGCACGAGAAACTCGTATTAAACAAGAGGCTGAGAAAAAGGTTGAAGTTATACGAGAAAAAAAGAAAGAGCTTAAACAAAAAGAAGTTCAGCTAGAGAAAGAAAAGCCTAAAGTAACTTTAAAAATAGGTGATCGGGTACGTTTACCAGATGGTCGAGCGGTAGGTACAATTCATAATATTGAAAAAGGAAAAGCAATCGTGGATTACGGGATGTTTACAACTAATGTAGATGTAGAAACCCTTGAACTCGTGCAACGCGTAAAACAATAGATGGAATCAAAAATTATATTATTTGATGGCGTTTGTAATCTCTGCAATGGAGCAATTAATTTTATTATAAAGCGTAATTCTAAAGCTACTTTAAAATTTGCCTCACTTCAATCTGATACCGGCAAACAGCTACTCAAGGAGTATAACATAGATTCGCTTAAAACAGATTCTATAGTTTTGATAGATTCAAATAAAGCCTTTTTAAAATCTGATGCTGCACTACATATTGCCAAAGACCTGGATGACGCTTATCCCCTGTTCTATAGTTTTATGATAATACCGGCTTTTATACGAAATTCTATTTATGATCTTATAGCCCGTAACCGCTATAAATGGTTTGGGAAAAAAGAAAGTTGTATGATCCCTACTCCAGATCTCAAATCAAGGTTTCTAGATTAAATAATCCCAAATTTTGCAAATTTGTTACTAAATTAAATACAACAAATAGTATACTATTAAAGAGGTTTGTAAATTATGTGTTGTTTCAAAAGTTAATCTGTAAACACTATTTTATGAAACCAAAACTTATCCTTTTTGATGTAAATGAGACCTTACTTGATCTAAAACCACTAGCCAGACGTATCAATGCTTCTTTAAGCAGTGACCTTGCATTTGACCTTTGGTTTAGCTCACTTTTACATTATTCACTTGTTGAGACAGTAACTGGCCATCACGAAGATTTTAGTAAAATTGCACAAGCAACATTTGAAATGACTGCAGCTAAGTTTAAAAAGGTAATTGCAGAAGATGAAATAAAAAGTATTCTGGGTATGATATCTAAGCTACAGCCACATCAGGATGTAGTTGAAGCTTTAACCATTTTAAAAAAAAGAGACTATATCTTGGTAGCTTTAACAAATGGGAATCCTCAAGTTGCAACTGATCAAATTAAAAATGCTGAGTTAACCTCATATTTTAAAGCGGTGTACAGTGTTGATGAAGCGCAGGCTTTTAAACCAAATCCCAATCCTTATTCTTATGTATTGGAAAAATTAAATGTAAAACCTGAAGAAACACTTATGGTTGCTGCTCATGGCTGGGACATAACCGGTGCTCAGCGTAGAGGTCTACAGACTGCATTTATAGCGAGAGAGGGTAAATTTAAATACCCTTTAGCAGCTGATCCAGAATTTGATTGTAAAGATTTACTGGAGCTAGTTGAACGTTTGCCCTAAGTTTATAGTGTCTATAGTACTTACAACACCGGCATTCCAAACAAAATCTGCATATTCATTACCAATCCCCACTAATTGTAGCGAGAAGCCTTCTGCCATGGTTATTGTTTGATCAACTGGTAACTGCGTAGAAGTCATTCCCATTGCTGCACCTTGAGTAGCGGTAACAACTCCTTCATAGCTTAAAAATTGAATAACGGTACCCACAGGATTTACGAGTGCTATACCTTCTGCATCATTTTGCAACGGCACAGATATCGTTAATGTGCCTAACCCAGCTTGTTGATCAGGGATACTGCCTGTAATGTTTGAAGAGTTAATTATAGTTCCGTTGGAGCCATTATAGTGTATAATAGAATAGCCTGTAAGATCAACACCCGCAGATCCTGCTATTTCCACACGTTCATCTTCATCACCTCCTATATTATCGTAGTGTATTTCATTAATCCATAACTTAAGGTCATCATCAATAATTGTTAAGTTAAATACAGAATTTAATCCAATAGTAGGTGCTCCAGAACCACCACTAGCATTTGTAATAGTAAAAGTAATCAACTCATTACCTTCTACTAAAGCATCGTTAGTAAGATTAAAAATAGACGTAGCATTAAACACAGCCGTATTTTCAGGAATGGTTAATGTTTGAGATAAAGTCTCGTCTAAATCAGAATAATCAGATGCGGAAACTGTAACCGTAATCGGGGTTGTGAGTGAAGGATTTGTAATATTAAATTCAAGATCTATAGCTCCTGAATTTTCCCCAAATTCTGTAGATGTGACTGTGTAGGCTACTTCGGTAGGTTGTATAGAATTTTGTAAAAGATGTACATTCTCCCAGAAAACACCATTCCACACTTGAAGACCAAAGATAGAAGCATCAGGATCGCTTACGAATATCATGAGACCAGAGTCAGCTCCTTCAGCAGTGATAAGATCACGCTGCGCAACTGTAACTCTTGGTGGCATAAATCCTTTGTAAGTGCCATCTGAGGATTGGCTGCTTACTTCAAGCATAGCAGAATCACAAGGATCTGTAGTTCCTATTCCTACTTGGGCATTGGCGATTAATGTTCCTGTAAAAAATAAAAATAATAGTCTTTTCATGCTTACTCATTTTTTGATTTAATGGGGTAAGTGAAGGCGTTGATATTAATCAACACATAGATTGAGGGACCCTCAAAATATAACTATTATTTTAAATAAAAAACGTAATACTCTATAAATTAATCATTTACAAGTAATTTTTTATTCTTCGACATCAAATGCCTCGTCAGGATGTTTGTTAGGATTATAATTAAAAAGCCCTTCTCCTTTTGCGATCACCGAAGAAACTGTAGCATCTCCTGTAACATTTACTACAGTACGACACATATCTAAAATACGGTCTACAGGGAAGATAATTCCAATCCAGGCAGGATTTAAACCTACCGATTCTAAAACTATTATAAGCATTACCAGACCAGCACTTGGTACCGCAGCAGAACCTATAGAGGCAAGTGTAGCCGTAAGAACTATGGTTAATTGCTGCGCTATTGTAAGATCTATCATATGCAACTGAGCTAAAAATACCACAGCTACCGCCTGATACAAGCAAGTACCATCCATATTTACGGTCGCCCCTATAGGTAACACAAAGCTTGTAACCTTTTTATCTACACCAAGATTATCCTCAACACACTCCATAGTTACTGGTAGAGTTGCAGCACTACTAGAAGTTGAAAAAGCCAATGTTTGTGCAGGACCCATAGCTTTAAAAAACCCGAAGTAAGACACCTTCCTTACAAATATTTTAAAAATGATAGGATAAATTACAAATATCATTAGCGCTAGACCCAGTACGACGGTTAAAGAATACCAACTCAATCCTTTAAATATCTCGACAACCTTGCTAATATCATTTCCGGCCATCTGGCTCACAACACCTGCCAGCAATGCAAATACAAAAAACGGTGCAGCTTGCATAGTAAGGTCAACCATTTTTAAGAAGATTTCCATAATACCGTCTACCGCACGTGTTACCGGAGCAGATTTTTTGGGATCTATAAATAGCATACTTATACCGAAGAACAAACCAAAAAATATTACTTGTAACATCAGTCCGTTATCTGCTAAAGAAGCAAAGAAATTATCGGGTACAATATCTACTAATGGTTGAAGAGGCCCCGCATCTTTTGCTGCATTAGCAGTCTCCATCTTATCACTTACCGAAGCATCTTTTAACTCACTACGGGATAAATCAGATATCTCTCTGGCGCGCTCCATAAACTCAGGATCCTGGAGATAATTTATTCCGTCTTTAATTTTATACCCTTCATCAGCCGCCCATATTTCATAACTAATACGGTTATCTATACGACTTTGATCATCAACTAACTTTCCGGGCTGTATTACATTTACCAGAAGTAAACCCATACTCACAGCCAGTACTGTAGTTAACAAGTAAGCTAACAAGGTTTTACCTCCCATTCTTCCTAAACTGGCAGGATCACCAAGATTTGCAACTCCACTTATTATAGAAAAAAGCACTAATGGCACTGCAATTAGCTTCAGAAGATTTATAAATATTTTTCCAAAGGGTGCGATCCAGTCAATTGTAAATTGGCTCCATCCCATTTGGCTTGAAATTAAGGCCCATAAAATACCAAGTACGAGACCTATAATAATCTTCCAATGCAATGCTAGTTTTTTCATAAAATAATAGAGGTGTTTTTCCTTATTGCGAAAGATAAACAAAATCCTTATTTAGAATAAGCCCGCAACGACTTTTGATGCCGTATTGTTAGTAAAAAGCTAAAATTGTAGAGAAAAAAATAAGCCCGCAAATAGGATTTGTATTGGAGAGTCTTAAAAAATAGAATAAACCAAAAAAAACGCCACACGAAAGTGTGCAGCGTTTTGTAAATAGTATAGTACTATATTAAATTTTTGATGCTTTATTTATAAGGAAAAAATCTGCTAATACTAGAGCAGCCATTGCCTCAACGATAGGTACGGCACGGGGCACAACACAAGGATCATGACGTCCTTTACCTTGCATTTCTGCAGCGTTTCCTTCTTTATCGATAGTAGGTTGATTTTGCATTATGGTAGCTACAGGTTTAAATGCAACTCTAAAATAGATATCCATCCCATTACTAATTCCTCCTTGAATACCGCCACTAAGATTAGTAGTCGTACTGCCATCTGCATTAAAGAGATCGTTATGCTCACTTCCTTTCATTGAAGCTCCATGGAAACCACTACCATACTCAAAACCTTTTACAGCGTTAATAGAAAGCATCGCTTTCCCTAATTCAGCATGAAGTTTATCAAATACAGGTTCACCTAGGCCTACAGGTACATTTTGAATCACACACATAACTGTGCCTCCTATAGTGTCACCTGCTTTGCGTATTTCTTTAATTCTGTTAATCATTTTTGTAGCAAAAGCCTGATCTGGACAGCGCACATCATTAGATTCTATCTGTGAAAAATCAAGTTCCTGATAGGGTGTAGTCATATGGATTTCTCCGACCGAATCTACAAATGCATTAATTTTAATACCTTTTAAAACCTGTTTAGCTATCGCTCCAGCAGCTACCCGGCTTGCTGTTTCTCGTGCGGAAGATCGTCCTCCTCCTCTGTAATCGCGCACACCGTATTTTTTATCATAGGTATAATCTGCGTGAGAGGGACGATAAGTATCCTTTATATGACTGTAGTCGTGAGACTTTTGATTTGTATTTATAATATTAAATCCTATTGGAGTACCCGTGGTTTTTCCTTCAAATATTCCAGAAAAAAACTGAACACTATCCGGCTCTTTACGCTGGGTAACAATTTTTGATTGTCCCGGCTTGCGACGTTCCATATCATGGTGTACAGCATCTAAATCTAATTCGATCCCTGCAGGACAACCGTCTATAATGCCTCCTATAGCTTCTCCATGTGATTCCCCAAATGTCGTTAGCGTAAATAGTTTACCAAATGTATTCCCAGCCATATCAAAAGTTTAATTAGCGAAATTAAAATGTTTTAGTTAAAAAATCGCGTGATAAAGCATCTAATTAACCTGCTAAAATCGATTTATAAAAAATAATTTAATATTCAGATAAAGGTGTAGTAACACCTGTGGCTTTTATTTGTTTAAAATAATAGTATTTGAAACGTAACGTAGAACTTGTTATCCTTTCTGATGTTCATTTAGGCACTTACGGCGCTCAGGCAAAAGAACTCGTAAATTACCTGCAAAGCATAAAGCCCAAAACTCTGGTGCTCAATGGTGATATTATTGATATCTGGCAATTTAGAAAGCGATATTTTCCTAAATCTCACCTGCAGGTTATTAAAAAAATTATTTCGCTTGCCGCGAAGGGAACTCAAGTGTATTACATTACAGGGAACCACGATGAAAAACTGCGTAAGTTCAGTCCGGTAGAATTCGGTAATATTTCTGTAATTGATAAACTGGTATTGAATCTCGATGGAAAAAAAGCGTGGATTTTTCACGGTGATGTGTTTGACGCTTCAATACAGCATACTAAATGGATTGCCAAGTTAGGCGGTTGGGGTTATGACTTTCTAATTGTGCTTAATAGTTTTATAAATTGGTGTCTCGTAAGCCTTGGAAGACCCAAATATTCCCTTTCAAAGAAAATAAAAAACAGCGTAAAAAAAGCAGTAAGTTTTGTAACCGATTTTGAAGAAACTGCAGCCGAACTCGCTATAGAAAATAAATTTGAATATGTAATCTGCGGCCATATTCATCAACCACAAATGCGTAAGGTTATAAATACAATAGGTAGTTGTTTGTACCTCAACAGCGGGGATTGGATTGAAAATCTAACTGCTCTGGAATATCACGATAAAACCTGGTCACTCATGGAGTATGAAAAGCAAAATCTACCCATATCACAAGATGATGATTCTGTAAATACCGAAATAGATCCTGTTGCTTTATTGGCTTCGATTAAAATATTTAATTAAAAAATCCCAAAACCTAGAGGTATGGAATTTTTAAAATTGTTTGTTCTTATATAAGATACTAAAATCCTTAAAGGGTTGCGTACAACTTCACTATTCTAAAATCTTCAGTTTAGCAAAACGCAATAATAACTTTTTAATTCCGCCAGTTTGAAATCGTATTTCAGCTTTTTGATCCTGACCTATTCCTTCAATTCCTAATACTTCTCCGTGACCAAAACGATTGTGTTCTACCCTGCTTCCCGCTTTTAAATTTCCATTTAAATCATCTGTTTGCAATGGAGGTGTGCTTGATCCTTGAGGCCGTAATTTTCTTAGTTTCTGAAGCTGGTCTGCAGAGGGTTTTCCCACTGTAGGAGCACTACCTGCAATAGGTTTCTTTAATCGAAGTTTACTTTTATCTGGTTCCCCAAAAATATCTGTATCTACTAATGGTTTGTATCTGTAAGACTCCATTGGTGTTTGAATATCTAGGAAAGATTCATCAATTTCTTCTATAAATCGACTAGGTTCAGCATCTATTAATTTCCCCCATCGATAGCGTGATTCGGTATACGTTAAATATGCTTGATGCTCGGCACGCGTTAAGGCTACATAAAACAATCTGCGTTCTTCCTCGAGTTCACTTCGCGTATTCATACTCATTCCGCTAGGAAATAAATCCTCTTCCATTCCTACAACAAAAACATACGGAAACTCTAATCCCTTAGCTAAGTGTATCGTCATCATAGACACGCGATCTACATCATCGACCTCTTTATCGAGATCTGTCGCTAAAGCAACATCTTCTAAGAATTCTGCAAGTGAACCGGTCGCATCTGCAACTTCTTTCTGTCCTTCTACAAAATCCCGAATACCATTAAGTAACTCTTCAATATTTTCTATACGTGCGATTCCTTCCGGGGTTCCATCCTTCTTTAATTCTTGAAGTAATCCGGTTTTTCGTGCAACTTCTTCCGCAGTTACAAAAGCATCAGCGTTTTCAGCGGTGATCTGAAAACTCTTAATCATATTTACAAAATTATAAAGCTTGTTTTTTGTGCTGTTATTAATTTGTATCTCGATGTGCTGGATATTTTCCATCACTTCAAAAATTGATTTATTGTATTGCTTAGAAGCAATAACAAGTCGATCTATGGTAGTTGCTCCTATTCCTCGAGCGGGAAAATTAATAATGCGCTTTAAGCCTTCCTCATCATTGGGATTTGTTAATACGCGCAAATAAGCGAGTACATCTTTAATCTCTTTACGTTGATAAAATGATAAACCACCAAAAATACGATAGGGAATCTCTCGCTTACGCAAAGCATCTTCCATTGCACGAGATTGGGCATTAGTTCTATATAAAATGGCAAAGTCACTTGGCTTAAGCTGCTTATTCATTTTTTCTTCAAAAATGGTACTTGCAACGTAGCGCCCTTCTTCCCCATCTGTAAGTGATCGATGAACAATGATCTTAGGACCATTGTCATTTGCAGTCCATACAATTTTATCCAACTTCGTTTTGTTATGCTCAATAACCGAATTTGCTGCCTCCACAATATTCTTTGTAGAACGGTAATTTTGCTCCAGACGATAGACTTTTACATCCTCATAATCCTTTTGGTAATTTAAAATGTTATTGATATTAGCTCCACGGAATGCATATATACTCTGACTATCATCACCTACTACACAAATATTTTGATAGCGGTCTGCAAGTGCTTTTACAATTAAATATTGAGAATGGTTTGTATCCTGATACTCATCTACTAGTATATATTGAAAACGCTTTTGATATTTTGCAAGAACCTCTGGGAATCGCGCTAAAAGTTCGTTAGTACGTAGTAATAAATCATCAAAGTCCATTGCACCTGCCTTAAAGCAACGGTCTACATATTCCTTGTATATATCACCCATTCTAGGCTTTTTAGCCATTGCATCAGCTTCCATCAATTCCGGATTTTGATAATAGGCTTTTACCGTTATCAGACTGTTTTTAAAAGAAGATATACGACTATGAACTTGTTTGTATTTATAGATATCCTTATCCAATCCCATTTCTTTTATAATAGCAGAAATAAGCCGTTGAGAATCCTGACTATCATAAATAGTGAAATTAGGAGGAAAGCCTAAATGATGTCCTTCAATACGAAGAATTTTAGCAAAAACGGAGTGAAAAGTTCCCATCCACAAGTTTTTTGCCTCACTGTTACCCACGATAGTACCTATACGCGTTTTCATCTCGCGGGCAGCTTTATTGGTAAATGTGAGTGACAATATATTAAATGCATCTACACCTTGTTGCATTAAATATGCAATACGCATAGTAAGTACGCGTGTCTTACCAGAACCCGCACCAGCTATTACCATCATTGCACCATCTTTTTGTAAAACCGGTGCACGCTGTGCGTCATTTAATCCTTCTAAAAGTGCCTCCAAAACAATTGATTTTTTAAGAAGTGAAAATTAAGGAATCTTGGCTTTTTAGAGGAATTACTAGCCATATAGTTATTAAGAAATATCGATTTGTTCTAAATTTAAGAGCATTGCCATTAATTGCTATGCAAATTTGAAATGCGAATCATTAAACGTAGCTTTAGATGAATTTTCAATAACTTTAAGCTAACCTACAACTTATGCGCTCCAGATTTCTACTTGTCTTAACACTATTACTTTGCTCATTTCTCAATACTAGCTTCGCGCAAGAGAAAATTACTGGTTCGTTATTGAAAGAGTTTGGTGAAACCTATACTGTCCCTCAACCCGACATTCCTGTAGACACAACAGCAACCTATAGAGTGGTTTTTGATATAGCAAAATCTCCTGAAAACCCAGCTAAACTTAATCCCTATTTTAATACCGTTGCGCGTTTTTTAAATATGAATACTTCAGCAGGAGTTACCCAAGATCACCTTAAGCCGGTACTCGTAGTTCATGGAAGCGCGGCATTTGGATTATTAACTAATCAATATTATAAAGAAAAATTCGGTGTAGACAATCCTAACTTAAAGCTTCTGGAGCGGTTTCACGCATTAAATATTCCTATTGTACTATGTGGTCAAACTGCCGGTTCACGCGGTATTACTTCAGAAAAAAGATGGCAACATACACAAATGGCATTATCGGCTATGAACGCACTTGTTTATTATCAAAACCTCAATTACGCTTTAATCTCGTTCTAAACTTACATTATGAAAAAACTCAACATTCTCATTTTTATCATCAGCATAACCGCATTTGCACAATCACCGGATGCTTCAATAATGAAGGCTGCAGAATCTATCGAAGACAAAGTAATTAACTGGAGGCATGAAATTCACAAAAATCCAGAATTAAGTAATCGTGAATTCAAAACTGCCGAAAAAATTGCAGAACACCTCAAGTCATTAGGAATTGAAGTAGAGACGGGAATTGCCAAAACCGGAGTTGTAGGCGTACTAAAAGGAGACAATCCCGGTAAGGTTGTCGCCTTGCGAGCAGATATTGACGCTCTCCCCGTAACTGAACGAAACGATTTACCGTTTAAAAGCACTGTTACGGCAAATTTTCTAGGCGCTGAAACCGGCGTTATGCATGCATGTGGCCACGATACTCACGTAGCCATTTTAATGGGTACTGCAGAAATTCTTGCACAACACAAAGATAAAATTAATGGTACTGTAAAGTTTATTTTTCAACCGGCAGAAGAAGGTCCACCTCCGGGTGAAGAAGGTGGTGCTTCCCTAATGATCAAAGAAGGTGTTTTGAAAAGCCCCGATGTCGATGCTATTTTTGGATTACACATAAATAGCGGAACCCCGGTAGGGCAAATTAATTATAAACCGGGTGGCATAATGGCAGCTGTAGAACGATTTGTCGTTAATGTAAAAGGAAAACAGACTCACGGTTCACAGCCTTGGGGTGGAGTTGATCCGATATATATTTCCTCAAAAATTATAGACGGTTTTCAATCTATAATAAGCAGAGAATCTAATTTACTGGTAGAGCCTGCTGTAATTACTGTAGGAAAAATTACGTCTGGTGTACGCTTTAATATAATTCCTGAAAGTGCAGAACTCATAGGTACGGTAAGAACTCTTGATCCTAAAATGCGCAAGCTTATCATACGTAGAATGACTGAAATGGCAGAAGGTCTTGCCAAAGCATATGGAGGAAGCGCAACGATAGAATTTCAAAGTAATACGGCAATAACATATAATGATGAGAAGCTTACTGAACAAATGCTGCCTACTTTAAAGCAGGTTGCTGGAGATACTAATGTAAATCTGGTTAAAGCAACTACTGGAGGTGAAGATTTTAGCTACTTTCAAGAAAAAGTGCCCGGCTTCTACTTTTTTCTGGGTGGTATGACACCTGGCAATACAGAGGCGTATCCCCACCATACTCCAGATTTCATGATAGACGATGAGGGTATGTTGCTGGGTGTAAAAGTTATGAGTCAGCTTACTCTTGATTATTTAAATAAAAAATAACTCAGTACCAGAAGCTACACTACTTTCATTTTAAACATATAATGAGAAATGAAGCTAGAACGATCTCTTTATTGCAAAAATCACAATTTACCACACTAAATTTTAAAAAAGCATCAATATAGATGCTGATGAAAAATGTAAATTTGGCGTTTGAAATTCAAACTTTTTTATGAACGATATTTTTTTATTTCTATCTAATATACAGTGGTGGATTTATATTATTCTAGCATTAGCAATTATTGCAATTCGTGATGTCTTTTTCAATAAGAAACATATAATCACCCACAATTTTCCAGTAGTAGGTCATATTCGATATATGCTAGAAAGTATTGGCCCAGAAATCAGGCAGTATATCGTTGCTAATAATCGCGAAGAACTTCCATTCAATCGCATCGAACGCGGTTGGATTTACGCATCTGCAAAAAATGAAAATAATTACGAGGGTTTTGGTACAGATCAAAATATTTACGAAGCCAATTATATTTTCATTAATAACGCAATGATGGCGTTTAAAGCTCCTCTAGATCATCCCAATTCTAAGAACCCGTATTTTTTACCCTGTGCTAAAGTCATGGGGTTACATAACAAGCGTAGAAAACCATATAGACCTGGATCTGCGATTAATGTTTCTGCAATGAGTTTTGGGTCTCTATCTGCTCGTGCAATTGCTTCCCTCAATAAAGGTTGCAAATTGGCTCACGCGTATCACAACACCGGTGAAGGCGGATTTTCTCCATATCATAAACAAGGAGCAGATGTGATCTTTCAAATAGGAACTGGATATTTTGGAGTACGAGATGAATTAGGTAATTTTTCTATGGAAAAAATGGTGGCTTTGGTTGAAGCAAATCCAGAAGTAAAAGCTATAGAAATAAAACTATCGCAAGGAGCTAAACCCGGTAAAGGTGGTGTACTTCCTGCATCAAAAATCACACAAGAGATTTCTGAGATTCGTCACGTGCCTATGGGTAAAGATGTTATCTCTCCTGCTACCCACGCTGCATTTGAAGGCGTAGATGGATTATTGCAATTTGTAGAAGATATTGCGGAAGCTACAGGATTACCCGTGGGCATAAAGGCTGCAATAGGAAAATTACAAGATTGGGAAAAACTCGCTCAACTTATGGCGAAGTCTGGTAAAGGACCAGATTTTATTCAGGTTGATGGTGGCGAAGGCGGAACTGGAGCTGCACCTCCCAGCTTTGCAGATCACGTTTCTTTACCATTTGTTTATGCCTTTAGTGATTTATATAAAATATTTAAAAAGCACCACCTTACTGAGCGTATAGTTTTTATAGGCAGCGGAAAGTTAGGTTTACCTGCAAAAGGTGCAATGGCATTCGCAATGGGTGTAGATGTAATCAATGTGGCTCGTGAGGCTATGCTTTCTATTGGGTGTATTCAAGCTAAAGCCTGTCATAATAATACTTGCCCCAGTGGCGTTGCTACACAAAATAAATGGTTGCAATCTGGAATTAACATTGAAGATAAAGCAGTACGAACAAATTTCTATTTTAAAAATTTTAGAAAAGAATTAATTGAGATCACACACGCTTGTGGCTATGAACATCCCTGCCAATTGACGACAGAAGATGTAGATTTGACTCTAGGGGATAAAAACCTAACTCAAACACTTGCCGCTTGCTTTACCTATCATAAAGTTGAAGTTCCATTTGCAGGAATGAATGAAATTCTGGATTGCAAATATCTTGGTGGAAATTATGATAAAGAGACTGCCGGCAGAAAAAACAAAGTTGAAACTAAGAAAGAAGTGCGTTATTAAATTATGAATGATATTTTAGATTTTTTTATTCCGGTATTGCCTGCCCTTGTCGTAGGTGGTCTGGCATATTATTTTTTTGATGGCTTTCTGAAAAATGAAGATAGGCGAAGACGATTTATACTGCATAAAGAATTTCAATCAGAAACACTTCCGCTGCGCTTACAAGCATATGAAAGACTTACTTTATTTCTTGAACGAGCAAATCTTATTCAATTATTAATACGCGTTAAACCTACCTCATCAGATAAAAAAAATTACGTTGACTTGCTTATATCTCAAGTTCAGCAGGAATTTGATCACAATTTATCGCAACAGATTTATATGTCTGATGAATGCTGGAATATTATTAAATCATCAAAGAATACGTTAATTGCACAGCTTAGAAAACAAGTTTTAAATACAGAGACGACCTCTGCCGATGCACTACGTGAAAATCTAATAACCAGTTATTCTGAAGCAGAAGATCCAATATATGTCGCACTTTCTTATTTAAAAACGGAGGCTAAAGAACTATTCAGTTAGAACAAAAGCTATTATTTTGGAGTAAAGATTTTTTTGTGCAGTTTGCTTTGCTTCAAATTATAAATCAAAGAAATTAGTGAGGTTGCTCACTTTAAGAACACATTGCTAAGTTTGTTATGCTATTTTTGATACTATGAAAATTATACACTCCCTTTTTGTAGTTTTTCTTTCAGCTATATTTTCGAGCTCGTGTACCGAGCAGAAAGAAATGAGTTCTGTAAATCCGGTAAATTGGCAAAAACGAAGTGCAGAATTACCCACAAATGACTCTCTTACTAAAGCAAAGTCTTACTTAGGGATTTATTCAGAAATTTATAGTACATCAGAACATAATACCCACGATCTTACTGTTACTGTAAGTTTACGCAATACAAGTGCAGAAGATTTTATATATCTTACCAAAGCAGCGTATTATAGTACTTCAGGCGAACTAATACGTACTTATTTTGATTATCCTATATTTATAAAACCTCTAGAAACGGTAGATATAATCATTGAAGAATCTGATAATACCGGAGGAACAGGTGCTAATTTTATAATAGATTGGCTTGATGATTCTGAGCTTACAGATCCTATTTTTGAAGCTATAATGATCTCTACACGTGGCCAACAAGGACTTTCATTTACCACGCAAGGAAAAAGAATTCAGTAATCTTCAGCATATAGAATTAATAGTATTTACATTATTTTCAACCGACTTTAGGCATTATGTCTATTTTTACGAATTAAAGCTCTCAACGTGAATATCACCATTGAAAATATTGTTTTAATAGGCTCTTTACTACTTTTTATAAGTATTGTAGTAGGTAAAACCTCCTACAAATTTGGGGTTCCTACTCTTCTTCTCTTTCTAGGTATTGGTATGGCCGCGGGATCTGATGGTATAGGTGGGATTATATTTGACGATATGGAGATCGCTCAATTTATAGGTATCGTTTCCTTAAACTTCATTTTATTTTCTGGTGGTCTAGATACGCATTGGTCAAGCGTAAAACCCATTCTTAAACAAGGTCTTCTGCTTTCGACTCTCGGTGTGCTTTTAACAGCAGTTACATTAGGCTTATTTGTTTTTTATTTAACCGACTTTACAATCTATGAAAGTCTATTATTAGGATCAATCGTATCGTCTACAGATGCAGCTGCAGTTTTCTCGATATTACGCTCAAAAAGTCTAGCTCTTAAGACCAATTTGAGACCTACTCTAGAATTAGAAAGCGGAAGTAACGACCCGATGGCCTATGTATTAACGATAGCCTTTTTAACGCTGGTCATTAATCAGGATCAAGGTATACTTTCGGTGATTCCCCTTTTACTACGTCAAATGATTGTGGGTGGTGTTGCCGGTTTTGTCTTCGGAAAACTGAGTAAGCTCATCATAAATAAAATCGAACTCGGTTTTGAAGGTTTATATCCCGTTCTCGTAATCGCATTAATGTTTATAACATTTTCTGCGACAGAATCTATAGGCGGAAACGGATTCTTAGCAATTTACATATGTTCTGTTTATTTAGGTAATCAAGACCTCATACATAAACAGACCATTCTCAAAATGTTTGATGGTCTTGCATGGCTAATGCAAATTGTTCTCTTCCTTACGTTAGGTCTTCTCGTATTTCCTACTCAAATTGTACCCTTCTTTGGGATAGGCATTGTGGTATCTCTATTTCTAATATTTATAGCCCGTCCTGTTGGAGTTTTTCTAAGTCTCGCCTTTTTTAAAATGAAATTGAAAAGAAGGTTTTATATATCTTGGGTTGGTCTGAGAGGTGCGGCGCCTATCGTATTTGCAACATACCCGCTACTAGCAGGTATAGAAAAAGCAAGTATTATATTTAATATCGTATTCTTCGTATCGGTTACTTCTGTTTTAATTCAAGGTACAACACTGGGTATTGTTGCAAAATGGCTCGGTGTGGCATTACCAGAATCTAAGGAAACTAATACAGATGTTGCTCGTTTTATCTCTGAAATTCCTAAAACAGCGATGAAAGAAATTGTTATAACGCCCCGATGTTACGCTGTAGATAAAAAAATTGTTGAGTTGGGTTTTCCTAAAACTGCAATTATTGCTATGATTAAACGCAATAATAAATACTTAACACCTAATGGATCTACGGTAATTAATAAGAATGATACACTCGTTGTTCTATCTGAAAATGAAGCAGGCATTGAAGAAGTTGAAGTATGCTTAAATAGATGATTTTGAAGGATTCAATACTTTTTTTTTCAAATAGCGAAAGATAAAATTATTAAACTTACGCAACCTCTTTCTAATTCTTACATCTGCTTTAAAATCACAAATGAAATTAAAATTCATTTTATTGGCTATTGTAGCATTTCTAGCATTGCAATGCTCAACTACTAAAGATACTGAAAATCAAGATTGCGAGAGCATTGCAGAAGCTGTCGTGATTGATGTTAAAGGTCAAACAGAAACCGAGGTAAATAAAGACTTAATTTTAGAAGTATTCTTTCCGGTTACTAATGGCTGCGGTTTGTTTAACAAATTTATAGAAACCATAGATGGAAACACAATAACCGTAAGTGTTGAAGCAATTTACAAGGGTTGTATTTGCACGATGGATATACCTACACGGATAGCTTCATACACTTTTACGCCTGCTGAAGCCGGGCTTTATGTGGTACGTTTTAAAAGTAGTTCAGATACATTTATCGAAAAGATCATTACGGTTAATTAACCTGCTTAATCAGTTTCAGTAATTTCTTTCAATTTATTATCTTGCGCTTGTTTGGCTTTATCTTCAGCATATTCCCAGCCTTGCTGCCACCAGTTAGTCATTAACTTTTTATTGAATATAAGACTGTTCTCTGTAAGCTTAGATGGAGTGTAATATAGATTAAGTGGTACATCTTTATTAATTGCTGCAAGTTTCCCCACAATTACGTCGTGATACTCTACTTGATCCATTAAAAATCCAAATAGATTTACCATTAAAGAAAACGGATTTTTACCGAGAACCTTATTGTATTCCATATTTTCAGATTCAAGAATAATGGCGTCAACCTCTGTTGCTCCTCTTCTAATAGCTTCACGTATGGGTACAATACAGCCAAAACCACCATCTGCGTATTCAAATCCCTTTTTATTAACCAAGCTCATAAAAGGGACGTAATTACAACTTATCCAGATCCATTCGCAAAAATCTTCATATTCCCAATTACGAATTGATTTATACTCAACGGTATTTTTTGTGAGATTTGACACAGTCACTACAACATCTGCAGCAGTTCTTTTTATATGCTCAAATTCACTTTTAGAAAGATTTTTTTTAATGTTTTTCAGTAAATTTTTACTCTCGCCAAAAGTGCGTTTGCGACGCATAAACTGCCAGACTGTATTCCAGTAATTTATAGAAACGTATTCCCGATCGCCTTTAGACTTAATGTTAAAAGGGTTGACATTAAAAATGGTATTTTGATTGACGTTCGTATAAACCTCGTATGCCCTTTTAATATTATTATTTGCAAGCTGTGAGATTAGCAAACTTCCGGTAGATGTTCCTAAAAACAAATCATATTTATGCCCTAGCTCCTCAATAAGATATTGAGCAACTCCCCCGGCATATGCGCCTTTACTTCCTCCACCAGATATTACTAATGCACGCATTAAACTAATTTTTCAGCTAAAAATTTCCGTTGCTTTTCATCTTTTAGATCAAGCTTTTTAAGCTCTTTCTTCCATTCTGGATCTTTCAGCAACATATTTAAAATATTCTTACACGATTCTGAAAATCTCCAGTTTATATGAAAACAGCCATCCACCAAATTTTCTAAACTTTTAGGTTCAAAAAGTTGAAGTTGGTATAATTTCTCAAATGCATTTTGGCGCGTAGCATAAGAATTTCGATTTCCTGTAAATCGGGTAAGTCTAAAAAAGTGATCGCGTATAAAAGCTTCTTCATAATCTAAGGTTGAAATAGCCAGCGCTAACCAGGTAATTTCGATATTGTGATCAGAAAAACCTTGAACTCCTTTCATTTGGTTCAAATACTTGTGACGATCTGATGGAAAAGACGACCATAAATTAAGTAATGCCTGTTCTCGTGTTATGTAAGAATCATCATTGAGCAAGCGTTCATAGTTAGTCTTCATCTCCAGAGGGACTTTCTGAACCGTACGTGCAATCGCTTGTCGCACCCACGGATTATTTGTGTAAAAAGCGCGTTCATATATTCGCGATGCAGCTGCGGGTGATACATCTGCTAATTGATAAACAGCTTCCTGACCGGTATATTCATCTGGCAAGGCAAGTAAATCCAGTAATTTATTTTGCTTTTGACTAAAAGGAACATTACGCAATGCAACGACGCGCATATATTTTTGAATGATTGGAGATTTTTTCAGAACTTCTAAAGCTGCTTTGTCTTGAAAAGCCGTTTGTTGCAACCAGTTTTTCTCAAATTCGATAAGATCCATTCCGCTTGACTTGCGCATCTCTTTTAAGAAATCTTCGGTACTTGCGTTCTTATATTTAAAGTTATTAAGGTAACTCTTAATACCTGTTCTAAATGCCTCATCCCCTATTTCCTCACGTAAAATATGTAATGCCCAAGCACCTTTCTGATAAAATGTTAGAGAGCTTGCTTTGGGATCTAATAAACGTTCCCCTTTGCCTTTATCGCTTAACGCCTTTAATTCTTCCGCAGATTTATAAAGTTGCCAGTAGTAATAGTCGTCACCAAAAACTTTTCGTTCTGCAAGAAGTGCATAATACGTAGCAAATCCTTCTTGTAACCAATGATGTGTTCCTGAGGTTGCCGTTACATAATCGCCAAACCATTGATGCGCCAATTCGTGTGCATTTACACTCACATAATTACGATCTATAAAGCCGTTTCTATCTACAACAAATTGATCACTAAAGATAGTCGCCATGGTGTTTTCCATTCCAGCATATAAGAAGTCTTTTACAGGAACTTGTCGATAAACTGGCCACGGAAACTTAACACCTATTTCCTCTTCTAAGTAATTGAAAATTTCTTTGCTGTATTTATAGGTACTTAAAACCTTCATTGAGTCTGTAGGATAGTAATACAGCTCCATAGGAATACCAGAATCAGATACATATTTAATTTTGCGGTAGTCTCCCATTACGACGGCAACCAGGTAACTAGACATAGGCTCTGTCATCTCAAAGTGCCAAATAAACTTCTCGCCTTTCTCTTCTTTCTCAATAAGAACGCCATTAGAAACTACTTCCTGCCCGGGATATGCTATTATAGAAAGATCAAACTCAATCTTATCATTCATATCATCAATACTGGGTAGCCAGTTAGATGTATATTTTCCTTGACCTTGTGTCCATATTTGCTGAAAACCTCCATTATTTACAAAATACAGCGCCTTATCGGGTTTTGCAGTATATTTTAGGAGTAGTGAATACGTTTCTCCTTTTAAAAAGTTCTTGGTAAATATCATACGCCCGTCATCTGTATGCGTACTTATAAGTTTACCGTTAAGGGTAGAAGAATATTTAGTGATATTTTTTGCATTCAGATACACAAAATCTGCATCGTCAAGCATTTTAAATTTTACTTCTAATTCGCCGGTAACTGTACCATTGGGATAATCAAAATCTAACAGGGCATAAATGCGTTCAAAGTCAACCGTTTCGGTCTGCTGGCTATAAAATACACTTGTAAAGCAAGCGAAAAAAGCCGTAAATATCAATTTCATAAAGTCATACTATCTTATAGCCTGCCAAATTAAGGATTTGATTTCAAAACCGCTCACTTAAGGACAAAGTAAAACGCGAATAAAATAGTTGGGTTTTATATCTTCGTCATCATGAACTCCGGCAAGCTACAAACCCCTATAGATTATCTCAAAGGTGTAGGACCTAACAGAGCTACTTTACTACGTTCTGAATTAGGAATTCATACATATCAGGACTTTCTTAATCTATTTCCTAACCGGTATATAGATAAAACGCAGTACTATAAAATTGCACAGTTACAACCTACAAGTGCAGATGTACAAATTATAGGCAAAATAACACATATAAAAACGGTTGGGGAAGGAAGAGCTAAACGACTCGTAGCAACATTTATCGATCAAACCGGATCTATGGATTTAGTTTGGTTTAGAGGTCTTAAATGGATACGAGAAAGTCTAAAAATTAATATTCCATATGTGGTTTTTGGAAAAGTGCAACGCTTTGGGAGTGCGTATTCTATTGCTCATCCAGATCTCGAATTGCTAGAAGAACACGAAAAAAGTTTACGCATCGCAATGCAACCTGTGTACCCTTCTACTGAAAAATTGAGTAATCGAGGCATTACCAACCGGGTTGTTAATGTACTTATGCAAACTTTATTTCAGGAAGTGCATAACGCAATTGACGAATCATTATCAAACTCTATTTTAGATACCTTAAAGCTTATTCCGAAGAAAGAAGCCTATTTAAACATCCACTTTCCGCAGAGTCAAGAAAGTTTAGCCAAGGCACAGTTTCGGTTAAAATTTGAAGAACTTTTTTATATTCAACTCCAACTACTCGTAAAAAATAAACTACATAAACAGAAAATTAAAGGCTATCCTTTTGAACAAATAGGAAATTACTTCACCAAATTCTATAATGAGCATTTACCTTTTGAACTTACAGAAGCACAGAAGCGTGTAGTTAAAGAAATACGCAATGATCTGGGCAAGCCAGCACAGATGAATCGTTTACTACAAGGAGATGTGGGTAGTGGTAAAACCATTGTTGCTCTTCTAACGATGCTTATCGCTATAGATAATGATTTTCAGGCTTGCTTAATGGCACCAACTGAAATATTAGCAATACAACATTATCAAGGACTTAGTGAACTTTGTAAGGACCTTGATATAAATATAGCATTGCTTACGGGATCATCGCGTACTAAAGCCCGAAGGATTATTCACGAAAATCTGGAAAATGGTTCTTTAAATATTTTGATAGGAACGCACGCGCTGCTGGAGGACAAAGTAAAATTTAAGAATCTAGGTCTCGCCATTATCGATGAGCAACATCGCTTTGGAGTAGCACAGCGCAGCAAACTGTGGCATAAAAATAGTTTGCCTCCGCATATTCTTATTATGACTGCAACACCTATCCCCCGTACTTTGGCTATGAGTGTGTATGGTGATCTTGATGTCTCTGTAATTGATGAATTGCCTCCAGGTAGGAAAGCTATTAAAACGGTTCACCGCTATGATAATAATAGACTGAAGGTTTTTGGTTTTATTAGAGATGAAATTAAAAAAGGTCGTCAGATTTATGTGGTTTATCCACTTATTCAAGAAAGCGAAGCGCTGGATTATAAAGACTTAATGGACGGTTATGAAAGTATAAGTCGGGAGTTTCCTATGCCAGAATACCAAATTTCGATTGTTCACGGCCAGATGAAACCTGCTGATAAGGATTATGAGATGAATCGCTTTGTGAATGGAGAAACACAAATAATGGTTGCAACAACTGTGATTGAGGTTGGTGTAAATGTACCTAATGCATCAGTAATGATTATCGAGAGCGCAGAGCGTTTTGGCTTGTCGCAATTACACCAGCTGCGAGGGCGTGTGGGGCGTGGTGCAGATCAAAGTTTTTGTATTTTAATGACTGGTCATAAACTATCTGAAGATAGCAAAACCCGTTTACAAACTATGACTAACACAAATGATGGTTTCGAAATTGCCGAAGTTGATTTAAAACTGCGGGGTCCCGGGGATATTATGGGAACCCAGCAAAGCGGAGTACTCAATTTAAAAATTGCAGATATTATAAAAGACAATGAAATAATGAAAATTTCACGCAACTATGCATCTGCGTTACTTAATGAGGATCCACAGCTATTAAAAGAAGAAAATCTCCCTATACGCCAGATGTACGCGCAGTTGATGAAATATAAAAATATATGGAATTATATATCCTAAGTGATTGAATCAATGCTTTGCTTTCGACAAGCGTGATCGTCATAATCTTTGAAATTTCCTGATATTAAATTAGATAAAAAGGAACAACTATACGCGTATTAAACGCAACTTCGTGCTAAAGAAAACAGCTTAAATGCTATATTTGCCCTTTTAAAATTAAGGGGAATGCAAATAAGCTACAACTGGTTAAAACAGTTTATCAATATTGATTGGAAAGCCGAAAAAACAGGCAATTTACTTACAGATTTAGGTCTTGAAGTAGAAGGTATAAATGCTTTTCAGAGTGTAAAAGGTGGACTACAAGGTATTGTAGTAGGTCACGTTTTAACCTGTGTGAAACATCCTAATGCAGATCGCCTTAAGATTACAACCGTTGATATAGGAACCGGAGAACCCATTCAGATTGTTTGTGGCGCACCTAACGTTGACGCCGGGCAAAAAGTACCTGTAGCTACTGTAGGCACTACACTTTATGATGAAAAGGGAGAAGCCTGGAAAATAAAAAAAGGCAAAATACGTGGCGAAGTGAGCAACGGGATGATTTGTGCTGAAGACGAATTAGGTCTTGGGAAAAGTCACGACGGTATTTTGATACTTGATCAAGATCTTACACCCGGCACAAATTTATCTGAAATTTATGATATTGAAGATGACGAGGTTTTTGAAATAGGCCTAACTCCTAATCGCGCCGATGCAATGAGCCATATGGGAACTGCGCGCGACCTTCGGGCAGGACTCATACAAATGGGAGTTAACAGTGAATTTATAACGCCTTCGACCAGTGCTTTTAGAATAGATAATCGCACACAAAAAATAAGCGTTCAAGTTCTTAACCAAGAGCGCGCTCCGCGTTATTGTGGTATTACAGTAAGTGGAATCACAGTTAAAGAATCACCCACTTGGTTACAAAATAGACTTAAAGCAATAGGTCTAACTCCTAAAAATAATATAGTTGACGTTACAAATTATGTGCTTCACGAACTCGGTCAGCCGCTTCACGCATTTGATCTTTCTAAGATAAGCGGTAAGCAAATAAATGTAAAGACCGTTGAAGCAGGAACCAAATTCACCACTCTGGATGGTATTGAGCGCGAACTTCACGAAGAAGATTTGATGATTTGTGATTCTGAAAAACCGCTTTGTATTGCAGGTGTGTTTGGTGGTGAAAATAGTGGTGTAACTGAAGAAACTACGGGCATATTTCTAGAAAGTGCTTATTTTAATCCGGTGAGTGTACGTAAGAGTGCAAAACGCCACGGACTCAATACAGATGCTTCATTTAGATTTGAACGCGGAATAGATCCTAATTTAACTGAATATGCATTGATACGTGCGGTTCTCTTAATTCAGGAAACTGGTGGCGGTGAAGTAACAAGTGATGTAATTGATATCTATCCTAAAAAGATTGAAGATCACCAGGTATTTCTAAATTTTGAGCGCGCAGAAAAATTAATTGGAGAAGAAATTTCTAAAGAGACTATAAAATCAATATTATCATCTTTAGATATTAAAATTAACAACATTACAGAATCTGGTATTGGTATGACAATTCCTGCATATCGTAATGATGTCACTCGTGAAGTAGATGTTGTAGAAGAAATTCTACGAGTTTATGGGTATAATAAAATCAAGTTTAAAGCAAAACTTAATGCTTCAATATCAAAAAGCAGTCGTTTTGCAGATCATAAAGTACAACAGGTTATTGGAAACCTACTTGCAGATCAAGGCTTTAATGAAATTCTCAATAACTCATTAACTAATCCTGAGTACGCTGTTTTAAATGATGCATTTAAAGCAGATTACAGTGTGAAGATGCTTAATCCGTTGAGTACAGATCTTTCTGTAATGAGACAGTCTCTATTATTTTCAGGCTTAGAAGTGCTTGCTTTTAATACAAACAGAAGACAGCCAGATTTAAAACTGTTTGAATTCGGAAAGAGTTACCACAATTTCCCGGGAGGAAGAGAAGAGCACAAACATCTGACTGTATTTTTAAGCGGTAACAATAATGCAGAAAGCTGGAACGCACCTCAGAAACCTGCTAGCTTCTTTAATTTAAAGAGTACGGTTGAAACCGTTTTATCTCGTTTAGGCATATCCGATTGGTCTGTAAAGCCGGTTAAAAACGCTCAGTTTTCTGAAGGATTAAGCTATACTATAAACAAAAAAACTGTAGTAGAATTTGGAGTAGTAGTAAAGAACATACGCAATCATTTTGATCTTGATCAGGAAATTCTATTTGCAGATTTTAATTGGGATGTTGTACTCGAATTAATCAAACAAAATAAAATTAGTTTTAAACCTATACCTAAAAACCCTGCTGTTCGTCGTGATTTCGCATTACTACTTAACAAAGATGTTTTGTTTGATGATATCTATCAAGAAGCGCATAATGTAGAAAAAAATCTATTAAAAAATGTGGCTCTATTTGATGTTTACGAAGGTGCAAATCTACCTGAAGGTAAAAAAAGTTATGCTGTGAGCTTTACACTACAGGATGAAAATAAAACACTAACAGACAAAGAAATAGATAAGATAATGCAAAAACTTCAGCGACGTTTTGAAGATCGATTTGAAGCGACGCTACGGTAATACTTTAGCATTTACCATCTTGTAAATTATTGATGTATTAGTTAACTTTAAATGCTAAAAAAAAAGAAAATGCTATTAAAGAAGACTAATATTCACGATAAATTACTTCGTGAACAGTTTAGAAAATCAAAAGGAGATTTAGTTATTAATTGGGTGCATCAATTTCTAAAGAAAACTCCTTCACAAAACGAACGTATCTTAGAAAATCTTGCTGGTGACTTGATTGAAGATTTCAATGATTTTGACTTTGATCTTTTAGATACTGATCGCATATTTGATGAGAGCAGTATAAAGAAAATCTGTATTAATTACAGATTGAGATTCTTAGATTCTAAATTGTTTAAAGGTACTTTCCCCCAAGAAGCCCTTACAGAAATAAGGCAACTGGAACAAGAACATAATTTACAATTACAGGGGTTTAAAATAATGGCTCCATCAAAAATGTTTGTACTTAACAAAACAGATGATCCTTTATTATTTGCGCCAATGGGTAATGGGTATTATTATTTAATTCATAAATGGGGTAATGACTTACATCCATTGCGTAAATTGATGATGTGGCCCTTAAAAAATTTTGAAAATTTAATAGTTACCATCCTATTATCTAGTGTGCTAGCAACACTCTTAGTACCGGACGGATTATTCTCACCTAAACAAACATTTAGTCAGGATCTTATGGTATTCTTTTTTATGTTTAAATCTATTGCAGCTGTTGTTCTATTTTACGGTTTTGCATTAGGTAAAAACTTTAATAATGCCATCTGGAAATGCAAATTTGATAAAGCAATATGATTAAAGATTCTAACTACGAGCGTGTTTACACGGGATCAGAACTAAACGTAAAATTTCTTCAAAATCACTTAAAAGAAGCCGGTATTCATAGCGTAGTACGTAATGATGGCGAAAGTGCAATACGTGCAGGTTTTGGCACTAATTATGTTAATCAGGCATTGGTATTTGTAGAGAAAGAAAATCTGGTAAAGGCTAAACATATGGTCGAGAAAATCTTTTCAAACACCGAATTATCTGATAGCGAATTAGAGGAGCAAGCTACACAAAGCAGACTTGAAGAAGAACCAGATGTAACCGAAAATACAGACACGCTTATTCAAAAAGAAAAAAATCCAAAGCGCTCTGTTTTGAATCTAGCATTAAATGCTGGTCTTTTGCTATATTCTTTATACCGATTATATCCGCTCACTCAGGGGGAAGAATTACCCACTTTTAGAATAGTTCTTAGTGGATTTATCGCAGTATTCTGCGGCTACACACTTATAAAGCATTTAAGGAGTTAATTTCTAAAATGCTTCAATCACTTATACAGTTTATTTATACCCTAGGATAGAATCATACGCTTCATTAAATAAGTTTAAAATTCAGCGCAACCTATTTCGTTGTTGATCATCTAAAGATTAATTAATAATCTTAAATCTCAACTAATGAAAAAATTATCTTTCGTTCTACTTTCTTTAATTGCCCTTACAACGGCTTGCTCTACTTCAGATGATACAAATTACGTACCTGTTGTAAGTTCGTTTGAAGTATCTGACCTTATTACAATCCCCGAAGCTAGTGAAACCTATAATGTAGATGATACATTATTCGTAGAATTAAATGTTCCTGTTTCTCTTGTAGCAGATAATGGCACACCTATAAAACTCGATTCTCTTGTTCCAGATGCTCGTTTTTCTGAAATATTTTTGTTTAGATATGAAGAAGATGATATTGAACGTAAATCACCAATCCCATTTACCAATACGAATGTATTTGTAAGTGAAGGTCAAGGTAGACTTGCTGCCGAAGGAGTTGTTCTAACTGCGATAAAAGAGGAAGACACTTACAAACTACGCGCAGGAATAAAATTAAAAACTGCAGGGAGCTACTTTTTAGCACCTTACAACCAAAGTACTACAGACTCATTTTATGCTATTCTCCAAGACTCAAGAACTTTAGATATTGTAGAACTTAAAACAACTATTGCAGGTCAAACTCCCTCTAATAGATTTAGTTATGAAGTAGTATCTCAATAACAAAAAAAAGCCGCAAATTGATTTAATCAATTTGCGGCTTTTTTTTATTTAAGGCTTTACTATGCCTCAACAGTATACATTTGTTGACGTTGCTCTTTAATTTTTGGATCATTCATATAGTCATCAAAACTCAAATAGCGATCTATTGCACCATTAGGTGTAAGTTCTAAGATACGATTACCTACTGTTTGAGCAAATTCGTGATCACTCGTAGTAAGTAAAATCGTTCCTTTAAAGTTTTTCAAACTATTGTTTATAGCTGTAATTGACTCCAGATCTAAGTGGTTTGTAGGCTCGTCAAACATTAAAACGTTTGCTCGTTGCATCATCATTCTACTCAACATACAACGCACCTTTTCTCCCCCTGATAGTACATTTGAAGTTTTCAATGCTTCTTCACCAGAGAAAATCATCTTACCAAGAAATCCGCGAATATGAACTTCCTCACGCTCTTGTTCGGTTTTTGCATATTGACGTAACCAATCTACTAAAGTAAGATCATTTTCAAAAAACTCCTGATTATCTACTGGGAGATAAGATTGATTTGTAGTTACACCCCATTCAAATTTACCTTCGAGTGGCTTTTGCTTTCCATTTAAAATCTCATAGAAAGCTGTAGTAGCACGGCTATCTTTAGAATAGACTATAAGCTTATCACCTTTAGCAAGATTTAAGTTGACATTTTTGAAAAGGATCTCTCCATCTATAGAAGAAGCTAACTTTTCTATGTTAAGAATCTGATCTCCCGCTTCACGCTCACGTTCAAATATAATTGCAGGATATCTTCTGCTAGAAGGTCTAATATCATTTACGTTAAGTTTCTCTATCATTTTCTTTCGAGAAGTAGCTTGCTTACTCTTTGCTACGTTCGCACTAAAACGACGTATAAATTCTTCAAGCTCTTTTTTCTTCTCTTCAGATTTTTTATTCTGCTGAGCACGCTGGCGCGCCGCAAGTTGAGAAGATTCATACCAGAATGTATAATTACCGCTAAAATGCGAAATTTTACCAAAGTCAATATCAGAAATGTGTGTACAAACCGAATCTAAAAAGTGACGGTCGTGAGACACCACAATTACACAATTCTCATAGTTTGCTAAGAAATTCTCAAGCCAGTTAATTGTTTCATAGTCAAGGTCGTTAGTAGGCTCATCCATAATCAAAACATCAGGATTGCCAAATAATGCCTGCGCTAAAAGTGTACGTACTTTTTGCTTACTATCTAGATCTTTTACCAAATTATAATGATGCTCTTCAGAAATACCCAAGTTAGAAAGTAAAGCTGCAGCATCACTATCTGCATTCCAGCCATTCATTTCTTCAAACTTCACCTGCAACTCCCCTATTCGATCTGCATTTTCATCTGAATAGTCTGCATATAAAGCATCCATTTCAGTTTTAATCTTATAAAGTGGATTATTCCCCTGTAAAACAGTATCCAAAACTGTGTACTCATCAAAAGCATAGTGATCCTGCTCTAGAACAGACATACGCTTTCCAGGTTCAAGATGCACATTACCGCTGGTAGCATCATCCTTTCCTGAAATTATTTTTAAAAATGTAGATTTTCCTGCTCCGTTAGCTCCGATAATTCCATAGCAATTTCCTTGAGTAAATGAAATATTTACTTCGTCAAAAAGAACTCTTTTACCGAATTGAACAGATAAATTTGATACTGATAACATAGATTAAACCCAGATTTTTTAATGATTTGCAAAAGTACAGCTTATAACCTAAAACAAGAAATATTAACTTTTATAATATATGTTTTAACTTCTAATTAACAAGAGACTTCGAGCAGCAAAACTACATTTGGCGTATTAACCTAAATTTCTCCTATAGACTAAAAATTACATATGAGCTTTAAGCTAATTATGGCATTCTTTTCTATACTACTTAGTATAGGATGTGCTAAAGACACTAAATCTTCAAGATCTGGCACGTATTTAAGCGGAGAAATTGTTAACCCAACTTCAAATCACATTTTATTACGCAAGAACAATATCCTAGTTGACAGCATTCCTCTTGATCAAGACAATAAGTTTTTCTATAAATTAGAAAACGTAGATAATGGTCTCTACGAAATTTTTCACAACGAAGAACAACTAATTTATTTAGAGAGTGGAGATAGTTTACTACTTCGTGTAAATACTTTTGAATTTGATGAGACCTTGACCTTTAGCGGTTATGGTGAAGCAGAAAATAATTTGATGATTCAATCTTTTCTTCAGAATGAGCAAGAAAACAATTTGATGATTCGTGGTGATATTTATCAAACCGATCCTGATACTTTCAATCAAAATATTTTGAAACTGAAACAAGAGCGTGAGGCCTATTTAGAAACTTTTCTCGAGCGTAATGAAGTAAGTGAAGAATTTGAAAAGATCGCAAGAGCCATAATCAAATATGACTTTTGTGCTCGTAAAGAGGTATATCCTACTTCACACTTTGGAGAAGATCGCTTAAAATATATGGACTCATTACCTAGTTCATTTTATGATTGCCGGAAAGAGGCAGACTTTAATGATGCATCATTAATAAATCTATTCTCATATCAGCGTTTTCTACTCAATTACTTTAATCACGAGGCTTATAAGGCTTATTACAAGTCTGAACCTTACAATCCGCAATCCTTCACTCATAATTTGCATAAGCTACGTATTATAGAGACTAAGATTAAAGATGAAACCGTAGAGAGCTTTCTTTTAACTCGTACAATCAAAAATTATCTGGCAAATAGTAATGATAAAAAGGGCGGAGAAACACTTTACGACATTTATATGGATCGTATATCTTCTAAAAATGATAAAGCGGAAATCGAAAAGCTTTATCAGGCAAATAAGAATATTGAGACTGGAAAACGAATTCCTGAAGAGCGTGTAGTTAATGTTAATAATGACACACTAAATTTAAGAGACCTTATAAAAAAACCAACATTCATATTATTTTGGTCTAATTCAAAAAAATCTCAAGCCAAACGTTCACAGGCTCTGGCAGAATCTATAATACAGAAATATCCACAATATACCTACTTATCAATTAATGTTAATGATGATTATACAGACTGGATAAATACCATAAGACGTTATGATTTTGATCCATCAAAACAAGTTCAGTTCACTGATAGTTATAAAAAAATAACACGTGATCTCGCTATGAATTCACTACTGAAAACCTTTATTTTAGATCGCAAAGGTTTTATCATTAATGCCCACGCAAATATTTACAGTTCGAATTTTGAAAACGAACTGGTTCAGGGTCTTGAAAAATAACAGATCTTTTTACTTGTAATAAAAAAAATCCTGCTCTATGAGCAGGATTTTTTTATTTATTAAGTCAAACAGTATTAACTACTGATTTCCTTTGTTGTAGTCTGCTAAGAATTTCTCTAGACCACTATCTGTAAGTGGGTGTTTAAGCAATCCTTCGATCGCAGATAATGGACCCGTCATAACATCAGCACCTAATTTTGCACAGTCAATAACGTGCATCGTGTGACGTACAGAAGCAGCTAAGATTTGAGTTTCAAATGCATAATTATCATATACCAGGCGTATATCTGAAATTAAACCTAAACCATCTGTAGAAATATCATCAAGACGACCTATAAAAGGTGAAACATAAGTTGCTCCCGCTTTTGCCGCTAATAATGCTTGTCCTACTGAAAATACAAGTGTACAGTTTGTACGTATTCCTTTATCACTAAAGTATTTTAAAGCTTTAATACCATCTTTAATCATTGGGATTTTAACTACGATCTGATCGTGTAAAGCTGCTAGCTCCTCACCTTCTTCGATCATTCCTTCAAGATCTGTAGAGTTTACCTCTGCACTTACATCTCCATCTACAAGATCACATATAGCAACATAATGCTTCAATATATTATCTCTACCTGTGATGCCTTCTTTAGCCATCAATGAAGGATTAGTAGTTACACCATCTAGAACTCCTAGTTCTTGGGCTTCTTTTATCTGGTCAAGATTTGCTGTATCAATAAAAAATTTCATGTAAAGATTTTTTTGAATTATCAATTGTTTTGAGTTCCAAATTTACGCAATTAAAACGTCTTTATTAGAAAGAAAGGTATTAAACAATAGCATCTAACTCCTACTCAAAATTAACTTCTTGCCTATAATTTATAGTGATTTAAAAGCAATCGCTCATAGATTTTACCCGGTAAAACTCCTTTAAGAAAAATAGATATTTTCTGCATAAATGCACCTACCTTATAATTCACATCAGGATTAGGTGTTTTTATAATTTTATAGATGGCTTCTCCCATAATATCAGGATTTAATCCTTGATCTACATGCTCATCCATTAAAGCTAAAGATTTTCCGTAGTTATTTTCATAGGGAGACGTTGGAGATAGTGGCGCGTGATATCGACCCGAAGCAATGTTTGTGGCAAAGTCTCCCGGCGCTACATTACACAACTTAACATTAAACTCTTTCAGCTCCATGCGCAATGCTTCAGTAGTAAGACCTAGCGCTCCTTTTGTAGCTGAATAAGCACTTCTATAAGGAAGACCCATAAAGCCCGCAATTGAAGTCACATTAATTATAAGTCCAGATCTGCGTTCCCGCATTGCTGGCAAGATTTCTTTTATCAATGCTAAAGGACCAAAGTAATTCGTTTCAAAAATAGATTTAAGTTCGTCTTCAGGAATTTCTTCCAGAGGTCCGGTAATACCTTTTCCAGCATTATTAATAAGAACATCTATACGTCCTTCAATTTTTAAAACTTGAGCTACTGAACTTTTAATTGTAGCACGATCTGTAACATCAAGCGCAATAAACTTAACTCCATTTTCTTCGGGTTGTTTGGGCGACCTACTGGTTCCGTAAACTGTAAATCCTTTTGAAACGAGATAATGTGCGGTAGATTTTCCTATTCCGGAAGATGCTCCTGTGATCAAGATAACTTGAGACATAAATATAATTTAGAGCGGGGAAATTACGTAAATATAAGGCATAAAAAAAGGCAAGCTACCTACATCACACCGCTGCGACCATCTACCCTTGCTGCGTTCCCGCCCTGGGGGAGTTCGACAGGAGCTGGTTGTGTAGGACTTGCCAGCTGCAAATATACAGTAATACTCTAGCAAACCAAACGTTTTTTAAACTGAATTTAATGAATTATCTTGACCTCAAAATTTAAAGATCCTATGCGTATTTATAACCTTCTCGCTCTCTTTGTTTTATCTGTAATTACATGGTCATGCGGTAACGGAAAAGATTTAAGCAAAAGCTTTTCAATTAACACAGATAAGCCTGCTCAAACCTTAATTAATGGTGAATCATTAGCCATAAACTTAAAATCTAAAGGCACAATTGAAGTTGATTCTGTGGTGTACTACTTAGATAATACACGGCTGGGTTCTAAAAAAAATTTATCTTCTTTAACTACCCCAATTTCCTCTGTTAAGTTAGGTTTAAAAGAACTAAAAGCTGAAGTTTTTGCCGAAGGAAAGTCTGCTTTTATTACTATGCCTGTAACTTTTGTTTCAAAAGAAGCTCCGGCACTATATACTTATGAGGTAGTAGACACTTATCCACATGACGTAGAATCATATACGCAGGGACTCGAATTTTATCAAGATACATTATATGAAAGTGTAGGTGAGTATGGCCATTCTGGATTATTAAAAACAGATTTGAAAACCGGAGCGATCTTAGAACGTATTGATCTTGATAAATCTGTTTTCGCCGAAGGCTTAACAATTATAGATTCAAAGATTATTCAGCTCACTTGGAAGTCTAATCAAGGTTTTATATACGACTTAAGTACATTTAAAAAAGAGGGGTCTTTTCAATATAATAAGAGTAAAGAAGGCTGGGGACTCTGTAATGATGGAAAAACAATTTACAAGTCTGACGGTACCGAAAAAATATGGATGCTCGATCCAAAAAATCTTAACGAGCTTGATTACATTCAGGTAGTAGATTCAAAAAAAATACGCTCTAAGTTTAACGAGCTTGAATGGGTAAACGGTAAAATTTATGCAAATTCTTATCAGTTTGACAGTATCTCAATTATAAATCCAGAAACAGGGGCCATTGAGGGTGTAGTTGATCTTAGAAGTTTAAAGAACGAAGTCAAATCTATAAAAGATAATGGCAATGAAGTTCTTAATGGAATCGCATACAATGCAGCTACAGACAAGTTATACGTTACCGGTAAGCACTGGGACACAATTTTTGAAATCAAAATCATCAAAAAATAATCGACTTTGAGAAAATACCTTTATGTATGCATTGCTTTTTTATCGGTGATATTGGCAAGTTCTTGTCGGGAAGATTTTGAAGCAACGTTAAGTAATGGTAGATTAGAATTTTCTAGAGATACGTTATTTCTTGACACGGTGTTTTCTAACACAAGTAGCAGCACCTATTCTTTTAAAGTATACAATAGATCAAATAATTTAATTACCATTCCACAAGTAGGTTTAGCTCAAGGCGAAAACTCCAACTACAGATTGAATGTTAATGGTAAAGCCGGTAAAATTTTTGAAAATATAGAAATTCTACCTAAAGACAGCATATTTGTTTTTGTTGAAGTAACCGTTGATGCTTCCATTATGGACGCTAACGACTTTTTATATACAGATGAGATTGAATTTGATAGTGGTATAAATCTTCAAAAAATCAATCTTGTAACTCTTATACGTGATGCTATATTTCTATATCCGTCGCGTAATACTGCTGGTATCAAAGAAACTTTAAATCTGGGAACCGATGAAAATGGACAACCCGTAGAGATTGAAGGTTTCTTCTTAGAGGATGATGAATTACAATTTACAAACCAAAAACCCTACGTAATTTATGGTTATGCTGGTGTAGCTAGCGGAAAAACACTTCAAATTGATGCTGGTGCGCGTATTTATTTTCATCAAAATAGTGGAATCATAATAGCAGATGCGGCTCACCTCCAAGCAAATGGAACAATTAGCACAGATCAAGAAGCTTTAGAAAATGAAATTATTTTTGAAGGAGATCGGCTTGAACCACGTTATAAAGACATACCGGGACAATGGGGAACCATCTGGTTTACTTCTGGCAGTACTGGAAATCTCAATTATGTAACCATAAAAAATAATGAGATTGGCATATTGGCCGAAGGATTATCTCAGACTCAAAGTGCTGCTGTCAGCATACAAAATTCACAGATTTATAATTCTGCGTTTGTGGGTATGTATAGTATCAACGGTTCAATTTCAGGTAAAAATGTCGTAATAGGGAATTCTGGTTTATCAAATTTATGGTTACGTCAAGGTGGCTCATATAATTTTATTCACAGTACGTTTGCCAATTATTGGACACAAAGTTTCAGGAATACCCCAGCGGTACAAATTGATAATTACCTAGAAGTTGGCGATGGACTTCAGGTAGCCGATTTAACAGAAGCCAACTTTATAAATTGTATTATTTACGGGAATAAAAATCTGGAATTGGGATTTCAGAAAGTAGCTACTGCAGAATTTAATTTCAGGTTTGAAAATTGCTTAATTCGCTTTGAAGATCTCTTTAATGATTTTACAGAAACTCCAGAATATCAATTTGACAATAAAGAATTTTATACTGCGATTCTTTTAAATGAAAATCCGTTATTTAAAGATACAGCAAACAATCAATATTTTATAAATGAGCAGTCGCCTGCTAAAAATGTGGGAAGCATCAACGGCTTTCAACAAGCACCTGTAGACCTTCTGGGAAATTCCCGAACAGAAAGTATAGATTTAGGCGCGTATCAAACCAGTTCATTTGAGCTGAACTAAGTTTATTTCTCATAAATACTGCCACTTAGGTTTAAAATATTCAGATAGCATATCTATGCATTTCTTCATTTTTGGCGTGCAATCTTAGTTCGTCGCACCACTTTAAATTCTGTTAATTTTTTCTTAATAAAATAGTTTCAGTTTTTTCATCTTACGTGCTATCCAGTAGAAAAGAATAAATCTTTAATTAGAAATAGAATTTAATCAATCAAAATTACTTGAAATCAGCTTTTTACGAGATTATTAATAACAAATAAAACTGCAATCTCAAAATAGTTTTCTATCAAAAAAATCCCCTTTTAGATTAAAATCTTCCTTTTTAAGGTAAACGACACACTTCTACCAAATATAATTTGCTCAGTATCAATTAGTCTACATTTGAGTATAACATACTTCAATTTTGGAACATTTTTATCGTCTCCATTTTGAGAAAACAACTTAAAAACCCAATCCCTATAAATAAAACTACCCAATAATGAGAAAACTGGTGTGTATAAGTTTACTATTTGTAGCTCACTTTATTTCAGCTCAAAAATCAAGTCATTTAGAGGGACAGCTTAATATCTCATTAGCAGATGAAAGTATCGAAGGCGTCTTTACTCTTTCTAATCTTCCTGTAAACACGCAAACGCTATCGTTTAAGCTTAATGAGCATATAAAAGTAAAAACAATCGAGTTAAATGGTGATCGTATCGCTTCGAGTAAAGTACCTCAAAATTGTGAAGATTGCCTCATCTACACTGTAATCGTGGGATGTGAGGTTGTTATTACTCCGCAATCTGAACTGAGGATTACCACAGAAGGAAAAATAAAAAAAATAGACGATCCTAAGGAAGTTAAAAAATATAAAGGAGAACTTGTTTACTCCAACGGAATACTACGAGCAGGCACACGTAACAAATGGTATCCTGAGGTAATGAAGCGTAATAGTAATGCTGCAGAATATCTAGACCCTTTTAATTATACATATGCGATTACTGCAAACTGTGAGGATTGTCAAAGTATATATATAGGTAAAGGAGAGCCCAAACCGAGCGGATCTTTATTTGAAAACACCCGTGTAGAAGGTGATATGATTTTACTTGCGGGAAATTTAAATTTTCAAAAAGGGAAGTACGCAAACTACATTAACGTTGATGCAGACAAGATTCCAGATCTAGAAGAACGTTTTGCAAGAACACGCGGCTACTTAGAAAATATTACTCAGGTAGATGACCCTAATAGTAAAATCGTTTATGCTCAGGCAGAGTCTCCTATTTATGGTAATGAAGTGGTTTATAATACGGTACTTAACACCACAAAAAATGTAAATCCTAATAAAATTGATATCACCATTGAAGAGGATGAAGCTTATTATTTTTTAGCAAATGCTTTTAAACCAGAAGATAATTTGGATAAAATGCTCTTGCAATCTTTAGCAAAATATGTCAAATTAAAATATATTGAAGAAAGCAATCCTCAACAGTATGAGAAGTTAACTTCATACGTACAGGGACAGGCGGTTGCCAGTACACAGGATACTAGAGAATCTACTAATCAACCAGAACTACAAGCCTTACTTATTACTCCAGAACAGTTTTTAGATATGGAAAAAGAAATTGGTAAAGATAAAATGGCGGTATTCATTCAAGATGTATTTAAAAACTTACGTTCTGGAAAAAGAAGTATGCAAGTGCTTGTAGACAGTATGAGCGGCATAGAAAATCCTTCAGAATATTTAGAAAAAATCGAACAAGATTTTATCAAACAATTTGAGATGCGTGCCACCGCTCCTCAAGGAGAGGAAGTTTTATCGGGGTTGGATTAATTGCTTCGTCAAAATCACCTGTTGAAATATCTATTAATGCTTATCTGATTCGTGAATTTTATTTAGAAAATTGTCTTGTAGCAAAACCAGTTACCTTTGTATAGGAACTTTATAAAACTACATTTTGAATAATTCTACTTATAAAAATAAGCTTGCAGTCAAGGCACTCATTTTTGATATGGATGGTACTATGATAGACAACATGATGGTGCATCATCGTGCCTGGCAAAAAAAACTGAAAGATTTGGGTTTAGAGATGACCCTAGAAGATGTAAAGCGTGATATACACGGAGTAAATGAAGAGATTCTTCTTCGCCTTTTTGGCGACAAATACTCTAAAGACGAGATGGCTCAAATTGCTCGATCAAAAGAAGCTGATTATAGAGAATTGTACGCTCCTGAAATCAAGCTCCTAGATGGATTGAAAGAATTTTTGGAAAAAGCTAAACATATAAATATACCTATGGGCAT
Source organism: Leeuwenhoekiella aequorea (assembly GCF_004104375.1). Taxonomy (GTDB): domain Bacteria; phylum Bacteroidota; class Bacteroidia; order Flavobacteriales; family Flavobacteriaceae; genus Leeuwenhoekiella; species Leeuwenhoekiella aequorea. The sequence continues at coordinate 91,056 of NZ_QOVM01000003.1, forward strand.
TGGCACCGCCGCTCCTAAAGAAAATGCTGATTTTACAGTTGAAGCACTGGGTTTAGCTAGCTATTTTAAAACTGTAGTGCATAGTGATATGGTGCAACGTGGCAAACCAGACCCTCAAGTATTCGAGTTGGTTGCAAATGATTTGGGAATTAAACTCTCAGACTGCGTGGTGTTTGAAGATAGTCCTACGGGAGCTCAGGCAACAGCAAATGGAGATTCAAAATCTATAATCTTAACAACTACGCATACCGAGCAGGAGTTTGAGCATATTCCGCAGACATTGCACTTTATGAACAATTATGAGAATATTGCGATATCCAAAGAAAATGACGCAATATTTTATTTACACTATACATAACCAGTAATTAGTTGTTAGAATTTAGCTAAAATTTAACCAATAGCCTAAAACACATATTTCAAAAGTGTATTTTTAAGGTCTTTAAAATTTAAATCTTTTATGAAAAAAACTATTTTGATGACCAGTTTACTGGCAAGTGTGTTGCTGGTGAATTGTGGTCCTAAAATGAATGACAACACAAAAGGCTCAAGTCCAGACGGTGTATCTATTGAAGATGTAGATCCTATGGCTTATGCCAATAGCATTACTGCAGAAGAGCTAAAAGAAATGCTATATGTTTATGCTTCAGATGAATTTGAAGGGCGTAATACTGGCGAACCCGGACAAAAGAAAGCTGTTGCTTATCTTAAAGAGTTTTACCAAAATCAAGAGATTGCTGCCGCTTTAGACAGCACCTATTTTCAAACAGTTCCTGAAAGTTTTTTTAGAGCTGGTAGTGGCATAAAAGCTTCTGAAAATGTAGTTGCATATATCAAAGGAAGTACAAAACCAGAGGAATATGTTATTATATCTGCACACCTTGATCACGTGGGAATGAGTGATGATGGCGAGGTTTATAATGGAGCAGATGATGATGGTTCTGGTACTGTAGGTTTACTCGAAATTGCAGAAGCATTTAATAATGCAGTAAAAGGAGGCCACGCACCGCAGCGTTCTGTAGTATTTTTACACGTAACTGGTGAAGAAAAAGGCTTGTATGGTTCTCGATACTATGCAGAAAACCCTATTTTCCCATTAGCAAATACAGTTGCAGACCTTAACATTGATATGATAGGCCGAGTAGATGATGCTCACAAAGACAATGAAAATTATATTTATCTTATAGGGTCTGATAAACTTAGTACAGAACTTGACAGTATTTCTACTGCAGTTAATGAGAAGTATATGAATATAGATTTGGATTATACGTATAATGATGAAAATGATCCAAATAGATTTTACTACCGATCAGATCACTATAATTTTGCTAAAAATGGTGTGCCAATAATATTTTATTTTAACGGTGTTCACGCAGACTATCACAAAGTATCAGATACGCCAGATAAGATTAACTACCCAATGCTTCAAAAAAGAACGCAATTAGTATTTTTAACTGCTTGGGAGCTCGCTAATCGTGCAGACCGAATAGTTGTTGATAAAAAATAATTACACCATATTAATGTACCAAAAACCTCTTACTCTTAAGAGGTTTTTTTATGCGTATTCTCCAATATTAAAGAGATTAAAAATGACTCAACGTGTTTTAAAAAAGTATAAATTCGTTTGCTTTCTTATAAAATATACAATTACGTGTACGCCTTATTAATACGCCTATGACTCAAATAGTACTCTTAAAATTCTAATGCATTCAGCATTTAGATCTTTAGCAATTGTCATTTTAATAATGACGAATGTAGCACTTAGTGCGCAGAAAAATATTGAATCTCAGCAGTTGTTATGGACAGGATACTCCTTAAAAGTACAAATTGATGAGACTTACATGTTACGACAGGAGCTTGAAGAGCGTACCTATTGGTTCCCGTGGAGACAACACCAGTTTATTTCCAGAACCATGCTTGAGCGCAAATTAAATAATGGCTGGAGCACAGCGTTAGGCTTTGTTTATTTGCAGCAAGCACAACCGCAAGATCCAGAAGTAAAAGATTTTAAAAATATATTAGAATTGCGTCCTGTAGCAGAACTCGCTTATACGCACGATATAATTCCCAAAGTTACTCTAGGCCATCGATACTGGACAGAATTTCGGTTTTTTGAACAATCTAATGGAGATTATGACTTCGGAACTATTAGGGCACGATACAAAATAGAACTTCGCTACGCTCCTATTTCACAGCTCACATTTAAGGCTTTTGAAGAATTACATGTAAACATCGGTAATAAAGTTGCCCAAAATATTTTTGATCAGAACCGAATAGGAATTAGTGCTCAGTATATGTTTTTAGAAAATATAGGTGCTGAACTGGGTTATTTTAATTGGTATCAACAACGATCTACAGGAGTCGATTTTTACGATCGTAATATTGTTCGGTTTACAATACATCATAAGCTGAAACTTAAAAACTAATTACATTTTTTGTATTAAACGAAAACATTATAAAAAATACTTACGAATTAATCATTAAAGAAATAAAAAGCCATCATAACAGCCTGTAGTATTGTTGTAGCTATGATAGTTTGTATGCATTACTAAAAAGTATACAACTTATGAAAATGTGTTTACTAAGGAAAAATCCATTAGTGCGTCCTTTGTCTTATTCTTTTAAACCTAAAAAGTAAACGAAATGAGTAAAACAAAATTTGGCGCTAATGGTTGGACACCAAGTAGAATAAATGATCTTAAAGGTAAAACATATCTTATAACTGGTGCAAACACCGGTGCAGGCTTTGAAGCAAGTAAAATACTTTTAAGCAAAGGAGCAGAAGTAATTATGCTTAATCGTAATACTCAAAAATCTAACGATGCTATAGCTAAGTTAAAGTTAGAGTGTGGTTCAGATTCAAAAGTATCTTTCATTAAAATGGATTTAGCATCTCTGGCATCAGTGCGGGAAGCAGCTGCACAAGTTAAAAGTGAGTTTCATAAAATTGATGCTCTTATTTGCAATGCAGCTATTGCTCAAGTACCTACTCAAAAATTCACAAAAGACGGTTTTGAAAGTCAGTTAGGTGTAAATCACTACGGGCATTTTCTATTGTGCGGCTTGCTTTATGATTTATTAGATCAATCTAAAGGTCGTATAGTAGTTGTAGCCAGCGAAGGATACAAAATGGGGATTAAAACTATACAATTTGATGATATGAACTGGGATAAAAATTATCATCCTAATAATACGTATTGTCATAGTAAGTTAGCACAGATGCTGTTTGCCTATGAGTTGCAAGATAAAACGGCAGCGGCGCAAAGAGACGTAAAAATATATGTATGTCATCCGGGTGCCTCTGCCACTTCTCTTATTAAAAATAGTGGTAGTCTAAAGTCTAAAATTATATTTGGGATAATGTCGATGACACCCCTAGTCCAATCTGCAGAAAAAGGCGCTTATCCTTAAATTATGTGTGCTACTGAATCTGAAGAAAATTTAAATCAGAAAGCATACTATGGTCCTACCGGCAGAATGCAATGGACGGGTCCTGTAGGTGCTTGTGATTTAGAATCTCACGCTCAAGACAAAACAACAGCGATTAAACTTTGGACAGTATCAGAAAAAGAAACTCAATTTAAATGGAATCTTTAAATTAGTTAAAATGAAACACTTTAAGACTTTATCTTCTTACTTAGAATACCTAGAACTTCCGGGTCCAGAACACCCTATGCTGAGTATATATTCCGCCAGCGGCGATGGATTTCTACCATGTCCTAAAGCGAGTTCGCCTCCTATTACAAATAATTGCTACTCGATAAGTTTAAAGAAAATTGTAACCGGTGATTTAAATTATGGAAGAACTAAATATGATTTTACGAATGGCGTTTTAATATTTCTAGCTCCGCGGCAAGTATTGCAGTGGGATAACAGCGTTGTATTTGAACAAAAGGGCTTTTCAATAAACTTTCACGAAGATTTCATAAAAGGTACAGAACTGGTTCAGCAAATTAAAAAATATGGTTTCTTTTCCTACTCTGCAAATGAAGCATTACACCTATCGCCTAAAGAAGAAAGGCAAATAGAAATGATCGTTGAAAATATTGAGATAGAATATCATAATAACCAAGATGAATTTAGCAAAGATATTATCATTTCTCAGTTAAGTACTCTTTTAAAGTATGCTAATAGGTTTTACGAACGACAATTCTTAAACAGAAAAGAACTATCCACCAGTTTGCTTGAAAAATTTAATAGTCAATTATCTACTTATTTTGATGCCGGAAAATTGCAAACTACAGGAATTCCCAGTGTAGAAGAATTGGCTGTACATTTAAATGTCTCCCAACGTTATCTTAGTGACACCCTCAAAAATGAAACGGGAAAAACCTCAACCGAACACCTACAGTTGTATCTAATTAATGAGGCAAAAAATATTTTATTAAAACCCCACAAGAGTATTGCTGAAGTCGCTTACGAACTCGGGTTTGAGTATCCTCAATATTTCTCAAGATTATTTAAAAAGAAAGAAGGTATTAGTCCTACCGAATACAGAGAAAAATATAAAATGAATTAATATGCAGATTTTAAAATTAGCAATCGAGTGGGCAAAAGCTGAAGTTTTTTCGTCCAGATTTTTTATAGCGTTTGGCGTTCTTTTTGTTTCGGCGAGCATAGGATTTTGGCAGCTTGGCAAAACAGAACTCGCCAAATCATACATTTATCCTATGTTGATCGCAGGAGCCTTGTTGTTAATAGTAGGTATTGGTATTTTTTACGCAAATAAATCTCGAGTAACCAGCTTTGCAATAGCATACAAAGATAATTCGTCTAAATTTATTGATTCAGAAATTAAAAGAACAGAAAAGTCGATGGGAGAGTATAAAACCATTGTTTTTAAAGTTATACCTGTAATAATTATTACCGCAGCATTATTGATTATTTTCATAGATAAACCACTATGGAGGGCAATTGGGATTACTACGATAGGTATGATGATCATCATTTTACTCGTAGATAGTAATGCAAATGTGAGGCTTGAAACATATCATAGCTATCTACTACAGGAGAAACGCCACTAAAAGATTCTGGAGATAACAATAATCTGATTCTATTACACGATTAAATTGCTGGTATATTTATTTAAATCCTTCAAACTATATTTTGCAAACAAAAACCATTAGAAAACATACAATAAATGAGTTGATCGAGATTATGGGTGATAATCCCCAGAGTGATGATTTACACGTTCATATTTCTAAAAATAGATTTGAGGAAATCCCGATTACCTATCCATTTAGAACAGATAATTTTTCAATATTATTTGTTGTCTCTGGAAGTTTGAAAATTCAATTAAATTTAATCAATCATACTATTCAAAATGGTGAGATAATACCTATAAAACCAAACGCCGTTGTTCATCTTCTCAAAATGACAAATGATTTGGAAATTATAGCTATCGGATTTAGTGCAGGATTCATTATTAAAAATTCGTTCACAAAAATGGAATTTGGCGCAATTGATTTCTTTACAAGAGAAAACATCCCAAAGTTAAAACTAGATTCAAAGGAGAAAGAAACATCCGTTTTTTTATCAAATCTTTTAGAGCGCTACAATGGTCAACAGAATGATGAAAATAATTTCAAAAGTGAATTAATTAAATATACGTTTGGCTTATTAGCAATTCACTATTCTTCAATTTTCAAAAAAAATCATCCCAACTTAGAACTATCACTAACTAGAAACGAAGAACTTGCTCTTCGATTTTTCAAGAATTTAAATTTAAATTTTAAGGGTGAGCGATCTGTTAAATTTTATGCAGACAACCTATCTATAACTTCAGGGCATTTGTCAAAAGTTCTTAAAGAGGTATCAGGAAAAACTGCTTCGCAAATTATCGATGATACAGTAATTTTAGAAGCAAAATTATTATTAGGCGATCCTTCACTATCAGTAGCTGAGGTGGCTCAGGAGCTAAAATTTAGTGATCAATCATTTTTTGGTAAGTATTTTAAGAAACATTCTGGTTATGCACCTACTCAGTATAGAAATATAAAATTAACACAGACCAATAACTAAATTTACACAAAACGCAATGTACTGTTTTTCAAATATATAATATTTTTAGCAATATTGATTATTTTTAAAAATAACCTAAACAGACCAATCACACCCTTTTTTAGACCTTTACTTTAATTACAAATATTAGCATTTTTGCAGTGTAATTTTTCATACTTAATTTTGGCCATTTCGATTTGAATGTATGTAAAACCTCAAACACTTAAATAAAAATAAATGCTACGTAAACCCCTTGTATTTTCTGTTATCATAGGATGTATTCTTTGCGCTTGTAAAGAGAAAGATACAACCAGAGAAATATCTCCTGTCGCAGTTAAAACGTTGACCATAGGAGAAACAACAAACGATAAAACGACTTCTGAAACTTATCCGGGAACCATTAAAGCGGCAACATCGGCGCAATTAAGTTTTCAAGTATCTGGAGATATTAAAAGTATACGAGTAAACAGCGGTGATTATGTGAGAAAAGGAGAAGTTATTGCGGCAATAGATCCTACAACTTACGTGGAGCAGTATGAAGCTCAAAAGGCACAGGCAAATCTGGCTGAGGAAAATTATAAACGCATCAATGAGGTTTATTTGAAAGGTAGTATTGCTGAAATTAGAATGGTGGAGGCCCGATCTAATTATAAACAAGCTCAGGCCGCAGCAAATGCAGCGTACCAAAACGTAAAAAAAACAAAGATTATCGCTCCATTTTCTGGTTTTATAGGAGCTAAAATGAAAGAAACTGGTGATGTTGCAAGCCCCGGTATGCCTGTGATGGAGCTTTTAGAAATAGATCACGTAGAAGCCGTAATTAGTCTATCTGATCAAGAAGTAAATACCTATAAAGTAGGTGATAGTGCTTCTGTATATATCAGTGCTTTAGATAAAAGTGTTATAGGAACTATTTCTGAAATCGCAATTCAATCTGGCTCTCGTAGTCCCGTGTATCAAGCAAAAATAAAAATCCCAAATCCTGATAAAATTTTGAAGCCGGGTATGGCGTGTCAGACACAATTAAATCCTTCAGAGACTAATAGCCAAGAAGAAACAGCCGTAAACCTCATCATTCTTCCAGCAGAAATCGTCTCGATAACAGATGACGGACAGAATTTTGTTTATACTGTTAACACCGCTAGTAATACAGCACAACGCAAGACGGTACAAATAGGCACTCTTTATAATAATGGTATATCTATAGAAAAAGGTCTTCAACCTGGAGATATTGTTATCACGTCAGGATATCATAAACTCACAAATAATACCCCGGTAAAGGTTTTAAATAAGTAGTCTATGAAAAAGAAAGGCAACCTTATAGAATGGGGAATGAAATACAAAGCGTTCCCCATAGCGCTAGCATTTACATTGTTAATTATTGGCCTCATCGGACTTTTTAATATGTCTCGAAATGAGTTCCCAGACTTTACTACTCGTACAGGTCTTGTAATAGGTTCATTTCCCGGAGCAAATGCAGAAGAAGTTGAGACCCAACTTACATCAAGATTAGAAGAATATCTTTTTACTTTTAATGAAGTTGATAAGACAAAAACTTATTCCTATTCAAAAAACGGAATGAGTTATATCTACTTAGAAATTTCAAATAGAATTAGTAAGGATGAGACACAGCAATTTTGGAATAAGCTAAAGAATAATCTTTTTGTTTTTCAGCAACAGTCATTGCCTAAAGGAGTTCGAGGAGTTGCTGTAAATAGTGATTTTGGAAATACGGCAGCTATGATCTTATCTGTTCAATCTGATACACGTCCTTATAAAGATTTACAATTACACGTAGAGGATATTATTGATGATTTAAGACAGATTGAGGATATGGCTAAAATCACATATTCTGGTGGTCTAACCGAACAAATAACCGTATCTGTAGATCAAAATAAATTAGCGCAATACGCGATTAGTCCGGCAATGCTAAGACAAAGTTTGCAAACTCGAGGTACTATATTGCCAGGTGGTACATTAGAAAGTGAGCATTTTGACCGTCCTATACACTTAGAGGCATTTTTAAACAATGTTACCGATGTAGCACAACACATCGTCAAATCTGAGGAAAATGGTAACGTTATTCGCTTAAGCGATATTGCTCATGTTAAACGCGAATATGAGGACCCTGATTCCTATATTGAAACTGGAGGAACCAAAGCAATGATTATTACTTTAGAAATGGCTAAAGGCAATAATATTGTGCAGTTTGGAGAAGAGATTACAGAACATCTAGATCGTATTAAAGAAAATTTACCAAGTGATATTGAAGTTAAAACCATTGCAGATCAACCTGTAGTAGTAGATCATTCAATTAGTCACTTTCTAAAAGAGTTTGGCTATGCACTTTTAGGAGTTATTATAGTCTGTATATTACTGTTACCCTTTCGCGTAGCATCCTTAGCAGCAGCTACCATTCCTATAACGATTTGCGCCACACTCGCTGTTATGTATTTATTGGGTATGGAGCTTAATACGGTTACTCTTGCAGCCCTGATTGTAGTATTAGGTATTGTGGTTGACGATCCCATAGTGGTAATAGATAATTATGTAGAAAAGCTAGATGAAGGGGAGACCCGATGGGAAGCAGCATATCATAGTGCGGTAGAATTATTCCCTTCAGTATTTACCGCAACGTTGGCCATTTCAGCAACATTCTTTCCACTTATGTTTTTTATGACTGGAACAGCAAAAGACTTTTTGAGCACATTTCCATTCACGATCTCAATAGCTTTATTCCTTTCGCTGGCAATTTCAATACTTCTTGTACCATTTCTAAATACGGTATTTATCAAAAAAGGACTTCATTCTGAAGAATCTCAAAATGAAAAAGAGAAGAAAAAATCACTACTAGATAAGTTACAGGAATTTTTCAACAAAAGTGTTGAGAAGGCAATGAAGCATTACAAGATTACTGTATTTATGGGTATTGCTTCTATCCTACTGGGAATGTTTCTCTTTTCAAATGTAAGCCAAGAATTGTTTCCTATTGTTGAAAGAAATCAATTTGCAGTTGAAGTAAACCTTAGTGATGGTAGTAATCTGGAGGAAACAGCGTCTGTTGTGAAAGCATTCGAGAAAGTGCTTGCAGAAGATGAAAGGATTCTTGATTATACCAGTTTTATAGGTGAAAGCTCACCGCGTTTTCACATGGTTTATGCCCCTAATTTGCCTGCAAAAAATTATGCGCAAATTTTAGTTACCACAGCTTCAAATGAGGCTACAGAAGAAGTTTTAAAAGAATATGATTTAAAGTATTCTGAAATGTTTCCGAATGCATATCTGCGAATGAAGCAACTTAATATGGTAGGCAAACCGGCTCCTATTGAAATAAGACTTTATGGTAGTGACATTTCAGAATTAAAAAAATATGGCGATCAGATTATTGATATAGCCCGCAAGACACCTCAAACAATATGGAGCAGAAGCAATTTTGGCGAACTATATACAACGGTAAGTATAGATATTAAAGAAAAACAGGCAGCCCAGACCGGACTTACTAAAGAAGATATAGGGAACACCATTGCCATGAATATGGAAGGTTTACAAGCCACCCAGATTTATGAAGATGATTACGCCATAAATATAAAAATCAAATCTGAAAATCAAACTAATCAGAGTGTTTCTGATCTGATGCAGCTCTCGATTATAGCGCCAACTACAGGTGCGGTTATACCTTTAAAACAGGTAGCAGATATTACTCCAGATTGGGAACAAGATCAAATTGTACATCGTAACGGGATGCGCTGCTTAACTATACGTGTCGATATTGAAAAAGGAGCAGTTGCAAACGTAGTTCAGGCAATAATCACTCCTAAAATTGATACCTTAGACATACCTGATCACATTAGAATTAATTATGGTGGGGAGCACGAATTATCTGAAGAGAATTTATTACCTATGGGTATTTCCTTACTAATAAGTGTTTTACTAATTATTTTAATTCTGATATGGCATTTCAAATCTATTAAGCACGCGGCGCTTAGTTTTATTACTATGCCATTAAGCATTCTGGGTGCAGCATTAGGATTATTACTTATGCAATATCCTTTTGGCTTTACTTCCTTTTTAGGAATTCTTGCTCTCTGCGGTATCGTAGTTAGAAATGGCATCATACTTATTGACTATGCAGATGAGTTACGCCAACACCATGGAAAGAATGTGCTTGAAGCGGCGATCACCTCTGCACAGCGTAGAATGCGTCCCATCTTTTTAACATCGTCTGCTGCAGCAGTAGGCGTTACTCCAATGATAATTAGCAGATCTAGTCTTTGGGGACCTTTAGGTACAGTAATCGCCTTTGGCCTGCTAGTATCGATGGTACTTACACTTTTTGTATTGCCCGTACTCTACTGGTTATTTTTTAGAAATGATGATACTGTGCCCAATGAAAATTCTACCGAAGAATTAAAAACATTAAATAAATAGATAGATGATCACTACAAATCATTCGATATATAAGATTATAGGTATTTTATTTTTTCTAACCACTTTAACTGGGAATGCTCAAGAAAAAAATATTAAGCTTGAAGACTTGAAAAAATCTGCGCTAGAGTATAGCAATACAATTAAAAATGGTGTTTTACGCGCAGAAAAAGCTGAATTTGCAAGACAGGAAGCATATTCAAAATATTTTCCTGAAATTGAAGCTTCCGGGTTTGCGTTGTATGGTTTTAACGATCTCGTACCGCCTATTCCACAAACTCTCCCAAATGGAATAGATAACATCTATTCACTTGGTGCAACAGCAACACAAGCAATTTATGCGGGAGGAAAAATAAGACTGGCCAATAAACTTGCACAAATTCAACTTGAAAGCCGTGAACTAGCTACTGAAGAAGCTATTGATTCTGTTATTCTCACTACAGAAACAAAGTTTTGGCAATTAATCGCACTTCAAGAGCAGCAAAAAACTATTAATGCTAGTAAGATTTACCTTGCCAACCTTTTAAAGCAACAGCAGGACTTATTAGATGCAGGTCTTATTGCTAAAAACCAGCTGTTACAGGTTAAAGTGGAAAAAAGCAGTCTTTTATTAAAAGAAAATGAACTTTCAAATAAACGTAAAATTGCTCTTCTTGATTTGGCCGTTTATACAGGAATTACCTACGATACCAGCTTAGTGGCTTTAAATAAATCTGATTTACAAGTAATAGCTCCTAGTTTGAAATATAAAAACCCCGAACTAGACTTACTTAATAATAACAGATACCGCCTTCTAGAAAAACAAGTTAACGCCTCGCAATTAAAAGTTGAAAATGAAAAAGCAGATTTGTTACCTCAATTTGCCGTGGGTATTAATGCTTCAACGTTTGATTCATTTAATTATGACTTCAACATTGGAGTGCAACCCATTGCTTTTGCAACACTTTCAATTCCAATCTCTGCCTGGTGGGGTGGCGAGAAAAAACAATTGCTACAAAGTAAGATTGATATAGAAATTGCAGAAAATAAATTTAATGATGGTAAAGATCAACTTACATTAAGTATTATGAAAAGTTGGTATGACCTCCAAAATGCATATAAACAAATACAATTTGCTGAAGATAAATTAATTTATGCTGAAGAGAATCTCAAAACACAACGCGATAATTATGATAGCGGCTTAAATAACATTACAGATTTACTGGATGCTCAAAAGACAAAACAAGAGGCTGATAGCGATTTTATTTCTGCATTTGCAAATTATCAGCAAAAAGAAGCTACGTATTTGTATGTAACTAATCAACTACAATTACCGAATATTGGAAAAAGTTAATTGTGTTAAAATATAAGAGATGAATAAAAAAGCACTACTAGAAGATATCTTGTTTGTAGTATTTTTAATTTTAGTAGCCTGTGCTTTTATATATTCTAGATTCGCAGGATTAGAAGATCTAGTTATTCATCCTTCTCATATTATTCCTTTTGATAAAGAATATTATTATTTAAAAACAAGTTGTGTTGCCCTATTTCAAGGTTTAGCCATTTTAGGATTTGAAAAAATTGTCTCAAGAAAACTACCTTCGTTAAGCATTTGGAAGAAACGAATTTTCTGGATCATTGGTGTTTCAGCATTAACTCTACTAAATATTATTATTGTTAATATAACATACGATATTCTGTTCACTGAATATACTTTTACTGAAGCACTTGATGTTGTCGTAACATTATTTCAAACAGACTTATTTTTGTTATTTACAATATATTTATTTTCTTTTAGTGCAATACTTTCATTCTTAAAGCATTTAAGGGAATTATTTGGTCAGCCAGTCTTACTTAATTACATCACTGGAAAATACGAAACTCCAATTGAAGAATATAGAGTTTTTATGTTTTTAGATCTCAACAATTCTACACAATTAGCAGAGGAGCTGGGACATTTAAAATATAGTAGTTTATTAAATAATTGCTTTAGAGATATTCTTAAGGGATTACAACAAATAGATATAGAAATATATCAATTTGTAGGTGACGAAATTGTATTTACCTGGAAATCTAAGAACGATTTGAATAATAAGGCTTTTAAAATATTTGAAATTGTTGAAAAACATTTCTATCATAGTAAAAGGGAGTACTTAAAGCACTTTAACGTAATTCCAAAATTTAAGGCCGCGGTTCATATGGGTGCTGTATCAGCAACCATAATAGGTGGGCAAAATTATAAAGAAATGGCATACCACGGTGATGTTCTGAATACGACTTCAAGACTTTTAGAGCATTGCCACATACATAAAAAAAATATTGTCGTTTCTGAAACTTATATAAAGAACCAAAGGACCAGTATAGAGTCGATAGAATATTTGGGCAGTGTTCAGTTAAGAGGAAAACAAAGTTCTTTAAATATTTATGGTATGTAATCTATTTATAGTTTACATATCATTATCGTAAAAATAAATTAAGTTAAAATCAATTTTATTTTTTTTCCAGAGGTATGACTTACTTTGCATATACACTAACGTGCTAAAATATGCATTTGTCAATATGAAAAAATCACTACTTAGTTTATTACTTATTTTATCTTTTACACCATTTTATGCGCAGGAAACAATCACTGTAAATACCGAAAAAGTTTGGCGAGTTAATTTTTTAAATCCAGCAACAGAATTAGAGTTACCTACTGGGGAATATTCGACATTTTCATCAGCTATAGGAATTGGTTATAATGGTGGCTATCCCGATTTAACTTATGGCGGAAATGGATTCATATATATTATAAGTCCGTTTGTAGATATACAGCAAAAATGGTTTTATAATCTAAACAAGCGCATAAGTAAAAACAAAACCATTGATAACAATTCGGGTAATTTTGTAGCGCTACGATTTATAACACGTGGAAACTCTATAGCAGAAAATGTATCGCGTACTTCAGATTTTGATTTTGCCGTAGGTCCTACCTGGGGAATTCAAAGAAAATATGGTGAAAATTTCCATTTATTAGTTGACATAGGCCCTCAATATTATTTTGACACCAATGGTAACGGCAATGTCTGGCCATTAATGATACAGCTCAATCTAGGATTTGACCTTCGTAAAAAGTAGCGCATTCTTAGCCTTGTTATGATATACAAATATTGAGATAAGCTTTTTGCTCTGTAGCAAACAAAAGGTTTTAGAAAACAGGAAAATCTTTACAGGAAGCGTAAGCTATACTATCCTCCAACTTACATCAACCTCCTATTATTTTAAAATTAAAACAAGAATAAGCGTATATTAATCAGCGAATTAAACTATTAAAAATGGTGAAATCTGATTATGTGAAACAAATGATATTTCTTTTATGTGTTTTTTTTATCTGTTGTACAGAAAACAAACCTTTAGAAAAGAATAAGGAGAAAACGGATACTTCTGAAAGTGAGAAAATTCAAGTTCTAAACGTTGGTAGTTTTCATTTTGGAGATACTCCTGATGCACATAAAACGGAGTTTGATGAAAGTACAGAAGCTGCACAGCAAGAGATTAGAACTATTTCTAAATTATTGGCGCGTTTCAAACCCACTATAATATGTATTGAAAATTTACCGGAATACAATACTGAAATTAACGCAGCTTATCAAGAATATCTCAAAAATCCCATAAACCTAACTTCTAAATATGGAGAGAGTAGTATGATAGGTTTTGAAATAGGAAGACTAAGTGAAGTCGATTCAATTTATGGTATTGACAATCATATGGGATATAATTATAGTGTAGGAGATTTTATTGAAAACAGTCCAGATTTAAAAAACGCTGTAGATCCTGCTACCTACTTACAACTTACAAATGAACCTTTTAAAGAATTTCCTGCCTTAGCAAAACGCGAAGCTAATTCTGACAATCTCTCTTTATTAGAAAAATTTAAATTGATTAATGAACCGGTTTATCTCGACTACTCCATTACAACAAATGCAGACTAGTTATTATATGTGGGTATAGAAGACGGTTTTGAAGGGGCCGATAATGCGGCATTGTTCTATCACAGAAATATGAAGATTTATACTAATCTCAATAGAATTCCTATGATTAAAAAAGATCGAGTATTTATCATAATGGGAACCGCACATACTGCTTTTTTAAGGGAATTCATAAATCGAAGTCCAAAGTTTGAGATGGTTAATACCTTAGAATATCTTAATGAATAGTTAAATTCCAACCACTAAATTTTTTAAAGAAGTTAAATTTTCGGTGATTAAGCATAACTGAAAATAAGAAATTGTTCAAAATAGGATCAACTTATTTTTGTCACTAAGTAATTAGTATTCAAAATATTTAGCTTTATTTACGTGCTTTATTTTACGCACGCAAAAGAATTTAAAAAAATGAATTAACGCTTAGCCTACTATGAAAATTAAAAATTTAATCTTCTTATTTACGACTTGTCTCTTTGTAAGTTTTACCGGTACAAATGGGAATGTGCGATCAGAAGCATCTACCACAGTTTATGTATGTGGAAAGAGTACTATTTACCACCCTACTAAATCCCATTCGGCATTATCAAGATGTACATCAGGTATAACCACCTGGACCGAATCTAACGCAAAAAATGCCGGTAAGAGAGTGTGTAAATGCAGGAATTAATTAGCATTCGAATAAAGATCTTTAAAACTTACGCTTAAGATGTTATAGCAAATCAGCAGAAGTACCTTCAAGTATTTGTGATGCATTTTTAGGAATAACTATAACGAAAAAATCCCTGCATTTCTGCAAGGATTTTTACTTCCGGGTGGAAGATCGGTCTCGAACCGACGACCTCCTGAACCACAATCAGGCGCTCTAACCAACTGAGCTACAACCACCATATAAAAACATAATTCGCTAGCGATTTATGCGGGTGCAAATGTAAGGCAAATACCTAATATGCGCAATACATTATTGTAAAAAAATTAAATCAAATCGAATATAGAGTCCACAGCGGGATAACGTTCTGTTGTAAAACCCTCTGCATATTCTGTTCCTATTAGTCTTCCTAGATCCTGAGCTCTGTATTTAATACTTTCCTGAAAGTTTTTACTACTAATGGGTGTATTGTCTTCTCCAGTGTTAGGATCATAAAATTGCGATCTATAGGCAAGTACAGATTTCATTTTTACATCCATAAAACCGCTAATATCAACTACCACGTCTGGCTTCAAATTTTTCCATTGTATATAATGATAAACTTGTTTAGGTCGCCAGGCTTCCTGAGATTTCCCGTCTAAGGTTGTTTCAATCTTTTTTAATCCGCTTAAAAAGCAAGCATCACTTGTAAGCTTACTTCCCTTACCGTGATCAATATGCCTATCATCTATAGCGTTACACAATACAATTTCAGGTCGGTATTTTCTTAAAATCTCAATGATACGCAGTTGCGAATCTTTATCATTAGCAAAAAAACCATCTGCTAGTGCTATATTCTCACGAATGCTTAACCCTAAAATTTCGGCAGCTGCAGCTGCCTCTTGATCTCTAATTTCTGCAGAGCCACGTGTTCCTAACTCGCCTCGCGTAAGATCGAGAATACCACATTTCTTTCCGCGGCTAATTTCTTTTGCCAATACACCAGAACAAGACAACTCTACGTCATCGGGATGTGCACCTATGGCTAATATATCTAATTTCAAAAGTTTGCTTTTATAATTTCATTAAGTCGTAACAGATCTCAGAAACTAACCTTCTTATTGAAACCTGCCAAACTTCCTACGATATCTTCTAGTTACTAGATTTCTGAAGATAACTACTTCTTGCTTATTCTAAAATCCAACCAGCATTCTTAAAATCTAAATACTGAAATTCAAACTATCTTTCACCACTTTTTCTAGCGCTTGTTCTAAATCTGAAATTAGATCTTTTCTGTCTTCAATACCTACAGAAAACCGCAGCAAACCATCATTTATCCCCTGATGTTTACGCTCTTCTGCACTTAACAAAGCGTGTGAGGTTTTTGTGGGAGATAAAATGGTAGACTCTACTCCTGCCAGACTCATGGAAGGCTTTATTAGCTTTAATTCTTGTAGAAATGTAGCTGTATTTAATTCGTCTGCTAACTCAAAAGAAAGCATACCTCCAAAACCGCTCATCTGTGATTTTGCCAAATCATAATCGGGATGAGATTTCAATCCTGGATAATACACTGCTTTAATATGTTCATTAGTCTCTAACCACTTTGCCAACTTCTTAGCGTTTTTATTTTGTTGTTTTACGCGCAAAACAAGTGTTTTCAAACTGCGTTCAAGCATCCACACACTAAAGTCGCTCAAGCTGCCGCCCAAATTTTTAGCTTTATGCCAAATTTGCTCTATATGTGCATTAGATGCGGCTACTGCTCCTGCTAGAATATCACTATGCCCACCCATATATTTAGTAGCACTATGCAAAATTATATCGATCCCATAGGCAGCCGGATTTTGATTTACCGGTGATGCAAAGGTGTTGTCAATCATCGTTACTATTCCCTTAGCTTTTGCTACCTCGGCAATCATTTGCATATCGGTTATAGTCATTAACGGATTTGATGGCGTCTCAATATATAAAACCTTTGTGTTTGATTTTATTGCGTTTTCAAAATCCTCACGGGCAAGACCCTCAGTAAACGTATATTCTATCCCCATTTTTGAGAATTCCTCTTCGACTAAATTAAACGTACCGCCATAGAGTGTTTTTTGCAGAACTATATGATCGCCGGTATTTAGAAATGCTAACAAGGCTGTGCTCACAGCAGCCATACCGCTGCCAAAAATCATCCCTGCTTCTGTACCTTCAAGAGCTGCTATTTTTTTTCCTAGCATTTCTTGATTAGGCGTATTAAAATATCGCGGGTAACGTTTTACATCCACATCTTCATACGCGTAAGAAGTTGACATATATAATGGTGATATGGCTCCCTTAAACTGGGTATCTTCCACTTCACCCACGTGTGTACATATTGTATTTTTTCCGTATTTAGAATTGGTCATGGATTCAATTTTTATTAAAAATCTAATTTACAAAAACCAACCTTAAAAAAGAGAATTTGACCCTCGCAAATACTGCTTGATTGCTTATTAATATTACCAGTAGGTGTCATAACTTTGCGATCTAATTAAAATAATTATTTGTGAATTTTGACACCTATAAACCAGAATATGCAGCAGCATTTAAAGCGCTAAATATTCACTGGCTAGAACAGTTTTTTACCGTAGAGCAACACGACCAGAATGTGTTAAGCAATCCGGCAAAATATATAATTAACACCGGCGGAGATATCCTAATTGCTAAATTAGAGGGTAACGTTGTGGGTGTTGTGGCACTGATGCCCGACGAAAATGGTGTTTTTGAATTAACTAAAATGGCTGTAGATTCTAATTACAGAGGTCAAAAAATAGGTCAGCAATTACTTCAGTTTACCATCGATTTTGCTAAGAAAAAAGGTCTTGATTCTTTAATTCTATATTCAAGTAAAAAACTTGAAAATGCCATTTACCTATACCATAAATTTGGTTTTAAAGAAATTCCGTTAGAGCAGCCTAATCCGTATTTACGTGCAGATATAAAAATGCAGATTAAACTTTAAGCTTTACAATTTCTTTAGTAAGACTATTGCCTATTTCTTGCTTTCTTTACTAAACAATATTTAAAAAAAACTGAAAATGAGAAAATTAGTACTTACAGTGTTAACAGCTACATTAATATTTAGTTGTAAAAATGAAAACAAATC
Source organism: Leeuwenhoekiella aequorea (assembly GCF_004104375.1). Taxonomy (GTDB): domain Bacteria; phylum Bacteroidota; class Bacteroidia; order Flavobacteriales; family Flavobacteriaceae; genus Leeuwenhoekiella; species Leeuwenhoekiella aequorea. The sequence continues at coordinate 109,183 of NZ_QOVM01000003.1, forward strand.
AGATGCTAACTCAAATATGGATGAGATGGCAGTAACAACAGATTCCACTGCGGTAGAAACTGAATTTAACATCACTCCTATTGAACATGCAACGGCTGTATTTGATTTTGGCGATGCTGTATTCTACATAGATCCTGTAGGAGGCGAAGCTGCCTTTGAAGGGCAACCTAAACCTAATATAATTCTGGTAACAGATATTCACGGAGATCATTTAAATGAAGAGACTCTCAATGCTGTCGCAGATTCTACAACTACCATTTATGCTCCTCAGGCTGTAATTGACGCTTTAAAAACCGATCTTAAAAATAGAGTGACACCTATTGCCAATGACGAAACTAAATCTTGGGATGGTTATGAGCTTACTGCTATACCTATGTATAACCTGAGAGAAGAAGCAAAACAATTTCATACTAAAGGCCGCGGTAATGGGTACGTTATTGAAAAAGACGATATGCGTGTTTATTTCTCTGGAGATACAGAAGACATTCCAGAAATGCGCAATCTTAAAGATATCGACAAAGCTTTTGTTTGTATGAATTTACCTTACACTATGACTGTAGAACGTGCTGCAGATGGTGTGATTGCTTTTGCTCCTAAACAAGTTTATCCGTACCATTTTAGAGGTCAGGATGGATTAAGCGATACCGATAAATTTAAAAATCTGGTCGATGCTGCAGATATTGATACCGAAGTAATTATGCTAGACTGGTACCCCAATAAAGCTGAATAATTTGCATAACTCTTAAATCCCGATACCTGTATTGGGATTTTTTTTGCTTTTTATTCTTACTGCTGCGTAAGGCTAAAGAAATACAGTAATTTTAGATTTCGCATAAGCGGAAAATCAAACCAGAAATATCCCTTTATATGAAAACAATCGTATTTGCTTTGAGTTTGTTCAGCATTATATCTTGTAAAAATACCGAAACAAAAACCGAAACTTCCGTGACTCAATCCACCACAAGCGAAAACAAAGACACCTCATTTTACATTGGCACGTATACTGATGGAACGAGTAAAGGCATCTATAAATTAGCATTAAAAGAAGATGGTAGCTTTACCGAGCCTGTTCTGGCAGCCAAAGCCTCAAACCCGTCATTCCTTGCATTTAATAAGAATAAAGATATTTTGCTGGCCGTTAATGAAAATGACCCCGGCACAATAGAATCATTTCAGGTTAACGGCGATACGCTAGTGCAAATAAATTCAAGCAATACCGGGGGAGCACATCCTTGTTACGTAACTACAAATAATCAAGATTATGTCTTAGTTGCTAATTATAGCGGTGGCAATGTAGGTTTATTAAAACTGAACGAAGACGGTAAATTAAGTGAATTACTAGATCTGGAGCAACATATAGGCAAAGGAACTACAGACCGTCAGGAAGGCCCGCACGCACACTCATCTTGGTTTATTCCAGATGGTAGCGGAATTATATCTGTAGATTTAGGAACTAATCAATTATGGTTTTCTTCAATTAATACCGAAACTAATAAACTCGACCCCAACCCTACTCAGAAATTAGATTTTGAACCGGGAGCAGGTCCTCGACATTTAGTATTTCACCCAACTAAAAATTACGTGTATGTTCTTAATGAACTCAATAATACTATAAGCCAAATTGAGAATAAAGATGGAAATTATACGGTTTTAAACAACACCAGTATTCTTCCAGAAGACTTTAAAGACTTTTCTAAAGCGGCAGATATTCATATCTCTCAAGATGGGAAGTTCGTCTATGCTTCTAATCGTGGTAACGACAGCATCGCAATTCTTGAGGTATTAGAGAATGGCGGCTTAAAGCTTTTAGCAAACGAACCAACACGAGGTAAAGATCCACGTAATTTTCAGATTACACCAGACGAGAAATTTATTGTTGCTGCAAATCAAAACGGTAATAATCTTGTTTCTTACAAAAGAGATTCAGAAACCGGTTTACTTACTTATGTTGCTCAAGTAAGTGCTCCTGCTCCTGTGTATATTTTATTTTAAATACTACATCAACAAAACTCATAATAACGTTATTTAGTCTGTCGCATAGCTTTAAAATAAAAGCACCCTTTTGATTATCAAAAGGGTGCTTTTATTTTAATTTCATTATAATCTATTTTACCTTCTTACCGCCTAACCATGTTTGGCTTACTTTTAGATTCGGAATTAAATCTTCGGCAACAGTCATAATATCTTCATCCATAAGAATAAAATCTGCAAACTTACCGACTTCTATACTTCCTTTTTCTTGATCTTCAAAATTAGAATAGGCTGCCCAGATTGTCATCCCACGCAATGTTTCTTCACGCGTTAAAGCATCTTTCATTTGAAAACCATTCTCAGGATACTGCTTTAAATCTTTACGTACTACAGCAGCGTAAAATGTGTAAAACGGACTTACCTGTTCTACAGGAAAATCTGTGCCAAGTGCTATTACGCCAGATTCTTGAAGTAGTTTTTTGTAAGCATAAGCTCCTTTCATTCTGCGTTCTCCTAATCTATCTTTTGCCCAGTACATATCACTGGTGGCGTGAGTAGGTTGTACAGATGGAATAATATTATCATCAAAATAATCAAAGTCCTCCTGTGCTATTATCTGTGCATGTTCAATCTTCCAGCGCTTATCGGACTGTCCTTTTAAAGCTTCGGTATAGGCTTTTAAAATCACAGTATTTGCAGAGTCTCCAATCGCGTGCGTATTCATTTGAAAATTAGTTTTCGCCAGTTTCTGCGCAAGATTGTACATACTATCTACCGGTGTCACTAGAGCACCATAATGATCTGCACGATCAGAATACGGTAATCGTAAAGCAGCTCCACGAGATCCTAAAGCGCCATCGCCATAAACTTTTACAGAGCGTACATTCATTTTATCTGTTTTTAGAATGCCACTATTTAGAAAATAATTTACATCCTCAGGCGTGTTACTTATCATCGCATACATACGCATATCCAGACCACCAGCTTGCTGTAAGCTATCTATAAGCAGAATCGTATTTTTATCCAGACCTGCATCATTTACCGTGGTCAACCCATAATCAAAACAGTATTGCTGCGCATCTTGTAAAGCTTTTACTTTTTGATTACGTGTCATTTGCGGCATAATTGCTGTAATCAAATCCATAGGATTGTCGATGAGTATACCAGTAAGACGATTGCCTTCACGCATTATTTCTCCACCTTCAGTTTTGGTAGATGCATTAATATTTGCCAGATCAAGTGCTTTTTGATTTACTAAAAGTGCGTGACCATCTATGCGCTGAAGTGCAACTGGTGTATCCGGAAATAACGAATCTAGCTTTGCTTTGTTTGGAAACTCTTTTAGTTCCCAGTCATTTTGATCCCAGCCTCTACCATAAATAAATTCTGAAGGATTTTCCTTTTGAAAAGCAACAACGCGTTCTACAACCTCATCAAAGCTCTCTGTGCCTACGAGGTCAACATTTTGTAACGATTGCCCAAATCTAAAAAAGTGGCAATGCGCATCAATTAATCCAGGTAATATCGTTTTTCCTTTAGCATCTAAAGTTTCTTTTGCTGTATATTTTGCAAGTAGTGAATCTGTGGCTCCTACAGCTATAAATTTTCCATCACGCACAGCAAATGCTTGTGCTTTAGAAAATTCTGAGTCTACGGTATAAACCTGAGCATTGATCACCAGTAAATCAACTTCCTCTTTATTAGCAGTTTCGTTTTTACAACTAATTACAAAAAACAGACTTAATAAGCCTAACAGAAAAATACGCATAACATTAAATTTTCAGCGAAAGTACAAATTAACTAGACATATTTTAAAACAAAAAAATCTCCCTGTTGAGGAGATTTCTTTGTTTTAAATGCTGCATAAAAGCTACCAGTCAAATCGGTAAGTTGCACCGGCCATACCTTGTATTCCTTGTACAGGATAATTAATATAACGTTCGTAATTATTTCCTAGAGCATTATTTACGCGTGCGAAAAAAGATAGTTGATCACTAAAGCGGTATCCCACGTGCGCGTTTGCATCAAAATAACTTTCTAGAGTTTCAACCGCAAGAGTATTTTGTACTGTACTTGTCATAACACTCTCTTGATCTTTTCGCTCCCCTACGTAGAATAGCGTAATCCCCGCAAACCAGTTTTTATCTATCTGGTAGTCTGCAAAAAATGATGCTTTAAAATCGGGTAAATTCCAAGCCTCTTCTGAAAATTCGGTCTCATAGCTAAAAACTTCTCCGTTAACACGCATTTTTAAATTGCTGTTTACATCAAAGTTTAGTTCTCCAAATAACGAAAGCGTACGTAAATCATCATTTACAATCCCAAATGAATTTCCAAACTGATAACCTTCCGCAGCCGAAGCATTTGCCGCATCTGCAGATCTTGGGTTATTTTTAATTAAAAGTCTATTATCCTGAGATAAGTAGCTGGCTCTTAAATTATAACTCATAGCACTACTTAGTTTTCCTTTTATTCCCGCATATAAATCAAATTTCTGATCTGTAGGAGAAATTGTATCTAAAGTAGGTGAGATGAATGGATTTTCTGTTGCCAGATCTTGATAGGTATTTTGCTTAAGGTCTCCTTCTAGACCACCGTATATAATAAAGTATTCATCAACTAAACGATACGAAGCACGAACACTAGGATAAACTTTTACATCGGTTTTTGAAGCATTAGGATCAAAATCTGCTGCAACATTTACCCCAAGGTCTAAAGTAAGATCTTCTTTTAATATTTGAATACTTGGATTTGCTCCTAAGATTAAATGGCTGTACTCTAAAGATTCAGAATTATTAAAGTTTCGGTCAAAGTTTCCGTTTACATAATCTAATTTCAAATCTAAACTTAATTTCTGCTTAGCAATAGGAACCATAAAATCTGGTGCCACAACTGCACGTATTTCACTAGATTCAAAAGAGTCTCCAAAATATCCTACCTCAGCAGAAGCGCCTTCAAAAAATCCTTCATTAAATTCTATAGAACCACTTAATCCCGCATTATAAAAACTATGAGAAGGGTCTATAAATTGAACTATAGACTGGGTTTGCGCAACTTGAGCATCCAGACCATACCAGTTATATAATTGATGTCCTAGATCTAAATCTGTACGCCAGTTAAAGTTGTTTGTACGAGAACTGTAGTTTAAATTTAAGTCTGTATCATAGAATTTGTCATCAAGAACCACATCTTCGATTCCTCCCTGAGACGAATTATGATTTAGATAGATCCCAAAATTTGAGTTTCTATCGATCTCAAAATTGGTATATAGTTCTGCAAGCGCACTGGTGTACGTACCAAAACCCAGTGTCACATAGTTATCATATAACTTTATAGGTTTGGCTTTCTTTACTGCTGTAGCCTTACCTTTTGCAGGAGCAAATGTTGAAGCTACGGGTACGCTGAATATACCGTAGGTAACTTTTTTCTTAGCCGTATTTACAGAGTCGTTTAATGCTGGTGTAGCTTTAATTTTAAATGCATCACCTATCTCTGGAGTGTAAGGCTTAACAACATTTACGACTTCGGTCCCTAAATTATCTTTATCCTGAGCCTGCGCAAAGCTTGCTGCTCCCAGAATTAAACTTAAAGTGAAAATTGATTTTATATTTCTAATCATGATTGATTGTTCTAATTAAATTGATTCAACAAAGATCTTTTATGCTGAATTTAATTATCTCCTAGAGATGAATTGGTTTTAGACTCTGCAGCTTTAATACGTGCTAATTCTTGTTTTGCCTCTGCCACAACATCTTGATAGGTAGTAAAATTTTTAATCACACTATCTAAAATGTAGGTCGCCTGGTAAGCATCTCCTAATTCATAGAAGTTCTTAGCCATTAATACAAGACCTTTTGCACCATATTCTTTATAGCCACTATAATCTTTAGCTAATTTCTGAACCTGAACGTTAGACCCTTTATAGTCTGCTTTCTTATTTTTAAAGAAGGCATCATAGTACAAAGCTTCAGCGGCTAGCTCACCGGTTGCTATTTTTAAAACTTGAGCATAAGCCTCAGCAGCACGACTCTCATTATTAGTCTTCATCGCACTGCGTGCAATAATAACCTGAGCATCACTTTTTACCTTATTATCAATCTTAGAATTTGATAAAACTTTCTCTGCATAAGACACAGACTGCACATAATCTTTAAGCTCATAATGCGACTTCATCAAGTTGCTTTGAGCAAAGATGGTGTTTTGAGGAATGTCTGATTCATTTTCTAAACGCTGTAGTACAGGCACAGCTGCTGCATAATTACGTTCACTTAAATAAACCTGCCCTAAACGTGCCAGCGCTTGCTCTGTGAACTCGCTACGCTCTTTGTCTATTACATACTTATAATGAGGAATTGTTTTAGCAAATTCGTCTTTTCCAAAATACAACTGACCTAAATAGAAATGAGCTTCCATAGCACGTTGTCCGTTTGGATACTCTCTTAAGTATTTTTCAAAATTTTGTATTGCAACGGCATTATTGCTATTTACAAATTGCTTTTCTGCTGAAGAAAAAGCTGCATCATCTAATTCTGAATCTTCTACAGAAATATAATCAAGTCCATTAGCCCAGCGCCCGTATTCTTCAACCTGTCCCATATCTATATAGATAAGTTTTGCTGAAGCAACAGCCTGAACTCCTTCTGGTGTTCCCGGGAAATCCTGCGCTACCTTTTTAAATAATGTTAGCGCTTGGCTGCTACGATCTGTATTGTCATAAATAAGTGCTTTTTTAAGCTGTGCTTTAGCGGCAAATTTACTCTTAGGTATTTCGCGTACCAGTCTGTCATAAGCTTCAATTCCTTTTTCATTATTACCGGTTGCTACATATGTATTTCCTAACTCATATAATGCATCATCGCGGTAACTTGATTTTGGAAATTGAGATGTAAAACTTGTAAGTGCTTCAATTTTTTGAGCATTGCGATCTACAAAACCATAACTAATGGCTTTTTGAAAAGTTGCATAATCACGATCTCCTCCCGGCATTTCTATTGCAGCATTATACGCTTCCATTGCTGGCCAATATTTACTACTTATAAAATAGCTGTCTCCAAGGCGCATATAAGCATCTACTTTGCGACCACTATCTGTTGATCCAGATTTTGTATAATTCTCAAAATACTTAATCGCTTGATCATAATTTTTCTTTTTAAAGTAGGCATAGCCCAGGTTGTAACCAAGGTCTTTATATTCTGGTAAGGAACTAGCAGCATTACTTTGCTCAAATTGCTTAAAAGTTAGAAGTGCATCATCTATATTATTTAATGTGTACTCACTCTCTGCCTTCCAGTACAGTGCACGGGCTGTAAAACTTGCAGTACGCGGATCTTTCAAAGATTTTTCAAAATTGGTAATTGCTTCACTGTAATTGCCATCATTAAATAATTCTATACCGCGGTAGAAAGCAACTTTTTGATAGGCTTCTTTATCTTGAAAATTGCGATTATTTTCAATCAACTCCATCGCACCTTCATAATTTTTAGAAGTGATATAAGAATCGATTAAAAGAGACTCTAAAGTCTGACGCTCTGTAGTATTTGGGTAAGCCTCCAGATAGTTACCTATCGCTTGCGGCGCCGGCTCATAAGCATTACCTATTTCATAACTTAACTTGGCATAGTTAAGTCCGCTATCTTCTTTAATTTTTGGAACAAAATCCATTTGATACGCATTACGAAAAGCGTTAAGTGCTTCTTGCTTACGATTTGTCTGTAAATAGGCATCAGCAAGATGGTAATATGCATTTTGCGCAACGCTATTTTTACCATCTACAATTTTATTAAACTCTCCTATGGCGCTTTCAAAATCACCTTGCTTATAGTAAGCATAACCTAGCTGATAGTAATCTGTATTTGACCAGCGACCACGTTTGCCCTTGTATTCTTTTAAGTAAGGAAGTGCTTCGGAATAGTTCCCTAGGTTGAAATAGCTCTCCCCAATAATCTTATTTAATTCTGAAGCATCGATTCGGGTAGCACTTGGCAACTGCTCTTTTGCTAAACGTATTGCCTCTTCAAAATTACCTTGCTTAAAATTTAAATCAGCCTTAAAATAACTCAAGTCTTCTCTGGTACCTTCTTCTGCTTCTACTTGTTCAAAAAGCTGACTTGCCTCTTCATAGTCATCATTTTCATAAGCCATAAACCCTTCATAGTATTTTGCCTGAGGTCCATATTTTGTAGAGTTACGTACACGACTAAAATACTCTTTAGCTTCTTCCGGGCTATTCGTTTTTAAATGAACATAACCCATATTAAAGTTAAAACGCTCTAATTCTACATAACTAAGACGATCTAGATCTACCTGCTCGTACCAGCGTTTAGATGCTGCGTATTTCCCATTTTCAAAATAATATTCGGCTACATCAAAATATGCAGCATTGCGTTTAGTGCTGGTAGGATAATTTTCAACAAATTTCTCCATAGAGGCGTCTGCTCCACTTTGATTGAGTCTTACGGCTGCATTAGCGATATAATACGCACAATCTCCCTCAATGGTAGGGTCTGTGGTTTCTTGCTTAATTTCTCCAAAAAGAGCCTGAGCAGCCAGATATTGTTTGCTATTGTACAGGGTTAAAGCCTTATTATACTTAGCAAGTTCACTTGTAAATGCCTCAGACTGCTGTGCAGTGACTGCGGGTAACGTAACCAGCGTTATTAATGCCAGAAGTACATATTTCTTAATCATAAAATGGTTGTGTTTAATTTCAGCTAGTAGCGATATACCAGCATTACCTGATTTATGCAACTATAATGAGTAACGCTACAAAACTAGGATAATTATATATAGAGTACAGTTCTTCAAAAGAACTTTACGTGCTTATTTTCTTATAGTTTTCAACAACACTTTGCTGTGGCAACTACTGTAATCAAATCAAATAGTTATTGTACTTTTGATTTCGGTTTACAACTCGCATTTAGAACAATGACCTCATTAACAACTGCGGTTTACGATGCAAAGTCTGTTTTAATTACCACTTGTAAAACCAGTTAATCACCACGAGTTGTGGGTTTTATTTATTGCTATTTATGTCAACACCGGTACTGCAACTTAAAAATGCATCAATTTTTCAAAGAGAAAGTCTTATTCTTTCAGATATAAGTCTATCTATTAACAAAGGGGAATTTGTTTACCTCATAGGTAAAACCGGAAGTGGGAAAAGTAGTTTCATGAAAACTCTTTATGGAGACTTACCACTTCAGCAAGGTGAAGGAACGATTGTAGATTTTGATCTTGTCACATTAAAAGAAAAGCAAATCCCTTTTTTACGCAGAAAACTGGGCGTAGTTTTTCAAGATTTTAAATTGTTGAATGATCGCACGGTTAAAGAAAATTTGAAATTTGTTCTGAAAGCTACAGGATGGAAAAACCAAACCGAAATGGATTCTAAAATTGATGAAGTTTTAGACAAAGTAGGTATGAAAACTAAAGGTTTTAAATTTCCTTATCAGCTTTCTGGTGGAGAGCAACAACGTGTGGCTATTGCTCGTGCTTTATTAAATGATCCCGAACTCATATTAGCCGATGAGCCTACCGGAAATCTTGATCCGCAAACATCTGTCGAAGTTATGGGTGTTTTGCAAGAAATCAACAAGAATGGAAATACAATCCTTATGGCAACACACGATTATGCTTTGCTTTTAAAATATCCTTCTAAAACTCTTAAGTGCGACGGAAATAAAATTTTTGAAGTCGTACAAAAGACCATTTAAAGCTATCTTGTAGGTATGTTATCTATACTCATACCTGTTTACAATACATCTGTTTTTGAGCTGGTTTCCAGCATTTCTAAAATGGCTGAAGCATTGACTATCGCTTATGAGATAATTGTGATAGATGACGCTTCTACCGCTTCTGAAACGCTTGATGCTAATGAATTTTTATATGAGCTTAAAAACTGTTCCTATATAAAATCTAAATCAAACAAAGGCCGAACGGCTACAAGCGAGTTGCTTGCAACAACCGCCGCTTATGAGTTTCTTTTATTTTTAGATGCAGATATACTACCGGCTTCTCCCCAATTTTTAAAAAATATAATAGACAACCATAAACAGGCTTCGGTAATATTTGGAGGTATTCAATATGAAAAAACACCTCCTGAACCACAAAAAATGCTACGATATATTTATGGTATAAAACGAGAAGACAGATCGTTTGAAACCCGTAGAAAGCAGCCTCACCTCTCCATTACTCCAGCTGCTCTCTTTATCAAAAAAGACCTGTATTTGAGTTTAAAAATACCTGTTCACAATAGTTACGGACTAGATATATTACTTACATATAGATTAAAACAAAAGGAAGTACCTATTCTACATATTGAGAATCCTGTGATACATTTTGGTATCGAAGATTCTGAAGCCTATCTGCAGAAAACATATGAAGGCTTGCAAACTCTTGCACATCTTGAAGAACAAAACTTAATTTCTGAGACCTACAGACCCATACAACGCATTGCACGTAGGATGCAAAAATCGGGATTGTCGAGAGGATATCTGAAATTGTTTGAGCGTGTACTAAAAAAAGCCGAAAAAAATCTATGCTCTCCAAGGCCTTCTTTAAAACTTTTTGATTCGTACCGGCTGTATTATTTTTTAAAAATAAAGCAGGATAATGCCTAGAATCACCGTTGTAATCCCGCTGTATAATAAACAGAATTATATCTGTGATACCTTAAAATCTGTTTATGCGCAGACCTATACCAATTATGAAATACTCATAATTAATGATGGTTCCACAGATTCAAGTTCACACTACATAGAAAAAATAATCGACAAAAGAAATACCCGAATAATTCATCAATCTAATCATGGACTATCGAATGCCAGAAACACTGGAATTAAATTTGCAAATTCTGAAATTATATGCCTGCTTGATGCAGATGATTTGTGGCTGCCCACACACCTTGCTCAAATTATAGAATTGGTCACAGATTTTCCTGAAGCTAAAATATACGCCACTGCCTATTTGGAATTTTATAGAAATGGTAAATCCCTAAAACCAAAAACTAATATACGTTCAACCCTATCCAAATTTATAGTCCAGGATTTTTTTGAAAGTAGTTTGTATCAACCTTTTATTACACCAAGTAGTTTTGCATTTAAAAAGGAAATTATTGATCAAATTGGAGGCTTTGACACCCAAATCACCTACGCAGAGGATACTGATTTTTTTATACGAGCAAATTTAAATTTACAGCTCGCTTATTTTAATAAACCTTCGTGTTATTACCGATCAGAAAGTGAAAATCAAATTACAAGAAGTACTCTAAGTTCTAAGAAAGCTCCTGACTTTTTAAAATACAGATTGGAAAATCCTAACCATCAATCTTTGAGAAGGTATATAAATTTACAGTATTACTACCTCAGCAATTACTGCAAAATTGAAGCTGCACATTCTCAATATAAAGAAGTCTATAAAAATATTGATTTAGAATTGCTCAATTACAAGCAACGCTTTTTAATTAAAGCTCCAAAATGGCTACTACAATCTTTACGATTTGTAAAGCAAATTTTGCTTGATAAAGGAAAGCGAATTACGACCTTTTAAATTTTAAGTACTCTTTATAATCTCGTATATAATCTTCTTCTTCAAAAGCGCCACTGGCTAAAACCAAACAAATACCTCCACTCGAAAAATTATCTAACTCCCTCCAATAACCATTTGGTATTAGTAGACCTTCATTGGGCTTATTAAGTGTGAAAATTTCAACGCTTATTCCGTTTTTAATTTTTACATCAAAACTTCCAGATAAAGCAATAAGCAAAGCAGACTGTTTGCAATGTGCATGACCACCACGGGATGCGCCACTAGGGACATCATATAAATAATAAACCCGTTTAAATTTAAAAGGAAGCGAATCTTCTTCTATAACCGATAGGTTTCCGCGTCGATCTTCGATTTTAGGTAAAACAATGCGTTTAGGAGTGCTCATAACTATGCTCAAGAAACTGCTGCCAGTCTTTACTAACTGTTGCAGTATCAAATTTACGAATACTGTCTCTAGAAACGGCTTTTAATTGCGTACGAAGTAATTCATTTTCGGCAAGAGTATTCATAGCAGCTGTAAGCGCTTCAAAATCCTGATGTGGAACGAGAATTCCATTTGTGCCATCTATAAGTTCAGCAGGACCTGTGGGACAGTCTGTCGCAACAACCGGTGTTCCGCAGGCTAAGCTTTCTAGAATAACTCGTGGAAAACCTTCATAAGCACTGCATAAAACAGTGAACAATGCATTAGACATAAATGCTTCTGGCGATTCAATAAAACCAGCAAATTTCACATTATTCTCCAGATTAAGGGTTTTTACTAATTGCTGAAGTTCGGTAAGCATCTCACCTTGTCCCAGAATCACTAAATCAATTTTTAAGTGAGGTAATTTACTTTGAGAATAGGCGGTTATCAATTTATCAAATTGCTTGACTCCGCGTTCTAGTCTTCCGGAAGCGACTATAAATTTAGAATCGATTCCTGCTGGCATAGGATAGTTCTTCGCATAACTATTTAAATCAATACTATTAGGAATGACGTGGATAGCATGAAAGCTGTAAATATCCTTAAGCACTTTACGCGTAGCCTCTGTGAGAACGACCAATTGTTCGTTTTTAAATAGGATCTTGGATAACAAATTATTCTTCGGAAAATAATAGTTTAGAAATGAACTTCTCACCATATAAACCGACAAAATATCTAGATATAAAAAAAGCTGAATAAGCAATTCTTTAAAAAAACTTCGTCGCATTCTAAAATCCAGAACTACCTGAATTTCATTTTGTTTCAGGTATTTTTTGAAATATCTAAGCCGCTTTAATTTATTAAATACATCATTTCTTTTATTCTTCAGCAAGCCTAAATTCACCAGATGTCCGCTATATGGATAACCTATATTATCTGTGATCGTACAGAGATGTGTATTGTACCCCAGATTATCTAATGTAGTAGACAGTAATGCTGCAGAACGCTCTGCGCCTCCTCCTGCCAGAGACTCCGTGAGAATACATATATTTTTAAGCTTTGGTTTCAGAGAATGTGTATCTTTTCGAGCTAAAAATAACGCAAATAATGAGAATTCTGCTTGTAGGTGAATACAGCAATTTACACAATAGTCTTAAAGCGGGACTACAGCATTTAGGTCACGAGGTAACTTTGATAAGTACCGGAGATGCTTTTAAGAATTATCCCTCAGATGTAAAACTGAAAGCAAAATATGTAACAGGTTATTCGCTTCTTAATTTTTACAGAAAAGCACTATATAGATTAACGCGATTAGATATTGCCACGCTTGAAATAGGCTATAGATGTCTTGATTTTCTGGTAGATCAAAAACCCTACGATGTAATCCAATTAATTAATGAGTACCCTATTAAAACGCCCTATTTTATAGAGCGAAATATCATAAAGAGATTACGATCACTCACTAAAAGATTTGCCATATTGGCCTGTGGTGATGATTATATCTCCTTAAGTTATATAAATAATCTACCGTATCATCCCATTCTTCAAAATCCCGATATAGAATTTCCGTATAGTGAGCGATATATTTCTAACGATCACAAAAAATATCACGACTTTGTTTTTCAACAAAAAAATTTAATAATAAGTTCTGATCTCGATTATCATCCGGCGTACTCAAATGTCCCTGACTATTACGGGTTAATTCCCAATCCTATCCAACTGGATAAATTTGAGGATTCACTACCTGCAACAACAGGTAAACTTGTCATATTTCACGGTATTAACGAGGTTAATTATTATAAAAAAGGGAATAATCATTTTGAGCAGGCGCTGCTAAAAATTAAAGAGAAATTTCCCGATCGTGTAAAAATAATTTCGGTTTCTAATTTGCCCTATTCCGAATATTTAAAGTCCTATAATGAAGCCCATATACTTTTAGATCAAACCTATGCGCAAGACCAGGGTTATAATGCTTTGGAGGCAATGGCGCAAGGCAAAGTAGTATTTACTGGCGCCGGATCCTTGTTTACCAAGCACTATAATTTGCCGCTTAACAGTGTTGCAATACATACTATACCTGATGAGGATAAAATTGCCGCAGATTTAGAAAATTTAATATGCAACCCAGAATTAATAAGGGAAATAGGAAAAAATGCCCGAAAATTTATAGAGGATAATCACGATTGTAAAAAGATTGCGCAGCAGTATATTAACGCGTGGTTATCTATAGATATAAGCACTTAAATTAATGAAGACCTACTAAACAAAGCTTTTCTAAAAATAAATAGTAAGAGAATCAAATAAAGGACATAACTTATTAAATGTCCCATTGACGCACCTACAAAACCATACGTTCCTATTAATTGCGTACTGGTAATATAGATTATACTTAGTGATATAATTTGTGTGATTATAAATGTCCAAAATCTATTTTTAGCTAGAAGCTGATAAGCAATAACCAGACTTGCTACTTTAAAAAAGTCCCCTGAAAGTTGCCATATGAATATAGACTGCATCTCAAGAAATGAAGCATTAAATACAATTTTAATTAGAAGTGTTTTAAAGATGTAAATGATGATTAGACCAATCCCGAATACTGGTAAAATAGTTTTATAAAAGTTGAAAATTTCGATCCTAAAATCTTTATTCGTTTTTATTTCAGATAATTTTGGGAGTACATAGAGTGTCATTAATGTTGTTGCAAACATCATATAATAATCAGACAACCGTAGCATTGCGTCCCAGTAACCGGCTTTTTGAATACCGTCTACTTCGATTATCGTTTTACGAATACCCATATAAATATAGGGTGATGTAACCGCAGAAAATAAAGTCATTACTCCGTACGAAGAAAACTTTTTTAAGATGCGGAAATCGATTTTTTTAGCAAAAATTAGTTTTAAGTGACTTGCCTTTTTAATCAAAAATAAACCAGCAATAATTAAACTTATAATCCCGGAAACTACAATTGCCAACAACGCTCCAAATAGATTGTAATTGATAATTAAAACTGCAGATAGGCAAACTCCAAGCAGATTAGTAATCACATTTATATAAATTACCTGCCTATACTTACCTAAGCCATTTATAATATTCAGTACAAGTGCATTTAAGGATAATAAGGGTAACCCAACACCTACAAGCTTTATAATTGTAGCGTAGTTGTACGTGTTATTAAACACATACTTATCCAGTTCTACTGCATATACAATAAGTAAAATCCCAACAAGTATAGAAGCGATTAAACTCATTTTCAATGCTGTGGAAATACTAATTTTTAACTGGTTTTGATCTTTTTTATGCTCGGCTACATATTTAATGACTCCATTACTGAAACCCAATTGTCCAATACTTTGAACCGAATTGAGAAAGTTGCGAAGATCTCCTAAAACTGCCATACCCGAAGCACCTAAATAAAAAGCGATAAGTTTTGACATGATTAGTCCGCAACCTACACGGATTATAATTCCGAGGCTGTTAAAGGAACTTACTCTAAGCAATGTATTTTGCGTGAGTAACCGACTTAAAAACCTAAACTTCATATGCGTTTAATGCAGCTATAATTAAGGTTATATCGCGTTGACTTAATGAGGTATTTAATGGAATACTTATACACATATCAGCTAGTTGCTCTGCAATCTCAAATTTCAAATTTGAATACGATTTTAGCGCAGGTTGTTTGTAAGCAACTACAGGATAATGAATTGCATAACCGATCTCCAATTTGTTTAAATGAGAAATAAATGAAGTTCTGTTTTTTACTCTTACTACAAATACATAAAAAACGTGGCTTTGAGAATAATCCCAATAGGGCAGTTCGATATGAGGGTTTTTAATTTCATGGAAATACCGTGTAGCTATAGCCATACGTTTTCTATTGCTGTTTTCTAAATCTCTTAGTTTAAGGTTTAGAAATTGCGCCTGAATCGTATCTAATCTTGAATTAAAGCCTAAATATTCATTCGTATTAAGAGAACTCCTTCCATAGTTTCTCAATTTTAATACTAGTTCAGCCAATTGCGGATCTGATGTTACACTAATTCCTGCATCTCCCAGAGCACCTAAATTTTTTGTTGGATAACAACTAAAAGCAGCTGCAATTCCAAAACTCCCGGAATACTTGCCATTCAATTTTGCTCCGTGGGACTGACTCGCATCTTCTACCAATATTAAATTATGAGCTTTTGCAAAAGCCAGAATCTGACTTACAGGCTGCATTTGTCCGTATAAATGCGTTACTATAACTGCCTTAACCGTTTTTGATACGGGTGGTATTGTATTTAAATCAATATTGAAAAACTGTGTTTCAACTTCAACAAATACAGGCTTCAAACCTGCCTGAATAATTGCCAAAACGGTAGCTGTATATGAATTAGCAGCTACTAAAACTTCGTCACCAACGTTTAGCTTTTTCTGTATTTTAAGACCTTCAAAAATGAGCCTTAAAGCATCAAGTCCGTTTCCTGTTCCTATAGCAAAAGGAACCTGACAATACGAAGCAAAGGCTTTTTCAAATTCTAAAACAGAATCTCCTAATATATAATTTTCGGTTTCTAAAAAAGTCGCAAAACAAGCTTTAAACTCATTGTAGTAAGGAGCATTTACTTTCTTTAAATCTAGAAACGGAATCATACAACAACACCTTTGAGTAAGTTATGATTTGAAGTAGAAACCATATATGTACGCTGAACACGGGTGCGGGCACCGAAACCTTCTTTCCAGAATTGAAGACCACCATTGAGTTTTCTACCCATCTCTTCATTTGAAGTACCAAAATCAAAATAGTGTTTATCTTTAAAAACAGAATGTATAAGATGATCAAAGAGAAAGTCTAAACTTCCTAGCTTTTGACGGTCTTCGTTTGCCGAGATATATTGCATATGAGCAACTGTAGCCGTTTCAAAAATTGTGGCTCCCGCAATACATTCGTTTGTAGCGTTTATAACATTAAACTGTCTGATAGAATAAGGAAATTTATTGGCAAGTGTACTAATTTCATCTAGTGTATGCACCGGTGAAGTATCGTGACGCAACTGAAGATTTGGAATTAAAATAGTGTTCCAAAATGCAGAAAAATCTCGAGTTTCAATTATACTTAAATTAGAATTACTTGCTTTTCTAATACCGTCCTTACGTGAATTGTGAAACGGTATTGGGTTGCGTAAATCAATAACTGTAGCGGTTTCTACCTTCACTAATTGCGCTTCAGTTAAGAAAAGTACATAATCAAGTTCATCTGCGGGGAGCTCTTGGTAAAATTGCGGCATAATCTTCAAATAAAGTCTATGTATTCCGCCTTGAGCTAAAAATTTAAGTACTTGCTCAAATATATTCATTACCGTTTCCAAACGAATTTCTGCATCAAGCACAAGACCTCCATAAGAAAGACCCTGATGAGAATATAAGGTATCCTCTAACTGGTTGGCCGGTAATACCGCAAGTAGTTTATCCTCCTCATAAACCATTAAGCTATAGTCGCTAAAACGATCTTTATGGTACTCCATAAAATCACGCTGAAATAGAAAAGAGGTGTTTTTAGAACCTTTGTAAGTACCATTAAGCGATGCTACAAAACGATCCCATCGCGATTTGTAAGCAGCAGTATATTTTATGATCGTATAGATTGGCAAGCCTAAAGTTTTAAGACAGGCTAAAGTACAAAATTTGAAAGGAGCTACAGCACCCTAAGTGCGTTCACTAGACATTTATAAATTAAAAAAGCATCTCACAGAGATGCTTTTTTAATTTATTTTTAGAGCTTGTTTATTCAACAGTTATTGAATATTTTTCTACTGAGGTGGTAAAATAGTTACCATCTCCTATCGAGCCTTTATTTGTGATTTCTAAATAATCTTCACCTTTAAAATTAGTACCGGGAATATATTTTATAGTAAAAGCATCTACAAGAACCTCACCGTTTTTTGGAGCCACTGAAACCTCTCGACCACCCTCAACAGGAGCAGTATCGCGCGAAGCTATTAGCAAAGTATCATTTACCTGTACCTGAAGTTCTGCACTAGTAGTAGGAAAATCATCATTGGACTCTGAGCAACTATTAAGAGAACCTAAAGCTAATGTGGATAATGCTATTTTGTATAGAATATTCATAAAGTGATTATTAGATTATATAAACAAGATACAAAATCATTTACATGGTTGCGTCTAGGTAAAAACTAAATTAAAAAAAAAGCACTTCCGTAAGGAAGTGCTTTTAAATATAAATTAAAACGTAAGATTAAATCTTGTTACGTTTACGATCATTTTCATTTAACCATACTTTACGTAAACGCAAGTGGTTAGGAGTTACCTCAACATACTCATCTTTCTGAATGTATTCTAATGCTTCTTCAAGAGAGAATTTAATTGCAGGAACAATCTTAGCTTTATCATCTGCACCAGATGAACGTACGTTAGACTGCTTCTTCGCTTTAGTAATGTTAATGTTCATATCATCTTGACGTGAATTCTCACCAATTACCTGACCTTCATAAATATCTTCACCTGGAGATACGAAGAACTTACCACGATCCTGTAACTTGTCGATAGAATAAGGAATTGCATTTCCGTTTTCCATAGAAACTAAAGAACCACTAATACGTCCTGGAATAGTACCTTTAAAAGGCTGATATTCTTTAAAACGGTGTGCCATAATCGCTTCACCAGCAGTAGCTGTAAGCAATTGATTACGTAAACCAATGATACCACGTGATGGAATCATAAACTGGCAAATCATACGCTCACCTTTAGCTTCCATACTTAGCATCTCACCTTTACGCATAGAAACCATCTCCACAGCTTTACCGGAAACTGAGTCTGGTAAATCTATTGTTAGCTCTTCTATAGGCTCACATTTAACACCATCAATCTCTTTAATAATAACTTGAGGCTGACCTATCTGTAATTCATAACCTTCGCGACGCATTGTTTCAATTAAAACTGAAAGGTGTAATACCCCACGACCAAAAACCATAAACTTATCTGCACTACCGGTTTCTTCAACACGTAATGCAAGGTTTTTCTCAAGTTCTTTCCATAAACGGTCTTTAATATGACGTGAAGTCACAAATTTTCCGTCTTTACCAAAGAAAGGAGAATCGTTAATTGTGAAAAGCATACTCATTGTAGGCTCATCAATAGCAATTGTTTTAAGAGCTTCTGGGTTTTCAAAATCTGCGATAGTATCCCCTATTTCAAAACCTTCAATACCTACAAGTGCACAAATATCACCTGGAAGAACTTCAGGAACTTTTAAACGTCCAAGACCTTCAAAAGTGTGTAGCTCTTTAATTTTCACTTTTTTCACAGAGCCATCACGCTTTACTAAAGAAACCTGCATACCTTCTTTAAGGTGACCTCTTTGTAAACGACCAATAGCTATACGACCTGTAAAAGAAGAAAAGTCTAAAGATGTAATAAGCATTTGAACAGTACCTTCTTCGATTTTTGGCGCAGGAATGTGTTCCATAACCATATCAAGAAGTGGTTCTATGTTTTCAGTTTGATTTTCCCAATGATCACTCATCCAGTTGTTCTTAGCAGAACCATAAACGGTTGGGAAATCTAGTTGCCATTCTTCAGCACCTAATTCAAACATTAAGTCAAAAACTTTCTCGTGTACTTCTTCTGGAGTACAGTTTTCTTTATCCACTTTGTTGATTACAACACAAGGCTTAAGACCTAAGTCAATAGCTTTCTGCAGTACAAAACGGGTTTGTGGCATAGGACCTTCAAAAGCATCTACTAATAAAAGTACACCATCAGCCATGTTTAATACACGCTCTACCTCTCCACCAAAATCGGCGTGACCAGGAGTATCTATAATGTTGATTTTTGTACCCTTATACATTACTGAAACGTTCTTCGACGTAATAGTAATACCGCGTTCGCGCTCTAAGTCATTGTTATCCAGAATAAGATCTCCTGTGTTTTCGTTTTCACGAAACAATTGACAATGGTACATGATTTTGTCAACCAACGTAGTTTTACCGTGGTCAACGTGAGCGATAATCGCAATGTTTTTAATTTCCATAAGATGGCCTTATTTTAAGGGCGCAAAGATAACGTTAATTAATGGATTTTTAAGCACTTATTTTCAATTATAATCCGGGCGACTTGCTGCTGATCAAAATTCTTCTAAGAAATTGAAAATCAGTCATAAGCAGCAACCGGGCTATTCGCTATATCTTTTTGGGTATCAGTGGCACATTATACGCAAAAGGCGTAAAATGTTCTGAGTAACAAAAAAGGATGTCGCTGCTATCCCTGCCGCAAGGCTTCTATTTGTTATTAATACATATACTAATTGCTAATCACTCTCTTCATTAATGAATACTGTACGAACTTTGTAATTTGTATGTTTCATTTCAAATTTTCAAAGCTTTATCTTTACCTCTTTAAAACCCAAGCGATGAAACTCTCAAATATTCCAAAAATAAAACATACCGATTCTAATAACTTCTTTCTACTTGCAGGGCCTTGCGCCATAGAAGGCGAGGAAATGGCATTACGTATTGCAGAAAAGATTGTAGGAATTACCGATAAATTGAATATTCCTTATGTATTTAAAGGAAGTTTTAAAAAGGCAAACCGCAGCCGTCTGGATAGCTTTACGGGAATTGGTGACGAGAAAGCTCTAAAAATTCTGCGCAAAGTTTCTGAAACTTTTGATGTGCCTACGGTAACAGATATTCACATTAATGAGGATGCAGCAATGGCTGCAGCCTATGTTGATGTTTTACAAATACCTGCATTTCTGGTACGTCAAACCGATCTTGTCGTAGCTGCTGCTGAAACGGGTAAAGTAGTAAACCTAAAAAAAGGTCAATTTATGAGTCCCGAATCTATGCAACACGCCGTGACCAAAGTAACCGAAACGGGCAATGAAAACGTATGGATTACAGATCGCGGTACCATGTTTGGCTATCAAGATATGATTGTAGATTTTAGAGGCATCCCTACGATGCGTCAATATGCTCCTACTGTACTTGATGTAACCCATAGTTTGCAACAACCCAACCAGACCAGTGGCGTAACCGGTGGTCGTCCTGCACTTATAGGCACTATGGCAAAAGCCGGTATTGCAGCAGGGGTAGATGGTTTATTTATAGAGACACATTTTGATCCTAAAAACGCTAAGAGTGACGGGGCAAATATGCTTGACTTAAGTTTACTCGAGGATTTATTGACCAAGCTCGTAGCTATTCGTAAAGTGGTTGCCGAGTAAAACAGAATGTATAGAAATGAAAAATCCGTGTGGAAATTAATTCTACACGGATTTTTTGTATTTGTATTCAATCTTTTAATCTTCTCGCTAGGCTCGAAGTCATCAGTATTCAATAAATGATTCTAAGAACTACAACTTATTTTTCAGTTGCTTTAAAAACCCAATAACTATTTCAGTATCTATATCTTCAACATTGTAATACCGCAGTGAACATAAATTTTTACGATTTTCTCCGGCTGTTAATTGATTATTGGGATCATCTAGTAAAATACCTTTAGGAAAACTAAGCTCTACAAAGGTTTTTCTAAAATTCAAAAAGCAAAACATTTTTCCATTTAAATAATAAAAAGGCAAATGCCATTTGTAAAGTAACACAGCTTCCGGGACAGTGTGTTCTATAAGCACCTGCAAATCGAGCAAAAGACTTTTATAGGGTTCGGGTTTTAGTAGAATATAGTTTTCCGCAGGGTTCATAGAAATAATAGTTGTAAATTAAAAGAGATTTATAATGTTAAAGTTAGTAACCCTAAATAAATATTAATTGTTATGCTTTACGAAAGTTTCTAACATAATCGTCCTATTTTGCCCGATTAAGCTACCTAACATTCAAAAATGTATCAAATTTTAAAGCCCTCTACACTCTTTAAAATTTTCTTTACCCTACTCATCCCATTTGGATGTTTTGGGCAGGAAAATGAGAAACCACAACTTCAATTAGGTGGAGCATTCCGTGTGAATTATGTTTATTCTTCTTGGAAAGAAGAACAAAAAACAAAAGGTGGAGAATTTGGTTATGATATGTTTAGAATCAATGCTAAAGCTTCCTATAAAAATATTTTCTTAAATGCCGAATACCGATTTTATTCTGAAGCTTTTGGTGGTAGTTTCTTAAAACAAGGATGGGTGGGATATAAATTTAACGAGCATAATGAACTCCATGCTGGCCTGGTCTATGTGCCATTTGGAATTAAACAATACAATTCACATAATTGGTTTTTCAATATTACCTATTACGTTGGTCTCGAAGATGATCACGATATGGGATTGAAGTATATACATACAGATGATAATTGGGAATATGCTTTTGCTTTTCAAAAAAATGCTGAAGAGTTAAATTTTGGGGGTGATGTAGAAAATAGCTCCAGCAGGTATTCTTATGATGTTGTGGGGCGCAACAAAGAAACCAATCAATTTAACGCAAAGCTGGTGCGTAAGTTTGGTCAACAGGCTAAACATAGATTGGGATTTTCTGGACAATATGGTAGTCTGTACAATATTGACACAGATAAAAACGGAAGCCATTATGCATTAGCGCTACACTACGAAGTAGATTGGAAAAAATGGAATTTCAAAACCGAAGTAATTACCGTTTCTCACGCTCCTGAAAATGCTTTAGGAGAACCCAATAACAGAATTAAAATGGGAGCTTATGGCACTCCATATGAGATTGCGAGCGATTTTAACATGTATACCGCAGCTGTTTCAAAAACAATTAATGTTAACTGGGGACCTATTTCGCAAATCGAACTTTACAATGATTTTGGTTATATGCAGAAAAAGGAAAAAGAATTTACAGACTCTTTTCAAAATGTCACCGGACTTCTGGTTACTGCAGGGCAGGTCTATACCTATATAGATTATGCCGCAGGATACAACCATTCTTGGCTAGGCGGAAACTTTGTAGATGATTTTGCAGTAGGTAATCCCGATGCAAAATGGGAAGCTCGGTTTAATATAAATGTTGGTTACTACTTTTAATGAAATAAAAAATTATGGCAAAAAA
This sequence comes from Leeuwenhoekiella aequorea, assembly GCF_004104375.1. GTDB lineage: Bacteria > Bacteroidota > Bacteroidia > Flavobacteriales > Flavobacteriaceae > Leeuwenhoekiella > Leeuwenhoekiella aequorea. The sequence continues at coordinate 132,112 of NZ_QOVM01000003.1, forward strand.
AATTACACGCAGTGACGAAAGGAAATCCATCTTTGGCTTACAGGTCAACGGACCGGTGTTTTTTACCTCAGCAATAATCATTGTTATAAGTATAACGCTTACCATATTATTTGAGAAAAAAGCGCAAAAAATCTTTAGTGACATTCAGCATGCCGTTGCAGAAAAAGCAGATTGGTTTTTTATACTATGCATTAATCTGTTTTTGATTTTTCTGATTTATCTCGCTCTAAGTAAATATGGGAAACTAAGAATAGGTGGTCAAAAAGCAACACCCGAATTTAAAACAATGTCATGGTTTGCTATGTTGTTTAGCGCAGGTATGGGTATAGGATTACTGTTTTTTGGCGTTGCAGAACCTGTAACTCATTTAACAACCCCGCCTACCGCAGCTCCTAATACGGTAGCCGCAGCGCAGGAAGCGATGAATTTCACCTTTTTACACTGGGGGTTTCACGCATGGGGTGTTTATGCGCTGGTAGGATTAGCCTTATCCTATTTTACCTATTCCCGCGGCTTACCCCTTACCATTAGGTCTGTTTTTTATCCTTTTTTAGGAGATAAAATACACGGAAGGATTGGAGATGCAATTGATATTTTTGCAGTTCTTGCAACACTTTTTGGACTGGCAACCTCGCTAGGCTTTGGTGTACAGCAAATTGCCAGTGGTTTAAATCATGTTTTTGGTGTTCCCGATGGTACGCTTACTCAGGTGTTATTAATCGCCGGTATAACATTAATAGCAACCACCTCTGTAGTTCTGGGAGTTGATAAAGGGGTGCGTATTTTGAGTGAATGGAATATGCGTATTGCTGTGGTTCTATTATTATTAGCTTTAATTCTAGGTCCTACAATATTTATATTCCGATCTTTTGTGGAGAACACGGGAAGTTATTTATTCAACTTTTTAAAAATAGCAACCTGGAGTGAGACCTTTGAAGGATCTTCCTGGCAAAATAACTGGACCGTTTTTTACTGGGGCTGGTGGATAGGCTGGTCACCTTTTGTGGGTATGTTTATTGCACGAATTTCAAAAGGTAGAACTATTAGAGAGTTTATTCTAGGCGTATTATTAGTTCCTTCTCTGGTAACATTTTTCTGGATGTCAACCTTTGGAAGTGTGGCTATTCAACAGGCATTAGGAGGCGATTCTTCTATTGTTACTGCAGTACAAGATGATGTAGCGACGGCACTTTTTGTATTTTTTGAAGATTATCCGCTCTCGATGGTTATTAATATTGTTGCTGTTATACTTATCGCAGGATTCTTTATTACCTCATCAGATTCAGGATCTTTAGTGGTAGATAGTTTGACAACAGGCGGTAAAATTGAAGCACCCGTAGGACAGCGTATTTTTTGGGCTATTACTGAAGGTACTGTAGCCGCTGTATTGCTTATAGGTGGCGGTCTAGAAGCATTACAAACCGCAACTATAGTCACCGGTTTGCCCTTTGCAATTATTCTACTCATAATGTGTTACTCCCTATTTATTGGCTTGCGGGAAGATTATCAAAAATTAGAGAAGAAAAAGTCCGAAAAACAAAGAGACGACTACGAAGATGTAGTTAAAGAGATTGTAGCACGTAGAAATAAAAATGAATAAAGATGGAAAAAGTTAAAAATTTATTGGTTGCACTAGACCTTTCATCAATAGACAACCATTTAATTGAGTACAGTTCATTTCTTGCTGAAAAACTAGCAATTGAGAATGTGTATTTCGTACATAATATTAAAAAATACGAGATTTCAGATCTTTTTGAAGAAGAATTGCAGAACGTAAATCTCGATCAATTAATTGGTGACGAGCTAAATGATAAAATTGATAGCAGATTTACCGCAAAGGCAAACTGGGAAGTTCTTATTTCTGAAGATTCAAATACAGAATCTTTAATTCATTATATCGCCAATAAATATCAGATAAATCTGGTCTTAATCGGAAATAAAACTACAAAAGATGGTACAGGTGTCGTAACCACAAAATTATTGAGACTACTAAAATGCAGTATTCTTACCGTTCCTAAAACTGACGAAATTAATCTTGATAAGGTATGGGTGGCTACTGACTTCTCGAGCCATTCACGCAAATCATTTTTCTTTGTTGAAGAACTTCGAAACAAAATAACTATCAAACTAAATTCGATTCATATATATCACATCCCCATTCAATTCTCTCCATATGTTGTGGGTGATGCAGCTATTACCAAAATTGAGACCCATTTAAAACAAAAAGCTGCCAAGTTTTTTAAGAAACTTGCCGTAACTGAACCAGATGAATCAGAATTCTTGTTTGCTAAGGATAAAAGTATAGGTCAGAAATTCTTGCTAGAAATTGAAAAGCGCAAACCCAATCTTATTGTGCTATCTGATAAAGGTGGAAGCAATATCTCCTCACTTTTAATAGGTAGCCTCACAGAAGAGCTTTTTAATGAAAGTTTAAGCTCTCCATTACTAGTTGTAAAATAACAGCTTAGATTTATAATATGAGTAATCCTTTTAGCTTAAAATTCTAATGTTGAAACGTAATACACGTCTTGCTTATATCTTAGGGTTTGTTTTTTTATTAATTATAGAAATTACGATCGCAACCTTGCTAAATACAGGTTTTATACGTGAAAATCTTGGCGATTTTTTAGTTGTTATTTTAATTTATTGCCTGGTAATGGCAGTTTGTGATTTTTCAGTAAAAAAAGGGCTATTAATTACACTAGTTTTCTCGTATGCTATAGAGATTTTGCAACTTTTAAAACTACCTCAATACTTTCCAGCTCAAACTGAAAAGTGGGCAGTATTAGTATTGGGAAGTTATTTCTCGTGGATAGATATACTAATGTATACTTTCGGGATGATAACAATATGGACTATAGAATATCTTAAGCAACCTAAAGTACAATAGTTCTTTAAAGATAAAATTAGGTCTCATCTCACCCAGATAGATAGGTAAGATGAGGCTCTTTCTATTCGCATTAGGAAGTTTTTAACTTGTTACTCTCCTATTCTTTTCCGTCAACATAATCTTGCAAGTAACTATATTGCTCAGTTAGCTTTCCGTTTTGAGTCATACGGGCACGTTTTAAAATTCCATCTTTATCATTATTAAAAAATGCTGGTAATACGTGTTTAACAAACATATCTCCAAAACCTTCACTAGCATCTTTAGGTAATTCGCAAGGCAAGTTATCTACCGCCATTACGGTAATTGCACCTTCAGCATCATAAGCCACTTCACGTTCAGCTTGAGCATCATACCCATAAAACGGATTTGCAATTGTAGATGCTCTCAGTGTAGAAGCTACGGGGCCATCGACATCGCAAGAAATATCAGCCACCACTTCAATTTTAAATTTACTTGTTTTAGCATCTTCTCGTGTAAACAAAAATGGTGCTCCATCTCCATAATAATGCCCTGCAATAAACAACTGAGTAACTTCTGCAAATCGCATAAAATTAGATTCGTACTCAGCCGGGTTTTTAAAGAAATGACTAGCGACAACTGCTGATCCATTTTTTTGCTTTACATAATCTGCTACTCCTAATTGGCAATAAACCGGCATATCATATTCTTCACTCAAATAGTCCTCAACGGAAACTTTTTTAATACCCATCTCATCCAGAATTTCCATAGCCCCGGCAGTAACTTTCCCGGTTCCTGTGAGCGCTATTTTTAGGGTGGGTAGTTCGATTTTTGCTAATTGCTTATGCAATGCATCTACGGTGTTAAGACTTGATGCCGCGGGCAGATCATATATCTTATGTTTCTTTCCATAAGCTCGAAACCCATTATATGCACCTACTAATCCGGCATAACGGCCAAAACCTATGAGGCGTAAACCTGTTTCGTCTGTGACAAGTTCGTGATCATATAATTCAATATTTTTATCTAAAACAGCACGTAGTAAATCACGGTTATAAGGCTGTTTTTTGATTGTATGACTAAAAAAGAAGTACTTCTTATTAGAAATTAAGTCTTCTATTGGCACCTCTTTAACTCCTAAAAAAACATCAGCTTGAGAAACATTGGTTTTCACTTCAAATTCGGCCTTCTCATACGCCACATCTGGAAATACCCGTATAGCACTAGATTCTACAATAAATCGTGCTTTAGGGAATAGCTGTTGAGCCTGAGTCATCGCAGTAGGCGACAAAACCGCGCGGTGATCTGGTGGTGTTTTTCCTTCCTTTAATAATGCAAATTCTATTTTAGCCATCGATAGTAGTTTTGAACTTCTAATTTACAATTTTTAAACCTTCTGTAACTGCTTGTTTTACAGGCTAAGCTAGCATAAAACCTCAAAAGTTTTAATAGTTTATTGAGATTAAAACGTTAACATTTTTCGTATTTTTACAAAAAATAAATTATGAAATTAAAACTCCTTATGCTAGCTGTGCTGGCGGTTACAACATCATGTAGTGCTCAAAATAAAATTAAAGGCGACAAAGATGTCATGTCTATAGTGGGTAAATTAGAATCTGGAATAAATACTATTGAAGTAGGTGAAGGAATCGAACTTGAACTTGCCCAATCTCCTAACAACAGTTACATTTTAACTACAGATAGAAATCTGGTAACTGTTATAGATTTTAAAGTTACAGACAGTGTTCTTGTTATAAAGCCCAATATGCGAATTACTGCGGCCAAAGAATTGAAAGTTTATTTAAAATTAGACAATCCACAACATATAATTTTAAAGAAAGATGCAGAATTTGAATCTCCTGGTCTACTTGAAGTAGCAGACTTTAGTCTTACTGCATACGACTCATCAAAATTTGAATTCAAATTAAATAGTAGCAATACGTCTTTCAATTTAATGGGGAATTCTGGCGGGGATTGCAGGTTAAATACAAAGAAGTTTAACTTAAAAATGGCCGATCGTACAGATCTTAAAGGCGATTATAATGCTGAAGAAGTAACTTTTACCCTTGCTGATAATTCTGAATTTTCTCCCAGAGGTAAAACCAATACGTTACAACTTACATCTTCTGGAAAATCTGATTATAATGGTTCAAGATTTGAATCTAAAGATGGTTATGTGACTTTGAGTGGCCGTACCGAAACAGAGGTATATGCTTCAAATAATTTAAAAGTATATGCTCAGGACAAAGCGCGGGTTAAAGCATATGGAAAAGGCGATATTAAAATGGAAGCTCTCAAAGATGATGCTTCTATTGAAAAGAAATAAAACATTAATTCTCGATAGTTTGAATACCAAAGAACTTTAGTATCTTTGCACCCCTCAAATTATCGAGGATTATCACAATGGGGTCGATTTGGTTTTGACATCGGGTCTAATTGAGTAGTAAGCACGCCGAGCGCTGGGACAAAAGCTCGTAAATCTCATGTTTCACACTTTTTAAACGGCGAGAATAACTACGCCATGGCTGCATAATCCGAATTACAGTAGGATTACTTAATCTCATACAAGGTATGAGACCATGATACCTCTGAAAAGCCTTGGTTTACGGCGTTTCGTTTAGAGGTACCGAAAAAGTAAACATAGCTATCGCAGGGTCTTGATGTGGTAGTGAAACTTAATCGAGAATAAGGTATTGCTTGGTAGTTGCCGACCGGGTACTATTCGAAAACTAATTGGCAAATAAGCGTGTAGAAAGCTATTGAGTTGCCTGTTTGCACGGCGGTTCGAACCCGCCCGACTCCACAATTAAATACTAAATCCCTAAAGAGATTGAAATGTTAAAATCCTGCCAAGTTTACTTGAGCAGGATTTTTGTTTCAATACCTCTGAGTGTTATCGAAGTTTATTTAGTATCTGCAGAATTGGAGCTACTGCGTTGAACGGCCACAGGCCGTAGCCCGCCCGACTCCACAATCACCTATAACTGCGTTATAGGATATAATAAGAAAAGCCCATCAAATGTATTTGAATGGGCTTTTTGTTATTAATACATCCGGCCTGAAAAGACAGGAAGCTATACTTGTAAAATTGAAGATATTGTATTGAAGCTAAGCTAGTCCCCTATTTCATTTTTAAATCTTTGTAAACTTAATATTTATAAGGTTTTTTAATTATGGATATAATTGCAACATACTTACTTCTTACCAAAGTAATTTAAGAGCTTAAACAATCTGGACAAACTTCTGAAACCATAAAATTTAACTGATTAATTTGATAATTAACAGGAAGCTTAAAAGTGGGTTCCACATCTTCAATACAAGTGACAACCTTACATTTCTCAGAATTAAAGTGAAAATTTTAAAGTTGCTATCACCTGCGCGGGTCGTAATCTATAACTACTTTGCACATAATAATATTGATTAGTATAAGCATTGATAAAAGATTCGGTATTCAAGATATTTCGCCAACTGATGTTTAGATCCATTTTTGGTTTCTTAAAAGTCAACTGATATCCCAAATTCAAAAAATAATTGTCACCATTTTCAGATAACGTATTACCATAATACTCAATACTGGAGCTTAAATACTGATTGTCTTTTGGGTAGAAATAAAGATCTAGGCTATGCTGTTGATTTTCTATTTGTTGAAAATCACTATTCTCAAAACCTGATCTATACGTAGAAAAATTACCTGAATAACTTGTAATAAGCCAACTTAAAATATCGGCTTCAATAGTACCTCCTATATTGAAATTTTGTGTATTTACCTCAGCTAAAACAGTATTTAAAAGTTGCTGTCGCTTTGATAGCTTATAAGAAGTATTAAGTTTAAATGTTGTTTTTAGTTTCCTGAAGTATTTGCTGGTATTAGCGCTAAAGTTATGAGTATCATAACTATTTTCTTGAGCGACAGCATCTAGAATCGTTGTTCCGTTTGCGCCAATAGTAGAACTGTACACCAGATTATTTTCAGAAAAACTATACGAGTAAGATGCTGCTAAAAACAATTGCTTTAGCGGATTTCGATAATTCAGTCCACCGCTATAATTTTGCCGCATTTCTTCTGAAATTGGCGCGTCATATCTACTTAAGTTTCGATAGCTATTAAGTAAATATCTAAAATATAATTGCTCGAGCTCGCCAAAATTATAACTCAATTCTGCTGAAGCATTTACTTCCCAAAACGCAGAAAGCTTTTTTCTAGCATAGAAATATGGCTCAAATACCAGCCGATTTAACGCTCGTGTTTCTTCAAAATTCTTGTCTTCTAGCTGAAAACTTTTAAATTCAAAAGGTATGTTTAGACTCAAGTTCCAGGTTTCATCCTTACTTTTATAACTAATAAAGTTTTTAAAGTAAACTGAAGATTGCACAAATTGGGTTCTGTTTTTAAAATCTGTATTTGAAATCTCTTCTCCATTTTCTAGAAAAATATCAGTATCTAATTGTTGATTTTGAATGGAAAACCCAAATTTTGGAGAAATTGTAAATTTCCCAAGTGCTTTAGTAAATCCAGCAGAATTATCGGTATAAATTTTACTTGTTGATACCAGCTGCTGAAGTTCTGTATAAGGAACATTATTATTAAGAACAGCTTCAAACTGGCCCGGCTGTACCCGTAAATCCTGATTACTTTGTGTAAAACCCGTGTTTGAATTAAAGGAAATTAATTGTTTTCCAAGCGTTCTTAGCAATCGAAGCTCGTTTCTAATTCCGAAGAAAGGATTATTTAATTGTTGACTTATTTGCGTATTAGGACGGTCGATCAAACCACGTTGGGTATTCCAATACCCATTAAATTCCAGTTGATTTTTCAGGTAATTTTTATCTACATTATTTTCTAAAGTTACCTCTCCTTCTAATCTGCTTATAAATATATCATTACCCGTTTGCTCTTTTAAATCAATCGTATCGGTAGGAGTAAAATAGCGTGTTTGCGTACTCCCATCCTGCTGTTGATAATCATTAAGATAAGATATATTCACTTTAAGATCCAAATTCTCATTAATACGTTGTAAACTATTTATTGAACCTAAATGTACATTGTTATCCAACCAGCGTTGTGCAGAAAATGGAGGCTCCGATACATTTTGTATAGTAAGCCAATCAGATTTTTCGATATCAAAATCGCTCCCGGTACTGCTGGTTGAAAAATTACGAATCTCTCCCGATGCATCGTTTCCCGTATTATTGCTTTGGTAAGAAACTATTGCCTGTCGATTTTTAGCAAAAACCATAGGCGTTACTTTTGTCTCCCATAGCAAGGGAGTAGCACCCATCCCGATGGTAGCGGTTCCGCTAAAGGTTACGTCATTTTTAAGCTTGATATTGATAGATGCACGTTCTGAAAACTCTAGACTATCTAAGACTTTTATGGGCTGATGGTTTTCTAATATCTCTACTTTAGAAACTGCCTCAACAGAAAGGTTATTATTTGCAAGATTATAACGCCCTTCTAAAAGATCCAGACCTTCAATATAGTATTTCTGAATAGGCTCATTTTGATAATAAATCTGCCCGTCAGGCCGAATATCAATCCCTGGTAATTTCTTTAGAACATCACCAATAACCCGGTCATTTTTATTTTTAAATGCAGCTACCGAAAAACTTAGCGTATCACCACGTTGCTGCAAAATTTCAGATTTAACTAGTACTTCTTTTAATGATTCTGATGATGGTGAAAGCTTAACCTCTAGTGTCTGTGTTTTATTTTGAATCGTTTTTTCAAATGTATTATAACCCAGGTATGATATTTTTAAAAACAGTAAATCACTTTCATTTTTAACAGCTATTTTAAAGGTTCCGTTCACATCTGAAATTCCATAAGCCAAAATTGAAGAAATAGAATCTTTACTGATTATTACAGTTGCTCCACCAAGTTTTTCCTGCTTGTCACTAAGAATATGCCCCGAGATTTCAATCTGAGAATGGCCCACTAAACCAAAGAATAGCATTATCAGAAAAAAATAAACCTGTTTAGTATAAATCAATATTTCTTATTGATGATGAATTGTTAGTGTTGAAGTTCAATAGGATTATTTCGCTTTTTATATTTTTCGCTTAGCTCCTTTCGGGCTTTAGCTTCATCTTCTGCACTCCAACCGAATGAAATACCTGCTTTTTGCATTGTGCCAATAGGATCACGACTATAATCGTCGCGAACTTGATCAAGTTCTTGTTGAGAAATAGTTTTGTAATTATCTAAATTTAATAGTTTACCTACCGGATCTACTAATTCTTGAAATCCCGTTAAACTAAAATAATATTGATTTCTTACGTCTGAAATTTCCAAAATGAGTCCCGGTAAACCACTAAATTTATAAGGCCCGTCTAAAAATGGTAATTCTGGAGCAAACCAGGCAACATAATTTCTACCGGCAAAAGAACCAGTTGCTTTTTGAACATTAAAGCCTAATATCTCTTTGTTATCTGGCTGTATTTTCCAATCAATAATTTTTAAATCCTGTTTATATTTAAGTTCATACTGAAATATTTTTTCAGCTAAAATAAGTTCATTATTCTGGTACTCTTTAAAGATTGTATATTTAAAATCAGTCATTCGATTGTACTCATCCATCCGCATCATCACAGGATTTTCCATATTCTCTAAAGAATCTTTAACCGCTTGCCCTAAGCTTGAAAATCGTGAATAACCTTTACCTAAATAAAGAACACCTGTTTCAGATTTTATAGAATTGATATCGGTAGAATCTCCTTGATAATTTAAGTGGTAAGTAGCTTTATACGAATAGGATTTTTGTGCTTGCAAACCTCCTAAACTAAGCAGAAGCAAAGCAATTATAAATTTTCTCATATCTAATGTTCTATAGAAATATTTTTTCACCAATTCTGCTCAAAGTTTTTACATAAAGTCTAACTATTCAGCGACATCGTTATCTTGTATTTATAAAAATAAAAATTACAATACATAATAAATAATTAATTATTAGGTATTCAAAACAAATGATAGAGCAATTTCCTTAAACCTCTTCTAGAAAAATTTTAATTTATTAACTGCTTTTCTCTAAAGATTTGGGATACTTACTATATAATACAATAGTTACTAGATGATTATGACTCAGCAAATTTCACCTCTTAATTTTAAGTCCAGTTTTTTTTAAAAATAGATTTTACTTCTTACCAAAGTAATTTAAGAGTCCAAACAATCTGGACAAACTCCTGAAACCATAAAGTTCAACTGATTAATTTGGTAATTTGAAGGAAGCTTAAATGTGGGTTCCACATCTTCAACACACGTTACAACATTACATTTTTCACAATTAAAATGTATATGATCGTGTTTATGCTCGGTAGAGCAACTATGGCAATTTGCATATTTTACAACGCCGTCGATATTTGTGATTTGATGCACCGATTTTTCTTCGACCAGCCGGTCCAATACGCGATAAATTGTTACTCGATTGCATAAACCATCTGGTAAAATAGCCTGAATTTCAGCTTGTGATAATGCTGTATCTGACTCATTTATAGTTTTTAAAATAGCTTCCTTAGCAATTGTTTTTCTCATAATACAAATTTAATGCAACAAAGTTGCTTTAACAAAGAAATTATATTTACTTTCGCAACTGTGTTGCAATAATGAAATTATGCGAGAGAAATATTACGATTTGATTGGTGTTTATTCTGCCTTTTTGTGTTTAGCACACTGTATATTAGGTCCTATTCTTTTTATAGTTCCATTAGGTATAAGTCATAGTCCATTACTTGATAGTTTTTTTCTCATAGTTGGGTTATTTCCTGTTTATAAAGTAGTGCGTAGTAAATCTCCGGTATTTTTAAAGATACTACTAGTATTTTCATTTGCGCTTATCGCACTTTCTATAACCTTAGAAGCACTTTATCATCAAGAATCATTTTTAATATTTATAGGGGCTATGGGAGTCATCTCATCGCATCTTATGAATTATAATTATAAAAAGCACATATTATGAATCTGTCAAATTCTTATGATGTAATTATTGTTGGTGGAAGTTATGCCGGTTTATCAGCCGCGATGGCTTTGGGTCGTTCATTGCGTTCGGTGCTTATTATAGATGCTAATAAACCCTGCAATAAGCAAACACCGCATTCTCATAATTTTATTACTCAAGATGGTGAAGCGCCTCATAAAATTGCCCAAAAAGCAAAAGAGCAAGTACTCAAATACGACACCGTAGAATTTTTAGACGATACGGTTATAGGTGGAAATAATAACGGAACTAGTTTTACAATTCTTACGAACTCCGGAAAAACCGTTGAAGCGAGAAAACTCATACTTGCAACCGGTATAAAAGATATAATGCCCGATATTGAGGGGTTTTCTGAATGCTGGGGAATTTCTGCTATTCATTGTCCTTATTGCCATGGCTACGAATTTAGAAATGAAAAAACGGCAATTATGGCAAATGGTGATCACGCCTTTCATGTCGCCAGTCTTGTAAATAATCTTACTAACGAACTTTCTATTTATACACAAGGAGAGCCTGATTTTACTGATGACCAACTTAAAAAGTTGAGCAACAATAATATTGCTATTGTTACAGATACGATTAAGAAATTGGAACACACAAATGGCAGTATAGAAAAAGTTCTTTTTGAAAATGGAAGCTCCCAAATGGTTAAGGCTATATATGCTGCTTTACCTTTTGAGCATCACACACAACTCCCTGAAATGTTAGGTTGCACATTTGATGAAGGAGGATTTATCAAGATAGATCTATTTCAGAAAACTGAAATACCCGGGATTTATGCCTGCGGAGATAACGCTCAAAAAATGCGGTCTATATCTAGTGCTGTTGCTTCAGGGACTGTTGCCGGGGCAATGGTAAACCACGAACTCACTCAGGAAGACTTTTAAAACAATCGATAATAAGAAAAAGTTACTTCTAAGAAAATATGTCTTTACAAATTAAACAATCTCTAGCACTGCTATTCTTGGCTTCCTTCCTTATGACGAAGATGGCAGGATTTCATGTGCTAACTCACGATGATTCAAATCTAAGTGAGGATTGTGCTATTTGTCAGGTTTTTATTTCAGACAGTCAAACTTTAATAGTTCTTGATAAAGCTCAAGAATTTTCACCTACACCTGAATTTACAATTCACCAAAAGACAGATTTAGTAATTACTACAGCAATTCTAAAATCTAATTACTACTCCTATCACCTATTCTCCCGGCCTCCGCCATCTATCTAAATCTCATTTCTATTCTTGCAAAGGTTTACTAGTCAGCTATTGAGTTGCCTTATTCAAAAGGTTATTACACCTAATTACTAGTAATACCAAAAAACTATCAAGTATTCACCAGCTCCCGCAAAACCGGGAGTAACTACTAATTTTATTATTTAATCATGATTATCAGATTACTGATAATGGGACTATTCTTGCTGTTTAGTTCCTATTCCTACACGCAGCAGAGCTCCTATTTTGAAGGTTTTGTTATAGACTCCATAACCTTAAAACCTATTTCTGGTGTTACCATTTTAGGTGAAAATGTGTATGCAGTGACTAACGATTCAGGATATTTTAAAATAAAAAAAACAAAACTAGCTTCAGAAGTTGAGGTTTCCCATCTGGGTTATTTACCTGTAAAATTTACAATTGATAAAAATCAAAACAGCCCTTTAAAAATCAAATTAAAAACTATTAGCACGTCACTAGATGAAGTCTCTGTACATAGCAAAAGTGCCAATAGGTTAGCTAAAGAAACATCGACAATTGAAGTAGCTGTAGATGAAGAATACCTGCACGCCAATCGCGAGAACAGCTTAATGCAAACATTAAGAAAGATTCCCGGTGTTAGCACAATGACAATTGGATCTGGTCAATCAAAACCTACCATACGAGGACTCGGTTTTAACCGAGTAAGTGTCATTCAAAATGGAATCAAGCACGAAGCGCAACAATGGGGAAGTGATCACGGTCTTGAGATTGATCAATACGGAATTGAAGAAATACGCATCATTAAAGGACCGGCTTCCTTAATGCATGGCTCTGATGCTATCGCTGGTGTAGTTGATATACAACCTGCCAAAACACCTGCCATAAATAGTTTTGAGGGTGAAGTTAATATTCTGGGTGAGACCAATAATGAGCTACTGGCAATTTCTACAGGGGTACAAGGAAGAAAGCAAAAGTGGTACTATAGAGCTCGCTTAACCTATAGAGATTATGCAGACTTTAAAGTTCCTACAGAACGAATTAGCTACGAGAACTACATTTTTGAACTGGATAATAACAATTTACGCAATACCGCAGGTCAGGAAGCAAACGGTAGTGTTAGCATCGGCTATGTGGATGATTCTTTTAAATCAGAAACTTATATAAGCAATGTAAATGCTAAGAATGGTTTTTTCGCGAATGCTCATGGTTTAGAAGTACGCACTTCAAGTATAGACTACGACACGTCTAATCGGGATATTGATTTACCCTTTCATAAAGTAAATCATATTAAAATCGTGAACAATAGTTGGTTAGATCTTGATTCACACAAGCTCTTTTTTGATATAGGTTACCAAAATAATCAACGGGAAGAACATTCAGAACCCGTGCCTCACGGTTATATGCCTAAGCCACCTAATAGCCGAGAACGTGTTTTTACCAAAAACACCTATTCCCTTAATGCAAAAGACATTTTTAAGCTGAATGACGCCCACACTTTATCGGCAGGTTTAAATACCGAATATCAAAATAACAACATTGGAGGATGGGGATTTTTAATTCCTGCTTACAATAGGTTTACAGCAGGTATTTTCTTGTTTGATCACTACGAAGCAAATGATAATTTGCATTTACAAGGCGGCGTTCGCTATGACGCAGGTAGTTTAAAAACCAATTCGTATTATGACTGGTATAGGTCTCCACGAGATAATAATGATGGAACCACTTCTACCCTATTTCTTCAACGTGCAGAAAACAGAAATTTAAATTTTAATAGCTTCAGTGGTTCTCTAGGTATTAGTTATATACATAAGAATACCACCTACAAGCTAAATATAGGCAAGAGCTTTAGAATGCCTCTAGCTCACGAATTAGCTTCAGACGGTGTAAACTATCATATGTACCGTTATGAACGCGGAAATCTGGATCTAGATCCTGAGTCCTCCTATCAATTGGATGCTGAGGTACTCTTTGAAAGTGGGTTTCTCAGTTTGAGCGTAAGTCCATTTGTGAATTTCTTCGACAACTATATTTATCTCAATCCAACCTCAGATTATGTAGAAACGCTGCAAGTCTATGAATACACACAATCAAAGGTATTTAGAACGGGTGGTGAATTGAGTTTAGGATATAACTTTACAAAGTCTTTTAATGTAAATGCATCTGCAGAGTACGTTTACTCAAGACAAACTAGCGGACCTAAGGAAGGATTTACAATTCCCTTTTCACCGCCATTAACCGGTACACTGACCACAAATTATCAATTTGGAAATTTTGGATTTCTCAATGACCTCAACTTGACCGTTGATATGCGTATTGCTGCAGCCCAAAACGAAATTGTTCCTCCAGAAGAAATCACAGCGGGATACCGTGTTTTTAATCTTTCTATGCGAAGTAAACTCGATTTATTTAACAAGGATAAAGCAGCCCTATTACGGATCAAACTCAATAATATTTTCAACTCAGAATATTACGATCACACCAGTTTTTACAGGCTTATAGACGTGCCCGAAGCAGGTCGTAATCTATCTGTCTCCTTAACAGTTCCTTTTTAAACTATTCAATTAATCTATTAATATTTAAACTAAACTTTATGAAATCAAATTTTAAACTTTTAAGCTTTTTTGTACTTGCAGCAGTTACGCTTAGTTCGTGCAGTAGTGATGACGACAGTCCGCTTATTGAAGAAGCTCCGATAATAACTAATTTTGAATATGGCGAAGGCAGTAGTCATGGCGATGAACAAGTAGGTTATAAAGGATCAGACATTCATCTTGAAGCAGAAATAGTTGCAGAAGCTACCGTAAGTAGTATTGCACTTGATATACACGCGCACGACCTGGAACCAGGCGAAGATGAAGTAGCATGGGATTTTAAGCAGATCTATACAGATGCAGATTATCTGGTAAAAAATCCGGTCTTTCATGAACATGTTGATGTTCCTGCAAATATTCCATCAGGTGAATATCACATTACGCTTACGGTGACCGATTCTAATGGAAACAGTACCGAGATTGAAGGCCATATTCATATTATGGATGCTGTGACTACCAGTGCATTATCTATCGATGAAAGCGTTGTACGCGGAACTGACCTGCATACAGAGTTGTTTATTGAAGCGGTACACGGAGTTCACAATGTAACTGTAGATATCCACGCACATGGTCTAACTGTGGGTGAAGGAGAGCAAGAATGGCACTTTGAGCAAGTTTATGAAGAGGGATATCACGGTGAAACAAGTGTAGAATTCCACGAGCATATTGATGTGCCGGTTACCGCTCCAGTAGGTGAATATCATATGGTTATTACGATTGAAGATGAAGAAGGAAATACCAGCAAGATAGATACACACTTTAATGTAACGTTATAAAAACTCATATAGCCAAATGCCTACTTATTTAGGCATTTGGCTATACTTATATTCGACAAATGAAAAAAATAAATTTTATCCTTTTTACGGCTAGCTTGTTTGTACTTAGCGCCTGCTCCTCAGATAATGATACAATTAAAGACGAAGAGAAACCTACAATTACAATTAACTACGATGGTGGTTTTCCTCAGGTTTGTGAAAGCTTACAACGCGGAGAAACATATACATTTAGAGCAAGACTAGCAGATAATGAAGCACTCGCATCATACAGTCTGGATTTACATCACAATTTTGACCATCATACACATGATGATCAAGGAGCAACCTGTAGCTTAGATGCTAAAAAAGAGTCGGTAAAACCGTTTATTTATATGGAAAACTTTAGCCTAGATGGAGCCCGAAAAGAATTTGAAATTGAAATAAAAATTCTAATCCCTACAGATATCGATACAGGTGATTACCACTGTTCTTTCTCAGTGACTGATGAGGTAGGCTGGCAAAGTAGAACTTCCGTAGACATTAAAATTGTGAATTGATTAAACTTCTCAATAACGACAACACTTATAAATGAAAACAAAACTATTAAACTTTATCGGCATTATATTTCTATGTATTACTTCTATCTCTTGCTCTAATGACGACGATGAAGTTATTGTTCTTGAAGAACCCACAATAGCTAATATTGAAGTTGGGTTAAATAATAACGAAATTGGAGTTATTGGCAGGGACTTTCATTTCAATGCCGAAATCCTGGCAGGTGATAAGATTGACGCTATTAGTTTGAAAATACAACCAAAAGTTAGTGAAACTTATGCGTTTGATTGGTCTTTAGAGGCTGTTTGGGAGGAATATAAAGGTGTCAAAAATGCAACGGTACACAAACACTTTGACATTCCTGAAAGTGCAGCAGAAGGAATTTATGATCTTATCATCACCGTAGAAGATGAAAATGGTACAAAACTGGAAGAAGTAAAAACTATAACGATCTTTCTGCCAGAAAGTCTTCCGGTTGATCCCAAACTTGAAGAATTTTCAGTTTCAGCAAGGGGTGATAGCGGCTTTAGAATTTTATACATCCTTTCAAGAGGAGGTTATCGTGATTCTGAGACTTTAGAATATGGTGATTACAATGTTTTTATAAACGAAAACGAAACTCTAAATCCTGCTGCAACAATTAGTGGAATAAAAGACGATGGAAAATTGTACATATTACTAATAAACAAAAAACATAATCATAGACCCGAATCTATCAACAGTATCGATTTTACCAAAGCAATCGTAGTGGATGTTTTTGAACATAACGATTTGGAGCAAACTGACAGATGGACTCACGTTAATTATCTACGTCCTGAATTTCCTGATATTTCTAAACTTCTTATTGGTGCATCAGTAGATAACAATTACCCAAATCCAATTGAAATTAACAGCCTTAAAGTCTGGGAATCTGGTGATTATTACGTAGGGGTAATTTATAAAAATACAACATACCGTATGAGTTTATTTCATTATTTGGAAGTTTCAATAAATATGGATTAATCCCAAAAATAGCGTTGTATTTATTTGATTTTAATAATATATAAAACCAAACTTTCAAAAAAAAACCTAAATAATTGAACTGAATACAACAATTAATTCTTAAGAAGGTAGGATTGCGTTTAGGAAATATGAAAATAAAAGGCCAAAATACTTAAACTATTTTGGCCTTTACTATTAAACTTGATATATACAATACGTTACTTAAAACATCTCAAATTGCGCTTGTTAATCGTCTTCTCAACCCATTATTAATTAAGTTGAAGTAAACACTAATATCTCAAATTCTGAATTGATCTAGTTTTCAACAACTACTTTACCTATTGCATTTCCACTTTCTAGTCGATCATAAGCAGCACCTACATCGGTTAATTTAAAATTCTCATCATCTAACAAAGGCTTTAAATGACCAAGCTCTATAATTTCGGTAAGTTTCGCTAAAATTTCTCCGTGTTGTGATTTATTAAAATTGTGAATCATAGGAATTAGCATAAACACTACATGAAGTGATAAACCTTTGAAATGTGCTGTACTTAAGTCTAATTCACATAGTGATACTGTTGTAGCTACTTGTCCGTTTAAGGTTGCTGCCTCAAATGACTTTAATAGGTTTTCACTTCCTACTGTATCATAAACAAGATCAAAACCGGCACCGGCAGTATATTTATTTACATAATCTTCTACAGATTCTTCTTTATAATTAATAGCTGTCGCTCCGTAACTTTTAATGCGCTCCAGTTGCTTTGCTCCACCCCCAGTAGCAAAAACCGTTGCCTCAAAATACTTTGCTAATTGTACTGCCACGTGACCTACACCACCAGACCCGCCGTGTACAAGAACAGTTTGTCCACTTTTAATAGCCGCACGCTTTAAACCTTCATAAGCAGTAATACCTACTAAGGGTAAAGCAGCCGCTTCTTTCATCGAAATGGTACCTGCCTTTCTTGCAATTAATCGTATATCTGCTGCTATATAATCTGCAAGCGTTCCTTGTAAATCCCCAAGACCTCCTGCACAACCGTAAACCTCATCACCTATTTTATATGTGGTAACATCATCTGCAACTGCTTCAATTGTTCCCGCGAAGTCCATCCCCAAAATAGCCGGAGTAGCAGGCGCAAATGGTAAATCTGAACCCATAGAACGAATCATTGTATCTACAGTATTTATACTTGACGCAGCGATTTTCACTAATACCTGACCACTTTGAAGATTTGGTTTATCTACATTAGTTTCTTCAAAAGACGCTTTTTCACCGTATTGATTAATTTGCATTGCTCTCATAACTCTCTATATTTTAATGATTAAGTTTTTATACAAAGCAAAATTAAAGGCTTTTACATTCTTCAAATTGTACATATAGAGGTAATATATGTAGAAATAGAGGTTTAATTATAGTATAATAGTAGAATTTATTTCATAAAACCTAAATTTACAGCCTTAAACAGCAATTATGCAAATATTAGAAGCAAATAAACCTTTTGAAATACAAGAATTGACACTAACTGAATGGAAACAACGACCAATTAAAAATAATTTTTTTGAGCTTGTACTTGTTGTTGATGGTCATGGAACTCAATGTATTAACTATAATATATACCCGTATCAAAAGAATAATATATTTCTACTTCCGCCTTTAAAGTGTCACTCTTTTAATATAGATCTGCCATCAAAATTTGTATTTCTAAAATTTACAGATACTTTTTTCAAAAATTCTAACCGAGTATCTCTCGATCGGTCAAAATGGTTTGGAGAAGCTGCATTTATTCTTTCTAATTATAATCAATTACCAGGTGATATCATCAAAAATGACTTAGATCGAAAACACATCAATCGGCTTATAAAAATGATCTTGCAAGAATCAAAAAATTATGGCGAGCAATCTATTGCACTTGTATCTAGCCTTATGGTATGCGTACTTGAAATTCTAATACGCAATATTAAAATGGGGAGTCATTATGAAGTGGTAAGTTCTAACAATGATTTAAGAGCTACCGCAATGCTCACTTATATAAATGAGCACATAAGTAAACCAGACTTATTAAAAGTTGAAAATCTGGCTGATGCCTTTATGATGTCACCTACCTATGTAAGTGAATTTTTCAGAAAACAAATAGGCGTTTCTTTACGCGAATATATTATAAAAGCGAAATTAAAATTAGTCGAAATACGATTGCTAAATTC
Source organism: Leeuwenhoekiella aequorea (assembly GCF_004104375.1). Taxonomy (GTDB): domain Bacteria; phylum Bacteroidota; class Bacteroidia; order Flavobacteriales; family Flavobacteriaceae; genus Leeuwenhoekiella; species Leeuwenhoekiella aequorea. The sequence continues at coordinate 151,206 of NZ_QOVM01000003.1, forward strand.
CGATTATACTTTAAATGAAATTGCCGATGAATTAAGCTTTACCGATGTAAGCCATTTATCAAAAACCTTCAAAAAGTATATAGGCATTTCGGTGCGGGAATTTAAAAATAATGGAGATTACAAGCTTCTTAAGAGAGCTGTCTGTACTACCGATTAATTAGAAATTTTAAGATTCAAACCTTAATTTTTAAAGCCGGGTAATATATGTTCCCAGATTAGATTGATTTCGGCTTGCATATTTTCAATCTTTGCAGTGGTTACGATAACCGCATTTAATTCGGGAAGAATTAAAATAAATTGTCCATCCATACCATCTGCCCTATATGAATTGTGTCGCGATCTCCAAAACTGATATGCATAACCCTGTAACCAGTCGCTATCTGCTTCTTTAACTACTGATGCATCAACCCAAGACGGAGCTTGCTGTATCTTTTTTGTAGTTGCACTTTCAAACCAAGCTGTATTTAAAAGTTGCTTAGTAATCCATTTGCCTTTATTTAAATAAAACTGACCCAACTTGGCCATATCTTCGGTTTTAATATAAAGTCCCCATCCACCATTAGTAATTCCTGTAGGGCTTTTGTCCCACTGTGGAGTTTCTATATATAATGGATCAAATAATCGCGTCTTAAGATATTCTACTAAACTCAATCCGGTTTCTTTCTCTAAAATAGCTGCAAGTATGTATGTGTTTAAACTATCATATTGAAATCGACTACCTGGTTTATAAACAAGAGGGGTTTTAAGATAAGCTAATTCCCAATTGGTTTCCGTAGATCGTATGTTGCTGTTTGCACCTTCTGCGTGTCCCGGACTCATCGTGAGAAGATGTTCAATAGTGAGGTCTTTCAAATTTTTTCGCTCTTCAGCATTAAGCAAATCTGGGAAGAATTTTAATACCGGATCTGTCACATTTATGCGTCCTTCTTGAATTGCAAAACCTATCGCTGTCGAAGTAAGCGATTTGCTTACCGAATGCATAATATGGTTCTCTTTAGGGTTGTGTTCTCCTAGCCATTTCTCAGCAATGACCCTTCCATTTCTCATCACTAAAACACTATGCAATTCCTGACCACTTTTTTCTACAGCATTCAGATAATTATCAAAAGCCTGCATTTCAAAATTTTCACGAATTCCCGTACTTCTCGGTAACTGGCCTTTAAGATCTTTATATCCTATGCGCTTAATTCCTCTTTTTGCGATTTCTTCGGAAACAGCATCATTAGTAAGAAATTCATAAACCGCCTGCCTATGAAAAGAAACATCTTCATAATTTGTATGATATATGGATTGTAATTCTGGAGAATCCATAGCGGGATGCTCTAAAAACATATAATTGCGGCCCGGTTTCATACTATCTAACATTGCGGTAAAGCTAGCAAGACGCTCCGATTGCGTTTTTGTCTCTCCTATATAATTTGCACCTTCAAGAGCTAAATTGCCACTATAAATAAGATTATACTCTTGAGCTAACGCATAGACAAGGTTATTAAGATCCTCATCTACTCTGGTAAATCCCATATGTATAGAAAGGTGGGTAGTCTGAGGAAGATTACGCAATATCAATTCTATCTGAGCTCGTAACTCTTCTTCCACCTCATCGATCTTCCAATTACTTTCGCTCAGCGACAAACCCGGGTAAGCAGCATGTTTAAAAATCTGTGGTAAAAAATACCCGTTTACATCTGTAAAACTTTTACCGGCAGTTAACGGTCTCCACTTCACAAGATCCCACTCACTGCTAAGCGCCAAATGGATTCCCACATCAACATTCGGATTTTCATTCAGCATTTTTACAGCTTCAGGAAACCAAGGTGCCGGTGCAAGGACTTCTATCGCGGTTACTACTCCATTTTTATAAGAATCTATTAATGCCAGATTCCCGCTATGGCTAAATCCCATATCATCACCCCTAATTATAAGTTGACTAGCCTCTTCTTGAGCAGAGAGAAATTGCGTGAATAATAAAATCGATGCGAGTAAACGGTAGTTCATAAATGCGAATATGGGTTCAGTTTATTTAAGTTGAAATGAAATAGAAATTTTCAGAAAAAGCTTTCCTACGGAAGCCTAATTCTTCAATTGATAATTTTTAAATTTAAATTCTTTATACCAAAGTTACCTTCGTATTCCCAAATAAATCCGCGAATATTCAATTCTTTCAATGTCGCGGTAACTTGATTAATGTACTCAATTCTTGATTCTTTATCTGCGTTTTCAGTAACACCATATTCTGTACACCATACCTCTACGCCGTTCTTTAATTTCCACTCATTTACAAGGCTTAACTTATCTTTTATAGCTTGATAAGTCCCTGTTTGCGGGTAATCTCTAAAATTGATTTCACCATCAGTTTTCAATGCTTTATCAGACAAGCGCGGCATCACCGCGATGCTATCTTTATAAGGAAACGGAATACCTGTTGTAGCGTATTGATTTCCCGTCCACGCAGTTCCCTGATGCGTAAATATATAAGGCTCATAAAAATGAAAACTATAAATAATGTTAGTATACCTTAAAGGCTGCATCCGGGAAAGCTCATACATACTATTAGCATTTGTCGCTCCCACCACAAGCTTGAGGTTGGGATATTTATTTTGGATGGCTTCGATAATTATAGGAGCAGATTCTTCCCACGAATTAGGAAAAACTAAGGGTTCATTTACGATATCGAGGTAAACGCTTTCGGCGTTTAAATTTTCATTTATGAGCATTAAAAACTCAATCCAATTATTAGCAATCTTAAGTGTCTGTTGCTTGTAATTGGTTTCACTTAAATCATGATTAAAATTTGAAAGTATGAGGTGAACCTTCTTTTTATCTGCATAACTAAGGATCTTATTAATAAGCTTTGCGAAAGATTTTTTCTCACTATACGAGGCCTCGTTTAAGTAATAATCAAGGTCTATAGGTAAGCGTACACGATCAATTTTTTGATCGTTCAACTGCTTTAAATCGGTTTTGAACGACTTAAAACCAAGTTCATTGTCAGAATTCCACGTTCTTTCTAACCCTGTAACATTCACACCTTGAGCTGTTAGCATAAAATTTATACTAAAAACCAAACTAATGGCGAAATAAAACCGTATAAAACCAACATCTTTTATATTAATCATTAATTTAGTACCTAATAATGTTCTAGCGTATGGAAAGATCTTTATCCCATTCCTTTTTCTCTGAAGAGCTTCGTTTACAAATGTGGAAAGCTTCAAACAAACTCATTTGGGGCTCTATTTTCTTCCTAATCTTTGTTTCAATTCTTGACTTTTTATTGATTAAAGATTTATATGTAACGTTTACTATGCTCAATCTAGCGGCACTTGCGCTAATTGTTTTGTGTAATTATACATTAACTAAAATACAACAAAAACCAATGTGGCTTCTACATATGGTTTTTATCATATTGATTTTTCTCTTTCTGTATAGTCTTTCGCTCACAAATGAAATAGGATATCATCTTTACCTACCCTTAATAGCTGTAACATTTGTAACCTTTAATAGCATTGCGATATGGCCTATCGCACATTCCGTTTTTGAGTTTGTACTACTTTGCTTACTCATTATAGGTTTGAGTTATTATAATATTATTGATTTTGACTTACTGGTAGAATCAGGGGGGTACACCGCCTTAGCAATAGCTGCTGTAAGTATTACGTTCCCATCTATAAAGTTATTAAGTCTTAAGGATGATATTACAGATACTTACAAGCAAAAACAAAAAATAAAGCAGCTTACAATTCAAAATACAGATCTGGAAAAAGAAATAGAAACCAGAACTACCCAAGTTAAAAGAAATGAGAATATCGCTAAGGTTTTTAGACACGATCTTAAAAACAAGTTAGGAAGTATTGAGTCGCTTATAGAGCTTATAGAATTAGAGGATCGTTATATTTTACAAAGTGGTCAAAACGACTATTTAAAAATGATCAAAAATTCGCTTGCAGATGCGACAGGAGAGAACACCTTTTTCAAACATTTTAATGAAGAAGTAACTCAAGAGCAAGCTGTACTCAATAGAAGCATAGTTGATTTACACGAACTTGTAACTACCAATGGATATAAGTTTTTTGAGAAAACAACTTCTCAAAACATTCAGCTTAAAACAGACCTTAAGGCAAAGAACTCGATGATCTATGTAGATAAAAACATAGCCGATGTTGCCATTTACAACCTGATGAAATATGCATTGGACTTTTCTAAAAATAATGATGTTATCGCTATTACCACACGTAACTATGAGCATCTTATAATCTTAGAAATAGTAAACAGAACTACCGGTATTTCTATGACAGAACTGGAATCCTATTTCAAAAATATCAACGATTACAATTTAAAAGAAATGCAACAGAATAAAGGTCTGGGACTAAGTATTTCTAAGAATCACATCGAACTTTTAGACGGCCATTTGCGATATAGCGCCTCTAATACACTAGGATTTGAATTTCTAGTTGAATTTACATTTAGTAGTTAACCATTCCCGAACGCCCCCACTTATTGACTTAACCTATGAGAAATAAACTATTATTCATACTTACTGTTTTAACTGTTTTTTGCGCTGTTAGCGTGCAAGCACAAGTGACTTACAAATTTTCAGATTTTGATTATCCTGAGGAAGCAGTTACCTGGGGAGCTCACAGTAAAGTAAGCTACTTTATCCCAGTTAAAGCGAGTAAACTACTCAAGTCTAACGTATTACAACTTGATTTTAAGGCTTCCGACGTATTGGATATATCAAAGAGTTTTGTCACTGTTTCTGTATCAGATATGCCGGTCGCTACAAAAGCACCTTCCGTAGAAGATCATACCCTACGATTTACAATTCCATTTACGGCAGAAGATATAAAGTCAGGATTTTTAAAAGTAGATGTATTAAGTAATTTTAATATTGATGAGTCTATTTGCGACAGCTACAATGAAGGGGTTTTCTGGATTAAACGTCTTCCTTCATCGTACATAAATTTAGATTACGATACGAGTCTGGCGCCTCCAACGGTTACCATTAGTAGTTTTATCTCCAAAGCAGATAAAATTTTACTTCCTCAAAATGCTTCTTATGAGCTTATTAGTTATGCTGCGTATATCAAGTTTTATTTTGAGCGTGAATTTGCACAACAACTCGAGGTTTTAAATATCCCAGAAACTTTTACAGCCGCATACAATAATAGCATACTTCTGGCTACATCAGATAAATTACCTGCTTCGGTACAATTATCTTCTGCGTCAAAAACTACTTCAAAAAGCAATGGATGGCTAGAACTCTATCCCTTGACTATAAATGACACAGACAGCATTAGCCAGGCTCAGGCACTTATTGTAACCGGCAGCGATAAAGTTGGTTTTAAAAAAGCTGCAGAAACTTTACTTTCAAAAGACATTATTAGCAGCGCGTATTCAAAAAGTCTAGCGGTTTCAAGCGGGATGGATATGAGTTATCCCATACTTAAAAATGACCGTCAGGTAAGTCTCAGAAAATTAGGAGTCGCCGATGAGATCACCGAAGGTATAGGCAAACTCACGAAAGATATTACACTACCTCGATCTATTTTTGGCTCTAAATTACTCGAGCTTGAATTAGAATTAAATTTCACATACCGTCCTCTTAAAAATGAAGAGAATGCCTATGTAAATATTTATATGGATGATGTTTTAAAATACAGTCATCAACTGGATAACTCGGGTCAATTTGATGAAGCGATAACTTTTGATCATCTAGAGTTAAAGAAAAACAACCTACTTCGTGTGGAATTTTATTACATACCGTCTGGCGGGTTGTGTGTTGAAAATCCGGTATCGTTTTATGCACAAATTAATTTAGATCGCTCAAAATTTAAAGCCATCTCGTATAAAGATGATGAGAATCTAAGTTTCTTTTATTTTCCTGAAAACTTTCAATCTGCTACACCTGCAATTTATTTAGACATTCCTCTAAATGCAACTCATATCATAGCATTAAGCAAGCTTGTAAATTTATTAAACCCTAATTTTAACAAACACCGCTATCTATATCCTCAAATCTTACCCTTAGATAGTTTAAAGGCAAATACCGGAAAATACAGTCCGATTATCATCTCATCTAAAGCAACTTCGTTAACTGCATTTTCTTCAGACAATGCATATTTTCAGCTTGATGACACAAACTATAAGTTCAAAAAAGAAGATTATGAAAACTACTTTAATATCTCTTATACTGACAAGATAGGTGTAAACCAACTCTTTAAAAAAGACGATTTAACCGGAATGTTCTTATTTGTTCCCGATGGGAATGCCGTAATTTTAGAACTGCTTGTAGATCAAATAGACGGTCAAACATTTAATAATACAGGAGATTTAATTCTTGCCAGTACAGATGATTCTTATTTCTTTAATTTACGAGATACGGCAAATGCGATTAGCAATCAGGAAATTCAAAACGGGTTTGATCTCTTTTGGCAAGAGTTTAGAGTGTTTATCATCTTTGGGTTGTTTATTATAATGACCGTGCTACTGATTTATATTTTTCAAAAATCACAAGAATCTAAAAACAACATTGTAGATGAAAATTAGATCATCCCTTTTTTTACTCTGCTTTAGTTTTGGTATTCTTGCTGCCCAGCATAGCAACCAGCCAGATCTGCCTGCAGACACTTTAAAAACACAAAAAGAGCGTTTAAATCCCTGGCAACAAGCATCTGGTGAATTCTTATTTTCTCCTTTTTTAAGTCACTACAGAGCAACATCTTTTAGAGACGCCAACGGCAATAAAAGCGACTTTGCAGACAATGGGAGGTATACAAACTACAATCCCAGACTTTTTGTAGCCGCTCCATTAATTTCAGATAAATTAAATGTGATAGCTTCCTTACCTTATTTTTTTAATAGGTATGAGAATTCAAATTCATCTGACTATAATACAGATTTTGGAGATATCGAACTGGGATTGAGAATGCATCTGGCAAAAATGGCCGACAATTACCTTATGGGAAGTTTAATAAGTTATATTCCTGCTTATTCAAACACCACACAGCCGGTAGCTGGTTACGATCTATTTGGCTTAGAAACCAGACTTGCTCTTGTAGGGAGTCTTAAGTTTTTAGGAGATTACAATAATTTTCATAAAGTAGAAATGGGTTTGCGCTACTTCTTCCCTAACGATCCTACGCAGTTGCGTTTTTTACTCTCTGAAGGATTTAGAGTGACCGATCAATTAATACTTATGGGAGAATTTGAAGGCTTATTTTCTTATAGTAAAAACGATGAATTTTTTACTAATAACTTACAGAATACCGAGGAGTATAAAATTATCAAAGCAACTTTTAATGTGGGTTATGAATTCACGCCAGAATTTGCGCTCTATGCTGGTGCCTTTCACGATGTGTATAATCGCAATGCCGCAATAGGTCACGGATTTCAAGTATTTAGCGTGATAAAACTCAACTAATAATGCAGCTACTCTATAGAAATGATTTATTTCTGAAATCTGGATTACTACCAGAAAGTACCTATGCTCAAATAGATAAAATGAGCAAAAGTATGAATAAGTCGTTTCTTAAAGTCACGCTTAATTATGCATTTCTATCCAGGTTAGCTTACAAGGAGCATATTCTTAAAAATAACATCAGTTTTTATCAATTTGATTATACACAGCTTTTTAAACTAAAAAGCGAATTTTCTAAAACCGATTTTGATTTTTTACTCGATCACAATCTATATCCTGTAAAACTAGAAAATGGCAAAGTAGATCTTATAATTGCAGATCCTTCTGATGACATTAGCATCTCAAAATTTAAAGAGTACTTTTTACTAGATATAGAAACTATACACATAGCCGAAGATCTCGATATTGTAAAAGCATTACACATGACTTATGGGGATGCTATTCTGCATAAAGCTGTTTTTGATTTGTATGAGCGGGATAATAAAAGCTCTGCTTTGGAAACTTTTACACTTAGGCAAGTGCTGGTATTGGGCGGGATCGGGGTTATCTTACTGACATTCCTATTTATATTTCCGGTTTTTACCATTATTAGTATTAACCTGTTTATAAACCTTTTTCTACTATTTGCTATAGGGTTTAAATTCTTACTTACCGTAGTAGGCGCCAAGTCTGAAACTATTCAGAAAATATCACCGGCCGAGTTGGGCAACTATCCTGATGACGAACTCCCCTATTACACGATACAACTACCTGTATTCAAAGAATCTGAAGTTATTTACAAACTGGCTTCAAATCTTCAAAATCTGGATTACCCTAAAGATAAATTAGATGTAAAATTATTAATAGAATCTGATGACGAGGTTACTTTTAATGCGGTAAAAAACCTCAAATTCCCGTGTATTTTTGATCCGGTTATAATTCCCTATTCGCAGCCTAAAACAAAACCAAAAGCCTGTAATTATGGGTTACATTTTAGTAAAGGAAAATACCTCACCATTTACGATGCAGAAGACATCCCAGATAGTGACCAGTTAAAAATGGTAAATGCACTGTTTAATAAGTTACCCGACAATTACATCGTGGTACAGTGTGCTCTAAATTATTTTAATAAGACTGAAAATTTCTTAACCCGAATGTTTACGCTTGAGTATTCATACTGGTTTGATTATATGCTACCGGGACTTGATGGTCTGGGAGTTCCCATTCCGCTAGGTGGTACTAGTAATCACTTTAAATTTGACAAACTTATAGAGTTAGGCGGCTGGGATGGTTTTAATGTTACTGAAGATGCAGATTTAGGAATTAGAGCCTACGCCAAAGGTTATAAAGTTACGGTGCTTAATTCTACTACCTATGAAGAAGCTAACAATGCATTTTACAACTGGATACGGCAGCGCTCCAGATGGATTAAAGGCTATATGCAAACCTATCTGGTGCATATGCGTAATCCTATGAAGTTATTTAGAGAAGTAGGATGGAGTGGCTTCTGGGGATTTCAATTTTTTATAGGAGGAACCTTTTTTACATTTCTTGCCTACCCTATTTTATTGCTTTTGTTTCTGTTTTACTTTTTCCTCACATTAGACATTAGTGAATCTGTGATGGGTTCTTTTAATACTGATATCATCAATTTCTTTAAAATAATATTTCCAGATTGGGTGATTATCTTATCGGTCTTTAATTTTATGGCCGGTAATCTATTGATGATATACATTAATATGATTGCTGTCTTCCGTAGAAAATCTTACAGCCTCATCCTTTTTGCTATCACAAATCCTGTTTATTGGCTAATGCACTCAATATCTGCCTATAAAGGATTATTTCAACTTATATCAAAGCCATTTTATTGGGAAAAAACAAATCACGGTCTTACAAAATCGCATAACCCCGATATAAAATGAAAAATGCATTTTCAATATTTATAATCGGTTTGTTTTTTTCTGCGTATTACGTGGGGCTGGGCTACTATGAATATTCTTTGGGCTTTAAATATCTGGAGCCGCTATTTATGAGTGATCGGTTGCAGCTTTTGTTTACGAATGATATTAAAACACTAGAGCTTTTTTACTTCACCTATCCGGTGATTTCTCAACTAATAACAATCCCGGCAGGATTAATAGATCCACTGCTGGCACCTATGATCACCTCTGGGATTACTGTAGGTTTTTTTGCTGCCTATATTGTAGTTATACTATTTAAGCAAAAGCTCCCTATAGTTTCTGTAATTATTACATTGTATTTTTTGTGCAGTCCGGTAATCATATCTGTCGCAACATCGGGCACATCTCTGTATTTATATCTTATACTGTATTATTTCTTTTTCCATTTTCTATTTAGATATACACGAGATTTTACAACCTATAATTTTGTAATACTTAGTTTATGTCTTACGCTATTTGTATTTCTCAACTATTCTTTTTTATGGATGGTTGTTTTTATGCTTCCGCTCATTTTTCTATTTAGTTTGTTTAATTCGCCGGGAATACAAAAGTCATATCTGGGTATTTTTACTGAACTTACTCAGAGTAGAGTTACCGCCAGAGAACTTGTTGGGAGTTCGCTTTCTACCGTATTAGTCATCGTTTTTACACCACTGGTGAGTTTGTTATTTTTTCTCACAATTAATTACTGGTTTACGGGTGACTTTATGTTTTTTAGCACTACCAAAACCGCATCCTGGGATCAGCATCCCTTTTTAGATTTTGTATTCTACAATACTTCAGAAAATTTTATAGATCTTGGAACAAGTTGGGATTATCTCTCTATCTCAATACTTGCATTGTCACCGGTGTTTCTTACTGCTTTTCTGATCGGAAGAAAAAAGTTGTTGTTTCAATTAATTATGCTTCTTGTACCGGTGTGGATATTATATTCGAAAAATTCTAACTCGGCAGTTTTACTCTCTTTGTCAGATTTTTTAATTATTACTGCAGCCGGAATCGCAGCATTCATACATTTTTTTCATACCTCATTACTGCCTGTATTTTCAAAAAGCAAGGTGCTGCACCTAATAACGTTTATCTTACTCCTCATCAATTTAGGTGGTGAGTATTTTTATTTTACGCATACATATACCAACCAGGAGCAAAATATGCTGGCTTTCTTAAAACAGGAAAAGCCTTTAAATAGTGATGCAACAGCAGATATGGCAGATTTTATAAATAAGAATTTGCCTAAAGATGCTACCATACTTACAGATAATACTTTGTTTTATCCTACAATCGCTTTGTCGCGTGATCAAGTGAAGTATGTAGATCAATTTGATCCCAATTATTACAACGCTTTACAGGCACCACAAGTTCACGCAGATTATATTTTAATTCTGAATAATTCCGAGCAACGCGATCAAAAAGACGGCGTAAAATATGTGGTAGATCAAACTGATATCGAGCTGCAAACTCAATATACAAATACACTTTTCAGCTTAATACAGATTAAAAAATAACAATTATGGAATTAGAAGAGCAGATAAAAATTCTCACCGTAGATGACAACCCGGTTAATCTTTTTCTAATTTCTACAATTGTAAAGAAAATTTGCCCAGATGCTATTGTTTACGAGGCAAAAAATGGAGCCGAAGCGCTGGAATACTATAAGCAAAACGCACCCGATTTGCTATTTCTCGATCTTAAATTACCCGATATTCACGGACTCGAGGTAGCCAAAATAATAAGAGCTACAGACTCTGGTAAGCGAACGCCTATTGTAGTGGTAAGTGCAAATAACGCTGAAGAGTCTGGATACGATGCATCATCAAATCTTATAGATGATTTTGTAGATAAGCCTATTAAATATGATTCTCTAAAAGCTATTATCGATAAGTTTATTTTAGATTAATTTAATAGTCGGTATAACCTTATTGTCTTGGAAGTAACAATCTAACTTTTCATCTCAACTGTATTTCAGTACGAGTAGACTGATAGACCGAATTTCTAATAACAGTCTCGAAAACAATTTCTCTTAAGCCTTTCAGTACAAATTCAAACTTACACTGCTGCAATTGATTCGCTCGAATATAAAGTATCATTTTCATAAAATAAACCTTACTTTTTAAATCAAAAAACCACCGGAATACAACAAAAAGCCCCCTGCAAATCAACAGATTTGCAGGGGGCTTTTGTTTTTATTGATGCTTCAATTATGCATTAAGTATATCGCGTAATTCTTTTGCTGCAGCTGCAGGATCTTCAGCTCCGTAGATTGCTCCGCCGGCAACGGCTACTACCGCTCCAGATTCTTTTACTGCTTTGATGGTATCTTTGTTAACACCACCAGCGATCGATACCGGTACACCGGCGCTTTTAGCTTCATCGATTAGTACCTGTACAGAATAACCGTCAAGAGCTTGCTCGTCTAAACCGGCGTGTAATTCCACAAATTTCACTCCAAATGCAGATACTTCTTTTGCGCGTTGCACACGGTCTTTTACACCTATAGTATCTACAACCACGCCTTTATTACGCTCATTGGCTGCTTTAACTGCGCCTTTAATTGTTGCATCATCTACAGATCCTAAAATCGTAACAAAATCTGCTCCTGCATCAAAAGCTAATCCTGCTTCTAACTCACCAGTATCTGCAGTTTTGAAATCTGCAAATACTTGCTTGTCTGGAAATGCATCTTTCATTGCACGTATTACAGAAACTCCTTCACTTTTAATAAGCGGAGTACCTAATTCTATAATATCTACGTAAGGAGCCACTTTCTCTGCAAGAGCTAACGCATCTTTTGTATTTAGTAAATCGATTGCTACTTGTAACTTAGTCATAATATGCTGTATTTAAATTATTTATTATTTGTGTTATTCTAAATTAGAATGTCTTTTATATAGTTCTTCGGCACTACTCCCATCTATTGACCACAAAGTTTGTATCAATGCATCAAAAAATAAGAGTAAGGCTTGTTCAAATAAACTGCCTGCATATTGATCAGACACCGTGTTTTCATGTGCCTGTTTTTGAGCTGCAGGGATGTTCACGATATAGTCACTTAACGCTGCCAGTTCAGAAGCTGCATCGGTTGTAAAACAAGCCACCTTTGCATTTTGGTCTTTTGCGGTTTTAGCTGCTCGTATTACTGTACTTGTTGTTCCAGAGCCAGATCCTGCAATTAATAAATCACCAGATCCTATCGCCGGCGTGGTGGTTTCTCCCACAACATAAGCGGTAAATCCTAAGTGCATCAAGCGCATTGCTGCCGCTTTCATCATCAATCCGCTGCGGCCCATTCCTATTAAAAAAATGACTTTTGCTTCTTGAATAGGATCTACTAAAGCACTTAATTGCTGAAAATCAAATTGTTCTAACAGCTGTTTGTGTTCGTTGAGAATGCTATTCATTGCCTCCTCACTCTTCTTATTTATATTTATCTGCTGTGCGCTCATAGTTTGATTTTTGTACGCTGCAAAGATATCGAGCACATTAGCTAACCGGTGTTACAATGTGATAGTTGTCTGGTACAATTTGCTAAGTATGTATAATATTTTGTTAATGATGTATTATAACGTGGTACAATATGGAAATAATCTACTCTTTGCATAACTTGTAAGTTTTCTAAAATCCCTATAGTATGCTTAGCGACAAAACTATATATATACGCGATCTGGCAAATTGCCCACCTGCCTATCTGGAAGATCCTGCCCGAAGAGAATTTTTTGAAATCGTTTGGCTCCATAATGAAGAAGCCTTGCACGAACCCTATCACGACTTTGAAACCTTGCGTGGCGATTGGATTTATTTGATTCCGCCGTATCGGGTACACCAACTCAACAAAGCTGGTAAAAAGGGCGTTTTGTTGTCCTTTAAGCAAGAATTACTGGAAGATGATATAAAAGAATTTTTACTGGATGTTTTTAGAATGTTCAATATTCAAGGAGAATTCTCGTGTTTACAAGTAACCGAAGAAAGTGAGAAAGGACTGGTCTCTATATTTAATCTGCTTCAGGAAGAATACAATCACGAGGAAGTGAATCTCATTATGATAAAGGCACTTCTAAAGGTTTTTTTACTGAAATTAATACAGTTAAAAGAACAGCATTTTACACGACAGGACATCAATGAAAAACGTATTTACGAATTTATGATGCTCATCGAACTGAATTTTTACGAGGAGCGCAAAGCAGATTTCTATGCAAACAAACTTGATCTAAGCACAAAACGCCTCAATCAAATTTTAAAAGAGAAGCTTGATAAAACTGCGGTTCAGCTAATACACGATCGCATTATTCTAGAAGCCAAAAGGCAAATAATACATAGTGAAAATACAATTAAAGAGATCGCCTATAATTTACAGTTTAAAGATCCCAGTTATTTTAGTCGGTTTTTTAAACTACATACAAACCAGACTCCAAATGAGTTTCAAGACAAAGTCACAAATCATGTGATTACACGGGATAACACCTTGTATTCCTAATTTTTCAGAAATGCAGAAATCTGTAATTCTAATTAACCTAGGATTAACCTGCACGTAACAATGTCTTTTTTTTAAAAGCCTACTTTTAAAAAAAAGGTTATGCATACATTACTTACGGCTCCCAATAATGAATACCTCAACTATAATGAGTTTTCCTTATTTGACTATTTAATTAATAAAGGTTTTGATGATCTCGATTTAAAGATTAAAACACAAACTTTTAGAAAAGGTACATATATATACCAACCTCCAGCAAACCAAGGCTATGTTTATGAAATTGTGACTGGTGCTGTGAAGCTAGGTTCCTATACCGAAACCGGTACTGAATTTGTACACGATATTATACACACAGGAGACTATTTTGGGAATTTAAAGTATTTAAACAATCAGTTCTTTGAATTCTCTAAAACACTTGTGAGCTCTACCATTCGAATGTATAAACTCGATTTTTTTAAAGAGATTGTTCCTCAAGATTCTTTTTTGGCAGAGTGGTTTATGTCGTACTTAGTGAAGCGCTGGTGCCAGAGTGAGAAGAAAATAAAAATTATCAAAGAGAAAGATTTGCAGCATAAAATAAAGAGCTTGCGATCGCTATATAATCTACCAATTATTGATGCTGATAATGAAACCTATAATTTGTATGACTTACTAACCCAGCAAGAGCTGGGGGACATTGCTGGTGCTTCACGCCAGACAATATCCCTTGCTCAGAAACTCTAAAATCAATCTTACTATTCAGAAATAATCCCGGGATGATATATCCCATCTTTAACGGCAAAGTCAAGGTTTAAAAGTTTTGAAATTAAAGGCGCTATATCTTCAAGGCCTAGCACATCAATTTCTTTAGGTGTGGTTTTTATTCCTGCACCAGAAATTATAAATCCGGTTTGTATTTGCTTGATATCAGGAAAATAACCGTGAGTTCCACCAGAACGTGCTTCTAATAAGTTTCCGGTTGCTTTACCAGACATTGCAATACCCGGCACAGGATTTATAGCCAATACGACATTAGGATCTGTACCTATATCTTGCAATTCTTTTTGTTCTACAATTCTAAATAACTTCTTAGTTGATAGCGGTAAACTGGCTAATTTTGATTTAATTGCCTGTAGAGTTTTTGTATCATTTTTATCTTTCAAATGTAGAAAGGCAGCTGCACCAGAAGTATTAAAGTATGCCTTCCACTCTTTGCGTTCTGTATCTGCATTTACAATTCCTAGTTCGCTTAACCATACATTAGGTTTTAGAGCAGAATGAATATCTACAAAACCGTGATCTCCTGTAATTATGAACGTTGTTCTATCTAGAACACCTGCGCGCTCTGCCGCTTCCTTAATTTTTCCGATAGCTCGGTCGATTGCAGCAAGTGCAAAAGGAACTTTATGTCCTTCCCTGCCCTCTTCGTGCTGAAAATGATCACTAGCAATGAGATGTATCGTCATAAAATTAGGCTTGTATTCTTCCAGAACATAAGCAGCCATCTCACCAGTACGATCTTCTCTGTTTAAATAATCACCATTAAACGTACGCTCATTTAATTTACCAAGAACGGCTGTTTCCATTTCAGCAAGCAAACCTTTAGGAGTTTCATTATCTCGCATAGGTTCGATTCTTCCGTAGTCACTTTCCAATGTCCATACCTCCGGAATATTATACGTTATGGGTGCACCTACGGAAACCGGCCATATAAAACTTGCACTGGTTAAACCCTTCGCTTTAACCGCGTCCCAAAGGGTGGGCGTTTGTATTAAATTATATTCCCAGTACCACTTTTCTGAAGGCATGTCGTATTCAAACGGACTATTATAATAAATACCGTGTTTTGCCGGTAAAGCTCCTGTAACTAGTGTGGTATGTGATGGGTAGGTAACAGAAGGAAAAACACCTCGCACACCACTAGCCGTAACACCGTGATTCTTCAGGTCTTTCATATTAAGCACCGGCCATTTTGATTCGTTGTAAAATTCTGGTCTAAAACCATCTATCGATATCAAAATTACGTGATCGCTAATGCGCTCTTGTGCCTGAATGGAATTTGTAAACAACGTAGAACCTGCTACTACAAGCAGAATAGATTTTAATAATCTCATAGGTATAGTTTAAAAAGAGGCTGCTGTACTTGCAGCCTCTGATATTTTATTTATTAATTGAAAGAATAGCGCATACCTAATTGCAACCTCCAGGGTGTACCATTTATGGGTTCGGTTCCTGTTCCTGTTTGTACTCCGTAGGTATAGCCTTGTGTGTTAGAATCAAAGCCATTTATACGCATAAGATCCCGATTGCCGTAATTATTATCATTCCCCCAATCTTTATTTAAAAGATTAGCAAAATTGAACACATCTGCAGACAGTTCTAGCGCGTGTGTTTTCGCTCCTTTAAACGTAAACTTCTTTTGCAAACGCAAATCGATTGTTGCAGAAAACGGATTTTTACCACCATTACGTTCTGCAAAACCGCCAAAACTTTCCCGCAGATATTCTTTAAAGCTAGAGGAGGTCTCAGGATCTGCTAATATTTGGTTATACGCATCACGGATATCTTGTGGAGTTGCGGGATCGTTGGGATCATAAATGTAAGCAATATCGTTACTCAGGTTAAAGTCACCATTTGCACTGGTATTGCTAGCCGTCATCAGACTGTAACGGGTACCCCCAGTTCCTGTAATGGTAGCTCCTAATACAAAACCTTTCCAAGTAGGGGAAGCACCATTTATAACAAACTTGCTTCCAAATTGATTGTCTGAATATCCGTAATTCAACGCTCTGGGATCTCCTGTAACCGGTAGAAATGTCGATGTGTTTGCTACACAGCAATTGTAAGATGAATTATCTTTTGCTCTGTTTACAGTAACACTTGCATTTACATACCCGTCATCGCCAAGACGTGCAGATCCTTCAACAATTAAAGAAGCATTATCTAAAATTCCATCTGGTCTTAAGACTAAAGTTCTCCCCACCTCATCAGATATTCTTGAATTTGTCCAGTCTGTTCTGCCATCTTCTCCTATAGTAGCAGCAGGTACAAATACCGGTCTTCCTTCTGGAGTAACAAAATAAGGTGTAGTTACCAGGTTTGTTTCCTGATACACATAGTTGTTTTTAGTATGACTTATAAGCGCATTTACGCCCAGACTATATCTATTCCCAAAGAAGTGCGTATAGCTTAGGTTTCCTTTAAAAATGGTAGGCACTTCAAAATCATCTGCTACAGCATTTATTGTAGAAAAAGCTGAAGCTCCTGCCGGAATTCCCGGTACTGTATCAGGGTCTTCACGATACCCCGGAAAATTAGGAACGGGCACATTAGCACCACTAACATCTATGGCTCCAAGTAACGTACCGCTGTTTTGGATGTTATTTACCTGTGCATAATAATGAGGCTGTGCAGTAAACATACCTCCTCCTAATTTTAAAATGTCTTTATTTTTTCCTTTTACATTCCACGTAAGTTGAAAACGAGGCTGAATATTATCATAATCATTAGGTCTCTCATCGGTGCGTATTCCTAGCTCATTAAATACAACCGGATTAAACTCTGCTGCATCTTGAAAATAAGTTGCATCCCAGCGTACACCTCCGGTAAACTCTAAATCTGGTGTAATATCAAAATCTACCTGAGCAAAAAGAGAAAGATCTAAAACAGTCTGCTTGACAAGAGGTAACCCTTGAAGAGGAACTTCGCGTGCGTAACGAGACGGATTTAGATTTGCAAAATCATCTAACGAATCAAAGAAGAATCGGCCATTTTGTTCATTAGAAAGTAAGGTTTCTAACGAGGTAATCATATTATCTGTACCAAATGTGAAATCAAACTTACCTGCATTCACATAGGTAATGTTGCTAATCTGAAATTGGTTTTCGACATTAGTTTCCGGTGTGTAACGCTGTCCTCCTAACTGTACACTTTGCGTACGGTTTGAACCATTAGGCAATTCTGAAGATACCTGAACTATTGCGCGGGGTATATTTGAAGATGGTAATTGCGAACTAGGCGTGTATGCTCGTTCTGCATGCTGATATTGAAATTTAAGTTCGTTAGTTACTTTAGGCGAAAATACAGAACGTAACGAAAGGAATGTACTGTTCTCCTGAGATTCAAAATCAGAATAGGTTTCTGCAATTTCAATATTGCTGTTATCACTCACGCTCATTGGGTTTTCCCACTTATTAAATAAATTTCTAAGGGTAAGCGTGTGCTTGTTATTAATCTGCCAATCGAGACGTACAAATAAATTATTGGCGTGTGTTTCTCTATCAAATTGTCCTATTTGCTGTTGATTGCCCAACCCGTAGCTATCTCTACCTATCTGTAAGAAACGATCTAAATTTGCTTGTGTAATGCCCAGACGATTTGCATCGTCATCACTTTGTATATCTGCAATACTCAACGGATTTCCGGCATCTTGACGTTCATAAACTAAAAAGAAATGCAACTTGTCTTTTACAAGCGGACCTCCTAAACTCAGACCATATTGCGAATTATAAAAATCGGCTTCTCTTCGCTCGCCTTGTATATTGTAATTACTTTGTAAAGCATCTGCCCGGTGATAGAAAAAAGTGCTTCCTGTAAATTCATTGGTACCCGATTTTGTTACCGATGTTATTGCTCCACCTCCCTGACGTCCTTGAGTAACATTATAATCATTTGTACTTACTTCAAATTCACGAATGGCTTCTAGTGATATGGTATAAGGCCCTTGGCCTACTTCACCCGCTGTAAGCTGGTTTCTAAAGTTAACCCCATCAATAGTTACGTTTGTAGATGATCTACGCTGTCCTCCCAAATTTATAGAACCACCACCCTGAAGTGGAGATAGACTGGTTAAGTTTGTAAAGTTTCTACCTTCAGTAGGAAGGTTTTTTATTTGAGTACTGCTTATTTTTGTAGATGCTCCTAATTGATCGATACGCTTTGTAAGATTAGTCGCTTTAATCGTTACAGCATCTAGTGAAGTAGATTCTTCTTGTAATATAAAATCAAGTACAACAACATCACTTAAGTTAAGTGTGATATTTTCTTTTACTACCTCTTGAAACCCCATATACTTGGCATTTACTTTATAAGGGCCACCTAAAGGTAATTGATTTAAAGAGAACTCTCCGTCTTCATTTGCAACTGCCCCAAATACAAAACCGGTAGCTGTATTTGTTACTATAATTTCGGCTCCCATAAGCGGAATACCGGTATTATCTAATACAGTTCCTTTAATTTTTGTGTTAGTAGATTGGGCTAACAAGTTTGATGCAAACACAAGCAAAAACAGGGTTGTGCTTAAAAATTTGATTAAAAACCGATCTTTAAAAAAAGTGCGGTGACTGGTAATTTTTTTCATTTGTGGATAGTTGAATTAATTACCGGCGAAAGTAAATTAGCAACTTTTCCTCAAATGTTAGTTTTTAACATGAACGCATCACTTAACGCAGTTTTTACTTTTTAGTAACAGAGCAATTAACAGCAGTGTTCTATGCAAACATCAAATTGAAACGTAAACTAAGAAAAAAGTCTCATTAAAATAATGAGACTTTCTAAGTAATAGTAAAGGGTATTCGCTTAGTTGATATCGATAGCAGATTGACTCTAAATTCTAAAAAATACTGGATTTAACGCGTTTCCAAAGCTTGACTAAAATAAGAATGGAAATAAGGGTAAGGGCTGTAAGAATAGTTGCCTGGGTAAAATATCCATATATCCAATATCCGGTGCTAAAAAGGGCTCCGTATATAGTGATACAACCTACTAATGTGGCTAATATGCCGGCAGGTACAGACCATTTTTGAGTATTCATAATTAGTGTATGGCCTTGTAATTTTGCTCTGTTTATTATACGCTGCCATCCCGGTCCGCCGGGTTGCGTTTGTTTGTAGAAATCGAATAAAGTTGTGTCTTTTTCAGGTTTGGTTAAAAAAGTAACCGCAACCCAAACAACCGTTGTTAATAATACCACTAATGGATACGTTGACCAGTTAGGCAGCAACCCATCTTCTTGGTTGGTACCAAATAACACCAAACCCAACGGACTAAAATTAAATAAAATTGAAATTACTCCAGATGAGAACATCGCAGAAATTTCGCTCCACGCATTAATTCTCCACCAGAACCAACGCAGAATAAAAATTAACCCTGTACCTGCACCAAACATCAAAATGATATTAAATAATTGATACGCATTTGTAAGTACTAGCGCCAGCGCTGAACTCACCACCATTAATAGTACGGTAGAAATTCGCCCAACGTTTACCAGCTCTTTTTGTGAGGCTTCTTTTTTTACATAGCGCGCATAAAAATCATTCACCACATACGAGGACCCCCAGTTTAAATGCGTCGATATAGTTGACATGTATGCGGCAATTAGAGATGCCATTACCAATCCCAATAATCCGGTAGGTAATTTGGTTAGCATTGCAGAATAGGCTAAATCGTCTCCTAGTTTGTTCTCAACAATATTTGGAAATGCTTCGTGGATACTCGCGATATCGGGATAAACTACTAATGAGGCTAAGGCAACTAAAATCCACGGCCACGGGCGTAAAGCATAATGCAAAGCATTAAAAAAGAATGTCGCTCCTATAGCGTGATTTTCATCTTTTGCAGCTAGCATACGCTGTGCGATATATCCACCACCACCAGGTTCTGCTCCGGGATACCACGCACTCCACCATTGTACTGCAAGCGGAATAATTAGAAGTGTAATTACTAAACTAGTATCGTTAAAATCTGGTAGAATATCCAGTTTATCAATAACAAGTGGATGGGTCATTAATTCGCCCATTCCGCCTACTTCCGGCAAGTTAACGCAGTAGTAGGCTGCTCCTATTCCGCCAGCCATAGCGGCGAAAAAAAGAATGAAATCGGTATATACCACTCCTTTAAAACCGCCAATTGTACTAAAAATAACAGTAACTAATCCCGCATAACCAATAGTTTCTAACGGACTCAACCCCAACATAATTTGACCGATTTTTATCGCTGCAAGTGTCACCGCACTCATTGCGAGTACATTAAATACCACACCTAGATAAATTGCCCTAAACCCACGTAAAAACTTAGCTGGTTTCCCGCCATAACGCAGTTCGTAAAACTCGATATCTGTATTTACGCCAGATTTTCGCCACAGCTTGGCATAAACAAAAACGGTAAGTAAACCCGTAATTAGAAAAGCCCACCAAACCCAGTTACCACTTACTCCCTGATTCCGAACAATATCAGTAACCAAGTTAGGCGTGTCTGTAGAAAATGTAGTAGCTACCATCGATATTCCCAGCAACCACCACGGCATATTTCTACCCGATAAAAAATACTCAGAAGAACTTTTACCAGATTTCTTTGCGACTAGCAGCCCAATAATTAAAGTGATTGCAAAAAAGCTGATGATAATAGCATAATCAAGTATTTCTAGAGCTACCATAAAATTTATGTGATGGTTAAGGGTTAATGTAATTCAATAGGAAAAGATATCTCTTTTAGGAATAATATCGCACCGAACTAACCATTTCTGCTTAAAACAACAACTAAGATTATAGAATAACTCCTTATTAATAAATGCATTAACCACTTATATAAATTGCAATTTATAGTTCTATTTAATCATAAATCTATAGGTTTAATGCAAATGAGATTCTAGAAAAATTGGTTTTAAAGAAGTTAATAAACAGAAATCGCCTGCATTAAATAACAAT
This sequence comes from Leeuwenhoekiella aequorea, assembly GCF_004104375.1. Lineage (GTDB taxonomy): Bacteria > Bacteroidota > Bacteroidia > Flavobacteriales > Flavobacteriaceae > Leeuwenhoekiella > Leeuwenhoekiella aequorea. The sequence continues at coordinate 172,710 of NZ_QOVM01000003.1, forward strand.
TAGGTTATAATGCAGGCGATTTTCAATCTACGAAGCTTGGTTCTATAGAATGCTAATAGCAATGTTAAATGGGTCCAGACTTGCACCCGCACGATCACGAGCAGATAAGGTTAAACTATCTTCAGTACCTGATCCATTACTGATATAAACCAAATTCTTTGAATTGATATCTAATTGAGTTAACCGATCTCCCACTTTAAGAATAGTTGCTCCGCGTACGAGCCAACCATTGTGAGGGATTTGCTCTACTGTAAATATAATGTCTGCAGGAGCTGCGCCATCAACCTCGATATTCTCTTCACTAAAAACGTATGTTTCTCCGCTAGTTACTGAAAATCCAGAATTTGTAATAAGATCTAAACTAGTATTTCCTGATGCGATTGTTGCAATAAGCATCGGAGCTTTTAAAGCTGTAGTTTCTTTGGAAGCAAACTCATCAGTTTCATCAGAGCCAGCTTGTCCATCTAATACGAATGAAACGCTTTGCCTCTTTTCAAGCGCATTAAAAAAGTCTGTAACATCAAAGGCAAATTTGCTAACTTTTGTCGTAGTTAAACTAGCTATAGGATTTCCTGCCGGTAAAGTTGCAGTATTAAAGGTAAGACTAGTCTCATTCCATAAAGTGTCTGCAACCGAGAATAAATTCATCTTAACCCCTTTGGCTGCTGTAAAACTTACAGCCATATCAAGCCGAACATCGGTAATTACTCCTTCTTTATCAAATTCGTTTAAGTCAAACATCATATAGGCTTTTCTATCAAAGTCTCCATTGCCCGTTACATTTTTGACTTTCATTAAAACATCTCTACCATAATTTACCCCAGAACTTGCTCCACCATTAATATAGGTATCGTGCTTTGGATAGATCGTATCGGTTTTAACTGATGGATCTGGAATGTTTAAATTATTTGAAGGTGCTGAAAAATAAACAATAGAACTCACTACGTGCATAGCGCCATTTGTAGGTTCTAAATTTGAAGTAACAATCGTCCATTGTTTTCCCGTTCCTTCATTAATTAATCCTTGATAATTAGAATTATGAGATAAAAACATAATTTGGTCGTTTTCAGTATTGTAAGCAATAGGATTATTACTTTCAGACAGATCAGGATTTGTAAAAAGTACTATGTCATTTACAATATGATATCTCAATGTATTTCTCAAAATTGGAACCGGTACTTCTTCTAAGCTTTCGTAGGCATTTTCGGTTAAATATTGATTGAATGCATTGTTTGTAGGAGCAATAAATGTTTTTGAATCCATCGCAGCGTATATAGATTCTAAACCTACTCGTGTGATCGCTGCTTCAAGCATTACTAGAGAATCGTTTTCTTGAATAAATTCCCAGGCTGTCACGCCCAACTTTGCAGTAGAGCCAGAATCTTGGTATTCAAAATTCTCTTGAATTTCACAACCGTAAATAAGGCACATACAAATGCCTAGTAGCATAAAGTAACCCGTTTTAATATTTTTCATTACTTAAATTTCATTAATTAAACAGTGGCTTGCAGCCGAATAAATACTATCGGTAAAATGAATTCTGTTCCAGATTGGGATTTCTGTTTATTGCATCTTCGTGAATAGGCCAAACCAGATTTGCAGGATCACTTAATCCATTTATGGGTTGCATAATTTCTATGGCTCTATTTGTTCTTACCAGATCAAACCAGCGGTGACCCTCAAAAGATAATTCGATTGAACGCTCATGAAATATTGCAGAATCTACATCCCCATAGTTTGCTATAGCACTTGCCTGATCTAGATTTTCTAAGCCTGCTCTTGTTCTAATTCTATTTAACAACTCTAGAGCTTCATCAGTTTGCCCAAGTTTATTTAATGCTTCTGCTTTTAAAAGAATAATATCTGCTAAACGAGCCAATACTATATTATTTGAGGAAGGATCTGCGCTTTCATCACTAAAACCTTCTCCAAAAAACTTCCATATTTTACGTGTGGTTACAACTGTAGTATCGTAAATTTTTGATTTTCTAAGGTCGTTATCTTCAAACGAATTTTTAAACCGCTCACTTGGGTAATAATCGCTATCAGATCCCAAAGCATACAATACGCGAAGCGCATTTGTTTGAACTTCGTTGTAACCTACTTCAAATATACTTTCATTAGAAAATCCTGTGGTAAAAATTTTAGACCAGTCTGCCATACTTACCAGAGAATATAAGCTGTTATTCAAAACAAGGTCTGCAGTAGCATTTGCATTTTGATAATCTTTACGCCACATATATACTTGAGTTAACAGCGCATTTGCACCTCCTTGGGTAATAAGAACGCGATCCCGTTCTCCTCCGTAACTATCCCGGCAATTTTCAGCTGCATATTGCAGATCTTCGACAATTTGATCTAAAACAAGTTCTTTGTCTGTCTTTGGCACAAACAACTCTTGATCTACACTTTCATAAGGTTCTAATATTAAAGGTACATCTCCCCAAACCCGTACTGCATAGAAATACGACAAGGCTCTTAATGCTCTTGCCTGACCCACGAGTTGTAACCCAAACTCATCTACAGAAACTTCAGGAACATATTTAATTGCATAATTTGCCCGACTAATTGTTTCATAGAGCGAACTCCATTGAGCAGAGTTCATAGTCTTATTAAGCGTATTTTGCCTTAATGTTAGCGGATCGCCAGAGTGATTTGTTTCTATAGCATCTGCTCTGCCTTCGCCCCAATACGCAAAATTAATACGATAATTAGATTGCAGGGATTCATAAATACCGTAAACACCTGCTTGTGCATCACTTGTTGTTTTATAAAATCCTTGTGCAGAAAAACTGCTTTGAGGATCCTTATCTAAAATATCTGAACAGGAAACACTGAGCAATACAATAAGACCAAGTATAATTTTTTCTATTTTTTGCATCTCTTTTATTTTTACCTCTTAAAATCCGAAATTCAATCCTAAAATAACTGTACGACTTTGAGGGTAACTTCCCTCGTCAACTCCTGCGCGTAATCCACTATATGAATTTACATCAGGATCAAAACCTGTATATTTTGTCCAGGTAATTAAATTAGATCCTGTGATATACGCATCGAGTTTTGAGAGTCCGAGTCGACCTACTAAGGCTTCTGGAAAACTATAATTAAGGTTTATATTCTTAAGTTTTATATAAGATCCATCTTCTACCCAGCGGCTTTGTATACGGCTATCGCTTTCTAACGGATCATCACGTAAAGGTCTTGGAAAATCAGTTACATCTCCTTGCTCTCTCCACCTGTCTAGTGCATCTGTAGAAAGATTGTTATAACGTACCACAGAGTTACGCTGGTGATTTATTTCGCTGTAAATATCATTGCCGTATGAGAACTGAAAGAAAATACTAAGACTGATGTTTTTGTATGAAAAATTATTAGTGATCCCTCCAAAAAAGTCTGGTGTAGCATCTCCTATAATCTGACGGTCATTTACATCTATAATATTATCACCGTTCACATCTTCCCAAATAGGATCTCCACCCTGAAAAACTGCTCCTTGAGCACCATTAGTAACTGCGTTTACATTATCCTCATCGCGAGAATAAACTCCGTTGAATTTATAACCGTAAAATGTGCCAATAGGTAAACCTTCTTTCAAGATATGATACTGCCCATTTTGAATATATCCATTAATCAATAACTCATCAGGAAGGTCTGTAACCTTGTTGCTATTAGAACTTATATTGAAGTTTGTATCCCATTTAAAGTCACCAATAAAATTGCGGGTGGTAAGTGTAAACTCAATACCTTTATTTTCTATACTACCAATGTTTTGGGTAATAAATGAAAAGCCGGTAGTTCTAGGAATAGGCACATTATATAAGAGATCTTCAGTGAGTTTTACATAATAATCTGCTGTTAAACTTATTCTGTTATTCCATAAGGAAATATCTAAACCGGCATCGTATTGCGTAGTGGTTTCCCAAGTGAGACCTGCATTAGGCATTACAGTAGGAGCAGCTCCTGAATAGTCTAAATAATTTACTCCCACAGCAAATTCTCCCTGTGAAGTATAATTTCCTATAGCCTCATTACCGGTTTGACCAGCGCTAAAACGCAGTTTAGCATCATTGATTACCGCATTATCCTGAAGAAAATTCTCATCAGAAAATCGCCATCCTACAGAAGCTGAAGGGAAATAACCAAATCTATTGTCTGCACCAAAACGAGATGAACCATCTGCTCTAAGATTTACTTCTGCCAGATATTTACCTTTATAATCGTAAGATACTCGCCCAAAATAGGACAGCATAGAATGCTCTGTTATAAAATTGGCTTCTTGACCAGAAATTGTTCCTGCACCATTAAGTGTTGTAAGATTATCACTTGGAAAAAACATACCATCTAAACCAGTTTGCTCATTTTTCCAATTTTGAAAACTGAAACCTGCCAGCGCTGCCAGGTGGTGATCTGTTAATTGCTTATCAAACGTTAAATAGGTTTCATTACCCCAAGTTAAGTTTGTTAAAGATCTTACAGAACCTGTATTATATCCCGGTCTGTAATCTAAAATAGAGGGTATAAATTCATCCTCTTTCATAGAAACAAAATCAAGATTTACATTACTTCTTATTTTTAAGTAATCTGTAAATTGATATTCGGCATACTCATTTCCAATTATGCGGTTTGATTTATTGAGATGTGTAGCCAATTCAGCAAGACCCACGGGGTTTCTTTTTCCGAATTGATAGCCGTTTAATGATCCATCTGGTAAATACATCGAATAAGTAGGCGGACGAATTAATAATTCGCGCACCAGACTTAAATTACCAGAACCGCCGGCATTAATTCTATTGTTAATTGCATTTGTATACGAGATACTTTGACCAAATTTTAATTTATCGGTTGCATTAAAATCTACATTAAGTCTAGAAGTCACACGCTTGTAATTATTATTAATAATCACACCATCTTGATCAAGAAATGACGAACTCCACGAATATTTTACATTTTCTGAACCGCCGCGAACCGATAAATCAATCTTGTATTGGGGAGCTATGCGCAGCAACTCGTCTTGCCAATCTACATCGCCATTATTTATCGGACTCAATGAATCCAATACCGAAAATATGGGCTCCACCGGATTAGCCATATTTCTATACGAGTCAAGAATTACCTCTCGATACTGACTTGCATTTAGTACGCTTAGCTTTCTGCTTATTTCACTTACGCCGGTAAAAACATTCAAATTAATTTGTGCCTTACCCTCTTTACCTCTTTTTGTTGTAATTAAAACTACACCGTTTGCTGCTCTGGATCCATAGATAGCAGTAGATGCTGCATCCTTTAAAACCTCAATAGATTCTATGTCTCCAGGATTTATATCTGCTAACGGATTTAAGCCGAAATTTTCAGAACCGTTAAGTGAAGAAAGACTGTTAGATTCTATGGGTACGCCGTCTACAACATATAACGGATCATTTCCAGAATTTAGAGAAGAGTTACCACGCACGCGTATGGTCATCGCACCTCCGGGAGCTCCAGAATTTGAAGTAACTTGAACTCCTGCAGCTCTACCTTGCAATACAGATACCGCATCCTGCTGGTTTGTTTGCTCAATCTCTTCACTACCTACAGAAGCAATGGAACCTGTGAGATTGCGTTTTTTCTTAGTTCCATAACCCACAATGACCAATTCGTCAAGCTCATTTGCAATAGGACTAAGAACAACATTTAAGGTTGTTTCAGAAGATACTGTAATTTCCTTTCGCTCAAATCCTAAAAAAGAAAAGCTAAGTACCGTGCCAGGAGTTACTTGATCTATACTATAATTCCCATCAAGATCTGTGGTTACACCTCTAGAGGAATCTTTTAAAATTACATTTACACCTACTAACGGTTCTCCAGTTGTAACATTGGTAACCGTCCCTGAGATTGCTATCCCTTGCGTATAAGAAATACTTGAAATTAAAAAAAGTAATCCTACCAGAACTGACTTAAAGAGAAATAATTGTCCCCTAAGTTTTATCTGAGGTTTTGTATTTTTTTTATTCATAATTAATTTTCAATGATCATTATATAGTTACTAAACAAGCAATTAAACAAGGGGTAAAATTAGATTTAAATTATTCACAACTATCTAAAGAAAATGTGAACACTTCCATAAAAGCAGATTATTAAATAATTATGATAATTAATTACTTTAATTGTACAGATCGTATTTCAAATACTCTAATCATTCAGAATAATTAGAAATTAGCGAAACTTGAAGATGACGAGAAGCACTCTTGTAAGCTAGGTAAACTCTATTATTGATATTTATATTTCAGCTTTATCAATATGCTCTTCTTAATTTGTAGCATAAGTAACCCGTCTTACTTTCGAAAAAAGAAAGAGAATAAAATCTGTTTAAATAAGATTATTTTTAAAGGATAGAAGATTGCGAAATTATGGGTTTTCTAATACGAATATCCCGGCTTTTTAGTCAGTTTTTCTAAGTTAGGTAAAATTTCAGGTTGATATACTGTTTCATTCCAATCTTCTTTTGAGACTTCCTCTATTGCGATAGAAATTGATGCTTCAGATTTACCTAAAGATTGCTGTAATGCCTGAGATAAAGCTGTGGTTACAGCTACTCTTTCTTCTTCAGATAATGGAAAGCTTTTTAGTACTATATGGGGCATTTCAGTATATTTTAATTAAAATAATTTATGCTTTTATAGACTTCCAAGCTTTTTTTCCTCCCATTACAAAAAGTAAAACCAGAAAGCCAATTACAAGTCCCAGTAAAAATTCGACTAGCATACTTGGAAGACTTTCCAAGAAATCGTGAAAGAAATGGATATTATGAGAAAAAATTCCTCCAGAGACAAGTAGCAATGCAATGGTACCTATAACTCCCAGACTCTTAATAACCCACGGCAGCGCATTAACAAGTAATCTTCCTATTTTATCTGAAAAGCTGTTATCTTCTTCATTAAGAGCAATCAACTTTGCTCCAAATTCGTCCATTCTCACAATTAGGGCTACAATTCCGTAAACCCCTATAGTAGCTATAAGTGCGATTATGCTCACAACTATGATTTGCATGGTTAATTCTTCTTCAGCTACAGTTCCTAATGCGATTATCACAATTTCAACAGACAATATAAAATCAGTAAGAATTGCAGATTTTATCTTTTCCTTTTCACGACTTAAAATCTCTTCTTCTGAAAGTTCTTCGAGCGATGGTTTTTCAGATTTATGCACGTGCGGAAAGATAAATTCATATATTTTTTCTGCTCCTTCATAGGCCAGATAGAGTCCGCCTAAAATTAAAATGACCGTAATAGCTGTAGGAACAAATGCGCTAAGCACAAATGCGACTGGAAGTATGATGATTTTATTTAATAATGAACCTTTCGTAATTGCCCATAGTACCGGCAATTCTCTTGAAGACATAAAACCTGATGCCTTCTCTGCATTTACCGCCAGATCATCTCCTAGAATTCCTGCTGTTTTTTTTCCGGCGACTTTACTCATTACTGCAACATCATCCATTAAGGTTGCTATGTCGTCTAAAAGCGCAAAAAATCCTGAGGCCATAAAGCTATTATTTGGTTAGACCGGCAATATAAGTTGCCCTTTTTAAAAATCGAATTAAATATTTTATAATTTATATGAAATATATGCGTTGAGACTTCTTGTGAAAACCTAAAGTTTAAAGTTATTTTAAAGCCGCTATGCTATCGCTATTGATTTTATAGCTTTACTCAGTTACCCATAGTAAAAATTGAACCCCCTATTATGAAATATCTTGCGCACTACGTTATTATTGGCGCATTATGCTTTTCTGGCATTTTGTCTTATGCATTTTATAAAAAATCTATTTCTGAAGAAAAAGAGATACTTGAAAATGCAACTTACAATCTTGTGAAAACCTGGGAACTTCCAGAATTACTTAATGAGGTGAGCGGTATTGCCTGGGTTAATGACTCCATCCTTGCCTGCATTCAAGATGAAGAAGGGGTAATTTACAATTACAATTTACAAACAGAAGAAATCGTCTTTGATGTACAATTTTCTGAAGCCGGAGATTATGAAGGAGTTGCTTTAAATGATACTGACGCTTATGTACTGCGCAGTGATGGGCGTATCTATGAGGTCCTAAATTTTATGAGCGATTCGATAAGCGTAAGCCATTTTGATACACCTTTTAACGAAGACAACAATCTGGAAAGTCTTACTTATAATCCAAAAACTAAAAATCTAATTACCGTATCGAAAGATGAAGATCTAAAGGAAAAGAATTTTAAAGGACTTTATGAAATACCTATAGCAACCAAAATTCAAAAAAACTCACCCGTTATAAAAATTGATATGAATGCCGAAGCTTTTGCCTCTTTTCAAAAGAAAAAGGCAGAGAAAACGTTCAACCCATCAGACATTGCCATTCATCCAAAAAGCGGGGATTATTATATTGTAGATGGTAAAAACCCAAAACTTCTAATACTTAGCGCAAACGGAACATTTAAAGATTTACACCAACTTAATAAGTTTCATTTTGCGCAACCCGAAGGAATAACTTTTAGTCCTGACGGTAAACTATATATTGCTAATGAAGCTGCAAATGGAGTAGCAACTATTATGGAAGTCACCTTAGATTAGCTTGCTAATGATAGTTCATTAATCTATAATTTGCCAACTAAATAGTATAACATAAGGTAGTAGACAATTAAAAATTCTTAACACTTCATTAAAACAGTGTTATATAGGGTTAAAAGTTAATAAGCATAGAAAATTTTAATATACTTTCGGTTTTTAAAATTTTCACGACCTCCATATGATTCAGAAATACGCACCTGCACCAACCGCATTTGTAAGTAAAGCCAGTACATTATTATTTCTTTTAATTGGTATAAGCCAGTTTGGCTTTGCTCAAAACAAAGAAATTGAACAAGTTTTTTACTTTACCGGAAATACAGAACTTCAAACCGGAAATCCTGCACAAGATGTTTTAAAAGCTATTACTGCTATGTCACAAAATGACAAAAAAGCAACCTTTGTAGCGCTAGGAAATATCACTAAAAACGGATACCCTCCTAAAAAAGATAAACGAGCAAAAACTGAAGAACTTCTTCAACACAGTTTAATGCAACCCCTTGAGAACTTTAATGGCAATCTTATTTTTATGCCGGGTGAAAACGAATGGAATAAAAATGGCCACGAGAATCTTGATGATATGGAATCATTTATTCAAGATAACAGCAAAGTAAAATTTTGGCCTAACGATGGTTGTCCGCGAGAAATAGAGGACTTAGGTACAAGCAATACGGTATTGTTAATGGTAGATTCTCAATGGTTTCTTGAAGATTGGGATGATCACTTATATATTAATAACAAATGTGACATAAAAACCCGTGAGGACTTTATTGCAAAATTCAAAGATGATCTTAAGGATGAGCAAAACAAGACTGTAATTGTTGCTATTTACCATTCGGTATCTACAAATTCTCGTCAAAGTTTATTAGAAAGTATAGGTGGCACTAAGAAAGAAGATTTTCATAGTAACCAGCGTGAAAAATTAGGTGGTGTTTTAGAAACACTTGCAGGTATGTTTCCTGACGTACTATTTGTATCAGCAAGTGACCGAAACTTACAGTATTTAACACACCACGATGTGCCTCAAATTATCAGCGGAGCGGCTTCAGCAAAACTGGATAATGTACGTAAAGTAGATGATGGCGAATTTGCTGCTAAAACAAACGGTTTTGCAAGACTTACAGTTTATAAAGATCGTAGTTCTCAAGTAGAATTTTTTGCTACTTCACAGAATGCAACCGAAAAATTATTTACTAAAAAAATAAGAAGTGAGCGTATCGATCCAGATACACTTACCTATCCTGATATTAATAGATTAGGAGCTACTTATAAAGCTTCAATCTATACAGAAGAAGAAACTAAAAAAAGCGGATTTTACCGTATGTTATGGGGAAATCATTACCGTGACTTATATAGCAAAGAAATTGAAGCTCCGGTTTTAAATCTCTCAAAACTACCAAACAATGTGCATGCCATTTCAGAAGGTGGTGGAAATCAGTCTCGCTCGTTACGTCTTATAGATGACAATGAGCATGAATACACTGTACGTGAAATACGTAAAAGTGCAGTACGCTTTATTCAGTCAAAAATTAAAGATCATTACGTTGAGGATTTTATGCAAAATACAATTGCAGAAGATATCGTTCAGGATTTTTATACCACTGCACAACCTTATGCCCCTTTTGCTTTGAATCCCATTTTTGAGAAACTGGATATTTATAATGCCGAGCCTCAAATTGTGTATTTACCAAAGCAAAAAGAGTTAGGTATTTACAATGAAGATTATGGCGACAAACTATATATGTTTGAAGCGCACGCAGGGGATGAAAACAAAGACTTCAAACGTTTTGGCGAAGCCGATGATATCATAAGTTCTAAAGATTTATTAGCTGAAACACGTGAGTCTAAAAAGACGCAAGTTGATGAAGGAAATTATCTGAAAGTAAGATTAATGGATTTTGTTGTTGGTGATTATGACCGTCACTACGATCAATGGCGTTGGGCAGAATACGAAGGAGAAAACGATACTAAAACTTACAAAACTATAAGACGTGACCGTGATCAAGCATTCCCAAAATATGACGGATTAATACTGTCTGTTTTAAAAATGGGTATGATCGACTTTAGATCTATGGAAAAATATGATGGTGACGTAAATAGTGTAAAGTGGATGAGTAGATACGCCTATCCTCTTGATCAGGCATTCTTAAAAGAAATCACCTGGGAAGAATGGGAGGAGCAGGTAAATTTTATTCAAGAAAATTTAACTGATGAGACGATCGAAGCAGCTTTCAAAACTTTACCTGAAGCAGCTCAAGATGAGAGCATCAGTTCTATAAAAAGTAGTTTAAAAGAGCGCCGCGATAATCTTTTAAGTATTGCAAAACGCTATTATGAGTATTTAATGAGTCATCAAATAATTACGGGTACCAGCGAAAAAGATGATTTTTTAATTACAAGAAAAGAAAATGGAGAAACTACAGTTAAGTTGACCACTTCAGAAGATATAGTTTTTGAAAGAACTTACAATAAAGACTTAACTAAAGAACTATGGATTTATGGCCTAGACGATGAAGATACTTTTAAAATTACTGGTACTGGAGATCATTACATTCCGCTTAAAATATTAGGTGGCGAAAATAATGATATATATGATTTTGAAAATACAAAACGTGCTAAAGTGTATGACTATAAAAGTAAGAAAAACACTTTTGTAAATGATCGTATAAATAAATGGCTAGTTGATAGTTACACCATAAATAACTATAATGATGCTTCTCGTAAGCTTGATGCAAATACGGTTTTTCCTAGTATAGGTTTTGATCCTGACGCTGGATTTAAAGTAGGTGTTAAAGATACCTATACAACCTATGGATTAGCTAACAACCCGTTTAAAACTCAACATTCATTAACTGCTCAATTTTATTCTGCAACTAGTGGATTTGAGTTTATGTATTCGGGTGAATTTGCTCACGTATTTTATAATTGGAATTTTGCATTAGATGCACGCTATACAAGTCCGAATTTTGCTATAAATTATTTTGGAACTGGAAATGATACCGAGTATAACGATGATATAGATCGCGATTTTAATCGTGTGCGTATCAAACAATGGAGTGTTTTTCCATCTTTAAAATATAGAAAAGATAATGTGCAAATTAGTTTAGGTGCCGGTATCGAAGCATTAAATGTAGAGTATGATGCTGATGGAGTTACAGGTGTAACTAATATTCCTATAAATTTTAATCCTACAGATGATGTTTTTAATAATCAAACCTATGCCGGTGCAGAAGCTAGTTTTCAGTACAAAAATAAAACAGGTGAGATTGCATTTATAAGACGTGGATATCAATTTGACTTAGTTGCTGGTTATAAAACCAGTATTGATGAGTATAATAATGAGTTCACTTATTTAAAACCTACTCTATCTGTAGATTTCCCATTGCACCCAAGCGGTATGGCAGTATTAGCTACCAAAGTAGGCGCACATATGAATTTTGGAGGTGATTATGAGTTTTACCACGGTGCAACACTAGGTGGAAATCAAAGTTTACGAGGCTTCCGTAATGAACGCTTTAATGGTGAGACTGCTTTTTATCAAAGTACCGATTTACGTGTAGGTCTTTCTGAAATAAAAACAAATTTTATACCGCTTCGTATCGGTGTTTCAGCAGGATTTGATTATGGCCGTGTGTGGGTGGATAACGACAATTCGCAACAATGGCACAATAGCTATGGTGGATCCGTTTTTATAAATGGATTCAAAGCACTTACTGCAAATGTGGGTTATTATATGAGCGATGAAACAAACCGATTAGTATTTACTTTAGGTTTTGCATTTTAATTGATTACGAATCCAAAAAAAGGTCCTGCTTTTGCAAAAGCAGGACCTTTTTATTTTATAGTATTTTGAGCGGACATGTAAATTATCTAGCCCTCAATTTATAGAGTAAGGGATTAAAGGCTTTTGAAACTACAAGCACTTTATCACCCACATCAAGATTTTGTGCTTCTTCGGGTTGCACCACAACCTTGACCACTTCGGTGTGAATACGAACGGTTACAATACTTATCAACTCTTCGTTACTCACTTTAAGAACCTCACCAGTAAATTTAAATTTCCCACTAAGCTTTTGATTGATAAACACATGTTCTGGTGTCCCTTGATTTATAATTTTCCCATCTTCTAAACAGATAACCCGGTCTGCAAGTTTTACAATTTCGCTTACATCGTGAGAAATAAGAATCGTAGTTAATTTAAATTCCGAATGAATTTGCTTGAGATATTCCTGTAATTTATATCTAATGGTGGTATCTAACGCGGCAAGTGGTTCATCGAGGAGTAAAATTTCTGGTTGCTGTACCAGAGCACGAGCCAGAGCCACACGCTGTTTTTGACCACCACTTAAAGTCTCGGGTTTGCGATTTTGCAATTGACCTAATTCCATTAATTCGATGAGACTGGTTATTGCTTTGGCTCCATACTTTTTAGTTTGTGCGAACTGTAAATTTTCTAACACGGTCATTTGGGGAAATAATGCATAATCCTGAAAGACATAACCTACTTTTCGCTTTTGAGGTGTCAGATTTATTTTTTTGGACTGGTCAAACCATACTTCATCGTTTACTATAATCTTTCCGGCATCTGGATTGAGTAATCCACTTATCATACGTAGAGTAGATGTTTTACCCACTCCTGAAGCTCCGTATAATGTTACAAATTCGCCTTTTTCAATATCAATTTTCAGTTTTAAAAGCATCTCGCCTTCTGCCGCCTGAAGTTTTTTATTAAGATCAATTTGTATCATTTAATGATGCCTTTTAAGAGGTTTCCGTTTACGAGATAAACCACAAGAAGTATAGAAAATGTGATAGCAAAAAGTATGAGTGAGTAATAATTGGCTGCATCATAATTAAGTGCTTCTACCTCATCATAAATTGCAATAGAAGCTACTTTAGTTCTACCTGGTATGTTTCCTCCTATCATCAAAACGACACCAAACTCCCCTACTGTATGTGCAAAAGATAATACTATACCGGTAAGAATTGCAGGTTTTATCTGTGGTAACTGAATTTTGAAAAGTGTTTGCCATTTAGACTTTCCCATAACATATGAAGCTTCGGTAATCGATTTTGAAATGGAGCTTAAGCCAGATTGTAAGGGATGTACCATAAATGGTAAGCTATAAATAACGGAAGCTATTACCAGACCTGTAAAAGAAAATACCAATTTTAATCCGAAAACAGCATTGAGCCAAGATCCTAAACCCGAATTGGGACTAAATGCGATTAAAAAGTAAAAACCTATTACGGTAGGTGGTAATACCAGTGGCATACTTACCAATGTTTCTATAATAGGTTTGAAACGAGATTTTGTATGACTTAACCAGAATGCAACAGGCGTTGCGACCAGCAGTAAAATTAAGGTAACTACCAGTGCAAGCTGAAAAGTAAGGGTTAGCGGTTCCCAATTCATAAACTACGTAGCATTACTTCGTTTAACTTTATCATCGCGATCACCTCGTCTTCAACTTTTAAATCAAGAGCCACAGCAGCTGCCGCACTTATAATAGCCGTAAAAATACCTGCATCAGACTTTAGATCTAATTTACAGAGTAAGTTTCCAATTTCTAAATGCGTAATAATTGCAGGTATTTTATTTTGTAAACTAATACCACTTTGATCTCCTAAACCTATTATTACTTCAGTTTCTTTAAATAGGATACTCACCTTTGCATTACTCTTCAAGTAGGAAGCCGTTTCCGGAGTATCAATGACAATCGCTTTCATTAATATATCTGAAGTAACATCAATATCAACTATTGATAAGTTTCCATTTACGTGGACCGTTTTTATGAACCCTTCAAAATTATTCATCTACCGAATATCCAAAATCTTTGAGAATATTTTGTCCTTCCGCAGAGAAAAGATAAGAATAAAAAGCCTGAGCATCTTTTTCAGATTTCTTATCCCTTTTTAAAATAACTACACCCTGAGCGATAGGATCGTATAAACCTGGATCGATAACTGCCCAATTGCCTTTGTTTTTAAGATTAGTAGATTTTACTACTGCTAAAGCTGTAAAACCTATATCTGCAGCGCCAGAAGTTATAAATTGATTAGTCTGAGAAATACTTTCTCCAAATACTAATTTATGACTAATGCTGTCGTATAATTTTTGAGTATTTAAAACAGCAATAGCTGCGCTCCCATAAGGTGCTGTACGCGGATTAGCAATTGCTATATGATTTATAGTAGAATCTGTAAGCATACGTAACAGTGGTAATGAATTATTATTATAAGACCAAAGTACCAATTTGCCGTAGGCATATACTTCTGGTTTTTGTTGCGCAAAACCTGCTTCATAAATTGCCTGTGGGTAATTCATATCTGCTGCTACAAATAGATCATAAGGAGCGCCCTCTTTAATTTGGGCAGTTAACTTACCTGACGAACTTATAACAAGTTCGCATTCAATTCCTGTTCTAGCTGTAAAATCTGCTGTTAACTGCTGAATAGCAAATTGCATATTTGCCGCTGTGGCTATACGTAATTTTTTATCTGAGTGTTGGGTACAAGAAAAAAGACTGCCTAAGCAAATAGCTAAAAGTATAAGTGCAACCTGAGATCGCCCGTTCATATAGTTTGTTTAAAGAGCATTCAATATATAACTACAATTTAAATAGAATCGTTATTTGACGCGAATTCTATTTAACAAATAAAATAGTAGGTTTTCATCCAAATACCTAAATCAAAAAAACAGCAAGGATTATCTGATAGTATAATTTCACGAGGTTTCTACATAAAAAAACTTCCATATTAAAAATATGGAAGTTTTATAAGCTTTTAGTAGCAATTAGCAACAATCGCCATAAGCATCACAACTTTGGCCTTGCATTACATCAAAAGCTAATGTGTCCTGGCTTGCGTACCATTCGCTATATGCTTGATCTAAAACATTACTGAATTGCTCCTCTGGTTGAGCTCCTGATACAGCATATTTTCGGTCAAAAACGAAAAAAGGTACACCATTAACTCCAAGTTTTTGAGCTTCTGCTATATCTTGTTCTATATAAGGCAGAAAATTCTCTTCACGTAATTCAGTTTGAATATCTTCTTCTGTTAACCCCACTTCAAGACCTAGCTTAACAAGAACATCAGTAGCATCAATATTAAAACCTTCAATAAAATAAGCTTTAAGCAAACGTTCTTTCATTTGATTCTGAAGTCCGTTATGTGCAGCTAAATGTATTAGCTGATGCCCTCTTTGTGTATTGGCAACAACCACCTTATTGTAATCAAAATCAAGTCCTGTAGATTTTGCATATGCGGTAACATGCTCAATAGCATCTTGTGCCTGGCTGTCTGTCATCCCTTTGCGCTCTTTTAAATACTGAAGACTGTTTATTTTACTATTCGTTTTTAGATCTGGAGCAAGAGAAAAACTTTTCCAGATTACTTCTATATTATCTCGGTGTGAAAACTGTTTTAAAGCCTTATCAAAATTACGTTTCCCAATGTAGCAAAACGGACACATGATATCACTCCATATTTCTACCTTCATCGTGTTTGGTGTCATTTTATAAGTTTATAATTACCGTTATATAGTCGGAAAAAATCGATGTAAATTACAAAATATCACTTCTGATTCGGCAAAATGGAGGTTTCTATATATCATTGTTTCCATCGAAACTAAAAATATTAAGTCGAAACAGTTATAACGAAAATTGAAATTTTAATCAACCCACTTTGTCTGTTATGCTTCTTTTAGCCCGCCAAAGTAGAATTTATGAGGATGAATTTATTTCTAAATGTCTTCGCTCTCAATTAGCTTTTGAGCAGTTATATTTGCCGCGTATACTGCTCCATCCATATAACCCGGGAACTGAGGACTGGTTTCAGAGCCGGTTAAATAAAGTCTGTCGTCAAACAGAATATCATTATAAATAGGATTCCCATTATTTTGATGTGGAAATAAAGGGGTGTGGGAAGGTTCATATGTAAATGCCTCGTGTGCCCAGATACATTCTTTGTAGGATATAAATTGGGTAATTGCCTCACCAAAAACAGCAATTAGCTGATTTAAAACGCGCGACTGCCGTTCTGCCGGATCCAATACCATATAGGAACCATTCATAAAACCGCATAAAGCATATTTAGATCGCTTATGATCACAGTGATCGTAAAACTCTGTAATAGGCCCAGTATTACTAAATAACGTTCCTGAAATTTGTTGTTGCTCCCAAAATGGCTCTTCAAACGTAAGCGCTACTTTTATAGAGTCTTCCATCCACGTGTGTGTATGCTTTGCAGTTTGGCAAACTAAATCTGGTAAGCAGGGCATAAAATCAATACGGTTTACGATTAATTTTGGAGGTAACGCGAGAACTATTTTGCTGGCAGTAAAAGTTTCATTGGCAACCACTTCTACTTTATCAAGATGAAATTTTATCTCTTTTACTGTTTGATTGAGTAGAAGGTCTGCTTTGTTAAGTTTGTTATATAATGCGTTAATCAAAGTTGAAGAACCACCTGAAATTCGATAGCTCGCCGGTTGACTTGGTATTTGAATAGATTGCGCAGGCGATGTTGACAAAGGCTGAAAAAAAACCGTTCCTGACATATACTGCTCAAAATATTCTAAATCTAGTTCGTTAAGTAGATCTTTCAGATTTACGTGCTGCTCCCCAAACCAGGTAGCGCCTAGCTCAACCGGGGTGTCTAACTGGTCATAGGAAGTATGTATTCTGCCACCCACACGCTCTCTAGCTTCAAGAATTTTAAACGCAATTCCCTTTTGCTGTAAACGATATGCGGTTAATAAACCGCTCAAACCTGCTCCAATTATTAAAATCATATTCTAAAAATAAGTAAGGTAATAATTATTATTAGCTTGGGTAAAAAGTAAATTTAAACCAACGGCAGAGTTAGAATTCAGGCTTTAAAATAAATTTAAAATAAAGGGATTATTGCTTGGGGTGATAATATGCGTCACTTAGATTTCCCTTCTCCTTTGAAGTTCTGTGAATTATTTTTAAAGAGAATATTAAATGTAGTTAGACTTCCATAGATACGGGTAAGGTATTGCTGTAAATCTACTTTTTCCTGATCGTCTAGATTTTTACTCGAGTTTATCTTTTGCTCCATAACTCGTATACGATCTCTCACCATAACGATTTTATGAAAAAAAGCATCGATTGCTATTTCCTTGCTGGCAAGATTGGGGTCACCAGGATTTAAAGTGATAGATCCTCCCTTCCATTTATCTGCTATAGGAACAATTTCAGATATATCAGAATATTGTTTCAGTAAATTTCTCAAGGTGCTTTCAACTTCATAAAAAGACACACTATCAACCTCATCTTCAACGGCCTCAACGGTATCAAATTCCGAGTCCAGCTCAATAGTTTCTAAACCACTATCAATAAATGTAACCCAATAAAGTTTTGATGTTACATTAGTCACTACTCCCATTCCGAATTTTTCGTGCTTAATTCTTGAACCTATTCCAAGTAAATTTTTCATTTAATTGTATTTATTCTACATCGAATATAAAATTTTTATAGGATAAACAATTATGTAGAAAAGTGAAAAGAGATTACTACAGTTTCTTATCAATCATATTGAATTGAAAATACTCTTCTTTAATACTCTCGTAATTAAGACTGTAATGAATGTACATACCTAGAGCACACAAAAACAAAAAGCGGTCAAAAAAATAAAAAATTTCAAAATTGAAATAATAAGCAAATAAGGCTGCAATATCTGAGAAAATAAATGCAAACGCGAAGAATGTATAAATCAATGACCTGGAGCTATTATATTTATTGTTGTAGGCTATGGCTTCTACTCCTAATAACATCATTGATGCACCGTATAGATATAATAAAATAGGCTCGATACCATCGTGGAAAGTATAACTCACCATATTCATTATAATATACAAGGTATACGTATTTGCAGCAACCAGAACTGAAGTTATTAAAACTATACCTGGCTTAAAGCTTATTTCAGAAATCTTTGGTAACCGCTCTAAAACTATGGTAACATATGCTAATGTGCCAAATATTAAATACAGCTTGTAACCCCAGGATTCTTCATAAAACTGAAAAAAGACATCCTTTATGCATAAAAAGAGTAATGCTGAAAATATCCAGAAACTGTAATATTTCTTCTTTATAATAAAATATAAGCTGAATAAAATAACAGTTGTGAGGCGGGCGAGTCTACTGGTTTCTAAATCGGAAAATCCTATAATTAGAAGATTGACAGCAGTAGCCAATGTAATTAGAAGTACAAAATAAATGTTACTTCTAGTTTTTATAGAATTAAAGATACTCATGAAACGATTTATCGTGTAAACGAATTACTTGTTAAACTTACGACAAAACAGAAGGTAGAGTTTTAGGTTTTCTAAAGTAATTTAAAAATCAACAATAACGCCTATCCCTAATTGTTGTTTCCATTGTGTTCTAGCACCCATAGTAATCTCTTCACCATCAATGTTTGTTTCCGTAATTTTGATGTCATTATCATACTTTAAATGAGATCCTAATCGGGCAAGAACAAAACTATTAACCTTAAAATTTAAGTTCAATTCCCAATCTACATCAATATTTCCAAAGCTATTTAAATAATCTGTATAGAGGTTTATTGAATTTGTGAAGTTTATATTCTCCATAATGGTAGCCTTAAGCACACTTTGTAAAAGAATACCAAGCTCGCTATTTACTTTCTCTCCATTCTTTATAATATTCCCATCTGCATCGCGCACTGCAGGTGTTACCCCAAAAGAACCATTATTTGCAAGCTCCTGATCTAAAACAAAAGTAGATTTATATGTAAGTGGGGATGCGTAGATAGATAAATTCTCGATATATTTCCCGTATTCACCACCTACACCCAGAAATACATAACCCGGAGCCATAAATTGAGAGATAGGCACGCTGGTGTCTGGATATTTGTACCCATTTGTAAATTGAGATGCAAATCTAAATTTAGCAGAATAATACCAATTTGATAATGTATCTTTCCTATAACCATAATCTGAAGTAATTTCTAGAAAATCATCGGTTTTGCGTAGTTCGCGTCCTTCCTGACTGTTGATACCAAATCTACCTGAAAATTTATTTCTCCACTTGGTATTATTGTCACTATAATTTCTTTCTACCACAAGTTCTGCTAATCCCGAGATAGAGTTACTACCTCCAGAATTCCAATTAACAAAAGCAACCTCACTAAGATCTAAGCCAATACGATTTGATTCTGACCAGTTTGTGGGTTCTACAATAATAATCTGTTCAGTTAATCTCTTTACTAAATTCTTTTTAATAGGTAAAGGAAAAGCCACGTGTTGAGCAGCTGCATTTTGACTACCAATAAAACCTGAAATTATAAATAAGGAGAATAAAAATTTATACAAACCGAAATTGTTTAATTACTGTTAATAGGTAAACGTGCCAACAGTACTTTTAATTGTTAACCTTTTTGAATCTGCAGATTCTACGCGTCCAATAATCTTGGCCTCAATATTAAAAGACTTTGAAATATCTATAATTTGCTGAGCTAATTGAGGATCTACATAAAGTTCCATACGGTGCCCCATATTAAAGACTTGGTACATCTCTTTCCAATTTGTACCACTCTCCTCTTGAATTAATTTGAATAGTGGAGGTAATTCAAAAAAATCATCTTTTATAATATGTAAGTTTTCTACGAAATGTAAAATTTTTGTTTGTGCACCTCCGCTACAGTGAACCATACCATGTAAAAGATTCTTATCTACATCTTGTAGAATTTTTTTAATCACCGGCGCATACGTACGTGTCGGAGATAAAACCAGTTTACCGGCATCTAAAGGTGAATGAGCTACCGCATCTGTTAATTTTTTTGACCCGCTGTATACGAGATCTTCGGGAACAGCGTGATCAAAGCTTTCTGGATACTTTTTTGCAAGATATTTTCCAAAGACATCGTGACGTGCCGATGTAAGACCATTACTTCCCATCCCACCATTATATTCCTTTTCATAAGTTGACTGTCCAAAACTTGCCAGACCTACAATAACATCACCAGGCTTGATGTTCTTATTGTCTATAACATCCTCCCGTTTCATTCTCGCAGTTACTGTAGAATCTACGATAATAGTACGTACAAGATCTCCCACATCTGCAGTTTCACCCCCAGTACTATTAATAGTCACACCGTGATTTTTGAGATCTTCAATTAATTCTTCGGTACCGTTAATTATAGCAGAAATAACTTCTCCAGAGATTAGGTTTTTGTTTCTACCAATGGTGGATGAAAGCAAAATATTATCTGTTGCTCCTACACATAGTAAGTCATCAACATTCATAATTAAAGCATCTTGTGCGATCCCTTTCCATACTGATATATCCCCAGTTTCTTTCCAGTACATATAAGCCAGAGAAGATTTTGTGCCAGCACCATCTGCGTGCATAATTAGACAATGCTCCTCGCTTCCCGTAAGATAATCGGGTACAATTTTGCAAAAAGCCTGCGGAAACAGTCCTTTATCTACATTTTTAATAGCATTATGCACATCTTCTTTTCCTGCGGAAACTCCGCGATCTGCGTACCTCTTTGAAATCTCTTGGCTCATTTTTGTCAGTTATTTTGCAAAAGTAAGAAATAAAAACGTCCTGATATTTCAGGACGTTCTTAAGGTTGATTAGTTATTCAAAAATTATTCTTCCCAGTCGGGCATAAAAGCATTTGTAAATAAAATATTATCTGAGGTATATTCGCTCAACGGACTAACCAAAACATTAGGTACAGAATTAATATTACTTGGTTTTCTAGTAAATATGATTGCTCCTTCAGAAGGGGACCATCGTGGTTGTATATCATTAGATCCACTAACTGCTCCATTATCAAACAAACGCTCGACACCGGTATTTAAATCATAAATGAAAATTCTATTAGCAAATTGCCGATATTCATTATTTTGAGAGCCGGAAGTATCTTTAGAATATAAAAGTTGGGTCCCATTGGCATTTAAATCAATTCCCTTTACAGCACCCATCGCATTTTGAAAAATCACACGTTCTTCAGTTCCAGATGATAATCTAACGGTATAAACTCTCACATTATAGCCATCACTATTATTTGTTTTTAAAGCAATTAAATTATCGTCGAATTGGGACACGCTAACCTCGGATATAAAACTACCATCGGTTGTTTTGTAAATTAAAGTACTTCCTCCACCATCAGGGTTTATACTATACAGTTTATCAAAATTAGGATAATACAGCTTACCTCCATTTTGAGCCCACGTATAGTCTATTTCATCAATTCTAAAGCCATTTACAGGAATGGTGCTTGTTACTTGCTTAACACCTGAACCGTCGAGATTCATAGTATGCAATTGAGTGGCACCATTAACCGTTCTAAGAAATGCTATTTTTGAAGTTTCGTTATTTTTATGAGGTCTAAAGCTATTAAATGATTCAGATGTTAGTTTAAACTCATTAAAGTTAACTTCAGCATCTTCTTCATTACTTGCATCTTTTTTATTGCCTGAGTAAATAACACTATTGCCATTAACAGACTTAACATAGAAATAATTATTCTGCGGTGTGCTATTTGTGCTAAATTGGCTCACTGTACTTTGTACTTCACTGCTATCATCTGAAGCACTTACTTGCCAAAAATAATTTGTACCTAAATTAAGATTCTCAATTGTTACGGTCGTATCTGCAACCACCTCTCTAGATATAATTTCATTAGTTGTACCGTTTCTTAGTTGAAATTTATAAGTTATTTCATCGGTATCACTTTCTGAAGAAGACCAAATAAATTGGATATTAGGTTCTAAGTTTGATGCACCATCTGTGGGAGTCAACAGTTCCGGAACTAACGGTTCTATATTATTAGTTTTACTTACTTCTAATTCAAAAACTACACTACTCGTCTCATTATTAAGTATGGATACAGCTTCAAAAGCATCCGCATATATATCGGATTCCGCTTGCACTGAATATTCTCCTACACTTATTGTTTCTATAACAAAATTACCAGATGCATCTGTAAATACTGTACTTGATGCGGGACTAGTTACAATTTTGATGTTTTCGAGTGGTGTATTAGTAGTTTTTGCAACAACGGTACCCGTTAGACGGCCAACTCCATTCTCCTCGATGGTATCTTCACTGCAACCTGCAAGAATAATAAGTGTGCTAATAATTAAATAAAATATTTTATTCTTCATCTGTTTAATTTTTTGGGGATTTTACTTGAGAATCATCACTTAAACCATCCTTCTTTTTATTTGTGAAATTGAAATAGTATTTGAGTCCCACTCCAAAATTGAAATAAAAATCATCACGCTTGCCATTAACGAGATTGTCTACCTTATCTGAAAATGTAATATTGTGTTCCCCCCAAATACGCATTCCTATTCTTGGAGAAATAGCATATTCTATCCCGGCGCCATATTGAACTTTAGCATCTGTTTGATCAGCATCGAGTCCTAAAAATCCATCATTTTCAAATCCGAATAGAATTCCGCCTCCCCCATATATATAGGGAGACAATTTATCATTACGCAACAATCTAAACTCTGCGTTGAGATCTATACTTGCAAAACTTTCTTCAAAAGTACTACCCGTTTTAAATCTCATATATGCGCTGTTCACATTTAAACTCACGACCTCACTCAAACCAAGATTGTATCCTATTTTAGCCATAGGCCCAAAATGTGTATCACTATAATCTGCGTCAAGTAAAGAAGTCCCTAAGGAGAAATTAATTGAATTCTTAAATTTTTGCTGAAAGAAAATTCTATTATAGATACCTGTAGATTCTGCTATTTCTTTTTCTGCATTATAATTAGCAACGACCTCCTCGTTAACCTGATTGCCACCTTTTGCTGACCAAAATCCGCCTTCTATACCTTCAACAATTAGATCGTGAACTGCTTTCTCTACAGCATCTTTTATAGCTAATTGTACCGGCTCATTACGTGTAATTCCCATCTCAGTTTCTAACAATCTTTGAAACTTCACAAAGCGAAAAAGACTGGCGTCTAAAGCTTGAGATAATATGGTTTTAGATACATATACAGTTTTTAATATCTCACCATTGCTAGTTGATACCATTCTCAGGTATACCGTTATTCGATCTTGACGGTATTTTGCTGAACCTCCAAGTCCAAAATATCGCGCTCCTACTCCTCCGGTTATAATATTTGTATCATAAGATACGATACCTCCTTCTAATATAATTCCGGCATATTTAAGGGGTGGTAATGGTGGCTCGTTAGGATTAAGATTTTTAATATATTCCTGTTTAGTGTTCCGTATAATATTTCGTTCCGTAGAAAGATTACTTAAATTTTCACGTTCTATAGGAATAAACCAGCCACTATCTTCTAAAGCTTTTAAGAGAATTGCTGTTGAGCCTTGGGTTACTGCAGTACTAAATGTACTTCCGTTTTCCACTGCTTTATATTGCCCTGTTTGATCACTAAAGTTGTAGACAGCAACTTCTACCGGGGATTGTGCGGGAGGTAATCCCAAAAGAGTTTTTGTCGATTTTGAATACTCTCCTAATCGTGCGGGAGTTTGATCAAATGGTTGATTAAAGTATGCTCCACACGATGAAAGTAGAAACACACTCATTAAGTAAAGTTGTAATTTGTAATACTTCATAAATGATTATTGATTTGGGACAATTACCTGGGTTTGTTCTCCAGTAGATGTATCTAGAATATTAATTACTAAGCCTTCTTCACTTTCAAAGACTTCCACAGCCAGAGAACCATAAGTGAAGGTTCCTTCTTGATCAAAGTTGCCAATCCCATCGATTTGTTGTTGAAGTAGTGTTCTTGAAATCTGACTTAACAATTGACGGTTTAGATTATCACCAAACTCTTCTAATTCCGATTGTTGTTCAGATTCATTTCGAGGGGCGGTATGACCATTTTGTGCCGAAGCCGAACTTAGCATCCAAGTATAATTAAAAGTATCTCCCCCAAATGCTGGATTTATAGGCTTATACGAAAACTGTTGAGAGAATACACTTGCAGAGCTAAATAGCAATAAAAAAAGTAAACATTTTGTCATATTAATATCTTATAAATTCATTTTTTCGCTGATCAAGTTCTTGGAGATAGGCAATTGATCTATTTAATGCGATTGACGCATTTCTAATTAAAAATGCTTTTCTGGGTTGAGCAAAAAATTGCCAAACTAATTGGTCTGCTACAAATACAGAAATACGTGTGTTTATTCCTCTACCAGGAACTTCTTCTATTAAGATATCTTTAGAGGATCTAATTTGTTTATTAAAATATTCAGAATAAAAATATCGGTAAAAATCTTTGCCTGCTTTGGTAATTGTATTTTCAAGAACGAAACCATCCATGACAAAACCATCTGAAGGTGCCGCTTGATCTTCATTTGACACAGCCATCTGAGTATCCTTTTTAAGAGCGCTTAAATCGGTTTGCCCTCCATTTTCTAATACTATGCGGTCTTGACCGAGTGGCTTATCATCAAGGTCATAAATTATGAGAACTATAATAGTTTTATTACTTACACTGTAATTTACAGTTATAGAAGGGAGAATTAACTTCTGATGAGCCTCAATAAAGATCCGATCAGATTTATTTTCTTTGGTAATTTGTCCATCAGATTCTGTAGTAAAAAGTAAGAGGTCATACTTTAAATTAAAGTCTGTATTTGTAAGGTTTTCAGCTGTACCTATAAAATTATAGAATTCACTATTTTTTTCAATTAATACTTCTGCTTTAATTTCTTTATTTATAAACTGACTAAATCCCAATAAAGGGATTAAAGTAATACTAAATATAATTAGGTATTTGGGGGTACTTAAAAACATTTTATTCTATTAATTAATACTTCTCACAATAAGATTTGGCGAAGCTTCAGTTTGCGAAAATTTTAAAGTTTTAGTAAGTTCGTTCGCATTATCTCTTATAAAATTTAAATTATTTCCTTGTTGCGAAAGTTCAAGTGATACATCAAGTGATACATTATTAATATTATCAATAATTGTATTTGAATTTCCTCGCTGTTTAATATTAGCATAAGCTGTTCTAGCAGTATAGTCAAGATTTGTAATATTGTAGCTACCATCTTGTAGTATTGTTATGGAACTATTTGCAGTATTAGTATTGACTGTTGAATCATTATATGATCCTATTTGGGTTAGAAAAACTGAATTTCCTTGAATATTTTTTAAGTTGACATTTGATTCAAATGCTCCTCCTAATGACTCCATTAATGCTTTAGGATCTGTATTAGATTGATTGGGATCTATATAAGTTTGGCTAGTTATAACTGGTAAAGTAATTAATGACAATAACATATAATTTAAAAAACAGAAATTAAGTTTGCATTCTCGAAGTTTGATTGTATGTATCATATTTAATTTATTTACAATTATTTAAATAAGAAAGGGCGTGTTTTGATGCACACCCTTTTCTCTTTTTAACTACTAATATTCTTCAACGTATTAGTAACCTGATGGTGTCATTTGAGTTTCAGGAGTCGTATCTAAACTTCCTTGACCTGCAAAATTTTCTTGTAAAGTTGTTATAGAATTATTTCCGCCACCACCTTGAGTGTAAGTTGCAGAATGACCATTACCAAACTGAGATATTATAGCAGAACCCTGAGACCACTTTTGAGTTAAATTAATTTTATGGTCAGAACCTTCTTGATAAAGATCTGCATATTGGCTATAACCTGACTGATCTACATTTACCATGTTGTTATCTCCAAACTGGTGTACAAATGCTTCTTGACCTCTAGTCGTTTGCTTAACAGTTGCTTTGTTATCAGATCCATCTTGAAGAACTTCAGAGTAACTACCCGGATCACCATAAGGATCAATACTTTCTTGAGTAACATTAGCATTGTTACCAGTAGAACCCATTTGATGTACAATAGCCACATCTCCACTTCCTGATGTCAAATCAACGTCATCCCCGGTTTGAGTAACTTTTGCAGTGTTATCATCAGAATCTTGGTAAACATAAGCCTCAGCATAATTATTATCCTGCAACACTGTTGCTTTATTGCCTTGAGTCTTAATTTGTTCAACAATAGCTAAGTTATCCATACCAGTTGTGCTTATTGTAGCCATGTTTTTAACACCGGCAACTGCGTAAGATTCCTGATTTACACGAGCTTTATTTCCAGTACCAGTTTGGTCTACATCCGCCTCGTTTCTAGGAAAATTTGCATTAGGTGCAGAAGGTTGATTTGGCTTTCCTACTTGGGTAACTTTCGCTTGGTTGCTATCACCTGTTTGCATTACATCTGCCTTACTCTGGTCATATGTTTGCTTTACTGTAGCAGTGTTACCTGTTAAAACATCAGATGATCCAGATTGAGTTACTTTAGCCCAGTTTCCTACCGCTGCCATACCTGTACCTTGAATGATAGTAGACTTGTTTCCAAGATCATCCTGATCAACATAAGCCTTGTTAAAAGATCCTCCTTCCTGTGTTGCAGCAGATACGTTTTTCTCACCTACTTGATCAACTTTCACAAGGTTACTTGCACCAAATTGAGTTGACACAGAATTATTTGCTGTTCCATTTTGTGTAAGATCGGCATTGTTCATTGTTCCTGCTTGATAAGCATGTCCAACGTTTGAACTTCCAGTTTGGGTACCTGTAGAGGTATTTTGCTGTGCAAAAGCAACAGCCCCGATCATTAGCGCTGCTGCGCTTAATACTACTTTTTTCATAATAGAAAGTTTTAAATTAATAATATATAGAATGGTTAATAATATACTTGGCAAACAATATTCGGCTTAGATCAGAAGGGGTAAGATCAATAAACCAAATTCTAACTATATAAGGGATTATAGCCTGCGTAGAAATCAATTTTCATCATCCTTTACTCTTTCAACGCAAGGCTAAATTAGGAAAAACTAATGTGCTGATTTTATGAATTCTATAACTTTTCGATGAAAGTACAAGTAGACTATAACGATGTAGAATCTGAAGCCTTGTAGATAAAGGCATCCCCAGCAAAAAGGGAAAAACACCCTTTCTAATATCAAAAAAATATGTGTAGTCTTTTACCTACATCATTTGTAGGTAAAAGATAATTATGTAAAGTTAAATTAACGTTTTAGACTCATGGATTTGTGTCTGAAACTCTAAATTATCTCAAATTGAGTAATTCTCTGTTCTTTGCAAGAGGCCAAAGCTTATCTTCTACTAATAATTCTAATTTATCTGAAGCATATCTAATTTTGTTAAAATATGGAATTACTAATTCGTTATACGATTTAGCTCTATCCTTTATATCTAGTAGATTTGCTTCTTTTCTTACAGCTATCATCTCTGTGATTGCCTCGTTAACAATTTTTAAATAAGAAGATATTTGCTCAATTATATTTAGCTGTTCACTGGCCATAGTTTTATAATCTCCTTCAAAAATTTCTTTTAAACCTTTTACATTCTTAATCAATAAATTTTGATATCTTATTGATGTAGGAATTATATGATTGCGAGCCATATCTCCCAGGACTCTACTTTCAATTTGAACTCTCTTAATATATTCTTCAATTTCAATTTCATGTCGTGCTTTGAGTTCGATAGAATTCATAACATCCATTTCTTCAAATAAGGATAATGTCTGCTTAGCTAATTGAATATCTAAAGCTTGTGGTGTCGTACGATTATTGCTAAGTTTACGCTTTTTTGCTTCAGCTTCCCATTCCTTACTATAACCATCTCCTTCAAAGCGTATTTTCTTTGATGCTTTAATATACTCACGAAGAATATTGAAAATAGCATCATCCTTCTTCATACCCTTACTTTCTATAAGTGTATCAACTTCGACTTTGAAATCTTTTAATTGCTTTGCTACAATTGTATTTAA
Source organism: Leeuwenhoekiella aequorea (assembly GCF_004104375.1). Taxonomy (GTDB): domain Bacteria; phylum Bacteroidota; class Bacteroidia; order Flavobacteriales; family Flavobacteriaceae; genus Leeuwenhoekiella; species Leeuwenhoekiella aequorea. The sequence goes on from NZ_QOVM01000003.1 coordinate 201,113, forward strand.
AACAACCATTGGCTTTGCACAGTTGGCTGTTGAGCCGACTGCTCTAAATTCAAATTTATTACCTGTAAAGGCAAATGGAGATGTTCTATTACGGTCTGTATTGTCTAACAAAATTTCGGGGATCTTACCCACAACATTGAGTTTTAGATCTGTCTTCTCTTGCGGAGATAATTTTCCATCTGATACTTTTTCTAACTCATCAAGTACCTTCGTTAATTGTTTTCCGATAAAAACAGACATTATTGCCGGTGGTGCTTCATTTGCCCCTAATCGATGATCATTGGAAGCAGATGCCACAGAGGCTCTTAATAATTCTTCATGATCTTGAACTGCTTTAATTGTATTTATAAAGAATGTAAGAAACTGGAGATTCTTCATAGGAGTACTACCGGGGCTCAACAAATTGACTCCGGTATCTGTTGCCAGTGACCAGTTGTTATGTTTTCCGCTACCGTTAATACCTGCAAATGGTTTTTCATGAAATAAAACCTTGAGTTTATGTCGGTCAGCTACACGTGCCATTAGATCCATAATCAATGAATTATGATCGACTGCTAAATTTGCCTCTTCAAAAATAGGTGCCAACTCAAATTGGTTTGGTGCCACTTCATTGTGTCTGGTTTTTACCGGAATTCCAAGAAGCATACACTGCTGCTCTAGATCCTTCATAAAATTTAAAGCTCTAGAAGGTATGGATCCAAAATAATGATCATCTAACTGCTGTCCTTTTGCAGGTGCGTGACCCAGCAAGGCCCTTCCTGTTTGCATAATATCTGGTCGGGAAGCTGCTAATGCCGCATCAATGAGAAAATATTCTTGTTCCCATCCCAAAGTTGCAGTCACTTTAGTTACCGACTTATTAAAGTATTTTGCAACTTCTGTAGCAGAATTATCAATGGCATTTAGCGCTCTTAGTAATGGAGTTTTGTTATCTAAAGCCTCACCTGTGTACGAAACAAACACAGTAGGTATACACAAAGTCGTATCTAAAATAAATGCTGCAGATGTAGGATCCCAGGCGGTATAACCGCGTGCTTCAAAAGTATTGCGAATTCCACCATGTGGAAATGAGGAAGCGTCTGGCTCTTGTTGAACCAGCTTTGCACCTTCAAATTTTTCAATGGCACTTCCATCAGACAAACTTTCAAAAAAGGCATCGTGCTTTTCTGCTGTTGCACCTGTTAGAGGTTGAAACCAATGTGTATAATGAGTTGCTCCTAAACTAATTGCCCATTGCTTCATTCCGGCAGCAATACTATCTGCCATCAATCTATCAATCTTAGAACCTGTATTTATTGCATCTTGAACAGCTTCAAAAGCATCACTAGAAAGAACCTGACGCATAGCTTGTTTCCCAAAAACATGCTTACCATAAAGTGCAGATCTGCGCTCATTTTCTTCAATAACTACTGGTTTTCTTGAAAGACTTTCTTTCAGTGCAAAAAATCGTAAAGTATTCATTTTTGGATAGATTTTTATGAATTCGAAAATTCTAAGCGGTAAAAATATATAATTTCGTAATACACCCCTCTATAGGTAGGGGTAAATTAAATTTATTGAATAGATTTCTAATTAAGACCCCCTAAAACAAGAATGCTAGATATTAAAGATTTGTTATATTTGTAATTAGTTTAATTCAAAAAATTTAAAATTAATTTTATTATGGGCAAATCAAAATTAGAGTATATCTGGTTAGATGGTTATTCTCCAACTGCCAATCTAAGAAGTAAAACCAAAGTTGAAGATGATTTTAGTGGTAAACTAGAAGATTGTCCAGTATGGTCTTTTGACGGTTCTTCAACGAAGCAAGCTGAAGGTGGATCTTCTGATTGCCTATTAAAGCCCGTAGCAATTTATCCTGATCCTGCACGTAGAGATGGTTATTTAGTAATGACTGAAGTTTTAAATGCAGACGGTTCTCCGCATGAATCTAACTACAGAGCACAGATTGATGATGATGACAATGATTTCTGGTTCGGTTTTGAGCAGGAATATTTTATTATGGATAAAAGCACGCAATTACCTTTAGGATTCCCGGTAGGTGGTTACCCTGGTCCTCAAGGTATGTACTATTGTTCTGTAGGTGGTAAAAACACACATGGAAGAGCGTTTGTAGAGGAGCACGCAGATTTATGTATTGATGCCGGCCTTAACTTTGAAGGTATCAATCAAGAGGTTGCAAGTGGACAGTGGGAATTCCAACTTTTTGCTAAAGGCGCTAAGAAAGCCGGTGATGAAATCTGGATTGCCCGTTATTTACTACAAAGACTTACTGAAGATTATGGATACTATATAGAATTTCACCCTAAACCAATTAAAGGGGACTGGAATGGTTCTGGTATGCACGCCAACTTCTCAAATACAACGCTACGTACTGCTGGCTCAAAAGATGTTTATGACACAATTTGTGAATCTTTTAGACCTCTTGTTAAAGAACACATCGAAGTTTATGGTGAGTTCAATGATCAACGTTTAACTGGTAAACACGAGACTGCATCTATAAGTGATTTCTCTTACGGAGTATCAGACCGTGGTGCTTCAATACGTATTCCTATTATCGCTGTAGAAAAAGGATGGAAAGGATGGTTAGAAGATCGTCGTCCAGCTTCTAATGGTGATCCTTACCGTATTGCAGGTAGAATTGTAAAAACTGTAAAAGGAGCAGAAAAGCATCTATAATTTGCCTTCTGAAAATATAATAAATGCCCGCTTTATGTGGGCATTTTTATTTTTAAGGCCTTAACTAAAAGCCATTCCTATAAATACACAGTATGCTGCAAATAATATAAATCCCTTCCACCTGTTTAGTTCTAATTTCAGGGGAAGTAATCCTAACGGCAATAATAGTAATGCAAACCCTAGTAACCAAAACATATTTGTATCTAGTATTTGAGGATCAATAACCTGTATAGGTGTTATTAAAGCAGTAAGTCCTAATACCGAGGCTATATTAAAAATGTTAGATCCTATAAGATTCCCAAGCGATATTGCTTTTTCTTTTTTGAGAGCTGCAATGATAGATGCAGCTAATTCCGGAACACTGGTTCCTATAGCTATAACCGTTACCGAAATCGCATAATCACTCACCCCTGCCATTTCCGCAAGGTCTTTTGCTCCACGCACCAGCCATTCAGATCCAAAATATAATGCTAAGGCTCCTATAAGTAGCCATACCGTAATTTTAAAATAAGAAGTGGTTGAAAGGCCAGCATCAATTTCGTCGTTCTGACCTTCTTCTGTGGGTTTAGCATTTTTAGCTCTGCGTATAAGAACTATGAGATATATTACTAGAGAAGCTAACAAGACAACACCTTCAAGCCTTGAAATTTGATTGTCATTTACCAGAGCGAGATAAAGGCCCAAAGAATACAAAACCATTACCGGCCAATTAAACCTAAAAAAATCGCGGTCAATTCCAAGAGTAGAAATAATTGCTGTAAGACCTAGTACTAAACCAATATTTGCAATATTACTCCCTATAACATTCCCCAAGGCAATGTCTGAATATCCTTCTAAAGCCGCTTGTAAACTTACCAGTAGTTCTGGAGCAGAAGTTGCAAAAGAAACTACCGTAAGTCCGATTACCATTTTTGAGAGGTTAAGTTTAAATGATAAACCTACCGATGCACGAACAAGAAACTCACCTCCAATTACTAGAAGTGTTAGACCTAATAAAATAAATACTATACTCATTTACAATTTTTAAAATCGCGAAGATACATAACCGCTTACTAACACTTTTTTGATCTGCGATGCTTTTCAAATAACTAGCTTACTTATATTTTTAACCCTTTAATGCATCTAAAAGTTTTACAGTCTCAACTGCTTCCTTCACATCGTGAACTCTTAATATAGAAGCTCCTTTTTGTAATGCTATTGCATTTAAAACTGTGGTTCCGTTAAGGGCATCTGCTGCTGAAGTATCAAGCGTTTTGTAAATCATAGATTTTCTAGAAACTCCTATTAAAATTGGTACATCTGCTATTTGCAGCTTTTCAGTATTTCTTAATAAATCAAAATTATGAGAGATTTTCTTAGCAAATCCAAATCCCGGATCGATAATGAGATCGTTAATGCCATAAGATCGGGTAGTAGCTATGCGCTCGCTAAAATACAAAAGTACCTCTCGCACCACATCCTTGTAATCTGCAAATTCTTTCATTGTTTGAGGAGAACCCTTCATATGCATCATAATGTAAGGAACTTGATAATCTGCAATTGTTTTGAGCATTTGATCATCAAGAACTCCTGCAGATATATCATTAATGATCGCCGCACCTGCTTTAATTGCCTTTTTTGCCACTTCAGCTCTAAAAGTATCTATAGACAAAATGACTTCTGGAAAATTCTTTAATAATAATGTTACTACCGGAAGTACACGTTCAAGCTCTTCATTTACCGATATATCTGTCGCGCCGGGCCGAGAACTATATCCACCTATATCTATAAATGTCGCACCATCGGTAAGCATTTTTTCCGCTAGACCTAAAATTTCTGAGTCATTTTTAATCTTTCCGCCGTCATAAAAAGAATCTGGTGTTATATTTAAAATACCCATAACGCGAGGTATTGAAAGATCTATGAGTTTTCCTTTACAGTTAATGCTTTTCATGAATTAGAACTATGTTTTTTTAGATTGCGTATTTTAAGCGAAATTTACGGAAAATGAATGAGCCTAATTCCTGAGGAATGTTTCAGAATTAAAATTTGCAGGCTTTATTCCTTATTAATTAGTATCCTTGGGATTTAATCTATATAAATGAAGCAAACTTCAGCGCAATACGATAATGTTATAACCACTTGTCGTAATCTATTTTCAAAAAAAATGAGTGACTACGGAAGTGCCTGGCGCATATTGCGATTACCATCGCTTACCGATCAGATTTTTATAAAAGCGCAGCGTATACGCGGACTTCAGCAGAATGAAGTGCATAAAGTTAATGAAGGAGAAGCTTCAGAATTTATAGGCATAATTAACTATTCTATTATGGCTTTAATTCAACTCGATAAAGGTGTTGTAGAACAGCCAGATCTAAGCCTTGATGAAGCCTTAGCAAGTTATGACCAGCAAGTGGCCATAACAAAAAATCTTATGGAGAATAAAAATCACGACTATGGTGAAGCTTGGCGTGATATGCGCATAAGCTCTTTAACAGATCTTATTTTACAGAAGTTACTGCGTGTGAAACAAATTGAAAATAACGAAGGTAAAACCCTAGTTTCTGAAGGTATAGATGCAAATTATCAAGATATGGTAAATTATGCCGTTTTCGCGTTGATATTAATGGAGGTAGATTCCGCTAAATAAAGAAAACATTGAAAAAACTAATTGGAGTAATTCGAATTTTTGTAGGTATTCTTTTTATAATATCAGGGTTTATTAAACTCAATGATCCTGTAGGTTTCTCTTTTAAGCTACAGGAATATTTCTCTCCAGATGTTTTAAACATTGAGTTTATGAGTCCGTTTGCATTGGGGCTGGCCATAATCCTGGTTATTGTAGAATTGGTTTTAGGGGTTGCCCTAATTATAGGGTATTATAAAAAAGCTACTATGTGGCTTTTGCTATTAATGATTCTCTTTTTTACGTTTCTCACATTTTATTCGGCATATTTTAATAAGGTTACAGATTGCGGTTGTTTTGGTGATGCACTTCCACTTACTCCCTGGCAATCATTTTCTAAAGATGTAGTCTTACTTATTTTAATTCTTATCTTATTTTTTAATTTAAAATACATCCAGCCATTCTTTTCAAATTTTGGCAGATCAATTGTGATCTTCGCTACTTTTATAGGTTGTTTAAGCTTTGGGTATTACGTGTTAATGCACCTTCCTGTATTTGACTTTAGGGCCTATAAAGTTGGAGTAAATATTAAAGAAGGAATGACTGTTCCTGAGGATGCCGAGAAAGCTATTTTTAATTATAATTGGAAATTTGATATCAACGGTACAGAGAAAATAATCACAACTCAAGGAGAATATCCTGCTTCTGAAGGTACATTTATAGAAGTAGATACCGAAGTAGTATCTCAAGGTTACGTCCCTCCTATTCATGATTTTACTATTGAAAGAGACGGTGAAGATTATGCTGAAGAGTTTTTAAGCGCTCCTAATGTTATAGTAGTAATCGCCTACGATTTAAATAAAACCGAATGGAATGGCTGGCTTGTTATAAAAAAACTGACCAATGAAGCTATTAAAAAGGGATATACAGTAATCGGCCTTACCTCGTCGGGTGAAGCAGAAGTTAATGATCTATTAGAAAAGCAAAATCTAAACTTTGAATTTTACTTTACAGATGCTACTGTTTTAAAAACGATTGTACGCAGCAATCCTGGAATTCTGAAGTTAAATAAGGGTACTATTCTTCAGAAAAAACATTGGAACGATGCGGAAGAAATTGAACTCCAAACTATATCTCTTACTAATGCCGATATCGATTTTGATTTAAAAAACCGACTTGATAGTATTGCAAAATACGATCAATTGTATCGTCCTTTACTTCAAGAAACAGACCTCGAAAAACGGGAAGCACTCGCTCAAAAATTAGGGCTGACTAAAGAGGATTATTCCGGTGATCTATGGAAAAAACAACGGCTACTCGATACGAGTAATTTAAAAGTCGTCAAAAATATATTAGATAACTATGGGTATCCGGGTAAATCAATTGTAGGCGAACCTACAAATCTTATTGCCATAGATGTTATTGAACATAATCCCATTCACATAGATCAGTACCTCGACTTATTTAAAGAAGCCGCGGCTAAGGGAGAGCTGCCAATGACGCGTGTCGCTGCATTAGAGGACAAGTATCTTATGCAGCAACATAAAGAACAAATATATGGTACGCAAGCACAGATAACCGCAACTAATGGTTTTTTCATATGGCCTATTAAAGAACCTGAGGGGGTAAATGGGAGACGTGCAGATGCTGGTTTTGATCGTACTATCGAGGAATACGCAGCCGAATTAATGGGTGAAAAAACTACCTACAAAGTTTTAAAATTATCTGATATTAAAACACTCTGATTTCCTTTTTCTTAAATAAAGTATGGTATGCCCTGTTAACCCTTTTTGGGGTGATAACAGTCGTTTTTCTATTATTTACAGTACTTCCCGGAGATCCCGCGCGTATGATGCTTGATCAAAATGAAGATCCCGAGCAGCTTGCAATTATTAAACATAAATATGGTTTTGACAAACCCGTAATTACGCAATACATCTATTATCTCAATGATTTGTCTCCGCTTTCATTGCATTCAACAAATTCCAAAAACTATACAAGTCTTAAAACAGGAAAGTACACGTATACCCCATTAATCACAGTAAATAAATACAATCTTGTTATTAAAGAACCCTACTTAAGAGAATCTTTTCAGAAAACCGGCAAAACAGTTGTAGATGTTATTTCAGAAACCTTACCAAATACGATTGTACTTGCTTTAAGCGCAATTAGTCTCGCTATTTTTCTAGGTATATTTTTAGGTATCGTATCTGCAAATGCTAGAGATACCTGGCTAGACAAAATCATCCAAGTTATTAGTACTTTAGGAATGAGCGTTCCCAGTTTCTTTAGCGCTATTCTTTTTGCATGGCTGTTTGGGTATGTACTTCACAAGTTTACAAATCTCAATATGACGGGTAGTTTATACGAGATGGATAATTTTGGTGAAGCAATAACCATACAATGGAAAAATATAATTTTACCGGCCATTGTTTTAGGTATACGTCCGCTGGCAGTAGTAATCCAGCTTATGCGCAATTCACTTCTGGAGGTTTATAATCAAGAATATATACGTACTGCACAAGCAAAAGGATTAAGTAAATGGCAAATAGTCTGGCGCCACGCTATAAAAAATGCATTAAATCCTGTGGTAACAGCAGTCTCTGGATGGTTTGCTTCAATGCTAGCCGGAGCTGTATTTGTTGAATATATTTTTGGCTGGAATGGTCTGGGCAAAGAAATTGTAGATGCGTTAAACACTTTAGACCTTCCTATAATAATGGGATCTGTTTTAGTTATTGCCACAATGTTTATTCTGATTAATATCCTTGTCGACCTTATTTATGGTCTTTTAGATCCTAAAGTCCGTATTAAGTAATGCAAATGTTGTAGAATAGATAGACTAACGTTATTTTTATATCTTATCATTTTTCTATATTTCTATCTCTTTATTTGAGATATTTCCCACGCTGATACGTACAACCAATTTCATATTCTGGAAGTGACTATTGTTAAATTAGCTACTGAACAATGATTAAAAAAGATATAAATACAACAACTACAAACCTATATACCATGAGAAAAAATATCGTAGCCGGTAACTGGAAAATGAATACCGATCTAGCCGAAACTCAAGATCTTATTTCAGGATTAAAAAAAATTGCAAAAACTTCTAATGCTGAGGTTATTATTGCTCCTCCTTTTGTTAATCTATACAGCGCATTTGAGTCTGTAAAAGGCCTAGACATTACAGTTGCAGCACAAAATATGCATCAATCAGACTCAGGAGCTTTTACTGGTGAGATAAGTGCTAGTATGTTAAAAAGTATAGGCGTTAACACGGTAATTTTAGGGCACAGTGAACGTAGAGCTTTTTTTAACGAGAAAGAAGATTTGCTTGCAGAAAAAGTAAATACTGCACTAGAAAATGATATGACAGTTATCTATTGCTTTGGTGAAGAACTAAAAGATAGAAAGTTTAGCGAGCACTTTGAGGTTGTACACAAGCAAATTAGCAATGCATTGTTTCATCTAGATGCTTCTGCCTGGGAAAATATTGTATTAGCCTATGAACCTGTTTGGGCTATAGGAACTGGAGAAACAGCAAGTCCAGATCAGGCTCAGGAAATGCACGCATATATACGTAAAACAATTGCAGATGAGTATTCTGAAAATGTTGCCGAGAAAGTTACCATTCTTTATGGAGGAAGTGTTAAACCTAATAATGCTGAAGAAATTTTTTCTAAACCAGATGTAGATGGTGGTTTAATAGGTGGTGCTTCTCTTAAGGCTGAAGACTTTATGGCTATTGTAAACGCATTTTAATATATATAAATGGCTGAAGCATATTCTGAATACGAGTTCAAAGTAAATCCAGTAAATCCCGGGGCAGAAATTCTCATTGCCGAACTAAGTGAACTTGATTTTGAAAGTTTTGATGAGACTGAAGATGGCGTTAAAGCCTATATTCTTTCTGCATTAGATAAAACTGATTTATTAAAAGATATTTATTTACTCCAAAATCCGGAATTCGAAATCAGTTACTCGGTGAACCTTATAGAGCCCGTAAACTGGAACGAAGAATGGGAAAAAAACTTCGAACCTATTGAAGTTGATGGTATTTGCTCTGTAAGGGCTCCTTTTCACCCTAAACCCGATACCGAGTTTGATATTGTTATTGAACCAAAAATGTCTTTTGGTACTGGTCATCACGAGACCACACATTTAATGATTAAGCATTTGCTTAAACTGGATGTAGAAGGATTAAAAACGCTCGATATGGGATGTGGCACCGGTATTCTGGCAATCTTGGCAGCTCTAAAAGGTGCACGACCTGTAGAAGCTATAGACATTGATCCTTGGTGTTATGAAAACACGATGGAAAATGTAGCCCGCAACGGAGTTGAATTTATTGAAGCATTTGAAGGTGATGTTAAACTAATTGATGGTAAACAATATGACTTGCTCATTGCTAACATCAATAGAAATATACTTTTAGCAGATATTCCTACCTACGCAAGTTGCCTCACTGAATCAGGAACTCTATTACTCAGCGGTTTTTATACTCAGGATATTCCGGCAATTACAGAAGTTTGTAATCAACACGGTCTAAATTTTATCATGAATTTTGAAAAAAATAATTGGGTAGCTTGTAAATTTGTAAAAAATTAATATACTGAATTTAAGCTTTTTGCATATGAGCACTAAAGAAAAGGTACAAGAAGAAGTTGACGTCCTCGAAGCGGAAGATAGAAATAACGAAATCATTGTTTACAATGATGATGTAAATACATTTGATCACGTTATAGAAACATTAATACACGTGTGTGAGCATACTCCTATACAAGCAGAACAATGCTCACTTATTGTTCACTATAAAGGTAAGTGTACGGTAAAAACCGGCAGCTATGAATACCTCGAGCCAAGATGTAGTGCTCTCTTAGATGCTGGACTTAGCGCCGAAATTATTTAGAAAAAACAGAATTTTAATATAAAAAGCCTCCTTGTTCAGGAGGCTTTTTTCTTATAGATAATTCGGTAGATAAATGGATTTAGTCGATTAAATGCAATTATTTAACGTTTAACGGTATTGTTTATCAGATATTTTTTAATAGTTTTCAGAAATCATTAATAAATATCAAATCTATGTTATCAAACACATTTAAAAAAGTAGCCCTTTTTGGGTTAGGTTGTTCTTTAGTGCTTGCCTCTTGCTCTGAAGATAAAACCGAAGAAGTTGTAGCTGTTACTGAAACCGCTGCAGAACTCGAAGTATCACAAGCGATCCTTGATCAAGTAGAAACTTTGGGAATGAATACCAGATATGTAAAGTGGGATTCGTTCTTTTTCCCCGACGGTACTTCAGAAATGCGCTTATTTTTAGAAGATGACATTGTAGTTACTCCAGAAGAGTTGACAGCTATGGTAAATCTTGAGAGTGCAGAGAAAGGTGTAAAAGGCACAGACAAGCAGTACAGAACATCTGCACTGGTTAGTCAAGGCCGCACAATTACAATTGTGGGTTATACCGGCGGTAGCCAGGCTCTAAGTTCTAAAGAACGTACAGCACTACAAATGGCGGTAGATAACTACAATAATTTGAGTGGTGTATCTATAACATTCAACCTAACCTTTGGTACGAGTTACCAGAGCCGTGATATGGTTGTTTATAACAATACCGTAAATAATCCTTCTGGAACTGGTGGTAGTGCCGGGTTTCCAAGTAATGGATTACCTTATAAATATGTACAAATTTATGGTCTTGCTAATTATAGTACAGACGTTGTAGAGCATGTACTAACACACGAAATAGGTCACTCTGTAGGCTTTAGACATACAGACTGGTTTAGCAGACAAAGCTGTGGAGACAACGTAAATGAAGGTGGAGATGCAAATCATATTCCGGGAACCCCAACTGGTTATGATTCTACCTCTATTATGTTATCTTGCTTTAGCTCAAGTGCAAGCGGAGAATTTAATGCTAATGATATTACGGCATTAAATAACATGTACTAGAAAGATTTAATTCCCCTAGAAAAGCCATTTAAAAATTAAATGGCTTTTTTTTAATTTATTCTTGTAGATATCTAAAAAAGACTTATATTTGCACCCGCAAAATGAGACAAATATATGGTTCAATTTTGCAAAAATAAAGGCCTTGTGGCGCAACTGAATAGCGCACCTGATTACGGCTCAGGAGGTTCCAGGTTTGAATCCTGGCAAGGTCACAAAAACCACACTTTCTAAGTGTGGTTTTTTTGTTATATATACTTCATATCACAAGATATCTGAATATTTGCTTAGTCACTGTTCGGTTATTATTTCCAATTAAATTTTTTTATCCTTCAGAGTATTGTAAGTATTGCTTTCAATAAATTTTAGTATTTTCCTCAAAATGCCCCAAACACTATACATTGCTGCAAGAATGAATCAGTTTCCGTATACAAATCAGAAAGAGCAAATCCTTAAAAAATACTATGTCAAAAATCGTATTCAATCTTATATTACTATTTACAGTTTCGGTAATGGTTGCACAAGAAGATGATAGTCCGGATGAGCCTATAATCCCTATTAATAAAGCGGGTTTACTAAAAAATATAGATATCACATTTGATATGCGTATGGATTTTCAGGCATATACATTTAGGGGTGGTGATAATTATTACAACGGTTTTCAGTTTGAAAACGGATTTACTGCTCTGGGAATTGCTGCTAAAATAAATGATAAGCTAAAATTTAATTTCAGAAATCGGTTTAATAAAGATAGTGATGTACAAAGTCTCGATCGATTAGGAAGTAACATCGAACTTGCCTACATAGATGTCAAATTAAGTAACTCGCTTAATATGTATCTGGGTAAAATGACCGCTTTTTACGGAGGTTATGAGTATGAGTTTATAGCACGTGATGTTCTTGAATATAATGATATATATGGTAATGCACTCGCCTTTGTTACTGGAGCTGGCTTGTCGTACAAAGCTTTTGATAATCATAAATTTGGAGTACAAATATTAAATTCCCGTACAGCCTTATATGAGGATCTTTATGGAGATATCATTTCTGAAAATATACAAGAACCAGACTGGCCGGTATCATTTGTGGGAAACTGGCGCGGAAGTTTCTTTGACGGAAAACTTGAAACCATTTACAGTTTAAGTCATTCTACGGAAGTAAAAGATCGTGGCACAACGTTTTTCACTTTAGGTAATAAGTATGAGAATAAGAACCTGACTCTTATGTATGATTTTCATTACAGCTATGAAGAAATTGATACAAAAGGCATCGTAACAAGCGTAACCAGTGATGAAGTAATTGCAGAAAATGTGACGTATATCGAAAACTGGTTTAGAGGAAAGTATCGTATAAATCCTAAGTTTGAAGGTTTGCTGACCTTGATGACAAGTAGCGCCTACGACAATGCCGAAACGGGAAAAGACCATATAAGAACAAGCTATGGGATAATCCCAACCGTTTATTACAGTCCGTTTAAAGACCTCAACGTCAAATTTTACTTTGCCTATATCGGAAGATATTACGATTATTCGGATTACGCCATTAACGAACTCGGAGCTTCTAGTTTTAATAAGAATGAAGTGCGTATAGGTTTTATAGCACCGCTACTTCTGCTATAAAAGATAGAATTTATTAAATGCGAGCTTGATAGGTAAACAAATTATGATAACGCCCCTCAGAAGCGATAAGTTCGTCGTGTGTACCGCGTTCTGCAATTTGACCATTTTCAATTACCAGAATCTGATCTGCTTTTCGAATAGTACTTAAGCGATGAGCAATTACAAATGTAGTTCTACCTTTGGTAAGTGTTGCAAGACTTTTTTGAATTAACGCTTCACTTTCAGTATCCAGATTTGAAGTGGCTTCATCCAGAATTAAAATTTTAGGATTTGCTAAAACGGCTCTGGCAATTGCAATACGTTGTCGCTGACCGCCAGAAAGTTTAACTCCACGCTCCCCTATTAAGGTGTCTAGGCCATCTTCAAAACGATCTGTAAATTCATTAACATAAGCTGCACGTACCGCAGCCTGTAACTCCTCTTCGGTCGCTTGAGGTCTTGGAAATAAAATATTTTGCTTAATACTTCCTTCAAAAAGAAACTCATCCTGTAAAACCACACCTAGGTTTTTTCTGAAACTATTTAAATCTACTTTAGTAATATCGTGACCATCTACAGAAATAACACCCTCTTGCGGATTTAGAAATGTTGCTGCTAAACCTGCTATAGTACTTTTTCCCGAACCAGAACTACCTACTAATGCCACAACTTCCCCCGGTTTTGCTTCAAAACTTATATTATGTAAAACCTCTTTATTTTCTTCGTAAGAAAACCGAACATTCTCAAAAACTATATGACCTTTAAAGTTTTCCAAAATCTCTGTACGCAGATCCGCATCAGCTTCCGGAGTCATATTCATGAGTTCCTCGGTGCGATCAAGACCTGCCAAGGCTTCCGTTAATTGGCTTCCTATATTACTCATTTGTACAATAGGAGCAATCATTAACCCCAAGAGAAAAGTAAACGTAAGAAAATCTCCTATTGTAAGCTGGTCTGTCATAATTTGATAACCGCCTATTCCCATAATTCCAGTTGTTGCCAGACCGAGTAAAAAAGTAGATGAACTGGTCATTAATGCAGTTGCGGTTAGACTTTTCTTTACATTCTGAAAAAGACGTTCTACACCCTCCTCAAATATTTTATTTTCTTGCTCTTCAGCATTAAATCCTTTAATAACACGTACACCTCCTAAAGTTTCGGTAAGTCTACCGGTTACTTCCGCATTTATCACCCCTCTATTTCTAAAAATGGGACGTATCTTTTTAAATGCCTTTAGTGCAATCAATGCAAACACCGCTAATGGTACTAGAGTAAAAAGCGTCATTGTCCAACTAATACGCAATAATAAGAGAAGCGAAACAACTGCGGTAACCGTACCACCTACTAGTTGCACTAAGCCTGTACCTATAAGGTTACGTACACCCTCTACATCACTCATAATACGAGAGACTAATTCTCCTGATTTTGTATTATCAAAAAAGCGAATAGGAAGAGATAGCACCTTTTTTTGAACTTGAGCACGCAACTCTGAAATCATATACTGAGCTTGTACGCTTAGAATTTTTGTTAAAAGAAACGAGGTGATAGCCTGAATTAAAATTGCAAAACCTACAGCAGCCACAAGTAGTTTAAGTAGATCTACTTTTTTATTGGGGATGATATCATCCATTAGATATTTTAAAGATAACGGAGCAACAAAACTAGCTGCTTTGCTAATCACGATTAAGATTAAACCAATAAATACCAGCTTTCTTCTGGGCCAGATAATCGTTTTAAAAGCACTTAAAATGCTTACTTTTTCTTTTGACATATAGCTATTGTTTGGAGCAAAAGTGCTTTATAATTTTATTTCCATCCTACAAGTATTTGATGTTACGTAGAACGTCTACTTAATAGTCGTTATACTTAATGAATATTATCAGATTAAAGAGAACTATTAAAAAAAAGAAACCCCCACGTTATCGTAGGGGTTTGTAATTCCAGTAGGATCTTAGCCTATTCTTCTGGTAGTAAAATAAACTCCGCATAATTTGATTCGTCAAAATAGGTGCGAGCTGCTTGCATAAAAAAGTCAGAATCAATCTTAGCAATTTCTTCCTCATAATTTAAAAAGCTGTCATACTCACGACCTAGCTCGTATGCTTCTCTAATTTTTGAAATCCAGAATGAATCATATTTTAAAAACTCTTCTGTATTGCTTAATTCAGCTTCTTTGATTTTAGCTACATTTTCTTGAGAGACTCCGTTTTTCTTCATCGCATTAATCTCCTCAAAAACCTTCTGTTTTAGTGCTTCAACATTTTCTGGCGCACACGTAAACCGTACTTCCATTCTGTACCAGTCATAAGGTCTGTCTGTCGTGAAACCACTTACACGCACACCATAAACACCACCCATATTTTCACGTAATTCTTCAGTAAGCCTTATTTTTAAAACCTTTGCAAGAAGGTTAAGCTTTTTCAATTTTTCTGGTGAATAATCGAGGGTTCCGGTAAAACGCATATCTACCTGAGCTTTATCATCTATTCCTTTTTTAACCGTTTTTTCTATTTTACCTGTAGCACGACGTAATCCTATATCTCTCCAATTACTTTTTTCTTTTACGTTAGAGGGCAAGCTAGCGAGATAAATAGTTGCTAATTCCTTAATTTGATCAGGATCAAAATTTCCTGAAAGTATAAACGTAAATTCATTTGCATTAGAAAAACGTTCTTTATAAAATGCAAATACCTCATCGAGATTAAGCTCTGCTTCTATCTGCTCTTCCTCAAGTGGAATTGCTCTTAAATGATTATTCATCATTGTTTTTGCAATTACTTTTTCAAAGTAAGAACCAGGATTGTCATCAGAATCTTTGTAAAGCGACATTAAACGCTTTTTATGAGAACCAAAGGTATTAGCATCTTTATTAGGCGCTGTAAAGTACAGATAAATCATTTGAAACATTCGTTCTAAATCCTCACGGTTACTACTTGCAGAGATTAGCTCATCGTAATAATTTATATATGGAGTTACAGATACATCCTTACCCATATTTAATTTCTGTAGCTGTACATTCGAAATTCCATTTACACCACTTTCAGAAATAATTCGCCCAGCTTCCCGTGCAGATACATACATCTCATCTGGAGCTACAGAACTACCTCCCGGTCTAAAACCACGCACAGCAATCATATCGTTTTGAAAGGTTGTAGGTTTTACAATAACCGTTACACCATTTTCAAATTTCCAGGTAGTAACATCAACTTTCTTATTATAGGATGTTTTACTCAATTTACCTGCTTGAGGTTTAGTTTTCATTAAAGCCACATTCGCCATATTATCTACATAAGGCTGTAATTTTAATGTTCTGGCTTCATCGAGAATGTCTAGAAGTTGTGCTTCTGAAAGAAGTTTGTTAGCATTCTTATCGGCCGCATTTAATATAACAGCGACATCAGTAGAATTTACCCAAGTATTAGCAATTGCATTTACTTCTTTTAATGTAATTGTAGGTAAGATCTGCTCATAAAAATTAAATCTAAAATCTTCACTAACAACGGGATCTTCAAAAGTGAAGTTATCTATTAATGCTTCAACATATACGCGATTAGGTATTTTATCAGATTCGGTTTTAAACAGAGTTGCATTCTGAAGAACTTTTGCTTTATATCGCTCCAGCTCTGATGCTGTAAACCCAAATCGTTTTGCACGCTCGCTTTCAGCAATTACCGCTTTAATACCTTTTTCTATGCCGTTTTCTTTTAAATCTGCTCTTAAATAGTAGCTGTCCTTATTTCCTAAGAAAAATCCTATTCCTGCAGTTGCACTTAAAAATGGCGCATCGCTATCCTGAGTTATCTCACTTAAACGCTCCCGTAACATTCCAGAGTATAAAATTTCTAAAAGTGACGTTTTATAATCCTTATAACTCAACGTCTTTTCGTGCTCTTTTTTAAAGTAAAAGGCTACAGTAGTTTTTTGAGTTTCCTCATCTGTAATTACTTTTGCAACCGGTTTTTTTGACGTTTCAATTTTATAGACGGTACGATCTTTTGCCTCTGAAACCACGTCAAGATCACTAAATAATTCTTTGACCTGAGCTTCTGCCTCTTTTGCATCAAAATCTCCAACAAGAACAAGAGCCATTAAATCTGGTCTGTACCAGTCTCTATAAAAGCGCTTCATTGCATCGTAATCTGAATTCAGTATAACATCAAGACTACCTATAGGAAGCCTACTTGCATATCGTGCATTATTTGTAATAACCGGTATAGATTGATCATACATTCTAGATGCTGCACCACTACGCGCTCTTAATTCTTCTGCTACTACTCCACGCTCATTATCGATCTCCTCATTAGAAAATGTAATACCTCCTGCCCAGTCTTTTAATATTTGCATGCTGGTATCAAAAATCTCCTGGTCATCTGTAGGTACAGTAAGTTTGTAAACAGTCTCGTCAAATCCTGTATGTGCGTTTAAATCTGCACCAAACTCCACTCCTATACTCTGCAAATAATCGATTAGTTCATTCTTTTTGAAGCTGTCTGTACCATTAAAAGCCATATGCTCCACAAAATGAGCTAATCCTAACTGATCTTCATCTTCCAGAATTGAACCTGCATTTATTACAAGTCGTAATTCTGCTTTATCTTCTGGTCTTGAATTTTCTTTAATATAATAGGTTAACCCATTATCTAAAGTCCCTTTTATTACAGAAGGATCCAGAGGCAGCTGCTGCTCCAGATTAGAAAAATTGGTTTGCGCTTGAGTAGCTACTGTACCGCAAAGTGTTAATAACGCGACACTAAGTGTCTTTACTAATCGAATCATATTTATTTTTTAGGGTAAAAGGATTGCCCGCAGCAATTGCAAGCAATCCTGTAATTAGGAATATAGTTGGCTAATCCTCAAGTATTAAAAATTGTAACCTGGGTTTTGGTTTTCGAAGTTTATAAACTCATTTCCTTCAATCTCAGGAAGTGGTATAGGAAGTATGTATTGATCTACACTTGTAATTGTAGGTTTTAACTCCATTGCTTTATCAAAACGAATTGCTGCAAACCAATCTGCCCCATTTTCAAAAGCCAGTTCTTTTATAATTTCTTCAAAAATTAAATCCAGTACTTCTGCTGTGGTGCTCGCAGTAGCATCATCATTTCCGGCTCTATTACGTATTACATTTAGGGGTGTAAGGCTCGCTTCAACACTAGCACCACTTCTGGCAAGTGCTTCAGATTTTATTAGATATATTTCTGAAAGTCTCATAAAATACGTGGGTCTATAGGTAGCCGTATTATTGGTTTTCAGAACCGTTAATCCGGAATAGGTAATGGGTTGTCTGGGATCGCCAGTCATTAATTCTGGAAACCAGGTTGTACCAGCTCTACCAGTATAAAAGCGCTTTCTGTTGTTTTGATCTGTATCAGAATTTTCATCTCGATATAATTGTAATATTATTTCTGATGACGAATAACCTTTACTAAAAGCTTCGGAAAAAGTAGGCTCTAAAGATCTTGCACTATTATTAATAACAAGATCTGCAGCTGCTGCAGCGGCTTCATATTCGCCCATATAAAGTAAAACTCGTGCTTTCAATGCTTGAGCAGCTACTTTAGACGCTCTGTAGTTCACATTAAAATCTGGAGCATTTGCAATAGCAAAATCTAAATCTGAAAGTATTTGTGTATAACATTCTTCTACAGTATTTCGAGCTTTACTTCGCGTCACAAAATTTACAGGCTCTGTTCTTAAAACAATACCTAATTCACTTGATCTATCGTAAAATTGACCAAAATAACGAAGTACATCAAATGTAGTCATCGCTCTTAAAAAATGAGCTTCACCTATAATTTCTGATCTTAGTGCATCAC
This sequence comes from Leeuwenhoekiella aequorea, assembly GCF_004104375.1. GTDB lineage: Bacteria > Bacteroidota > Bacteroidia > Flavobacteriales > Flavobacteriaceae > Leeuwenhoekiella > Leeuwenhoekiella aequorea. The sequence continues at coordinate 219,763 of NZ_QOVM01000003.1, forward strand.
TAATTTCAGTATCCGGAAGCTTTTGAGTAAGATCTATACTATTATTTGAAGCATCCATTACAGCGTAAATAATTTTCCAGAAACTATTTACATTAGAATTATCAGATTGCAAATCATTTTCTGCAAACTCTCCATTTGCTGTACCTCCACCGGCTGTACTCATCGTACCTATAAGAGCACTTGGTATTAATTCTGAATACATATAATAATGAGAAACTGTATAGGAAACCATTTGTCCATATGCTCCATTGAGGAGTGCTTCTGCATCATCACTATTTTCAATAACATTATCTGGAACCAGATTGTTAGGTGGATCTTGATCTATTGCATCTACAATCTCACAAGAGACCGTAAGCAAAGCCAATAAACTATATATAATATATTTTTTCATGATTTATATTTTAGAATCTTAAGTTAATACCTAAGGTATATGCACTTTGTAATGGATATCTGTTTGTATCTCTACCAGACCCTGAGATATCATTATTAAATAAGGTTCCGCCCTGCGGATTTGCTCCTGGATAATTTGTTATTGTAAACAGATTTTGAGCAACTCCGTAAATAGCTAAGCCATTTATAAACGAAAAACGGTTTAAAAATTCTTTTGAAAACTCGTACCGTAGATTAAGCGTATTTAACCTCAAATAAGAGCCATCGTGAACATAAAAACTAGAGATGCTGCCATTACCATTGGGATCACGATAAACTGATCTCGGTACATTAGTAGGGTTTTCTGGTGTCCACGCATTAAGAACATCTGTTATTTTGTTTTCAGCAAAAAACGAACTTTGGAAATTCACATTTCGTGTCTGTGCAAACCACAATAAATCATTTCCTATTGAATAACTAAATTGTGCAGCTAGAGAAAATTGCTTGTATCTAAATGTACTTGAAAAACCACCATACAGGTCTGGTTGCGCATCTCCTATAACCTCCTGATCAAATGAAGAAATTATGCCATCAGGAACTCCATCTGGTCCAGAAATATCTCTGAACCTTATGTCACCAGGAGCAGTCTCATCATCTTGATATACACCTGCAGGTGCACTTGCATTAAGCGCATCGATAACAGCCTGATCTTGAAAAATACCATCTGCTCTATATCCGTAAATTAAACCTATAGGACTTCCTTCTCTAAGGCGCCCACCATTACCGGGTATACCAGTTACAAAACCTTCATCATCCTTGTAATCGTCGGCAATTTTTGTTAACTGATTTTTATTTTTTGTAGCGTTAATACGCAGATCCCAGCTAAAATCTTTTGATCTTATTACCGCTAGGTTTAACAAAAGTTCAAGTCCGGTATTCTTAGTTTCACCCACATTTGCAAGTATTGAACCGGCACCGGTATTACCGGGAGGAATTACTGGGAAAATAGCATCTTTAGTATTTTTCTCATAATATCCAAACTCTCCTGAAATACGATCATTTAAAAATCCGAATTCTACACCAAAATCAAGTTGCTGCGTAGTTTCCCACTTTAATTTATCGTTTCCTAATTGCGTTAAGATTACAGCACTATTAGCTCCATAGGTATACGTCTCATAGAGTGTACGCCATTGATATGCGCCAAAATCTTGTTGCCCCGTAGTACCTAAACTAGCTTTTAATTTTAGGTTATTAAGTGTTTTATTACCTTGTAGAAAGGCTTCTTCGGAAGCTCTCCAAGCTACTGCAGCGGCAGGGAAAAAGGCATATTTATTCTCCACGGCAAATTTAGAAGATCCATCTACTCGACCTAAAACGGTTAATAAATAACGATCATCATAATCATAATGAACTCTACCAAAATAAGAATGCAATCCAGATCCCTGACTTGTAGATAAACCACCATTGCTCGAGGTAGCACTACTTACATTACTTAAAACGCCATTGCTAAAACCTTCACCAAAGGCTTTGTTATAAGACGAACTCACTTTTTCAAAAGTGGTACCTAAAACACTTTCAATACTGTGTACATCATTAAAGGTTTTAGAATAAGTAAGATTCGAATTCCATTGTATAACAGAAGACTGTGTTCTACTGTCTTGAGCATACCCATCACCATCTCCTTGTAAACGGCTCCAGCCTCCTCGAGATAAATATTCTGGATAGTAGCTATTTTGATTTCCTGTATTATAATTTACAGAAAGTCTGGTTTCAGCCTTCAAACCATCTATTAATTCTAGTTGAGTAAAGAATGTTCCTAAAAATAGGAAAGTTTTATTTGTATTAATAGCTTGAGATAATGCTACAGGATTTTCAAAGTTACTTCCTGTTGAAAATGAATAATTTCCATCTTCATCCAGTACAGGTAAATCTGGTCTATATATATAAATACGATCAAAAAGTCCTGAGTCTGTAGCGTCCTGATCTGAGTATGTGGTTTGCAGACGTGTACCAAAAGTCCATTTATCTGTCGCTTTTGTATTTAAATTTAAATTTAAAGTATATCGCTTTCTATTAGATCCTTCAAGGGCTCCTTGCTCGTTTAAAGCAGATAATGAGGACGAATATTGAGTCGTTCCATTACCACCGCGAATACTCAAGTTATAGTTTGTTGAAACCTGATTAGAAGGATTTAATTCTTCTTCCCAGTTTGTATCTGCTGTTCCAAAATAAGATCCATCTCTCACACTTTGAGAAAAAGCATCTGTACTTGAGCTGTTATTCACAGCGGTAAGCCAAACTGCTTTAAACTGTTCTGCATTTAAAACATCAAGTGTAGGTGTATTTTGTACAGTAGTTGATGCGTTAAACTCAAATTGAGTTTTTCCGTCTTTGCCTCCCTGTTTAGTTGTTATTACGATAACTCCGTTTGCAGCTCTGGAACCATAGATTGCTGCTGCAGATGCATCTTTTAGAACCGTAATAGATTTAATATCACTAGGATTAATATTTCCTATTGGGGTACTTAAGCCTTGATTATCTAATTCTTGCCCTAGATTACTACCTTCAGTTCCTCCAATAGGAATATTACTTTCAGATACTACAGGAATACCATCAATCACATATAAGGGCTGGTTAGATCCAAATAAAGAAGTGGTCCCTCGAATACGAATTTTTGATGCCGATCCAGGTTGGCCATTGGGCGAACTCACATTTACACCGGCAACTAAGCCTTGTAAACCCTGGTCTACATTTATAGTAGGAGATTGATTCTGAAAACTTTCCATATCAACAACTCCTACAGAGCCTGTGATGTTTTCTTTTTTAACCTCTCCATAACCTATGACTACCACCTCACTCATCTCTTCAAGTGATTCTTTTAAAGTCACATCTATCTGGGTACGATTTCCTACTTGGGTTTCAAATTTTTCAAAACCTACATAGGTAAATACTAAGGTGCTTTCACTACCAGCATTAATACGATATCTACCATCAAAATCTGATGCACTACCACTATTAGATCCCTTTATCTTTACAGTCACGCCGGGAAGCGGCACACCTTTGCCATCTTTAATAACACCGGTAATTTGTGATTGCACTGTAGAACTAGCAGATTCTATACGTGTACTTATAGCAACATCTGCCGATGGCTTGAGTACAATAAGATTCTTTCTTATTATATAATCTGTGTTTGAAGATGCTAGAATTTTATCAAGAACTACTTGAATGTTTTCTTCATTCACATTTATATTCAGCAATTTATCTGCGCTTAATGTTTTCACATTATAGATAAATTTAAAATCGGTGATCGATTCTATTTTTTGCAATACCTGCTCAACGCTGGCATTGCTGAGATGGAGCGTAACCTTATTCCGCTGGGAATAAGAATTTGCCTGCAAACTGAATAAGGATACAAAAAGTAATAGCGTAGTGATTTTCATCGCTAGAGAATGTTTGTGTAAACGAGACATTATATGCCTCGTACAAATAGGGATTTTCATACATTTACGTTGTTAGGTTAATTAATTTGAACTAGTTGACTTTACATTTATTAGATCAGGGAATGTTGGCGCATTTCCTGATTTTTTTATTTATTCGTTATCGTAATTAAAGTATTGGTGCGTGTAAATTTAAAAGGAGCATCCAGAGCAAAAGCTTCTAGGACCTCATCAATAGTTTCTACATCAAAGCTGGCATTAAATTGATCTGTCTTAACACTGGTATTTTTATTAATGATTGTCACATTATATTTACGTTCTAGCTTCTGAAGAATTTCAGTAAATGTGGCTTCTCTAATAATTAATCTTCCTTCTAACCAAGCTACATGTTCCCAGATATTCGCATCAGCTACCAGTAGAGAACCTGCTTTAATATTAAACGACCCTAATTGATTAGGTTTTAAATAAACCGAAGGATTTTGAGTAGATTTCTCATTATACATTTTTACAGAACCCTCTACAAGTGCTACTGTTACCTCTGCATTTTCGGTATAAGAATTCACATTAAAAGAAGTACCCAATACCTCAACATTTACACCCTGGGTATTTATAACAAAGGGCTGATCTTCCCGCTTGCTTACATTAAAATACGCTTCTCCATGTAAGGTGATCAATCGTTTCTCTCCACTTTTAAAAGCAATAGGATAGGTAATACGACTACCAGCATTAAGTCTTATAGAAGATCCATCTCCAAGCTTAAGTGTGAACATTTTACCGTGCGGTACGTTTAACGTATTGTAAGTAATGTCTTCAGAATTAAGTATTGGCTTATAAATAAGTGTGTCTGCATTTTGCGAAGCAATTGCTTCCCCTGCCGAGTTAAAGAGCTGTTTAGTAGATTCGGTTTTTATAAATTCAACTTTTCCATCACCCGTTTCTACACTTAGTGAATTCACTGTACTAGAAGAATTAAAATCTGATGCAAATGGCTGATAATAAAAGTTGAGGAGTATACAAATACCTGCAACTGCAGCGACGGCAGCATAACGATAAAAAGATTTTCTGCGTGAGGTTTGTAATGGAATGACCGCTTTTCGGTCTTCGACTTTAACTAAAACTTCTTCCCAGGCAGATTCAACATCTAGATTTTGCAATGTATGCAAATCTGTTCCTGCTGCTTTTAATTCTTTCAGCTTATTATAAAACGCTTTGTTTTCTGGAGTTTTATTTATCCACTCTTCAATCCAAATACGATCTTCTGGACTAATCCTTCTGTTGAGATACTTTAAGAGTAAGCGTATTTCTTTCTTCATAGCAGCACCAATTAAAATCAGGTTCTACTAGTAAGAGTCATAAATATTTCTTTGGGGTGACGTGAATTGCGAAAAAAATTATAAAAAAGTAAAATTTAACATTTAAACATCAAACAATATCCATAATATTTGAACATAATTCATTGATTCACGCAAAATTCTGTACGCTTTTTTTATCTGGCTTTTTAATGTGTTCTTGGAAATTTCTAAACTTTCTGCAGCTTCAGAATATTTGTAACCGTGTATAACACACAGTTCAAATGCCTTTCGACATTCGCTAGGAAGCAAATTCAGTTCTTTTAAAACTAGTACAGATTCTTCTTCTTTAATTAGTTGTGACTCTTGGGATAGATTTTTAGAAGCTAGACGTTCTTCAGCCTTTGTAAGTGATTCTGTAACGGCATTTTGCTTCAAAAATTTTAAGCAACTGTGGTAAACACTTGTCTTTATATATGCCTCCAGATTATTGATGTGGGCAAGCGAATCAGCTTCTAGAAGTTTTACAAAAACATCCTGCACAACATCTTTTGCATTGTCTTTATCTAGAACATAACTGTAAGCAAAGATGCAAAGGCTCGTGTAATTATCTTGAAAAACAGATTTTATTTCTCGCGTTGAGGTATTCAAAAAAGTTAGGGCTTCTTTATGTTAAAGGCTAAATATAGTTTAGTTCTCGCAAAAAGTAGATCTCTATTCGAATTTTTACGAGGAATGCAATGAATACCGCAAAGTAATGAGCGTTTACATTTTTAAAACAGCCAATACCATTAAATCAAAAATGACAGGCTTAACATTTTATTTGAAATAATATCATTTCACATTTGGTAACTTCTATTTTTAAATATAATCTGATGAAATCCTTTATAAATAATCCAAAAGAAGTAGTTAATCAAGGCTTGGAAGGCCTGCTTACAAATGCTAATCTTACCTATCTTGATAGCTTTCCTGAGATACGTGTAATTTTAAAAACAAATATTGATAAATCTAAAGTCTCAGTCATATCTGGTGGAGGTTCTGGTCATGAACCTGCTCATGCAGGATTTGTAGGAGATGGTATGTTAAGTGCTGCTGTATGCGGAGATATATTTGCATCTCCTTCAGTAGATGCCGTATTAGCAGCAATTCTTGCTACCACTGGTGATGCAGGCTGTTTATTAGTCATTAAAAATTACACCGGAGATCGACTTAATTTCGGACTTGCAGCAGAACAAGCTCGAGATATGGGGATTCAAGTTGAAACTGTGATCGTAGGTGACGATATTTCTCTTGGTGAGGATGTAGAACAACGTGGTCTGGCAGGAACGCTCTTTGTACATAAAACTGCTGGTGCTCTTGCACAAGCTGGTAAATCTTTATCGGAAGTAACAGCTATCGCTCGTAAAGTGGCAGATAATACCTATTCTATAGGATTGTCGCTTGAAGAAGGTCAAAAATTTCAAGATGTCGAAGAATCGCGTTTTGCAGAAGATGAAGCAGAATTAGGCTTAGGAATACACGGAGAGCCTGGAGTAGATAAAATAAAAATGGCAACTGCAGATGAATTAATGAATCAGGCTCTCGACAAATTATTAGAATATTTACCCGAAAAACAATCCCAAAACTATGCACTGCTGCTTAATAATTTAGGAAGCGTTACGCCACTAGAAATGAATATTTTATTGCGTGCTTTCAATAATTCTGATTTAGCTAAAAAAGTATCGTATCTAGTGGGTCCGGCAGCACTAATGACTTCGCTTAATATGAAAGGATTTTCGGTAACAGTATTAGAATTAGATGATGAAATTACAGAAGCGCTTCTAGAAAATGCCGCCCCGGTTTCCTGGTCTATTGCATCTTATGGAAATAAAAAAGCTGTCGAATCTCCAGAATTGCCAAAAATGCTTCAGTATGATTCTTCTTCTAATGCTGAAACATTAAAATCTTTAGAGAATATCTTAGATGAATTAATTAGCACCGAAAAAGAACTCAACGCCATTGATGAAAAAGTAGGTGACGGTGATGCCGGCTCAACCTTCGCTACAGGTGCAAAGAAAATCAAAGAGTTATTAGACAAACTTCCACTAGATGATCCCGGGAAGTTATTAATAACAATTGGTCGCATTTTGGCTCGAGAAACCGGTGGATCTAGCGGTGTACTTCTATCCATACTTTTTACACGAGCTGGTAACGCTTATAAAGAAAATACTGACCTGGGTAAATCTTTAGTTGCCGGACTGGAGAAAATGAAAGAGTTTGGTGGCGCATCAGAAGGTCAACGTACTATGATCGATGCAATGCAACCTGCTTTTAACGTGTTGAGCGATAGTGGTTCTTTAAAAGAGGCTACGAAAGCTGCACGAAATGGAGCCGATAAGACTAAGGAAATCACTAAGACTGAATTTGGTCGTTCGTCTTATTTGGGTGAAAATTCTCTAAAAGGAATTCCTGATCCCGGTGCTGAAGCTGTTGCACGTGTTTTTGAGCGCTTGACAAGTACCAACTAATTAAAAACTTTTGCTATGCTGCAATTAAAGATTGATAATTCTCAAGACTATTGGGTTTTAGAAGATCGAGTTAAATCCCTTCTGATACCTTCAGAAATCTGTATAGATAACTCCGTGACAGTTCCGCAGGTGCTTGATGATAATAAGTTGGTCTCTGGCGTAGAGGCTATAAATAAATATCTCGATGATTTAGAAAGCTTTACAAAACAATGGTATGCGTGTCGATGTGATATGTTTCCGCTGTAATCCTTTTAAAATTATAAAGCGTAATATTTACATTTAATACTGTATTTTTAGCATTCATTTGCTAAAAATACAGTCATTATGCGAACTCCACTTTTATTCATCCTTTTAATTATATCTACTACGGTTCTGGCTCAGTCACGATCTATTATAGAACTTCACACTGGATGGAAATTTAAAAAAGGCAATTTTGAAAATGCATACCAAATTGACTTTAATGATACTGGTTGGCAAAATGTAACCGTACCTCATGATTGGGCTATTTATGGACCATTTGATAAGGAAATTGATAAGCAAACTGTAGCTATCACACAAAATGGTGAGACCAGCGCTACTGAAAAAACAGGTCGTACTGGATCATTACCATTTATTGGGAACGCCTGGTATCGCAATACATTTGAAATTCCTGAGCATACAGAAAATAAGAAAACGCTCCTCCTTTTTGAGGGAGCTATGAGTGAACCTCAAGTCTACCTCAACGGTGTAAAAATTGGAGAGTGGGCTTATGGTTATGCTTATTTTTATTTTGACATTTCTAAACATCTTAAACCGGGTAAAAACACACTCGCAGTTAAACTTTCTAATGAGTCATTTTCTTCACGATGGTATCCTGGAGCGGGACTTTATCGCAAAGTAAGTTTGATCACAAAAAATGCTCAGAGTATAGATCAATGGGGAACTTTTATTACTACTCCTTTAGTGACTGAAAAGGAGGCTAAAGTCAATATTAAGACAGCTGTAACGGGTAGTGATCTCAAAATGGTCACCAGTATTTATGATAAAACTGGAAAAAGGATAGCCAGTGATTCTACTTCTACACTATATAATTCTAAATTTGAACAGAATATTAAAGTGAATAATCCCAACTTATGGAGTCCTGAGAATCCATATTTATATACATCAGTTTCTCGCTTATATGTCGGAAATAAACTCACAGACGAAGTAAAAACTACGTTTGGAATACGTAGTATTTCCTATTCTTCTGAAAACGGTTTTCAGCTTAATGGCAAAACGCGCAAATTTAAAGGCGTTTGTCTGCACCACGATTTAGGTCCGTTGGGCACTGCTGTTAATAAAGCGGCTTTAAGAAGGCAAATGACAATTTTAAAAGATTTAGGTTGTGATGCCATTCGCAGCGCACATAATATGCCCTCCTTTGAGCAACTTGAACTCGCCGATGAAATGGGATTTTTATTTTTAGCTGAAAGTTTTGATGAATGGAAAAAGCCGAAAGTTGAAAATGGGTATAATCGATTTTTTGATGATTATGCAGAAAAAGATATTACAAATTTAGTACGAGCTACTCGCAATCACCCATCAATTGTAATGTGGAGTGCGGGCAATGAAGTGCCAGATCAATATGGAAGTGAAGGTGTAAAGCGGGCAAAATGGCTGCAGGACATCTTTCATAGAGAAGATCCTACACGACCGGTTACCGTAGGTATGGATCAGGTAAAAGCTACTATGGAATCTGGCTTTGGAGCTATCTTGGATATTCCGGGACTTAATTACCGCGTGCATTTGTATGAAGAAGCCTATGATAAGTTTCCGCAGGGATTTATACTGGGATCAGAAACCGCATCTACAGTGAGTTCTCGCGGAATTTATAAGTTTCCAGTTAAAAAAGCGAGTATGAAAGAATATCCAGATTTACAAAGTTCATCTTACGATCTGGAGTATTGCAGTTGGTCAAATTTACCTGAAGATGATTTTATTTTGCAAGATGATAAGCCCTGGGTTATAGGTGAATTTGTATGGACAGGATTTGATTACTTAGGCGAACCTACACCCTATGATACAAGTTGGCCTGCACGAAGTTCTTACTTTGGAATGATTGATCTTGCCGGTATTCCTAAAGATCGTTACTATCTATACCGCAGCCGCTGGAATACAGAAAAGGAAACTTTACATATCTTACCACATTGGAACTGGGAAGGACGTGAAGGCGAGAAAACGCCTGTTTTTGTTTACACAAACTATGATCGCGCAGAATTATTTGTGAATGGTAAAAGTCAGGGAATTCAAATTAAAAATGATTCTACACCACAAACGCGTTATCGCCTTATGTGGAATGAAGTCATTTATGAGCCCGGCACATTAAAAGTCATTGCATATACTCAAGATGGATCTGTAGCTGCTGAAAAAAAAGTTGAAACTGCCGGTAAACCTTACGCTATACAATTAGAAGCTGACCGTAAAACTATCACTGCCGATGGTAATGATCTATCATTTGTAACGGTTTCTGTCGTTGATAAAGTGGGGAACATTTGCCCTACTGCAACTAATCGCTTAAACTTTAAAGTTACCGGCAACGGAGAATTTAAAGCAGTTGCCAATGGCGATCCCACTTCACTAGAAGCATTTCATAAACCAACTATGAAATTATTTAGCGGTAAACTAGTCGTTCTAGTTCAAAGTGACATTACCAGTGGTGACATACGCCTAAAGGTTAGTGGAACAAGTTTAAAATCTGCGGTGTTAAAACTCAAAAGTACACCTATCAATTATTAAATGAGCTTAACTCCTTTTTTGTAACTTTATAAAAAAGAAAAAAAGTCAGCTATGAAAACATCTGCACGCTTAGAACAAGCTATTAGTAAGCTTTATACGGCATTTCACAACAATACACTTAATCCTGAGTGTTGTAAAAGTTGTGCTGTAGGTAATATACTTGATAATACAGATACCTGGAAACATCTTACCGAAGGACACGGATCTTTAAATCTCACTTATGTGGGTAAAGTAAATGAGGCTTTTGGTCGTAAACTTAATGGTTATTCACCCTTAGAATTGCTTAAAATCGAGGCTGCCTTTCTTAGTGGTTGCGGCTACAAATTGCCACTTTCGCGAAAGAACCGTGATTCTATAAACCGCAGTTCAAAAGAGGTCATGTTTAATGGAATGTGTGCTGCCGTTGCTATTCTATGCGAGCTTGATGACGTTGCAAATGTTATGGATTTTTCAAAATTATTTGATTTTAAAGAAGATAAACCTGTTTATGAGCTTTCATTTTAGTTTGCTATAATTTAATTTTCTTTTACCATCTGGCTTGTGGTATTTTCTTCCATTACTTTTATCTTTGAATTGGCTTTAGGGGTATTCTATATGAATTGAGACAGTCCCTTTGAACCTGTTTGGTTAATACCAGCGTAGGGAAAAGTAACCGATTATCTTCTCAGTTGAGCAGTTTTCTAAGGCCGTAACTTTATACATTACCTTATGAAAGAGAAGCTCTGGAATCATATTACTACCGTAAGAAAGCAATCGCCACTTGTGCATAATATCACAAATTATGTGGTTATGAATAACACAGCAAATGCGCTGTTAGCTATAGGTGCCTCCCCTATTATGTCGCACGCCCACGAGGAAATGGTGGCGATGCAGCAGATTTGTAATTCACTGGTAATAAATATTGGTACGCTCGATACATATTGGGTGAAATCGATGCATCTCGCTATTGAGGCTGCTAATAAAAATAAGAATCCTTGGGTACTTGATCCTGTAGGTGCCGGAGCAACACCTTTTAGAGACGAGGTGCTGAGCGAACTTCTCAATCTTAAACCTATTGCAATTCGTGGAAACGCATCAGAAATATTAGCTCTTGCTAAACACAATAAAACCCAAACAAAAGGTGTTGATAGTACCGCTTCAAGCTTAGATGCAATTGATGCTGCCAGATTTTTAAATAAACAATATAATGCTGTAGTGATAATCTCTGGAGAAACAGATGTGATTGTAAGCGACGAACTAGAAGTTAAACTGAATAATGGTAATTTATTAATGACAAAAATTACCGGTATGGGATGTTCTGCTTCGGCAATATTAGCCGCTTTTCTTGCCGTAATTCCAGAAAGTGCTGAAGCCGCAGTTGCAGCTACAGCATTAATAAGTATTGCTGGAGAAATTAGTGCCAAATCCTGTGATGGTCCCGGAAGCTTACAAGTTTCTATTTTAGACAAACTTCACAGCATCACAGAAAATGAGTTCTTAAAACACCTAAAAATAGAAAACTAAGATGACCCACAATTCGTTTCCTTATCGCCTGTACCTCGTAATTTCTGAGGAAGCTTGTGCTGGTAAAAAATTTTTAACCGTAGCTGAAGAGGCAATAAAAGGCGGCGTAGATATAATTCAATTACGAGAAAAAAATGATTCCAATGAAGAGTTTTTAGATAAGGCATTGCGGTTAAAAGAAGTGATATCCAGATATAATGTACCCCTTATTATAAATGATAATTTATTAGTGGCTAAGCAAGTAGAAGCGTTCGGAATTCATGTAGGCAATAATGATGTGAATCCTACGGAAATTAGAAAAAACTGGACGGCCTGCAAAAGCTTAGGATACTCTATAGAATATTTAGAACAACTTTATAATGAGCAAACCTATACCGCAGATTATCTAGGAATTAGTCCGGTTTTTAAAACAGATACAAAAACAGACACTGTTACAGCCTGGGGTTTAGATGGGATTAGACAAATAAGAAGCATTACTCAGAAACCTCTAGTGGCTATAGGCAATGTGTCTTCAATAAACACGCGTAATATTATAGAAGCAGGTGCTGACTGTGTAGCGGTAGTATCTGCAATATGTGCTGCTGAAAATCCGCAGAAAGCTGCACTTGTTCTTCGTAAAGAGATTGAGAAAGCCTCTGTAAGAGCTTCTTCTCACCATTAACAAAATTGTGTATGAAAAAAATGACCTATCCTTCAGTATTAAGTATTGCCGGTTTTGATGGAAGTGGTGGCGCAGGAATACAAGCAGATTTAAAAACAATTTCTGCTCTAGGCTGTTATGCTACAACAGTTTTAACCGCTTTACCTGTGCAAAATACTACAGGCGTAAAATCTATTTTTTCTATTCCTGTAACTGTTGTAGAAGAGCAACTCAAATCAATTTTTGATGACATTTTACCTTCAGCAATAAAAATAGGAATGGTGCATACCCCGCAACTTGTAGAAACCATTGCCAAATCATTAACTGAAAATCCTAACATACCTGTTGTTTTTGATCCTGTAATGGTAGCAACTAGTGGTCATAAACTTATTGAAGATCCCACCATAAAAAGTATTGTTACCCATCTTTTCCCATTGGCATCTGTTATTACACCTAATATGGATGAAGCCTCACTATTGGCCAAAATGGAAGTTAAATCTCTCGATGATATGCACACCGCAGGTAGAAAAATAATGCAACTGGGTTGTAAATCTGTTTTATTAAAAGGTGGTCACTTACAAACAGATATTCTTACCTCTTTATATTTTAAAGAAGATGGTAGTGTTATAGAATATGAGTACAAACGGTATGAAACTAATAATATGCACGGCTCCGGCTGCACATTGTCGTCAGCAATTAGTTCTTACATCGCTCAGGGAGAATCTTTAGAGAACTCAGTAAAAATGGGTCAGGATTATGTACATCAGGCAATATTTCATGCTAAAGATGTTGTCATAGGTAAAGGCAACGGACCACTTAATCATTTTTTCAATCCGCAGAAACTTATAAAATATGAAATGGAGTAACACGAGCTGGAATAATATTCAGTCTATTTACGATAAGATAATTGAAATGCCATTTATAAATCAACTAGCAAATGGTACGCTTCCACTCGATCAATTTCAATTTTACATTCAGCAAGACTCGATTTATCTGGAGAACTTTGGTAGAGCGCTTGCTCTCATCGCTGCGAGAGCTCACGAAGTAGATGATGTTCTAACTTATACCCGCTTTGCCGAAGGAGCAATTGTGGTTGAAAATGCCTTACATGAATCTTTTTTTAAGGAATTCAAAATTTCAAAAACACACGATGTAAATCCAGTTTGCCATCATTATATTCATTATTTAAAAAGTACAGCTGCGCTAGATCAGGTAGAAGTTGCAATGGCGGCTGTACTTCCTTGTTTTTGGATTTATAAAAAAGTAGGTGATTATATTTATGAGAACCAATCAGTGAAAAACAATCCGTATCAACAATGGATAGAAACATATGCCGGAGAAGAATTTGGTTTACTAGTGGACCAAGCGATAAACTGTTGTGATAGAGTAGCTGAAACCTGCTCAGACAACCAGAAAGAACTAATGCATAAAGCGTTTTATACAGCAAGCCAACTCGAATACAATTTTTGGGATAGTGCATCAAAATTAAAGCGATGGGAAATTGAATAAATTGTTAAATAATCAAAAATTGAATATTTTTTTGTCACATTGTGAATTGCCAAACGTCTTTTAGGTAATTAAGGTTGACAAACTGTTTTCTTTTATTTACTTGGATTAGCCGCCTATAATACAGAAATCAATTCGCGTTAATTATATATTTATAGATCCCTTAGCAATTGCTAAGGGATTTTTTTTGCGAAAAACTTTTAAATACAACAAATGGAGGAACCATTGTGACTATCAATCACAAAATATAGGGAGCCGGTAACTCTAATGATTAATTTTACAGATGTCGCTGATGTTGCTCAAGGTGAAATATGATTTTAGGAACACTTCGACGCAAAGAAGAAACATTGCTCCTTTCACAGATAACATATTAACAACTGGTGTTTCTATTAACTTATAAATAATTAAATACCATTTTAATATTAAACCTGCGCAAAAGACTTTTAATTAGGAGTTTATTTTGCTTTAAAAAAAGTTTTGGAAGAAATTAAATAGGAGAAGAAGCCAACCTATGGCTAATAACAGACCACCTAAGGGTGTAACAGGTCCTAAAAAACGCATCTTACTTCCCGAGGCACTACTTAAAACCAATCCGTAAATTGAAAACGAGAATAATAGTGTACCAACAATAAAACAGGTTAACAAAATGGTTTCCAGTCTCGAATTAAAATTTAAATTAAAGCTGATAACTAGTAGCACTATAGCGTGATACATTTGATATTTAACACCGGTTTCAAAACTGTGCAGCTGCTCTTCGGTTAATTTATTTTTAAGCGCGTGCGCTCCAAATGCTCCAAAAACTATGGCTAAAAAACCAAATAAAGCACCAAAAAATTGACTGAGTAAAATTTCCATAACTACAAGGTTGAATAAAAATTAAAGATAAATTTTGAGATTTATTTAATGATCAATTTGCTCCGAAAATTATATCTTCAAAAAATGAATTTGACAGATTATATAAAAGATATTCCAGACTTTCCAAAAGCAGGAATTGTATTTAAAGACATTAGTCCATTGCTTGCAAATGCCGCTGCAACAGATAAAGCAATAGAACTTTTAGCAATGGGTTTGCATAACTTTCAAGCTACTAAAGTAGTAGGGATTGAGAGTCGAGGTTTTTTACTTGGAATTCTACTTGCGCAACATTTAAAACTGGGATTTGTACCCGTTAGAAAACCCGGCAAATTACCTGGTGAGATAATTAGTCAAAATTATCAGTTAGAATATGGAGAAGACGCTTTAGAAATTCAAGCAAATAGTATTCAGCCCGGGGATTTAGTAATTATTCACGATGATGTACTTGCAACAGGTGGAACAGCAGAAGCTGCTTGCAAGCTTGTAGAAAAATGTGGAGGTGTTGTTGTACAATGTAATTTTTTAATGGAATTGGATTTCCTAGAAGGTAGGACTAAAATAGAAAAGTACCAGCTACATAGTTTAATTCACTATTAGTCTAAAGCATTTTTTGTTACCCACAATTTATATCCAAAAATAGCAAGTTGGAATTTTGTAGCCTTTGTTAAGTCAAGATTCTTTTTAGTATAACTGGGCAATATTTTCTTATTGATATTTGCCAGAGTTTTAAATATCTGTTTTTTCATAAACTCTATATTTTATAAGATCAAAATTCTAATTATATCAAATTTAGATTTTTATAAACAATCTGCGCGCGCTTTCAGAAAGTGTTAAGAGTTTAAAATGAACTACCCAAAGATAGTTTCGATTACTGTAAGAATAAGTGTGACCATAATTGTGATTTTTGATTAATAAAATAATTTATATTACAAATTATGCAAGTAAAAATCAGTCTCACAAGTATTTAGCCATTTATTAATGTAAGTGAATGCAGTATTGTAAGTAAAAAAATATTAATCACTCAAAACTGAAAGCGACTTATCTTAAGCTACCTTACATTTGACAATAAAATATTGGTTTAAAACCTTTAGGTGTAATTATCGTAGAGCATAAATTCATAGAATTTTATTTCTCAAGGTAAATTTATTCGATAAAGCAGGCAATTCTATCAATATCATTATTTGTAACTGCAATTTCACTGTTCTATGAAGTTAAGAAATCACTTATCCTTTTTAAGACTAATAAGGATTACTCCAGACTTACCTTTCAATTGATCTTTGTACGGTTTTATATTTTCTTCTCCTTTTAAAACATTTATAGACTCTATCGTATTTGGATCTATACTATTTAAATCTAAATCTTTTACCACTTTTCCATCAACCACTATTAAAGCCTTTTGAGAAATTGAAGATGGATTTTGTGACGGTTGAGAAGCATTTATTCTCTCAATTTTTACGTTCTCAAATACACTGTCTGCTTTTGTTCGCATTTGAATTCTACGAGTGCGTAGATCTTCTCTGCGGGCTGCCATATCTGCACGACGTGAATTCATATCTTTATTCATCGACTCAGACGCTTCATTTTTATCTTTATTAGATCGCTGTACTACTTTATTAGATCCCGATACAACCCCAAAGCTACCGTCTTCAGTTCTGTATATCACAATATCACCCACAGGTTTTGAGCTATCATAGGATGTCGTGGATTGACTCCCAGATTCACCATCCTTAACCTCAAGCTTTATAGAAATAATTAATCCTTCGCTATTGTAATTCAAATTTGAGTAGTTTAATGTAACGTTATACTCCGTTTTCAATTCATCAACAAGAGCATCTAACTCTTCTTTAGAAGCAGATTTTGATATAATTTTTTTGAAAGCTTTTGGATCTTGGTAAGAGTCTTTCTGATCAATTATTTGTTCCCCGGTATCAGTACTCATAGTAGTTTCTGTATTAAGTTGATTCTCCCTATTTTTTATAGAATGAGCTTTATCATTTTCGATAGCCGATAATTTAGAGGAATTTTTTTCAGTTTCCGAAGCATAACTCACCACCTCTTTAACATTAAAACTCCATACAAAAACAGCAATTACTGGTAGAATTATAAAAAGCTTTGCTCTTCGCTTGCTGTTAGATTCTTGTTTGTTTAACATAACTATTCGTTTTTTAATGAATGATTGGTAAAATGAATGTGTAAGATTTAGCATCGCCTTGCGTGGGGCGATAGATACTTGTATTAAAGTAAGCTGATACTTTTTCTGATCTGTTAATTGGTGAGCTGTTGTCGCGTCTGCCAGAAATTCAAGATTTTGGTCAATTGCCTTTTTATAGAACCACGCCAACGGATTAAACCAGTGTATAATTAATAAAACTTCTGCTATTAGCATATCAATACTATGCCTCTGATTGGCATGTGCTTGCTCGTGAAGTAGTACCATAGCCAACTCTTCATCACTATGGTTTTTCTTATCTATTATTATGTAATTAAAAAACGAAAAAGGAGACTTTAAACCATCAACTTGAATATAATGATATCCACATTCTGAGTACGTAGATTCTTGTTTAACATATCGGATTATTGCATAAAGCTTAATACTGAACAAAATAACCATTATACCCACTCCTATTGCATAAATCAGGCAAGCTAATTCCCAGCCGGTATAGCTAAACCAAGCGTCGTTAAAATCGTTATTTTGAAAGTTGTCATTTTGAGGGATTTCAAAATTGAGAAGTGGAGATTGTTTATAGATTATACGTGTAAAAGTAAGTGCAGGAGCTAGTGCTGATATTAAAATACCCATCAACAGAAAATATCTGTTTTCTTTAAAGAATGTCTCTCTTTCTAATAGTATCCTGTATGTAAAATAAAAAATACTTAAGACAGCAGCACTTTTCAGTAGATAGATAATCAGCTCCATATTCCTATTTTTTTTCTATTATTTCAAGAATCTCACGCAATTCTTTTGCTGAAATTTTTTCCTCCTTAGCAAAAAAAGAGACCATATTTTTATAAGAACTGTCAAAGAATTTTCGAGTGGCCTCATTCCAAAATTTACGTCCATATGTTTCTCTACTTATCACAGGATAATATTGATGTGTTTTGCCGTATGCTTTATAACCCACATATCCTTTATCTACCAGATTTCTAACTATGGTAGATACCGTATTATAATGAAGATTTTCATCTTCCAAACCCGCTTGAACTTCTTTTACAAATGCCTTTTCTAACTGCCATAAGACATGCATAATCTCTTCTTCCTTGTTTGTTAGTTTTTCCATTAATGATTTTTAGTAGGCTAATTAAGGGGTTAAAAAAATAATATTGAAAAATTCTCTAAGAGTTAATACATAACTCATTTGCAATCAATATTTAACCAAATCTATAACTAATTTTTTAATTATAAAACTACTTAACTAGTTTTATAACTATAAATTTAGTATTTATTTCAGTCGTTAAACGGTTTAAGCCAGCGTAGAATTTTTGCCTATTTTTACAAAAACCCAATGAGCCTTTGGATATTCTTGAGAATTTTAGAATACTCGATCTTGTCGACATTCTATTAGTTGCAACCCTACTCTATTACCTTTACAAATTAGTAAAAGGTACTGTTGCTATAAATATATTTTTAGGTATTTGTATTGTATGGGTAATCTGGAAGATTACGCAACTCTTACAAATGGAGATGCTAAGTACAATTTTAGGTCAGTTTATTGGAGCTGGGATGTTTGCCTTAATTGTAGTCTTTCAGCAAGAAATTAGAAAATTTCTATTAATGATAGGCTCTACTAATATAGGTCGTAAGAGTGGCTTTTTAAAGCATATCAAATTTTTACAGGATGAAGCTAAAGATTCTTCAAACACTAAAGTCGAAGAGATCATAGAAGCTTGTGAGAAAATGGGCAGCGACAATACAGGTGCGCTAATCGTTATTCAACGCACGACAAACTTAGATTTTGTAAAAAATACCGGGGATAGAATGAGTCTCGAAGTAAACAAGCCTATTCTACAAAGTATCTTTTTCAAAAATTCAACTTTACACGATGGTGCTGTAATTATAGAAGAGAATAAAATAACTGCCACACGAGCTATACTACCGGTTTCTAATGAGCGTAATATTCCTTTACGATTCGGGTTACGTCACCGAGCTGCAGTAGGAATAACAGAAAAAACAGATGCAGTTGCTCTTGTTGTAAGTGAGGAAACAGGCGCAATTAGCTATTTAAAAGACGGCGAGTTCGTTTTATTTAAAAGCACACAAGAGCTTATAGAAATTCTTAGAAAAGACCTCTCTTAAAAAAGTTAATTAGACCATCTCCTGGTTTGCAGCAAATTGCACTTCGTACAGATTGCGGTAATAACCACCCTCTTTTTGAAGCAGTTCTTTGTGGCTTCCTATTTCTACTATGAGACCTTTATCCATTACAATAATTTTGTCTGCTTTTTTAATTGTCGCTAAACGATGCGCAATTACTATTGAAGTACGACCTTTTGTAATTTTATTTATAGCTTTTTGAATAAGCTGCTCGCTATTAGAATCTACCGAAGAAGTAGCTTCATCTAGCACGAGAATACCCGGATTGCTTACATAGGCGCGCAAGAATGCAATAAGCTGTCGCTGTCCGCTAGATAGCATTGCACCACGTTCTTTTACATTATAGTGATACCCATTGGGTAAACTACTTATAAAAGAATCTACTCCTATCGCCTTTGCTGCTTCAATCACATCTGCTTCTGTAATAGAAGGATTGTTTAGGGTGATATTGTTTAAAATAGAATCTGCAAACAAAAATACATCTTGTAAAACAACAGCAATTTCTGAACGCAGCGAGTCTAATTTCACATCGGTTATATCTATACCGTCAATTTTAATTTTACCGCTATCAATCTCATAAAATCTACCTAAGAGATTTATGATAGTAGATTTTCCTGCTCCAGTAGAACCTACAATTGCAACCGTTTCGCCAGCATTGACTTCTAGATCTATTCCTTTTAAAACTTCCTCATCAGGAACATAACTAAACCGTACTTTTTCAAACGTAAGATTGCCTTGGATATTTTTGAGCGTATGTGTACCTGTATCAGCAATTCTAGAATCTGTATCAAGAATAGCAAATACCCTGTTTGCCGCAACCATTCCCATTTGTAATGTATTAAACTTATCTGCTATTTGCCTAAGTGGTGTAAATAACATTTGAGAAAACTGAATAAAAGCCGTTACGAGACCTATTGTAATTACATCACTTTGAGCAGCACGTAAACCACCGTACCAAACCAAAAGTCCGATAGTAATCGAGGTCACCATTTCAGCAACCGGGAAGAATATAGAGTTGTACCACACAGTCTTATTCCAGGCACGCATATGTTTTTTGTTGATCTCGTCAAACTTCTTTTGCTCAACCTTTTCGCGGGAGAATATTTGTACGATTTTCATACCCGTAACGCGCTCTTGAACAAAAGAATTTAGGTTCGCCACCTGCGTACGCACTTCTTCAAAAGCCACTTTCATTTTTTTCTGAAAAACGCGTGTAGCATATAAAATGAATGGTAAGATCACAAAAATTATCAGCGATAACTGCCAACTTTTATAAAGCATAACCCCAGCGATAACAGCCATTTTTAGTAGATCACTTATTATCATAAATAAACCTTCACTAAAAATACTAGCAATGGTTTCTATATCATTAACAGCACGTGTTACTAATCTACCTACAGCAGATTTATCGTAATACTGCATTTTAAAGCGAATCATATGCCCAAACAACTTCACCCGAATATCCCTTACCACTTGCTGCCCCAGCCAGTTAGCAAAATAAATAAACAGTAGTTGAAACAGCGACTCTCCAAGCAGTACAACCAGCGTAAGTTGTATATAGTAAATTAAGCTGTCTATATCTTTAGGCTGCATACCCTCATCGATAGCTAACTCTAGATAAATAGGTCGCAAAACAGCAAATACAGAAATTAGGATTGCCGCAAAGGCAACAAAATAAAGACGTACGCGGTAAGGCTTAGTATAACTAAGTAAACGCTTAAAAAGTCCAAAGTCAAACGCATTTCCTTTATTATCTTCTGCCATCTAAATTGAATATTTTTTGAGGATATTTAACTGCAGTTAAGTAAAGACCGTGAGCGGGTGCCGATGCTCCTGCTTCTGAACGGGATCTACTTGCAATTATTTCTTTTAAGTGCGCGGGAGCTATATTATGCATTCCTACGTCTAATAAAGTCCCTACTACTGCCCGAACCATATTACGTAAAAATCGATCTGCAGTAATGGTAAATAACAGCTCGGTATTATTGTGTTCCCAGCGCGCTTCAGTAATTTCGCAAAGGTAAGTTTTCACGTCTGTATTTGATCTGCTAAAACACTTAAAATCTTGCTTACCTAAGAGGTATTGAGAAGCCGCATTCATGCGTTCTACATCTAATTCTTTTTCAAAGAAATAAGAATGTTGGTTTAAAAACGGATTCTTAGCTTGGTGTATTTTATATTCATAACTACGGACCATTGCATCAAAACGTGCATGTGCCTCACTAGTAACCGGCACTATACGATTTACTGCAATGCTTGGAGGCATAAACCTATTTAAGCGGTGTTGTAAATTCTTTAAATCTTTTTCCGTAAATAGGTTTGAAAAATCAAAGTGCGCATATAATTGCTTAGCGTGCACACCGGCATCTGTACGTCCCGCACCAGTCACTACAATTACCACTCTTAATAAAGTAGATAATGCCTCCTCTAGCACCTCTTGTACACTTATACTTTGTGGTTGTCGCTGCCAGCCGTGGTATGGCTGCCCATCATATGCTATTTCAATAAAATACCGCAAACTGTAGGTTTGTAATTAAGCCTGCAAAGATACATCTTTGCAAATAGTCTGAATTCTCCTTAAATACTTTTGGTAAAACGTTTTTCAATGAAAAAAATACTCCTACTTAGTGATACGCATAGTTATATAGATAATCGTATACTCGCATACGCCGAAAAAGCAGATGAAGTATGGCATGCAGGAGATATAGGAAGCTTGCAGGTAACCGATGCCTTAAAAGAACTGAAACCTTTAAGAGCCGTATTTGGAAATATTGATGATCACGAAATACGAAAAGAATTCCCCTTAAATAATAGGTTTGTTTGCGAAGGTGTAGATGTATTAATCACACATATAGGAGGATATCCGGGAAAATATTCTCCGGCAATACGGGAAGAACTTAATAGTAACCCTCCAAAATTGTTTATCTGTGGCCATTCTCATATATTAAAGGTTATGCCAGATAAAAAACTTAATTTATTGCATATGAATCCTGGTGCGATAGGCATACATGGTTTTCATAAAGTACGTACGATGTTGCGATTTACAGTAGATCAGGGTAAAATTGATAATCTTGAAGTTATAGAAATTGAAAGAAAATAATTAACTATAAAAGAAAAACCCTGCAAGTTGGCATACTTACAGGGTTTTTGCACTAATTAACTAAGATAGTAGGTCTATCGCAACCGGTCAACAGATTTTACAAGATCCTCATCCCGCTTAATTGCTTTGTTGGCCAAAGCTATAAAAACGATAGAAATGATGGGGATTAGCATCCCAATACCCTTCTCAGGAGCCGCCGCTCCTCCAGATAAGATTTGCGACTGGTAAACCAATACACCTAGCAAAATAAAGTTCAATATTATATTAAGTCGCCCCAGTACAAACTGAAGCTTTCTGTTTTTAAAGAAAAAAATAGTAATCAAAGATAATAAAGCGCTCCCAAAGAACAAACCTACTAACTCTAATTTATCTACTGCATATACTAAATTTCCTTCAGCTGTAGTATAGACAGGAATAGCAAAAAGCAGCCCTGCTGAAACTAATGCTGCAAGAAACAGATAAATGCTTTGTATGCGCTGAATCATATATTTTATAAAGCTATTAAGGATGACAAAAATATAAACTTCTTTGAGACTAAGATCATTTAAATAAAAAATATTATCGTATAATTGCATTAGAAAGCCTAACCACTTCTATGTTGGTTACTTACTTGCCGAAAAATTTCTTAGACCTTCTTCAAATTTTTTGTTGGTTTTCAAATTCAATTACGATACAGAAATTCATACTTATATTTAATGTTTAATATTTCAGAATTAAAAGCTAAAAAACTTCCAGAACTTCAGGAGATAGCTAAAGGCCTAGATATCCCAAAATACAGGACCTTAAAAAAACTAGACTTAGTTTATAAAGTACTCGATCAGCAAGCTGCAGATCCTAAAGCAGTTGCCGAGGTATTAGAAGTATCTTCTACAGATAAATCTAAGGACAATAATGAAAAGTCAAATGCGCCAGACGTTAAAAAGACTCCTAAACCACGCACGCAAAATACAAATAGCAAGAATACGCGTCCAGAAAGAGATTCTTCTAAAAATAATTCTGAGTCTACATCAAAAAATACCGATGCTAAGCCAGAAAAAACGGAAGCAAGAGAAGAAAGACCGCGCAAACAAAGACCAGCTAAGCCAGATTCTGAAACTTCTAAACAAAACGACAACAAGCCACAAAAGGCAAGAACTCGTAATGAGAATTCGTCAAGTTCGAATAACCGTTCAAATACCAGAGACCGGGACACTAATGGCAACACTAATAATTCGAACAATAACAATTCTAATAATAGAAATAACAATCGCAATTCTAATTCTGGAAACAATGGTAATAAAGATACCAGAAACCGTTACAGAGAGCCAGATTATGAGTTTGAAGGTCTTATAGAAAGCGAAGGGGTATTAGATATCATGCAGGACGGTTATGGTTTTCTACGCTCATCAGACTATAACTATTTATCATCTCCAGATGATATTTATGTTTCACAATCGCAAATACGTTTATTCGGTCTAAAAACCGGAGATACCGTTCTTGGCGTAATTCGCCCTCCAAAAGAAGGAGAAAAATATTTTCCACTTATCAAGGTTTCTAAGATTAATGGATTAGATCCTAGTGTGGTTCGCGATCGCGTTTCTTTTGAGCATTTAACACCATTGTTCCCGAAAGAGAAATTTAATATCGCAGATCGTGAGAGTACTATTTCTACGCGCGTGATGGATTTGTTTGCACCTATAGGTAAAGGGCAACGTGGTATGATTGTATCACAACCTAAGACGGGTAAAACAATGCTTCTTAAGGATGTTGCAAATGCAATTGCTGCAAATCACCCTGAAGTTTATCAAATGATTTTACTTATTGACGAGCGCCCGGAAGAAGTAACAGATATGCAACGTAATGTAAAAGGTGAGGTTGTCGCTTCTACTTTTGATAAAGAAGCTCATGAACACGTGCGCGTTGCGAACATAGTATTAGAAAAAGCAAAACGTCTTGTAGAATGTGGTCACGATGTTGTGATTCTTTTAGATTCTATTACACGTCTAGCGAGAGCATACAATACAGTACAACCTGCGTCTGGTAAGATATTAAGTGGTGGTGTAGATGCAAATGCTTTACACAAACCAAAGCGTTTCTTTGGAGCTGCTAGAAATATAGAAAATGGTGGTTCATTAACTATCATTGCTACTGCCCTTACTGAAACAGGCTCTAAAATGGACGAAGTTATATTTGAAGAATTTAAAGGAACTGGTAATATGGAACTTCAGTTAGATCGTAAGATTGCAAACCGAAGAATATTCCCTGCCATCGACCTTACTTCTTCTAGCACAAGACGAGACGACTTATTATTAAGCGATAACGCAATACAAAGAATGTGGGTAATGCGTAAGTATCTTGCAGATATGAATCCTGTAGAAGCTATGGAATTTGTTAGTGAGCGCATCAAACAAACAAGAAATAATGAAGAATTTCTTATTTCTATGAATGGTTAATATTTGAAACCTTATGTATATCAAAAAGCCGATATCATTTGATATCGGCTTTTTTTTATTTCAAATATCCTATGACTCAATGAGACAATTTAAGAGTACTCAGCAGCTTAAATAGGCGCACAAACAAAACAATATATAAACTAAAAGACACACCTTAGACGTCTTCTATAAATAGGAATTCTAACAGAAATCCAAAAAGAGCTCTAGCAGTTCCCAGCAAACCGATTGTATAATTAACTAAACACTGCGCATAAAAAAACGCCTACAATTTCTTGTAGGCGTTTTCAATATTTTTAAAAACAAGTTACTATAAAGCGTTAACGTGCTTAGCAAGTTGAGACTTTAAGTTAGAAGCTTTGTTATCATGAATGATATTGTTCTTAGCTAACTTGTCGATCATAGAAATCACAGAAGGAAACAAAGTTGTTGCTTGCTCTTTGTCAGCTTCGCGCAATCTCTTCATTGCATTACGAGTAGTTCTACTCTGGTAACGGTTTCTTAAACGCTTTACTTCGCTATTTCTAATTCTCTTTAGAGATGACTTGTGATTTGCCATTATCTTGTTCTGTTTTTAAATTGTAGCCCGTAGGGGAATCGAACCCCTCTTACCAGGATGAAAACCTGGCGTCCTAACCGATAGACGAACGGGCCATTATGTCAAATATTTATGCTTAAGGTGCATAACCAACCTTACTGTAGTCCGTAGGGGACTCGAACCCCTGTTACCAGGATGAAAACCTGGCGTCCTAACCCCTAGACGAACGGACCAATCTTTCGCTTAATTGCGGATGCAAAAATACACATATATTTAGATCGTGCAATAGCAAAAGGAACTTTTTTTAAAAAAAATTCAATTAATATGCTTTAGCGAAAAGAACACGCATAGTTGCAGGCTTACCACTGTAAACACAAATACCATCTTCCTCCTTGACATCCAGCGGAATACAACGAATAGTCGCTTTGGTTTCTGACTTTATGCGTTCTTCACTTTCTTTTGTACCATCCCAAAATGCACTTACAAATCCTGTTTTATTTTCTAAAACATCTTTAAATTCATCGTAAGTTTCTACTTCGGTGATGTGACTATCTCTAAAGTTTTTCGCTTTATTGAAAAGTGCTTTCTGCATTTCGCTAAGCAACTCTTGTACGCGATCAACAATTAAATCTTTTGAGACCGTTTCTTTTGTTAGTGTATCTCTTCTTGCTAACTCAACTGTGCGTTTCTCAAGATCCCTAGGACCTATTGCAATACGCAATGGTACACCTTTAAGCTCATACTCGTTAAACTTCCAGCCTGGCTTGTGCGTATCTCTATCATCATATTTTACCGAAACACCTAGGAGTTTAAGCTCGCGTTGTAATTCTCTCGCCACTTGTGAGATCGAATCTAACTGATCTTCACCTTTATAAATAGGAACTATTACAACTTGTATAGGAGCAAGATTAGGCGGCAATACCAGACCATTATCATCACTATGCGTCATCACTAGAGCTCCCATAAGTCGAGTTGATACTCCCCAAGAAGTTGCCCATACATATTCTTGACCTCCTTCTTTAGTTGCAAACTTCACGTCAAAAGCCTTAGCAAAATTTTGACCTAGAAAATGGCTAGTCCCGGCTTGTAACGCCTTCCCATCTTGCATCAAAGCTTCAATACAATAGGTTTCTAATGCACCTGCAAAACGCTCACTCTCTGTTTTAGTTCCCTTAATAACTGGCATAGCCATAAAGTTCTCAGCAAAATCTGCATAAACACGCATCATTTGTTGCGCTTCAGCTATTGCTTCATTTTGTTTTGCGTGAGCTGTGTGACCTTCTTGCCACAGAAATTCTGCAGTACGTAAAAATAAACGCGTACGCATTTCCCAGCGTACTACGTTTGCCCATTGATTAACAAGTATAGGCAAATCACGATAAGACTGTATCCACTTTCGGTACGTATCCCAGATAATTGTTTCTGAAGTTGGTCGCACAATAAGCTCCTCTTCAAGTTTAGCTTCCGGATCAACAATGATGCTTCCATCTTCATCATTTTTTAATCTGTAATGCGTTACAACAGCACATTCTTTTGCAAAACCATCTACGTGAGATGCTTCTTTACTAAAGTAAGACTTCGGAATAAATAGCGGAAAATAAGCATTCTCGTGGCCGGTATCTTTAAACATTCTATCCAGCTCTGCCTGCATCTTTTCCCAGATTGCATAACCATATGGCTTTATCACCATACACCCTCTAACACCCGAATTTTCAGCTAAATCAGCCTTGACAACTAGCTCATTATACCATTTTGAATAATCCTCTGCCCTCGTAGTTAAATTCTTTCCCATAAATATTTATTTGGCACAAATATTGTGACTTAATCTGTAATTGAAAGTTTTGCAACATGTTTGTTAAATGCACAAAATTGACCGCAAAACTAACTAAATTTACAATGTACAACAATAAAATACGGATGATATGCGAGGCGTGAACTTAACTCTTAGAACTTTAATAAAACCAGCTATAGCTGCGGTTTTTTCTTTTATTGGATTAGTTTCCTGTGGTCCATCGCAATATGCAATGAATGATGGTATTTATGGAAGTAGTACGCGTGTTTATGATACGAATTCTCAAGAAGAGATTGCCAGCGACAATTCTGGTATTTACGCAAACTATTTTAACCAGGGTGCTTCAGAATTGCAAGATGCACAAGAAGCTGGAACAATTTTCACAGATGTTGACTCATATAGCTCTAACTCCCAATATAATGATGACGAAGCGATGCTTCAGGGGGATCTAGCTTATAATGCAAATGCTGGTTGGGGAGACACTTATGACGAGGTTGTAATTAATATCTATCCATCTCTTTATAATCAAATAGGTTTTGCCAGACCATTCTGGGGTGGTGGATTTGGATACGGTTATGGTAGATTTGGATATGGTGGCTTTGGCTATGGCGCATTTGGATTTAATGATCCTTTCTACTCTGGCTATGCGTGGGGCGGTTACCCTGCATTTGGTTACGGGTATGGTTATGGTTACGGATGGGGATCACCTTTCTATTATGGATATAACCCATACTTTGGGTACAACTATAGAGGATACCCCTATTATAGGAACAGGTATTACTCTAATTATAATAATGGAAATATAGCGTATTCTAATTCTCGTCGCTCAAACAATAATTACACCACAAGTAGAACCTTAAATTCTACAACTACAGCAACTTCAAGATCAAGAAGCTCCTCTAATGTCAATTATGCCCGTACTAGCAGAACTTACAGTCGTAATAATGTAGGCGTAAATCCTTCATCAAGAAGTAACAATTCAAGATCAGTAAATACAGCGTCAAGATCAAATTCTATATATAATACAACCGCTAGAAGAAGCAGCAACACGGTTAGTAGAAGTTCAGGAAATACTACGATAAATAGATCTACTTCTACTCCATCGAGAACGAGCACGTATTCTAGAAGTAATACTACTTCTAGAACTGTAACTCCATCTCGTACTGTGACACCTACAAGAACCTCGACTCCTACAAGAACTTCTGCGCCATCTCGATCTAGTAGCTCTAGTTCAAGAAGTAGCAGTTCAGGAAGTAGTCGAAGAGGCGGAGGACGCTAGTCTATAATTTTTAAATTTCTTTAAATGAAAAATATTGTCATACTCCTAATAGCAGGCCTAAGTATGCAGAGTTTTTATGCTCAAAATATTGCAGACGCAGTTAGATATAGCTCACAAGATATAACCGGCACAGCTCGTTATCGCGGTGCCAGTGGTGCATTTGGAGCTCTAGGCGGAGATGTTTCAGCTATTAATAATAACCCTGCGGGTTCTGCTATTTTCAATAGGAGTTTTATTTCTTTATCACTCTCGTCTGGAAATTACGATAATCAAACCTATTACAATGATGGTATAACAGTGTCTGATGAAACAGACATTGATTTAAACCAATTTGGTGGAGTGTTTGTTTCCCACAGAGGAGGAGCATTAAGAAAATTTGCCTTTAGCTTTAATTATGATCGCTCTACTGATTTTGACAATGGCTACGTTGCGGTAGGAAATAGCGGTAATTCTATTGGAGAATACTTTTCGGGTTACGCACAAGGAGTACCTTTAAATCTTCTTGAATTAAGAGATGATGAGAGTGTCTCTAGCCTTTATCAATTTTTAGGCGAAAATGAAAGCTTCGGAGCACAGCAAGCACTATTAGGTTATCAAGGTTATTTTATAAATCCAGATTCTGACGATTTAAATAATACCAGCTATACAAATGCTCAAAATGGTAATTCTTTTGACCAAGAATATCAGTATTTAAGTTCGGGAAATAATAGCAGATTTACGTTTAACGCAGCCGCCCAGGTTTCTAAAAATTTATATTTAGGAATAAACTTAAATGCCCATAGTTTCAAATTTAGGAAAGAGACTATCTTTTTTGAAAATGCGCAAAGCGCTGCAAATGCAGTTTCAAGTTCTCGTTTTAATAATGAATTACGATCGTATGGTACTGGAGCCTCCCTTCAATTAGGAGGTATTTATCACATGTCGCCCAATTTAAGACTCGGAGCAACTTATGATACTCCTACTTATTACACAATTTCTGAGGAAACAGAACAATATCTTTCTACAGAAGGAGCAAATGGAAATGTAGTTCTAGCTCCCAATATAACTAATATATATGAAGATTATGATCTGCAAACTCCCGGAAAAGCGACAGGAAGCATTGCTTATATATTTGGCTCAAACGGATTTATAAGTTTTGACTATTCTTATGAAGATTATACTACAATGAAATACAGACCTGATAATGATGTATATTTTCAGCAAGTGAACTCAGATATTGATAACACGTTAAAAGCAACCTCGACCTATAAAGTAGGTGGAGAATTTTTATCGGGTAACTGGAGTTTTAGAGGAGGATACAATTTTAAAGAAAGTCCTTATCAAGATGACTCTATCTTAAGTGATCGCAGCGGCTATACACTTGGTCTTGGATATGCATTAGGTAGCGCTCGCATAGATATTGCCTATGACTGGGCAAAACAAACAAGCAATCCACGTTTATTTGATGGCGCATTTACAAACACTGCATATGTCGATTCTATAAATACAAATATTATAGCAACCCTCTCTTTTCAGCTATAAACAGATATTAAAGTTATTTAAAACCCTCAAGAATTCTTGAGGGTTTTTAGTAATTATCAAGATTAGATTACCATAAAACAGGCTACCTGTTAGCAGCTTTAAATTGTTAAATTAACTATCTTTGCAAGCCTTTAGCCTAAGCAGCGACTAATAGCTTTATGAATATGAATTTTGAAAACGAAGAATTAAAAGCGATTGATGAAGCAGGTGATGATCACCATAGTGCTTCTGCAACTACACCTCTTAGAGAAGACGCTTTTGAAATGAGTGATGCAGAAAAAATTGCATTAATTAAAGAAGATGTAAGTCACATCATGCATACATTAGGTTTAGACTTAACAGACGATAGTCTAAAAGGCACACCTAATCGTGTGGCTAAAATGTTTGTAAATGAGCTATTTGCAGGCTTACACCCTCAGCGAAAACCAAAAGCCTCAACTTTTGAGAATAACTATAAGTATGGTGAAATGCTTGTGGAAAAAAACATCACTGTTTATTCTACTTGTGAGCACCATTTACTACCCATTATAGGGAGAGCTCACGTTGCCTATATCTCAAATGGTACGGTGGTAGGTCTTTCTAAAATGAACCGCATAGTTGATTATTACGCAAAAAGACCACAAGTACAAGAAAGGTTGACTATGCAGATTGTAGAAGAACTACAAATTGCCTTAGGGACTCAAGATGTTGCTTGTGTAATTGATGCAAAACATCTTTGTGTTAATAGTAGAGGAATTCGCGATATCGAAAGCAGCACAGTTACCAGTGAATTTGGAGGAAAATTTAAAGAAGAATCTGTACGCAGAGAATTTCTGGATTATATAAAACTTGATACTACTTTTTAAGTTTCTTGTAATCATTTACATATACAACTATACTTTATGACGTCATTGTATTCTAATCAATCCGTTACCCTTTATAATTCACTATCTGGTGAGAAAGAATTATTCAAACCTATTTTAGAGGGAAATGTGGGAATGTATGTATGTGGTCCTACAGTGTATAGCAATGTACATCTGGGAAATGTACGCACATTTATGTCTTTTGACATGATTTTTAGATACTTAAAGCATTTAGGTTATAAGGTACGATATGTTAGAAATATCACAGATGCCGGTCATTTAACCGATGATGCAGACGAAGGTGAAGACAAAATTTCTAAAAAAGCACGTCTTGAACAAATAGAGCCTATGGAAGTTGTACAGCAGTACACCATAGACTTTCATAATATACTTCAAAAATTTAATTGTCTCCCTCCCAGCATCGAGCCTACTGCTACTGGTCATATTATTGAGCAGATTGAAATTATCAAGGAAATTATTGACAATGGATATGCCTATTCAGAAAATGGATCGGTTTACTTTGATGTACTAAAATTTAATGAAAATCATAATTATGGTAAGCTTAGTGGCAGATTACTAGAAGATATGATTACCAATACGCGTGAACTCACTGCTCAAAGTGAGAAAAAAAATCCACAAGATTTTGCTCTTTGGAAAAAAGCCGAGCAGCAGCACATTATGCGCTGGCCGTCTCCTTGGGGCGATGGTTTCCCGGGATGGCATTTAGAGTGTACTGCAATGAGTACAAAATATCTTGGCGAAAAATTTGATATTCACGGTGGAGGAATGGATTTAAAGTTTCCGCATCACGAATGTGAGATTGCACAATCTGAAGCTTCTAACGGCCAAGATCCTGTGAATTATTGGCTACACGCAAATATGTTGACGCTTAATGGCAAAAAAATGTCTAAAAGCACCGGTAATAATATTTTTCCGGCTGAAATATTTAGTGGTGAGAGTCCGTTTTTAACTAAAGGATATTCCCCAAGTGTAGCACGCTTTTTTATTATGCAAGCGCATTACAGGAGTGTTCTTGACTTTAGCAACGACGCATTATTAGCAAGTGAAAAAGGTTTCAATCGCCTTATGGAAGCTATTAATTTACTCAGTGCTCTTCCTACTTCAGAAAAAAGTTCGATTGATATCAATTCTTGGATTCAATCGTGCTACGATGCTATGAATGACGATTTTAATTCGCCTATATTAATTGCTCAACTTTTTGAAGCGGCGAAATATATTTATCAAATAAAGGATGGCAAAGCCAGTATTACTCAAACGGATTTAGAGAAGTTTCAATCTTCGATACACGCTTTTGTTTTTGATATTCTGGGTTTAGAAGATTTAAATATTGCTGCAGAGTCTAATTCAGATAAACTTAATGGTGCAATAGAATTACTTATACAATTGCGCAAGGAAGCTAGATCAAATAAAGATTTTGCTACAAGTGATCAAATACGTGATCAACTTCTTGAACTTGGAATACAACTTAAGGACGGTAAAGAAGGAACAACATTTACTTTTTCTTAGATCTACTTACGGTGAGAAATTTTGCTAAAAACATATTAATTTTTCCCATAAGAGTTTATCAAAAATTTTTATCTCCTTTATTACCACCGGCCTGCAGATATTCTCCTACTTGTTCCCACTATAGTGTCACGGCTATTGAAAAACACGGAGTTTTTAAAGGGAGCTGGCTGGCAATTAAACGTATTGCAAGTTGCAATCCCTGGGGAGGCTCTGGATATGATCCCGTCCCAGAACCAAAAAAAGCTAACTCACATAATTAATACAAAAATTACTTAGAAGCTTCTTGGCTTTTATATATTTACGCACAAAATTTTTATATATGCTTCCTCTAAAAATGACTTGGAATCCCTCTACCGGCCTTGACTTAGGATTTTTGACAATTCACTATTACAGTTTAATGTTTGTCCTTGCTTTTTCATTGGGCTGGTATTTGATGAAGCGAGTGTACAAATATGAGGGAGTTGAAGAAGAAAAACTTGATCCGTTATTTATATACTCGGTTCTGGCAATTTTATTAGGAGCACGCTTAGGACACGTATTTTTCTATCAAACTGAATTACTTTGGGAAGATCCCCTTTCTGTGTTGCTTCCTTTTAGATTTGTACCTGAAATTGAATATACCGGTTTTCAGGGATTAGCTAGTCACGGAGCCGCTATAGGGATGATCTTTGCAATGTATTTATATAACAAGAAAATTCTTAAGAAAAGTGTTCTTTGGCTTTTAGACAGAGTAATACTTCCTGTTTCTTTGGGAGCTATATTTGTACGTATAGGTAACTTTTTTAATTCTGAAATGGTAGGTAAAATTACCGATTCAAATTTGGGAATAAAATTTGTTCAAGATCAATACAACAAATATGAGGTTCAGCGAATTACCGGAATAGCTGAAGAGCATAAAGCTTTTAGAGCCTTAACAGATGATCCACAGTTTGCAAATTATATTGCAGAAATTCCATTCCGTTTTCCAGGTCAACTTATGGAAGCAACAGGATATATTTTTGTATTCTTAATTCTAATGTTTGTTTACTGGAAAACTAATCTACGCAAAAAGGAAGGACTTATATTTGGTCTATTTCTAGTACTACTATGGACTGTTCGTTTTATAGTAGAATTCTTCAAAAGGGCTCAAGTAGAAGGTAGAGAAAATTGGGTATTTGGATTAAATACGGGTCAAATATTAAGCGTTCCATTTATACTAATTGGTATTTTCTTAATAGTACGCGGTCTAAATCAAAAGCAAAACCCTCAATATTAAGATTATGAAAGTCTATAAATTCTTATATATTTTATCTTTTCTATGCATCTTTTATTCGTGCAAAGAAGAAAGTAACTCAGAAGGAGAATCGCTAGATCAGGCTCCTATTACTTTCACTAAAGAAGGGGAGTTAAAAATAATTAAGAATGATAGTACTATTATAGATCTCGATATAGAATTTGCTGAGACAGAATATGAGACATCGACAGGTTTGATGTACAGAGAATCTATGGAAGGCAACCAAGCAATGCTTTTTATATTTGATGATGAGCGCCCTCATAATTTTTATATGAAGAATACGTACATACCTCTAGACTTATTCTTTATCACAAAAGAGAAATCTATTGCAACAATTATAGAAAATGCGATGCCTCTTGATGAATCTAACTTACCTTCTCAAGTCCCTGTGACTTATGTTCTGGAAACAAACGCAGGATTTGCAAAATTGTATAATATTAAAGAGGGAGATTCAATAAGCTGGACTCGTAACTAAATGGATTATCAAAAAGTTCTAGATGAAATAAGTGCTGAAATAGGATTAATTGAAGGCTCTGGAAAAGTCGCCACCTATATTCCTGAACTCGGAAATGTACAACCTGATAAGTTTGGAATTTATCTTCAGTGTACAGATGGTCAGGGTTACTCTGTGGGTGATGCATTAGAGGCATTTTCTATACAAAGTATATCAAAGGTACTTAGCCTTTCATTGGCTCTAAAGTTAATCGGAAATCATATGTGGACACGCATAGGTGTTGAACCTTCAGGAGATCCTTTTAATTCACTCGTACAGCTCGAATATGAAAAGGGAATTCCTCGCAATCCATTTATAAATGCCGGAGCGCTTGTTGTTGCAGATATTTTGATTTCTGAACTTAAAAATCCGAAAGTAGATTTTTTGCAATACGTTAGAGACCTTGCAGAAGATCAAACTATTCAATACAATACCAAAGTTGCCGAATCTGAGATGGAACATAAATTCCGCAATGCGTCTTTGACACATTTAATGAAAGATTTTGGCAATATAAAGAATGATGTAAATGAGGTTCTTGATTTCTATTTTCATCAATGCTCAATTGCTATGAATTGCAAGCAACTAGCGCAAACCTTCACCATATTTCTAAACTACGGGAAATATGATCTCAGTGCAGAAGCAGCTATTCTAGATCCTACTTTAGCAAAACGTATTAATGCTCTTATGCTCACTTGTGGGTTTTATGATGAGTCTGGCGAATTTGCATTTAGCGTAGGTTTACCGGGTAAAAGTGGCGTAGGCGGAGGCATTGTAGCCTTACACCCTAAATACTACAGCATCGCAGTCTGGAGTCCGCCATTAAATTCAAAAGGGAATTCAGAATTAGGTCTTAAAGCTCTTGAGCTTCTCACTACAAAAACGGAACAATCTGTATTTTAACTTTCCTCCAATTGTGAATTAAAGTTAGAATCAAAAAAAAAAGAGCCGATAGTTTTAAAACTATCGACTCTTTTTTTGATTAAGTTTAGGAGTTAAGCCACCGGCTCTTCCTCAACTTCCACTTCTTGCTTTAATGCTTTCTTCTGAATAGTATCATACATAACTGGAGTAGCAATAAAAATCGACGAATAAGTACCTACAACCACACCTACAATCAATGCAAACATGAAGCCCATAATACTAGCTCCTCCAAATATGAAGATCGCAAGTAATACGATTAATGTAGTCATCGAGGTATTTAACGTACGGCTTATAGTACTGTTGATTGCCTGATTTATTATAAGATCCATTTTACGTGTAGGACCATATTCCTTCATAAACTCTCTAATACGGTCAAATACTACCACCGTATCATTCAGCGAGTATCCAATTACCGTAAGAATCGCTGCGATAAATGACTGATCAACTTCCATGTTAAATGGCATAAACTTATAAGTTAAAGAGAATATACCAAGTACAATTAATACATCATGGAATACTGCAGCAACAGCTCCCAATGAGAACTGCCATCTTCTAAAACGTAGAAGAATATATAAGAATACAACTACTAAAGAACCTAAAACTGCCCAGAATGAATCTTTTTTAATATCATCTGCAATGGTAGGACCAACTTTGTTGTATTCAAGAATACCTATTTTAGCCTCACTAGACCCACCTTTTACAAATTGTGAATAAGTAAGATCTGATGGTAAATAACTACCTAATGCAGTAAATAATTTCTGCTGAATATCATCATCAACTTCTGATGCTTCTTCATTAATTCTATACTTAGTAGTAATTTTTAATTGGTTTGATTCACCGTAGGTTTTAGCTTGTGCGCTTTCTAATTCGGCTACTAATTTACTTTCTACTTCACTCGCATTTACTGGTTGCTCAAATCGCACCGTATAATTGCGACCACCTACAAAATCTACACCTTGATCTAAACCATTTGTAAATAAAGAAATTAAACTAACAATAATAAGAATACCACTTATCACGTAAGCAATTTTTCGCTTTGCTAGGAAATCCTTATTAAAGTTTGTAAATAAGTTACGTGTTGCAGCAGTAGAAAACATTAGTGATTTTCCATTTTTACCGTAACCATCTATGAACAGGCGTGTAACAAAAATCGCTGTAAATAAAGATGTAGCAATACCTATCATTAAGGTAGTTGCAAAACCTTGAATAGGTCCTGTACCAAATAAGAATAAAATTAATGCAGTAAGGAATGTTGTGATGTTTGCATCAAGAATAGAAGATAGTGCATTACTAAAACCATCCTTAATAGCATCTTTCTGAGATTTACCTTTAGCAAGCTCTTCTTTAATACGCTCAAAAATAAGCACGTTTGCATCTACAGACATACCTATAGTAAGTACAATACCTGCAATTCCAGGTAATGTAAGAACAGCACCTAAACCAGCTAATATTCCGAAGATAAATAGAATGTTAACTGCCAGTGCAATATCTGCAAATAGACCTGCTTTACCATAATAGAATACCATCCATAGAAGAACAAGTACTAATGCCAATACAAATGATATTAAACCGCTATTAATCGCTTCCTGACCTAGTGAAGGACCAACAACATCATAAGATATAATTTTTGCTGAAGCAGGTAATTTACCGGCCTTAAGTACGTTTGCTAAATCCTGAGCTTGAGTTACTGTAAAACTACCTGAAATCTCTGTAGCACCACCTGTAATTTCTGCTTTAGCAGTTGCCGCAGAATAAACAACGTCATCTAGGACAATCGCAATTGCACTACCTTCATTAGCAACTTCTCCTGTTAACTTTGCCCATTTACCAGGACCTTGACCTTCAAAATCAATCCCTACAGATGGCAATCCTGATTGTGTGTATTGTTGACGTGAATCCTGAACAACATCACCATCCATTGCCGGAGTTCCACTTCTATCTGACTGTAAAGCATATAAACCTACAACGCTCGATTCTTCTTCTGCAGTACCCCATCTAAATTTTGCATAACGCAAATCTTGTGGACGCAGTCTTACGATCTCGGGCTTTGATAGGTAGCTGTTAATGGTAGCTGTATCTTTTGCTTGCGCATAACCAATTACAGCAGCCTGACCATATTGCTGAATAGCAGGATTAAAACTAAACAGTTCAAATAATGGATTATTTTGACTTCCAGTGCTTACTGAATCATCTTCACTTGCCAATAATTCTTCAATTGAATCATCTTTAGTTTCCGTAGAATCTGCTGTAGTTTCCTCAACCTCTTCCGAAGTTGCAGGAGCTACAAGATCTTTAAGAACCGTGTTTACTTCAAATAAGTAAGGTGCAACATTTGCTGCATAATGTGTTTTATAAAACTCTAATTGTGCAGTACTTTCTAATTGAAACTTTACGCGCTCAATATCTGTAGCACCAGGTAATTCTATAAGTATTCTTGATTGATTATCTAAACGCTGAATATTAGGTTGAGTAACACCAAATTTATCAATACGATTACGCAGTACTTCAAAAGCTGACTTGATCGACTCATCAACCTCTTTCTTTATTACCGGCTCAACATCTGCATTACTCATATTGAAGTTTACCTTCTCACCTAGAGTAGTATTTGCAAATATATCTGGAGATGCTAATTTGTTATCTCCCGGCAACGCTTCAAAAGCATCAAAAAAGTCTTCTAAAAAGCTATTTTGACTATCCTTTTGTGCTTCTGCCGCTTGATCTAATGCTTGATTAAAAGCAGGATCAGTGCTATTATTACTTAAACCTCTTAAGATATCTGCTACAGAAATCTCAAGAATAGCATTCATACCTCCTTTAAGATCCAAACCTTTGTTTAGTTCTTTTGCTTTTGCATCGTTATAGGTAATACCTAATGCGATAGGATTGTTTCCTACAGAATCTAAATAACGGCGCTCAACTTCCCCCCGTCTATCTACATAATCTTCTACAGTATTAGATACTTGACGCTCTGCGTAAGCCGAAGCTTCATCTTCTGCCTTATTTGTAAAATACGTAAATGAAAGCTGGTACAAACTTACCAACCCAAATAAAATCGCAAATACTCGTATGAGTCCTTTATTCTGCATTATCCTATAAATATTTATTAATTCTACCCGAACTTTTTTCGGGCAATTTTTTAAAACGTGCAAATATAGGGTTTCAATGCAGAAATGCCAATAAATATATTTTAGATTCCTTTAACTTTTAGTTATTAAAATATAAAGAATAACGAATAATCAATCACCTGATTTTTAGAATTTTAAACAAATAATTATCGTTATGAAATTATGCGGCACATTTCATTACACGTAATGTACGCTCTCAAACTCTACTTTTTAGCTCTCAAAAAGATTTTCAAACTCCTGAGCCTAACACCTTAATTTATAGAATAAATGATTCAGTTTTTAAATTTAAATACTACTGCTCCTGTTTAGCTATAAACAAAAAAAGCCACCTGGTTAGGTGGCTTTCTATTTAAACTTTAAAGCTGTTTAAAATTCTAATAATCCATTAGTCTTACGTACAGCATCTGCACTCTCCTGGAGTTTTGCTTTTTCAGCATCACTCAATTCTATAGTCACAATTTTCTCAATACCATTTTTCCCTAAAAGTACAGGAACACCTATACATATATCTTCAAGACCATATTCACCATCCAACATTACAGAACAAGGGAACATTTTCTTTTGATCACAAGCGATAGCCTGTACCATTCCCGATACTGCTGCTCCTGGAGCATACCAAGCTGATGTACCTAATAATTTTGTAAGTGTAGCGCCTCCTACCTTTGTATCTTCAAGCACTTGATCTAAACGTTCTTCAGCTAAAAATTCTGAAGCTAAAACACTGTTACGAGTTGCTAATCGTGTAAGTGGAATCATACCAGTATCACTATGTCCACCTATTACCATACCATCTACATCAGAAATAGGACACTCTAATGCTTCAGCAAGACGGTATTTAAAACGTGCGCTATCAAGAGCACCACCCATTCCTATAATTTGATTTTTAGGAAGTCCTGTTGCTTTATGAACTAAATAGGCCATAGTATCCATAGGGTTACTAACTACTATAATTATAACATTTGGAGAATGCTTAATTAAATTAGTCGCAACATCTTTTACAATACCTGCATTTATTCCTATTAATTCTTCTCTTGTCATACCTGGTTTACGAGGTATTCCACTAGTAATTACCGCAACATCACTATTTGCAGTTTTAGAATAATCGCCAGTGGTACCTGTTATGCGGGTATCAAAAGCATTTAATGAAGCAGTTTGCATTAAATCCATTGCTTTTCCTTCAGCAAATCCTTCTTTAATATCTAAAAGAACTACATCTGAGGCAAAATTTTTCATTGCAATATATTCGGCACAACTTGCACCTACTGCTCCTGCTCCTACTACGGTAACTTTCATTCTATTTTATTTAAGTGAATAATTATTGATCGAACACAACCCTTAAAATTACACGTTAACGATTGCGCATTTCAAAAATACAATTTCTCAAAGAGTATAATAGCAACTAAGGTTTTAAAATTGACCCAAATAACAATGACTTTCATCTCTGAAAGTCATTGTTATAATTAATGATTCTTTTTTTACCTAAAACTAAATGCGATACCCGCAGTTATATTGCTATATTCTTGAACGGTATAATCTGCAAAGATCTTAAAAAATGCCAGATTCAAACGAGCACCCAATGAAGCTCTTACACTAGATGGGGTGTAAGATAGATTGATAGGATCAACGATTGTCGCATTATTAGTTGCACTACCATTAGTTGCATATTCATACGTACCTAAGACATTTAATTCAGACTTACCACCAGTAAATCCTAGACCTCCATAAACCGTTACAATAGGAAAATCTAAAGATGCTATACCCTGAACTGTATAGGAGTTTAATTTAAATTCTGCAGCTTGATTAGAACCATCTATACTTGATTCAGACTGAATATCATAATCTACATTCATAGTAGTAAATGCTCCTAACACTGAGATATTTAAAGGCAACCTATCTAAAGGGCCAAAATATTGCATAATATTATGTTTAAACCCAGCACCAAATAGCTTACCCTTAACGTGATCACTACCAACTTCAGGTACAAATCGCACCATAAGATCTGTGCTTTTAAACACACCTAAACTTGCTTGAATTGCCGGAGCCGGTACTGCATTTATAGGTAAATCGTCTTTCACCCCTTCCGGCATTGTAAAAGTGACATTTCCTTCGCTTGTATTAAATGTAATTTCAGACGGCGTTCCGTTACCTGCTACCGTAGGTGTAACATCTGAACTAGCTGTATAATTATTTTGAAAGTCAAGTTGACTCAACAATAAGATCTCTTTTTCTGAAGGTACAATTGCACCATTAAAACCTATTGTAATATCAAAACCTAATTGTTTATGTGTTTTTGCAGTATGATACCATCCACCAGACATACTATATACAAGTCCCTCCATCGCTGGTGCAATATATGCTCCCATAAGGGTGTTAGAGTCTGCGGCCCCTGCTTTTACAATTGATTCAAATCCGTCATCCTGGCTATACCCCGTAAAAGCGCAAAATGCGATTGAAAAAGTTAGTATTATTTTTTTCATTTTTTGATTGATTTGGTTCTTCTCAAAAATAGTAAAACGACTGTTAATCAAAACTTAATACATAAAAAAAAGCCTGCTTTAGTAAAAGCAGGCAAAATTATAATTTTAAGAGTAGAATGATTTACACATCAATATTTGCATAAATCGCATTTTTCTCAATAAATTCTCTCCTTGGCGGAACCTCATCTCCCATTAACATAGAAAATATACGATCTGCTTCTGTACCGTTATCAATTGTAACTTGGCGCAAAGTTCTAAATTCTGGATTCATAGTAGTATCCCACAATTGCTCTGCATTCATCTCTCCAAGACCCTTGTAACGCTGTATGCCTGCACTACCACCCATTGCATCATTGTACTCATCACGCTCCTTCTCAGACCATGCGTAACGCATTTTTTTACCTTTTTTCACAAGATATAACGGCGGAGTAGCAATATAAACGTGCCCACCCTCAACCAGTTCTCTCATATATCTAAAGAAAAAAGTAAGAATCAAAGTTGCAATATGGCTACCATCGACATCGGCATCACACATAATAACAATTTTATGATAACGCAGTTTTGACAAATTTAAAGCCTTGCTATCTTCTTCTGTACCTATCGTTACACCTAGCGCTGTAAAAATATTTTTGATCTCTTCATTCTCAAAAACCTTATGTTGCATCGCTTTCTCAACATTCAATATTTTACCACGCAGGGGTAAAATTGCTTGAAAATTACGATCACGCCCCATTTTTGCAGTACCACCTGCCGAATCTCCCTCGACAAGAAACACTTCACAAGCAGCAGGATCAGTTTCTGAACAGTCAGCTAATTTTCCAGGTAGACCACCTATACTCATAACAGTTTTACGCTGTACCATTTCACGCGCTTTCTTAGCGGCGTGACGAGCCTGAGCTGCAAGAATTACCTTCTGAACAATAGTTTTTGCATCGTCTGGATGCTCTTCAAGATAGATTTCAAGCATTTCTGAAACTGCTTGAGATACCGCTGAAGTCACTTCTCGGTTACCTAATTTTGTCTTTGTCTGACCCTCAAATTGTGGCTCTGCAACTTTTACAGAAATAATTGCTGTAAGACCTTCTCTAAAATCGTCTCCGGCAATATCAAACTTCAATTTGTCTAGCAATCCAGAAGCATCTGCATATTTCTTTAAAGAAGTAGTTAATCCTCGTCTAAAACCAGCTAAATGTGTACCACCCTCGTGAGTATTGATATTATTTACATATGAATGCAAATTTTCTGCATAGCTATCGTTATAAATCATAGCTACCTCAACAGGAATATCATTTTTCTCACCTTCCATTGAGATCACATGACCGATTATAGGCTGACGATTACCATCCATAAAACGCACAAACTCTTTCAAACCTTCTTCAGAATGAAAAGTTTCTACATCATATTCACCTTTGTCATTTTTACGACGCTTATCGATTAGCGTAATGGTAATCCCCTTATTTAAATAAGAAAGTTCACGCATACGACTAGCCAGCGTATCGTAATTAAATTCTATTGTTTGCTGAAATATCGTTGGATCTGGAAGAAATGTTACAGCTGTACCTCTATCTGTTGTATCTCCTATAGCTTTGACAGGGTACATCGCTTTCCCCTTCTCATATTCCTGTTCCCAGATTTTCCCATCTCGATAAACAGTCGCACGCAAATGATCTGAAAGAGCATTAACACAACTTACACCTACTCCGTGAAGACCTCCTGAAACTTTATAAGAATCCTTATCAAATTTACCTCCGGCACCTATTTTAGTCATTACAACCTGTAAGGCAGAGACTCCCTCTTTCTTATGGAGGTCAACAGGTATCCCCCGCCCATTATCTTTAACAGATATTGAGTTATTTTCATTTATAACAACATCTATGGCGTCACAGTGACCTGCCATAGCTTCATCTATCGAGTTGTCAACAACCTCATAAACCAAGTGGTGCAAACCACGCACTCCTACATCTCCAATATACATTGAGGGACGCATACGCACGTGCTCCATTCCCTCTAGCGCCTGAATGCTGTCTGCCGAATATTGCTTCTTATTGGCTTCTTCGCTCATATAAATTTATTTAATTAAGTGTTCTGTTTATTCTTAAAGCGGAAACTATGTGCTTTATAATTTTATTGCTCAAAATCAAAAAATAACCCGTAATAAGTCGTGTTTTTTGATAGCTAACAAATATAAAAAATCGCATCCCTATATATAGACAAAAGCCACGCCAAAGACGTTAAGTTATCAACAAAATGTGAAAAAAAGCCCAATAATAAGTTATTCCTAGATCTCAACTTAATTAAGAAAAAAAAAGCCGCTTTCTCATCGAGAAAGCGGCACAAAAAGTAAAACCTCAACTGTTAAGCCAGTTGTTTTTTAATATAAGCATCAGAATGAACATTAGCAACTGCACGTCCCGATGGGTCATTCATATTTTTAAATGCTTCATCCCACTCCAAAGCAATCTTGGTACTGCAGGCAACCGAAGCTTCCTGAGGAACTGACCAAGCTGCTGCGTCACTTGGGAAGTGATCTGTAAAAATACTTCTGTAATAGTATTCCTCTTTGTTTGTAGGTGTTTGAATAGGAAATTTATATTTCGCATTTGCAAGTTGCTCGTCAGACACCTTCTCATTAACCACCTCTTTAAGTGTATCTATCCAGCTGTAACCCACCCCGTCAGAAAATTGCTCTTTTTGTCTCCATGCAACGCTCTCTGGTAAATAAGATTCAAAAGCTTTACGAAGCACCCATTTTTCCATACGCTCACCATTAATCATTTTGTCTTGTGGGTTAATTCGCATAGCTACATCCATAAATTCTTTATCTAAGAATGGAACACGACCTTCAATTCCCCAAGCTGCTAGTGATTTATTCGCTCTTAGGCAGTCATACATATGCAGCTTACCTAATTTTCGCACAGTCTCTTCGTGAAATTCCTGAGCATTAGGCGCCTTATGAAAATATAAATATCCTCCAAAAACCTCATCTGCACCTTCGCCCGAAAGCACCATCTTAACACCCATTGATTTTATTACACGGGCCATAAGATACATCGGCGTAGATGCTCTAATCGTCGTAATATCATAAGTCTCTAAATTATAGATTACATCTTTTATTGCATCAAGACCTTCCTGTATAGTAAATTTTATTTCGTGATGTACAGTACCTATATGATCTGCAACTTTCTGAGCTGCTGCTAGATCTGGCGAACCTTCCAAACCTACAGAGAAGGAATGTAGTCTGGGCCACCAAGCACCGTCTGTATCACCAGATTCGATACGTTTTTCTGCATATTTTTTAGCGACAGCAGAGGTGATCGAAGAATCTAATCCTCCCGAAAGTAAAACTCCATAAGGCACGTCAGACATAAGTTGACGATGCACAGCTGCTTCAAGAGCATCTCTTAATTTTTCTATGCTTGTTTCATTCTCTTTTACTGCTTCATACTCCATCCAATCGCGCTTATACCACTGTCGCAATTCGCCATCAGCACTATACAAATAATGACCCGGAGGAAACAATTTAATTTTAGTACAAGTACCTTCTAATGCTTTAAGTTCTGAAGCTACGTAAAAAGTACCGTGCTCATCCCAACCCATATATAGTGGAATAATACCCATATGATCACGAGCTATAAAATACTCGTCCTTCTCTACATCGTATAATGAAAATGCAAAAATACCATTCAGCTCATCTAGAAAATCAGGTCCTTTTTCTTGATATAATGCAAGTATTACCTCACAATCTGATTCGGTTTGAAAGTTATAACTCCCCTCAAACTGCTTACGCAATTTCTGATGATTATAAATTTCGCCATTCGCTGCTAGTACAAGTTTACCATCGGGACTCAATAGCGGCTGCTTACCAGAAGCAGGATCAACTATAGATAAACGCTCATGAGCTAATATTGCATTTTCGTCTGCATAAACTCCATTCCAATCTGGACCACGATGACGTATTTTTTTTGACATCTCTAGCAACTGAGGTCTTAAGACTTCAGATGATTGCTTTAATTCATAGGCACATACTATCCCGCACATAATCGTATTGTTTTAATTTGATAGCTCAAAGATGCCTATTCAATTCTAATTCACAAACACAAAACTATATTATGCTTACATACATTAACTTTAATAGTTGATAAACT
Source organism: Leeuwenhoekiella aequorea (assembly GCF_004104375.1). Lineage (GTDB taxonomy): Bacteria > Bacteroidota > Bacteroidia > Flavobacteriales > Flavobacteriaceae > Leeuwenhoekiella > Leeuwenhoekiella aequorea. The sequence continues at coordinate 264,397 of NZ_QOVM01000003.1, forward strand.
ATTAATATGTAATTGTATTTTACTGAAAATTGCATTTAAAGTTAAAAATAGAAGTCTCACTTCTTTTAATAAACCATTAACAAACCTAATCTTATACCCATTGTACATTTGTGAGAATATATAAATCCAACATAAATAAAATTTTTAATGAAATCTCTTATAATTAGCAGCTTCCTGCTTACCTTTTTAGTAATGGGCAATTCACTTAATGCTCAAAAATTTAGTGAGTTAGATAAAAGTCCGTTAGACATCGCAATGTTTAGAGGGCAAGATAAAGCACCGCGTGTACGGGTTATTTATAGCAGACCGCAACGTAAAGGTCGTGATGTTTTTGCTGCTAAAGACGGAATACAGAAGTACGGAGAAATATGGCGAACCGGTGCTAATGAATCAACAGAAATAAAATTTTATAAAGATATGATGCTTGGAGATAAAAAAGTAACTGCAGGCACCTATACGTTGTTTACAATACCAGGAGAAAAAGAATGGACAGTAATATTAAATAAGGATCTTGACACTTGGGGAGCCTATGGCTACAAACCAGAACGCGATTTATTACGTATTACTACACCAGCCCGCAAAACTGCGGCGCCTATCGAGTCTTTTTCAATCTCATTTCAACCTACTGAAGCAGGATCTGATATGTTTTTAGGATGGGATGACTCTTATATACAAGTACCCGTAGAAGAAGTGGAATAATAGTATATATATACAGATTACAAAAGGCTTTCATAAACTGAAAGCCTTTTGTAATTAGGGTATATTTAAATATTTATGAGTCTGCAGACTTATTTTCCATTTAGGATTAGCCATTACATAATCAACAATGAGCGGTGTCATTTTATCTCTTACACTCCATTCTGACTGCAAGTATAATTCGCAGTCTTCGTTAATCATTGCTGCATGTTCTTCAGCAAAGGCAAAATCAGATTTATTAAAAATAATCACTTTAAGTTCGTGCGCTTCTTTATATATACGTGGTTTCGGAAGCATTCGCTTTTTTGGAGACAAACAGATCCAATCCCATTCTCCACTCAGCTCATAAGCTCCAGACGTTTCAATATGAACTTTTAAACCTTCAGCTTTAAGCAAACTGGTAAGATGTCGCATATCCCACATAAGTGGCTCTCCACCTGTTATTACAATCGTTTTACTATATTTTACAGCATTTGCAACAATCGCAGTTGCTTCTGTAGGTGGATGAATTGCAGCATCCCAGCTTTCTTTTACATCACACCAGTGACATCCTACATCACAACCACCTACACGTATAAAATATGCAGGCGTCCCAGTATGCGCTCCTTCACCTTGAATCGTATAAAATTCTTCCATCAGCGGAAGTAATTCTCCCAGCTTTACCCGGTTTGCTGTTGCTTCTTTTGTCATAAGCTGCAAAGATACGCCTCAATAAAATCGTTGCCAAAGCTTGACTGTCTTATTTTAATGTGCAAACAACTCAAAAATTAGAAGCTATTTTTATACATCTACACATCTCCTATTTCTTGTATTAATCCTTATTTTTAGCCAAATTTCAATTTATGGATACTGAAGCTTTTAGAGAGCATATCGTCACAGGCAATACGTTTAAAGGCGAATACATCACTGTAGGAGGCGCAATGCTTAATGGTCAAACCATTACAGATGCACATATTAAAATTCCTTTGCGTACTTTAAATCGACATGGCCTTATTGCAGGAGCAACTGGTACCGGTAAGACAAAGACCTTGCAGATTCTTGCAGAAAATCTTTCAGAAAAAGGTATTCCGGTTCTATTGATGGATATGAAAGGTGATTTAAGCGGGATTGCCAAAGCAGGTTCTAATCATCCTAAAATTAATGAACGACATCAAAAAATAGGCTTACCCTATACACCTAAAGATTTTCCAGTAGAATTACTTACGATTTCTGAGCAGAATGGCGTTCGGTTAAGAGCTACTGTAAGTGAGTTTGGACCTGTACTTTTTTCACGTATAATTGATGCATCTAATGCGCAATCAGGGATAATTGCAATTCTATTTAAATATTGTGACGACAAAAGTTTACCTCTATTAGACCTGAAAGATTTTAAAAAGGTTCTTCAATATGCTACAGATGAAGGCAAAGAAGAAATTCAAGATTTATACGGTAGAATTTCTACTGCTTCGGCAGGTGCCATATTGCGTAAGATTGTTCAACTAGAACAGCAAGGAGGAGACATCTTTTTTGGAGAGAAATCTTTTGAAGTTGATGATTTGCTGAAACTCGATGAGACCGGAAGAGGAAAAATTAATGTTATACGGCTTACAGATATTCAAGATCGTCCCCAACTTTTCTCAACTTTTATGTTGAGTTTACTTGCAGAGATTTATAGCACTTTTCCTGAGCGAGGAGATAGTGAACGTCCTGAACTTGTAATTTTTATTGATGAAGCTCATTTGATTTTTAGAGAAGCTTCTAAAGCGCTACATAGCCAAATTGAAAGTATTGTAAAACTAATACGCAGTAAAGGAGTTGGTCTTTATTTTGTTACTCAAAACCCCACCGATGTTCCAGAAGGTGTTTTAAGTCAGTTAGGCTTAAAAATACAACATGCGCTTCGGGCATTTACGGCTAAAGATCGTAAAGCTATTAAGCTTACTGCAGAGAACTATCCCGATTCTGAATATTACGATACTAAAGAAGTTTTAACTTCATTGGGAACCGGTGAAGCATTAGTTTCTGCTCTTGACGAGAAGGGGCGACCTACTCCACTCGCCGCAACAATGATGCGTGCACCTATGTCCCGGATGGATATTTTGACAAATCAAGAACTAGACGATCTCTACAAAAAATCTGTTTTGGCTCCAAAATATAATAACTCAATAGATCGAGAAAGTGCGTACGAAATGTTAACAGCAAAAATAAAAAAAGCTGAAAGTGAGGAGGTAAAAGAAAAAGCTAAAGAAGAGCGTGCAACAGTTAAAAGAAGCACACGTACTTCATCAAAAAGTAGCGCAACTGAAAAAGCAATCCTAAAGGTTCTTACTAGTGCCACTGTTATACGTGGTGTATTAGGTATCTTGGGAAAAATGATTAAATAACAACCTAACATTTAAATAATATATGAAACGTTTATTACTCTTAACTCTTATCGCAAATCTTGTTCTGGTATCGTGTGATTCAGACAAACCTTATGAAGTAACCCCAGATAGCGTGGGACCACTTACAAAGAATACAACTCTAGATGAACTCAAAACAATTTTTGAAAATGACAGTGTTGTAGATCAAAACTCAGGATTAAGCGAAGAGCTGAATGTAAATGCTATTGAAATTTATGAAAAAGGAGGTGCTCAATTATTAAGCTTGATGCCGGTAAAAGACAGCCAACCAAAAACTATAAGAACTGTACAAATATTTGATGAACGGTATACAACGCAAGAAGGCATTAATTTAAACAGTACGTTTAAAGATATATCTGATGCTTATGAGATATCGCGTATAGAAACTTTGATAAGCAGTGTAGTGGTATTTGTAGATGAGATAAATGCTTACTTTACCATCGACAGAAAAGAACTTGCCGGTGAATTACGCTTTGATATGGATGCCAAAGTATCTCAAGCAGAAATTCCCGATTCTGCAAAAATTAAATATTTTATGATTGGCTGGTAATAACCAATTAAAATAGACAAATGAAAAAAGAGCGTTATCTGGTACAAAAAAATCCTTTTGTAGTACCTACCACAGATGGTAAATATATAGGTGAGCATTTTGGTAATGCCAGCGATGGTAATACGGAAATAAGCATTGCTCATATGATTGCACCAGCAAATTGGAGCGAACCTTTTCAAACTCCAGAATTTGATGAGTACACCTTTATAATTTCAGGCAAGAAGATGTTTAAAATAGATGATGAAAGCATACTACTTGAGGCAGGTCAATCTATTAAAATAATTGCCGGTACACGCGTGCAATACAGTAATCCGTTTTCAGAACCTTGCACCTATCTATCAATCTGTAAACCAGCTTTTCACTTTAAAAAGGTTCACAGAGAAGAAGCATAGCTTTTTTATTAATATTTACTAATTCTTAGCTAAAGGAGCGTTAATCATTTATAGATCTAGTAATCATTCTATTAATTTTGATTCATAACTTAGATTATTTATTATGATTAAGATTTTAGCATTAGTAATGGTGATAGGAGGAGCAATTGCACTTGTGGTAGGAGTTCTAGGTATATTTGGAAGTTTAAGCACGGGTTTAAGTCCCTGGGCAATGGCTATATTAGGAGGAGTTTTCTTTTTATCTGGTATATCGTTACTAAAATATAGAAAAGACACCGATGTGATTGATACCGAAAACAAACGTTAGAAATCTCATAACCCGTATATTTGACCCTCTATTAAAGAGGGTTTTTTTATGAATAAATATTTAGTAAAAATGCTTCCTAAAATATTAGGAAACTACGTTAATACATTAGCAATTATTAGTCCTCAAGCTGCTGCTAAAAAGGCTTTTAAAATATTTAGTAAACCTAGACGCGGCAAAATAGGACCTCATCATGAAGGTTTTTTAAAACCTAATCTCGAGCCTGCAATAGAAATAAATAATCTAAAAATACAACCTTATAAATGGGAAGGCGGGGAGAAAACTATTTTACTTGTGCATGGTTGGGAAAGTCATTCGCATCGTTGGAAAGAAATGATAGGCAGACTTAAGGGTGAGAATTATACCATAATAGCTTTTGACGCTCCTGCCCACGGTTACAGCACGGGTAAATACTTATATGTTCCTATTTATCACGAAGTATTAAGTGAAGTTCTAGTGCGCTATCAACCCGATTATATGATAGGACACTCAATAGGCGCTATGACCGTTTTATTCAATCAGTCACAAACAGACACCTATAAACCTGAAAAGCTTGTTGTTCTAGGTGCTCCAGATCGATTAGATAGTATTCTTATTGATTATCAGCGAATTTTAAAACTGAATGACCGCGTTATGCAAGCGCTGGAAAATTACTTTCAAAAACGCTTTAACTTTAAGACTGCAGATTTTTCATCTTCGGTGTTCGCGAAAAATATTAAAACTCCGGCATTAATAATTCACGATAAGGATGATACTATCACTCCATTTTCAGGATCAAAATCTATTCACGCGACCTATAAAAATTCAGAATTTATAGAAACTAAAGGACTTAATCACTCACTTTATGACCCTAAAGTTAATGATCAAATTGTTGACTTTTTAAAACGCTAATCTTCATCGCAAACGCTTTACATTTACAATTATGGAAGAACCTATTAAAACAAGAATAAACAAATACCTCAGTGAGGTAGGTTTTTGTTCAAGACGTGAAGCAGATAAACTTATAGATGCCGGCCGTATAACGGTAAATGGTAGTGTTCCTGAGATGGGTACAAAAGTGAGTGCCGCTGATGAGATACGTGTAAATGGTAAACTGGTAGGTGAGAAACAAGATGCTCCTGTATATTTGATTTTTAATAAACCGGTAGGCATTGTTTGCACAACAGATACTCGCGTAGAAAAAGACAATATAATTGATTATATAAACTACCCTACACGTATTTTCCCTATAGGCAGATTAGATAAAGCTAGTGAAGGTCTTATATTCTTAACTAACGATGGGGATATCGTAAATAAAATTTTACGTGCACGTAATAATCACGATAAAGAATATATTGTTGAAGTAGATAAACCTGTTACCGCTTCATTTGTAAATAGTATGGCCGGCGGAGTTCCTATCCTTGATACCATTACGCGTAAGTGTGAAGTTACACAACTGGGAAAAAATAGATTCAAAATTATACTGACTCAAGGATTAAACAGACAGATTCGTCGTATGTGTGAGCACCTTGGTTATAATGTAACTCGGTTAAAAAGAGTGCGTATTATGAACATACATCTTGATGTAGGTGTAGGTAAGTATAGAGAATTTACTAAAACAGAACTCAGTGATTTAAATGAGCTACTCATTAATAGCTCTAAAGAATACATCGCAGGAGATGGCACTACTCCCAAGCCTAGTGGTCCCAGACGACGCATACAGTAAACCGCTGCTGCTAAAAATTAAACCTGTGTTAAGTATGCCTGCCAAATGAGATTTTCGACCTAATTTTAAATGAATCTTCAAAAACTCAAATTATGGCAGAAAAAATTCCATCTGTTAAAAATGAAAAACAGTACGAAGCATTACGAGATCAAGGTTACAGTAAAGAAAAATCTGCTCGCATAGCAAATACATCAAATTCTGGCGAGAAAGGTGGCAAATCTGAAAAATATGAAGAGCGTACCAAGAAAGATCTTTATGAGCAAGCTAAGAAAGTAGGCATTGATGGCAGATCTAAAATGAATAAGAAAGAACTCATCGAAGCGCTTCGAAATAACTAACCTTAAATACGACCCATAATGCCTTCTCCATTTCACTTAGCAATCCCTGTAGATGATGTACAAAAAGCCCGCTTATTTTATCGAGATGTTCTCGAACTTTCAGAAGGACGTAGTACTGATGAATGGGTTGATTTTGACTTCTTTGGACATCAATTAGTAATTCATTACAAACCTAAAGAACAGACAGGTGCTTCACACCATAACGAAGTTGATGGCAAGCATGTTCCAGTTCCTCATTTTGGAGTAGTATTAGACTGGAAGGTATTTGAAAAATTTGCTGACCAACTCAAAAACAAAAATATTTCATTTGCTATTGAACCTTATATACGCTTTGAAGGTCAAGTAGGTGAGCAAGCCACTATGTTTTTTTATGATCCATGTGGTAATGCTCTAGAATTTAAAAGCTTTAAAGATATGTCTCAACTTTTTGCAAAATGAATAAACTAAAACCAGAACTGGTAAGGCAGCTTTTTTTAATTCTGCTTATTCTATTTTTATTTGTGCTTATAATTGAGGAGATGACTCCTTATTTATCTGGTGTACTAGGAGCAATTACCCTTTACGTTTTAATGCGTAAACCGGTAAAAAAACTAATTAAACGTGGCTGGAAAAAGGGGCTTGCGGCCGGTCTTGCTATGCTAGCATCATTTATAATTATCCTTGTTCCCATAGGTCTAACTGTTTTAATGCTTACTAACAAAATAGGTAAAGCAGTAAAAAATTCTGAACGTGTAATTCAAGCCGTTAAAGATCAAGTAGGAGTTTGGGAAGATGATTTAGGTTATAAAGCAAGTGATTCTATTGACACGAACTCAATCACAACCTGGGTTTCGACTAATCTTCAAAATTTTGCCGGCGGGACATTCAATGTTTTTATAGCAATAGGTATTATGTATTTTATGCTATACTATATGCTTATTAACCGGAAAGAACTTAGGCACTCTTTATATGCATTTATACCGCTTGCTAAGCCTAATATAGAACGTATAGGAGAAGAATGCGTAGCTATGGTAAAAAGCAATGCTTTAGGAATTCCACTTGTTGCTCTGGCACAGGGAATTGTCGCTTTAATAGGCTTTTTAATTTTTGGTGTACCCGATCCTTTTTTCTGGTTTGTTATTACTGCGATAGGTAGTATGATTCCTTTTGTAGGGACGTTATTAGGGATTGTTCCTGTTGTTATACTTATGATTGCGAGTGGAGATAATCTTCAAGCTGTGGGCATCGCTATTTATGGTATTGTGGTGGTAGGTTCTACAGATAATATTATTCGATTATATGTTTTAGAGCGATTAGCAAATGTTCACCCACTTGTAACACTTATTGGTGTTATTGTAGGTGTACCGTTATTTGGTTTTATAGGATTAATTTTTGGTCCGCTTCTTATAAGTTTGTTCCTGCTAATTGTTAAAATTTACAAACAGGAATATGGAGATTCTGAAAGCGATATTGATGATGATGAGCTGATTATACAATCTTCGGAAGTTTAAAATTAATTAAACTGAGTTTCACTTTTCAATACTGAAGCTTAAAGTATATTTTATCCAAGTTATAAAGCAAAGTCAACTATCAATAAAATATAGTTGACTTTGCTTTATAATTTAATGTCATTCTACCTCGGTATATTCTTACTAGCATCAAAATTACTAGATGTGAAAAATTCTAACCGCAAATATATTTTCTGTATTCTCTTACTTCTTTTTATGCTTTTTCAATAAATTGCCTCTTCAAATTGCAAACAGCTTAAAAAGCATATAGCTTTTTAAACGATTTTATAATTAAGCATACAAATACATATGGAAATTCTGGGAGTTGATGTTGGAGGATCTGGGATAAAAGGTGTCCCTGTAGATCTCGAACAAGAAAAATACTTAGGCGATAGATTTAGACTAGATACTCCCTTCCCTCGTGAACCTATAGCGATGGTAAATACAATCGCTGAGGTTGTAAAATACTGGGACTGGAAAGGTGTGGTAGGTGTAGGGTTTCCTACGGTAATTCATAAAGGGAAAGCACTAGAACACGGAAATCTTGATAAGTCGTGGCTAGGTTTACAAGTTGATGATATGATCTCGCAGAAAATAGGATTACCTGTGAATGTCATCAATGATGCAGATGCAGCCGGTCTTGCAGAAATGGAGTTTGGAGTTGGGAAAGGTGTTAAAGGTCTTGTTATAACAGTAACTATAGGAACTGGAATAGGAAGTGGAGTTTTCTTCAATGGCGAACTTATTCCTAATTTTGAATTGGGTCAAATGCAGTATAAAAAGAATACCACAATTGAAAAGTTTTCGTCTCGTCGGGTACGCTTAGACAACGGAATGAGCTTCAAAAAATGGGGCAAACGTTTCAATAAATTTATTCAGTTAGTAAGTCAGATAAGTCAGCCCGAACTTATTATCATTGGTGGTGGAGCCAGTAAAAATCTTGATGAGTATATAAAATATCTTAAAACAGATATTCCTATAATGGCAGCCCATACGAGAAATCACGCCGGTATTATAGGTGCTGCTCTTGGCGCCAGACATTTATTAAAGTAGAAAATATTTAAGCATAAAAAAGAGGTCAAAATTGACCTCTTTTTTATGCTTAAAACTTCAGAACCTTAAGATTGAAGTTCTTTGTGTCTTGCTCTTGCAAGTAATGTATTTTTTAATAACATCGCAATAGTCATAGGTCCTACTCCACCAGGCACAGGAGTAATAAACTTTGCTTTTTTACTTACCGCTTCAAAATCTACGTCACCTGTAAGACGATAACCACGCTCTCTTGAAGCATCATCAACTCTTGTAATTCCCACATCTATCACGGTAACACCCTCTTTTACCATATCTGCTTTTAGAAATTCAGGAACTCCTAATGCCGTAATTATAATATCTGCCTGTAGTGTTATTTCTTTTAAATTTTGTGTGCGACTATGCGCTAAAGTCACGGTACTGTTTCCTGGATTCCCTTTTTGAGACATTAAAATACTCATAGGTCGTCCCACAATATGGCTACGTCCTATAACTACAGTATGTTTACCTTCGGTAGGAACATTGTACCGCTTTAATAATTCCATTATTCCAAAAGGAGTAGCAGGGATAAAAACCGGCATATCTTGAGCCATTTTCCCAAAATTTGTAGGATGAAAACCATCTACATCCTTATCGGGGTCTACAGCTAGTAAGACTTTTTGCTCATCAATATGTTTAGGTAATGGCAGCTGAACAATATAACCATCAATTTCAGGATTATTATTTAATGCCTCAATTTGATTTAATAACTCATCTTCGGTAGTTTCTTCCGGTAGTTTGATTAGAGTAGATTCAAAACCAATACGCTCACAAGAACGTACTTTGCTACCTACATAAGTGAGACTAGCTCCATCAGTACCTACTAAAACAGCGGCGAGGTGAGGAACTTTCTCTCCTCTTGCTTTCATAGCTTTAACATCAGCAGCAATTTCATTTTTTAAATCGTCGCTGGTTTTCTTTCCGTCTAAGATTGTCATGGTATAATTAAAATTTGGCATTTGAGCTAGTTACATTTTCACCCTATTGTAAGTAGAGCTGTAAACATTCTTAGCGCATATTATTCATCATTTGCATCATTTTGGCTCCGCCTCCACCTTGCATCATTTTCATCATTTTACTCATCTGAGTAAACTGTTTCAATAATTGATTTACTTCCTGTACAGATGTTCCAGAACCTTTACTTATACGTTTTTTACGACTACTATTAATTATTGAAGGTTGCGTACGTTCTTCTTGAGTCATACTATGAATGATCGCTTCTATTCCTTTAAAGGCGTCATCATCAATATCAAGACCTTTTAAAGCTTTACCAGCCCCGGGAATCATCCCAATAAGATCTTTCATATTACCCATTTTCTTAATCTGCTGTATTTGTTTTAAGAAATCGTCAAACCCAAATTGATTTTTAGCGATTTTCTTTTGAAGTTTACGCGCCTCGTCTTCATCAAACTGCTCTTGTGCACGTTCTACCAGAGAGATAACATCTCCCATTCCCAAAATACGATCTGCCATACGTGAAGGATAGAACACATCTATCGCTTCCATTTTTTCACCCGTACCTATAAATTTAATAGGCTTATCTACAACCGTTTTTATTGATAAGGCTGCACCACCTCTGGTATCACCATCTAATTTTGTTAGGATAACCCCATCAAAATTTAGAATATCATTAAATGCCTTAGCAGTATTCACAGCATCTTGCCCTGTCATAGAATCAACTACAAAAAGCGTCTCTTGCGGTTGTATGGCTTTATGAACGGCCTCAATCTCATTCATCATAGCTTGATCAACTGCCAGTCGACCTGCCGTATCTATAATCACCACATTAAAACCATTAGCCTTTGCGTGAGCAATACCAGCTTGCGAAATTTTAACAGGGTCTTTCTCTTCTCTATTAGAATAAACCTCAACGCCTATTTGATCACCTACTACGTGAAGCTGATCAATTGCCGCAGGACGATACACATCACAAGCAACTAGTAACGGTTTTTTAGTTTTTTTGGTTTTTAGATAATTCGCTAATTTCCCAGAAAATGTTGTCTTACCACTACCCTGCAAACCAGACATTAAAATAACAGATGGATTTCCAGAAAGATTAATTCCTTCAGCATCACCTCCCATTAACTGAGTTAACTCATCTTTTACCAACTTGGTCATTAATTGACCTGGCTTAAGAGCAGTCAAAACATCTTGACCTAATGCTTTCTCTTTTACGGTACTGGTAAAATCTTTGGCAATCTTATAGTTAACATCGGCATCTACGAGCGCACGACGAATTTCTTTTAGGGTTTCGGCTACGTTTACTTCCGTAATCTGACCGTGCCCCTTAAGCACGTGCATCGCCTTATCTAACTTATCACTTAAATTATCAAACATAGGTATTCAATTAAGACTGCAAATTTAATGATTTTACTCCTCAGAATAAAGGTTTATTTAGATCTGTGTCGACGATAACCTATCATTACTTTAAAAACAAAAAAAAGGCCGTATTCCCTTAATTAAATACGGCCAATTCACTGCTAAAATTATAAATTAAATCTTAGAAAATACCAGTTTGAAAGAGCTGTCTGTAGTACTTTGCAACTCTACTTTACTTGAAGTTTGATTTACTACTTCAAATGTGCCGTTAAGTGCAGAAAATTCAGAATTACTTTCAAAATCAAGTATTAAATAAACACTTGATTGTGATTGCGCGTCAAATTCTCCTTCTACATTTTCCAAAAAATTAGTTAGTCTATTACGTATTTCTAACTGTCCGTCGTTAGCAAACATAAATGTATAGTTGGCAAAATCTGTTGTGAAATCTGCTCCTGCTTTTACACCAGATTCCAATTTAAATGAAGTGTCAGTTAAAATAGTTTCAAGCTCTTTTTTTAATGTACTTGCTTCTGCTGCAGCTTCTTCATCCATATCATCACTCGCCTCACAAGACTGTAACTCAGTAGCTAACTCTGCATCAGAGTTTATTGTAATTGAGCCTGAATTTTCAGAAGTTAGTGTAATAGGATATTGCACACTAAAAAATTGATTATCTTCTAAACCATTTATAAATGCATAAGTATCTTTCTCACTAGTAAGCACCACGCTACCAGTTTGTTGTGCATTTGCATCAAATGTAAACATACTTACAGGAAAGTTTATATCTAGACATGTAATAGCATCATCTCTAGTTTCATCTGCATTATCGCAAGCTTCTTTTAAAGCATCTAATTCTTGCTGGTTTGCAATTGTTACTTGAGAATAATTGTTTAATTGTACTTGTATAGGGAATTGAAATGTAACAGTATCTGCATCATTCGTAAATTCTGCAAATAGTTCTGCAACTAGACTTAAGCTCGACTCATTAACTAATGTAACTTCCTGACCATTAATTTCTGCCACTACCGGAAATATCACAGAAGCACAGCTTATACCATCTAGCATATCGTCATCTGAACCATCTGCAGCCGTATTGCGCACTAGTAAGTCTGCGGTTTCAGAGTTTGCACTGTTGGTGTTTCCATTTTCATCTATTAGCACATCTTCTTCAGATTGACATGAAGTAAACATTGCTGCAGCAAGTGCTGCGGTACTCAAGATTGTTTTTAGATTTTTCATAATTGTAAAATTTTTATTTGCGTTTTATTTTTGTTCGCTTTCGGTAGTAAGACAATTATGAATCTATTTACCCTACCTTAAATTTACATAAGTTTACTTTTAATTTTCCTCAACCTTTTTAAAACGCATAAGATACCTACATTTTGAAAAGTTCAGATTTAAAAGATTTATGCAAAGAACCTGTATTTAAAGGTTTTTATGACAGCTTTTTACAAGGTGCCAAAAACTTTGCTTTATATAAATGTGGTGACGAGGCGCAGGCGCTAGATCTCACACAAGAAGCTTTTATTAAAATCTGGGAAAATTGCAGCTGTGTAGATTTTGCAAAAGCAAAAACCTATTTATTTACCACGATAAATAATATGTTTTTAAATACAGTAAAACATAACAAGGTGGTGCTTAATTATGAAAAAAACTCAAATACTGATGACAAGTCTTTTCAAGATCCAGTATATATTTTAGAAGAAAAAGAGTTTAAATTAAAACTGCAACAGGCTATTGCCAATCTAAATGAAGGTCAGCGAGAAGTTTTTTTAATGAATCGTATAGACGGAAAAAAATATAGAGAGATTGCAGAACTTCTGGACATCTCAGTAAAGGCAGTCGAAAAACGAATGAGCCTTGCTCTAAAATCATTACGAGAAGAAATACCTAATATTTAGTCTCTAAAAAGTAGGGTAAACTACTCTTTAATTGTCTTATGTATAGAACCCGGTATTAATGGAAGAAGAAAAAAACATATTAAAATGGCTCAATGGTGATATGAGCGACAGAGAGCTTGCTGCTTTTAAGCAAACTTCTGCGTATAAAAAATATGCGCAAATTGCTCAATACGCTAGTGATCTAAAACCTAACCAACTCAATACCGCTCAAGCTTACGCAGCATTTAAAAATAAAGCCGAAGCTAAAAATACCAAACCCAAGGTTATAAAACCCAACTTTAACTGGATAAGTGCAGCTGCAGCAGCTGTGGTTGCAGTATTGATAACTACCTATTTTATTTTTAGTAATCCTGCCACTACTACCGAAGCAAAACTTGCCCAACTTACACAAACACAACTTCCAGATCAATCTGAGGTACTGTTAAATTCGGGAAGTTTGTTAACTTATGTAAAGAATGATTGGGATAAAAATAAACGCGAAGTAAAATTAAAGGGAGAGGCTTATTTTAAGGTAACCAAAGGCAGTAATTTTATAGTAGAAACCAGTGCAGGAAAGGTACAAGTACTAGGAACGCAATTTAATGTTAAAGAGCGTAAAGATTATTTTGAAGTACATTGTTATGAAGGTCGAGTACGTGTAGATCACGGAGGTAAAAAATTGGTATTGACTCCCGGAGAACGCTACAGATTTATAAACGGTACAGGAAAAAAAATGACAGGACTTCCTGCTACTCAACCCAGCTGGACCTTAGATGAAAGCTCATTTGATGCAATACCGTTAAAGTATGTACTTAATGAACTGGAACGCAAATTTGACATCACTATTACCACCCAATCTATAGATGTAGACCAATTGTTTGCCGGAAGTTTTGGCAACAAAAATCTTGATAAAGCATTGCGTGCAGTAACTGTGCCGTTGGGTATAGAGTACGACGATACAAACCCAAAAAATATACGCTTATATGCAAATAACCAGTAGTAAGCTTTTATTTACAATTTTGTTTCTAATAGGTTTTACAAGTGTTGGTCAGGATACGTCAAACAATCTTGCACTAAGCGAGTTCTTAATAAATATAGAAGATAAATTTGATGTAAAATTTTCCTACAGTGTAAGTGCCGTAGCTCCTTATGACATTGAACAAAATGAAAATCTATCTACAATAACTGAAGTTATTGAGTATATAAATTTAAACACCCTTTTTATTGCTGAAGCTATCGATACACGTTATATCACTCTGGTACTCACCAATAAAAAACTGAGCGTTTGTGGTATCTTAAAAGATGCTATAACTCAAGAAGCTTTAGCAGATGCCAGTATTACAATCTCTACTACTAAAGGAACCATTAGCGCTGCAAATGGTAATTTTTCTTTTACCAACATTAATCCTACAGACAACATAACCATTTCTTATTTAGGATATCAAACTCGTAGTTTTCCGGCATCACTATTAATTAAAAAAGATGCTTCCTGTAAAACGATAACATTAGAAAAAGAAGATTTCGCTTTAAGCGAAATTGTAATCACTCAATTTTTAACCAGCGGATTACAGAAAACCATTGATGATAATTTAATTATAAATAGCGACCGTTTTGGGATACTTCCTGGCTTAACAGAACCAGATGTATTACAAACCATACAAGTATTACCAGGTGTGGAGAGTATAGATGAAAGCATTAATAATATTAATGTGCGTGGTGGTACTCAAGATGAAAATCTCATGTTATGGGATGATATTGTGATGTACCATTCCGGGCATTTTTTTGGACTTATTTCGGCCTATAATCCTAATCTTACTAAGCGTATAGAAGTGACAAAAAATGGCACCTCATCAGAATATGGAGGTGGTGTAAGCAGTACTATTATAATGTCTACAGATAATGAAGTTACAAACGAGCTAAAAGGAGGTGTAGGTTTAAACGGATTAAGTGCAGATGCCTTTTTACAAATTCCGCTTAGCAAAAATATTTCGGTACAATTATCTGGACGCAGGTCTATCTCAGATCAGTTACAAACCCCTACCTACCAATCCTATTTTAAACGAAGTTTTCAAGATTCAGAAATTAACAGCGCCGGTGAAAGTACTAACACATCGCTAGAGACTTCTTCAGATTTTAAGTTTTATGATTACTCTGCAAAATTACTTTATGATATTTCTAGCAGACATAAATTTCGCGTAAGCTTTATTAATATCAATAATGACCTGGCTTATCAAGAATTTAATAAGGATAGCGATCTGGCAATCAAAGAAAGTAAGCTAAAACAAAAAAACAGCGCAGTTGGTGCTAATTTAACTTCGGTGTGGAGCAATATTTATTCCACCTATATTAATACCTACTATACAAAGTACAATATTGATTCTGAAGAAGAAGAAGTATCGTCAGAGCAACAATTAAAACAGGAAAATGAGGTATTAGAAACCGGTATAAAATTTAAAGGAATTTTTAAATTAAATCCAGAAATCAATTGGGTACACGGCTATCAATTTACCGAAACCGGCATACACAATGCGACCAATGTAAACCAGCCTCTGTTTACGCAACGTAAAAAAGATGTATTGCGCAGCCACAGCTTGTTTAATGATTTTACTTATAAAAAAGGTTTTACGTTTATAAGAGCAGGCGCGCGTATCTCGTACTTTGAAAAGTTCAAAAAAACACGTGTAGAACCTCGTATAAATGCACGACAAAAGTTTGCCGATAAGTTTGCTTTTAAACTTCAAGGAGAATTAAAGTACCAGACTGCCACACAAATAATTGATTTTGAAGACGATTTTCTAGGCGTAGAAAACCGCAGATGGATTCTCGCAAATGATGCAGACATCCCGCTTATACGCAGTAAACAATTCTCTGGCGGGATTGACTATAAAAGTAATGGTTGGCTGATAGATTTAACAGGATTTAGTAAAACCGTAACGGGTATCACAGCTTCCAATCAGGGATTTCAAAATCAGTTTCAGTTTATTAAAACCTCTGGAAGATATACCACAAAGGGACTAGAAATTTTAATAAATAAAAGCACAAATAAGCTGAGCACCTGGCTTACTTATACCTTTTCTGAAAATAATTACACCTTCGATGAGTTAAGTCCAGATACCTTCCCAAATAATACAGACTTGAGACACTCGCTTACTTTTGCCAGTAACTATTCTATTTTAAACAACTTAAAAATTGCTGCCGGCGCTACTTACCACAGCGGAAGACCCTATACAAAACCTGTAGAAAATGCCGAAACCGTGTCTAGCGGATCTACAACGCGCATTGTAAATTATGGATTGCCTAACGGCGAAAATCTAGATGATTTTTTTAGGCTTGATGCTTCATTAGTTTATGATTTTGACTGGAATACAATTAGTTCAAAACTAAGCATTGGAGTTCTTAATGTTCTCAATACAACTAATACGATTCAACAATATTACCAGGTAAACCCTGAAGATAATTCTCAAGCAATTGCTATTAAGAATAAGTCGCTTGGTTTTACTCCTAATGCTTCATTGCGGATTAATTTTTAATTTACATACGCTCGGGAACTTCAATCCCAAGTAATCCAAAAGCAGCTGCAATTACATCACTCACCTTCTTAGAAAGTGCAACTCTAAAACTCTTTTCACTATCAGAGTCTGCTCCTAATATCGAAACTTGCTGGTAAAATGAATTAAATTCTTTTACTAAATCATAGGTATAGTTGGCTATAAGCGCCGGACTTTGATTTTCTGCAGCCAGTTGTATAGTTTCAGGATATAAAGCTATTTGCTTAATAAGTTCCTTTTCTTTTATATGTAGTTCTTTATGATCTACATCTACCGGAACTCCTGTATCTATAGCTTTTCGTAAAATAGATTGAATACGCGCATAGGTATATTGAATAAAAGGACCTGTATTCCCTTGAAAATCTACAGATTCTTCCGGGTTAAAAAGTATGCGTTTTTTAGGATCCACTTTCAAAATATAATATTTGAGTGCACCTAATCCTATCATTTTATAAAGCTCCTGCTTTTCATCATCACTATACCCATCTAACTTACCTAGCTCTTCTGCGATATTTCCAGCAGTGCTGGCCATTTCTTCAATTAAATCATCTGCATCAACAACGGTCCCTTCCCTGCTTTTCATTTTTCCGCTAGGTAAATCCACCATGCCATAGCTTAAATGGTATAGGTTTTCAGCCCATTCGTAACCTAGTTTTTTCAAAATTAAGAACAATACTTTAAAATGATAATCCTGTTCATTACCCACGGTATAAATCATACCACCTACATCGGGATGATCTTTTACACGTTGTATGGCAGTACCTATATCTTGAGTCATATAAACAGAAGTCCCGTCACTACGTAGTACGATTTTCTCATCAAGACCATCTTCAGTAAGATCACACCAAACTGAGCCATCTTCTTTTCTATAAAAAACACCTTTTTTTAGGCCTTCTTCAATATTGTCTTTTCCTAATAAATAGGTATTACTCTCAAAATAATAACTATCAAAATCAACCCCTAGATTTTTGTAGGTTTGCTCAAAACCTTCGTATACCCAGCCGTTCATCATTTTCCACAGTGAAACCACTTCGTCATCACCTGCCTCCCATTTACGGAGCATATCTTGAGCTTCTAAAAGTAACGGAGCTTGTTTCTCTGCTTCTTCTTGAGTTTTTCCTTGCGCTACTAGATACGACTGCTCTTCTTTATAAGCCTTATCAAATTTTACGTAGTAATTTCCTACAAGCTTATCTCCTTTTAGACCGCTGCTTTCTGGAGTTTCATTTGCTCCAAATTTTTTCCAGGCTAACATACTCTTACAAATATGAATTCCGCGATCATTAATAATTTGGGTTTTATAAACTTTCTTTCCTGAAGCTTTAATTATCTCAGCTACCGAATAACCTAGAAGATTATTACGTACGTGCCCTAAATGAAGTGGCTTATTTGTATTAGGAGATGAATACTCCACCATAACCGCATTGCCTGTAGCTGGTTTATGCCCATAGTTTTCTATAGATTTTATTCTATTGAAAAACTCAAGATAATAATCATCGGAAATAACCAGATTTAAAAAACCTTTAACCACATTAAAATCAGAAATTTCTGAAATATTTTCTTTCAAAAACTCTCCTATTTGCTCACCAATAATAACAGGATTGCCTTTTGCTACTCTTAAGATCGGAAATACAACTACCGTTAAATCGCCTTCAAAATCTTTACGAGTAGGCTGCAATTCTACCTCTAGTAATTCTGCGTTATATATATTCTTAACAGCATCTTTAACTGCCTGACTAATTTTTTGTGATAAATTCATGAGCTTTATTTCTGAACCCGCAAAGATAAGCAAATACAGCCTTTACCAAAGTAAAATGCTAATGTGGTGTTGTCTGGTTTCCGAAAAAAGCAATCCTAATAATTAGAGTAAATAATTCTTCACAAACCTGTATCTTTAAAAGAAAAGATGTTGCTCAATGTTTCTTATAACAATCCAGAAGTAAAAAGAAAAATCATTAATGAAGTAGGTCCGCCATTTACAATTCGTGAACGCTTAAGAATGCGTGGCATAGGTTCTTCAAAATTATTTATTACAAGCACAAGCATAGAAATTCATAACCTATTAATATTAGATAGTTACCTAAATACTTGTAATATAGAAATGCGACCAAAAGGTATAATCGTAGGTTTTCGATCGTTATTAGAATCCTATGCTCTAATCATACCGTATTATAAATTGCATTTATATAAGGGCAAAGCTGAAGAGTACAGCATTTATAGAGATAACTATTTTATAAAAATTAGGGCTCTCGCAACGGATAAAGCCACGCATAACTTTATTAAAAAAATACTTGATTATAAAGCAGAAAACCTTCCTCAACTTCCAGAAGGAATGTAATATCTTAGAATTATTCATATTAAAACATACCTATGAAAATCTTACTTACGGGCGCTAACGGCTATATAGGTATGCGTCTCTTACCGTTACTTTTAGAACAAGGTCACGAGATTGTCTGTGCTGTGAGAGACAAAAATAGACTTTCTGTAAATGCGCGTATTTTAAAGCGCATTACTATAATTGAAATCGATTTTTTACAAGAACCCGAGGTTTCAAAATTACCAAAAGATATTGATGCCGCCTATTATCTCATCCATTCTATGACATCTTCGACATCAGATTTTGATGAAAAAGAAGAACTTTCAGCACGTAATTTCAATACCTATTTAAAAAATACCAATTGTAAGCAGGTTATTTATTTAAGCGGTATTGTTAACGAAAAAAACTTAAGCAAGCATTTAAGGTCGAGAAAACAAGTTGAAGATATGCTCTATAATGGTAATTTTAAACTCACCGTACTTAGAGCTGCCATTATTGTGGGTTCTGGAAGCTCCTCTTTTGAGATTATACGTGATTTATGTGAGAAGTTACCCATTATGATAACACCAAAATGGGTGACTACACGCTGCCAGCCTATTGCTATTCGTAATGTCTTACAGTATCTGTCAGGTGTGCTGGGTAATGAAGCTTGTTACAATGAATCCTTTGATATTGGAGGTCCAGATATTCTTTCATATAAAGAAATGATGTTGCGCTACGCAGAAATAAGATCCCTATCTCTCACAATTTTAGATGTCCCGGTTATGAGTCCCAAGATCTCCTCGTACTGGCTTTATTTTGTCACATCTACAAGCTACAAACTCGCTTTAAATCTTGTAGACAGTATGCGTATAGAGGTTATCACAAGAGATACGCGTTTGCAGGAATTACTACAAATAACACCACTCACCTATATCGAAGCCATCAAACTAGCATTTGAAAAAATCGAGCAAAATCAAGTAGTCTCTAGTTGGAAAGATTCAATGATTAGCGGAAGGTTTAGAAAAGATGTAAGTGAGTATATAAAAGTGCCAGAATTTGGATGTCTCAAAGACCGACAGACTATTAAACTTGATAACCCAGAACAAGCTCTAGAAAACATATGGTCTATAGGCGGTAATCGCGGCTGGTATTACGCTAACAAACTCTGGAAAATACGCGGATTTGCAGATAAAATTTTTGGCGGCGTAGGTTTGCGTAGAGGACGTACACATACAAACCAACTTTATGAAGGGGACTCTCTGGATTTCTGGAGAGTGTTACTCGCAGACAAAAAAGAGAAGCGTTTACTCTTGTTTGCAGAAATGAAAGTTCCCGGAGAAGCATGGTTAGATTGGGAAATTGATGATGATAATATTTTACATCAAACAGCCACCTTTAGACCACGTGGTTTATGGGGAAGACTTTACTGGTTTAGTATGCTACCCTTTCATTATTTTATTTTTGAAGGTATGATTAGAAATATTGCTACATATAACCCAAATAATAATTTACCCTAAAAACTTTGCATAAAATTAAAGACAATTTACTCCTGTTTTCATCTATTGCTATTTTATTAATAGTATGCTTTTTCTTTTATAGATATACCACAGAAAGTTATAATTTAATTGAAAGCACCGCATTAAAAGTACGTGATATCTTCGGTCAATTTTATTTAGTGCTGGGTCTTGTAAGTGTATTTCTACTGCTTGGTATAGCACTTTCAAAGTGGGGAAACTACAAACTTGGAAAACCGACTGAGAAGCCAGCATTTTCTAGAATAGCCTGGATTTCTATGTTATACAGTGCCGGAATGGGAGCTGGAATTTTGTTGCGAGCTGTACAGGAACCTGTATATATGTTTGAAAATTCACCAATAAATACCGGCCAATCTAAGGAAGTTATAGCTCTAGAGTTTACATTTTATCAATGGGGATTTACTGCCTGGGCCTTTTATACACTATTTGCTTTAGCTATAGGTACAGCCGTATTTAAATTTAATAGACCCACGTTAACCAGTAGTACTGTTTTTCACTCAGAACAATTAATAAGCAAATCGTATATAAATGGAAAGTTCTTAATAGATCTCTTAACCATATTAACTACTGTTTTTGGCCTTGTAGCAGCTGTAGGACTGGGAGCTAGTCAAATTAAAGGAGGATTGGATCATCTTCTAGGAGACGTTTTGAACTACAATTTCATCATTTTACTCATAATTATAATTGGTATATTTTCATTACTATCTGCTTTGAGCGGTGTGGATAAGGGTATCAAGAGGCTATCATCGGCAAATATTTATCTTACTCTTGCTCTTCTGTTATTTGTCTTCGTTCAAGGAGATATATTCGAAATTGTAAAACAATTTGGTATAGCTTTTTACCAGTATATAATTGATTTTATTCCTTTAAGTCTTGCAGTAGGAATTTATAATCCAGGGAAACAATTCTTAACAGACTGGACTTATTATTACTGGGCATTCTGGATAGCCTGGGCTCCATTTACAGGGATTTTCATAGCTAGGATCAGTAAAGGAAGAACTATACGTGAGATTATAATTGGGGCTTTACTTATTCCCTCAATAGGAACTTTTTTCTGGTTTTCTGTGTTTGGAACTTCAGCTTTTAAACTTATTGAAGATTGGGGAAGTTATTCAGATGAGTTTGGGAATGTGTTCACCTCATTATTTATTTTTCTTTCTAACTATCCCTTGCAAACTATCGTAAATAGCTTAATCATTATACTACTTATAGGATTTCTAGTAACCTCCTTAGATTCTGCCATTTACGTGCTTAGCACCTTTACATCTAAAACAGAGAATCCTTCACGTAAACATCGCATTTTATGGAGCGTAATATTAACTATGAGCGCTATAGGACTCGTGATATTGGGTTTTGCCCGAGAAGGAAGTGATGTACTTGTAGCCGCCCAGATGCTGCTTATAATTACATCACTCCCTTTGAGCTTATTTATGGTATGGATGATCATCAAATGGATACTGAATCTCTACCGGTGGAAAATGTAGTATTAAGCCTTAGGAAGAAAAATTTCAGCCATCATACAACGTGCGCTTCCTCCTCCGCAAGTCTCTATAGTTTCTAGATCACTGCTTACAATTTCGCAATACTTAGTAATACTTTTTATTTGCCCATCATTTAAAGATAAATGAGCACTTTTACTCATTACAAGGATGTTAACCCCTTTATCATTAACCACCTGTAACATATTGCCTGCAAATTGATGCATTTGTTTTTCTGAAATAGCAATAATTTCCTTTCCGGATTCCTTTAACTGATTAATTACAAATTTTCGTTCCTTTTTGTCATCAATACTATCTAAACAAATAACGCAAAATTCTTCTGCCACACACATCATAACATTAGTGTGATATATAGGAAGTCGCTTTCCGTCTACAGTTTGATAGGCATTAAAGATTACAGGTAAATATTCAAAATCTTCACAAAATTCTATAAATAGATCCTCATCTGCTCTAGCTGAAAGCGCACAATAAGCTTTCTCATTAACTCGATCTAGAATTATACTACCGGTTCCTTCAAGAAAAATACTTTCCTCTTCGGCCTCTGTGTAATCAACGATATTATTAATTTGAAAACCTGAATCTTCTAAAACATTAAAAAATTCTTCTCTACGCTCTCGCCTTCTATTTTCGGCATACATAGGGTATAAAGCGACATTCCCATTTTTGTGAGTACTTACCCAATTATTTGGAAATATTGAATCTGGAGTGTCAAGCTCTTTATCATCATCTAGAACAAGCACATTCACACCAACAGACTTTAATTTTGAAACAAACTGATCAAATTCTTGCTGAGCCTTTTTATTTATTTCTTCATTTTTAAGAGCTAGATCTTCTTGAAAGTAGTTATTAATAGCAGTCTGTTCATTCATTCTAAATGCTACAGGACGTACCATCAATACCGTATTAGTAACTTGCTTCATTATAATTTTTTGCGCAAATGTAGAGTTTCACTTTTCAATTTTCATAGCCTTTTGCCAGTATTTTGTATTAGAATATTTTTATTCTCGTACTAGTGGAAGTGTACTGCATCGCAATAAACCTTCTTGCTTTGAAATTTCTGCATAGGGCACTTCTTCAACTGTGATTCCCTTGCTTCTTAACCATGTATTAAGTCGCGTAAAATTCTTTTCTGAAATAACGATGTCCGGAGCTATTGAAAAAATATTAGAGTTCATATTAAACATTTCTTCAGAATCTATTTCAAAAATATTTTCCTTTCCATAATGATTGACCAGCCATATATACTCCTCTTCATTTAAAAATCCGTTCTTATGAATTATTGCAAATTTATCACCTACTGGCTGAAAACAACAATCTAGATGTAGTGCATTTTCATACGGATTAGAATTAGATTTTCGAAGATTAAAAGACACTACCGTCTTATCGGGAAATGATTTTTGCAAGTGATTTACCGCCTCCATATTAGTACGTGCAATTATATAGTCTGGATAGTCTACCTCACGATAAACACCCACAAATATATAATCGCCCACTGGCATCACATCTCCTCCTTCGATGTGAGCTTCTTCAGGAAATCGTATAATTTTGCTTTGATCCATCTGAGCTAGTACGTGCTCAATCGCTTCAATTTCCTCTTCACGATCGGGGAGAATATTCGCTTTGATAAAAATATCATTAATAACAAAACCAATGTCTCTAGTAAATATTTGATTACAATTTTCAATCAATTTTGGCCTAAACACTTGTACGCCATATTTATTAAAGACTTCTTCAACTGCTTCAATTTCTCTAAGCATATCTTCCTCTTTCGGATAGGTATTGGCCTTTATATACAGCATAGATTTAGGATCGTATGCTTCCTTTAAAGTGGGAACAGGACCATTGCTTTTAGCAGTTCCGAGTATTACAGACCTAAGACGAGAGGTCTCATCGTTTACATTCAGTTTTATCATAAAATCTAATTGTCGTAATTATATAAATATAAAGCGGGTTCTTGAAGAGAATCAAAAACCCGCTTTTTATAATACAGAACCCGCAGATTCTAACGTTCTTCCATAGGTTTAAATGATCTCAACGTCTCACCTATGTACACTTGGCGAGGGCGTCCTATTGGCTCTTTGCGCAATCGCATTTCTCTCCATTGTGCAATCCATCCCGGTACACGCCCCATTGCAAACATAACCGTGAACATTTCTACAGGAATCCCAAGTGCCCGATAGATTATACCTGAATAAAAATCTACATTAGGATATAATTTACGCTTTACGAAATAGTCATCTTCAAGCGCTTCTTTTTCAAGACCTTTTGCAATCGCTAACACTTCATCATCAACACCTAATTTCTCAAGGACATCATCTGCTGCTTTCTTGATAATTTTAGCCCGAGGATCAAAATTCTTGTAAACTCTATGACCAAAGCCCATAAGACGAAACGGATCATCTTTGTCTTTAGCTTTTTGCATATATTTTTTAGTATCTCCACCATCTGCTTTAATGGCCTCAAGCATTTCAATAACTGCTTGATTTGCCCCACCATGCAATGGTCCCCATAATGCAGATATACCTGCAGAAATAGAAGCAAATAATCCCGCATGTGAAGATCCTACTATTCGTACAGTAGAAGTAGAGCAGTTTTGCTCGTGATCTGCATGAAGAATTAATAATTTATCTATGGCCTCAATAATAGAAGAATCTACCTTATACTCACTATTAGGTTTAGAGAACATCATTTTATGTAAATTCTCAACATAACCTAAACTATCATCCCCGTAATCAAGAGGTTTGCTCATTTTAGTACGCATAGTCCACGCTACTAAAACCGGGAATTTACCTAGTAATTTAACGATAGCTTTATACATATCCTCTTCAGAATCAACATTAACTGCCCCTGGGTTAAAAGCAGTAAGTGCCGAAGTTAAAGAAGCTAAAACGCCCATGGGATGAGCAGACTTAGGAAAACCGTTAAGAATTTTCTTTATATCTTCATCTACATGATTTTCTTCCTTGATATCTTTATGGAATTTATCTAATTGATTTTGGGTAGGTAATTCACCAAAAATCAGTAAATAAACAACTTCAAGAAATGATGCTTTTTCAGCTAATTCTTCAATTGAATATCCTCTATATCTTAAAATACCTTCTTCTCCATTCAGAAATGTTATTGCACTCTCACAACTTCCGGTATTTTTATATCCGGGATCTATAGTTGTATATCCTCCGGTAACTGCTCTTAAGCTAGCTATATCGATTGCATTCTCATTTTCAGTACCTGTAATTACAGGAAATTCATAGGATTTATCCCCAATTGTCAACGTAGCATTATCTGCCATTATATTATAAGTTTTAGCTGATTATCAAAAAATTCAAGTGTTGCTAAAATACAAAATTAAGAGAGATTATTAAAGAAAATAGCTGGCTTGCGTGGTTAAAAAAAACCAAATAATTTAATCCATAAATTTTAATGCTTCTATCAAAATTAAATTGGTGAATCATCATCCCTATCAAAGTAAAATTTTTGAAAAAAAAGAAAAAAAAAGCATCCAAAATGGATGCTTTTTATAATCACAGTATTGTGAAATTTATTTTATTTTAAATGCTTGCATTTTAGGGAAATATGCAACAGATCCTAACTCTTCTTCTATACGAAGTAGTTGATTGTACTTAGCCATACGATCACTACGCGAAGCTGAACCTGTTTTGATTTGTCCTGTATTTAATGCAACTGCAAGATCAGAGATTGTAGTATCTTCTGTTTCTCCAGAACGATGCGACATTACACTGGTATATCCTGCATTATGTGCCATATTTACGGCAGCAATAGTTTCTGTTAACGTACCTATTTGATTTACTTTAATAAGTATAGAATTTGCAATACCATTTTCAATACCTCTTGATAGGCGCTCAACATTTGTAACAAATAAATCATCACCTACAAGCTGAACTTTGTCACCTATTTTTTCAGTTAAAGATTTCCATCCTTCCCAGTCATTTTCATCCATTCCATCTTCGATAGAAATTATAGGATATTTAGCAGCTAATTCAGCAAGGTAAGTCGCTTGTTCCTCACTAGAGCGAATAACACCCTTATCTCCTTCAAATTTTGTATAATCGTACTTTCCATTAACGTAGAACTCAGCTGCAGCACAATCTAAAGCAATCATAACTTCATCACCAAATTTGTACCCGGCATTTTCAACAGCCTTTTGAATACTTTCAATCGCATCTTCAGTACCTTCTAATGTAGGTGCAAAACCACCTTCATCACCCACAGCAGTACTTAAACCTCTGTCGTGAAGTACTTTCTTTAAGTTATGAAAAATCTCAGTACCCATTTTCATAGCATGCGTAAAGCTTTCTGCTTTAACCGGCATAACCATAAATTCCTGAAATGCAATTGGCGCATCACTATGAGAACCACCATTTATAATATTCATCATAGGTACTGGAAGTGTCTTTGCACTAACACCACCTACATAACGATATAATGGCATATTAAGCTCATTTGCTGCAGCTTTTGCTACTGCCAAAGAAACTCCAAGAATTGC
Source organism: Leeuwenhoekiella aequorea (assembly GCF_004104375.1). Lineage (GTDB taxonomy): Bacteria > Bacteroidota > Bacteroidia > Flavobacteriales > Flavobacteriaceae > Leeuwenhoekiella > Leeuwenhoekiella aequorea. The sequence continues at coordinate 290,902 of NZ_QOVM01000003.1, forward strand.
ATTTGCTCCTAATTTTGATTTGTTAGGTGTCCCATCTAATTCGATCATTGTCTGATCTATTAAGTTTTGTTCAAAAACAGAAACTCCAAGTAATTCTTGTGCAATTATCGTATTAACATTATCAATTGCTTTTAAAACACCTTTCCCCATATAATCTTTACCCCCGTCACGTAACTCTACAGCTTCGTGTTCACCTGTAGAAGCACCTGAAGGTACAGCAGCTCTTCCTAGCACACCATTTTCAGTTAAAACATCTACCTCTACTGTAGGATTACCACGAGAATCTAAAATCTGACGTGCGTGGATATTGATAATTATACTCATATTATTTTAAAATTGATTAGTTATTTAAGCATTAGCAATATACTGAAAAAGCCAGTATTTATATGCGCTAATGGTTTCTTTAGAATTAATTTAATGATAATTTAAAACTTCGACTCACCTAATGAAATTAATGATGATCGTAGATTAAAAAACCGCATTTTTTAAAAATTAATGTATTCAAACAAAATATTTGAATACTATTTTAAGCAGTTTTCTTTTTCATAGAGCCTATAAACTCATCAAAAAGATAAGTAGCGTCATTAGGACCAGGTCCTGCTTCAGGATGATATTGTACGGAAAAGCAAGCCTTATCTTTCATTTTTAGACCCATTACCGTATTATCATTTAGATGCTGATGAGTAACTACGAGATTGGTGTTTGATATAGCCTCATCATAATTTACCGAAAATCCGTGGTTTTGAGATGTTATCTCACCCTTTCCTGAAGTATGATTCATTACAGGATGATTAATTCCTCTATGCCCGTGATGCATTTTAAAGGTACTTATACCATTTGCCAATGCAATGATTTGATGACCTAAACATATCCCGAAGAGCGGCTTATCTGCAGCCAGTATGTCTTGAGTTGTTTGAATAACTTGCTTCAAAGGATCTGGATCTCCAGGTCCGTTAGATAGAAAATAACCATCAGGATTCCAAGCATTCATCTCTTCAAAGGTAGTATCGTATGGAAACACTTTTACATAAATATCTCGGGAGGCCATGTTTCGCAATATATTCTTCTTGATTCCGAGATCAAGAGCTGCTACTTTATAAGACGCATTTTCATCACCAAAGTAATAAGCCTCTTTAGTAGAAACTTTAGAAGCAAGTTCAAGACCATTCATATCAGGCACTTCCGCTAATTGCTTCTTTAATCCATCTATATTCTCAACATCTGAAGAAATTACTGCATTCATCGCTCCATTATCTCTAATGTAAGCAACTAAAGCTCGAGTATCTACATCTGAAATCGCGAACAAATTATTTTTATCTAAAAATGATTGTAAAGATTCGTCAACTCGTGTGCGCGAATAGTTATAACTAAAATTTCTACAGATTAAACCTGAAATTTTTACTGTACCAGATTCTGTTTCTTCATTATTGCCTCCATAGTTCCCTATATGAGCATTGGTCGTCACCATCAATTGACCATAATAAGAAGGATCTGTGAAAATCTCTTGATATCCAGTCATTCCCGTGTTGAAACATACTTCTCCAAAGGCCGTACCCTCTTTATCCCCCACAGCCTTACCATAGAAAATGGTTCCGTCAGCGAGTAGTATTATTGCTTTACGATTGGTTTGATACTTCATGTTGTTAATTTAAATACGATTTGAATTATGGTAAAAATAATTATAAAAAAAAGGATAAACCTAAACGGCTTATCCTTTTTCAATTTATTCGATACAAATGAAAAGTCTATTCTTCTTCATCAGAACCTTTAGTCTCTTTTTTAGGAGCAGCTTCTTTCTTTGCAGCAGGAGCAACTACTTCTGACGTTGCAGCTTTCTTACCAGCTCTACGAGTAGATTTTTTCTTAGTCTTACCTAAGTTATAAATCTCGTTGTAGTCTACTAGTTCGATCATTGCCATATCAGCATTATCACCTAAACGATTACCTAATTTAATAATACGAGTGTATCCACCTGGACGATCTCCTACTTTTACAGCAACATCTCTAAATAATTCTGCAACTGCATCTTTTTGACGCAATTTACTCATTACGATACGACGATTATGAGTAGTATCTACTTTAGATTTTGTAACAATAGGTTCTACAAATTGCTTAAGCGCTTTAGCTTTAGCAACAGTAGTATTGATACGTTTGTGCTCTATAAGGGAACAAGCCATGTTTGCAAGCATAGATTTTCTATGTGCAGTTTGGCGTCCTAAATGGTTTATTTTTTTTCCGTGTCTCATGACATTTATTTTATGCAAACATCTTGCTCAACCCTTTTTGAGGAGCAAACTATGTTGCGTTACTAGTCTTTATCTAATTTGTACTTTGAAAGATCCATACCAAAGTTCAAACCTTTTACATTCACAAGCTCTTCTAGCTCTGTAAGAGATTTTTTACCAAAGTTACGGAACTTCATAAGGTCATTCTTATTGTAAGAAACTAAGTCTCCAAGAGTTTCTACTTCAGCAGCCTTTAAACAGTTCAAAGCGCGTACAGATAAATCCATATCCACTAGTTTTGTTTTAAGCAATTGACGCATATGCAGTGATTCCTCATCATATGTTTCAGTCTGCGCGATCTCATCTGCCTCAAGGGTGATACGCTCGTCAGAGAATAACATAAAATGGTGAATCAATGTTTTTGCAGCTTCAGTTAATGCATCTTTAGGATGTATAGAACCATCAGTAATGATTTCAAAAACTAATTTTTCATAATCAGTTTTTTGCTCTACACGATAATTTTCAATGCTATATTTAACATTCTTTATAGGAGTGTAAATAGAATCAGTAAATATTGTGCCTATAGGTGCATTCTGCTTTTTATTTTCTTCAGCAGGAACATAACCACGACCTTTTTCAACCGTGATTTCCATATTGATATTAACTTTCTTTTCCATATTGGCAATAACCAAATCTGGATTAAGAATTTGAAAACCAGAAATAAATTTCTGGAAATCTCCTGCAGTTAATTGTTCTTTATCAGATACAGAAATTGTTACAGTTTCATTGTCTATCTCATCGATCTGTCTTTTAAAACGTACTTGTTTTAAATTAAGAATGATTTCGGTAAAATCTTCTACAACTCCAGCTATAGTTGAAAACTCATGATCTACACCCTCTACGCGCACAGAAGTAATTGCAAAACCCTCTAAAGAAGAAAGTAATACTCTACGTAACGCGTTACCAACAGTCAAACCGTAACCTGGCTCTAAAGGTCTGAATTCGAACTTACCTTCAAAGTCGGTAGAGTCTATCATTATGACTTTATCGGGCTTCTGGAAATTTAGTAATGCCATATTATGTTTTCTAAGAGTTGTTATTATTATTTAGAGTACAATTCAACGATAAACTGTTCGTTGATATTTTCTGGAATCTGAATACGCTCAGGAACTGCTACGAAAGTACCTTGCTTTGTATCATTATTCCAAGTGATCCACTCATAAACGTGGCTTGCATTTGAAAGTGAATCCTGAATTGCTGTCAAGGATTTAGACTTTTCACGTACTGCAATATTGTCTCCTGGTTTTACTTGGTAAGAAGGAATGTTTACTAATTCACCATTTACTGTAATATGTCTGTGAGATACAAACTGACGTGCAGATCTTCTTGAAGGTGCAATACCCATTCTGTAAACGACGTTATCTAAACGAGACTCACACAATTGAAGTAATACAACCCCTGTAATACCAGTTGAACGTGTTGCTTTCTCAAACATATTACGAAATTGATTTTCTAAAATTCCGTAAGTGTATTTTGCTTTTTGCTTTTCTTGAAGCTGTATAGCATATTCAGACTTTTTACCACGGCGTCTGTTGTTTCCGTGTTGACCTGGAGGATAATTTCTTTTTTCAAAAGATTTGTCATCTCCAAAAATTGCTTCGCCAAATTTACGAGCGATCTTAGTTTTAGGACCGGTATATCTTGCCATTCTAATTGATAATTTGTGGGGTGATTAAGGAATTAAGGTCTAGTCCTTCGCAAAATCGTTGATCCCCGGTTGATATAAAAATAAATAATTAATTAAACTCTTCTACGCTTAGGAGGGCGACATCCATTATGTGGTAATGGAGTAACGTCTACGATTTCTGTAACCTCGATACCACTGTTGTGGATAGAACGAATTGCAGATTCACGACCATTACCTGGTCCTTTTACATAAACTTTTACTTTGCGTAAACCAGCTTCGTGAGCTACTTTACTTGCATCCTCTGCAGCTAATTGTGCAGCATAAGGAGTATTTTTCTTAGAACCTCTAAAGCCCATTTTACCAGCTGAAGACCAAGAAACTACATCACCTTTTTTATTTGTCAAAGAAATTAGGATGTTATTGAAAGATGCTGAAATATGAGCCTCACCTATCGATTCAACAATTACCTTGCGCTTTTTTGTACCTTTAGTAGCTTTTGCGCCTTTCCCTCCACCTTTAGTGTTTTGCTTTGCCATTGTTACTTATTATTTAGTTGCCTTTTTCTTGTTAGCAACCGTTTTACGCTTACCTTTTCTGGTTCTTGAGTTATTCTTAGTACGTTGACCACGTAATGGTAATCCAGAACGATGTCTAATACCTCTGTAACAACCAATGTCCATCAGACGCTTAATACTCATTGAAACTTCACTTCTAAGTTCACCTTCAATTTTATAAGAACCTACAGCATCACGAATGCGACCAATTTGATCATCATCCCACTCGTTTACTTTTAAATTCTCATCAACACCAGCCTCTGCTAATATTTTCTGAGCTCTACTATTTCCGATTCCAAAGATGTACGTCAAAGCGATTACACCTCTCTTTTGTTTTGGGATATCTACCCCTGCAATTCTAGCCATAATCCTTAACCTTGTCTTTGTTTGAACTTAGGGTTCTTTTTATTAATAACGTATAATCTTCCTTTGCGACGTACAATCTTGCAGTCTGCACTTCTTTTCTTTACTGATGCTCTTACTTTCATCTTGTCTAGTATCTATAAGTTATACGAGCCTTTGATAAATCGTATGGGCTCATTTCTAGTTTTACTTTATCTCCAGGTAATAGTTTAATATAATGCATACGCATCTTACCTGAGATATGCGCAGTCACAATGTGACCATTTTCTAATTCAACTCTAAACATTGCGTTTGACAATGCCTCAATAATTGAACCATCTTGTTCTATTGCTTGTTGTTTTGCCATTATGCTACTGCTTTTCTGTTTTTACCTGATTTCATAAGACCGTCATAGTGTCTATTAAGTAAATAAGAATTCACTTGTTGCATTGTATCAATTGCTACACCTACTAAAATAAGTAGAGAAGTACCACCATAAAAAAGTGCCCATCCTTGTTGCATACCCAACACACTTACAGCAACTGCTGGAAAAACAGCAATCAATGCTAAAAATATAGATCCTGGTAACGTAATTTGAGACATAATTCTATCTAAATATTCTGATGTCTCAGTACCTGGTCTAATACCTGCTATAAAACCACCACTTCTCTTCAAATCGTCTGCCATCTTGTTAGTAGGCACCGTTATCGCAGTATAGAAATAAGTGAAAATTATAATTAATAAAGCAAATACAAGGTTATACCAGAATCCAAAGATATTAGTAAATTCGGCTGCTATTGATTGGGCTGTCGTAGATTCAGACAAGCCAATTACAGCACCTGGTATAAACATAATTGCTTGTGCAAATATGATAGGCATAACTCCAGAAGCGTTAAGCTTTAAAGGAATATATTGTCTACTTCCAAATACATTACGCTCGTAGCTACCGCTAGCAGTACGACGCGCATATTGTACTGGTATTTGACGCACAGCCATAACAAGTAATACAGATAGTAGTATTATGACAAACCAAATTACTAATTCAATTAAAATCATAATTAATCCACCATTCGATTCAGATACCCTAGAAATCCATTCTTGAATAAATGATTGCGGTAATCTTGCTATAATACCCACCATAATTAATAGTGAAATACCATTCCCTATACCTTTATCTGTAATTTTCTCACCTAACCACATTGCAAATACACAACCAGTTGTAAGAATAATAACAGAAGAAACAATGAATGTTATATTGCTACCCATTACAAAAGCTTCAGGAGGTAGGATATTAAATAGGTTTGTTATATAACCCGGACCCTGTATAAGCGTAATAGCAATAGTTAACCAACGTGTAATTTGGTTAATTTTGCGACGACCACTTTCCCCTTCTTTCTGTAATTTTTGTAAATATGGTACTGCTATACCCATAAGCTGCACTACAATAGATGCAGAGATATAGGGCATAATACCCAATGCAAATACAGAGGCATTCGAAAATGCCCCACCTGTAAATGCGTTTAATAACCCAAGTAAACCTCCGTCTGTCTGAGCAGACAAGTTGGCTAATTGAGATGCATCAATACCTGGAAGTACTATCTGAGCTCCAAAACGGTATACTAAAAGCAAACCTAATGTTAAAAGAATGCGATTCTTTAGCTCTTCAATTTTCCAAATATTCTTAATCGTTTCTATAGCCTTCATACTAATAATGTTATAAAGTTACTGCTTCTCCGCCTGCTGCTTCTATAGCTTTTTGTGCTGAGGCTGTAAATTTATGAACACTAATTTTCAGTTTAGCTTTTAGCTCACCACGACCTAAAATCTTAACTAAGTCATTTTTACCTACTAATCTGTTTTGAACCAAAACATCAATAGTAACTTCATCCTGGATTCTTCCAGCATCAACGTATTCTTGTAAAGTATCAAGATTTACTCCTGAAAATTCCTTACGGTTTACATTTGTAAAACCAAATTTAGGAACACGTCTTTGAAGAGGCATTTGACCTCCTTCAAAACCTACTTTCTTAGAATAACCTGATCGTGACTTCGCACCTTTGTGCCCACGGCCTGCGGTTCCACCATTTCCTGTAGCTTCACCACGACCTCGCCTGCTGTCGTTCTTTTTTACCGAGCCTGCTGCCGGTTTTAGATTATTTAAACCCATTTTATTGTTTTGTTTAAGCTTCTTCAACAGAAACTAAATGACTCACTTTATTTATCATTCCCAAGATGTTTGAAGTATTTTCATGCTCCACAACCTGGTTCATCTTTGTAAGACCTAAAGCCTCAAGAGTTCTCTTCTGGTTTTGAGTACGATTAATCGCACTCTTAACCTTAGTTACTTTAATTTTTGCCATTGTCTTAAAATTATCCTTTAAAAACTTTATCAAGAGAAATTCCTCTTTGCTTAGCAACAGTCTCTGCACTTCTCAATTGTAAAAGTGCATCAAAGGTAGCCTTTACCACGTTATGTGGATTAGAAGATCCTTGATTTTTTGAAAGTACATCGTGAATACCTACAGCCTCTAATACAGAACGGATTGCACCACCTGCTATTACACCCGTACCAGGAGCAGCTGGCATAAGCAATACTCGCGCACCGCCATATTTACCTTTTTGCTCGTGAGGTATCGTACTTTTACTAAGCGGTATACGCACTAAGTTTTTCTTAGCATCCTCTACAGCTTTTGCAATAGCACTTGCAACATCCTTAGATTTACCAAGACCTTGACCTACAACACCACTCTCGTCACCTACAACAACAATTGCAGAAAAACCAAAAGCTCTACCACCCTTTGTTACTTTAGTAACACGTTGAACACCTACTAAACGGTCTTTAAGATCTAATCCGCTTGGTTTTACTAACTCTACGTTTTTATATTTTTGATACATAACTTCTTAGAATTTTAATCCGCCTTCTCGGGCTCCTTCTGCTAATTGTTTTACTCTCCCGTGATACAAGTAACCACCACGATCGAATGCAACCGCGTCAATTCCTGCTTCTTTAGCCTTCTCAGCTATCGCTTTTCCTACTCGCTTAGCAATATCAGCTTTATTTTCTTCAGATGAAGAAAAATCTTTATCGCGTGATGATGCAGCGGTTATCGTTTTACCCGTAGTATCGTCAATGATCTGCGCGTAAATTTCTTTATTACTTCTATATACAGAAAGTCTTGGACGTTCTGCAGTACCCACAAGAGCCTTACGGATTCTGAGACGTATTTTATTTCTTCTAGTGTATTTTGAAAATGCCATAACGCTATTTTATTATGCAGACTTACCTGCTTTTCTTCTTAATTGCTCACCTACAAACTTGATACCTTTTCCTTTGTAAGGCTCAGGCTTGCGGAAACCTCTAATTTTTGCTGCCACTTGACCTACTAACTGCTTGTCAAATGAAGTAAGTTTTACGATAGGGTTTTTACCTTTATCACTTACTGTTTCAACAGTAACTTCTGGCGCAACTTCCAAAACGATATTGTGTGAATAACCTAATGCCAAATCTAATTTTTGACCTTGGTTACTAGCTCTATAACCTACACCTACAAGCTCTAATGATTTAGTATAACCATTTGCTACACCTTCAATCATATTAGCTATTAAAGCACGGTAAAGACCGTGTTTTGCTTTATCTTCTTTTTTATCAGAAGAACGCTCTAAGGTAATTACACCTTCTTCAATTTTAATATCTATGTTAGAGTACTCTTGTTTAAGCTCTCCTAACTTTCCTTTTACAGTTATCATACCATCTGCTACATCAACAGTAACACCGGCTGGTATTGTAATTGGGTTTTTTCCTATTCTTGACATTGCTCTGTTCTTTTAACTGATTAATATACGTAGCAAAGTACTTCTCCTCCTACATTCTTTTGTTGAGCCTGCTTTCCTGTCATTACTCCTTTTGAAGTAGAAACAATAGAGATCCCTAAACCATTAAGAATACGAGGCACATCTTTAGAAGATGAATATTTACGTAAACCAGGCTTACTTATTCTTTGGATGTCCTTGATAACAGAGTCTTTTGTCTCTTTATCATATTTCAAAGCAATCTTAATTGAACCTTGAGCAGTTTTGTCTTCAAATTTGTAACTTAAAATATAACCTTGATCAAATAAGATCTTGGTTATTTCTTTTTTTAAGTTAGAAGCAGGGATCTCCACAACTCGGTGGTTTGCTGCTGCTGCGTTTCTAATCCTAGTTAGAAAATCTGCAATAGTATCTGTATACATTTATATTAAATTGCGGTCTTGGTTTTCTATTTTAACTATTTAAAATAAAACCTAAAACCAGTTTATTCTTAATTTACCAGCTTGCTTTTTTAACACCTGGTATAAGACCTTGGTTAGCCATTTCACGGAAAGTTACACGTGACAAACCAAAAGTTCTCATATATCCCTTAGGACGTCCTGTTATTTTACAACGGTTATGTTGACGTACAGGAGATGCATTCTTAGGCAGCTTTTGTAATGCCTCATAATCTCCAGCTTCTTTTAAAGCCTTTCTTTTATCAGCATATTTGGCTGCAAGTTTCTCGCGTTTTCTCTCACGAGCTTTCATTGATTCCTTTGCCATAATTACTTCTTTTTAAAGGGCATTCCCAATTGAGTTAATAATGCTTTCGCTTCTTTATCTGTTTCAGCAGATGTTTCAAAGGTAACATTCATACCTTCAATTTTACGAACTTTATCGATATCAATTTCAGGAAATATTATTTGTTCAGTAATACCTAGGCTATAGTTACCACGACCATCAAATCCTGTTGCATTAATACCATTAAAATCTCTTACACGAGGTAATGCTGATGTAATTAAACGATCAAGGAATTCATACATACGCTCACCACGTAATGTAACTTTTGCACCAATTGGCATTCCTTTACGTAATTTAAAAGCAGCGACATCTTTTTTAGACATAGTTGCAATAGCTCTTTGACCAGCAATTGTAGTTAATTCTTCTACAGAATAATCAATCAATTTTTTGTCTGCTACAGCCGCACCTACTCCTCTTGAGATAACGATCTTTTTTAATTTAGGAACCTGCATAACATTTGCATACCCAAATTCTTCCTTCAGAGCTGCGATTATGCGCTCATTATATTCGGTCTTTAGTCTTGAAATGTAAGCCATAACTAAATTACTTCATTTGATTTTTTAGAAAAACGCACTTTCTTATCCCCTTCCATACGGTATCCTACACGTGTAGCATCACCGTTACCATCTACTAGAGATAGATTAGAAATATGAAGAGCTGCCTCTTTCTTCGCAATACCACCTTGAGGATTAGAAGCACTAGGCTTCTCATGTTTAGATACTAAATTAACCCCTTCAACGATTGCTTTGTTCTTATCTTTAATAACACGCTGCACTTTACCTTCTTGACCTTTATGATCACCAGCAGTTACACGCACGGTATCTCCAACTTTTATTTTAAGCTTTGTCATCTTACTTCTGTATTAAAGCACCTCTGGTGCTAATGATACAATCTTCATGAATTGCTTATCACGAAGCTCTCTCGCTACAGGACCAAATACACGAGTACCGCGCATTTCTCCCTGAGCATTTAATAACACACAAGCATTATCATCAAAACGAATGTAAGATCCATCTTGACGACGTACTTCTTTACGTGTACGTACAACAACTGCAGTAGAAACAGCACCTTTCTTTACTTGGCCATTTGGAGTTGCATCTTTAACCGAAACAACTATTTTATCACCTACAGAAGCATATCTTCTTTTTGTACCACCTAACACTCTAATAGTCAAAACTTCTTTTGCACCAGTGTTATCAGCTACTCTTAATCTTGATTCTTGTTGTAACATAATTACTTAGCTCTTTCAATGATTTCTACAAGTCTCCAACTTTTAGATTTACTTAAAGGTCTTGTTTCCATGATCTTTACTGTATCTCCAATGTTGCAGTCGTTTTGCTCGTCGTGCGCTACGTACTTTTTCGTTTTTAAAACGAATTTACCATACATAGGGTGTTTTACCTTTTTTACTTCAGCAACCACAATTGATTTCTGCATTTTATTGCTGGTAACGACACCTATACGTTCTTTTCTTAAATTTCTTTTTTCCATCTTAAGCAGCATTATTGTAATTCGCGTTTTGTAAGCTCTGTAGCAATACGAGCTACTGATCTTCTTAGACCTCTAAGCTGAATGGGATTTTCCAAAGGAGAAATAGCGTGTGCCATTTTTAAATCGGTATAAGCTCTTTTCGCTTTTACTAACTCTTCCTGTAATTCTGCTACAGATAGTTCTTTTACTTCTGATTGTTTCATTTTTCTAGAATTTAGTCAGCTTGATAATCCCTAGCTACTACATATTTTGTTTTAACCGGAAGCTTCTGTGCTGCTAATCGCAATGCCTCACGAGCCACCGGCTCAGAAACACCACCTACTTCAAACAACATTCTACCTGGCTTAACTACAGCTGCCCAATACTCAACGGCACCTTTACCCTTACCCATACGTACTTCCAAAGGCTTCTTTGTAATTGGCTTATCTGGAAATATTCTGATCCATAAAGATCCTTCACGTTTCATAAAACGCGTTGCAGCAATACGTGCAGCTTCTATTTGTCTTGACGTAAGAAAGTTAGAGTCCAATGATTTGATACCAAATGTACCATTAGAAAGTAAATGCCCTCTTCCGGCATTACCCTTCATTCTTCCCTTCTGTTGCTTACGAAACTTTGTCTTTTTAGGCTGTAACATCTCTTTTTACTTTAAAAAATTACTTTCTACGACGTGGCTTTGGTGATCCAGCTCCACGACCGGCCTTTCCTCCTTGCTTCTTAGCAAGACCTACTAAAGGAGATAATTCTCTCTTTCCATAAACCTCACCTTTCATGATCCATACTTTGATGCCCAATCTACCATAAGTAGTATGTGCTTCAACTAAAGCATAGTCAATATCAGCTCTGAATGTTGATAATGGAATACGACCTTCTTTATAAGATTCTGAACGAGCCATTTCTGCACCATTTAAACGGCCAGAAATTTGTATTTTAATACCTTCTGCATTCATACGCATTGCAGCCGCAATAGCCATCTTCGTTGCACGACGGTAAGAAATACGATTCTCAATTTGACGGGCTACTGAGGAAGCAACCAAAAAAGCGTCAAGTTCAGGACGTTTAATCTCAAAAATATTGATCTGAACTTCCTTATCAGTAATTTGTTTAAGTTCTTCTTTCAACTTGTCTACCTCTTGACCACCTTTCCCAATAATTATACCAGGTCTTGCAGTAGTGATAGTAACGGTTACAAGCTTAAGCGTACGCTCAATAATTACTCTAGACACACTAGCTTTAGATAAACGAGCATGAATGTACTTTCTAATCTTATCGTCTTCGGCAAGTTTATCGCCGTAGTCGTTACCACCATACCAGTTAGATTCCCATCCTCTGATAATACCTAGGCGATTTCCGATTGGATTTGTCTTCTGTCCCATTATTATTTGCTTTGTGTGTTATCTTTAGCAGCTAAAACCACAGTAACGTGGTTGCTACGTTTTCTAATTCTGTGTGCGCGACCTTGTGGTGCTGGACGAAGTCTTTTTAGCATACTACCGCCATCCACTCGAATCTCTTTAACAATTAAATCTGCGTCCTCAAGACTTGCATCTTCGTTTTTCTCTTGCCAGTTTGCAATGGCAGAAAGAACTAACTTTTCTACACGACGAGAAGCTTCTTTGTTACTGAATTTCAATATTTGAAGCGCTTTCTCTACTTTCTGACCTCTCACTAAATCCACAACTAAGCGCATTTTTCGAGGTGAAGTAGGGCAGTTGTTCAGTTTTGCAAAGGCTACGTTCTTCTTAGCCTCTTTTATCTGCTCTGCTCTTTCTTTTTTACGAACTCCCATAGCTTCAATTATTTTTTACCTTTATTTTTTGACCCCGTATGACCTCTAAAAGATCTCGTAGGTGAAAATTCTCCTAACTTGTGACCAACCATATTCTCTGTTACATAAACAGGAACAAATTGACGACCGTTGTGAACTGCAATAGTTTGACCAACAAAATCTGGAGTAATCATCGAAGCTCTTGACCAAGTTTTGATTACTGTTTTCTTATTAGCTTCTACATTAGCAGCTACTTTCTGCTCTAATTTATAGTGAACGTAAGGTCCTTTTTTTAATGAACGTGCCATATCTTATTATTTCTTTCTACGTTCTACAATATATTTATTACTCGCTTTAGTCTTAGTACGCGTTCTGTAACCTTTAGCAGGTATACCATTTCTAGAACGAGGGTGACCACCAGAAGATTTACCTTCACCACCACCCATTGGGTGATCGACAGGGTTCATCACTACTGGTCTTGTACGTGGACGTCTACCTAACCAACGCTTTCTACCAGCTTTACCAGAAACGATAAGCTGATGATCACTGTTAGATACAGCACCTATTGTAGCCATACAATTAACAAGAATTAATCTAGTTTCACCAGATGGCAACTTAACTGTAGCAAACTTCCCATCACGAGCCATAAGCTGAGCAAATGCTCCAGCACTACGAGCCATAATAGCTCCTTGTCCCGGACGAAGTTCAATACAAGAAATAATTGTACCCAATGGAATATCAGATAATGGTAATGCATTTCCTATTTCAGGAGCAGAACCAGATCCAGATACAACATTTTGATCTACCTGAAGACCATTAGGAGCAACGATATAACGCTTCTCCCCATCTTGATAGTTCAATAAAGCTATAAAAGCAGTACGATTAGGATCATACTCAATTGTAGCTACGGTTGCAGGAACACCTACTTTATTTCTTTTAAAATCTATTACGCGATAGCGTCTTTTATGACCACCACCAGTATAGCGCATGGTCATTTTACCTTGACTGTTTCTCCCCCCAGATCTTTTCATCGGAGCCAATAGGCTTTTTTCCGGCTTATCAGTAGTGATGGCGTCAAACCCATTTACTACTCTAAATCGCTGTCCTGGGGTGATTGGTTTTAATTTTCTTACTGACATTTTTCTGTCTTAAATGTTATTATAAAAATCAATCACATCACCTTCCGCCACCTGTACAATAGCTTTCTTAAAGCCTTTTGTTTTACCAGTGATCATACCAGACTTTGTAAATTTGGTATTACGATCAGGGCGAACGTTCATTGTTCTAACTTTAATTACCGAAACTCCATAAGCTGCCTCAACGGCATTTTTCACTTGGATCTTATTAGCACCGGGATTTACTTCAAATGTATAACGGCTATTTAGCTCGCTATCCATTGTAGCTTTTTCGGTAATCACGGGTTTTATTAAAATACTCATGTTGTTTACTTACTTAAAGTTTGCTCAATTTCTTCTAGAGAACCTTCTAAAAACACTACATTATGAGCATTCATAATTTTGTAAGTGCTTAATTCTGAACTCGTTATAACCTCAGAGGTCTTCAAATTGCGTGACGACAAATATACATTATTATTTGACTCACCCAACACAAACAAAGACTTTTTATTATCTAGACCTAAAGCCTTTACAACATCAATAAAATCTTTTGTTTTTGGAGTTTCAAATTTAAAATCCTCAACGATTATGATAGCTTTATCATTTGCTTTAAGAGTTAAAGCTGAACGACGCGCTAAACGTTTAAGACCTTTGTTTAATTTGAATGAATAATTACGAGGTCTAGGTCCGAACATACGCCCACCACCTTTAAATACACCAGACTTGATACTACCAGCACGTGCCGTACCTGTACCTTTTTGTTTTTTAATCTTACGTGTACTACCTGCAATTTCTGCACGCTCCTTAGATTTATGCGTACCTTGTCTTTTATTAGCAAGGTGTTGCTTTACATCTAAGTAAATAGCGTGATCATTAGGCTCTATACCAAAAATAGCATCAGAAAGGTTTGCCTCTCTCCCTATTTCTTTTCCTTTAATATCAACTACTGCTACTTTCATTACCTTTCAATAATTACATAAGCGTTTTTGTGACCAGGCACACAACCTTTAACCACAAGTAGATTCTTTTCAGCAACTACTTTTAAAACTCTTAAATTTTGAACTTTAACTCGCTCATTTCCCATTTGACCAGCCATGCGCATACCTTTAAATACACGAGCAGGATAAGAAGCAGCACCAATAGAACCAGGAGCTCTTAATCGGTTATGCTGACCGTGAGTAGATTGACCTACACCACCAAAACCATGACGTTTTACAACCCCTTGGAATCCCTTACCTTTAGATGTACCTACTACATCTATAAACTGACCTTCTTTAAAGACATCTACAGTTACTGTATCGCCTAAATTGTACTCACCATCAAAACCTTGAAATTCAACGATTTTACGCTTAGCAACTGTACCAGCCTTTTTAGCGTGCCCTTGAGCAGCTTTGGTTGCAGTCTTTGCGTCATCGAAACCTAATTGAAGAGCACTATACCCATCAACTTCTTCAGTTCTGACTTGGGTAACAACGCAGGGACCTGCTTCTATAACAGTACAAGGAATATTTTTCCCGTTCTCGTCAAAGATGCTGGTCATACCCACTTTTTTTCCAATTAACCCAGACATATTAATTATTATTGATTATTACTATTTTACTTATTTTTTTGGCCTTAGCCTAAATAAAAACAGGGTCAAAATACTTTCAACCCTGAATGTATTTTTACCGTTTTTCCCTCGCACGCAGCTTAGGACATTTAAATAAATCGGGCTTTAAATTAAAAAGCCCGAAATAATTAGACTTTTATCTCTACTTCAACTCCACTAGGTAATTCTAACTTCATTAACGCATCTATCGTTTTTGAAGAAGAACTGTAGATATCAAGTAAACGTTTGTAAGAGCTAAGCTCAAACTGCTCACGAGATTTTTTATTAACGTGAGGTGAACGTAACACTGTAAAGATTTTTTTATGAGTAGGAAGTGGGATTGGCCCAGTCACTACAGCACCGGTACTTTTTACCGTTTTTACGATTTTTTCAGCAGACTTATCTACTAAGTTATGATCGTAAGATTTAAGTTTTATTCTGATTTTCTGACTCATTTCTTAGTAATTAAGCGTTAGCAATTCCTTTTGCCGCTGCAATAACTTCCTGCGATACGTTCGCTGGAGTTTCTGCATAGTGTGAAAATTCCATAGTAGAAGTTGCACGACCTGAAGATAAAGTACGTAATGTAGTTACATAACCAAACATCTCTGATAATGGCACTGTTGCTTTCACAACTTTTGCACCAGCACGGTCACCCATACTTGTCATTTGACCACGACGTCTGTTAAGATCTCCTACAATATCACCCATATTCTCTTCTGGAGTAATAACTTCAACCTTCATGATTGGCTCAAGAACTACAGCTCCAGCAGCTTTAGCAGAAGATTTAAATCCTAATTTAGCTGCAAGTTCAAAAGATAATGCATCTGAATCCACTGGATGGAAAGAACCATCCTTAAGTGTAACCTTCATCGCATCAACCTCAAATCCTGCTAAAGGACCATTAACCATAGCGGCTTTAAATCCTTTTTCTACTGAAGGAATATATTCTTTAGGAACGTTACCACCTTTAACAGCGTTAACAAACTCTAAACCAACTTTACCTTCTTCAGCAGGTTCCAATGTAAATACAATGTCAGCAAATTTACCACGACCACCAGATTGCTTTTTGTAAACCTCTCTATGATCAGCAGATCTTGTAATAGCCTCCTTATATTCAACTTGTGGTTGACCTTGATTAACCTCCACTTTAAATTCACGTCTAAGACGATCAACAATAATATCCAAGTGAAGCTCACCCATACCAGATATAATTGTTTGACCAGAAGCCTCATCAGTACGCACCTGGAAAGTTGGATCCTCTTCAGCAAGCTTAGATAAAGCCATACCTAATTTATCAACGTCTGCTTTAGTTTTAGGCTCCACAGCAATACCAATAACCGGATCTGGGAAGTCCATACTTTCTAAAACAATAGGATGCTTTTCTGATGTTAATGTATCACCAGTTTTAATATCCTTAAAACCAACAGCTGCACCTATATCTCCCGCTTCGATAAAATCAATTGCATTTTGCTTATTAGCATGCATTTGATAAATACGAGAAATACGCTCTTTATTTCCAGAACGATTATTCAACACATAAGAACCCGCGTCTAAGCGACCAGAATATGCACGGAAAAAAGCTAAACGCCCAACGAATGGATCTGTTGCAATTTTAAATGCTAATGCTGCAAACGGCTCAGTAACATCTGGCTTACGCCATTCTTCTTTTTCTGTATCTGGGTTTGTACCCTTAATACCTTCTTTATCAACTGGAGAAGGTAAATAACGACATACAGCATCTAATAAGAACTGAACACCTTTATTTTTAAAAGCAGAACCACAAATCATTGGAATGATAGACATATCCATTACAGCAGCACGAAGCGCAGCATGCACTTCATCTTCAGTAATAGAATCCTCATCCTCCATATATTTCTCAAGTAAGTTCTCATCATAAGCAGCAACCTCTTCGATTAGCATACCACGATACATTCTTACTTCTTCTTTCATTTCTTCAGGAATAGGCACAACATCAAATGTCGCTCCTTGAGTTTCATCATGCCATACTACAGCACGATTTTTAACAAGGTCTATAATCCCTCTAAAATCAGCTTCATCACCAATAGGTAAAACGATAGGCACAGCATTTGAACCTAACATTTCTTTTACTTGCTTACAAACTTCAAGAAAATTAGAACCTTGACGGTCCATTTTATTCACAAAGCCCATACGAGGCACCTTATAATTATCAGCAAGTCTCCAGTTAGTCTCAGATTGAGGCTCAACACCATCAACCGCGCTAAACAAGAATACTAGACCATCAAGAACACGCAATGAACGGTTAACCTCTACCGTAAAATCTACGTGGCCAGGAGTGTCAATAATATTAAAGTGATAATCTTTTGAATCTGGTAACGGCTGAGCGTTTTCCATTGGGAACTTCCAAGAACAAGTCGTTGCAGCAGATGTGATAGTAATACCACGCTCCTGCTCCTGCTCCATCCAGTCCATAGTCGCAGCACCATCATGCACCTCGCCTATTTTATGGCTAACACCAGTATAATAAAGTATACGCTCAGTTGTTGTAGTTTTACCCGCATCAATATGAGCCGCAATACCTATGTTTCTTGTATATTTTAAATCTCTTTGTGCCATTTTATTTTAGAATCTAAAGTGAGAGAATGCTTTATTTGCTTCCGCCATCTTATGAGTATCTGTACGCTTTTTAACAGCAGCACCTTCTTCTTTAGCAGCAGCTAATACTTCTGCAGCTAATTTAGAAGCCATCGATTTTTCGTTACGCTTACGCGAATAACTAATCAACCACTTCATCGCAGTAGATATCTTGCGATCTGGTCTAATTTG
Source organism: Leeuwenhoekiella aequorea (assembly GCF_004104375.1). GTDB lineage: Bacteria > Bacteroidota > Bacteroidia > Flavobacteriales > Flavobacteriaceae > Leeuwenhoekiella > Leeuwenhoekiella aequorea. Next base: position 309,073 of record NZ_QOVM01000003.1, read on the forward strand.
CATTGGTATTTGAAATGTAGCTCCACCTACTCTACGACTACGTACTTCTACGTGAGGCATAACGTTAGATAATGCATCTTTCCAAACTTCCAAAGCAGTTTTCTCTTCGTTGTTTTTCTTTTCTTCTACGATATCCATTGCATCGTAAAAGATTTTAAAAGCTACCGATTTCTTACCATCCCACATCATCATGTTTACAAAACGCGTAACAAGTTGATCGTTAAATCTTGGATCTGGTAAAAGAGGTCTCTTTTTGGCCTGTCTTTTTCTCATTTCTTCTCTTTAAAAGTGTTGATAATTACTTCTTCGGGCGTTTTGCACCATATTTAGAACGACGTTGTAGTCTACCCTGAACACCTGCTGTGTCCAATGCACCACGTACAATGTGATATCTAACTCCTGGCAAATCTTTCACCCTTCCACCTCTAACCAATACTATCGAGTGCTCTTGTAAATTGTGACCCTCACCACCAATGTATGCATTCACCTCTTTACCGTTAGTTAATCTAACACGCGCTACTTTACGCATTGCTGAGTTAGGTTTTTTAGGTGTAGTGGTATACACACGGGTACAAACCCCGCGGCGTTGTGGGCACGAATCTAAAGCAGCCGATTTACTCTTCTTAGTTATTTTGGCTCTTCCTTTTCGTACTAATTGTGAAATTGTTGGCATAATTTCCTTTACCTAATTATAGTTAATCTAATTGCCCCTCTTCTAAGGGCTTGCAAAGGTATAAAATAAATTGAGTAATTCAAGCTATAATTCATTAATTTTCAAAGGTATTTAGCTAATACACCAAAATCACTATTAAACAAACTATAGATTTTAATCTTAATCTAGATTCTTACTAATTGAATACTCAAAAAATACTCTTTAACTTTCTATTAATCATTTATTTGATTATCCCATCTCATAGCTTTAGTCAAAAGATAGTAGTTACTGTAGAAACATTGAATACAAACCAAGACAGCATTGCATCCATATATTTTCCACAGCGAATATTTGAATCGTTAGCTCAACTTGATATCGCCATTAGCAACACCACCACCAAAATGGAGGAATCCGGGTATTTCAGTCACATCATTAAATTAGATAAAGATTATTCAGCTTTCAGCAAAAGAAATTTAAATTTCAATAGCGGTCCACAATCAAAACAAATTACCATACATATTAATGACAGTATCGCAAAAGAGTTTCTACATCAAAAAAAAATTCCTATTAACAATGACCAGCTAATAATAAATACGGAAGATGCAAGAAAATTGCTTACAGATTTAAGCGAGCACGAAGCAAGACATGCTAGACCTACAACCGTATTTCAGTTGAGAAATCTAAAAATAGTAAACGATGAACTCTCAGCCATTTTAACTGTAATTCGCAATAGCAGGCCTAAAGCAACAAAAGTGAAAATTGTTGGCTATCCAAAATTTCCTATTTCCTACACTACTCACTACTTAAAAATTAATCAACGAGCAGACAAGAAATACCTGAACGACATATCTAAAAATTTTCAACAATTACCTTTTGTGGCAAAAACTAAAGATTCTGATATATTAATAACCGAAGAATCAAAAATACTCTATTTATATGGTCAAAAAGCCAAGTCTAATTCTTTTGAAGGATACTTAGGTTTTGGTAATATTAATAACAGTAGTAAATTCGGGATTAATGGAAATTTAGATTTACAATTATTAAATAACTTTAATTATGGGGAATCTCTAAACCTTCTTTACAGAGGAGATGGAAATGACCAGCAGAACCTAAACCTCTCCACACACTTACCTTATGTATTTAAATCCCCTATCACAATTGAAGCCTCGCTAAACTTATTTAGAAAAGATTCTACCTTTTCAACTTCAAGCCAGACGATCGCCTTGCAATATGGACTTAATAGCAAAACACAAATTAATATAACCGCCGGATTTGAAGAATCAACGCTTTTAAAGTTAACTGCAAACGATCTACTTTCTAACTACAATAAAAAGAAGATTGGATTTGGGATTAACTATAAAACCATCAGCGATTCAGAAAGCGTTTTTAAATCATCATTCAAATTAAGCGCCTTACAACGTAATTCTAGTGAACTAAACACAAAAGTTAATCAAATTAAATTTGCAATAGACGCATCAGTCGTCACCTCTAATCTGAAAACCCATCAATTCTATTTAAATGGTATAATAAGAGCATTAGAATCTCAAAATTATTTTGAAAATGAATTGTTCCGATTTGGAGGCAATAAAAGCATTAGAGGTTTTAAGGAAAATCAGCTATTTGCTTCAAGCTATTTTTTAATGCGTACAGAATACAGATTTAAGCCTGCACAAAACCTTTTTCTAAATACGATAACTGATGCAGCATATACCTTTTCTCCAAATCTAGAAAATCCGCTGTTTTTATATAGTTTCGGACTAGGCAGTGGCATACAGACCAAGTCAGGCTTATTATTAATTAATATAGCCAACGGTATTTCTAAAAATACCACCATTCAATTTTCTAACACTATAATTCATATAGGTATTTCAACAGAATTTTGAAAAAATACCCTCTCCTTCAAAATAAACTACATCGCTTAAAAAAATCTTAAAAATCTTAATTTTACAATCCCTAACATACAAACCACAATTAACAATATTGATAATTATGAATATTACTTAACATTAAATTTAAGGCATAATGTTTTTTAACAAATATTTCTCAGTAATATCACACAAAGGCTACACATATTTGATTTAACACCCAATTAATATTTATTAACTAAATTTTTTAATTTTTTTAACACAATAATTGTTTTCTATGTTTTTTTTGATGACATTTAGCTTGGCTAATTCAAATAAATATTAAATATGAAAACAAAATTACAAGGTTTTTTGACACTGCTAATTGTGTTAACGATGCAAATAACATTTGCACAATCCAAAACTGTTACAGGTACAGTTACTGACGATTCGGGAATACCCCTACCCGGTGTGAATGTGATAGTTAAAGGCACTACACAAGGAACACAGACAGATTTTGATGGTAAATACACTATCGCAGCTACAGATGGGAGTACAATTGTCTTTTCCTATGTAGGGTTTGCTAATAAATCTCAAATTGTTGGAAGTTCTAATATCGTTAATGTCACGTTAGAACAAGGAGAACAGTTAGACGAGATAATTCTTACAGCCTTGGGCTTAGAAAAAAAGAAAGATGAAGATTTAAGTTCTTCGACAACTATTAGTACCGAAGAAATATCAAAATCTGGAGAAACAGGCTTAATTCAAGGACTTTCAGGGAAAACATCTGGTGTTAATATTACGAGAAGCTCAGGTGATCCCGGAGCCGGCGCATATATACAAATTAGAGGTCAAAATACAGTTTTAGGTAGCGCCTCACCACTTATTGTATTGGATGGTGTGATTATTTCTAATACAAGCGTGGGGAGTGGAACAGATGGTGTTGTTCAACAATCAAGATTAAATGATATTAATCCTGAGGATATTGCAAATGTTACCGTCTTAAAAGGCGCTGCAGCAGCATCTATTTATGGTACAGGAGCAGCTAACGGAGTAATAATAATCAAAACTAAAAAAGGTAAAGGATCTGGAGGCAAGGATGTTTCTGTAAACTTTAGATCATCAGTTTCATTTGACAAGGTTAATGTTGAATTTGAAAAACAAGGACTTTATGGGCAAGGAAATAACGGTGTTTTTGCAAGAAATACGGGTAACTCATGGGGGGATAAAATAGCAGATCGAGTAGGCGGACCAGACTTAGTTGACACATCGGGGCGGTATTTTGAAGCAGACTCCGGTAATCTTTACTACCCAATTACAGAAAAAAGATCTCAGGAAGTTTTTAATAGCGCAAACAGAGATCAGATATTTGGAACAGGTGTAACTATTGATAATTCCTTAAGCTTAGGTTATGCTACAGACAACACAAATACACTTATTAGTGTATCTGACTTAGATCAAGAAGGTATCATCAAAGGTGGTTCATCTTATAACAGACAAACATTAAGATTTAATCATGAAGCACGTGTTTCTGATAAATTTATGGCAAGAATAAACTCTTCATACTCCAAAGTATCTTCAGAAAGAATTCAACAAGGATCTAATTTAAATGGTCTTTATCTTGGATATTTAAGAACGTCGCCAGATTTTGACAATACAGATTATAAAGGAACTTATTTTAATGATGCAGGTGTAAGTTTTTTAAATGCTCATAGAGGATATAGAAATGATTTAGGTTCTGCTGCTCCGGTTTATAACAATCCAGGCTGGACTATAAATGAACAAGAGAACCCTAATGAAGTAGAACGTTTTATCATTAATCCAGAAATTAACTGGAAAATACTTGATAATTTAAGTTTAACTGGGCGTTACGGTTTGGATTATTATACAGATACTAGAGAAACATTTTTTCCTGTTAACTCTGCAGCAGGATTGGCAACAGGGGCGTTTTTTAGAAATCAAATCCAAGAGAAACAACAAACCTATAACATCTTTTTAAACGGAAGCAATGTAATTACATCAGATATTAATCTTAGCTGGATTCTTGGTGCTCAGTTTGAAGAAAATGATTATCAAAATCTAGGCGGATCCTCAACAATTTTTACAAATCCCTTTGTGGACGACCTTAGGATATTCGGTAATGCAGAGGCAGCAAATGAATCTCCATCTTTGTTCAAATCTCTAACAAGAAAATCGGGAGGTTATGGTGTTTTAAATTTTGATTTGTTTAATCAAATTTTCTTAGAAGCAACAGGTAGAATAGAAAGAGCTTCATCTCTTAATGAAACTATCTTTTACCCGAGTTTTTCTGCGGGATGGGCATTTTCTGAAAATATAGAAGATAAATCAATACTTTCATTCGGTAAATTAAGAGCATCCTACGGAGAAGTAGGTATAGAGCCTATTGCATACGCAAGTTTAACTACTTTCGGCCCTGGTGGAATCGCATCTTCTTGGGGTGATGCTTTATCAGCATCTGTTTATGGAAACCCATTTACTAGAAGTACGACAAAAGGTAATCCAGACTTAACTGTCGAGCGAATAAAAGAATTTGAAATTGGTACCGATTTGAGATTTGCTAATAATAGAATCTCTTTAGGCGCAACCTACTACAATAGAACTACCGAGGATGCTTTATTACCAATTGATCTTCCATCATCTACAGGATTTTCGAGTGTTTTGCAGAATGCTGCAGAAATCTCAAACAAGGGTATAGAATTAGACTTAGGTCTCAATATAATTCGTAGTGAAAATATAAAATGGGATATAAATATTAACTACTCTAAAAATGACAATATCGTTGAAAGTCTTAGTGGCGTACAATCCTATTTCTTAAATGGCTTTACAGGAACCTCATCTCGAGTTGTTGAAGGAGAACCTTTTGGAGCTCTTTGGGGAGTATCTTTTGCTCGAGATGAAGCTGGCGATTTAATTCTTGACGCCAATGGCTTTCCTACACAAGCTAGTCAAGAAGGAGTAATTGGTGATCCTAACCCAGATTGGAGAGGTGGTATAAGCACTTCATTATCATTTAAAGGATTTACCGTAAGTGCACTAGTAGAAACTTCTCAAGGAGGTGATATTTGGGGAGGTTCGAATGGGGTACTTAATACGTTTGGTATATCTCCTATAACTGCAAACGAAAGCACTTCAACTGAGGCTCTAGTTAATTATAGCGGAGTTACAATTCCTGCTAATACTGCTTTTAGAGGTAATATTCAAGATTTCGGTGGCGGCCCAGTTGCTCTTGACCAAGCTTGGTACGGTAGCCTTGGTGGTGGTTTTGGAGCTGTTGGTGAGCAATTTATTGAAGATGGATCATGGACACGACTTAGAGAGCTATCTCTATTTTACGCTATCCCATCTACTTATGTTGAGAGAATAGGACTTCAAGCAATAGAATTTGGAGTGACAGGAAGAAACCTAATATTATGGACAGATATTGAAGGCTTTGATCCAGAAACGAATTTAACTGGAGCTTCTAAAGGTAGAGGTTTAGAATACTTTAATAACCCTGGAACAAAATCCTATTTATTTACCCTTAAAATTTCTTACTAATTAACTTTAGATAAATCAGACATGAAAAATATATTCAAAATATTTACTATCGGACTTTTAATCTCCACTGTTTCTTGTGAAGATTATTCTGAGGATCTAAATACAGATCCAAACAATTTTACAGATGCACCAGGATCTTTAGTGATTGGTCAAGCAGAATTAGAAGTAATAAAACTTTCAGAAAGTCAAGCCTCACGGTATGCTGGGCTCTTTACCGATCAATTTTCAGGATGTGACAGACAATATATTCCATATGAAACGTACGCTGTTACGACTGGAGATTTTGATGATACTTGGGATGATCTATATGCAGCAGGTGTAGCTCAATCTCAGTATGTACAGGATAAGGCCACAATAGATGGAGATAATGTTCTGCTAGGAGTAGCTCAAATAATGGAAGCTTTATTATTTGGAGAAGCAGCAGCACTATTTGGAGATGTTCCTTTTAGTGAGGCTGGTGACCCTTTATTATTTCCTAATCCTCAATATGACAAACAATCTGATGTTCTAGCAGGAGTACAGGAAATATTAAATGAGGCATTAACCAATGTTGGAAACACAAAAGTAAGTAATGCCTTTGGAGGAACAATATTTGTTCAAAATGATGCCACTTGGTCACAAATTGCTCATTCGCTTAAAGCACGATATTTCCTTATATCGAAAAATTATACTGGAGCGTATACAGAATCGCGACTTGGAATCACTTCTGCGAGCGGAGATCTTTTAGCGAGACATGGTGTAAATACAGGAGAAAAGAATCTTTATTTTCAATTCACTCAAGAGCAGAGAGGTGGTTATTTAGGATTATGTAATTCCCCATATCTATTAAGATTATTAGATGGTACTACTCCTAGATTATTAGCTACCCCTGGTGATAGTAATAGACTAGATGTTTATTTTGACACTGCTAATTCAGAAGTGAATACAAATGATGGAGGCTACTTTGCTATTGATGCGAGCTTTCCAATTATTAGTTTTGTTGAAACTAAACTAATCGAAGCTGAAGCTGCAGCACGAACTAATCAAGACGGAAACACTCCATTTAATACTGTAAGAAACTATTTAGCTTCAGAATATGGTGGGACTTTTCCTCCTAGTACCGCCACTGGAGACGTATTAATAAATCAAATTTTAGAAGAAAAATATATTTCATTAATTGGCTCATTACAAGTTTTTCATGATACAAGAAGAACAAACAATGCATTAAATATTCCAATTAAAGGAAGTACCAATTCGTCAGTCCCTCAACGCTTTTTATACCCACAAATTGAGATAAACGCAAATACTAGTTTTCCTGGACTTATAGAAATTTTTACTAAAACTGAGGTTAATAATTAAATTTTGAATTAGCCTGAATAGCCATTTTAGTGTAAAGCTAGAATGGCTATTTTTTTTAAATAATTTGGTCAAGCGTCGGAAGCGCTAAAAGTTTAATATTTCCAAAAGTTAAATTTTTATTAATTAAAATTATAACAAACTAAACATCAACAAGATATAGTTCCCATAAAAATAATTATGATATCAATAAAATTAAATACTTTAACACTTAAATAATAAGATATTCACAAGATAAATTTGATTTTATTGAAATTAATTGATGGTTATCGCAAGATTTAAGAGATAAAAATTGTTTTTTGAATATTATTTATACAAATTCGCTGCTGGCTAATTCAAATAAATAATAAACATGAAAACTAAATTTAGTGGATTGCTAACACTTTTACTGGTGTTAGTGGTGCAAATCTCGTTTGCACAAACAAAGGAAGTAACCGGAACGGTTACTGATGGAAGTGGGGTTCCCCTTCCAGGAGTAAACATCGTAATCCAGGGCACAACAACTGGTACTCAAACAGATTTTGATGGTAATTACACTATTGGGACTGAGCAAGGTGCAACTTTAGTATTCTCTTACATTGGTTTTGGGGAAGTTCAAAAAGTAGTTGGATCTTCAGCAACAATTAATGTTACCCTGCAAGCTGGAGAGGCATTGGAAGAAGTTGTTGTTACAGCTTTAGGTATTACGAGAGAGAAAAAATCTCTTGGTTATGCTACGCAAGAAGTTTCAAGCGAAGAATTGACTGAAACAAGAAATAGCAATGCATTAAATGCACTTTCAGGTAAAGTTGCTGGTGTTCAAATTTCTAATGCTAGTGGTAATTTAGGAGGTTCTTCTCGTATTGTTATACGTGGTATTGGATCTATTACTCAAGAAAACAGACCTCTTATTGTTGTAGATGGTATTCCATTAGACAACAGTAACTACAACTCTAGCTCAACCCAAACTGGTGGCGGTGGTCGTGATTTTGGTGATACAGGATTCGACATCAACCCTGATGATATTGCATCTATGAACGTACTAAAAGGTGGTGCAGCTGCAGCACTTTATGGTTCTCGTGCAAGTAATGGTGTTATTCAAATTACTACTAAATCTGGTAAAAAAGGTAAAGGTGAAGTAACCGTAAATTCAGGTATTACCTTTGAAGAGGTAAATATTTTACCTCAAACTCAAAAGTTATATGGTGGAGGTAGTGGAAATTTCACTATTGGTGAGCAAGGTGGCTTTAATCAAGGAACTATTAATGGTGTTACCTATGATGTAGTTGATTATGGAACTGATGAATCTTGGGGGCCACGTTACAGAGGACAACAAGTTCTTCACTGGGATGCATTTGACCCAGAATTCCCTGGTGATTACTTACAAACAAGACCTTGGTTAGCTCCAGAAAATGATGGAAGTACTTTATTTAAAACAGGTTATTCATATAATAATGGAGTAGCATTTTCTCAAGGTGGTGAAAATTCAAACATGCGTTTATCTATAAACAATACGCAAACTGAAGGTATTTTACCAAACACAAATCTTAAAAAGACTAGTATTAACTTTAATGGCTCTTCACAAATAGGAGACAAATTAAAAGTTGATGCTTCTGTAAACTTTACAGTAACAGATGGTTTTAATAGACCTGCTTCTGGTTACACTGGCGCTGGGGTAATACAGCAGTTATATCAATTTGGACAAACATCTTTAGATTACGAGCGCTTAAAAGCATATCAAACACCAGATGGTCGTCAAAGAACTTGGAATAGAACAGCATTTGACGATGCAACTCCAAGATATACAGATAACCCATATTGGATTTTAAATGAGAATACAGCTAGTGATAAGAGAACACGCTGGTATGGTTCTGTTGGAGCAACATATAACTTTACTGATGACTTTTATGCAGTAGCTAAAGTTTATGGTGATACTTATGATTTTAGAGTTAATGAAAGAACAGCCGTAGGCTCTCAAGCTCAAGCATATTACTCTGAAATAGATAGAGATTTTCAAGAGATTAACTATGAAGCAAGATTACATTATGATAAAAAAGTATTTGATGATAAGTTAAGTATCAATACATTCTTTGGAGGTAATCGTCGTGTTAATGAATATCATTCTTTAAGTAGTAATACTAATGGTGGTTTAGTTGTTCCAGGATTCTATAACTTAAGTAACTCTGCAGATAATGTATCTGTAGGTGAGTTTGATTCTCAACGTCAAATCAATAGTTTATTTGGTTCTGTATCTTTAGGATATGACAACTTCGCTTATTTAACTGTTACTGGTCGTAATGATTTTTCATCAACATTACCAGGTGATAACAATTCATACTTCTATCCTTCATTAAGTGGAAGTTTTATAGCATCTAAATTTATTCAAGCAGATTGGTTATCATTCTTAAAATTAAGAGCTGGTTATGCTGAAGTAGGTAGTGATACCGATCCTTATGCATTAATAAATGTTTACTCAGGGAGCAATCCGTTTCTAGGTTCAGTACCGTTTACATTAGGTAGTAGTAATAAGAATGCATTTCTTCTTCCAGAGGAAAAACGTACTTATGAATTTGGTATTGAAGCTTCATTTTTTAATAGTCGCTTAGGATTCGATGTAACTTACTACAACGAAACAACCAAAGATTTAATTACTCCAGTACAAGTTGATCCAGCAACAGGATTTACATCTACCGTACTTAACGCAGGTGAATTAGAAAACAAGGGTATTGAAGTTTTGTTTAATGCAACTCCAATAATGACAGATGATTTTACTTGGGATCTTACCTTCAACTTCTCTAAAAACGAGAACACTTTGTTAAGTCTTCCTCAAGGATTAGAGACGCTACAATTAGCATCATTCCCTTTTAATGGTGTTTCTTTAAATGCTGTTGTAGGTGAGCGTTATGGCCAGATTAGAGGTACTAACTACGTTTACGACGATGCAGGTAATAAAGTTGTGAATTCTGATGGTAGTTACGCAGAAACTCAGGATGTTGAGAATCTAGGTTCAATATTACCTGATTATAATGCAGGATTAAGAAACACATTTACATATAAAGGAATAAGCCTTGGTGTTCTTATTGACAGACAAAAAGGTGGTAAGTACCGTTCTCTTACAAATATATGGGGTAACTACTCAGGTATTTTAGAGCAAACTGCTGCTAATAATATTCGTGAAGAAGGTATTGTTTTACCTGGTGTTACTGGTGATATCGCTTACAACGATGACGGTTCTTATACGGTTTCAAATACTGCAACAAACACGCAAGTAATTTCTGCTCAACAGTACGGTACAGATTTCTACTTTGGTAATGATAATCAAAACGTTTTCGACGCGTCTTACTGGAAAGTTCGTGAAATTACATTAGGTTATAGTTTACCTAAAGATTGGTTAGGAAATGCATTTAGCGATGTTAGATTAACTGCTTTTGGTAGAAACTTATTTGTATGGGGATTAGATAACGACAACTTTGACCCTGAAGTAGCTACTTCTGGTAGTGGAAATATTCAAGGTTCAGAAGGTGGTTCACTTCCTTCTACTCGTTCATATGGATTGAATGTTCAATTAAAATTCTAAGAAAAAATGAAAAATAAATTTATAATCTTATTAATGCTCATCATCTCTGCAGGATTTAGTTCTTGTGAGGAGGGCTTAGAAGAAGTTAATATTAACCCAAACGATCCTGAGGTCGTTCCAACGGCTAACATATTTACTTCTGCGACAAAACAATTCACAGATTTTAGCCGTGATGCTTTTAACTCTGGTAGATTAACTCAAGTTTGGGTTCAGTATTGGGGTCAAACTGCTTACGCAGATGAAGATCGTTATTTGTATCGCGAAACTTCAGCACAAAGTATCTATCAAAATACATACTTAGTTGCAACAGATTTAAAATCAATCATTGATTTAAACTCAAATGAAGAGACTAGAGATGCTGCTGCAAGCTCTGGTAATAACAACAATCAGATAGCTGCTTCTAGAATTATGCTATCTTATATGTTCTATGAGTTGACAAATTTCTTCGGGGATGTACCTTACTATTCTTATGGTAATGATGATCCAGATTTTCAAGCCTTAAGCGTTGATACTAACTTAAGTCCGGTATTTGCTCCACAAGAGAAAATATACGCTGATATCTTAAATGAATTAAGAGAATCTGCTGATATGATTAATACTAATGAGCAAGTTTTTACAAGTGGTGATAATATCTTTAACGGTGATGCTACAAAATGGAAAAAATTTGCAAATTCTCTTATTTTAAGAGTAGCAAATAACTTGAGAAATGTGGATGCTGCGACTGCAAACGCTGCAATTACAACTGCTATTCAATCTGGAGTTATGACTTCAAATGCAGACAATGCTGTACAGAGTTATGAAACTACAGATTTAAATGCCTCTCCTATGTGGGTTGCTTTTATAGGTAGAACTGACTTTGCAGTAGCTGCACCATTCATTAATTTATTAAAAGGTGAAACAGGTAATTTTGGTTTAGACCCTAGACTTTTTGAAATGGCTGCTCCAATTAGTGCAAGCATTCAAGAAGTTAAAGATGGTACGTATACTAGAAGCGAAGATCCTGATGATTATTTTGGTGCACCTTATGCATTTAGAAATATGACTTCTCTTCCCTTTACTGCATACTCATTTATGAGTAGTAATGTTCTTAAGCCAGACTTCGGAGAAGTTCTTATGGAATATTCTGAAGTAGCTTTTATATTATCTGAGCAAAACGGATTTGATCAAGTTAATTACGAAAATGGTGTACGTGCTTCTATGCAAAAATGGGGCGTTGAAGAGGCTGATATCAATGCATATATAGCAACTTTACCAGCTGCTTCACAAGCAAATGTTTTGAATCAAAAATACATAGCGCTTTACATGCAGCCTAATACTGCCTACGCAACATATAGAAAGACTGGATTTCCAAATACGTTATTACTTCCAGGTGATACTGTAAGACTTCCTGAAAATCAAATTCAAGCGCAAGCACCAGCAAATCGTATTGAGACTTATACATTTGAATCTGGAGTAAATGGTGTAACAGATTTACCATTCCGTTTGAGATATCCTCAAATTCTACAAACCCTAAACAGAGAAAACCGTTCTGCAGCTGCTGCAGGCCTAGAAAATGGCGATACTGTTTTAAGCAAATTATTCTGGGACGTTAACTAAGTTAAAGTTCATATTATAATCTTTAAAACCACCCGTGCAAACGGGTGGTTTTTTTATTTCGCAAAACTTAAAACAAACCTATCTTTGCAGTATGTCAAAAAACAACCATATCTACGGTACAAGAGCGATTATTGAAGCGATAAACGCAGGTAAAGAAATAGGGAAAATCTATCTTCAAAAGGGACTAAATAATCCCTTGTCTAAACAATTAGAAGGATTAGTAAGAGAACATGGAATATCTGTTTCATATGTTCCACAAGAAAAGCTTTACAAATTATCAGATCAAAATCATCAGGGAGCTATTGCTACCATCTCCCCTATTCAATTTGCAGATTTTGAAGCTACAGCAGAAGCCGTATTGTCTTTAGAAAAACCGGCCTTGTTTCTTTTACTTGATCAACTTACCGATGTACGTAATTTTGGTGCTATTATTCGTACTGCTGTTTGTACAGGTGTTGATGCGATTATTGTACCTAAATCTGGTGGCGCTCCGGTTACTGATGATACAGTAAAAACTTCTGCAGGTGCTATTTTTAATATTCCTATTTGCAAAGTAGATCACATTAAGGATGCTTTATTTTACCTACAAGGTTCTGGCGTAAAAGTAGTAGCCGCGACTGAAAAAACAGAAGATTCTGTTTATGACATAGACTATAAACCATCTTTGGCTTTAGTAATGGGAAGTGAAGGTAAAGGGGTTACCCCCGGAGTTTTAAAACTAGTTGATCACAAAGCAAAGTTACCAATGGCGGGTACTATAAGTTCACTTAATGTTTCTGTAGCTTGTGGTGCTTTTTTATACGAGATCGTTAGGCAGAGAAGCTAATCTTCTTTAAAATTTTCTTCTTCAGTATCAGGTGCTGGAGGATCAATAAAATTTCCATTTTCGTCAAATTGTTGCAAAAAAGGATCATTATCAGAATTGTAAGACTCGGTCTCCCATATATATTTTGGAGCTTTTGCAATCTTATTCCGAAGCAAAAAAGCTAAAATTGCTCCTGTTAAAAAACCAGACAAATGACCTTCCCAACTCATACCATCTTGTAGGGGCAGAGTTCCCCAAATTAAACTTCCGTAAAGAAAAACGACGATTAATGAAAATGCTGTTAAACGGAAATTTTTAGACCATAAACCTTTAAAGAAAAGAAAAGAGGCTAGCCCATAGACAATACCACTTGCTCCTATATGATAAGCTTCTCGGCCTACAATCCAGGTTCCTAAGCCACTAAATATAATTAGAAATAAAAACACTTTTAGCGCTACAGGTCGATAAAAATAAATCAAACCGGCTAGAAGTATCAATGTAGGGATACTGTTATGCCAAAGATGACTGAGGTTTGAATGAATGAATGGCGAAAATAGTATTCCACGTAGTCCTGATAGTTCTCTAGGCAACACACCGTATTTTGTAAAATTAAAACTAAACCTTAATTCAAACCAAAATACAAGCCACATCAACAGAACAAATAATAGAGGATAAATAATAACCCGATTATTAAATTGAAAGGAATGATGATGTGTTTCTTTACCCATACTACAGCCTACTAGCAATTGTTTATCCAAAATCATAAATTAGGAAATACTGGCAGTTAATTTCAAGTAATTAAATAATTTTGAATTATGAATGCACCACTAGCAGAACGTTTGCGCCCTAAGAATCTTGATGATTATTTAAGTCAGGAACATCTTGTAGGTGATAAAGGAACACTTACTTCTTCTATAAAATCTGGTTTAATACCTTCACTAATTTTATGGGGACCTCCAGGAGTAGGTAAAACTACGCTAGCCACCATTATAGCAGAAGAATCAAAACGCCCTTTTTACACGTTGAGCGCAATAAATAGCGGGGTAAAAGATGTAAGAGAAGTAATAGATAAGGCAAAAACTGCCGGAGGTTTATTTACTCAAAAGAACCCTATACTTTTTATAGATGAAATCCATCGCTTTAGTAAATCTCAACAAGATTCATTGTTGGCAGCAGTCGAGAAAGGTTGGGTTACATTAATAGGTGCTACAACAGAAAATCCAAGTTTTGAAGTGATACCAGCTTTATTGTCGCGTTGTCAGGTATATGTTTTGAATCCTTTTTCAGCTGACGATCTTAGAGCGCTTCTAAAGCGTGCAATGACCCAAGACACTATATTATCTAAGAAAAGAATTATTCTTGAAGAAACGGAAGCCTTGTTGCGCATAAGCGGTGGTGATGCCCGTAAACTCTTAAATATTTTTGAATTACTCGTCACGACTGATACGGCAGATGAAGTCATAATTACCAATGCGATGGTGAAGAGTAAGGTTCAACAAAATACCGTTTTATATGACAAAACTGGCGAGCAGCACTATGATATAATATCTGCCTTTATAAAATCTATACGAGGCAGCGACCCCAATGCGGCAGTATATTATTTAGCCCGAATGATAGAAGGGGGTGAAGATTTAAAGTTTATAGCAAGAAGACTTATTATTCTAGCTTCAGAAGATATAGGCAATGCAAATCCAACCGCTCTCATTATGGCGACAAATTCATTTACTGCTGTAAATACCATAGGATATCCTGAAGCTCGTATTATTTTAAGTCAGTGTGTCACCTATCTCGCAACATCTCCCAAGAGCAATGCTTCCTACATGGCCATCAACAAAGCTCAGCAGCTGGTAAAACAGACCGGAGATTTACCTGTACCTATGGCATTACGTAATGCTCCAACAAAATTAATGAAGGAATTAGGTTACGGTGATGACTATAAATATTCACACAACGGTACGGGAAATTTTATAGCACAAGAATTTCTACCTGAACAAATAAGAAATCAAAAGTTATATGATCCCGGAGATAATGCTCGCGAAGACGGAATAAGAAAATTTCTTAAAAATCGCTGGGGCAATAAATATGATTACTAATTTATTTTTCAGTAAATATCATTTTTACTAATCCCGAAACACCTTTAATTTCACGTTCTATAGTAAATTGATTATTATCATAAAAACCAACCCCTGTGAACTCTGATGTACTTACCAAGTAAGAACCCGCAGATGTCTTTGTAGCTGTACCTATCTTAGTCGAACCTTCATAAACATCAAACCCACTTACTGAAGATTTTAAAGTAAAAGAGCCATCTCCACTTACAAGAACAAGCTCGGCATTACTTTGAGAAGATGGGTTTTGATTTGAAATAGACTTAGAATCTTTAACATCATTCGTTGTAAGCTCCTTTTCTTCCTGGACAGTTTCTTGTTTTGTATTAATCACACTAGAAACACGAACTTCTTTCTTTGCAACTTCTTCTTTCTTTGCCTGCATTTTACGTATCTCAGGAACTAAATTCTCAGCATTTTCCCCTTCAGTTATGGTTGCTTTGGTAACAATTTCATCAGAATAAGAATATCCCATATCTTCTAATTTTGCAAAAGCCTTTCTAAAAGCATCCTGATGCCCTTCTTTGAAAGATTTTATTTTGCTTTTACCTTCAGGTAATGCAAACACTTCTTTACCTCTACAATTTACAAGTGTTATTGATGCGTTTGTACTTAAGAATCCACTTACATCTGCGCGAGCATATAATGTGTTGCAACCAGATTCATTTAAGTCTGCAGGAAGCGCTTCATTTTCTAAGTAAGCATTGAAACCATACTTGATAAATAAGAATCGTGTTAACCCATTTAGCTCATATTCACCTTCTTCATCTTGAAATTCAAACTTCTGAGGTACAATAATATATTTATAATCTGCAAGTTCTTGAGCCATTAGTCCAGAAACACAGGTTATCATCAAAAAGAAAAAAACAATTTTAATTTTCATACTAAATATCTTTTAATCAAAATCGGAATGGAATTCCGCACGCTTTATAAATTTATCAACTTAAACTAGCAAATTAAGATTTAATTGAAGTACAATCTAATGCTATTACAAAAAGATTTTTACCGAATCTATTCGATCTATGACCAGCTGCTCGTTATGCGCTATTTCTTTATGGTAATTAAAAAAAATCGTGCGCATACCTACTCGTTGCGCTCCTAAAATATCGGCCTCATACGTATCTCCAATCATTACACTCTCAGCGACTCCTGCCCCAGCAGTACTTAAGGCGTGATGAAATATACGCATATCTGGTTTTTTTACACCTACAGATTCGCTACTGGTTACTGTCTTAAAGAAATGATCAATCTTTGACTTTTTTAATTTTAAAGTCTGCACTTCTTCAAACCCATTTGTAATTATATGCAGTTTATAATTTTTATATAACTCTTCTAATAATTCTAATGTTCCGTCAAACAAATTATTATGATCTGGCAAATGTGTGATATAGTCATCAGACAATTTGTTTATCAAATAATCATCAATATTCACTTTTAAACCTTCAAAACTCTTCTTCAGACGACCGTAACGCAACTGTTCTTTAGTGATTTTTGACTCTCTAAAATATTTCCAATATCTAAAGTTTATCGGACTGTAAACTGCTAGAAATTCCTCAACTGGCACCGCTATTTTATTCTTCTCAAAAATTGTCTCAAAAGCAAGTTTAGAATTTTTATCAAAATCCCAAAGTGTATGATCAAGGTCAAAAAATATATGATTTACTCCAGATAATTTACTCATGTACTAATTCTCTAAAAAATTGCTTCCACTGGCCTTCATCCTGCCCTTTACCCGTTACTGATTTATTTTTGAAGCTAAATATAAAAGTTCCGTTTACACGCTCAACTTCCGCTTTCATTTTAAAAAACACATCCAATACTTCATTTAAATCTTTTGCATCTAGTACTTCTGCTTCAAAAGTTTGCGCCTGAGAACATATGGGATGTAGAACTAACGGAGTAATACTCTCATAATCTAAATCATAAAAGAAAAACGGGGTGCAAGTGCCCGCTCTAAATCCTAAGGTATCGGGATAACCCATAGAATAATCATTGTTGACTTCCTGATTAATCATCTCTCTATAATGCACGGGAAGACTCACCATCTCACTACCACAGCGTATAGCGTTTAAAGGCTTATTCGTAATTCCTTCAATACGAATTTTCTCAAGCTTCATATTTTTTTGATAATCCAATGCTTCTTTTGAAAGCAAAAGACCTATCTCACTATAGTCACCAACCATTTTAATAAGCTCTCTGAAGGACTGTTTATTGTACCGAATATTACGCGTATAGGTCGACAAATCTCCCACCTGAAAGAAAAACAAGAACTTAAATTTAGATTTTTTCTGAACATTGATCAACCAGCTAAAGGTATCATAAGGATCTTTCCGCAAGCCTAGATTAATCTGAAGCCGCAGCCAAAGTCGAGAAAATTGTAGCCGCAATAAATCGCTTACAAAACTGGTAATTTCCCGTATAAACCCAATATCGTACATTTCATAAGCTTGCTCTACATCTACTAAAGCCTGAAATGCAAACTTTTTAGTTGAAAAATCATAGTCTGGATATTTCTCTTTAAGCAAATCTTTAAAGTGATATGCCCAGATATCGACCACCGGTTCTGTTAGAAAATCTTCCTGAAAGCCTAAACTTTCTGATGCCGGAAAACGCCCTTCAGCATCTTTAACGTGTGGTAAAAATTCTTCATATCTGCTTAATAAAATAAATGCTGCTGCAAATATGTCATAAGGCAGCGCACTTTTTGTTCCGGTTACAAAAAAACACTTGGTATCAAGCCAGGGTTGTACATTAATTTCCATATCAGAAATGCCCTGTTCAAAAAGCACATCCTGACTTTTTATATGTATTTCTTTCCCTAAAGGTTTGCTTGTGTAAGAAAGCTTAAGACTATCGTGTACAATAAATTCATCTACAGCGGTCGTAAATTTTACAGGGATTCCTAAAATCGCAGTACATATATGTTTGAATGTATAGCGTAGGCGTGGAGTTATTTTATGAGTATATACTAGAAGCATAAAATTTTTCTTGAAGGCAAGTTCTGTATTTTTCTTAAAAGGGCGAAAGAATTACAACAAACCTTCGTCAGCGAAGCTAAAATAGGCTTTTTCGGTAATGATTAAATGATCAAGAACCTTAATATCTAGAGATTTTGCAGCTTGCTGGAGTTTCTCTGTAATATTTTTATCGGCTTGACTTGGTTTAAGGGTGCCAGAAGGATGATTATGGGCTACTATTAATGCTACAGCACCAGTTTCTAAAGCTTTTTTTAAAACAAGTCTTACATCTACAAGTGTCCCGGTCATACCTCCTTTACTAAGTTGGTGCATTGTTAGAACCTTGTTTGCATTATTTAAATACAAGATCCAAAATTCTTCATGTGGAAGTTCGCCTAGTAGAGGCTGAAAAATTTCAAACACAATATTACTTCCCGTTATTTTATGAACTTCTGCGACATCCTCAATTCTTCTACGGCGCCCTAATTCTAAGGCAGCAGCAATAGAAACGGCTTTGGCCTCACCTATTCCCTTAAATTTTAATAATTGATTTATACTCAGTTTACCTATTGCGTTTAAGTTATTGTCTACCGAACTTAAAATACGTTTACTTAAAGCTACTGCACTTTCATCCCTATTTCCAGATCCTATAAGTATTGCAACTAATTCTGCGTTTGTCAATACATCTTTTCCTTTATTCAATAATTTCTCTCTGGGACGATCATCTAAAGACCATCTTTTAATTGAAAAAGAATCTGATTTTTTCACCATAGTATACATTTGAGTAAAATTTATTCAACTATAAATTACTAATTGCTAGATAATTAAATGATCTCTAAATATATAGAATGTATTTCAAGAAATTAAAAATTAAGACATTTTTAAACAATTGGATTGCATAGAACCGCAAAAATCGTATTCAGTAAACTTTTTCAAATACGCTTTAAAGTAACTTTACCTTTGAAAAATTGAAAATTATAAAATGGCTTATCCACCTTCGCATCATCAAGAATCAGAGTTTATAAATATCGTTGAGACTATAAAGACATTTCCTTTAGCATTGATTGTTACGGCTAAAGATGACAAACTATTATTAACTCATCTCCCCCTATTGTATAAGCCCGATGCAGATAGTGGATCACTGCTGGGACATATAGATAATGCTAATCCTCAGTTAAGTCATTTGCAGGAAGGCTCTAAAGTAACTCTAGTTTTTAATGGCCCGGATAGTTACATATCACCTAGCATATACACCACTCCACAACTTCCTACCTGGAATTATATTAAAATACATCTTGAGGGGATCCTTATAAAACTTCATTCTTCTGAAGAACTAAAGGAAACTATGGTAGAACTAACTCAGTATCTTGAAGGGGAGAATCAAAAATTTCAATTAGATAGTAATGATTCAAGAATGGAAGCTTTTGTAAAATATGTTACAGGATTTGAAATTAAAATAACATCCTGGGAAGGAAAGTTCAAACTATCTCAAGATAAAAATGAGAATGATATACAAAGCGCTAAAGGGGCACTAACCGAAAATTACTCATCTATTATGAATAACTATATAGAGGCCATTTATAAAAATCACAAATCCAAAAATAAATAATAAGCTTATATCAACGAGCTATAATAAATCCTGAATTTTACTGAAATCTAATCCGCCGTAATTTCCACTACTCATAAGTAAAAGTACTGTATCATTAAATGTAGTATTTTCGAGATAACTTTTAAATTCGGTGGGATCTGTATAAATAATTAAATCTTCTCTATCAAAGGCTGAAGCAATTTGCTCTTTAGTAATCGTTTCTAATTGTTTTATAGCTACCGCTTCTGGTGAATAAAAGACTACTGCATCTTCTGCCGCATCTAGCGCTCCTTTATAACCTTTTATAAATTCGGCATTTAAACTACTATAGGTGTGAAGTTCTAAACAAGCAACCAAGCGTTTGTTAGGATATTGATTTTTAACTGCATCTGTTGTTGCCTTTACTTTTGAAGGTGAATGCGCGAAATCTTTATAAGCAATATTTATCGCCGTTTCACCTATTTTTTCAAGACGTTTAGCAGCTCCCTCAAATCCTGCAATGGCCTCATAAAAATCATCTTCATCAATACTCATATGTTGGCAAATCCATTTTGCTCCTGCTAAATTGCTTAAATTATGTTCTCCAAATACGGATATTGGCATTGGTCCGTCTGGAGTATTTAGCAAAGTCTCCCCATTTTCTATACTATATTCAGGTAAAGTATAAGAGTGCTTTCTGGTTGGGGCCTGAGCCGCTTCAGCAATTCGTTTTACCTCAGCATCATCCTCGTTATAAACAAGAATTCCTCCTCTGGAAATTGATTCTGCGAAAGTTTCAAATTGCTCAACATAATTCTCATAAGTAGGAAAAACATTTACGTGATCCCAGGCTATACCGCTTATAAGTGCAATATTAGGCTGATATAAATGAAATTTAGGTCTTCTATCTATTGGAGATGATAAGTACTCATCACCTTCTAGTAAAATAAAGTCATTCTCATCGGTAAGGTGTACCATAGTCTCTAAGCCCGGAAGTTGTGCGCCTATCATATAATCTACTGTTCTACTGTGATAATGCAAAACGTGTAGGATCATAGAGGTTATTGTAGTTTTTCCATGAGATCCTCCTATAACTACACGTGTTTTCTCTTTAGATTGTTCATAGAGAAACTCTGGGTAACTATAAATTTTTAGTCCGATTTCTTGAGCTTTAACCAATTCCGGATTGTCTATTTTAGCATGCATACCTAAAATAACAGCATCAAGATCTGAGGTAATTTTATCTGGAAACCAACCCATTTCTACAGGAAGTAACTCATAATTTTGAAGTCGGGATTTTGACGGCTCAAAGATAGCGTCATCACTACCACTAACAGCAAAACCTTTATGATGAAGTGCCAATGCTAAGTTATGCATTGCGCTCCCACCTATAGCTATAAAATGTACTCTCATAATCGCTTGTAAATTGTCTAGGCAAGTTACAAAAAATCATATCACGTCAATTTTTAAAATATCGTGATTTAATAAATTACATAGCTATTATCTGCTTTTTCTCATCAAGGGCATCACTAAAATCTGGCAAGTCTGCCAAGCATAAATTTATATAATGAAGCGCTTTGGTTTTGTCTCCTTGGTTTTTATAGATCTGTGCCATTCTATACTGCGCCCACCCTACAGGAACCCCATCTTTGTAAGAGTAATTTGCAATGTACTGTTTGAGACTAGCTAAGCCTAGAATTGGCTCTAAATTAAATTCAGCAGCAATCTTACCTATTTGGTAATTAATTTGGTTGCGCTTATGTATTTTGAAACTTGTAGTTGCTGCGTCTAATGCTTTTTGAGGCTCATTATCCTTCTCATACAATGCGATAAGTTTTGCGTACGTTGTAGGTGATCCACCCACACGAATAGCATTTTTATAAAGGCCTTCAGCTTCTTTTAAATTATTTTGGTATTCTGCCACATAACCTCTGGCAAGATATCCATCCACTGGAGAAATCTTTTGCAATTCTAATGCGTAATCCTGGGCTTTGCTAGTACTGCCACCAATGATACCGGGCAGTTGTAAGTAAAGTTCGATAAGAGCCCATCTAACCTCAATATGTTTAGGATCTAATTTTGCTGCTTTATGAAAGTGCTCTTTTATGTCATCAATATAGGTAAGAGCTCGAATGCGGCTTATACTTAAAGCTTTCATACCTAAAGCCCCGCCATATTTAAAATGATAGTTAGCACTTGAGGATTGTTCTTCTACGAGATCTTTATAATACGATAAGGCAGAATCCCAATTTTTTGAGTAGGAAGCTATATCCCCTAAATATTCTCGAGTTAATTTATCTGAAGGATGTTTTTTTAAATAGGAAAGCAATAGAGGCTTCGCTTTATCAAATTTTTCAGCATTATAATAATTTTCTGCCATCACAAATTCAGACTGCTGTGAATAGCTGGGAAAAGCGAATAAGAAAATGAAAATTAATGATACAAACCGAAAAGACATATATAATTATTTTGCTCAAAGCTAAACAAAAAGCAGACCAGAAATATAACGTTCAATAAATTTAGTAAGCCGCTCTTTATTTCTCGGGAGGAAAATTCCTAAAAATTTTCTCACTCACTTTAGTATAGTAAGAAACTCGGTCTTGAGGATTTGTATTTAATGCAATATTACTATCGCTTACGGCTTGCCATACAAGAATATCTTCACTGCTATCTACAAGGTCTATAGTAATTGTTTGATGGTCTTTACTGCCTCCTAAAGGGATTCCGGCACCTATACTCACTCCTCCACCATAACCGCCACTACCTACTCCTACACCTACAGAATTCTGAGACGATTCTCTGTACTGATCAGACATTATATTAATTAGCAAATCAGGATTTTCAGATTTTGTAAAACCTTTTTCATCCATTACTAAATCGATCGCACTTATGAGCCTATTAGCATCTAACTGACTTAAACCAGTCTGCATATCAGGCAGGTAGTTATAAGTTTTATATTTAGAAAAACTTATTTGCTCATCGTAATCATAATTTACCTGTGTAGAACCACAAGAAATTAAAACAAAGGCAACCAGTATAATTGAAAAATACTTCATTATTATGCTTTTTTCTAAAAATAGGCATAATGATGAAGTATGTAAGTCAATAAAATCCTAAAAAATATTTGGATTAATCGTTAGATTCTGGCTTATTCAACATAGCCCAAAGCTTATCCTTTAATTCTACTAGCCCCTGTTGTGCTACAGAGGATATAAATAAATAGGGCACTTCAAGTGATTTATCTAATTCCTTTTTGAGCTCTGCTTTGAGCTCTGCATCAAGCATATCACATTTTGTAATGGCTATTAACTTGTCTTTATCCAACAGCTCAGGATTGTATTTCTCAAGTTCATTAAATAAAACGTGATACTGCTCTGCCACATCTGGAGCATCAGCAGGTATCATAAAGAGTAATGTTGAGTTGCGCTCAATGTGTCTTAAAAAACGGTGACCCAGACCTTTTCCTTCTGCTGCACCTTCTATGATTCCGGGGATATCAGCAATGACAAAAGTTTGAAAATCTCTGTATTGTACTATCCCAAGATTAGGTTTTAAAGTTGTAAATTCATAATTAGCAATTTTTGGTTTAGCTGCAGTAATTACCGATAATAAGGTAGACTTACCCGCATTAGGAAACCCTACTAATCCTACATCAGCAAGTACCTTAAGCTCTAGAGTAACATTAACCTCAACACCATCCATTCCGGGTTGTGCATAACGGGGAGTCTGGTTTGTTGCAGTTTTAAAATGAGCATTACCTAAACCGCCCATACCACCTTTGGCAATTATAAACTCTTCGTCTAGCTCGGTGAGCTCGCGTATAA
Source organism: Leeuwenhoekiella aequorea (assembly GCF_004104375.1). GTDB lineage: Bacteria > Bacteroidota > Bacteroidia > Flavobacteriales > Flavobacteriaceae > Leeuwenhoekiella > Leeuwenhoekiella aequorea. The sequence continues at coordinate 332,875 of NZ_QOVM01000003.1, forward strand.
CCTCCTGCGTTTCTGTATCTCGTATAACTGTACCTAATGGCACATCAACATAAATATCTTCTCCATCTGCACCAGTACTCGTTTGCTTACTTCCGTTAGAACCGTGCCCCGCTCTAATATGCCTCTTAAATTTAAGATGAAGCAGCGTCCACAAATTTGGGTTTGTACGCACGATAATATGACCGCCACGACCACCGTCACCACCGTCAGGCCCACCTTTTGTCACAAACTTTTCACGGCGCAAGTGAGCAGAACCTCCCCCACCTTTACCAGATGAAACGTGCATCTTCACATAATCAACAAAATTACCTTCGGTCATAAAAATCTATAAATTAAAAATATAAGTACTTAATAGCACTTATACACTAGTTAAAGTGTGTCAATTGTTTTACTCAAACGGGCTGTAATCTCAGTAACCTCTCCTACTCCATCAACACCAAAATATTTATCTTGTTTTTGATAGTATCCTTTTAAAATAGCCGTCTCATCATAGTAAACTTTAATACGCTTACGTATAACAGTCTCATCTGCATCATCTTTTCTGCCACTTGTTTTACCACGCTCCAGAAGTCGTTGAACTAAAATCTCATCATCAACTTCTAATGCGATCATTGCAGATACTTGGGTGTTTTTATCACTCAAAAGCGTATCAAGTGCTTCAGCTTGGGCTATAGTTCTTGGAAAACCATCAAATATAAAACCATTTGCATCTGCATTCTTATCTACTTCAGCGCTCAACATATCTATGGTTACGGTGTCTGGAACTAGCTGTCCCTTATCCATATATGATTTAGCCAGCATACCTAGCTCGGTAGCATTCTTTATATTGTATCTAAAAACATCTCCGGTAGAAATGTGAATCAGATTGTATTTTTCTTTCAAAAAAGAGGCTTGTGTTCCCTTCCCGGCACCTGGAGGGCCAAACAATACCAAATTTGTCATTTTTGTGTTTTTAAGTTTATAAATAGCATTGAGGTTACGCCCCAAACCGTTATAATCAAGGCCATAGCCTACTATAAAATCGTTAGGTATTTCTAACCCAACGTAATGAATCTTATATTCCTTTGAATAGGCCTCAGGCTTAAAAAATAAACTAGCAAAGCGATAATTTTTCACTCCACCACTCACCATCATTTGGGTCAACTTCTCAACAGTGTTGCCACTATCAACAATATCTTCAATTATAATAACTTCACGATCCTCCAGATCTGCATCTATGGGAATATGCGTCATTACCTCACCGGTACTTGAAGTACCGTCATACGAGCTAAGCTTTAAAAATTCAATCTCACAATCGCCGTTAAATCGGCTTAATAACTCTGTTGCAAATTTAAATGCACCATTAAGAACGACCAGAAAAAGCGGCTCTTTACCATCATAATCTGCGTTAATTTTATTTGCTACTTCTTCTATTGCCTGTTTGAGCTTGTCTTCTGAGATAAACTCATCAAAATGGAGACCGTGTAGTTTAATCATGGTTAGTCTGGAAGTGGTTTAAACTAAACAGCAAAGATACATATTGTTAGTTAATATAAACCTTTAGAAATTTCAATATGAACTCGAGTCCTAAAAATGAAATAGAGCACTTCATCTTACAAAGGTTTTAAGATCATACACGCACAATTCTAGTGCTAAAATCTTACTTTTGCATTCGTAAATTTTTGATGCTAACAGACCTTATTTTAATGAATTCTTATTTCTCTTCAGATTTTAAACTTGCAATTTTAGGCGGTGGTCAACTCGGTAAAATGCTACTTTACGAGACTCGTAAGTTTGATATACAGACACTGGTATTAGACCCAAGCCCAGAAGCTCCATCAAAAATAGCTGCAAATCATTTTGTACAGGGAGATCTTATGGATTTTGAAACGGTTTATAACTTCGGAAAACAAGCTGATGTAGTTACTTTTGAAATTGAAGCTGTAAATATTGAGGCTTTAGAAAAATTACAAGCCGAGGGAATTACGGTTTATCCCAGTCCGCAAACTTTACGGAAAATTCAAGATAAGGGTGTGCAGAAAGATTTTTATACAGAACAAAATATTCCCACCGCAGCATATAAAAGATTCCCAAACTTAGAAGCTCTAAGACTAGACTTAACAGCAAATCAAATGAGCTTTCCTTTTGTATGGAAAAGTACTCAAGGTGGTTATGATGGCAAAGGTGTACAAGTCGTACGTAATGCAGAAGATCTAAATAAAATTATAGATGTTCCTTGTATTGCAGAAAGTATGATTCCCTTTAAAAATGAACTTGCGGTAATTGTGGTTCGCAATCCTAAAGGAGAGGTTAAAAGCTATCCCGTAGTAGAAATGGAATTTCATCCCGAAGCGAATCAAGTTGAATATGTGATTTGCCCGGCTCGTATAGATGAGCAAGTAGCACAAAAAGCACGTGAGGTTGCCACTAAAGTTTCCGAAGCATTTGGACACGTAGGACTTCTAGCTGTAGAATTGTTTCAAACGGAAGATGATGACATCATTGTAAATGAAGTAGCTCCCAGACCTCACAATAGTGGGCACTACACTATAGAAGGTAGTTACACAAATCAATTTGAACAACATTTACGAGCAATTTTAGATTTACCTCTAGGAGAAACTGAAAGTAAAACGGGTGCTGTTATGGTGAATCTAGTTGGAGAAGAAGGTTATACAGGAGATGTATTTTATGAGAAGATTGAGCATATTCTAGCCCTAAAAGGCGTTATTCCTCATATATATGGCAAACGGGAAACCAGACCATTCCGGAAAATGGGACACGTCACTATAATAAATAGTGATCTTAGTGAAGCTCGTAAAATTGCAGAGGAAGTAAAAAACACTATAAAAGTTATCACAAAGTAATTAGGTTAAAAACACATCATATGGTAGGAATTATTATGGGAAGTACCAGCGACATGCCAATCATGCAGGCTGCGATAGATATATTAAAACAATTTGAAATCGAAACAGAAATAGATATAGTTTCTGCACATCGTACTCCCGATAAATTATTCGATTATGGTAAAAATGCACACACGCGAGGTATAAAAGTTATTATAGCTGGTGCCGGTGGCGCTGCTCATTTACCGGGAATGATTGCATCATTATCACCTTTACCTGTTATTGGCGTTCCGGTTAAATCGCGTAACTCAATAGATGGTTGGGATTCTGTATTATCCATATTACAAATGCCGGGTGGTGTTCCTGTTGCTACAGTAGCACTTGACGGAGCTCAAAATGCCGGAATTCTTGCTGCTCAAATTTTAGGTGCCTCCGATATCGCTATCAGAGATAAAATAGTTGATTATAAAGATAGCCTCAAGACTAAAGTCATAGAAGGCGCCAAAACTATTAAAAAATAAAAAGAGCCGTCAAAGACGGCTCTCTATAGAAATGCTAGGCAATTAAATTTTATTTATTAACCATTCTAAATATTATTAATCAAACCTGTCTACAAATCTATTCCAGTAACTTATGGGGGTTTAACAAAATTAAACAATTTAACAAGATATCCCGTTAAAAATTATACAATACTAGATTAACGACATATTCTTAATAAAATACATTCAAATTGAAAAATTCTGAAAATATATTGCTCAATACTTTTGATATATCACCATTTGATAAAATTGATGATGTAGATTATAAACCTGCAATTGAAGCCGCTATAAAAGAAGCTCGTTTAGAAATTGATGCAATTTCTAATTCTATTGAAGAGCCTACATTTAAAAATACAATTGCTGCATTAGATTTTGCCGGTTATAAATTAGATCGGGTGACCAGCGTATTTTTTAATATCAATAGTGCAGAGACAAACGATAAAATTCAAAAGACTGCTCAGGAAATATCTCCCTTATTATCTGAATTTTCAAATGACATAACTTTAAATGAGTCCTTGTTTAAACGTGTTAAAGCAGTTTATGAATCACGACACCAATTAGATCTCACTAGAGAAGAATTTGTTTTACTCGAGAAAAAATATAAAGGTTTTGCTCGTAACGGTGCGAACCTCTCTGAAGATAAAAAAAGTCGTTTACGAAAAATTGATACTGAACTCTCTAAACTTGCTTTAACTTTTGGAGAAAATATATTAGCCGAGACTAATAAATACGAATTACATATTACAAATGAATCTGATTTAGCAGGTTTACCAGAAAGCGCTAAAGAAGCTGCTGCTCAAACTGCCGAGGAAAAAGGAAAAGATGGCTGGATTTTCACACTAGAATATCCAAGTTATATTCCTTTTATGAAGTATGCTGAAAACAGAGAACTTCGTAAAGAAATGGCTCTTGCTTTTGGCGCAAAAGGTTTTCACAATGACGAACTCGACAATCAAAAAAATGTTCTCGATATTGTAAATCTACGTCACGAGCGCGCAAATCTTTTAGGCTATAAAACTCATGCGCATTTTGTTTTAGAAGAGCGTATGGCCAAGACACCTGAGAATGTTACTCGTTTCCTAGAGGATCTGCTGGAAAAAGCTAAACCAGCGGCTGAACTTGAATTTAAACAACTAGAACGTTTTGCGAAAGAGCGTGACGATATAGACCAACTCCAAAAGTGGGATAGTGCTTTTTATTCAGAAAAACTAAAACAAGAACTTTTTGAACTAGATGACGAACTCCTAAAACCTTACTTTAAATTAGAAAATGTAATAGAGGGTGTATTTACGATTGCAACTAAACTGTATAATCTGAGATTTGTTGAGGTTTTTGGCATTCCTAAATATCATAGAGATGTCAAAACCTATCAAGTTTTTGACGAAAAAGATAATTTTATAGCACTCTTTTACGCAGATTTTCATCCGCGTGCAGGAAAACGCGGAGGTGCCTGGATGACGCAATTTAAGGGTCAGTTTATAAAAGATGGTATTAATGAACGTCCTCACGTTTCGAACGTTTGTAATTTCACTAAGCCTACAGCTTCAAAACCGTCTCTTCTAACCTTCAACGAGGTTACTACCTTATTTCACGAGTTTGGTCACGGTTTACATGGAATGCTGGCAAATACCACATATCCTAGTTTATCAGGACCTTCTGTGTTTTGGGATTTTGTAGAATTACCAAGTCAGATTTTAGAGAATTGGTGCTATGAACCAGAAGCTTTAGCGCTTTTTGCTAAGCATTATGAAACTGGAGAAACGATCCCTATGGTACTAATTGATAAAATTAAAAAAGCAGCTAATTTTCAAGAGGGTATGCAAACATTGCGTCAATTAAGCTTTGGTATTTTAGATATGTCTTGGCACGCAGCAGATCCTAGCGGAATAACTAATGTTAAAGCTCATGAGGAGGCTGCATTTGAAAATACGAAGCTATATCCTGAAGTCCCAGAAAACTGCATGAGCGTATCTTTCTCACACATCTTCCAAGGAGGTTACTCTAGCGGTTACTACTCTTATAAATGGGCAGAAGTGTTAGATGCTGATGCTTTTTCTTATTTTCAAGAAAATGGTATCTTTAATAAAGAAGTGGCAACAAAATTTAAAGATTCCATCTTATCACAAGGTGGTACTGAAGACCCAATGGTTTTGTACAAACGCTTCCGCGGAAAAGAACCTAATCCTGAAGCTTTATTAAAGAGAGCAGGTTTAATAAAGTAAAATTCATATGGCCAATTGCCCTAATTGCAATTCTAAATTAGCTACTCAGAAAATTGTAAAAAGTTTTCTGAGTTTAAAATCCTATCCTCCTATTGTGTGCAAGAGCTGTAAGATGATTTTATCTCACAAAATTAATAATAGATTATATGGTGGGCTGGCTGCTATCCTTGGAATAAGCGTGGGGTTGTTATATATTAATTTGAATAATCTAAATGTAGAAAATATACTTATCGGAATTATTTTAGCAGGTATTTCACTTGTTTTAAGTTCGATTTTTATAACTAATTTTCTTCATTTTGAGAAACAATAATGAGATCCTCAAGAGTTATGCTTTTGAGGATTTTATTTATTTTTTTCCGCTATCCATTTGCTCATAAATTTTGAAGCCTGTAACGATTGGTGCCAGAGCATAGATCCTGTAAAATTTGACTTTCGGTGTGATATTAAATTCTGTTTCAATGCGCTAAGTCTCGTTGCAAATTCAGGTTGCCCTTTACTGGCTAGAAAACGCTCATTTATAACCTCTATACCATTAGCTCTTGCTTGAAGCCAATTATCTTCATTGGTATACAGTTCAATTGCTGCTTGAGCAAATAGAGCCGAATCGTCAGTCACGATCCCGTTAAATGGTAATTCTCCGTGCATACCTTCAGCTCCAACAGTACTGGTAACTGCTGGAGTTCCACATTGCATTGCTTCCAATAATTTTCCTTTTAAACCCGCACCAGTAAGAAGCGGCGCCACTAGTACACGCGCATCTTCAATAACTTCAAAAGCACTTTCGGCTCTGCCTAAAACATAAAATTTCTCGTTAGCATTATGTAGTTGCGTATGCTTTTCAGCAGGATATGACCCATAAATTCGCATTTCCGCTTGAGGCAATTCTTTCCGAATTAAAGGCCAAATTCCTTTTTTTAATTGAAGTACAGATTGCCAATTAGGTTCATGTCTAAAATTGCCTATTGTAACAAAGTGAGCACGTTCTTCAAACCTTTTCCAATTAGAACTGGTAGAAGACGTCACTTCATCGACCATAAAAGGCAGGTAAAAAATTTGCTGTTTAGGAACTCTAAAGTATTTCTCTAAAAGTTGCATTTCAGCTTCAGAAATTACGAGGGTCAAATCACACCGATAGATACTTGCTATTTCTCGCTTAGCAAAATCATTATCTAAAAAATCTTCTGTAAAGGGAACACCTGCTTTTAATGCCGCTTCCCTACCCTTTCGTAGTCCGTGGAGATCTATAGTCTCCAGAATGCGTATTGCATCTGGACATTGTTCTTTTACACGCCACCCAAACTGCTCTTCGATAACAAATTTGTCAAAAAGAACTAAATCTGGATTAAGCGTTGCGATATACTGATCAAAGGATACGTCATTCAATTTTATTTCTTGAGTTGTTATATCAAGGTTTTCCAGATCTTCTGCATAATTTGTTTTCCCGGCTGCACATGCAAAATGTATTTTATATCCCAAATTTTGCATAGCTCTTAGCAATTGAAGTATGCGAGCTCCTGCTGCAGAAGAAACCGGCTCAGGCCAGACGTTACCTATAATTAATGCTTTCATCCTGCAAATATACTTCTCCCTAACTAATAAATAAGTTTCACTTATTACTGAAACTTTCAAATATTTAGTATATTTAGATATGGAATTTACTGAAGCAAAAGCACAATTTTTACAGACTTGGGGAGCTCTGGGCTCTCAATGGGGAATTAATAAAACGATGGCTCAGATTCACGCGCTTTTAATGATCTCACCAGAATCACTTTCTATGGAAGAGGTTATGGAAGAACTTAAAATTTCACGAGGAAATGCCAGTATGAATTTACGTGGACTTATCGATTGGGGGATTGTTTATAAAGAATATAAACCCGGGGAGCGTCGCGAATATTTTGTTGCAGATCAAGATGTAGATTCTTTAGCGCGTAAGATAGCGATTGAACGCAGCAAACGTGAGGTTAAACCAGCTTTACGCGTTCTTGAAGGGGTTAAAAACTTTGATGATGATTCGAGTAAAGAAGCACAAAAGTTTAAGAAAAAGACACAAGAGTTACACGACTTCGTAGAAAAAGCAGATACCATGCTTGAAAAAATCATTAATCAGAAAGAAAACTGGATTACAAAAACCATAATGAAGTTAATGACCTAAAAAGGGTTTAAGATTTGTTATCTCAACTACTTATGCTGAATTTAAATAAGATATAAAATAACAAAACCACCTGTTGATCAGGTGGTTTTGTTATTTAGGAAATATTAAATGGCTATTAAGCTTCTTCCATATATTCCTCAATTGGAGCGCAAGTACAAATTAAATTACGATCTCCGTAAGCATCATCTACACGACGCACAGTAGGCCAGAATTTATTATCTACAACATATTCCAACGGATAGGCTGCTTGCTCTCTGGTATATGGTAAATCCCATGTATCTGCGGTAAGCATATGCAAAGTGTGAGGAGCATTTTTGAGAACATTATTTTCATCTGTTATAGTAGCAGCATCAATCTCTTTTCTAATTGACTTCATTGCATCACAGAAACGATCTAGTTCTGCCTTACTTTCACTTTCAGTAGGCTCTATCATCATTGTTCCTGCTACAGGAAATGATACTGTAGGAGCATGAAAACCATAGTCTATAAGACGTTTAGCAATATCTACTACTTCTATACCATTATCTTTAAATGGGCGACAATCTATGATCATCTCGTGAGCCGCACGACCCATTTCTCCAGAATATAAAACCTCAAAAGATCCTTTAAGTCGCTCCTTTATATAATTTGCATTTAAAATTGCTGCCTCAGTAGATTCTTTGAGTCCGTCTGCGCCAAGCATTTTTATATAAGCATAACTAATTAAGCAAACAAGTGATGATCCCCAAGGCGCAGCAGATATTGCTGAAATCGCTTGAGATCCGCCTGTTTTAATTACCGGGTTTGTAGGTAAAAATGGTACGAGTTGTTCGGCAACACATATAGGCCCTACACCAGGTCCACCACCTCCATGAGGGATTGCAAATGTTTTATGTAAATTAAGGTGACATACGTCTGCACCTATTCTTCCAGGATTTGTTAATCCTACCTGTGCATTCATATTAGCGCCATCCATATAAACCTGACCACCATTCTCATGAATAATGCCGGTAATTTCCTGGATTGCACTTTCATAAACTCCGTGCGTAGAAGGGTAAGTAACCATTATGGCAGATAAATTATCTTTATACTTTTCTGCTTTCTGGCGTAAATCTTCAACATCAATATTTCCAGATTCAGTAGCCTTTGTAACAACTACCTTCATCCCCGCCATTACTGCACTTGCAGGATTCGTTCCGTGTGCAGATGATGGAATTAAACAGATATTACGGTGACTTTCACCTCTACTTTCATGGTACGCTCTAATTACCATTAAACCGGCATATTCTCCTTGTGCGCCAGAATTAGGTTGCAATGAAGTGCCTGCAAAACCAGTGATTTCATTTAACTGACTCTCTAGCTTAGTTAGAACTTCTTGATAACCTTGAGCTTGCTCTACCGGCACAAATGGATGAATTCCTCCCCATCGCGGATCACTTAACGGAAGCATTTCTGAAGCCGCATTTAATTTCATAGTACAAGAACCTAAAGAGATCATACTATGATTTAGAGACAAATCTTTACGCTCTAACCTTTTAATATAACGCATCAACTCTGTTTCAGAATGATAGCTATTAAATACAGGGTTAGTCATAAATTCAGTCTTGCGACGTAAATTATCAGGTAACGCATCAAGCTCTGGAAGTTCTTCTAAAGCAACAAATTTTTTATCTAAAGCCTGAGCAAAAACTGAAATTATAGTGTTTAAATCAGCTAAACTTGTAGTCTCATTTATAGAAACCGAAACTGTATTTTCATCTGGATAATAGAAGTTAATCTCATTAGCCTCTGCGATATTCTTAAGTTTAGACCCGTCAATTTTGACGCGAATAGTATCAAAATATCCTGTATTAAGTTGGTACAAACCTAATTTTTCTAAACTATCTGCTAATGCAGTTGTGGTACGATGAATTTTTGTAGCGATATATTTCAACCCTTGAGGGCCGTGATATACTGTATACATACCAGCCATAACAGCTAATAAAACTTGTGCTGTACAAATATTTGAAGTGGCTTTATCTCGTTTAATATGCTGTTCACGAGTTTGCAACGCCATACGCAAAGCACGGTTACCATTACGGTCTTTTGTAACACCAATTATACGTCCGGGAATATTACGTTTATATTCTTCGCGTGTTGCAAAATACGCTGCGTGAGGTCCGCCATATCCTAAAGGAATTCCGAACCGTTGAGTAGTACCCACTACAACATCTGCACCTAGATGACCCGGAGATTCTAACAAAACAAGACTCATAATATCTGCAGCAACTGCAACTTTTATATCAGCTTCTTTAGCTTTAGAAATAAAGCCTGCATAATCGTGGATTTCTCCACTTGCGGCAGGGTATTGTAATAATGCTCCAAAATAATCTGAACCAAATTCAAATTCTTGAGCATTTCCTATAACTAACTCTACACCTACAGGAATAGCTCGCGTTTGCAGTACAGAAAGTGTCTGTGGTAAAATTTCTTTATCAACAAAGAACTTAACTACGTCATTCTTTTTTTGATCACGACTACGTACAGCTGCAAGCAAGGTCATAGCCTCTGCTGCGGCCGTTGACTCGTCCAGTAAAGATGCATTTGCAAGCTCCATACCGGTAAGGTCTGCAATCATCGTTTGAAAATTAAGCAAAGCCTCTAGTCGACCTTGAGCAATTTCTGCCTGATAAGGAGTATAAGCAGTATACCAACCCGGATTTTCTAAAATATTGCGTTGTATAACTGCAGGAATTTTTGCCTCGTGGTACCCTAAACCTATATAGGTTTTAAACAATTTATTTTTACTTGCAAGCGAATTTATATGAGTTGCGTACTCATATTCACTTAACGCAGGTTCTAAGTTTAAGGGCTTCTTTAATTTTATACCATCAGGCAAAGTCTCAAAAATAAGCTGATCTATAGTATCTGCTCCTATCGCTTTCAACATCTCCTCTTTCTCTTCCGGTCTTGATCCAATATGCCTTAAAGCAAAAACATCTGTTCTCATATGCAATTTGTGTATTTTTAGATGCGGCAAAATTACGATTTCAGTTATGAATAAAACTGTATGAAACAATGACTTTTTCAACCACTTAATACACTTATTAACAGTTAAAGTATATTTACGAAATGAAGCTAGTAAGAGGTCTATTTGATTTTTATATCAATAGCAGTATGCACGTTGCATTTGCTGTACTTTGCTTGTCACTGGTAACTCAAAACCAATTGCATCTGGAGGTAGGTTTTTTATTTAATTGGTTTTTATTCTTCGGAACAATAACGGGCTATAATTTTGTGAAGTATGCTAGTCTGGCCGGGCTTCATCATAGAAATCTCACCGATAAATTAAAAATTATTCAGGCGTTTTCATTTCTATGCTTCCTAATACTATTGATAATTCTATTCCAATTTGAATTTCAGTTTTATATCTATTGCATTCCCTTAGTCCTATTGACGTTATTCTACGCATTACCAGTTATGCCGCAGAAAAGAAATCTGAGACACATACCTACTTTAAAAATTTTTATAATTGCAGCTGTCTGGTCTGGAGTGACCACCTATTTACCTGTAGTTTATAAGGAAGCTGTTTGGGATTGGGATGTTACTCTAATTTTAGTACAAAGATTTTTATTTGTACTCGCTTTAATCATTCCGTTTGAGATACGAGATGTAAAATATGATAGTGAGCTTTTAGGCACATTACCTCAACTATTGGGCATAAAAAAAACCAAACTTTTTGGCTTGGCTCTACTTGCAATCTGCGTGACTTTGGAGTTTTTTAAAGTATCGATAACTCCTTATTTAAGTGTAGTACACAATTTAATAATTGGACTTACGGGACTGGCAATATTACGAGCTTTAAAAAATCAATCTACGTACTACGCATCCTTTTTTATAGAGGGAATACCCATTCTCTGGTATTTATTTGTTTTGATCTTTAGCCAATTCCCGATCTAATTCCTGCTGAATACGCTTCTTACAATCTTCGGGCATCTTTTTGCACTTAGGATCGTTTATAAGCTTGGTCAACCGCAAATTGCGTTCTGAATAATCAGAGCAATGCTTACAAACCATATTGTGGACAACCACACTAAGTTTCTCAAATAAAGAAGCATCTTTATATTGAACCTTATCACAAAGGTGACCTGCCTTTTTACAATCTACAAATAGTTTCATCTCTTATAACCAGTTTTCTTCTAAGCAACTCGCCAGTGCTGTGCGAGCCCTGTGAATGATTACCCATAAATTAGACGGTGTAATATCAAATTCTTTACAAATAGTTTCAGTATCCTGACCTTCTATGGTTTTTTTTCTAAATATAGCAGCCTGTTTCTCTGGTAACTTATCTATACACGCATAGATCGCAACACCTAGTTCTGTATTTTCTAAATCATCTTCTGCAGTACGGTCAAAGGGATCTGCAACTCGCTCTTCTAGCCAGTCTCCGGCTTCTTCATCGCTAGCATAGTTCATACGAACTTCAGCCTTCCCCTTATTAGAATTTATTTTACGATAATGATCTATAATTTTACGCTTGAGAATAGATATTAACCAAGTACGTTCACTAGCTTCCCCTTTGAAATTCTTCATCGACTTTAACCCGGCAAGAAAAGTCTCAGAAATAATATCTTCAGCGATCTCTTTATCACTAACTTTTACAATCGTGTAATTATAAAGGTAATCTGAGTATTTATCAACCCATTTTTGGGGATTGAGCTGGTGGTCTGCCATAATTGTTAAATCTGTCGTATCAACATGATGCAAATCTACACAAATTATAGGTTGTAAGCTTCGTAGAATTTTGCATATGCACACGCCTTTTTATTATCCTTACAAATCTCTTTAACTAAATGCGAGCAATCACTTACTTTTACATTCGTTTTTAAAATAAATAAATCCGAAAATTCAAATATCCACGCTGTGGAAAACTATCAAAGCTGTGTACGAAAAAACTTTTCCCAATAAACGATATGCTATAACAGCACGGTTTCTCCAAGAAGTATTGCCCGAGGGTAGTTCTATTCTAGATTTAGGCGTAGAAAATCCGTTTTCTAAAATTATGAAAACCCAGGGTTACCACGTTCAAAATACAACGGGTGAAGATCTGGATGTTGACACAATAGTCGCTCAAAACACAACTGCAGACGCAGTAACTGCATTTGAAATATTTGAACATTTACTAGCCCCTTTTAATATTTTAAAGGATATAAAATCAGACAAACTTGTCGCAAGTATTCCTCTAAAACTTTGGTTTTCTCCCGCATATCAAAATAAAAATGATAAATGGGATAGGCACTATCACGAATTTGAGGATTGGCAATTTGATTGGTTATTAGAAAAATCAGGCTGGGTTATTAAGAAACGAGAAAAATTTACACATCCAGTCAAAAAAATTGGCTTTAGACCTTTATTACGCTTGTTTACACCCAGATATTATTTGATTTACGCAGAGCGAAAATGAAAATTGTAATAATTATACCTGCATATAACGAAGCATCATTAATCAGTTTGACACTAGATTCTTTACTGAATCAAACTTATGCAGCACATAAAATTGTAGTAGTTGATGACGGCAGCTCTGATGATACTGCTGCAGTTGTAAAGAGCTATGCAGCAATTCATTATACCATTCAGCTTATTCAAAAAAAATCTGAAGCACTTCATCTACCCGGCAGCAAAGTAGTACAAGCCTTTAATTATGGTTTAGCACACTTAACTACAGACTATGATCTGCTTTGTAAATTTGATGCAGACTTAATTTTTCCGGATAATTATTTAGAAGTATTGGTTTCAAATTTTCGAGCGAATCCCAAGTTGGGAATGTTTGGAGGGTTTTGCTATATCGAACAAAACGGCACTTGGCAGTTAGAAAACTTAACAAATAAAGATCACATACGTGGTGCGTTAAAATGCTATCGTAAAGCTTGTTTCGAATCAATTAATGGCTTGAAAACAGCGATGGGATGGGATACTATAGATGAATTACTTGCGCAATATCATCAATGGGAAGTAGCGACAGATCAAAATTTAAAAGTCAAGCATTTAAAACCTACGGGGCACACCTATACTTCTAAAGCAAGATATAAACAAGGTGAGGCTTTCTATGGTATGCGCTACGGCTTATTTCTCACAACAGTTGCTTCCGGAAAACTTGCCTTCAGGAAAAAGAGCGCTAAATTGTTTATAGATTATTTAAAAGGTTTTTTTCTGGCACAAAAAAAACACCTACCCTATTTAGTTACTAAACAGGAAGGTGCTTTTATACGTAATCTTCGCTGGAAGAAGATCAAACAGAAATTATTCTAGAGCTTCAGAAATTACGGTTCCAGATATCCCATTAGGAAATTCTATCCCAAGTAACACTGAAATCGTTGCGGCTATATCCGGAATTTCAGTTTTATTGGCTGTTTTGCCATTTTTAATTCCATTTCCATAAAATAATAAAGGAACGTGTGTATCATAACTAAATGCAGAACCGTGTGAAGAGCCCGTTCCGCCACCACTTAAATAACCGGGATCAAGCACGATAAATACGTCTCCGCTTCGTTTTTGATTAAATCCTTTCTGAATGAGAGAAGCTACACCAGTATTATAAGATCCTTGTTCCATCTGTGCACGAGTATATACCATAGCAACTGCCTCATATTGTAAAGCAAAGTGCTTAATATCCTTTTGTAATTCTTCAGCATTGATGCCCTCATCGGCAAGCACGTTGTAGCTAAAGAAAACCTGGTAATTTGAAATATCTTCTATAAGATCGTTTCGCCCATACTTTTTAGTCACAAAATCCTCTAATTCTTTATTAAATTGAGATCCTTTAAAATAACCAGAAGGAATTTTTAAACTCGTTAGGTAAGAGGGCACATCTACAGCCCCGTGATCTGCAGTAAGAAATAATGTGTAATTTCCTTCTCCTACTTGCTCATCAAGTGCTTTAAACAAACGTGCTATATCTTTATCTAGGCGCACATACGTGTCTTGAACTTCTTTAGAATTTACTCCAAAGTTATGCCCCACATAATCTGTAGAACTATAACTTACGGCTAAAAAGTCTGTATCCTTGTCTAATCCTAATTGCTCACCTTCTAACGCTGCAATAGCAAAATCTGTTGTTAATGAGTTTCCGTAGGGTGTGTTTTTTATGATATCAAAGTTTCCGTTCTGCGACCCTAATTTCTTAAGATCATAAGGGAATGATGCTGTTTCTTTTCCTCTAAACCCGCCTTCAAAATTATTTTCATCACTTCCACTTTCTATATATTCAGCTATAGGCTTGTAGGTATCCCAAACCTTCATATAAGATTGTGCCTTTTTCTTATTATTAAAATCTACTACCCATTTTGGAAGGGTTTCCATATAATACGTACTGGTAACAAAAATGCCTTCATCAGCACCGTGAAACCAGTATGCTCCGTTTGCCGTATGCCCAGCAGGAAGAATAGAGCCTCGATCTTTAATTGCAACTCCTATAGTTTTACCTCGCATCTGGGTATGCATTCTATTTTCATCTGTAACGGTACTTGTTTTCATTCTACGAGGAGACATTTGTCCTACCCCTACATGTGTCGTACCTACAGATTCAACGGTAGTATCTTCAACACAATACACCTCATTTTTTTCAAATTTATTGTACCAGTTATTTGAAATTATACCGTGGTTCTGGGGCGTAGTCCCTGTATAAACCGATGCGTGTCCAGGGCCTGTATAAGTAGGAGCGTAGTTAAAATGATTATTTTGACAATCAAAACCATCACGTTGTAAACGTTTAAAACCATCATTGCCATAATGATTGGCAAAACGAGTTAAATAATCATACCGCATTTGATCAACCACAACACCTACTACAAGTTTGGGTTTTTCATTGTTAGCTTGACTAAAACCATGTAAACCCGCTGCCATTAAAATACCCAGCGAGAAAGACTTTAAAAGAGTAAAATTCATTGTTTATTTAATTTGTTACACAAAACTAATCCTTTGGTTTAATAATAAGATTAAGTTAATCTTAAATAGGGGGCACACCAATTTTTGCTATTTTTAAGCCTGAAAATAGCAATATGGGATACCTTAAAGAGATTGGTCTTTATTTTATGATGTTAAAGGGTGTTTTTATTAAACCTACCAAAACCTCTGTACTACGTAATCTTGTTCTTAAAGAGATTGATGATTTAATAATAGGATCATTAGGTATTGTATGTTTTATATCCTTTTTCGTAGGTGGCGTTGTAGCAATACAGACAGCCCTAAATATGGATAACCCAATATTACCCAAGTCATTAATAGGGTTTGCATCCAGACAATCTATAATATTAGAATTTGCTCCTACATTCATCTCTATTATTATGGCAGGTAAAGTGGGTTCATTTATTACCTCTAGTATAGGAACAATGCGTGTAACAGAACAGATAGATGCATTAGAAGTTATGGGTATAAATTCCCTAAACTATTTAGTTTTTCCCAAAATAATTGCAATGTTATTTTATCCTTTCGTAATTGCTATCGCAATGTTTCTTGGGATACTTGGGGGCTATACTGCTGCTGTTTTTGGTGGTTTTGCAACAGGAGATCAATTTATAGTTGGATTACAGGATAATTTTATACCATTTCAATTGGTATATGCATTTTTAAAGACATTTGTATTTGCATTATTATTAGCTACAATTCCATCATTCTTCGGTTACTATATGAAAGGTGGAGCTCTTGAAGTTGGTAAAGCAAGTACTACATCGTTTGTATGGACTAGTGTGTTTATTATTTTAGCAAACTATGTATTAACTCAATTACTTTTAAGCTAATGATCGAAGTTAAGGATTTAAAGAAAGGATTTGGCGGAGATGAATTAGTCTTAAAAGGAATCTCTACAACCTTTGAAAAAGGAAAAACTAACCTGATTATAGGTCAAAGTGGATCTGGGAAAACGGTATTCTTAAAATGCCTTTTAGGTTTATTTAGACCTACGGAAGGAAGAATATTATATGATGGTGAGGCGTATTCTGAATTATCTCCAGAAAACCAAAGGACATTACGCGAGCAAATGGGAATGGTATTTCAAGGAAGCGCTCTATTTGATTCTATGACGGTGGAAGAAAATATCATGTTCCCTTTAAAAATGTTCACTAAACAACGTAAAGCTGAACGATTAGAGCGTGCAAATGAAGTAATTAAACGTGTTAATTTAATCGATGCTAATAAAAAGCTACCTTCTGAAATTTCTGGTGGTATGCAAAAAAGGGTAGCAATAGCTAGGGCTATTGTGAACAATCCAAAATATTTATTTTGCGACGAACCAAACTCAGGATTAGATCCACGTACTGCGACACTTATAGATAACCTTATTCAGGAGATTACCCACGAGTATGATATTACTACTATCATAAATACGCATGATATGAACTCTGTAATGGAGATAGGTGAGAAAATTGTATTCTTACAAAAGGGGCATTTAGCGTGGGAAGGATCTAAAGACACAATCTTTAGTACAGAAAATCAAGATGTAACTGATTTTGTTTATTCCTCAGATTTATTTAAAAAAGTAAGAGAGGCTGTTATAAAAGATCATCAATAACATACCCCTCTTTAAAATAATTCTTGATTGCTTAATTCTGTACTAGCGGATATCTGGCAACACTTAGTGTATCTAAATTGTATTTTAGTTTAATCCAATTTTTCAGTTTAGCTTCTTCTTTTCTTTTTGAACTTTCATTCAATTTTGAATTCCATTGAACAAAGAAAACGGGGATTGTATCTGCTTTTTTAAAGTCGGTATTAATAGTATTTGAAAATCCAAAACGCTCTATATTCTCATAATTTACGTGCACTTCTTCACTTAACCCTACAAAAGGAATTCCTGAGGATCGTAAGCGTGTAAGCTGCTCTTCTAATAAAAGTATCTGACTATTCTTATCTGTTAAAGCCTGTTGATTATTTACATACAGATCTTCTAAAATACCAGATTTTACTGCGCTTGATAATTGAGCAGCCATTTCAGAAGATTGATCAGATCCCTGATGAATTTTCAGATTCACATCTTTTAAATTTTCTTCCTCCCGAATACCTTTATACCACTCCGCAATTTTTTGTTTTGGGACCAATGCTCCGATTAAATAGACGTCAATATTTTTAGTCTTATAATCTTGAGAAAGCTTCACCACTTCGGCACCTTCATACTTTATTATTTCTTTTACATACTCCTCGGTAGCGCTATTAAATACTTGGGTTTTGTAAAGATTATAGAATAGGAACATACTGGGTATCATAACAACCAGCGCAACTAAAGATGCCATTTGAGCTACAAATCTTCTACGTTTACTATTAGCATATTTTACCATAGGAAAACCTAAAAGCTTTGACACTAGAAATGTCGAGAGCGCTATAAACACAGCATTGATTGAAAATAAGTAAAAAGCTCCTGTATAGTAGGAAGGCTCTCCCATAGCTATACCATATCCTACTGTACAGAGTGGCGGCATCAAGGCAGTGGCAATTGCTACACCAAATATTACACTTGCCATAGTACCTTTCTTTGTCTTTCCTACAATAAGCGCCAAACCACCAAAAATCGCTACCAATACATCTAAAATCGTTGGATAAGTACGTGCCTCAAGTTCTGGAGTAAGTTCGGTTATAGGAGATATTAAAAAGTAAATAGTAGCTGTAAGTACACTTAAAATGATCATTACAGCAAGATTAATTAAGGAGCGACGAAGCATCTCAATATCATTAATTGCTAATGAAAGCCCTATACCTACAATAGGTCCCATTAATGGAGAAATTAACATCGCCCCAATAACAACAGCAGTACTACTTACATTTAAACCAATAGAAGCAACAAAGATTGAGAAAATAAGAATCCATGCATTGTGGCCTTTAAAAGAAATATCTTTTTTTACAGCTTCAATTGTAGAATCCCTATCTGTATCTTCCCTTATGTCGAGTAATTCAGACATAAAGCTTCGCACATTTTTAAGTAGACTCTTCGCATCTTTCTTAACAGCTTCGTTTGAAACAACGTGCTCTTCTTTTGGTTTATTTTCTTCCTTCATAAAATATTAGACTAGATCTGCCCCAAATTTCTCTTTAACCTCATTACGCATAATTTTGACATCTTGCTCTTTTGCTTTAGGCATTATTACTAAAACATCAGAACTATCTACTACAATGAAATCATTTAAACCATCAATAATAACAACTTTACCTGCCCGAGTACGTATTAAGTTACCGGTAGCTTCTTTTGTAACTACTTTTGCATTAACAATAACGTTATCATCTTTATCCTTATCTAATTTGTCGTATAAAGAACCCCAAGCGCCCAAGTCACTCCAGTCAAATGTCGCTGGAATAACTCCGACATTTTTACTTTTTTCAAGTATTCCGTAATCAATGCTTATATCTTCTGCTTTGGCATAGTTATCTTCAATAAATTGAGCCTCATCGTCCGTATTTAACACATCGTATCCATCATTAAATAGTGAGAACATTTCTGGTAGATATTTCTCAAAAGCTTCTATTATAGCACGAGCACTCCATATAAAAATACCTGCATTCCAAGAATAATTACCTTCTGCCAAAAATTCTTTAGCTGTATTGTAGTCTGGTTTTTCTTTAAACGCTTTAACCGTTTTAACTTCTGTTGTATTATCTAAATATTGGATATAACCATATCCTGTGTGAGGAAATGTGGGTTCGATACCCAAAGTCACTAATAATTTTTCTTCAGAATTATCAGTTGCGCAAGCTTCAAAAGCTGTATTTAAATTTTTAAGAAATGAAGCTTCATCTTCTATCCAATGATCGCTAGGCGCAACAATCATTACTGCGTCTGGATTAGATTTATAGATCTTAAGTGCAGCTAGCAAAATACAAGGCGCTGTATTACGCATAGCTGGCTCTAGGATAATATTCTCATCCTTTACTTTTGGTAATTGTTCATTAACAAACGCTTTGTATCGCTCATTTGTTAAAACCAATACATTATCTGCAGGAACAGTCTGAGATAAACGACCAAATGTTCGTTCAATTAAAGTTTCACCAGCTCCAAGTATATCGTGAAATTGTTTTGGATAATTTGCTTTACTTAAAGGCCAAAAACGAGATCCTACTCCTCCAGCCATTATAACTGCATAATAATTTTTACTATCGATCATTATTTATTTTATTAATTCTACTTCAGCATTAGGCTGAAATAAATAGATTCTACCCGAAGCAGTTTCAATACATTCATATCTCTTTACCCGCCTAGCTCCTTTTTTAAAAATTTTGCCGTTGTAAATCTTGAAATAACTACCTTCTGGAATTTCAAATATATAGTTTTTATCATTGGAAGGATCAAATTCCTTAAGAGCTAACATTAACTTAGCATCAGTATCACTGCTCGCTTTAGGGTTCTTAAAATGATTTGCGATTACGGGCAATATCTGCTTCGGAAAAATTTCTGGTCTAATAAAAGGAAGCATTAAATTTTGAAATGTATATTTCCATTCCTTTCCGTGGGGTTTGATTCGTGCTCCATATTTTTGAAATGCCACTAAATGTGCAATTTCATGGATCAGGGTAATTAAGAAGCGGTAGGTATTTAGATTTGTATTTACTGTGATTTGATGACCTCCATCTGCTAATCTTCTGTAGTCTCCGTGCCTTGTAACCCGCTCATCAACAATTTTTAAGTGAACTCCTAAGGCTTTAATAAGTTCAAACACTGGCTCTACAGCCTGATCAGGTATGTATTTACCTAAAATTTCTTTCATTACTTAGGGAGTTGTTGCAGCTACTTGCAACACTTTACCATTATAAAATTTATTTCCTGTAAGCGAAAAGTTTGCAATATAGCTCGCCATTTCAGCGGCAGAGAGTGGCACCTCATATCCTGGAAACGCCTCTTCTAGCATTTCGGTTTGCACGGCTCCAAGAGCCAAAACATTAAAGGCAATTCCCTTATCTTTATATTCTTCTGCGAGTAATTCGCTTAAGGTTATTACTGCACCCTTACTTGAACTATAGGCAGCCAGCCCCGGAAACTTAGAACTTCCTTGAACTCCTCCCATACTGCTCACGGTAACTACGTGAGATCCAGATTTCATAAAAGGCAATACAGTTTGAGTTAATTCTGCCACTCCAAAAACATTGACTTCATATATGCTACGGAAAGATTGTCTACTAATCTCCTCAAAAGGACTATTTAATAAAGCTCCGGCATTATGAATAAGAATATCTACAGATTCCCAATTTTCAGTAATAAAAGATGCAACTCGCGTGAAGTCTGAAGCGTTAGTGATATCAAATGAGAAAGTATGTATTCCTTGGATATTTTTCTCACTTAACGGCTTTTCGTTGCGTGATAACGCTAATACTTGATGTCCTTGTGAGGCTAAGAGTTGCGCCATTTCAAACCCAATTCCCCTACTCGTTCCTGTAAGAACAATATTTTTACTCTTACTCATTCCAAATAATTTCGTGAGAATTACTATTAGTCATTCCTTCTACTCCGGGAATTAACTGATTAACAACATTCGCAATATGATTAAAATCCATTACAGTCGCCTCGTCATCTACATGATGATAAAAGTCAAAATTAGTAAAATCGAAGGTTGAAACAGTTTGCGCTGGTATTTTAAACTCTTCATAAAAGGCATAATTATCACTCCTCTTAAATAAGTTATACTGTTTAGCTTGTGGTAAAAACCCCATTACCTTAGAACCACTATAGCCATTAAATTTTTCTGCCATATTACTATTTTCAAAACCGGTCAGATAAACCGTATAATCCTTATCTGTCATAGGAACTCCTATCATTTCAATGTTAAACATAACATACGGATTAATAGAAGTAGTTTTTAAACGTTTAGCTAAATGAGCAGAACCCAATAAACCCATTTCTTCAGCTGCAAAAAGAGCGAATATAATACTACGCTTATTTGTTTTAGTTTTAGCAAAATATTTAGCCAATTCAATAACTGCCGATGTTCCTGAGGCATTGTCATTAGCTCCATTTGCGATAGAATCTCCATTAACTATTTTGGCACTACCTATATGATCATAATGAGCTCCAATAACAACATATTCATTTTTTAAATCAGGATCTGTACCTTCAACCATTCCTACTACATTAAAACCTGACACTCCTTTTGCATCAAATTTATCTCGGTAAGAACTAAAATAAGGCTTTACCCCAGCATCTTGAAATTGCTTTATGATATAAGTAGCAGCTTCATCAATACCAGCACTACCCGTATTTCGGCCCTTTAATAAATCTGAAGCTAAATATTCTACGTGCATTTTAATTGCATCAGGACTTACAAGCTCTTTAGCAGTAGTTAAAGAATTTGATGACGTATTAATATTAGCACTTATCGTGGTATTTTGATTATATCCTTTAGATGTATCAGCCGCTGCGGCTGCATCTACTTCGCGCACATTAGAATGACTTCCACAGGCCATCACCGTACACGCACTTAAAACAACTAAATATTTTCTCATAGGTTCAAGATAAAAAAATCCCGTCAAGTTCTGACGGGATTTTAAAATATAAATTATAAATGAGTATTAACCATTAGGTCAACATCAAAATAGGATTTTCAATATACATTTTTAATGTCTGTAAAAACTGTGCTCCGGTTGCCCCATCAACAGTGCGATGATCACAAGCCATAGACAACGTCATGGTATTGCCTACTACAATTTGACCATCTTTTACAACAGGCTTTTCTATAATTGCACCTACCGAAAGAATAGCTGAATTAGGCTGATTTATAATCGAAGTAAAGTTTGTAATACCAAACATTCCTAAGTTAGAAATCGTAAATGTGCTGCCTTGCATCTCTTCAGGCTTCAACTTTTTGTTACGAGCTTTCCCTGCTAGTTCTTTAACCTCTGCATTTATCTGCTGTAATGACTTTTCATTTGCAAATTCTACAACAGGAACAACTAGACCATCTGGCACAGCAACAGCAACACCTATATGAACATGATTGTTTAAACGCATTTTATCGTCAAACCACTGCGAGTTAACTTGAGGATGCTGTTTCAACGCAATTGCAACCGCTTTAATGATCATATCATTATAAGACACTTTTGTATCTGGTAACTGGTTAAATTGACTGCGGAATGCAATCATATTCTCCATATTAAACTCTACATTCAAGTAGTAATGCGGTGCAGTAAACTTTGATTTCCCAAGTGATTTTGCAATCGCTTTACGCATTTGAGAATTGTTTACATCCTCATAGCTTTCTTCACCAGTGGCAACAAATTGCCGAACATTTCTACCTGAAGAAGCAGGAGTATAATTCTCAACATCTTTACGTACTACTCTACCATTCTCTCCACTACCGGAAATCTTAGAAATATCAACCCCTTTATCTTCAGCTAGCTTCTTTGCTAATGGAGATGCAAATATGCGACCGTCTGCAGATGAACTAGATTCAGATTTAGTTTTTTCCTGTTTTCCAGAATCTTTTTTAGGCGCCTCTTTTTTAGGCTCCTCTTTTTTTGATTCCTCTTTCTTTGGAGTTTCTTTTTTAGGTTCTTCTTTTTTAGAAGTTTCCTTTTTAGAAGAGCTTGCTTGTTTTCCGTTTACAATACCAGAAACATCTGTACCTTCATCACCTATAATAGCAAGTAAGGCATCTACTTTCGCAGTTTCACCTTCTTGAATTCCTATATGAAGTAGAGTACCTTTATAAAAAGACTCAAACTCCATAGTAGCTTTGTCTGTCTCAATCTCAGCTAAGATATCTCCCTCTTCAACTTTATCACCTACTTTTTTTAACCAAGAGGCAACTGTACCTTCCTCCATGGTATCGCTCAAACGTGGCATTGAGATTACCTCAACTCCTTCAGGCACTTCACTAGTTTCAGATTCTTCATTAGATTCTTCATCTGAAGAAGTTGTGTCTTCAGTAGACTCTTCTTCCTTATCTTGATCATCGTCAGAACCTTCAGATTCTTCAGACTTTTCAGCCTTAGATTCAGAATCTGAAGATGATTCTGCACCTCCATCAAGTAATCCAGAAATATCTTCTCCTTCTTCACCTAAAATAGCTAGCAATGAATCTACATTGGCAGTTTCTCCTTCTTCGATACCAATATGAAGTAATGTCCCCTCGTAAAAGGATTCAAATTCCATAGTGGCTTTATCTGTCTCAATTTCGGCAAGGATATCACCTTCTTCTACTTTATCACCTACTTTTTTCAGCCAAGATGCAACGGTTCCTTCTTCCATTGTATCACTAAGGCGAGGCATTTTTATTACTTCTGCCATACTATTATACTGGTTTATGTGCTAAAAATGGATAATCTTCCTGCTCGTAAACAACGTCATACATAATTGATTTGTCTGGGAATTCACTTTCTTCAGCAAATTTCTCACACTCAGCAACTCGTTTCTTTACGCGCTTATCTATCTCTTTCAATTCTTCTTCAGTTGAATATTGCTTTTCTAACAAAATATCCTTTATCTGAGTAATAGGATCTATCTTTTGATATTCTGCAACCTCATCTTTAGTTCTATATTTCTGAGCATCACTCATTGAGTGACCTCTATAACGGTAAGTTTTCAGTTCTAAGAAGGTAGGACCATCTCCACGACGCGCTCTAGAAATAGCCTCGTCAAATGCTTCTGCAACCGCAACCGGGTTCATCGCATCTACGGGACCACAAGGCATCTCATAACCTAAACCTAACTTCCAAATATCTTCGTGATTGGCTGTTCGTTTTACCGAAGTACCCATTGCATACCCGTTGTTTTCAACACAGAATACAACTGGAAGCTTCCAATTCATCGCCATATTAAAAGTTTCGTGTAAAGAACCTTGACGTGCAGCTCCATCCCCAAAAAAGGTAAGAGTTACAGCATCTCTCTTAAAATACTTATCTCCAAAAGCAAGACCAGCACCCAAAGGAATCTGACCTCCTACGATACCGTGACCACCGTAAAAACGGTGTTCTTTAGAAAAAATGTGCATAGAGCCACCTAATCCCATTGAGGTTCCGGTTTTTTTACCATAAAGCTCTGCCATTACACGCTTAGGATCTTCTCCCATACCTATAGGCTGCACGTGATTACGATAAGCAGTAATCATTTTATCTTTAGTAAGGTCCATTGCATGTAAAGCACCTGCAAGGATTGCTTCTTGACCATTATATAAATGCAAGAACCCTCTTACTTTTTGTTGAATATAGACTTGAGCTAATTTATCTTCAAACTTGCGCCAGAAGGACATCTCTTCATACCAATTAAGGTATACTTCTTTTGTGATTTCTTTCATTAAATATGGGTTTATCTATACACCAGCTCGTCATAAATTGACGAATAACAAAAATAGTATATTCATAAGGAAGAGAGAAAGTCTTTCAATAAAAAAAACTATTCATCTTCAAGATTGAAAACCGGCATAGCTTTAATCAATTTCTAAGTTATACTAGGCTCGTTATAAATATTCTTGAGTAAACAATAAGGGGAGCAAATTCTGAAGAGAATCGCTTTTAATTACGCTTCCACGCTCTCCCATAAAGTATATAGCAATAGGTTGCTTTTGCTTTACTTCATATTCGGCAATTGCCTGTCTACACGATCCACAAGGAGGAATAGGAGTAAGTGTTTCTTTATTTTTAGCTCTAGCAGATATGGCCATCATTATAATTTTTGCATCAGGAAAGTTGGCTCCGGCGTAATAAATTGCCGTACGTTCTGCACATAACCCAGAAGGATAAGCAGCATTTTCTTGATTGCTTCCTTTTATAATCTCACCATTATCTAACAATATTGCAGCTCCCACATGGAAATGAGAATACGGAGCATAGGCATTATCCCTAGCGACAAAAGCTGCCTGCATTAGATTTTGTATATCCTGAGGTAACTCTGATAGCTCATCATAAACCTCAAGCTCAGATTGAATCTGTATTTTTTTCATCTGTAATTTTAAGATGCGGGATTAGGTTCTTCAATAGTTTTAATATTCTCTATAAGAATCTCCAAAACTAAATGTAAGCCCAAACCGCAATGTATTTTCTAATGGATTACGTACTTGTGTTGTAGAAAATAAATAAGAGACATCAATATCTACTGCAGAATACTGAAAACCTAATCCTAAAGTAGCAAATTTACGAGCTCCTTTTAAATCACTTTCATTAAAATATCCTGCCCTAAAGGCAAATACATTGTCATAATTATATTCTGCTCCCAGAGACCAAGTAACCTCTTTGACCTCTTCACTAATTCCATTAGGAGCATCCCCGAAAGATTGAAATACACCTTCCAAAAATCCGATGTTTTGATACTCTAAATTATCTGACCCATCAATGACTCCATCTCCATTAAAATCCTGAGGTGATGGCACCAGCAGTTTATTAAATTCTAAACCAATACCTATAGTATTATACGCATCTAAAATAAAATCAAAACCACCACCTAGCCTAAGATTTGTAGGTATAAAATTCTCTTGTCCCGCATCATCATATTTAATTTTAGGACCTATGTTTGAGATATTAAAACCACCTCTCCATCTCCCATCAAAATCGTTATACGCTATTTGTTCTGATTGATAGAATCCTGCAATATCTACTCCTAGGGAACTAGCAGCACTTGCGTCTTCATCCTGTACCTGAAGCTTTAAATTACTTCTTAAATAACGCCCTGCTACAGCCATCGAAAAACGATCACCCAGACGTAATGCGTATGATAGATCAAGTGTAAATTCGTTCGGACTTAATATAAGTGGGTTTTCAATTTGACTTTCGTTATCTACAGCTTCAATTTCACCAAGACTAAAATACCGCATACTCCCTGCAAAAGCACTACGCTCATTTATTCTATTATAGTAGGTTACCTGCCCTAAAAAAATGTCATTTACCAACTGACTCAAATACGGGGTGTAATTGAAACCAACTCCCTGTTGTCTTTCTATAAAAGCATATTTTGCAGGATTCCATTGTTGCGAGTAGGCATCAGGACTTGTAGCGACCCCTTGATCACCCATTCCGGCAGAACGCGCATCGGCAGCAATTGCTAAAAATGGAACACCTGTAGAAATAGGTCGTCCCTCTACTTCCTGCCCTACAGCAGGAAAAACACTTACAATAACAAGTAGAACGGGTAGTAATTTATTCATTTAAAGTAGCGCTTTTTGACAAATATATATTTAAATGCTTACAGGATGACTAATTTCTCAATTTTTTCAACCTTCTTATTCGTTAACGTAGATTTAACAGTAATCTTATACACATACACACCTTTTCCTATTTTTTGTCCAAAATCATCGAGTCCGTTCCATGTTATTTCTCTTGATAAAAACCCGGTTGTATTCACTAATTGATTTATAGTTTTTACCACTTTACCAGAAATTGTGAAAATTTGCACTTGCACTTCTAACGGTTCAAAAGGGCGGTTATGATTAAACCAAAACTCGGTATAATTTACAAATGGATTGGGATAATTTAAAACCCGATCTAGCTTCAGTTCATCATCTCCAGCAACGATAAACTGCAAATCGGCTGTGGAAGAGTTATTATAAGTATCCCATGCTGTAACAGTAACCACGTGCATTCCTGGCTCAAGATCTCTAAGTTTTCTTAATGCCTTCCCTATATTAAAATTATCAATATCGCTTTCGTAGAAATCATTTAGAATTATCGGGTTTTCCTCATCACCATCTACGATCGCAATAAGATCATGACCTATCCCACTGGCGGTATTTATACCATTTTCATCTTCTAACTTTACCAATAATGTAGGTGAGGTGTTTGTAATTCCTCCATTAACAAAACCCTCATCATTCATATACAAATTAATCAAAGGCCCTTCGTTGTCTTCTGGTGCATCTTCGTTTAGTCCACCTACTAGAATACGCTGATCCTCTCCAGCTTGATCTTCAAAAATACCGGTTCGCTTACTATAGAGGTTTACCCTTCCATTGCCTATGGGAATTGAAGCATCTTTAGGAACCACAAATTCAAAGTTAAAAACTCCATTTTGCACACTAGCTTGTCCTCTATACAAAACCGCACCCAAGGATTTGAAGTTGAGAATTAATAATTCTCCTGCTGCATTTCGGGTTCCATCGTTACCTAAAGTTTGTCGATTAACATATTTATCATATACAGTAGCAGATAGATCACCAGAGTATGAACTTAGTCGATTACCAGTGGCATCTACAATCTCACCGGCCATTCGCACACGACTTAAGGCTTTTAAAGTGTCTATTTTTTGAGTTAATGGAGTATCGTTAATTGATGTAAGTCTAATATCTGGTTTTGCAAAACCCAACTTCATAGCGGGATCTCCAATAAAGAAAATTACTCTGCGATTATCATCATTGATTTGATTTTTTGTTTCCCTAAGATTTTCAGCAACACTTTTAATCTCGTTTGTACCAAAAGAGAAAAGCTCTGAGGTTAACTGCTGATTAAAACTCACCCCTAATCGTACCGAAATTTCACGTGTGGTAGCGACTAAACCCACGGCTCCACCCTGAGGATTCCAGAATAATTCTTCTCCTGCTGCCGTACGGTTGGGATTATCAAATCGAGTAAACTCACAAGTTACTGTTACAATCAACGGAAGCCTATCTGGGTTATTTAATGCTTTTGCATTGTCTCTGGTAAATATGAATTCTGAAGCTAATGTATTTTCGCCACCGTGACCTAAATAAGCCATTACCAGCACACCTGCCTCAAGTTCGTTTACAATGCCTTCATTTACCTCAGGGTATCTATTACCGCCCGCAGATGCCTGCTGAACATAACTATCGCTATGAATCTTTTTTACATTTATAAAAGGCTTTTCTATTTGAATTTGATCCCCTAATGCATCAATTGTAGATTCTAGCTCCTCAAATTCCCAGGGTAAATCAACATCATCAGATACGAGTAAAAAGTTATTACGCCATCTCCCCAATGCAGTTTGCGAATCATAACTTATGATTTTATCGACTACACTATTTGCTAATTGCGGGGTATCTGCGAGTATTCTCCCTACTGCTACATCTAAACGATCTGCACCTCCATTACCTACCGGACTTCCATTCTCAATAATGCCCTCATCTGGATCTAATGATCCAAAATAATCATCAGTCATATAGGATTGTGACTGAGAAAAGCTAAAATAGGTATTGAATGTGGGAACAATATTATTGTTATTTGAAATTCTATCTTTATAATCAAACGAAGTATCACCAAACAAACAAACATACTTTAAGCGCTCTTCAGGAGATGATGCGCTTTCATAAACATAGCGTATTAAATTACGAATAGCTCCAATATCGGGATTGCCAGAACTAAATTCGTTATAGATTCCCTCTAGTGAAACTACTTTTACATTTAATCCTCTAAAATTTCTGTTGTGATTTGCCAATCGTTCTGCTTGTGGTCGCAGCAAATCTGAAGTAATCATTAAGTAATCTATAGCACCACGCTCTGCGAGAACAGAACCTTTAATATTTTGATTCTGAACTAATGCATTTTGACTTACCTGCTGCGGCACGTAGAAATCATTAGCATCTAGAGCCACAAATTTACGTGAGACGCCTAACCTTGACTTAAAACTGAAGATGGTCAAACTTTCTTTATTAGAAACCGAAGTTACTGCAGCTTTATTGGTCACTTCCCAAACTTCTGAAATTGTAGCAGCGTTCGCTATTTCATATTTGCCCACACCCGCCGCATTAATTCCACTATTATTTGAAAAGTTAAACTGCTCCCCAGTTCCTTCAAGTTTCCGTTCTGCGCCAATAGCAATAAAATCCAGAAAACCCGTACTGGAAGGATTTCCGTTATTTAAGTAATTTATTTGCACATTAAGCTGATCGCCATTTGCCCGAATTCTAGGATTAGTATCTGGAAATCTATAACTATCATATACAGCCCCGCGAGCAAGAATTGACTCATTGATAGTTAGTAGAGGAAGGCTTGCAAATTGATTTCCGTTAACCGATGCAGTAAAACCAGTAGGCGATTCTGAAATAGCTGCGACGTATAATCGAATATCAATGGGTTCAGAAACTACCCGATTAGGGAAATTAAATTCAAAATTCTGTTCATTTATAACATCAAAGCGTTCACCAAACCAGCGCCTGCCTAAGTTCAGCAAATTACGCTCATCAACTTCATAAAACTGATAGTCGTCAAAAGTATTTATAACAGTAGCTTCAGCTTCAATCGGTTGTTGCTGCTCTTGTACACGCAATCCAGCACCACCTGATGCGGTAATAAAATAATAGGACTTATCTGTATATGCATTAACATGGGTTAAACTTTCAGCATTAAACCCCAGCGAACCTTCGGCGTAAAATAAAATATAATCTTCATCATCAAAACGACCATCAGACTCTCCTACAACACGTATCGCATTCTCTTGAGGATCAAAAATTTGATTATCCTTATTCCGTAAGGGAAGCATTGCGCCACCATTTCCATAAATTTTTAAATTTTGTGGTTTAATGCTTCTCACATTCATTCCAAGCGATTCTAAAAATCGTTTATCTAACTTGAAAATCCCGGTCCTATCTACAGAAAATTTATAAATATCTCCGGAAGACAGTACAGAATTATCGGCAGCTTGAATTGTAGATATAAAATTACTTGAAGATCGCCCATCAATATATTCTATTCTAAATCGCTCAATTTTATATACCTGATTGTTTGCATAGTAAACAGGTGAAAAACTGAATTCAAAATTAGATTTTCCACGAGAGACAGAGACTCTAGAATCAAATTGAGGAGATGTAGGTAAAGCATCTAATGGTAGATCTTTTAAGTCTTGTATAGAAATAGTATTTGTAACGATCGGCGTAAATTTGACATTACTAGGTGACATTCCCAATTTTACTTCCCACCTATTAGAATATTTAATACCGTATACCGGAGAAAAGCTAAAATATTGATTATTAAAACCAGGCACATAATAAGTCTTATCTGAGGTAGAAACATTTACAGATTCTTCCCAATTAATACTAAACTCTTTTTGTTGTGCAAAAAAAACTGATGTTATAAATAAAAGAAAAGTAGTAAATATATAAGTCCTCATTTATTAAGTAAGAATAGCATGCAAAGTAAGTAAGAAATACTATAAAAATGTGAAAGATAATTAGATATACTAAAGCGTGGTATTTTTCGTTTAAAATAAGCTAACTCACTGTATTAATAGACTTAGTAATTTGCATAACTTATTATTTTATTGCAATTTGACTGCTTTATATTATATTGCAGTCCCAAATTTTGCTTAAAGAATTTACACCTATGAATAGGAATCTTGTGCTTAAATCGCTAAGCTTCAGCCTCATCGCAATGTTACTAACAAGTTGTGGAGGTAAAGGCAGAGACTACAAAAACAGCTCCAGAGCTACCGGCTGGAGTATTAATGACAGAGATGGAGGTTTCCAAGCTAATACAGACTACAAAGAGCAGGAAGCTGCACCGGGCTTAGTTTTTATAGAAGGCGGAACTTTTACAATGGGTCAGGTTCAGGATGATGTTATGCACGACTGGAATAATACTCCAAATCAGCAGCACGTTCAATCATTCTACATGGATGAAACTGAGGTTACTAACTTAATGTACTTAGAGTATCTCGATTATTTAAAAAAGGTTTTCCCTCCAGAAGAAGCTAATTACCGCAACATCTATTATGGTGCACTACCAGATACTTTGGTATGGCGTAACCGTCTTGGATTTAACGAGACAATGACTGAAAATTATTTACGTCATCCTGCATATGCCAGATACCCTGTAGTGGGTGTGAGCTGGATTCAGGCTGTTGAGTTTGGTAACTGGAGAACAAATAGATACAATGAATTTGTACTAGAAGAAGAAGGTTATACTCAAAAGGGAGCTAAATATAATGTAGATGCAGAATCTACTTTTGACACCTACACGTATTTGCAATCACCTAGCCTTACTTATGGTGGTCAAGATGATGTAATACGCGGAGGAAGAGCTTCTGCACAACGAGAAAAAGCAAACACTCCAAAATCTAATCCTAACAATCCGGGAGGTAGTGTTGAGGCTAAAGATATTTATGTACAAATGAAGGATGGTATTATTTCTACAACAAAATACCGCCTACCTACAGAAGCGGAGTGGGAATATGCTGCTTTAGGCCTTGTAGGAATAAGAGAATATAACGCTTATCGCGGAAGAAAAAAATACCCTTGGGATGGTGCATATACCAGATCTGGTAATCGTAAAACTCGAGGTGATCAGTTAGCAAACTTTAAGCAAGGTGATGGTGACTATGGTGGTATCGCAGGATGGTCTGATGACAATGCAGATATAACTGCAGAGATCAAATCGTATGAGCCTAATGATTACGGTCTTTATGATATGGCTGGTAATGTTTCTGAGTGGGTTGCTGATGTTTACAGACCTATAGTAGATGACGAGTATAACGACTTTAACTACTACCGTGGTAACGTTTATACTAAAAACGCTATAAATGAAGATGGAACCGTAAAAGTTCTTACAACTGCAGATATTGTTTTTGACACACTTGACAATGGTAAAATTGTTGCTCGTAACTTACCAGGAGAAATTCTTCAAGTTCCGGTAACAGAAGACGATACCTATCTTAGAACTCAGTTTTCTGATAGTGACAACCGTAATTTTAGAGATGGTGACAAACAATCATCTAGATATTATCAAAGTTTTTCTGATGCTTCTGCAAATGACAGAATGTATGATTCACCAATCAATAAAATTTCTGCCGGAGAAAACGGTATGAATAAAGAATATGACAAAGCAAATAATCGTACAACATTGATTGATGATGAAGTACGTGTTTATAAAGGTGGATCTTGGAGAGATAGAGAATACTGGTTAGATCCTGCACAACGCAGATATTTACCACAATCTATGGCTACAGATGATATAGGTTTTAGAAATGCAATGTCCCGCGTAGGTTCTAAAGCAACTAAAAATAAAACTCCTAGAAACTAATTAGTATCTACAGATATAAATCTTAATTTTAATGCCCATTGCGATTCGCTTTGGGCATTTTTTTTAC
Organism: Leeuwenhoekiella aequorea; assembly: GCF_004104375.1. Classification (GTDB taxonomy): domain Bacteria; phylum Bacteroidota; class Bacteroidia; order Flavobacteriales; family Flavobacteriaceae; genus Leeuwenhoekiella; species Leeuwenhoekiella aequorea. The sequence goes on from NZ_QOVM01000003.1 coordinate 365,556, forward strand.
CTGATAATTATGAGTACAACAGATCTATATACTTTATTCCTGGAAAGCACAGGAGTTACTACAGACACCCGTAAAATCGAAAAAGGTAAACTATTCTTTGCTTTAAAAGGAGAAAATTTTAATGGGAATAGTTTTGCACAAGAAGCCTTAAACTCAGGTGCTTCATATGCAGTAATTGATGAAGAAGAATTTCATACAAATGATGAACACATTATTCTTGTGAAGGACGTTCTTAAATCTCTACAGGATCTTGCACATACACATAGAAAGCATTTAGACATACCTATTTTAGCATTAACGGGAAGTAATGGTAAAACCACTACCAAAGAGTTAATTCATTCTGTATTATCAAAAAAATTCAAGACTGTTGCAACTGTAGGAAATTTAAATAATCATATAGGTGTACCACTCACCCTATTATCTATGACTGCCTCTACAGAATTTGGTATTATAGAAATGGGCGCTAATCACATTGGAGAGATTGAATTACTTACAGAAATTGTAGCTCCAGATTTTGGTTATATAACAAATTTTGGAAAAGCGCATCTTGAAGGCTTCGGAAGCATAGAAGGTGTGGTTAAAGGTAAAAGCGAACTCTACACCTATCTCATAGGTCATAAGGGCACCTTATTTTTAAATTTAGACGATCCTATTCAGAAAAGTAAAGTTGACGAGACCCACACATATTCCTTTAGTCAACATGCAGAAGCATCAATTCAATTTAACTACGGACCTGCTAATCCCTATGCAAATTTAATACTTGACGGTGAACAGCTACAGAGTAATCTAATTGGTCAATACAACACCGTAAATATTGCTGCGGCAGCGGCTATTGGTAAATACTTTAAAATTGAAACAAAAGATATTATTGACGCAATAGAATCTTACGTACCCGCTAACAACAGATCTCAAATAATTAACAGAGAAGAACAGACAATTATTCTCGATGCTTATAACGCAAACCCTTCAAGTATGGAAGCCGCTCTATATAATTTGGCAGGATTAGAAGCTACTCCAAAAGTTGCATTTTTAGGAGATATGTTTGAATTGGGAGAGCGAGCTGCAATAGAACATCAGACTATTATTGACTTAGCTAAAAACTTAGATTTAGCTCATATTATTTTTATAGGAGAAAATTTTCACAAAACGGAAACCACCTATTATAAATATAAAAATCTAAAAGACCTGAAACAAAAAGGAATTCCAGAACCTATAAATTACTTACTACCTAAAGCAACCATTTTAATCAAAGGTTCCCGAGGAATGCGCTTAGAAGGAATTTTAGATCTCCTAGCCCATTGATGAAAACATATAATATATAAATAAGGGCAATCTTTATCAAAAATAAAATCGCCCTTATTTGTGGGATATATTGGATTCGAACCAATGACTTCCACGTTGTCGACGTGACACTCTGAACCAACTGAGTTAATATCCCATTACAAACAAATGTATTTTAATCTGTGTTTATAATTGAGCTAATCTACATAAACTAAGTGTAAGTATGAATAAAATACTATTTCAAAGCTATGCTCATTATAAAAACTTAATTTTAAAATATAAATAAAACTATACCTATGAAAATACAGGCTTTTCAACTTAATTTAAAACTGGCAAGTATAGCACTTGTGTCGTTACTCTTATTTTCTTGCGGAGATCAAAAGAAAAAAGATTCTTTGACGGAAAATGAAAATATTCAAGACTCAACCGAAATAAATCAGTTTGGCGGTCTTGCTTTATATACACTACGCGATGCAATGACCGAAAATACAGAAAACACATTGCAAACAGTTGCTAGTGATGGCTATGCGTATATCGAAGCAGCAGGATATGAAAATGGTAAATTTTACAACCTAGCACCTCAAGATTTTAAATCACTTTGTGAAGATATTAATTTGAAACCTGTAAGTACGCATCAAGGATCTGTTACCTTAGAAAATGCAGCACAAATGATTGCTGATGTAAAAGCCGCCGGCTTTGAATATTTTGTAATCCCGGTACCTCCTATAGGTATGTTTACATTTGATCAAGAGACAATGACTATGGGAATGAATGGAACTGTAGAAGAACTGGCTACTATTCTAAACACGCTTGGAGAACAATGTACTGCTGCAGGACTGACCTTGTTATATCACAATCACGACTTTGAATTTAAAAAAAATGAGAACGGAATAGTGCCTATAGACTACTTGCTTGAAAACACCGACACTAAAAATGTTAACTTTCAAATGGATCTATATTGGGTAACTAAAGCTGGTGCAGATCCTGTCGCCTATTTTGAAAAGTATCCGGGTAGGTTTAAATTATGGCATGTAAAGGATATGGATGACGAAGGCAAATTTGCTCCTGTAGGTGCAGGAACAATTGATTTTAAGCGAATACTTGCCGAAAAAGAAAAATCTGGAATGCAGTATTATTTTGTAGAGCAAGATCAGACGTTTGATACTACTCCATTAGAAGCAATTAAAATAAGCCACAAAGGCTTAGAAGCTATTGGCTTTAATTAAAACTGAATAGTATTTCAACTTTAGAAAGGCTATCTATTTAGATAGCCTTTTCATTTTGCACTTTTAACCGACTGTTATTTTAAAGCATAGCATTTTTCAATGTATGAGGTCTTTAAAGTGAATATTATTTAAAAATTAACTAAGAATCTATAGAACATAAAGGCTTTGCAGCTGCAACCGTCATAAAATTAAATTCTGATTCTAATACAGTTCCAGTTAATCTTTGATTGATTTAAAGCCTTTAAAAATTATAAGATGAATAACTTTTATGCTGTATTAAATATGGTCATAAAAATTTGGAGATGATTTTCTATAATTTGTAAGAAACCTTCAAAATAAGCGTTCTGGGCTGAATGTAAGTACGTTGATCTGTAATTAGAAACTGACTGAAGGAATTGCTCGCTCGATAGCGAATGTCAAAAATATTCTGCCCTTCTATTTCAAAACCCCAGGCGCTTCCCTCCTTTTGGTAAAACAAACTCGCTCCCGCTTCCTGAAAGCGATTGATCTGACTTTGAGTTTGATTCTCGTAATATGTAAACTCATAACTCGCTTTTAAAATAAAGTCTTTTAAAAAGTCATAATCAAGGTAGGCAAAAGGCGTTATCCGCTGAAAATTACTATCAAAAGTATCTGAGCTAAAATCACTAAAACTGTGACGGACTCCGGCTTCTAAGTTAGGCCAATCGTTAAAAGAAGTTTCAGTTTTGAAATTGTAACTATAATTCACAGAATTATAAGCGAGAGTCTCATTATTCACGATTCTTAAGTAATCAGAAAGGTTTAAATTTCCACCCACAGTAAAGCGATAATCGCTTATTTTTTTGGAAAACGACGCATTTGCACTGTAGCTATTTTCAGGAAGATCTGTATAAATCAGGGTATTAATCTGGTCTATTCCTTCGATTTGAGTGGTGTTTCGTATCGCGTTTTCTGTATGTCGATAACTCAACCCAGCATTCATAAAAATGCCACGGTATAAACTAAATTTAGAATAGAACAGCGAGGCGCTGTGTGAGCTCATTTTCCAGATTTACATTCCCTGAAAACAAGCCATTAAAGCTACTTAAACGTAAGCGATTTGCCAACTGGGAGGCATTGCCAAACTGAGATTGTCTGTTGTATTTCAATCTTAGTTTTTCTCCGCTCTTCATTTCCCATTCTACAAGTAATTCTGGTCAAGACCATTATAAATTATAGCAAGGTTATTATATACAGCATATACATCTTTAATTTTATGGTCTGGCAAAAATTTAAGGGCATTAAAAGACGAGTTCTCACTTCCTATGTAATCTCTAGCCTTCTCTTGAGAAATAGCCATATTAAGCATCATTTTTCCTGAATGATAATCATCATCAATTGATCTAAAATTTTGGTAAGCCTTATAATAAGACGCGTAAGCACTGTCCAAATATGAATAGTTACTATAAAAGTATGCTAAGTCCCAATATGCATTTGCTAATATTTTACTATCACCCAATTGATCTGAAAGTGCAATAGTCTTGTAATTTGTATACCGAAAAACAGTTGAGTCTGCATACAGGAATTTAAGGGAAAGTTTAGATAGAAGAGAAAGTCTTAAACTATCATCCACTATTTTATTATCAAGATTCTCAACTTCTTCAATGCTTTCTTTAAAAGAGTCGAGCTCATACTTTGTTGTCGAGAAATTAGTATTTGATTTTTTTGAACAACCTAACAAAAAACAGACGCTATAAAAAAGTGCTAGCTTCCCTACGTTACGAGAAGAGAATATATTAATCATAGAGATTGTTTGAGTATATATAAGACTGACGAAAATTTAAACTTATAATAGTCTATAGCGTAATATAAAAATAAAATCCCTGAAATTCCATTTCAGGGATTTTATTACTAGAGCTAATAATCAATCTTCAGGCTCTCTCGGTTTCTCTTGATTATTTTCATTACCAGAATCACTAATGACATTGATGTCATTAGTGATTCTGTCCGGTTCACAACTTACATTTACTACGATTGTAGCTAATAAAAAAAGTAAAAGGGATAAATTTTTTAATTTCATATTGAAGTTTTTAAATAGTAATCTGAAACTTCAATTGGATCCAATCTCCCGTTTATCGGGGCTTCATTGTTGTTAACACTGTAATATTACTTGAATCCCGTATCTTATTATAGTTATTATGAAACTAGATTGTATCTCTCCCTTAACGGATGGTAAACTGCTTATTTTTAAGGGTAATTAACTGGATAAGGAGATGTCACCTTTACCTAAGATATCTTTTAAATCATCTACGCTATTTTTATAAGTTCGCGAGAAGGGTACTGAAAATGAATTCACCCCATCCTCAAAAAATAGTAAAGATTTATTATAGTTTATACGGCGGACAGCAGTCGCATTAATAATATAACTGTTATGAATTCGAAAAAAACATTTAGGTAGTTTCCTTTCAAAATACCCTAAAGACTTAAAGGCAGTTACCTCTTTTTCTTTTTTAAGAAAAATATCGGTAGTATTATTATCTGCCTTAAGAAATAATATCTCATTAATCTTTAAAAAGCGATAATCGGAATAAGACTTCAAGCAAATTATATTGCTTCTAGTTTTTTCATTTTTGATAATTCTCTCAAATCTTAAAAGACATTTTCTTATTTCTAGTTCTTTCATTGGAAAAAGTAAATAGTCCGTAAACCCTGCTTTTAAAGCATAATAGGCATAGGTTTTTTACTCTTGATCATCTAATCATAACTGGAGAGACTTCTAAGCAGGAGATAGCTTCTAGTAAAAATCCCCATCCAACCTGCAAAAGCATAGGATGATCAAAATCGACAATTAAAATTGATGGTGGGTGTTTTAATATACTATTTAGGGCTGAATCAAAATCAAACGAATAAAAATTAAATACAAAATCTGTTTCTTCAAAAGATTGAAAAAACCGTATTGTATCTATATTCTTTGTTATGATTGAACAATTCAATTGAGTAACAATATATAATATTAGTCACTTGAAAGTATTCAATAGTTTTGAGTAATTAAGTCCAAAATTCCTTACTTGAGGTAAGCACATGGCATAAATCATTAACCATCTGGTTATACTATCTGATTTTAGTTTAAAAAAAGAGCCAATTCAAAACTTCTTATTAAGCGAATAGTATCAAAACAAAAAAAGGCTTCACATTTCTGTGAAGCCTTGTCTTTGCTAGTAGCGGGAACTGGACTCGAACCAGTGACCTTCGGGTTATGAGTTTTTGATACTATACTATCAATTTAATATAAAAACACTATAAATCAATGATTTACATACTATTTAATATAGTTTGACAATATATAATATCAAACAAAACCAACAAATGTTGTACCTATGTTGTACCTAAAATGACTACCTTTATAATCCAAAAGTAATTATTATGGCAACAGTAAGAGTAGTTTTAAGAAAAAAGAAAAATAAAGCCGGACGGTTTCCTATTTCTATTCGCATAACTAAAGACCGTAAAAGTTCTTACTTAAATACAGGTCAATATATAGATATAAAATTTTGGGACGAGAAAAACCGCAATGTTAGGAAGTCGCACCCTAATTCAAAGGTGCTGAATAATTTTATTATAACTAAGGTAGCAGAAGCTAACGATAAGGTATTAAAATCTGAAATGAAAACTGAATATCAGACAGTTTCAGAAATCAAAAACAAAATTGTAGTTACTAAAGGACTTGACTTTTTCGCCGTAGCCGAAATGCATCTTCAAAATCTAAAAAATAGAAACAAACATCATCAATACGATACTGAACTTGGGCGACTAAAAAAATTCAAAGAATTTCTTTGCAAAGATTCACTTCCTTTCAATAGACTGAATGTCACAGTTCTAAAGAAATTTGAAACTCACTTACTGCATACTAAAAACCTTTCGCCGAGGACAGTTGTAAACTATTTAATTCTCATCCGTACAATCTTTAATTTGGCAATTTCTGAATCAATAACAGATAGAGGCCTCTATCCATTTGGCAAAGGAAAGATGACTATACGAATTCCCGAAGCTCAAAAAATTGGCTTTACGGCAGATGAAATTCAAATATTAGAAAATGCACAAGGGATAACTGAAGCTCAACAAAAGGCAATTCATATTTGGCTCGTCAGTTTTTACTTTGCAGGTATTCGAATTGGGGATGTATTACAACTAAAATGGTCAGATTTTAACGATGGACGCCTACTCTATCGGATGAACAAAAACAGTAAGCTTGTTTCTCTTAAAATTCCTGAAAAAGCTATAGAAATATTTGATTTTTACAAAGACAATTCATCTTACAATGAGCTTGTCTTTCCTCAATTAAAAGGCACCAACCTCAATGATACTGAAGAAATATCGAAAAGAACACAATCAATAACTCGAAATTTGAATAGAAGATTAAAGATTGCCACTAAGCAACTGGGGATAAAGAAAAATATAAGTATGCACATTGCCAGGCATAGTTTTGGTAATATTTCTGGGGATAAAATTCCTATTCAAATGCTGCAAAAATTGTATCGTCACTCATCTGTAACAACGACTATACGTTATCAAGCAAATTTCATCCATAAGGATGCTGATGATGCTTTGGATAGTGTAGTCAATTTTTGAACCATTCCAATTTTGCAACACAGTTGCACAAAAATTCTGTTATCTTTGTAACGTGGAATTTATTGTAATCATACTTTCGTTTTATTTCTTGGCACTTAATGCTGTGCCTTGCAATGATATGAATTATAGCGAAGATGATTCCCAAGTTGTTACGGTAATCGATGCTGATGGTGACCACAGTCAAGATTGCGAGTTATGCTCGCCTTTTTGCCAATGTCATTGTTGCCACGTTCACACCATAAATTTCGGGCTTGCTGTATTCGAGCCATTACAACCTGCAATTCTACACGAATTTTTCGCCAATTTTGATAACCTCGGCAAAGATATCCCACATTCCATTTTACTGCCAACGGTTATAATTCAGTTTCCTAGAAGAGGTTTTTTTGATTTTTAATAAACATACTCAAGGATTGTCAAAATTACTTTGCACAACCTGTGCATCGATTAATTCGTATATTTGTAAAACTTTATGAAAATATTCGTTTCCATATCGATGTCGTTTCTATTCTTTTTTCAAGGAATAGCGGCCAATATGGAAGTTTGTGAGCAGATAGAAGAAATATCCCATTTTATCGCGCATTATCAAGACCATAGAGAAAATGATGGACTTTCTTTTTTTGAATATGTTTATGAAGATTACATAAATGATGATGGAAAAGTGGATAACCACCATCCAGATTCAGACCACGACAATGAGCCTGTGCATATGAGCCACCAATGTTGTCAACATTTTGTATTCTTCGCACCTTTTCAACCTACGTTAATAAGTAAGGTTTCCCCCGAGGCTAAAAATCAGTATAATCATTACACATTCCAATTAAATTCCAGATATCTGGAATCGCTTTTCCAACCCCCTAAAGTATAATTCAGTTTTTTTTTAGGATAGCTATATCCTACCGTGATGCTTTTCAAAGTAAGTATCGCATCATAAACGTATTGCATCTCTTTGCATTGCGATGTTTAAACTGAATTAATACTTTTTCTATGATTAACAAAATCATTTCATTTTCCATTAATAACAAGTTTATTATTGGGCTCTTTATAGTGGCACTTGTAGGTACGGGCATTTGGTCTATGGCCACTATAAATCTGGGTTCTGTACCCGATATTACCAACAACCAAGTACAGGTTATTACAGTGGCCCCAAATTTAGGTACTGAAGATATTGAGCAATTTGTTACCTATCCGGTAGAATTGGCAATGGCAAATCTTCCTGACGTTATCGAGCTGCGTTCAGTATCCCGTTTTGGGCTGTCCGTGGTTACCATTGTATTTAAGGACGAGGCAGGCACTTATCTTCCCCGGCAATTGGTACAAGAGAAATTAACCGAAGTTGCTGGAGAAATCCCCGAAGGCTTCGGCACGCCATTTATGGCACCAATAACTACAGGTCTGGGCGAAATCTACCAATACACCTTAAAATTAAAAGAGGGCTACGAAGATAAATACGATGCAATGGAGCTTCGTACCATCCAAGATTGGATTGTAAAACGTCAAATGGCATTAGTCCCCGGAGTGGTCGAGGTCAATGCTTTTGGAGGTTATGTAAAACAGTATGAAGTTGCAATAAATCCTAATAAGCTGAAAAGTTTCGGTATTACAATGAATCAGGTCTTTGAAGCCTTGAAAGTCAACAATGCCAATACTGGTGGTGCTTACATTGAAAAAAACCACCAAGCAAATTTCATTCGTGGAGAAGGTTTGGCACGTAGCATTGAAGATTTGGAAAATACAGTTGTAACCACACAAAACGGAAGTCCTGTTTTAATCCGGGATGTCGCCGAAAAAGTAGGCTTTGGTAATCAGGTACGTTATGGTGCGTTTACCCAAGATGGACACGAAACTGTTGGTGGACAAATTTTAATGCTGAAAGGCGAAAGCCCAGGCAACGTAGTCGAAAATGTGGAGAAGCGCATTGTAGAAATACAAAAATCCCTACCCGAAGGCGTTTACATAGATACATTTTTAAGCCGAAGTGAACTCATTGGAAGAACCACAAGCACCGTTGAAAAAAACCTTATTGAAGGTTCATTGATTGTGATTTTTGTGCTTGTCTTGCTTTTGGGAAGTTTCCGTGGCGGCTTGATTACCGCTTCGGTAATTCCTTTGTCATTATTGTTCGCATTTATTTTGATGAAACAATTTGGAGTATGGGCAAACTTAATGTCCTTGGGTGCAATCGATTTTGGAATCATCGTGGATGGTGCTGTAATCATTGTGGAAGGAATGGTATTCCACATTCATCAACGGATGAAAAAAACCACAACCGCCATAGACCAGTCTGAAATGGATGAAATAGCCTATGAATCGGCAAGTACGATGATGAATTCGGCATTTTTCGGACAATTGATTATCCTTATTGTATTTACCCCCATTTTGTTCTTAACAGGTGTTGAAGGAAAAATGTTCCGTCCAATGGCATTTACCTTCGGATTTGCAGTTTTAGGAGCGATTATCCTTTGTCTTACTTATGTTCCAATGATTTCTGCAATGTTCCTAAAACCTGCTAAAAATCAGAATAGTTGGTTTGCCAAATTTGAAAACAAGATTGATAGGTTCAGTGATAAAATAATGTCCGGTTTAAACAGAGGGTATGTACCATTGCTCAATTTTGCACTTCGCTTTAGGGCTGGAGTCGTTATGGGCGCTGTTGCCCTGCTATTGATTGCGGGATTTATTTTCAGCAATATGGGTGGCGAATTTATTCCAAAATTTGATGAGGGCGATATTGCGTTTCAAGCGTTGATAAAACCGGGGAGCAGTCTAACAGAGTCCATTGAAGCTTCAAAAAAACTTCAAAATCTAATTAATGAATTTCCAGAAGTAAAAACGGTAGTTTCAAGGATTGGTGTGGCCGAAATACCAACAGACCCAATGCCTATGGACATTGCCGATAGTTACATTATTCTTGAAAAAGATAAGAGTAAATGGACTTCCGCAGATAGCAAAGAAGAACTCATAGAAAAAATACAGGAAAAAATTTCAGTCGTTCCCGGCGTAAATTTCGTATTTACCCAACCCGTAGAACTTCGTTTTAATGAATTGCTTACCGGTGTTCGTGAGGACGTGGCAATTAAATTGTACGGCGAGGATTTAGAAGTGTTAGCCGACAAGGTACAGGAAATCGCAGCGGTCATCAGAACCGTTCCCGGAGCGGCTGACCTCAATGTGGAAGCTACAAGCGGTTTACCTCAAATGACGGTGGAATATAACCGTGCAAAAATGGCACAATATGGTGTAACCGTTGACAAGTTGAACGATTATGTAAGTGCATCATTTGCAGGCGAACAGGCAAGTGTGATTTTTGAGGGCGAAAAACGATTCGATGTGGTCATTCGTTTGGCAAAGGAATTTAGACAGGACATCAACAGCCTTAAAAATCTTTATATCGATTTGCCAAACGGAGCGCAAGTGCCTTTAAAGGAAGTGGCAGATATCAGCTACAAACCCGGGCCAATGCAGATTTCAAGGGACAATACCTCTCGTCGTATTTCGGTTGGTGTAAATGTTCGTGGGCGCGATGTGAAATCGATGGTCGAGGAAATACAGCAAAAATTGGAAACGGACGTGAAACTACCGCCAGGTTATTTTGTAACCTACGGAGGTTCGTTTGAAAACCTTCAACGTGCTTCAGACCGATTGATGATTGTAGTGCCTATTGCACTTTTCCTAATATTCATATTGCTCTATTTTGCATTGAGTTCGTTCTCACAATCCCTAATGATTTATATGGCAGTGCCCTTGGCGGCCATTGGTGGCGTGTTTGCCCTTTGGATAAGGGGAATGCCATTCAGTATTTCGGCAGGAGTCGGTTTTATCGTGCTCTTTGGAGTCGCGGTTTTAAACGGATTGGTGCTGATAAACAAATTCAATGAACTAAAAGAAAGTGGAATGACAGACTTAAAAAAACGAATATACGAGGCAACGCACGAACGCTTACGCCCTATTTTGCTTACGGCAACGGCGGCCATTATGGGCTTTATCCCAATGGCGATTTCTACCTCTGGCGGTGCAGAAGTGCAGCGACCATTGGCAACGGTGGTTATTGGTGGATTGATAACAGCAACATTTTTAACGCTTGTTGTCCTTCCTGTACTATATTATTGGCTTGAATCGAGAAAGGAACGAAACAATACTGATGGAGGTGTAAGTTATGTCAACAAATCAACCAATATTGTAACCGTATTATTGATGGTTGGCGGTTTGATGGCTTCTGGAACTGCTTTTGCCCAAGACACCAATCAAGATGGCACAATTCCAAAAACCTTGACTGTAGATGAGGCCATTGCTATGGCAAAACAGAATTATCCATCGCTTAAGGAAAGTCAGGCATTTATTGAACGGGAAAAGGCACTAAAAGGTACAAGTTTTGACCTTGGTAGCACACAAGTTTTCACGGGCAAAGAAGAATATGGTAATAATCTTCCTGGAGTACAGACAACCGTTGGTGTGCAACAGGGCAATATTGACTTGCTTTCCGGATTTTCGAAATCCAAGTTTTACAAAGAGCGCATTGCCTTGGGAGAAAAGTTTTATGTGGCCAGTGAACAACAATTGGTGCGCAATGTGATGCAAGCCTATGACCAAATTAATTACTACAAGGCACAGTTGCGTTTTGCAGACCAATTGGACAGTATTTATGCCAATTTTAAGTCCGCTGCCCAACTTCGGTATGACACGGGAGAAACAGGCAAGTTGGAATTTATTTCAGCCTCTTCCGAGTTTCAACAGATTCAAGTGTTGAGGCAACAAGCTTTTGATGATATTGAAATTGCCAAACGTGCCTTAAAACAATATTTGGGAACGGATGAAACCATCGAGACGGTAGATAGTTTTTACGAGCCATTGGATTTTATGGCGACATTGGATTCAACTTCGGTTGCCAATAACCCAATGTTGCAATATGCCTTGCAAAATGCCGAAGTAAGTAAAGCAAACGTGGGCGTTGAGAAATCACAATTCCTACCGAAATTCAGCTTATCGTATGGCAGACAGGTTGTGGATGAAGTGTCAGGCTTCAACACCTATCAGGCAGGTATTAGCATTCCGTTATGGTTTTTTCCCCAGAAGTCGAGGGTCAAGGCAGCCAAGGCAGACGCAATGGTAGCAGAGAATCAATATTTGGAACAAAAGGCGGTCACGGAAAGTCGTGTGTCGCAATTGACCAAATCCCTTGAAAAAACAAAGAAGATTTTGCAATATTACGAAGAAGGCGCACTACTCTTGGCAGAAGAACAAATTACCACCGCACAATTGGCATCTAAAGAAGGCGAAATAGATTACGTCAATTACATCACGATTCTCAACAGTGCCATCCGCATTAAACAAAACCATTTACAATACATCAATCAGTTTAACCAGCAGACCATTGATATGCAATATCAATTGGGCAATTTATAACCTTAAAAAAAGAGAAATGAAGAATATACTATTAGTAAGTACCGTATTATTTACACTTATGTTTATGAGTTGTAATGATGCCCCAAAATCTGAACTTGGGCATAACGAAGCCGAAGGCGTATCAAAAACCAATGAAGCTGGAGAAGATGCACACGGCGAGGAAGGCCACAGTGAAGGAGAAGAAGAAGGTCACAGCGAGGAAGAAGGCGTTGTGGAACTCACAAAGCAACAGGCCGAAACCATAGGTTTGGAAATGAAACTTTTGGAGGAACGCAATTTAGGGAACAACATTAAGGTAACAGGAACGCTGGAACTTTTCCCACAGGACAAGGCGAACATAAGTCCTTTTGTTGGTGGAAATGTGAGTTCCATAAAAGTAATCCCTGGAGATAACGTAAAGAAAGGTCAGGTGTTGGCATATATAGAACACCCAGATATCATTGCTATGCAACAGGATTATCAGGAAAAAAATGACGAACTGGTCTTTTTGAAACAGGATTTTGAACGCAAGCAGACCCTTTATGATAAAGGTGTTTCTTCTGGCAAGGAATTTCAAATGGCACAGTCAAAATTTCGTTCTACAACATCCAGCGTCAATGGTTTGCGGTCCCAATTGAGACTGTTGGGCATTAACCCGGACAAAGTGGCGGAAGGACAGATATATTCCGCTGTTCCCATTACCTCGCCTATAAGTGGGTATGTGGATGAAGTAATGATTAGCCTTGGCGATTACGTGGCACAACAATCCAAAATGTTCTCGATAAGCGACAACTCAAAAATTTATGTCAACTTCAAAGTATATGAGAAGGACATAAAGCAAATCAAGCAAGGGCAACAGATATATTTTTCCACGGCCTCTCGTCCAGATGAACTGCTTAAAGCAACCGTTCGGTCTGTTGGTAAAACCTTCAATACAGACCCAAAAGCTTTGGAAGTTCTGGCAGATATTGAAAACAAGGATAAAAACCTATTGCCGGGTATGTATGTGGAAGGGCGCATAGTGCAGGGCGAGAAAAAGGGTTTTGCCGTACCGGAAGCTGCCATTATAAAAGAAGGCGAGCAATCCTTCATTTTCATTTTGGATGAAGATGAAGAAATGGAAGCGGGCAAAATGAAATTCAAAATGATACCCGTAACGGTCGGTATTACTGATTTAGGCTTTGTTGAAGTCAATTTGCCTGCCGAAGTTTCAAAGGATGCCAAAGTCGTGATAAACGGAGCTTATAACCTGTCTTCGGAAATGGTCAAGGGCGAACTGGAACACGGACATTAATTCAATAACAATCAAAGATTTTGATTCCGAGTTTGTTTATCGTCTTAATTAATTAGTTAAAAATTAAAAAACAGGCTCGGTTCAAAATCGATTAAAAATTTAAAAATATGAAATGAGCTATAACAATGTGGATACCAACCACAATGTTGATTGGGGAATTACATATGACCATTAAAAAACAAATAAATATCAACAGATGAAAGAAATAAAAGCATTTATAAAACCAAACCGAATCCAAAGAGTCATTGAAGCACTTTCTGACAATGGATTTGAAAGTATGACCCTTTCACAAGCAGAAGGCACGGGCGCATTCAAGGCAAAAGGTGCAAGACCGTCGCTAGATTTTCACGTAACAGATAGTCCTGTGGTAAAATTGGAATTGGTCTGTCAAAATGAGGAAGCCCAAGCGGCCATTGAAACAATTATAGCCAACGCCAAAACCGACGGGCCTGGAGATGGTATTATTTATATAGCAAATATTGAAGATGCCTTTCAGATTAAAACAGGAGATTCCTTAAAACGGCACGACCTGTAAATCTCTTTTTAAACAAATGGAAAAAATAGTTCAATTTTTAGAAAGCAAAGGAATACGACCTACAGCTATGCGCCTTATGACCTATAAGCGGTTGGCAGAGTTGAATGTGGCCATCAGCCTTGGCGACTTGGAAAAAGATTTTAAGGTTAGTGAAAGAAGTACCCTATTTAGGACTATGAAAGCGTTTGAAGAAAAAGGTATTGTGCATCAAATCGAGGATGGGACAGGAGTTATAAAATACGCCCTTTGCGAAGAGAATTGTGAGTGCGAGGTCGGCAACGACCTTCATTTGCACTTTCATTGCAACAATTGTAATGAAACGGTCTGTTTAACAGAGCATAAAATCCCTCACATCAACTTACCTGATGGTTATATTACCGAGGATATCAACTTGGTGGTAAAGGGCATTTGCGAAAAATGCAGTGGCAATTTGGATTAAACGTTTGGTTTTTAAATTCAATTATTATTTATAAATAGTGAGCAATGATATCAATCTATAAAAAAGAAGCTACTGTATATATGGTGGCAGAGAATAAGCTGGATGCCAAGGATTATGAAAACTTGATACCGGTCTTAACAGAACATATAACTGCATATCAGGAAGTTTCTTGGTATATTGAAATGAAAAATTTTGAAGGTTGGACGGCAGAGACATATTGGAAGGGAATTGAATTAGACCTTCCGAATGAAAAGCATTTAAAGCGTGTTGCTTTGGTGGGTAACGTTAAATGGCAAGAACAATTTACCGAGGTATTGCTTCCTTTTTCAGAAGCTCATATAAAATTTTATAAGACCGAAGAAAAAGACGATGCCAAAGAGTGGATAAAATAAAAATAAAAAATGGAAAAACTACAACTAAAAATACCGGTCATCCTTCCGCAAGTTCCTAACGAAAAAGATTCTTGTGTTGAAAGGCTTATTCAAAAACTACAGGCCAAAGAGGGCATCGAAAAAGTGCACATTGCCGATGAAAACGGAGATGATGTGCCACAGCTCTGTTTTCATTATGACCCAGATATCATTTCCATTGACCGCATCCAATCCCTCGCCGAAAGTACTGGTGCCGAGATTACCGAAAAATACGGGCATTTGCTCATTGAAGTTAAAGGAATCAGACACACAAGGCAGGCTCGTTCCATAGAGAAAAGCCTTTTGGCAATCAATGGAGTCTTGGAAGCTTCCGTTTCAGGCTCTGGAATGATACGACTTGAATTTGATAAAAAGCAAACAAATTTTGATGAAATAAGTAAACAAATTGAAAAAGAAGACCTTCAGATTCAGCGGAGTTCTTCAAACGAAAATGATTACACCGAAGCATCCAGAAAAAAACAGGAGCGTTCAAAGAAGGAAGAGACTAAAGAGCAAACTTCCACAGAGGGACACGAGCACAAAGAAGGCGAGACCCACGAGGAAGGAGAAGAGCACGCCCACGGTGGGGTTTTCGGTAAAAATACGGAGCTTATTTTTTCCATTATTTGCGGTACGCTGCTCGGTATTGGGTTCGGGCTTTCTTACGTAGCATCAATACCGGATTGGGTCAGCTTATCCCTATACATCGGTGCTTACTTTTTTGGAGGGTACTTTACGGCGAAAGAGGCTATACAGACCGTAGCCAAGGGCGGCTTTGAAATCGACTTCTTGATGTTGGTTGCCGCCATCGGTGCCGCAGCTCTGGGCGAATGGGCAGAAGGTGCCTTGTTGCTGTTCCTGTTTAGTTTGGGGCACGCCCTTGAACATTATGCAATGGAAAAGGCCCGAAAGTCCATAGCGGCACTGGCAGATTTAGCACCAAAAACGGCATCGCTCAAAAAAGATGGTAAGACCGAAGAAGTTGGAATTGAGGAATTGAATATTGGCGATATTATAGTGGTCAAGCCCAATAGTAAAATATCCGCAGATGGCGTCGTGGTCAATGGAAAAAGCAGCGTCAACCAGGCACCTATTACCGGGGAAAGTGTACCCGTGGACAAAATTCCCGTGGAAGATACGAGCAGGGACTATTCGGCAGACGATGATATCAAAGACGAAAATCGGGTATTCGCTGGAACTATCAACGGTAATAACACGCTGGAAATAAAGGTAATCAAAGAAGCCAAAGACTCTACACTATCCCGACTGGTCAAACTGGTTAACGAGGCGCAGACCCAGAAGTCCCCTACCCAGCTGTTGACCGATAAATTTGAAAGATATTTTGTGCCATCCGTACTGATACTGGTTGGCATCCTGCTCTTTGCCTTTCTGGTCATTGATGAACCGTTTAGTGCCAGCTTTTATCGTGCAATGGCGGTATTGGTAGCTGCAAGTCCCTGTGCACTGGCCATTTCAACACCAAGTGCCGTATTAAGCGGTGTGGCAAGGGCAGCACGTGGCGGCGTGCTTATCAAAGGTGGGCGACCACTTGAGGATTTAGGGGTCATTACTGCTTTGGCTTTTGATAAAACGGGCACGCTTACAGAAGGCAAGCCCAAACTTACCGAAGTAGTACCATTAGGGGATATTGAAGAAAATGAACTGTTAAAGATAGCTGTTGCTGTTGAAAATTTGAGCGACCACCCTTTGGCCAAAGCTGTCGTAAGGGATGGGAAAGAGCGTCTGAAAGGTACTGATATTACCGATGCGTCAGATTTAGAAGCGGTTCTCGGAAAAGGTATCAAAGCGTCCTTGGGCAAGGATAAAATCTATATTGGAAACCTTGACTTGTACGAAGACCTCGATGATGCAAAGCCATCCGAAGAAATATCCAACAAGGTAAGGGAACTTGAAGGGGGTGGAAATACCACAATGCTCATAAGAAGGAACAAAGAATATATCGGTATCATCGCCCTGATGGACACCCCACGGGAAGCGGCCAAAGAAACATTGAAAAAATTAAAGGAAATCGGTATCAAGCGGATGATAATGCTAACAGGGGATAATCAAAAGGTTGCCGACTCCGTTGCTAAAGAAATTGGATTGACCGATGCTTGGGGAAGCCTGTTGCCGGAGGAAAAAGTGGATGCGATAAAAGAGCTAAAGGAAAAGGAATCCAAGGTGGCAATGGTGGGAGATGGTGTAAACGATGCCCCCGCAATGGCAAACAGCACCGTGGGTATTGCAATGGGTGCAGCGGGAAGCGATGTGGCTTTGGAAACGGCGGATGTTGCCCTAATGGCCGATAAATTGGAAACCCTGCCCTTTGCCATAGGCTTGAGCAGGAAGGCAAAGGCCATAATCAAGCAGAACCTTTGGGTAAGCCTTGGGGTTGTGGCACTTCTGATACCGGCTACCATTTTGAGTTGGGCAAATATAGGGGTTGCAGTTGCGTTTCACGAGGGGTCTACCTTGGTAGTCGTGGCCAATGCTCTGCGCCTTTTGGCTTATAAAAAAGATTAGAAAAATTGGGACATAGAAGAACCTGGTTTTTTGAAAGAATATTAAATGACAAAGACGGAAAAAACATTATTGGCTAAAGGGATTCGACCTACTAAAATGAGGTCGAAGATATACAAGTTCCTGAAAAGGAAACAAAGTGCCGTGTCCTTTTCCGATTTGAAAAAGGCTTTTGTTCAAAAGAGCGAAACCAATAAAACAGCAAACAGAACTACCTTTTATCGCAACCTCAAAATTTTTGAGGATAAAGGGCTGATTCATCAGATTAATGATGGGGTCGGAGTGGTAAAATATGCGATTTCTGATGAAAACGCCAAAGGTAAATACGGTACAGATTTACATCTGCACTTTCATTGTACCGATTGTACGAAAACAATATGTTTACCAAATAAAATATCGGAAGAAAGCTTGCCAGACGATTATGAAGTGAATGATGTAAATCTGGTATTGAAAGGAATATGTGAAAAATGCAGAAAAAAATAACAGGTGGGAGTTCCAGAACTCTGAACCCTTGCGCCCAATGGTTTGGTTCAGGTTTCTTCCACCTTCTTTAACTTAAAAAAAATGTGCAAATATGGAAAAATTTGATGTAACTATTATAGGATCTGGCCCGGGCGGGTATGTAGGTGCCATCCGTTGTGCCCAATTAGGTTTAAAAGTGGCCATTATTGAAAGGTACAGCACGTTGGGCGGTACCTGCCTTAACGTGGGCTGTATCCCATCAAAAGCCTGGCTGGAAGCCTCTGAACATTATTATAAACTAAAACATCAATTTGAAAATTTTGGGATTGATGTTAAAGAGGCCAATGTCGATATTATAAAAATGAACCAAAGGGTTCAGGACGTCGTAAAGGAAATCATCAATGGCGTTGACTATCTGATGAAAAAAAACAAGGTTACCGTTTATGAAGGCCACGGCACTATCAAGGACAAAAACACGATTGAGATTAAGGGCGAAGATAAAACGGAAACCATAGAAACCGATAAAATCATTATTGCCACAGGGTCGAAACCCGCTTCATTGCCCAATATTAAAATCGACAAAAAGCGCATCATCTCTTCTACCGAAGCCCTTGCCCTACGGAAAATCCCCAAGCACTTAATGGTCGTTGGCGGTGGCGTTATCGGTGTTGAGATAGGTTCCGTTTTCGCCCGCTTGGGTTCAAAGGTTTCTATTGTAGAATATTTTGATAGTCTCATAGCCAGTATGGATAGCTCTTTGGGACATCAATTGCACCGTTCCTTAAGAAAACAGGGTATCGAATTTTATTTGGAACACAAGGTTACGGAAGCAACAACGATGGACAACAAAGTGGAATTGAAAGCAGAAAACCTTTCCAATAAAAAAGAAATGAGTTTAGAAGGCGATTTTTGCCTTATGGCCATTGGTCGTAACCCGTACACCGCCAATTTAGGACTTGAGAATATAGGAGTGGAAATCAATGAAAAAGGACAGATATCAGTAGACGAAAACCTTGAAACCAATGTCAAAGGGGTATATGCCATAGGAGACGTAATTCGGGGAGCAATGCTTGCCCATAAGGCCAGTGAAGAGGGTGTTTTTGTAGCCGAAAAAATTGTCGGCCAAAAGCCACATATCAATTATTCGCTGATACCCAATATTATTTACACCCAGCCAGAGGTTGCCGGCGTAGGCTTGACCGAAGAAGAACTAAAGAAGGACAATAGAAGTATAAAAACAGGCTCTTTTCCATTTAAGGCTAATGCAAGGGCAAAAATTAGTATGGATACCGATGGTTTTATCAAGGTAATCGCAGATAAGCAGACCGATGAGATATTGGGTGTACATATGATAGGGCCTCGCATTGCAGATAGTTATACCGAAGCGGTGGTAGCGATGGAATTTAGGGCATCTGCCGAAGATATTGCAAGGATGTCACACGGGCACCCCACTTTTTCAGAGACCTTTAAGGAGGCGTGTCTGGCTGCTACCGATGATAGGGCATTGCATATTTAATTTTTACAAAAACTGGCACAATAAAATTAAAAAGAATGAAGAAGCTTCAGCAATTGACCAAGGAAATTAACGAATTGACATTGAGGATTGAACAGGACTACCCTGAACTATACCAATATCTTGATGAAAACCCAATTACCATTTCCTATAGTGATCAATCCGAGCTTACCGTTAACTCATTCTCTGAATATCTAGATAGTTTAAAGTCAATCTTGGAAAGATATATAGAATCGCATAAATAAATGAAGAACAGATGGAAGATTTTAAAAAAAGGTTCAACAAGCTCCTGACCAATAAATTTGGAAGACATCCAAATTTGTTGAGACCAGAAGTAAATTTTAGTGAAGACCTCGGGGCGGATATTTTGGATATGGTGGAATTGATGCTAGAGTTTGAAAATGAGTTTAATATAGCCATTTCAGATGATGAAGCAGAAAAAATAACTACCCTAGGCGAAGCCGAGACATATATTAAAGAAAAAATTAAAAATAGTAGATCTTAACAAAAGTGGAGCAAACTTGAATATTTCAAATAGCAAGTAATCAGGCTTTAAATTAAATAACCCAGTAGCACATAATAATGAAGAAAAGCACTTTCATAATAAGTAAAATGGACTGTCCATCAGAAGAGCAGATGATTCGGATGAAATTAGAGACTTACACCCAAGTTAAATACTTGGATTTTGATATACCCAACAGAAAATTGGAAGTGTACCATTTAGATGCGATCGAGGAGATACGTTCATCAATTGCCGAATTAAAGTTCAATGAAACACTTCAGGGAACCGAAGAAGCCGAACCTCCTGTAATGGAAGACCAATCCAAACAAAAAAAGATTCTTTGGTGGGTCTTGGGAATCAATTTTGGCTTTTTCGTCATCGAAATGACCACGGGTTGGATTTCTTCTTCTATGGGTCTTATTGCAGATTCGTTGGATATGTTGGCAGACTCCATCGTGTATGCGTTGAGTCTTTTTGCGGTCGGCGGTGCTATTGCTAGAAAAAAGAAAGTGGCGAAATTCAGCGGATACTTTCAGATGGCCCTAGCGACACTTGGATTTATGGAAGTATTGAGAAGGTTTTTTACTGAAAGCGAAACACCTTTATTCCAATGGATGATCATTGTTTCCATATTTGCCTTACTTGGTAATCTTATTTCACTTTGGTTGATTAACAAAGCCAAAAGTAAGGAAGCGCATATGCAGGCGAGCGCAATTTTTACCTCCAACGATATTATAGTAAACGGAGGTGTCATATTAGCGGGAACCTTGGTGTATTTTTTAGATAGTAAATGGCCAGATTTGGTTATTGGAGCTATTGTTTTCACGTTTGTTATGCAGGGAGCGATTAAGATTTTAAAATTGTCCAAGTAATTTAAATGTGCGTTTTCGCAAAGCATTGGGTGACACCAAGACAATTATGAAGAAAAGAAATATAGTCTTATTGATTTTACTGTTGTTGGCTATAGACCAGGCAATAAAGATATATGTGAAGACCCATTTCTATTATGGAGAGGAATACTATGTATTTGGCCAGAATTGGTTTCGCTTACATTTCTTGGAAAACCCCGGGATGGCCTGGGGATTAAAGTTTGGTGAAGGATATCTAGCCAAGGTTGTTTTAATCTTATTCCGATTAGCCGCCATTGTTTGGGGAACTTTTTATATCAAAAAGATGATTAGCAAGGGATATGCCAAGATTTTTATAATCTGTGCAGCATTTATATACGCAGGTGCGCTGGGCAATTTGATTGATGGAGCTTTCTACGGGATTATTTTTGAAAAAAGCGATCCAGCGCTTCAGAACATTGCAAAAATATTCCCGTCAGGCGGTGGTTATTCTGGATTTTTAAATGGCAATGTAGTGGATATGTGGTTCTTTCCGATTATAGATACAAGGCTTCCGGATTGGTTGCCGCAATGGGGAGGTAACAAATTTACGTTTTTTGACCCGGTATTCAATACTGCGGATGTTTGGATCAGTACGGGCGTGATTTCACTCCTGATTTTTCAAAATAAACGGCGTAAAGACCTAAAAATATCGAATAAGAAAAAGTCGAAATATATTGAAGGTAACGGAACAGTTTTAAACAACGATCAATAATGAACGTATTTAAATCAGTTTGAGGCTATTTCATTGGATTCGGGCAAATAATAATACAGAAATATGAAAAAGAAAAAATTAAACTTAAGGGATCTCAAGGTCGATGATAGCGGCAAAAAGGAAAATTCTATGAATAACAAAGTTTCATCACAGCTGAGCATTAGGGAATATATACCTTCCATATTCAGTTTTGTAATGCTGATAGCAGGCATCCTTTTTGACTATTTTGAAACATTTCCCCAATTTTCAGGCTGGATCCGCATCCTCTGGTACGTGGTTGCGTATATCCCAGTTGGATTTCCTGTAATAAAAGAGGGTTGGGAAAGTATTAAACAGGGGGATTTCTTTACCGAATTTTTTTTGATGTCCATTGCAACCTTAGGAGCTTTTGCCATTGGCGAATATCCTGAAGGCGTTGCGGTAATGCTTTTTTATGCCGTAGGCGAACTGTTCCAAAACGCAGCCGTAAAAAGAGCTAAGGGCAACATAAAGGCACTATTGGATGTAAGACCCAATACGGCTTTGGTCTATCGGAACGGCGATTATGTTTCGGTTGACCCTGAAACTGTAGAAATTGGGGAAAAAGTTCAAATCCGGGTAGGGGAAAAAATTCCTTTGGATGGAGTGCTACTTTCTCAAAAGGCATCGGTAAACACTGCTGCCATTACGGGAGAAAGCAAGCCCGATGCAATTTCAAAGGGTGACAAGGTATTTGCAGGAAGCATAAATCTAGAAGGTGTTATCGAGATTCAGTCAACAAAAGAATTCAAGGACAGTTCCATAGCCCGGATCCTGGATATGGTGCAGAATGCGACCGCTCGTAAATCAAAGACCGAATTGTTCATTAGAAAATTCGCTCGCATTTACACCCCTATCGTAGTTTTTTTGGCTATTTGCTTAACGGTCCTGCCCTATTTTATTGTTGAAAATTATGTATTTAGTGATTGGTTGTACAGGGCATTGATTTTCCTTGTAATATCCTGTCCCTGTGCGTTGGTCATTTCCATTCCTCTGGGTTATTTCGGCGGATTGGGTGCTGCATCCCGAAATGGTATTCTCTTCAAAGGTGCGTCCTTTTTGGATACAATGACCCAAGTGAATACCGTGGTTATGGATAAAACCGGAACCGTAACCCACGGGGTTTTTAAAATCAAGCAAATTGTAAGTTCTGCTTTTGCAGAAAAAGAGTTTATGAACTATCTACTTGCAATGGAAGAGCAATCCACACACCCCATTGCCCGTGCCGTTATGCAGTACGAATTACCAATAAAAAAATTCAGCGCCACGAAAGTAACGGAAATAGCAGGCAAAGGCCTCAAGGGTACCGTTAACGGAAAAATGGTCTTGGCAGGAAATAAGGCTTTGATGACAGCCAATAAAATAGAAGTTCCTGCGGAAACCGATACAATAGTAGAATCAATCGTTATGGTCGCTATTGATGGCAATTTTGCCGGCTATATAACCATTGCGGATGAACTGAAAGAAGATGCCCACGAAGCAATAAAGCAGATTCGGGAATCGGGTATTTCCAAAATCATAATGCTATCTGGAGACAAGGATTCCATAACCCAACAAGTGGCAAAAGAAATGGGTGTTGATTGGGCAAAAGGCGGACTGCTTCCTGAAGATAAGTTAAACGAAGTAGAGGCCTTAAAAAAACAGGTTGGCACTAAAGTAGCCTTTATTGGTGATGGTATCAACGATGCCCCCGTATTGGCAGCGAGCGATGTTGGCATCGCAATGGGTGGCTTGGGCAGCGATGTGGCCATTGAAACGGCAGATGTTATCATCCAGACCGACCAACCTTCAAAAATTGCAAGAGCAATAAAAATCGGTCGTTCTACACGTCGTATCGTCTGGCAGAATATTGGTTTGGCCTTTGGTGTAAAAATCATTGTTATGATTTTGGGTGCAATGGGGATGGCTACAATGTGGGAGGCTGTTTTTGCAGATGTTGGAGTGGCCTTTCTGGCAATACTTAATGCCATTCGATTACAGAAAATGAATTGGAAATAATTTAAAATTTCAAGAAGCAAAAAAAATGAAAAAATGTCTCAAAATCGAAGAAAGAGAAGGCAGAGAAAAAAGGATGAAAGACCTGTAGAAAGTACCATAACGAAGAAAGACAGACTGTATGGCATCTTAGCACTTGCCGGAATCTTTACTGTAGTACTTATTTTTTATTTCTTTGAAGCCATTTTTTATTTCTTTTACCTGCTCTTTTCGAATAAATAAAGTTGAAATAATGAATAAAAGTTAAAGGCTTTTAATTTATCTAATAATAGTGGGAGTTGAAAATTTAATGTTTAACTAAATGATTTCTTTAGATGATATCGTATTCCATTTAAGGATAGAAAGTTTGCATTATTCAGGGGACTGTCTCTTTTGCAAGGTAAACCGTGTCTTGAAATGCTTGTAATTAAATTATGTCGTTAAACCGAAGGATAAGAAGAAGGGAGAAAAGGTCTAAGAGTAAAATAACCAAAAGAGATAAGTTATTGGCATCTATAGCCCTAATAGTAATTTTTATCGCAGCTATCCTCTTGTTCCATTTCTTTTTGAAAGATTTCGCACTAAAGTAACTCAGTGAGAATTTTTTAACCACTCTTTTTCGAATGGATCGATTTTTAAGTGTATTTTTGTTTTTATTTAGTCTAAATAAAAATAGTGATTATTATAAAAGATTTTTATGTTACAACACAAGCGTTATTTATACAATTTTATAGTGGGTCTCATTGCTCTATTGAGTTATTCAAACATCTATGCTACGACGATAAAAGACGAATCCAACATTCAGACTATAATCCATTTATTGGATTATCTCTCAAAAGATTATCCCGCAGCAGTTAAAAATGGGGTTATAATAGATGAAGGTGAATATCTTGAAATGAAAGAATTTAGTGAAACCATCCTCTCTCTAAGCAAGAAACTTGAGCTCACTAAAAAGCAGGCGAATCAAATACAGAGGAATTTGATGGATTTGAGAGCAAATGTACTAAACAAGGTTTCCCATCAAAAAATAAAAGCTGTCACTTCAAAAGTCAAGTGGGCTATTATCAATTTTACGGAATTTGAAATTAGCCCACTTAATTGGCCAAATATTGATAATGGACAGAAGCTATTCCTGAACAATTGCATACAATGTCACGGAGCAAGCGGCAATGGAAAGGGCAAACTGGCGGTGGGTTTAAATCCAGCACCCACAAATTTTTTGAACGATACCGTTATGCGTGAGGTGTCCCCGTTCCAGGCCTACAATACTATTAAACTTGGCGTAGAAGGTACTGCAATGCAAAGTTTCGGTATGTTGAGCGATAAAGAAGTATGGGATCTTTCCTTTTATATCAAATCCCTGAGGTTTAATGCCTCTTCTGCGGATTCGCTTGAGCTAAAGGAAATATTTGACAAAGTCTCTAATGAAGTTTCCTTAAAAGATGTGGCTACTCTATCCGATAAGGAATTGATTCAAAAGTTGGGTTACGAAGATTCCGTTACTTATAAAAAATTGAAAGCTATAAGAATTTTTTCTCTTCACGAGACCTCGACCGAAAATAGTCTTGTTGTTGCAAGAAATTACCTGAACACTGTTCTGTTAGATTATAAGGAGGGCAATAAAAAATCGGCACGTCAAAATGCCTTAAATGCGTATCTCGAAGGTATTGAACCAGTGGAGGTACGCTTGAAAGCCAACGACCCAGAATTTACCTCACAACTAGAGCAGCAAATGATGGCGGTTAGACAAGCTATAGAGAGCTCTAAAAGCATCTCCACCGTACAAGCTGAAATCGCTGATGCGCTATCAATGATAGACCGTGCAGACCAATTGATGAGGGATACGAAGCTCAACTATTGGCTTTCTTTTTTCTTGGCAGCATCTATTATGTTGCGCGAGGGGCTTGAAGCATTCCTTATCATTGCCCTGATTCTGGCTTTAATAAAAACTTCTGGCACAAAAAAAGCACTTCCGTACGTACACGGAGGGTGGATTATGGCCATTTTAACAGGTATTGCAGGATGGTTCCTTTCAGATTGGATAATAGGTATTAGTGGTAAGAACCGTGAGATTATGGAGGGATTAATTTCTTTAATAGCGGTAATAGTGTTGGCATTTGTTGGGTTTTGGTTGCATAATCATTCCCATTCAAAAAAGTGGAAAGAATTTATAGAAAAAAAGATAGGCAAACAACTAAGAGGGGAGAAAATGTTAGGATTGGCCGTATTTTCTTTTATGGTAGTATTTAGGGAAGCCTTTGAATCCATCCTTTTTTTACAGGCCATTAGCTTAGAGACCAAAACTGGCGATGGGTCTTCCATAGGTTTGGGCGTAATTGCTGCTTTTACACTGATAGCATTGCTTGCCGTTATTTTTGTAAAATATTCCAAAAGAATTCCAGTAAGGCAACTTTTTAGATACTCATCTTGGGTAATAACCTTACTTGCGATAATCTTGATTGGGAAAGGGGTTCACGCCGTCCAAGAGGCAGGCTGGGTATCAGTCACTAGTTTCCCTATTTCCCTTAAGATAGATTGGTTGGGCGTGTATCCTACAAATGAAACTCTAATGGCACAAGTGGTCTTGTTAGGGTTTCTTTTACTGTTGTATTATGTTAGCAATCATAGAAATAAGGCTATTCAAGTTAAATAAGAGATGCGTAGACTTGAGTTCCTCAAACTTTTACAGGCTTGAATATAATGTAATAATAAACCTAACGAATTAAAAAGCCTAATAATGGTAATAAAGTAACATTTATAGAGCGTGTATTTTAACTAGTCTCTCTTTATGACACCAAATGATTTAGGTGTTTTGTATTAAGTCGTATTGGAAACGATGTTAAGATGCAAAATGCGATTTCTTAAACCCCAAAATTACAGTTGTCAATAATGTGGGTTTTATTTTATTATCATTTAAACCCAGATTAAATTTGGAAAAAGATTTACTTAAAATAATAGAAGATTTCAAAAATGAAATATTAGAAATAGAGGAGTCCAACGTTAATGATTTCAATGTAGTTGAAAAGGGAATTACAATCTCAAGGAAATATTTACAAAAACTTCGGCTATGTATTAGAGATAATAATTTCAAAAATAAAGAAAATGAAATAACATTTTTCAAAAAGCACAAGCCGTATGTTTATAGCAGGTTGAAATTCTATGCTAAACTGTATAATTTTTTGATTAATCGCCCGGCGGGAACGATTCAATCTCAACAGATCTTTATAGACGAAGAAATTCAAAAACTTCAAGAAAGTAATCGCCGGAATATCGACTTTATTAAATATTACCGGGAGGAATCTACGGTTTTAGATGAATTTTACTTTATAAGAGGTAAAGATAAAATTAGTCTGGTTTCGGACACTTCCCATTTCTATACTGATGCTGAATTTTCTACAAGTCACGATAACGCAATTGCTAAAATTATGGCCTATGACCTCTTAATAAATCACTACGTTCAGGAATTAAGTTATTTAAGAGATCAGTCCTACGGTATTTCAAATAAACTAAACACTTTAGCCAATGGTGAGCGCCTTGGCTGGACGGCTTCAAAAACTGACCTGATTGAATTGATTTATGCCTTACAGGCTTCTGGAGCGATAAAAAGCGGTACAGCTGGTATTAAAGAAATGGCTTCAGCTTGTGAAGATATTTTTGAACTTAATCTTGGTAACGTTTATAGAACTTTTCTCGAAATAAGAGAACGGAAAATCGACCAAACCAAGTTTATTGATAGACTAAAAGCAACACTTTTAAGGCGAATGGAAGAAACGGACGGTTGATATTTTCATTTTTAAAAATGTTAAATTTCTTCCCAAGTTGGGTCTTACTTGTGAAAAAATAAAATTAATTTTATCTATTATCATTTGGCATAGATGATTTAAAGTGACACCTCTAAATCAAACCAATTTAAACCATTGAAAATGAGCAAATAAAAACACCCTACTTGGGTACAACTTGGGATTAAAATCCAATAAACCATCCCAAATTTGTAGAACGAAAGTCAAATCAGGTCAGGGACTATCAAATTAGTTGAAATCGATACGATAGTCCCTTTCTTTAAAACCGTTCTATTATGCCAGCAAATATTATTACCACCGACGACCTTCGAGAATTTAAAATGGAATTGCTCGATGACATCAAGAATCTTCTATCTAAACAAGCAACTGGAAAACTCAAGAAATATTTAAAATCTTCCGAGGTAATGGACTTGCTTCAAGTTAGTCCAGGCACTTTACAGAATCTTCGTATCAATGGTACGCTACCTTACACAAAAGTGGGTGGCATTATCTATTACGATACAGAGGAAATTCAAAAAGTAATGGACGCCAACCGTGTGGATCATAGTTTAAATTCTTAACGATGAACTATATAAAGCTACTTAATGCGGCTTTTGAAAAGTTCTATTTTGATGACCGCCTAAATCCTACCCATATAAGCTTATATATGGCGCTGTTCCAAGAATGGAACAGCTCAAGGTTTGCAGATGAACTATATGTAAACCGTAGGGATTTGATGCGTTGTGCCAAAATAGGTTCAAAATCTACCTATCATCGGTGCATAACGGAATTAGATTCTTGGCTCTATTTGAGCTATTTCCCTTCCAACAATCCGTACAAAGGCAGCAAAATAAAGATGGCCATTATCGGGACAAGTGATGAACCTGTTGTGGGACAGTACAATCCCACATTAGAACAACTTGCGGAACACTACCATCCCATACGTGAACCAGTTGTGGGACAGCACCGTCCCAATAACGGACAAGTAGTGAACCAACACCGTCCCATAGGTGGACAAGCATTGGTATCTACTATAAACAATAACAAACAAGAAAACAATATAAAACAGCCAAAGGGCTGGCAGGCCGTTTTCATTTTTTTTGAAGAAAAAGGTTTTGATGCTGATGAAGCAAAAAAATTCTTTGAGCATTACCAAACTCGTAATTGGCAAACCAGCGACGGAAAAGACATCCGAGATTGGCGTGCCGTAGCCATCAACTGGATGGACAGAACCGAAATATTCGACGAAGAAAAAAAACCAAACAAAAAACAAGCGTCCCAAATCAAGGACAACTTGCGAACCACTAAAAACAAAGATTATGGACAACCCCTCTAAAATAACCGAAGGTGGCGTGGAATATTCGCTCGGAAAATTTGATGGTAAAAGTGTGATCTATGATTTTCCAAAAATCTTGATTTACCTAAATGCCAAAGGCAAACTTTTGTTTGGCGAAAAGTTTAGGATATATGATGAAGACAAGGATATTTTGCTGAAGCTCTGTTCCTACTTCATCAAGGATAAAGACAACTGTGAGACTTATGGTATTGACATTGACAAAGGCATTCTACTTTCCGGACCCGTTGGCTGCGGCAAAACCAGTTTGATGAAATTGTTGCGCCATTTGGTTCCACTACAAAGACCTTACGAAATGATTCCCTGCCGGAATGTAACCTTCAGTTTCAACCATCTTGGGTTTAAAACGGTTGAAGAGTATGGTAATACCAAATTTTACTGTTTTGATGATTTAGGTGTGGAACCATCTGGTAGATTCTACGGAAAGGATTTGAACGTAATGGGCGAAGTGCTCTTATCCCGATACGAGCTTTACTTACAAACCAAACACAAAATCAAGACGCACGCCACAACCAATCTCAATGCTGAAGAACTGGAAGAACGCTATGGTAATCGTGTGCGTAGCCGAATGCGAGAACTTTTTAATTTGATTGCTTTTGATACTAAAGCTGGGGATAAACGGAAGTGAATTTAAGGTATGGCTTTTTAACAACAATTTTTATTTTCTTGAATCGGCGGACAAGCCACAGTACCATAAGAACAGAATACACAACAATCCCCTTCTTTTGGTTTCAGAACAGTTTTGCAATTCTCACATTCATAAAAGAATTGACAGGCGGTGGTTGGCATTTCTTCAGCCTTTTTGTGGCCGCATTCTGGACAGGTAATCGTAGATTTTAATTGAATCTTCATTATTCTATTATTTTGTACCCCGTGCTTTCTATAGCTTTTCGGATTGTGGGCAAATCGGTTTTGGTCTTGTCAAATTCCACTATGGTATTAGCATTTTCGTAGCTGGCTTTGATAGAAATAATTCCGTCCAATTTATTGACTTCGCTTTCTACGTGTGCCTCACAACCTGCACAGGTCATTCCAGCGACTTCAAAAGTCTGTTTTTTGATATTGGATTGAGAGACATAGACGATATCCTTGGCGGGCTGTGCATAAAATAGATTGGAATAGTACGGGAAGGCCAGCATCAATGCGGCGAATAGTGTTACTATCAATAAGAACCGTTTGGATTGCCAAAACGATGGTTTCGCATCATCTTCACAGGCGCAATCTATTTCTTCCTGTGTTTTCGGTCGTAGTTTCTGGTACCAGGCAAAGACCAAAACAATAATGGTCAAGCCGATAAGATAGGGTCTAAATGGCTCGACCCAAGAGAATGTAGATGCAATTCCGCTTGTTCCAGCAATTAATGCCAAGACAGGGGTTATACAACATATTGATGCTGCAACTGCGGTAAAAATGCCGGTATAGGCCGCGGTATTTGAAGTTTTATTCGGTGCCATAATGTAAACTTTCTAAGCTGTTTTCTTTCTTGCTGAAATTGAATTGAAAATTCCATTCAAAACATTGTCCTCACTCTTTACCAGCGAATAATACAATGTTTGCCCTTCACGTCTCGATGTAATAATTCCCGCATCCTTCATTTTACGGATATGTTGGGATACGGCAGGAACACTCATTTCAAGAATGTCAGCAATATCGCAAGGACACAGTTCATTCTCTATGTTCAATAGAAATAGAATTTTCAGTCGTACCTCGCTTCCCGCAAGAGACAAAATTTTGCTTATTGCTTCTAAGCTACCTGAAGAATTCTCTATGGTTTCCTTACATCTCGATATTTGCTTCTTGTCTGCTTCGTTCCGTGTACAGGTTATTTCCAAGCTCATCTTTTTTGATTTAAAGTGGCCACAAATATATCATTATTATATTATTTAAGCAAATACTTAAATACACTATTGAATAAATTGTTTTTTATAATGTGTAGATAATAAACTTAGGTAATCTAACTTCTAAAGGATTTATACAGCAAAATTATTTCTGAAATAAACTGCTCTACTATAGCCTTCAAGCTCTTTGTTAACTCTAAAAAAATATCTTTCATAATTTTATGGATTTTTTAATGGATATTAATATTGATAGTGCGATGCGTTCAATATTGTTGTTATCTAAAATATAGCTTCCCTCATCCCAATTGGATAAAAAGCCCAATTCCAATAGTATTGATGTGCAATACTCAACAGTTTCTCGAAGTACCTGAAAGTTCGCAAACTTCACACCTCTACTTTGATAGCCTATTGTTTCACAAAATACTTTTTCAATTTGATAACCAATGAAAACGGATTCTTTAGAATATTCCCCTTGTTTCTTTGAAGAATAAACCTCAATCCCGCTTGCTTCTGGATTATCAGAATGATTGCAATGCAAAGACACAAACAAATCAGCATTTAAGGCTTTGGCCAGCTTGGTTCTATCCTATAGCGAAATGAGCGTATCACTATACCTGGTCAAATAAATATCCAAAGGCTTATCCATTTCATTATTTAGATTCAAAATGGCATTTGCAACATCCAAAACCACATCCTTTTCTTGGATGCCATTTATTCCGATTGCACCAGAATCTTTTCCACCGTGTCCAACATCAATCACAATTCTTTTTTGAGCAGTCGTTTCCTGTCCAAAAATGATGCACATTTTTAAGAGCAAAATCACAAAACTGACGTTTTTGAGCACTTTTTTCATTTTCAATTTTTGGGTTATCAACAATTTACTTTCTAAAATCCATAGAATTTGATGCCAAATAATAACAAACGAATTCAAACTAAATCAAATAATATTTTATTCACAAATATTTGATAATCAGTTATTTATGAACAAATATATGTAAATTTCCAATAACGAAAACAACACAAAATTCTAAACTGTTACGCTATGAAAAAATCAATTTATTTGGCAACTTTTTTGTCGTTGCTCTCAACATCACTTTTTGCTCAAATTGGGGGAATTGAAGATTCGGTCGATGATGTTTCAAACACCATCCGAACCATTTTTCCCATCATTTTAGGGGTTATTTTCCTAGTTGGTTTCCTATTTAATGCAGGACATTTCTTTGGGGAAAATGCTGACCTCAAAAAAGGAATCACAAGGGTTCTCGTATTTGTTTTGATTGCAGGCGCAGTCGTAGGCATCTTCACTTACCTAATAGGAATCGTAGTATAAATGAAACGGTTCGAGGTCTATAAAAACATTAGGAAACGGGCGGTCATATTTGGGCTGCCCATTTCCCTGTTTGCCTTGATGATGGTTTCCATACTTGCATCGCTGTTAGTAATTATTTTCTCTTTCAGCTTTGGGATAATTATAGGGATATTGGTATTCAATGCTGCATTATATGTCGCCTTGACTCGAATAAACCACAATCCGCAGCTTTTCCAAATGGCGAAAGCCTTCCCAAAAATTATCAGTAACAAAAGAAATTCAGGCTTCGATTATGAACAAGATTAATCTTTCGGCATATCAACCCATTACGGATATTCAAGATAATATCGTATTTGCAAATAATGGCAATGTGGTATTGTGTTTTGAAGGAAACCTACCCGAAATCTATTCTTTGTCCGAAAAGGATTTTGAAGATATGCACGGTGCTTGGTTTCAGGCTTTAAAATCTTTGCCTGTTGGGACAGTGGTTCACAAACAGGATATCTACCTGAAGAAATCCTATTCTTCGGAACAGCTTCCCAATAAAACTTTTTTAGAGAAAGCAACACACGAGCATTTTAAGGGTCGGGGACATATTGAACATAAATGTTATCTGTTCTTCATCCTCACTAAAAACAAGGCGCTTAACAACCCAAAATATGTCAATCCGTTCCGAAAAGCTTCAAAGGGAATTGTACAAGAACTGGATGACAACATTAAAAGCTTCGTCAACTCGGTAAGCGACTCTGTTTCCTTTATAAACAATAGCCGAAAAATGGCGTTCCTTCCCCTTAAAACGGAAGATATTCAGAAGCTCACAAGTGGCTATTTTAATGGCTTCAACGAAGGCTTTGATACTGACATAATACTGGAAAAGAAAAGCGTCAATATTGGCGAAAACCATTTTGATGCCCTTGCCATCAATAGCGAACTGTGCTTTGGCGAAAGTGTACAGAGTAGCAAAACCAATGAGAAATTCACTTCAGATGATTTTGTGTTTCATCAAGGGTTTATTGATGGTCTTGGGCTTACGCTTAATGAAAATCATATCGTCAACCAGATAATCTATCTCGATGATAAACAAAAGTGGCGCAAGCTGCTCGACAAGAAGATTGAGGAACTCAACAAAAGTTCCAACTTCGGTTCGCAGAATAAAGTGGTTCTTGGCAAAATTCAGCACATTCTTGACCAAATCAATGCCGATGATAACGCACGGATTATTCGTGGTCATCTTAATATCGTGTATTGGGCAAAGGAAGCTAAAGAGCTCGACAAGATAACTTCAAAAATAAAGACTGAATTTAAGGAATTGGATATCATCCCGTATTACCCACGAGGCGAAGAACGTAAAAACTATATTCTAAATAGTTACTGCTGCTTTTCATCCAACTTTTCAAACAACGATTTATATGTAACCGATTTAAAACACGCGCTCTGCTTGTTCATCAATAACACCAACTATAAAAGCGATAATACCGGAATCATCTTTAATGACCGTGAACATAACATTCCTGTTCTAAAGGATGTTTGGGATGAAAAGAAGAAACGCATCAAGGCACGAAACTTTGCCATTTTCGCCCCAACTGGCGAAGGAAAATCCTTTTTAGCAAATAACATTCTGCGCCAGTATTTTGAAAGTGGCGTTCGCTTGGTCATTATCGACTTAGGTGGCTCGTACACCAAATTCGCAAAGCTCTATCCTGAAAAATATACGGTGCTTCGCTACGAAAGCGGAAAGAACTTGGGTATCAATCCATTTTACATCAGTCATCAAGATGACTTAACACCAGAGCGATTGGAAGACTTATCCGTTTTTCTATTTGAACTCTTTGCTTCAGATTTAAAAGTTACGAAAGCACAATCGGTTTCCGTTAAAAAGATACTGCGCCATTATTATGATAGTACTTCTGAAAATCACTCGTTAGATGGTTTTTACAGCTTTATAGAAAAAAGCCAAGAAAATCTACTTGACACTCTTAAAATCCATCCCGACTACTTCAATGTCACGAGCTTCTTGCACGTAATGTCCGAATATGTCGGCGATGGTCTATACAGCTTTCTATTTGAAGTCAGCGAAGACCAGACTTATAAAATCGAAGACAAACGATTGATTGTTTTTGAACTGGATGAAGTAAAGGATAACAAAGAAATCCTATCCGTGATGTTGAAGCTGATTAAGTCAGCCATCCAAAGAACCATTTGGAAAAATAGGGCTGAAAAAGGCATCATTCTTTTTGATGAGTTTGCCAAGCAACTGAAGTTTGAAAACGTATTGGAAAGCGTTGAGTTCTACTACCAAGCAATTCGTAAACAGAACGGTGCTATTGGGATTATTCTTCAATCCATTAATCAGCTTCCGAACAATTCAACTTCAGCGAGCATACTGGAAAACACACAGGTCATTTATAGTTTGAATAATGAAAAAGGCTATGACGAATTGGTCAAACGTCTCAATCTATCCAGCCACGATTTGAACCAATTAAAATCCATCAAGAACAATCTTTCTGGACCACGGAAGTACACCGAAATGTTCATCAAGATAGGCAGGGAAAGTAACATCTTCCGTCTTGAAGTTCCGAAGGAAGTGTACGCAGCTTATTTGACCGATGGTCAGGAAAACGAAGAAATAATGAAGCTCTACAATGAGCATCACGATATGCAAAAGGCAATAATTCAATTCACTTCTAAAACATAATATTATGAAGACAAAAATCAAAATTTTAGTAATGACCGCAGCCCTGACCTTGTTTATGTCAGGTAATGCTACCGCACAAGGAATGCCCACTTATGATAATACCAATTTTATCAGTTTGGTAAAACAACTATTGGAATCAGGTAAACAAACCGCTCAAATGATTAAGTCTGTAAAATTCCTAAAGGATGCTAAAGAAGCCATCGAGCAAGTATCAAGCGTAGTTCAACAACTCAACGCTGTCCAAGAAATTGCAGACAATAATCAGCGCCTTATCAATGTAATGCAAAATGATTTGCAGGATATTCTGAACTCGCCCTATATCAAACCAGAGGAAGTTACTCGGGTCACGGAATCATTTAGCGCTATAGTTCAAAACTCATTGGACACGGTGGATTTTATCGATGAAGTCCTATCCAGCGATTATCTCAAAATGAGTGATGCCGAACGTGCTGAAATTCTAAAAGCAAAAGAACTCGAATCAAAGCAAATGGTTTCCACCATCACTACAAAAACGAAACGCTATCGTGACATTATTTCTTTTAGAAAAATGCAGGATAAAGTCAATAACCGAGAAACCAATTATTAAAAATGACGGCGACCATCATTTTAGGGATTGGATTGGAATATATCGACACGGTTTTCCAGACCATACAGGCCAGCGACTTTTCGCAATACACTATTGCCGGAATGAAAACGCTCGCTGTCCTGTTTTTTCTGGTTAACATCCTGAAAAAATACAATGAAGGTGTTGCGGATAAAGATGGCTATACTTGGGGATTGAGTCCAGGGGACTTGATGAAGAATTTCGCCATTGTCATATTAGTAATTTTCTCAACGCAGGTGTTAGGGTTCTTTGATGGGATATTGGTAGCCATCGAGGGGCAATATAGGGGCACAGCACCTGCGTTATTACCATTGCAAATGCAGGATATTCCATTAGAGGAAGATGTAAGTCTCTTTGATGCCGCAAGTTCCGCAATGACGCTTCTATATGAAGCCTTAGTAACACCGTTATACGGTTTTAAAATATTGGCATTCATCCTAAGTACGATACTCTGGATATTGGATTTGTTCATTTATCCTCTATTCCTTGCAGAACGTTTCTTCCTTTTGGGAATAATGCAAGCCTTCTTTCCTCTGGTCATTAGCCTTGCAGTTTTTGAAAAGTTTCGTTCGCTCGCTTACACATTCTTCAAGTTGTATGCTGCTGTATATATGTTAGTGCCGGCATTCTTTTTAGTCAATGTATTTGTTAACGCTATTTATACGGAAATCAACACCAATTTCTGGGTCAACTTATTTGGTACCGATACAGGTCAAGGTTTTTTTGCGCCTGTGGTTCAATTAGGTTCAGTTGCATTTATTGTTTTCCTGAAATTCAAATTGTATAAACGTGCCACGTCCTTTACACTCAGATTATTTACCGCCTAAATCAGATTAATATGAAAACACCATATAAGAATATTTATAATGTCCTAAAACTGAATCGATTTATCGTTTTGGCAGTTGTTGCCTGTGCGTTTCTGTCCAGCACTTTTTCAGTTTGGATGGTGTTCAACACCAATCAAAAAGCACTCAATAGTACTTTTGCCATTAATACCGATGGTAGTATTATCCCGCTGAAGCTCGTGACCCAAAAGGAAAATTTTCGGGTTGAAGCTTTAGCACATTTGGATCTGTTCCATAACTACTTCTATAACATCGATGCCAGTAATTATGAACGTAATCTTGAAAAAGCATTGTGGTTGGGCAATAGTTCCGTGGACAATCTCTACCGCCAGAAAAAGGCCGATGGTGTTTACAACAGATTGCTTCAGTATTCCTTGGTTCAAAAAGTACTGAGCATCGATTCAAGAATATCTGAAAATGATGGC
The DNA here is from genome assembly GCF_004104375.1 of Leeuwenhoekiella aequorea. GTDB lineage: Bacteria > Bacteroidota > Bacteroidia > Flavobacteriales > Flavobacteriaceae > Leeuwenhoekiella > Leeuwenhoekiella aequorea. The sequence goes on from NZ_QOVM01000003.1 coordinate 402,150, forward strand.
TCGTACAGTTTTGCGACGACAACGATTTTTGAAATCAATAGAGGTTCAATCATCGACACTTATGAATTGTTTTCTACCGGAAACCTGATTATGGTTGACCGAAATTTCCCAAACAATCCACACGGATTATTGATAACCAATTACTTCGAGAACACCTTAAAAAAATTAAACGATGAAAATTGAAAGCCGATAATCGGCATTTAAAAACTCACTCTTATGAAAGTAGAAAAGAATAAAATAGTATTTGCAGCGGTTTTGGCCGTGATTTTCATATTCCTCATTTCCTATTCCGTAATGGTTATGGGCGATGATGAAGCTGAAACTGAAAACCTAAAGCAGACCTTAGTTCCTGATTTGGAAGAGGACCAAAAAGAGTACGATTCCAAATTGGATGCAATTAACGACTTGAAGAAAGTACGTGAAAACAATGCGCCAAGCATCTATGATGAAAAACTAATCGATTCCTTGGGATTTTACGACCCAGATCTTCCAGAACGCGAAAAAGAGCGTATCGTAGATAGCATCTATGAGGCTGGCAAGATTCAATATTCAGATAAGCGATACCAGAATTTGGGACAGAAAAGAACTGTTCGCAAAGTGGTATCAACAATCGATTCTGCTGAAGTAAAGCGGGAACAAAAAATTGAAGCCAAAGAATTGGGATTGGAACACCAATTGTTCTTTGCTGCTTCGCCAAAACCGAACGAGGTTTCAATAATTGGTAATACCGATGAAACAATTTACGTGGTAGTAGATGGCGACCAGATAGTAAAAGCAAATACCAGATTACGAATGCGCCTTACCAAACCTGCAACAATAAACGGTAAGCAGATGCCTAAAAACACACCAATTTTTGGTTTTATAAGCTTTCAGCCCAACCGTGCATTGATAGATATTGAGAACATTAAACATCATCCTACTAAACTCAAAGCATTCGATTTGTCAGATGGTAGTGAGGGCATTTATGTCGAGAACAATTTTAGAGCTGAAGCCACCACCGAAGTCTTGGACGATATTATTGGCGACATCAACATACCTACCGTTCCACAAGTAGGTGGTGTTACAAAGGTACTTAGACGTAGCAACCGCAATGTAAAAGTTACGGTTTTGAACAATTACAGATTAATCTTAAAACCGAAATTATGAGCCCATAATGGGCATTTAAAACGCACTCTTATGAAAAATTATATCATTATTTCCGCTCTTATTATTTGTTCGACTTTCGCAAAAGTAAAAGCACAAACCACTCATTTACTCGACACCATTTATGCAAACGACACCAAGAACGTTGCGCTATTCTTCCCAGAACCAATACGGCAAGGTATAACTGGTTCTGACAATTTTGTATTTACCTATAATCGTGAAAAAGAACAGTATTTCGGACTACTTCAGGCAAAGCCTGGGAAGGAAAGTAATTTGCTGGTAGTCAACAGAAATGGTTCAATTTTTTCGTATATTGTAAGATATAAAAAGCAGCTCTCTAAGCTCAATTATTTCATTCCGCTATCAAATAGTATCGGTAATGAAAAACCGATTGTAACTGATTCGGCGCTTGTTGAATCTTCTGAAGAACTTGTAGATAATAAAACCTATTATTACCAAAAATTCTGCTCGTATCTACTCAAACGAAAACAGCGCATAGGTCGGATTAAGAAACGGAATGAAGGCATAATCTTGACCGTTGAAAATATTGTTTTTGATAAGGATGAATTGTATTTCGTTATCGAGATTGAAAATAATTCTTCGTTGGATTACGATTTAAATTTCTTGAACCTGTCGATTGAAACGAGACAAAAAGGAAAAAGAAAATCCTTGCAACGACTATATCAAAAGCCGATATATAAACATAATCTGCCGTCTAAAATCAAGGAAGGTAAAACGGTACGATTTGTTTATGTGATGCCTAAATTTTCATTGTCCAACGATCGTAGAGCGATTTTGGAATTGAATGAAAAGGATGGCGAACGAAACATAGAACTGAAACTATCACACAGATATATCAATAACCCAAATTAATACTGTTATGAAAAAAATTGTTGTTTTCTCGCTCATAGTACTGTTCCTTTCTTGTGCTGATTCTGAAACTAAAATCTCGGGACCAAGTGCCACAGCCCAAATTGTTATTGAAAGTTTTTACGAAAAGGATGAAGAGACTTTAAAAGCTAACTCAACACCACAGGCGTATTCCAACTATATGAATACTATAAATATGTTCAATGCTACACCAAAGGACGATTCCAACTTTACTGTTTTGCAGGATACGATTATGGGCGACGTGGCTTGGGTAAAATATACAACAGCTTACGATAAAACACCTGGTGTTTTTAAACTGGTCAAACAAAATGGCAAATGGTTAGCGGATGCGAGAGGCTCAAAGGATAAATCGCCTTTTTAAAGCTTCTGTCTCATTGCTAAGATTATTCCTTCCAGTTTTGAAGTCTATCGAGATACAAGTAACTTTCAACAAACTTTCTGTGTTCTTTACTTGTCATTATTTCGACCAATTCCAAGGCTGGGATGTAGCTTGCTAAATTTCCGTTTGAAGAAAGAAACTTTCCGTCTTTAACATACGTTACTAAACTATCGTTCTGAACTTTCAAGTTCGGATAGTCCTTTTGCAACTGTTCGCCACCACCAATCCACGTTACTATTTTATAGCCATCTGCAATCCCAGATTTTCCAATTAATTGTGCACCAGCGCAATTGCTCACGGTATAGTCTGTTTCCTTATTTTTTTCTTTAATAAAATTTACTATTATATCATTGTGAACCTGGGCATACATATCGTAAGCACTTGGAACGAATAGGGCTGTTAGCTTTGGGCAATTATCGAATGTATAATCAGGGACAAATTGCATTCCTTCTTCCGTGGTAATTGGATTTTTGGTTTCTGCTATGGTAACGACATTAAAAAGTTGCTTTCCATCTTCCGTAGGTTTTGTAAAAACATCAGATGTTGCGATGACTTCACTTTGTAAAATACCGTTGTAAATTAAAAGCCCGATTGTAGGCAATTCCGACTTGAAGGGTTTTAGGTGTTTGGTAAGCGTGTCTGATTTCTTTTCGATAGTAGTGAATTCTGGATTTTCTACTTTTGATTTTGATTTTTCGGTATTGCAACTCATCATTAATGCAGCGGCAATAAATACTATAATTCTAAAATATTTCATATAATCTTATTTTGATAATTTAACTTCCCAATAACCACGTGTACCGCCGACACGCTCTATAAAGCCAGCATCCTTCAAATTGTTTAGATGTTTCTGAATTGCAGATTCGTTTATATGTAGAATTTCTGCTATTCCTGAACGGCTGATTCGGTTATCTGAAGCAATTAATTTTAAAACTTCCTTTTGTCTATGTGTCAATTCTTTGATATCGTCAATTTCAGCATCTTTTTGACCACCTATTTGACCACCTTTTAGACCACCCATTACACCACCTATTTGACCACCTTCTTCAACAGCAGTTTCTTTAGCTGTAAAAGTCATTCTAAGGAAGTTATCTGAAAATTTAAAACTCTCTTTCCCATAGTGTTCCAAAATACGAGGGATGCCAGAGCCCAATTGCTCTACCAGTTCCAAATCCTTGAAAATCCGCATCAATTCCTTGTTGCGCGGGACTGAGAAGCCTTCGTAAAATTCCTGTTCGCTTAGTCCTTCTGGTAAACTACCGGCCGAAGTGATTTCAATTCTGTCGCTAAAAATTTCAAACTTTGGGGTTATTTCATTGGTGTAGTCATTATGCACAAAGGCATTAATAATGGCCTCGCGTAAGGCGATGGAATTCCAAAGGTTGGCTTGTTGTCTTTCCTTAGCCGTTATTTTTGTGTTGGTTCGGTTCTCGACAGCAATTTTATCTATCACTTGCTTGGTCGCTTTGACCAGGCATTCGTGACCATATTCGTTGCTTTCTATAAGGTCTGTTCGGGTTTTGCCCGAATACTTGGCCACTTTAATAGAAGTGTTATTCTTATCTGCCAAAAGATAGCCGGCATAATTGAATGCGCCATCTTCGGTAAGTAGTTCCAAGTTCTTTGCAAAAGCTTTACCAAGTGTGTGTCCCGATTCCTCGTAGTAGATTTTCAACTGACTAAAACTTAAATCCTGCCGACCCGCTTTAATTTTGCTGATGGAATTTCGGGTACGTTTGGCAAAAAGCTCGTCTATCATTTTTTGAGGCATCGGCTCAGCTGCTGAACCCAAGCGAATGAAACAACCCTTTTCGCTCATCCCATACTTTTTGAGATAATAGGGCTTTTCAGGACCACTCGCCACAATGATTTTTAAGATATTCTTGGCATCTCGTTCTTCACTCACAATATCAAACAGACCAAGGGCGGAAGGGCGGATGTTATTTTTTAACCTATCCTTAATCTTTAACTGGTCGCCATCTGCATCTGCCAATCCGTAAGTATTTCCATCCTTATCGATGCCGATATGAATAATGCCACCTTCACGGTAGTTCAAGAAAGCAATGACCTCTTTTTCGAGTCCATCGGACAATTCTCGTTTATATTCTATGCGGTTTGTTTCGGTCATTTACTTGAAAATATAGATTTATACGTGTTTAAGGCTAGGATTACTTTCGGTATAAAACTCTCCAACAGTATATTTATCAATATTTAATTCATCAGGAATAAATGAGGTTGTATATATCATTTGAAAATCATCTGACTCAAATTTTTCCGCTTCTTCAACTAATATTCTTTGAAAATTCTCGGCTCGAATTTTTTCGATTCCTTTATCTTCCATATTGTCACAGAAAATAAACCTCGGATATCGCATTTTGGGTATAGAAAGAGAAGCTAAAAAGATTGAAAAACGAGCTGCTATTTTTAAATAAAAGCTTGAACTGGCTGAGTATTTGGCATCTTTATCTGAAATATAAGCAATGTTATTTCTGAAATCAATGTGAAATTCTTTTGCTTCATAAAAATCCTCTTGTCTTTTTAAATCATTATTTAGAAGATATACGCCTTCTTGTTCAATTGTTTTTTTAGTGGATGCCTTTAGAATATCTTGAGCCGCAGTTAAGGCTCTAATACTAAAATTCAATGTGGAAATTTCCTGTTCCAAATCAGATTGAGTTTTTATCAATTTTTGATATATTTCTGCATTTTCATATAAAGTTCTTAATTGAGCAATTTCCCCTTCAACAAACCCTTTGTCAGTATATAGTTGGTCTAATTTTTCTTCTCTTACAGTCTTAACATCTTTTATACTGCTATTAACCTGCTGTTGAATATGAAAAAGTTTGAGTTTATTTGAATCTAATTCTGCTTCCCTGTCTAATAGTTGACGTTTTTTAATGACAATAAGATTCTTCGATTCTCGAATTTGAAAGTCTATTTCTTGCTCAATTTTTCTTGCTTGTGTAATTCCGAAACTATCATCAATATCAGTTTTACAAAGCTTACAAACTTTAGAATCTTCGATTGGCTTTATTGGCGAAAGACATTCAGGACAATTCTCTATTGGAAAATTACCTAAAAGGTCACGAGTTAAAATGGATTTATTAACTGCTTTAAGTTTATTTTTAAGTGCCTCTATAAAGTACTCCGTATCTTCAATTTCGTAACGAAAGGATTTAATATTTCTCTCTAAATTTGCGACTAATTGCCTTTGAATAATAGCTTCTTGATTTAACTTTTCGAACTCTAATTGTGTTTTTTTCGTATATCTTACTTTTTTTACAGCATCTTTAAATTCAATTATTGAATTCTCAATTTCTATTATCTCTTTTTCTTTTGCACCAATTCTTTCAGTTAAGCTTGACGGAATTAAATCATAAGGATTTTGGATAAAACGCTTTATTACCTTTATTTCTCTTTTTGTATCATCTAACTCTTTATCGGCATCTACTTTTCTTTGCTTTTTGTCATACAATTCTTGGTTATAAACACCTAAAAGTAAATCTGCTACAGTTTCTCTTGTAAGGGTCGTATCGAACTCCTCATAATAGAAAAGTGAATTCGTCGGCGAATCTTGGTCAACATAAAGTAACCTCAAGATTTGATGCATTGTAATATTATTCTCGCCTTTTACAATTGGAATGTCTAAATTCTCAAAAAGTACGTTGGAATAACTTTTTTTGCTTTGACTTAAACTAAAGTTGAATTTTTGCCAATTTTGGCTATCTGCCATCGCTGTATCAATTTCTCCCCAATAAATATATAACCCTTCAGTTCTATTTGCTTTCCCGTCTTTTAAATTGATTTCGCGTTTTAATGTTAATGTTGCACCATTAATTTCTATTTCTGCAATTACTTGTGAACACTTTTTAGCTTCTTTGACCCAATCATTAAATGCACCACCTAAAACATAGAAGATAAAGTGTGTGATTGTAGATTTACCGCTACTATTATTACCTCTAATGATATTAATTCCTTTATGGAAGTTTTCATCATAAGCAATTTTACCATCCCTGGTAAATACTATCATTCTATTTATAAATAAATTATTGTGCATCGTATTTGCTTTCTAATAAACCAGTTCTACTTTTTAAACCATCCACACCAAATAAGGGGACTTTATAAAAATGACTGGTCAGTAATTTTATAGCGTTTTCTTCTTGGACACTCAAGTTTTTAAAATCATCCTCGTATTCTGTCAAGATATTTGAAGAGATACTTGTAATTCTATTTTCGGATAAATAGTCTTTATTGATTATTCCATAAGACGCCAAGCATTTAATTGCAGTCATTTGATAAGGTTTGATTTTTTCAAACATTTTTCTATCATTTAGAACCCTTTCATAAGGGTTATCCTTTGAGCTAATAAAATTTCTAATTATTTTTCTAATATCATTTTCATTTTGTTTTAGTTTGATTTTCTGCATTTTATTAGGATAGAGTAAGTAATAATCCCAAATTCTCAATCTATCAATTTCTATCAATCCATCCTCTTTAAAATGAGCTAAAAGTTTAATCATCCGATAAACGGTATGATATAGGTCGAATGATTTTTGATATACAATCATATCGTCCAGTTGATATGGCAATTGCCAGTTAAATAATGAAACATTCCTTGAATTTCCGTCGATGATAAACCAATAATATCATTGCAACCTTCCGACTGTATTAACGAAAGTATCGGATTTACAATATCATTAGAAATTGTAGATAAAATCAACTTTTCACTTTCATTATGCCTAATCATAGGTTTTATAATATTAATGTGCTTTTCTAAAACAATTGCAAGAATATAAGCGAAGATTTCTTGTGCAGGTTCATAATTTTGATAGAGAACTAATTTTTTATAAAACTCTTGCTTTAACCAAGCAAAATCCTCATAGAGATAGCTTTTACCTGCCATCTCCAATTTTTTCTCAAGACCTATTGTATCTCTACGAGTAGTGTATCTTTTTAAGTCATTTGAAATTCGTTCAATCTCTTCACTGTTATCAAAACTGGATTTTAGTTTATCGAATAACGAAGCAAGTTTCCCATTGCTACCATAATTATTATTTACCTGCGAATTGTCATCTCCACCAACAATTTTATTTTGTTGTCCGCTGATATTGGCATTGTTTTGATTTGTTGAGTTGGCCATTAACTTTTCGAGTTATCGTCTCCACCAATAACTTTATTTTTCTTTCCTTTAATAGTTATGTTTTCTTGGTTGGTCTTTTGATTTCTTTTTTTTGATTTATTTATTGAAATCAGAGCACCACCTACAATAACGGTTAAAAGCCCAATAACAGCTATAATTATTTCAGTCATATATTCTTCCATATTGTTTTTGAGCTTGTTGCGATTTATTAGATTTTATAAATATAATTTTATCTTTAAACTTTACAAGGGTAAAACGAGGTTTTTAGTTTATTTGAAATATTAAACTATTTAAATATCGACTTAGCCTCATCATAAACCCGCTCAAAATTAGCCGCTAAATCCGCCTGAGAAAACTGCTTCGTTTCTTTGAGAAGTTCCCTTTTAATGTCGGTTAATTTGAATTGCACTTTTTTATCCCTTCCATCAGCGTAGGTAATAAATTCGCCCTGTTTTAATCTGAAGAAAACGTCTGCTCTAATCTTTGGAATTTCCTTTTCTCCAGTTGTAATTCGTGTATCAAAATCCAGATTATGACCACGACTTATACTCTTGGTTGGGTCTTTGATAATTTCAAAAAAACGCTCATAGTATTTCGCAGTATCTGGGTCGTTTACCTTTCCGAAAAACTGATAAGATAGATTACTCAATATTGCTTTGCTTGCCTTATCGCCATACATCATATCGTTTTGAATTTTATCCTGCATCACGTAAATTGTAGAGATATTATAGCTTCTCAATGTAGCTGGAATACGATGCATATTCAACAAACGAATGGTCGGTGCTTCTTCCATCAGCAAGAACGACGGTTTAGAATTCCGAACGCTCATTTGCTTTGTAATGGTGTGTATAATTGTAGCTATTACTGGCGAATAGGACGTTTCAAATTTTGGGTTGTTGACTATCGAAATTACCGCTGGATTTTCCTCGCTATTGATATTCAATGGCACTTCGTCTGCGGACAATGCCATAAAAATGCGCTGTGTACTAATTCGTTTCAGCGCATTTGCCAAGGTGCTTTTAACACCAGCAGTCTGTCTTTCAGAATCCTTGCCACTAATAAAAGCATCTGCCATCGCTCTTGATGTTGTGTTGGTTTCCAAAAACTGGATTAGGCTATCGGTATCGAGTATTTGATAAATGGCTATTAAATGCGGTAGCGTACAGTATTTGGGATAATCGCATTTCAGTTTCCAAATCAACCCACCAATTAAACCTTCCGCAGCATCATTAAAAAATTTGGTTGTTCCTGTTGTTCCACTTTCTCTTTGTTCCAAAAGGTTTTCAATCAATACTCTTGACACTTCGTTTACGCTTTCCTCGTTCTCTAAATAACGTGGCGCAATAGGATTTACCCTGTGGATGATTTTATCAAAGGAAATGACCTTAAACGGGATATTGCTATCCTTTAAAAGCGGATACGCCATTTCAGTCAGTTCAAAATCCTTGTAGTCGTGAATGATTCCGCAAAAGCGTTCTTTCCGGAAATGTTTTAAAAAGCCATACACGACACTTTCGGTCTTTCCACTTCCGGCAGAACCGATTATGGATGCGCCCCTTTTGATATTATCCAATTTGAAATTTCCTTTGGTCGTGGCGAAATTGACCTGATACTTTGTATCGCCATTTTGGACGGTTTCAGTTTTATGCAGAAAAACATAGAATCCTATATTAATTAGCATTAGAGGACAAACCAAATAAAGCAATATTGACACTAATTCATTTCCTTCAGTAATATAAAAAATGAAGACCGAAAGCATTGTGATATTTAACAGGAACGCATACTTACTTACCCGAAACATTGCATAGAAAACACAACTGGCCACACCAATAATTGAAAGTATCGTTATGAGATTGTTTATTTCCATACGCTAAATTCCTATTGAACTTGATTTGATGGCCACTTCAGCACCACGTCTTAACCTTTTGAAAATCCGAAGTGCGATTTGAGTTTGACTTACCGGAATACTTGGCACTATCGGCAATCCCGTTTTTGTAATCATTTTGAAAGCCAATGCCTTTTCATTTGCTGGTAATTTCATCAAGGCAGCGAAATATAGATTGGGATTTTTTACAAAATCCTTTCGTCCTTTGTAGGTCTCGGCAAAATTGCGTTTGTAGCCAAAAGTCTTGTCAAACGTCTTTTCAGCTTTCTCAAAAAACTTGTCTCTGTCAAAACCACGTTTTACGGTTTCCCCATTCAACTTCACATCGGAAGCTTTGTATTTACTTCCGGGTGACAAACTGAATCTGTTGGACGCATCCTTTCGGCTTACGATGATATGAATATGACTTTGGTTTCCATCTTTCGCCATTCCCTGGACAATCCGTTTTCCATTTTGTTGATGTGGTGCTTGGCGTTCCAGTTTGGCAATTTCATTTTTCATCTTTTTGATATTTCCTTCAGCTCGCCCTTCTTGAATATTTCGGATTTCAGTTTTTAGCTGAAGTATTTTTGTGGCAAAGGGTTGGTTCTCTTTAATCTGAAAATCCGTCCCCTTAAATGTGCGTTGGTTTTCGACTTTAGCATAATATTTTATGTCGTCGATACTGACAGGTCGCCCTTTAATTTCTCTATTAAATGAAGCCACATAATCTTTCATCAGCTCGCGAGTATATCTTTTTAAATCTTCGCTACTGTTCTGAAGTTTTCGCAGTTCATATTTTGAAGGACTCACGGTAATTGAATAGAACCTTGGTTCGTGTTTTTCCAGTTTTGCGGTATTTCCATCTATTTCTTTGACTACTTCATCAGCGGAAATCTCATCGCCATATTGATTGAAAAAATGTTCCATTTCGTGTTGTTCCAATCCTTGGTTTTCCTTCTCTAAATAGCCCACAAAATCTGCTGAACTTTTGGAAAAGTTACCGCCCATTTTTTGAGGTGTGATTGTGATGTACATAAGCTAAATTTTTAAAGTTCATTGTTGGTGTTTCGCTTTTCGCGAAAGCGTACTTCTTTCTTTTCCTCAGCATATTTTTTTTCCAAAATGAGCGGTTTCTTTTTGGGTTCGTCCATTACAAAAAGAGATTGCAACATTGCAACCGTAGGTTTGGTTTGGGTCTTTTCCACGTCTCGCATTATGGCGATAACTGCATTGATTCTTTTGAGTAACTTAGCTTCGATGGTACGTCCAGTTGGTCCCAATTTTTCCTTTGGTGATATCTCATTGTAAAAGAAAAAATCAAGGATATTTTCCATCGCTTCCGTATGCGTTTTGAAGTGCTTCTTGGAAAATTCCTGAAACCTTTTGGCAGTTTTCCGTTTGAACCTGATAGTGATGAATGAGTCCATTTCCTTTCGCTTTTTTAAAGATTTGACGTAAATCCATCCCTGTTTACTGGTGTTTCAAGACCATTTGACGCAAATCGATGGATTTTTTATATCTACTTTATTTTTAAGTACTTAAAAATCAATAGATTAAAATGAAAAAGGAATATGTAACGCGGCGCAGCCCGTTACCCTCTTGCTATTCCTTTTCGTCACGCGCAAGCGTGACAAAAATCCATACAATCCGGCTAAAAAGCCGATTGCCATTTTCAGGGAAAATGATTTTCCGATATGTTATTTTCGATGTGTACGGTTATCGGCGAAAGTCGAAATGTGGATAACCCTACTTAAATTTGAATGCTGAATTTCAGCGAAATAAAGATACGTTTTTTTCTTGACTATATATTAATTGCATAGAAAAACACCTCTAAAATTTAGAGGTGCTTGCTTTTAATTTCATAAAATTTATATGTTGAAAATGTATTTATACGAATACAAATTCCGAAGTGCTTCTTCATCAAGCATCTTATCCAAATTGGTATTATGCTTTGTGGCATAATCCATTATATCCTTGCCGTACTTTTCCTTTACTTCTTCTTTGGAATTGGCAATTAATCGCTCTTGTGTTTCCTCGTTCAAATCGGTAAAATTTAGATATATCATAACGTCCGATTTTTAATATTCGCTTGGTAACATCAGCGTATCATTTACAAAAAATAACCGCAGTTCATCGAGTGGAAAATCGGTTGCCCTGTAGCCGTGTTTTTCCAAAATATTGTCGTTGCCATCGCTGTAAATTATCTCGGCTTCATAACCAGAATAATCCTGTTTTTCTTTGGACAATCTTTTGAAATCGATGGTTACAAATTCGCTTCGGTTCATCAGACTTTTTGCAATTACGGACGTGTCCGTAATGAGCCAAAAACATTCAGCTACTTCCGATAAATATTTCAATCCGTCCGTAAAACGGGTTCGCAATAATGGGATTTGATAAAACATTTCTGTTCCACTAAAATATTGCAATCGCTCTTTTATTTCGTTAACTTGTGCTTTCATTGTACATATATTTAATGTGTGAATAATGAAAAGAGGGCGAAACTTTCGACAGGTGCGCCCTCTTTAATTTTGAAGATTACTTATCGCTTTTGCTTCCAAGTAATAGGATTTCATCGGCTATAACTTCGGTAACATAGCGTTGTTCGTTATCATCAGTTGTATAGCTTCGGGTTTTAAGTTTTCCCGATATTCCAACTTCTTTGCCTTTTTCGACAAATTTCTCAACGATTTCAGCGGTCTTGCCCCAAGCAACTACCGTATGCCAATTAGTGTCAGTTTGTTTTTCGCCTTTGGCATCTTTGTAATACTCATTTGTGGCGAGTGAAAAACGGGCTACTTTCTTACCGCTTTCAAGGTTCGTAATGGTTGGCTCTTGTCCAACGTTTCCAATTAACTGTACGTGATTTCTAATAGTACTCATAATAAAAAGATTTGTGTCTGCTTTGTTACAGACTGGTTTATATTTCCCCTGTTTGTTTTAAACTGAATTAAATTTTAAGGGGTGTTTGTTCTTTTCTTCTGTGCACCGCACAATGGATAGAGTGGGTTTTGTCCAGACTTTTAGGGTAAAATCAGGTGTGTTTGCGACGTAGTAAAATCCTTGGATTTTCAAGGAAGTAGATACCTTATTTTTCACTAAAACTTGTATAGTCTTGACAAGTTCCATAAGGGCATTAGCAATTCTTTTAAATCCAGTTGCGACCCGAGCGTACGGGAAGTTAAGCGAGGTGAGCAGTTGGGTTTAATTTAGAATTGGTTATGTCGTGCCTGTTTTTCGACGACCCGAAAAACAACAAAGGCTTTATCCATTATAAACCCCTTAAAATGTGTAAGGCAGCGGTTCGGTTTTTAAGTATTTTTGAGTGAGGGCTCAAGAAGACCGCGCCGAAAATCCTGTTAAAAAAACCGAAGTGATGACTTTCCGATGAAAAGCGGACTTGATTCACAATTTTAGCAAAGGAATGAAGTGTTCCTTCCCAGAGCATCGGGAAGGGTTAACGGAATGGAAAGCTAAAATTGGGGATTGTGTCCAAGATTTTTGTAGAGAAGCTCTTTTCCCGAAATGTAGCTTTTTGCGGAATGTAGGGGAATGTGCTGAACGGATTAAGAAAACTATTTATCCTTATTATGCAGGATTTAAAGCGGACTTGACTTTAAAGGTGAAGTTTGGAATATAGTTTGACCGCTTCCTGACTTTTCTCGGGAATGAGCGGGCAAGTGGAATGGAAAACGGAAGCTTTAAAGTCGTGTCCAAGACTTTCAGTAGTGAAGCGCTTTTGCCGTAATGAAGCTTTTCGCGGAATGTAGGGGAATGTGCTGAATGGGAATAAATCTAATGGCATAAAAAAAACCTCCCTACCAATGTAAGAAGGTGAATTTGTTTCCAATTTAAACCAATTATTTATTTAAAATATGTCTTTTAACGATTGTCCCTAAATCTTTTTCCGAAAACCATATATCCTCTGGATGAAGATGCATAACAGGTGCTTGTTCGCACTTGTTGTTGCAGTCCATATCGTCAACCTCAATTTTATTTTTTAACTTGTATTTCTTTATATAATAATCTAAAAGCTTTCCTTTTTTCTTTCGGCAATTAACGCCGTCACACCGATAAATAACGGGTTTATTATTTTTATATTCTTCCATAGTATTCTATTTATAATGAATGTTTTTTAGGTCTTAATAAAATAACCACTAACACCAATATTATTAATGTAATAATGCCTCCATAAAGGAAGCTTTGATTTGGGAATGTAGTACCCAAAAATCCTGCCAATGGATATGCAAATGCCCACCATAGATGTGAAAATGCAAAATGAGAACCGTAGACTTTACCTTGTTCTTCGATGGGTACTGTTTCTCCGATAAGTGTTTCGGATGGAATCTCCGCAAGGCTTTGACCAAGTCCGGCAACAATCCATACAATGAATAACATTGAAAAATCGAGGTAATTGGCAAAACTTATGGCAACTCCTAAAATCAGAGCTCCAATAATGAGAGATATGCGTCTTGATTTGGATTTATCAATTGCTCCAGAAACAAATGCCGCTACCATTGCACCAATAGCGAAAGCTGCCATAATGATTCCGTAATCTTTATCTGTAAGTTCCAATCCACCTTTGACCAATATGATGGTATTGACCAAGATAAGTGCGCCAGCAACCGCAGAAACAAATTCAATGAATAATGCGAAGCGCACGTATTGATTGGAAAATAGTAGTCTAATACCCTTTAAAACATCTTGCCAAGTGGTTGGCTTTATCTTACCCTCGATTTCGTCTGCAACAATATCCAGCTTACTTTTTGGAAGGCTCAACAATAAAATACCTGCGATAACAAATGTAACAGCATCGACAAAAAATATTTCCCTTGCACCTAACCAGATGGCTAAAATCCCTGCCAAGCCTGGACCCAATACTCCTAACAGCTGATACGTGGCTGCCGATAAACCTATCGCTTGTCTGTATATTGATTTATCTACAATCTGCGGAATGATAGACCGATAAGTCGGACTAAAAAATGCGTTAAATACATTCATCAGAAAAATGAGGACATAAATTTGCCATTCTTCAGTCACGAAAGGCAGACAACCTACTATAACCATTCTGATAAAATGTGTGGTATAGAGTATTTTCTTTCGGCTAATCCTATCTGCTAATACGCCTGCAAAAGGCGAAAATACAATGAATGCAGTAACTCGTAAAGTAAGAGCTGTTGCCAATATGACCGCAGCCCTTTCTTCGCCGAACTGATATGCCAAAAGAGCCAACCCGACCCACGTAAAGGCATCGCCCAATAAACTTATGGTCTGTGCCAAATAAAGTTTTGCGAATAAACGATTACGTAAAGCTTGGAAGGGCTCTAATAGTTTTGACAGTTTCATCTATTCTCTTAAATCATATTGTTTCGTTTGAATTCCGTTTTTTATTAACTAATAGCTGATACACACAAGGAATTACCACCAAGTTCAAAATAGTAGCTGAAAGCAAACCACCCAAAATCACAACTGCCATAGGGCTTTGTATTTCACTTCCGGGTTCGCCACCTTTTAAGGCTAATGGTATCAATGCCAGACCTGTGGTAAAGGCAGTCATTAAAATGGGATTTAATCTATCTAATGCACCTTTCTTTATCAATTGAAAGCCTTGGATTCCTTCCTTTCGTAAATCTTCATAACGTGATACCAATAAAATACCATTACGGGTTGCTATTCCAAAGAGACTGATAAATCCAATGGTCGCAGCGATACTGATGATTCCTGATGTGAAGTACACAATCAAAATACCACCAATCAACGCTAATGGTAGATTGATTAAGACTACGAACGCCAGTTTTACATCCTTGAACTCATAATATAATAGCAAGAAAATGATGGCTATTGCAATTATGGCTGTTATCAAAAGCAATTGTGATGCTTTGGATTCACTTTCAAATTGTCCGCCATATTGTACACGATAACCTTCTGGCATATTTACATTGCTGGCGACCACTTCCTTTATTTCGTTAACGGCACCACGTAAATCCCTGCCTTGAACATTGGCTGCTACCACAATCTTACGTTGCACATCTTCTCGATTGATAGTGTTTGGACTGCTTACAGATTGAATAGTTGCCAGTTCGCCCAAAGTGGTTTGACCACCATTTGGAAGACTTATTAACGTGTTACCGATATTCTCAATGTTGTCCCGAAACGGTTTTTCATAGCGAACTACCAAATCAAAGTATTGCTGTCCTTCGTAAATTTCGCCTGCTTCTTCGCCTGCAAAAGCGATATCTACCTGTTCCATTAAATTACCGACCGTCATTCCATAAGCCGAAAGAATCTGGCGTTTGGGTTTGATGCGTATTTGTGGTACTTCAATTTGTTGGTCAACTGCAACATCTGCCAATCCATCAATATCCTTGATGTTCTGTTCTACACTTTTCCCTACTTCAAATAGACGTTGTAAATCGGAACCAAATATCTTGATGGCAATATTGGCACGTGTACCCGAAAGCATATGGTCAATACGGTGTGCGATGGGTTGTCCCAATGTGATATTAACACCAGGTGCGATGCTCAATTTATTTCGGACTTCTTCAAAGAACTCTTCTTTGGTTTTGTCCTCGAGAACAAAGGGCACATCGATTTCCGAAGCATTAACACCTTGGGCGTGTTCGTCCAGTTCGGCACGTCCTTGTCTTCGAGTAACGACCTCTACTTCGGGCATATCCAATAAAATGGTCTCTATTAACTTTCCAGTCTTATTACTTTCTTCCAAAGACATTCCCGGTGGACCAACCACGCTAATTACCAATGAACCTTCATTAAATTCTGGAAGAAAACTTCTTCCCAATTGTGTGACAACTAAAAGACTCAATACAAATGCAATGACAGTTACGCCTATAATGGTTTTAGGTATTTTAGTCGCACGTTCCAGAAGGTTGCCATAATGTTTCTGCAACCAACGCTCTACTTTTGTACCATCAGCTTGTTTGTTTAGAAGCTTCTCATTGTCCAATAAATAAGAACACAAAATAGGCGTAACCGTTACGGCAACAACCAATGAGGTCAATACCGATGTTACAAAGGCTATGCCCAGCGGTTGCAATAATCGACCTTCCATTCCGCTTAAAAAGAACAAGGGAACAAATGATACGATGATAATTAAGGTCGCGATAATAATAGAGCTTCGTATTTCTACAGAAGCATCACGCACTACTTTTATAGTCGATTGACGTTCTGCTTTTGGTTTTCTGATATTTTTGCGCAAGCGTTTATACACATTTTCCACATCGATGATGGCATCATCTACCAACGCACCAATGGCGATTGCCATACCACCCAAACTCATTGTATTTATGGTGTAACCCAACCATTTTAATATGATGATGGAAACCAATAATGAAATAGGGATAGCCAGCAAGGAAATAACGGTAGTCCTCCAGTTCATTAAAAAGATGAACAGGATAATCATTACAAAAAACGCACCTTCTAAAAGAGTCATATTTAGATTACTAATAGAAGCATCTATGAAATCGGACTGTCTAAAGATTTGGCTTTTGATGTTGACACCTTTTGGCAAGGTTGTTTCCAAGTCTGCAATGGCTTCGTCCAAGCGGTCTGTCAACTCCAAGGTATTCACATCGGGTTGCTTTGAAATGGTCAGAATCACAGCGGGTTTTGCATTTAATGAACCGTCGCCAATTTTATCGGCAGCTCCGATTTGTACAGTTGCTACATCTTTTATTTTGATGGTTTGACCATTCACTTCCTTAAGAACCGCTTCTTGTAAATCTTCAAGCGCATACGCTCTACCGCTACCTTTAATGATATACTGGTTACCATATTGATTAATCACGCCACCAGGTGCATTTGTGTTTGCTTCCTTAACGTGTTCTACCAATTCGGTTAGACTTACATTATAATGTTTCATCTTTTCAGGATTGGCAAATACTTGGTATTGCTTATAATCGCCACCAATGACTACTACATTTGCAATACCACCAATCGCTTTTATGCGTGGTCTGATTGTCCAATCTGATAAGGTTCTTACTTCCATTGGCGATAAACTATCGGACGTTACGCCCAATAACATTATCTCGCCCATAATGGATGAAATAGGTGCCATTGTTGGCGCGCCAATGCCTTCTGGTAAATTTTCCCTTACCATCGGGATGCGTTCACTAACAATTTGGCGTGCTCGATAAATATCGGTTCCCCATTCAAATTCTATCCAAACAATTGAAATTCCTGCTGCCGATGATGAACGGATACGTCTCACATTGGGCGAACCGTTTAAGGCCGTTTCCAATTGATAGGTTACTAATTTTTCTACTTCTTCAGATTCCATTCCGTGCGCTTCGGTAAGAATTGTTACCGTTGGCGCTGTAAGGTCTGGGAATACATCGACGTTCATTGTACGTGCATAATACACGCCCAGTACACTCAATGCAACCGCTCCCAATAGAATGAGCAATCTGTTTTGAAGTGAAATTGATAATATTTTGTTTAACATTTCTCTTCGTTTTTAATGTTCGTGACCGTGTGCAGGTGTTGAACCAGACATTGAAGCCATTTTAACTTGGTATGCTCCTGTGGTTACTACCACTTCGCCAACTTGTAAGCCTTGAATAATTTCTACATTCTCGCCATTACGCTTTCCTATTTTCACAGGTCGTCTTTCAAAACTTTCCCCTGAAAGCTGTACGATGACGGAATAACTTCCATAATCTTCCAATAAAGCATTAACAGGAATCGTAGTATTTTGGGTAGCATTTCCCATTGCGATTTGAACAGGTGTTAAGCTTCCTTCTGGCATATCGACATCTGCATTCACTTGTGCAAAAACTGAAATCAATGGATTTTCACGCTCCACATCCTTACCAATAGAAAGAATTTTGCCTTCCGCATCTGTTACATCTGCCCATTGTCCGTTGCTCGTTTGATACCAGATTCCCTGTACGTTCTCCATTGTGAGTCCATAGTTAGGTGCTAACTGGGTTTTCAATACTTTGGATTGGTGTGTGCCAATAGCTACCAATGCCACGCCTTGCGCCACATAATCGCCATTAGAAACCGTAATGGATTTTATAAACCCATCAAAAGGTGCGCGAATTTGTTTGCTTCCACCTGAAACACCAGATACCAATGATTGATAGTTGGCTTTGGCGATTTCAAAACTGCTTTCCACTTTCTCAAATTCAGATTTGGGGACAATTTTAGAGTCGTATAACTCTTTCTTCCGTTCATATTCAGATTTGGCTTGTTGGAATGTCGCTTTCGCGGAAGCGATATCCGTACTTAAATTGTTGGATGCCAAACCTTGACTGTTCAAGCTCATCAAAAGCTGACCTTGTTTTACCGCTGTGCCTTCCGTAAGGTTATTCACTTTAAAATCTACCACACCATTAGATTTTGCTGCCAAGGACTTTGTTGAACCTGGCGATGGCATCCAAACACCGGATGTATTGATGACATCGTAAATTTTACCCGAAACTACAGGCGCGGTTTGAAAATCGATTTTCCAAGCTTGTTCCTTTAAAAACGAGATGCCCTCATCTTCTTCTTCCGTACCCAAAGCTTTTATGGCTTCATCTATATTAGCATAAACCGTAACATCGTCAATTGTTATTTTATCTGAATATTCAGGTGTAGTTAATTCAAAAACCAATTGATAGTTTCCTTCTTCTTTCGGTTGTATGGCAGGCGAAAAAATGCCTGGGGATGACGGTGCATCTACCGTATTTCTAATTCCTTTTCCATCTTTTATTAAGCTGACCGTTACAGAACCTTCTTGAACGGGCTGGTGTTTATCCAAAACCGTAAAATGGGCTGCAAATCTACTTCCGTTACCTACTATGAGCGCAGGAAACTCAACAAAGAGTTCTGTTTTATCCGTCCAGATAGTATGGCTCAATCGTGGAATTTCTTCGCCCACGTGACTACCATCTTCGTTGTGTGCGTGTGCGTCTTCTGACTTGTTATTGCAGGACATTGCCAAAAAGGCGAGCACTATTATTATATATTTCATCTTTCGTATGTTTTTGATTTTTAATGGTCGTGGTGTTCTGACTCATCATCGTGTTTGTGGGTGTCAGAATCATCATCTGTATGATTCCCTTCTGAATCGTGGTCGTGCCCGTGTTCCTCTGTTTTTGTTTCCATAGAATCAGTTCCTACTTTAAACTCTTCTAGCTCTATGGTTTCTTCCGTATGACTACCATCCTCATTATGCTCGTGACCGTGGTCGTCAGTATTTTCGGTTTTTGTTTCTCGACAAGAGGTTACTAAAAATGTTGATGCGATTGCTATTGCGAATATTGATTTTGAAATTTTACTCATTGCTAAATATTTGTTTTGGTATTCGTGAATCTTCGATTTCATAATTGTATGTTTAAAAATTTATAACTGATGTTTTAATAATTGTGCTTGAAGCAGTTGCAGTTCCTTTTCCATTTGCAGCATTTTATCTGATGCATTCCGATAAAACTGAAGCTCCACGTAATAATCCATAAACGAATACTCGCCCAACATATAAGCCTTAAAAAGCAGTTGCTCGCTATTTAAATTGCCCATAGTGGTTTGATACTCATTAAATTTTTCGAGTATCAATTCGTATCGATTATAGGTTTTTTGAAATTGTGTATAAAGCGAAGTGGTAACTACCTGCGTGTTGGACTGTTGATACTCATAATTCGCTTCGGCAGCTTTTACTTTGTTCTTGCTACTCCAAAGTGGAATTGAAACACCGCCATAAAACCCAGAATAATGACTACCGCTAACGCCTTGATAATTATAGCCAAGTGCCACGTTTGGCAGCACCTTGTTTTTTTCCAGTTTTACTTTTTGACGAGATGCAGATTCATTAGCCTTTAATTCTTGTAGTAAAGGGTCTTTCGCTAATTTTTCCTGCCAAAGATTATCTACCGTACCAACTTCGATAGGTAATGCAATACTTGACGAAATACCATCAATTGCATTGCCTCCGTTCAAGGTTTTGAGTTTGGATAACAAAATTTGGATTTCGCTTTCAATCTGTTCCACAACAAACTGCTCTTGAATCCAAGCAATTTTCGCTTTATTCAAATCTAAAATGCCTACTTGCTCGGTATCAAAAAGTTTTTGGATTTGGTCAAAAACCTGCTTGCTCTGGGTTTTTCTTTCTGCTTCAATAGTTTTTTGCTTTTGCAAGAAAGCAAGTTCCAAAAGCGTATTTTTTGCTTTCAATAAGACTTCCAGTCTTTTATTAGCATAGGCTGACGCTAACTGTTGCGATTTAGACTCGTTCCATTTGCTACGAGCAGCATATACCGTTGGGAATTCAAAAGATTGCGATAGTTGATATTCGGTATAATCTCCAGTTGTATTGTCGCCAAATGGCAAATAAAAGCCAGAAAGCTGTGGGTCAGGCAAATTATTGTTGCTCCTGTTTTCGAGTTGCTGACTTTCAATGAAAGATTGATAGCCTTTTAACTCTGTATTGTTCTGTTCTATTTCGTTAAGCAGTTCCCCAATATTTTTATCCTGTGAGAAACCATTAACATAGAACAGGCATCCGCAAATCGCGGACACGATGTATTTGTTCATTGTTTGAAATTTTAGGTTTAATCTTACCTGTCGGCTGACAGGTCTGCATTTATAAAAGGGAATAATACCATAGCGATACCATTCTCCTAAATGATTAACCTAAAGATGGTGGGCCTCGTGAGTCGAGGGAAGAGAGGTAGGGATTAAAATATGTATTGGGTGGATGATAGACAGGCGGTTTACTATTTTGCCTATAGTCAATCAAAAAGATTTTTTGAGTTTCAAAAGAACTTTTTACTATATCCTTATCAACATTGGTCTGCTGCTCAACTGTATTCCTTTTAAGTACAACAATATCGCTGGATACCGTTGAGTGGACGTGCATTTCCATAAAGAACCCAAAAAATCCGTATGGGGATTCTTCCTTTTCGTGCGAACTGTCATCGTGATGATGGTGTTCGTCAGTATGAGCAATATCTGAAAAGGAATGCGTTTCCTCGTGCTGATGGTGCAAATGCGGAAAAACCTGATGCAGCATCATAAGGCTAAACAAGCCTAAAAAGAAAAATGCCGCTATTTTATTTGGTTTTTGCATTAATTACAAAGATAGCAATATTTCTTGTCTGGGAAAATTGACACACTATCAAACTAAATTCTAAATTATTTTATAAGTATTGCAAAGGGGGAAAATCCAGTTTAAGGTACTGGATGAACCTTTTGGCTTTATGCCATTGCATAGACTTCGTCGAACAGTTTTTTATCCAACCGTTCTTGTTGGCCAAAGCTTTTCTTCAAAACATTATGAAGTACTGAATTAAACGCATTGTAACCTAACCACAGATTTGGTTCTTCATTGAGCAACAAGGCTTCATAGTTTAAGATTTCGATGACCTCACGAGATTTTTTCGACGGGTCGCTATTATTATCGCTACATTCATACCTAAACAGTTTTGTTTTGTCAAGAATCGCTTTTACAAATTCCTGTGTATCGATGATTTTAAATTCTTTCATCTTGTCGAATTTCTTTGTAATGGTATAGAATTCATTGTCGAGAAATTTATCGAATAGATTGTTCAGCCTCGGCATAATCAAGTGCGTATTGTTCTTACTGTGCTTGATGGAAAACTCGATTTCCGCTTGAGAAACGTGCAAGCCATTTGAACATACTTCCCTGTAAAACCCAAAGTGTCCAGAGGTCTTTTCACTTCCGTCATACGAGTTTTTGAACCGAAGCATCGGCAGTATCAAGTCCTTATGGTTCTTGACCGTAAACTGGCTTTTATCATCGATGATAAAGTCGGTAATAAACGACCTATCATTTTTGTTGATGGTGCGTTTGTGGAAATTCAGTTGTTCATCGGTCAGCATTTCTTCAGCTTTCTTGAAGAACAGTTGATTTGGAATGTGGCCATAGCTGTTCGATACCACATTGACGATTTTGCCATTAGAGATTATGGCATTTTCAAGCCCTCTTCGGGATTCCATCTGTGTCAGACTTTTTAAGGATTTCATTTCTGATGGAACAAAGATTTCATCCTGTTGTAGATTTTGTAAATACATTACTTTTGAATTTAGACCTGTCTGCCGACAGGCAGGTTAAACATTTTCTGATAATACTCGGTAATAGTTGGGATGCTTATCCCTGTAATAAGCCAAGTGACTTTCGCCACTATCAATGTCATAATTTTTACTACTTGACTGATAATGCTTTTCAGCTTCTTGTAGCGAAATTTTAGGTTTTTCAGATACTCTTTTCATAATGATATATTTTGATTAAACAATATTTGAGCAGTACCCAAACGGAAGATAAAATCTCAGCTCAAAAGGAAACGGATTAAATAAGCGTAGGATGTTGCGTTGGCTTTATGCCGTAGTCTTTTGATGGGTGTATTTTACGAGTTTACTTTTGCGCTAACTATTGATTGATAACCCCCTCTTTGTAAATACATTTTTTAAAAACTATCATAAAAAAGAAAAAGGGCCAGCACAAATGCCGACCCTTCCTCAAACAACAAAAGCTAATCGTTGAGTTCCTGAATTTGCTTTTCAAGAACTGTGATACGCTCTTTCAAACGTTCCTCACGTTTGCCTCTCTTTTCGGCATATTCGTTTTCAATGCCGGCAATCTTGGATTTGTAATATCCTTGCATTGCGTTGTAAAATGAAATGTTCGTCAGATTATTGACGTGATTGCTTTCGCCAAAATGCACTTGCTTTGTGAGCATATAGCGTATCAACTTGTGAAAGATTTCCTTTTTGAACTTCTTCTTGAAATTCTCGACCATTCCAACTTTGGTCATCTTTGAAGTGTCTCCCAAGAACTTTGAGAAATACTTTTGTTGGCTCATATAGTCCACATTATTCTCAAATAGCGATATCGAGAATGCCACCATTTCATCCATTGAAAGTGTCTTCTTTGTATCGATGTATTTCGTCTCGCGAATCATCTCAACCACTTCTTCAAATTGCTTGTTGTTCTCTATTTGCTTCTTCCGGATTTCCCTTTCGTTGATTTTTACGATTTGTTCTTCAGGCGTACAATCTGCCATTTTCCTGTCGGCCAATTGTGCGGAATAATCCGTAGAATCGTTCTTTAATTTTTCAACAATCTTTACAAAAATTTCCTTGTGCTGGAATGAATCGGGATGAAACACAATACCGTTTTTAAATGCATCTTCTTTTGCTGAATTGAATTTTTCCAATGCTTCTTTATAATTCTGCATTGCTTCATCCAATTCTGCCTTTAACTCATCTTCAGAATAATCGTAATGTTGATATTCTTTCTTGATGGCTTCTATTGTAGGTACAATTGGATTCTCTATAATTTCAACATCGTCCAGTAGATAGACCGTCAATCCGTTCTTTTCTAATTGCGATATAATGAGCTGATTGTTTTCGTCATCTGCCCAATATTGTCTTATTTCAGGAACCAATAGGATATTCTCTTTCTTGGATTTCTCAATCAGGTTCAAGAGCGATTTACTTTTCTTAGTTTCGAAACAGGCTGCTTTTGTACAAACCATTTTACCATCGCCAAACAGATTGCCTTGATTTGCAGCATTGAAAGGACATTCAACACAAGACCCAGCTTTCGGAACCAATTTTTTGTCATTTACATCAAAAGATGCTTTTTCTAAATCGTAGGTCTGGTCCTTAATCATCTTGTTTATCTGGTGCGCATTAAAATCCTCGCCCATTGTTTCCAGCATCATCTGCTGTTCCTCTGGTTCAAAGAGCGCTACACCTACACCTAAAGAAATGGTCATTTCGCCATTGCGGACAAAGTGCTTAAAACCGTCAATCAAGCCAGCCAATTTTAGTCGCTGTCTGATGAAGTTATCCGTTCTACCCAATCGCTTCGCAATTTCGGTAGGTGCATATTTCTCGCTTAGGTAAGCAATCGCCTGAGCTTCTTCGGTCGGTTCAACATCCTGCCTTTGCAAATTTTCGATGATTTGAATTTCAAGAACATCGTTGTCCTTATATTCCCTGACAATACACGGAATAGTTTTCTTGTCGGCCAGCTTACTTGCTCGATACCTACGTTCGCCCATCACGATGATAAATCCGTTTCCAGATTTTCGAACTGTAATAGGCTGTAGAACACCGTGCTTTTTGACGCTTTCGGAAAGCTGTTGCAGATGTGCTTCATTAAAAGTTTTTCTGGGCTGCATCGGGTCGGGAATGACCTTTGCAATTGATAGGTTCTCAATCTGAAGTCCAATCGCTTTTTGTGTCAATTTTTCTTTGACTTCTTTCTTGGCGGCCGTAATTTTTTTACCGCTCTTTCTTGTGGTACTCGCTTTTGTTGTCATAATACTCAAATTTTTGATTAAACAATATTTGAGCAGAAACCAAACGGAAGATAAAATCTTGGCTCAAAAGGAAACGGAATAAATTAGCGTAGGAAGAAGCGATGGCTTTATGCCGTAGTCTTTTGATGGAAGTATTTTACGAGTTTAAATTGCGGTTATATTGTATGATAATAAACTCCTCTTTTAGATAATTCTATTATCAATTTCCAAATAGTACTTCAGTATTTAGAAATAGATTATAAATTAGGGATTCTGTTGCAGACAATATCCCTTGATTTTTTTGAAAAAATATTAGATTGAGTGATTATAAAAACCTATTAGCTATGCTTCCCAAATAACACTTATAAGTGTTTTGTATTTTTTCGTAGGTAAGCAATATTCATTAAACTCAATATCTTCTTCCCAGTCATTTAATTTAAACCAGGTCGACTTTTCAATAGATTGAGTTTTCTCAGCTCCTTCATAGATAAACTCATAATTTGAATTTATATACTCTTTTGCAACTGAAAACTCTGGTGGCTGAATTTTAGTAATATCGTTTGTATAACATTTAAAATCTTCCGTTTTGCGCCAATAGCGTACAACACCGTCGGCCATAAAAACAACGAAAAAAGGTGCAATTTCCAAACTTAACATTCTAAATATTACAGAAGTTAAGCTGGTATTGAAACGCTCACTTAACTCTTTAATCAAATCTGGACCAAATGGCTTTCTTGCAATGAAGTCTCTAAAAACTTGTTCGGGCATTAAAAGCTCGCCTGCAAAATCGTTCGCTTCAATTTCTTGAATACCTCTTTTGTGAACTTCTTCTAATCTATTCCAGCTTAGAGTTTTCTCATCGTCCAAATGAAATTCCAATTTATCGTGAAGAAAGAAGTGTCCTAATTCGTGCGCAGCAACAAACCTTTTGCGCTGAAGGGTAGAAATATTTGTATCTACCTTAATGATTGTTTTTGACTTACCTCTAATGATGACACCGTCTGAACCATTTAATTCTTCTTCTATGTAGATAACATCAAAACCAGCCAATAAATCTTTCATAGAAAGTTCTGTGACTTCATCAAATCCGATTTGTTGTAATATTTCTTTGGCCTTGTTACTGCCCTTCTGATTCTTCCTCAAGCATTTCTAAAATTTCAATCAGGTTTTGGTCTTTAATAATGTCTTTAATTTGTTCTTCAGACATTTTTTCCAATCTACTGAATTGTGTTTGTAATTGATTTGTTTGAATTAAATTGTTCATATACGCAATAGGCTTATCTAGCCCTTTGGTTAAAGCATCTTTAAAATAATTTGATGCTTTGTCAAGCATACTATCATTCTTCAATACAATACTCTTTGACTTTAATCTAAATTTCAATTGCTTGATAAATTTATCTTGTAATAAAGATTGTTCATCTAAATCGACACCTTCCATCTCAAGCTGCTTCCTAACCAAATTATCAGGAATCGCTTTGTCAAAATTATCAAGACTTTCCTTTACTGTTTTTTTAAGCTTGTCCACTTCTCGTTGAATTTGATTTTTTTTCTTCTTAATCTTCTAGATATTGTATAAATCACATCGATTGGTTTATCGAGTAAATCCGCTATGTCTTTTGGTTTGTCAATTCCATTTGCCAAGCATTCGAACACTTCTACTTCCTCTTTGTCCGCCCCTTGGTCTTCCAACTGTTTTATCCATTGCTGCAATCTCACTTCATCATCAATCTTTTCATAATTAAAGTCTTCAGTAGGTTCTTCATCGGAATAATTTGGAATATTGATTATGTATTCTGATTGAGGGTTTTCATCAGAATCATCGCCTTTTCTTTTTAACTGTTTAAAAAAACTATCTAAATCACTATGTAAAGCCCAAAATATAAATTTCTCAAAAGAGCAATTATCTGGTTTCCATTTGCGTGTACCATCACAGGCTTTAGTTAATGTTTGATGACAAAAATCTTGAAACTGAAAGCCTTTTTTGTTTCTGTCACTCTTGTCATAAAAGCGATCACGAGTATAAAGTTCCATCCTGTTTAAGAGGCTCTTTATATCGATTGCGTTAAGCTGTTCTATTATTTCTGAAGTTGTAGCTACCCTCATTCATTAAGTATATGCTTCAATGTCGTAAAAATTTACCAAATGACGGTAAAAAAAATAAATTTAAAAGCATATGAAAGTGTAGCACCTATAAAACAATACAAATGGCAACAAATGGAAAAAGTGGTGATAATCGCAGACACGGTGCAATAAAAAGCAGAACACAAGTTAAAAACACTAAAACTGGGCTTTACGTTAAAAGAGATTCCGATTCAGGAAGATTTATGGATGTAAAGACCAGCGGTAGAAAATTTAAAGGTGTTACTGATAAAAGCAAGTAACACTTCAGCGAAACCCAAATGCTGTGAAATTGGGCTAATTTAAATTTTGACTATGAATTATTCATTTCAAAATGACAAGTTGAGTCTTTGCAAAATGGACACTTGTCTACATTTAAACGGGGATAACGCTAAAGTTATTTCTACCATTCTTACTGTGGTAACATTTGTGGCAGCTGTATCGGCTGTCGCAAAAGCTATCAAGTAATCAACTAGGCTGGATCTTAAGAATCAGCCTAGTTAATAAATTTAACTGTATGGAAAAAGAAAGATTAGAATATACTGTAAATCGCCTAGACCATTATTACGATAGCGTAAATAATAAAACAGCGGTATATATCGCCATCAATACATTTATAACAGGTGGTACTATCACGCTCATAACTCAAATACAAGAATTACTCAATCAAGAAAACTATTTATTGTTTTTTTTGGCGGCAATCATAACCCTCGGTGTGGGTAGTCTCATCCTATTGGCATTAGCTAGTATGCCATATTTTTCGGCAAAATCAGAGATAGAATCCTTGTATTATTTTGCTAGTATAGGACAGAAAGAGCCCGATGAATTTTTTGACCTTTCAAAAAACCAAACTAAAAAAGGCAATTTAAAAGATTTAAGAAATCAGGTTTATATCCTTTCAAAAGGGTTAAAATCAAAATTCAGAAAACTTAAATGGGCTTGTGTTCTATTAATCATACAATTTATGCTTTTAGCACCCTCAACCTACATATTAATTAAAATTACCTCATAAAATGAACTTATTTGAAGACTACAAAAATGTAATTAAAAAAGCGGTCGAGAACGACCCTACAAAATCAAACAAAATTTACGGGCTTAGTGAACCTATGTTGGAAAGCAACCGCGAGTATCTTAAATTACTAAGAAATGAACTTCCTGGACGTGAACTTTCCCGCGAAATGAAACTATTTGCTAAAGGAATGGGCGTTAAAGAAACTTTCGACTACCAACCATTGGGAAGTCATCCTGACTTTACTTATCTAAAAGCTACAGACTTGGTTGAAGAGCATTGGATAATATCCGGCTTTATAGATGTAAAGAAAAGCACCAAGCTCTTTAATAACTTTACAAAAGGTACCGTCCGATTGATAACGGAAAGTATCATTCGAGCTTCAATTTTTGCAGTTAATCTTTGTGGCGGCTATGTTCATCGTATTCAAGGTGATGGCTTAATGGTATATTTTGGCGGAAAGAATATTGAAAAATTGAAGGCAGTAGAAGATGCGCTAAAATCTTTTTCAATGATATCTTACTTTGTAAAAAACGACCTCAAAGACTTTTTTGAAGATAATGGCATACAAGATATCCACACAAGGGCCGGACTGGATTTAGGTCATTCAAAACAGGTAGATTGGTTCTATTCTGGTATTGGCGAATCTGGGGAAGTTACTACGTGTAGCTTGCATACTAGCCTTGCACCAAAAATGCAGAGTAATGCCAAAAACAGCGGAATTGTGGTAGGGCACAATGTAACAACCCAACTCAGGAAAGACAAGTATTTTGAGCAACGAAGTAAAGAAATACACGATTATGAGGATGGACGGAAATATTATCAATACAATTTCGATTGGGAACGCTACTTGGTAGATAACAACTTGGCTGTTCAAAACGATATGGGCGTTCTAGTATTAACAATAAATACCTTGCCTGACCCAAACAGGAACAGTAGAGACTTATACCCCATTGCATCCAAAAGCAAGCCTTATTTTAACTATGACTAAGACAAATCTCAATTGTGATATTGATAGCTTTTTGGGCAAGTATTATTCTTTTAAGGATGTGCATAGCCCTAAACCTGGTTATTTGGCTCTTGAAGGGAAAATTAGCGTACTCGATAAGAAAGGCAAACTTTGGGGGCAATTTGAAATTCTCATTTTAATTAATAAAGTTGAATACCCATACACTATTCCTATCGTAATAGAAAAAACTCAAATAATTGATAGAGATTGGGATTATCATATCTCAAAAGAAGGCGTTTGCTGTTTGGATATTCCACATAAACTTTTAAAGAGCAAAAAGCGAGGAATTACATTTGAAGAGTTTTACAGGAATGTCATATATCCCTTTTTTGCCAATTACCATTACAAGGAATCAACGGGTGAGTATGCAAATGGGGAATACAAACATCATTTTGAAGGAATCGCTCAATTTTATCAAGAGGAATTCGACCTCGAAAATTTTGAAGATATAATTGCACTTTTGGAAACTTCGATAGGTGGTATTAAGCATCAACCCAATATTGAATGTCCGTTATGTGGAAAACCTAAATACAAAAAATGTTGCCGTAAAAAAGTTTATAGCTTAAAAGGATATGGTATGCAGCAATTAAAAATAGATTTGGTTCTATTTAGGCAACAACTACTTAAAAGAAAGAAAGTATTAGGTTAACTGTCAGCTCAAAATAAAATACATACACAAATGATATCAATAATTATCAAAGCTAATTAGTCAATGAAAAAGCCCTAAATGTTGTACCTATGTTGTACCCAAGACATAAAAAAAGCCCTCACATTTCTGTGAAGGCTTGATTTCTCTAGTAGCGGGAACTGGACTCGAACCAGTGACCTTCGGGTTATGAGCCCGACGAGCTACCTACTGCTCTATCCCGCGATATTGGACGGCAAATATAGAACACTTCTTTTGTTCTCACAAGGCCTTTTTAAAAATATTTTACAGATTTTCTAAAATTATATTTTCACTAACATTAATGCGCTGAAATATAGATACCTTTAGTCCAAATGAAAAAACTACTACTTACCCTTTTCGCCCTATTTGCAATCTTAGGAGTTGCAGCTATTTTACTTAATACCTATTTAAAAAATCAACTTCAGGAAATCATAAAAAATGATCTACCTGCTTCAATTATTCTTGAATATGAAGATGTGGATATTGATAGTTGGGGTGGTAATGCGAGTATGACTAATGCAACTGTGCGCATAAAAGCAAACGACTCTATGCCAAGAAGTGAAGTAAGTAACGCAAGTGTGTCTTTGCGCGGCCTTGATCATTGGGATTATTTTAAAAATAAAAATATTCATTTTAAAAAAATTACTATTCACGCTGATAGTCTTTCTCACTATCAACAAGCCAAGAAAAAAAATAAAACAAAACAAGACAGCTCTGTAAGAAATCCTATAAAGTCTGAAAACTTAAATAGTACGTTTCAAATTGATGAATTTGAATTAGTGACAAATTATATCCAAATATTTAAACCGAAAACGGAAGAGCTCCTTCTTAAAACGGCTCATTTTAATCTAAAACTTGAGCATATAACCCCCACAATTACTGAAACAATCACAAGACCCTTCAATTACAAGCAGATAGACATTAGTTATGACTCGTTATTTTACCAAATGAATGAATTTGATAATCTTACCGTAGATCATGTTCATTGGGATGGTTCTTCTTTACAATTAACTAATACTCAATTAAAAACTTCGATCTCACGCAAGCAATTAAGCAATCGCATTGATAAAGAACGAGATCACGTTGATTTAAAAATCAAGGAAATTATAATCGATTCTTTAAAATATGGTGATCGCTCCGGAAGATTTTATATGAATGCACCCTCAATGATCTTAGTAGAACCTGCTTTAGACATTTATAGAGATAAATTACTCCCTGATGATCTTACTCCTAAACAGCTGTATTCACAAATGTTAAGAGAACTTAATTTTGATTTAATGATAGATTCCTTAAAAATCAAAAATGGTTCTATTATTTATACTGAAAAAGTAAATACTCAATCTAAACCTGGTTCAATAAATTTTAAAAACCTCAACGCTAATCTAACAAACATAGGAAATACCTATAGCCAGCAGGAGAAAAAAACCAAAATAGACATAAAAGCTATTTTTATGAAGCAAAGTCCGATGAGTTTAGAATGGGAATTTGACGTTCAAAACCCTCAGGATAAATTTTATCTTGTAGGTAGTGTAAGCAAGCTGCCGGTTACTAATCTTGACACTTTTACATCGCCTAATTTAGGGGTAGAATTGCAAGGAAATTTAGAACATACCTATTTTACTATTTATGGCGATAACTACAATTCACACATAGATATGCAAATGACTTATGATGACTTTAAAGTAAGTATTCTGAATAAAGAAAAGCAAAAGAAAAAATGGTTTGCTTCTACTGTTGCTAATATTTTTATAGCTAAGACAAGTAAAAACGAGGATTCAGGTTTTAAAGAAGGTTCAGGTGAAGTTACCAGAAATCAGACAAAGTCGTTCTTTAATTATTTGTGGATAAACTTAAAAGAAGGAATGCTTAAAACGGTTACTGCTTTAGATTAAGAAGAAATCCATTCTATCGCTTCTAAACGTCGATCTACTGTAAAGTTTTTAAAATCCTTACCCAAAATAGATTTATTAACGTTTGTAATTGCGTGAATCCATTTTCTATTAGTTACAATTGCTATCTTATTAAGCCTATGCTTGTGCTGCATAGGAAATATACCTGCAATAAAAACAGCGTCAAGCGTAAAACGGTGAATATTATTATCTTCTAGATATAAATTTATAGTCTCGTGCTCTTCAAACTTTTTTAAAATGGCGGCTTTTAATTCGTTTATAGCCGAATAGTTCATTGCTCCTTCAACAATGTAACCTATAGCATTATCAGATAAATTAAAATTTAAAAGCATTTGAGGGGGCGTTTCAGTAAATATAATAATTACGGAATATTTAATTAATACCTAACTTACAGGTTAAGGGTAAAACCTTTATTGCTCGATACTCTGGGCCGAAAACGTATTTAAAACACCATCTTCATAAGCTACAGTAAGTTCAATAGGATTACAACAAACTTCACAATCTTCAACATATACTTGATGAGAAACAGACACATCAAGCAACATAGATATCTCTTCCCAACAATACGGACATTGAAAAAAATGCTCTTCCACTAAAATTGAATATTTAACAACTGTCCTACTTGTTGTAGCAATTGTAATTCTGCTAGTTTCGCTTCGTATTTTGCAAGATTCTTATTTGTTTCGGCATTTATCAAGTTTATCTGTGCCTGTCTAAACTCAATAGAAGTTATCTGACCGAGATTAAATCGCTCTCTAGATCGTTCAAAATTGTTTTTATTAGTAACTACGTTTTGCTCTTGAATATTATAAACCGCTATTAAATTCTCATAATTACCCAGTGCATTTGCTATATCTCGCTGCACTTCAATCTCTATTTGCTGCTTAAGCAGAATTTGATTGTCTTTTAAAATTTTGGCATTTTTTAGCTGAGTAATACTTGATCCTCCATCAAATAGGTTCCATCGTAAGTTTAAACCACCCTGAAACCCCGTATTTTGTCGAGTACTACCGGTAAAAAATGCAGAAGCCGGACTTATAGATTCATTCCATCCATACGAACCAGTAAGCCCTACAGTAGGTAAAAATTGTGCTTTGGAGATGCGTATATCATATTCACTAAGGGCTATGTTAGAATTACTCTGCAATAATCTTACATTATTTTCCTTCGCCATTTCTAAAAAGGACTCAAGCTCTAATTTAGGAATAAACGATACCAGTGTATCCACATTAAAATTAAGCTTCAGATCACGAGCAAGTACTACATTGAGGTCTCGCTTAGTATTCAAAAGAGATTGACGTGTATTCATCAAGTTGATACTATCATTAGTCACATCAACTTCAGCATTAAGCACTTCTAACTTTGTATTTTGACCATAATCAAATTGATATCCAGCACGTTTCACCCTATTTTTAGATATTTCAAGAGTCTGTTCTAAAATTTCGACATTTTCAGTAAGCCTCGCAACCTCAAAATAAACCGAAAACAGTTGCAACATCGTATTCTCGATTGTTTCTCGCGCTTCAAGCTTAGAAAGATTATAGCTCTCTTTTAAACGCTTAAAATTATAAAGCCTTCCCAGTCCGTCAAAAAGGGTATAATCCAAATTTACAGAAGCGTTATAGCTTTCTGACTGCGCCCCTTCCAAAACAAATGACTCGCCGTCATCACGATCTGTACGTTGATCTTCTACTGTATAATTCATTCCTGCCAACCCAAATACGGTAGGCAAATAACCTGAGTTTAATAAATCTGCATTATTCTCAGATACGAGTACATTATTATCTGCAATAGCGATTCCGTAATTATTATTTAGGGTTAGCGCTATCGCTTCAGATCTCGAAAGAAATTCATCCTGACCAAAGCTCAAAAGGCTATTGGTAAAAATGAAGCAACTTATAACTACAACTTTCAGATTAATGCTCTTCATCTTCCTCTTTTAATTCTTTAATAGCGCGTTCAACATCCTCTTTGCTTGGCTCATTACCTGTACGCACCCAAATAGATTTTGTTTTGATCCAGTTTGACATTGATAACAAAAGCGGAAGCATTAGTAAGGTTAATACAGTTGCGATACCTATACCATAGGAAATTGAAATTGCCATGGGTTTTAAAAATTGAGCTTGTCTGCTTTTTTCAAGCAATAAAGGAGCAAGACCCGCAATTGTAGTTATACTGGTCAAGAAGATAGCTCTAAATCGTGAACGCCCCGCCTCAAATATTGCTTCCTCAAATTTCATCCCCTCTTTTAGATATCCGTTGAGCTTACCTATAAGAACAAGACCATCGTTTACCATAATTCCTATAAGCGCAATAATACCTAAGGCTGAAAGTACATTTATAGGGAACCCGTGTATGTAATGCCCCCAAGCTACTCCAATAATACTGAATGGAATCATAAATAATAATAGAAAAGGCTGACTATAACTACGGAAGGTAAACGCTATTGTCGCATAAATTAGGAACAATATCACCCAAATAACTTCGTTAGCAGAGCTGCTTAATTTTTCTGCCTCTCTGTTCTGACCTTCATAAGAAACTGATAGCGTAGGATATTTAGATAAAATATCAGGAATTACGGTCGCTTTAATTTCGGCTAAAATATCGGTGGTACTGCCATTAGGATCTGCCATGTCTGCATTTACCTGTATCTCGCGCTGTCCCTCGAGGTGGCTTATAGATTCATCTCCCCGGGAAATGGTATAAGTTGCAATCTCACTTAATGGAATGCGCTCTCCACCAGGTGTAATAATACGCATATCATCTAAGTCATTTAAACTACTACGGTCACTGCGATCATAACGTACCCACACACGTATCTCATCTTGACCCCGCTGAAACCGTTGTGCTTGTGTTCCAAAAAAACCACTACGCACTTGAGTCATCACACTACTTAGGTCTAAACCTAGTGTATATGCTGTTTCCTTTAATTCTATCTGTATTTCTTTTATTCCCTCAGGATCTGTATCTACTACATCACGTAACAGGGAATTATTTTCAAGATTTGCACGTAGCTCATCTTTGGCTGCCTCAAGTTCTTCTGTGTTGTTACCTAGTAAGGAAATAGATATAGGACTTCCTCCAAAGTTACCTCCAGACCCAAACGTCAACCGCTCCACACCATAAACCTCACCTACTTCATCACGTATTGAGTTTGTAATATCTGGTGAAGAAAAATCTCTAAATTCTCCAGGCAATAAATTTATGCGCAGAGAAGCTTTATTATTACCCGGCCCTACTCTTTTAATTATATTTTCTACCACCTGCATATTATCAGTTTGTCTGCTTGTGTAGTCTTCATTTACACGCCAGGCAGCTTCTTCTACCATCGTAATAATGCTATCGGTACGCTGCGGATTTGTTCCCTCGGGCATTAAAAGCTCTATAGAAACGGTATCACTGGCAATACTTGGAAATATGGTGACACCTATCACACTTCCCATTATAGATCCTATTGTAAGTATTAAAAATGCTGCTATAATACTGAAAGAGATAAGCTGGTTTCTTAGAGTAAATCGTAATGCCGGCGTATAAATTTTATCGCGCATATAACTCATAAACTGATCTCCCTTCCTATTGAAGTAACGCAGTTTATACATAAACTTTGCTATACCTTTTTTCTTAGATATATCCAGTTCTGATTCTCGTACCAAGGCCTTACTATGCGCAATATGTGCAGGCAATATGATTAAAGCTTCTACTAGAGAAACTACAAGGGTGAGAATTACAACTGTGGATACTTCTCCAAAGAATTCACCAATGCGGCTATCAAGAAATAGAAATGTGGAAAATGCCAGAACAGTAGTAATAATTGCTGAAATTATAGGTGGAATAACCTCTACTGTTCCATCTATTGCAGCACGTATAGGTGTTTTACCCATTTCATAATGCTGATAGATATTTTCAGAAATTACAATTCCGTCATCTACGAGAATACCTATAACGATAATCATCCCAAAGAGGGACAAAACGTTTATAGTAACTCCGAAGCTTCCTGCAAAAATGAACATCCCTAAAAAAGCTACCGGAATACCTGCAGCTACCCAAAAAGCAAGTCGTGTATTTAAAAAGAAAGATAGAAAAAGCATTACCAGTAAAATTCCTTCTGCACCATTGACTACTAGTAAATTTGTACGCTGCTCGAGACGTATTGAAGAGTCTGAGGTAATATCAATTTTTACAGCATCGTATTTCGCATTAAAATCTTCTATATATTCTTTAACCTGTTCTGCTGTAGTGAGTAAATCTTCATTATTAGTATTACTAATTTCAACATTTACAGCAAGGTTTCCATTAAAATAAGATGCACTGGGAGTTTCTGAAAACCGATCTCGTACTACTGCAACATCTCCTAACCTAACTAAAGAGCCATCTGGATTTGCACGTACAATTAAATTAGTAAGATCATCGCCGTAATAAGCTCGATTATTTGCTCGTA
Organism: Leeuwenhoekiella aequorea; assembly: GCF_004104375.1. Taxonomy (GTDB): domain Bacteria; phylum Bacteroidota; class Bacteroidia; order Flavobacteriales; family Flavobacteriaceae; genus Leeuwenhoekiella; species Leeuwenhoekiella aequorea. The sequence goes on from NZ_QOVM01000003.1 coordinate 437,984, forward strand.
TTAAATAGTCTTCTTTCTCTGTTTTAATATTACCCCCTGTTGTAAGAATATTTGCTCTGGATACGGCTTGAGAAACTTCAGTAAAACTTAATCCATAAGCGAGCAAATCATTTTCGCGAACAGCGATTTCTATTTCTTCATCTGGATATCCACTGATTTCAATTTGCGAGATTCCGTCCATAGCCCGCAAATCGTATTCTATCGATCTTGCTATTTGCTTTAGGGTTGCCAGATCTATAGTTTCTCCACTTACTGCAAATCCTATGGTTTGCCGTATAGCCTCTTCTTTTGCAACTACCAGAGGCTCCATTCCCGTAGGAAAACTAGGAACCCGATCTACCGCATTTTTAACTTCAGCAAGAATTACATTTATATCCTCGTCTTGATCAATTTCTATAGTTACACTACCTCCATTTTCGCGTGAAGTAGAAGTTACACGATCAATCCCAACTAATCCTTTTAAATTATCCTCGATCTTAAGTATTATCCCCTCTTCTATTTCTTGCGGAGAAGCTCCCGGATAGGTAACACTTATAGTTATAATCTGCGAGTCAATTAATGGAAAGAATGAAGACTTCATCCTCAACACTCCAATGATTCCAAAAATCACAAAAGCCATTATAACCACATTGACGGCTACACTGTATTTTATGAAATAACTTATTAAATTTTTCATAAAAACTATTCCGTATCTTCTGTGTTAGTAGTTTCATCATAGACTTTTACCCGCATACCGGCATATGCTCCAGGTACAGATTTAGCCAGATACTTAGTGCCGTCAGGAATACCTTTTATTACCACTTCTTTATCTGAAAAATAAACTGGATTGACTTTTATAAGATCAAGAAGGCCATCTTTAACAATATAGATTTGAGAGTTATCTACTAATAATTGTCTCGGAATACTTATAGCTTCCAGTTCGTCTCTTGCGTCTAAATTAGCCTGTAAAAACATTCCTTCTTTTAAAGAGTCTGAACCTTCAAGTTCAATAAATACTTTTATAGTCTGCGTAGTCTGGTCTACTCGACCATTAACACGCACAACTTTGCCAGTATATTCTTTTGTACCATCAACAGTCGTAAGATTGACTTTCTCTCCTATACTCAAAAGATCACTAAATTTTTTACCTATAGAAACTTCGAGTTCATATACGGACGTATCTATAAATTCTCCTAGTTTCTGTCCCGATCTTACAAGAGTTCCTTTGTTAACTAGCGCTTCGGTAAGGATTCCTGAAAACGGAGCTGTAATACGATACTTCCCTAATCGCTGTTCTAAATTTTTCACATTGTAATACGCCGAATACAATCCGCGACCTGTTATAAAGTAGCGCTCTTTTTGAGATGAAGTTTCGGGTAATTGTGGAGTAGATTTATTAATGTCAAAACCGTCAAGATAGGTTTGCCATTTCTGAAAAATTTCAGGATAATCCAGTCGTAAATCTGGCATTATAGAAGTTGCCAGATTATACAACTCGCTTTTTGCAGCTTGTACAGATGCGTAGTATTCTGATGAATCTAGATTGAGAAGAGTTTCCCCTCTATTATAGGCTTGACCAACTTTAAAATCGTGCGCACTGGATCTAAATATTCCTTGTACCTCTGCATATAATTCTAGTCGGTTTTTTGCAACTAGATTGCCATTTGCAGGAATTACAATAGAAACAGTATCGTTTTTAACTTCTTCAACAAAAACAGTTTTAACTACTTTGTCGATTTTAACAGGAATATCTTTATCTCTGTTAGCAATTGAATACCCGATCACAAGAGCGATTGCAAGTATTACTAAACCTATAATCAGTCGTACAGCTTTAAGCATTAAGTATTTTTTAAGAAACTACCATAAGTAGCAAAAATACCTGCACTGTACTATCTATTTTGTTAAATTTAATATAAATAAAGTGCTAATTATAAAGATCTAATTCTTCAGATACTTCCTCCCATTTAGCCATAAGTTGTTCAATCTTTTTCTTATTAGACTCATACTTAGCAAAGAAGTCTGGTTTTGCACTTGTTTTATCGTAATCTGCTGCTAGGTCAGCATCCATTTTCTTAATCTCACGTTCCAGCTTATTAACATCAGATTCAATATTACTAAGTTGGTTATTCAAAGATTTTACTTTTTTCTGGTCTTTGTATTCTACCTTGGGAGCCGCTTCCTTTACCTTAACCTTAGGATCTTTTTTCTCAATATCTCTAAGATTTTCAACCGCACGTTTTTCAAGATAATAGTCAATATCTCCAAGGTATTCCTTTATTTTATGATCTCTAAATTCGTAAACTGTAGATGTAAGACCTTGTAAAAAATCTCTATCGTGAGAAACTAGTAATAAAGTACCTTCAAAATTTTTAAGAGCTTCTTTTAAAACATTCTTGGATTTTATATCCAAGTGATTGGTAGGCTCATCCATCACAAGGACATTAAAGGGTTGTAACATAAGCTTAGCCAACGCTAAACGGTTACGCTCACCTCCTGAAAGTACACGCACATATTTTTCAGCTTCATCTCCTCTAAAAAGAAAAGATCCTAAAATATCACGAACTTTACTTCTGTTCTTTTCATTTGCAGCATCGATCATAGTATCTAAAACAGTTTTACTACCATCCAGGTGATCTGCCTGATTTTGCGCAAAATACCCTATTTGCACATTGTGTCCCAACTTAAGCTTTCCTTCATAGCTAATTTCATCAACGATGATTTTTGCCAGTGTGGATTTACCTTGACCGTTTTGACCTACAAATGCAGTTTTGCTATCGCGTTCTATAAGAAGATCAATACCATTTAAAACAGCCTTGTCTCCATAACTCTTTCTTATTCCTTCTGCTTCAACTACAACTTTACCAGGAACAACAGAAACCGGAAAATTAAGAGTCATTACACTATTGTCGTCTTCATCAACTTCAATTACATCCATTCGGTTAAGCTTCTTAACCAGAGACTGCGCCATTGTTGCTTTTGAAGCTTTTGCCTTAAATTTAGAAATTAACTTCTCGGTATGTTCTATTTCTTTCTGCTGATTCTTTTGGGCCGCCATCTGTTGCTCACGCATTTCCTGACGCAACACCAGATACGTTGAATAAGGTTTTGGATAATCATAAATTTTACCCAGTGATATTTCAATGGTTCTATTTGTAACATTGTCCAAGAACATCTTATCGTGAGATACAATTACGACAGCTCCTTGATAATTACGTAAAAATCCTTCTAACCATATTATTGATTCGATGTCCAAGTGGTTTGTTGGCTCATCTAATAATAAGACATCATTATTTTGAAGTAGTAATTTTGCTAATTCAATACGCATACGCCATCCTCCGGAGAAGGTATCGGTAATTTTATTGAAATCCTCACGGTTAAAACCAAGTCCCATAAGAATACGCTCGGTCTCTCCCTGATAGCTATATCCTCCATGAATCTCGTATTGATGTTGCACCTCATTAAGCTCTACCATTAAATCGTGGTAGTAATCACTCTCGTAATCTGTGCGTTCTGCTAATTCAATATTTATTTCTTCAAGACGTATTTCGAGTTTCTTAATGAGCTCAAATGCTTCATAAGATTCTTCTAAAACAGTACGCCCCTCAACAAAATCAATATCTTGTTTTAGAAAACCTATCTGTATGTCTTTATCTGTAGCTATCTGACCCGTATCATACTCTTGTTCACGTGAAATAATACGCAACATCGTAGATTTACCGGCTCCATTTTTACCCACTAATCCTACTCGATCTCCCTCACCAAGTCTAAATGTAACTTCCTCAAATAGGTATTCTCCCTGAAAAGATACAGAGAGGTTGTGAATGTTTAACATGCTCTAAATTTTAAGGCGCAAAGTTATTATTAAATGCCGGACTTTCATCACTTAAACATTATCGATTTTTGTAACTTTAGATACACAAAAAAGACGGCACGTACCGTACATTAATATTATGAAAAAACTTCTCCAAGGAAATCCGTTATATAGCATATTTACTGGCACTTGCCCAGTATGTCAACAAAAAAGTATGTATCAAAATTCCAATCCATACATACTCACAGACACTTTAAAAATGCACGAGCGCTGTCTTCATTGCAATACAAAGTTCAAAATAGAGCCCTCTTTTTTCTACGGCGCTATGTATGTAAGCTATGGTGTGGGCATTGCATTTGCAGTGGCTGCTTTTATTATCACACACTTCTTTATAGGCGCAGGATTAATAGCAGGTTTTATTTCTATAATTGCCACGCTCCTAGTATTTGCGCCGTTAATTATGCGATTAAGTCGCAATATCTGGATCAACTTTTTTTTCAATTACGACGAAAAGAAAGCTAAAGGAACTACACGAGCTTCTTAGGAAATCTAAGTATAGACACTTCATCATCAAGTGAAATACCATTCTCAAGATGGTCAAACAAAACCTGTGCAAGGTATGGAGACATCATAGTTCCACGCGTTCCAAGACCGTTGAGAAGTGCTAATTGAGGATATTTAGGATGCACGCCTATCAAAGGTCGACGATCACCTGTGGTAGGCCGCATACCTGCTACTTGTTTCTCAATGGTATAAGCGCAGGTAATTACCTTCTCTAACTTACTTTGTAATTCATCACGTGCTTCGGTAGTGGGTATAGTATCTTTTTCTTTCCAATTGAATGTGGCTCCTACTTTGTAATAGTCACCCCCTAAAGGAATAACGAAAAAGGATGCTTTTAATGCTTCCGATATGTTTAAATTAGGAGCTTTAATGATTAAGTATTCACCCTTATTTCCTACCAACGGCAGTTTATTGAAAAATGGATTATTTTTAATCCCGAATCCTTCTGCAAATACGATACGCTTCGCAATAAAATTTTTATAGGTCACTGTGGAATCTGTATTGAATGCAATCGCACTGTGATCAAAATTTTCAGAATAGTAAAGCGCTTTACTCTTTAAAGAATCGATGTAAGCATTTAGCAATTGCGGAATATTGATTCGTAATGATTCATTCACTTCACCTAACTGCAAAGGAGCTTCAACATACTCTGAAGTATTCTTAACTAATTTTTCATTTAAAAATCTTCTCAAAATAGGTTTATCACTTGCTTCAAACCAATTATTTTGATCTTCAATTGAAGAAAATATTTTAAGAACAGGCAAAATTTCAAAAGTTTCCTTGTCGTAGCTCGCTGCTAACCGTTGAAAATATTTAGATGCCAGATCAAACTGCTCTTCCCCTTTGTAGGGCATTGTATAGCGCTTAAGAGTAACAGGATTTATTAAACCTGCAGCAACTCTGCTTGCGGCATCCCGCTGCTCATCTATTACCACATACTTAAGTTTTGTGCGACTCAATTGATCACAAAAGGCCATCCCTGCCAGTCCAAAACCTACAATAATATAATCTACCTCTTTCATAATTGAAAATAAGACATAAAAAAACGCCTTTAATAAAGGCGTTTTTTTTATTTACTAGGAACATATAATTAGTAGTTCCACATATCACTTTCAAAGTTACGTATTTGTTCTTTGATACGTTGAGACTCTAACAACTGCATCATAGCATTATCTGCTATGTAATCCTTAACCTCTCGATCTCCTTGAATGTTATCTACTTGATAAATCACCCCATTAAATCTTCTGGAATTCAGCAAGTGATCAAATGATAAAGGCTGAGCTGAGTTTTGCGGATTAAATACCTTAGCCTCGTGTAAAATTTCGCGAGCTGTAGGATACCAAACCCAAAATAATGGAACCATTATAGGATCTTCATCATCTATAAAGTTTACATCTGGTGCAACAGGAGCTATACCAATAAGACGATACTTTAACTCCCCTTGTCTTTTATCAAAATACCAATATCCGCGGATCCAGTACTGCTCAATATCTGCTGAGCTAATATCACGTCTATCTATATATTGCTCATCTACTTCATAGCCTGCATTGATTTGCTCGATACCTAAATCTGTTGTGTCTACTCGTGACATAGCAGCTGCAATGTCATTCAGCTCAATTTTTTGATTGAAGTAAGAATCTGCATAAATATCTAATTTACCAGCTTTAACACTTGATACTAAAACATCATATAAAGATCTTCTATCAGAACCAATATTGTTTGTATCTACAGGGTAATAAAGAGGGAAGTTTATACGCTCATCAAGATCAACAATCTCCCAGGTATTTTTACCCCAAAGAACGTCCCTGCTATCTACATAACCATAAGGCAAGGGTTTATCATTATCTAACTGTATTTGCCCTTCTGTTTTTTCAAACATTTGAGCAGGCATTTTTGCATTCAAAATATTAGTCTGTGCAAATGATGCCAGACTAATCATCATACAAAAAGCACTTAAAGCTAGTTTTTGGGTGATCATAATAATAAAATTTTAATTTGTTAGCTCAATAAGAACTGGAGCAACTTTTTTAAGTCTGTAACCACTGTTTCCAGAAATCTGAGCAGTAATGTCAAAGATTTGCACTGTAGATCCACGTTGTGCTCTTCTTAGTACATCTTTAGCTCTAGAATCTAATTTATTTCCGTTAACCTGTACAGTAGGCTCACCAGGAACATTAAATTTAAAACCAGTAACATTAAGATCTAAATCAAAGTCAAAATCTAATAGTTTTGCACCTACTGTAGATATCTCTAACGCATTCCGTTGCATCTTTAGTATACCATCTTCCCCACGCAAAGTTCCTGTAGGGCTTGGAATATCTTTAATTCTGAATCTCTTAGAGTCACTCACTTTAGATCCATCAGCCATTGTACCAGAAACACTAATTGTTACTTCATTTCCTCCACCTGGATTCATAATATAACTACTCCCAGATTGTTTAGTTAAACCGGCTCCACTAGCACTTACACTATTATCTGGAACTCCGGCAAAACTAATAGTCATAGGGTTAGCAACACCACGATATACCACATTCATTTTATCTGCAGAAATAGTTGCAGAGTTAGGTCTATTTATAACCGCGTATTCACTTGAAATAGGAATCGATTTTGGCTCACCATCTTCAGTATATACTAATTCCCCGGTAATAGTACGTGTTCCCACATTTCCTGCTGGGAAATCTAATACGACCTGACCAGATTGTAAATTTTCTACTTCGCTTCCATTAATAACTACCTTATCAAAGTTTAGTGAATTATCAAATCGGCCTAATACTACTTTACCCTTAAAATTTTCACCAGAGAAAAATGCAGTTTTATCTGCAACTACAATGGCTTGATAATTACTTAAAGAAACATCTTTACTTAATTGACCTTGAAGTAAAGAAGAATATACTTCAGATTCTGCGGTTCTAATATCGTTCTGCATCTGTGTAAAACGCGTAATAGATGCCGCTAAAGGATAACCTTCAAAATTATAACGCAACCACGCAATTTCTTTACCATCCTTATTAGTCTGTGGTTCTACAGCAAATGTATTTTGAACAACTCTGTTAACATCGGCAAATTCTTCACCGAGAACAGCCTGCATCTGACTTTTATAACTTTCGATTTTAGCTAAGAAAGCATCTCCTTCTTTAGTATATCGATCTCCTGTAAACCAGCGTTCATCAAGAACTGCCGTCTTATCAAGATTTGCATAACTGCTTGTATCAATTCCGTCTGTCAATGTATCTTTAATACTAGCTAAATAGGTGTAAAAATCATCAGATATTTTCTTTATCTCTTCAGCTTTGCCTAATAGTGGTCTGTATTTAGCAGGTTGTTCTTCGGCCTTAGCCTCTAGACCTGCCATAGCTAATTGATTATCTTCTGCTAAACGAGCATTTGAGCTTGTAAATTTTACATCAAATATTTTAAACGCATTTAGAATCTCCTTATCCACATTCATTGCTATCATCGCAATAAATACCAGATACATAAGATTAATCATTTTCTGTCTTGGGGACTGTGTTCCTCCTGCCATAATGGTATATTTTCTACTGAATTAGTTTATATAAATAATTCAGTTATCTTTTATTCATAGCAGATAACATTCCACCATAAACTCCATTAAGAGATGAAAGGTTTGTCGCTAAACTCTCCATTTGCTCTTTTAATTTACCTGCATTATTAGCAACTTCGTTATTAATTTCTGCTTGACGCCCTGCTGTTTCAACCTGTACTTTATAGAGACTGTTTAGCGACTCCATTTGAGCAGCTGCTAATGCCATTTCCTGGCTGTATTTTTTTGTAGAATTCATCGCTTCAGCAGTAGGCGCCATATTCTTAGCTGCACCTTCAAAACTGCGTATGCTAGTGCTTAAACTTGTCATAAGCTCAGAATCGATACGAGCATCTTTAAGCATAGCGTCAAGCTTTTGAGATAAAAGACCTTTTTCCTCTACTACTTCAACAGTCTTTTTAGGACGAGCTGCAGGAGCATCACCCGCTAATTCAGGATAAACTAATGACCAATCTAAATCTTGAGCTGGCCTTTCAAATGCTGAATAAGCAAATACTAAAGCCTCGACTACCATCCCCAATGTAAGAATCTCTGACCCCAATGGCCAGTGTTGAATTTTAAATAAAGCTCCTACAATTACTATAGCAGCTCCCAAACCATAAATCATGTTTGTAACAGAAAGACTTCCTTTTTTTGCCATCTTATTTTTTTAGATTTTAAATTTTGAATTTAGGTTAAATGTATGGGGAAATTAAATATTGAATTAACGTCTTGAAGGGCCCTTTCTTGTATTTACATCTTGGTCAACTCCCAAATAATCCTGAACAGTTCTAAACCCGATATAACTACGCGCAGAATCTGCATACTCATAATCACGAGTACTTACTTGTATAATATAAGCCACATCTTTCCAAGATCCTCCTCTTACAACTTTACGTTGATTTTTTGAGTCACTTACATTTGGATTCATAGTTGAAATGTATTCGTAGGCATTGGGATCGTAAGATGAACCTACCCACTCCGAAACATTACCGGCCATATTGTACAAATCGTAGTCGTTAGGCTCATACGAATCTGCCTCTACAGTATATAAAGCCTGGTCTGCAGCATAATCCCCTCTTAAAGGTTTAAAATTAGCCATAAAACAACCTCTATCATTTTTAGTATAAGGACCACCCCAAGGGTAAGTAGCACCTTCTAAACCTCCACGGGCAGCATATTCCCATTCTGCTTCACTTGGCAAACGGAACCTATTAACTAATTCCTGACCTCTCTGTTTTTTATATGAGTTTTTATTATCTGTACGCCATTGACAAAAAGCTTTAGCCTGTTGCCAGCTAACCCCTACGACAGGATAATCATCATAAGCACTGTGCCAGAAATAATCATTATGCATGGGTTCGTTATATGAATATGCAAAATCCTTAATCCATACCGTAGTGTCAGGATATATTTTAGTTTCTTCTGTACGTATAAAATCCTTACGCTTCCCGCCCTTTTGACGAGCAGCAGCTTCCATATCAAGATATCTGTATTTATAGACTAATTTATCTACATCAATAGTACGCTGGCCATTGTAAGATTCCTCTAATGGAATATACATCGTATCCATTACCTCAACATAATATTCATCTGGATAATCCATAGGATCTGTAATTAGATCAATATCCCAGTTGAGTTTACGATCACTATAATCATCACTAAAGCTGTAATAATTATCATACATATATTGCTCATAAGGAGTCATGTTATCTGGATCATAATCCACAAATGCATAATCCCCTATACCATTATTTCCGGGAGTTTCTCCAAGTTCATCTGCTAAAATAGCCAGTCGTGCACGGGTAACAGAATCACGCACCCATTTTACAAACTGTCGGTATTCTGTGTTTGTGATTTCGGTCTCGTCCATGTAGAAAGAACGAACGGTAACCGTTTTTGTAGGAGCATTTTTGATAGCAGCAATATCATCATCACTTTTACCCATTATAAAGGCTCCTCCAGATACAAGAGTCATCCCGTATGGTTTTTCGGGATTCCATTTTTTTCCTTTGACTCCCACAAGTTCACCACGATCGTTACGACCACAACTAACTAATAAGCTTACAATCGCAATAAATGCAATAAACTTCTTCATAGGTAAATTAGGTTAAATCTAGATTTGAGACGGTAAACCTATCTATAAAATTGCTAAAAAACAATTTTTTGATAAAAATTACATTTCAAAACTAAAAGTTTTGTTAATTATATTTCATTCTTACGTTTTGCCTTGTACCAGCGCTCAGGTATTTCCTGATTACAGGCATTGATGTAGTCCTCTTCAGTGCAAGGTAATAACGTGTTACGCTTCAATTTATTATTAACGCCTTTTATAAATGGTATCTCAATCCACCAGCGCTCAGAAAATGTGCTCTTATAGAAGCTAAGCAGCTCATCATCAACAGGTACACTATAATGCAAAAAGTCTGTTTCCCTGTTTTCGAGACGCTCGTTCATTCTATAATTTACACCTTCAATAAAGTACCAAATTAACTGCGCAATTAAAGCGGCACCTGTTTCATTTTTTGCTTGTAAAATATACTCAAATATTCCAAAAACGCTAACGCGATCACTAAGTCCCGCATATCTAGCGATTGCACAAATTTCTCTTCCATTAAAGCCATTTACATGCGCCGGATGCATAAATCCTAAAGTTTCAGATTGTAATGCCGTAAGGTCTAAACTCACAACATCGGCATCTCTCATAACCGGCTCGACAGCCGTTAGCTCTGAAGTTAAGCTTCCAAGACGAAAAGAATCAAAGTACAACTTCTCCATCAGATCAATTTCTTCTTGAGAGTTGTAATAGGTTTGATAACCTATGTTTGAGTAGTTAAATAAGTTATACGGTTGATCGACAATAATTTTACCGACAAACGATTTATTAGTAATAGGTAAACTGCTATTTCCTAAATCAAAATGACCATCAATATTAACCAGATTCACCATCTGATCTAAACCATCATAAGCTCTATAAATCGCATAGGTAAGATCTTGACTTCCACCCAGAATTACAGGCACTACATTTTTCTTAACAAGCTCAGTAACAATCTCCTTTAAGGCGTAATAGGTATCAGAACTGCTTTCTCCAGGTTGGAGATCTCCCAGATCACTAATTACCGTATGCCAATTCCCAGGATATAAGCTATAAAATGCCCTTCTTATCGCTGAAAAATCTATGCTATTTTCAATGTGATTTACGCTGCCTCTGCTTTCTCTAACACCCAAAATAGCAATATTCACACCTTTTAATTCAGGCATTCCATTTTCGCGAGAATGAACATTAATCGCGTGTCCAAGACATTGCTCATTCAACAAATCTATTTGTGCAATCACCGAATCAGAAACCGGAGATAAATTCTCAAAAGCCATCTATTTTTTCTTTTTTGCTGGTGCTTTCTTTGCTGTACTTTTCTTTGCGGTAGTCTTCTTGGTAGTTGACTTTTTTGCAGTAGTTTTCTTTGCTGCTTTTTTCTTAGGCCCTTGTTTTTCTATTATATCTTTCACTTCTTCCAAAGTCAAGGCAGCTGCATCTACTGTTTTTGGCAATTCGATTTTAACCTTTCCTTTGATAATATTCGATCTTCCCCATCGTGCCTTTTCTACACGAATACCCTCATCTTTAAAATCGTGAAGTACTTTATCCTTTTCCTTTTGCTTCTTATCTTCAATTAATTCAACAATATCCTTGTCTGTCAAATTATCAAAGTCATACTTTTTGTTTACGTTGATAAAGATGCTATTCCATTTTAAATAAGGTCCAAAACGCCCTACTCCTTTTTGAACAGGTTTATCTTCATAAGTATAAATAGGAGCATCGGCTTTCTGTTTCTCTTTTATGTATTCTACCGCTTCGTCATACTCTACTTCTAAAGGATCTCTACCCTTTGGTAACGAAACATAAGTTTTACCAAATTTTATATAGGGTCCAAAACGCCCATTGTTTACCTCAACTGGCTCCCCTTCAAATTCACCTAAATCACGTGGAAGCTTAAAGAGATCCATCGCTTCTTCAAAAGTTATACTTTCAAGCTGCTGATCTGGTAATAAACCTGCGAATAATGGTTTTTCTTCATCTTCCACAGAACCTATTTGAACCATGGCACCATATTTACCAAGTCTCACACTTACCGGCTTGCCGCTTTTAGGATCTTTACCCAGCACACGCTCCCCTACTTCACGCTCTGCATTTTCGGCTACATGTTTCACTTGAGGATGAAAGTCTTTATAGAAGTCCTTCATCATTTTTGTCCACTCCTCATTGCCTTCAGCAATCTCATCAAAATCCTGTTCTACTTTTGCAGTGAAGTTATAATCCAGGATATTTTCAAAATGCATAACCAGAAAATCATTAACTACCATTCCCACATCTGTAGGAACAAGTTTACCCTTGTCTGATCCTACCTTCTCTGATAGTTTGCTTGCTTTAACAACGCCCTTTTTTAAAGTAATAAGATCATATTCACGCTCCACACCCTCAACATTTCCTTTTTCAATATATTTTCTATTCTGTATAGTTGTAATAGTAGGTGCGTATGTAGAAGGTCTTCCTATCCCCAGCTCTTCTAGCTTTTTAACTAAAGATGCTTCGGTATAACGGTAAGGTGCTCTTGTAAAACGTTCTGTCGCAGTAATCCAGTGGTTATCTAAAGATTCTCCTTCTTTTAATGGAGGTAAAATTCCACTTTCTTCTTGATCTTCATCATCTGTGCCTTCAAGATATACTTTTAGAAACCCATCAAATTTTATTACCTCTCCATTGGCTGTAAAATTAGATGGATGATTAGAAGATGCAATCTGTACGTTTGTACGCTCTAATTTTGCCTCACTCATCTGAGAGGCAATCGCGCGTTTCCATATTAATTCATAAAGACGCGCTTGATCTCTATCAATATTTACTGAATGTTTGCTAAAATCTGTAGGACGTATTGCTTCGTGAGCTTCTTGAGCCCCTTTACTCTTTCCTTTGTAGTTACGCTCTTTGTGATACTTAGTACCATAAGCTGAATTAATCTCCTGTGCAGCTGCCGCTTTAGCATCCTGTGAAAGATTAACACTATCTGTTCTCATATAGGTAATAAGACCTGCTTCATAAAGACGTTGCGCCATATTCATCGTCTTACTCACCGAAAAATACAATTTACGCGCAGCTTCCTGCTGTAGCGTTGATGTTGTAAATGGAGGTGCAGGAGATTTACTCGCGGGCTTTGTAGTAAGCGCATCTACCTTAAATGTTGCAGTAGCATTAGCTTCTAAAAAAGCTTCTGCTTCTTTCTTTGTATCTAAGTTTTTAGGAAGTTTAGCTTTTAGCGTTTTCCCATCTGCATTTGCAAACTCTGCATCAACTCTAAAGTAATCTTCAGTATTAAAAGCTTGTATCTCCCGTTCCCGTTCTACAATTAAACGTACAGACACAGATTGCACTCTTCCTGCAGACAAACCTCCTTTTACTTTGCGCCATAGTACCGGTGAAATCTCATATCCTACTAGACGATCCAAGACGCGCCTTGCCTGCTGCGCATTCACTAGATTATAATCAATATCTCTCGGGTTTTCTATTGCCTTAAGAATAGCCTTCTTTGTAATTTCAGAAAAAACGATACGCTTGGTTTTATTTTTATCTAGTTTCAGCTCCTCTGCGAGATGCCAGGCAATCGCTTCTCCTTCTCGATCCTCATCACTCGCTAACCAAACCATTTCTGCTTTGTCTGCCAAGTCTCGTAATTTTTTTACTACTGTTTTCTTATCTTTATTTACAGTATACTTTGGCGTAAAATCACCTTCAACATCTACTCCCAATTCTTTTGTTGGCAGATCTGCTATATGACCAAAACTACTTTCTACTTTATAATCTGTCCCCAGAAATTTCTCGATAGTTTTTGCCTTTGCGGGTGACTCAACAATTACAAGATTTTTTGCCATAATGCTCTTTTGAAAATTTTCTCATCAAAAATAAATAGCCTTTCTAGCTGAGTATATTTTTGACTTTAGAATCGCAAAAGTAGTAGAAAATTTATTATTGAGATCAGAAACCTAAGCTATACCTTAAATACATTACTTGAAATTCGAAAAATGAGAGGTTTAAAATAATCATGAACTTCAGTTTAATTGATTTGAAATTTCGTTGTAATGACACTTTGTCACAAGTTGAGTTAATCGTATCTTTGCCCACTATTTTTAGGAAGCAGACCGTATTATGGAGAAGATTATAGACGAAACAAAACAAGGAGAAACACTGGTATTAGAGCCTCAGAAAGCAAATACAAAAAAGCTTTTTATAGAAAGCTACGGATGCCAGATGAACTTTAGCGACAGTGAGATTGTAGCATCAATACTTGCGGATCAAGGGTACAATACCACTACTCAACTTGAAGATGCAGATCTTGTACTTGTCAACACCTGTTCTATTAGAGACCGAGCAGAACAAACGGTTCGCAAGCGTTTAGAGAAATACAATGCCGTAAAGAAAATAAATCCTACTATGAAAGTGGGAGTTCTAGGTTGTATGGCAGAACGTTTAAAAAGTAAGTTTCTTGAAGAAGAAAAAATTGTTGATCTTGTAGTAGGTCCTGATGCCTACAAAGATCTACCTAATCTTCTGGAAGAAGTAGAAGAAGGACGCGATGCTATAAATGTGATTCTTTCTAAAGAAGAAACCTATGGAGACATTGCACCTGTGCGCTTGCAAAGTAATGGTGTAACGGCATTCGTAAGTATTACAAGGGGTTGCGATAATATGTGTACTTTTTGTGTAGTACCATTCACCAGAGGTCGTGAACGTAGCCGAGATCCTCAAAGTATCATTGAAGAAGTTAATGACCTAGCGTCTAGGGGATATAAAGAAGTTACGTTATTAGGACAAAATGTGGATAGCTTTCTGTGGTATGGTGGTGGTCTCAAAAAAGACTTTGATAAAGCCAGCGAAATGGCAAAAGCGACCGCTGTAAATTTCTCAGATTTATTAGCTCTTGTCGCTGAAGCACAACCCAAAATGCGAATTCGCTTTTCTACATCAAATCCGCAGGATATGACTTTAGATGTAATACGCACAATGGCTAAGTATGATAACATCTGCAACTACATCCATTTACCCGTACAAAGTGGAAGCGATCGTATTTTAAAAGAGATGAATCGCCTTCATACCAGACAAGAATATTTTGATCTTATAGATAACATACGCAAGATTATACCAGATTGTGGTATTTCTCAAGATATAATAACTGGCTTCCCTACCGAAACTGAAGAAGATCATCAAGATACATTGAGTTTACTAGAATATGTAAAATATGACTTCGGTTTTATGTTTGCGTACAGTGAGCGCCCAGGAACAATGGCAGCTCGTAAACTTGAAGATGACATTCCGTTAGCGGTTAAAAAAAGACGCTTAGCAGAAGTTATAGCTTTACAATTAGAGCATTCTCATATTAACACATTAAAGCAAGTAGGCCGGATAGTTGAGGTCCTAATTGAAAAGGAATCTAAAAAGAGTGACGCAGAATGGTCTGGTCGCAATTCGCAAAATACGGTTGTTGTTTTCCCTAAAGAACATTATAAAGTAGGTGATTTTGTAAATGTTGAGATTACCAGCTGTACTACTTCAACACTTAAAGGTAAAGCAGTGGGTTATTCTTCAAATAATTAATTAGCTAATGGAATCAGTTCACGCTATAAAGCAACGTTTTGGTATTATTGGAGATGATCCAAAACTTAATCGCGCCATAGAAAAAGCGATACAGGTAGCTCCTACAGATATTTCAGTATTAGTAACCGGAGAAAGTGGTGTGGGTAAAGAAAGTATACCCCGCATTATTCACTCGTTATCTCATCGTAAGCATAATAAATATATAGCTGTGAACTGTGGTGCTATACCAGAAGGAACCATAGACAGTGAACTTTTTGGCCATGAGAAAGGCGCCTTTACCGGCGCATCCTCTACACGTAGTGGTTATTTTGAGGAGGCAGATGGTGGCACCATATTTCTCGATGAGGTAGGTGAATTACCACTCCCCACTCAAGTGCGCCTGTTACGTGTATTAGAAAATGGTGAATTTTTAAAAGTAGGTTCTTCAAAAACACAAAAAACCGATGTACGTATTGTAGCTGCTACAAACGTAAAGATGTTTGAAGCTATTAAGCAAGAGCGTTTTAGAGAAGATTTATACTATAGATTAAGTACAGTAGATATTAATCTACCTCCACTACGAGAACGTAAAGAGGACATTCATCTTTTATTTAGAAAATTTGCTTCAGATTTTGCAAACAAATACAAGATGCCCACAATTCGTCTTGATGATGATGCAATCAATAGCCTATTAAAATATCGCTGGAGTGGTAACATAAGACAACTGCGCAATGTAGCTGAGCAAATTTCGGTACTGGAGCAAAATCGTAGTATTTCCTTAGAAAAACTGCGTCATTATTTACCAGATACAGGATCAAACCTACCCGCTGTAGTAGGCTCAAAAAAGAGCGAGAGTGATTTTAGTAGTGAACGTGAGATACTTTATAAAGTGCTTTTTGATATGAAAAGTGATCTTAATGACCTTAAGAAGCTCACTTTGGAACTCATGGAAAAAGGAAATAATGCCAGTGTTCAAGAGGAGAATAAATCATTGATAAAGAAAATTTACAGCGAAGAAGAAACTGATGCATACGAGAGTGCAGAGGATATAACTGAAGTACTGCAATTACCTCAGGAATCTGCTGCAAAAACAACGATAGCAGACAAATATCATTTTGCTGAAGACGTTGAGGAAGAAGAAACCTTATCGCTTCAGGAAAAAGAATTAGAACTTATTGAAAAATCTCTTGAAAGACATAGCGGCAAACGTAAAGCAGCTGCAAAAGAACTGGGAATTAGCGAGCGTACTTTATATAGAAAAATTAAACAATACGATCTTTAAAGAGTTTATTAAACCACCTATGAGAAAACTTAAAATTGCTTTTCTTTTACTTAGCTGCCTCTGTTTAAACAGCTGCGGATTTTATTCGTTTACAGGAATTTCTATAGAACCCGGCACCGAAAGTTTTTATGTGAATTATTTTCAGAACAATGCTCCTATTGTAGAACCTGGAATTGATAGAGATTTCACATTTGCCTTATCAGATTTGATTCAAAACCAGACCAGTTTAAATTTAGCTACAAATGCAGCAAATGCAGATTTAATCTATGAAGGTGAGATTGTAGATTATTATATTGCGCCACAAACCGCAACCTCAGATAACCTTGCTGCACAAAACAGGTTAACTATCGTAGTCTTATGTAGATTTACCAATACTAAGAAGGAAGATGGCAGTGATGATTTTGAAAAACGCTTTTCATTTTTTGTTGACACGCCGGGAACAACTCAATTAGTAGGTGCTGCACTTGATAGTGCTATCGCAGAAATTTTTGAGCGTATAACACAAGATATATTTAATGAATCGCTGGCAAACTGGTAAATGAATACACACGATTTTACATACCTTCTAGAACACCCCGATGCAATTACAGCAGAACATGTAATTGAATTAAATGAGGTTGTAAAAAAGTATCCTTATTTTCAAGCAGCTCGTGCGCTCCATTTAAAAGGTTTAAAAAATCAAGATAGTTTCTTATACAATAATCAGCTAAAGAAAACAGCTGCATACACTCAGGACCGTACCGTTCTATTTGACTATATCACTTCAGAAAGTTTTAATCAATCTGCAATTAGTGAGCAAATAAAAGCACAGGAAGAACAACTTAGAGATATGCCGGTACATGATCTTATAGATGTTTCTTCAGATTTAGAAGTAGAAGAACTTGCTAAAGCGAATCAAGTGCTAGCAAATGACTTCTTTATCCCAAAAGAAGAGTCAGAAGAGGCGCAAAATAGTGATGATTCTGCTGATAGCTTAGAACTGGGAAAACCCTTAGAGTTTACTCAAAATGAAACTCATTCATTCAGCCAGTGGCTTAAAATAACTTCTTTCAATAAAATAGACCGCAATTCACCTGAAGACACTCAGCCTTTAGAAAATACTGAATCACGTACTGAAGAACCTAAATTAGCAGTAAAGTCCCAAAAACTCGTATCCTTTTCAGCAATAGAAGAAGAGGAAGAAGAAGATCCTGATCGTACCCGTCGCCTGGAGTTAATCGATAAATTTATTGAGACCAATCCTAAAATAAAAGTAAGAACTCCCGAAGAAGGCTTTAAGAAACCAGATCTATCTGGAGATTTTCAGCCTAATGAAAGCTTGATGACAGAGACTTTAGCTCGTGTTTACGTAGAGCAGAAGAATTATCAAAAAGCAAAGCAAGCATATAAAATTTTATGTTTGAAATATCCGGAAAAAAGTGGTTTCTTTGCAGACCAAATTCGGGCAATAGCAAAATTGCAAGAAAATAAATAATAAACTGCGGCACTTCTAAAATAGAAATCCGCCTTTGTAAAGCCTTAAACTATGTTTTTAATTTTTTTAGTTTTAATTGTAATTGTAGCATTTCTACTTATTGTAGTAATTATGGTACAAAACCCTAAAGGTGGTGGTTTATCTTCTTCTTTTGGAGGAGGCGGAACACAACAAATAGGTGGTGTTAAAAAAACCGGTGATTTCTTAGATAAAAGTACTTGGGGACTAGCTACAGTTTTATTGGTACTTATATTAATATCTAATGTAACTATTTTTGGCGGTGGCGATGCTTCAGAATCTAAAGTGATTCAAGGAGAAGATGTAGAAAACATTATGCCTGTTCCTGACGCTGCTGTTCCTGCAGAAGCTACTTCAGGAGACAACACAGAATCGAACTAAATGACATTTTAGTCATATATAAAATCTGAAGACCGCATTTATGCGGTCTTTTTTTTGCCTTTTTGTCAGCCAAAGTCTGCTGGCATAATTTCTGCCTTACAGGCATCATATCAAGAACTTTATTAACTAAAAAATTATATTAAAATGGGAGTAAACATTAAACCACTTTCAGACCGTGTTTTAGTAGAGCCTACAGCCGCTGAAACAAAAACAGCATCTGGACTATATATTCCAGATACAGCTAAAGAAAAACCTCAACAAGGGAAAGTAATAGCGGTAGGGAATGGAAAAAAAGATCACGATATGACCGTTAAGGTTGGTGATACAGTTCTTTACGGAAAATATTCTGGAACCGAATTAAAATTAGACGGCACAGATTATTTAATTATGCGTGAAGAAGATATCCTTGCAGTTATCTAATAACTTTAAGTTCTTCTATTAATTATTATAATAACATTTTACTTTTCGCATAAGCGAGAAATTTAAAAAAATATATACAATGGCAAAAGAGATAACATTTGACATCTCAGCAAGAGATGGTATTAAACGCGGTGTAGATGCATTAGCAAATGCTGTAAAAGTTACTTTAGGTCCTAAAGGACGTAATGTGATAATCAATAAATCTTTTGGTGCTCCTCAAGTAACCAAAGATGGTGTAACTGTTGCAAAAGAAATTGAGCTTAAAGATCCTTTAGAGAATATGGGAGCTCAGATGGTTAAAGAAGTTGCTTCTAAAACTAATGATCTTGCCGGTGACGGTACTACAACTGCAACTGTACTTGCTCAAGCTATCGTACAAGAAGGTCTTAAGAACGTTGCTGCAGGGGCAAATCCTATGGATTTAAAACGCGGTATTGACAAGGCTGTTGAAGCAATCACAAAAGATCTTGCAGCTCAAACAAAAGAAGTAGGAAACTCTTCAGAAAAAATTAAGCAGATTGCTGCTATTTCAGCAAATAACGATGATGTTATTGGTGAATTAATTGCTGAAGCTTTTGGTAAAGTTGGTAAAGAAGGTGTAATTACTGTTGAAGAAGCAAAAGGTACTGAAACTTACGTTGACGTTGTTGAAGGTATGCAATTTGACCGTGGATACTTATCTCCATATTTTGTGACTGACAGTGAAAAAATGCAAACTGAATTAGAGAATCCTTATATCTTATTATTTGATAAAAAGATTTCTTCTATGAAAGATTTGTTACCAGTACTTGAGCCAGTGGCTCAATCAGGTAAGCCTTTATTAATCATTGCAGAAGATGTAGACGGTGAAGCTCTTGCTACTTTAGTAGTAAACAAATTAAGAGGTGCTCTTAAAATTGCTGCTGTAAAAGCTCCAGGTTTTGGAGATCGTAGAAAAGCAATGTTAGAAGATATCGCAATTTTAACTGGAGGTACAGTTATAAGCGAAGAGCGTGGCTTTACGTTAGAGAATGCTACAATCGATATGCTAGGTACAGCAGAGAATGTAACAATCGATAAAGACAACACTACAATCGTAAATGGTTCTGGTGATAAAGACGGAATTAAAGGTCGTATCAATCAGATAAAAGCTCAAATTGAGTCTACTACCAGCGATTATGACAAAGAAAAACTTCAAGAGCGTCTTGCTAAATTAGCAGGTGGTGTAGCTGTACTATATGTAGGTGCTGCATCTGAAGTGGAAATGAAAGAGAAAAAAGATCGCGTTGATGATGCTTTACACGCTACACGTGCTGCTGTAGAAGAAGGTATTGTAGCAGGTGGTGGTGTTGCTCTTGTACGTGCAAAACGTGCTTTAGAAAGCTTAGAAGCTTTAAATGCTGATGAAGCAACAGGTATTAAAATCGTTGCAAAAGCAATCGAAGCTCCATTACGCACAATTGTTGCAAATGCCGGAGGTGAAGGTTCTGTAGTTATTGCAAAAGTTATTGAAGGTGAAGAAGATTACGGCTATGACGCTAAGACAGATACCTATGTAAATATGCTTGCTGCAGGTATTATAGATCCTAAGAAAGTAACTCGAGTAGCTCTTGAAAATGCTGCTTCTGTTTCTGGAATGATCTTAACTACCGAATGTGCATTAACTGACATCCCAGAAGAAAATGCTGGTGGTGCGATGCCAGGAGGTATGGGCGGCGGTATGCCAGGAATGATGTAATCATTCCCATTTACTTATCATAAGAAAAGCCCTTCAGATGAATTTCTGAAGGGCTTTTATATTAAGGATCGTTTGCTATCTATTTAATCTCTTCGCTTACAGTTCCACAATTTAGCATTACATCACCAAAATAAGGATTAAATATTTTCTTCTCATTAGAAATCCAGTAGGCGCCTTTACCGTCAAATGCCATTGGGCAATATTGATAATAAAGTGTTCCGTCAGAAATATTCTCTTCTACAAAAGTTTTTATTCCTGCAGTTAATTTTTCAAAGTTTGCTCGTTGCTTGTTAATATCTTTAGTACTCGCAATTGATTGAGCCACCTGTTTTAAATCTGCCTCCACTTCTACTGCTTCCATTTTTGAGATCATATCTTCAGCGGCATCTTGAGCAGCTTCAGCATCTGTATTTACAAGAGCAATTTTAAGTTTGTTATAAGCATCATAAACACTGGTTACCTCCTCATTTTTAAACTGAGCTTCCCGTTTTGCTCCGTTGTAAACCAGTTCGTGTTTTTCTGAATCACCTTCTGAAACAGTTACAGTTTTCTCTCCAGATTTGTTTTCGCCACAGGCTAATAAAAGTGCCGAAATAAAAATTATAGTAATATTTCTCATACGTTAATCTTAAGTTTCAATCAAATATACAAATAGCCTATTTGTTGCGTAGCTTTTGATAATAAAATGCAGGCAATAAAAGTAAAAGCATTACAGGCTGAATTAAAAATCTTCTAATATAAAATAAAGCGAGATTGTAGTTTTGCTCATAGTCCGCAATCAAGTAAGTAAAGGCTATGATCAAGAGGACAAAAAGTGCCCCGTATATCAAAATGGAAATTTTTAAGATTTCAGCTTTTTCGAATACTATTTTTAGTATCAATAAAGAAATTGAAGAGTTTAACCAAAATCTTCCGCCGGTAGCCAAAAGCAACTTCCCCAGATTTATTTCAGGTAGGCTTTCTGCGGTTAGATAATCACCGTAAAAAAAGTCAATCAAAGGATCGTAGAAAAATTCTTCTTGAAAAAATCGTAGAACCGCTAATAGTATAAGCAGTAGGAAAACCAAAATAATTACTCCTACCCTTTTCAAACTTTATACTTTTTGAAGCCGTTTACCCAAATGAGCCAAAGAATAACTACTGTCCCATAAATTGCACCAGGAAATACAATATCATGCAATACCTTAGTGTACTGCGGGGTTTCATAGAGTGCTATACTTATAATTGCTATACGTACAATATTTATAATATATATAAGTATCCCGCCCATAACTAAAAAAAGAAGTGTCCTTTTCCAGCCTTGAAAAAATGAAAACACAAAGGCAGTAAAGAGTACTAGAACGCTTACTCCGTTACATCCCTCTACTACCCGCACAACAAAATTATTTTCTACCATTAATTTAACAGAGGCTTCATCTGGATGAGGTTCTGTAGTGCAGTTATACCCTATTGCATTCACAAGCCATTTACTTTGATTTGCAACTTTATGGGTCACGTAGTCCGGGTAAAATGCGTTTGAAAATTCAAAATTTAAATAAAATGAATACGCAAAGCTTAATATCACATACACTCCTAAAAATGTAAGGATAAATAGAAGTACCGACTTATATTTGCTTATTAAATCTAACAATCAGCTAACGGTTATTTGCCGGACTAAAATACAAGAAAAATGACTTTTGATGTACTAAAAATACAAGTATCGCAAATATTAGATACCGCAACTCTATCTGTGGAAGAACGCCTGCAGGGTGTATGTGATTTACTCAAAGAAACGATCGAATATTATGACTGGGTTGGTTTCTACTTTAAAAATGGTGATAAAGACGAACTTAAATTAAGTTCGTACGCAGGTGCGCATACAGACCATACTATTATTCCATTTGGTAAAGGTATATGTGGTCAGGTTGCTGTTTCAAATCAAAATTTTGTAGTGCCAGATGTGAATGCTCAAGATAATTATATTGCTTGTAGTATTACCGTTAAGGCAGAAATAGTAGTTCCACTTTTTGTAGATGGAAAAAATATAGGACAGATCGATATTGACTCTAATACTCCCGATCCTTTTACTGAAGCAGACGAGCGCTTTTTAGAATGGGTTAATCAACAAGTTGCTGTTATACTATAATTTGTAAAACAAATCGAATTTTAAATAAAAACACCGCTCTGCTTTAAAGCAGAGCGGTGTTTTTTTTGCGTTGCACTTGGCTTTTACATTCCGGTACGTATCGCCTCCACAGGATCTAATCTTGATGCCATAAATGCAGGTACAATACCTGCTATCAATCCTATTATTACAGAACTGGATAATCCTGCAAAAATATTAAATGCAGAGAGCACAAACTCAAAGCTACCCGTAAACTGCGATGCCACAACGGTAATAAGCCAAACAAGAGCCAGACCTATAAGTCCGCCTATTGTAGCAAGAATAACAGATTCAAACAAGAATTGTAATAATATAAATCTGTTTTTTGCTCCTAAAGCTTTTTGAATACCTATTAGGTTTGTACGTTCTTTCACACTTACAAACATAATATTTGCAATTCCAAAACCACCCACCAGTAGTGAGAACAGCCCAATAAAACCACCTATAGTTGACATTGTACCGGTAATGTTATCTACAAAATCTGTAAATCCAGAAAGTTGGTTAATAAAGAAATTATCTACGTCATCTGGTTTTAAACCACGTAGCTGTCTAAGGCGTTGCCCTAACACCGCATTAAATTCTGGAATATCAACTCCCGATTTTGGTTTTATAACTATCGACGGGAATGCAGATTTATTATTACTTCCGTAGATACGACGAACTACGTTTACAGGTACAATTGCAGAGCCGTCTTTTGATGGACCAAAAATGCTTGTTCCCTCTTTCTCGATCACACCAATTACTGAAAATCGTTGACCGTATAATCGTACCTCTTTGCCAATAGGATTTAAGTTACCAAACAAGCCGTCTGCGATCTCGCTACCTAAAACAATTACTGGAGATCCACTATTAGACTCAGATTCATTAAAAAAACGACCTTCTTTCAGTTTTAAGGATTCAATATTATAATAGCCTTCAGTAACGGGAGCAATCCCCACACCGGTTACGAGTTTATCACCATACTTTATAGATTCTGCACCTACATTGAGACTAAATGATGCAGCCTCTACATCAGGAACATTGCGTTTTATGTATTGATATTCCTCATAGCTAACGTCTGGAAATTGCTCTCTTTTCCACTGCGGAATATCTGTAGGTCCAAAGGAGAAGCGCATTAAGATAATGGTACTGTTATCTAACGACGAAAGACTGCCTTTTATCTCTTGCTTTAAGGAGTCTACCGCTGCAAGAACTCCTATAATAGAAAATATCCCAATTGTAACTCCAAGCAATGAAAGCAGTGTGCGTAATTTATTGTTGCGCAAAGCATTAATGGCAAAAGCAAGGCTTTCTTTTAATACCCTAAAATAGATGAGCATAGACGTGTATTAACATGAACGACCATAGGACGTAGAAGTATACTTTATGTTACAAATTTATGCTAAGAAAATACAACATTTATCAACCCCATTTAAGGGTTTAATTCATACTTTTGCAGCCTAATAAAAAAAATCTTCATGAGCACAGGTATAAAAGCTAAAGCTGCATTAATTTCTGTTTTTAGTAAAGAAGGTCTTGAACCTCTTATAAAAAAATTTAATGAACTTGGTATCACCCTTTATTCTACGGGAGGTACAGAAAAATTCATTCAAGATCTTGGTGTACCGGTAATACCTGTTGAAGATGTGACCTCTTACCCTTCAATTTTAGGTGGGAGAGTTAAAACATTACACCCTAAAATTTTTGGTGGAATATTAAACCGTCAGGATCACCAAGGTGACATTTCGGAAATGAAAGAATACAACATCCCACAATTAGATATTATTATTGTTGATTTATATCCTTTTGAAAAAACGGTAGCATCAGGAGCTTCTGAACAAGACATTGTTGAGAAAATAGATATAGGTGGAATTTCTCTTATACGCGCTGCTGCTAAAAACTTTAAAGACACCTTGTGTGTATCCTCTGTTGCCGATTATCAAGAAGTTCTTGATCTTATAAGTGCTAATGATGGTGTAACTTCATTAACAGATCGCAAGCGATTTGCTGCCAAAGCCTTTAATGTATCTTCACATTATGATACGGCAATCTTCAACTATTTTAATGAAGAAGATGTTGTTTACAAACAAAGTTTTACTGAAGGTAAAACCTTACGTTACGGTGAAAATCCCCATCAAAAAGGAACCTTTTTTGGAGACTTTGATGCTATGTTTGATAAACTACACGGCAAAGAGCTTTCTTATAACAACCTGCTGGATGTTGATGCTGCCGTGAACCTAATGAGCGAATTTAAAGATGAGAATCCCACATTTGCAATTTTAAAACATAACAATGCTTGCGGATTAGCGCAAAGAGAAACCATACACCAGGCTTATGTAGATGCACTAGCCGGGGATCCTGTATCTGCATTTGGCGGAATATTAATATCGAATTCTGAAATAGATAAAGCTACGGCAGAAGAAATTCACTCACTTTTTTGTGAAGTAGTAATAGCTCCTTCTTTTTCAACTGAAGCTCTAGAAATTTTAAAAGGTAAAAAAAATAGAGTTTTATTAGTTCAAAAACCTATTACCTTACCTAATGATCAGGTAAGAAGCTGTTTAAATGGGGTTCTTGTTCAAGATAAAGATGCTATTACAGACAGTCTAGATGATCTTTCTGTAGCAACAGACAATAAACCTACAGATGAGGAGTTAAGTGATCTAATCTTTGCTTCTAAAATCTGTAAACACACAAAATCAAATACAATAGTATTTGTAAAAGGAAATCAGCTTTATGCGAGTGGTACAGGTCAAACTTCTCGTGTAGATGCATTACGCCAGGCTATAGATAAAGCAGTAGCATTTGGATTTGACTTAAAAGGTGCGGTAATGGCAAGTGATGCTTTTTTCCCATTTCCAGATTGTGTTGAAATAGCAGACAAGGCTGGTATTACTGCCGTTATTCAACCAGGTGGTTCTATTAAAGACCAATTAAGTATTGATTACTGCAATGCAAATAACATTGCTATGGTGATGACCGGAACCAGACATTTTAAACACTAATAAAGAATAATTTTCAGTACATTTAAGAATAACCTGATTATCATATTTCACTCTCACTTTACAATCTATGGGCTTTTTTGATTTTCTAACGGAAGAGATAGCGATCGACCTCGGTACCGCAAATACTCTTATAATACATAATGACAAGGTTGTTGTTGACAGCCCTTCTATTGTAGCAAGAGATCGCGTTACTAATAAAATTATCGCTGCTGGAAAAGAGGCTGCCATGATGCAGGGTAAAACTCACGAAAACATTAAAACAATACGCCCTTTAAAAGATGGTGTTATTGCAGATTTTGATGCTAGTGAGCAAATGATAAGTATGTTTATCAAAGAGATTCCCGCACTTAAGAAAAGAATGTTTGCCCCTGCTCTTCGCATGGTGGTTTGTATTCCTTCTGGTATTACTGAAGTAGAGATGCGTGCAGTAAAAGAAAGTTGTGAGCGTGTTAATGGTAAAGAAGTATTTCTTATTCACGAACCTATGGCTGCTGCTATAGGAATTGGAGTTGACATTATGCAGCCTAAAGGAAATATGATTGTAGATATAGGTGGTGGTACTACCGAAATCGCAGTTATTGCTCTTGGAGGTATTGTATGTGATAAGTCCGTTAAGATTGCTGGTGATGTCTTTACTAATGATATCATTTATTATATGCGCACACAACATAACCTATATGTAGGAGAGCGTAGTGCTGAAAAAATAAAAATTCAAATAGGAGCCGCAACCGAAGATTTAGAAGTTCCGCCAGATGATATGAGCGTTCAAGGTCGTGATTTGCTTACAGGAAAGCCTAAACAGGTTTCTATTTCTTATCGTGAAATTGCAAAAGCTTTAGATAAATCTATTTTGCGAATTGAAGATGCGGTAATGGAAACGTTATCACAAACGCCTCCAGAATTAGCAGCAGATATTTATAATACGGGTATTTACTTAGCCGGTGGAGGCAGTATGTTACGTGGTTTAGACAAGCGTTTATCTCAAAAAACAGATTTACCTGTTTATATAGCTGAAGATCCTTTGCGTGCTGTGGTACGAGGTACTGGTATTACCTTAAAGAACTTAGCGAAGTTCAAAAGTATTTTTGTAAAATAATTAGGTTTTGATTCATGCAGCAAATTGTAAATTTTCTAATAAAGTATAGAAACTTTCTATTATTTGCGTTTTTGCTGTTTTTGTCATTAGTCTTTACCATTCAGTCACATTCGTATCATCGCAGTAAGTTTGTAAATTCGGCCAACTTCTTAAGCGGAGGTATTTATGGTGGTCTTGATGATATTTCAGAGTATTTTGATCTAAAAATTCATAATGCGCAACTTGTTGAAGAGAACAATAGATTAAGATCGCGTTTATACAATCTTACCGATAAAAAAGATCAAAAATTAGATACACTGGCATTTAATTCACTTTATAGATTTACTACAGCTAAAGTGATTAATAATAATTATAACCTCAAAGACAATTTTATCACGTTGCGGGGAGGTTCAAAAAAAGGAATTAAACAAGACCTTGGTGTTATTACCAGCAAAGGGCTGGTAGGAATTGTAGATCGTGTTTCTTCAAATTATGCTACGGTACTAAGCATTTTAAATAGTAATTCTCAAATAAATGCAAAGCTTAAAAAAAGTAATCACTTCGGAATTTTAGTTTGGAAAGGTGGGGATCCTAATATCGTTGATCTCGTAGATGTGCAATCAAAAGCACCGGTTGCTTTAGGTGATACTATAGTAACAGGCGGTAAATCAACAATATTTCCAGAAGGTATAGGAATAGGAACGATCAATAATTTTAAACTTGATCCAAGTGAAAATTTTTATACTATTAAAATCAAGCTCTTTAATGATATGACCAATGTAGGTTATGTATATGTTATTGAGAATATGAATGGCGATGAAATAAAAACTCTAGAACAACAAACCGTAGATGAGCAGTAGTATATTCAAAAACATCCTGCGATTTGTACTTTTAATTCTGCTACAGGTTGCCATTTTTAATAATATCAATTTTCTGGGTTATATAAATCCATATCCCTACATTCTATTCATCTTATTATTTCCCGTTGGCGACAACAGAGCTCTTTTAATTTTTACGAGCTTTTTACTCGGTCTTACTTTAGATATGTTTAGTAATAGTGGAGGAATGCATGCTGCAGCTAGTGTTACAATTGCTTACTTAAGACCTTGGATATTGCAATCAATTTTTGGTATAGCCTATGAATATAATGCCATTAAAGTAGCAAAAGCCGATTTTGGAGAACGTTTACTTTATATCTCAATTTTAGTCTTTACACATCATCTAATCTTATTTTTTGCCGAAAGTTTTAACTTCTCAGATATAATCTATATACTAAAGAAGACGTTGTTTAGTGGTATATTTAGTGTGCTACTCTGCATGCTCTTCATAACTCTATTTAGCTTAAAGCGAAAATGAGAAGAATTTTACTTTTTTCTATTGTACTTATATCTGGTGTCCTGCTCACGGGACGCTTATTTTATCTCCAAATCCTAGATACTTCATACGCCAGCTTATCTGAAAATAATGCCATTAAACGCTTCTTTGACTATCCGCAGCGAGGTCATATTTATGATCGTAATGGAAATCTACTGGTAAGTAACCAGCCTTCTTATGATGTTATGGTAATTCCGCGTGAGGTAAAGCCATTTGACACGCTAGAATTTTGTGGCTTGCTTAAAATGGATAAAGAGATGCTCATTAACAGATTAAAAAAAGCACGGGTATATTCTCCTCGATTACCTTCTATTGTCATACCACAGCTTACAAAATCTGAATATGCTTACCTTCAAGAAAAGATGCGTAAGTATGAAGGATTTTTTATACAAAAACGATCACTTCGGGATTATCAAATAGATTTTGGGGCTAACTTCTTAGGGTATATTGCCGAAGTTAATTATAAAGATATTGAAGACAATCCTTATTATCAATCTGGAGATTTAAAAGGGAGAACCGGCGTAGAAACTCAGTATGAGAAAACTTTACGAGGTATCAAAGGTGTAAAATATATTCAGAAAGATAGATTTAACAGAGACATTGGTCCTTATAAAAATGGAACGCTAGACACATTACCTGTGCCCGGTAAAGATCTCACACTCACCATAGATTCTGAATTACAAAAATATGGTGAAGAGTTAATGGTAAACAAACGCGGAGGTATTGTCGCACTTGAACCAGCAACCGGTGAGATACTAGCGCTAATATCTGCACCTAATTTTGATCCTGCTCTTTTAGTAGGTAGAGAACGCTCTCGCAATTTCACAAAGTTATATTACGATTCGATTGCAAAGCCGTTATTTGATCGCGGTCTTCAAGCTCAATATCCTCCAGGATCACCATTTAAAACTTTAAATGCCCTTATAGCACTTGAAGAGAATGTTGTTGACTCAGAAGAAGCTTTCGCCTGCCACGGTGGTTACTATTACGGATCTCACGGTCGCAAATTAGGATGTCACCATCACCCGAGTCCGTTGAGTATGATTCCCGGGATTGCTAATTCTTGTAATGCGTATTTCGCAAATGTTTATCGTAGGGTTATCGAAAAGTATAATTCACCGCAAGAAGGTATGGATGTATGGAAAAATCATCTTGAAAGTTTTGGCTTAGGCGGTTATATGGGTACAGATTTACCTACAGGACAACCAGGATTTATCCCAGATAGTAAATATTACAACAGGGCTTACGAGTATCCAAAGTATAAATGGTTTAGCACAGCTACAATTTCTAATTCTATTGGTCAGGGAGAAGTAAGTCTCACACCTATTCAACTTGCTAATGTTACTGCCGCAATTGCAAACAGAGGCTGGTTTTATACGCCACATATATTAAAAAGTATAGAAAATCAAACTGATCTAATCCCCGAAGAGTATCGCACAAGAAACGTAACCACAATTTCACCAGCTAATTTTGAACCTGTGGTTGAAGGTATGTTTGGCGCCTATAATTATGGGACTGCTGCTGGTATAAAAATACCCGGTATAGATATTTGTGGTAAAACGGGAACAGCCGAAAACTACACCCGAATAGATGGACACAGAGCACAATTAACAGATCACTCCATATTTGTGGCATTTGCACCAAAAGACAACCCTAAAATTGCTATTGCTGTATTTGTTGAAAACGGATATTGGGGATCGCGCTATGCCGGTAAAATTGCCAGTTTAATGATTGAAAAATATATTAAAGGAGAAGTGACCCGTACAGATATTGAAGATTATATTTTATCAAATAGCCTAGAAGATGAATACGCTAAGCCTCTAAGCGGAAAACCGTTTCCGATTAACGATGGTAAGAAAATAAGTGGCGTACCTAAAAAGACTGAGCTTTAATGAGTAGTTTTTCTAAAGCCTACGGGAATTTTGACTGGGTAATAATTGCGCTATTTCTAGCGCTGGTATCAATTGGATGGATAAATATTTACTCCGCCTCTGTTGATCCTACCGGAGTTGCTGAATTTTTTGATTTTGATAATCTTTTTACCAGACAGCTACTTTTTATTGCGTTAAGCTTTCTCATAGTCATATTTATTCTTTCATTAGACGCAAAATTTTTTGAGCGTTTTGCTAGTATTATTTATGTAATATCTATAGTCTCCTTACTGGGTCTCTTTGTATTCGGTAAAAATATTTCTGGTGCGACTAGCTGGTACTCTTTTGGAAGTTTTGGTATTCAGCCGAGTGAATTTGCAAAAGCAGCGACAGCCCTCGCCCTAGCAAAATACCTGAGTGATATTCAAACCGATGTTAAATCACTAACGCACCAGTTGCGCGCATTTGTAATTATAGCACTACCGGCTATCTGTATAGTTCCTCAGCCAGACCCTGGAAGCGCGCTAGTTTATGCAGCTTTTTTCTTCCCTTTATATAGGGAAGGCCTTTCTGGTGTTTATCTCATTACAGGCTCTGTAACTATAGCCCTATTTGTGCTTACACTAGCTTTTGGACCGTTATATATAATTGCAGGTATAGTCCTTATTGCAATAGCGTTACTTATTAGAAATAGGAAAAAACGTTTTGGAAAACGTTTATATTACATCCTTCCTATTGTCTCAATTTTGTTTGTCTTTTCTGTTAATTACATTTTCGAAAATGTTTTTGAACAGCGGCACCGAGATCGCTTTAATGTTGTTTTAGGGAAAGATGTTGATATGAAAAGTATAGGATATAACACCTATCAATCTGAAATAGCTATAGGCAATGGAGGTTTAGCAGGAAAAGGTTTTTTGAAGGGTACTCAAACTAAAGGTGACTTTGTACCTGAACAGCATACAGATTATATTTTTAGCACCGTGGGTGAAGAATGGGGGTTTCTTGGCAGCACGCTCGTAATCGCTTTGTTTGTTGGTTTAATGCTACGTATAATTGTTTTAGCCGAACGTCAAAAAAGTCAGTTTAGTAGAATTTATGGCTATAGTATTGCCGGAATTCTATTTATACACTTCTTGATTAATATAGGTATGGTTACTGGCGTTTTTCCTACTGTAGGAATACCACTCCCCTTCTTTAGTTATGGAGGATCGGGCTTATGGGGATTTACCATTTTACTTTTTATATTCGTAAAACTAGATTCAGACCGAATAAATCAGTGGTAAGAGTCTAAAAACTCCAAGCTTTCAAATTCGTGTTCTTCTCAATAGCATTTTCTAAGTTATCTTCTAACTTCGGAAAAAAATCTATTCCTGTAATTGCTTCAATTTTATCTACAGACACTACAAATTCAATGAGATTTTTATTTGTTGCCTGATGCGGAATTAAAAAAGCAAGGCACGTATAACCTGCATTAGTTTTCCGAATAAGAATTTTATAAAAAGAGCTTGGCACATACACCTGTTCTTCTCCTATTTTATCAATAGGATTAGTTAATACTCCTGCCGAAATTATAGTTACTTCATTATAGTTATGTACCCAATTCCGCACTTGATTTTCTAAACGATTCCAGATCCCACTATTGAAGTCGTGTAACTGCGGACTTATATTACTGGTTAGAAATGTTTCATTATATGCCTGGGTACTAAACTTACGATCTCCTGCTGCACACAAATGTCCGCGATCGTAACCACTGTTCTTATAATTCCGCCAGTCTGCAGCTCCAGTACTTACAGCTGCATCAATGTCAAAATAAGGACGCGATACCTCGATGGTATTTAATTGTTCCTTACTTAATGTGTATGCTACCCACGAGGCCTGCTCTGCCTCTTCATTATAATCTAAACTATAATAATTATGATGTACCGTTGTACTTTCAGAAGAAGAGGGTAGATAAAAATCTAAACGATCTGTTTTGATAGTTCTTCCTGTATTCACAAGGGTTTGCTGCTCTCTTTTTTCAAGGTATTGTTCACCTACATAAATTGCAGCAATGGCCAGCATCATCAATAATGGATATGTATATTTTCTTTGCATAATGTAGATTAATTTACCCCCTTAACATCGAGAGCATCCCGTAGTGCGTTGCCCATAAGCATAAAAGCCATTACGAGACTCATAATAGCTATACCAGGAATTATAGCAAGATAAGCCTTACCTAATATTATATAAGAATAATGATCTTTAATCATAGCTCCCCAGCTGGGTATAGGTGGTTGAGCTCCTATACCTAAAAAACTAAGACCACTTTCTATTAGGATTGCACCTGCAAAATTTGCAGCGCTAATCACTATAACAGGAGCGAGAATATTGGGTAAGATATGTTTAAATAGAATGCGCATATCACCATATCCTAGTGCCCTAGCAGCCGTAACATATTGCGCTTGTTTCACGCTTAGTACTTGTCCCCTTACCACTCGGGCAACTTCGACCCACATGGTAAGACCTACAGCAATAAAAACTTGCCAGAAACCCTTACCTAATGCTAATGTAATAGCTATTACTAATAGTAAAGTGGGTATTGACCAAGTCACATTAATAATCCACATAATCAGTGCATCAAGTTTCCCTCCAAAATAACCTGCAATAGCACCTAGAGAAACGCCTATAAGGAGTGATATAAATACAGCAATAAAACCAATACTAAAAGAAATTCGTGTTCCTATTAGCATTCTGCTTAATAAATCTCTACCATATTTATCTGTTCCTAGAATAAATGTTTTCTCACTTATAAAAGTATCTTCAAACTCTGTACGCCTATTTCTATCTAAATTGAATTCTGACAAAGGAATCACTTTAGTTAACTCTGTAATCCCATCATCTGAATAAGGCATATACTCTACCTCATTATCCAATACTTCATAACTTAGAATTGGAATTTCAGTATCTGTATTTGATTTACCATTAAATGACGTAGTAAAATAGCTTTCTTGAACATTTTGAGCTCCGGGAACCTTTAAAATAGTAACTGTAAACCCCGGCTTTTTAGAATGAATAGAAAGATGCATTTGATTTGCATTCTGAGTATCATCTGGGGCCAATAAATATGCGAAAACTGCTACGAGACCGCACCCCACGATATATATAAAACTCAAAACGCCCCAGAAATTCTTTGAAAATTTCTGGAGCGCTAATTGAGATAAAGAACTAGAATTATCTGCCATAGGTTATTCCCTAACGTCAGCTAATTTGCTTCTTCTAATATTGTTAACTTTCAAGTCTTCAAGTACATTAATTGCCTCTTCCATATATACATCTTTAGCTAATTCAGTGTGCCAACGCTCCCGTTTTTGAGCTAAAGTAGTATCAGATTTAAACAATTGCTTTTCGTAAGGCAGTGAATTAAAAGTAAGGTTAGAATTATATTCTTTCAAACCGTCAAAGCGCTTAGCCTCTGCTATATTTACTTCCATTTTAGCTTTATAAGCCTCAAAATTAAGTGGCCATACCGAGTCGTCCTGCTTACTTTTTATCCATTTTGCATTCTCTTCAACGAGTTTCAAATATTCATTTTGAGCCATACGTTTTTTACTACTGCTTATTGTTTGATCGTAATCTATATAACCATCCCAAACTTTATAATCAGCAGCTGCAATCTTATCCCAAGGTAATGGATTCTCAAGATCCTTTTCTCCAATATCTATATAGCTGTATTTATCTGGAACAACTACATCACTTTTTACTCCTTCTAATTGCGTAGAACCTCCGTTAATACGATAGAATTTTTGAGTAGTAATCTTTAAAGCACCCATATCACCAAGATCGTTCTGACGCAACCAGCGGTTTAAATCATAAACATTTTGAACGGTGCCTTTACCATAAGTCTGCTTACTTCCTAAAATAACTGCACGTTTATAATCTTGCATAGCTGCAGCAAGAATCTCGCTCGCAGAAGCAGAGATTTCATTTACCAAAATCACTAAGGGCTTATCCCAAACAATTTCAGCATCTTTATCTTTTAGAATTTCGCTTTCTGCACCATTAGATTTCACCTGAACAACAGGACCTTCTTTGATAAAAAGACCCGCAATATCTACAACTGTAGATAATGATCCTCCACCATTATTACGTAAATCAATTACAAGACCGTCTGCGCCTTCTTCATTAAGGCGAATAATTTCTTTTTTTACATCTGTAGCTGCATTACGTTCTTCGGTATTTTGCATATCGAAGTAAAACTTCGGAAGATTTATAACACCATAGGTGCGGTCGTTTTTCTTAACAGTAGTAGATTTTGCGTAGGTTTCTTCAAGCTCTACAACATCTCTTGTGATGGCAATGTTTTTAATGGTACCATCCTTTTTCTTCACATTCAAGGTAACTACTGTTCCCTTAGGTCCCTTTATTAGTTCTACTGCATCATCTAAACGCATACCTACGATACTTGTAGCTACCTCTTCGTTTTCTTGCTTTACTTTAAGAATAATATCACCTTCCTCCAGCTCTTCAGCTCTCCAAGCAGGACCTCCAGAAATAACTTCAGTAATACTTATTTCATTACTTTTCTTCTGAAGACGAGCGCCAATTCCTTGAAACTGTCCGCTCATTTGCATGTCAAAACGATCTTTATCTACAGGAGCGAAGTAAGATGTGTGCGGATCAAATTCCTCAACGATCGCATTCACGTATACTGAAAAATAATCTTCACGGTCAAAATCATCTGTGAATTCAGAATATTCAATATATGATTTACGCGTAGACTCTCTAGCCTCCTTTTCAATTTCAGCGTTGCTTAAAGGTTTATATCCTGATGAGTCTTTTGCTTTTTTAGCTTCTTCTTCAATACGGTCATAATAAACACCTATTGTGCTAAATTTAAGTTGGCTTCTCCAGCGATCTTTAAGTTCTTTCCGATTTTTAACATACTCTAGATTTTCATAATCTGTATCAATCGTTTCATCCGCGCTATAATCAAAAGGCTTATCTAAAATATCTACATAAATATCTTTAGACTCCTCCATACGTTGTCTTAAACGCGTGTAAGCTAGATCAAAAAAAGTTATATCCTCTTTACGAATCTGATCATCAATTTGAAATTTATAAGCTTCAAATTCTTTAATATCACTAAGTAAGAAATAGCGCTTAAGCGGATCAAGAGCTGTCACAAAATCTTTAAAAACTTGTTCTGAAAACTCATCGTTAAATTCTTTTGCGTCATAATGCCCTTTTTCAAGAACATATGATATTAAGCTAATGAGAACTTTATCTTTTCCGGGATCATCATTATTTGTAGTGAAACTGCAAGAGGCAGCTCCAAACAATAATGCTAACACCAGAACTTTCACATTTTTTATCATAATTCGTTGCATTTTCTTCTTTTACTAGCAATCTACATTAAAAACCGTGCCATGACCTTAAGTCTGAGCCAATAATTTGTTAAACGTTAGCCCTAGCAATGGCTTGGTAATTTAGTATTTTAGCGCTAGAAAGCAAAACTTATATGACTCAACAAAAACCTTTAATACTCGTAACTAATGATGATGGCATTACCGCTCCGGGCATACGCAAATTAATAAGCATTATGCAAGAAATTGGAGATGTGGTTGTTGTCGCTCCAGATCGCCCTCAAAGTGGAATGGGTCACGCTATAACTGTAAATGACACTATTTATTGTGATCCTGTAAAGGAATTTCAAGATGAAAATCATAAAGAGTACACTTGTTCTGGTACACCAGCAGATTGCGTAAAAATAGCGGTGCAAGAAATTATGCATCGCAAACCAGACATTTGTGTAAGTGGCATAAATCACGGATCTAATTCGTCTATAAACGTAATTTATTCAGGCACAATGAGTGCAGCTGTAGAAGCGGGTGTAGAAGGAATACCCGCAATAGGCTTTTCATTACTTGACTATTCTATAGACGCAGATTTTTCACATTGTGATACCTTTGTAAAATCTATAACACAAGAAGTTTTAAAAAACGGGTTGCCTAAAGGTGTTGTATTAAATGTAAATATCCCAAAATTGAAAGCCGGCGAAATTGCAGGAATCAAAGTAGGAAGACAAGCCAAAGCACAATGGGTTGAAGATTTTGATAAACGTACAAATCCTATGGGCAGAGATTATTATTGGTTAAGCGGAGAATTTGTGAATGAAGATAAAGGTGAAGATACCGATGAATGGGCACTCGCTAATGGTTATGTGTCTGTTGTTCCCGTACAATTTGATCTTACAGCTCATCAATTTATAAATACATTAAATAGCTGGAGTTTTAATTCTTAAATCTGAAAGGCTAAACATTAAATCTGAAAATTTGTGAAGTATTATATTATAGCCGGTGAAGCAAGTGGTGATTTACACGCCGCAAATTTGATGAAATCACTTCTTGCCGAAGATCCTAATGCCGAATTCAGGTTTTGGGGAGGCGACTTAATGAAAAATGTAGGCGGAACCCTTGTCAAACATTACAGAGAGCTTGCATTTATGGGTTTTCTAGAAGTGATTCTAAATCTCCGCACTATTGCAAAAAATCTCTCCTTTTGTAAAAAAGATATAAGTAGATTTAAACCAGATGTCATTATTTACGTTGATTATCCAGGATTCAATCTACGTATTGCATCTTGGGCTCGTAAAAATGGTTACAAAAATCATTTTTATATCTCTCCACAAATATGGGCTTGGAAAGAAAACCGAATTAAAGCAATTAAAAATGATATCGATGAGATGTATGTTATTCTTCCGTTTGAGAAAACATTTTATGAAGAGAAACATAATTTCCCAGTACATTTTGTAGGCCATCCACTTATAGATGAGATAAGCTCCAGATTATCAATTTCTCCAGAAAAGTTTAGAGCAGAACACAATTTAGACGAACGACCAATAATTGCTTTATTACCGGGTAGCCGTAAGCAGGAGATTCAGAAAATGCTGGAGATAATGCTAAGTATTACTCCAGAGTTTAAAGACTATCAGTTTGTCATAGGTGGTGCGCCTAGTCAGGATTTAGAATTTTACGAACCTTTTTTACAAAAAAATAGAGTTCATATTATAATGAATCAAACTTATAATCTTCTAGATGTTGCGACAGCTGCACTTGTTACATCTGGAACTGCTACCTTAGAAACAGCATTATTTAAGGTGCCTGAGGTCGTTTGTTACAAAGGAGGTAAAATTTCTTATGAAATTGCTAAACGCGTTATTAAACTGAATTACATATCTTTAGTTAATTTAATAATGGATAAAGAAGTAGTAAAAGAACTAATTCAATCTGAATTCAATACTAAAACTTTAAAAACAGCGTTGACCTCTATCTTGCAGGAAGAAAATCGCCAGAATCTTTTTAATCATTATTACGAATTAGAGAAGAAACTAGGCGGTAAAGGAGCCAGCGATAAGACAGCCAAATTAATTTTTAACAGTATTTCTTAAGCTTTATGATCAGAGTCTTTTTTGCCCTATTGTTAAGTCTAGCACTTATTAGCTGCGGAAGCAGTCACAAAAGTATTACTACAACTAGTACTATTTCAAAAACAAACAAAAAAACACGCTACGTACAGCAGGACACAAAACCTATAATAAGTAGTCCCGAAACTAAGCAAAAACGAGAATTAATTTATCTCTCTGAAATTGAAGTTGCAGATGAAAACAGACTTCGTTATAATATCATAAACAACGCTAGACAATTTGAAGGTACTCCCTACAAATATGGTGGTACAACTGATAGTGGTATGGATTGTAGCGGGCTAGTTTATACCGCATTTCTACAAGAGTCTGTAAGTATCCCAAGAGTGAGCAGATCTATGGCTCAGGAAGGAGAACGTGTGGCAGCAGATAATGTAACTCCCGGAGATTTATTATTTTTTGTTACAGGAAGAAAAAGCAAACACATTAATCATGTAGGTCT
The DNA here is from genome assembly GCF_004104375.1 of Leeuwenhoekiella aequorea. Classification (GTDB taxonomy): domain Bacteria; phylum Bacteroidota; class Bacteroidia; order Flavobacteriales; family Flavobacteriaceae; genus Leeuwenhoekiella; species Leeuwenhoekiella aequorea. Next base: position 476,140 of record NZ_QOVM01000003.1, read on the forward strand.
TGTGGTAGATGTATTACCCGGGCAAGTTCTATTTATACACTCTTCTACTTCACAAGGAGTAATTGTTTCTTCATTAAATGAAGGTTACTGGAATAACGCTTTCAAAGAAGCCAGAAAATATATGTAAAAAACTGTATATCTGTACACTATATAAAAAATTCCTTATATTAATGAGGAATTTTTTGTTTTGTGAAAGGATTAAATAGCACTATTCTTATACTTCTTGCTGGCTTACTTGCCGGGATTATGTGTTACCGCTATTTTTCAATAAATCTTTTTAGCGGCTACCTGCTCCTTTTCACAACCCTATGTATTTTCATTTTTATACACAGTATACTTTATTATAAAAGAAGGCAAAGTATATTCAGTGGAGTTCTACCTTTTTTAATATTTATAGGGTTAGGAATTGTCATCGCAAACCTTAATGATCCATTATTAAGTTCAGATCACTTTTCAAACGTTAACCAGTCTAAGAATTCAAAGAATTTAATACTGACAATCAGAGACGAACTAAAACCCGGATTTTATGATCAAAGATATATTGCGCGAATTTCCCAAATAGATTCGCAATTTGTTAGTGGTCTGGTTATACTTAATATTTTAAAAGACACCTCTAATTCTTCTCAGTCGAAATTTCAAATTGGAGATCGCCTATTTACAAATCAGTCATTAGAAGATTTAAAAAAAGCCAGAAATCCGTATCAGTTTGATTATGCAGCCTACCTCAATAGCCAGAAAATTTATGCTCAAATCACAGCACGCAACGTGCAAATTCTCAAGCTTTCAAAAAACAAAAAGTCTTTTTCGGGATACGCTCACCATTCAAGAAATTATTTAAAAAATAAAGTGGACAATTATCCCTTTCACAAAGATTCAAAAGCGGTTATGAATGCCCTACTACTTGGACAGAGAAATGATCTATCTGATGAACTTCAAGAAAGTTATATTAATGCAGGTGTTATACATATACTTGCTGTCTCTGGTTTACACGTAGGAATTCTAATGCTTATACTTCAATTGATTCTAAAACCTCTTGGTAATTATCCAGGAAGTCGCATTTTAAGAGGGTTAATCGTAATTACTTGTATATGGCTATTTGCAATTTTAACAGGCTCATCTGCTTCAGTTCTACGAGCTGCAACCATGTTTAGCTTTATTCAAGTTGGCATTCTTTTAAACCAGCGCCAAGCCTCAATAAATGCATTAATTATTTCTGCATTTTTTCTAATCCTATTTAATCCAAATATTATTTTTGAAGTTGGTTTTCAATTAAGCTATGCAGCTGTATTTTTTATAATGTGGCTCTACCCCATACTAGAAAAGGTATGGCAACCACGTAACAAAATACTAAAATACTACTGGCAGCTAGTAGTAATAAGCTTTACTGCTCAAATAGGCGTTTTACCCTTAAGCCTGTATTATTTTCATCAATTTCCGGGTATTTTTCTCATTGCAAATATGGTCATCATACCCGCATTAGGTACACTCTTAATATTGGGGATTATAATACTTATCTTCGCAAGCCTAGACATACTTCCGTTAGTTATAACATCAATTTACGATTCAATATTAATTATGCTAAACAACTGTGTACGTTATTTAGCACAATATGAATCACTCCTAATTACTAATATCTATTTCTCAGCCGCACTCGTATTTATAGGATATGCTATAATCATATCATGGGGTAGTCTTCTTCAAAAATGGAATTACAGTAAACTTTGTTTTTTTCTACTTACACTAATTGCTTTGCCTTTATCATTAATCATATCGAGATCCAATCAGTCAAAAAATAGATTATACATACTTCACAACTACAATTCAAGTCTAATCGCAATACAAGATCGTAATCAAAACCTCATCATTCAATCAGAAAAAGACGCTGTAATACCTCAATCAATTGTAGCCAATTTTAAAGAAAATCAGCTTGTAAATACTGTTTGTCAAGATGTAATTGAAGATTACTACCACATAGATGGGAGGAGAGTTTTACGCGTTGACAGTTTAGGACTATACGATCTTCCTCAATTAAATCCTGATTATATTTTATTAACGCACTCGCCAAAAATCAATTTGGACCGGCTAATTAGTATATATCCTAATGTTCAAATAATTTCTGATGCTACAAACTATAAGAGTTACACCGCACGATGGGAAGCTACCTGCATTAAACAAAAAATCCCTTTTCATAATACATATGAAAAGGGATTTTATATAATTGATTAAAGTATTAACCTTTGAAAGTACTTTTAAATTCTGACTGATACTTCTGCCAAGCTTCCGCTGTAGTAATATTTTTATAAGCATCTGTCTTAATCATTTTCAAAAATATTTCCAATTGCTGCGGAGTTTTATAACCCGGTAAGGGTTGAATCAAATTGCCTTTTTCATCAAAAAAAACAACACTGGGATATGCATTGATTTTGAGTGCGTGTGCGAATAAATGCTGAGAATTGCGTCCTTCTCTCTTTGGGTCAAAATCTGGATTTGTATACGTGAAATCCTTATACTTTATAGATTCTGTTCCTTCAGCATTAAATTTCACAGCGTAATAATTTGCGTTTACATATGCTGCAACATCTTTATTCTGAAAAGTATTTTTATCCAGCAGCTTACACGGTCCGCACCAATCTGTATAAACATCCATAAAAATTTTACGAGGTTCTTTCTTTTGAGCTTTTAAAGCTTCATTAAAGGACATCCATTTTATAGTTTCTTGACTTAACAAAGTTGTTGATCCTAAGAAAAATAGGAAAAGGACTAAAAGTAACTTTTGCATGCTTGTTATTTTAAGTAAGGAATTCAAAAAATAGGCCACTCTAATGAATTCCGTGCATTAATTTTTTCAATAATGGGTGTAAGAGTATTATAAGAATACCTGCTCCCCCAGGTATAAAAAAGAACAATAGGAAAAAAGTAGATAACGAGTATTCTGCAGTGATTTGGTCGATCATACCACCGCTACTTCCCGCTAATTTATTGCCTATCGCAATGGCCAGATACCATACTCCATACATCATGGCAATCATTCTTCCCGGGACCAATTTACTTACATAAGATAATCCTACGGGTGACAGGCAAAGTTCTCCCATTGTATGAAAGAAATAAGCGAGAACTAACCAGATTATACTTACAGCAGCCACCTTAGCGCCTTGAGGTATATCACTGGCACCATATGCCAGAGCAGCAAAACCTGCTCCAAGTAAAATAAGACCTATACCATATTTAACCGCTACACTAGGATTGTATTTACTCTCCCATAATTTTGAAAACAATGGAGCAAATATGATAATAAATAAGGAATTTAAAACACTAAACCAAGAGGCAGGTACCTCTGGAGCTTCGGCTGTATATTGCTCATAAAGCATAGTGATTACTAAAGCCCAAATAATAACAAAACTACCTCCAAGAATAAGATTTGCTAACTTATATTTTCCAAATGTTTGTTTGAAGAGCATCCATAAAACCCAGGTTATTACGCACAGCGGAATAATTGTAATAAGTGTATTTGCAATTCTAAATATAGTTCCCGCACTACCTTCTAAAACACGGTCTGTATAATCATTTGCAAAAATAGTCATCGATCCTCCCGCCTGCTCAAAGGCTGCCCAAAAGAATACAGTAAAGAAAGCAAAAATTGATACTGCAATCATACGATCTCTTACCACGGGAGCATATCTTATAATCCTAGATACAAGTAAAACGATAAATACAATAAGTGCAAATAAGATCATAAAGTTACTACCGGAAAGAGGACCTACTTCAAAATCAAATAAATCTGATCCGCCAATCTTAGACATAGGGTCATTAATAATCCAAACTAATCCTATCAATGCACTAATGGCAATAAAGACTTTATCTATTGTTAAAAACGGATTTAATTTTATTGTGGGATCATCACTTAAATCGCTTTCTGCATTTTTTAAAGGTTTTTTACCTACATCACCAAATATATTTTGTGCAAAATAAAACTGAAGCATACCCGCAAACATAAAAACACCGGCGAGACCAAAGCCCCAATGCCATCCCCATTGCTCTCCAGTATATCCACAGAGAAGTATACCCAGAAATGCACCTGCATTTACTCCCATATAATAAATGGTATAAGCACCATCTTTTTTATGAGGATGATTCTCATACATTTGAGAAATAATAGAAGTCATAGTTGGCTTGAAAAAACCATTCCCAACCACTAGAAAAAATAAACCTAGATATAATGCAAAACTAGTATCTACCGCCATTGCAGCGTGACCTAAAGTCATTAGTAAAGCACCAATAACTACTGCTTTTCTATAGCCAATAATCTTATCTGCTATGTAACCTCCTAAAATTGGTGTAAGATAGACTAATGAGGTATACGTACCGTAAAGAGCCAGCGCGTGCTCTCTGGGCCAAGCCCAGCCCTCATCAAAGAGAGAAGAGGTGAGAAATAATACTAAAAGTGCACGCATTCCGTAATAGGAAAAGCGCTCCCACATTTCAGTAAAAAATAAAACAAATAATCCGGCGGGATGTCCCAACACCGGATTTTTGAAAAATTGATCTGTAGAAGATGTAGCCATCTTAATCTATATCATTAATTATTAATCTTAGGATCTGCTAGTTCGTAATCTTCTTGCTCTAGAATTTCACGCTCATTATCTTCTGCTCCATGAGTTAATCTTTTTAGTGGTTTTAAAGCCAAAATAAAGACAATACCAATTGCACTTGTGAAAATTAAAATTCCTAAGAAAACCGAATACTCACCAAATTCACTTGCCGACTCTCCAATAAGACCTGCAACTTTATTCCCCAGGCCAGTTGCAGCAAAATAAACACCCATTAAAAGTGATGCATATTTTACGGGAGCAAGCTTTGTAATAAATGACAGTGTTACCGGCGAAATACATAGCTCACCTATAGTATGAAATAGATAAGCAAATACTAACCACAGCATACTTGAGGTACCAGACTTCTCAAACTCCATCACAGCAAATACCATAAATAAGAAGCCAAAGCCCATTATAATTATACCCATAGCCATCTTTAGAATTGAACTCGCCTCTTTTCCTTTAAGTTTGCGCTTTGCCCAGAAATTCGCCACTATCGTTGCAAAAATTATAATAAATCCTGCATTTAAACTCTGGAACATTACAGTTGGCACTTCCCATCCAAATAACATTCGGTCTGTTTTAGAATCTGTGTAAAGATTCATTAGACCTCCGGCTTGCTCAAAAGCTCCCCAGAATATAATTGTCATAATGAAAGAAAGCAATAAAACCATAAAGCGATCTTTAAAAATACGTGATGGAAGATCTTTATAGATCATCATCATTAAAGCGGCTATCGCTGTTATAAATAAAAATAACAGACCAAATCCCCAGTCCATAAAATACCATCCTACAATAGAAAGTATTATTAAAATACCTGTAACCGCAAGTTGCATAGGTGATCTAAATAATTCCCCATAAAGTTTTCCGTAGGAAATCTCATCGTCTTTATTTTCAGCTTTCAACAAGCTACCTACATTTTTTAGATACTTTTGACCATATAAATACACAATTAATCCTAGAACCATTGCAATACCCGCAAGACCAAATCCTGCGTGCCAGCCATATTCTGCAACTACAAAACCTATTACTAAAGTTGCAATTAACGAACCGGTATTAATCCCTATATAAAAAATACTAAATCCTTTATCTCTTCTAATGTCTCCCTCTTTGTAAAGTCCACCTACCATGGTAGAGATATTAGGTTTTAATAATCCTACTCCTGCGATTACCAGACCCAGCCCGGTGTAAAACGCCCAGACATCCGTAAGTACTAAAACTCCGTGTCCTATACATAAAATTACAGCTCCTAAAAGAACAGCCTTTTTCTGACCTATTAGTTTATCTGCTATCATTCCACCGGGTATAGAAGCTATGTAAACTAACATAGTGTACCAGCCATATAATGCTAATGCCTCTTGATCGGTCCATCCTAAACCAGTTCCTCTAGCATCTGTTCCCTGAATAGTGGAAGCAGTCATATAAAGTACTAGAAGTGCACGCATCCCATAATAGGAAAAACGCTCCCACATCTCTGTGAAAAATAGAATGTATAGTCCTACCGGATGTCCAAACAATTCTTTCTGTTTGGTAAACTGTGCTGATTGTGCCATTAGGTTATTTTATAAATTTTCTTTAATGAAGTTTGTCATCTTAGTGTACAAGTGTAATCGGGTATTACCACCATAAATACCGTGGTTCTTATCTGGATAAATAGCCCAATCAAATTGCTTGTTAGCTTGTACTAATGCTTCTATTAATCGCATTGTATTTTGTACGTGTACATTATCATCTGCACTACCGTGTACAAGCAAGAATTTACCTTTTAATTTATCTACGTGAGATAATGGTGAATTCATATCGTAGCCACTTGCATTTTCCTGAGGTGTGGTCATATAACGCTCAGTATATATGGAGTCATAAAATCTCCAACTTGTAACAGGAGCAACTGCAATTGCCATTTTAAATGTATCTGCACCTTGAAAAATACAATTAGACGCCATAAAGCCTCCATAACTCCAACCCCAAATACCTATACGATCTGCATCTACATAGTCACGAGCTCCTAAAGCTTGTGCTGCAGCTATTTGATCTTCTACTTCATATTTACCCAATTCTTTTTGAGTCATTTTTTTGAAATCTCTACCCTTAAGACCAGTGCCCCGAGGATCTACACAAACTATGATATAGCCCTCTTGAGCTAGCATTTGAAACCAATATCCATTACCACCATCCCAACTATTAGCCACGCTTTGAGAACCAGGACCAGAGTATTGGGTCATAAAAACAGGATATTTTTTAGATGCATCAAAATTCTTTGGCTTGATCATGTATGCATTAAGTTCTTCACCATTAACAGGAAGTGTAAAGAATTCCTTTTCTGAAATTACATAATTAGAAAATTGATCTTTAAGCTCTTGATTGTCCTTAATCTTACGTATTAACTTTCCGTCTTTTGCACTATGCAATGTAAATACATATGGAGTTGATGCGTCAGAAAAACTATTTATGTAATAGGTGAAATCTGTACTAAAATCTGCTGAATTCGTTCCCTCCTTTACTGAAAGTTCCTTTTTACTTTTACCATCTATTTTAACTGAATAAACCCCGCGGTTAATTGAGCCATTCTCGGTGCTTTGATAAAAAACACGCTTGTTTTTTGCATCATAGCCGTAGTAGCTTGTTACTTCCCAATCCCCTTTAGTTACTTGATTTTTTAATTTACCCGTTTTATCATAGTGATAAATATGATTCCAACCGTCTTTTTCGCTGGTCCATAAAAACTCGTTATTATCTAAAAAAGTCAAGTTATCGGTTACATCTACATAAGCATCATCCTTATCTGATAATATTAGTTTTGCTTTACCAGAAGCACCATCTACAAAAATTAAATTTATATCGTTCTGCTTACGACTTGTAGTTTGTACTGCCAAAACATTAGCGTCTGGCGTCCACTCTAGTCTAGGAATGTAATAATTTTGAAAACCGCTTAAATCTACAGCTTTAGTTTCGGCAGTTGCCAGATCATAAATATGAAGACCTACCGATGCATTATTCTCACCAGCTTTTGGGTATTTAAAAGTATCTTTTGAAGGGTATAATTCACTCCCAAATACATCCATACTAAATTCTGGAACATTAGTTTCATCAAATCGTATGAAGGCAATTTTAGTTCCATCAGCATTCCAGTCAAACGCTCTTACAAAAGAAAATTCTTCTTCATAAACCCAGTCTGTAATACCATTAATAATTTTATTAGTTTCTCCATCATTAGTAAGTTGCGTGGTTGCACCAGAAGCTAAATCTTTTATATATAAATTATTATTTAATCCATATGCTACTTTAGAAGCGTCTGGTGAAAAGGTGGGTTCTTGAATAGATTTTTCTGAAACTTGAATAAGTTTTTTTGTATCTAAATCATACACATAGTAAACGCCTAAACTAGAACGACGATAGATAGAACGTAAATTTGTACTCAATAAAACTTTACGTTCATCTTTACTCAAAGTATATCCTATGAAATAATCGAGACCTTCAATTTCACTTGAGTTAATCAAGGTGCTTACTTTTTCACCTGTTTCATAACTGTAAACATCAAGTGTTTTTACGCCAGATTCACGGTTTGTATTTAATACCGCATATTCTTTTCCATTTTGCATAGGGTGCAATCTATCAAGATATTGCATCCTAAATGTGCCGTTATAAATCTCTTCAACACTAATATTTTTTTGTTGGGCATTTGTTACTGCAGTAGCAATGAGCAGAAATAAAACCAGTACTTTTTTTATAATCATTGTGAAATTTAACTTAAAAATGAACCGCCAATTTTACTAAAAATTAATCAAAAAACACTGCTTATCGTTGTTAAATACGCAGTCTTTTAGCTAAATACGCTAGTATCATTATAATAAACTCATACTTTAAAACAAACCATAAATTAGAATTACCCTATAACGCAATAGAAGGCTCTTTAAAGAGCTGGCTAACATGTACCAAAATAGTATCTTTACTTTTCAATATTTTGAATAATTATGCCTCAAACAATTCAAGGGTTTTCCAGATTAAATAAAGAAGAAAAAATAGACTGGCTTACATCAAATTTTTTATCAGATTCTCAAAATGCTACTTCTATACTTAAACAATACTGGAATTCAGATGCGAAGTTGCAGCAATTGCACGATGAGTTTATAGAGAATACCGTTACGAATTATTACTTACCATTAGGCATCGCTCCCAATTTTGTGATTAATAACAAGACGTTTGCCATACCTATGACTATAGAAGAAAGTTCTGTAGTTGCTGCGGCAAGTAAAGCTGCAAAATTTTGGATGTCCCGTGGTGGCTTTAAGGCTGAAATTTTAGGCACTCAAAAAATAGGTCAGGTTCATTTTACCTACACTGGTGACGCTCAAAAACTTTCATCATTTTTTGAGTTAACTAAATCTATTTTGCTTAACGACCTCAAAACCCTTACCGCTTCGATGGAAAAACGAGGTGGTGGGATCACAAGTATCGAACTTATTAATAAAAATGACCAACTAGCAAACTACTTTCAGCTACATGTAACTTTTGAAACGCTCGATGCTATGGGAGCAAATTTCATAAATTCTTGTTTGGAGCAACTTGCTGAGAGCTGGCAACGAGAATATAATAATTACCCTGTATTTTCCGAAAATAATGCAGAAATGGTGGTAATTATGAGCATCCTATCTAACTATGTTCCGCAATGTGTAGTAAGAGCTGAAGTTTGTTGTGCCGTAAGCGAACTTACAGAAGCAGATGGTATTGATCCTGAAGTTTTTGCCACAAAATTTGTACAAGCTGTACGTATAGCTGAAGTCGAACCCTATCGAGCGGTGACCCACAACAAGGGGATTATGAATGGCATTGATGCGGTAGTTCTCGCTACCGGCAACGATTTTAGAGCTGTAGAAGCAGGCGCTCACGCTTATGCTGCCAGAAACGGGAGTTACTCTAGTCTCACACACGCAACTATTGAGAACGGAATATTTAGATTTTGGATTGAAATACCTCTTGCATTGGGAACAGTAGGTGGATTGACTAAATTACATCCACTTGTAAAACTTAATCTCGAAATACTAGGCAATCCTAGTGCACCACAACTCATGGAAATTATAGCGGTCGCTGGTCTTGCTCAAAACTTCGGAGCTTTAAAATCGCTTACTACAACCGGTATTCAAAAAGGGCATATGAAAATGCATTTAATGAATATGCTAAATCAATTAGACGCTACAGATACAGAAAAAAGTAAAGCTATACACTTCTTTAAATCTAATAAGGTTACCCATAGTGCAGTAGATTCATTTATTAAGAATTTGCGTCAAAATTAAACGATATGAGAGCGCTACTATTTCTTAGTATTTCATTGTTATTTGGCTCTTGGTGCAATGCACAACAAATTTCAGAAAAATTTAAAAACAAAATAAGACAACTTCAGCAAGAACATCAAATCCCTGCAATTGCTGTGAGTTTGATTACACCAGATTCGATATTTAGCTATGTAAACGGTAAATCAAGATTCAATAAAAAAGAACCTATACCGCAAAATGCTAAATTTCATTTAGGCTCAAATACAAAGGCAATCACTTCTTTTATTGCAATGCGTCTTACAGAAGTAGAAGAGATAAACTGGGGCACAAAATTTTTTAGACTTTTTCCTGAATTAATTTCCGATAGTAGAAATACATATCACGACATAACATTAGGTGATTTATTATCTCATAGTGCACAAATACGTCCCTACACAACTGGAATAGAACTTTCAAAATTTAATAATTTAAAAGGTACAATAAGTGAAAATGGGTATGCATTTTCAAAAAGTGTTTTAGCTGAAAAACCGGTGAAAAAAGGCACCTACTCAAACGCAGGTTACGTCTTAGCTGCTTTAATGTTAGAGCGCGCATCGGGAAAAACTTACCGCGAACTAGTAGCTCAAACTATGAACGCGCTAGATTTAGATTATACTATAGGTTTTCCGAATAAAGAAAATTTAACCTTCCCTTGGGGACACTGGGATCAAAAAGGGGCTTTAGAAGCTTTATCGCCAGATCACGAGTATAAACTACCAGATTATATGGTAAGTGCCGGTGATATTTCGATGAATATTAAAGACTATAGTACATTTATACAATTGCACCTTAATGGGCTTCTAGGCAAAACGAATTACTTAAATGCAGATGATTATAATTGGTTGCATTTTGGGCAAAGTCCGTATGCATACGGTTGGGGAAATGTTATTAAAGAAAAAAATAAAATGAGTTTTCACGATGGTAGTGCAGGAACCTACTACTGTCACACTGTAATACTACCACTTAAAAATATTGCAGTTGTGATTATGATGAATACCGCATCTACAAATGCTGTAGAAGCTATTTATGAGCTTCAAAAAACAATGACAGCTCAGCCACAAAAAATCAAAAACTAATATGAACCAACGTTTTTATGGTCATGGCAAACTTCTTATTACCGGAGAATATCTGGTTCTTGACGGTGCTTTAGCTTTGGCTATACCTACTCAAAAAGGACAAAGTCTGGTAGTTGAAAAATCTGAAAAGTCAGGAATTTCTTGGCTGAGTTTAAAATCGGATGGTGCCAACTGGTTTTCGACACATCTTTCTTACAATGATTTAAAAAAAGAGCTACCTAAGCAACCTAAAGATCCTAAGGACAGATTGATTCAATTAATTAATGCAGCACAGCAATTAAACCCGTATTTCCTAGAACAAGAAGACCCCCTTAAGGTAACGACAACTCTAGAATTTGAAAGCAACTGGGGACTTGGATCTTCATCTACATTAATTTATAATTTGGCAAAATGGGCCGATGTAGATGCGTATGCTCTTTTAGAAATAACCTTTGGAGGAAGTGGATATGATATTGCGTGTGCAAGTAATCACACACCTATATTATATCAATTAAAAAATCAGAAACCGCGTATCTTACAAACTCAGTTTGATCCGGTTTTTAAAAATCAACTATACTTCGTTCATCTCAATAAAAAGCAAAATAGTCGAGATGCTATTGCTAATTATCGAGAGCAACCCACAGAACATATACAGAACGCGATTGAGAAGGTTTCTGGGATAAGTGAAACATTGCTTACGTGTGAAGATATCATGAGCTTTAAAGCACTCCTAGATGCCCACGAGCGTATTGTAGCTTCCATATTAAACCGAAGCACAATCAAACAGGAATTATTTTCTGATTATTCCGGTAGTATAAAAAGTCTTGGAGGTTGGGGAGGAGACTTCATAATGGTTACTGCGGCAAATACTAATGATCTTGATTATTTTACAAATAAAGGATATACAACGATCATCCCTTTTGCAGAAATGATTTACTAGAAGAATATAGATTTAAAACAACAAAAGCCGCTATTAGCGGCTTTTGTTGTTTTAATAAAGAATGCTGATTAATAAAAATCAGAACGTCTATCTTCAATATCTGCAGCATCTTTAAGTGCTTGTAGTAAAACTACGTTAACATTTGCGCGATCTGCATTATTTTTCTGCATTGCAAAACTTGCATAGTTATCAAGTTTACGTGCTGGAGTAACATTAATCACTTTTACCACATATACACCTTTATCACCCGCGATAGGGTTTGAAACAGCACCTTTATCTAAACCAAAAGCAACTCCCATTACTTTAGGTTCTGTCCCTGCACCTGCTAATGTTGGGTTTTTAAGATTTACACCATTTGCAGTTTGAACACTTACGTTATTTGCAGAAGCAATAGCATTTAAATCTTTTCCGGAGATTTGCTTTTTAATTAATTCTGCTTTTTTCTCGTTACGTATAATTGGCGTTACACGTGGTGATGCCTGATCTACCGGCATTAAACCTTTTTCAGTTTTTGAAGTAAGTTGTACTACTAAATATCCACCATCTACATTAAAACGCTGCACATCTCCAGTCTTAGTGTCTTCGTTAAATGCCCAACGTATAATTTCACGCTGACTTCCTTGACCTGGCAAAGTCTCGTCTAAAGCTTTAATACTATTTACAGGTCTTACTGTATAGTTTTCAGATTTTGCCACTTTCTCAAATGAATTTTTATCTTCTGAAACTGCCATTTGAAACTTGGTAGTCGCATTAAAAACTTCATTAATTGTTTCTTGAGAAGGCTCAATCTCTTTAGCAACAGTAGCTAATTTTATAGCACGTTGCTTATTTTTTTGATCATCAATTCTAATAACGTGGTAACCGTATTGAGACTCAACAACTCCCACTTCGCCTGTACTACCGTTAAATATGAAATCATTAAAAGGCTTTACATATCTACCTTTAGTTGCGTAGCCAAGATCTCCTCCTTTTTCTTTGCTACCATCAGCTGAAAATTCTGGAGCTAATTCAGCAAGTTTAGAAGCACTTCCTTTAATAACTGAAGCTAAACTGTCTGCTAATTTCTTTGCCTCAGTTTTTGATCTGGTTTGGCTTGCAGCATTTGCAAGACCTTCATAGGTAAGCAAAATATGAGAAGCTTTAACTGAATCTGGAATTTGACTTACACCTATAACTTTTGAAATTTTATAGTAACCGTTATCTTTATAAGGACCAAAAATAGCTCCCTCATCAAGTCCAAAAAGTGAATCGGCAATAGCTACAGGTAATTCATTCTTAAATAAATAAGAATCTGTAAATCGTATGTCTGAGTATTCATTTACAAACTCTTCATGGTTTGTAGTCGCTGCAAGTCCGCTTACTGTATCATTAGTTTTAGTCGCTGCTGTATACTCTACTCGTTTATTAAGTAAAGAAGCAACACTTCCTTTTAAAGCATCTTCATCTGTTGCAGATGCAGATTCAGAAAACATAACATAACGTAAGTTTCTACTTGCTTCAGATTTAAAATCTGCTTTATGCTTTTCAATGTAGTTAGAAATATCTTCTTTAGAAACACTCACTTTATCATCTGAAATGGATGCATAAGGAATTTGAACGTATTCTAAATCTCTAAGATTATTTTCTAACTCATACGCCATTTGACCTTCTTTAAAGCTTGTATTTATACCAGCTTTAACAAGACTAAAATAGATTTGCTGTTGCTCGTTATTAGCTAACTGCTTTTCATAATCTACCCATTGTGCATACATCATAGGGTTTGTAGATTTAAGAGTCGCTACATACTCGCGTAACTTTTGCTCACTAAAAACACCGTCATTCTGGAAGTTTGGATCGTTCTGCAAAGCTTCTTTTAAAAGATCATTTATACGATCCTGCTCTACAGTGATTCCTAAATCATCATATTGCTCATCTAATAAAATACGACGCACTTCTTGTTCCCAAGCAGCATTTACAGCCTGAGTAGTTGTGATACCTGCGCCATATCGTGCAGTCTGGCTATCTACCAATCCAGCAAACTCTTGCTGCTCAATATCCTCATCATTTACAGAACCTAGGATACGCTGTGACTTTTCTGTAGAAAAACCACCATTTTTTAGTACGTCTGCCAGTACAAATGCAAATAAAGCTAAAGCTATAATTGCAATTAAAAATACCGAGCGTTGTCTAATCTTGTTTAAAACTGCCATTGTTTATGTTTTTGTCAAATAGTGGGCGAAAATACCATTTTAAATGAAAAAATAAAATGTAATATGTAAAATAAAACTGCTTAGTACGTTAGGTATTAATCGTTTTCCACAACCCGAACTTTTACCAGCTCAATTTTAGTAGTTGAAGTCTGTAAAATATGAAATTGATATCCGTCAATATCAACGATATCGCCTTCTTCGGGGATACCTTCTGTATGATTTACAATAAGACCTCCCAATGTTTCATAATTTTCGTCTTCGGGTAGTTCGAGCTTATAAGTTTCATTTAAATAATCAACTTCTAGTCGTGCCGAAAATTTATAGGTGTCTTCTTCTAACTTTTCTTCAATAAGAACAACACTATCATGCTCATCTTCTATCTCCCCAAAAAGTTCTTCAACAATATCTTCTACCGTCATCATACCACTGGTACCTCCATATTCATCAATTACGACTGCCATACTTTTACGCTTTTTTATCAAGATGCTTAAAACATCTTTTACAAGCATAGTTTCTGGAACAAATATTACCGGCATTAAAACATCTGTAATTGTAGCAGGCTTTTTAAAAAGTTCAAAAGAGTGCACATACCCAATAATGTCATCTATAGAATCTTGATACACTAAAATTTTTGAGAGGCCGGTTTCTGTAAATTGCTTATTTAAATCTGATGGGGATTGATTTTTTTCAACAGCTACAATCTCGGTACGTGGGATCATCACTTCTCGGGATTTTACTTCTGAAAATTCTAATGCATTTTGAAATATCTGAATTTCTGAATCTAATTCCTCATTAGTTTCAAACGAGTCTATTTGCTCATTTATATAATTTCCTAATTCAACTTTAGTGAAGGCCAATTGAACTTCATCTCCTTCCGTCTTAAAAAATTTCTTAAGTAATAAATCGGAAATCCATATTATAAACGAGGAAAGAAAACTAAAAACAACATAAAAAAGATAAGCAGGTACCGCAAAAATCTTAAGTAGCGAATTTGCATAAATCTGAAAAAACACTTTGGGTAAAAATTCCGCAGTAAACAACACAAGAAGTGTAGAAATCACAGTTTGTGTAAGCAAGCTAAATTCTATAAAAAAATTAGTTAACCAGATATATCCAAAATCTGCACCTTCTAACCAGGTCTGAAGTAAATCACCCATAAAATAGGCATAAATTACTAAAGCCAGATTATTACCCACCAGCATAGTAGCTATGAATTTTGAAGGTTTTTCGGTAAGCTTTGTCAGAACCTTTGCTATAAGGTCATTTTGTTTTTTTTCAATTTCTATATGAATCTTGTTTGAAGATACATAGGCGATCTCCATACCTGAAAAAAATGCGGAAAGTATTAAGGAAGCTATGATTATCAGAATATCTGTTTCCATAGATTATTTCTGATTACGCTGTTCATACTTTTTCCTAAAACGACGTTTAAAAAAGTACATTCCCACAGCGATAACTACAAAAAATAAAAAAACATAAGCCTTACTTGGCTCTACAGACCAGATTCTATATGCTTCAAATAAAAAAAGTGCAGCAAATATTAAGTAAGCGTATTCGAAGTATTTAAAGTATTTGGACATTATTGTATGCTATCGTTTTGTGCTGAATTCGGCTTTTCTTTAACGTACATTCGGCTTTGGTTATCTAAAGATATAAAATTTTTGAAGTCCTCACTGCTATCAAATAAATCTCCTCCATTAAAAGAATTATCAGGAAATTTGATAGTATAAGGTTTATCTGTGAAGACCCACTTATTTTTTTGATCCCAGAATAATTGAGATGCGTCTAATCGTGTAGAATCACTTGTTATTAAAACTACATTTTTACGCATATCGATAAGACTTGTGCGTGTATATCTAATTGCATAATCTGCAGTTATGTAGTTTTCCTTTTCTTCATCATCTATAAAAGTAACTTCGACTCCATTAGGAAATTCTTGATACGGAAAATTCAACAACCCATAATCAATGAGCAATGGTGTTTTTAAAGTCGCCACCACTTTACCAGAATCTGTATATTTTAAAAGTACACCCTCTCCTTCTGCCGAAGGCCCATCTGTGCGCTGTGTAAATTTCTGCAGATCTTCTGAACTGTTACCACAGCTAAAAAACAAAGTCACAGCTACTGCTGTGACTAAGTTTAAAATTATATGTTTATGTGATTTACTCACTTACAAATTAGGTACCGTAACACTACCACCTATCCAGCAATTAAAGCTTATACGTTGTCCAGCGTTACCTGCATTAAATATCATTGTACGATCTGGAGCTAAACCTCTGTAAGCTGCAGCAGTTTTATCTGCTACTCCAGATAATGAAGGATCTATTCGCCCTGCACGAGAAGCCATATCTGCAGCTAACCAGTATACCGCACGTTTGTTGAATACACTATCTCCACAGCTGTTTGCACTACTTGCATACATATCTGCTATTTTTAAGTACACAATACCCATTGATGGTTTTGCAGCTACTGCTTTTTGGTAATAGCTACGTGCATTGCTTAAACTTCCTTTTTTTCTAAAGTTTTCAGCTAATTGATAGAAAACCTTTGCTTTTTTAGCAGGATCTGTTTGACGATTTGCAGACTCTTCGTAATATTTTAAAGCATTTGCATTTTCACCACGTTGTTCAGCAAGACGACCTAAGTAATAAGAGGTTTCTGCAGATGGTTCTAATGTGTTTAATTGCTCAACTAGTTTTACAAATAAAGGACTATCTGTACATTCTTTAGAAACTAAACGACCTGCAGCACCTTTTACCCAAGCAACATCACTTTTCTTAGCTTCCCAAGCAGACTCATAAAAAGGAACTAAACGATCACAATCTGCTAAAACCCCTAATTTTTGATTAATACCAGCAGAAACTTTAGAGTAGTTGTCTAAGTTAACCTCCGCTACTTGCTCTAATCTCTTTTCTTGAGCAGTTAAATCTGTACCAGCTTCTTTCTTTTCTAAGATAGTTTCCATACGCTTAGCATAACCATCTTGCTCTTCAGTAATTTTTTCTTGTACTTTATCGTACATATCAAAAACTTCTTGAAGTTCAATTTCGCCAGCTTCTTGTAATTCTACGGCAACCACAAAATACTCATATAAACCTTTTGCATTTGTAAATGTTGCTCTATCTGTATCCCAAGCTTTATTAAACTGCGCGTATTGCTCTGATGCAGTTCCTATTTTGCTGTCATACATAATAGTTGCAACATCTGCGATATCTTCACCTTCATTAGTTTTAGCCGCAAAATGAGTTTTCTTTTCTTGGTACATTTTTTTCAAATCTTCAAGAAAAGCCACTTGTTCAGCTCCAGTAGAATTATCGATCTTATGTTTTAAGATACGCTCACCATATTGATAAAGAGCAAAAGATGTAGTAGGACATTCTTTACGTAATTTCATAAATGGTTCATAAGCTGCATCGTAATTTTTTACTTTAGCGTGCTCAGAAAATATAGACATTGTGGTAACACATTCTTCGGTAGCTTGTGCGCTAACGAAATTTACTGCTCCTACAAGAGCTATAAAAAGTAATGTTAATTTAGTTTTCATCATTAAATGGTTTTAAAGCAATATTAAGAATTTTAGTTGTATTTGTTAGGAACAAACCACGGTCTAAGTGGGTTTAAAGATAAACTAAGACCAACTTTGAAAATATCTTCTTTTACAAGACCTGCATTGGTTGTACCACGCTGTCCATATTCAAAAGTTATGTTGGCATTACTAAATCCACGTCCTAACGGTAAACCAAGACCAAAAGATATGCCAAACTCATCAATTGATTCATTTTGTATCATTAAACCTGTTTCTTCAAATCGAGCCCCTAACCTATAAGTTACTCTACTCCAATAGCTTGTTATAGAATTATAATCTGGAACAAAATATCCTCCAAGACGATATTTAAAAGAATCATCGTAGGTAGCATCTGGTGTTACAAAAGCTCGGTTAGTCATTTTACTACTTTCAAGATATTCTACTTGCCCACCTGCAAACCATTTATTTACCTCTCCTAAGCCTAATCCAAACGAATACATATTAGGTACAATTGTCTCTGTATCTTCTAGACTAAAGTCTTGGGAATCTATAACACTAACAACCGCATTATCTGTTTGTGAATAAACCACAGATTGTAAAGACCTGTCATTTTCTAATGTTAAACTTCTTTCTGGCTGAAAACTTACTGAAGAGTATAATTTATATTTTTTAGCAAAAGACTTTTCAAACTGAGCTCCAAAATTATAGGTAAGTCCTTTTATATCAGATCTGTCAATTTCTCTCACACTGTATTGTTGATCTGAATCAACTTGTATAATCTCATTTCTAATATTTCCGAAATTATAACTTCCCTCTGCTCCTATTCTAAACCCTTTGAACAACTCAACACCTGCAGCTAAAAATGCTCGATTTACCCCTCCTCTACCTGAATACTGAGTTAAGCTTGTTTCTCCAGCATTTAAAATTTCATAATCCACAGATGTTTCTGGTATTAAACCAAAACCCACACCTACTTTTTTTGACACAGGAAATGCAAGAGCTAAATAATCTATAGTTGTTGAAGTATTATGCCCTTCTCTACCATCTGCAGATAAATCAATCTCATTGTGACTTGCCGCGATTGTGAAGTTAGTTAGTTTTAAAGATCCATATCCTGCAGCATTTCTAAAATTGATATGCGTACTGTCACCTAAAATACTCAACCCACCCATTGCTTGATTTTCGATCGAACCCTTAAAGCTTGAAATACCTAAACCATAAAATGAATAAGGTGAAGAGTTACCTTCCTGAGCAATTGCAGAAGCCGATATAAAAACCAAAACAACTACTAAAAATCTTTTTATCATTAACTTTTATTAAATACTGTTATATAATTCAGTCCTTCCAGAAGAAAATTTGAGTTGGCAAAGATGCCATTTTTTAACCTACCAGACAAAAATTGCCCGTCTCCTCCTGTTAAAATAATCTTTAAATCTTCAAATTCAGATTTATACCAGTCTATAAGACCATCAATTTCTTGAGTAATACCATTAATAACCCCAGAATGCATAGCTCCTTCTGTATCTTTTCCTATAACAGCAGCTTCAGTTTCAATAGCTTTTAAATGAGGCAATTTTGCGGTAAATTCATGCATAGCCTTGTATCGCATTTGTAAGCCGGGTGATATTGAACCTCCTTGATAGACCTCTTTACAATCTTTAAAATCATAAGTTATACAAGTACCAGCATCAATGACTAAAACATTTTCTTTAGGGAATAAAAATTGACTACCTGCAACAAGAACCATTCTATCTATTCCTAATGTCTGCGGTGTTTTATAACCATTGGTAAAAGGCATCGGGGTATCTGATGTTATTAGTTCATATGAAAGACCTTTTTTTTCTATAAACGTGACAAAATCTTTTGAATTGCCTGTAGCACAAATTGTAATATGATTTATAGGATATTCTTTGAGATAGTCTTCTAGCTTATCTTTTGCTAATTCAATATCACCTGCCCAATTGCTTCTTAGTATATTTTTCTCATAGACCCCAAATTTGAGCCGTGTATTCCCTAAATCTATTACCAGATTTATCATTTGATTTTTTTTTTGCAATAATACAAATACTCAATGCCTCGTGCTCACGTATTTAGCAAAAGCTTGAAAAAATATTCAATAATTTTTCTCAATTTATGTTGTGCAATCTAAAAATTGATTTTATATTTGCAGCCGCTTAGGCGAGGTACCTTAGCTCAGTTGGTAGAGCAACGGACTGAAAATCCGTGTGTCCCTGGTTCGATTCCTGGAGGTACCACAAAAAAACCCTGAAACTTTCGTTTCGGGGTTTTTTGTTTTTATAACCTTTTCTTATAAAGACAAATTTCTTTTTGGTGCATATTTAAATTCTTCAGAAAGAATATCCATCTATTTTTCAACGATTTAAATTGACTATAAATCATAATTTATAGAAATTCAATCCTGAAAAAACAAATAAATGAATTAAACGTTACAAGTAGATCTATAGAAAAGCTATTCCCGTTTAAAGATTTTTAAATTTGTATTAATTCGAGATTAATTAAAATTACCAATGACACATTTAGTTCAATCAGATAAAATCTCATTAGAAGATCTAGCCCTCATCAAGAAATCTAAAAAAAATCTTGATGAAGTCTCATTTTTAATGCGAGCTCTAAATAGTATTGGTACACCTATAGATAGCGGATTAGAATTACTCCCAGAAAAATATCAAGGAAAAATTAGCAGTACAATTCAAAAAGCCTTGCAATTATCTGTAAAAGCTAATTTGAAAACACTGGATAAAGAGAAACAATTTACTCCATCGTCAAATATTACTTATAAAGTGGTCACCGGCCTGTCTGGTGCAACCGGAGGTTTTTTTGGAGTTGCAGGCTTTACTGCAGATTTACTACTATCTACTAAATTTATGATGCGTTCTATAATGGATATAGCACGCAGCCAAGGTGAAGATATTCATGATATTAATACACAGCTTTCTTGCTTACAGGTTTTTGCTTTAGGAGGAAATTCTGATCAAGATGACGAATTAGATACAAGTTATTATGCTACACGAGCGGCACTTCATACTACAATGAATCAAACAAGTGCATATATAGCAGAAAATGGCACTAAAAAAATTATTGAGTCTTTAGCTTCGCAAACTGCTGCGCCCATCGCAAAATTAATAAATCAAGTAGCTGCTCGATTTAGTGTACAGGTAACTGAAAAGTTTGCCGCACAAGCAATACCGGTTATAGGAGCTGCAGCGGGAGCTTCTATTAACATACTCTTTATTACACATTTTCAGAAAATTGCCACTGCTCATTTTACATTGAGACGTTTAGAGCGTAAATATTCTAAAGATTTAATTCAACAAACTTACCAACAACTAGAAGTTCAAAATACTGCTATAGATCAGTAGATTATAAAATTTAAATCTTCAATAAGCTCTAAATATTGAATAGTAAAACTAAACCGTATTTTAGAATTAGGAATATTTCCATAATTTTGTAATAATTCCAATTATTATGAATAGAAACATTCTTCATCTGGATTTAGATACATTTTTCGTCTCTTGTGAGCGGCTAATCAACTCTAAGCTAATAGGTAAGCCTGTAATTGTAGGAGGTACAGGTGATCGTGGTGTAGTAAGTGCTGCCAGTTATGAATCAAGAAAGTTTGGTGTTCATTCTGGCATGCCTATAAAAATGGCAAAGCAACTTTGTCCCCAGGCATTTTATATAAGAGGTAATGCAGGTATTTATACAAAGTACTCAAAACAAGTGACAGATATTTTACAAGAACAAGTTCCTATTCTTGAGAAAGCTAGTGTAGATGAATTTTATGCAGATCTTACAGGAATGGATCGTTTTTTTGGCTGTTATAAATTTGCCAAAGAACTTCGATACAAAGTCATTAAAGAATCGGGGTTACCAATCTCTTTTGGTCTATCTATAAATAAGACAGTTTCAAAAGTTGCTACAAATGAAGCTAAACCAGATAGTCAGCTTAAAGTAGACGCTGGCTTTGAAAAAATCTTTTTACAACCATTATCAATTAAGAAAATACCTATGGTGGGTGAAAAAACCTTCCGCACATTTTGTAATCTGGGGGTAAAAAATATTGGATTAGTTCAGCAAATGCCCGTCGAGATGATGATTTCTGTATTTGGTAAAAATGGAAGGATTATCTGGGAACGTGCAAATGGAATAGATCGCACGCCTATAATACAATATCACGAGCGTAAATCTATTTCTAGTGAACGTACCTACGGAAGAGACACAACAGATATCACAAAATTAAAAACAACTATTCATGCGATGGCTGAGAATCTTGCTTTTCAATTGCGTAGTGGAAATAAACTAACTTCTTGTATAACAGTAAAGGTTAGATATTCTGATTTCCAAACGTATTCTAAACAACTAAAAATACCTTACACCGCTGCAGACCATAATTTAATTCCCCAAGTACTAGAATTATTTGACAAACTATACTCTCGAAGACTTCTTATAAGACTCGTGGGTGTGAGATTTAGCGGTCTTACAGAAGGACATTATCAAATAGATTTGTTTGAGAATACTCATCGCACTGTTAATTTATATAAAGCTATGGATGCAATACGTATAAAATATGGCGATCGCAGCATTATGAGAGCTGCTACAATGGGAGAAGGATCCCGAACAATAGGTGGTCAAGGAAATCCTTTTAACGGGCAACCTCCTATTGTATTAGCACATAGACATCAATAATATTCAATTTTATACTTCTTTAAATGTTTCTCAATTGTCACACATATTTCAGCTTACGTTATGGGACACTTTCCGAAGAAGAATTACTTGATTTAGCTATTGCAAATAAGCAAAGTTCTATAGCTCTTACAGACATCAATAATACATCTGCCTGTTTAAAATTTATAAGTAAAGCAAGAGATAAAAATATCAAGCCAGTTATAGGAGTTGATTTTAGAAATGGAATCCAGCAATGTTATATTATGATCGCTAAAAACAATAGTGGTTTTTTAGCAATAAATGATTTTCTATCTAAATTTTTGCACGACAAAACTGCGTTTCCAGATGTTGCACCTGTACTCGAAAATGTAATCACAATTTATTCCTTTGAAAAAGCATTAGAACTCGATAAGAATAATTTTGAAGAGAATGAATATATAGGAATTGGCATAAAAGATCTTAATAAGCTAAGATTTTCGCGATACAGTAATTATGAGGAAAAACTTGTTTTATTACAACCTGTAAGTTTTCGTAATAAAAAAGATTATAATATCCATAGACTGCTAAGAGCTATAGATACAAATCAATTATTAAGTAAATTACCCAAAGAAGAACAAGCAGATCCTGAAGAGAAAATGCTTAGTCCCGATTTATTAATAAGCGCTTTTAAAGAATATCCTTCTATTTTAAAAAACTCTATTGAAATTTTAAATGCGTGTACCGTACATTTTGATTTTTCTCAATCTAGGAAACCTCAAAATTTAAAAAAAGTATTCTCTTCTGAAGAGTTAGACTTTCAAAAACTAAATGAGCTCTGTAAAGAAGGATTAAAAAAACGTTACACTATTATAACTCCCCAAATTAAAGAGCGATTACAAAAAGAACTATCCTTAATTAAGAGTCAGGATTATGTTTCTTTCTTTCTCATAAATTGGAAAATTATTCAATATGCACGTAGTAAAAATTATTTCTATGTAGGTAGAGGGAGTGGAGCAAATAGTATAGTTGCGTACTTACTCCGTATAACAGACGTTGATCCTATAGAGCTTGATCTTTATTTTGAGAGGTTTATGAATGAGTTTAGAAGCAGTCCTCCAGATTTTGATATTGATTTTTCTACTTGGGATAGAGAAGATATAACCTCTTTTATATTTGATGAATTTGGAAAAAATAATCAAGTTGCCCTCTTAGGATCATACGTTACATTTCAACATAGTGGAGCTGTACGTGAATTGGGAAAAGTTTTTGGCTTACCCAAATATGAAATTGATAAATTAAGCAAAGGAAGTTTTATTGATAATAAACTCGATGATATAGCTAAGCTAATTCTTAAATACAGCACATACTTAGATGGCAAACCAAATTACCTAAGTATCCACGCAGCAGGAATTTTAATATCTGAAAAATCTATTCATTACTTTTCTGCAACTTATTTACCGCCTAAAAATTTCCCTACTGTACAATTTGACATGCATATTGCAGAAGATGTAGGCTTATATAAATTTGATATACTTGGCCAGCGTGGTCTGGGTAAAATAAAAGACTCTTTGGAGATTATAAAAAAAAATCAACCTCATATAAAACTGCCTGATATTCATGAAACAAAACAATTTTTCCAAGATCCTTTGATTAATAAGATGATTTCTGAAGCAGACTGTGTAGGCTGCTTTTATGTTGAATCACCGGCAATGCGAATGCTCCTTAAAAAATTAAGAGTAAATGATTACCTAACACTTGTAGCTGCAAGTTCAATAATACGACCTGGAGTAGCTAAAAGTGGTATGATGCGAGAATATATAATTCGTCATCGTGATAAAAAAAGATGTGAAGATGCGCACCCTATACTTTTACAAATTATGCCAGATACTTACGGGATAATGGTCTACCAAGAAGATGTCATAAAAGTAGCTCATCATTACGCAAAATTAGATTTAGGTGAAGCAGACGTACTACGCCGTGGAATGAGCGGTAAGTATAGATCTCGGCAGGAATTTCAAGATGTAAAAAACAAATTTATAAACAACTGTATTCAGAATGGAGAAAAGATAGAAGTTGTTAATGAGGTTTGGAGACAAATAGAAAGCTTTGCAGGATATGCATTTGCAAAAGGACATTCCGCTTCGTATGCAGTAGAAAGTTATCAAAGCCTCTATTTAAAATGCTATTTCCCATTAGAATATATGGTTGCTACAATTAACAATGGTGGAGGCTTCTACACAACTGAAACATATATTCATGAAGCGCGTAAAAAAGGAGCAACTATAGAAGCCCCATGTATAAATAGATCTAATATTGAAACAACAATCAATAATAAAACTATTTATCTTGGATTTCAACATCTAGAAAACTTAAAGAAAATCACGATGGTTAAAATTATTAATGAGCGTATTTATGGTAATTACAAATCATTAACCGATTTTACCGAACGTACAAATATTCAAATAGAACAACTTGATATATTAATACGTATAAATGCTTTAAGAATTTTTGGTAAAGACAAACGTACCTTATTATGGGAAGCGTATTATAAAGAAAACACGGCACCAAAATATGAACATCAACATCGTATTTTTAATATTTCTACACAGGAATTTAAATTACCACAGTTTGAAATAACACAACTAGAAAATGCATTTGATCAGTTAGAGTTACTTACATTCTCCTTATATAATCCTTTTATTCTTTTAGAAAAAAAACCAAACCAACAATACTTAAGTGAAGATTTAAAATCTCATTTGCATAAAATTATTAGTATTTATGCGTATTTAGTCACAGTAAAAAGAACAAGTACATCAAATAAAAAACAAATGTACTTCGGAACGTTTTTAGATAAATCAGGCAATTGGGTAGATACAGTTCACTTTCCATTAGTCGCTCAAAAATATCCCTTCACTGGCAAAGGGATTTATAGAATCACAGGTAAAGTCGTTGAAGAGTTTGATTTCCCTTCAATTGAAGTTACACACTTAGAACGTATGCCTTACGTTGTAGATCCTAGATTTGATCCTACCTATAATCGAAAAGTAATAAGTGAAACAGTTGTAACTAAACAATTAACTATATCTCCTAATACAACAGTTACATAATAAGTAAACTAATATATCTTGAACAACTTAGTTTTCTCAAACTTAGTTCAAAAGACAAACTGATCAAATAAAATAAAAAATAATTTAATCACTTACGAGGTATGTTTAGTAATTGAGTTTGGAGCAAAAAAAAATCCGCATCATTTACTGATGCGGATTTCTAAAACAAGGCGGCGACCTACTCTCCCACGAGATGCAG
>NZ_QOVM01000004.1 GCF_004104375.1 Leeuwenhoekiella aequorea
AATTATCACTTTCTATCCAGTATAAACTCACTTTTTTATTGTCAATGATTGTATCAAATGCTGCTGGTTTCAACATCTCATCCTTGTGGAAGTCGGAGAATAATGTATCATTTACTATTTTCACATCGTTATGGTTACTTGGTTTTTCCTTACAAGAGTTAAACAGGAATAGATTTACAAAACCAAATAAAACAAGTACTCGCAATTCCTTCATATTCTTATTATTTACTGTATTCTAAGTTTAATTTTTTAATAAGGTTTACCTCATCGTTGCGGTACGGTGTACCATCCTTTCTAAATATATCATGAAACCATTCTAAAGGCTCTTCTCCCGATTCTATTGGCGTATCCCAAGCGTAAATGGTATTTGTTTTCCCGTTTACAAGACCCCAGTTGATAGCGCCTATATTGTATTCAGCAAGCATTGGTAAGGTATTTGAAAATCTGTTGTTACGGGTACGAGCCATATATTCGGTACATATCATTGGTCGGTCGTGAGATTTTAAGAGCTGAATAACTCTACGGTGCCACTCAGGATCCTCATAATCGTGATAAGTAATGATATCTGAATGTTGCGCCTGATATGCATTTAATTCCGTGAAACTCCAATCCCATAAACCCGCTGAAAGTGGTTGGGAAGGGTTAATCTCCCTTGCCCAGGCAAAAACATTTTTAAGAAGTGGAAGGCTTTCGGTCTTTTTACCGCTGTTACCTGGTTCATTATACAAATCCCAAAATAACACACGATCGTCATCTTTAAAAGTTCTAATGATATCCTGAACATATTTTTTAAGTTCGGTTGAAGTGGCCATCTCATTAGAAGCAGGATATCCAGGATCCTGCATCCATCCTGAATTATGAACACCAGGTTTAGGAGCACGTTGTTTGCCCATTTCAGGCTTAGCATCCCAGACATCATCAAATATTACAAAAATGGTTTTGATCTTGTGCTTTGCAGCAAGCTTCAAGTAGGTATCCACCCGATTTTTAAATCCTTTTGGATCTGCCTTGTAAGCCAGACTGTGTAAATACACCCGCATCGTATTAAACCCAATGCCTTCGGCATAACCCAGTTCTCGATCTATAGTTTCTGGATCAAAACTGTTCTCCTGCCACATTTCAAGCTGATTAATTGCAGTACTGGGAATAAAATTGGCTCCTGTGATCCAGTCATGTTTTGCATACCAGGCATCGGCTTTTTCTTTGTTCCAGCGTTCCTGTGCATTAAGGTTATTAAGAAGAGTTACCAGCAGTATCAGTATAAATGCTAATCTTTTCATGATTTTTAGTTTTGTGAGGGTATTTTTATTTTGGTATTTTCAGATAGGGGAATCCCCAAATTAGGAGTTCCGTCTTTATTCCATTTAATCTTTTGCATTCGGGGTGATCTTTTTCCCCCGCAGCCATCTCCAGGATTGGCATTCGCATGATATAAAATCCAGTCTTCCTTCCCGTCAGGAGATTTAAAAAATGAGTTGTGACCGGGTGCATACACCCCATTTTCTTCAGACTTCACAAAGAGGGGTTTGGGATGTTTTTCCCAGCCCGCAGGATCCAGAAGATCATCGCCTGTGAATTGCAACATTCCTAGTGAGTAGTAATCAGTCCAACAACCATTTGCTGAAAAAATGATGAAAAGTTTTCCGTTGTGTTCTAAATACTGAGGCCCTTCATTCACATTTACATGAGGCGGATTATTCGCATCATCTAAATCTCCTTGCTTTTCCCAGATGTTTGTAGGCTGAGAGATTAACACTCGGTTCCCCTCAAGAGTCCATGGGTTTTTCATTTTAGCGATGTAGATATTTTGTTGTCCATTTGTCTCTCCTTCCCAACCAGACCAAACCATGTATAACAGGTCTTTATATTCAAAAACATTCCCATCAATGGCCCAACGGTCAGGATATGCTGCTACTTTACCTTTAAACTCCCAACTATCACTAAAGGGATCTTTTGAAGTGTTCTGTAGTGCATACATGCGATGATTATTGTTGTCACCGTCATCTGCCGCAAAGTATATATACCAAGCTTTATTTATATAATGTATTTCCGGAGCCCAAATCTCTTTGCTGTAAGCAGTACTTTGAGGTGGAATCCAGATGATCTTGGACTCTGCTTCTCTAAGATTGGCCAGATTTCTAGTTTTCCAAAGCATTATACGGTCTCCTACCGTGTGCGTGTAATAATAATACCCATCTACAAATACACTATATGGGTCTGCCCCTGAATCTAAAACGGGATTTTGAAACGATTGTGCATATGCTGTATAACTCATACAACAAGCGATTAATCCTACAAGTAATAATTTCATTCAACTAATTTTGTGATGGTTTTTCAACTTCCATTCCTATTGCGACTGGTTCTCCAAACTCAGGTTTTCCGCTTGAATCAAAGGTGAATTTCTGCATTCTTACGGTTCTATTTACAGAACACCCCATACCGGTATTGGGATTTGCATGGTAAATAAGCCAATCTTCAGTACCATCGGGAGATTTAAAAAAGCTGTTGTGACCAGGGCCAAAAGCGTTAGCCGAAGGTTTTTTGGTAAATACCGGCTGGTCAGACTTAACCCAATCTTCAGCAACCATTGGATCTCCATTTGCTTTGAGGGTAAGCATTCCTAGTGCATAATCATCTGTACCACAAAAACTAGCTGAATAAATCATAAATTGAGTGTTAGGACCTTTAAGAACTTCAGGAGCCTCATTTACACCAAATCCATTTTGCTCCCAATTATATTCTGGTTCACTCAATAAAGTTACGTTTCCTGTAAGCGTCCACGGATTGCTCATTTCTGAAATATAGATTTTCTGAGTAAGGTTTATATTGGTTTTATCAGGTCTTCCAGACCACAGAAAATAGGTTTTACCCAAATGTTCCATAACAGTACCATCAATAGCCCAGAAATCCGCATTGGGATTGTAAATTTTCCCCTTGTCTACCCACGTTCCCTGCATAGGATCGCTATTTGAATTTTCTAGCACCCAAGTACGTTGGTTGATGTCATCACCATCCCCGGCAGTGTAATAAATATACCATTTACCTTCTAATTTAAATATTTCAGGAGCCCATACATTTCTAGAGTTAGGAGCGCCGGCTGCAGCTTTAAATACTTCTTTTGAAGTAGCTGAAGCTAAATCTTCAAGCGCTGGCGTTTCCCAAAGTCTTACTGCATTACCTACCGTATGCATATAATAATACGTATCTCCCTCTTTATAAACATAAGGATCAGCCCCTGTAACAAGCGGGTTAGTAAATGTGGTTTCCTCAACTGGATCAATGATCTCCACAGGAGGGTTATCACTTTCAGAACACGACAGTCCTGTCATAAAAAGGCTTATAAAAAACAACCGTATCCCTCTAATTATATTTTTCAGTTTTACTGTACTCATAGCTTTTTAATTTATCTCTTTCTGTTGGAAGACTTTCCGTTAGTACTTCGGGTTTTGCGTAAGATTTGGATTCAAATCGATATCCCGCTGAGGAATTGGATAATTCTCGTGTTTTCCTACTACAAAATTTTGAAATTCCGGATCTCTGGAACTCAAAGCTGGACTCAAATCTCCCCAGCGTTTTAAGTCTGCAAAACGCCATGCTTCTCCTGAGAGTTCAGTAATACGCTCGTGTTTGAGCTGCTCTAAAAACTGATCTTGATTCAAGCCAGGCATTGCACTCGTCAATGTTGCCAAGCCTGCACGTTGCCGTACGCGATCTACATATTGATAGGCTTCACCTGTTCTATTTAAACCATTTAACGCTTCAGCATACATAAGCAGCACATCGGCATAACGAATAAGTCTATAATTATTAGGAGAACGGAAACCCTCCTGATTCTTCCAATGATCATTTAATAATTTTCTAAACCACACACCATTTGCATTAGGTCCGTCACCAAATCTGCTGCTGAAACTTTGACCATAAACCTGAGTGTCATCGGGTCCCGCAGGATTAGTAAAGTTATATATGAATGAGGCTGCAAGTCTGGGGTCGCGCTCTCCATTAGTAGTGGTTTCTTCCAGAAATTCATCAATTAACCATCTTCGCGCAGCACCATCGTTAAAACCTATTCCTGGAGGAGCATAAAATTGCGCTATTGAAGTTCCAGTATTGTTTACACGGCTTTCATCAACGTCGTTATCTGTAGTTTCAGAAAGATTCTCCTGAAATTGAATTTCAAAAACAGACTCAATATTGTTTTCTGTAGAGATTAAAAAATTATCCCGGTAATTTTCAGTTAGACCATATTGGCTAGCTCCAGGACCTTCAACCAACCATTCAAAAGCACCTGCTGCTTCTGCATATTTGTTTTGCTGCAAGTATGTTTTACCTAATAAAGCGTAAGCAGCACCGCGAGTTGCTCTCCCTAAATCAATCCCAGTATAGGATACCGGTAAATCAGGTATTGCCTGTTCCAAATCTAAAGCAACCTGTGCATAGGCCTCTTCTGTTGAAGCATTTGGAGGTGTATCTAGCGGTTGTGAAGGCTCAAGCATAAGCGGTGGTCTACCGTAGTATAGTGTAAGATTGAAATAAAATAAAGCTCTTAAGAATTTTGCTTCTCCTATCAAACGTGCTTTTAATGCTTCGTCCATTTCAATAGTAGGCACGTTTGCAATCACCTGATTTGCTCGGAAAACGCCAACATATAAATTTTGCCAAGTTTCTGCTGTAAGATTTTGATTGTAATCATTTTGATTAAAACTTACTAAGTTGTTTAGGCCGATATCACCTCCAGATCCAAAACCTTCATCAGATTTTAAAGAGCCGTGGTAAAACATCCATCTTGAATAGGTAGATGCTGTTCTATAAAAAGTACTGTAGGTAGCGTTAACTCCTTTTTCTGCATCTCCTGCATTTTTCCAGAAACTGGCAATTGTAGGTGAATTAGGGTTAGGTTCATCAAAATCTCTATCGCAAGCGGTTAAACCTAATAATAGCACGAGTGATATTTTATAAATAGTTTTCATAATCGTTATGCTTTAAAGCGATTTATAATTAAAATCCTATGTTAAGACCAAGAGAGAAAATACGTGATGATGGATAGTTTCCTGCATCAACTCCGGGTTCTAAATTGATATTAGCACCAATCACATCAGGGTCTAATCCTGAATAACTGGTTAAGGTTAACAGGTTTTGTCCGCTTAGTGAAAGACGGGCATTGTTAATCCCGTAGTTATTAAGAAATTTGCTAGGTAAATTGTAACCAAATTCTACATTACGTACTCTAACATAAGTTCCATCTTCAATCCAACGGTCTGTATTACCTCTTGAGTTAGATATAATACCGCGATCTGCTGGTTCTCCCCCATAAGCATAAGCGACACCCAGTCTCGGATCTGAAGTATTGGTGTTATCTGTACGCCAAGGATTAATTCCTCTTCTGTAATTTGAATATCCATAACTATCCAGATCACGTCTTACATCGTTGTAAAGATCCCCTCCAAAAGAACCGTAAAATTGTATGCTAAAATTGAAATTTTTATATGCTGAATTAAACTGCAAACCGGCTGTAAAGTCTGGCCAAGGTGATCCTACGTACAATCGGTCTTTATCATTAATGTCATCATTTGTGCCATCGTCAGTAACATTTACATATCTAATATCTCCAGGTTGAGCGTAAGCCGCCTGTGCCTGATGATCATCAATTTCCTGTTGATTTTGAAAAATTCCATCTGTTTTGAGTACGTAGTACTCACCAATAGAACGACCCACTTGTGAGCGTGTGTTACCTACTTGAATATAATCACGTGGCAAACCGGTTTCCTCATCAATACCAAGATTACCTAAAGCCAGAATTTTATTTCTGATAAAACTGATGTTTCCGGCAATATCCCAGCTAAATTCTCCAGTTGACCGTGGTCTGTAATTGAGATCAAGTTCCAAACCTTTATTTTCAATAGAGCCAATATTTACAATTGGATCCCCTTGTAAATTACCTAAATAGGAAGGCAAAGGCTGTGGTAAAAGCACATCATCTGAAATAGATTTATAAATATCGAATGTGATGTTGAATTGATTATTAAAAAGAGAAGCATCAAGGCCTAAATTGGTTGTTATCTTTTCTTCCCAACGCAAATCTCCAGATGCTAAACGCGCCTGAGTAGCCCCGGCAACCCCTGTTTGATTAGGACCAAATACCGCATTTGGACCTTGATTGAGAAAACCGGTATATTGGTATACTCCTAGATTTGCAGACCCTAAAACCCCATAGGATCCTCTCACCTTTAAATTGGAAATCCAAGGCACTTCAAAAAAACGTTCATTTGATATTCTCCAGGCACCTGCAACTGATGGGAAATTACCTCTTCTGAAATCTGGGGAAAAACGGGAATCTTTATCAGATCTGAATGTTAAGGTTAGTAGGTATTTCTCATCGAAGGTGTAGTTTAAACGCCCTAGATACGAATCGATCAGGTACTTGGTTAATCCTCCGGAAGCATTACGATCACCAGGTAAATTACTGGTTGAAGAAATGGTCGTAAAGTAATCGTTCCCAAACTGGGCTAAAAATAATCCGCTTCCAGAAGTGAAATCAGTCTTATAAGTTTGCTGAGTATAACCTGCCACCCCGTTGAAGCTGTGTTTGCCTAGATCATAATCAAAATTTAAAGTATGCTCAAAAAGATAACTTAAAAACTGTGAACGAGTTTCATTGACGCTGCTATTTTCTGGAGACTGGTTTTGGTACCAGGAACCTTCTTTACGAATATCTTTAGTTTTATCGAAGCTTGTCTCCAGACCGGCATTGAAACGGTACTTTAAACCTTTTATAATTCTAAAATCAACAAACGCATTTCCTAAAAGCTTAACATAATTGGCACTACTTGAGGTTATATTATTAATGGCAACCGCGTTTCTAGAAAACGTATTTACCGTATTGGTAGAACCATAGCCCCAGCCGCCCGGATTTGAATCAGAAATAAGGTCATCGCTCTGTACTGGAATAATGGGTACATTATTCCACATATCATACCAAGGGTTTCCAACTGCAAATCCCCCTGTGAATGGTGAATTATTTCTACTATTACTGATGGAAAGATTCTCCCCAAAAGTAAATCTACCGCTATCAGTTTCGGTATTGACACGGAAGGACATACGATCAAAATCTCTGCCCAGCAATGTTCCCTGGTCTTTAAAATAACCAGCAGAAATAGCATATTTATGCGTTTCACTTCCGCCTGAATATGTAGCATTCACATCTTTTACGAAACCGGTGCGCAAGGATTGATCACTCCAATCTGTATCAACACTTCCATCGTAATTAGCAACTGCAGGTTGTAAGGTATACCCGGCAGCATTATAGGCATTCGTATTTGTAATTACATATTCAGAAGCATTCATCATATCATACTTCTTAGGAACTGTAGAAACACTATAGCGTGTTGTAAGTGAAAACTTAGGTTCTCCCTGTTTACCCTTTATGGTAGTAATAATTATAACTCCGTTTGCTGCCCGTGAACCGTAAATCGCAGCTGCAGAAGCATCTTTTAAAACCTGTATACTTTCCACATCATTTGGATTGATGGTGATATTAGGATCGGCAAACATTCCGTCAATAATATAGAGCGGGCTTGCATTACCATAAAAAGTACTCAAACCTCTTATGTTTACTACAGCATTCTGACCGGGAGCTCCACCATTTCTTACATTGATACCCGGAGAAAGACCTTGTAATGCTTCGGGAACAGAGCGCTTCACTATATTCTCGGTATCCTTAGTATCTATTAGCCCCATCGCGCCGGTTAGATCTTTTTTACTTACACTCTGATAGCCAATGACCACTACCTCATCTAGAGCTGCTATATCCTCCTCAAGCTGTATATTAATTCTCGTTTGATCTTCAACGGAAACTTCGATAGTTTTAAAGCCTACATAGCTAAATACTAGGATTTCATTAGGTTTAGCCTGAATAGCATAGCTGCCATCCATGTCCGCAGCTGTTCCTTGAGATGAACCTTTGAATAAAATATTAGCAAAAGGAATAGGTTCTCCCTCGGTAGTTGTTACCGTACCCGTGATCATTGTTTCTTGCGCAATCGTTTGAGTTGCGTAAAAAACACTAAGCATCAGGAACGCAAGTGTTCTTAAATGGAAATGTAGTTTAGTTCTCATAGAATTTCATTTAGAAATTTTAGTTATGTTTTAATGCAACATATTGATGAATGGCCTAGTTAAGATTCCATTTTCAAAAAAAAGACCATTCATATTATTTTGAATAAACCTTAATTTTGAGCAACTGATTTTAGGAATAAGTTAAACTTCATAACCTTTAATTACCGATTTGTCGCATTACAAAGGAGATTATTTTAATTCAAAAAAAACCTATATCGCTGTTTCAATTTTTCGGCGAAATCGTTCAACTTTAAATTTTAGTTAAAAAAACAAAGACAATGAACTAATGTATCGAAGAATGAGACTATATGATTTGTATTGATAAAGGTTTATTAACGTGCTTTGTGCTTATGAGAATTTTTTGCTGTCTGCTTATTAATTTTTGGGTATTTCTGAGTTACAGTCAGAGCGTTTCTTTTCATCACTATCGTGTTGAAGACGGATTGTCTCATAATTCCGTTATTAGTATGCTTCAGGATCACAGAGGATTTATGTGGTTTGGTACCAAGGATGGTCTCAATAGATTTGATGGATATAATTACAAGGTTTTTCAGCATAAATCAGATGATTCTACCAGTATAGGCAGCAATTTTATACGTTGTCTGCATGAGTATGAAAATGAGATTTGGGTAGGCACTGATACCGGCCTTTTTCAATATGATGAAAATACCGAATCGTTCTCCCTTATTCAAAGTACGAAAGATCAACCCATAATTGACATAGATAATGACGATCAAGGGAATGTATGGTTTATTGCATCGGGGAATCTTCACAGATTAAAAACTGCCTCTTCAACAGAGGAAGTTTACAAGCAGGTCAATTTTTCTTTTCTTTCAAAAAGCGCATCAGGAACTATTTATGTATCAAGCTCAGATGAGATTTTCAGGTACGTAAAAGATAATAACTCCTTGCAAAAACTAGATTTAGGCTTACAAACCGATAGCCCTTTAGTAATCACTCAAATTGATGCAACTATTGCAAGGGACACTATTTACATAGGAACTAAAGATAGAGGCGCTTTAGTCTATTCTATAAGTAAGCAGCAAATCACCTCTCTTTTTTCCGAAAAAGATAAGCCCACATTTATACGGGATTTTTTACGTAAAAACAACTTTGAACTGTGGATCGCAAGTGAATCTGGGGTTTTTATCTATGACCTTAAATCCCGAACATTTCAAAAACTCAAAAAAAATTACAATAATCCCTATTCGCTTTCAGATAACGCCATTTACTGTTTAGTTCGCGATCAGGAAGATGGAGTCTGGATAGGATCCTATTTTGGAGGTGTCAACTACTACCCCAAACAATACACTCCCATCACCAGATATTTTCCGAGGGTTGGTGAAAATTCAATAAGTGGCAATGCCGTGCGTGAAATTAAAAAAGATATTTATGGTAATATGTGGATTGGTACTGAAGATGCCGGTCTTAATAAACTGAATATCGCAACTGGCATTTTTCAAAATTATACTCCTACTCGAGATGGGGGTGTACTTTCTCATTACAATATACATGGCTTATTGCCAAGAGATTCTGAGTTATGGATAGGCACCTTTGAACATGGTCTGGATGTAATGGATATTAAGAGTGGCAAGATTATAAGGCACTACGGTACAGGAGCCAATGAAGGCGGACTACGTAGTGATTTTATATTATACATTTATGAAACCCAGAATCAAGAGCTTTATATACTTACCTCACTTGGAGTTTACAAGCATCTTGAAACCACTGATTCGTTTGAAATTGTTGAAGGTTTTCCTGAAATACACCATTACACATTTTTACTGGAAGACCATAGAGGTGTATTGTGGGCTGGAACGTATTGGGACGGTCTTTACTATTACAATCCTAAAACCGGAGCAAAAGGCTTTTATAAATATGATAGTACAAATTCTAAAAGCATTAGTTCAAATGTAATAAATGGAATATTTGAAGATTCTCAGAAACGCTTATGGATAGCTACGGAAAATGGATTAAATCTTTTTAATCGGCAAACACAAGATTTTACGAGAGTAGCTAAAGAAGACGGTTTTCCCAGTAATGTCACTTATGCAATACTAGAGGATATAAATAACAATCTCTGGATAAGTACTTCAAACGGATTGGTAGCTTATAATCCTGATGACAATAATCTTACAGTTTATACAAAATCTAATGGCTTATTGAGCGATCAATTTAATTACAGCTCATTTTTTAAAGATGATTCTGGAGAGATGTACTTTGGAAGCGTAAATGGTTTGATTAGTTTTAACCCGAGTACTTTTCTGAAAAACACATTTAAGCCTCCCATCTATATAACAGATATTCAAATAAATAATGAAAATGTAGATGTTAATAGCATAGACTCTCCTCTAAATAAATCAGTCTCCTTCTCAAGGGAACTGGAGCTTACCAATAAACAATCTACCTTCAACCTCACTTTTGCCTCATTGAATTATACTTCGCCAGAAATGACTAAGTACTGGTATAAACTAGAGGGCTTAAACGATAATTGGATAAGTCTAGGCAAAAATCATGAAGTAAGTTTTACTGAATTGCCTGCTGGGAACTATATATTTAAAATAAAAGCACTCACTGGCGATGGTGTATGGAGCACTAATGATGCAGGTTTAGAAATAAACGTACTACCTCCTTTTTTCGCAAGTAAAATAGCTTATACTTTTTACAGTCTCTGTTTGGTATTTTTACTATTTCTTCTGCTTCGGTATTATCACATCTTTAATAGAGATAAAAATAATCAACGCATACAGCAATTAGAAAACGCAAAAGAAAAGGAAATTTATCAAGCAAAAATTGAATTCTTTACAAATATTGCACACGAGATTAGAACACCACTTACACTCATTAAGAGTCCGCTGGAAAAGCTTATGAAAAGCACGTATAAATCTCCAGAAATTCCTCGAAACCTAGGGATTATGGAGAAAAATACTTCACGCTTGCTCAATCTTGTAAATGAACTTTTAGATTTCAGAAAGACTGAAATGCAGCATGTTAAACTCAACTTTGTTGAGGTTTCTATAAATGAGCTTCTTGAAGAAACCTATATTCGTTTCAGTCAAATGATACAGGAAAAAGAGATTGGATTTGATCTAATTCAACCTAATGAAGCTGTAATTGCTTACGTAGATGAAGAAGCCATTAAAAAAATTCTCAGCAATCTCTTTAGCAATGCAATTAAATACTCACACAAGAAGGTTAAGATAAGCTTGACAGCTGAAGAAACCTATTTTAAAATACGCATCGAAAACGACGGCACATTAATTCCCATTGATTTGCAACAACGTATTTTTGAACCCTTTTACCGGGTACCAGGAGAGACAAAGAATATGGGTACAGGGATTGGATTGTCTCTGGCGTATTCGTTAACCCAACTACATCAGGGTAAATTGCTTTTTGAAACCACCAACAGCATGAATACTTTTATTCTACAGATGCCTGTTGACCAGCCTGATGGATTAAAATCAATTATAAGAACCAGCCCAACTAAAAAAGAGCGAACCGAATCGTATACTGAAAAATTTGAGAAAAATGCCCCTGTTATCCTTGTAGTTGAAGACAACCTAGAACTTGCTGACTTTATGTATTCTGAATTATCCCTAACCTACAACGTAATTCTCGCCTCAAATGGAGAACAGGCTTTGCAGGTGTTTACAAGGGCCGATATACAACTTGTAATAAGCGATGTTATGATGCCAGTTATGGACGGTATATCATTTTGTAAAAACCTTAAAGAAGATTCTGAAACCAATCACATCCCAATAATAATCTTAACCGCTAAAAGTGCCTTAAATGCGAAAATTGAGGGGCTTGAATCTGGTGCTGATGCCTATATTACTAAACCATTTTCAATGGATCACCTTTTAGTTCAAATTTCAAATTTACTAGAGAATAGAAAAACCATATTAGGGCATTACAGCAATACGCCTCTCGCTCATTTAAAATCCCTTTCACTGTCTCAATCTGATCAGGATTTTATTACCAAATTAGATAAAATTATTGAAGAGAACATGAAAGATCCTGACCTCAACGTAGCTTCTCTAGCTCAACTTATGAATATGAGTAGATCGACTCTATACCGGAAAATTAAAGAAATTTCTGCATTAAGTCCCAATGAACTTATAAATATAAGCCGACTGAAAAAAGCAGCATTTCTTTTAAAAGCAACCAATAAAAAGATTTTCGAGATTTCAGAGGAAGTGGGTTACCGTTCTCAAACGAGTTTTGGTCGCAACTTTCAAAAGCATTTCAAAATGAGTCCTTCCGAATTTTTAAAAAGTAATGATTCAAATTAATTTTTTTTTAAAAATTAGTGATACCTTAATTAGTTAGAAAACTCGATTTCTATTAAAAATTTCCAAAGTTTGAAAATAGGATTAAAATTCTATAAGTCATCCAAAAAAACATTTCTGAAGCCCTAAAAACACTTGCACTTCCAGATTAGTTCGAATCCCATTAAGACTGCTAAAATCCCTTCAAAAGAAAGGCTTTATGGTTTATAGAAATTCTGTAAAACCGATTAAAAGAAGCCCTTAGGAGATTATTATCTTTATTTTAATAACCTTCAGAATTAATGCGTACGTAACGTGCGGCATTTTAAAAGAAACTTCGACTAAGTTGTTTGAAATAATTTATAATTACCTTTTAAGAAGAATTATTTTAAGGGTTTACAAAAAAACATAAGGCCGAATTAGATATTAATTCAGCCTCATTCAGGAAGAGTTTAATAAAATTGATGAATTTTAAAATGAAACTTCTAAAAATATTATAATCAAGAAATCCGAAATCATTAAGACTTCAGGTTTTATAAATACGTCTGAAATAAATATAGATTAATTAAAATTGATTTTCTTTAAGATATAATCTCTATAATTAGATTGGATTCATAAAATGATTTATAGCTTCTATAGAGATATTAGGGTTAGCCCCTTCACACCCTGCAACGAGTGCACCTACAGCACAAGCATAATCTACTGCCTCTTGAGAATTACTTCCTGTAAACAATTTATAGAGTAAACTTGCTAAAAAAGAATCTCCAGATCCTACGGTATCCGAAACTTTAACCCGATAACCACTATTGTAATAAAATAAACCTTGATGATAAAGAACTGCCCCAAAAGCACCTTTGGTTACACAAATGGTATCTAAATTTGCTTTGTTTGCGATAAATTTTATGGTTTGCTCCATACCGTTAAATTTACAGTCCATAAAAGTGGCTATTTCAAACAATTCGTCGTCATTAAATTTTACAAAATTTGCTTTATCTATGAGTTCAAGCAATAAACTTTTAGTATAATGTGGAGCTCTTAAATTGACATCAAATACATTGTATTTTGCGTGTTTAATAAGACTTTTAAGCGTTTTTTCGGATGCATTATTTCTACAAGCTAAACTTCCAAATAGAAATAAATCTGATTCTGAAACTTTTTGAATATTTAAATCGGTTAGTTCTATCTCATCCCAGGCAACTGGAGCAACTATAGTGTAGGTGGCTGCGCCTTTGTCATCTAGTTTAACTAAAACTTCACTAGTAGGTAAGGTAGGGTGTGTTTGTATGGTACTGGTATCTAATCCTACATGGTTGAGGTAATCTTTAATACGAATACCTTTATTATCTGTACCAATACTACTTACCATACTTATCTGGGCTCCTAATGACTGTAACCTTAATGCTACATTAAGAGGGGCTCCGCCGATTTTTAAATGCGTAGGAAACACATCAAATAATACTTCACCAAAACTGACTACGTTCAACATATAAATTTTCTTTAAATTCAAGTTTTATTAAAAAAGTCGATTAAGGTTTTAACATCAACGTATTGTTAAACATTGTTGTCATATCATATGAAACAAATCCAAATGTATTTCCTGGCATCTCATAGATGCGATTGCTGAATGCCTTTTTCCCATCAATATAAAGCACACAAATCGTTTCATCCATGACCATTTTTATCGAATACTCTTTACCAGTTTCCAGATTAAAAGATATACTGTTTATTTCCTCTAAATTTCCACCCTGTTCATAATACGATACAATACGATTAGATGCTGGCTCCAATAAAATTTGATATGAATTGGTATTACTCCCTTTATTTTGAAATATGAAACCAGCCCTTCCAGAATTACTATCCATCTTTAAACTAGTTCTTAACATTTTTGTTCCGTAGTCTGCTTTAAAAAGATAAGTTGACGTATCACCCGAAGCATTAAGCGTATAACTATTTTCAATTACTGAAGTGCTTCCAATCGTCGAATCTAGTTCTAAAGCAGCACGCTCTAGAAATAAATTTTCTGTGGTACCCGGCAAACTATAATTTAAGGTTCGATCACTATTTTGCGTAATCTCGTGAACAACCATATTTCCTCCAAACTCTTTATTTCCATTATCATTTTCAGGAAATTTACGGGCGGTCCAACCAAAAATATATCTGTTATTTCCATCTGTTTCTGTTTTAGCAGCATAATAATATCTCCCATCTAAGAGATCATTATCAGGTGTCTCCCAGGGGCCATAAGGGCTGGAGGCCATTCGGTAATGGGTAGCTTTATCTTTCCAGTTTTCTGAAAAAATCAAATACCATGTACCATTCATTTTGAACATATCGGGACATTCCATCATTAAATAATTTTCTTCATTAGAAGTAATATATAATGGATTGTTCTGAAGTTTCCAGTCGTTATTTTCAGGATTGTTTGACGTATATACTAATATAACAGCCTTTCTAGAATCATTAAATTGTGTGCATACCAGCATCCAGTATTCATTAGTATCTTCATTAAAAAATACTTCCGGATCACGAAATTCAAAGTCGTAATAATTTTCTGAGGCAGTAATTCTAAATTCTTCATCTTTTTCCCAATTCTCAAGATCGCTGCTTTTTGCTAATAAGATACTCTCTCGAGGGTTACTTTGAAGAAAGGATGATTTATCATTAAAACCAGTGTAATAGAAGTAGTACGTGTCTCCCACTTTTATAGTAGAACCTGTACCTATCGCAAAATCGGGCTCAGTAGCTTTCCCATAAGGTATTTGCTCACCTTCATATGAAAATGCACTTACATTTTCACTTACAAATTTGTGGATAGGGTGAAAACCCTTTCCTTCAGGTTTAAAGGCTGCATCATGTAAAAAGAAGGAGTGAAACAAACCATTATCATAAAAAGGCATTACATCTGCAGTAAAACCTGTAGTAAGATAAGGATCAGTTTCACCTCCCCAACCACTGGTTGGGGCAGGATAAACATTAAGATTTTTCTCATCTAAAAGCTTTTGATCGTTACTAATTTCTATATCATCTTCGCTACTACAAGCGACGAGAAATATAATAAGGAAGCATTTGATACAATATTTAAAAGTTTTCATACTTATTGTGTTAGATAGTCTAAACTATTTTTGGTGAGTAGCTGAATGTTTCCAATGAACCCATTAGATTCACTAGGGTCGCCATTTGCATTATTCTCATTGTACCAGTCATATGCTCCTAAAGAAATAACTACAACATTTCCTTGGCTATCACTACCTGGGAATTCTGCAATAGCCACACGAAAGTCGAGAGAGTCATCAAAATCTTCGCTGGCTAGATTGATACCTCCTGTTGCATTTCTCCAGTTTTCTGAGTTATCGTAGCCACCAAAATCTGGTAAAAACCACCAGGAAACGTGATTTTGTCTAAAAGTGCCACTTTCTAATAAATAAGATTTTCCTTGTGTAAAGGTCTCTAAGCCTTGAAAAATGGGATGGTCTTCCTTACCTACATAAGAAATTCCCCAGTTGTTATCTGCTATAAATCCATTTGTTCCAAAATCTCCAAAAACGTTATTTGGTCCTTCTCCACCAGGAACAATACCTAGAGCTTCTACATATTGAGTAGCAAATGTGGTGAGCAATAATTTTCCTCCGTTATTACGGAAGTCTTTAAACGCATTGATGACTCCGTTGTTAAAAGCAATTTGAGGTAGTTCAATTGCAGCGTCATAATGCCACCATAAAACATCAAATTCTGCAAGATCTTTATTTGCAATATTTTGAAGAGAAATATATTCTACTTGAGAATATGTACTAAACAGCCAATCTGAAGCAGCAACCTCATCAAGATCTACTATAGCTTCACGAGTTGCAGCTGTACCTATAAAGCCTATTTTTGTCCCTGTACTTTGCTGACTAACATTTACGGTATACTCGGTACTAAAACCACCAATACTTACTGTATAAACTACAGGTTCTGAAAAATCTTGTGCCACTTCTGAAACAGGTGAAATGGAAACCCCTTCTGATACTTCAATTTGAGGAATTAAGTTAGTAATGTCTGCTTCCGGTTCAACCGTAAGTTTTACCGTTTGATTATTGTCATTTATAGTAGCCGAAATTCCATTAATGCTAAACTTTAAAATGGGTTTATTAACAGTAACATTTACTTTATAGCTTTTGTACAAATTGCCATTATTCAACAAGTATTCAACTTCATTTGTAAAATCTGTAGGCGTATTAGGATCTGGAACTATTGTTGCGCCTTCTGGGATACCTACTTCCGGGGTAAGCGCAGTGATCTCTGTATTGTAAGGTAAAGCTACTCGCACAGCGCCAGTGCCCTCATTTATCGTCGCGGCAACACCATTTATACTGAAAGTAGATAGACTAACCGATTTATCAATTTCAAAGGCTGATGAATCATCATTGCTTTCGCAGGATAGCATAACAGAAACTGCTATGAAAAGCCCCAGAACTCCGCTGAGGAATTTTGCCGTAATATTTTTTTTAAATTTCATGACTATAATGGTTTTATTAATTATTCTAAATAGGATTTATTGATTTTTATTTCTTCCATATCGAAGAAAGTGTCCAGGCCTTAAAATTTTTCAAAGCAATTTTATCTTCTTCTGAAAAAAAACTTATTCCCGTTTGATTACTTTCAGGAAAAACAAGCGCGCTCAGCACCTGCTCTCCGTCATTTATAAAAATTTCTACAGATGATTGATCTACATAGACATGAAGTCTTAACTCATTATGATCAGGAAAAATGACTGTATTCATAATAGACTCAAACTTTTCACTAAAGGGTTTACCATCGACGTAATGTGTACTATTTGTACGGTCAACACTAAAGGAATGTGTTGTAGGATTATAGGAAAGCACTAACTTTTTAGAGGTTGATTCAAATAAGTTAATTCCAAATTTTCCTTCTTGTTTTGTGTCAAAAACAGCTTCAAACTCGTATATATTTTTATCTGGTTTAAATGCTTCGATTGAAGAAAACTCTGTTGTTCGTAATTTTTGTAAAGCAGGAATGGGTTTTTGATAAATACGGTTGTTTTTGATATATAATTCTCTCGGTATCGATTCAAAACCTTTACCCCAAGATGTAGGCACTTTGCCGGTATAATCCCAATTGCCCAACCACCCGAGCATAAGGGTACGATCTAATTTATCATCATAGTCCCTCCAAGTTCTAGCAGCATAAAAATCTGTCCCATAGTCCAACCACAGCGCATGTTCTAAGGCTGTATTCCGCAAGCCATCAGAAAACATAATATGATCAACTGCAATATAGAGCGAGTCTTCAAGGGCGGGTTTTACTGCCAATTGTAATTGGGCCGTTTTACCTATATACGTACTCACATCCCAGCCTTTCCATTTAAAAACCTTGCTGCCTGTACCTGAAGTTTCCTTAACTACATTACCATCGATAATCAACTGAAAGTTTGCAACAGCAAGGCTATCAACCCCTGCAATCAAAAAATTTATCGCGGGTTCTGTAATTTTAAAATCTGCTGAACGTATTTTTTGCGCTTGCTTAATTTCATTTAAGTTTTCAGAAGAAAGAAACATATCCCCTAGACTGCCTTTATTTTCATTCTCTTTTAAAGAGAATGAATTGTTTTTAACATCCCAATTTTCAAGGTTTTTAGTTTCAAAATCTTCAAAAACAGTTCCTTTAAGACCAATACCTTGTTTTAAATAATGGCTGGTTTCTGATGAAGGGGTGAAGGTTGTCCCATCAAAATCACCAAGAAAATACTGAACCCTGTTAGGACCTCTACCAATAAACATTACCCATTGATCTCTATCATTTTCATCTTTTAGCTTAATGAGATCTGGACATTCCCAGAAAGAATTTTGCGCTCCAAAGCCTGAAAACTCACTAAGAAACTCCCAGTCTTTTAGATTATCAGACTCATATATATTTATTTTTTGAACATCGGGTAAGGACACCACCATTATCCACTTATTTTTCTCTGCGTACCAAAACACCTGCGGATCTCTAAAAAATACTTTGCCAATATCAAGCACCGGATTTTGTTCATAATAATCAAAGAATTGGCCATCCTTGCTTATTGAAATAGCCTGTGTTTCAGGCAAGCTATCACCAGGAAAATGTTTAGTATAAAAAGCAACCATTCGTTCTTTTCCAAAACCGGCCGTATTGTCTTTATCAATCGCAACAGAACCTGAAAAATAAGTGAAATCGCCATTGCCACCCCGCATAGGTCTTGGTTGTTCTTCCCAG
Organism: Leeuwenhoekiella aequorea; assembly: GCF_004104375.1. Taxonomy (GTDB): domain Bacteria; phylum Bacteroidota; class Bacteroidia; order Flavobacteriales; family Flavobacteriaceae; genus Leeuwenhoekiella; species Leeuwenhoekiella aequorea. The sequence continues at coordinate 18,615 of NZ_QOVM01000004.1, forward strand.
TAAACCAGGTCTTTAGATGTGGCGTGTCCCCACCAAAACAAATGATAAGTATCTTTGTAATGTACAAGCCCGTCTGGATCTCCAATCCATCCTTCTTTAGGACTGAAATGGAATTGAGGTCTGTATTCCTCATTATATTGTCCATACCCCTTACCGGCTATTAAAAGCAAACCGAAGCAAAAACAATATATGTAGTTGAAAAAATTCATTTCGTTTTTTGACCGTTTAATTAATATCCAGGATTTTGAACATATTTGTTTTCACTGAAAAAAATCTGGTTTTGGGGGATAGGTAAATATTCGTGGGTGCCAATAGCGAAACTTGCACTTTGTAAGTGGGCCCTACGGGTTTGCTCTATAGAAAAATATTGGTTTAATACAGGCCCAGCGACTCCCCAACGTACAAGATCAAAAAAACGATGACCTTCTAGAGATAATTCCATACGACGTTCAAAGCGCAAGGCCTTCCTAGCATTTGCTTGCGTCCATTCTATATTAACTCCAGGTTGGTAAGGTTCTAACTCATAATTTGCCAAGGCTATACCATCTGCATTAACCAGTCTCGTGGTACTTGATGCCGCTCGTTCTCTTAGAGCATTTATTAATGACAATGCCTGATCTTGTTGACCTAATTCGATCAGTGCTTCTGCTTTAAAGAGCATTACATCTGCATATCGTAATATCACACGTGTTTTTGTATTCCCATAAAAAGGATCAACGTTAGTAAATCCAGGATCATCTGGTGAAACATTTTCCTTTAGTGAATTGAAAGTCCCATAAATTTGAGGGGCTCTGCTCCAATTCTCTTCAACAATAAGATCAGTTTGATATTTCCAGGGATTTCCTGGTCTTGATACGGTGTGGTCTAATCTCGGATCTACTGTATTATTAGCAAAATCTACATTATTTTGGTTGAAAGTATCAAATAATGGTAATCCATTTTCATCGGTTCTAAATGCATTGACCAAATTCTGCGATGGTTTTTGAAAATCACAGCATCCTATGCCTTGCGGTACAGTAAGCATATCTCCAAAATTGAGTCTGCCGTTTGTGGTACCGTCATCTTTAGAGAATTGAACCGCAAAAACAGATTCAACACCATTCTCAAATGGGCCAGGTAAAAAATTGTTTGCATAATCACTTTGTAAAGCGTGATCTGATGCTAAAACTTTGTCTGCAGCAGCAATCACCTCCTGTAAATGTGCTGTATTTATACCAGTAACCTGGTGTGTTTCTCCTTTTTCATACGCTTGATATAATCTTGTTTTGGCGAGATAAGCAAAAGCTGCAATCTGATCTGCCCTCCCTACTTGTGACTGCACCTGGGGCAATACTTCTGAAGCAAACTCAAAGTCGCTTGCGATTTTCTCCCACAATTCATCACTTGTAAACTCTACATTTGTAACGTCTTTATAAGTAGCAGGATCTGTGTTTTCATCTAAATATGGAATTCTATTGAATAGCTTTTTAAGCTCAAAATAAAAGTGGCCGCGAATGAAACGTAGTTCTCCTATTCTGGTCTGCTTCGCAGGATAATCGTCATCTGTAAAGTTTTCCATTATACGCAGACCTTCATTTGCCCGACGCACACCTACATATAGGTGAAACCAGAGCTCATCAAAAAAACTAATGTTTGGAGTAAGGTTTGTAAAGGTTTCGGTGAAATGAAAATGCTGGCCGTCACCCGGATCACGCCCCCCTTTATAAGCATCATCTGAACGCACGTTTCCGTAAGGCCAGAGACTAAAAGGTCTATTTATCTCGTCATTACCCAACTCTGAGTATGCTGCAATAACAAAACGCTCGGCATCTTGTGGTGTACTTATCTGGTCTTCGCTCAGGATCGCTTTAGGATCTAAATCCAATTCGTCATTGCAAGAACTGAACATTAAAAAGCCGAAACTGATAAAAATGAATATCTTCTTCATAATTAGTTTATCTTTTACATTAAAATTTTAGATTGAAACCTGTTTTTACCAATAGTGGGTTAGGGTATCCAAACCCAGGATTTTCTGGATCTATGCCCGTAAATGATTTACTTTTTAATAAAATCCCCAGATTATCGCCACCTATGTAAATCCGCATAGATTTCATACCCCATTTTTTGATCAAATCTTCTTCGAAAGAATACCCTAACTGCGCATTTCTAACCTTTAGATAAGAACCGTTTTCAACAAAATAGGTAGAAAATCTACTTTCGAAATTACTGTCGGTAAGTGATATTGCCGGAATTGAGGAATTTGTATTAGTCGGTGAGTAAGCATCTAATAAACGTGTTGCTTTATTTGATCCTGTTTCTGAAACACTCCAAAAATCTGTAGAATACTTAAAATCATTAATCACATCGATACCAGATACACCTTGCAATAGGAAGGATAAATCAAAGTTCTTATAAGATACATTAGCATTAAAACCATATGTGAAATCAGGGTGAGGAGCTCCTATCCAAGTTTGATCATCCGCATTAACAACGCCATCTCCATTAAGATCACTATAACGAATTCTTCCTATATCTTTTCCGGGTTGATCGGCGTGTTGTACTACTTCTTCTTCTGAACGGAATAATCCATCGGCAACATAACCGTAAAATGAATTTACTGGACGGCCTAGGATATTTTGGTCTGCACCATTACCGCCATAAGCATTAACAACCTCACTCGGTAGCTTTGTAATTTTATTTTTGTAAAGACTTATATTAGCATTTAAATCAACCTGAAGTTCATTTGAAAAACTACTACGCTTACCAAGGCTTAATTCAAAACCTTTGTTTTCCATTGAAGCTCCATTAATAAATTGATTTCCCCCTTCACCTAATGTTGCGATGTAGGGTGGTAAAATCAAAATGTCTGAGGTTTCTTTAATATAGTATTCAGCGCTTCCGTAAACTTTTTGATTAAACAATTCAAAATCAAGACCAAAATTACTCATCATACTTTCCTCCCATTTTAAATTGGGATTCGCATTTTGAATTAATTTATAGCCAGAAGGAAGGTTACCCGTTTTACTGCCGTCTATATCATAGGCTGTAGTGGGATAGTCAGTGACATAAACATTAAAAATGGCATTATTATCAATCTCTTGATTTCCTGTAATACCAAAACCATATCTAAACTTAAGTTCATTTATAAACGAAACATTGTCTTTAAAAAACTCTTCTTCACTTATTCTCCACCCTAAAGAGAACGCAGGAAAGGTTCCAAAACGATTGTTTTCTCCAAAACGGGAAGATCCATCATAGCGCAACGTTCCCGTAACCAAATAGCGATCTAACAAAGAATAGTTAACCTTACCAAAATAGGACATCAATATATTTTCAGCGCCAAACCCGCTGTTATTTTTAATTCCTGTACCGGCATCTAAATAGGTGTAATCCTCGTCCTCTATTACAAAGTCTTCTCTTGAGGCCGTAAATGAATTTGTATTTGCCCAGAAATATTCAGTACCAACCAATACGCTTAGCTCGTGAACGTCATTAAAGGTCTTGTTATAATTTAAAGTGTTAGACCAGGTCATCTTAAAGTCATGTGTCTGTGATGACTCCAGCCTATTTACTGGATTATTTAGATATCCTGACTCATATCTTTTTCTAAGTCTTCTCGCAGTGAAGTCACCATAATCAAGCCCTAAATTTGTTCTAAATTTTAAACTTTTTGTCAAATTAGCTTCTACATAAAAGCTTCCGAATAAACGTAAGAAGTCATAGTCATTTTGCTTGTTATCTTCTAGTAATCTAACTGGATTTTGACGATCGTTCATCCCAGCTACAGGACCACCCCAACCCGTTCCGTCAAAGGTGCGTACAGGAATTATTGGAAGTGCTTGTAAAGCAGCATTTATAGGCGCACCTTCCACTTCACTGGTTTTTGTAATGCTTAGATTCTCACCAATAACTACTCTATCGTTAAACAGTTTATAATCTGCATTAAGACGAAGTGAAAACCGGTCAAATTTTGACGTTTTTATTATGCCTTCATTTTTAAAAAAACCAAAGGAGGTATAGTAATTACCCTTTTCAGTACCGTTAGAAAGAGAGACATTGTAATCCTGAATAACACCTACCCTTGAAATTTCTTCAAACCAATTAGTATTCGACGATCGCAATGTTTGTTGTTGATCTAGAAATTCAGGAATTAATACTTTGTTTAATTCAGGAGCTCCTGTTTCTTGATTAACTCCCCAGTCAAAACGGTATTTTATACTATTTGTATTAGGATCTATTCCTGCATTTACATTAGCCTGCCACAATGCTCTTCCGTATTCTTGAGTATCCATCATTTCTGTGATACTGGTATAACTTGAAATTGAAGTTTGTGCATTTACACTAAGCACAACCTCTCCTAATTTCCCTTCTTTTGTTGTAATGATGATAACTCCGTTCGCTGCTCTTGAACCGTAAATACTCGCTGCTGAAGCGTCTTTTAAAACCTGTAATGATGCTATATCATTAGGGTTAAGTTCGTGTAGACCAGCTTTTGTGGGCACACCATCTATTATGTATAGGGGATCATTATTATTAAGTGTTCCCACTCCTCTAATTCTAATCGTAGTAGGCGAACTGGGTGATCCATTACTGGCTATATCCATCCCTGCAATACGCCCTTTAAGACCGGCAATAGGGCTTGCTGCAGATTGCTTATTCATTTCTTCGACATCGGCAACTGAAACTGCTCCGGTAATATCACGTTTGCGTTGTGTTTGATAGCCGGTAACAATAACACTCTCTAATGCTTGTGCATCATTAGCTAGAGAGATATTAATACTACTTCTTGTACCTACAACTTCACTAACTGTTTTGTATCCTAAGAAAGAGAATACGAGTGTATCTGTTGAAGTAGCAGTTATAGTGAAGATTCCGTCAAAATCACTAACAGCGCCTCTGTTGGTGTTTTTCACTAGCACGTTTACACCTGGTATCGGAGTGTTAGTTTCTGCATCTGTAATTGTTCCCGTAATGGTCTGCTGCGCAAATAATGTAACGGGAAAAAATAATAAAAGTAAAAGTCTAAATCTCATCTTGATTACTGTTTAAATTCTAGTTGGTCTATAGTCAAATTTTCAATCAAAAGCCCTTCATCCAGACCTGTAATAATTAAGTCTTTATAAGGTTCCTTTGGAAAAAATATCTCTGTCATTACCGTCTCACCTTTGTCATAAAATAGTTCAATGGATGTTTTATCTAGCAATAGTTCTACTTGGATTTCTCCAGAAGTTGATATTCTTGGAGCTACACTTTTTATATCGGCAAAACTTTTATTAAAGTCAACAATCCCCGATTTTTTTCGATCTATAAAAAAAGATCTTTTAGCGGCTTCATATCCAAATTTCAGAGAATCCCCGACCTTATTTTTTAATACAAATGTGAAATTCTTATTTGCATCAGGAAGGTTAAAACTTATGCGTGCTTTTGATAAATCAATCTTATTTTCATCTAAAAGAGATTCGCCATTTTTGAACGTTCTTTTTTCCCAGGATAAATCTGTCTCACCATAATGCGCTTCAAATTCCTTTACAGGATTTGAATACAAACGATATGTATTAGCTACCTTTTCTAAGGTTAATTCTCTGGGAATTGTCATAGTACTGCGCCATTTTTCGGTAGGGACTTTATTTGCATATTGCCAGTTAGACATCCAGCCCATAAAAATCTTTCTACCGTCAGAAGCTGGAGTGTTTGAAAATGTCACACCTGCATAATTATCTTTGCCCAGATCTACCCAGAAGTTGTGATCTTCTTGCATTGCAAGTTTAAAAGCAGGGTCAACACTAAATTTTTTACCATCAAAATCACCTACAAAATATTGTGTTGCACTACCACCATTAGGACCTCCGGGGTTTATACTTACAAGTAAGACCCACTTAACTTCCTCACTATCTTCAACCTGAAACGGTATAAGTTCTGGACATTCCCATACTCCGTTATGATTACCTATACCTTCCCCAAAAGAACTTAAAAAGGTCCATTCTTTTAAATTAGAAGATTCAAAAAATTGGGTTTCCTGACCAGCAGCTAAAACCATCACCCATTTATCACGAAATGAATCCCAAGTTATTTTAGGATCTCTGAAGTCTTTAATTCCGGTATTTTTTATAACAGGATTACCTTCATACTTGGTCCACGTAAGCCCTTCATCTTGAGAATAAGCAATACCTTGAGTTTGGTATGTATTCGTATTTTCTTTTTCACCTACAGGGTCGTGATAGGTATACATAGCAACTACTACAGGTTTACCCTCTTTGGCAAAACCAGAGTCGTTATTGTAATCAACAACAGCACTTCCAGAAAATATATAACCTAATGAATCTGGATATAGTGCAATAGGCTGTTCTTTCCAATTTACTAGATCTAAACTGGTGGCGTGACCCCAATGCATAGGACCCCAGGTATTGCCATCTGGATAATGCTGAAAATATAGGTGGTAATAGCCGTTGAGGTAAAACATACCGTTAGGATCATTCATCCAGTTATTTTCTGGAGTAAAATGATAGTTAGGTCTGTAAAGTTCTTCTTCATTTAGAACAGTTTTGACAGCATCTTGATTATCATCTTTTTTCACTTTATTCTGGCAAGAAAAAAGCAATAAACCCAATACAGGAAGAATTTTTAGAGTAGTAGAATAGTTCATATTTGTTATGATTAAGCTGTTTTTTTAAAAAGTTTAGAGGAGGAAAATTCTTTGCTAAGATCTTCTAACGATTTCCCTTTGGTTTCGGGCATTAAGAATGCAACAAATACTAGCTGAAGCACCATCATACCCGCAAAAATTGCAAATACAGTACCTGCACCTATTGATGCAAATAAGAAAGGAATAAGAGAAGGAATAATTGCAGCCAAAATCCAATGTACAGAACTAGCAAATGATTGTCCTGAGCCACGCAGATGATTGGGAAAAAGTTCTGTAATAAAAACCCAAATAACGGTGCCCTGACCTATTGCGTGTGCTGCGATAAATATGAATAAGAAAATAGGCACATATAAACCTCCCCAGTTTAGAAAGAATGCACAAGACACCAGAGTTAATGACACAATATACCCTATTGAGCCTATATACATGAGCTGTTTTCTGCCTAGACGATCTACCAGAAAAATACCTAATAGAGTAAAAAGTAAGTTGATTATACCAATTCCTATACTGCTTAGTAGAGCAGTGCTTTCACCTAATCCTGCTTCTTCAAAAATACGTGGGGCGTAATATAAAAAGGCATTTATGCCTGAAGCCTGGTTAAAAAAAGCAATTAAAAAGGCCAATATTAACGGAAAACGATATTTTTTAAGAAATATATTTTCACCAATTTCCTCATTACCATTAGCCGTTTTTAGTTCGGTCATTAGAGATTCTATATCCCTTTCTGGGTTAATGATTTTTAAAACTTTTTTAGCTTCTTCTCCTCTAAATTTGGTAATTAACCAACGCGGACTTTTAGGTACGGTAAGGGTAAATAAGGTATATATAATTGCGGGTATAGCCTCTACGCCCATCATATAACGCCAGTCATTTTCTCCAGTATTGCTCAACAGGTAGTTAGAGAGAAAGGCTATTAAAATTCCAAGAACTATATTAAATTGGTATAAACCTACAAGTTTACCACGGTCTTTAGGTGGAGCAATTTCTGATATGTAAGCAGGTGCAGCTATTGTAGAAGCACCTACTCCTAGACCGCCCACAAATCTAAAAATTGCAAACGTTATAGGATCTGTAGCAAGAGCTGAACCCAGTGCAGATAAAGTATAAAGTATACCTATCCATACTAAGGTTTTTTTACGACCTAATATATTTGTGGGTATGCTCCCAAAAAGAGCTCCTATTACTGTACCCCAAAGGGCCATTCCCATAACTACAGTGCCATGAAATACATCTGTTGTTTCCCAAAGTAATTGAAGCTTCTTGTCTGCTCCAGAAATAACTACTGTATCAAAGCCAAATAAAAAACCTGCTAGCGCTGCGGTAATAGACCAAATCCAAATTTTGTTCATTTTGAATAATTTCGTTTGGTATAAAACTAGCAGGAAGGCCGAATCAACTATTACGTTATAGTTTCAATTGTGTTTGATTTTGTAAAATAATTAACAAAATATACTAACTATCAGTAAGACAGTAATTTAAACTTATTTAATCGTTTAACTAGCGTGATATTTATTTAATTATGATACGCTTATTTTAAAATTTGTTACGATTGATGAGTGTTGGAACTTATTTTTGAGATCAGATATTTAGAAGTTAACTTCTTTTAATATATCGTTTTCTTAAAAAAATGAAGTTAGTTTAAACTTAACCCAAAAATGTAGTTTATTGATTTTTGAAGTTTTTGCGATATGCAGCTGGACTTTCTCCATATTTTGCTTTAAAGGCTGTTGAAAAGTAGCTTGGTGTAGAAAATCCGCTTTGATAAGCAATTTCAGAGATATTATTATTTGATTTTTCTAATAATTCTTGAGCTTTTGCCAATCTAAAATTATTGATAAAATCATTTACTCCATATCCCAATATTGCTTTAGTCTTACGGTATAGTTGTACTCGAGAAATACCCATAGACTCTGCTAGATTTTCTACTGAGAAGTCTGCGTTTTCAAAAGAATTTTTTACAATATCGTTTATATCAATTAAGAATTTTTGCTCCGGACTTTTTATCTGTAGTGTTGGATTTTCTCTAAAAAGATTATTTGTAAAATAATATCGCAATTTCTCACGGTTATAGAGCATTGACTTTATAGACTGCATTAAAACATCGTAGCTAAAGGGTTTTGTAATGTATAAGTCTGCTTTAGCATCCAAACCTTTTAAGTAAGATTCTTTATCACTATTTGCGGTAAGTAATATGATAGGGATATGGGATGTTGTAAGATTATCTTTTAACGTAGCGCAAATTTCAAAACCATTTTTATCGGGTAAATTTATATCGCAAATAATTATATCTGGTATTTCTTCGGTAGCTTTCTCGATTGCATTTGTCCCATCAGAAGTATATATCTCAAATTGTTGAGCTAGTTTCTTAGCTAAAAATTGTAACAAATCTTTGTTGTCCTCAATGACAAGTATTTGATACCGCTCTTTATCACTATTGGCAGAATTTGTAAGTTCTAAATCTTGTTCAAATAAATCAAAGGATAATGACGAGGTTGTTTCTGTAAAATCACTTATATCTTGCTCTACTGTAATCTGATCTTCATTAAAATGTTTATTTCCTTTAAATAGTGTAATTATAAAGGTAGAACCGTGTACAGATTGCACTTCTATTTCTCCTAAGTGTAAATCAACAAACTGCTTACTAAGAAAAAGTCCTATTCCCGAACTGTTTTTACGGTTATTAGATCCTTTAAAAAAGGGTTTAAACACACTATCGAGTTCTTTATCTGGAATACCAATACCGCTATCTGAAAATTTTATTTGTATACTATTTTGAAGTTCTTTTAACTCAATTGTTATTTTTCCATTATCTGGTGTGAATTTAAAAGCGTTTGATAATAGATTAAAATAAACCTTATCCATAAGGCTTCGGTCAAAATAGATCTCGAGATCTGTAGCAATAGCAATTAATTTGAATTCAATATTTCGCCGTATGGCTTCCCGTTCAAATTCTTTAAAAATATTATTTGAAAAAGTATAAATATTTGTTTTTGAGACCCGAAGATTAAATTTTTGATCTTCTACTTTTCTAAAATCTAATAGATTATTTACAAGTCTAAGTAGTCTGCGGCTATTATTTTCTATAAGAGAAATCTCAAATGGAATAGGGGAGTTTTTTGTACCAAACATCTCTCTTAATGACTCTAATGATGTTGTGATAAGAGTAATGGGAGTTTTAAACTCGTGAGATAATCCTGTAAAAAAGTTGACTTTTGCATCATTACTCTCTTTAACTTCTTTAGCTATTTTTTCTATTTGATTGCGCTGTATGGTTATTTTATCATTGTTAATAAGCAGCTGTCTGTTTTTCTTTCTAATTATAAAAATAGATCGAATACTATATACTGCTAATCCCAGTATCAATAGGAGAAAGCAAAATGTTATTTTGAGTAGATTATTTTGATTTGAATATAGTCGTTCTTGTTCCTCAATAGCATCTATTTGGTTTTCAATATCAGCTTGTTGATTTTTAATTTTCAGCAATTGATGTTTCATAATATCAGCATTAAGCTGATCTATAAGTACAATATCAAGTTCATTATTTTTGGGAACTTGTTCACCATTTGCGATTCGTAAAGCGAGCTTTATAGCTTCTGCGCCACCAGTAGGGTAAAGTATAGTGGCTTTTAATTTGTTTTCAAGAACCATCTCGATTCCTTGGTCTGGACCCAGTAATCCATCTACACCCACGATTTTTAAATTATTTGCAATGCCTTTGCGGTCTGCTACACTCCATGCCCATTTGGCTATGAGATCATTAAATGCAAATACAGAATTAACTTCTTCAAAAGATACAGAATCTAGAAGCTGAGCATACGCACCATCTGTATAAGGCTTAAGTGTGATAACCTCTTTAATATTTTTAGAACGTTCAGCAACTTGATTAAAACCCAAACTTCTATCTAATGTAGGGGAACTAAAATCATCGGGCATTAACTCTATAACTCTAATAGGCTTTACAGTCTTTGAAGCAATATAATTTGCAGTGAGTCTTCCGATACTTAGATTATCTGCTCCTAAAAATGCAGTGTATTTATCAGAATTAATTTTTCGGTCAATTAAAATTACGGGAATACCAGAATCGTAAGCATTTTCTATTGCAGGTACAATCTCAATAGATTCTAATGGAGAAATAATAATAATATCTACCTTATCATAAACAAACTTATTTATTTGAGCAATTTGTTTTTTGACATTACGGTTTGATATTACGATCTCTAAATCTACTTCAGGATGTAAATCTGCTTCAACCTGCATAGAATGATTCATTTCTTCGCGCCAGATATCGTCTGAAATGCATTGTGAGAAACCTATATTTATTTTATCAGTATCTTCAGAATTACAAGAAAAAAAAAGACATAAAACTACAAGAAAAGAAAACCTTAAAAACATATATTCATTCTATGAGATATTAATAAATATAGCCTTTTGATTTTGTTTAGAGTGCTTTTAGACTTAAATTCAGAATAAATTAATAAATCACAATTCCAATAATAAAACTCTAAACTGTGTATACAAATTAGTTCAAAATATGGAGTTGCGTTAATTCGGTAAGATATTAACAAGCATTAGCAACAAACCATAAAACTGATAATCTCGAATTAGTTTTAGTTATTTGAGATTACAAAAATTTCTCAATAAGTGTTTGACTTGTTTGCTATAGAAATTCTGTAAAACCAATTAAAAGAAGCCCTAGGAGATTATTATCTTTATTTTAATAACCTTCAGAATTAAAGCATACGGTAATCCTGCCGTACTTCAAATAAGCCCACATCAAAGTATAACCCATTCTTCCGTATATAAGATCCGGTTTATCTTTTCGAAATTAAAGACCAACTATCGTTTTAACTAAATAGTATTTAACTATTACTACGACACCGATTGGCGGTATTTCCGTTTAACTTTGATTTTATAATATTCGTCTAATTCGATGCACCGTTTATTTTCTAAAAGGTATATGAACACCAAGAATCTATAAATCTAATACCAGAAAAAATGGAAATAGCAAGTTCATTTAATTCATATAAAAAAGCATTCAGAGTAACTGTTTGCCTTAGTACGTTGCTTTATTCACCATACCTTCTAATCACCTTTAAAATTAATTAATCCACATTATGACCATACTCTACCTCCACGGACTCGAAAGCAAACTCAGTGCTGCTAAAAAAGCGATTCTTGAACAGTACGCAACTGTTATAGCGCCAGATTTAGACTATAAAAACAATCCTGATGCGGTACAACAGATCTACCTAAATTATAAATCTGAGACTATAGATTATATTATGGGAAGTAGTATGGGCGGTTTTGCAGCATATCATTTGGGGCTCGCATTTAATAAGCCGGTATTACTGTTTAATCCGGTTTTAGTAAAACGTTCGGTTTCTCATAATATCCCAAAATTTGAAGCTGCAAGTTCTGGATTTGGCCAAGTGGTTTTAGGTGGTAAAGATACTGTTGTGGACCCAAGTGATACGCTAATTTTTTTAGGAAACCAACTTAAACGCGGTTTTGATTACCATATACATCTGCGGGCCGAAATGAGTCATCGTACCCCGCTGGATGTGTTTAAAGAGGAAGTGGGGATGTTTTTTTTGTATAATTATTAAAGAACTTTAAAGCCTAGTTTCTTAACTAGATCAGGATAATTATTCATTAAAAATTCTTGAGTCTTTGTTAGACTATTATTTCTGTAAAGTCTATTAAATAGTAAAATATCAAAAATTGAACTTTCTAAAAACAGAACTTTTTTGCTGTAGCCACAGACTCCCTTAGCATTTGTTAATTTTTTAAAGTACTCAATATCTGTCATCCTCTTTAAAATGCCGCAACTGCTGAAGTGAACAATCTTGTCTGTAAATAAATTTTCACATTGTCCTGCAAGATCTCTTATTGAAATGCTTTCTGAATCAGACAAAAGAATTTCACCTTTATCACCGTGTGTACCTATTACAATTGTACCGTACTTTTTATAACTCGCAGTACTAGACACTTCCAAATATTGGATTAACGACTCTACAGTATTTGTTTTTCTGAAAATTGACTCCACATTACAAACCTCTTTTAATAAGGTCAATGTAGACTTAATAGTTAATTCCTTATTGAGTTTAGTTTCCCACTCTCCTTCTATCGCAAAAATATGATTATCAGGCTTCATTAGCATTTAAAGATTAGGTTGACTGTGATCTATAATTCGCTTCATCGTATCAAATATTCCTTGATAAAAAGATTCATCTTTAGCCGTTAAACGATACAATTCCATATCCTGTTTGCGCTGTTTATTTAAAACATCCTTAAACATTCTATGAAGTGCAAGTTCCTTGTTTTGGGTATCTGGGTTATTTAGATATTTTAATTCATAATCAGGATGAGCTTCTATACTTTTGGATAGCGTTAAAAGTTTGATTCTTTGTTCATCTGGAGTACTATCCCACCCTTGAAACCAGCGTTCATTAAATGATTTAATAATCTCATTCAACTCGTCTGTCTCTTCGGTACTGCCGTGAGCTCCCCTTGGAGTTGCTTTTTGAGGATCTAACTCAGATTCCCCGTCATCTAAAACAATAGCCTCATTCACTTTTGTGCGCTCCAGACCGTAGGTAGAAAGATCAACAGATTCTAGCAACTCATCTATTGCCTCGCCATCTGGATCTTTTACGATTAGTTTTGGTATTAAAAACTTAAGAAACCAAAACAATTTTTCCCAGACTAGCATTTCGTATGGCATTATAGCTGCCATCTGACCGTAAATTTTTACGAATTGTTTCGCTTTAATTTTAAAATCGGCTTTGGCTCCATCTTCAAGGTCAAGTTCTACATTGAAGCGGTTTGCAGCAGTATCTATTATGGGACTCAGTTGTTGAGCGTCTACCTTATCAAAATACTTTTCAACAAAATCTTCTACCTCAGCCCATTCATAAACGCCCACTTCATCCAATGCATCTTTCAACTCATGGAGTACATTCACATCTGTAGCTTTGCTTAATGTTGTAGATGTGTAGAAAGGCTCAAAAGATTCCTGTATATCATCAACCTTATTGAAAAAATCGAGTACAAACAAGTCTTCTGTTTTTTTACCGTATTTAAATGCCGAACGATTAAGACGACTTAGTGCCTGTACCGCAAGTACGCCTTGTAGTTTTTTATCTACATACATCGTAGCCAGTTTAGGTTGATCAAAACCGGTAAGGTATTTATTGGCTACAACCAGCATTCTATAGGCATCGGTATCAAATTGATCTTTGGTTTCAGAATCTGCAAAACCGTTGAGATCAGCTTCTGTATATTCAATGCCATCTACTTTCTTTTTACCAGAAAATGCCACGATAATTTGAAAAGGATTTCCTTTACTTTCCAGATAGGTGTTAATCGCCTGATAATACCGTATAGCCGATTCTATACTTTGAGTAACGACTATTGATTTTGCCTTCCCCTTCAGCTTCTTTGTATTGACCACTTTTGTTATAAAGTGCTCCATCATCAGTTCTGCTTTAGTCGCTATGGTACGCTTATCCTTTTCTACAAAGGCTCTAAGCTTCTTCTGCGCTTTTGCCGTATCAAACAACGGATTGTCTTCAATAGATTTTTCAATCTCGTAATAACTCTTATAGGTGGTGTAATTAGCCAGTACATCAAGAATAAAACCTTCTTCAATGGCCTGCTTCATCGAGTACAGGTGAAACGGTTTAAACCTACCGTCTTCCTGTTTAGTGCCAAAACGTTCTAAAGTTGCATTTTTAGGAGTTGCGGTAAAAGCAAAATATGAGGCGTTGCCTTTCATCTTACGTGCTTTCATCGCTTTTAAGATTTTGTCCTGCCCGTCTTCTTCATCCTCGTCAGTTTCTGCCATTCCCATCGCCTGATTCATCTTACCGGCGGTAGTACCTCCCTGCGAACTGTGTGCTTCATCAATAATCACTGCAAACCTGCGGTCACTAAGATCTGAAATCCCATCTATAATAAACGGAAATTTCTGAATCGTGGTAATTATAATCTTTTTACCCTGCTCTAGACTGTCTTTTAATTCCTGCGAAGAACGCGCAGGAGCCAGAATATTCTTTACTTCGGAAAACTCGCGGATGTTATCGCGTAACTGCTTATCGAGAATACGGCGGTCTGTGACCACAATTACCGAATCAAAGAGCGGATGCTCCAGACTTTTTGCTCCGGGTACTGCTGCTGTTGCAGGATAGGTTTCTATAAGCTGATAGGCAGCCCAGGTAATCGAATTGGATTTACCGGAACCTGCCGAGTGTTGTATTAAATAGGTCTGACCAACTCCTTTATGAGATACGTCATCAATTAATTTACGCACGACATCCAACTGATGATACCTCGGGAAAAATAAAGTACGTGTTGCCAGCTTGTCTGTAGATTTACCATCAAAACGCACAAAATGCTGAATGATATTGACCAGACTTTTAGGCTGAAAAACTTCTTCCCACAAATAAGCGGTTTTATGCCCAAACGGATTCACGGGATTCCCTTTACCGCTATTGTTACCTTTATTAAACGGAAGGAAAAAAGTACTTGCCCCGGTAAGTTTGGTGGTCATAAATACTTCATCAGTATCTACTGCAAAATGCACGAGACAACGCCCAAAGTTTAATAAAGGTTGTCTAAAGTCTCTGTCGTATTTGTATTGTTTGACCCCGTGGGTAGCGGCATTCTGTCCCGTCCAGTGATTTTTAAGTTCTAAGGTGGCAATAGGTACCCCATTTGTAAAAACCACCATATCAATCTCTTCTCTAAGATTTTCTGGATTGTAGCGTACCTGACGGGAAATGCTAAACCGGTTTTTATTAAAATTATCTTGTATGGTCTTGCTACTACTGGCTAGTGGTAACTGATATAACAGCGTAAGATGTGCATCTTCTACCTCAAGCCCTTTGCGCATAAGACGTAATAAACCGTATTTTTTCACCATACGGTCGTAACGCTCCAAAATTTTAAGCTGCCAGTCTGAGGAGCGTTTTAGTTTATCGAGTTCGTCTTGCTGCGTGTTCTCGAGAAACTCCCAAAAAAAGTGCTTATCTAGTGCATAACGTGCATCAAAATCTGTTGCATCGCCAATAACAAAAGTTCCCGGAGTATGATAGCCCGCCTGCGCCTCCCGAACACTGGTGCCGTCTTCTTTTAAACGCTCTAGTGTTGTGCCGGTAAGCGTTTGTTCTATCGCTGCCTCAAGGGCTTGTTCATTGGTTTGGCTAGGCATAATCAAAGTTTTCAAGTTTAGATTTCATTAAGAGAGTATGGCTTCTAATTTCAGTTTCCCCCCAATCATCCAAATCATCCATCATCATTTGTTGCTTCAAGCTATCGGCACCTACTTTTGTGTAATAGCCTTTTTTTGCTGAAGGTAAATGATTACTCAGCCTTGAATTTTTGCTACTACTTATCAAACATAAATTACCAAACAAATCATAGATTGATTTATCTATTTTATGTTCTTTAGAAATTGGATTTTGAGGATAATAATGCTCAACGGAACTTCTAAACGTAAATTCAAAAGATGATGAACCGTTTACATTCTCTTTCCACAAAATATAGTCTAAATAATTGAAAACAAAATTCTCAACATCTGTTCCCTTATCTAATATTCTTAACTCATACGTACTATTTAACTTATTTTGAGAAATAGCTTTATTTTCATATATCATTTTGAAATAATCCAAGGGATCGCCTTGGGCTATATACCGGTCAAATAAGTAAGCCTGTGCTAAGTTCTGCAAATATGTTTTGTACTCCTGTACAGTAAAGTCATTATTGTAAAACAAATAAAATAAACAGGCATTTAACCAATGTTTATAGACCAATGTTGGAGTTGAAACGTGAAACATAGCTAAGAGCATAATCAAATCCTTATTTAAAAGCTCATCATCAAAACTATTAACGTAACTCACTTTGTTACCTGAATACCACTTAAGCTTCTTTAAACTCCATTGATCCCTTTCTCTGATGAATTCTCTTTTGATTACAAACTGATCAAATAAGTGTTTAGCCTTAAGCAAATTGAACCCAAAGTCTTTAACAAATTGAATTTGATTTTCTATATCATCTCCCTTTAAATAAGTATTGAAAACATCTATTAATCTTTTATCGTCTAATGGGATATCTGTTTTTGTTTGTATTCGCAAAACATGAAGCAAAAAATTAGAAAAGCTAATAACAGAATTGAAACGCTCTGGAGCATCATCGTTTTCATCTGTATTATGCTCAAATATTCCTTTAAAACCAATGATTTCTTGAAGAGGAAGGCAGTTATTGCCCATGTCGTTAGAATTTGCACTCAGGCATTCAGCTAACTCTTGTAAAGATTTAATTTTTAAAGTGTTCCAATCTCCTTTTTCAAAAATACTATCTCGCTGAGAGGTCGTGAAACCATATTGTAAATAACGTTCCATATCAGAACAAGCTTCCCACACTTTGTCAAAGGCATTTAAAAGGTTTTTCTCATTCTTTAGACGCTCAAGCATATTAGCTTTGAGTACTTCGTGCTTTTCAAGTTGTTCGCCGCGATTATTCATTATTTCAAAATAATGATTTAAGTCTGTATTTTCAGGAACCGCAACTCGTACCAAACGAACATTTTTAGTAAAATAGCTATAAAACTTTTCTATCTTATCTGAGCTATCCAGAAATCTACGAAGTACCTTCTCTGCATCAAAATACCGCTGTTTTATATTTGTATTGTAGTCTTTGTTTGCTATAAAGGAAACTTGATCACCTTGATGATTACTTATTACCATCAAAGTTTCCGTAGATTTCTTGCGACTATCAAAACTAAGATTTAACTTATATTTTATCTTGTCTTCAATGGCTTTGTAAAATATACGGTGAATTGCATTTAGTAAAATATTTAAGGTTGTGAGACGTTGTTGACCATCAATAGTTTCATAAATAATTTCGCCATCCAAGTGCCGCTCGTAAACTACTAAAGTACCTATGTAATAACTTGTTCTAGATTTATCTTCATCAAAGGCGTAATCAGAAATATCTTGAATTAATTGCGTTATCTCTCCTAATCCCCAAGTATAATTCCTTTGGTAAATTGGTATAACATAAGTATCGTTATTTTCAAATAAAGACTGTATAGAAAAGGATGGTATTTCTTTATGCATAGATGTAATTCATTTTTGTAAATAACGTTTGGATATCTTTTGTTTTGCTTGATTCTACTATATCATTTTCACTTAAGATATCAATCTTTAGATTTAAAAAGTCGTTAGGCTTTAAAGCGTCTTTAATTGTTTTAAATACATGCGGGTATGCAAGCGCATAATTATCTACAGACGCTAATTGTACACTATAATATGTAAGACGTACACTGTAAGCCCAAATAAAAATACGTTCAATAGCACGCTCAATCTCAGCAGTTCCGAATTTGTCTATATAAAAAATCAACCCACAGTTAAATAAATTTCTCACATATTTATCGCCTGTTCTATTTTTACCATCATAATTATCTATAGTCTCTAAGATTTCTTTCGCCAAACTACTTTCTCTAGTCTCTATCCTTAAAACCTCGATAACTTCTACATAATGATTAATCATTTCAAAAAAACGTTTCCCGTTTATAAGGACTTGGTCAAGTTGAAACGGATAAGACATATAATTTTTATCTATTTTTCTATTAAAATCATCGTTATAAGACTCAACATAAAAATGACTTATACGGTATATACTTGCAAAAGGAAAAGGTTCTCTAACACTAGGACTTATACCTTTAAAAATGTCTACATCATTCTTAGTAAACTTTCTTGCAGATTTAGAATTTGCCCAGTTTTTGATTCTATATAAATAGTTGGAAAAAGTACGTTTTAACTGCTCTAATTCCATATTTTCCCAGTTATCTACGATTCGTATTCGCTCGTCTTCAGAAGTATTACTCATCATTTCTCGTAAATGAAAAGCTTTAAGTAAGTCATGGGGTTCCAGATCTACACCCCGTGCATTTTGAGAGTCAAAAAATTGAAAGGCTTCAGATATATCAGTTAATACTACCTTAACCACTTCGCAGGAACTATAAAAGAATTGAACAGTCTCAACATCAAAATCACTAACTCTACGTTGAATTTCTAGATAGTTATCCCGAATATTATTTTTACTCAGATTATTTGTAAAATAAAGTTTTCCTATAATATCCAGATTAGGCAGCTCTATTTTTGATTCTTTTAGCTTTACTGTTAAAACATCATTATTTTGAATTGCAAGACCTATAAGTAATAAAGTGATAGAACGTTGTTGACCATCTACAATATTTAAAATCTGGTCATCATTCAAATGATATACAACAGTCCCTAAACGATAAGCAGGCTTATCCTTAAAAAGCAAAATATCATCTAGTAATTGATTTACATTTTTACTTGACCATCTATAAGGCCGCTGGTATTTAGGTATTTCTACGTTTTTTGTAGTAACTAACTCTTTGACTGTTATGATTTCTGGTCGTATTACCTCGCTTTTGTGGGTTGGGTTTTTTGTCATTTTACAATATTACTTTTTAAACAAACCTTTATTTTCCCCTTACTACACGGTTTATCACAAGCATTAATACTCTTTTTATTAATTAACATTTCACAATTCATCCCCATATATTTGCAGTTCGTGAATTATAAACATTCACCTTGCAGTTAAACTTACCTTGGATACTTTTTATATATTCAAGATCATCTGGAGAATAAACACCTATATAAATACTAAACAATTTATCTCCAGACTGCGCTCCTCGTTTAGCTGCTTTGTTAACTGCATCTATAATATGATAATCATATTCTCCAAAATTGAAACCAAAAGAAACTAAATAACCAGTTATACTACTCAACTTCTCATAACAAAAGGTCAGATATCTATTATGATAAATATGATTGAGTTTTTCGTTTCCATCACCTGCCGTTACAAATACAGGGTAATCCTTTTTATTCATTCGCTCTTTTATGTTCGCTAATAAATAGCGGCGATCTCTATAAACCTCTTTTTCGATCTCAGTCCCTGTATCAAAAATTGGCAATGTACCATGAACATGAAAAACTTTTTGATCATCTTTATGCTTACCCCAAAATAGCTCACCGTATTCTGCATCTTCTTGACCTCTTCTTGTTTCTACCGGGTTTAGGTGTTCTCTTCCAAAACCGTCATTTGCTTCTTTAGACTCATTTCTAAGTAACACCCAATAAAGCAATAAATCATAATTTGTAGAAAATACTTTCCCATCATTTTTCAAAAAATCACTTAAAAAATCGAAACAAGCTTTACTTCTATCTTCCTCAACTTCAAATACATGCTCTGGATGTAATTCGCTTACTGCGTCTATTAAACTTGTTTGAAGAAGTTTATTTGCATCTTCTAAAGCTTCAATAAGCTTAATATCTGTATCAAATGCTTTAGCTATTTCTATAAAGCTGTCTAATTGGCGCATTATCAGCTCAAAGTTTTTCGTATTGATTACGTTAAAGAGTTTAGAAAGAGTAGGATCTTTTAAATTGTCTATAAAATCATATAAAGCATTATAGGAAAATATTTTATGGTCGTAAGACATACTGAACCCATTACCCATTATCAGGTGCTTCGCATATTTTTTATGGCTTCTGTCACCTAGTTTTTTCAAGATATCTTGATATGAGGGTATATTTTCAAACTTTAAATCCTGATCTAAATTTCCTAATGCTATATATTGCTATTTTATATTAGTTAACTTTTACCTTACCCGTTACCACACTATTGATTAAGCTGCTCTTGTACTCTTTAAGTTTCTCAATTTCTTGCTGTTTTAAACTTATGGCAGTTTCTATTTTTTGAGAAGCAGATTCGTATTGACAAAGAATTTCTTTTTGCTCTCTTATGGGCGGAATGATTACAAAAAGTTGAGAGTACTTGTCCGCTCCAATATTTTCGATAGTCGCTTTTATAAAAATGCTATCCTTCCATTTATTAAATAATTCAGAATTAGTGTATAAATAAAGAAAGTCGCTTAAAATAATTTCTTCATTTGCCTCAGCTTTTATTAGATAGCCCGCAAAGCAATAATATTTTTCAACAGACATTGATTTTTTGAATTGGTAAGTCTTTCCTACTGTTGCTCCACTTCTAGCAAACAAAATATCGCCATCCTTTAGTAAATAATCCCCACCATTATTCCAAGAAAGAGAAAGTTTATTCTCTTCACCTAATTTACCATCCTTCCCAAAATCAGTGATTCTCACATAACGAGGCAGATTTATATCGTATTGAACACCACTTTCATTCGCTCCATATTTCAATTTCTCATTTAAAATATACTTAAGCTTTTTCACCTCCCAATGCTCCGGGATCTTGCCTATCCACTCCACACCGCTATCTTTCAATTTCACAGTATCATCTAAACCGCGGGTAACTGCTTTGTGTATGAGTATTTGTTTACGCTCCTGAAGCAGCTTAATCTGTTGCTCTTTTAAAGCAACCGCAGCATCTATTTTTTGGGTCTTATCATCAAGAAATTGAGCAATAGCAGTTTGTTCTTGAAGTGGAGGCACAAAGGTTTTAAATGCAAAAAAATTATCTTTAGATATTGTATTTCTTAAACCAGTGTATAAAGGTTTCATCCTTTTATCTGCATCTAAATTCAAATAGAAGTAATACAAAAAGCTTCTGTCAAAATTTTCATTGGTCTCCATTACCGTATAAGCACCTGTAATCATTCCATCATAATCTGATAATCCAACACAACGAGGTGTTTCTTCAACATCAAATAAACAAAAAACAAAGTCTCCCTTTTTTACCTCTTGATATGTATCAAACTCCGCTGGAAATTTTCCTCCACCTTCCAGATTTCTAATTACGATTCCTCTTAAAGTCAAAGACAATAAGTCGTATTCATTTGATTTTTTACCAACTTGAATTTTCTTCAAATCGAAAATGAACTTATTTGATAATGCTTCCCAATGCTCAGGAATTTTCCCCAGCCACTCCACACCCGATTCTTTATAATGCTCATAGCGTTTTGTTGTCTCAGCCAGCCTGTTCTTTGTTTGTGGTATTTCCATTAGGCCAGATTTAAAATTTCAGCAATTAAACCATCGCTTTGTTTTTCTAACTCTAGAATGTCGTGAGTAACGTCTTCAATATTACGTAAAGGTGTATGCTTGTAGAAGTATTTATTAAAACTTATCTCATAGCCTATTTTAGTAGCATCCAGATTGATCCAGGCTTCGGGTACGTGCGGTTTTACTTCTCTTAAAAAGTAAGCGTGTATGGCTTCTTTAAGCGGTACATTTTCCGTATCGCGCAGGTTGGTTTCGGTCTCGTAGGTGAGGTATTCTCCGGGTTTTAATGGCTTCTCGGTTCTCAACTGCGCTCGAACTGACATTGCTGCTTCTTTTTCTAAACTGGCTTGAGAATAATAACCAAAGTCTGCGAGATCTTCTTCTTTACAGCTTAAATGGGTTAAGAGGGTATTGAGTTTGTCACCGGTAAGTTTTTCTTTTTTCCTAATAACCTTTTCAGCATTGGCATCGTATGCACTCACCGCCCCGTAAATGGTTTTTTTCTTCGTAGCACTGGGTTTTAGCTTTAACTCTTTAAAGATTTTATCTGCTTCTTTAGTAAAAACATTAAAGTCCATGTACTCCTGCTCGCCCAATGAGTCGTACAATTTTTGCGCCAATTGAACGAGTTCGTGGTTTTTGGCCCAGGTAGCCGGGCTTAGGAGTTTCTTTTTGTTCTTGCTGGTAAGATCTAATTCGTATTCTTCACACCAGGCAATTATATTTTTTTCGAGCGAAGCCAAATCAGTATAAACCCTATCTCCATAAGTGGTATACGCATACTGCATCGGTTCTTCCAGATACTTTTCAAAACGCAAAGTTTCGATCTTATCGAGTGTCATTTGCGTCTTTAATCGCTGTGGGCGTTCTATACTTACTTTATAATAGCCAAAGTCTGCATTATCAAACACCTGCGCTTCTGCCTGTTCTGCATTCGGCACTTCAGCACGCTGCACTGACATACGCATGTACACATCAACAATTTCTGCTATATGCTCGGGTGCAAACTCACAGTTTTTATTCCCCAGGTTTTTCCGCAGTTTACGGTATAATTGCCCGGCATCTATAAGCTGTACTTTTCCTTTTCGGTTGGCGGTTTTGTTGTTGCTTAATAACCAGATGTAGGTCGTAATCCCCGTGTTGTAAAACAGGTTGTTGGGCATTTGCACAATACACTCCAGCAAGTCGTTCTCAATAATATAGCGGCGAATATTGCTCTCACCTCCACCGGCATCACCTGTAAACAGGCTGCTCCCGTTATGTACCGAAGCAATACGGGAACCTGCGGGACTCTGATGCAGAGGTTTCATTTTGTTTACCATTTCCATCAAAAACAGCAACTGCCCGTCACTGCTTCTTGGTGTGGCATCTGCTTCTTCTTCGTTGCCCCAGTAATCGTTAAGCACTACTTTAAAACGGGGATCTATAATCTCTTTCCCATCTTTGATATATTTAGTCTCACTACTCCACGATTTACCATACGGCGGATTAGACAACATATAGTCAAACGCAGTACCGGCAAACTCATCTACAGACAAGGTAGAACCCACGCGAATGTTCTCGGGGTTATTCCCCTTTATCATCATATCACTCTTGCAAATGGCGTAAGTCTCGTCATTGATTTCCTTCCCGTAGAGGTACACATCGCCCAAAGCTTTTATAGCACCTACCTCATCCTTGATAAAATTCTGAGATTCGGTGAGCATCCCACCACTTCCACAAGCAGGATCGTAAATGGTCATTACGGGCGGCAGATTCTCTTTTACCGGCTCAAAAACCAAATGCGTCATCAACTCAATTACCTCACGGGGTGTAAAGTGTTCCCCGGCCTCCTCGTTATTCTCCTCATTAAATTTCCTGATGAGTTCTTCAAAAACATATCCCATTCCCAGGTTGGTAAGGGCAGGTAGTTTTCGGCCTTCGGGATCGGGTTTTTCGTTTGGAGTAAGATTGATATACGGTGAAGTAAATTTTTCCAGCACATCTAGCAATACGTCCTTATTGGCCATATGACTGATTTGCCTTTTGAGATTAAACTTGTCTATAATTTCTTTTACATTACTGCTGAAACCCGCCAGGTATTCTTCAAAATTTGCCTGAAGCAACTGCTGACTGTTTGTTGCCGTATCGTGCAGCCGTTGCAACGTCCATTTACTGGTATTGTAAAACACATAGCCTGAAGCATCCTGCAAACCCCCGCCTTCAAACTCTACAAACTCCATTTCCTCTTTTTGAAACCGAACTTCTTCCAAAACGGCATCTTTTGTGGTTTCGAGCAGCGCATCGAGTCGGCGCAAAACCACCATAGGTAAGATTACGTCACGGTATTTACCGCGCACATAGACATCACGCAGGCAGTCGTCTGCAATAGACCATATAAACGAAACGAGTTTATTGTGTACTTGTTGATTCATTAAAAGTGTAGGTTAATTGTATTGTTTGGGAAGATAGGGTTTATACAAAATATTAAACCTTTCTTTTCTTCAATTATTTTAAAATCCTGAGCCCTCATTTTTTTAACAAATGCATTTTCTACATTTTCCGCATCTTGAAAACACCTTTCCTCTTCTAAAGTTTCTTGAATCCTATTAAAAAATGTGTATTGCCAGCTCCTACTCGATAATTATCACCTCTTTCAGATGAAAAACAATTGATATAAAATTATTCATCTCCAAAAACACTATCCCAAGACATAGAGTCTTCATCAAAATCCTCATCGTGCCGATCTGGGAACATATGGTCTAGTTCTGCTTCTGCGTTGTAAAAACTCTCCTCCTCCTTAAAGTTTTTAATATTTCTTTTTAGAGCTTCTAATTCTTGCCATCTGCGTTGGGCTTCTCCTGAATATTCAAAATGGTTTAGACGTTCCTCCAAATCATAAATCTGTTCGTGGTCGTCATTTCCCTTATCAAACTCTTCTTTTATTTCTTCAAAACGAGCTTTTAGTTCGTTGAAATTATCAGATCTAAATGTTCTCATCTATTTAACGGTTTAATTACTTCTCTAAAATATTCCAAGATCATTACCAACGCCAGCGTATCGAGTTCGCAATAACGCAGGAGTCCGTTTTCGATTTCTAGACCCCCGCGTTTGGACACATCTTCAAGTTGTAATTTTCCGTAAGCGATAAGGGCTACTCCCCCATCGCTAATGCCTTCAATATTGGTAACTGCCCGATCCAAACTTTCGGCACTCTTTTCATATTTGACAAAATCGCAACATGATACCTATTTCAATATAAAATCTTTAATAATCTTATCCATATTTGAGGGTAATCCTGCATTTTTGATACTATGTCTCTTA
Organism: Leeuwenhoekiella aequorea; assembly: GCF_004104375.1. Classification (GTDB taxonomy): domain Bacteria; phylum Bacteroidota; class Bacteroidia; order Flavobacteriales; family Flavobacteriaceae; genus Leeuwenhoekiella; species Leeuwenhoekiella aequorea. Next base: position 43,557 of record NZ_QOVM01000004.1, read on the forward strand.
ACTCCCATCTCATCAAACCAATCTTTCCAGTAATATTTAATTACATCTTCTTCATACGAATTTTTAGGATCAGGGTTTATACCTAAAACAAGTACCTCTAGATTATCTAAACCTGAGATTGCAGGAATAAAACCAAACTCTTTTTCCACGATAATGTCTCCCCAGTCTGCTTTAACTAAACCATTGCCCCTTATTGTTTGTGGCGTTAAATACGTAGTCTTATTACCTTCTAATCGCCTGGTATCTTTATGATAGATATATCCATCAGTTAAGATAATCAAGATATTTCTATAGCCGTCCTCAATACAATAGTCTTTAACTTTACTATTAAAAAATTTCCATGTATCTGATCCTACGTATTGATCATCTTCTATTGCTAGGTTATAAATTTCTAATGGCCTTGTAGCATATACCTCTTTAATATTATCTAAGAGTTGTATACTAGCATTAGTGCGAATTACAGCGTATTTTAGATCGCTTGAAATACTATTTATGCTAGGATTTTGTGGCTCTGGATCAAAAAAAACCTGAATGCGATCATTCATTTCTCGTACGCGCTTTGTTCTTAAGTGTTGATCAAATGCTTCGGCTACAGATTTGATATAAGCTACATCTCTCTTATAATAATCCATGGTTTCATTAGGAAATTTACTTGGACTTATACGATCAGAAAGATCCAAAAGAAAACTAATGTTAAGATTTTCTGTTCCTTTTTTCTTGGTATCAACTTGTGCATCTTCACTTGATGATCTTCTATTATCCGATTCTTTACTTTTACCACAGGAGCTAATTAAAATTACACTCAACATTGCAAAGAATAGTATATAAGACCTCTTGTTTTGCTTATTAATTCTCATAGATCAAATTTTGAAATTCGGCATTTTTAAGACTTAAATTTTCTATATGCTGCTTAGCAACAATCTCACACGCATCACGTAATTCATCAATCTGTTTAATAGGAAACTGTAATTCTGAATTTATTGCCTGATACCATCCTTCAACGTATTGATAATGATAATGTAAGTACTCTTTAACAGGAAAGATAAATCCGTCTATTTTTGATTGTAATTCATCTATAGAACCTTTAATAACTGTAATTTCTTGTACTATTTCGTCTATCTGTATGTTTAAAGACTCTTTTTTTAAAATTGCATTTTTAATTTCTTCATTTTTGCCTTTAATAAATAATTTTATTTTGTCTACATTTTCGTGTTCTTTCATAACAAAGTCAAAAACGAGACCCCAAATAACGTATACTACAAAACCGGCAAAAATAATTCCCCAAAAATTTACGCTCTCAATTGCTATTTGAGGTGTAAAAGATTCTCCCAAAACAGCATCAAATTGAAAAATCTTCTTTTCAATCAAATAAGCTAAAATAATATCAAAAATAAAGGTGAGAATAAACAGCAGACCAAGTTTTAAGAATGCTTGCCACCCTTTTATTTTTTGAAACATATGTACTAGATAACCTAATCCCATAAATACAAAAGGTATTGTACCTACAAACACAGCTTCTAACCAACCATCATTAATTGCCTTTCCAAGTGCATCAGCATCAAAAATTGCCGCTGTTAAACTACCAGTCTCAAAATCTTTAAAGAAACCTGAGTAAGACGCCGATATATAAAATACAAATAAGTAAATAGTAATGGGCAAAAGAAGAATTAAACCAATATAGAATTGAGCTTTAGGTCTTTTATCTGAATCTATACCGTACTTATCTGGATGTTGTTTAACATCGACGATTTCAAATTTATAAGTATCTATATTTTTTTCTAAATCCCTTAATTGCTCTTCGTAAATACTGCGAGCAGTTTCTCTTTTTTTAAACTCTGTTCTTTTTCTTTCTTGTTCCTCCACGTATGGCTGTTTTAATCTCTTCTGCTCATTTAATTGTTTACGACAAAGATTCTCAAATGAATTAAAAAGGTTATTTAAAGAGATTCCTAGAGTTATTGCATTTCCACTGGCTTTTTTAGATGCTCCATAGCCACTTTGATAATAGGTTATTCTATCCTGCTCACGTGCCTCATCAATATTTTCTTCTACTTTATGTTCAATGAGAGTCGTCTTAAGTTTGAATAAATTTTTCATAACTAAGAGTTTATGGTTTTTATTAGCTCCTCCTTAGAAACTTTATTCTTTGCTGACTCTAGTAAATAGTCTGCTAGTTCTGTAATGTTTTCATCTAAAAATTCAAACCTTCTACAGTATTTTTTTAAAGTTATATACTCATCCTCTGTCACCTTATTATCTGCCCAGATCATAACAGCTAAATCATAAAGGTATTCTACACGCACGTCCAAAGATTCAGGGATAGCCGAGTTGTGAGAAGGATTTAAAAGCACTTCATTAAGCTGGTCCTTTGTAAACCCACGTTCTTCAGCAAATTTGTAAAGCATTTGCATTTCTAAGACGTTAAAATTATCATCAGCGAAAGCCATTTGATATAATCTTAAAAAATGACTTTTTAGTTCGGCATTAATAACCATAAAATTATTTATTTAATTGTTCGACATTCAAATAAAAGACTTCATAGAACAAGTTTTTTACAGATTTCCTCATTTAAGCCAGATATATATTTTTCAAACTACCTACAAGTCAATTTCTCAGTACCTATTAAAAGAATTATTTTATAGTATTATCGACGAGGATAACTGTAGTGTGTATAAAATTTAAAAAAATGAGTCTTCGAGATTTTAGATCTAATTTTAATTATTGATTCAAAAGTAAAAATGGATACCGCCACTTTGTGACGTACATAATTTATTAGTATTGTTCTAAAGCTTCCTGAAGCATAATTTTAACCTCTTCACGTAACTCTTTTGGTTCAAGTACTTCAGTAAAACAGTGCATTTTTAATATTTGAATTTTCAATTCATAATTAGGAATAAGCCGATAGGTTACAATACCATGTTCCTGACCATGTTTCCAATCAATAGTTTGAGAACTGTGTAATGGCAGGCTGCGTAAATATTTCAGGTGCTTGTGATAAACTTTCAGTTTAATATATTTAATTTTTCCATCACCTTCATTAAAGTTAAGACCAATAATATTATGGAAGTTATTAAGCTGGTCCTCAAAGTCTTTATACTTTACAGTTTTTCCGTTGGTAATTGTCAAATCTTTAAGTCGGTCGATACCAAAAGTGCGTATTTCATTCATTTTAAACGGAACCCCTATCACATACCAGCGGTTTAAATATTCTTTAATCTTGAGAGGGGTTATAGTATATTCTTTCTCGCTTTCCTCCCAATAATTTATATGCTTAAATTGAATATTTTGCTTTTGCTGAATAGCATTAATTATAATTTTCAAAAGATCAATTCCTTTGAAAATTGAAGAATCGTCCAACTCAACAATATCTGAAAACTTACGCAAGTCTGTTTTACCATCCTGAAGTAACTGGCCTACGTTGGCAAATTCAACCAATTTTAAAAACTCGTAGGTTTCATTAAGAGCACTATCATCTATTGTATATCCTTGAAGTGAACGATTATAATCAATTTGTATAAAAAATTCATTACGAATGGCAGCTATATCCCGCTCTAGTGTTCTCTTAGATTTGGGATTAGAATCTACATCAGGATACAAACGCTTCATTATATCGGCCTGACTAATACCTTCATTATTTTTTATTAAACTAACAATTTTGCCCAATCGGGATAGTTTATCGTAGGTGCTCATCTTATAAATTTTAATAAAAATACTATTTATACCGACATAAAATGACGGTATTCTTTTTTAATTTTATTGAAAATAAGAACTATGAATACTAAGATGAAATTGCTGCTTCAAGACCGAAAAGTGAAATTAAAACTCTTGAAAGCACAACTTAAAACAAGTAAAGATTTAATATGTGAGATAAAAGCTATTTCAATCTCTTTTCAAAAATACGAGCAGGCAGTAATCGAATGGGAAATAGAAAAAATTTTAGGACAGTCTTTAGAAAGCATTGATGAACTACTTAAAAATAAAGATTAATTAAACATTTCATTTTTGACTTGTTCATAATAACGTGTGCTTACTGGGATATGTTTTTCTCCTACTATCAAGTCCCTACCTTTCAAACCAGATACGTGATTTACATTTACGATAAATGATCTGTGAACACGCATAAATGAATTTGGAGGTAGCGTATTTTCTAGTTTTTTAAGAGATAGGTAACTCAAAATCTTCCGGTTTTTTAGATAAAACATGACATATTCACTTTCACTTTCTACATATAGAATATCTGAGAGTTTTACTTTGTTTAAATCATATCCAGATTTAATAGTTATAAAATCTGTTTCTTCAGAAGTTTTAGACATTTCCATTCTATTAACAGCATCAACAAATCGCTCAAACCGAATTGGTTTAAGTAAATAATCGAGTGCCTTTAATTCAAAACCCTCAATTGCATAGTCTGAATACGCAGTTGTAAATATAACCTGTGTTGAAGCAGGAAGTAATTTTGCGAAATCTGTACCACGTATTTCTGGCATCTGTATATCAAGAAACACCAGATCCACTTTTTCGTTTTTTATTATAGGAAGAGCATCAAGTGCATTTTCAAAAGAGCCTTTTATTTTGAGATAACTCAGTTTAGCAACGTAAGTAGCCAATAGCGTGCGAGCAAGCTCCTCATCATCAATTATAATACAACTAATTGTTTTCATGCACTTCAATATTTAATTGTACTGAATAACTAGAATTTGCAGCCTTAATGTTCAGCTCGTGGGTATTAGGATATAAAATTTTTAGCCGCTTCTTGACATTTACTAATCCTATACCGCCTACGCTATCTTTTTGTTTAGGTGATTTAGGAAGGCTATTTTCAACTTTAAAATTGATCTTATTTGATTCTGATTTAATTCCTATAACTATATAAGAACCCGCTCGAGCTTCAATATTTCCGTGCTTAAATGCATTTTCAATAAACGGTATCAAAATCATCGGTGCAATTTTTAAAGTGTGATTTTGAATATTTACATCCAGTTTAATATCAAATTCCTGACTACTTTTAAGTGTAAAAAGCCTAATGTAATCCTTAATATACGCAATCTCTTTTTCTAAGAACACTTCAGGTTGCTCACATTCATAAAGTACATAACGCAACATATTTGAAAGATCCAGAATGCTTTCAGATGTTTTTGAAGATTGCATTATAGACATTGAATAAATATTGTTCAGTGCATTAAATAAAAAGTGCGGATTAATTTGGGACTTAAGGAGTTTTAGTTCCGTTTGAAGACTCTCGTTTTTCCGTTTTATTGTTTCCTTTTCCTTCTCGTTAACATAAATAAATAACTCGATACTGGTAGCAATGCTATAGGCTATTGCAATCATTAAACTATGTATAAAAAATTGAGATGGTGGCTCATGAAATTGAGGAAATCCCCCACGTCCAGGTGGTGGTGGCATTCTGTCTAAATTGGGGGCTACCACTACTATACTTGACAAGTAAGCTGTAAGCAATAAAATACCCACTGTTATGCCGAAGAATAGGAAGTATTTTTTTTTGAATAATACTTTAGGAGCTATCACGTAAACCAATAGCGAGAGTACCACAATTTGCATTATGTAGGCAGGTAAATTCTCTCTTAAAAAAGGGGGTGCTTTATCCTCTCCCTGCCACATAACAAGCCATACCACACCCCATAAAATTAACTGAGCAATGAGTCTAGTTATCTTCTTCATAGAACAAATAAAGCGAAATAATATTTAATCGGTCTTAAGAATTTGCTACGTTACCAACGTCTATAGGCTATTTCACTTAATGCCATGTCGCTCTCACTTAAAACTACTATTCATTGACAGATAGTTGTGGTAGCCGAATTTAATATATAAAATAACGATTTTAAAGATGCAAAATTGAGAAGCTGCAATTCTAAAATCCACTTGCAAAAACTCATTTAAAATGTCATTCTGAATCTTTCTTCAGAAATTAAAATTAAGGCCGTAGAAGTTTACTTTGGATTTAACTGAAAAATATAAAATGCAAATGCTGGGAAGTGTTATAAAAATACTTTGACAGTTTTTTATAGGGAGGAGTGTGATCGAATAAAGAAAATGAAATACTGTATAAATTTTAATGGAATGGATCTACAAACAAAGGGATCATCACGGTAAAAACTTAGAAATTAATAGAGCTAATTTCTAAGTGTACTTATTATTTTAATTACTTCCTTCACTTTGGTTTCAATACCCTGATAATCGTAAGTACCGTCAGAAGATTTCCCAATTAATTGAGAACCCAATCCTACACAAGTAACCCCCACATCAAACCAGGATTTTAAATTTTCTGAAGTTGGCGTCACTCCACCGGTAGGCATAATTGAGGTCCAGGGTTGCGGGCCTCTTACTGCCTTAACAAATTCAGGTCCATAGATAGATCCCGGGAATAACTTAATTATCTCACAGCCTAAGGCTTCGGCATCATTAATTTCCTTTAATGAGCCACATCCTGGCAACCATAATACTTTACGCCTATTACAAACATCTGCTATATCCTCCCGCAATGCCGGAGTTACAATAAAATCTGCTCCCATTTGCATATACAATGATGCAGCTGCCCCGTCCGTAATTGATCCTACTCCCAAATACATATCTGGATAATTAGACTTTATAAACTTTGATACTTCATTAAATACTTCATGAGCAAAATTTCCTCTCGCGGTAAATTCTAGCAAACGAGCTCCTCCCGAATAACAGGCGGTAATTAATTTTTTACAATTTTCTATATTCTCATCATAGAATAACGGCACAAAACCATTAGATTTTAAAGCCAAAGCTACTTCGATGCGTGTATGAGTACTCATTAGTTTATAAATTTAGCGTTGAACATCTCCACCGCCAGTTGTTAATTTTTCTACTTCGTTAACGCTAACTCGATTTAAATCGCCTGGTATGGTATGCTTTAATACACAAGCTGCAGTGGCAAAATTAATAGCTTCCTGAGCTGGTAATTCATTTAAACCATAAATCAATCCTCCCATAAAAGCATCTCCACTACCTACGCGGTCAACTACATAAGATACTTCGTAACTTTTTGATGTAAATAATTGCGCTCCGTCAAATAGAATCCCTCCGATGCGCTGATGAGATGTATTAATCGAATTACGCAAGCTGGTTGCAACGTAATCGAGATTCGAGCAATGCTCAAATAAGGGCTTGTATAAATTTGCAAGTTCGTTAGTTGCTGTATAGTCTGGATTCACCTTTTCCTTTCCGAGCATAAAATATGCTGTATCGATATCTCCCAAAATTACCGTACTGTATGCTAGTAATTCTGACATAACTTCACTTGGTGATTTTCCGTATTGCCAAAGTTTAGATCTATAATTAAGATCACAAGATATTTTGACACCCATTGACTTAGCGACTTTAATAGCTTCTAAGGTTACATCTGCAGCAGTTTGAGATAATGCAGGAGTTACCCCGCTCCAATGAAACCAATCTGCATTTTTAAAAATTGTCTGCCAATCAAAGGTGTTAGTTTCAACAGTTGCCAAAGCACTATTAGCCCTATCATAAACAACACTACTAGCACGAAGTCCTGCGCCTTGTTCTAAAAAGTAAACACCTAAACGATCACCTCCAAATAAAATATGATCTGCGTTTACTTGAAATCTATTAACTTCTTCTAGAGCACTTTTACCTAAATCATTATTAGGCAAGCGCGTAACAAATTGTGCATTTAACCCGTAATTAGCGAGTGATACTGCTACATTAAATTCGCCTCCCCCATAAGTTAAACCTAAAGAACGCGCCTGACCAAACCGTTCATTGTTTTGTGTGGCCAGGCGCATCATAAGTTCTCCAAAAGTCACTATCTTTTTCATAAGACGACTTTAATATTTTAAGTTTAGATTCTAAAGTTCTGTTTTTATTTTAAAAAACAGGCATTAAATACCTAAAGCTTGACCACCTCCAATTTGAATTGTCTCTGCAGTTATAAACGCAGCTCCATCACCAGCAAGAAATGCAACTACTGATGCTACATCTTCTGGTTGACCTAATCTACCTAATAATATATTATTCTTCCAGGAAGCAAATACCTCTGGTTTAGTCATTTTTATTTGAGCGTGGAAAGGTGTATCAATTGTTCCTGGAGATACCGCATTTACGCGAATTCCATACTCAGCAAGATCTTTTGCTAATGCTCTAGTAATCGCGTGTACACCAGCTTTTGAAGTGCCATAAATACCTGCTCCAGGTCCTCCTGCATTCCAAGCTGCATTAGATGTATAGTTTATAATAGAAGCGTTATCTCCTTTTTTCAGGTAAGGTATTGCAGCTCTTGAAGCAAAAAATACAGAGTCAAGGTTAAGGGCCATAACAGATCTATAAAATTCTGTAGTCATTTCTTCGAACCTTGATCTACCACCTAATCCACCGGCATTGTTGACTAAAACATCTATTTTTCCATATTTTTCACCAATTGCTTTTATATTAGAAGCAACAGCATCTTCGCTAGTAACATCAAAACCGTAATAAGCAGCATTAATTCCTAATGCTTTTAGTTCTTCAATACGTTCTGAACCTGCTTCATCATCTATACCATTTAACACCACTATAAACCCATCTTCACCTAACTTTTTTGCTACGGCAAATCCTATTCCACCTGTGGCTCCTGTAACTACTGCAACTTTTTCTTTTAAACTCATCTTTATTAAAATTTAATTATCGTATTAAAATTATTCTACTTCGACAGGTCTCACCTTACGGATTAAAACCAATATCGATAAAACTGCCAGCGGTGCTAATACCGCAATTAATATAAACGCCGGAGCGTAAGATTGAACTGTAATTTGAGGGATTAACCAGTTCATAATTATTACCGAAACAGCACCTACACTACCAGCTAATCCAGCTAATGTACCTACTGATGGCCCTCTAAAAAGATCACTTGATAAGGTTTGAATATTACCTATTGCAAACTGGAATCCAAATAATACAACTCCTGTTATATAAATAAATGACATTGGACTATCTGGTTGAACAAAGAATATAATACCGAGCAGACCTAGGAAAATCAATACACCCCCTATGGTAATTGTTATTTTCCTAGCTGCATCTGTAGTTTTTGTTTCCATTAGCTTTCCGCAATACCAGCCTCCTAACAAACTACCGGCCATACCTCCTAAATAAGAGATCCAGATTGTAGAGCCTATTTGTTCAATGCTAAAATCATATTCTGAATGCAAATACAAAGGCATCCAGCCTACAAAAAGCCACCATATAGGCTCAATGAAAAATCGAGCAGATAAAACACCCCACGATTCTTTATAGCTAAGGATCTTAACAAGACTCAAACCTTTTTCTTTCTCATCGTCCATATCAAAAACATTTTCGATACTTCCCTGAGTTATAAATTTCTTTTCTTCTTCTGTAATCCAAGGATGTTTTCTAGGCTTTGCTTTGTTTATGAATAACCACGGAATAATCCAGATTAATCCAAGAAAACCTATTATTATAAAGGTAGTTCTCCACCCAAATTTACCATATAAAAAAGCTATTAAAACAGGAGCAATCACACTTCCTAAACTAGCCCCCGCATTAAAAATACCTTGTGCTACTGCACGTTGTTTTACTGGAAACCATTCTCCATTACTCTTAACAGCACCTGGCCAGTTACCTGCTTCACCCAGACCTAATAAAGCTCTAAATATAGTTAACGAGATTAGTCCTCTAGCTACTGCATGAAAAATCGAAGCTACAGACCACACGGTAATAGAAACAACAAAACCCATACGGGTTCCTATCATATCATATAATTTCCCAGAAAGAAACTTACCCGCGGCATACGTGATCATAAATACATTAAGCATAATGGCATAATCAGACTCGTCCATACCTAAATCCTTACCCATTTCTGGCCACATAACCCCAAAGGCAGTACGGTCTATATAATTGATTACTGTGGCTAAACAGATCAACCCGATAACCCACCAGCGTAATCCTTTTACTTTCATATTTGAATTATTTTATAACAATTGCCTAATAATTTGGCAAAAAAATCCTTGCTAAATTTTTATACTCAAAAATTTAGTGTTTATAATTTGTAAAATAAATGCTTGAAGTCGCAGTATTTAAACTACTAAAACTTGAAAGCTTCTTATAAATCTACGTTATAGCAATACTTATAAAGACTTTTAAAATGAACCTTCATAAGCTCTTTACTTTTCTGAACATCTTTGTTCTTAATAGCCTCGAAAATAGACTTATGCTCTTCAATACCTTTAAATGTTTGATCATCACCACAAACATGATATTTTTCAAAATTTGTAATGATTTCAGGAGTAATAATTAGCATAAGCGTATTTAAACTTGGATTTCCACTTGCTTTCGCAATTGCGAGATGAAAAAGTAAATCTTCCTGAACTGCATCCTCACCTAACAAGGCCTTTTCAGTGTAGGCGTCAAGCGCCTGCTTCATATGCTTTAATTGCTCTTCGGTACGTCGTTGAGCAGCTAGTCTAACCGTTTTTAATTCTAAAAGTATTCTGGTTTCGACTAATGATTTAAAATCAGGTTCCTCGAGATTTAAAATCTCGTTAATCATTCCATTTAACGCAGTAACTCCCAGTTTTGCTACAAATGTTCCACTTTGCGGAATAGATTCTAAAATTCCATAAAACTCTAATGACTGTATCGCCTCTCTAATCGCGCTTCTACTAACTTCAAACTTTTCAGATAACATGCGCTCCGATGGAAGTTTATCACCAGGCTCTAGATTTTTATAATTGATATGATCTCTTATCTTAGAAATGATATCATTCTGTAACCCTCTATTATCTGTTTTATTTAAAGCTTCTATCTTCATAAACATTAAAAAGTTTAAGGTTAAACTGGTTTACCAGATTGGTTTATCAAATTTAAGTATTATAAAACGATTTATAAAGTAAAAGTTAATCCATTAACCTAGCCTTGACTTTACGTGTGTTAAGGCTAGGTACCGGACTCCAAAAACTAATAAACAAACTTTAAACAAATACTTAAAATTTTAATTCTTAGTGACTAACTTCTAACTTATAGAATTTTACACTAGCATGTGATCCCGCATCTCTGGATTGAAAATAATTCCCAGCTTTGAAGTAGTTTTCAAATACTCCCCACTTCTTCATATGGATGTCATCATAAACGGCAAATTCTGTATTATTAAGACTTACAATCATTTTTCCGTCAGATACGTCTACTTCGATATTGAATTTTTTAAAACCTACTTCTTGATCAAAGGTGTGCCCTTCATCGTCATCCCAAGCATCTTCATGAAGAATATCCTCAGCAGAAGCATTTAAATCTTTTAAGACTTTTGTTTTGACCCGAATTTTTCCATTCTGCCAATAAATCTTAAGAATTGGAGGGGCATTGTTATCAGATTGACCAATACGTTCTTTCTGCTCATTTGTAAGACGCCCGTGGATTTGTAAAATAATTACACGGTGGTATTTGCCCTCACTATCTTTAGTAACTTCCTCCATGGCAATGCGGGCTTTTAACTTCCCTCCTTGCGCAAATGTCCAATTAACATTATCATCACCTGGAACCATTTGCTCCCTCAATTCTGATCTGCTGTATTTAGTATTTGCAGTTGTCGCGTTTGAAGGATAGGCGTGAAAAACCAGTGCTCCTGCTGTAGAATCATTGTACATAAATGGTTTCAAGACAGGATTTGTCGCATAGTTCAATATTTCTGGCGGCTCTACACTAATGGCGCCTCCCTTTCCTGATCCTTCAGGAATTGTAACCTTCCAATGCGAGAGATCAATATCGGGTAGTTTTATACGATCTTCATCTATTTGATTTTGATCTAAAATTACTTCCTCTTCTACAACCATAGGGCCATGCTCTTGTGAACAGGCAGTGGCACCTACTAGCTGTATTGCAAAAATAAGTATGTATTTATATAAGTACATAGTAACGAATAGTGATTTATTCCGCAGGAATTATAGAAACATCATCCAGATAAGATTCACTTGCATTTGATCCTGAATCAAATAATATAGAGATCTCTCCACTTGCTCCAGTTCCAAATTCTACAACTAATCTGTTGAAATTTCCTTTACCTCCATTTACATCTCCTACAGTCTGCCCCAATAAAGAAGCTGAAGAAAATTCACTATAGTTAGATAATTGACCGTCAATGACAGTTCCTCTTACTGTATCTCCGTCTGATTGTATAGCATAATATGCCGTCAAAATATACTTTGTATTTGGAGAAACCGTTACCGCTTGATAAGTAACTCTAGGACTGTTTGAACTAGCTGCAGTGTATTTTGCACCACGAGTACCATTGCGACCATCTGATGTTGTCTGATGAATGCTTCCACCACTTATTCTCCAGCAATCTCTACTATCACCACTACCACACACATCTGGTCCATCTTGAAAATCTGCTGCCCCTATAACTGGTGTAATTGCTGTAGGCGCCTCTGGCTCTACTATTGTTATATCTGAAGTAAAAGTGTCTGATTTACCTAAAGCATCTGATGCTGTCAAAGTAATCGTATAAGTACCTTCATCTGGATATGTATTTACCGCATCTACTGTTGTTGCTGTGTTACCATCTCCAAAATCCCAGACATAAGTTGTTGCACTTCCTGAGAAATTTGCAAAATTATAGGTTAGAAAATCAGCATCACTTTGCGAAGCAGTAAAACTTGCTTCGGGTGGCGTAAGATCTTCTATAGAACCCTCTTCTGGCAAATCGTACTCAAAATCACAAGCTGTTAAACCGAATAGCATGCAACCTGCAACTAGAAACTTTGAAAAGTTTATACCGGCTATTTGTTTTATAGTGTTCATCTTATAAATTTTTAAATTTTAGTAACCTGGATTTTGAGACATCAAACCGTTACTTAGGTTAATTTCTCTTTGTGGAATAGGCAGTAATAAATCTGTAGCATTAAAACTATATCCGTTTGCATCTGAAAATGCTGAAAGAACTTGTTGAGCAGCTCCAAAACGCACTAGGTCAAAAAAGCGGTGATTTTCAAAAGCTAATTCTACACGGCGCTCTGCAAGTAAATCTTCTTTCGTTATTGAAGTAACGGGAGTCGTTAGACCTGCACGATTTCTAACACGCTGAAAAGAATTTATTGCGGCAGTTGCAGAAGTTTGTTGACCACCTGCAAGAATCGCTTCTACATGCATAAGTAGCACATCTGCAAAGCGTAAAATAATCCAGTCGTTACCCGCTAATTCTGGATTACTTGCAGTAGGAGCAATTCCTAAATTTGCATCTCCGTTCGGGATGTACTTGGCAACTTGATATTGTGTAGGCTGCGCTGCATCTTGTCTGTATAAATATGGTGTTCTACTACCGCCAAGATTGTCTAATGCTTCACGAGCATCTGCCGTTACATAATTTACACCACTCGTACGACCTACAGAGTTTAACCATTCTGCAGAAATATTTTGACTATCTGAAGTAAGATCTGAAGTATATCCTATTGCAAATATTACTTCATTATTATTTTCAGTATAGAAAACATCTTTAAAATTGGGCTCAAGTGAAAACCCGCTTCCTATTACACTTTCTAATAGCGTTTGTGCTTCAGCATAATTTGTTCCTTGTGTTAAATACACTTTAGCAAGTAAAGTTTGTGCAGCTGCTTTTGACGCTCTGTTTTTGTATGTATTATCAAGACCTGAAACAGCAGTTTGCAAATCAGAAACAATAAGATTATAGACTTCGCTAGTTTCTACTCGAGTATATGAAATTTCACGTTCTAATGGACCAATTAAACGATCTATAAGTGGAATATCACCGTATAAACGAACTAAGTTAAAATATGCATATGCTCTTACAAATTTTGCTTCAGCTTCAAATGAAGCAGCCTTTTCTGGTGAAGCGGCATCCAGACTTGACAGTACTAGATTTGCTCGGTAAATAATCTCATAGAAACTTATATAATAATTACTTACAATACCGTTACTCGCTGTAACTGTATAGCTTTCAAATTGGGCAGCTTCCCCTTCGCTCGATTTCGTACGTGTATTATCACTACGCATTTCAGTAAGATAATATTCTCTCTGAATACTAAAATTGTCTGTTAGGTTGTTAGAATTAATTCCTTGAATTGCATCATACATACCTATCACTCCAGACTCAATCTCTTCATCATTAGAAAAGTAACTTTCTGAAGATACTGCAGATTCAGGAAGTGGCTCCAGAAAATCATCCCCACAAGACATTAAGAGTCCGGTGAAAATTAGCAGAATAAATGGATATATTTTTTTCATAATCGTGTTCTTTTTGCTTTTTATATTCTTAAAAATCAGCATTAATACCAAAAGATATTGTTCTGAATATAGGAGAACCACCACGCTGATACCCGTAAGTTGTAGGTGATGTATCATCTATAGACTCTGGGTTAAAACCTGTATAATCATCTGCAGTTAGATACATTAGGTTTTGACCGGCAGCATAAACTCTCATTCCAGTTAATCCTATTTTCGAAGTAAGAGTTTTTGGAAAATTGTAACCAATATTTACATTTCTTAATGCTACGTAAGATGCATCTTGCACTATAGAGTTTGTAAATATTTTTTCCTTAATAAATCCTTGATTAGGAGTTGTCTGAACATTGAAATCCTGACCGCTATTAAAGTGATTAAATATATACTGGTCACCCATATTACGTACTTCGGCTCCATGACTTCCTTGAAAAAGGAAACTAACATCTACATTACCTATTTTAAAATCATTAGATATACTCCATACTAAATCTGGATATGGACTTCCTAATATTGTTTTATCATCATCATCGATAAGACCATCTCCGTTTAAATCTTTTACGTATACATCTTGTGCTTCACCTCCTATTGGAAAATAAGGCTGTTGTAAATTTTCTAACGCAATTTCCTCATCTACAACCCAACCGTAGAAAGAAGATATTGGCTGGCCTTGAAGGTTAATCCATTCTGCAGCACGCTTATCATCTGTAATTTGAATTTGACCATTAGAATCTGCAAAATCGGTTAATTCATTATCATTCATAGATGCAAGAATCGTAGTACTCCATTGAAAGTTAGGAGTTGAAATATTACGAGTACGTAATTCAAATTCAACACCACTATTTACAACTTCACCAATATTTACAAGTGCATTTCTAAAACCAGTAGTAGAACTTACCGGGTTAAAAAGTAATAATTGATCACTGGTACGTTTATAGTAATCTACAGATCCTGTAATTCTGTTGTTTAAGATTCCAAAATCAAGACCTGGATTATATTCTCTAGAACGTTCCCACTGTAAATCTGGGTTTGCAATATTTAAAGCAATATAAGCTGATTGTAAACTGCCGTCTATAGTTGCAGAAGAAGGTCCTAATAAAGGTAATGAAGGATACAGGTCAATAATATCGCTACCCGTATCTAAATCTTTATTACCTGTAAATCCATAACTAAATCTAAATTTAAGAGAGCTTAATGTATTGCTTTCTTTTAAGAAATCTTCTTGAGCAATATCCCAACCTACTGAAACCGCAGGGAAATCACCATACTTGTTATCTGATCCAAAAACTGAACTACCATCTCTTCTATAACTTACAGAAGCTAAATACTTGTCTGCATATGCGTAGTTTACCCGTGCAAAATAAGATTGAAAACGCTCTGCAAATTTATAAGAGTCAATATTTGTTAATACAGTTGCAGCTGTAAGCGTACGTATTAAATCTGAAGTATAACCCGTTCCTAATGAACTCTCACCAGAATAATCCCACTTTTCAAAAGAGATACCTGCAAGCGCATCAAATTCATGTTCACCGAAATTTTTGTTATAAGTTAAAAATGTTTCAGAAGCAATGTGAATTTGAGTCTCATTAGATACTTCATAACTAGCGTCTGCAGCACCGTTTCTACTTGATAAGACACCTTGCCATCTGTCACGCTTTGTACTTTGGTAATCCCCAGAAAGAGTACTTCTTAATTTTAAATTATCATATAATTCATATTCTCCGTAAAAGTTTCCGTTAAGCTTAAATTTGTAATCATTACGATCGCGCTCGATTACTTTAGCAGCAGGATTGGTATTTGAAGTATCACTAATATCAATTAATGTTCCGTCGCCAAATAAGTCATAATTATCAAAGTGTCTTTGCACAGCATAATCCCCTATCTGAACATCAGGATAAACTGAACGATCTACATATTGAATTGTATTTGCATCATGGTAAACTGGTAACCATGGTGGTTGACGTAAGATATCGTGCGTAGAACCATCAAATCTTCTTGTGTTTGTATATGATGGCGCAAGGTTACCACCTATCTTAAATTTATCACTTACATCAGAATCAAGTTTTAAACGCAAGTTATAACGCTTATAATCATCTGTTAATAAAACACCTTCATCGTGTAAGTAACCTAAAGAGATGCTATACTTTGTATTCTCATTTCCTCCTCGCGCACTAAGTGAATGATTTTCAATCATTCCTCCATCAAATATAATATCCTGCCAATCCTGATCAATTCCTATTTGCTGAATATATTGAGTTCTGGGTGAAAGCGATCCGGTAGCGGCGAGTTCTGCAGCGGCAGTTTTAGCTACAGAAAAATAGTAAGAATCGCTCTGGCGCGCTTCTTTAAAGCCAGTGTAGCCTTGATAGCTAAATACAGTTTTACCTTCTTTACCTTGTTTAGTAGTAATAAGAATTACACCATTACCTCCACGAGAACCATATATCGCAGCAGATGCAGCATCTTTAAGAACATCAAATGATGCAACCTCACTCATATCTAAACTCCCTAAGAAATCGTTATCGACAACAAGACCATCTAAAACTATCAAAGGATCTGAGCTTCCGGTAAGAGACCCTGTACCTCTAATTCTGATAGTTGGAGCAGAACCTGCTTCCCCTTGTGTCGCCTGTACATTTACCCCAGAAATTTGACCCACAAGTGCATCATCTACACGAGATACAGGTAATTGATCCAAGTCTTCGTTAACCACACTAGAAACAGCACCTGTTAAGTGACTCTTTTTACGAGTACCGTAACCTACTACTACAACCTCATCAAGATTTTGAGCATCGTCTGCCAATGCTACATTAATTTCTTTTCTTCCATCTACCGATAACGTTTGCGTAGCGAAACCAACATAAGAAAATACAAGTTGTGAATCATCAGATACAGAGATCTCATAATTACCATCAAAATCTGTAACAACCCCCGAGGTTGTTCCAAATACTAATACGTTTACTCCCGGAACAGGACTGTTGTCCGAGGCGGCAGTTACTGTACCACGTACCATATATTTTTCTTGGGCAATTAATGCAAATTGACAGAGAAACATAATAAACGCAGTAGTTATAGTTTTAACATTCATAAGAAAAGGTTTATTCTTTAAATTATTACTACTTTATAAATAAGCTGATATCCACTTATTTACATTGGTATTCCAAAGTGGTTTACCAAATTGGTTTCCCAAATATATATATATAATTAAACCATAAAAAAAACGCACTAATGTTAAAATTTTTAGTTTTTAATAAAAAAGGCCATTTAAATTCGCATTAAGGAGATTTTGAATAGAGATTATTTAGAAAATCATAGTCTAAAAAAAAACACCTTAGCAATTGCTAAGGTGTTTTTAAATAACCAAACAAACTATCTACATAAAATCTTCTCGAATAGGACTAAATACATCGATTAGCATTCCATCCTCTTTACACAACGCTCCGTGCATTATGTGTGGTGGTATGTAAAAAGAGTCGCCACCTTTGAGTAGTTTTGTTTCTTCTCCTATTGTAACTTCAAACTGACCTTTTACAACATAAGTTACTTGAGCGTGATGATGCTCATGCATAGGCCCAATGCTACCTTCCTTAAAGTCTACTTGCACCATCATAATGGTATCATCATATCCTTTAATTTTTCTTTTCACTCCTTCTCCTACAGTTTCCCAGGCAATTTCATCTCCTATTAAAAACTCTTTACTTGCTCCAAATTTTTTCATGCTATTCTCTTTATCGATTAATAAAATAATATGGTCCTTCCCATGAGTATGAAGTTCCATTAAGGGTTAAACTATGTTTTTCTGAAGAATCTGCCTTCAAATTTGATATTATTAATAAGTTACTATTATCATCTTTATATGTGATTTCTAAAGCGGTATAGGTGCCGGTATTTTGTATAATATCGATCTTATCAATTATTGATTCTGTATTCTCTGCACGTTCAGTTACAGCATCGTACGTTCCGTGAGATTCTATTATATTAACAAAGATAGCATCTCTCGCGTTTGATTTCCGTATAATGATGCCGGGCTCTCTTCTTAAATTAAATACTGGATCATTTGCTCCTTGCCTCACAAATAATAAACTGTCTCCAACACTTGTCTTACTGCTTAGTGTATAAAACAGGTTATTATGCAACCAAGTTACTTTACTCAAATCTGAATTTGTAACTGCTGACGCCTCTTTCCACAAATGTTGATAGCCGTTTGACGTTCCTAATGGTTTAAGTATAGATTCTGAAACAGGATCTACAGAATAATCCATTAACTGACCTTTATAATAAAATGGTAAATCATATTGATTTGCATTCTTACTTTGTAATTTAAATATATCGATAATGATTGGTTTCATTCCTTCCTTCGGTGACAACATTGCTACTGTACGTAGCATTTCTGTTCCTTCATAGGCATTATGCTCTCTGGCACTTACAATCTGTATCAAATCATTGCTCAAATCTTGAAAGTGAAGTTGGGAATGAAATGAACTTCCCGTTTTGAAATCCCCGTTAAAATGAGATGTTTCATTTTGCACAACAGTGTTATGAGCGATGGTCTGCTTTGCCCATGTCGTATTTTCTTTTAGATAACCTCCACCATTTTTAGAATTTATATTTACAAAACGCGCTAAGCCATAATCAGGTATCACCTCATCACCATTCTCATATATTGAATAGGAAAGTTTATCGTAATGACCGTGGCTGTTACCCTGAGCACTGTACTTGAAGACTAATTCTAAATCACTATCCTCTTTAGAACGCAGTATTGTGAGACCACCTTGATTACCTTTAGGACCGTCAGTAAAGTTAACAGACCTTTTTTGATAGGGCTGAATTTCATTTCGCTTAAGACCTAATGCGACAGCCAGTCCGGCATCATCTAAGGTTACCTCATTTTGGATTTCTGCAATTGCTAACAACTCAGGATCTTTAGAACCATAGTGATATGCAATATCCACACTATTGACCAAGGCATTGTTGTAAAAAGACATTCCTTTTTGACCATCATTTAAAGGAAAAAATCCGCCTTTAGAATCTGTAAGATCTATTAATGCATAAACAGCCTTAATTTGTACACTATCTTTATAGGCAAGTACTTTTAATTCTGGCACCGTATTTTCTAGCGCCACAGAAAAAGCTAAAAAAGGATACATCGCATAGCGTTGATAATACGGTCCTTCTGTATAATATCCATCTGGTGAAAATGCCTCTTCTATATTTGCAATAAAACCGGCATCTTGTCCCGGCTTTTTAATTAGACCGCCATCATTATCTACCGCATTTGCATCAATACTGTCTTCTGGCAAACCATAAAGTGCATAATTTACTAATTGATTATCACGCATTGCAAGCCCCATCATACCCACAGCTGCATTACCCCACGTACTGTGATTATGAATACGATTAAAAAATTGCGGATTCTCCACGGAAAGAAATAATGCAAAAGGTTTAAATAATTTGGTTTCTAAAAACTTTCGATCCTTTGGGGATAACCAGTCATAAATCGCATCATAACCTTGGCTCATATTCACTAACCAGTTCGCATCATTAAGACATTGCCAAAATAGCTTTCCTCTGGAATAAGATCGCGTTTCTGGATGTAATGGCAGTTTTGGATACATTTGAGCGTATTCCATAAACATATCTTTGATGTAAGTAGCATACTTCTCATCCCCATATATTTGGAAAAGTACACCTGCTTTTTGCACTACGTCATAATTTTTTTTATGCTGTGTATGGGTGTAACCACCTGCCATGTCTTTAGGTATAGGGACTTCTATCTCTTCAACAATTATGGCATCTATTTCTGCTTTTGTTTGTGCTAATGATTTATCAAACAAGGGTATTGTTCCCAGATTCTCTTTAATTAATTCTAAGCCTTTATTTGTAATTAATAAACCGTGATGTGAACTACTATCAAAATTATAAACCTGCTTTTTTGATTGCCCTATAGCATTAAAAAACATACAGAAAATCAATAATTGTATATATACTTTGCTCATAATTATATTATTTCTTCATTTCGATTTTAATCGAAGCTCCCATTTTTAAAGTATTCATAACTGCAGCTATATTGCTATCAGAATCTTGGTAAGTAAATAAAATCTCTTTTGTACTTAGCGATCTTATTGTAATATCCCGCAAACCCTTTTCAATTATAACATCTGCAGGTTCAATAAAATCAAATTTAAGGTTGCTAACGGTTGTGTTTATGACATTGAAAAAATAAGATTTATTCGCTTTATTAAGTTGAATTGTTTTGATGCCAACTTTTGATGTTGGAGTATAAACAACAGACCAGTCTTTGATAGTTGGTTTTGAGCTTGTTTCATCTATACGATCTAGATAGGTTTTAAAAGGAACTACAGCTGTCACAAAAC
Organism: Leeuwenhoekiella aequorea; assembly: GCF_004104375.1. Lineage (GTDB taxonomy): Bacteria > Bacteroidota > Bacteroidia > Flavobacteriales > Flavobacteriaceae > Leeuwenhoekiella > Leeuwenhoekiella aequorea. The sequence continues at coordinate 64,157 of NZ_QOVM01000004.1, forward strand.
TAAAATTGGTTCTATCACTCACTTTTGGCATAGCCCATTCTTTTCCTCTTTTTCCACTTAATGAAACGGTATCCACTTCTTGAAGTTGATAAATGTCTAATCCACTGCCATTGTCAAACGAACTTCTTAATAACTGCGGAGCTTCTTCTAATGTGTAGTGACCCTGCCATACTTGCTTATAGTTATGCGGATTAGCCGAACTGAAATTATCTTTAACTATCCAGAAATCTGTATCAATAAATAACACCTGTCTAGAATATTCAACTCCGTTTTCTTCGAAACCTGAATGTTTGCCAATATATACATCAAGGGAATCTGTTGAATCAAACAACAATGTTTCTGGTTGAGGCAAGCTCCCAAATTTACCAAAGCCACTACCTCCTTTATTTGACTTGTAATCTACACCTTGTAAAAGAGTATCTACTAATGACACATTTTTTACTTCAGAATTTTTAAACAATTCTAAATCTTCTAAGGAATACCGAACTTGATAATTTGGTAGAATCACTCTTTCATTTGCAAAAATTTGCAGCCCCAGCATATCACCATGCTGGTGATCTGGTTTTTCTGCATCGAGACCGGCTGAGATAACAAGCATTGCATCGTTTTTATCCCAGCCTCCTCGCATAACATAATAGCCAGTTTCTGGTAATTGTAGAGAACCAAAAGAGGGCTTAGTACTTTTTATAGTTTTTAATTTATCTAATTGTTCTTTTTTCAGAAACCAATAAATCTTTGAGGAGACATTACTCTTTGCAAAATAACCCATTTCAGGATCTTCAAAAAGTAAGTAACCTAAGGTCAAAGTTCCTGATATATCATTACTTTCTGCCCAAGGCGCATCTGTATCATCAGAAAAAACAGGAGCAGATTTATCAGGATATGCAATTTTCACAAGTGTTGAAAATAGATTGCGCAGCTTGTTTTCAAAATTTGCACTCAATTTCACTTTGTTGTTTTGAGCCAATTGATATACATAAAAATAGTTTTCAATATCACTTATATGGTAATGTACTGAGCGCTCAAACTGAAAACCGTCTTTATTAATCTCCTTGTTTAGGTGCTGCTCTAATAAATCTAACGCTCTTTCTCTCCAGGCATCAGCATCCTTAAAATCATTAAATAATATAGACAACATTGCTAATGCAGACATCCCTCGCGTTTGGTGATTGCCTGCCTGAAATGTGTCATTCGTTTCATATAAATCTGAAGCGTGCTGCAATAACGTTGCTATTGTAAGAAGCTGGTCTTCGTCTGAGTATGCTTCAGAGCCTAAATATAAATTGTGTATTTGCAACCAGTTTAAAATTCGATATCCAGACCTAAATACTTCATAGATACCATTACCGCTTTCTATAGTCTCTACTTTATTGTTCTTTAAAGCAGTATTCAATGATTTTAACTGCTCTTTAAAGTAATTTACCTTTAGCGTATCTTTTCCTGTATAGTAATATTGCATAGCAACATCAACCATTTTGTGTTGTCTCGCTAAGTGACGTAATGCATAGACATCAACCGCTTCTCCATTTTTATAATTAAAAGGTAACTGCCACACGGTGTTAGCCTTATATTTATTTTGATGATCTAAAGCGCGTGTTACATGTGCATCCTTTTCCTCGTAGAGCGCGGCATATTCTTCAAAGCGTGCATTATTGTTTTCCCAATTATAGAAGAAACCATAAGAAAATTGCTCTCTAAAATAAGCGGCTAAGGTTTCCGAAGAAATAACTTTAGAATCGCCTTGTAATTTTTGTTTAGTATCTTCATTTAAATACTCAGAAAGTTCTGCAATATCCAAAACTCGATTATTTGGAATCTGTTGTGCTAAACTTTCAAAATTAACGAGAATAAGCGCAGTAAAGAAGATGATATTTTTCATAGTTACGCTCTAGTACATTAATTTTAACTCCAGGTTCTCTACGATCTTAAATTCACCGGAGTTTGTAATTTTATTATTCTCCGGCTTTTGCCCTTTCTCTCCCCACAGAACAGCAATAAGGTCTACCGAATTATTTTTAAATGTGTTATCTGAAACAGTTACGTGAACAATACCTCTGTTCTTAATAAGAATTTTAGTCTCGTCTGCTAATCCTGAAAGACTGAAAGTATTGCCTGAAAGAATCATATTTCCTCCTATTGTAGATTCATCATAACCTCCACGATAATAATCTATAACTGAATTTTGAAAGTTTTCAAAGTTTGAATTTGCAACAATTAAAAACTCTGCATTGTACTCTCCGGTATCATCAGTTTCATTAGCCAACTGAATCCCATTTTGAAAATTGATGAATTTTGAATTTTTAATTTGAATCGTATCTGCAAATGAAGATTTTGAGGTCTGTAAGATCGACTTGAAATTTTCAAATTGAGAATTTGTGATAAATATATTATAGGCACTTGACATTTGCTTTTCCAGGGTACGTATAGCATCTTGCTTGTTAGTACCATTTAAACTAATATTTTCTAGAGCAAGTCTACCGTTAGGATGCATTTTAAATGCAGCATCCTCTGTATTGAAAGACATTTTGACTTTCTGCTTGACACTCTTAGCTTTCAAAGTGATATTCTTAGTAATGTCTAAAGGCTTCGTAAATATGTATTCTCCTTTTTCAAGTAAAATTTCAGCTCCAGACTCTCCTTTTTCTATAGCGTCAATAAGAGCTTTAGCAGTGCTTACCGTAATAGCCGGTATATTTTTATTTTCTTCTTTTGGTTCGAACCAATTAGGCCCATATTTTGAAAAATCTACTAATTTCCTTCCTTTTTCAGGTGCAATTACAACAGCTCCTGCACGTGGTTGATTTTCTCTGGAGGCTCCAAATAAATCTGTTTTGATTGTTTCAAAATCAAAACCCATATGCACTTCATCTAATTTTTCTTTAGGAATAAAAAGCATATCTCCTTTTTTCTCAATCGTTATCGCGTTTGATAAAACGCCAGTATCATTTATGTCATTTACAACAGCTCCTCCTATAGTATTGTTTTTAAAAGTTACGCCGTCTATAGAATCGTAACGTCTGGTTATTGCACTTTCTCGATCACTATAAATAACGTTATTCGCTACAAGCATACGCTCTGCACGAGCAGATCTAATTTCAGAAGCTGGCAATACTTCGCTTTGATCTACATTAGAACCTACACCAAAATTCCACGGTATTCCGCAATCGATCCAGGTATTATAGGCAACCACCACATCAGTTACCTGATTATAACGATTGAGTGGTGATTTTGGAATACCATTCATAACTGCAAGTGGTGCTCTAAATTCTTCTCCCGTTAACTTGTAAAAATAATTATTAGTAATCCAGTGACCGGTATTAATAACACGAATTCCACCTATATTTGATGAGTTATCATTTCCTATGAATAAGTTAGCGTCTATAGTAGCATAATTACCATGGCGCAAAACCAGCGAACCTTCCGATTCAAAAAATACGTTATTTGAGAATGTATTAAAATTAGACTTACTCGATATAATTTCTACTTCACCGTTACATCTACCAAATAGATTGTGAGAAATATTTGTATACGACGGTGTCATCGAAGTATAACTGTCACCTATCTGTAAGGTCTCACCGTGCGGTCCGCCTTTTCTGGGACGTGGCCCAAAGTAGTTATTTACAATTTGATGCCTGTTGTTTATATGCTCATTCCCTTTAAGATAAACACGTACCGTAGGACCGGTGTTTGATTTGCCCGCTATATAACAATGATCTAGTGCATTATTACGACCCCAGAATTCTACCCAATGATCATCTGTATCTCTATCTGGCTGAGTGAAATTTTCGATTACACAATTTTTTATTGTAGAGTTATTTGCAATACGTCTACCACTTTTAAATTGAATAACAGTATTAGTTGGCGTATAACCATTTGTGAAAAATAAATCTTCTACAATTAGAAAATTACCTCCTAATTCTAGATACGATTCTCCTTCGATGGTAACACCTCCTTTAGTTTGCGCTTTTAAAGTAATGGGACTTTTAGAAGTTCCTTCTCCTGTAAATTTTAAGGCCACGTCTTTCCATTTTCCATCCTTCATAACAATTACAGAGCCCGGCTCTGCATTGTCAACTGCAGCATTAAATTCTTCAATGGATGAAACTAATTCTTCAGACTGAAATGCCAGACTATCAGCAGAATAGCCAATAGTTAGAATTAAGGTAACGATGTAGTAAATTAATCGATTCATAAACACTGGTTTACCAAATTGGTTTACCAAATATATGTATATTTACGCGTTCCCCAAAAAATTAGTCAAAAAACTGCAGATTTCTTTTAATTATCACCATTTTATGAGCAACCATTCAATAAACTATCAAGAGAAATTTAAATTAATAAGCACTGCAACATTGGCGACTGAGTTATTTAAACGAGGTCTAAAAAATCAATGTATTCAAGGGGTTAGTGCATTACATCATTCGGGGAAGAAACTAATTGGTCCTGCTTTTACGCTGCGTTACATTCCCGCTCGTGAAGATCTCAATGGTTTAGAAGTTTTTAAAGATCCTGATCACCCACAACGGGTAGCTGTAGAAACATGTCCCGAGCATTCTGTTCTGGTGATCGACAGTCGTAAAGATGCACGGGCAGCATCTGCAGGCTCAATCTTAATTACCAGACTATTTAAAAGAGGATGTTCTGGCATCATAACCGATGGCGGATTTAGAGACAGTTCAGAAATTGCTGCTCTTGATTTTCCTTCTTATCATAGTAGACCATCGGCTCCTACAAATCTCACTTTGCACCAGGCGATAGGAATCAACGAACCAATAAGTTGTGGAGATGTTGCTGTGTTTCCGGGAGACTTACTCGTAGGTGATGCAGACGGAGTAATCGTTATTCCTCAGCATCTTATTGAGGAAATTGCGGAAACCTGTGCTGAAATGACACTATTTGAAGATTTTGTTATGGAAAGAGTAATACAAGGTGCTAGCATTCGTGGTCTTTATCCGCCTACAAACCCTGAAACTTTAGTTGATTTTGAAAAGTGGAAAGAAATTCAGGATCGCTAAATCCAGACTATACCTGCATCCCGTTTAAGTATTTAAAAATATGTAGTGAAATCTTGAAAATGCTCTATTTTCGTCTGAATAAAACTGCTATTTTGATCAAACAACTATTTGTACTCTACTTCCTCTTTATCTCGCTTTTTGCTGCTGCACAGCAAAATGATATTACGCTAGTCTCGTGGAATATTCGTGATTTTGGTAAAACTAAAAGCAATGAAGAACTCAACCAGATTGCAGAAATTTTAAGAGATGTAGATATTGTAGCTATACAAGAAGTTGTTGCCGGTTATGGTGGTGCTCAGGCAGTCGCAAAACTTACAGCTGTATTAAACCGAAAAGGCGCAAAATGGGATTATGTAATTAGCGATCCTACTAACAGTCCCAAATATGTAACAGAGCGTTATGCCTATATCTGGAAGACAGCTCAAATCAAAATTAAAAACAGAGGAAATCTTGTTAAACAGCTAGATGACGAAGTGGATCGGGAGCCCTTTTTACTTCAGTTTTTTTATGCAGATAAGCCATTTACAATTATCAATTTTCATTCACGACCCTATAATCAAAATCCTGCGCGAGAGATAAAAGCACTCGCAGAGTATGTACTAAATACACAAAACGAACCTGTCTTTCTTGCCGGAGATTTTAATATGAATGCGCAAGAAGAGGTTTTCAATCCATTAAAGAAAAGAGGCTTTTTAACAGCACTTCATAATCAAAAGACAACATTAAAAATTCAATGTAAAGAATTTGAATACCTCAACTATGTTATAGATAACATCTTCTATTCTAAGGACATTCAATGCGTTAATTCTGGTGTTATCGATTTTGTAAAGACGTGTTCTAACCTAGAAAATGCGCGTACTCTTTCTGATCATTTACCCGTATTTGTACGTTTTAGATTTAAGAATATGTAATTCTTCCGTTTAATACCTTAAAACTAAATAATTCCTTTTCGAATAAGTTTAGCCACTAATTCGGTAGAGTTTTTAACACCAAACTCTACAAACAACTTACTCACGCGTTTATCGATAGCACTTTCAGAATTTGGCTTAATATTCTGCTTCATCAACTGCTCTCTTATCTCTCGTTTACTAAAACCATCGGCAAGGCTTTTTAAAACTATAAGATCTAGCTCTTCAAGCTGAAAAACATTAGAGTTTGTATTTAGATTAATTTGCGGAGAAGTATAAGTCTTATTCTCATTTGCATGCTGCACCGCCATCACCAGTTCGTTTAAACTTTGTCTGCCTTTGCACACATAACCATCAATGTTTAATTGGTTGAAAAGCGCCTGTACTTTAGACGGATTATCTTCCATAGAATTGACAATAATCTTAATATCAGGTTGTATTTTACGTACAGCAGCGATAAGCTCTTCTCCAGAATTAAGCTTTTGCTTCAGATGACTTTCTTTAAAAGATAAATCAGTTACAAGTAGTTCAAAGGGATCATTTTCTTGTAAAGCAACACTAATTCTATTGTAGGCTTTATCACAATATAATTCTTCATACAAAAACGGAATCCCTGATTTCTCTTTTAGCGTATCAACAATACTTTTATTATCACCTTGAAAGTCTTCAGCAATCAGAACTTTTTTGAACATAATACAGAACTTTTATTTTGGTATATGGATCAAGGTTTTAAGACCTTTTCCTATTTCTGATTCAAAATTAATAGTTCCTCCAATAGCTTTTATACGCTTTTCTATATTACGTAGTCCATTTTTTAAAATTAATGCTTCTTGTGAGGCTCCTACATTAATATCTTCATAATCGATCTTTAGAGAATTTGACGGTTAGCAATTTAACCGAACTGTGTTTTCTCATATTTATCATTAATTCTCGAAGAAATTTGTAAAGTGCCTCTTAAACCACTGATCTACTTGCTCCCACGAGATGTTATGAATTTAGGTTGTAAAAGATTTATTTTTCGGGCTTTTGTAAAATTTATACTAGAAATTTTAATCCACAACATCAGATGAGATTGATATTTTAATTAAAATAATTTTGGCCAAATCTATCGTGTTGCGTATATGTCTAAATAATTAAAAGTTATTTAATTGAGAAGTCAACCATTTAATTGGCAATTATTAACAGCACACTTTCTGTGATGAATCATTCTATGTCACTTACCTTCACTAATTTTACAAAAAATTAAAAAACTGAAAAATGAGTTTATTAGAAGACCTTCAATGGCGATACGCTGCTAAGAAAATGAATGGCGAACAGATACCGCAGGAGAAATTAGACTATATATTAGAAGCTGCACGACTTGCTCCTTCATCTTCAGGATTACAGCCTTACAAGGTGTTTGTTATTTCTAACCGAGAATTACTGGCGAAGATTAAAGATGTTGCCTGGGGTCAAAGCCAGGTTATTGATTGTTCTCATTTACTCGTTTTTGCGGCCTGGGATGGATACTCAGACGAGCGTGTTTCTGAGGTTTTTAATTATACAATGGACGAGCGCGGTCTTCCACACTCTACTATGGATGACTATAAAAATAACATCTTAGGTTTATATGAGCCTTTAGGGAAAGAATGGCAGGCAGATCACGCTGCTAAGCAGAGTTATATTTCTTTTGCAATGGCTATTGCTGCAGCTGCTGAACAAAAAGTAGATGCTACTCCTATAGAAGGTTTTTTACCTCCTAAAGTTGACGAACTCTTAAATCTTGAGAATAGCGGTTACAAAAGCACACTTCTTCTTACTTTAGGCTATCGCGATGCCGATAACGACTGGCTCGTAAATATGAAAAAAGTGCGTACTCCTAAAGAAGATTTTATTACTAAAATCAAATAAGGTTTTCAATATTTTGATAACTAAAAATGCCCGCTAAAGCGGGCATTTTTTTTATGACTTACTAATCTCAACATTCAGTAAGACCTAAAAAACCTCGTATTGCTACGAGGTTTTTTAGTTGTTCTAATGCTTGGGTACTAGAATACACCTATAAAGTGACTTCCTGTAGTATTTACCAATTCAGCTCCTTTTGTAACTGCACCGGTTTCAGTATCTATAACATAAATATTTCCATTTTTACCTACTGGAGCTTGAGTAACATAGATATCATTACCATCAACTACAAATCCTTGGTACTGGAATAAGTAAAAATCAGGATCGTATGGGATTGCATCAATTTTTTGAGCTGTTCTTGTCTCTAGATCAACTAGTGCAAAAAATCCTTGAGCTCCTGCAACACCTTCTGCAGAACCTGCGTGACGATACGCAACTACAGCTTTTCCGTTTGAAGCTGGTCTCCACGCTAATATATAAGCATCGTCAACTCCTAATGCATCGTCAAAATTAAATACATAAGAGTCATCATACGTATTGTCTGCATTAATTTTTAAGATATGAGAACCTTGTGGGTCTCCTTGATTTGCCTGGTAAACACTTCCTTCATAAAGAAAAGAGTTTATACTTCTGTAACCGTTTGTATTACCTATTCCTACATTAGAAGTGATAACTGTAGGGTTTGTTAAAGATGGGTAATCTAACACGATAGTTTTAGATCCTAAAATCTCATAGTCAGAATCACTTTCTGCCGTATCAGGATTTACTTTACTCAAACGTGCTCCTATATATAATTTGTCTCCTGCAGCGTTTAAAGTTGGCATATCTATTCTAGAGATATAATATCCTTGTGCTTCTTCTTCAGCAGTTAATCGAACGATAGATTCTTCAAAATTCTTTATTAATGAGTTTTCTAAATCTAAGGTTACGATACCCATTGTAGCTTCAGTACGCACATAAAAATCATCTGTATCAATATCTTCCGTACCATTGTCGTCAAATATATTTTCAGTATTTACATACACAGCAGCTCCTGTCTGATCTCCATCAAAAAGCTTAATCCATCGAGGTGCAGATCCTACATAAGGTTCGATGCTTATATCAGACCCTACTTTTACAAAATCCTGACCACCTTCTACTGCAAATTTTGAATAGTTACCACCGGTATCCCCTGCATAACTAATATTAAATATAGTATTTCCATCCTCAGAAGACTGTAAACGTGCCGTTCTATTAGAAGGTACTGTAAAGCCATTGTTAAAAGGATCTACAGAAAAATTAGGGTCTTTTGCCTGCTCACTGGTAATTGAGTAGATAGATGTACCGCCATTTCCATCTCCCGGGTCAGTTCCCATTCGTGCAGCTGCAATGGTGATAAATCTTGATTCGGTTACCGGGTCTGTACCTGGATCTGTATCTTCGTTTGTATCATCGGTACTACAAGATGCCATTAGACCTGCTAGCAGTACTCCTGCCGCGACATATTTGATATTAAAAAAATTGCGCTTCATTATAGTTCTATTTTAGAAATTAAAATTTATTGATTGTATAGTTTAGTTTTAAGTAGAAAGCTCTTCCTGGTTTTTGTACCGAAAGATTATCAAACACCGGCTTGTCAAATATGTTTTTAACATCAAAACTCATTACCAGATTGTTTTTAGGAAAGCTGTAGCTCAATCCAAAATCTTGCTGTAATTGCTCCGGCACTTTAAAAAATTCGTCTCCTACAGTATTTGATCCTTGGGGTACGAGGTAAGAAAACTCGTCTGTATAATACACGGTGTAAAACAGATTTAAACGAGCGTCTTTCTGAATAAAATCTTTAAATGAATATCTAAGACTACCATTCATCGTAAGAAAAGGCGTATTGGGAACATCTACTTCAGCTCCGCGGTTTTCAATTTTTAAATCAAATTTTGACACATTAAAATTGAACCCGAAGTTTGTATTGTAGCTATAATTCAATTGGGCATCAATACCTTTTGAAGTTCCACTTCCCTGATTAACATAGACAATTAGTTCGTCATCTATGTTAGATGAATTTTCAATAGGAAGTCCTATTCGGTCTTTTATATTTCGGGTAAATAAGTTTGTAGAAATTGTAAACTGATGCTTTTTTATGTTAAACGAACCAAATCTAAAACCAAAATTGTAGTTGTTACTTTGCTCGGGTTTTATACTTGAGTTTGCGACCACATTATCTCCGTCGTTACCAAAAATTTCAGTCTCATTAGGTAGGCGTATTGCCTTTTCTGCAGAGGTAAGCAAGGTTAGCTCAGGCAGAATAGCATAAGAAAGTGCAAACCCGTAACCCTCATACGATTTGTTACTACTTACAACCTCATCTATAACTTGATTATCGCCGTTTGCATCAGTTGTTATCGCAGGATCAACACTCACCGATTTTTGCTGATAGTGCTTGCCAAATAAACTGGCTTCTAGCTTATCATCAAAAGCATTAACCTCATAGGTCAACGAGAATATATTTTTATGTAAATCTCTCGTTCCTATAAATGTGTTTTCTAAAAATGATAGCAATTCGTCGCTATCTTCACGATCTATACCGCTATACACGTGGTTAAGTAAAAACCGATGATTGTCATTAACGGAATACGACAATCCCGTACGTATAGAAGCTACATCACGCTTAATTCTAGCCAGTGTAGGACCGCCCTCTTGCTGCGATCCCCACAAGTATTCATACTCGTCACCTCTAAAGTCTGTTGCCCGCTCGCCCGTCCAGCTATATGCTGCAGCTACCGTATCATTTACCTGTCGGTTGCGTTTTCCATAGTATCCATTGATATTAAGGTCTAAACCTTCTACAAATAGATCGCGCTTTTGGTAAGTAAGATTTGCCAGCGCAGCGTCAGATTCAAGAAAACGCCCTTTATACGGTCTTATCGTCATAAATGCACCGTGCTGTACTTCCTTATAATCGTCAGAACCGGTAAAGCCTACAAAAAATTGATCTGCCCATTTTACATTGGTAAATCCTAATTGCACCATTCCTCCGGTTGAGCGGTATGCATCATTAAATCTACGTGCTGTGATAGGTGTTTGTACACCGCCCAAGCCTGTAACTACGACACTTCTACCAGAAACTTTATAATCGTTATCTGAATAATTATGGAAACCAGAAGCTTTAACGGTAAAGCCCGATTCTTCAAATCGGTACAAACCGTTTACACTTGCTTGAAAGGTATTAAACGATCCATAAGAAACGGAAGCATTCAAATGTGTGTTGGCAGTTTTATCTAGAACAATATTTATAGCTCCTCCTAAAGCATCATCGGCTAGATAACCGGGCACAACTCCTTTGTACACTTCGATCTGCTCAATTAAAGAGGGTGGAATACTATTTAAATTAAACGAAGACCCAAAAGTCGAAATAGGAATCCCGTCTATAAAAATACGCACCGCACTTCCTGAAAGTCCGTTTAGAGAATATTCTACATTAGAACCTAATCCTCCATTTTGACGAATCTTTACACCTACTGTGGTATTGAGTAACTCATTAGTTTGTATGTTACGCTGGCTGGCTTCTTCGGTATTGATGATGTTAACTGCAAAACCTTTTTTCTCGATTTTGGTTTTTAACGATTCACCTTTAATAGCAACTTCGTCAAGCTCATAATCTTTGTCATTTTTAAGCTGAATGTCATGACGTAAAGGAGCATTTTTTACCGTTACCTGTTCAAAGCCTATAAAATCTCCTGAAGAAACTTCTAATGTATAGGTTCCTGAAGCAATGTTCTTCAAAACATAAATCCCGGCTGCGTTTGTAACTGCACGCTGACCATATTTTGCGTGATTAAGTTGAACCGTAGTATTTGCAACCAAATATCCATTTGCATCTTTTACTACACCACTTATGTCATATTGTGCAGACGCCAAAAGCGGAAAAACAAGTAATAAAAAAAGTAATTTTTGCTTCATCAATAGTTATTGAGTTGCAAACTTATTATTATTTAGATTAAGTACAAATAAAAATAAAGACTTTATTTATTCAATTTGATCAGTATACACGGGAGCTCTTTACCACTAAGGGATACGGTAGATTTTATAGAATTGAAATTCGTAAGAAGTTACACGGTAGTTTAGAATTTGCTTCCGTTTTGAAGTTGCATTAAGCCCTCTTTATTAAGAATGCGTATGCGTTTTCCTTTGGTCGCTATGAGTTGTTGCTTTTTCATTTTTGCAAGTGTACGTATACACAATTCTGTAGCTGTACCTACAACCGCTGCAATGTCTGCCCGGGAAAGAACAAGATTAAAATAACCGGCTTCATCACACCCAAAATTTTTCTCCAGATACAGAAGTACTTCTGCTATACGCTGACTTACCGATTTTTGCGCCATATTCACGATTAGATCATCTGCTTGCTTAAGCTCCTGAGCCATATGCTTCAGGATCGCAGCTACAAAAGCCGGGTTGTCGGTAAGCGTTTTAGTTATGTTACTTTTAGGTATGTAACAGACTTCCATATCGTTTAAAGCTACGGCGCTTAGGTTTGTCGCCTCTTCTGCTATAAGGGAACGCTGCCCCATTACTTCTCCTTTTGTAGCTATTTTGACAATTTGATCTTTACCGTTTTCACTAATTTTTGAAAGCTTAGAAACTCCGTTGCGTACACAAAAGACTCCATTAAGTTGCTCGCCTTCTCTAAAAATAGCTTCTCCTTTTTTTATAGTGCGGCTAATCTTACTGTCAGAAATTTGTTTAAGCTCTTCTTTTTTCAAAGCTTTAAGCGCATTCAACTCTCGGATTATGCAATTTTCACATCTGGATTCTGAATGATCTGTCATACCATCAAAATTAGGCAAAACAACTCAATCATTTATGCCGGTTGATGCTTCACGTATGCTTTCAGTAAAAAAAGAAAACCTCAGAATAGTAAAGCTAAGATTCTGAGGTTTGTTTAATAAATAGTCTATAAAATAGTTACATCAGTAAGCTGCCTGCGATTATTAATATACTCGATACAATACTTGCGCCTAGTAACTTAAAAATTAGCTCGGGCTTTTGTACAGTTAAGATAGCTGCATTATGCGTGCTGCACAAAATTACCGTGAGCATAACAATTAGCATTTGAGTCATTCCGTGCCCAAAATGAAGCACACTAAAGACTGCTGCAGAACCTAAACAGGTACTTAGAATGATACCTAGTGCAGAGTAGCCAAGCACATTATCAGTAAAATCAGAATGGAATTTTGAGAACACGTTCATACCAGATCATTTTAATTATTAGTAATTTACAGGGTAAAATTACCGGTAGTCTGCGTCCTATTTTATGACTTTTGTCAGTTTACAGAATTAAATTCAAATTAAAATAAGTGATCGTTGTAAGCCCTTTTTAGAACCAAAGACTAAACACGCTAATCAACCTAAATACAATGAAATACGCACTTTTACTTTTTGTTCTTAGCATTACACTGGCTTGTAATTCAAAAAAAGAAAACAATACACAACCTGAAACAACTACAGAAATCGAAGTTCCAGCAGAAGAACCAAGAAGTTATCCTGTGGCTTTTGAGAAAATACTAGAAGCTCACGGTGGGCTAGATAACTGGAAATCCTATAAAACGCTTCAGTTTACGATTGATAAATCACCTAATACAGACGAGACGCACACCATAGATTTGCAAACCCGCAAAGATCATATTCAAATGGGTGCTGCTTCAATGGGTTTTGACGGTTCTCAAGCCTGGCTTACCGATCCTGAAGAGACTTATAAAGGCAATCCTAACTTCTACCACAATCTTATGTTTTATTTCTATGCAATGCCGTTTGTACTTGCCGATGAAGGAATCATTTATGAGCCTACAAATGACCTTGTAGTTAAAGATGTAGCATACCCTGGTTTTAAAATAAGCTTTGAAGCTAATGTGGGTACGTCTTCAAACGACGAGTATTACATATACTACGACTCAGAAACTTATAATATGCGCTGGTTAGGTTATACAGCAACTTTTGGCGCAGAAGAAAAATCTGATGCCATAAATTATATTGCGTATGACAACTGGACAACTGTTGAGGATATACTCTTGCCTCAATCTATATCCTGGTATGTGGTAGAAGATGATCTATTAACCGAACCTCGCAACACGGTTTCTTTTAAAAATAGCTCATTAAGTAAAGAAGCAAAACCAGATACGTTCTATTCCAAAAAATAAGTGCTGCCTAAGGAGCATTTTCAAAACGCAGCGCATAACTTGTGCTGCGTTTTTAGTTAATACTATTTATGAAAATTCAACACAAACGAATTATAAAAATCACCTTGTTTATCGGTGCTATTGTAATTTTCTACAGCACCGGCCTTAATACTCAGGTTTCAGCACTGGTACAGCGTGGTTTGCTTAAAACTGGCATTTTTAACCCGAAGATTGAGCGTGCTCAGGAAACTACAGGCACTTCAGAAAACGAACTTACAAAAGCAGATTTTGAAGTTCAGTTTTACAATGAGCAAGACGAACTTGTTTCTTTAAAGACATTTAGAGATAAACCTATTTTTATGAATTTCTGGGCCACCTGGTGCGCACCTTGTATCGCAGAAATGCCAGGGATTGCCAATCTCTATGCAGATAAAAATAAAGATGTAAATTTTGTACTCGTTTCTTTTGATACAGACTTTCAAAAGGCACGTCATTTTAAAGCAAAAAAAGGCTACACCTTTCCCATTTATCGGGTTGCAAATGACCTTCCTGAGATGTACAACACCGGAAGCCTACCCACAACGATTTTTATAGATGCCCAAGGCAATCTTGCCCTTACCCACATGGGAATGGCAGATTACGACACACAAAACTTTAGATCTTATCTGGATTCGCTGAAATAAAAAGCCGCTTAACGTGCACTAAAAAATATTCAGTAAGATATTTGCTAAACTTTAGGAACCCATTAAGAAAGTTCACTTTAGCCATTACGTCAAAACAGAAAACCCAAAACGACTAAAAATCGTTTATATTAAAAAAGAGTATGAAAAATAGAATTTTATTTTCAGCATTACTTGCAGCGACTATCGCATTGAGTTTACTATTTACTTCGTGCGGAGAAGGCAAACAAGGCAAAAATGAAGTGACAGAAAGTGCAGATATGGCGCTAAATGAATCGTTTCCCGCTGCTAAAGCAGACGAGGCGTGGAAATCACAACTTACCGAGGAGCAGTATGAAATTATGGTAAAGAAAGGAACAGAAGCTCCTTTTGAAAATGAATTCTACAACAATCACGAGGAAGGTATTTATGTAAGTGCTGCTACAGGACAGCCTTTATTTAGTTCTGAAACTAAATTTGACTCCGGTACCGGATGGCCTTCTTTCTCCAAACCTATAAATGAGGATGCCGTAATCTGGGTAAAAGACAATAGTCTGGGAATGACTCGCGATGAGGTGATCGAGAAAGAAACGGGTTTACACTTAGGTCACGTGTTTGACGATGGTCCAGAACCTACCGGCTTACGTTACTGCATTAATTCTGCTGCTTTAAAATTTATACCGAAAGATAAGATTGAAGCGGCTACTTCACAACAAGAAGCGACTGCTTATTTTGCAAGTGGATGTTTCTGGTGTGTAGAAGCGGTTTACGAAAGCGTAAAGGGAGTTAAAGAATCAATTTCTGGTTATGCTGGTGGACATACAAAAAACCCAACTTACGAAGAGAGCAATACCGGTAAAACAGGTCACGCAGAGGCTGTGAAGATTATTTACGATCCGAGTGTGGTTACTTTTAGCCAACTGGTAGATGTGTATTTTGGTTCACAGAATCCTACACAGGTAAATGGTCAGGGGCCAGATAAAGGTTCGCAGTACCGCTCTATCATCTTTTATCAGAACGATGCCGAAAAGAAAATTATAGACGAGAAAAAAGCTGCATTAGCTAAAGAGCTAGATGCTAAAATTGCTGCTGAAGTGAAGCCTTTTGATAAATTCTGGGAAGCCGAAGGGTATCACCAAAATTACGAAAGACAACACCCGGAGAATCCATACATTCAAAATGTATCGATCCCAAGATTAGAGCGTTTTCAAGCAAAATTTCCAGATCTTATAAAAGACGGAAAGCATTAAGACTTTAATTTTTAATTCAATACACAACAAAGCTCCCCTCTATCTTAGGAGGGGAGCTTTGATTTTAATTCTGTTTAAGAATTAAAACGCATACATCCCCTCCTTTAAAAGGAGTGGAACTTTAAAAAATTCCCAATGCACTTACGCGAAGCCTCCGCATCCCGAAAGAAAATCGCTACGATTATCACCTTTCTTTCTATTCCCTTATCGGGATTTATGACCGATATCTATTTGCCATCGTTTCCGTCTATGGCACGTAACCTTAATGTTTCTGAACAAAGCATCCAGTTTACGCTCACCTGCTTTTTTCTAAGTTATGGTTTTGCTCAACTTTTTGTAGGTCCTGTAGCAGACAGTATTGGGCGACGTAAACCCGTAATGATTTCGCTTGTTATTTTACTGTTGAGCAGCCTTGCGGTTACTTTCACCCACGAAGTCGCAGTTATTAGCTTGTTGCGTATTGTACAAGGGATTGCGACTGCGTTTATTGTAGTGGCAAAACGTGCTTATTTTGTAGATCTATACGATGATAAAGAGCGAAAACATTACCTGAGTTTCTTTACCATCGTCTGGTCGTGTGGCCCTATTATCGCTCCGTTTCTTGGTGGTTTTCTTGAGGAGCAGTTTGGCTGGCAGTCTAATTTTTACTTCCTGGCGATCTATGCAGCGATACTCTTTGGAGCCGAACTCGCTTTTGGCGGGGAAACCATACGCAATTACAAAAAATTCAACCTCAAGAAAACTTCGCTATTGTATATGGCAATGCTCAAAAATCCGGGGTTTATTATGGGAATATTAGTCTTGGGGTTTGCCTACTCAGTGGTGATGGTATTTAACATCGCAGGGCCATTTGTAGTAGAACACCATTTTAATTACAGTCCGGTGATTATTGGGTACTGCACACTGGTTCTGGGACTCTCCTGGATGATAGGTGGTATTCTAAGTAAGAAATTTACACCAGTGGCTTTTGCAAAAAAAATACGGTTAGTTTCCTTAATACAGTTGGTAATTATTGGCGTGTTTATCGCGCTCGCCAGCTTTGTAGATAATCTGGTGCTGCTTATTGGTTTTGCTTTTTTTATTCACATCTGCTCGGGCTTTTTGTTTACCAATTACTTTACTCAAAATATGATTTTCTTCCCGGGAAACGCTGGTATCGCTGGCGGACTAATGGGCGGTTTGCTCTACATCATCACTTCTATAGGGAGTTTTGCGATCTCCGCCTCAGGCGAAATAAACACGACATTCGATATGTCGTTACGCTATCTGATGATCGCGTTACCGCTGGCAGTAGTCCTTTATTTTTCGTTAAGGTATTTTAAAAAAAGGGAGATGCGGAAGCGGGTAATGAGTTAATGGTTGATTGTTAGAAGCGAAAAGTTGATGTTGTAGATTTGGATGTCACATCGAGCGCAGTCCTGATGCGGGACAAAAGATAAAATTGGACTTAATCAATGAAAAGTACTTTCATGTTTCTCACATAGATTTGAACCAAGCAATTAATTAATTATTTATTTAGAAAGAAATAATTTTTACCCAACTTATTTTAATTGTCTTTTTATTGTTTTTGTACATTTTCTACTCCAAACCATTCAGTTATTTTTTTCATAGCTGATTCTCCCATTTCTGATAAAGCTAAAACAACTAAATTCTTTTTAGCTCTAGAACAAGAAACATAGAATAAATTTTTAGTTCGTAATTTTCTGTCAGAATTTGTTTCAGTATTATTAAAAAAGTCTTTAAAATTATACTTTGCAACCCAACTTGTATCATCAATTACAACTAAAACATTTCTATATTCTTCTCCTTTTGTTCCGTGTTTTGTTGAATATGAAGTTTGTTCTTGAATGTGTTTAAAAGCACAAATTATCTCATTATAATTAATATGCATTAATGAATCATAAAATGCTTTATTTTCAGTTGCTCTCTTCTTTTCCTCATCATCTGTAATACTTTTTATATCTATTTTTACTTTTTCTAGAAACCGTTGTAAGTTCCTAGAACATAACGATAATTGGTTTGTTTGGCAAAAATCAAAAACATCTTGAACTGTTCCAGTCGTTCTTAATGTAGTTAACTCCTCTAATTTATTTTCTATTTCTTTTTTATCAGAATGTTTAGTTAGAGAACTAAAAATACCCTGTTGTTTTAAGTACTTTATAACTCTGTTATAGTTTTTCTGTTCCCAAAATGAAGCTAAATGTTCTATTCCCGTTTCTCGTTCTTTAGAAGTTTTTTTGTCTTTAGAACCAAAGAAGTATGAAGCAAAATGATTTTCTCTATTTAATAATTCTGCTTTAGGGTCATAAAACCTTTTAGAATACGTTTTGTATAGCTTTCCAAAACCTGCTCTTTCTGCAACTTTACTATTTGCTATTATTAAAATTTTATCATCCCCAAACTCTGAAAAATCCCAACCATTTTTTTCTAAACTTGAAACGACTTTGTCATAGTCTGTACTTTTTTTAGGTGCAATTCTTTCGTAATAAGCCCTTTTACCTTCTTTTGGTTGTATTGGTGCATTTATACAATTAATAAACTGAACAATTCCTTCAATACTTTTTTTACTTTCAGGAATAATCTGAGTTATATTATCTCGAATGTTATTTAAAAGATTAACTACATTTTCAGAAGAACGATAATTGTCGTCTTTCGTTACAAGTTTAAGTTTGTTTGAATCAATATAAGTTTGCAATGAGCCAACTCCTTCATCATAGATTTTTTGATAAGAATCTCCGTAGAAACCAACTAATAGTTTTGATTTATTTCTTTCAAGTAGATAATTTACAATAGCATCAACAGTTTCACTAGCTGTATCTTGATACTCGTCTATAAAAATATAAGGATATTTTTGACCTAAGATTTGAGTTAAAGCAGTATAGTTTTTAAACATCTGTAATGATAAAGTTATTACATCATCGTGATGTAGACTCCCTTGTTCAAAATCTCTATAACCACTATCGTCATATTTCACATCTGTTTTAATCCTATCTTTTAATCCAGTTTTATATTTTTCAGGTTTTTTACTATTAGCAATCATAAACTCGTTTAAAACATCTAATTCAATAATTAGTTGTTTATTGAACCTTTTGATGCAATCCCACAAAAATTCGTGAATTGTGGAAACAATGACTAAAGGATTATTTTCAAGTCTTTCAATAATTTCATTTTTTGCAACATTAGTATAAGTAATACAAACAATTCTTTGATTGTTTAGTTTGATACTTTCTCCTTTGGTTGCTAAAACGTGATTTATAGTTTGAATTAAAGTATATGTTTTACCTGAACCAGCTCCAGCTTCAAGAACAAAACTTTTGTTTTCTTCTATAAGATTTATTATTTGTTCTATAGCTATCATTCTAATCGTTTTTAGCTAACCAAATCAAACCTTCATTTATATATTCTGGAACTTTCCATTCTCCATATTCCTTTTCATTAAAAGACATAATATCGAATGTGAATTCCGTTTTTTGTTTAGATGTAAACTTATCAGGCATTTCTATAGATATATCTTTGTTTTTTAGATAAGAAAATTCATCCTTTATTTTTTTTCCTTTATCAATAGGATGTTCAGTTAAAAAGAAATCTTTATTTGCATTTATAAAAGCATCTTCAAAACTTCTTGCGTTATAACCGTTTTCATTTGTTTGATAAGCTACACGAATATTATCTTGTATCTTATCTTCAACTTTACAATTTACTAAATCGGGTATAGTTGTTTTGTTTGGTAACCACTTAATCAAAGTTTGGTTTGTTGTAAATTCCCCAACATCAACTTTACATTTGCTAGTTTTCTTTTTGTTTTTTTCTATGTGTTTTTGCGCAGAATCAATATCTGTAATTATTAGTGTTCGAACTTTTATAAACTCTAACATTTCTCTAAAAGAATGAGCGTAAGCTCCACCAACTTCGAGTATAGAGACATATTCGTTACACAATGATTTTGCAGATTTTTTAATCATTTGAGGCAAAAGCATACGTTCAGTCGTACCTTCAACTAATATGACTTTATCCGCAAAAAATAAATCAGATTTATGAAGGGTTAAATATTGCCTTAAAAATCTAAAAGTTCGTTTATCGTTCTTGATTTTTAAATTATTAAAATCTTGATTTATTATTTTATACCCTCCAGATTCAGTTTCTAATCTATTGAAATATCTAATTCTATTAAACCCTAATTCTGTCTCAATCCCTGATTCTGAAAGTATATGCGAAGAATGTGTTGTGATAATTACCTGTATTTCTATGTCAGTATCATTCTTAGCATCTTTTAAAACTTCTGAGACTTGACTGATAAATACTTGTTGCATTTGTGGATGCATATGAGCTTCAGGCTCTTCAATAAGTATACAAAGTAAATTTGAGAGCTTCACCTTTTTAGAGTTTTTAAATTTCTCAATAAAACTTTCTAACTCTAATATCATATATATTAGATTGCTATAACCAAGTCCATTATAACTTTCTGGTAAGTTTACTTCATTTTGTAAATACAGATATTGTATATTATTTTTAATAACTTTTTCAGAATCAAATTTTGAATCGATCGTTATGGTAGGAATTGAAATTAGAGTTTTAGCTCCAAATCTTCCTAATTTCGACATTATACTTTCTAATACCTTTTCATACTTAGTTTTTAAATCTTCTGAAACTGTTTTTAATGTGTTCTCTAAATCTTTAACATCCTGATTGCTAGTTTTGTCTCTGTGTTTGTAATAATTAGAAAAACCAATTGATAAAGCATTATTAGAATCACTATTTATATCATCTAAAATTCGCATTGCTTTTATATTTTCAAAAAGCATTACTTTTTGAATTTTCGTTTTAAAACTGTCTTCAATTATTCTTTTATAGTCAGATTTTTTATCAATTGCGTAGCAAACATTTTCATATAAAAACTTGATGTTTTGATGAAGGTATTTTATTAAGTCAATGCTATTCTCTTCTCTATTTTCATATGATTGAAATACTTTTAATGTATTTTTTGGTTCGAAAGACACACAAATTGTAGCATCATTTCTAGCATCTTCTAAATCTGTAATAAATTCACTTAGTTCTACAAGAGATTCATTATTCTCCTTATTATATTCAATTTCAAAATTGATTTTGATTTTGGGAATTTCAGCTAATAGTTCTTTTTCAAGTTCTTCTTGATCCTCTTCTGTGATTCCTTCTTTTTTAGATTCTAAATATTTATTGAAACAAGATTTAAATACAGCATAAGAACTCTGAGAAAAATCCTCAAAAATAAATTTACCATCTGTACTGGTAGCTAACCTTATTGCTTCAAAAAAAGAGGTTTTTCCAGTATTATTTTTTCCGACAATCAATGTTATATCGTCTTCTAAGTTGCAACTTACACTCTCTAAAAGGCGAAAGTTTAAGACTTCTATTTTTTTTATTTTCATATAAATTTTATTAAAGCTACAGTGACTTTTATTGTTGATGAATCCTAACGAATGGTTTTTTTTCAGTTTAACTCAATTAGGATAAGAAAAATAATAAGACTCTAATCATCAGCCCTTAAATCTACCACATCTACAATTTTAATAAGTACAGATTCCCGTAATCCGCCCATTTAAAACTTAAAAAAGGGGATAAATCCGTTATTTTGTTTTTACAGATCCGGTGCAGGCATCACCTTCTTCAATGCCTTGAAGCCAGATTTTTAATGTATCAACTCGTTCCTGGGTTAAAGCTTCTAGATAACTTGCGCTACATACTGGCTGTATACTTCCGTAGTGATTGCCTGCATATGCGGGATACTTCATTTTAAGTTCTGCATCTCTAAATTGTAACCAGAGTTTCTGAGCAGTTCTTAAGTTTTTAATGAAGAGCGTGTCGTGCTTATATTCTTTTAAAATATCTTGATAAACTTTATTGAGTTCGTCATCAACTTTTTGTAACGACTCATAGGCCGCTATATTCATTTCAGATTGGTTTTGTGAAAAACCACTCAAGGAAATGGTAAGTAACAAGAATGTAAATAGATGTTTCATAAGTAGGTGTAATTTCTATAACGATTGTCTTTTAAATGCTGTTCTCTAACACACCGCTACCTCTCGCATATGTATATGAAGTACTAAATATCATTCTTTTTTATTGGTTTCTATACGTTGCTAAAAGTTTATTTTTGCTTCTTCATAAATAACAGATGATTCCTACTCCAGAAATTCGCCACGTCAATGTTACGCGGTACATTACTCCTTTGCGGGAAGGCGGTTCGCTGCCAGCGGTCGCAGATGCCGATGACGGTTTTAAGTATGTCGTAAAATTTAAGGGCGCCGGGCACGGGGTAAAAATGCTTATCGCAGAACTTATAGGTTGTGAGATAGGTCGCGTACTGGGTTTTAAAGTTCCGGAAGTGGTTTTTGCACATCTTGATGAAGCTTTTGGCCGCACCGAAGCAGATGAGGAAATTCAGGATTTGCTTAAAGGCAGCCAGGGACTTAATATAGGATTGCACTTTTTATCAGGTGCCATAAACTTTGATCCCGTTGTAACGACTATTGATGCGCAACTGGCTTCAGAAATTGTTTGGTTTGATGCATTTATGACAAACATCGACCGCACCTTCCGCAATACAAATATGCTGATGTGGCACCGCGAATTGTGGTTAATCGATCACGGTGCATCGCTGTACTTCCACCACAGTTTTACGAATTGGGAGAAAGGAGCACAAACCCCATTTGCACTGGTTAAAGATCACGTATTGCTTCCGCAGGCAAGCGAACTGGATACTGCAAATCAAAAATTAAAAAGCCTACTTACACCGCAGGTTTTACAAGATATCGTAAACCTTATCCCGCAAGAATGGCTCGAGTGGGAAGGTTATGAGCAGACAACCGAAGAAATTCGCGCGATCTACTTTCAATTCTTAACCGCACGATTAGCACAAGCCGAAGTATTCACTAAAACTGCTCAAGATGCACGGAAAGCACTTATATGAGTACGCGGTAATACGCATTGTACCTCAGGTAGAGCGTGAAGAGTTTGTAAATGTAGGCGTAATCCTGTATTGCAAAAGTCCGCGGTTTGTAAATATGAAATACACGCTGGATTCTCAAAAACTAGCTGCGTTTTGCCCAGACCTTGATGTCGAGCAGGTACAAAAAAACCTCAGCGCTTTTAAAGCAATTAGCTGTGGGGAGAAATCTGGCGGTCCTATTGCACAGCTTGAAGCTTCAGAACGTTTTAGATGGCTTACTGCTACCAGAAGTTCGGTGATACAAACGTCAAAAACGCATCCCGGTTTTAGTGGAAATCTAGAAGATACTTTAGAACAGTTGTTTAATGATTTAGTGATGTAGTTTAAAATCAAAAAATTTTGAACTTGAATTAAAAAAACCTCATTAAATGGGGCTTTGTTCATTTTTTCAATTGATGAAAAAACGAACCAAAAAAATCTAGGCTTAAAAAGCTTTATCTAAATCTATCATTTCCTCGCTAAATTTTAGAAACTCGCTCAACTGATCTTTAAAGATCTGAATACGTAAACTCAAACAGTCTAAAATTTTACGCTCACGCATTTCAGATTTTACGATACATCTTTATAGGCCAGTGTTAACTGCTTAAATGCCTGTTGAGTATTTCTAACACTTGAAATACTGATTTATTTAAATAGGGCTTTGTTCATTTTTTCCATTGATGAAAAAACGAACCAAAAAAATCTAGGCTTAAAAAGCTTTATCTAAATCTATCATTTCCTCGCTAAATTTTAGAAACTCGCTCAACTGATTTTTAAAGATCTAAATACCTAAGCTCAGACAGTCTAAAATTTTACGCTCACGCATTTCAGATTTTACGATACATCTTTATAGGCCAGTGTTAACTGCTTAAATGACTGTTGAGTATTTCTAACGCTTGAAATACTGATTTATTTAAATAGGGGCTTTGTTCATTTTTTCCATTGATGAAAAAACGAACCAAAAAAATCTAGGCTCAAAAAGCTTTATCTAAATCTATCATTTCCTCGCAAAATTTTAGAAACTCGCTCAACTGATTTTAAAGATCTGAATACGTAAACTCAAACAGTCTAAAATTTTACGCTCACACATTTCAGATTTTACGATAAATCTTTATAGGCCAGTATTAACTGCTTAAATGTCTGTTGAGTATTTCCAACTCTTGAAATACTGATTTTACTGATTTATTTAAATAGGGCTTTGTTCATTTTTTCAATTGATGAAAAAACGAACCAAAAAAATCTAGGCTTAAAAAGCTTTATAGGCCAGTATTATCTACATAAATGGTAATACAAACTTCAAAAACACATTCGGGTTTTTTAAAACCAGAGGAAGCCTTGCGGCTTCCTCTGGTTAAAATTGAACTAAAAACGATAGGTTATTTTTCCTCTTAAATAAAACGGGGTTCCCGGCGTAAAATGAATCTCCTCTACAGCCGCAGGCTCATTAAAGAGTCGGCTTTCTGTAGCAAACTGGGTCTCATTCCATTGGGTGTCAAAGAGATTTTCGACAATTACGCCTAATGTCCATTTGTTCCAATTGTAATTCACATTAAAATCGGTTACAAAATAGCCTTCCGCAGTGATTGAATCATCCTCATTTGCCGCACGATCGCCCAGCCATCTGTAGCCCAACGAACCTGAAAAACCTTTTAGATTTTCTACACTAAAACCACCCGCAGAGGTAAATTTTGGCGCAAGGGGAATATAATCTGCTCCATCTGGCTCTTCGGTACTTCGGGTGTGGGTATAATTGCCGTCTGCATAGAAATACAACCAATCGAGAACTTGATAGCGGGCTCCCAGCTCTACACCCATACGTCGCGTTTTTCCGCTAGGTTCTACAATACCTGCATCACCTACATACACAAACTCCTGATCGAGAAAAAGCGTCCATAACGTAGCGTTAAGCGCAAGCTTTTCTGTAGGCTTCACAATAGTCCCCAGATCTGCGCTATATGCCGCCGGTAAAATATCTTCTCCACTATTTGCAACGACTACACGTGCATCATTAGAATGAAAACCAATTCCTGTTTTTAAAGAAAGCTGCCAATTACGATTCACCGAAAAGACCGTATTAAATTTTGGACTAAAGGCAACTTTAGACTCGCTTTGCGCATCGTAAGTTTCGGTAAGCTTGTTGTAATAATCAAACTTAAAATAGTCTAATCGTACTGCAGGATTAAACGTGAACTTACCGGTTTTAAATTCGGTATTTAAAAATGCAAAAGCATTAAACTCATCTACATCACCATAGGCAAGACGGTTTAAGGTAATCTGTCTGTTGAGGGTATGTGCCAGTTCTACATCATCTACATTATCATATCTAAACCCAATACCGGCTTGATAATCGAGTGTAGTGTTAGTAGATACCGCAAGCTCCCGCTGCTCATAGATACTTTGTAACCCGGCAATAAACCGATCTTCATGTTGCTTAATCTGATCGCCATTCACAGGATCTTCTAAGAAAAAGGTAAAATTAGAAAACAACTCAAAATCATATTTAGACACATAAGCATTGGTTTTTAAAACCGCATCGTGTTCCAGATTTTTTAGGTGATTGAGGCTAAGGTTAGATCTGCTGGTTTGCCCGCCTTCAGTAGCGTCTATTGCTCCAAACCTACCTATCAAACCCTGATCGACCGCGCGCTGCGGGATTTGCCCGGAAGCATCCCACTTGCTCTGAAAATGAGACGCGGTAAGTGTAAGCTTGTCATTATTTGCATTAGTATACCCGTAACGTCCCATAACATTAAACCGATTAAAATTTTGTGGCGCATCAAAAGGACCATCGGTTAAATAAATCTCAGAAGCTACATAAGCGCTATGTTCGTTTTCATCAATAAGATTAAACATTCCCGTTAATCGGGAGGTGTTAAACTGGCCCGCTTCTAACGAAATACTACTAGCGTCAAGTTGGTCTTTTAAACGTAAATCTACATAGCCGGCTGTATTAAAATTCCCTTTATCTGCATAGTAAGCACCTTTACCAAAATCGATGTTCTGTATGGTTTCAGGAATCACAAAGTGCAAATCTGCATAGCCTTGACCGTGTGCGTGTGACACCATATTTACAGGCATCCCTTCTACGCTTATCGCGACATCGGTGCCGTGATCTACATCAAAACCCCTTAAGAAAATCTGTTCGGCTTTACCACCACCGGCGTGCTGGCCTATAAATAATCCGGGTACTTTTCTAAGTATTTCCTGTGAAGATTTCACCGGATTGAGTTGCAGGTCCACCGCGGCTATGCTGCTTAGTGTATTTACCTTTGAAGTAAGTACAATTTGATCTAGCGAAGTGCTCGCTTCCACTATTGTAAGTAGCTGAGATTGGGCAAGCATTTCTCTGGTAAGAATTTGTTTTTGAGTTTGAAAACCAAGTCTCGAGATTACTACAGAATCATTTATTTGTGCATTAGGAAGTATAAAATCCCCCTTGCTGTTTGTATGTGTATGTTTCCCGGTGTTGAGGTTGTAAATAGTCACATTCTCAATAGGATTGTTTTGAATATCTAAAATATTTCCGGTAAAATTCTGAGCAAAACTCAGGTGTGCGCAAAGCGTAAAAAGCAGTAAAAAACTGTATTTCATATTTTTGTGTATTAACATAATTGTATAAGCTGTATCTTCTTTTTCATTTAAAAAAGCACAGCATAGCGTGGCTAACCCTAAAGTAGCGGCTAGCGATAAAAATTATATGAAATACTACAGTTTAGGAGGTGGTGATGGGGTGTGGAGTGTCAACTGCTGATGTGTAGCAGCGATAAATTGGACTACAGACTCTTTTCTTAATTGAAAAGTCGCCAGGTCTGTTTTGAAATGTGCGCCAGGGAGGTGTTTATCAATTTTAACCGGCTCCTGTTCTTTTTTTTCTTGCTGAAAATCATCTCCAAAAGGCTCTAAAACTTGTTTGATGTATTCTAAAGTTCGGTGGTCGTGACCGGCTTCTGCAAGAAGCTGCTCGGCATTTAAAAAATCGTGATTGTGATCGCTAGAAGTTACGTGATCAAATTTATGTTCCAGATCGTGAACCAGTGTAAGTATCTCTTTTTGTAAGGGTGCTGCGACATACACAAGCGCCATAAACAGACTTGCAATTGCAATAGCTTTAGATCGTAAAAAAGACTCTTCTTTAAACATCAGGCTTCACTCAAAAACTGAAGTTTACAAAACTAATACTATACCTTTCTTAACCTTGATTATTTGGCTTAAAATTTAATCCTTAACCAAATATGTCTAAACGAGACTATACGGTAAATTTTAATTTTTAAAACTTCCTATATGCCAGAGTATTCCGGAAGGATCGTGCACAAAAAACTCGGCTCCCCAGTCATTAGTCACAATTTCTGAAACCCGAACACCGGGATATTTTTGTGGCAATTGGAGCGCTTTTATATCAATCAGGAGCTGTTCTAAGTCTTCAACTTCCAGAAAAAGCATGCTATTATCTATCCAGTCTTTGACGTAGGCATCCTGCAAATAAAAGGAGAAATCTCCTAGTGTAAACACTGCCATTTTAGGCGGAAGCAGCACTTCTTTAAAACCCAAATCCCGGTAAAACCTACGTGAAGTTTCAAAATCTTTAGCTCCTATAAACGGTCGAATGGATTTGGGTTTAAAATTCATTTATTTCTTTAGTTTTTCAATTACCCGCTCCGGGTAATCGGTGATTATACCATCTACTTTTAAATTGATTACCGCATCAATATCGGCAGGTTCGTTCACCGTCCACGGTATTACCCGCATACCCTTATCACGAATGGCGGTTACCTCAGCACTATCAAGCAATTTAAAATACGGACTATAAATCTCTGGTTTGAAGCTTAACAGTTTCAAGTTTTCTTCAAGAGTTCTGTCCTCTACTAAATAAGCCAATTCGATCTGCGGATAATTACTGTGCATCGTCTCAAGTATGCGTATATCAAAAGACTGCATATTAATTTGACCCTCAGCCTTTTTATCCTGTACCACCTGCATTACCAGATCTACAAATTCATCTGGATCGGGTTGATATATTCCATAAATAGCCTCTTCAGATTTTATCTCAATATTAAACTTTACAGGCTTGAGATTTTCGGCTTTAATCGTCGCTGCAACGGTATCAAAAACCTCACTTAGTAACGGCTTATAGGTTTTCATTTTTTGCTGCTGCGGAAAGCGTACATTCCCTTTAGAGCCACCGTCAAATTGTTTAATTTCGGCATAATCCATCTCATAAAGGTTATATTCTTTTTCGGTTTCTTTAGCGATAAAATCCCCTGCAGGCGTTTGCATATAAAGGGCGAGCATATATGGCTCGTGGCTTACCACTACCTTTTTATCTTTAGAGATCACTACATCAAGCTCCAGCACATCTACCCCTTTTCGTAATGCTCCCAGAAAAGCCTCGATAGAATTTTCGGGTAGATTACCGCGCTCTCCTCGATGCCCTTGTACCTGTATTGTATGTTGTTCTGCTACCTTCATCGGTTCTTGCTTTTCAGATTTTGACTTACAGCCTGTCGCAATTAATACTAGTGTAAGTACTCCTAAAATTACATTTTTCATTGTGGATTCAATTTAAAAAAAGCCCGCCATCTATTTTACAATATAGGCAGGCTCAAACAAACAAGTATAAAAAAAACTATTCTAAACGATAGGCTGTTTCCCCCGTATGCGTTTTACCATATTGATCGGTCGCTCTAACTTCTACTTTATGGGTTCCTACTGGTAATTTTGCAGGTAAAGCAGCACGCCATAAATGTTTACTTGGCACGGGATTACTAGAGCGTCTTCCTTCAAGTAATTCTTCTGAAGTATCCCACTCATAAACAGAAAATTCATATGCCGGGTCCTGCTCTTCTACGTAGTGCATTTTTTTCCATTCGGTATCATCAACACGGTATTCTACTACATCTCCTTCTCTACCCATAAAAAAATTAGCATAAATACCCGCTTTTGTATTTCTCCCTTGTGCTGCTACTTTAGGAGCAAAAATCTCAAGCTGATAATCTTCTGTTTTACCAGCAACTTTATAATCTATCTTATATTGATTACCGTCAAAATGAATAAATGCATAACCCTTAGGTGTACCATCACGCATTGTAGAAACAGGTACCCCCTGCTCGTTTAACTTGCCCGAATACCAATCGCCGGATGTTGTACCTACATTGTACTCGTGATGCGGTTTGTCGCGCATAAAACCAGATTCCTTTCCAAAATAATCCTGACGCTGAATATGCGTATGCGCAGATAATGATAAGGTGTTTTCAAAAGGCTGAAGCGCTTTAAATAAGCGTTCGCGGTCTGCATCTCTAAACGGATCTCCTTCGGGCTCACTAAGAGGTATGTGAAATGCCAGTACTACCAGATGATCTTTAGGCACAAATTTTAAATCATTTTCTACAAAAAGTAATTGGTCTTCTCTAAATCCGCCCCAATAACTCTTCCCATCACGAGGATCTGGATATAAAATATCATCCAGTACGATCACGTGAATTTTACCGTAATTAAACGCATAATTAGCCGGGCCAAAATGGGCTTCATAAGTCTCATCGGTGTCAGAATCTGTAGCGGCATCAAAATTCATATCGTGATTACCCATTACATTAAACCATGGAATTCCCACCTGCTGCGTAGCTGCGATATACGGATTAAATAAATCAAGATCATTACCTACTAAATCTCCCAGACTCAAACCAAATTCAACATCTTTAATCCCTACAACTTCAGAAACCACCCCTTTAGCAAAGAAAGCAACTTCTTCTTCGGTGTACGGTTGTGGATCTCCAAATATCAACGCCGTAAAACGTTCTTTTTCAGTAGTAGGTAATACCGCAAAATCTACAGATCGCGGAAGTTTCCCCGTTGGGGCAATTCCAGCAAATTCTGATTTTACAGATCCTTTTGGTCTATAACTATAATAAAATTGAGGAAGGTTGTTTTCATCTACAGGAAGGCTGTAACCCGCAGGTTTGATAACAGCGAGGGTTTGACCATCTACAACTGGAAGCTTATATTTTCCGCTTGCATCAGTGCGCACGACTAGTTCGCCATTTGTAACAGAAACATTGGGGATTCCTTTTTCAGAACGATCCTTTTTTCCGTTTGCATTCGCATCTTCATAAACAAAACCTGAAGCTTGTTCCTGAGCAAATACGCTTAGAGAAATCATACAGCCGAATAGGGCTACTTTAAAATTTTTCATCAGTTTTAGCTTTTCTATTATTAGTTATCCCACCAAACTTTAGTGTTTATTGAATCATCACCTCCCAGCAATTTTAAAGCTGCACCATAATTTGATGCATTACTGATTTGCACATCAGAAGGATATTGAAAACGAGCCGGCATAATACCGTCATTAAGCATAGCTTCTGTTGTAGGTAATACCGGTAAACCTGTTCTGCGATACTCGAACCACTGCTGGTAATCTACAAAGTAGAGCGCAAAATATTTCTGCAGTAAGATTTGTGCTAAAGTCCCGTCGTATGCTGCCGCCGGATTCTCAAAATAATCTGGAGTAATCTCTGTTTCCAGTTGCTCAATTGCTCCTTTAACGCCATTTTGATAATGTACTTCTGCATTAGAAGTATAACCACGTTGCGCCATTTCTGCCTTTATAAATTCTACTTCTGCGTAGGTAAAAAGAAATATCTGCATAGGGTTTTCTACCTGCTCTCTATTTAAGTTGCTGGCATCATAATCAAATTGTGATTCGCTACCTGCATACGCACTAGGAATACCTTTATATCCTAGAGACACACCGGCAAGATCTTTTGCTTCTGTCGCAATAATAGGTCTGCGCGGATCTTCTAGTGCATTTAAATTATCGACAAAGAAAGAGGCCATTTTTGTACCTAATGGAAAATCTTGTGGTCGACCCCAAGGTGATACATTAGGCGTGATACCCGTAACTTGTAAAATGGCAGATTCTGCTGTGCTTTCAAAAACAGGATAGGTCGCTGGGTTATTTATCATTGCTGCCAACTTTGTAAACGCACCGGTTTCAGTACGGTTTGAAATACGTAGTAACAAGCGCATGTGCACCGCATTAGTAAGCTTTTGCCACAATTCGATATCATTATGGAATAAAATATCCTCTGCATAAACCATATCCAGACTGGTATCATAAATAGAATTTGCCCGCTCCAGATCTTCCAGAATAGTCTCATAAACTGTCTGCTGACTGTCAAAAGCCGGGTAGAAGTTTCCTTCTTCTCCATTTACTGCTTCGGTCATAGGCACAGGACCAAAGAGATCGGTAAGATTTGAGTAACACATCGCTTTAAGCGTTAGTGCGATAGCCTCATAATTAGGA
The DNA here is from genome assembly GCF_004104375.1 of Leeuwenhoekiella aequorea. Classification (GTDB taxonomy): domain Bacteria; phylum Bacteroidota; class Bacteroidia; order Flavobacteriales; family Flavobacteriaceae; genus Leeuwenhoekiella; species Leeuwenhoekiella aequorea. The sequence continues at coordinate 95,288 of NZ_QOVM01000004.1, forward strand.
TCTTCGGCTGCAATAGATGCAAGTTCCATTTCTTTAATATTATTCAACCACTTGTAATAATAATACCACGAGGAGTTTCCTATATTTTGACTTACATCATACCGGTGTAATCCACCCGAAACACTGGGGAAAGGCAGCGTTACCTGCATCAAGTCAAAAGTAATCCCGTGAGCTCTGCCTGCATTGTGACTTGCCAGACCATAAATAATAGGATTAATTAATGTCCCGGGACTTATCTCTGCAATACGATTAGGGTCTTCATTTATTTCTTCAAAATTACCGGTACAAGCTGCCAGAAGCATTAAGAAGCTTAAACCTGTAAAAAGTGTTTTTAAATTTTTCATCTTAGTCTTTTATAAGTTTACTTTAAGATTAAAACCATAGGTTGCCGGTGATGGCATTTGTCCCATTTCGATACCTGGTAAAATCGTATCACCATTTAAAGCCGCGGTCTCAGGATCATAAATTGGAAAATCTGAAACGGTTGCCAGATTACGACCAAAAACAGAGATATTGAGTGCTGTAATCCCGCTGTTACCTAATAAACGTTTAGGAAATGCGTATTGCAAACTCACCTCTCTAAGCTTCAAAAATGAAGCATCAAATGAGTTAGATTCTACATTTGCCCGGCGGTAATACCGGTTGTACCAGTCTGGAGTGATTGCCTCAGTCGTATTTGGGCTATAAGTACCATCCTCATTTAAAACAACACCATCACCTACAATAACCCCTTCTTCACGACCTTCAAAGGTGGAGCGCAGTTTACCTTGTTGCGTAAGTTTATGATGGGTCTGTGAATAAATAATACCACCATACTGCCCGTCTAACATAACATTAAGTGTTACCGGCCCAAAATTAAAGCTGTTGTATAAACCTGCTTTCCAGTCTGGACTTGCATCACCTATGTATTGTATCTCGTCTGGATAAGCAGGTAATCCCGCATTATCATAAACAATCTCACCTTCTGGAGAACGCACAAAACCATACCCATAAATCGCAGTTGTCGTACCTCCCACTTTTGCCAGTAAAGTTGCGTTACCACCAGAACCTATTTCTTGTTGACCGTCTATCCCATCTGCAAGCTCCATAACTTTGTTCCAGTTTCTGGAGAAGGTAAGTGTGCTGCTCCATTTAAATTTTTTAGTGTCAAAAATCTTTCCGGTTAGGGTTAATTCTACACCACGGTTACGTACTTCACCAGAATTTAATACTCCAGAGCTATAGCCCGTTGTAATATCTAGCGGCACTGAGATAATCTGGTTTTTAGTAAGTGTTTGATAAACGGTCGCATCCAGATTAAGTCTGTTTTTAAGCAGTCGCGCTTCCAGACCTGTTTCAAAACTGGTAGTGATTTCGGGTTTAAAATTCCCATTATAAAGGTTTGTAGGAACTGTTGCCGAACTTGGAAATGCACTCTGACTATAATATTTACTCGTCTTATACGGATCTGTATCATTACCTACCTCTGCAAATGAAAAACGGTATTTTAAATAATCTACAGCCTTTGGAAGCTCAAAAACTTCAGATAAAATAACACTTGCATTTGCTGAAGGATAGAAGAAAGAGTTATTAGCTGTAGGAAGTGTACTTGACCAGTCGTTTCTACCAGTTACATCAAGAAACAACTTATTCTCAAAAGAAAGAGAGACTAAACCATAAAGACTATTTACCTTTTTATTTTTGTCATACGTCTGTACAATGGGATTGTTAATTCCGTTTGCAAGTTTATACACTGCAGGTACCACAAGACCATCTACAGATGCATCGGTACGACGGTATTTATAATCCATTGCATTACCACCTACAGAAGCCGATAAGCCTATTTTTTCTGAAAGGTCATTTTTATAACTCAATAAAAAGTCTGTGTTTACCTCTTGTTTCCAGATATCCTGCGTCTCGTAAAATCCATTTTTATAGCGATTAATACTATAGGGTCGTATTTGCTCACGATCTTGATTATACGTATTTAAAGAAGCACGTAACATTAAATCAAGATTAGGAGCCAGATCTATATTTGAAAATATATTACCTACAATTTGGCTACTTGCAAGTGGGTTTGTTGCTTCATAGGCAATTAAATAGGGGTTGTCTATATAGGAGCTAAAAGGCTGTATCTGCTGAATTTGATTTTGTCCTTCCTGCCAGATGGGTCTCAGCCAATCAAGATCAACATTGGGGTTTTGGAAAATCATAAAATAAGCGATAGACCCATTATTGTAACCTGTACTTGGCAGATTATCACTGCTTCGGTTATTGTAATTAACCACCGAACCTATCTTAATATGTTCTGAAATCTGATAGTTAGAATTTATGGAAGCCGTGATTCGCTCGTAACCAGTATTTGGCATAATCCATTCATTCTTAGAATGTCCTACAGAAAGTCGCATCGATCCTTTATCGTTTCCGCCTTGGAGAGACAAGTTATTTGTAAAAGTTACTCCAGTACGCCAAAAATCTTTACGGTTATCTTTATAAGCAGTCCATGGCTGGCGTTCTAGCGATTGGCCTTTAACCGTAGGGTCATATTGATAATATTCTTGTCCGTCAAAGCGAGGTCCCCAGGCACTACTTGTACTCCCCGTATTGTTACCATCTTCAGAACCGCCATACGAGTAATAGGGATCACCCGCGGCGTTAAAACTTTTACCGGTACCTTGCCCGTATTCGTATTGCCAATCTGGCCAGCGCTGTATTACATCAAGGTTTACGCTTGAGTTATACGTAAGTCCCAGTCCTGTAGTTTGCTTACCCGATTTTGTTGTAATTACAAGAGCACCATTAGCAGCACGACTACCATAAAGTGCGGTTGCACCGGGACCTTTTAAAACGGTAACACTTTCTATATCGTCAAGATTTAAATCTGAAATACCGTTTCCATAATCTATTGGAGAATCTTCACCAATATAGGACGCCGAAGAGCCAGAAGTTGTCATCTCACTATTAACAGGAACCCCGTCAACGACGATTAAAGCATTATTTCCATTAGGATTTAATGAGTTGTTACCGCGTAATGTGATTTGTTGTGAGTTTAAAGGACCAGAACCTGATGAAACAATATTTAAACCCGCAACTTTACCTTTTAATCCAGAAGACCAGTTAGTGGGCATAGTCTGCGACAGATTATCGGCACTGATCGTCGCTTGAGAGAATCCGAGTCTTTTTTCTTCTCTCTTAATTCCTAATGCCGTTACTACCACTTCATTAAGGGCATTTACATTAGCTTCCAGAACTATTGTCATTGCTGCACCGGTTTGTGCTGCTACTGTTTGTGTTTCAAAACCTATAAATGAAACTTCTAGAACTGCAGAATTTGTGATTGAGATCCTAAAGAGACCGTCAAAATCTGTTGTCACTCCGTTACTTGTACCTTGCTCCATTACTGTTGCTCCCGGTAAAGGAACACCTTCTTTATCTACCACTTTACCAGTAACCACTTGTTGACCGGCAGATTTTAATACGGTAATCGTATTATTGATTTGAGTAAATCGTAATCCGGTTTGCGTGGTGATTTTCTTTAATACAGAATCTAAACTTTCGTGAGTCGCAGAAAGAGTAATTGGGTTTGCTGTTTGAGATAAAGCGCTATCAAAAACAAATGTGAATTGAGTTTGCCTCTCGATGGCAGAAAAAGTTTCAGTAAGAGAAGCATCAGTTAGTTTTGTGGTTACGTAAACGTCTTTTAAATCTCGATTTATGTTAGGTGCTGCGTATGTGAAATTCACAAAACACAGTATTAATGCTAAAAATTCTATTTTCCGAAAGCGAAACTTTCTTAAAAATTGTAGTTTAGTTTTCATTTTAATAATGGCTCTTATTTGTCGATTTGTAGTCATAAATTAATTGAGCCCATTTCTGTTAGAGCAGTTATGGGTTTTTTGATTTTAGTTGGAGGAGTTTTTTCTTATAGTAAAGTGCTTTTGGGTTAGCGTATCTATGGTTAGGTTGTTGATTAAGGCTATACTTCGGAAAACATTTTCTAGCGATTCTTCTTTAAATTTTCCAGTGATTTTTAAGTTTTCGATTTCTTCATTCTCAAAATCAATTTGTACATCATACCAGTTTTCTAATATTGCTGCTGTCTTAGCCAGGCTGGTATTGTGAAGTGAGATAATATTTTTTATCCAGGCAATTTGATCTTCGCTATTTACTAGTGACTGCACAGCAGCTGCTGAATCTTTAAATAATACCTGCTGATTTTTCTGAAGATAGACTGCTTCTTGGGTACGGGTATTACGCACTGAAACTTTACCGCTGCTTACAGTAACCAAAACTTCATTTTTGTTATAACTATTTATGTTGAATTTGGTACCAAGAACCTGAGTTTCTATTTCTCCTGTAGTAATGCTAAAAGGATGCTCTGGGTCGCGCTGAACTTCAAAAAAAGCTTCACCTGTGAGTGCTACCGTTCTATTGGTTTTGAAATTTTTAGGATAGCTAATGCGGGAATTTGAATTGAGAAATACTTTTGAACCGTCTGCAAGCAGCACAGTGCGCTTCTCACCTCTCAATGTACTTTCTATAGTAAGGCGACCATTATATAAATAATTAGATAATACTCCTACTCCCATAATAGCTACAAAAATGGCTGCATAAGCCACAAATTTTCTACGGGTAAAGCGTGGTTGCTTAGGCTTTATCTTAGCATTAATTGCTTTGAGTATGCGCTGTTTGTTTATAGGAGTACTAGGGACCTTAAGATTTGAAGAGGCTTTTTCTGCACCTTCCATAAAAGAAAGCAACGCCAATTCTTCTACTTTACTTGCTTGTCCTAATTCGTGCTTTTTGGCTAATTCTAATAGTTCTTTTCGCGTCAAAATGAGTTCCTTTTACAAGTAAGTCACATTTTGTACGCTGTACACGTAGTGTTAAAATGGCATTTAATGTTTTGTTTAAATGGCCCTATTTTTATTTACATTACTGAAACATTAAGATAACCATAAGCGAAAGCTCTGTTGCAGAAAGTGAAGCTTTAAGCTGCTTTAACGCATCGCTAATATGCTTTTCTACAGTGCGTATAGAAATATTAAGCTTTTTTGCGATCTCAGCATTTGTATAATCTTCAAATCGGCTTAGCATAAACACTTTTTTACAGCGGGGAGCAAGTTTATTAATTTTAGATTCGACTATTGCCTCAAACTCATTGTATTCCAGCAAGCGCTCTGCCTTTGCCGGAATAGCAATCGAAGCCAATATTTGCTCGTGTTCCGGTTTAAATTTGAGATTGCGTAAGTAATTAATCGCTTTGTATTTTACGGCCCTAAGGAGGTATCCTTCCAGATTAATAATAGGTGTATTCTCAGATTTTTCCCAGAGACTTACAAAAACCTCCTGTACAATATCTTCACATATTTCTTCATCAGAATAAATCTTGAATGCATAGGCATACAGACGTTTCCAGTATTTGTCAAATATTAAATTAAAGGCGTGATCCCGATCTTTATTGAGGAGAAGTTGTAGTTCTAAATCTGTATAGCTGGTAAGCTGGGCTTGCATAGTCTTTCAGTTAAAACAAAAGAAGTACATAGCGGCGCTTTCTCGTAATAAAACGCTTTACCTTTTGGTTAAGAATTACAACAACAGCTTAAAAGTTGAAACGTATGTAGTGTATTATGAAATATTGAGTTTTTTAAATACCTCATCTTTATAGGTATCGCCTATAGGAATACGAATCTCGTCGATTACAATTTTACTTTTTTGAACTGCTCGTATGGCATTGATATTTACAATAAAGCTACGATGGGTTCTTAAAAAATTTTGCTGAGGTAACTTATCTAATAATTCTTTAAAGCTACTTAGCGTGAGAATTGCTTTCTCTGAATGCTGGGTGTAAATTTTTATATAATCTTTTAAGCCCTGCATATAGCGTATATCTGCGACATCGATCTTTATATTTTCATATTCAGATTTGACAAATATAAAAGCCGGGGTTGTGTCTGGTATTTGAGTTGCCTGTAGTGCTTTGGACTCTGCCAATTTATTAGAAGTGGCTTCAAATTTTTCTTTAGCTCGAGCTATGGCTTTTAAAAAGCGCGGAAAAGGTATAGGTTTTACTAAATAGTCTGTTGCGTTGAGCTCAAACCCTTCAAGCGCATATTGAGGATAAGCGGTTGTAAAGATAAACTGCGGAAGACGATCGAGCGATTTTACAAGATCAATCCCAGAAAGATTGGGCATCTCTATATCAAGAAAAACGAGATCAACAGACTGCTCGCTTAAAATATGTATTGCTTCAAGAGGATTTGTACAGCGTGCTACAAGTTCTACTCCTTCTACTTTCTCGAGGTAAGATGCTATTACATCTAATGCCAGAGGCTCATCATCTACAAGTAAACAGCGCATCAATCTAAGTTTAATTCTAAATTTACTATAAAACTGGAGTCTTCTTCATAAACATTCAAGGTATGTTTATCTCCATAAAGTAATTTTATACGTTCTCGTGTATTTTGAAGTCCGATACCAGAATTATTGAGGTCTTTTTTACGTGAGCCAATAAGATTTTTACAACTGAATTTGAGCACGTTTTCGGTTACGTGAATTACAATACGTACTTGAGTATTTCCTTTATAATCTGTACCGTATTTAAACGCATTTTCGATAAATGAGATAAGTAATAACGGTCTTATTTTTTGATGGGTTACAGCCCCGTGAATATTAAGTGTGACATTTTCATTATTTGCGATACGCAAGCGCTGTAGGCGCACGTAATTTTGCATATAATTTAATTCGTCTGTAAGCGCTACAAAATCTTTATCTGCCTGATACAGCATATAACGCATTAGTTCTGAAAGCATAATTACCGCTTCTGATGCTTCTTCAGATTTGTTATAAATTAAAGAGTAAATACTATTCAACGAGTTGAATAAAAAATGCGGACTTAACTGATTTTTGAGATAATGGAGTTCTGTGCGGGTTTTAAATGCCTCAATCTCCTTTTCTTCTACCATACTACGATTCCACTGCTCATACATTCTAATTGTTGTACCTATAACAACAAAACTCAACGACATAATAAGCGGAAATAAAAACCTTAAAAAGTTAAAGATGGGCGGTTTTGGTCGGTCGAAATCTGGTGGATTTCTAAATTTTCCTGGCGGACCTTCAAAAATAAATTCTTGTACAATTAATATCAGAATAAAAATGATAAGAAGTGATATGATGTAATGCGTAATTTTTTTCTTTAATAAAAGGCGCGGTACTAGCACCGAATAATTAAAGTAAAAAAGCAATAAATTAAAAAGTAGAATTAGACTTGGTCGCATTGAAAACAAGTCTGAACTTGAATATACTTCAAATATGAATAGACTTATAAAAGTTAACCATATTCCTAAATGAAGTAAAATCTTTCTAGACATATGCTAGTTCTGGCAGTTAAATTTAATTCCTATTTTTTGCAGCTCCTCTTGGGTAATTGCAGGACTCATCCGTTTACTGATTTTGGACAACACCAGATCTCCTGTGTTTTTTGCATCCTCTTTAGAACAAAAACTAAGTTGCGATGCTACCGCAGGGATAAAATCTTGCTTGATAATGATTTTACCATGATCAATAATAGAATATCCATAACCTGTCTCAGTTTTAAAAACGTGCGTATATAATGGCTTTTCCTGATAGGCGAGCCAGATGGCACTTGCTACAAGCATAAAGCTTAAAGATATGCCTAAATATAAAAGCCCTCTTTTAAATTTCATAACTTTTTACTGTTAGGGTTAAAAAAAACCCGGAGTGCTAAAACTTTTCTGTACTTATAAAAACACCCCGGGCCAACAAAAAAACTTAACTACTAATCTTCATCGTCATACTCATCTTGAGGAAACAATTCATATGAATCGTCAAGATATAAACTACCAGATCTTCCTAATGCGATAATACCACGAGTACCTGTTGTAAAACTTATCGCATCTTGTCTGGCAGTTGCCTCTAGCGATGTAATATCTTCCCACTCATCTGTTAAAGGGTCATATTCCCACGTACTACCTATAGCACCTCCCAGATAGCCACTTACTATATAACCCAGGCCATCTATACTAAAACTTACAGCATTTGATCTGGTAATTGCGTAATCATCTTCTTCATCAAGATCTGTCAAACGGCTCCATGTATCTGTAGCAGTATTAAAACTCCAAAAATCTGTAAGATATAAGCCATTGCTCACACCAGTACCAAAGTAAACCGTACTATTAATGGTAAATGCTGTTGCATCTCTACGTTTATCACCACCAAAACCTACAAGCTCTATCCAAGTGTCTGATGCCGGATCATACTTCCAGAAATCTTTACGATCATTATCACCATCATACCCGGTTCCCATATACCCATAGCCCGAACCGCTAAAAGCTGTTACCGCTCTACGCTCCCCTCCGCCAAAATCTGCTTTCTGAGTCCAAACATTAGATCCCGGATTGTATTGCCAGAAATCTGCAAGCTCAAAATCTCCATCGTAACCCGTACCTACATAACCCATACCGTCCAGGTTAAACCCTTTTGCAGAGCTACGTGCCGTCCCAGGAAAATCTGCTTTTTGCACCCAATAATCATTCTCAATATCATACTGCCAGAAATCATTTAAATAATCATCCCCATCATATCCTGTTCCCATATATCCAAAATTACCTATCGTAAAACCGGCAACGTTACTACGTGGCACTCCATCAAAAACAGAGCGTTCTTGCCAGTTTCCGCGTTCAAAGTCATCATCACTACTACAACTTGCAAATGCAAGCGTTACCATACCGGTAAGCATTAAAAATATTCGATTGTTAGTCATTCGTTTCATTGTTTATTTATTGAAAAAATTGAATTTAATTCCGGTAGAAAAAACTGGTCCGGTATCCAGGTCCAGATCGTAAATCGTATCGTCGTTACCCGTATAAAATGAGAGTTCGTTTTTTAACAGATATCCACCACTTAATGAAAAGGACCAGTTAGAATCTAGATTATACGTATAGCCCAGGCTTAATTTTTGCTGACTCAAGCCTACCTCCCGCGCTAGTTCAACTGAATTAAAAGTGAGCTCATCTGCTAGGTGAAAATAATCTCCTTCAAAAGCATAAGCCGCTTCGAGCATACTATTTTCAGATAATTTATACTGAAGGCTACTTTTAGGAAAACCTAATTGTATCTGATATTTTCTATAGGTTGTCGTCAAAGCAACGGTAGGTAGAAATTGGAGTTTCCCTAATGGCGAATCGTATAATGCTCCTACCTCAACAGCTACCGGAAATGCAGTTTTGAAATTATAATTAAGGTGGGCATTACCGGTTATAACATATTGATCTGCATCTAAGTTTGAAGCGTTAGAAACCTCTACACCACCTCCTAACTCCCAACTCTCATCTAAACTGTAATTAATCTCTACACCAGAATATATATTATGAATACGTTCTACTGGCTCTGTATTAAAGGACATACCCTCCAAATATTCAAAATCATAATTACGCAAACCTACCACCGGCTTTATACTGAATGCATCAAATTCTAACGGAATAGCCAAGGAACCATCAAAAAGCTGAGCAGAAATATTTTCTGATGTAGCAGGCATAAGCGTATAATCAAAACTAATCTGCGGATTAATTTCCTGACTAAAACTAAAGCTGTTATATGCTAATACTAAAACCATTATAAGATACCTGTGCATTCCTTCATTCTAATTTTGACCAAAACTAGAGGAGCTGTTTTGGTTAAAAAAACATAATGGATGAGCACCGAGATCACCTCTACCCATATGCATTTTTTATCGACAAACGCTGCTACAGCTTATTCATAGATAAAAAGCGAGGATTGAGGGTAAGATTTAAGGTATTTGTCTATTGTATTTGACCACCCCAAATGAGCCTACTAGGTTTGCTGCTAAATTCAAATACACTATGTCAAAAACCCTAATTAAAATGTGTGTTCTTCTTAGCTCGTTTATGTTGCTATTAGGATCGTGTTCTCAAGATGATGCAAGTTTTCCTGTGGGTGAAGACTGGGTGGATAGTGATACACGTGTTTTGTATATAGATACAATGACTGTAGAAAGCAGCACCTTTAAATTTGACTCGGTACAAGTATCTTCAACCAGTAGATTATTATTAGGCTCCTATGTTGATCCTATATTCGGTAGGACCTCGAGCACGATATACACCCAGTTAGCAAACAGCACGTACACATTAGATAGTGATGCTGTATTTGATTCTATAGTACTCATATTAAATTATGACGACTACTTTTATAATGATACCACGCAAGTTCAAACATTGCGCATTCACGAAGTTTTGCAAGATATTAAACCTACAGATGACGGGTATTTCTACAATACAACCACTTTTAAATATGATGAAAATACCATAAGCGAAGTTACATACACTCCAAGACCTATACGTGAAGATTCGCTGCATTTAAGACTTGAAGATGCCTATGGCCAACTCTTATTTGACGAGATTCAAGATAATGATATTAATAATAGTGATGAATTTTTACGTACCCACCGCGGACTGGCTTTAGTTCCTGATGAAAATAACACCACAATTTTAGGATTTCTACCGGCAAGTAGTATTCGTATTTATTACTCCTTACCTAATGAGGTTGAAGAAGAAGATGAGAACTCGTTTGATATGACATTTAATAGTTCGTATTCCTATCATAATCTTAGCAGTGATCGTGACACTACCTACTTTGAAAGTTTAGATGATCAGGAAATTAATGTAGATGCAGAAGATAGTGGCGGGTTTAGCTATATACAGGCAGGTCTGGGTATAGCCTCGCGCATATCAATCCCGCATCTTGCTGGCTTAGATTATATAGAAGGCAGCGGAACTCTATTAGGTGCGAATCTGCTAATCTCATTAAACACAAAAGTAGAAAGCACATCACTTTACGCGGGAAGTAATCTTAGTTGTTATATCATCGATCAAAAAAACCAGATTCTCGGCAACCTCTATGATTATGAAGGCAATGAAGCATCAGGTACAGTTGTCGCAAACTCCGATGAGTTTTCACAAACTACTTTTTCGGTACCTATACATTACTTCTTAGATCAGAAAACAACAGATTCTAATGGAGATAACTGGTACTTGGCACTATTAGATCCTGCAATGAGTGAAAGTGTGAATAGATACAGTTTTTACGGTAACAAAGCATCTGAAACACTCAAATTACAAATCATTCTTATTTATGCAGTTTACGATAATGAATAAACACATACTTCTTATAATATTGCTGGCAACAGGTGGTCTGGCGGCACAAACTAATGCACTTTCAAATTCCCCGTACTCGCTTTTTGGAGCAGGTATCCCTAACACCTTTAGTACCGGGAAAACAAATGCTTTGGGTGGTGCCGGGATTGCCTTAAAATCAGACAACTCCTTAAATAGTTTAAATGCCGCTTCATTAGGAGCTATGCCACTAAATCATTTTTATTTTGATATAGGTTACACCTCCCAATTATTTAATCTTAATGAAGGAGCAGGGACATCTAAACAAACAAACTCAACTTTTTCAAATCTTGCATTAGCGTTTCCGGTAACTACAAAATCTGCAGTAAGTGTTGTACTCGCTCCTTATAGTAATGTAGGATATGATATTACGGGTATTGAACACAGTATCGAAGGTTCAACAGAATTTTACTCATCAGATGTAAGTGGTAATGGATCTTTAAATTCGCTGGATTTAAATTATGGTTACGCTGTATTTAATAATTTTCGTCTCGGTATAACTGGCTCTTATTTCTTCGGAAAAACAGAACAGACAGAATACAATACTATTTATGACTATTCCTTAGATATTCAACGTGAAAATAGATATTCAGGATATAGACTGGGGATGGGATTACAATATGAAGTGACCGAAAAAATAGCAATAGGAAGTACTGTAAAATTACCTTCACAATTAAAAACTACCCAAAATAGTATCATCACGCAAGATTATGCTGATGCGATTACTGAAGATACATCGGTAAAAGATTTTGAACTTCCTCTAGAAGTAGGAATAGGTACCGAATTTAAATTCGGAAAAAGCTATGCGGTCTATGCAGACTATACCCGTAAACTATGGTCTGATACAGATCAAGAATTGGGCTACGGCACCCTAATTGATCAAAATATTTTTAAAACCGGATTAACATTCACACCAAAACCCGGAAGTATATATTACTGGGAAAATGTAGAATACCGCGCCGGACTTAATTATGATACCGGCTATTTAAATCTTTCTGGAGCTGATGTTAAAAATTATTCGATGAGCGTGGGAGTAGGTCTTCCTATTAGCCGAAGCGGTTCTAAGCTTAATTTAATGTATTCGTATGGACAGAATGGTGAATTAGCAAACGGGCTCATACGTGAGAATATTCATTCGCTTTCTATAAACTTTAGCTTAGATGGTATCTGGTTTGTAAAATCTAAATACAATTAAAGAATCTTAACTTCTAATAGGGTCGCTTTACCTCCAGCCCCTTCATTAGAAATATAGAGTTTTCCATCTGGTGTAAAGGTGATGCCTTCTGGCTGCGGAAAATGCTTCTTATCTAGCTTTATAACCTTTGTGATTGTGCCGGTCGCATCGAGTATTAAAAGTTTTGGGTTTACACCTTCAAGCATATAAATCTTACTATCTAGAGGATTAATAGCTAAATCTGAAGGTCGAAAGGTTTTAGAACTTTTCTTTTCTTGATAATCTTTTAGCGCCTTATCCTTCATATCAATTCTGAAAATTAAATCTGCTAACATGGTCTGTCCTTTTAAATCAAAGGCATAGACACCCTTTATGTTTTCATCGTTAGGATCTTCATCTTTTGGAGCGATTAACAAGCGGTTTCTTTTAGAATCCAGAGCTAAAGTTTCTACATTATTTTTGTGCGATAGCGCAGATTGATAGGTTTTAATTGTGCGCTTGTTTGACTTATAATTAAGTACTTCAAATAACAAGCCATCACTACGCATGACATACGCATTAGCGCCATTTATAGCAATTCCTTCATAATCTCCCTTATCTGCAAATTCAATTTCAGTAGTTATTTCTTTTGCCTTCAAATCATAAATAAAAATAATACCGTCTTCATCTTCAACGGCAGCAATTTTATTATCACCTATCCAGTCTATTCCGGAAACTTCCCGAAGTACATTTGGTAATTCCCAGGTATTGAGTATTTCAATTTGGCTTTCTTTAGAACTATAAAATGATTTGCCAGGCAAAACAAAAGCTGAAATGATTCCTAAAATACCTACAAGACTTATTAATTTTATCAACTTCATATTTAAATTTTAAAGATATTTTCTTCTAGATAGCGTCACGTTATACAAAGTTCGTAACCTACATTTTCAATTTTCTTAAATCGGTGCAAATCTTATGCCTTTGAGTGGATATCAATAAAAGATTATGACTAAGTTCCGTTCTAGTTAGAAAAAGCTCGATACTTAATGAAAGATAGAGCTGAATAACATTAAAAATCTAAAATAGGTGTTACGTTATAGCTTTTTAATAATTTTAAACCAACTACATACACATACTATTAAAATCATTTTAAAACCTCAATCCACTGGTTTTAAATAGATAACTAATTATACCCTGAATGTTCAAAAAATCAAAACCTTTATTTCTAGTTATTCTTGTTTTGTTGTTTGGTCATTTTTGCAGCCTCGCACAAAATTTTTTGCCTCCCGTTACAAGTTATAATAGCAGTGATTATAGTGCTGCTAGTCAAAATTGGGGATTAAGCGCAGATGCAAATGGCACTTTGTATGCAGCAAATAACGAAGGACTTTTACGTTTTGACGGTCAGCGATGGGAGTTATACACCTTACCTAATAAAACTATTTTACGCTCTGTATTTTGTTTAGGAACTCGTATTTATACCGGTTCTTATGAAGAATTCGGTTATTGGACTAATGATGAATTTGGATCTCTTGAGTACACTTCGCTTTCACCACTTATAAAAAGTAAATATGCTAATGAAGAGTTCTGGCAAATTACAGCCTGGAAAGATAAGGTCATTTTTAGATCCTTTGGAAATCTATACATCTACGATGGAGAAAGTATAAAAACCTACAAACCTTCTGAAATTATAACAGCACTAAATGTAGTAAACAATCAATTATTCTTAGGAACAAACTCTGGTAGAATTATCGAGTTCACTTCTGGAAAATTCAATGCACGTACCTCTACAAATACAAATCAAACAGCTATTATAGAATTAACTAACTATAAAAATACATCTCTAGCCGGCACTCGTACAAAAGGCCTTTTTACCATAGAAGATGATAAACTAGTACCCTGGGGAAGTGAAAACTTAACTCGCTTTCTTGAAGTAAACGAACTTAACAAAGTTGAAGTTTTTAATGACGACTTATTAATCATAGGTACGGTAAAAGGGGGTATCATTTATTACAACCCCAAAACAGGAGCAATAAAAAATCATTATCGTCAAAATGGTTTGCAAAATAATACGGTGCTTTCCCTTCATAAAGACCACCGCAAAATATGGATAGGGCTTGATAATGGTATAGACGCCGTATTGCCAGACGCACCTATTCAATATTTATTAGATAACACCGGCCAGATTGGAGCTGTGTATGACATTGCCTTTTATAAAAATCAACTCTACGTAGGTAGCAACACAGGAGTTCATAAGGTTACAGATGATGGAATTTACTTTATTCCGGGATCACAAGGACAAGTATGGAACTTCAGCGAGGTTAACAATAGGTTATTTGTAAACCATAACTTGGGTATGTTTGAGCTTCTTAACGATCACCTCTACTCAATATCAGGACCATCGGGCAGCTACAGTGTAACACCGGTACCCGGTACCAATACATTTTTAAACAACACTTATAATGGTCTAAAGCAATACGCAACAACCTCTACTGGAATAGAATCACTTACTTTATCAAACGCAAGTGGATCTCCAGTAGAGAAAGTAATCTTTGAGGACAAAAACTACTTCTGGGCGGCACATCCATACAAGGGATTCTACAGAGCAAAATACGATGCTAAGAATCAAAAAATAATAGACAAAGAGTCGTTTAACAACTCCACCAATTTACTTGCATCTAAGACTAAAATGCATAAAATTGAAGGTGAAATTTCATTTTACAATGCCGGTAATTGGTATAGATACAACAGTATTAACGATAACCTAGAGCCTTTTGCAGACTTAAAAGATTATAAATCTTTTTCACTTGTAAGTAATCAGAATAACAAATACTGGTTTAAAAATCAAAAAGGTAATGGTCTCATTTATACCGACTTTATTAATGATAGTATCTATATTTACGAACCTCTTCTTGAAGAGCGCGTTATCAAAAACTATGAGCGGGTAATTGCGCATAATGATAGCATCTATTATATCACACTAAATGAAGGTTTTGGAAGGATAAATCTTAATGAACTTCAGGCAAACACTGCCGCCCTAGACTTACAGAAGCCCATTTTAAACAAAATTCAAACATCAAATAAGGTATTGGCATTAAATGCTAATAATTATGAAATAGAGTATAAAGAGGCCGGCACTGTGCAATTTAATATAGCAACGCCTGCGCTACACAAACCCGAATTTTTATACACCCTATCTAATGGAACTGAAGCCCATTTTACAGGACCTCTAATATTTCAGAATTTACAATCGGGTAAATACACACTACAAATATGGCCTCTAGCAAATGGTCAAAAAGGAAACACTCCCCTAACCATAGATTTTATAATTAAAAGACCGTGGTACTTGTCTAATGTAATGGTAGTACTGTATGTGCTGTTACTTTTTGGAATTATAATTGTCATTGCTCTTTACAATAAGAAAAAACTAAACTACCATCGTAGAGAATTAGAAGAACGCCTTTTAAAAGAACAGGAGCGCAAAAATCAAATTGCAGAACGCAACAATCTGCTACAAGAGATAAACACAAAACGAAAAGAACTTGCAAATACGACGTATCTCGCAGCAAAAAGAAATAGTAGTTTGATAGATATTAAAAATGAATTAGAAGAAGTAAAATCTTCAGGCATTAATCCTAAAAAAGTTTCCACCATCCAGAGTAAAATAAATCACATTATAGATACGAAGGATAACTGGAAGATTTTTGAAACAACATTTAAAGAAATAAATGATGACTTCTTTCAGAAATTATTGGCAGATCATCCTAATTTGAGTTCGAAGGATTTAAAACTTTGTGCCTACTTAAAAATGAATTTAACTACAAAAGAGATTGCTCCTTTGATGGCAATATCTGTTCGTGGAGTAGAAATTCACCGCTACCGTTTACGCAAAAAACTGGATATAAATAGTGGTAAGAATTTATCAAAATATCTCATCAAAAATTACTAAATTCTCATACTTCAATGCGTAAATTAACGCATTAATACTTTCTCATTACTACATCAAAACTGTTTACGAAAACGTTATATACAATTATTTTATTTTGTATTGTATTGATAATCAGTAATTTTTATTTTATTAACGTTTTGATGTATTTGTTATGTACTGTTATTCATTTATAACTCCCCTATATTCACGCTCAGATAACAAATACTAATTCAAATATAGTGCGTATGAAACTTAAAATAACCTTTCTGTTATTGCTGACGCTTGCTACTTTTAGCATGAACGCGCAGGAATCAAAAACAGTTACGGGTACTGTTAAAGACACTCGAGATGTTCCGCTTCCGGGAGCAGAAGTTAAAGTTGTTGATAAGAACAACTATGCGATTACCGATTTTGATGGAAACTTTTCTCTAGAAGTTTCTGTAGGAGATCAAGTGCGAGTAACCTATTTAGGTTTTCAAGCTCAAACGTTTTCTATAACTAATGACGCAACTTATAATATAACGTTGCAAGATGATTCTAATGAATTAGAAGAAGTAGTGGTCGTAGGTTATGGAAACCAGAAAAAATCTGACATTACTGGGGCGATTGTTTCAGTTAAGAGTGAAGAGATTACAAAATCTCCTGCAACTTCAGCTATTCAATCTGTACAGGGTAAAGTTGCTGGTGTAAATATCATCGCAAACGATGCACCTGGCTCTACTCCTACAGTACTTATGCGTGGTTTAGGAACTGCTGAAGGTGGTCGTTCTCCACTTTATATTGTAGATGGTCAGCCATTAAGCGATATACGAAGCATTAACCCGAATGACATTGAGTCAATAGATTTCCTTAAGGGTGCTTCTTATGCTAACATTTATGGTATACGTGCTGCAAATGGTGTGATTTTAGTTACAACAAAACGTGGTAAAAAAGGAAAGACTGTATTTTCTTTTGAGTCGTATTATGGTGCTAAAACAACACTTAACCAAGTTAAAATGGCTAATGCACAACAATACACACAATACTTCAATGAAGAAAGTGCAGCAAATGGAGGTTTTCTTTTAGATGAAAACCAGCGTTATGATACAGACTGGTATGATGAACTTCTTCAAACCGGAACTATAAAAAACAATAGCTTTTCTGTTTCTGGTGCAGGTGAAAACATCGATTACTTTTTAAGCTACAACTTGTATGAAGAGAAAGGAATTTTAGAAGGTCAAAAATACCAGCGTGGTACAATACGTAGCAACAACACCTATCACTTATTCAATGACCGTTTTAGAATCATACAAAATCTAAACATTGCGTATACAAACGAGACTCCAAAACCGTCAGGTGCTTTTAGTTCTGCGTATCGCCAGTCGCCTTTAGTTCCTGTACGATATGACAATGGATTATTTGGTCAATCATTTGTAAACGAAACTACAGGACAAGTAACTTTTGAAGGCGCTCCTGGGGATCGCGTTGGTCGTCTTAATACTCATGCTAACCCAGTATCACAAGTGTTTTTTGAAGATACTTACATAAATACAACCAGCCTTCAAGGTCAGATTACAGCAGAATTTGATATTTCTGAAGATTTGATGCTTTCAACTCGCTTTGGAGCAACTAAATTTTACTCTACAAATCACAGTTTTTCAGACATTCGTGCAAGCTGGTTAAATGCAGATCCACGTAGAGATGAAGCGTTTTTTGACTTACAACGTACAGATCCTGATGATGATGGGGTAGTTTCTACTGAATTTGCAAATAACTCATATTCAATCTCACGTACGGAGTCTTACCGTTGGAACGTTGAAGGATTTCTTACTTATTCTAAGGTAATAGGAAAACACGATATTAGCGCTACTTTAGGTATTAGCCGTGAAAACTTTAATGGTGGAGAAGTTACTTCTTCTCAAGGTTATGACGTTAGAAATGAGCGCAACCTGAGAAACTTCAACTTAAGAACAGATCGTTTATTTGACGATAGTATTGGCGGAGATACTTTTCAAAGTACAAACCTTCAGTC
The DNA here is from genome assembly GCF_004104375.1 of Leeuwenhoekiella aequorea. Taxonomy (GTDB): domain Bacteria; phylum Bacteroidota; class Bacteroidia; order Flavobacteriales; family Flavobacteriaceae; genus Leeuwenhoekiella; species Leeuwenhoekiella aequorea. The sequence goes on from NZ_QOVM01000004.1 coordinate 113,572, forward strand.
TTATTTTGGTCGTGTAGAATATAATTACGATTCGCGTTACTACTTACGTGCTGTTTTAAGACGTGATGGAACCAGTGATTTTGTTACCGGTGACGATAACTTTTTTGGATATTTCCCTGCATTCAGTTTAGGATGGAATATTACAAATGAAGGTTTTATGGAAGATAATGGAGTTCTTGACAATCTTAAAATCTTCGCAGGTTGGGGTAAACTTGGTAACCAGTCAATTCCATTTAATGCACAAACAATAAATACAGGTGATGGTAGTAGAAATACAAATTATGTTTTCGGTCCTGCTCAAAGCTTAATAATAGGTGCTGCATTAGGTACACCGGCAATTCCATTATCGTGGGAGGTGACCGAAGAATTTGAAGTAGGTTTTGACTTTGCATTATTAGATCGCAAATTATCAGGTACTATTGATTACTATAACCGATTAAATACGAACGCGATTTTAAATACGCGTCCCGTATTAAACTCAGAATTCTTGAATAACTTCTTTGATGAATCTGCGGAAATATCAAATACAGGTTTTGAATTTTTAGTAAACTGGAGAGATCAAATAGGATCAGATTTCAGCTATAATGTAGGTTTTAATTTTTCTACAAACGAAAACAAAGTTCAGAATGTAAAAGCGGCCTATGACGGTGCTACCGGTGGTAGTTTAGGAAATGGTCGTATCACAAAACGTCTTGCAGATGGCCAGCCAATTTTTGCCTGGTGGATGTATGAGGCAGATGGTGTATGGCAAACTCAAGAAGAGATAGATGCTAACGCTTCTATAGGAAATGCTTCTCCGGGTCACTTGCGTTACAAAGATCAAAACGAAGATGGTGTCATAGATGACCGTGATAAAAAGTACTTTGGTTCGTATATACCAACTTACAACTATGGTATCAACATAGGTGCTAACTACAAAAACTTTGATTTAAGTGTTGCTGGTTTTGGTGTAGGCGGAAACAAAGTTTACAACGGTTTATACAATACAAGATTAGGTGGTGAAAACATCAGCGAAGAGATCTTTAACAACCGTTGGACAGGTCCAGGTTCTACAAATACAGACCCGGGTGCAGATCGTGATGTTGAAGCTTCTTCATACTACTTAGAAGATGGTTCTTATTTTAGAGTAAGTAACATCACCTTAGGCTACACGCTTCCAGAAATTAAATTCGTTAACAGCGCAAGAATTTATGTAACTGTTCAAAACCCATTTATGATCACAGATTATTCAGGATTCACTCCAGAATTAAATCAAAATGGAGATCCTACGGGAACAACAGGTATCGAATTGTCTGCATATCCTAATACCAAGTCATTTATTCTTGGAGCTAATTTCAAATTGTAAAAAATTGAATACTATGATTTATAAACTTAAAATAGCAGCATTAACTCTTGCTACAGGGTTCATGTTTGCAAGCTGCGATGACTTTGTGGAAGACGTTGAAGTAACAGTTCCTGAAGCAGAAAATAGTGAAGAAGATTTTGAACCAGTAAACTTCTTAACAGGCGTTTATGGTATGCATACAGATTTCTCTTATGCATTCTCATATCTTGGAATTACAGAAATGATTTCTGATAATGCAGATAAAGGAAGTTCACCTACAGATTCTGGTACAGATAAAAGAGAACTTGATAACTTAACGCATACATCGTCTTCAGTTTCTGTACGTGCAATGTGGACCCAGTGGTATAAAACCATTGGTAGAGCTTCTCAAACAATAGAACTTACACAAGAATATACTGGACAGTCTGCTGCTCCTACTCAACGTGTAATTGCTGAAGCAAAGTTTTTAAGAGCTCTTAATTATTTCTGGTTAGTGCGTTCTTTTGGAGATGTGCCTTTACAGCATATCGATCTTATTGATCGTGCTCCTGCTTCAGAAGTATATGCTTATATCGAGCAAGACCTTACTGAAGCTATTGCTGCACTTCCTAACAAAAACGAGTATTCAAATCTTGATGTAGGTCGTGCTTCTAAAGGTTCGGCTCAGGGTTTACTTGCAAAAGTATACTTGTATCAGGAAAAATGGCAGCAAGCTGCAGATATGGCCAATAATTTAATTACTTCTGGCCAATATGACTTAGAACCTGATTATGCTACTGTTTGGAGAGCTTCTTCAGAAAATGGACCAGAATCAGTTTTTGAAATTCAGGCTCGTGGAGAAATCCCTCAGCATGGTGTTCAACAATATTCTCAAACACAAGGTGCTCGCGGACCTAGTGGATGGGGATGGGGTTTCAACTCACCTTCACAAAACTTAGAAGATGCTTTTAATGCAGAAGGAGACGTTATTCGTAGAGATGCGACTATCATCTTTGCAGGAGAGACATTATTTGACGGCCGTGAGGTAAGCGCTAGTGTAGAAAACCCTCGTTACAATGAGAAAGCATATTCTTCTGCAAATGCAGGACAAAGTGATGGAGACAAAAACGTACGTATTCTACGTTTTTCTGAAATCCTACTAATTAGAGCAGAAGCATTAAATGAACTAGGTCAAAGCGCAGCTGCCCTTGTGCCTCTTAACCGTGTAAGAGCACGTGTAAATTTACCTGCTGTAACTACAACAGATCAAACTGCATTAAGACCCCTTATCTGGAAGGAGCGTCGTCTAGAACTTGCTATGGAGCACGACCGTTTTTATGACTTAGTACGTACTGGTCAAGCTAAAACTGCTTTAGCTGCAGATGGTAAAACATTTATAGAAGGGAAACACGAATTGTTCCCTATTCCAAATGATCAATTAGTACAAACACCAGAAATGACTCAAAATCCGGGTTGGTAACTTATTAAAGAAGCTTTATGCGATTATTTTTAATTGTTATGATCCTTGTATCACTGTCAGGATGCAAGGATTCTAAAACAGAAGGGCAAAATCAAGAGGTTGTAACAACAACCTCTGATACCCTTTCTGACGAAACGTTGTACGATTCTATACAAAAACAGACTATCAACTATTTTTGGGAAGGTGCAAATAAAGATTCTGGTCTAGCTCCAGAACGTATTCATACTGATGACATTTACCCATCTGACGATAGAAATATCGTAACTATAGGTGGTTCAGGTTTTGGATTTATGGCCTTGTTAGCGGGTGTTGAACGTGGTTTTATCCCTAAAGATTCCGCATTCACCCGTTTTCAAAAAATGATTGATTTTCTTGAAAAATCAGATCGTTTTCACGGTGTCTGGCCTCATTGGTTAGATGGCACTACTGGTAAAGTAAAACCATTCAGCAAATTTGATGATGGCGGGGACCTTGTAGAAACTGCGTTTCTGGTTCAAGGAATGTTAGCAGTTGCCGAGTATTACAGAGACGGAAATGAAGAAGAGCAAGCACTTGTAGCTCAGATACAAAAACTTTGGGAAGAAGTAGAATGGGATTGGTACACTCAAGGTAAAGACACGCTATACTGGCACTGGTCTCCTAATGTAGGATGGAAAATGAATTTTCCGGTGGGTGGTTACAACGAAGCGCTCATTATGTATGTTTTAGGAGCAGCATCACCTACACATCCCATCTCAAAATCTGTATATGAGAAAGGCTGGGCTCTTGACGGTAAAATAGCTCAAGATACTACGATGTATGGGATGAGAACAATTCTTAATCATTATGAGCACGACGCATCCCCAGTAGGTCCTATGTTTTGGGCACACTATTCTTATTTAGGTCTCGATCCTAATGATCTTACAGATCAGTATGGTGACTATTGGAAATTAAATGTGAATCACGCAAAAATTCAATATGAATATGCTGTAGAAAATCCTAAAGGATTTAAAGGGTATGGTCCAGAGGTATGGGGTATGACATCCAGTTATTCTATGAAAGGTTATGCAGGTCACAGACCTGATAATGATTTAGGAGTAATTTCTCCTACTGCTGCTTTATCTTCTATGCCTTACACCCCTAAAGAAAGTACAGCATTTCTACGCAATATGTACACAAACCTAGATACACTAGTAGGGAAATATGGTCCTTATGATGCATTTAGCCTAGAAAACGACTGGTATTTACCTAGATATCTAGCAATAGATCAAGGGCCTATTCCGGTTATGATCGAGAATTACAGAAGTGGTTTACTTTGGAAACTATTTATGAAGAATGAAGATGTATTAACGGGATTAAAAAAACTTGGTTTTAATAGTCCGTACTTAAAAACTGAAGAAAATTAAAAATTCAATCTACATAGCATTTCTAATAATCTTTCTAGGATGTTCTAGCGACAGTGGTGATTCTGTCGCAGAACTTCCTGAAGAAAATCCAGATTCGGGAGGAGAAACACCTACTCCCGAACCTGAGATTTCTGATACTGAATTATTAGATCTCACGCAAAGAGAGACTTTTAAATATTTTTGGGACTTCGCAAATACAGATTCAGGTGCAGCTCGTGAGCGTTATATTCCTTCAAATCCTTCGCAAGATCAAAACACGGTCACCACAGGTGGAACGGGTTTTGGTTTAATGGGAATTCTTGTAGGTTTAGAGCGCCAGTTTGTAACACGTACTGAAGCGGTAAACCGACTAACAAAAATTTTAAATTTCTTAGAAAACGCAGATCGTTTTCACGGAGCCTGGTCGCACTGGATTCACGGCACTACAGGAAAAACACTTCCCTTTAGCGCACTTGATGATGGAGCAGACTTAGTTGAGACCGCATTCCTCGCTCAAGGTCTTATTACTGTTGGCGAGTATTTTAAAGAGGGTTCTACCGAAGAAAAATTGCTTTCTCAGCAGGCGTTTACTCTTGTTGATGGTATCGAATGGAACTGGTTTACCCAAGGTCAAAATGTGCTGTACTGGCACTGGAGTCCTAATAATGATTTTGCTATAAAATTGATGTTACAAGGCTATAATGAAACACTCATAACGTACATTCTGGCTGCTGCTTCCAAAGAGTATAGTATTTCTGAAGCTGTATATAATCAAGGTTGGGCTATAAATGGTTCTATAAAGTCCGGTGCTTCTGCTTTTGGCTATCCTTTAGAAGTGAAGCATGCGGGTGCAGAACAAACCGGTGGACCTTTATTTTGGGCACATTATTCACATATGGGTCTTAATCCTTTTGGGCTTTCTGACTCCTATGTAAATTATGAAACTGCAACTGTAAATCACGCTTTGAGTAACTATGCTTATTGTGTACAAAATCCCTTAGGATGGCGGGATTATGGTAAAAACTTTTGGGGACTTACGGCAAGTTACACGCTTAATGCAGACGGAAGTCTGGGTTATAAAGCACACAGACCCGGCAATGACACCGGCGTAATATCCCCCACAGCAGCTTTAAGTTCGTTCCCCTATACCCCGAACGAATCGATGTCTGCTTTACGCGGATTTTACAGTTTAAGAAATATTTTATTAGGACCAGCTGGCTTTTATGATGCCTTTAGTCCGTCACAGAACTATGCGGTTGCAGAAGCTTATCTGGCAATTGACCAAGGACCCATATTAGTAATGATAGAGAACCACAGAACCGGTTTACTTTGGAAACTATTTATGCAAAACGAACGTGTACAGGCAGGTCTCGATAAACTAAATTTTCAGTATACAATACCTCAATAAATAATTTATGAAAACACAACTCATAGTATTTTTAACGCTTTTATATTCAGGATTTACGGTGGCGCAAGAGAGTTTTGAACCTGCTGTATATCACAGTGAGGCAGATAGTTTACAATACCGTATTCAATATCCCTTAAATTACGATGAGACAAAAAAATATCCACTGATTCTGTTTATGCACGGTGCGGGAGAGCGCGGTTCAAACAATACATCTCAGTTAACTCACGGGGCAAAGCTTTTTGCAAATACTGGTAATCGCAATGCGTTTCCGGCAATTGTAATTTTTCCGCAGTGCCCTGCAGATTCATACTGGGCAAATGTAGATGTAGATCGCAATAGCGCTCCTGTTGGCATCACCTTTCACCCAGACAAAAAGCCAACACCACATCTTAGGATGGCGACAGAATTAGTGAATAGTTTTATAAAAGACGGCAAAGTAGATACGACTCGTGTCTATGTTGCCGGTCTTTCTATGGGCGGTATGGGAACGTATGAGATTGTTCAGCGCAACCCTTCTTTATTTGCTGCGGCTATCGCTATTTGCGGAGCAGGAAGTACAGAAAGTGCCACAAAATATTCCGCTAGCACCCCTTTTTGGATAATTCACGGTGCAAAGGATGATGTGGTTAACCCTATCTATTCTATAGAAATGGCGCACGCAATGCTACAAGCAGGAGCTACTCCACGTGTTACAATTTATGAGCATGCTAATCATAACAGCTGGGATCCTGCATTTGCAGAACCAGACTTTTTACAATGGCTTTTTAGTCATACCCAACAAAACTAAAAAATACAATTGCAACTAGAATTATGAAAAATACACTCCCTAAATTTTTACTCGTTTTAGCAATCGCAAGCTTTGGCTCTGCAGTTGCTCAAAAACAACAAGCTATCCCAGAAGTAGAAGCATTGTTGAAAAAAATGACTCTTGAAGAAAAAATAGGTCAGCTTAACTTACTTACTCCCGGCGGCGGCGTTGCTACAGGCTCTGTAGTAAGTAAAAATGTTGAAGAAAAAATTAAAGCCGGAAATGTAGGTGGTTTATTTGGTGTTTCGGGACCTGATAAAATAAGACAAGCACAAGAAATTGCTGTTAAAAAAACACGCCTGGGTATTCCGTTACTTATAGGATCTGATATTATACACGGTTATAAAACAACCTTCCCTACTCCACTGGGTTTATCTAGCAGCTGGGATATGAATCTTATTGAGCAGACAGCTCAGATTGCTGCTAAAGAGGCTACCGCAGATGGTATTAATTGGAATTTCTCTCCTATGGTTGACATTGCACGTGACCCGCGCTGGGGACGAATTGCTGAAGGTGCTGGAGAAGACCCTTATTTAGGATCGCAAGTAGCAAAAGCAATGGTACGCGGATACCAGCAAAAAGATCTTACAAACGAGGCTACTATGATAGCGACTGTAAAGCATTTTGCATTATATGGAGCTTCAGAAGGTGGTCGTGATTACAACACCACAGACATGAGCCGCGTGCGCATGTTTAATGAATATTTACCACCCTATAAAGCGGCTATAGATGCCGGTGCAGAAAGTGTGATGAGTTCGTTTAACGATGTTGACGGTGTTCCTGCAAGTGGTAATAAATGGCTATTAACAGATTTGTTAAGAGACAAGTGGGGTTTTGAGGGATTTGTAGTTTCAGATTACACCAGCGTTAATGAAATGATCGCTCACGGTATGGGGGATTTACAAGCAGTATCTGCATTATCAATAAATGCCGGCCTGGATATGGATATGGTAGGAGAAGGTTTCCTAACTACTTTAAAGAAATCTGTTGATGAAGGAAAAGTTTCCGAAGAGACTATTACACAAGCTTGTCGTCGTATTCTGGTAGCTAAATATAAGTTAGGCCTTTTTAAAGACCCGTATAAATATTCAGATAGTAAAAGACCAAAGCGCGATATCTTAACTGATGCAAATAAAAAGCTTGCTCGTGAGGCTGCTCGTAAATCTTTTGTATTATTTAAAAACGAAAACAATACGCTGCCACTTTCTAAAACTGCAAAAATCGCTCTTGTAGGACCTTTAGCAGACAGCAAGAACAATATGTTAGGAACTTGGGCTCCTACTGGTGACCCTCAACTGTCAGTATCTATATTAGAAGGATTAAAAAATGTGGCTCCTAATGCACGTATAACCTACGCAAAAGGTGCTAACATCTCTAATGATACTTCGTTTGCTAAAAAAGTAAATGTGTTTGGACCTCGACTTGAAATTTCTGAGGAAAGTGCGGAAGCATTACTAGCCGAAGCATTAAAAGCAGCAGAAAATGCAGATGTAATTGTAGCTGTTGTAGGTGAAGCAAGTGAAATGAGCGGAGAAGCTGCAAGTCGTACAGATATTTCAATACCAGAAAGTCAAAAGGTATTGATACGCGAACTTACAAAAACTGGAAAGCCTGTTGTATTAGCTCTTATGAGTGGTCGCCCACTTGTTATTATGGAAGAATTAGATCTGCCTGTAAGTATTTTACAAATCTGGCATCCAGGTATTGAAGCTGGTAATGCAGTTGCAGATGTTCTTTTTGGTGATTACAATCCTTCAGGTAAACTTACTGCAACCTGGCCACGCAATGTAGGTCAAATACCTATATATCACAGTGAGAAAAACACAGGTCGTCCTGCCCCTTCTGAAGCTTTTGAGAAATTTAAATCTCAATATTTAGATGCTCCTAATGCACCTTTATTAGCATTTGGATTTGGAATGAGCTACACCACTTTTGACTATAAAAACCTTCAAGTAAGCAAAAAAGAAATCGCACAAGGTGAAGCTATCGAAGTAAGTGTTGACGTGACTAACACCGGTGCGTATGATGGAACCGAAATTGTACAATTATACCTACACGATGTGGTGCGTAGTCTTACACCTCCTATGCGAACATTAAAAGGTTTTGAAAATGTATTTTTAAAGAAGGGCGAGACTAAAACAGTTGTCTTGACTCTACAGGCAGATGATCTTAAATTCTATAATGGATCTTTAGATTTTGTTGCTGAAGCCGGTGATTTTGAAATTTTTGTAGGCGGTGATAGCAATGCTTCACTAAAAGAAACGTTTACTTTAAACTAAACAAAAAATATAAGTAGATGAAACGCCAGATCAGTATTCTTTTTTTATTCCTGTTTGCAGGAATACTTACACATGCACAAGAAAAATATGTAGGTCAGATATATGCTGATCTGGTAAAGTCTACGCATACGTATTCAGACTCTTTGAAACTGGATTTTTATTCAGCTAAAGAAAATGAAAAAGACGCTGCCAGACCGCTTATAATTTTGGTTCACGGTGGTGGTTTTTCTGGTGGTAAGCGGGACAATCCTTTAGAAGTACAATTTTCTCAGGCGATGGCAGCAAAGGGTTATGCTGTTGCATCTATAAGCTATACACTTACCCGAAAAGGTAAATCGACAGGATTTGGTTGTAATTGTCCTTCCTCTGAAAAAATAGAGACTTTTAAGCAAACCACAGAAGACATATTAAAAGCAACTAACTTTCTAATAGCTGAAAGTAAATTTGCGTTTGACAGATCTAAAATTGTGCTTGCGGGTAGTAGCGCCGGCGCTGAGGGTATTTTAAATACTGCTTATATGTCTAGTCATCCTGATTTTAAAGAACTAGGAACTTATCCTAAATATGCTGCTGTAGTATCACTTGCAGGAGCTGTAGTTGATGCCAGATATATTACAAAACATAATGCAATTCCCGGGCTATTCATACACGGTGATGCAGATAATTTAGTTCCATACAACAGTCAGCCTCATCACTTTTGTAGCTCAGAAACTCCCGGTTTTTTACCCTTAGATGGTGATGCGTTTATTGCAGAACGTCTTAAAAAATTAGATGCATCCTATATGTTGCTAACTGCAGAAGGCGGTAATCACGACTGGGCAAATTTGGGTTATGCATTTGTTAATGAGATTGCTGAATTTTTAAATTCAGTAGTAAACGAAGGCACATTAATTCAAGAATCCATGTCTGTTACTAAAAAATAAAAAAATGAAGAAGTTACTTTTAGCTTATTTACTCTTAGTACTAGTTTCAGCTTGTAAAGAGAGTGCTAAAGAACAAGTAACTGCAGAAGTAATTTCTAAACAGCCTAATATTATTTTTATAATGTCTGATGATCATGCATATCAAGCTATAAGCGCTTATGATCATCCTGTAAGTAAGTTAGCACCCACACCTAATATAGATCGTATCGCCGAGAATGGCATGCGCATGGATCGTGCTTACGTTACAAATTCTATATGCGGTCCCAGCCGTGCAGTAATCCTTACTGGAAAACACAGTCACATAAATGGCTTTCGTCAAAATGGGGATCGCTTTAATGGGGATCAACCTACGTTGCCTAAAAAGCTCAAAGAACTTGGATATACGACCTCAATACTTGGTAAGTGGCACTTAGATGGATACCCCCAAGGATTTGATTATTGGAATATCATACAGGATCAAGGTAATTACTACAATCCTAATTTTATAAAAGACGGCGACACTACACAAGTTGAAGGCTATGCTACAGATATCATCACAGCAGATGCAATTAAATGGCTAGATAAACAGCGCGATACCAGCAAGCCATTTTTTATGATGGTACATCACAAAGCTCCGCATCGCAATTGGATGCCTGCTTTGCGCCACGTAAATAAATATGATTCGGTTACCTTTCCATTACCAGAAACCTATTTTGCAGATAATAAAGGTCAACAAGCTGCTCAAGAACAGCTGCAAACAATCTATACAGATATGTATGAAGGTCACGATTTAAAAATGACCAAAACTCAAGGTAATCCGCAACTTGCGCATAATCCATGGACTACAGATTTTGACCGTATGACTCCGCAACAACGTAAAACCTGGGACGCGGCATATCAACCTAAAAACGATGCTTTTCATAAAGCAAACTTACACGGGGAGGAACTCGCCGTATGGAAGGGCCAACGGTATTTACAAGATTATATGGCTACAATTGCAGCTGTTGATGAAGGCGTAGGTTCTATTCTCGACTATTTAGAAGCTAATAATCTAGACAAGAATACGATTGTTGTTTATACCTCAGATCAAGGATTTTATCTTGGAGAAAAGGGCTTTTTTGATAAGCGTTTTATGTACGAAGAATCATACCGAACCCCGCTTTTAATTCAGTATCCAAATTCTATAAAAGCAGGAACTACCAGCGATGCATTGGTTCAAAATCTGGATTTTGCCCAAACTTTCTTAGATTATGCAAATGGTACTAATCTTACTAAAGATATGCAGGGTCAATCATTGAGACCGGTTCTAGAACAAAAAATAGGAGAGGCAGATTTTAGATCTGTTTTATATTACCATTATTATGATTTTCCGGCATTTCATATGGTTAAGAAGCATTATGGGGTAAGCACAAAGCGCTATAAACTGATGCATTTTTATGATGATATTGATGCTTGGGAATTTTATGACCTTAAAACGGACCCTTCAGAAATTCATAATAAAATTGATGATCCTGCTTACGCTGACGTTATATTACGCTTACATAAACAATTAGACTCTATACAAAACGTCTATGGAGTTACACAAAAAGAATTTGAGCAAGCTCCTAAAGAGCGCGTGGCCAAAGAATATCAGAATTTTAGAAGATTGCGCGGTACACCTATGAAGTAACTTAATGTTCAAATAAAGTAAGAGAGTCTAATTTGGCTTTGTATAATCGTACTTTTATAAATTAAATAAATTCAAAATGAAAACACTTCTCTACACGCTAATCTTCGTTTTTAGTATTACAGGGCTTTGTGCACAAGAACTAGGACTTATGAGCTACAACATTCGGTTAGCTACAGAGTCTGATGGTGAGAATGCCTGGAGCGAGCGTAAAGAATTTCTAAAAAACCAGGTGCTCTTCTATGCTCCAGATGTGATGGGAATACAGGAAGCTTTACCAGAGCAAATGCAGTACTTAAATGATAATCTCAAAGACTATAAATCACTTGGAGTAGGTCGAGAAGGTGAAAATAAAGGAGAGTTTTCTGCACTTTTCTACAATGCTGCCAAACTAGATGTTTTAAAAAGCGATACATTCTGGCTTTCTGAAACTCCTGATACCATTTCCACAGGATGGGATGCTGCTTTGCCTCGTATTTGTACCTATGCATTATTTCAAGATAAAAGCTCCAGCGAAAAATTCTATGTTTTTAATACACATTTTGACCACGTAGGAGTTGAAGCACGCAAAAAAGCTTCAGAACTTATTCTTGCAAAAATGAACGAATTAAATACTGAAAATGTTGATGTATTCTTAACTGGAGATTTAAATCTGGAGCCAGACAGTGCGCCTATAGCTGTATTAAAATCAGATTTATTTGACACTTATGACATTGCACCTATGGGTCCTTTTGGACCATCAGGAACCTATAATGGATTTAATTTTAACGAGCCTGTAACCCGACGTATAGATTATATTTTTCAAGGAAAATCAAATACAAATCTAGTTTTAAAACACGCTGTATTAAGTGATTCTAAGAATTTACGATATGCTTCTGATCATTTACCTATTTATGTTTTAATAAAATTACAACCGTAAATTTTATAAGTATTGTTCAAAATTCAAAAAAGTAATGCTATTTTTGTTTTCTTACTAAGATTTAACAGCAGCTTTAAAGCTGCCTCTTTATAACGATGTTGTGTTGTTTCCAAAGAGATTTGGGAACTGGTTTTGTAGTGAAACCTTTGAGAAGCTTTACCTTAAATGGTGAGGCTTTTTTGTTTTAAAATATATTATGCGGTTTTAAGACGCTGACTAGTTTCACTTTTATAACTATTCTGTAACTTCCCTGCTGTTCTCTAATTTTTATTTACTTGTATGATTAAATTTTACCTTTCTGCAGTTTTTGCAAGTTTTTTAAGTTTATACGCATCCACTTCTTATGCTCAAACCTCTCCTCTTTCCGTAGAGAAAATAATGAAAGACCCTAAATGGATGGGGACTTTTCCTGAAAATATAGAATGGGGAACGCAAAGCAATACGATCTATTTTGATTACAATCCTGAAGGAAATTCAACAGACAGCTTGTATAAAGTAACGCTTAAAAATCTGGATAAGATTGAGAAAGTGACACTTGCTGAGCGCAAAGCAATGATTAGCAAATACGGAAGCTATAATAATACCAAAACCGAAAAATTATATACAAAAGACAATGCGCTATATCTCTATGATTTAGCTAAAAATAAATCTTCGGTACTTATAGATCTGGGAGCGCGCTTAAGTGATATAACCTTTCTTAAAGATGAAACTAAAATCGCCTTTACACACGAGAACAACGCCTATGTTTTGGATACTAAAAATGGTAGTTTAGAAAAGATTACAGAATTTAAAGAAGGTAAATCTAAAGAAGAAAAAGAATCTAAATTATCAGACAAAAATAAATGGATCAAATCTCAAAATTTGAGCCTGCTTGAAGTTGTTAATGAGCGGGAAACACAAGATTCACTTTCTAAAGCATACCGCAAAATGACTGGTGATAAAGATCCTTATGTATTTTATGCCGGAGATAAATCGATAAGCAGCTTACAAGTTTCACCCACAGCAGAATTTGTAACCATTATGTTGATGAAACGGGACCGCGGCGAATCTACAAATGTTCCTAATTATGTAGATGCATCAGGATATACCGAAGAACTACGCGCCCGCAGTAAAGTGGGTGATGATAAAACTGAAGCTTCTCTGTCTATTTATAATCGTAAAAAGGATACGGCATATGCGGTAATTACCTCCGCATTACCAGGTATTACAACTTTGCCGGATTACGTTAAAGAATATCCCGCAAGAGAATGGGAAGAAAAAGAACGGGAAGTCATCGTATCGCAAGCTCTATTCTCTGATGACGGAAACAAAGCTATTGTTAACGTGCGTTCTAAAGATAATAAAGACCGTTGGATAGCTCTGTTAGATCTTACAGACGGTAGTTTGAAATCTTTAGACCACCAGCGTGATGAGGCGTGGATCGCAGGACCAGGAATCGGTTGGTCATTTGGTGGCGGTACATTAGGTTGGCTTCCCGATAACAGAACTATATATTTTCAGTCTGAAGAAAATGGTTACTCACACTTATACCTATTAGATATTATTACAGGTAAAAAGAATTCATTAACTCAGGGTGAATACGAGGTTTTTGATCCTTTTTTATCTAATGATAAAAAATCCTGGTTTTTGACAACCTCACAAGTAGATGCCGGAGAACGTCATTTTTATAAAATGCCGGTAAGAGGTGGATCGATGCAACAGCTTACAGATCTTCAAGGAAATAATGAGGTTACACTCTCCCCTGATGAAAAATATATGGCAATACGCAATTCCTTTAGTAATAGACCTTGGGAATTATACATTAAAAAGACGGGCTCAAAAGATACTGCCAGACAACTCACAAAAGGGCAGTCTCAAGAATTTAAAGATTATGCGTGGCGCATTCCCCAAAATATAAAATTCAAAGCTCAGGATGGCGCTATGATCCCTGCGCGTTTATACCTTCCAGAGGAATCAGCAAAAAATGGCGCAGCAGTAGTTTTTGTTCATGGAGCAGGTTATTTACAAAATGCCCATAAATGGTGGTCGAGTTACTTTAGAGAGTATATGTTTAATAATATGCTTACCGATTTAGGTTATACAGTTATTGATATTGATTACCGCGCTAGTTCTGGGTATGGTAGAGATTGGAGAACAGGTATCTATCGCCATATGGGCGGCAAAGATTTGTCTGACCAAGTTGACGGTGTAAAGTACCTCATTGAAAATCACGGTGTGAATCCTAATAAAGTAGGTATTTATGGAGGAAGCTATGGTGGCTTTATAACATTAATGGCTCTCTTTAATGAGCCGGAAACATTTAAAGCCGGTGCAGCATTACGATCGGTTACAGATTGGGCACATTATAATCATGGCTATACAGCAAATATTTTAAATGAGCCTTCTGAAGATCCTATTGCATATAAACGTTCTTCGCCTATTTATTTTGCTGAAGGTTTAGAGGGTGATTTACTAATTCAACACGGTATGGTAGATACAAATGTTCATTTTCAAGATGTTGTGCGCCTTACACAACGCCTGATTGAGTTAGGAAAAGAAAATTGGAAACTTGCAGTTTACCCAGTTGAAGATCACGGTTTTATTGAACCTAGCAGTTGGACCGATGAGTATAAGCGTATTCTAAAATTATTTAATGAAAGTTTACTGAAAGAGTAATTTACATATCAATTTTGCGGTAGTAGGTTTCTACAAAAACGTAAAAGGAATAAATTATAAAGCCTAGTGCAATGAGACCTAAAATGAAGTTTCCAAAATTATATTGCATAAAAGAAAAGGCTGCCTCCTTGTCTGCGCTAGATATATCTCGTGTAGTAAATGCCGATTGTAATAAAAGATAAGCTGCAATACCTAATGTAAAACCACGACAAGCATACCCAAATTTACCGAAACTCATAACCGCATTTTTATATTTTGACGGTACCTCATCAAGGGCTATCGTCTTTTTAAAAATTCCTGAAAAGGCAATATAAAATTCGTTAAGTGCGCCTCCCATCATACCTAATGACACGCCAATAACTAATAGCATCCCTAAGTCTGTATGTATAAACTCTTGAATTTTTGATGTAGAGTACGAGCTGTCATCTCCAGAATTAAATACAATTTGCAAGGCCTTGAAGGCTAGAAAGCCATATACAACTCCTCCAAAGCCAAAACCTATACGTTGCCCAAGTCCTAATATAGTCGTCCCATATCCCTCGTGGTCTATAATAGATTCATAGATGCGCCAGAATACATACCCAAACAACCCCGCAGCCCACAAAAAGAGTATTGCCTTTCCCCAGGAGTGGCCTGCTAGCACATTCATAATGGTAAAACTTCCCGCTTTAAATCCACCAAGTCCAAAGGCCTCCATAGCCGTAACAATACCAATTGATAAATAAAGTAGGGCTTTTGCAAAGAGACCAGACCGCGCGTATATAGTTTTTTTCGATGTCAATTAAGGTGGGATTCTAGAATTTAATAGTAATGATAATGTGAAGAATGTGAGCCAAACTTCTTTTAAAACTGAAGTACAACACCTATTTGATCACCGGTAAATGTGAGATTCCATTCTAAATTAGACTCTTTAGCAGATGAATCCGGGTTATACTTTTTCTCATATTTTCTATCAAGATACTTATCAATAGCTTCAACAATGAAAGCACTCATTGCCCAACTCAGCGCAACATCACTGGCCCAGTGTGCTTCTTCATATATTCGACTTAATCCCGGGATTAGTCCTACTCCAATTATTCCTCCTTTAATCCACGGATTGTCAAATTGCTTGGCAATTGTATAGGTTGTGGTAAAAGTAAGTACCGCGTGACCCGAAGGAAATGAACGATAAGCAGCTGTACCACCAAAGGGTTTAAAATGATGATTACCAAAACCTGCTCCAGGACGTGCCCTACCTACCAGCGATTTGCTTAATTGTTGTATGAAACCTGCTGCGGTAGCAGATGCAATCATTAAGACACCCGTTCTACGAAGCTTTTCATTCTTTGTAAATAATCCGGTTAAATATACCGCACCAGTAATACCATAGTTATTCTGAGGATTTCCCGCGTAACGACCAAATTCCAATAAACCTTGTGGTACATCATCTTTATGGGAAAGAAAATTGTGACGTATCTCATCATCAACTAAAAATAAACCCACGGTTCCTGCTGCAACACCACCAAAACGAAGGAAATCATCACCTTGCCAATGTAAAGGTCTGGAATATGCAAAACCTACACCCCCTACAACATTACCCATATCATAAGTAAAATCATTCCAAAGCGTGTTTTTCTCCTCGGTATTTAATGCAACAAATAAACTGTCTTGTGCTTGAATTGATTGTATTCCAAAAAGAATAATGAAAATAGCATACAGGGTAATTTTCGTCATTACGTAGTATATTAAATCTAATAAAATTTGATAGATAACATTTAAAAGAGGTAGTCTGCAAAGGTGCTATTTTATTACATTTTAATAACCTAAAATTTACAATCGCGTTAAATAGCCGTTTGTACAAGGCTAAAATTCTAAGTTTATTCTAAATGTTTTTAATTTTTTTAGAAAAATATTTAACTATACAAGCCTTTGTTTCTGAGGCTTGACAGAATATTCAAAAGTTTTATTTAAATTAAGTCTAAATAAATTTTGAAAATTGAGATTTCGAAAATACATTTGCCGAACAATGTAATTTTAATTTAATCTAAATAACGATGCGTACTTTTCTAAGTGCATTTATACTTGCGCTAATCTCACTTCAAGTATCAGCTCAAAATAGTCAGCTAACCGGTGTGGTACAAACCAATAATCAACAGCCTTTAATGGGAGCTACTATTGATGTAGGTAAAACAAGTCTAGGAACCACCACCGATTCTAATGGAATTTTCACAATAGAAAAAATCCCTATAGGTACGTATCGCGTTACTATTTCCTACATAGGTTTTAAAACGAAATATATAGAAGTTACAATAAACGCAGAATCAAATAAAAATTTAGGGACTATAATTCTTCAAGAGAGCCAGGAACAGCTTGATGCTGTAAGTATAAACGGTGTAAAACATAACAAATTTAATAGAGAAATGAGTGTGAGCGTATCAAAAATGCCGCTTGCAGATATAGAAAATCCGCAAGTATACACGAGCATTTCTTCTGCTTTACTTAAAGAACAAGTAGTTACAAATTTTGATGATGCCTTAAAAAATGCTTCGGGTATAGATAAGCTCTGGGAATCTACAGGCCGCGGAAGTGATGGTGCCGGATACTTTTCTTTACGTGGTTTTGCAACACAGCCTAATCTTGTTAATAGTCTACCTGCACTCACAAATGGGAGTCCAGACCCTGCAAATATAGAGAGCATCGATGTGATTAAAGGCCCTTCAGGAACTCTGTACGGAAGTAGCTTAATTTCTTATGGAGGATTAATTAATATAACTACCAAGAAACCATTTTTTGGATTTGGTGGTTCGCTTTCTTACACTGCGGGTAGTTATGGTTTAAACCGGGTTACTGCAGATGTAAACACTTTATTAAGTAAAGATAAAGACATTGCTTTACGTGTAAACACAGCATATCATACTCAAAATAGCTATCAAGATGCTGGTTTTAAGAAGTCATTTTTCATAGCTCCTTCACTGGCCTACCGTGTTAATGACAGATTATCATTCAATATAAATACAGAATTTTATAATGGGAAAAGCACAAACCCTACTATGCTTTTCTTAGATCGTGCAGCACCTCTTCGCGTAACTAATTTAGAAGAATTAGGTTACGATAATGATAGATCTTACACGGGTAATGATTTATATATAGAGACGCCTACATACAGCTTACAGGCTCAAATGAATTATAAACTAAGTGACAACTGGACTTCTCAAACCGCTTTTTCTAGTTCGTCTTCAAAATCAGATGGGTACTATTCTTATTTATATGAAGGTACACAATACACAACTTTAGATGAGGGGATTTCTCTTTCCAGATATATAAGCAAGCAGAATTCAGAAACAAACGCCACAGATATTCAGCAGAATTTCATTGGAGATTTTAATATAGGAAATGTACGTAATAGACTAGTGGTAGGTCTTGATTATTATAAGAATACTGTAATCAATAATAGCTCGAGCTATGTAGGCAATGGTATTATTTATATAGGAGACAATTTACAAGAGTTTAATGAGGAAGTACTGGGCAGAACAGACGCTGCAAATTTCACAGACGATTCTGGTATATTAAATCAGCCGGGAACAGATGCTTTATTAGAAAATTCTCCTATCAATCCCTCTAGATCTGAACAAGAAATTTTTAGTGCTTATGCTTCAGATGTTGTAAATATTCTTCCCGAATTATCTGCAATGCTTAGCTTACGTGTAGATCATTTTAGCAATACAGATCATTCACAAACTGCCTTATCTCCTAAGTTTGGTTTAGTGTATCAGCCAGTTTTGAATAAAGTTTCGATTTTTGCAAACTATATGAATGGTTTCAGTAATACAGCTCCCGTAGAAGAGTTAGCAAATGGGGTAACTACAATTCGCACCCTAGATCCAGAACAGGCAAATCAGTTTGAGGTAGGCACAAAATTCAATCTCTATAAAAATAGAATTAGTGCGACATTAAGTTATTACGACATTACGGTTAAGGATAAATCGTTACGTATAGATGTAGATGCCAGCAATTATTTTTACACTCAAAATGGAACTCAGGAAAATAAAGGTTTTGAAGCAAGTCTTATTGCAAATCCTATAGATGGTTTAAATATTGTAGCCGGTTACAGTTTTAATGACAGTAAGCTGGTAGAAGGTGATGCAGACTTTAAAGGGTTACGTCCTGAGAGTGCAGGTCCAGAAAATCTGGCTAATTTGTGGGCGAGTTATCAAATTTCTTCCGGTAAGTTAGACGGCTTGGGCTTTGGTTTTGGAGGAAACTATGCAAGTGAGAATAAAATATTCAACAGAAATTTAGGCGGAACATTCACACTTCCTGAGTACACCATACTTAATTCATCACTATTTTATGGGACTTCAGATTACCGCATAACACTTAAGTTAGACAATATTGCCAATAAAGAATACTACAAAGGATGGAGCACAATTTCTCCACAAAATCAAAGAACATTGTTAGCCAATTTTACCTATAACTTTTAAAAAAAATAAGATGAAAAAAATAATATTATTACTTGCTATTGCTTTTTTAAGCGGGTCAAATTCTGCTTTCGCACATTACTTATGGGTGGAGACCAGCGCCAAAGGTAATTTAAACGAGCCACAAGAAGTTCGCGTTTACTATGGTGAATACGCATATGGTGTTGTTGAAGAAGTTGCTGGAGATGCTTTTAAAGGGGTGAGCGATTTTAAGTTATGGCTTATAGACCCTGCAGGAAAGAAACATTCATTAGAAACTAAAGCCGGTACAGACCATTATTCAGCAGAATTCACTCCTACTCAAGATGGTGTATATCTGGTTTATCTTGAAAATCAAAATATTGAAGTTCTTGATTATACAGAATATGACTTCGGAATTTTTAAGCCTGTTTATAAAACATTTAAGCAAGTAAATGTAAACGCAGAACAAACTGCAGACAGCTCTAAATTCACTGAAGGACTGGTAATAAATCAAATCGAAAATACACCAGATAGTGTAAAACTACAAGTGCTCTATAATGGCGCTCCATTAGAAAAAGCAGAAGCTACGATCTCGATGCTGGATTTATGGACTAAGAAAGTAACTACAGATGAAAATGGAATGATTAGCTATTCAAAGCCTTTTGAAACAAAATATATTGTTGAAGTAACCCATAATGAAAATACGCCGGGGAGCTATAATGATGTAGATTATCAATTTATCTGGCATTGTGCAACCTACACAAGTTTGCCGTAATGCTGTATTTGGCTTGTTTATTACTTGCGGTAGGCTTTTATGCAATGTATAAGGCATCTGCAAAAATGTCTTCCAAAAAAGTAATATCAAATAAAAACAAAACCCGAAAGAATAAGTGGATACTTAATTCTCTCGGGTTTTACCTGCTTTGTTTTGGCTATGGCCTATTTATAAATCAAATGAGTTGGGCCGCAGGGATTTTTACAGCTAGTGTTATCCTAATGACTTTTAGCAGTTTAATAATCATTCTTGCTCCATTAAACCTATTTAAATTTAATTGATTTGCCTGCAAATTCTAAATACTTAACCTCCTCACCCGTACAACGGGCAATTCGACTATTAACCGGGTTTGTAGGGGGTTACCTGGTAACAACATTGTTGCATCTAATTGCTGCAGCTTACATTTCTAAAAGCGTAATTTTAATAACCTTTACTTTTAGTGGATTTATAATTTGGGCGGTTCTATTTATAGTCGCCTACATCCCAAAAAAAGCTTGGCAAGCAAGCTTGACCTATTTTGGAGTAACAGGTGTTTTGGCGCTTATCTTGTTTTTTACAAATACCTATAACTCCGTACTTTCCTAATATGAATAACCGGCTTTATAATTTATTTTTCAACCTGCATACAGTAAGTGGTATTGTAATAAGTGTTGCGTTATATATCATCTTTTTTGCAGGCTCCTTTTCATTTTTCAGAGATGACATTATCGCCTGGGAAAGAAATCAGAATGAATTATCAGCAGACAATCTACCTGCACAAATAAATCCTGTTTTAGATAGTATACATGAACGCTATAATTTAAACAGCAGAGATATTACTCTTAAAACCTACTATGAAGAACGCCGTATAGCTGTAAGTCTGGGTGCACTAAAAGATTCTCTAATTACAAATGATAACCCCAGAGCACAGTTTTTTTACATAGACCCATTAACCTATAAACAACAGTCTTATGCTGAGTCTTATACTCTGGGGGAGTTTTTATACAGACTGCATTTTCTAACACAATTTTTCTATCCTGTAGGCTATTACATCTCAGGCTTTGTAGCGTTCTTTTTTCTATTTGCAATTCTCACCGGCTTACTTATACATTGGAAAAAAATACTTTCTAATTTTTATACATTTCGCCCATTGGCAAAGTTAAAAACGATGTGGACAGATGCACATACCGCTTTAGGTATGATAGGACTTCCATTTCAATTTGTTTTAGCTGTTTCCGGAGCATTTTTTATGCTTAAAGTATTATTACTTACTCCCGCAGCTGTCTCCTTGTATGGAGGTAATGAAGCTGCCGTATATCAAGATCTAGAATTTGATGTCCCTTCTTATAATTTTGAAAATAAAAGATTAGAACAGACTCCTAAACTCGACTCTTATCTTTTAAAAGTTAGAGATGACTGGCCGGGTTTTAATGTCAACGAACTTGTAATTAATAATTATGGTGATCAAAATATGCATATCACTTTAAAGGGACATCAAAATTATACCGAAAAGTTTAATGCTCCCGGAACAAGCATATTTGCTGTTGCCAGCGGAGAAAATACAATCGTTAAAAATCCGTATTCAGATGCTTCTTATTTAGATAGTGTGAAAAATGTAATGTACCGCTTACATTTTGGTGATTATGGAGGCTATCTCTTGCGCATAATTTCTTTTTTATTGGGAATTATCACGTGTGTAGTAATTATTTCCGGAGTATTGATTTGGTTACTGTCCCGTGATAAAAAAAATGTTCCTCTTAAAAAACAAAAGTTTTACAGGAGAGTTGCACTTACTTATTTAGCCATATGCTTAAGTATGTATCCCGTAACGGCACTTAGCTTTGTCGTTGTAAAACTGGCATATCCCCTAACTGAAAATTCTATTTACTGGTTCTACCTCATTACTTGGGCTCTTGCAAGTGCATACCTAATCTTCAAAAAAGACAGAGGAAACTGCATTCGATTTAGCTTGCTTTGGGGAAGTATTTTTGGTTTTATAGTTCCGATTGCAAATTATAGTATTACAAAAACAACTTTCTGGGAGAACTTATCAATGGGTAACTATCAGATTGCCTTTGTTGATGTATTCTGGATAGCTCTCGCTCTTTGTACCTTATTTGCCTATTTGAAAGTAAGAAAAAAGACTAATAATTAAATCCAAATTTCCCGTCAGTAATATTAATTGTACTTGCTCCTTTAGCTACAAAAGAAAACGTTCCCCCTATAGATTTCTCGTCTTTATTATGTGAAATAATGGTAACTGTGCCACTTTGAACTATAGGTTCAAAAATGCCCGATTTGTAAGATGCCCTATATTCACTGTCTACACTAAAATCTGTTAGCGGATAAGTTCCCGGCTCAATATTTAATGGTAAAATAAGGCGTATAATTACAGAGTTTGTACTTCCTACTCCTAAAAGACTAGTCGATCCTGAAGAAGCATTTACACTTAAAGGATTAAAAGTAACTCCGTTTATCCTACACGTAAAAAAAGTACTTACAACAGGAATTTCTTCTTCTATAGGGGGGCGCTTATAAAAAGGAACCTCATAAAAATAACCTTTAGTAAAATAAACCTCGGTACTATCTGTAGCAGAACGTGCTCTAAATCTAAAAGATCCGGTATATGTACTATCTTCTATACGCTCAACGACTACAGATCCTTCCCCATCAAAACGTGTAGAAAACTCTTTTCCTAAAGTGTTGCTATAACTTGCATAAGCATCATCTTCAGGATTAAGATCAAAAACCCCTTCACCGTAGTAGGGTAATGTAAAACTTACCACTTCATCATTTAAAATACCTGACAAGCGTACCGCATAAACAAAATTTGAAGAGTTTGCAGTGTCTGAGGAATCATTTACAAGCTCTGCCCTTGATACAGCTGCCTTGAAAAAAACAGTGTCTCGAATTCCCTGAAAAGCGGGCGAGTTAAAACTCACATCATCAGAACAAGAAAATATCAAAAGCACACCTAAAAAAGCAACAAGGTACTTTACCATAACACATTAAGTCTAAGTTCAAAATTAAGATTTTATAAAATAAAAACATATTGATAGCCAGAAAATTGTAGTATATTTGCGCCTTCATTTAGAGAACCTATTTATAGGCCTGTGCTTATAGATAGAATTCAACAAATTATAATCGGGGTCGGGTACCTCAAAAATTAATTTTTATGCCAGTAAAAATCAGATTACAAAGACACGGTAAAAAAGGAAAACCTTTTTATTGGGTAGTAGCCGCAGATACGCGCGCTAAACGTGATGGTAAATTCTTAGAAAAACTAGGAACTTACAATCCAAACACAAATCCTGCGACTATTGACCTAGACGTAGATTCATCAGTAAAATGGTTGCAAAACGGGGCTCAGCCTACTGAAACTGCAAAACGTTTACTTTCTTACAAAGGTGTTTTATTGAAAAATCATTTAGCCGGTGGAGTACGTAAAGGTGCACTTACTGAAGAGCAAATGGAAGAAAAATTCAACGCATGGTTAGAGGATAAGTCTTCTAAAGTTGAATCTAAAAAAGACACACTTTCTAAAGAACAGGAAAAAGCTAAGAAAGAGGCTTTAGCTGCTGAAACAGCTGCTAACGAAGCTCGTATCGCTGCTGCACAACCTGAAGAAGTAGCTGAAGAGGCTGCTCCTGAAGCAGAAGCTCCTGCTACTGAAGAAAACAACGAAGAAGAAGCTAAATAAATAAAACTCACGATGCGCAAAGAAGAATGTTTCTATCTAGGCAAAATCGTGCGAAAATTTAGCTTTAAAGGCGAGTTACTAGCTAAGCTAGATACTGATGAGCCTGAAATGTATGAAAATTTGGAATCAGTCTTTGTCGATTTTAACGGCAATCTGGTTCCATTTTTTATTCATTCTTGCCAGCTCCATAAATCTACATTACTTCGTATCGATTTTGAAGACGTCAATAATGAGGAAGATGCAGAAGATCTCATCAATGCAGAGCTCTTCTTACCACTTTCTACATTACCTCAACTCAAAGGCAATCAATTTTATTACCACGAGATTATAGGCTTTACAGTAAACGATATCCACTTTGGAGAAGTAGGTACGATTACCGGAGTAAACGATAATACCGCACAAGCACTTTTTGAGATAGATCACAACGGTAAAGAGGTTCTTATACCTATAAACGATGACTTTATCAAAAAAGTAGATCGATCTACAAAAACCATAACACTAGATACACCAGAGGGGTTAATAGCTATTTATATCTAGCTTCTTCTATATCTAAAAATACTCAATTCATAATCTGTGTCTAAGCCATTTAAATTTAAAGAATTTACTATTGCTCAAGATCAGTGTGCGATGAAAATAGGTACTGACGGTGTATTACTGGGCGCTTGGGCACCTATTGCTAATTTCCCTAATTCTATACTGGATATAGGTACAGGCACAGGAGTTATTGCCCTTATGCTGGCACAACGCTGTGATGCTGAAATTATAGATGCTTTAGAACTCGATGATAACGCTTACGAGCAGGCTGTTGCTAATTTTGAAAATTCACCGTGGGGAGATCGTTTATTTTGTTATCACGCTCACTTATACGAGTTTGCAACAGAAATTGAAGACAAATATGATCTCATTGTTTGCAATCCGCCATTTTTTGAAGGCGGTTCAAATCCTGATGATGAAAAAAATACAGCTCGAGAAAAGGCTCGCTTTGAAGAATCTATGCCTTTTGAACTTTTAGCTGCTTCAGCAAGCCACCTATTAAATCCTGAGGGATTGTTTTGCGTCATAATCCCTAAACTGCGCGAAACCGAATTCTTAGAATATGCAAACCAAGCTGGATTACACCCTACTCAGATTACATCTGTAAAAGGTAACGCTAATGTATCTGCAAAGCGTTCTTTAATTACATTAACCAAAACGACTACAGAATGTCTTCATACTACCCTTACAATAGAAATTGAACGACATATTTATACAAAAGAATATCAGGATCTTGTAAAAGATTTTTACCTCAAAATGTAGAACAAATCAAAGAATTTTTAGTTTAAAAATTGTAATATAGTTATACGCTAATTATCAAATTTGATAAAATAGCTGCAAGTAACTGTCATAAATTCAACCATTCTTAACTTAATTGATTTAGAATGAAAATATTACAATTATGAAACCAGATCTTTTTGAGTCTCCAGATTATTATAACATCGATGACCTTTTAACAGAAGAGCAAAAATTAGTTCGTTCTGCAGCAAGAGATTGGGTAAAACGCGACATATCGCCCATAATTGAAGAGGCGGCTCAAGAAGCAAAATTTCCGAAGCAAATAATTGAAGGTCTTGCAGGTATAGGTGCCTTTGGACCCTATATTCCTGAAGCGTATGGCGGAGCAGGTTTAGATCAAATTTCATATGGTTTAATCATGCAGGAAATAGAACGTGGTGACAGTGGCGTACGTTCTACCGCATCAGTACAATCATCACTCGTAATGTATCCTATTTTTAAATTTGGAAATGAGGAGCAGCGAAACAAATACCTTCCTAAATTGGCTAGTGGCGAATTCATGGGATGTTTTGGCCTTACAGAACCTGATCACGGCTCTAACCCTGGCGGAATGGTTACCCATTTTAAAGACAAAGGAGATCATTATCTACTGAATGGTGCTAAAATGTGGATTTCAAATTCGCCTTTTGCAGACATTGCAATAGTCTGGGCTAAAAGTGAAGAAGGCCGTATACACGGTTTAATTGTAGAGCGGGGAATGGAAGGTTTTTCTACTCCTGAAACTCATAATAAATGGTCTCTGCGTGCAAGTGCAACCGGCGAACTTATTTTTGATAATGTTAAAGTGCCTAAAGAAAATATACTGCCCAATAAATCGGGATTGGGCGCACCTCTCATGTGCCTTGATTCTGCACGATTTGGGATTGCCTGGGGAGTTATTGGCGCGGCGATGGATTGTTATGACACAGCATTGAGGTATTCTAAAGAGCGCCATCAGTTTGGGAAACCTATAGGATCATTTCAGCTTCAGCAAAAAAAACTTGCAGAAATGATTACAGAAATTACTAAAGCGCAATTACTCGCCTGGCGTCTGGGAACTTTACGAAATGAAGGAAGAGCTACTTCTGCACAAATATCTATGGCAAAGCGAAACAACGTCGATATGGCTCTCAAAATAGCCCGTGATGCACGACAAATTTTAGGAGGAATGGGTATTTCCGGTGAATATAGTATTATGCGCCATATGATGAATTTAGAGAGTGTAGTTACTTATGAAGGAACTCACGATATTCACCTTTTGATAACAGGAATGGATGTTACCGGTCTAAATGCATTTAAATAATAGTAGTATAAATAATATCAAGCTTTAAAATAGATTATACTCTTATTTGTTTATTAGTTTTGCCGAAAAACAAATACTATGATTGACGAAGTTAAGAAGGCTATTGCCCCATATCAAGATCAGTTATTGAGTCATCAGTTATATAAAAAATTACGCACTCCTGCAGACCTACAAATCTTTATGCAGCATCATGTTTTTGCTGTGTGGGATTTTATGTCATTATTAAAAGCATTACAGTACGATCTTACAAAAGTTTCTACGCCTTGGTATCCTTTGGGAAATCCTGAAATCAGGTACTTAATTAATGAAATTGTACTTGCCGAAGAAACAGATATTAATCTAGAGGGCAAGCGCCAAAGCCATTTTGAAATGTATCTGGATGCTATGGCAAATTCAAACGCAGGTACTCAGGAAATAAATTCTTTTTTAAGCCATATCACACATGGTACAGATATATTTTTAGTGATTGCAGTAAGTGAAATCCCAGAGTCAGTTAAGGAGTTTTTACGTTTCACTTTTGAAATTATTTCTGAAGGAAAAGCACATAAGATTGCAGCTGCATTCACATTTGGCAGAGAAGATCTTATTCCGAGTATGTTTACTCAAATTATAGGAAACATTCAACAGAATTTCCCGATGGAGGATCTCACGTTATTTAAATATTACTTTGATCGTCATATTGAATTAGATGGTGATGAACATGGACCGATGGCTTTACAAATGGTTTCTGAATTATGTGGTAACGATGCGGTAAAATGGGAAGAAGTAAAAGAAACTGCGATTACTGCTCTTAAAAAAAGAGCAACTCTATGGAATGGCATTGAACAAGAAATAACATCAAATATTTCGGTTTAAAGAGAAGCACTAGAGCGGCTTGATATCTTTGATAAGATGGCAAGCTACCACTTGAAATGATATTTGCACAACTAAAAGAAACTTAGAAACCGCATTGTTTATTAAACCGATTGTGTGAAATATGCGTAGCTATTTTATGAATTACACACTGCTACGCATAACATTAATAAATATATTTTGCCTTTTTATAATTAGCTGCAACAACTCTAAGGCAACTATAGCTGAAAGTAAAACCACTGATACAGCAAAGAGGTACAATTATCTTGCATTAGGTGACAGTTATACTATAGGAGAGCGGGTATGCGAATCTTGCAGGTTTCCCAATCAGCTAAAAACTAGAATCGAAAGCTCCCAAAATAGTATTTTAAATACAACTGTAATTGCAGAAACGGGTTGGCGTACAGACAATTTAATTAATGCGTTAGCAGCTAAAAATCTCAAATCTGATTACGACCTCGTAACAATTCTAATTGGTGTTAATAACCAATATCAAAGAATTGTGTTTTCTGAATATAAAAAAGACTTCAACGTTCTTTTAGAAACTGCAATTCAATTAGCCGGCGGAAACGAAAAGCGTGTTATCGTAATTTCAATACCTGATTATGCTTACACAGCATTTGGTCAAAACAATGGCAATCAGGAAGAAATTTCTTCAGAAATAGATAAATACAACGCGTTTGCAAAAGAAGTTACTATCAATAATGGAGTTACCTATTTGAATATTACAGATATCACAAGAAAAGGAATCTCCCAGCCTAAGCTAGTTGCTGCCGATGGTTTACACCCATCAAAGGAAGCTTACTCCCTATTTGTAGATCGCCTCTTTCCACTAGCTATAGGTATTTTAAATAAAAAAAGCCTCAGTAACTAAGTTATTGAGGCAGTATTATAAGTTCTGTAAAATTAACTTTCGGGAGCTAATTTAACTTCTAACCCATTTAAATCTGGTGTGATAGGTATTTGACACCCTAACCGACTGTTATTCTCAACATAAAATGCTTCAGACAGCATAGCTTCCTCATCATACCCCATTTCATTTAATTTGTGATCAGATACCACATAACACTGGCACGAGGCACACATTGCCATACCGCCACAAGTACCTTCAACCGGAAGTTCATACATCTTAAAAACTTCCATTAGATTAAGATTCATATCTGTAGGTGCTTCAAGGGCGTGAGCCACACCTTCCCGGTCAATTACTGTAATTGTTATGTCCTGCATATCTGCTTTTCTTAAGAGCGTGCTAAATTAATAAAAAACGCTGTTGCACCGTCTTAAAACCTATTCAAATAATAGGATTTTAAAACAGCTATACGTCACAAATTTTTACGCCTTCCCGAAGAGCAGCAACTTTATCAGGATATGTAGGAATGAATTCCTGTGCAACATATCCCGTAAATCCAGTATCTAAAATGGCTTTGATTATTGCAGGATAATTAAGCTCTTGGGCATCATTAATTTCATGACGTCCCGGGACACCACCGGTATGGTAATGAGCAATATATTTGTGATGTTCATTAATAGTACGTATTACATCGCCTTCCATAATTTGCATATGATAGATATCGTAAAGCAATTTAAAATTTTCAGAATCTAGTAATTTACAGAGATCAACACCCCACCGTGTGTGATCACATTGATAATCTTTATGATCTATTTTGCTATTAAGCAATTCCATTATCAAGACAACATTCTTCTCTTGAGCTTTTTTGACAAGTGGCGTAAGACCATCTGCACAATTTTGAAGCCCATCCTCTCTTGACAACAACCTCCTATTTCCTGAAAAAACAATAACATTTTTAATTCCCTGAGCAGCAGCTTTATCGATTAATAATGAATATTGTTCCTGCAGACTTGCGTGATTAGCTCTATCATTAAAACCATTTTCAATATTTGCAAAGCTATCTGTCGCCACTGCGCATTTGAGACCGTATTTCTCAGCTGTCTCCCATTCTTCAGGCTTCAATAAATCAATTCCTTTTAATCCTAGCTCTGCTGCACTTTGTGCAAAATCATCAAGCGGCATTCCACTATAGCACCAGTAACACGCTGAATGATTAATGTTTCCTTTTAAGGCAATCTCTCTTTGATCGCTATCGTCCAGATTATCTTTGTTAGATTCATCTTTACAACTTAATGTTGCTAAACCTAAACTTAATCCAGAAGTTGTAAGCGCAATATTTTTTAAAGCCTTTCTGCGACTATTAGCGTGACTCATAAGAAGATATTTGTGATTTAAAATAAAACTAATCAATTACTTTAAATAATTGTAAATATTACGCTTATTATTTTTTTGAAATAAAAAAAGCAGCTTTGATAAGATCAAAGCTGCTTGTCATTTTTTTTATAATGTAATACTTATGCAACTACATTAATCACATTTTGTATTTGTGGGGCGTGTTTTTTTATAGTCATTTCAACGCCACTTTTAAGAGTCATCTGGTTCACGCTGCATCCTACACAAGCACCCTCCAGCTGAACTTTAACTGTGGTACCATCTTCGATACCTAGTAACGCAATATCGCCACCATCACTTTGCAAAAAAGGTCTGATTTCTTCTAATGCATCTTCAACTTTCCCCTTTAATTCTAAATCTGTCATAGTTTATTTTTTAACGGCTGAGCAACCTGCCATAGTAGTAATCTTCACAGCTTCTGTAGGCGGTAAATCATCATTACGTTTTACTAATTCTTCAACTGTATTACGCGTCATTTCCTGAAAAGCTTCAGAGAGCATAGTATCATCTTGCAATGCAGCAGGATGTCCTACATCACCAGCTTCACGAATACTTTGAACCAGCGGGATTTGCGCTAGTAAACGCACACCTAAATCGTCTGCAAGATTTTTTGCGCCCTCTTTTCCAAATATATAATATTTATTCTCTGGCAACTCTTCTGGAGTAAACCAAGCCATATTTTCTACAATACCTAGAACGGGTACATTTATACTTTCTTGTTGAAACATTGCAACCCCTTTCTTAGCATCTGCAAGAGCTACATTTTGAGGCGTACTCACAACTACTGCTCCGGTAAGTGGCATAGCTTGCACAATACTTAAATGAATATCACCTGTTCCCGGAGGAAGATCTACTAACAGAAAATCTAATTCTCCCCAGGCAGCATCAAAAATCATTTGATTTAATGCTTTTGAAGCCATTGGCCCACGCCAAACAACTGCCTGATCTGGTTTTGTAAAGAATCCAATTGAAAGTATATTAACCCCGTAACTTTCTACAGGTTTCATTTTTTGCTTTCCGTCTACTTTTACAGACAGTGGCTTAGAATCCTGAACATCAAACATTATAGGCACAGAAGGGCCGTAAATATCTGCATCTAAAATTCCCACTTTAAAGCCCATTTTTGACAGACTCACAGCAAGGTTTGCGGTAATTGTAGATTTTCCAACACCACCTTTACCAGATGCAACTGCTATAATATTTTGAATGCCCGGTATTGGCTTTCCTTTTATCTCGTTCTTAGTTTGCTTTTCTGGAGCATCTACACGTACATTAACTTTAACCTGAGCTTTTTGATGCACCTCAGCGTGAATCACTTTCATGATTTCTACTTCAGTTTTCTTTTTTGCTTGCAGGCTTGGGTTATTTATAGTGATATCTACGATAACCTCGTCACCAAAGGTCACTACATTAGTCACCGCACCACTCGTTACCATATCTTCTCCTTCACCAGGCGCACTTATGGTTTTTAGTGCATTGTATATTGCTTGTTTCTCTAACTTCACGATATCTTACTTAGATTGATTCTAAAACTACAAATATAGGCTGAAAACTTCAGAAATCGAAAGAGTTATTGCCTATCCATGTATTGACGGTTTCTATGTCTGAAGATTAGTTTAAACCGATACTGAAACAAAAAAATAATGGCTTATTTTAGGTTTTAAATCCTACCATTTCTACGGGATCCCAAAATTTATCTTCGAAGTTCTGTAGCTTATCCTCTTTAACCGTGTGACCCTCACTTTCTAGGAGCTGTTGCATGAGATGCGTCCCTTTAAAATGGTGCTTTCCGGTAAGGAGTCCGTTTCTATTAAGTACACGGTGCGCAGGCACATCTTCAAGATTGGAAGCACCATTCATAGCATAACCCACCATACGTGCACTGCCTGCAGCTCCCAGACATTTTGCTATTGCCCCGTAAGAAGTTACTTTCCCATACGGTATCATTCTAGTAACCTCATAAACGCGCTCATAAAAATTAAGCGTTTCAGGTTTTGCCATAAAGCATTCGGATTAGCGTAATAGCGACCAGAACAACCATTAAGGCAGCCATAAAATAATTTGAATATTTAGCAAAATTACGCGGTTCATTCTGAATGCGATCAAAACCCACTACATAGATGTACAAAGCGGTAAAAGTTCCAGAGGCTGCAGCTAAAATAAAGAGAGAAACCTCCACCCAACCGTTCGTATTAGATCCAGAAACATTAAATGCTGCACTCAGCGCGCAGAAATACGGTATAGGCAACACGTTGATTAAAGCAACTAGCATGCCTTTAGCAAAACTTTTTCTACCCGAGTGCTTTGGGATTTCTACTTCTTTCACTTTATTCTTTTTTGCGGCTATAAAAAAATATACCGCAAGAATACCAAATATTACAATACCGGTACGTAGTAAAGTATTGCGCACAATAGGATGACTAAATATATAGCGCGCAAGTAGAATTGCCACAAAAGCCTGTAGTAATACTATTATTGACGCACCTAAAGCAACCAGCATACCATTACGCCTCCCTCTGTGTACACAGGTTTTTGCAACAGACATATTTACCAATCCCGGAGGTAATACTCCAAGAAAAGCAGCAAAATAAGTAATGAAGAAAAGTTTTGTTATTTCCAAATGCTTCTAGTTGATCCTAAATTTGATATAGGTAATAGGTTTTCCTATTTCAAGATACTGTTTTTCATAAAAAGTTTGTATCCCTACTACTTCTTTTGGAGCATCGTGGTTAATATAAATATTGTGGTGTGCATACAAAATCTCGTGACCCAGGCCTTCTAGCAAACCTAAAGTATACCCGTGCATATATTCACTGTCTGTTTTAAGATGCATTATCCCATTGGGTTTTAGTACCGTTTTGTAACGTTCTAAAAAATGCGGATTAGTCATACGGTGTTTTGTACGCTTATATTTTATTTGAGGGTCTGGAAACGTAATCCAGATTTCTGAAACTTCATTCTCTGCAAATGCTTTATCGACAAGTTCGATCTGCGTACGCATAAATCCGGCATTATCAATGTTTTCTTCCAATGCCGTTTTTGCTCCTCGCCAGAAGCGCGCACCTTTAATATCAATCCCTAGAAAGTTTTTATCGGGAAAACGCTTTGCGAGACCTACAGTGTATTCTCCTTTTCCGCAGCCAAGCTCTAATACAATAGGCTTGTCATTTTTGAAAAAATCACGATTCCAGTTGCCTTTTAAAGGAAACTCCTGATCAGTAAGGTCTTTTCGCTCAGGCTGTACGACATTACTAAAGGTTTCATTTTCGCGAAAGCGTCTCAATTTATTTTTACTTCCCAATGCAGGTATGTATTTAATTAAAAATTTACGCGCCAAAGATACGAGTACTGCTTTGAAAGTGACTCCATTATTGAGATCGAAATACCAGATAACATAGTATTAACTCAAACTTTTTAATCTAATTAATTGTTTATCAGAATATTAAAATCTATGTGAAAATACTTTCTATGTGAAAAATTTTACAGTTTTAATAGTTTAATAATCTATTGGAAACATTTACGTTTAAGAGATATATCAACTTTGTAAAGTGCAAAAGCAAAAAACCATACTCGTAGCTCCATTAAATTGGGGACTCGGTCACGCCACTAGATGCGTGCCACTCATACGCGAGCTTCTAAGTGAAGGCTTTGAGGTTATACTTGGAAGTGATGGTCAAGCATTAGATCTATTAAAAAAAGAATTTCCACAGCTTCAAGCTCTAGAATTACCTTCCTATAAAATAGAATACGCTAAAAACGGCAAACGTTTTAAATGGAAAATGCTGTTGCGCAGCCCCAAAGTTCTAAAAGCTATACGCAAAGAACGCGAACAACTCAAAGAGCTTGTAAAGGCAAAAACTATCGATGGCGTTCTATCTGATAATAGATTAGGCTTGTACCATGCAGATATCCCCACCGTATTTGTCACACATCAATTACAAGTTTTAAGCGGAAAAACCACAAAATTAACTTCAGCAATGCATCGCAATTACATCAAACGATTTGATGAATGCTGGGTACCTGATTTTGAAGGAAAAAGCAATTTGAGTGGAAAACTTGGGCATCCTAAAAGTTTTGATATTCCGGTTAAATATATAGGTGCCCTTTCTCGATTGGAAGCTGAAGAGACAAAATCAGTTTACGATGTTATGGTGCTGCTAAGTGGCCCAGAACCTCAACGCACAGAGCTTGAAGAAATTTTAATGCACGAGTTAAAGCATTATAAGGGACAGGTTTTATTTGTAAGAGGTGTAATTGAAGCAGAACAGACCAGTACAATTAAAGACCATATAAAGGTTGTAAATTATATGGAAACTGCAGATTTACAGCGCGCTCTATGTTCTAGTGATTTAATTATAAGTCGCTCGGGATACACTACAGTTATGGATTTGGTGAAGCTGAGTAAAAAAGCATTTTTTATTCCTACTCCCGGACAAACTGAACAAGAATATTTGGCAAAACGCTTTCAGAAGGCAGGGATTGTACCATTTGCTGAACAAGAAAAATTTAAAATTAAAGACCTTAGTAAGGTAAAAGTGTATAGTGGCTTTGAAAAATTACTAAGTGAGGGGGCCTTCAAAAACAACGGTTTTAGGGAGCTCTTCGGCTTTTTCGAGGGTAAACGAAAACTCAGAACCCACTCCAAAATCGCTTTCTATATAAATCTTTTCATCATGGGCTTCAATGATGTGCTTGACGATGGAAAGTCCTAAACCAGAACCTCCTTCTCTTCTCGACCCACTTTTATCTACCCGATAAAAACGCTCAAATAAGCGAGGTATATGCTCTGTGGAGATCCCCTCTCCATTATCTGTAACGCGTACAATAACTTTATTCTGAATTAGATTTTCAATCGAAACTTCTGTGGTACCGTCCTGTTTGCCGTATTTAATCGAATTTACAATCAGGTTCGTTAATAATTGCTGTATACGTTCTCGATCTGCATTAACCATAATGGGTCCATTATATGGCATATCGTAAGCAAGCGTAATATTTTTCTTAGCAGCTTTCATTTCTAAGAGATCAAAAGTTCCCTTAACCAGCTCTACCATATCAAAATACTCATATCTTAAATTGAGATCCCCCACTTCTAGCTTTGAGATCATATCCAGATCACTTACCAGATAAACCAAACGTTCTACT
Organism: Leeuwenhoekiella aequorea; assembly: GCF_004104375.1. Classification (GTDB taxonomy): domain Bacteria; phylum Bacteroidota; class Bacteroidia; order Flavobacteriales; family Flavobacteriaceae; genus Leeuwenhoekiella; species Leeuwenhoekiella aequorea. Next base: position 148,078 of record NZ_QOVM01000004.1, read on the forward strand.
GCAGCAGCTGCACGTTTTAAGTATTTTTTTCTAACGCTTTTATCTTTCATCGCCCCATCAAGAAGCGTATGAATATAACCTTGCGTTGTAAACAATGGCGTTTTGAGTTCGTGCGCCACATTACCCATAAACTCCTTTCTGTATTCTTCTCTAATTTTGAGAGATTCTATTTCAAGTTTTTTACTAGCCGCAAACCGTTCTACCTCTTTGGTTAGCGTTCCCATATCTGTAGTAACCTGACCTCGTTTTAAAGTAGTGACATCAAGAAGAGAAACATCATCGTAGATTTTTTTTACGCGCTTGTAAATAAACTTTTCTACTCGTATTTGTAAAACAGTAAATGAGAAGCAAAAGCAGATAACTGCAAAGCTCAATATCCATAAAAAATTAAAACGATCTTCTGTAAAGAAAAAAACGCTCACAAAGAGCGTTAGAAATAATGTGATATACATTGCAGAAAAGCCTGCAAAACGATATGATTTTTTAAAACTAGCAGACATTAAACAACAAATTTATACCCTACCCCTTTAATTGTCTTAAATCGCTTATCTCCTATCTTTTCGCGTAGCTTTCTAATATGAACATCTATAGTCCTACCACCTACTACAACCTCATTGCCCCAGACTTTATCTAAAATATCTTCGCGTTTAAAAACTTTTCCCGGTTTTGACGCAAGAAGTGACAACAGCTCAAATTCCTTACGAGGAAGCACAAGTTCTTTTTTATCTTTTATGATTTTATATTCTTCCCGATTAATTACTAAGTCGCCTACTTTAACCAGCGAATCCCCTTCTTCCTCCTCTTTAAGTCTGCGTAATAATGCTTTTACTTTACTCACCAAAACCTTTGGCTTTATTGGTTTTGTAATGTAATCATCTGCACCTGCATCATAGCCGGCAACTTGAGAATAATCTTCTCCACGTGCAGTTAAAAAGGTAATTATTGTTTCTGCGTGTTCCGGGAGTTTACGTATTTGCTCACAAGCTTCAATCCCATCCATCTCTGGCATCATCACATCAAGAATAATCAAATGTGGATTGTGCTTTTTTGCCATTTTCACACCTTCTTTACCATTCTCAGCAGTAACGACTTGGTATCCTTCGTTACTAAGATTATAACCTACAATTTCTAGGATATCTGGCTCATCATCAACAAGCAGAATTTTAATTTCCTTTTTTTTCATTCGTGTAAAGATTTAATGTAATCGTAAAGATAAGGTTTAAATCGTGGCATAGCATTGCTATTTACATTGGTAACATTTAGATAAAGTTGAGCAGCTTATAACTAATAATTAGAGCAATCACTTGCATTTTAAATACCTTTACGATTCTAAATATATGTATGCAGTCTAACGCCATTTTTAATATTAAAACCAGTGCTGAGTTTGAAGATTTAGCTCTTCAGTCGTTCAAGCATCAATGGGAGTTTAATGCAATTTACAAAAGGTTTTGTAATCACCTGGGCATTGATCCTTCGGGCATAAATACTGTTGAGAAAATCCCGTTTCTGCCTATTCAGTTTTTTAAACAATTTGATGTACTAGCCTCTCAAAACCCCGTGCAAACTATATTTACCAGTAGTGGAACAACAGGCAGTGTAACTAGTAAGCATCTTGTAACTGATCTAGATTTGTATGTAAAAAGTTTTCGCGAAGGCTTTAAACTACATTACGGTAATATTGAAGAATACACCGTACTGGCACTCTTACCTTCTTATCTCGAGCGCGACGGATCTTCTCTAATTGTTATGGTCGATCAATTAATTAAAGACAGTAAAAAAGAGGAAAGTGGTTTTTATCTCAACGATTATCCTGGTTTGAGTGAAAAATTAAAAAGGCTTGATGCGGAAGGTGAAAAGATTCTGCTTATAGGAGTTTCTTTCGCTCTTTTAGATCTTACTGAAGCTTTTCAGTTTAATTTAAATAATACTATCGTTATGGAAACCGGCGGTATGAAAGGCAGACGTAAAGAGCTCATACGCGATGAGCTTCACCAGCTATTAAAAAACGGATTTGGTGTTGACAAAATTCATAGTGAATACGGGATGACCGAGTTACTCTCTCAGGGATATTCAAAAGGCGACGGCATTTTTACAACTCCTCCCTGGCTGCGTGTTTATATGAGAGATACTGAAGATGCTCTGCAACTTGTTCCTGAAGGTGTTACGGGTGGAATAAATGTCATTGATCTGGCAAATCATAATTCGTGTCCCTTTATAGCCACTCAGGATTTGGGTAAAAAGTTAGATGGAAATCGCTTTGAAATTTTAGGACGTTTTGATACTTCAGATATACGGGGTTGCAATCTAATGGTTTTTTAAAAAAATATTAATATGCTTTGTAAGCTAACTAAGTAACAAGCGACTATATAACCGTTCATAATTGATTGGTTAGTTAAGTTGAAAAACCCGGATACTTTAGTATTAAAGTGCCGGGTTTTTTATGTTTAAATCTGAATCTGCCGTTCTATCTGTTGATTAAGAGAAATAAAGGTTTCCGTACGGGAAACGCCTTCAATAGCCTGTATTTTTTTGTTGAGCAAATGCATTAAATGCTCATTATTTTTACATAGTATTTTTATAAATATCGACCAGTTTCCGGTAGTATAATGACATTCTAATACCTCCGGAATTTCTTCAAGCTGCTTTACCGCTTTTGGGTTACTCATCGCGCGGTCGAGATAAATACCTACAAATGCCATTGTATTATAGCCTAAAATCTTAGGATCTACAATAAACTTACTGCCAGAAATTAAACCCGATTTTTCTAATTTTCTTAAACGTTGATGTATGGCAGCACCAGAAATACCTACTTGTCTGGCGATTTCCAAAATAGGCTTTCGGGCGTCGTCCATTAATTGGCGAAGGATAATTTTATCTATTCCGTCTATAGCTATCTGCTCGTTTACAATTTTCATAACACATATTTATAATTAAAAATACCTGTTTTGCTTATACATTTTTAGCTTTTGGCAGGTATTATTTTAATCAAACAACTAAAACCTGTAATCAGGCACACAAATTTATAGATGATGCGGGTTGTATCCTAAGTAGGGCATATCATGTTCCTTAAAGACTATCCCATAATCTTCTAGTTCTTTTAAAATAGGCTCATACACCTCCCGAGCTATAGGTAATTGCACACCCGGTTGAGTGATTTCTTTATTTAAAATTTTGAGCGCTGCTATAGCTACAGGCAATCCTACAGTTTTTGCCATTGCAGTGTAGGTTTGATTTTCTCCAATGATTACCATAGTAGAATCTATCTGTTTCTGCTCTCCGTTTAACAGAAATCCAAACTTATGATACATTACAATCATATCTTTATCTGTTTCTTCTAGCGTCCATTTATTTTCTAAGATATGCTGAAGACATTGCGCCGGTGTAGCCTCTCTGAGATTTAAAATTTTATCCGGATTAAAAAGATCAAGTTCCAGTAATTTATCCCACAACAGATCGTCTTGATCAATTCGTAGCATATGCCGCAGTTTTAACTCTACAGAATCGTTGGGAGAATAAGGCAAAAAGAGGTTAGTAAACTCCCTATAACTCATCGTTTCTGTGTGTTGCAAATTATAGCTGTCATCGGTCATGCCTAGTTGCACAAATAAATTCCACGCTCTTGAAAATCCTACACGACGCATTGTCCCTCGATATAAGGTAAGTACATCATCGAGTCCATAGATACTCCTATATTTTAAAGAATTACGATTAGCATAGGCTTCAAATCTGCCATGATTTTCGACATCCAGAAATTCGGTGCGTCTAAATAGACGGTGATACGGAATATATTTATAAGTACCTTCCTGAATAAATTCGGCTGCACCTCCTTGTCCTGCTAATACAACATTACGTGGATTCCAGGTGAATTTGTAATTCCATAAATTGGTATCACTTTCAGGAGCCAATAAACCTCCGCAAAACGATTCAAACAATATTATTTTTCCGCCTTCATCCCGAATGCGATCTATAATACGCATCGCACTCATATGATCTATACCAGGATCAAGACCTACTTCATTCATAAAAACCAAGCCCTTTTTCTTGACCTCGGCATCCATTTTAAGCATTTCGTCACTTATATAAGAAGCCGTAACCAGATTTTTAGCGAGCTCTAGACAATCCTCAGCGACAATATTATGCAAAAATGCAGGTAACATACTTATAACAATATCTGCTTCGGCAATTTGTTTTCTCCTGTCTTCAATTTTGTTGATGTTGAGCTCCACGGCTTTTGCTCTTGATGTATTACGCACTAAACGCTCGGCATTACTCAAAACTTGATCTGCGATTATTAAATATAAATCTTCTTTTTCAGCTTTTTCTAGAAGATACTTAACCAATTGCGCGGTAGATTTTCCGGCACCTATTATTAATATGTTTCGCATAATTATGTATTATTTTTGCACTGCTGAAATCAGCAAAATTTACTGAAACAGTAGCTTTATAAAAATAGTTCTTATGAAAAGAAAAATCCTTATAACAGGTTCTATATTAGGTCTTACGGCAGTAATTCTAGGAGCTTTTGGAGCGCACGGTCTTAAAGACAGTTTAACTGTAGAAGCTGTAAATTCATTTGAAACTGGTGTTCGTTATCAAATGTATCACTCTTTTTTATTATTAATTGTTTCCAGCATTTTACCGCTGAATACTAAATCGCTAAACACAATTTTTTATTTAGTGATAAGTGGCATTATACTTTTTAGTGGTTCTATTTATTTACTTTCTACTAAAGCATTAACTGGAATGGATATTAGTGCCTTTGCCTGGATCACCCCAATTGGCGGTGCATTGCTAATTTCTGCCTGGATAAGTATCACCTACTCTCTTATCAAATCTGCAAAATAATTAGTTAAAATTAAATTATTAGCCAAAATAAAGCATTAATTTTGGCTCGTATTTACTAAAAATTCAATTTATATGGCTACAAGCGCCTTATCTACGAAAACGATTTCGTTAACTCCATACGGAATTAAAAATGCCACAACTCATTATCAATTAGAACCCGAAGACCTGCAAGCTATTAGCCTAGATCTTGGTCAAGGTAGAGAAACATCTACCGGTGCTTTAGCGATAGACACCGGCACGTTTACAGGTAGATCTCCTAAAGACCGCTTCATTGTAATTGATGAATTAACACGTGATGATGTCTGGTGGGGAGATATAAACATCCCCTTTGACAGTCAGAAATTTACGCGTCTTAAAAACAAAATGATCACCTATTTATCTGATCGCAGTCTGTACGTACGTGATGCTTTTGCTTGTGCAGACTCCCGCTTTAAGCTGGGTATACGTGTAGTTAACGAATATGCCTGGTCTAATTTGTTTGCTTACAATATGTTTCTGCGTCCTGATGAGAATGAGCTGGAAAATTTTAAAGAAGACTGGTTAATTTTAAATGCACCGGGTTTCAAAGCTAATCCAGAATTAGATGGTACCAGACAAGAGAACTTTGCAATTGTAAATTTTACTGAAAAAACCATACTTATAGGTGGAACCGGTTATACAGGTGAGATCAAAAAAGGCATTTTCTCTGTGCTTAATTTTTTATTACCTACCGAAAAAAACACACTCCCTATGCACTGCTCTGCAAATGTGGGTGAGAATGGTGAAACTGCTTTATTCTTTGGACTATCTGGAACCGGAAAAACGACCTTAAGTGCAGATCCTAATAGGAAACTAATAGGTGATGATGAGCACGGCTGGTCTGAAGACAACTCAATATTTAATTTTGAAGGTGGCTGTTATGCTAAAGTTATTAATCTATCACAAGAGCAAGAGCCAGATATTTTTAATGCGATTAAAAAAGGAGCACTTCTAGAAAATGTCGTTCTTAATGATGATAACACTGTGGACTATGAAGATACTTCTGTCACACAAAACACACGTGTAAGTTATCCCATACATCACATAAAAAATATACAAAAGCCTTCTACAGGAAGTACACCTAAGAATATATTTTTCTTAACCGCGGATGCTTTTGGGGTATTACCTCCTATTTCAAGATTAACTCCAGGTCAAGCTGCTTATCATTTTATAAGCGGTTATACTGCTAAAGTTGCCGGCACAGAAGCGGGAGTAAAAGAACCTATACCTTCATTCTCTGCTTGTTTTGGAGCGCCATTTATGCCTTTGCATCCTACCCGCTATGCAGAAATGCTAAGTGAAAAGATGAAAGCTGCTAACGTAAATGTATGGTTAGTAAACACAGGATGGACTGGTGGATCGTATGGTGTAGGAGAGCGTATGCCGTTAAAATATACACGCAGAATGATAAACGCTGCTTTAAATGGAGAACTTGGTGCTTTAAATTATGAAAATTACCACATACATTCAGTATTTGGACTTGCTCAGCCACGCACGTGCCCGGGTATTCCTAATTATATTTTAAGTCCGCGACAGTCTTGGGATAATGAAGATGCATATTACAAGACAGCATTTAAACTTGCCGCAGCATTTAAGGAGAACTTCAAGAAATTTGAGGCTTTTGCAAGTGAAGAAATTATGTCTGGGCAGCCTCCATTAGGCTAGTTCTAAAAACTATTAAAAAAGAAAAAGGCTCCTTAGTTTAAGGAGCCTTTTCTATTTGAATTGAGAAGTGATCGTGTTTACTTCTTACTATTTACATTATCTATGTATTTCTCCAGAGCCATTGTCATAGATGGAGTTTCTGGAGTAGGAGCCATAATGTCTACCTTAAGTCCCGCATCTTCTACAGCTTTAACAGTAGAGTTTCCAAATACAGCAATACGTGTATTATTTTGTTTAAAATCTGGAAAATTTTCAAAAAGAGATTTTATTCCGCTTGGGCTAAAAAACACCAGTACATCATAAGTCACATCTTTTAAATGAGAAAGATCACTTACTACCGTACGATAAAAAATACCTCTATCCCAGTTCAACTTAAGATCATTAAGTACATTAGGAACTTCTGGTTTTAGTACATCAGAAGAAGGAAGTAAAAACTTTTCAGTCTTATATTTTTTAAGGATAGAAGACATTTCGGTAAATGTGCGCTGCCCTACATAAATCTTCCGCTTGCGGTAAACTACATACTTCTGTAGGTAGTAAGCCACTGCCTCACTTTGACAAAAATATTTTAAAGAATCTGGCACTTTGAAACGCATTTCATCTGCAATTCTAAAAAAATTGTCAACGGCATTACGGCTGGTTAAAATAATCGCTGTATATTTATTCAGATCGATTTTTTGATGCCTAACTTCCTTTCCTGAAACACCCTCGACATGTATGAAGGGAATGAAATCAACTTTAACTTTTTTCTTCTCTTGCAGTTCAAAATAGGGGGAATTCTCAACTTTTGGCTCTGGTTGTGATACCAAAATAGTCTTCACTTTCATAGACATTCAAATTTGTTTAATTCACACTCTTACTAAACACCTTATATAAAATGAAGTAGGGTGCGATTTCAAGAGCGCAAAGGTACAAAATAAAATAAAAAAGATTATAATAAATTAGATTTTCATATCGTCTTAATGTATTGATAAGACTGATTAAATTAAAGATTACAAATACACCTATAATAATCTGAATGAGCAGCAAACTTGGCTGTAAACCATAGATAAACAACGCATTAACTGGTAATAAAATCAAGGCGAAAAAACTTCTGTAGCTTAACTTCTGAAATTGGTATGAACTCAAAATATGTTCGCCATCAAATAGAACTCCCATCATGCGTTCTATAAAAAATTTTAAAGCCACAAAAACGACATAAACTAAAGCTATTCGTATATAAAGTAAAACCGGCGCTAATGTTACTGAAACTCCAAATTGAACAAAAGCAATATAGATGAAAAGAGAGACAGATAATAACTGGGCGGCAAATAGAATAATATTAAAGGGATCTTGAAATTTGATCTCTTTATTCGCTTTTAAAAGATATTTCTCATTAACCAGCAGCTCTGTAAAATCTATAAATCGCGCTTCGTAAGCCACCTTCACTAATACTACCAGAGCTACGCATGCAACTATTACAATTGTAATCCAGTCATTACTAATAAAACTGCGTTCTAGGGCTTGCACGATAGCTATAATTGAGAGGTTAAAATTAATATAATTCATAGAGTTTACTAGAATGCAGAAGACAATTAACGTTCAAAATAATTACATTTGCGTTTAAATTTCATACAATGGCAGGTTCGCTCGTCATAATCCCAACCTATAACGAAGCAGAGAATATTGAAAAGTTAGTGCGCAATATTTTTGCGCAGCAGCGAGCATTTGAAGTGCTTATTGTTGATGACAATTCGCCCGATGGCACAGCATCTCTGGTTTCTACTTTACAATTAGAATTTGCGGATAAACTCCATTTAATTGAAAGACCCGGTAAAAACGGACTTGGAACAGCATATATAGCGGGTTTTAAATGGGCCTTAGAGCGGGATTACAGTTATATTTTTGAGATGGATGCAGATTTTTCGCATTCTCCTAATGATTTAATACGCCTTTATAATGCCTGTGCACGTGGTGGCGCAGATTTAGCAATAGGCTCTAGATATAAAACCGGAGTAAATGTTGTTAATTGGCCTATGGGTCGAGTACTCTTATCATATGGGGCTTCAAAATATGTGCGATTTATTACCGGACTTGATATTGCCGATACAACTGCCGGATTCATCTGTTATAAACGTGAAGTTTTAGAGCAGATTACACTTGATAAAATTAAATTTGTAGGATACGCTTTTCAGATTGAAATGAAGTTTAAAGCACACCTTCTAGGCTTTACAATTTTTGAAGTTCCTGTAATTTTTGTTGACCGCACACGTGGCGCAAGTAAGATGAGTACAGGTATTTTTAGTGAAGCTGTTTTTGGAGTAATAGGAATGAAGATAAAAAGTCTTTTTAAAGGATACGCTATTTAAGATGGAAAAAGTACTAATAAAGGATGCAAACATTGTAAACGAAGGTTCTATTGTACGTGGGGACGTGTACATTGAGAACGGGATTATCATTGAGGTGAGTCAAAACCTTAGCGTTAAGAGTCCTGATGTTCACGTGTTTGATGCAGAAGGAAAACATTTACTCCCGGGTGTAATTGATGATCAGGTACATTTTAGAGAACCCGGTCTCACGCATAAAGCATCGATTGCTACAGAATCTGCAGCTGCCATTGCCGGTGGCATCACTTCTTTTATAGAAATGCCAAATACCATCCCTCAAACCACCACAATTGAAAAGCTGGAAGAGAAATTTAGCATTGCCGCAGAGACTTCTTATGCCAACTATTCTTTTATGTTTGGCGGTACAAATGACAATCTTTCAGAAATAAAAAAAGTAGACAAAAAAACGGTTGCAGGTCTAAAGTTATTTCTTGGAAGTTCTACAGGGAATATGCTTGTAGATAATGAAGATGTAATACGTGAAATTTTCAAAAGTACAGACTTTCTTATTTCTGTTCATTGTGAGGATGAAGCTACTATAAAAGAAAATTTAGCGATTTATACAGAAAGATATGGTGATGATATCCCTATAAATATGCACCCTATTATACGTAGTGCAGATGCGTGCTACATATCTTCATCCAGAGCGATTGCCCTTGCAAAAGAAACAGGTGCCAGACTTCATGTGTTCCATTTGTCTACCGCTAAGGAGATGGACCTTTTTGATAATAAAATTCCTCTAAAAGATAAAAAGATCACTGCAGAGGTTTGTATTCACCACTTGTGGTTTAGTGATGCTGATTATGATGAAAAAGGAACGCTTATAAAATGGAATCCCGCCGTAAAAACGCAGGCAGATCAAGATGCGCTCTGGGAAGCACTACTAGATGACAGGTTAGATGTTATCGCTACAGATCACGCTCCGCATACCCTAGACGAAAAGCAAAACGTATATACTAAAGCACCAAGCGGAGGTCCGCTGGTACAGCATGCACTGCCTGCAATGCTAGAAATGTATCACGAAGAAAAGATAAGTCTTGAAAAAATTGTAGAAAAGATGTGCCATAATCCGGCAATCTTATTTGAAGTTGAGAAACGCGGATTTATCAAACCTGGATATTACGCAGATCTAGTTTTAGTAGATCTTAATAATCCGTGGACAGTAACTACAGACAACATTTTATACAAATGCAAATGGTCTCCTTTTGAAGGAAGCACCTTTAAGTCACGTATCACTCATACTTTTGTAAATGGCCGTTTAGCTTACAAAAATTTTAAAGTATATGATGAGAAATTTGCGCAGCGCTTAACCTTCAACCGATGAGATTAAAAGGTTTTTTAATTGTTTTAATACTGTTTGTATTTGTGGGCTGCAATGAGATACAGCGTCCTAAAAAACCAGATAATTTCATTAAAGAAGATCTTATGGTAGATGTTCTTTATGACATTTCATTAATGCGTACGTTAAGAACCTACAATATGAATGAAATGCGCAGTCTGGGCATTGTACCCGACTCATTAATTTATAAGAAATACAATATCGATAGTCTACAGTTTGCAGAAAGCATAAATTACTACAGCGTTAATTTTAATGATTATGCTGCATTATGGGAAGAAGTTAATAAGCGACTTATCGCTCAGCGTGACAAACTACAATTCAATCAGAATGACGAGGATAGCATTCGCAATGCTGCTGAAAAAATAAAGGGAGATTCTATTAATCGACAAGCAAAGAGTAAAGACAGCCTTTTGATGCTTGAAGAAGCTCAAGATTCTATCTTGGCTCCTATTGGGAATTAAAATGTTTTGAGATTCTTTGTATTGTATCGTTTAATGGCGTGTAGGTGAAATTTAAATCCTGTTTTAACTTAGAAGAATCATAGGATACCTGCGCATATGCAGATCGTGCGGTGCTTCTAAATAAACGTCTTTTATTTCCGAAGATCCCTGCAAACCAATCAAGGCGCCAAGCCAATTCTAATTGCCATATCTTAATTTTTTTTAAAGGCACTGTGCTTTTGAGAGCAACTGCAATTTTTTCAAAGAGTGTACTAAACTTTATATTGTGTCCCACCAGGATGTAACGTTCATTTGTTATGCTGTGTTTCATAAGTAATACCATCGCCTCAACTACATCCACAACATCTACAAAACCAGAAGATCCCGGTACAATATATTTGAGACCTTTACTTAATTTTCTAAAAAAAACACCGCTTCCCTGACTATAAAACCCTTCTCCAAGAATAACGCCCGGATTCACAATCACCACATCTAGACCTTCTTGAGTTCCGCGCCATACCTCCATTTCTGAAGCGAACTTAGAAATGCTATACACACTGTTTTCTTTATTTGCTTCCCAATGTGTGTCTTCAGTAATTTGCTTCTTAGAATCTCCTAAAGCCGCTACTGAACTAACATAGCACAACTTTCTTATCTTATTCTTAATACTCAGATTAACAATATTTGCAGTTCCCTCTACATTAATTTTCTGAAGACTTTCAAAATCTTTAGGATTAAAGGAGATTAGTGCAGCACAGTGATATACTTCGACAATATTCTCAAAAGCTTCAGTCAAAGCTGGAATATCATTAACGGTCGCCTGTATCCATTCGATCTTATCAAAGAGATCTTCAACGATTTCTGGCCGTTGTGCTGTTTTCCATTTAAATAAAGCATGTACCCGCTCCTGACTTTCTAAGGTTCTATACGTAGCGCGTATTTTTTCGTCTCCGCTTTCAGCTAAAGCAAATAGCAAATGTGACCCTACTAAACCTGTTCCTCCAGTGACTAAAATCATAGTTACGAAGTTAATTATATTCTTCTATTCTACCCGCGGTGCTTAAACCAATATCTTTATATTTACAGGCTTATAAATTTGCAGAAAACAGCACTTATGATTACTAATTTTGTAGAAGAACTTACCTGGAGAGGAATGATTCACGATGTGATGCCAGGAACCGAGGAACACCTTATGGAGCAAATGCGCTCTGCATATGTAGGGATTGATCCTACTGCAGACTCACTTCATATAGGACATCTTGTAGGCGTAATGATGCTCAAACATTTTCAACAATGTGGGCATAAACCTATTGCACTTGTAGGTGGTGCGACCGGGATGATAGGTGACCCTTCTGGCAAATCAGACGAACGCAATTTACTTGATGAAGAGACTTTACGTCACAATCAACAGGCTATCAAAAACCAATTATCTCGTTTTCTAGATTTTGATTCTAGTGAAGAAAATGCTGCTCAGCTAGTTAATAACTATGACTGGATGAAGGATTTTAGCTTCTTAGACTTTATACGTGATGTGGGTAAACACATTACAGTAAACTATATGATGGCGAAAGATTCGGTAAAAAAGCGCTTATCATCAGATTCTGCTGAAGGTATGAGTTTTACAGAATTTACCTATCAGCTGGTACAGGGCTATGACTTTCTGCACTTATACAGAGAAAAACAATTGACGCTGCAGATGGGTGGTAGCGATCAATGGGGAAATATTACTACTGGTACAGAACTCGTACGTAGAATAGGTGGCGGTAAGGCATATGCTATGACTTGCCCTCTTATTACAAAGGCTGATGGTACTAAATTTGGAAAAACGGCTGGCGGCAATATTTGGCTTGATGCAGAACGCACCTCTCCATATAAATTTTACCAATACTGGTTAAATACCAGTGATGAGGACGCAGCTAAGTATATAAAAATATTTACCTTCTTAGGACGCGAAGAAATCGAAGATTTAATTGAAAAACATCAGGAAGCTCCACACCTGCGCGCCCTGCAGAAACGTCTTGCAGAAGAAGTAACCACCAGTACTCACGGTGCTGAAGATTTAGAAAATGCCGTACGCGCATCAGAAATTTTATTCGGAAAATCTACAGCAGCCAACTTAAAAGCACTTAATGAAAAAACATTCTTAGATGTCTTTGAGGGGGTTCCGCAAGCAGAAATAAGCCGCGGGGAAGTTGAAGCAGGATTAGATATGGTAAGTGCATTATCAGAAAAAACCGGATTCTTAAAATCAAATGGTGAAGCAAAACGCGCACTAAAGCAAAATTCTATTTCTGTAAATCAAGAAAAGATTGCAGATGATTACACGATAACTTCAGAAGATTTAATCAACAACCGCTTTATCTTATTACAAAGCGGTAAGAAAAATTACTTTGTGATTCGCGTGATGGATTAAATCCTATATATATCAATAAAAAAGCCGCAAGCAGAACAATCTGCTTGCGGCTTTTTAATAGCCTTACCTTTATTAAGGTACGCTAAGCACTATCTTCTTCCGCCAAAAACTTGTAGTGCGAAATACAATAGAGTTGCTAACGATCCTATTGCTGCCACCACATAGGTGCGTGCAGCCCACTTCAAAGAATCTTCAGCCCCTGCATGTTCCTGACTTGTCAACATATTAGATGATTCTAACCATGCTAACGCACGATTACTTGCATCGTATTCTACCGGTAATGTGATGAAAGCAAATAAAGTTCCCATTGCAAATAACCCTAGACCTATTACAGCAACTGTAAAGCCCACTCCGCTACTTATAATCGACATCAACACAAAACCTCCTATAATTACAAACATAGACATACGAGAAGCTACACTTACAACCGGCACTAATGTGGATCGCATCGTTAACCAACTGTAAGCTTGTGCGTGTTGCAGCGCGTGACCACACTCGTGCGCCGCTACGGCCGCTGCCGCTGCATTGCGTTGATTATAAACTGCTTCACTTAAGTTAACCGTTTTATTTGCAGGATTGTAATGATCTGTTAGCTGTCCCTGCACAGAAATAACTTTCACATCGTGAATCCCATTATCGCTAAGCATTTTACGAGCAATCTCTGCTCCACTCATCCCATTTTGTAAATGTATCTTCGAGTATTCTTTAAACTTGCTCTTTAATTTATTACTCACTAACCAACTCACCAATGCAATTGCACCAATGAGAATATAATATCCCATCATAACTTTAAATTTTAAGTAGTATAAAACTACTGATTAATTAGCAAAAAATAAGCCAAAACGAAAGCTGTCGTTTTGGCTTATTAATACTTAAAATGTAATTAAGTTAATAGTAATTCTAACAAAATATATCCACTACACTTGATTTGACACCATAAAGTACCAAATGTTTGACTTGATGTACTGCAGACTATATCTTCTAATTACTACTCTCATTCCTATAAAATCTATCCTACAAAGTTGATGATCTTACCGGGTACGATAATTACCTTTTTAGGTTCGCGACCACCTAGATACTCTTCAGTTTTCTCGTGTGCTCGCACTGCCTTTTCAATTTCTTCATTAGAAAGGTCTAGCGGAAGTTCCATTGTAAAACGCATTTTCCCGTTAAATGAAATAGGATATTCTTTACTACTTTCTACTAAATGTTTTGCGTCAAATTCAGGAAATGCTGCTGTAGCGATCGACTTATTATGGCCTAACAAACTCCATAACTCTTCTGCGATATGTGGCGCATAAGGCGAAATCAAAATGGCCAGCGGCTCCAGCACATCTCTATTATTGCATTTTAAAGTGGAAAGTTCGTTTACTGCAATCATAAATGTAGAAACAGATGTATTAAAACTGAAGTTCTCAATATCTTCCTGCGTCTTTTTTATGGTCTTGTGTAGAACTTTCATCGCCTCTTTAGAAGCAGATTCTTCTGAAACTACAAAATCCCCTAAATTACCCGAGGCATCAACTTTGTGATATAGCTTCCATAGTTTTTTAAGGAAATTATGCACTCCGGTGATTCCGGCAGTGTTCCAGGGTTTTGCCTGTTCTAATGGACCTAAAAACATCTCATACATACGCAGCGTATCTGCGCCATACTCCTCACAAATAGTATCGGGATTCACCACGTTATATTTGGATTTCGACATTTTTTCTACTTCGCGACCTACTTTATATACTCCGTTTTCTAGAATAAATTCGGCATCTTGAAATTCGGGTCTCCAACTTTTAAAAGCTTCAACATCTAACTCATCTGAAGCATTCACAAACTCTACAGGAGCGTGAATAGGCTGAACGTTAAATGAATTTTTATTTGTACTTGACACAAATTTATTTTCTCCATCTACACGATACACAAAAGCACTGGTTCCTAAAATCATCCCCTGATTAATAAGCTTTTTAAAAGGCTCTTCAACCGATGCAAATCCTCGATCTTTTAAAAACTTAACCCAGAAGCGACTGTATAATAAATGACCGGTTGCGTGTTCGCTTCCGCCAATGTACAAGTCTACATTCTGCCAATAGTCCATCGCTTCTTTTGAAGCAAAAGCTTCATCGCGCAAAGCTTTCTCCATATACCTGAAGAAATACCAGCTCGATCCCGCCCAACCTGGCATGGTGTTGAGTTCTAAAGGAAAAACAGTTTTATGATCAATTTTCTCATTGCCAACTACCTTATTTTCGGTAGTATCCCATGCCCAAATATCTGCACGACCTAATGGCGGCTCACCTTCTTCGGTAGGTAAGTATTTTTCGACTTCAGGTAAGCGAATAGGTAAATGCTCAGCAGCGATCATTTGTGGCATTCCGTCAACATAATATGTTGGGAACGGTTCTCCCCAATAGCGCTGGCGGCTAAATACCGCATCACGTAAACGATAGTTAATCTTACCTTGACCTTGCTCTAATTCTTCGAGTGCTTCAATCGCCTTAGGAAGCGCTTGTTTGTAAGACAGCCCGTTTAAGAAATCAGAATCTTTAAGCGGCGTATTATCTTTTTCCGCGTATGCCCGATCACTAATATCAACCCCATCAAATATATTTTTAATAGGAATATTAAAATGCTTTGCAAAATCCCAATCCCGCTGATCCCCGCAAGGAACCGCCATCACGGCTCCTGTACCATAACCTGCAAGCACATAGTCTCCTATCCAGATTGGAATAGGCTCTTTGGTAAAGGGGTGTTCTGCATATGCTCCGGTAAATGCTCCCGAAATGGTTTTTACATCTGCCATACGTTCGCGCTCACTGCGCTTTGCAGTTGCTGCTATATACGCATCAACTTCCGCTTTTTGCTCTGGAGTGGTAATCTCATTAACCAAATCTAGTTCTGGAGCAAGTGTCATAAACGTAACCCCAAAAATAGTATCAGGACGAGTTGTGAACACAGATATACGCTCCCCACCTAAATCCTCCCCCAAGGTGAGGACTTTCTCACGACGCTCTATTTCACTGGTAATCGTTTCAACTACCTTTTCAACATTATTCAGCACCTCATCGTTAGAGAATCTTAGAACTTTGTACCCTTTTTTCTGTTCCAATAACAATTGACGTTCTGCATCTTTATCCATTTGATATTGATGCACATCCCCATCTACCTCAACAATGAGTTGAGCTGAAAGACACACAAAATCAACAATATATTGATCAATTGGATGTTGCTGTCTAAATTTAAATCCGGTTTTTTTACCGCGCAATTTGCTCCACAGTAGGGCCTCGGCTTTTGTAGGTTTATCACGCATTTCCTGAGCGCGTTCTAAAAGAACCGAGATTAGTTCGGGCTTTCCGGTCATAAAACCGGCGTGGCTTGCGCCCCCTCCATGGGAGGGGGTTGGGGGGAGGATTCTGAATTCTACCGAAGCTCCTTTACTTCTCCCGATCCAATTGGTTTGTGAATCCTTAAGCGGTTGTGGCCAATCTATATCTTGCAATCCATCTAGTAAACGCTGGGCATATGCACTGATGCGCATACTCCATTGCGTCATTTTTTTTCGTACCACAGGATGCCCGCCACGTTCTGAAACGCCGTTTACAATCTCATCGTTTGCTAAAACCGTTCCCAATGCTGGACACCAGTTTACTTCGGTTTCTGCAAGGTAGGTTAAGCGGTATTTTAAAAGGATTTCTTGTTTCGCTATTGCAGAAGCATTTTTCCACTCTTCAGCAGTAAATACTTCAATATTTTCATCACAAACCGCATTAACTGAAGCATTTCCTTCAACTTCAAATTTTGCAATAAGGATGTCTACGTGTTCTGCTTTGTTGCTGTCTTTATTATACCAACTTTCAAAAAGCTGAATAAAAATCCATTGCGTCCAGCGGTAATACTCAGGTTCTGATGTACGTACTTCCCGACTCCAGTCAAATGAAAAACCGATTTTATCAAGTTGCTCACGGTAGCGTGCAATGTTGGTTTCAGTCGTAATAGCAGGGTGTTGCCCGGTTTGAATGGCATACTGTTCTGCAGGCAAACCAAACGAATCATAACCCTGAGGATGCAACACATTAAAACCTTGATGGCGCTTATAACGCGCATAAATATCACTGGCGATATACCCTAATGGGTGCCCCACGTGTAATCCTGCTCCCGAAGGATAGGGAAACATATCAAGCACATAATATTTAGGCTTGTCGCTGTTATTTTGAGCTTCAAAAGTACCGTTATCTTTCCAGTGCTTTTGCCATTTTTCTTCAATCGCGTTAAAATCGTAGTTCATTGCCGTGTGTTACGTTGCGCACTTAGCGCGTTATAATAGGCGGCAAATTTACAATTTTAAAGGGATTTGAAGTTTTGCTTTCGCGAAAGCTATAAAGCTAGGATCGTGCTTCTATTTCCATAGGTTTAAGGCATTCATAAATGAGCTCATTTATAGGAACCGGAACCCCAAGACGTTTCCCTTCCCTCACAATATAACCGTTAAAATTATCGAGTTCGCTAGGCTTGCCCTCCATAATATCGCGCTGTGTAGAAGCAGTAACATCTGCTCCCTGATTTTGAATCGCTTCAAAAACAGCATCCATATGCGCTTCGGTAAGCTTGATGCCCTTAGCTTTTGCTACTTTAAAAATCTCTTGAGCCGTATCTCTCATCATATTAAAAAGATAATCACTAGATCTAATTTTTCCCATAGGTACACGCACCAAACCACCAAGACCACTAATGGTACAGATGAATAAAAACTTTTTCCAAATCTCTACTTGAATATTATCTACTAAGTGAACTGTAACGTGCCCTACCTCTTCAAACATTTCTTTGATTCTTTTTGCTCGATCTGTAAGACTGCCATCAAGCTCTCCCAGAGTAATACTGGGTTCAAAATGCGGATGTTTTATTTTGCCAGCGCCATCTACAAAACTCACGATGCGGCACAATCCACCTAAAACCTGTGCATCTGGAAGCACTTCAAGAATCATTTCGGCATTTGCCGCTCCGTTTTGCAGAGGCAAAAAAAATGTTTCCGGCTTTATGTAAGGCTTCAGGTTTTTTACCGTATCATTTACCTGCCAAGATTTTACACCTAAAATTACAAGATCTGGAGTAGGTATTTTACTCAAATCATCTGTGGCAAGATCTGGAGTCGCTTTAAAATCACCTTTATAACTGGTAACATCTAACCCATTATCCTGTATCGCTTTGAGATGTTCACCGCGAGCGATAAAGGTTACATTATGTTTTGTCTGTGTGAGTTTTCCGCCAAAATAGCCACCTACACCACCTATACCATATATAAGAATATTCATCGTTTTCTATTTATATTTTAAGTTTAAGAACACTGTTATTCTGAAAAAGACAAACTAAAAATACAAAATGCAGAAAGGGTGCGTTTAAGAAGCACGAACTTTAGTATTTTTACGCAAAATTTTAGTAAGCCTCATGTCGTCATCTTTTGAAAAGTTTCAGCGCCGCAGATTGATCTCATCGTATTTCTCGGTGGTTTTAAGTATTGCTTTGGTGCTTTTTTTATTGGGTTTATTAGGTCTTTTAGTGCTCAACTCTAAGAAAGTTGCAGATCACTTTAAAGAGCAAATTGCACTTACCGTATATTTAAAAGACGACGCTAAGGATGTTGAAATGAAGCAGCTCGAAAAGACATTAGCACTTGCAGACTACACAAAATCTACTCAATTTGTTTCTAAAGAAGAAGCTGCAGAAGAACATAGCAAAGAGATAGGTGAGAATTTTATGGATTTTCTAGGTTACAACCCGCTTCAAAATTCTATTGATGTGTATATGAAAGCAGACTTTGTTTCTGCCGCTCAGGTAAAAGAAATCGCTGATGAATTGATGACTAAAGATTTTGTGGAAGAGGTGAATTATGACCAGCCATTAATCTCATTACTCAATGACAATATCAAAAAAATTAGCCTCTGGATAATAATCATAAGTGGCGTTTTTACGCTAATTGCCGTTTTGCTTATAAATAGTGCTATTAGACTATCCGTTTATTCTAAACGATTTACAATTAAAACCATGCAAATGGTAGGAGCAACAAAAGGCTTTATACGCAGACCTTTTATCTGGCTAAGTATGAAACTGGGAATGGTAGGCGCTATAATTGCATTAGCGGGAATGGCCGCTGTTTTGTATTATCTAAATGAAACATTCCCCGAACTTGAACTACTACGCGATAAAATGATTTTAGCTATTCTATTTGTAGGGGTATTTGTCGCCAGCGTAGTTATTACGTGGTTTAGTACTTTTTTAGCTACACAGCGCTTCTTGAATTTAAGAACAGACGAACTGTATTATTAAAATTTGATTAGGGAGAGATTAATCTCTTTTAACATATAACATTAACTCTTTACGAGAAATGGGAGAACAAAAACGAAAAAAAAGAAACGAACTGCACCGCAGTAGCTTTATATTTAAGAAAAAAAATTATCAGGTTATGCTTATAGGACTTGGTGTTATTGCACTAGGTTTTATCCTAATGTCTGGTGGAGGAAGTGACGACCCTAACGTTTTTAACCCTGAAATTTATAACTGGAGACGTATACGTCTGGCTCCAGCCTTAGTACTTATAGGTTTTGGTATTGAGGTTTATGCCATATTACTCAACCCGGATGCCTCTTCATCAACTACACAAGATGAAGTCTCAGAAACTTTTCCTAAGGACAAGCATACAAAGTAAATGGATATAATAGACGCTATAATACTTGGTATAATTCAAGGACTTACCGAATTTTTACCGGTATCATCAAGTGGTCATCTCGAACTGGGTAAGGCTATTTTAGGAGACAGTACATTACCCGAAGAAAGTCTTTTATTTACCGTAGTACTTCATTTTGCAACTGCATTAAGTACACTTGTCGTTTTTAGAAAAGATATTTTTGACATTGTAAAAGGCCTATTTCAATTTAAATGGAATGAGGAATCGCAATTTGCCGTAAAGATTATATTATCAATGATTCCGGCCGTTGTAATAGGTTTGTTTTTTGAAGAACAATTAGAATCTTTATTTAACGGGAATATATTCCTAGTAGGGATGATGCTTATTGTTACTGCTCTACTTTTATGGCTTGCAGATAAAGCAAAAGACACTCAAAAACCAGTGAGTTTTAGTAACGCATTTACGATAGGTGTAGCACAAGCTATAGCTATGCTACCTGGTATTTCTCGTAGCGGAGCTACTATTTCAACTTCGGTATTATTAGGAAATGATAAAAGCAAAGCGGCACGATTTTCTTTTTTAATGGTGGTTCCTTTAATTTTTGGAAAAATAGCCAAAGATCTTTTAGGTGGTGAAATTACTACTACATCCGGTAATTTCACGCCTCTTTTAATAGGCTTTATTGCTGCATTTATAAGTGGTTTAATTGCTTGTACCTGGATGATAAAACTTGTAAAAAAGAGCAAACTCTCTTGGTTTGCTATCTACTGTCTACTGGTAGGAATTATCGCTGTAGGTTTTGGATGTTATAATCTATAAAAATTAGTTCCTACAACAACAGTAACTTAGTATGCACACAGAAGAAGAGTTTAAAGAAGGGCAGGTTTTACTTTTTGACAAACCACTTAACTGGACCTCGTTTCAGCTGGTAAATAAGGCACGCTGGCTCATACGGAAAACTTACAACATTAAAAAAATAAAGGTAGGTCACGCGGGTACTTTAGATCCGCTTGCTACAGGCTTACTTATAATTTGCACCGGTAAATTCACAAAACGTATTGAAGAATTTATGGGGCAGGAAAAGGAATATACAGGAACTTTTGTGCTGGGCAGTACGACTCCTTCTTATGACTTGGAAACTTCAGTAGACGCGACCTTTTCTACTTCACATATTACTGAAGATTTAATTCACAAAACTACCGAAAAATTTACAGGAAGCATTCAGCAAAAACCGCCAGTTTTTTCAGCTTTAAAAAAAGAAGGTAAACGCCTTTATGAATTTGCCCGGGCCGGAGAAGAAGTAGAAATACCTACACGTGAAGTACATATTTCTTCATTCAAAATAACACGTATTGCACTCCCTGAAGTAGATTTTGAAGTACGTTGCAGTAAAGGTACCTACATACGATCTCTAGCAAATGATTTTGGAAAAGCGCTAGATAGCGGAGCGCATTTATCTGCTCTACGCCGTACACAAATAGGTGATTATAAAGTGGATGATGCGATTACACTTGAAGAATTTGAGTCTGCATTAAGTAGCCACATAAAACACAATTAGTAGCTAGTTCTATCGTTCTGTTTAACAGCACTGAAATTGTATTTTTATATTTATGAGACTATCCCCAGAAGATAAAGCTATGTTAATCACCTTCACAGGTGCTAGTATCTTTGTTTTGGTGTTTTTCTTTTTGAGTGTTAAGCCTTATGATTCTTCACAAATTGAAGAGTTTATTCCTATTCCTATTATTGAAGAATTACCTTTAGAAGCAGAAGAACTTCAAGAGCTCGAAGAAGCCGAGCAGCTAAATCAAAAAATGACTAATCAAGCACAGAGCAGCAACCGATTAGTACGTGAGGCAAACCGGTTTTTTAGTCAGCAGAATCAAGTTGACAATGCACTAAAAACCGATTCTCAAACAGCAGGTCCTTCAGAAGATAATGATGGTGATGATGAAGCTTTTCCTGATTATCAACAACGTATCGCCTTATTAAAACAGAGAAGAAAAGAAAAACAGTCTGCAGGAGAAAGTATGACCTCAAAACAAGTTTCTAAAGTAAATACATCAAGCTATAGAAGAAGCACAGTCTCCTATAACCTGAATGAGCGAAATGCTATAAAAATACCTAATCCGGTATATACGTGTGATGCAACCGGAAAAGTTGTCATAAATATCGAAGTATCAAATCTAGGCAGTGTTACCAGAGCTTACTATAACAAAGCAGCCTCAACTACCACTAACGGTTGTCTACTGGATCAAGCTTTAGAATATGCGCAGCAAGCTTTGTTTAACGACAGTAAGCGCACTTCGCAATTAGGTACAATTACCTTTGAGTTTCAAGGTTAAGAGCTTTCAATAAAATAAGTAGTTCTGCAACTACAGATTTTCCCTTATCGTTGTTATACCACATTTGTAATTCTTCTTTAAAAGAAGGCTTGATTTCACCATATTGAGCTTTGTGATCATCAACTAGTTGTTGAGCGGCTGCAGATCGCGAACCCCAGGAGGTAAGAATTTCCTGAGTAATCGAATCCTGAATAATAAGTTTAGGAATTGATTTAGAGCCATTAGTTAAAAAAGCATCCATTAATTGCGGATTATCATCTCTCAAAATAATCTTCAATGTGATAGCAGGTTGCAATTCGGCAATACGATTCATAACAGCAACTGCTGGAGGTGCATCTCCACACCAACTTTCAGTAAGTAATAACCAGTTTAAAGGCCTGTCGAGATTTTTAATTTCGACTTCCTGTTCTTCGGTAAACCGAAGGGTTTTATCCCACCGTTTCATACGTTTATCATTAAGAACGGTATAATTAGATAAAGCCTCTGTTTGTGTATGGCCAGTACTTGTAAATGAGGCTGCATGTTTTGCAACGAGCACTCGATAATCTGCATACGTCATCGCATTATCGAAGGCCTGTTTTGCAAATTCCTGAATTTCAATAGCTGTGGATTTCATCAATAAAAAGTCGGTAAAAATTATTTTTACTTACACCTTACCACTGCGCCAGATTTCTAATAATCCCTATCTTTAAAACACAAAATATTAGTTATGGCTATTCATAAATGTGGCTGGTGTGTAGGAGATACTTTATATGAACATTATCACGATACCGAGTGGGGAGTACCTGTTTATAATGATGCTACTCTATTTGAATTCTTAATATTAGAAACTTTTCAGGCAGGTTTAAGTTGGATTACGATATTACGCAAGCGCGAAAACTTCCGAGAAGCATTTGATAACTTTGATTATAAAATAATTTCAAATTATAAAGAGGATAAGTTAGAATCATTGCGGGCCAACCCCGGAATTATCAGAAATAGATTAAAAATAATGGCTACTGTAACTAATGCACAGTCGTTTATTAAAATTCAAAAAGAATTTGGTTCGTTCTCTACATATATTTGGAACTTTGTAGGCGGTACTCCTATTCAAAATGCAATAGAAAATTATAAACAATCTCCAGCTACCACACCTATGAGCGATGCTTTATCTAAAGACTTAAAAAAGCGAGGGTTTAAATTTACCGGTTCAACGGTTATTTATGCTTTTATGCAGGCTACGGGTATGGTAAATGATCACGAGGTAAACTGTTTTAGATATGATGAAATTAAAACTTCGACACCTTGAAATCGAAACTTCTTATAATCGCAATTTGTTTTTGTATCTCTCTCCAAGCACAAGAAAAAAAAAGAGAATATGAAGAACGGATAAATGAAAGTCAAATGCCTAAAGAGGCATTGTCAATTTTAAAAAAAATACCTGTAGCTAAAAAACGATTAAAGCATTATCTAGAAAACGACGGATCAAAAACGAGTTTTGAATCAAAATTCAAATTCGGAAAAAATAAATACAGTGTAGAATTTTCTGAGGAAGGAAAACTACAAGATATAGAAGTTGAAATTCGTAAGATAAAATCTAAGGAGGTAATGACCGTTATAGAAAATCACTTGACCGCAAATTACGAGCATTTTAAAATCGAAAAAATTCAAGCTCAATATCAGAAATTAAATTCATTAGAAACAAAACCTTATCAAAATCCAGACGCCTGGGAACTTATAGTTGCCACAAAAAACAAGACGAATAAACTAGAGCGCTTTGAAATGACGTTTGATACAAAAGGGGAGTTTTTAAACCTACGCATTGCAGTTAGACAATCTTATGACTTTTTATTATTTTAGATACTTACTACTTACATTACTCTTTCCGTTAAACTTATTTGCACAAGACACACAGTATTTAAGTCAGCATGAAGTTTCTTTGAATTTCAAGAATGAAACTCGATGGAGTTATAATTTTGAAGTTACAAACCGAAACTATTTACCTATTAAAAATTCGTTGAAAGCAGATCATGTAGAGCTAACTCACTTTACAACGTATCAAAGCGGTTTTTATGGAAATCTAAGTTTAGGGCTCCGGTACAGATCGAGAGAATTATTTGATGAGCAACGTAGTGATGAAATACGCCTTACCCAACAATATGCTTATGCTAAATCTTACAACCAGTATCGCTTAGGACATCGTTTACGCGTAGAAGAACGATTTTTCTCAAAAGAAACGGCTTATAGGTTACGCTATAGATTGGGACTCGATTTCCCGCTTCAAGGTTTAACATTAGATGAAGGCGAATTTTATTCTGCGTTATCGATAGAAACACTCTACACACTAAATAAACTAGAATCTCCAGAATTTAATCAGCGTTTGATGGCTACTATAGGGACAAAATTAAATTCGGCTTTAAAAATTCAGCTTTCTTTAGAATATAGAAAAGAAGATTACACTTCAGAAGCCTCAAACAGAGTGTTTATTTATACTGCTGCTAAAATAGATTTATAGATTATTGTAGATAGCTAAGAAATTCTGCTCTACTTATTTCTAATGCGCCCATACTATCCAGATGTTCTGTATAAACCTGACAGTCGATTAATTTATAATTGAGCAATTCTAATTTTTGAGCAAGACTGATAAGTGCAATTTTGCTAGCATTACTCACTTTAGCAAACATACTCTCTCCACAAAAAACGCGCTTATCTTTAAGATTTAAACCATATAAACCACCTACTAATTGACCATTCTGCCAGACCTCAATAGACTCTGCAACACCTAATAGATGAAGTTTTTGATAGGCCTCTAACATTTCATTAGTTATCCAGGTACCTACTTGCCCCTCACGTTTAATACGTTTACAGTTAAGCATGACATCTATAAATGCTGTATTATACGTAACCTCAAATAAATTAGATCTTAAAACCTTACGCATAGATTTTGAGATGTAAATCTGTTGGGGCTTAAGAACCATTCGAGGATCTGGTGACCACCACAAAACAGGCTGCCCATCATTATACCATGGAAAAATTCCTTTAGAATAGGCATCTAACAGTCGGTTTACAGAGAGGTCTGCTCCTACTGCCAGCAACCCGTCATCATCGGCATACGAGTAATCTGGAAACGGCTGATGTTCATTAATATAAACGATGATGCTAAGTATTAAATTTGAAAGAAGTTATACGTTAAAAAAAACACCCCCTGCAATTTTAAAATTGCAGGGGGTGTTTAAAATTTTAAAATCTATTAAAATGGTAAATCATCGTGATCGTCATCATCAAAATTAGATGCCGGTTCAAATTGATCTGCCGGTGGTACAGGAGGCATTCCTGCTCCACTAGGAGAAGAACCTTCAAGATTTTCGATTCTCCATCCTTGTATACTATTAAAGTATTTTGTTTCACCTTGTGGGTTTACCCATTCACGACCACGTAGGTTAATGCTTATTTTCACATTTTGACCCGGTTTGTAGCTATCAAGTAAGTCTGTCTTGTCTTGAACAAACTCAACCATAATATGTTGTGGATATTGCTCTTCTGTGGTTACTACAATTTCACGCTTTCTAAAGCCATTGCTTCCAAACGTTTGCGTATCGCCTACCATTTTTACTTTTCCCTGTACTTCCATCGTTGTTATTTAGTATTATAAAAGCCTCTACAATTTAGGCTAAAATTAATTTCCAGGCATCACCTGTATTATCTTGATTAATTAAATCTTGTATTTTTGAATGTAGTGCATTTGTGTCTTTATGCTCTACAAGCAGTTTTAATGCATCATCTTGTTCTAAAAATGCACTAATTTCCTCTTTAGAAGGAACACGCTCAATATTTCCCAGTTTTCCGAGGTCATTACCCGTAAGAATAGTACTTAAACGAAACTCTTCTGGTATTTGATCTACACCCACACCTAAATTACGCAAAGGTTTTGGCACTTCAAACATACCATCAATTGCTCGGGTGTACCAGTTGCTTCCCATACGGGCAACAAGATCTAATTTATGTTCATTTATAGAATTGTCTGCATTTAAAATCGCCTTCTGCAAATGTATTTTTACAATTTCACAAATCACTAAATTTCCTGCGCCTCCTGCTGTACCCAAGGCAACAACATCCTTTACCTTACATTCAAACTGAACCGGAGCCTCTTTGACTCTGTACGGCTTTACTAATTCAGAGGCTTCCTTTGTAAAACCACCTTTAACAAACTCATCTACACCTGCATCATAATCTGTGCTGGTAAGCGACATTTGTTGCACCATCGCATAGCTCACACTGTTAATTACAACCTCACCCGTAGCTATGATATTTTCTAATGTATGCTTAGTAGTGTTATCTCTGCCTCTTCGCACTGGCGAAAACACGACCACAGGAGGATTAGAACTAAATACATTAAAAAAACTATACGGGGCCAGATTAGGCCTTCCCTCTGCGTCGAGAGTACTTGCAAATGCTATAGGGCGCGGACCTATTGCTCCAGATAAAATACCATAAACGCTGGCATTATCTGTCTCTGCAGGATCAATTGTAACAAATTCTTTGCTCATTTTGCAAAGGTAGGCATACAGCCGTATACTTAAAACCGTTTTGATTACAATAATTGCGTTAGAAATGCATTATATTTAATTAAGTCTATTAGTTAAAGACTAATGATAATTGGTTAAAAAATCTAAGATTTGCAGATGGCCGTTGCGTATAATTTTTTACCCTTTTTAAGACAATAATAGTATGACCTTTAATCCAGATCAGCGCTTTTCACGCTGGTTTATCATATTTGCTGCGGTTGTCATAACCGCCCTTATTTTGTGGAATGTTTCTTTGTTTTTTGATCAGCTTAAGCAATCAGAACGAGATCGTATGCAAATCTGGGCCTCTTCTATGGAAGCTTTTAATACTGAAGATATAAATCAGTATTATGCGCTTAGTCAAAAAATTAATTCTAAGAATCAATACATTCCTATAATTATAACCGATGATCAGGACAGTATTGTAAACAGCATTAATATCGCAGAGTCGGTTTTAAAAGATGCTGTAAAGTCTCAAGAGTTGTTGATGGAAATGGCTGCTGAAAATGAACCTATACGTATTGATATTACAGGCGGGGATTTGCAATATGCCTATTATGGCCATTCTCCAGTTATAAACCAATTGAAATACTTCCCCATTGTTTTGGTAATTATCGTTATTCTCTTTATTGCCTTAATTTATTTCTTCTACGCAACTTCAAAGGCTTCAGAACAAAATTTAGTATGGGCAGGAATGGCTAAAGAAACGGCTCATCAAATAGGAACTCCCTTATCATCCCTAGTAGGATGGACAGAGATTTTAAAGAGTGAAAATGTAAATCCAGAATACCTTGTAGAAATAAATAAAGACATCTCGCGACTGGAGACGATTACCGGTAGATTTTCTAAAATAGGGAGTATTCCAAAATTAGAGCGCACCAATATCATTTTAGAAACACAGGAGGCATTTGAATACTTGTCAAAACGCAGTTCAAAACTTATCGATTTTGACATAGATGTGCCACAAGGAGAGCTGTATGTTATGCTTAATAAAGAACTTTTTGCCTGGAGTATAGAAAACCTTGTCAAAAATGCTATCGATGCCATGAAAGGAAAAGGAGCTTTGAAACTCACGTTAAAAAGAGATACGCGCTATGCTAAAATCCTAATTAAAGATACTGGAAAAGGAATACCTAAAATGAATTTCTCAACCATATTTGAACCCGGCTATACTACAAAAAAACGAGGCTGGGGTCTTGGCTTATCGCTCACAAAACGTATTATTGAAGAATATCACGATGGGCAAGTACGCGTTTTACATAGTGAGATAAATAAAGGAACGACATTTCAAATAGCTCTCAAACTAGTAGATTAATGAATGATCGCATAAGAAATATGAAAGTTTCTGTATTATCAGACAACTGGTATACCCTTCATAAAGTAGATTTTGAATACCTCAGCAATGATCAAGTATGGGAAAAACAATCTCGGGAAGCTTACGACCGAGGAAATGGAGCGGTAGTACTACTTTATAATTTACAGCGAAAGTCTATAATTCTTACGCGTCAATTTAGAATGCCCACATATCTAAATAAAAATAAGGACGGAATGATGATAGAGGCTTGCGCAGGCCTGCTCGATGAAAATGATCCTGAAACTGCTATTCTTAAAGAAATAGAAGAAGAAACCGGTTATAAACTAGCTAACGCTACAAAAATATTTGAATCCTATATGTCTCCAGGATCTGTGACCGAAATTTTGCACTTCTTTATAGCTGAATATTCTGAAAAACAAAAAGTATCGGAAGGCGGCGGCGCTTCTGATGAAACTGAAAATATAGAAGTTCTTGAATACCAGTTTCAAGACGCTCTTAAACTATTAAAAACAGGAGCCATTAAAGATGCTAAAACTATTATGCTCCTTCAATATGCACAAATTAATCTGGTGGATCTAGCTAAATAATTTAATTTAGCGGCATCAATCAACAGATGGAATTATGCCTACTTCGTACGTTAAATTTGGGGAGTCCAAAATACGTAACAATTGTCCTAAATGTTTTGCCCAAGATGGCCTTGTGTTTAGTTTTTCTAACAAAATTGTAGAAACTAAAATGGTAAGCAAAGCCACAAAGGAGATTAAAGGAGAACTTAATTGCAGTCACTGCGAGACTGTTATCTATCCTGCACTCTGGACAGATGAGATTGATCGGGTTTATTTGTACAATCTAAAACGAATGGGAAGCCCGCAAACTTATACTCGTTTTAAACCACTTGCAGTAGGTCTTTTTGTAGGTATTACTCTTGCTATTGCAGGTGCCGCTTTTGCTATTTATAGTTTACAACAACAATAAAAAAGCCCCGAAGTAAATTCGAGGCTTAAATAACTTTATTGGATCAATATTTAACTATAGAGCGGCATTTATTTTAGCAGCCAATTCTTTAAACTCATCCGTGGTAAATGATTTTTTCTCTATAAATCGGGCATCATCCATAGTTGTTAGCGGTATTAAATGCACGTGAACATGTGGCACTTCAAGGCCTATTACTGATACCCCTATACGCTTGCAGTCAATAACTTTCTCGAGTGCGATTGCCACTTTTCTACTAAAACTCATTAGCTGTAGATAATCATCCTGATCAAGATCAAATAGTTTGTTTACTTCTTTCTTAGGAATGCAAAGTGTGTGACCTTTTGCATTAGGATTAACATCTAGAATTGCTATGTGCTTATCGTCTTCTGCTACGATATGACCAGGAATTTCGCGATTTATTATTTTAGTGAAAACAGATGCCATCGTTGTTATTTAAATTACTTTTTCAATTTTATTAAAGCCTTAAAATGGAATTTAGTCTCTTGTAATTTCAACAATATCAAACTTAACCGTTCCGTTAGGAACGCTTATTTCTGCAACATCCCCTACTTTTTTACCTAATAAACCTTTACCAATAGGAGAATCAACCGAAATTTTCCCGGTTTTTAAGTCGGCTTCACTTTGAGCTACAAGTTTATATTTCATTTCACTGCCGTTAACCTGGTTTTTGATTTTAACCGTAGAATGAACGAGCACTTTAGAAGTATCTAACTGAGATTCATCTATAATACGTGCATTAGCAACTATTTCTTCCATTTTAGAAATACGCATTTCTAACATTCCTTGTGCTTCTTTAGCTGCATCATATTCTGCATTCTCACTTAAATCACCCTTATCTCTTGCCTCGGCAATAGCTTGAGAAGATTTAGGACGCTCAACATCTTTTAACTGGTTAAGTTCGTCTCTTAATTTCTTTAATCCTTCTGCTGTATAGTATGCTACCTTACTCATAACTTCATTTATTAAATACAATGTAATCTGCGTATCTTCGTTTTATCATTAGCCTTTTGCAGCCTTAATTCGTTCGCAGAGCTATAAACACAAAAAATCCCATCAAAAACGGGATTATGTGTTGCTAATATACGAATTTATTAATTCTTACTTTTAAAATCTTATAAATTGACAATTACTCATTCACTAAAATTAACAGGAAATTGTATTGCTGCATATATCTTCTGCGCACTTTTATTTTCTTGTAGTACAGACGACAATCGAACTACAAATCCTAATGTCAATCCTATCTCTTTTTCAATTAATCTAAACACGAATTTCCCAGAGTATAGTGTTTTACAATTTCCGGGAAATGCGATTTACGTATCTAATGCCGGCGTACGTGGTATTTTTGTAATTAATACCGGTGCAGGAATACGTGCCTGGGAAGCTACAGATCCCAATCACGTACCTAATTATTGCTCGGCAATGGCGTTGAATGGAGTAGAAGCAGCATGTTCATGCGAAGGAAATGAGTATACATTATATACAGGTCAGGATTTAAGTAAGCAATTACCCTATACTCTAGTAGAATACCGTATTTCGCAAAGCGGAAATAACATTATTGTCTCTAATTAAAATAAAAACAGCCGGCAGATGCCGGCTGTATAGCAACGCTATAAGTCCCCTAAAATCTCACAGTCGCTCCCACTAAGAAATTAATTTTTGCCTGCGGATAATAACCGGCACCTTCAATAGTAGTTACTGTACCTGGATTTGTAAAGTCATCATCATAGGTAAAGAAATATCCGTTTGAAACATACTCTTCACTAAAAATATTATTCACTAATGCTGTTAATGTAATTGATTTTGCAAATCCTATATTTTGCAGGTCATATTGTATATTGAAGTCATTTATAAAATAGCTATCAAGTTTAGAACTTGCTGCATCAATATTTCCCAAATACTGTTCTCCTACAAATTTTGAAAGAAGGGATAATCTTAAATTTTGGATAGGATAATAGTCTAATCGATTTCCTGCAACGATTTCTGGAGAGAAAGAAATTGTTGTATTACCTAAATTTTGTAAAACTCCATCTCTCTCAAAAACAAAATCTCTGTTTTTATTTGTGCTTAAAGCAATATTTGGAGACATCGCCAGCATACCTGGCATAAGCTCTACAGCAGCTTCCACCTCTAATCCCAGTCGATAACTTGACCCACTGTTTTGACGTATAGGAGCGCCCACATCATCAATCGCTCCTGTTAATACTAGCTGATCACGATAATCCATATAATACAGGTTTGCATAAATACGAGCTCGCTCCTTAGTAAATCGATAGCCTAATTCAAAATCATTGAGGCTTTCTGCAACTGGATTTCCGTTTTCAAAATCGGTACGATTAGGTTCCCGGTTTGCCCGCGCATAAGAGGCATAAACCTTATTTGAGGCATCAAGAGTAACAGTTAACCCTGCTTTAGGATTAAAAAATGAATAATTTTTATCAATTACAAAATCCTCCCGATCGTCATTGAGACCAGATGTTTCATAACCTACAAAACGACCTTGTAAATCTCCAAAAACACTCCAGGTATCGTTTATTCGCCACGTAGCCTTAGCAAATGTGGTAAACTCATTCTTATCTGCTGTCCCAAAATAATAACGGTAACCCGGTTCTTCAGTTTGTGAAAAATATCGAGCCCACGTGATTTCGCCATAGTGATCACCGCTGTATATACTACCGAAAACCCCGGCATCAAAATCGATGTTTTCGTCTGAATAATTAGTAGTTAAATTAGCTACATAATAACGATTATCTAACCAGCGACGACGTACTAAATCGGTATCAGTTTGTAAAGAACCCTCAACTTGATACGGCTCCCAGCCTATAAAGTCAAAAGTAGCATCATCACTAAAATTGACATTCGCGTAATACCACGAATCCACATATTCTTCAAAAAAGCCACGTCCCATTGTATAGTTTAAACTGAGGTTAGTAGACCAGCCGCCGCTGTATTTTTGATTCCATAAAATTTGTAAATGGTCTTGCTTATAATTATCTACTTGATTGTCATAAAAACCTTGCAGGTTTCCGGCATCATCGTATTGAAAGCCTATAGGGTTAAAGGTTCTGTCTGTTGCCAGTGTTTCGGCATCTATACCATTCCACGATTGATAAGTAACCTCAGCACCTCCAAAACCTATAACCTTAATCAAGGTATTCTCATCGCGATATCCTCCTTGCAAATAATAGGATTTTAAATCAGAGCTGGCGCGATCAACGTACCCATCAGACTTTATCGTTGATAATCTTCCTGAAAAACTATAGTGTTCATTAATTAATCCTGTCCCAAATTTCACATTGGCTCTACGAGTATTAAATGATCCTCCTGAAGCACTAACTTCGGCGTATGCTTTGTTGTCTATTGCTTCAGTAAGTATATTTAAACTTGCTCCAAAAGCACCGGCACCATTTGTAGAAGTTCCCACACCACGCTGCAATTGTAAACTCTGCACAGAGCTGCTAAAATCCTGAAGATTAACAAAGAATGTTGTCAAGCTTTCAGAATCATTATAAGGAATTCCATTTATAGTAACGTTGATACCTTGATTTCCAGTTCCCCGAACACGAAAACCGGTATAACCCACACCGGCACCCGCATCTGATGTTGTAACTACACTAGGCAAATAATTAAGTAAAATAGGAAGATCCTGACCTAAATTTCGCTCGTTAATTTCGGCTTTAGAAAGGTTGCTGAAGGTAATAGGAGAATCTGCGTTTACACGCACAGATTTTACCAGTACTTCATTTAAGGTATTGACACTTGTAGTGTCTGATGGTGTTTTTTGTGCAAATGTTCCTAAAGTTGTTACGGAAGCAATGCACGCAAATAAAAGAGTTTTCATTCGTAAAATTTATTACGAATAAAAGGGGCGATTATTCTTTAAAATTATTAAATAAAAAAAGCAATGTTGTTTAAAAGCAATGTTGAATACATCTATACTTTTTAAACGTTTCCCTTGGCAGCATTACCTGCCCAGGTTCATTGGGTGTGATCTCAGCTTGCATTTCTAAATAGAAAGTTTAAGCACCCCTTTGAGATTGAGCGGCAAATGTAGTACAATAGTTCTGCTTTTATAAAAAAATTAAGGGCTTTTATGTTACATAAGATTATTTTTAAATTGAATATGTACCTATGAAAAATACAAAGCGATCTATTACTTTAAAAGTGCTGGCGGGATATCTGCTTATTGCACTTTTAATAATTGTGGGAGTTTGGTTTATTTATCCTCAGATCAAAACGTTTATCTATCCAGAAAAAGAAAACGGGACTACAAATAAGAAGCTTACCTACACAAGCAACGCGCTTAGTTACCTCTATGAGGCAGAAACTATAGGCAGAACTGCGATGGCAACCGGGTCTCAGGATCAATTTAAACAGTATCGTGTTATCGTAGACAGTATATCGCCGCAACTCGATTCTTTGCGAGCACTTACCACTACAAAAATGCTCATACAGCAACTCGATAGTATTCAAATATTATTACGAACAAAAACCCAGAATATAAGCACTATGGTGCAATTGCGTAGAGAGCAGTACTCGCGTAATTATTATGATGAAGCTTTATCTGAACTTACCAAAGAGGATATTTATTTTGAGGATTATAAAAATGATCCGCGCTTAGATTCTGTAGACGCATATACTAAGAAAGTGATTGTAGATTATCTAGAATATCTGAGAAAAGATAATGCAGATCCAGATCAAAATCTTACTTCGATGGCAAAAACGGTTAGAGAAACGCTTGCTAAAATTGAAGACCGAAAAAAACAGCTGGAAATAGACATTATAAATAAAGAGAACAACTTACTTAAAAATGATCGAGAGATCAACTTAAAAATCAGAACACTCTTGAGTTCGTTTGAACAAGAAGGTATGCTATCTGCTAAACAGCGGGAAGATCTTCTTAATTCACGTATCGAAGAGATTTCTCAAACCTTAAAAATCATCGGGATTATAAGTATTATACTGGCCTTAGGATTTGTCATAATGATTTTTAAAGATGCTTCAAGAAGTCAGCAATACAATTCCGAATTACAAAAAAGCAATCAAGTAGCACAAAACTTGCTCAAAAGTCGGGAACAATTGATGGCTACGATTACGCATGATATGCGCTCCCCTCTAAATACAGTTTTAGGGTTTACAGATCTACTTCAAAAAACAGCAGTAAACGATACACAAAATCGGTATTTACAGACAATAGGAAAATCTGGTGAGTACATGCTTCAGTTAGTAAATGACTTACTGGATTTCTCGAAATTAGAAGCTGGAAAAATTAAAATTGAGAAGATACCTTTCAATCCTAAAAATCTTATCGAAGATGTAATTACGGTGGCTGTTCCTGCTAAAGGTAAACCCGATGTCACACTTAATGTGGCTATACCGCAAACACTGGATAATCTCTATTTAAGCGATCCTTTTCGTATTAAACAGATACTTTCGAATTTAATTACTAACGCGTATAAGTTCACAGATGCAGGATCAATTACTGTTACTGCAGCACTGGATAAGAAAGATCTAAAAATTTCTATTAAAGATACAGGGATCGGAATCGCTAAACACAAGCAGAAACTTATTTTTCAAGAATTTTCGCAGGCTGAAGATCATATTTCACAGAAATATGGAGGATTTGGACTTGGCCTTTCGATCTCTCAGAAGTTGGCAGATTTATTAAATGGTAAACTTCTTTTAGAAAGCGATCTTGGCAAAGGGAGTTCGTTTACGTTGATTATTCCTATTGAGAAGAGTACTCAAAGTACAAATCAAATAAATACTTTACCTTCAGACAACAAGAAAGATTTGACTCCAAAACAAATTCTACTAGTTGATGATGAACCTATGCAAATTAAACTTGCTCAGGAGACATTAAAAAAATTCCCTTACAGTATACGCACCGCAAAAAACGGACTCGAAGCACTTGATTTACTTCAAGAAGAAAATTTTGATTTAGTGCTTACAGATATACAAATGCCTGTTCTTGATGGGATCGAACTCATTAAAAAGATTAGAGCTTTAAAAAAGTTTGAAACTATTCCGGTCATTGCATTATCTGGAAATGGGAAATTGGAAGATTCAGATTATAAGAATCTAGGCTTTACAGGAAACCTAAAAAAACCCTATAAACCAGATCATTTAATTGCTATAATTAACGACATTGATTTTTCAATAGATACTGAAGATCGTAAATCTGATACATCCGAATCATTATACAATTTAGAAACCTTATCTGTTTTTGCCGATGGTGACCCAGAATCCTTAAAGTCTATTATTTTAGTATTTATAGAAACCGCTGAAGAAAATCTCAAAGCACTCAATACATACGCCCAGGACCCCGAAAGATTAAAAGAAGTCGCTCATAAAATGCTTCCGATGATGCGGCAATTAGAAGCAGGACAAATAATAAAAATACTGGAGAAATTAGAAAATCCTGAAGGCACATTACTCTCTAAAAAGGTGTTGAAATCTTTAATTACAATTGTAGATAACACTACACAAGAAATGCTGGCAGATTTACGTGAAAAATTTACAGCTTAATATCGTATTGCTTTAGTTTATTATAAAGCGTCTTACGATCTACGTTGAGAATTCGTGCTGCTTTACTCTTATTACCATTAGCCTCTTCTAATGCATCCAGAATGAGTTCCTGTTCATTAGCATTTTTAAACAGACTGAAATCCTGTTTAGAATCTTCACCTTTAAATGCAGTGATTTCTACTGGCAACAAGTCTATATTAATTGTGCTTTCTTGACTTAGTAATACAGTACGCTTAACAATATTTTGTAATTCTCTAAGATTTCCGGGCCAGTCATAGTTTTCCATGGCTCGCATAGCCTCTTCACTAAAACCAGTAACATCCTTTTCTAATTCTTTATTTGCTCGTTCAAGAAACGAACTTACAAACAACCGTAAATCTTCTTTACGCTTACTCAATCGAGGTACTTTAATAGAGAACTCATTGAGTCTGTGATATAAATCTTCTCTAAAATCACCTTTTTTTACCGCTTCGGAAAGGTCTTCATTTGTAGCTGCAACAACTCGTATATCTACCGGAATTTCTGTATTTGCGCCTACTGGCTTTACTTTACGTTCTTGCAAAGCACGTAAAAGCTGTACTTGCAATTCATAAGAAAGGTTTCCTATTTCGTCTAAAAACAAAGTACCTCCGTTTGCGGCCTCAAAATGTCCGGTTTTATCGGACAAAGCACCTGTAAATGATCCTTTTTTATGACCAAAAAATTCGCTGCTAGCTAATTCTTTTGGGATTGCTCCACAATCAACTGCTATAAACGGATTTTGACTGCGTTTACTTCTATCATGAATGTTTTTTGCAACATATTCTTTCCCTGTACCACTATCTCCAATAACTAATACAGACATATTTGTAGGCGCTACTAAGTCTACATATTGATTGAGTTTTGCAGAGGCATCACTTATACCCTTAATGTATTTTGAGTTTAAACTTTCCTTCTTATCCAGAGGTGCTACATATCCTTTTTTCTCGGGCTTTTTTGCTGCCGAAGGTGTAGTATCCGTCTGAAGCGCTTTCTCTATAATTTGAAGTAATTCATCTGGCCGTACCGGTTTTGAAATATAATCAAAAGCCCCTTCTTTCATAGCTTGCACAGCTTTGTTGACTTCTGCATAGCCTGTCATAAGAATTACCGGAATTTCTTTAGGAAGCGTAGTAACATATTTTAATATGCTTAAGCCATCATCATCTGGCAAACGCACATCAGTCAACACTAAATCTATAGTAGATGATTTGAGAGTTTTTAAAGCCTCTTCTGCAGTAAATGCGCTTGTGATTTTAAAATTGCGCCTGCCTAAAAAGGTTTCTAGCATTTTGCAAAATGCCACATCATCTTCAATAATAAGAATACTAGTCAACTGCTTTTATTTTATAAATTTAAAAGTACTAAACCTAAAGTAGGGCTATGGTCAAATAAATCATAAATAATAACGGAATTAAAGATTCAATATTTTAAAAACAATTCTTTTTACACATAAAAAAACCCCGACTAACGTTGGGGTTTTCTCTGAATTTTAAACCATTCTATAGATTAAAAATTCAAGGGAATTAAACTACTCTTTTGGTTCAACCCATTCTCCTGCAGCATTGATATAAGCTGTTTCAGCTTCTTGACCTTCTGCTACCAGAATAAGTTTAAACGTTTTTTTCTCATTATCTACCCAAGCTTCTGTTACTTCTGCTCCAGCTTTATCTGCTTCAATAGCATCTGTAACTGTTACCGGCAATTCTGAAACTTCAATCTGCTCAAATCCTTCTACTGGCGCTTGAACCTCTGTTTCATTCATTGCTACATCTTGTGTAGTTTCCTGAGCTGTCATATTTTGAGCGGCAAATAACATTGTTGTTGCTGCTGCTACTGTCATTACTAACTTTTTCATAATTGTATATTTTGAGTGACCTAATGGTCGTGATTTGTATTATTTACTTTTGAAAAACTGATTACTCAACAGTAACCCATTTTCCTTCTGCATTAATAAATGCTGTTTCTACTTCTGATCCTTCTGCTTGTAGCATTAATTTGTAAACTCCTAATTCTTCATTTACATATGCCTCAATTACTGTGGAACCGGCCTTATCAGCTTCGATTGCATTGGTAACTACTTCTGGTAACGCAGATGCTTCAATTTTTTCAAAGCCATCTTGTACCGGTGCTTGTACTTCTGTCTCATTCATTGCTACATCTTGTGTAGTTTCTTGAGCTATCATATTTTGAGCGGCAAATAACATTGTTGTTGCGGCTGCTACTGTCATTACTAACTTTTTCATAATTGTATATTTTGAGTGACCTAATGGTCGTGGTTTATAATATTTATTTTTGAAAACTGATTACTCAACAGTAACCCATTTTCCTTCTGCATTAATAAATGCTGTTTCTATTTCTGATCCTTCTGCTTGTAGCATTAATTTGTAAACTCCTAATTCTTCATTTACATATGCTTCAGTTACTGTAGATCCTGCTTTGTCAGCTTCGATTGCATTGGTAACTACTTCTGGTAACGCAGATGCTTCAATTTTTTCAAACCCATCTTGTACCGGTGCTTGTACTTCTGTCTCATTCATAGCTACATCTTGCGTAGTTTCTTGAGCTGTCATATTTTGAGCGGCAAATAACATTGTTGTTGCGGCTGCTACTGTCATTACTAACTTTTTCATAATTGTATATTTTGAATGACCTAATGGTCGTGGTTTGTAATATTTATTTTTGAAAACTGATTACTCAACAGTAACCCATTTTCCTTCTGCATTAATAAATGCTGTTTCTACTTCTGATCCTTCTGCTTGTAGCATTAATTTGTAAACTCCTAATTCTTCATTTACATATGCTTCAGTTACTGTAGATCCTGCTTTGTCAGCTTCGATTGCATTGGTAACTACTTCTGGTAACGCAGATGCTTCTATTTTTTCAAAGCCATCTTGTACTGGTGCTTGTACTTCTGTCTCATTCATTGCTACATCTTGTGTAGTTTCTTGAGCTGTCATATTTTGAGCGGCAAATAACATTGTTGTTGCGGCTGCTACTGTCATTACTAACTTTTTCATAATTTTTGAATTATATAAGTACGTTTGTACTTTGGTTTATATTGATAGTTAATTTGAATTCTTATTTAATCTCAACCCATCTTCCAACTTCATTAATGAAAGCTGTTTGAGGGTCCTGACCTTCTATTTGAAGTTCCAGTTTGTATACTTTTAAATTTTCATTTATATAAGCTTCCCTTACTTTCGCACCAGCTTTATCTACTAATACGGCATCAGTAATAATTTTTGGTAATGCTGAAGTTTCAACTTTTTCAAAGCCATCTTGTATTGGCGCCTGAACCTCCGTACTGTTCACGGCTACATCTGTATTTTCAGTTTCTTGAGCTGTTGCACATTGCGTAGAAAAAAGCAAAGTTGCTGCGGCTGCTACTGTCATTATTAGATTCTTCATTATTCAGTGTTTGTAGTTTATTTCAATTGTGAGCCTAATTACAATCAAACTCATAATAGTATATAGCAAAACCGTACCATTACACAGTACTCCTAACTTAATAGCTATACAAATCTGTAATACAGTGATTTATGAAAATTAGTGGGGTTTTACTAATGTGTAGAATTTGTGGAATCTGAGTTTATTCCACAAAAAAAGTGTGGAATTTCTCCACACTTTACGTTTTGTAACTTCAAAGACTTTATAATTTAGGAGGCCTTCTGTTGTTTTTCTTTTCTGAAGTTCTTTTTTTACTATCAAGCCTTTTTCGTTTAGAAGTAAATGTGGGCTTGGTCTTTTTTCTATGCTTTGGAACTCGAAGTCCCTTTTCAAGCAGTTTGATAAAGTTAGTAAAAACCGTCTCTTTATTCTTATGCTGGCTACGACTTTGATCATAGGATAAAACAATCATCCTATCTTTAGTAAGTTTTGTAGCTAAGTATTTCTCCAATCGTACTTTCTGAAACTCGTCAAAAGCAGTTGTTAATTCTAAACTCCAACTTAGAACAACCTTTGTAGAAGTTTTATTTACATGTTGCCCACCCGGACCACTACTGCGTACTGCTTTAAAATTACATTCAGTATAGAGTAGATCTTTGTTCATTACGCCTGATGCGATGGTTTTAAAAGATCGTTGACTGTTTTAACCGGATTAAATGTTTCAAGAGGTACCTCAACAAATAATGTATTCCACAAGGCCATAGCTCCGTTCCACAATCCTGGAAGTTCAAGTGCCTTTATTTCATTACCACCATCGGTCTTATTAGCAATAAAAGCCAGATCAGGGTTCACAAAATCTAGTAGATTGTATTTTTCTCCTTTATAATTACGTACCCCTGCTACGATATCTACCGGATTAAAGTGTGTCGAATTTTTAAATATTTCTTCCTGCTTAGGGTCTTTTGTATTTACTTGAGCGCTTTCTATAATTTGTAGAGCAACTTCTCCCTCTTTATCGGCAACCCAAAAAGGACCGCCACCTGGCTCACCTTCATTTTTAACCATACCACAAACGCGAAGTGGCCTGTCAAGAATATTCATCAAATAAGATTTCTTCTCTTCTTTTGAAAAAGAATCAAATTCATTGCTTATACGCGTACTAAATTCATTCTCTAAAAATTTCAAAAGTTCTTTTAACTCAGAGCCTGTAATAGAATCTTCATCTAGTAATCTTGCGTATTCAAAAACCTGTTCTTGCTTTGCAAGTAGAACACCCGCAAGCATACGTTTACTTTTAGCTAAATCCTGAATTTTGCTATTTATTAAAACATTATCGATATTTTTTATAAAAATCACATCTGCATCTACATCATTTAAGTTTTCGATAAGCGCACCGTGACCACCTGGTCTAAAAAGTAAAGAACCATCTTCTTTACGATACATTTTATTATCTGGGGTAACAGCAATCGTATCGGTTTCTGGTTTTTGAAAAGAATAAGAAACCTCAAAATTTGTATTTGTTGACGTACTTACTGAAGACTCAATATCACTGAATTCATTCTCAAATGCCTCTTTATGTTCTGGAGAAACTGTAAAATGTAATTTAGCGTGATCGTCTCTTTCTGCATAAGCTGCAGCCTCATATAAATGCTCTTCAAAAGCAGTTGCACTATAAGAACCATAATAATGAAATGGTATTAATCCTTTTGGCAAGTTGCCAAAGTTTTCACCATCTTCATTCATCATTTTTTTTATAAAAGCATATTTTTTTAAGCTTTCAGTTGCCAATTCCTCTTCATCAAGCTGATCAATAATCTGATCGTAAAATGGAAACTTCTCATAATTAGCAAAAAACAGCTTCATCGCATTGCTACCAGCTCGCTCTAAATAGTCATTTACCGTTTCCTTTTCAGCATCATAATCATTGAGAAACTTAAAAACGCTTTTAAACATTCTACTTGCAGCACCAGAAGCGGGAGTAAATTTGAGGATCTCTAAGTTCTTCTTCTTATGCTCATAAATCTCTCGATAATTCAGTTCTTCCTGTTCTGATAATTTAAATATTCCTTTTGAAATAGTTGCAGCTGCGATAAGCTTAACGTTAGGAACACCATTTTCAAAAAGTTTTATTTGAGATGCTACTTGTTTTTCAGTTAAACCGTGCTCTCTAATTTCGCTAATTTCTTGGTCTGTAAAGTTCAAAGTAGTAAGTTGTTAATTTGATTAATAGCCGTATTTAATCGCTGTTCTATATTTCCTTTTAAAAGGACGTACCGCCGGTCATTTTCTATTAATGCCTGCTCAAAGAGATCAAACATTTCCTGACGCTGATCTGGCCGATCCCTTAAATCATCTGCTTCCCAAGGTATATCAATATACGTTAAAAAGTAAAGATCGTATGAGTTACCCAATGCAGCTTTAGTTACACTGAGGTCACACCATCCTTCAAAATAAGCTTCGCTATATACTTTTGTTTCCAAAAGGTCTGTATCACAAAAAATCATTTTGTTCCCAGAATTAACGGCATTATTTTCAAGTTCAATTTGTCCTTGCGCTATAGGTAAGATATCTTCAGGAGTGCATATTTGCTTCTTATTCTCCCATTTTTGCTGAAGATAATCGCGTGCAAATTCTGGCACAAATGCTCCTTTGTAGTATTCTGATAGTTTTTTGGACATGGTAGTTTTACCACTACTTTCAGGACCAAAAAGCACAATTTTTATACAGTCACAGGGCTGTTGTTCAGGTATTTTTTCCACGCAATAAAACCATAAATAGCTAGTGCAGTAAAAATAATATATTGAAAACTGGTAAATGTGAAGCCTTTGTGAAAATATAAGGGCACAGAAATTATATCTCCAATAATCCAATAGGTCCAGTTCTCAATCTTACGTTTTGCCATAAGCCACATTCCCACAAAGAAAATTGCAGTAGTAAAAGTATCGACATACGCCGTCCAGTTATTCCACTTGTCAAAAACTGTGTAAACGACAAATACAAATAGTAGTGTAAGAACAAATAAAACAGCAGACCATATATGTTCTTTTCGAGTAGTTTTTGAAATAGGAGTTACATGTTTATCATCTACTTTACGCGTCCAGATATACCACCCATAAACACTCATCGAAAAATAGTAGGCATTAATCATTAAATCTCCCAGTAGCCCCCATTTAGCAAGTAAATATACAAACAGTGCAGTGCTAATCATACCTGTTGGATACACCAAAACATTATTTTGCTTAGAAAACCATACTGATAATAATCCGAAGATCACCGCTATTATCTCTAAGACAATAGATAGGGAATCATAATCTGCATACTGACCAAAAAAGAAATCAAAAATGAGGTTCATAATCACTTCGGTCAGATTTCACAATTTTTATATATAACAAGCCGCGTTCTACAGCCTCTAAAGCAGTTTTCATTTCTTTCTTTAACAACTCCATTACCTCATCATAATCACCATATATCTGAGTACTTAATGGATTTTCTAAAACTGTTAGTCCGCTTGCTCGTAAACATTTGATGAAATCTATAATAGCCGGCTCATAATTATCTTGTAAAGGAGTGAGTGTAAGTTCGACAGAAATATTCATAGTCCTATAGTTTTGTAGTTGAAGTTTATTTGCAGAAGGTACTAATAAATACCTTTTTCAAAAGCATTACCTACCACCACCAGATTAGCTCCGGCAGTATACGCATCATTAAGTTGATTTGCAGTCCTTATACCACCACCTACAATTAGCGGAATACTAATTGCTTTTTTAACCGCGTTAATGATTTCTGGAGAAACTGGAAATTTTGCACCGCTACCGGCCTCCAGATAAATGAGTTGCTTTCCTAAGTATTCACCAGCTAATGCTGTGTTTACAATTAAATCTATATTATTTTGTGATAAAGGTTGTGTTTTACTCACACGCTGCACCGCTGTTTCTACACCACCATCAATTAATAAATATCCGGTAGGTAAAATTTCTAAATCTGTGTTTTTAAGGATCGCCACAGATTTGACCTGCTGATGAATTAAATATTCGGCATTGTCCCCAGATAATAAACTTAGAAAAAGAATGGCATCTGCTTCGGTAGTAATATGCCTGTAATCACCAGGAAATAAAATTACCGGAAGTTGAGTGTGTTCTTTAATAATACGCACAGCTTTTTGGGTTTGTGCCTGCGTTGCAGTGCTTCCACCTACAAATATATGAGTAGTATGGTGTGGTAATTTTCGAAGTTTATTTGTTAAACTTTCAGAAGTGAAATTTTCAGGATCAAAGAGGATAGCAAAAAGGTGTTGATCACGTGTAATAGCATTTTTTATAGTAGACAATACCCCTTTTTTATTTTGCAATAAATCATTTGTCATATGGCACGTGCATATACACAGGTAAACCCTTCAAACTCTAAGAAATCGATTTGGTAATCAGAATGACTTCCGTGGTAATTAATTACAGCAGTCGTTTTCTCGGCATCAAAATCAAAATCGGCTACGTTTATATGTTGTAAAAAGCTAAGACCCTTAACGCCATAAATTTTATAGAGAGATTCTTTAGCACCCCAGACTATAGTGAGCTTTCGTATTAACGCCTCATCATTTGCAAGAGTCCTGTACTCTTTTAATGGAGTAAAACGCGAAGCAATACGTAAAATCTTATCGCGTTGCATTTCTATATCAATCCCTACTTCAGAAGTATCACTTACAATTATTGCTGTGAAGTTATAAGAATGGGTGATAGAAATATGCTTACCATCGTTGAGGTGTGGCTTGCCATTACTCGTATAAAATAAATCTTTATCTGTATACCCTGCCACGTGGAGGAGATGCCTAATACTTAAAAAACCTTTACGGTGTAACTCAGACTTCATACTATCAAAACGCGCTTGGCAATGCAGTGTAAGATTTACATTCTGAGACAATACTTCAAGAGATTCTTCCACTTTCCAGATATAAACTTGAGTGGTAGAACTAGGTGTTATTGTTTTGAAAAGTGGCACGTTAAGTAGTGATTATTACGTATTTTTGCAAAAAATAAGAATTGTAAATATAAGACTATGTCAACGAAAACAGTACAATATGTACCTTATAAAGTTAAAGATATTTCTTTAGCTGCTTGGGGTAGAAAAGAAATTGAATTAGCAGAAGCAGAGATGCCTGGACTTATGGCTTTGAGAGAAGAATATGGTGCCGAGCAACCTCTTAAAGGGGCTCGTATAGCAGGATGTCTGCATATGACAATTCAAACCGCAGTATTAATTGAAACACTTGTAGCTTTAGGTGCAGATGTAACCTGGAGTTCTTGTAATATATTTTCTACACAGGATCATGCAGCAGCAGCAATCGCAGCAGCGGGTATTCCTGTTTACGCTTGGAAAGGCTTAAGTGAAGAGGAATTTAACTGGTGTATCGAGCAAACTTTGTTTTTTGGAGAGGAGCGCGAACCTTTAAATATGATTCTTGATGATGGTGGAGATTTGACTAATATGGTATTAGATAAATATCCAGAATTAGGTGCTGCCATTAAAGGTATTTCTGAAGAGACTACTACGGGTGTTCACCGCTTATACGAGCGTGTGAAAAAAGGTACTTTACCAATGCCCGCTATAAATATTAATGACAGCGTTACAAAATCTAAATTTGACAATAAATATGGTTGTCGCGAAAGTGCTGTAGATGCTGTACGTCGCGCTACAGATATTATGCTTGCGGGTAAACGTGTTGTTGTTTGCGGTTATGGCGATGTAGGTAAAGGAACTGCTGCCTCATTTAAAGGAGCCGGCTCTATTGTAACTGTTACTGAAATTGATCCTATTTGTGCGCTACAAGCTGCAATGGATGGTTTTGAAGTTAAAAAATTAGAAACCGTTGTAGGCACTGCAGACATTGTAATTACTACTACCGGAAACAAAGACATCGTACGTGCAGAGCACTTTATGGCGATGAAAGACAAAACTATAGTTTGTAATATTGGCCATTTTGATAATGAAATACAAGTTGCCTGGTTGAACGAAAATTATGGTTCTACTAAAGATGAAATCAAACCTCAGGTTGATAAGTACACTATAGACGGAAAAGA
Organism: Leeuwenhoekiella aequorea; assembly: GCF_004104375.1. GTDB lineage: Bacteria > Bacteroidota > Bacteroidia > Flavobacteriales > Flavobacteriaceae > Leeuwenhoekiella > Leeuwenhoekiella aequorea. The sequence continues at coordinate 193,035 of NZ_QOVM01000004.1, forward strand.
TATTATTTTACTGGCTGAAGGTCGTCTTGTAAACTTAGGTTGTGCTACTGGTCACCCAAGTTTTGTAATGAGTAACTCATTTACAAACCAGACATTAGCGCAAATTGAGCTTTGGAAAAATTCAGCGAGCTATGAGAATGAAGTTTATATGCTTCCAAAGCATTTAGACGAAAAAGTTGCTGCATTACACTTAGCAAAAATAGGTGTGGAGCTTACTGAATTAAGTACAGAACAAGCAGAATACATAGGTGTAACTGTTGAAGGTCCTTTTAAACCGGAATATTATAGATACTAGTCTTTGTTTAGACATTAAAAGCAAACCTCCGAAAATAATTTTCGGAGGTTTTTTTTATTATGCTAATTTAATACGATTACAGTTTCTACTATTTTCTCATCTGTATTAATATTAACACTTTGAATTCTTCCTTTTTCAAGATAATTGGAAGCTGTGGCTACACTTTCCAAGTCTACCTTTACATATTTTGTGTCTACCCTTTTCAATGAACCAGTCAGAGCATCTATTCCCCAGCCTATAATTGATATACCATTTAAAATTGATACGAGATTAAAATCGCTATCCATAACAACTACTCGCTCTTTATAATTCTCTAATCTAAAATCAATTCGATCTTCAGCTTTCACTTTAATCTGAACTGGGGTCACTCCTTTTTCAAAACCATTGACATACACTTTAGCGCCATTAGGATTTGACTCAAATAAAACTTTTCTTTTTGAACCTGTTAAAATGCTTGCACAACTTGTTAATAACATTAAAGCTATTAAACTTGTTAACGTAATTTTCTTCATAATATAGATTTGTTAATGAATGGTAAATCTATATTTGTTAATAATACAATACTTACAGAAATCTGTATTAGAGGTCTTATTTTTTTATAATAGTCATTGCTGCGGTTTCCCCAGCCTTAAGATTTGTAATTGTTCGTACAAAATTGCGGTTATCCTCTACCTCTAGACGCACCGTGTTAGGAGATGATGTACCTTCACTTACAGCTTCTATTTTTATGAGTGTCGAAGGAGATTCTAACTTAAATTCTAAATGCTTCTTTGTGTGCGTAACAGTATAATTCTGTAGGACGGGTTTTCCGTTTACAAATAGGTTAATAATATCTCCATCTTCTTTACCGGCATCATAAACCGAAAGCTTTATCTTTTGATCTCGTGTGAAAATATTTAAGTTTTCATTTTTTGCAATGATATTTCGCGTGAGCGTATCTAAAACCCGCGCTACCTTAATATTCTGTTTAACAGAATCAGAGAATTTCCTGGAACGTTGTATTACCTTATCTATTTTCTCTACACGCTTACGAACTTCTTGTCCAGAATTAACAACTATCTTACCGTCTAGGCAACGCTCACCATTAGTGTAAAGTCCTTTAAAATCTCCACTAAAAGCTTTAACTTTATTGAGATCACGAACATTCCCATTAAAGTTTACAAAGCAAAAGTCCTCCTGAACCACCGGTGATTTTGTATAAACAATATCATATTCCTTAAAGCTTAACAGGTTTTTATCCGCATTATAATAACCTTTGATATTTGACTTCGTCTCGTGCTTTCCAGAAAAATCTGTTAAGGAATACCCTTGTATAGAGTCATTTACGCGATCAAATAATAATTTATAACTTATAAGTGAAGTGTCGTTTAATTTAATTACGCCAAAAAACTCAAATTCTTGTGCTATAGACGAATTGCAAAAAGTTAAACAAATCAAAAACAATATACCGGTGTAGGATTTTCTTCTCAAAATGGCGTAATTTTTAAAAGTCTAATTTAATCACTAAACTCTATGAATTTCAAAATTATTCTTTCACTGGCACTTCTGCTAATGATATCAACAACAACTTTTGCAGGCTTCCCTGTAGAGCGTAAAGCAAAAGTTACAACCGAACTTAACGCTGCCGAAGAAGCTACAAGTGAATTTGTGTCACCTGCTGCTGTTGCAGCAGATCGTCAGACTGTAGCCATATTATTATGGTTATTTTTAGGTGCTTTTGCGGCTCACAGATGGTATTTGGGCAGCCCTATTTTATGGAACATTGTCTTTATTTTAACTGCAGGATTCTTTATTGTAGGTTGGATTATCGACGGTGTTGAAATCATTACCGGTACCTATCCCGGACTCTAACCAAAATAAATAACATTAAAAAAACCCCTCTTAATTAATTAAGAGGGGTTTTTAATTTAATTAGATTCTACTAGTTCAGTTTTGCTAAATCATAGAAATAAAATGTTCCATCATCATTCATCGCAACAAAAAGACCATTTTTAAAGGTTGAGTTTAAAGGTTGAGTTACCACGTCACAACCGTCTGTTTCTGTTGTAGTAAGATTTAAGGCTTTTATGAAGGCATTTGTCTTACGATCATATATATTAAACTGTCCACGTTGTTGATCAGAAACAATAATTATCCCAGAACCATCTTCATATGCGGCAATTGCAATACCCTCAATGTCATCTTGAAAATCTTCAAATCCAAAAGAACTTAATTGATCGTTTCCTTTTTGAGGTTCGGCAAAGTATTTTTTTACACCATCTCCTTCATCAGAATAATATATAAATCCTAAAGCATCATCAACTGCGATCGCTTCTATTTCTTTCTTACCACTAAACTGACCAAATTTCCGTACCAATTCAAATTCAACCAAATCTAAAGACTTAGGCTTAATTTTATATTGATATAGGTACTTGTCTGCAGGACCAGCTTTACGACCCACAATTGCGTAAAGCGAACTATCTATAGCAGATTTGTAAAGACTAACACCCATAGGACTCTGAAAATTCTCATTAGTCTCATCCTCAAATACAGGAAATCCGCCACCATCTAAAGGTTGCATCGCCGGCACCGAATAAATACGTAACATTTTTCGTTCTCGTTCAGTAAAAGCAATAATATCTGTGGTTACAGAATCATTCAATTTAAAACCATATCGAAGATCTACATTATTAGGGCGTTCAATTCCTCTTATTGTCTTTGACTCAATAATTTTACCATTCAGATCAAATGCATAAATAGCACCATCACTTTCTTTATCTGTACCAAAAATTATACTTTGTGAAGGATCTTGAGGATTAACCCAAATTGCCGGATCATCTGTATCGTATTTTACATGTTCAGTAATAATATCTGGCTTTATTTCCGGTAATTGAGATTTACTACTTCCGCAGGCTGCTAAAAGTGAAAAACCACCTAAAGCAAGTATATATTTAAATGCTATCATCTTAAAATAAGTCATATTTTACTCCAAATGTTAAACGGGTGCTGTAATATTCCATTTGCATCGTTCGATCTTTAACCCCTTGATAATAACGTAATGGCTGATTTGTAATATTATTTAAATTGGCATATACCTGTAGGTTTTTTGACAGAAATACAGTAGCGTTAAAGTCTAAGAAAAACTGCTCATCATAGAAACGGTCTTCAAATGCATCGCCGCCAAGCTCATCTATATACGCGTCTGCATAATTACTAGAAAGGCGGGCATTAAACCACTTATCACCGTATGATAAGGAAGCATTAAACATATTAGGCGAAGAACCCGGTAAATCAAGATCACCTCTCATATCTCCATCCGCATTTGCAATTCCTTTAGCTTCAGAATTTAGATATGTATAGTTTGCATAAATTCCGAAATTTTTCAGGAATCCCGGAAGGAAGTCAAGTTGCCTTTGAAATGCAACTTCTGCTCCAAAGATTGTTGCTTTATCTCCATTTAAAGGCTGATACAACTCAATACCATCCTCTTGATCTGTTTTCTGTGTGTAAATAAAATCGTTTAAATTTTTATAGAACACACCTCCGGAAAGAATCCCTACAGATTCAAAATATCGCTCTGCCATAAAATCAAAATTCATTGACGTTGTAGGATTCAACTGCGGATTACCTATAGATATCTCATCATCTTCGCGCTGTCTGTAGGGCACAAGGTCTATATAGTTAGGTCTTGCAATAGTATTTGTCCACGCAAAACGTAATACGGTGGTTTCTGAAGAATTGTATTTGAAATGTACCCCAGGCAGTATATTAGTATAGGAGCTTTCATCGTTAACCTGTGTTACATCTTCTGGCTCATCTACATTAAAACTGTTTCCAGTACTCTCAATACGTGTATTCTCTACTCTAAGCCCTACAAGTACATCAAGTTTATCGGTTATCTTTTGATTGGTCATCACATAACCTGCAAAAACATTCTCGGTAACGTCAAAGTTATCTCCCAGATATTCATCAGGAACAGCTTCTCCCTCAAAATCTGCCATATTATTAAGATCTAAGTTTCCTAAAAATGTAGCTGAAGCAAATACTCCTGGAGAATATTGAGAGCCTGCAAGAAAATCTGAACCTGTATATACGCGCTGATTTACTAGTGACAGATTATCCAGATTGCCAGTAAGAGGGGAATATTCAAAGAAATTATTTTCTCTGTTTTTATTTTTAAAACGACCACGCACACCAAACTTGAGTGTCCCGTTCTCCGTATTAAAAAAGTTCGCAGGAAGTTCAAAATTGGCAAAGAAATTTACATCTTTCTCTTCAGTAAATTGATATTCCTCTGTAAGTTCGTCAAGTTCAAAATCTGTAAAATCTTCAGCAGTTACAGAAGTATGCAGTGGTTTTCTGTTATTAGTTACTGTGTTATTTACTGTATATTCAGATGCATAAACCAGATAACGTTCGTTAGGTCGTTCTTCAGAAGCTTTAGCGAAAGAACCCATCCAGGTAAATTTTAAATTACCAAAAATATGGTTTCCTCCTAAGCTGTAATTTTGCATTCGCTGATCTTCTAAACGTCTGTTTTGTGTACGTCCGCCGGGTATACCTCCTTTAGTTTCTCTCTTAGCCTCAACCGGAAATTGAGAAGGAGTATTATTTGTAAGTTCGAAGTCTCCTACTTCAATATCTTCAGCATCCAAAATTTCAGAAGAATAGGCAAAGCGATTCTCACGATCATCTCTCCAGTTATACATGGTCTTTAGATAAATTTCATTATTCTCGTCAAAATTGTAATCCATATTTGCAGAAAAACTACGTCGTACCCGCTGTACAAGATATTTACGCGTTTCAAAAACCGATGTGTATGGATTAACATCTAACTCTGTCTCCTCACCTGCCGCATCGGTATAGGCAAATGTATTAGACCATTCTGCCTCGACATTATCACTCCCAAAATCATTATCATTAATTGATGCTGAAACTAACCAGCCAAACTTTTTATCTTTTGAGCGATCTCCAATTAAAAAAGATCCACTTAAAATTCGTTTATCATTAATAAAATTTACTCCACTACCTCCCGTAGCAGAAAGTCGGAAACCTTGAGGCGTAGAGCGTGTAACTAGATTAACAGAACCGCCTAGTGCATCTGCATCCATATCTGGAGTCACAGCTTTATTAACCTCGATAGTTTGAATCATATCTGACGGAATCAAATCCATCTGTACATTTCTGTTGTCTCCTTCAGCCGAAGGAATACGGCTTCCATTCAAGGTAACCGAGTTAAGCTGAGGAGCGAGACCTCTTACGATGATGTTTCGTGCTTCTCCTTGATCCATTTGCATCGTAATACCCGGGATACGTTTTGTAGCATCCCCAATATTAGCATCGGGAAATTTACCGATCTGATCTGTAGAGACAACATTGGTTATATTGAGATTATTCTTCTGTGTATTGAGTGCCCGTGCCTGTCCACCGCCACTAAAGCCAGTAATTTGCACATCATCAAGACGTGTTTCTTCAGAAGTTAAAAGTATAGATACGGGAAGGGTCTCCCCAGCAGTAACGTCAATAGGTGTAAATGTATCTTTAAAGCCCAAGTATTTTACTACGATTTGATGATTTCCTTGAGGTACATTTAAGAATGTAAATTTTCCATCTTGATTAGAAACAACTCCTTTATTAAGTGATTCTATCATCACGGCGGCACCGGGAATATTAATGCCGTAATCATCTACAATTACTCCCTGAACAATGCTATTTTGAGCGTACAAATCAGCAAAACCCGAAGCAAAAAACAGCGTTACAACAAGCAACTTTAAGCTGGTAAAAATTCTCATATATTTTGATGTTTAGTATTTCTCAAATTTACCTGAGCCCTTTAAACACCTGCTAAACTTAACGGCAACAAATTGTAAAGAATAGCTTTTTTAGAAGCTACATCAAGGCAACATTCACCTAAAGTTTACACGCACCTAACAATTAGGGAAAATTTAAACCCACCTTATAACTTTAGCATAAAATTGACCAATTCTTCCTGCGTTTCTATAGGTAATTTCTTCCGCAGTCTGTATCGAGCAACACGAACGCTATCTGGAGTAATACGCAAAACCGAACTTATTTCTTTTGATGACAAATCAAGACGCAATAATAAACATAGACGTAGCTCTGTAGCTGTAAGTTTTTGCAAGGCAATGTCACTTAATTTTTTAGAAAAATGGGGATGAATGTCTTCAAACAGATCCATAAACTGCTCCCATTCGTTATCCTGCTCTAAATGTTGATTTAATTGCAGTGCTAATTCATTTATTTTTATGGGTAAATCCATTCGTTTGCGCGTGCTCATTTTTTGCAGGCTTCCAGACACCTCTTCAATAAGTTTATTTTTCTGAGAGATACTAAGACTATATTTTGATAACGTAGCTGTTTTAAGCTGAATTTCGTTCTTAAGGTTTTGCTCTTTAACAGCTTTATTTTCTAGTTCGGCTTCCAGAACACGTTGCTTATAAGCTTGTAGTTTATTTATAATTTGACGTTTACGCTTTAAATAGATAAAAGAGACTAAGCCTGCACCCAATACGGTTATTGCTAAAATAATAATAGCCATTAATCTAGCTCTACTTGCTTTATTTTGCTGTTCTAATAAATCGATTTGTGATTGTTTTTCCCGTGTATCGAATATGGTTTGCAATGCATTAAGCTGATTAAAATTTTGAGAGTAAAACTGCTTTTCAACCAGATTTTGATATTTTAATAAATAAGTATGAGCTTTCTCAAAGTCATTCTTGAAAGCATATGCTTTTGACAGATCTTTATAAGCACTCTCTATCTGATGGGCATTGTTATACTTCAACGCAAGGTCTAATACTTCTAGTGTAGTTGCTATAGATGCATCATATCTCTTTGTCTTTCGGGAGATATCTGCCAGATTATTCAAAGCATTTATTTGAGCTTCATTATTCGAACTTTTAAAATACTGATATGCTTTTTCAAAATGCACATACGCCTTATCATACAACTCAAGATCCTCATAAATACTACCTATATTCTCATTTACTATCGCTTGACCTAGTAAATCATTTTGCTTGCCATAAATCGCAAAACTCTGTTGCTGAAAATTAAGAGCATCATTAAGGTTTCCCATTTTTTCTTTACAAGAACCTATTAAACGTAAGCTTTTAGCTTTCTCATTTAGTAATTTCTCGCGGGTAGAAATATGTAGCGCAGTAGATAAGTATTCTATTGCTTTTGCATAATTACCTAACTCGATATAAACCTCTCCCAGACTATTTTTAATTTGTACTAAAACAACATTATTTTCATTGTTGTTTTGCTTTAATGCCTGAGTGTAGTTAGCAACAGCTTCGGTATAAATTTGAGACTTTTTATAAAAGGACGCCAGGTTTACATAGGCCTCAACAATGAGTTCCCGATCATTGGATTTTAATGAACTGTCTAATTCTGTTTTATACTGGTAGAATAATGAATCTGAAAATCTCCGATAGCTGTCTCGAGCGGCTTCATTTTGTGAATACACAGATGACGCACAACTAATTAGAATAATAATGAGGAAGTGATTTCTCAAAAGTAAAGTTATAACTGCCTAAAGTAGCGTTACCATATTAAATTGACATTAGCTTAACTTTAAATTTTGAGCAAAAAAAAGTCTCTATCATTTGATAGAGACTTTTTTTAAAAAATATAAACTTTTACTTATGCTTCTGCAGCTGGAACTATAGAAACGTAAGATTTATTGTCTTTCTTTTTAGTAAACTTAACAACACCGTCTACTCTAGCGTGAAGTGTATGGTCTTTACCACCGTATACATTTTCACCTGGATGGTGCGTGTTACCACGTTGTCTAACGATAATGTTACCAGCTATAGCTGCCTGACCACCAAAAATCTTAACACCTAAACGTTTTGATTCTGATTCTCTACCGTTTTTCGAACTACCTACCCCTTTTTTGTGAGCCATCTTATTTTAAGTTTTAGTAGATTAATATTTATTTACTTAAAGCTTCAATTAATTCAGCCTTCTTCATTGAAGAATATCCCTCAAGTCCTTGTTCTTTGGCCATCTCTCTTAATTCAGCAACAGTATTGTTACTTAAATCATCAGAAGATTCTTGTTTAGCCTCAGCTTTAGGAGCTGCTTTTTTTCCTCCTTTTAATGAAATATCACCAATTAAGATTTCAGTTAAAGATTGACGGTGACCGTTTTTCTTTCTGTAACCTTTACGTCTTTTCTTTTTGAAAACGATTACTTTGTCTCCTTTTAAGTGACGTGTGATTGTTGCTCCTACTAGAGCACCTTCTATAGCCGGGGCGCCTAAAGTAATGTTGTCACCATCTCCTGTCATAAGAACTTTATCGAAAGAAACATCGTCTCCTTCTTCTCCTGACAAACGGTTTACAAATACCTTTTGGTCTTTTGCAACTTTAAATTGCTGCCCTGCTATCTCTACAATTGCGTACATAGCGTAATGATTAAATAGTTTTTAAAATCTTAAACCTTTAGATTTAAGAGGGCGCAAATATACAGCTATTTACTTACAATACAAACCGATGAGTAAAATTTAAAATAAGATTATTCAGCTTTCTTTTTAGTATTCCAGCTTTGTTTAAATAATTGCATAAAAGACAATGTAAGAACCACACTTGTAGCAAACCCCATTAATGCAACAACTATTACAACACTACCTAGACTTGTATCATAGGTTGTTTCCCATCTATCTAATAACGTTTCTAGATAATCGGGATTTAAATTACCCGCGTACAATGCAAAAAATGCTGTGAATAAGATAGTCGAAACAAACCCTGTTACTACACCTACAGAAAATCCGTCGCTGTATTCAAAGTCTTTACCTTTGCTCAGTTTATAATATTTAATAGCTTCATAAATCCCAAAACCGGTTATAATACCATTGAATAAACTGAAAATAGGATTTGTATGAATTTTAAATAATGCCAATACAAGAAAGTAGGCAATTAAACCCCCGGTGATCGCAACACCAAAACGTATAGGAAGAGCAACTTTAAGCATAATTGAACTTTTGATTTCTATAAAGGTCTTACTTTTTAAATTTAATGTCATTAACACCATGTTAAAAATTAAGGATTATAAGCCTAAAACTTCCTTTAAGTAATAAATTACAACCACTTTATATAGATCTATTAAATTTTATGCAGAATATGTAACGTTTATCTAATTAGACCTACAAATCTGCATAACTAAATTCAAAAAAATAAGCATGAAAAAGACTCTTTTTTCAATGGCTTCAATTCTTCTTTTGAGCATAACTAGCAATGCTCAAGAGGTAGAATTTGAAGAGTATGACTTAGACAATGGTCTACACGTAATTTTACATCAGGACAACAATGCTCCTGTGGTTACTACTGCAGTTATGTATCACGTAGGAGGTAAAGATCGTGAAGACGGTCAAACTGGCTTCGCACATTTCTTTGAGCACCTTCTTTTTGAAGGTACCGAAAACATCGAGAACGGAAAATGGTTTGAAATGGTAAGCTCTAACGGAGGCACAAATAATGCAAACACCTCTCAGGATCGCACCTATTATTACGAAGTTTTTCCTTCAAACAACCTTGAGTTAGGTTTATGGATGGAGTCTGAGCGTATGCTGCACCCTATAATTAAGCAAGGCGGTGTAGACACTCAAAATGAAGTAGTGAAAGAAGAGCGCCGTTTGCGATATGACAACTCCCCTTATGGTCAGTTTTTATTTGCAATTAGCGAACAATTGTTTCAGAACCACCCTTATAAAGATCCTAACGTAGGTTACATGGAAGATCTAGATGCTGCCTCACTTGAAGATTTTAAAGCCTATTTTGACAAATATTATAAACCGAGTAATGCCGCATTAGTAGTTGCAGGAGATATTGATATTGCTGAAACTAAAAAGATGATTGAAGACTATTTTGGCCCTATCCCAAGCGGACCAAAATTAGAGCGCACCTATCCTACCGAAGCTCCTATTACTGAAGCAAAAAGAACACAATTCTACGATTCAAATATTCAGGTTCCTGCAATTCTTACCGCATATCGCACGCCTGGTTATGGAGATCGAGATACGTATGTTTTAAATATGATCTCTTCGTATTTAAGTGACGGTAAAAGCTCTAAGCTTTATAAAAAAATGGTAGATGAGCAGAAACAAGCACTTCAAATAGGAGCTATAAATCTTGAGCAAGAAGACTATGGAATGTATATTATATATGGCTTACCGTTAGGCGAAAATACTCTTGAAGGATTATTAGAAGGGATGGAAACAGAAATAGCTGCTTTACGAGATAATTTAATTTCAGAAAGTGATTTTCAAAAACTTCAGAACAAAGCTGAAAGCAATTTTGTTAATTCAAACGCAAGCGTTGAAGGTATTGCTAGCACGTTAGCCACAAATTATATGCTTTACGATGATACAAATCTTATAAATACAGAAATTGATATCTATCGTTCTATTACACGTGAAGAAATTAAAGAAGTAGCGAATAAGTATTTAAAACCTAATCAACGTGTTGAAGTAGAATACTTACCTAAAAAAGAGGATAAATAAACTGTGTTATTACACTTTATACAGTAACATCAAACAAAATTAAATTCTGATGAAAAAAATTATATTTAGTTTACTTGTAATAGCCGGTAGCTTTGCTGCAAACGCACAAGTAGACAGAAGCACAATGCCAAAGGCAGGTCCTGCTCCAGAAATTAACCTCAGCAAGCCACAAAGCTTTGAATTAAAGAATGGCTTAAAAGTAATCGTTGTAGAAAATCATAAACTACCTCGCGTTGCCTACACACTTACGTTAGATAATCCTCCTATTCAAGAAGGAGAAAAGACAGGAGCAGCAGCTTTATCTGGTGCTTTATTAGGAAAAGGTTCTAAATCTATTTCTAAAGATGATTATAATGAGGAAGTTGATTTTATGGGGGCTCGTATTAATTTTGGCTCACAATACGCTTCAGCAAGTGGTCTTACTCAATATTCAGATCGTATTTTAGAACTACTTGCAGATGCAGCAATCAATCCTAATTTTACCGAAGAAGAATTCAGTAAAGAGAAAGCGCTTCTTATAGATAATTTAAAAACTAATGAAAAGAGCGTTTCTGCTGCTGCGAATACAGCAAGTCGCGCCCTTCTTTATGGAAAGAATCACCCTAAAGGTGAATTTGAAACACCTGCAGGTTTAGAAAATATTACACTTGCTGATGCTAAAGCATTTTACACTAAAGCTTTTATTCCTAATAACGCCTACCTGGTAGTTGTAGGTGATGTAGATTTTAAAAACATCAAAAAATTAGTAACTAAGCATTTTAGTGGGTGGAAAAAAGGCACCGCTCTTCCTTCAACTTTTAAATCTCCAGAAAATGTTGCTGCTACAGAAATCGACTTTATAGATATGCCAAATGCGGTTCAGTCTGAAGTGATTGTTGAAAATTTGGTTTCCTTAAAAATGAGTGATCCTGATTATTTTCCTGTACTAATGGCTAATCAAATCTTAGGAGGTGGCGGTGAAGGCCGTTTATTTTTAAATCTTCGTGAAGATAAGGGCTATACTTATGGTGCATACTCAAGCATAGGGAACGACAAATATGGAATGACATCTTTTAACGCTTCAGCAAGCGTAAGAAATATGGTTACAGATAGCTCGGTAGTTGCATTTTTAGAAGAAATCGATAAAATACGTGAGACTCCAATTTCTGAAAAAGATCTTAAAAATGCTAAAGCAAAATATGTAGGAAGTTTTGTTAGATCTTTAGAACAACCGGCTACAGTAGCTCGTTTTGCTCTTAATATCGAGACAGAAAATCTTCCTGAAGACTTTTACCAGAATTACCTAAGTAAGATCAATGCTGTTACCATTGCCGATGTACAACGGGTAGCAAAAAAATACTTTTTAACCGATAATACACGTATTGTAATTGCAGGAAAGGGCAGCGAAATACTCGAGAATCTGGAAAAAGTAAACTTTAAAGGAAAAATGATTCCTGTTAAATTTTATGATAAAGAAGGAAACAGTGTTGAAAAGCCTACATACGAAGTTGCTTTACCAGAAGGAGTAACTACTGAAACAGTTTTAAACAGTTATCTACAAGCTATAGGCGGTAAAGACAAAGTGGAAGCTCTTCAATCATTAATTATGATGGGTGAAGGTAGCGTTCAAGGCACACCTCTTAAATTGACTATTAAGAAAACTAGTAATGGTCAATTTTTACAAGAAATATCTGTGATGGGTAATGTAATGTCAAAGCAAGTTTTAGATGGCGAAACAGCTATAATTACTGCACAAGGACAAACAATTACTCCTAACGCTGAGCAGGTTGAAGCTTTAAAAGCAGAATCTGCGATCGTTCCCGAATTAGATATGCTTGCTAATGAAACAATTTCCTTAAAAGGTATAGAGAAGGTAGATAGTAAGAATGCTTACGTGATTGCTATAAGCGATAAGAAAAATGCATTTTTTGATATAGAAAGCGGACTAAAATTAAAAGAAGAGACCACACAGGAAATGCAAGGTCAAAGCTTTGTACAAGCTGTGATGTTTAGTGACTATAAAGAAGTAAATGGCGTTAAGTTTCCGTTTATGATGTCTCAATCAATGGGTCCTCAAAATATTGAATTCACTTTTACTGAAGTTAAGGTGAATGAAGGTGTTTCTGATGCAGATTTTAAATAACCGTATTTTTTAATTCAGTATTTAAACCTTACTTAAAAAGACCGACTTAAACGTTGGTCTTTTTTTTGTTTACGGTTAACAAGATAAACTCCAAGAAGTATAATCATAGCTCCCATAAAATGAATGTAGGTAAATAATTCTCCATCAAGCAAACCCCAAAATATCCCTACAACGGGAATTAAGTACGTCACCGAAGTAGAAAATACTGGATTAGAGATTTGAACAAGTTTGTTGAATAAAATTTTTGCGATACCCGTACCTACAACTGCTAATACACCTATATAAATAAGCGACTCTACAACAACTGTATCTGTATAATCTAATTCTCCAACACCTGAATATAAGAGCACAAATAATGCTGGGATTATCATTATACTAAAATTACCTACTGCAATAGCCTTTGACGACACCTCTTGCAATTTTGATTTTATAATGTTTGCATTTCCCGCATAGCAAAAGGCAGCAACAACTACAAAACCAGCAAATAAATAATTTTGAGTAGGATTAACCGCTGCGCCTTTGAGAATTAAAATCGCTCCCCCGGCAAGACCAAGTAAAACTCCCAATACCTGATTTCCCGTAAACGGTATTTTAAAGATCACATACCCCAGAAACATAGTAAACAAAGGAACTAGTGAGTTTAAAATAGAAGCTATACTGCTATCAATTTCTGTCTCTGCGTATGCAAATAGAAATACAGGTAAAAAAGTACCCAATAGCGCACTAAGAGCAATCCACGGCCACTGTGCTTTTGTGATTGTAAACAAAGATTTAAATCCTATAATAAACAGAAAAATCGTAGAAAAAGTAATGCGCAGCGCTCCTAACTGAAGCGGTGTAAGACCCAATAATCCTTTTTTAATAAGTATATAAGAACTGCCCCAGACCAGTGAAAGTATTAAAAGGTAGATCCACTTTTTCTTATCATTTTCCATAATGTAGCTTCTGGCCGCAAAAATGGAATTAATAATTTTAAATCTTCAAACTTGACTAATTATTTCTTCCAGCGTAAGCTCTCCATCAAATGTTTAATATCATCCTTCATATATGCTGCAGCGGGCAAAATACTATCGTAGTTAGGCTTAACATTAAAATAAATAGATCCAGTTATGAAATGTGAAAGACTATCTGTAACGTAAAACTGAGATTGTGAAGCCGCATTACCGGCAACGTCATAAAACATACCATACACCTTATACTCATCATTTAAATACTTCTCTTCAGAAATATTATCGGCTTTTATAACGTGCTCATAGGTGAGCTTTTGAGCATCGGTAAGCAATTGTTTAATATTATTGTTTACAGGCCTATAGGTAAGATATAAAGCTGCATCTAGGTCAGGGTACTCCAAAACTGCAGAGCAATCACTTTTGTACCTTACTACTGCGTTAGCATTTTTCATAAATACATACGCACATGAGTCTGAACTATAAGGTTGGTATTCTGGATGCTCATAGGTAAGTGCCAAAAAAGCATTTGGCTTTGGCAAAACATCTTCTTTGCAGGATAAAAGAAGAGTACATAAAATTAAAAAAGATAGGGCTTTAAAATTCAAAAAAGATAATTATTAGCTTATAAACTTACTCAGTATCTCTAATGGTAAGTTTTATTTGTTTGATTCGCTTTTGATCTATGACTTCAATTGTAAACGCATAATGTTCAAAATTTAGTATTTCATTTTTCCGCGGAAAGCCTTTAGAAATTTCAAGAAGAAAACCTGCTAATGTTTCAGCTTCTCCTTTATTTTCTTCAAATGACGAAGGATCGTCCATTCTCAAAACTTTATAAAAATCTTTGAGCGATGTTTTACCTTCAAAAATATAATTGTTATCGTCTAACTTAGAAAAAATGATGTCTTCATCATCAAATTCGTCACTAATGTCACCTACAATCTCTTCAATAATATCTTCTAAAGATATCAAGCCACTGGTACCGCCATATTCATCTACAACAATAGCTAAGTGAATTCGTTTTTCTTTGAATTCATTTAAAAGATCATCCAGCTTTTTATTTTCAGGGACAAAATAAGGGTCTCTCAAGAGTGTTTTCCAATCAAAGTCCTCCTTATCAATATGCGGAAGCAAATCTTTTACATATAATATTCCTGATATATTATCTACGTTTTCAGAATAAACCGGAATTCTAGAATATCCATTCTCAATGATTAACGGAATGATTGTCGCATAAGACAACTCTCCATTTAATGCAAACACATCCATTCTGGGTTTCATAACCTGCTTTGTGTCTGTGTTTCCAAAACTCACAATACCCTTAAGTATCTTTTGCTCTTCTAGTGAAGTATCTTCCTCACTGGTAAGCTCTAAAGCCTGCCCTAGTTGGTCAATACTTATATTGGCTTTTTGTTTTCCTAAACGATCTTGCAACAATAAGGTTATTGATCGCATTGGTGTACTTAGTGGCGAGATGATAAAATCTAAAACCATCATAGGATACGCCATCTGGTTAGAAAATTTAACCTTATTACGGCTGGCATAAACTTTAGGCAATATCTCTCCAAACATTAATATTAGAAATGTAATACCTAAAACCTCAACTAGAAACCTCAAGTCAAGTACCCATACTTTTATACCCGATAGTCCAGAGAATAGCGTCTCTCCAAGACCCGTGAAAATTAGCACAATCGCAATATTTATAAAATTGTTTGCAACCAGAATGGTGGCAAGAAGCTTCTTTGGCTTCTCCAGAAGTCTAATTACAAGACTTTGCTTTCTGGATTGTTTATCTGGATCTAACTCAAGATCTGCCGGAGTAAGAGAAAAAAATGCTACTTCGGTTCCGCTAATCAATGCAGAACAAATAAGCAAAATGAGCACTGCTACAATTTCAATAACTGTAGTTAAAGAAAAGTTTTGTTGTATAAACAGCAAGCTTGGGGGGTCGGGATCCAATTAAATTATGGTATTTAGTTTTTTAATACTTAAAAAGGAAGGTCATCTTCTTCCTCATCTATAGACGGTGTTACCGGAGAAGGAGCTGCTTTAGAACTTGTTGCAGCTGCAGGTCTGTTTTGCGCAGGTTGTGAATTTGCTGCATCCATCCCACCGCTATCTTTAGGAGTAAGAAAAGTAAAGTCTGTACATTGAATTTCTGTACTGTACCGTTCTGTACCAGCTTCATCAGTCCATTTGCGGGTTTTAATGCGCCCTTCGATGTAAACCTTATCTCCTTTCTTAAGGTACTTCTCACAAATCTCTGCTCCTTTATTACGCACCACGATATTATGCCACTCGGTAGAACTTACTCGTTCTCCCGAAGTTTTATTAGTATACGTTTCATTTGTCGCAAGCGGAAATCGACCTATACTACCACCACCTTCAAAATAGTGCATCTTCACATCATCACCTGTGTGACCTATTAACATTACTTTATTGAGCGTGCCTGACATAATCTTTATTTTTAAAGCTCAAAAGTAATTAAAATTAAGTAGTTGCTCAACTAAAAAGGCGTTAAGGCTTTGCCATAAATAGATAGTAAAAAATAGATATTTGCAATTAATAGTTCTCAAAATCAAAACTTTCCATAAAGCGATCAATTACTCGTGGTACGGCATACTTCTTAAAATCTGCTATGGGTATTGTTTGAAGCTCACTAGTATCTGCGATTCGCACCACCCAAAACTTTACATTTAATTTCTGGTGCGATAATTTGTGAATTATAGGCTCATTAGATTCCAGAACAATAGATTTTATTTTCAAACTTTTAAAAGCTACAGAACCGGAAACACCTTTTAAAGAAAAAAGATCTAATTGCGCGATTAGCTCGGTCTTTTCTAAATCTACATCAGACTCTAATAACGGAAAATCAAACAAACCTTGCCATATCCCTTTTTCTTCTCGTTTTTGCAGAAGAGTGTGTGCACTTGGGGTTTTTAAGATTAGGTAATTAAAAAATCGATCACGTACTTTTGTTTTCCCTGCTTTATAAGGAAGGCTTTCTATTTTTCCTTGCTGAAAAGCAATGCAATCTGTATTAAAAGGACAATGTAAACAGTATGGATTTTTGGGTTTGCATTGCGTAGCACCAAACTCCATTATAGCCTGGTTAAAAGTCGCCGGATCCCGAACATCTATTAATTTTTGAGCAAGTGCCTTAAATTCTTTTTTACCCAGTGTTGAATCTATAGGCGTATCTATACCAAATATTCTTGACAGCACGCGATAAACATTCCCATCAACAACTGCAGTAGGCTCGTCAAAACATATTGAGGCAATCGCACTAGCTGTATAATCACCTACACCTTTAAGTTTTACAATCTCCTTATAAGTATCAGGAAAAATGCTATCATACTCATATGCTATTTTTTTAGCAGTGCTGTGAAGATTGCGGGCTCTGGAATAGTAACCCAGACCTTGCCACAATTTTAGTACAGTATCCTCATCTGCATCTGCGAGCGCTTTAATAGTAGGAAATGTACTTGTAAATCTAAAATAGTAGGGAGTTCCTTGCTCTACACGCGTCTGTTGCAGTATGATTTCTGACAACCAAATGTAATATGGGTCACGAGTTGTCCTCCACGGGAGCGCTCTTTTATTTTGTAAATACCAGTCAATTAGTTTTTTAGAGAAATTTAACACAAAAAATACCTTTTGTTCAATTTAGCCGTTTATGTAGTTATATTTTAATCTTTTACGCTTGAAATATTGATTTATTAATGTGTATATTTGCACCCTTGAAAATTTTTAACCCCCTAAAACAATAAATAATGACAAAAGCAGATATTGTTGCTAAGATTTCCGAGAAATTAGGAATTGAGAAAAATGATGTTCAGGCAACTGTTGAAACATTTATGACCGAAGTGAAGAATTCTCTGGAAAGTGGAGACAATGTTTACTTGAGAGGTTTTGGAAGTTTTATTATCAAAACACGTGCTGAGAAAACCGGCCGTAACATTTCTAAGAATACTACTATTAAGATACCAGCACATAACATCCCGGCATTTAAACCTGCTAAGGTTTTTGTAGAAGGAGTTAAGTCAAATGTATCAGTAGACGAAAACTAAACTATTAATTATTAAACCGAGCTCTTATGCCAAGTGGTAAAAAAAGAAAAAGACACAAGGTAGCAACACACAAACGTAAAAAACGTCGTCGCGCTAACCGTCACAAAAAGAAAAAGTAGTCTAGTACTACTTTTTCTGTTATTATAGCATTTGTTATAATAACCCAAGTTCATTGACATCTGAAGCAAATACATCTAAATATGCATTGCTTCAACCGATTACAAAATCCTGTGAAAATTAATGTTTAATCTTTTGCAGCAGAAAAACTGCTCGTCAGTAATATGCTGTGGATATAATTTAATGAAGCGTGAATAATGAATTAATCATTAGATCCAGTTCCACTTCAGTTGATTTTGCCCTTTTAAAAGATGGTAAACTAATAGAATTACATAAGGATGAGGAAGATAACCAGTTTGCAGTAGGAGATATTTTTATTTCTAAAATACGCAAAACGGTTTCTGGTCTTAACGCCGCATTTGTCAATGTTGGCTACGAGAAAGATGCATTTTTGCACTATCACGATTTAGGACCACAGCTTCCCACTCTTTTGAAATTTGTAAAACGTGTAAGCACAGGTAAACTCAAGGATTACTCCTTAAAAAACTTTCCTACAGAAAAAGACATTGATAAAAATGGTAAAATAGCAGATGCTATAAAATCAAATCAATCAATTTTAGTACAAGTAGTTAAAGAACCTATATCAACCAAAGGGCCCAGAATTAGCAGTGAGCTTTCAATAGCCGGAAGATATGTGGTATTAGTCCCTTTTTCAGACCGTATTTCTATTTCACAAAAAATAGAATCTAAAGAAGAAAAGGCACGTCTTAAACGCCTTATGCAAAGCATACGCCCAAAAGGATTTGGTGTGATTGTGCGTACTGTCGCTGAAGGAAAAATGGTTGCAGAGTTAGATAAAGATCTACAAAACTTGGTAGACCGTTGGACTGCCATGTCTAAAAAATTACACAATGCTCATTTACCCAGTAAAGTATTAGGTGAGATGAATAGAGCCTCTTCTATGTTAAGAGATCTATTTAATGACACCTTTACTGCAATTTGCGTAGATGATGAGACATTGTATTATCAAATTAAAGAATATCTGCAAGAGATTGCGCCTAATAAAGAAAATATCGTAAAACTACACCAGAGTAATGTACCTGTTTTTGAAAAACATGGCATTGAACGACAAATAAAAACTTCTTTTGGGAAGACGGTATCTATGAGTCGTGGGGCTTATTTAGTTATCGAGCATACCGAAGCTTTGCATGTTATTGATGTAAATAGTGGTAACCGTTCTAATAAAGCTAAAAGCCAAGAAGAAACAGCTCTGGAAGTTAATATGATCGCCGCTACAGAAGTAGCTCGCCAATTACGCCTTCGTGATATGGGCGGTATCATTGTTGTAGATTTTATAGATATGGGTAAAGCCGAAAATCGTAAAACCCTTTTTAATCATTTACGTGATGAAATGAGCGATGACCGTGCAAAGCATAAAATTTTACCTCCTAGTAAATTTGGACTCATACAGATCACACGTCAACGTGTACGACCTGAAATGAACATAAAAACCCGGGAAAAAGATCCTAACGGTGATGGTGAAATCGAAGCACCTATTAGTGTTGTAAGTCGCATACAAGCAGACTTAATAAAATTATTCAAAAAAGACTATAAAAAGATTACGTTACATACGCATCCTTTTATAGAAGCCTTCTTGACAAAAGGCTTCCCATCAGTACGTTCTAAATGGTTTATAGAACATAAAAAATGGGTAAAAATAATGCCAAGAGATGCTTACACGTATCTTGAGTACCGTTTTACAGATAAAGACGGGAAAGAAATTAGATAACTGAAATAACCCTCATCGTGCAAACGGTGGGGGTTTTTTGTTTTATATCTTTGACTTATTTTAATATTAAATGCAGCAACCTGTAAAAACATACACTGTAGAGCAAGCCAAGCGAAAGCTCGAAGCCTATTGTGCTTACCAAGATCGTTGCCATAAAGAAGTACGTGAGAAACTGCATCAAATGCGTATGATTCCTGGAGCTATTGATGAAATTATATACCATCTGCTTCAACACAAATTTTTAGATGAAGAACGTTTTGCACGCAGTTTTGCCCGCGGAAAATTTCGTCATAAGCAATGGGGTAAAAACCGCATTAAACAAGAATTAAAACAGCGTGATATTGGAGATTACCTCATCAAAAAAGCTTTTACCGAAATCCCAGATTCAGAATACATAGAAACCTTTGAAGAACTGGCTCAAAAACGTTTTGACCAGCTTATAAACGAAAAGGATAAATACAAAAAACGAAAAAAACTAGCCGATTACTTAATCTACCGCGGTTGGCCGGGAGACTGGATTTATGAGAAGTCAAAAGAGTTAATTCCTTAGTTTTATTTTCTTAGCGACTAAAAAAAATACAATTTTAGTGTTTTTACGCACAGAACCATCGCAGCCAAATTCACCAACTTTAAGGGAAACTTCAGAATCAGAAACTCATTTAAATACCGTGTGCCTTATGGGTTTCTGAAATAGCACGCTCATTTTTCTCATCAATCCATGCTTGTCCTTTTCTACGTCGCATTAAGCCATCAAAATGACGCATTATAAAGACGTTATAAACGGCGCGTAACAGATGTTTAGGCTTTCTAGGTAGCGAACGCAAACTCATACTAAAACCAGGCGTTACATACTTCATATAATGCCAGTATCCTTCGGGCATATATAAAGTTTCTCCGTGGTTGAGTTCGCAGATAAAGCCTTCTGCTTTTTTTAAAACCGGAAATTTATCATAATCCGGATTATCAAAATCAATATCTTCTCTGGTGATCAACGAGTGCGGAACTTTATATAAATTTTCGGTTTGATCCGGAGGGAATAAAACCACTTGCTTTTTTCCGTGAAAATGAAAATGCAAAATGTTTGCCCAGTCAATATCATAATGCATGAACACACGCGAATTTTCACCTCCAAAAAACACCATAGGAATCTGCTTAATTAAACGCAGGCCTATTTTAGGAAATTTGAAGTCCTTTTTTAACAAAGGAACGTCTTTCATGATATTATACAAGAAAATGCGATATGTGGTAGGCTCTTTCTTAAGCAGATCTATATAATCTGCCATTTTCATTTTTGCATGAGCTTGATTAAATCCATCTTCGTGAGTAACAGGACGATCATCGTACAATGGTACAGTACGATCTCCTGCCACATCTTTAATGTAGTCAAGATGCCATTTTGTATAAGCAGGCCAGTCTTCAATTAAATTCTCAATAACCACTGGTTTTTGAGGCTTTATGTAGTCTTTAATAAAATCTGCTCTGGTAATCGTTTTTACCCTATGTATTTTGGTAAGCTTCAAGTATATAACAAGTTAAAATTAAGCTTTGGCTTTTGCCTTAGCTTCTTCATTTCTGGGTATTGTATGACCCGGTCTAGACCATTTAGGCTTTTCGCCCATAGGAATATGTTTAGAATCTTGCGCCTCAACTGTTTCTGGCTTTGCCTTTTTAACAAATGGTGCCTGCGGATTTAAACCTAGTAATTCAAACATCTTCATATCCTCATTTACATCAGGATTAGGCGTAGTCAATAATTTATCTCCTGCAAAAATAGAATTTGCTCCTGCAAAGAAACACATTGCCTGCCCTTCTCTACTCATCTGAGTACGCCCGGCACTTAGTCGTACTTGCGTTTGTGGCATTACAATGCGGGTGGTTGCTACCATACGCACCATTTCCCAAATAGATATTGGCTCTATATCTTCCATAGGCGTACCCTCTACTGCAACTAAAGCATTAATAGGCACACTTTCTGGCTGTGGATCTAAAGTCGCAAGAGCAACGAGCATACCAGCTCTGTCTTCAACTTTTTCTCCCATCCCAATAATACCACCGCTACAAACAGTAACATTAGTCTTACGTACATTTCCTATAGTGTCTAATCGATCTTGAAAAGCACGCGTCGAGATTACATCTTTATAATAATCTTCAGAAGTATCTAAGTTATGATTATAAGCATATAAACCAGCTTCTGCCAGACGCTGTGCTTGGTTTTCGGTAATCATGCCTAGCGTGCAACATACTTCCATATCAAGCTTATTAATAGTACGCACCATTTCTAAAACTTGATCAAACTCTTCCCCATCCTTAACATTACGCCAAGCTGCACCCATACACACTCGTGAACTTCCTGCTGCTTTTGCGCGTAACGCTTGTGCTTTTACCTGCTGAACACCCATTAAATCATTTCCCTTGATATCTGTATGATATCTTGCGGCCTGAGGACAATAGCCACAGTCTTCTGGACAACCCCCAGTTTTTATTGATAATAATGTTGAAACCTGCACAGTATTAGGATCATGATGCAAGCGGTGTGTTGTCGCTGCTTCATAAAGTAATTCCATTAAAGGTTTGTTATAGATATCGAGAATTTCCTCGCGAGTCCAGTTATGTTTCATCTGTTTTATTTTAAGTCTTTAGTATAAAAAGTAGTTTCTTTTTTACTAAAGTCATTTTATAGCACTTGGAGATGTGTCAAAAATACTAAATCTGTTGTTTATAAATGTGAAAAAGCTAGGCTTTGCGTAACAAAATACTAACAGCATTGCCCCCAAAACCTACAGCATTTACTAATATATTATTTATTCGCTTAGGTTTAACCTGTGGTGATATGAAAGGCACTTCCTCATATTCTTGTGATTGCAGCATCTTTATAGCCAGATCGAGACTTAAAAGACCACTAGCACCAAAGGTGTGTCCTATCTTCCATTTATTTGTTGTTAATAACGGAAGCTTATCTTTAAATATTTTCTGAATCGCCATGTATTCTGAAGTGTCTCCCAGCTGTGTGCCAGGTGCATGCATTACAACTGCATCTATCTCATTAAGCCTTTTTTCAAAATCGCTTCCCTGAAAACTGGTTTTAGCATCCTCAATAGCCATTTTCATAGACTTTTGAAAGCAGGTAGCCTCAGCAGAAATAGATACCGCGTGTTTTAATTTTTCGGTTGCATAACCTACTCCTACTACGTAAGCTAAAGCTGTTGGTTTAATTCCAATTTCTAAACATACTGAAGCTGCTCCTTCTCCTAGAACCATCGTATTTTCAGCCTTATCCAGATCTAATGCAAGACATGGATAAAGGGAATCATTTTCTGCTCGACTATAGGTTTTCATCGCCCGCATTTGTGCAATTGTAAATGGAGTTAATGCGGCTTCACTACCTCCTACCATAAACTTATCACACATACCCGACTGTAACCAGGCAACCCCGTTAAGCAAAGAATGCAATGCAGTAGAACAGGTTATAGAATGTGAAATATCTGGACCCTCATTTTGTAAATCCTGAGCAACCCAAGAGGAAATATTACCTAAAGTAGTTGTAGGCGAAGCTAGTGTTTCACTCTTTCCATTTTCTAAGAAAGCACTATAGTATTTTTCAAAAAGCTGTGTGGCTCCTCTTGAAGACCCAATATTTATTCCAAAATCATTACTAAAATCCCATCCTGCAGATGCAATTGCTTTTCTTGATACATAAATCGCATATAATACAGATGCATCTAAGGCTAGATAATTGCGGTTTTCTTCACGTATCTCTTCTATAAGCTGTAGAACATCTGCCGGCAATTTACCCACCCATGCGTGTAAACTGCTATCAAACGATAAGTTATGATCTCCCTTATTTCCTAACAGTGATGTGTCTGCACCTGTTGCAGATATCGCAGAGATCCCCGTAATGGCAATTACTTGTTTCAATTTTATAAATTTTGATGAAAATTAGTTTTTCAACTATATTTCTAATAGTCGCAAAATTACCATATCACTTAATCAGAATAGCAAAAAATCAAGTTTTAAAAGATTTACTTAGATTCGTAGCATCATTAACACAGATTTTATGAACGAACTCAAAAAGGAAGAGCGCAGCTGGTGGTCACGCAACTGGAAATGGGTGGTGCCTACCGGCGGGTGTTTAACGCTAATAATTTTAGGTGTAATTCTCTTGGGAAGTGCCATTTTTGGATTTGTAAATAAAGTGCAAAGTAGTAGCGGTGGAGATGCTGCATTTGAAATTGTTAAAAACAACCCCGCTATAATTGAAGCACTTGGAGAACCCATTGAAAAGGCCGGATTTGGGAGCTTCCACGTGAATTACGAGAATGGTGCTAAAACTGCAGAAGCTAGTTTTCCAATTAAAGGCCCTAAGGGATCTGCTGATGTTGAAATAAATTCCTATGGCGATGGAGAGACTGTAACTTATGAGCTATTTCAAGTGACTATTGAGCATACTTCTCAAATTATAGACTTGAGAGAAAACCCACTTGAAAAAGCAGATTATTAAAATGTGTCTAATATTTTTTTAATAGCCGCATACACTTGATTCATTTGATCTTGCGTTGTCACATAAGGAGCTAAAATATAAATAGTTGCTCCTAAAGGGCGTAAATAAACGCCTTCTGCCATACACGCCTCATAAATGCGATAACGTAAATTCCCGTAACGTTCCATTTCTACGTCCAATTCAAGGGCAAAAATCACACCTTGTTGACGGGTAACACGTACTTTAGGGTGATCTTTAATTGCATCAGAAAATGCGGCATGCCAACTCTCAATTTCTTTTATATTAGATTGAATCTCTTCTGAAGTAAGCAAATCTATTCCTGCAATTGCAGTTGCACACGCAATAGGATTTGCAGAGTACGTATGCGCATGAAACAAACCTTTGCTTATATCGTCATCATAAAATGCATCATATATTTCCTGAGTACAAGTTGTGATTCCCATAGGAACTAAGCCTGCTGTTAATGCTTTAGAAAGGCACATTACATCGGGTTTAATATCTACATAATCTGAAGCGAAGAAGCTTCCGGTTTTTCCAAAACCCGTCATTACCTCATCAGCAATTGTGATTATCCCTAGTCTTTTACATTTTTCTAAAATAGGATTCAAATATTCGGCTTTATACATTTTCATCCCTGCAGCGCCTTGCACTAAGGGTTCGTAAATAAAACCGGCTAATGGAGTTTCCTGATGATATTTTTCTATCAGCTCAAGAATGTCACTACTGTTTTCGCCGTTAGGTAATGGAACACGCTTTACGTCAATAAAAAATGCTTCAAACGGACCGTTGTATACTGAAAGTCCACTTACAGACATTGCACCTAGCGTATCACCATGGAAACCTTCTTCAAAAGCCAATAGTGTTTTTCGGTCGTTACCCGTATTGTGGTGGTACTGCAAAGCCATTTTAATACCAATCTCTGTTGAAGTCGATCCATTGTCATTAAACATCAATTTCGCCTGATTGTTAGGCAATATAGCCATCAACTTTTCTGAAAGTTCTATAGCCGGTTTATGAGTAAAACCACTAAAAATAATCTGATCAAGCTGCTGCATTTGTTTATAAACACGATCGATTATAAAATCATTACAATGCCCATACATTGCCGTGTACCAAGAAGAAATAGCATCAATATATGCATTACCATCTTCATCATACAACAAGGCTCCTTTTGCTTTAATAATAGGTTTTGACTCCGGATGCAGTTTATGTTGCGTTAACGGGTGCCAAATGTGTTTTTTATCGCGTTCGATTAGATTCAAAATTCAAAGTTTAAAATTCGTACAAGCCTGCTCACAGTTTATTCCTGATGTAAACTTTCCTTTAAAAGTTCTGCATATTCATTAACCACCATTTTATCAAAATAAGGCTCTTCATCAATACGGCCAATAATCTTAACGCCACTCATTTTTTCAATTACAGCCTCAGTGGTGGGATGTTCAGCTCCACTGAAAAGAATTCCGAAAATGGTTTTCCCGGCTTGTTTCAATTTATCGATTGTAAGCAAAGTGTGATTAATACTTCCTAAATAATGTCTAGAAACTACAATCACCTTATCATCTGGTTCAATTAGATCAAGAATGGTCTCAGTTTCACTTATAGGAACTAACAAACCACCAGCTCCTTCTATCACTAAATTATTGATAGTTTCTGGTCGTCTAATTTCCGAGGAAGTGATATGAACCCCATCGATTGCAGCCGCAGCGTGCGGACTCATAGGCGTCTTTAAGCTAAAGGCGTTCTCATGAAAAACTGTCTTAGCGTTTGAGATAAATTCTTTAACCTTATGTGTATCTGAATACTCTAAATCTCCCGCCTGAATAGGCTTCCAGTAATCTGCTTCTAAAGCCTCAGTTACAATTGCCGAAGCTACTGTTTTTCCTACTTCGGTTGAAATCCCGGTTATAAAAAAGGTGTTTTTTGCCATAGTACTGCAAAGGTACTACGGGAAGATTAATCGGCAGAGAATCCCTTTAAAGATTTTGACAAGAGCTCGAGTACGTTTAGAATTTCATTTTGAGAATTATAGCTGTGTAAACAAAAACGCAAGCGCTCTTGACCGGCTGAAATTGTAGGAGAAAGAATTGCTTTAACATCAAACCCGGCTTTTTTAAGCTGAAGTGAAATTCTTTTAACGGTATCGTTTCCCGGAATGATCGCGCATTGTATTGCAGAGTCGCTCGAGATAAAATACGCTTGAAGGTTTTTATTTTTGACTACTTCCCTGAAGAACTGAATGGTTGCGTCGAGCCTAATTATATCGGATTGAGGCATTTTTGCCTCATGCTCCATATGTTCATAAGAAGCTAAAATAGTCGCTACAGAATGCGGCGGTAATCCTGTGGTATAAATTAAACTTCTGGCAAAATTAACGAGATAACTTTTTATTTGATTAGACCCTAAAATTGCTGCGCCGTGACATCCCAATGCCTTACCAAATGTTACAAGAATAGCAAATACGCGGTCTTGCAATCCTAGCTGATGAACTAATCCATAATTAAAAACACCAAGTGCGTGTGCTTCATCAACAATAAAATTGGTTCCATGCTTTTTGCTTAAATCTGCCATAGCTTGTAGGTTTGGACTATCGCCGTCCATAGAAAATACCGATTCAGTGACCATATAAATTTCAAACTCAGCTGACTCTCCTGCACTTCTCGACTGCGCTCTAAGTGATAGTTTTGATTCTAGATCTTCCAAATCATTATGCTTAAACTTGTAGGCTTTTGCATTGCTCATTTGTATACCATCACGAATGCTGGCGTGAATAAATTCATCATATAAAATTACATCACCACGCTGTGGCACACTACTGAAAAAACCCACATTAGCATCATAACCGGAATTGAAAATCAACGAAGCTTCAACTTGATGTATTTGTGCTATAAAATCTTCTGCTTGTCGGTATAGCTTGTGATTACCAGAAAGTAACCGCGAACCGGTCGCACCGTTTTCTTGCAGGTTTTGTTCTTCTAAAATTTCGCTTGCTCGAAAAAATATTGTCTGATTTTTAGAATATCCCAGATAATCATTTGAAGAAAAATCAACATTCTCTCCAGATTCCTCTAAATGATGAGAAGAGCCTAATTTACGTAACGCATTGGCTGCACTCCGCAGATCAAGTTTTGCCTGTAATTTTTTAGGTAGCATCACGTAAAGATACATCCTCATCCAAACCCTCCAAAGAAGGGTAGAAGGATATTTTAATTTACAAAAAACTGAAAAAATTATTGTTTTTCAATAATTAAACTATATTTGTTATCGTATAACGATAATAATACTATTATAAAACTGAAAAAGTACTTTTTATTATAGCCGCTTCGATGGTATTAATTTTCTTTTGAATGGCTTTTTTGCTGATAGAATAAGTATTTGTATAACACATTATTAAAAATGAAACTAAACAAGTTATTTAAGCTCCTTATTGATCTGGCTTTTTATTTGATGATTCCCATAGTGGTATTTTTTCCTGGAACTATTTTGTACATCCTAATTTTTCCTGAACAAAGCATTATTAATGTAAATATTCCGTTTACTGAAGATGGTTTTGGAGGTAAAGCACTCTTATTTATAATTCTATTTTTTGCACTTTTCCTGCTATTTTTTGCAGGTTTTTACCATTTGAGGAAGTTTGCTGCCCTGCTGTTCAAAAACAAGCTCTTTTCTAAAGAAGTTATTGTAAGCACTAAAAAAACCGGACAGTTTTTTACAGCTTGCGCATTAGGCTCGTTGGTTTTTATAGGAATAAATTCCTTACTTACGATTAAGAGTGAATTTAGCATCACCTTTGGCACTTCAAACTTCAACCTTCTTTTATTTCTTTTGATCATAGGAGTACTGTTTTTACTACTTAGTGATGCTTTTGCAAGGGCCTTAAAGCTTAAAGAGGAAAACGATTTAACCGTCTAGCTATGCCCATAATCATCAACTTAGATCAAGTTTTAGCAGAGCGCAATATGAAGAGCAAAGAACTAGCGGAAATCGTAGGTATAACCGAAGCCAATCTTTCAATTCTCAAGTCGGGCAAAGCAAAGGCGGTGCGGTTTTCAACTTTAGAAGCGATTTGTAAAGCATTAGATTGTCAGCCCGGGGATATTTTAGCTTATTCAGAAGATTAATTTTTAGATCTGTTTAAGTACTTTTAAAGTTCATTCTTAAATAGCTTTAAATGAAACTTTGGATTACTTTCCTTCTTGTTAGCTTATCACTTCAGGCTCAGACAAACACCTACACTATTTCTTTTGACAATGCGGTTCACCACGAGGCTGTGGTTAATGTAAGTTTTCCAGAGATAAAGTCTAAAACATTGCGCGTTCAGATGAGCCGCTCTTCACCGGGGCGTTATGCCATTCACGAGTTCGCTAAAAATGTATATGGTTTTAAAGCTACAAATGAAGCAGGCGAAACACTTGAAATGAAGCGGGAAGATCCTTACTCGTGGGAGATCACAAACACAGACGGAACTATAAATATAGAATACATACTTTTTGCAAATCGTGCTGACGGAACTTATTCTCAAATTGACGAAACGCATGCACATTTGAATATGCCAGCAACATTTATCTATGCTGAAAGTTTACAAGAACGCCCCATAGAAATCACATTTAATACACGCAAAGATCTAAATTGGAAAGTTGCCACACAGCTAAAACATACACAAGGCACAACGTACACATCGCCTAATCTCTATTATTTTTTAGATAGTCCCACCGAAATAAGCGACTACAAACTACGTGAATTTAAAGTTGACGGCCAGAATATACGATTTGTTTTACACGATCCGGGAACTGAAGCCGAATTTGATGAATACTGGGAGAAAGTTCAAAAAATTGTGTTGCAAGAGAAAGCCGTTTTTGGAGCGTTGCCTATCTATGATTTTGGTGAGTATACCTTTTTAGCCTGCTATATGCCCAATGTCTCAGGGGATGGAATGGAGCATCGCAACAGCACCATTCTTACAGACACAGAGACACTTGCGAATGGCGGAATGAAAAGCAATATAGGCACGGTTTCTCACGAGTATTTTCACAGCTGGAATGTAGAGCGTATACGCCCCGCAGATCTTGAACCATTTAAATTTGATCGTGCCAATATGAGTAATTCGCTGTGGTTTGCAGAAGGCTTTACAAGTTATTACACCAATCTTATTCTAGAACGTGCAGGAATTATTACTGTAGAAGAGTATGTTAAAAGTCTCAATGGCACTTTTAATTACGTTTGGAATTCTCCTGCACTACAGTTTTTTAACCCAATTGAAATGAGTAATCAGGCGCCATTTGTAGATGCTGCAACATCGGTAGACCCTGTAAATCGCGAGAATATGTTTATTTCGTATTATTCCTACGGAAGTGTTTTGGGCCTTGCTCTAGATCTTAGTTTACGCGAAAAAAACTTGAATCTTGATGATTTTATGAAATTGATGTGGTCTACCTACGGAAAGAATGAAGTAGGCTACGAAGTGAGTGATATTGAAAAAACATTATCTACTTATGCGGGTAAGGAATTTTCAAAAGACTTTTTTAACAACTATATCTATGCTAGTCAAATGCCAGATTATGAAACGCTTTTTGAACAAGTAGGTATTACTATTGAACGAGACTCATCTAAGGCGTTTTTAGGGGCCACTTTACGCAATACTGAAAATGGTGTTGAAGTCGTAAGAAATACTATGATAGGCAGCCCGGCTTATGTAGCAGGGTTAGATAATGGAGATATTATAACATCAGTTAATGGAACCCCTGTAAACGATAAGGAAATTTTCAACAATTTGATTGATTCTAAAAATATAGGAGACAAAATAACAATCGAATACGTGCGCTTCGGGAAATTAAAAACCACTACCGCGATTCTTTTAGCAGATCCTACTTATCATATTACTATTGATAAGGATGCGAAGAAAACGATTTTAAAAGCGAGAGAATCTTGGTTATCTAAAAAATAACTGCTTATTTAATGAAATCAGGATTTTTAGGATCTGATGCATCCCAGATTGGAAGTTTTAAAGTTTCAGCTAAGTATTGAGCCTCTACAAGCGCTTTGTTATACAACTGAAAATTATCAAATTTGACGTGTCTTGAATTTGAAAACCAGATATTAACTTCATAGATTTCTTTAGAATTCTTAAATATTCCTATCATTTTGAGCTCTTCATAATGTGTCCAGCTCCCCCAATGAAAAGGTCCTATGAAATATTCAATTTTATATTTTTTGGAAGAATTTACAAATATTATGCGCTTGCGTTTAGCTAAATAAGATCCAATTGCAAAAACGAAAACTCCAGCTAGTAGTATGTTTTTAAGCTCTTTTCCCCACATCACAAATTGCTTCTTATTACTTAAATCATAACCTGACGCAAATGTTATATGGTAGCTACGAAAGATTAAAAATAGAAAAGCTATAAAAAAAAATGCTGCTATACATTTAATAATAAGGGAGCGATCTGTTTGATTTACAATTCGTTTTTGGGAAGATTCCATAAGTACTAAAATAAAAAAAACGCTTAATCTAATGATCAAGCGTTTTTCTTTTATGTGTATGACAAACTAGTATTTAGTCTGCTAATACAATTACTCTGTTATCTTTCATCTCTACAGTACCTGAGCTAATAGCAAGAACAAATTCGCCAGCTTCTTTTCCGGCTGTAAATTGTTTTTTAGCTTTCTCTGAAAGAGTTGCTCCTTTTACCTTGATTACTCCTTTTTCTAGAAGAGCAACAATAGGGGCATGATTATCTAAAATCTGAAAACCTCCATCAACTCCCGGAAGAGTAACTGATGTTGCTTCACCGCTATATAAAGTAGCTTCAGGACTTACTATTTCTAAATGCATAATATGTTCATTTATCTTTTCCGCCAAAGCGAAAAACTATTCAAATCAATACTTAGATATCTGCTTTCACAGAAAAGAAATCAATAGCCTATTAAGCTTCAGAAAGCATTTTCTCACCAGCTTCAATTGCTTCTTCGATAGTACCTTTAAGGTTAAAAGCTGCTTCTGGAAGGTGGTCTAACTCACCATCCATAATCATATTAAATCCTTTTATAGTCTCTTTAATATCTACTAAAACTCCTGGTATACCTGTAAATTGTTCTGCTACGTGGAAAGGCTGAGATAAGAAACGTTGTACGCGACGTGCACGACCAACAGCTAATTTATCTTCTTCAGATAATTCTTCCATACCTAAGATGGCAATAATATCTTGAAGTTCTTTATAACGCTGTAATAACTCCTTTACATTTTGAGCACAGTTATAATGCTCATCACCTAAAATAGCTGAAGAAAGAATACGTGAAGTTGAATCTAGAGGATCAACCGCAGGATAAATACCTAATTCTGCAATTTTACGAGAAAGTACAGTCGTAGCATCTAAGTGAGCAAAGGTTGTAGCCGGTGCCGGGTCAGTAAGGTCATCTGCAGGTACATAAACCGCCTGTACAGATGTAATAGAACCTCTTTTTGTAGAAGTAATACGCTCTTGCATTGCACCCATTTCTGTTGCTAATGTAGGCTGGTAACCTACCGCAGATGGCATACGACCTAAAAGAGCAGATACTTCAGATCCCGCTTGTGTAAATCGGAAAATGTTATCTACGAAGAAAAGAACGTCTTTACCTTGGCCTTCTCCTGCTCCATCACGGAAATATTCAGCAATTGTTAATCCTGAAAGTGCCACACGAGCACGCGCCCCTGGAGGCTCATTCATCTGACCGAAAACAAAAGTAGCTTTAGAGCCTTTCATCGCCTCTTTATCTACTTTAGTTAGATCCCAACCACCATCTTCCATAGAATGCATAAAGTCTTCACCGTATTTTATAATACCAGACTCTAACATCTCACGTAGTAAATCGTTACCCTCACGAGTACGCTCACCTACTCCGGCGAATACAGAAAGACCACCATGTCCTTTTGCAATATTGTTAATCAACTCCTGAATTAATACAGTTTTACCTACACCAGCACCACCAAAAAGACCAATCTTACCACCTTTTGCATAAGGCTCAATAAGGTCAATTACTTTAATACCTGTAAATAAAACTTCTGTAGAAGTTGATAAATCTTCAAATTTTGGTGCTTCACGGTGAATAGGAAGACCTGCATTTCCAGATTTTGGAAGGTTACCTATACCATCAATAGCATCACCAATTACATTAAATAATCTTCCGTAGATATCATCACCTATCGGCATTTGTATAGGCGAACCTGTAGCGACTACATCTGTACCTCTGCTCAAACCATCTGCAGAATCCATAGCGATAGTTCTAACTGTGTTCTCACCTACGTGTGATTGCACTTCAAGTACCAGAAGACTTCCGTCTGCTCTAGTGATTTCTAATGAATCATAAATTTTTGGAAGATCTGCAATGCTTGCAAATTCCACATCTACAACAGGGCCGATAATTTGGGAAACTTTACCTGTAACGTTTGACATTCTTAACTATTTAATGTTTAGCAAAATATGTAGTTGAAAAAAAATTCAGCGCTTAAAATCACCTGTTTTTTTTCGTCGTGCAAAGATAGTTTTTAATATTAAAAAAACTAACCCTCTTTAGTTGAAATTACTGTGTAGATTTTTTTTTCATTTATTTACCTCCTAAAAAACAAAAACCTCCTTAAATGAGGAGGTTTTTGTTTTTAGATTTAATGCGCATATAACGCACATATAATGTTTATTCAACCGTAACTGATTTTGCTAAATTACGAGGCTGATCAACATTTTTACCCAGCATCACTGCAATGTGATAGGATAATAATTGTAATGGTATTGTAGTTAAAAGCGGCGACATAGAATCCATTATCTCAGGAACCTCAATGACATAATCTGCGAGATCACGTACAGTAACATCTCCTTTTGTAACAATTCCTATAATCTTTCCTTTTCGGCTTTTTATTTCCTGAATATTACTTACGATTTTATCGTAATGACCTCGGCGGGTTGCAATTACAACCACCGGCATTTGCTCATCGATAAGTGCAATAGGACCATGCTTCATTTCTGCTGCTGGATAGCCTTCTGCATGAATATAGGAAATCTCTTTTAGTTTTAAAGCACCTTCTAAGGCTACAGGGAAATTAAACCCGCGACCTAAATATAAAAAGTTAGCAGCGTCTTTATATACTTCGGCGATTTTCTTTGCCTGCTCATTGCTTTGTAATGCTTCTTCAACTTTTTGAGGAACAAGATTGAGTTCTTCAAGATGCATATGAAAGTCTGACGTTGAAATTTTGCCTTTAGCCTTTGCTATTTTTAAACCTAGCAACGTAAGAACTGTAATTTGCGTAGTAAATGCTTTTGTTGATGCAACTCCTATTTCGGGACCTGCGTGCGTATAGGCACCTGCGTGAGCTTCTCTGGATATTGACGAGCCAACGACATTACAAACACCAAAAACAAATGCCCCCTGCTCTTTTGCAAGTTTCATTGCAGCCATCGTGTCTGCGGTTTCTCCACTTTGAGAAATTGCAATAACGATGTCTCCTTTTTCTATTACAGGGTTACGGTATCTAAATTCTGAAGCATATTCTACTTCTACAGGAATACGCACTAATTCTTCAATGATATATTCTGCAACTAATCCTGCGTGCCAAGAGGTTCCGCAAGCTAAAATTACCAGCCTTTTGGCATTGATAAATTTATCAATATGATCATCTACGCCGGCCATTTTTATAATACCCTCTTTAACACGCATACGCCCTCTAAATGTATCACGTATGGCTTGAGGTTGTTCATAAATTTCCTTAAGCATAAAATGCTCATACCCGCCCTTTTCAATTTGCTCAAGATTCAATTTTAATTCCTGAATGTAAGGAGCGGTAATTAAGGCATCATCTTTAATACTGAAAACCTTTATTTTTTTATCTAAACGCACAATCGCCATCTCACCATCTTCCAGGTATAGCGCGTTTGTGGTATATTCTATAAAAGGAGATGCGTCTGATGCAATAAAAAACTCTCCCTCGCCAATACCTATGGCTAATGGGCTGCCTAATCTTGCAACTACAATCTCATTAGGTTTTTTCTTGTCAAATACAGCAATAGCATAGGCACCCACTGTTTGATTGAGTGCAACTTGCACTGCTTTACCTAATTTTAATCCTTGATTTATTTGAACATCTTCTATAAGATTTACTAAAACTTCTGTGTCTGTATCAGACTCAAATGTAAATCCGCGATTTGTAAGTTCTTTTTTAATAGCATCATAGTTTTCAATGATTCCATTATGAATAATTACAAGATCACCAGAGTTTGAATAATGAGGATGAGAATTTACATCATTGGGCACACCGTGAGTTGCCCAGCGTGTATGTCCTATTCCCAGATTACCTGCTGTATTTATAGAACTTTCAACCTTATTTTTTAAATCTTCAACCTTACCTTTTGTTTTGCAAAGTTGTATAGACTCTCCATCGTATATCGCAACACCGGCACTATCATAACCACGATATTCTAATCGCTGTAATCCTTTCATCACGATAGGATATGCCTGACGGTGACCAATATAACCCACAATTCCGCACATAGTATTTTATTAATTAGAAGCTTCTGAGTAGAATATTTTCAATTTTAAGCGTTGTGCATCTGGCACCGAAGCATTACTACCATAAAGAATTGTTCCTTTTTGAGAAACCACAGATGCATAAGGCACTCTACTCGGGTAATCTGTCGTAGACTTGTTCTGTATCTTACCAGTACTTATTACAGCAGGGTTTTGACTCACAACAATTCCTAATTTTGTATTAGGACTATCGTTTTCAGTATTCAGAAGGTTCTTAATATACTCTGTAACTCTAATTTTATAACTAATCCCAAGACCCGTTTCCGTTTTTGTCAAAGGACCTAGATGTGTTGTTCCTACTGCAGTAATAGCTCCTGTGCTCGTAATGTTGGCATCTAGAGAAAGATCTATTAAAGGTTGATTAGTTTCTAAATCATAGATATAAATACGATCTGGCTCAGATATAGCCGAAGTAGCTAATTCTGCAATACTTGGTTGATCTACAAAAAATTCCAAATTAGCTTCACGAATTAATCTGTTTTTTAAGCGTAAATCTGCAAGTGCCTCTGGAATCCCATCGTTATCTGCATCATCACCAAATAATTCTATAACAGCCATACTTCCCTGACCGCCCTTTAAATATAAACGCTCATCACCTTCAGTCGTATTCACATTTGCTAAACGATCTGTTACTGAAGTTTTAAAATTGTTATCTAGATTTATCGCGGAATTTCCTCCAAAGCCTAACGTCACACTACTTTGCACTCTAGAATCATCTGCTCCAGATTTATAATAAATTACAATCGAAGTATTTGCTTTATCGTAAAGGAAATAATTACCTGTTCCTCCTATAGGCGCCGCTTCAAAATAAATTCCTCTAAAATAATTTCTGAATGAATTCTGGTTGAAAAGCACATCCTGACCTTCTTTAGCGAAAATTGCATTTTGCCAATACGCAGAATTTGCACCTGTCGCAAGTTGGTCTAACCTAAATCGCAATCGAGGTGAGTTTGTTGTTGCCACAGGATCTTGACTTTCGGCAGTAGCATCTGCAGGTACAGTTGTAATTACGGGTGCATTTGAAGGCAAAACTTCTCTTTCAAAAAGGAGATCTCCACGTACTCCATTAAAATTAGGAAGGTCATTAGAATAATAAACCGCAGCATCTGTAAAGTCTGGCGGTGCATTATCTCTAAGTAAATAATTAGATCTGTAAGCCGTTAATTTAATAGGATTTGAACCATAAACTGAATCTAAAGTAAATTCTGTCTCGCCGTCACTATTTGTAGATTGCGTACTAAAATAGGGCATTGTAAAAACTATAGAGTCTATTACAGGATTTGTACCATATGTAGTATTATATGTCGCTAAACCTACCTGACTTAAGCTCGAAGCAGTAGTTGTGCCGTACAGCGGATCGTTATAATATCCTAAAACTCCAACACTAATCCCATTTGTCTGAACACCATTTATATTAGCAAATTGCTCGTTATAAGCAATAACATTATATGTTTCTACATCTGACGTAAAATTGCTAGAATCAACTAATCCCTCTCCTATTTCTAAAAAATCATCTTCACAAGAAGCAGCAACAAAAAGAACAGTTAGTATTCCTAATGTTCTTATTAACAACGCGTTTAATTTCATTTATTTTTATTTAATCTAAAACCTTAGTCGTGTAGAATTCCTCATAAGCTTGAGCGAACTCTTCTTTTTTCTTATAGGGTAATACAGGTATTTTAGTAGTATTTAAATATCCTGAAAGTTCTTCATCTAAATCTGACGATCCAATAATTGCAGCATCAGAATTTTTTATAGCCACCTTCATAAGGTTAGAATACGTAGGCTCTTCTAATTCTGAAATATCTCCTTTATCAATTCCGTCAAAAGCAATTTTATCAATCAGTTGCTTATTAAGCGTATCATCAAACCCTTTATTGTAAACCGAAGTAACTATTTTACTTTGTTTAAATAGAGGTTCACTTGCATAATACCTCTTTAGATAAAGCGGAAGCAATGAAGCTAACCAGCCATGAACGTGAATGATATCTGGAGCCCAGTTTAACTTCTTCACAGTCTCAACTACTCCCTTTGCAAAAAAGATTGCACGCTCATCATTATCTGCGAATAAGTTTCCATCTTCGTCTGTAAACGTTGCTTTACGCTTAAAGTATTCTTCATTATCAATAAAGTACACCTGAATACGCTCTTTAGGGATAGAAGCTACTTTAATTATAAGCGGCATATCAAAATCATTAATAACGAGATTCATTCCAGAAAGTCTAATTACCTCATGTAATTGATGACGTCTTTCATTGATATTTCCGTATCGAGGCATAAAAATTCTTATTTGACCTCCCTTACTGTTAACCATTTGAGGTACCTCAAAAGACATAGACGCAATCTCTGTCTCTGGCAAATAAGGTATAACTTCAGATGATACGTATAATATCCTCTTATTTTTCATATGTGTGCTTCTAAGTTTTTGTTAAGGCTAAAAAACACGCAAAATTACGAAATTTTATGCAGATTGCCAGTAATATAGTAATTTTGCCGCCTGTTAAATTAATCCCCATGCACGTATTTACTAATAGACCAGAAATTTCTAACGCTGTTGCAGCGCATAAAGAAAATGGTTTAAAAATAGGTTTTGTACCCACTATGGGAGCTCTGCATCGGGGCCATGCCAGCCTCTTTAATTTTGCACTAAAAAGCTGCGATATTGTTGTTGTAAGTATTTTTGTAAACCCTACACAATTCAATAATATTCAGGATTTAAAGACATATCCCAGAGATCTTCAGGCAGATTTAGAGCTACTAGAAAATATAAACCCTAATCTTCTGGTCTTTGCTCCTAGCACTCAAACAATTTATGGCTCCAAAGTAGAGTCGATTGATTACAATTTTGACGGACTTGACAAAGTTATGGAGGGTGCTTTCAGACCTGGACATTTTGAAGGTGTAGCTACAGTTTTAAAATATCTTTTTGAGATTGTTCAACCCGATTTTGCATTTTTTGGAGAGAAAGACTACCAACAACTACAAATTGTAAACAAATTAGTGTCTATAGAAAACCTACCTGTAAAAGTTGTAGGATGCCCTATAAGCCGCCACGATGATGGTCTCGCAGAAAGTTCCCGCAATATGCGCCTAACTCAGAAACATCGCCAGGTTGCTCCTTTTATTTATAACACCTTACTGAAAGCAAAAGAACTGTTTAACGACAAACCTATTGCAGATGTTCATCAGTTTGTTACCGATGCCTTTAAAGATAACGAACTACTGAAATTAGAATATTTTGAAATCGCAAATGCCTCAACATTAGAGCATACGACAATAAAAGACACCAATGAAACGCACCGTGCCTTTATAGCTGTTTTTGCTGATGACGTGCGTCTTATTGATAATATTGCCCTAAATTAAAAACCCTTATTTTTACACCATGTTAGTTAACGTTGTAAAGTCAAAAATTCACCGCGTAAAAGTTACCGGAGCAGAATTACATTATATAGGAAGCATTACGATAGATGAAGATCTTATGGATGCTGCCGGTGTAATTGAAGGAGAACGTCTTCAAATTGTGAATGTTACAAACGGCGAGCGCTTAGAAACTTATGCAATACCTGGCCCACGCAGTAGTGGCGAGATAACACTCAACGGCGCAGCAGCACGCAAGGTTGCAAAAGGAGACATTTTAATTCTTATCGCTTATGCTTTTATGGAATTAGACGAAGCCAAAGCATTTAAACCTTCTCTAGTTTTCCCTAATGAGGATACAAATCTGCTTAAATAATCTTGAGCAAGAAAAAACTTATAAAAGTTCTCAAAATATTAATACCCCTAGGGTTAGGAGTATTTTTAATTTACTATTCTTTAAGCTCAGCAACACCAGAAGAACGCACTACACTCTGGTTAAATATTAAAAAAGCAGACCCAACATACATATTCCTATCTTTAATATTTGGCATTTTAAGTCATTTTTCGAGAGCCTATAGATGGCAATTTTTATTAGAACCTATGGGATATTCCCCAAAACTTTCTAATAGATTTATGGCTGTAATGGCTGCTTATTTAGCAAACTTAGGAATACCGAGAAGCGGCGAGTTTTTAAGAGGCGCATTATTGACCACCTATGAAGATGTTCCTTTTGAAAAGGGGTTTGGAACTATAATTTCAGAACGCATCGCAGATTTTCTGATGCTTTTACTTGTAGTTGCGGTGGCTGTTTTAATGCAAACAGATATGCTTCTAACCTATCTTAAAGAACAAAATATCAATCCGCTTTATACTGTTATTTTTCTAGCGCTAGTAGTTGGTGCCATATACCTCGGCTTTAGAATTGTAAAAAATGCCAGGTCTGGTTTATTTCTGAAAATAAGAAAATTTATGAATGGGCTCTTAGAAGGTATGAAGAGCATCTTACATATGAAACACAAGATTGCCTTCATTGCTCATACCTTATTTATTTGGCTGATGTACATTTTAATGTTTTGGGTAATAAAATTCACAATCCCAGAAATTGCAATTGCCAATCTTGGTATCATTCTCGCTGCATTTGTAATAGGATCATTTTCAATATCTGTAACTAACGGCGGAATAGGTGTTTACCCGATAACAATAGGTGCACTTTTTGTGTTTTTTGGATTCAGTAAGGAAGGTGGAGAGGCATTTGGATGGATTATTTGGGGTTCACAAACTCTTTTAGTGGTAATACTTGGTGCTCTTTCATTTATTTTGCTACCCGTATTAAACCGAAGCAAATAAACCCACACATTGCATTTAAGCTATGTGTGCATATTATGGTTAAATTCACATAACCAAATAACCTCCTACTATGAAAAAAACACTACTCTTATGCTTACTATTCACTAGCTTTCTTGATGCACAGGTGATATATGAGACTGTACCTTCACTAAATTTTGGTGAACCCAGACAGGTAAAAATTCAGTTACCACGTAATTATGAATCGAATAAAAACAAAGACTACCCAGTTATAGTTGTTCTGGATGCAGATTATCTTTTTGAACCGGTTGCTGGTAATGTAGATTACTATAGCTATTGGGAAGATATGCCTCAAGCTATCGTAGTAGGCATAATGCAACCTGATCGCATGGCAGACTCCCAGTACGATGAAACCAATTTTTTACCCGTTGGCCAAGGAAAGTTATTCTTTGATTTTATAGGAAATGAACTTTTTCCGTGGTTGAGCAAAAAATACCGCCTTGCACCTTTTAATCTTATTATAGGTCACGATGCAACAGCAGGGTTTGCGAACTACTTCTTAATGAAAAATCCGCCGTTATTTAATGCCTATGTCTCTTTGAGCCCAGATCTGGCTCCTCAAATGAGCGAACGCCTCACAGATAATTTACAGCGTACAGACAATAAAATATTTTATTATCAAGCTACAGGATCGCAAGATATAACTCCGCTTAGAGATGCGACCTTAGCCCTTAATACTTCTCTTGAGAACATTGAGAATACTAATATTAAATATTATTTTGACGATTTTGAAGAGGCAACTCACTACACGCTTGTAGGAAGAGGAATTCCGAGTGCCTTAGAACAGATATTCTCAATTTACAGACCTATTACTAAAAAAGAGTTTGAAGATCAGGTATTAAATGCAGAATCGCCTTACGCGTATCTTATTGAAAAATATGAGATTATTGAAAATCTTTTCGGAATGAATGATAGAATCCGCATTAATGATTTTATTGCTATAGCAGCTGCTTTAGAAAAAAAATCTGACTGGGAAGGTTTTGAAGATCTCGGGAAATTAGCTCGTAAAGAATATCCCGAAACTGTACTTGGTTCTTATTATTTAGGTAAATCCTACGAAGGCAAAGGAGATACTAAAAAAGCGATGCGCACGTATGAAAGTGCTCTCGTATTAAAAAGCGCAGGCGACATTGATAAAGATGTTTTAATGGCTCGAGCGCAACGTATAAAAGATGATTTTGGATACTAATGGCAAAGACTAAAACAACATTTTTCTGTCAAAACTGTGGAGCTCAATTTGCAAAATGGCAAGGGCAGTGTACTTCTTGCAAAGAATGGAACACAATTGCAGAAGAAGTAATACAAAAAGCCGAAAAATCGAGCTGGAAGGTAGAAACTCCCACTACTAAACGTGTTGCTAAAGCACAGCGTATTCAGGAAATTGATACGACTGCTGAAGCACGTCTAAATACCAAAAACAACGAATTAAATCGGGTTTTAGGTGGCGGACTCGTACCGGGATCTTTAACACTTCTAGGTGGTGAGCCAGGAATAGGTAAGAGTACATTGATGTTACAAATCGCATTGATGCTACCCTATAAAACGCTGTATGTTTCTGGAGAAGAAAGTGCACAACAAATAAAAATGCGAGCAGAACGAATAAATTCTAACGCTCAAAACTGCCTCATCTTAACTGAAACTAAGACGCAGAATATCTTTAAGCAAATTGAAGCTGTAGAACCAGATATCGTAATTATAGATTCAATTCAAACGCTTCATACAGATTATGTAGAGAGCGGAGCCGGCAGTATTTCTCAAATACGAGAAACCACTACCGAACTCATCAAATTTGCTAAAGAAACGGCCACACCGGTAATATTAATTGGTCACATTACCAAAGATGGTAATATTGCTGGCCCAAAGATTCTGGAGCATATGGTTGATACTGTTTTACAATTTGAAGGCGATCGCAATCACGTTTATCGAATTCTAAGAGCACATAAAAATCGTTTTGGATCTACAAATGAACTAGGGATTTATGAAATGCAAGGCAGCGGCCTACGCGAAGTTTCTAACCCATCTGAAATTCTTATCTCAAAGAATGATGAAGAACTTAGCGGTACAGCTATAGCTGCTACTTTAGAAGGAATGCGTCCATTAATGATTGAAATACAAGCATTAGTTAGCACAGCGGTTTACGGTACACCACAACGAAGCGCAACGGGATACAATGCAAAACGTCTGAATATGATTCTTGCAGTGCTCGAAAAGCGCGCCGGTTTTCGATTAGGAGCAAAAGATGTTTTCTTAAATATCACTGGCGGAATTAGCGTGGATGATACCGCAATAGATCTTGCAGTAGTCGCTGCTATCTTATCAAGTAATGAAGACATTGCCGTAGCAAAAGACATCTGCTTCGCTGCAGAGGTGGGTCTCGCCGGTGAGATTCGTCCTGTAACACGTGTAGAGCAACGCATTCTTGAAGCAGAAAAATTAGGTTTCGGAACAATTATGGTTTCTAAATATTGCAAAATACCCGATGCAAATTATGGAATCACCATTATAAAAGTTGCCAAGATGAATGACGTGGTGGAGTGGTTATTTGGATAAAAAAAATCTATAATAACACTCAATATCGCCCACATTTTGAGATTACTTAATATAAAAACACCCGATAGATTTTAAAAATCTACCGGGTGTTTTAGTTTATAATATCCGCTTTGCGAAAACTTATCCTTTTGAAACCGCGCTTAAATACTCACGATTCATACGAGCGATATTTTCTAAAGAAATTCCTTTAGGACACTCAATCTCACACGCTCCAGTATTTGTACAGTTACCAAAACCTTCCAAATCCATTTGGCGTACCATATTTTCTACACGCTCGGTAGCTTCAATTTCTCCTTGAGGTAAAAGAGCAAATTGAGAAACTTTGGCAGAGGTAAATAACATTGCACTTGCATTTTTACAAGCAGCAACACACGCCCCACAACCTATACAAGTAGCTGCATAAAATGCATCATCTGCATTCTCTTTCTTAATAGGAATTGCGTTTGCATCAACCGTATTTCCTGAAGTATTTACAGAAATATAACCACCAGCTTGTTGAATACGATCAAAAGAAGAACGGTCTACAATAAGGTCTGTAACAACAGGAAATGCAGTAGCTCTAAATGGCTCTATTACAATTGTATCGCCATCGTTAAACTTACGCATATGCAATTGACACGTAGTCACTAAACGATCTGGACCATGTGGTTCACCATTAATTTGTAATGAACAGCTCCCACAAATCCCTTCTCTACAATCGTGATCAAACTCAACAGGGATTTCACCTTTGTTAATTAGATCTTCATTAAGAACGTCTAGCATTTCTAAAAAAGACATATCCCCATCAATACCATCTATCTGATAGGTCTTCATTGCTCCTTTAGTCTTAGCGTTTTCTTGACGCCATATTTTGAGTGTTAACTTCATAGTAAAAGTTATCTTTTAATTATTATTTGTAAGAACGGGTTTTCACTTCGATATTCTCGAAAGTCAACTCTTCTTTATGCAATTTTGCTTCTCGTGGATTTGCATTATACTCCCACGCAGACACAAAACTAAAATTCTCATCATCTCTTAAAGCCTCTCCTTCTGGAGTTTGATACTCTTCTCTAAAGTGACCTCCACATGATTCATTTCTTGTTAAAGCATCTTTAGCAAAAAGCTCACCTAGCTCTAAGAAATCTGCTACTCTACCTGCTTTTTCTAATTCTGCATTTTTAGAGTTTAGAGTTCCGGTAACTTTAACGTTAGCCCAGAAATCTGCTCTTAACGCTGCAATCTCATCCATTGCTTCTTCAAGCTCTTTAGCATTACGAGCCATTCCGCATTTATTCCACATAATCTTACCTAGCTTCTTGTGGTAATAATCAACCGAATGTTTCCCGCTACCATTCATAAGCTTTGTCATACGGTCACGAACATCTTTCTCTGCCTGATCAAACTCAGGAGAATCTGTAGGTATTTTACCTGTACGTATATCTTTAGAAAGGTAATCTCCTATCGTATAAGGCAGAACAAAATAACCATCAGCCAGACCCTGCATTAATGCAGACGCACCTAAACGGTTGGCTCCGTGATCTGAGAAATTTGCTTCACCTGCAGCATAACAACCTGGTATAGTTGTCTGTAAGTTATAATCTACCCAAAGACCACCCATTGTATAATGCACAGCAGGATAGATCATCATTGGCGTTTTGTATGGATCTTCATCTACGATTTTCTCATACATTTGGAATAAGTTACCGTACTTATTCTCAACTACTTTCTTTCCGTAGTTATATATTTCTTGATCTGTAGGATTATGGTTACCGCTAATTAGTGCTTCCTCTTTTCCGTAGCGCATTATTGCACTCTTAAAATCAAGGTAAACTGCTTCTCCTGTTTTATTTACACCATAACCGGCATCACAACGTTCTTTAGCAGCTCTAGATGCTACATCACGAGGTACCAAGTTACCAAACGCCGGATAACGACGCTCTAAATAATAATCTCTTTCTTCTTCAGAAAGATCAGTAGGTTTCTTTTTACCTTCTCTAATAGCAATCGCATCTTCTTTTTTCTTCGGAACCCAAATACGCCCATCATTACGTAATGACTCTGACATCAAGGTTAACTTAGACTGATGATCTCCCGATACCGGAATACATGTAGGATGAATTTGCGTATAGCACGGGTTAGCGAAGTACGCCCCGCGACGGTGTGCTCTCCAAGCAGCCATTACATTGCTTCCCATTGCATTTGTAGAAAGGAAAAATACATTACCGTAACCACCACTAGCT
This sequence comes from Leeuwenhoekiella aequorea, assembly GCF_004104375.1. Lineage (GTDB taxonomy): Bacteria > Bacteroidota > Bacteroidia > Flavobacteriales > Flavobacteriaceae > Leeuwenhoekiella > Leeuwenhoekiella aequorea. Next base: position 237,364 of record NZ_QOVM01000004.1, read on the forward strand.
AAAACTACCGCGTGTGCAGAATGTCTTTCTATCTCTCCTGTTACAAGGTCTCTGGCAATAATACCTCGTGCTTTACCGTCAACCAGCACAAGATCTAACATCTCATGACGGTTATATGGCGTGATTTTGCCACGGTTGATTTGACGGTTCATCGCAGAATAAGCTCCTAAAAGCAACTGCTGCCCCGTTTGACCTTTAGCATAAAAAGTTCTTGATACTAAAACTCCACCAAAAGAACGGTTATCTAAAAGTCCGCCATATTCACGTGCAAAAGGAACCCCCTGTGCAACGCACTGGTCAATTATATTTCCTGATACTTCAGCAAGACGATAAACGTTTGCTTCTCGAGATCGGTAATCACCACCTTTTACAGTATCGTAAAACAAACGGTAGTTAGAATCACCATCTCCCTGATAATTTTTTGCAGCATTAATACCTCCTTGCGCAGCAATAGAGTGTGCTCGACGCGGAGAATCCTGATAGCAAAACGTTTTTACATTATAGCCTAACTCTGCTAAAGTTGCTGCAGCACTACCTCCTGCAAGACCTGTACCCACAACAATAACATCTATGTTACGCTTGTTTGCAGGGTTAACCAGGTTAATATCATTTTTATGTTGAGTCCACTTATCTGCAAGTGGGCCGTCTGGTATATTTGATTTTAATTCTGACATCGTCTAGTGATTAAAATGGTGAAACAACGCGATGAAAACAAAACCTGCAGGAATTGCAATTGCATAAAATTTAGCAAACTTCTTTAAGGCTGTAGCGTATTTGTTATTAAAGCCAACCGATTGAAATGAAGATGCAAAACCGTGAAACAAGTGTAGTGCTAAGAAAACAAATGCCAACACATAAAGACCTGTTCTTACCGGGCTCTCAAATTTCTCCACTAACTCCCCGTAGTAACGAGTTGCGTCTGCAGGATTTGACTCAATATATTTGTGTACAATCTCTGGAAACCAGAAATCGTAAAAGTGTAATCCTAAGAAAGCTAAAATTGCAACTCCACTGTAGATCATATTGCGACTTACCCAAGTAGAATTTGCATTTCCATCATATCTCACATAATTAATTTTACGTGCAGATCGGTTACGAATTTCAAGAATGAAACCCATTACAAAGTGAAAAATAACTCCAAAAATTAATACTGGTTGAAGTATTGCCTGTACTAGAAAATTAGTCCCCATAAAATGGGAGATTTCATTAAAAGTTTCTGGACTGAAGGTCGATGTTAAGTTTATTGTAAAATGCTGACCTAAAAACAATACAAGGAATAAACCTGAAAGTGCCATAGCAACTTTTCGGGCGATAGAAGAGGAAATGATTCCCATTTATTTACGTTTTTAATTTAGTGGCACAAAAATACGGCTCAAAACATTGTTTCACAAACTTTGAGACCGCTTTTGGAATGGTTTTAAATAAAGAAAAAAATGTTTAATAAATCCTTCGAAAACCTTTGAAATATAGGCTTCTCGTTAAACAACATTTTTTACTAATTGAGGATTTTAAGAGGAGAATGGCTCCTATATGACACATTATAGAAAATAATATTTCTCTTTTTGCTTACATTTCTTCTTAACACCTCTAATCATCCATATCGTTTAATTGTATCTCTAATGCCTCTGTACTTAATTGTACTTCAATGAAAGAAAGTGTTAGCGATATCATTAGCGCTACTAAGCTTACACCAAAAACTACATTTGCAAGTATCGCAAGTTCAATATAAATTAAAAACATGGTAATTACCGCAAGTAAAAAACTAACGATAGCCATTGCCTGCATCGCTTTAATTATACCAAGACGTTTACGTAGCTGCTCAATTTGCTTTTTTACCGGAGTAGACGAGCTATCTTGATAACGCTTATGTAATTCTCTAATAAGTGCAGCAATTGCCAGATACCTGGCATTATAAGCCAACATAGTCAGAGAAATTGCAGGAAATAAAAGTGCCGGGATACTAAGAGTCAAATTCATTTGTTAACGTTTAATCTTTTTGCTCTTGCTCAGCGCGTTCTGCACGATCTCTACGACGGCTTCCCTCTTTTATTTCTAAAGCTGTTTTTGCAGATTTACCATTTACCTCTACCTGGATAGAATATGCTCCCGGCGGTAGATAAAAAGTTTCATTTTGGGATTTTGTTATTTTAAGATCTTTACGCTCTTTTTCTAAAAGGTTTTTACCACTTTCTGATATACTCAAATCGTATTGCAGATAGTTAAATCCTTTATCGACAGTATCTTTCCAAGTTTTCAGCGTTTTCCCATTTGTACTTATTACTTCAACTTTTGCCTCTCCTGCAACCGGACTAAAGAAAGTTATTTTAGTCTCTGGTGTGCTAGCGGCTCTCCACGCACTCCAAGAACGCCCCCAATTTGTAGAAAAATCGACAGTTTCCATATCAAAGAGCTGTAATTCATTCGTTTTAGAAGAATCAAATTCCTGGATTTCATTCAAATTAGCGATGTATATAGATCTTCCGTGAGTGCCTACTATAAGATCGTTTGCTTCAGTTTGTATAACTAAATCGTGTACAGCCACATTAGGCATACTCCCATCAAGAACTTCCCAGCGATCTCCATTATCGAAACTAACATAACTAGCATCGTCTGTACCTAAATATAAAATATTCTCTTTTTTAGGATCTTCGACAATTACATTTATAGGAGATAACGGTAGGTTTGAACTAATATCTTTCCAGTTTTGACCATAATCATCACTTTTATATACATACGGCTGAAAGTCGTCGTTTCTATATCCATTCAGCACAGCATACACCCTACTCTTATTGTGAATCGAAGCTATAACCGTACTCACCCATAGATTTTGAGGTAAATTTCCTGAAATAATATCCCAACTTCCCCCGGCATCTTGTGTCACTTGTATGACTCCATCATCACTCCCCGTATAGATTAAACCGAATTGAAATACAGATTCACTAATCGTTGCAAGCGTTCCAAAAGGGACATTACCTAATTTACCTCCCGCTGTAAGATCTGGTGAAATTGCCGTCCAGTCGTCCCCTTGATTCATAGAACGCATTAATTTATTACCACCCATATATAAAATGTCCTGGTTATGTGATGAAAGTAAAATAGGAGTTTCCCAATTAAATCGATAAGGGCTTTCTCCTAAATCGTGGCTGGGTTTAATAAACTTACGCGCTCCAGTTTTTAAATTTAGACGATTGTAAAACCCAAACTGAGAACCCACATAGATTACATCACTATCTCTACGGTCAATCTGAACCTGCATCCCATCACCACCACCTACACGCTTAAAAGGATATTGCCCTTCAGCTTCGTAGTCTTTTGAATATTCATAATTATGTGGTCCTTTCCAAGTGCCATTATCTTGTAAACCACCATAAATATTATAAGGTTTCTCATAATCCACATTTATAGCGTAAAACTGCGCTAGCGGCATAGAGTTAAGCTTTGACCAACTTTCACCGGCATCGTAAGACATGTTTAATCCACCATCATTACCGTTGATTAAATGATTTGGCATTTTAGGGTCAACCCAAATTATATGATGATCCGCATGAACATTAGGTTCGTCTATATATGTAAAAGTTTTACCTCCATCTACAGATTTAATGAGCGGTACACCCACTAAATAAATTTCATTTTCATCCTGCGGATTTACATCCATCTCAGCAAATACGTACCCATAGGAATAAAAGAAATCTTCGATATAACCTTCGTGAGTACGATTCCACGTTTTACCTCCGTCTGTAGATTTAAAAACTTCTGCACCTATTACCTCTCCATCACTCTCAGACACCGTGTTATCGTGAGTATATAAGTAAAAATCTGAAGGTTTAATCTGGCCTTTTTTTACAAGCTCTTTAGCCTTGGCAGCATCATATTGTTTAGGGAATCGATTTGCTTTTAAATAATCATCAAGCTCTTCCGTGTTTAATGCCAAAAAATCTAAAGATGATATATTCTCAAAAATCTTCGGTTTTAAATCTTTAGCTTCTTTATCTGCTTTTTCTTCTTTGTTAGTCTCACGTATATTTTGATTGTCGTGAACTGCATAAATGGTATTCTCATTTACTACCGCCAGACCTATACGGCCTACACCGGCTCCCTGAGGAAAACCATTACCAGTAGTAATCAAATTCCAGGTATCGCCGGCATCTGTAGATTTGTAAATCCCTGAGTTTTCTCCAGAACCTTTAAAATCCCAAGCTTGTCGTTCTCTTTCCCAAGCAGCAGCATATAAAACTGATGGATTCTCAGGAGCTTCGCCTAAATTTATAATACCTGTATTGCTATTAATAAAAAGCGTTTTTTTCCAAGTTTTTCCGCCATCAACAGTTTTAAAAATTCCCCGTTCTTCATTTTGAGAATATAAATGACCTAATGCTGCTACTAAAACAACATCTGGATCATTTTTATCTAAAATAATATCGCTTATATGGTGACTATCGTATAAGCCCACATTTGTCCAAGAATTCCCATTGTCTGTACTTTTTAAAATACCCACTCCCGCATAAGAAGAGCGTGAAGATATGGTCTCGCCAGTACCCACCCAGATAATCTTGTTTCTCCAGTTAACTGCTATATCTCCCACATTTTGAGTAGGCGCTTTATCGAATACAGATTTAAATGTTATACCATTATTTGTAGTATGCCACACCCCGCCCGTTGCATACGCCACGTAAAACTCGGTACTGTTTTCTGGATTAACTTCTAGATCAACTACACGACCACTCATTATGGTAGGACCTGCATTTCTAAAAGGAATGTTTTTTACGAGAGAATTTTTTATCAGTTCATTCTTCTCAATCAATGACTGAGAAATTGATGAAGATGTAGAATCTGGTTGCTGAGCATAAATACTTGATAAAACACTTACTGAGAGAAAGAATAATAGAAAACGAATAGGCATAGAAAATAATTTGATGGACTTAAAAATACCTTTTTTGTTAAAGAAATCTAAACATTTTAAAGAGAGTTTAACACGCTTTGATCTTGTAGTTTTTACCTTTGAGAAAATCTTATTACAATTATGAAATACGACCTTATAGATCGCAATCTGTTTATAAAAAACCGCAAAGGATTTATGGCAGCTATGAAGCCAAATAGTCTGGCTGTTTTTAATAGTAACGACATTTACCCAATAGGTGCAGACAGCACCATGCCATTTCAACAAAATCGGGATCTTTTCTACTTAAGCGGAGTAGATCAAGAAGAAAGTATTCTTGTACTTTTTCCTGATTGCCCAAAAGAGAAGCACCGTGAAATTCTTTTTCTAAAAGAAACAAATGACCATATTGCTGTCTGGGAAGGAGAAAAACTTACAAAAGAAAAAGCGCTTGAGGTTAGTGGGGTAAAAACTGTTTATTGGATTCAAGAATGGGATAAAATATTCTATGAATTGATGACGCAGGCAGAAACACTATATATTAATACAAATGAGCACTACCGGGCAAATGTAGAAACTGAAACCCGAGAAGCACGTTTTAATAAAAAAATTAAAGAGCAATATCCCGCACACAGCGTTGCAAAGAGTAATCCTATTTTACAACGACTGCGCTCTGTAAAAGATCCTATAGAGATTGATTTATTACAAAAAGCCTGTACTATAACAGAGAAAGGTTTTAAACGCATTCTTCAGTTTGTAAAACCCGGCGTAATGGAATATGAGATCGAAGCAGAATTTATGCACGAATTTTTGCGTAATCGTTCGAGAGGATTTGCGTACACACCTATTGTTGCTTCTGGAAATAATGCTAATGTTTTACATTATGTAGTTAATAATTCTGAATGTAAAGCAGGAGATTTAATATTACTAGATGTAGGTGCAGAATATGCAAACTACAGTAGTGATATGACCCGAACTATACCGGTATCTGGTAGGTTTACAGATAGACAAAAAGATGTTTACAACGCTGTGCTACGAGTTAAAAAGGAAGCAACAAAGATGTTAACCCCTGGTAATTTATGGGCCCCTTACCACGAGGAGGTGGGTAAATTAATGACTTCAGAATTGCTAGGCTTGGGTCTACTTGATAAAGCAGACGTTCAAAATGAAAATAAAGATTGGCCGGCTTACAAGAAGTATTTTATGCACGGTACATCACATCATATTGGGCTAGACACTCACGATTACGGATTACTACACGAGCCTATGCAAGCTAATAATGTATTTACTGTAGAACCGGGAATTTATATTCCTGCTGAAGGTTTTGGGATACGACTAGAAGATGATCTTGTGATACAAGAGAATGGAGAACCTATTAATTTAATGGGAGATATACCTATTGAAGTAGAAGAGATCGAAGACTGGATGAATCGTTAACTCCTGATAATAACTTATAAAAAATCCCGTAAGTCGAAATTCGATTTACGGGATTTTTAATTTAATAACTTTTGATTCTTAAAACCAATTTGCCCACGGAATACGACTTAGCATAACAATTAATGCAAGGGTATAAAATATGGCAAGTAATTTAAATTTAGGTTTTGAAGTGAGTTTTTTCTTATGCTTGCTGTAACCTACTGTAATAAATACAACAGTAAGAATCATCGCCAAAGGATGCTCAACAACATAGAGGCGCAAGTTAGGATCTTTCATTGCTGCACTCATACCTTCTGAAGCTATTGCTTTTGCACCTAGCGGAGATACAAAGTACAATACTATACCTATAAGTAATTGTATGTGAGAAACTATTAAGGTAAATAACGCAAGTCTAAAATCTCGAGCTGCAAATTCTTTACCCGAAAAATAAGAAACCAATACATTTATGGTAGTTATTGTAAGAATTATAAGAGCTAAATAAGCCCAATAGGAATGCACAAATTGTACGGTAGTATACATAGTTTTGAAATTTAAAATTCAAAGATAACTTTTTGAAGTAAAAATTTTTAAATCGACAGCTTTAAATACAAAAACCCATCTAATAAAAATTAGACGGGTTCTATATATTGAGTCTTTTAAACTATTCCCAAGTATTTTCTGCCGGTGTACCGCCCCAAATTAGCGTCACTAAATAAGGGTTGTCAATAAAGGGGTTTCTATTTCCTTGTGCGTTTTCAATTACATTATTTCTGTTTTTTTCAAACGCTGAAACAGGATCTTCTCTATTCCATTTTAAAAATAAATCAAGAGTACCTACCTCTTTATAATCTTCACCATATCGTATATTAAGATATAAAACAGCTCTAGCTACATCTCCTTTCCACTCATCACCTGGAAACCAACTATTATCATTTACTAATTTATATTGCCCGCTGCCATCAACAAATGGGTAATTAAGTCTAAGTGAATTAACAGCATCATCTGTAGAACGTAAATGATGTAAATCTGTTACTGCATTCTCTGTTGCTAACTTAGATTGAGGGAAAATATGTTCTGTATTAAAAGTTTGAGGAGAATGAGAATTTGTACCTGATGTATATTCACGCTCATCCCTGCTTTCCCCAGAATAAAGTAGAATTACATTTGCAGCATTGCTTAAATCTGCGTCTGCATCATACAAATACTGATGACGTTGTGTGTAAGTAAGAATGGTAGTGTGCTTAGCTGTAGTAAATGAACTAAGCCTATCGTACGTTAATTCTGAATTATCAAAGAAACTAACATCTGCATAATAACTCTGTAAGGCTGAAGGAATCGTAAAGCTTACAGCATCAATAACATTTATGGTAACCGTAGCTGTCGAACAGCTAGGTGTCTCATCATTATCACAGATAGTATAAGTAAAAGTGTCTTCACCTAGAAAACCTGACTTAGGAGTATAGGTTACAGATCCATCATTATTAATAACTGCAGAGCCAATACTTGATGAAAAATCTACACTAGTCAATGTCGCTCCATCAATTAGATCATCATTTGCCAAAAGATCTGTAATTGTAATTTTAGCATCCTTTGCTGTAAAACCTTCATCATCTCTTGCAACCGGCTCACCAGCATCTTCAATCGTTACTGTAACAGTTGCTTCAGAGCAAATACTAGTATCTGCAATTAAACATAATTCATAGGTGAACGTATCTGATCCTTTGTAGCCCGGTGCCGGAGTGAACGTATAGCTTCCGTTTCTATTATCTGTAATAGTACCTCCCGCTGTTGTTGTTGCATCTATTGAAGTAATGCGAGCACCGCCAGCTAGATCATCATTAGCCATTAAGTCACTAATACTAATTATTAGATTTACCCCTTCTGTAGTGGTAAATTCGTCGGGGTTTGCTACTGGAGCTTCTACTTCAGGTTCTATAGGCGTAACTATTTCGCTATCGTCAGACCCTCCACAAGCAACAAATAAAATAAATAAAAATGCACTAAATAAAATATTCTTCTTTTTCATAAACTCTTTCTTGGAAAACTAAAAAACCTCCTATCTCAAGGAGCAGGAGGTTTTAACTAGCTTAATTAATGCTTATTGTGCTACCCAGGCACCATCTGTTTTAATCAAAAAGAAGGTTTCGTTTGTAGTAGATCCATTGTAAATTACAACAGTTACAGCATACTTTTGATCTTCTTCAGCATTAGGATTGATAGAATCTAAAACAATACCAATTGCTTCGATCATCATATCATCACTCCAATAGTTGCTACTTCCTGATCTTCTGTCAAAACTTTTGAAGAAACCTACGTTATCTGCAGGTCCAGGATATTTAGCAAGTAATGTTGAAGATACTAGAGCAATATCTCCTTGAGTAAATGAATATGCAATAGTATTATCTGGAACCCAAACACCAGAATCATTACCAAATTGTAAGGTCATACGTAATGTATTGTTATATTCAGACCAGCTAGACCCATCATAGATAAAGTTTACAATGTAGCTATATGTAGCTCTGTCAGTCTTGCTACCATCACCATCAATATCATCAACGTCTGTAGTGTATAATTTATACATCGTTGATTTAACAGTATTTACAGCGATCTCCTCGTACTTGAATTTATCTAATAAAAATATAGGAAGTTTTCTTAACGCTTCATCTTCAGTATTGAAGTTAGCAAAACCTTGTCCTACAGCAGTATACTCTGCACTTGTAAGACCTAAAACAAACTGCCATTCTCCATTAACTCTTAAAAAACCATTATTCAAAGTTTGAGCTGAGCCATTGTAAAATACATAAGTCAAAGAAACTAATGTTCTATTTGCAACGTTTGGAAATTTACTGTCTAAAAATGTATATATCTGCTCTTCATCATCAAAATTATTATACTGAGCAGTATCTGGGTTAGCATCATAATCTGCTGTAGATACCGTGTAAACAATTAATGAACTCTCTGTAGAAACAGGAGCGTACAAATCATAAGATACATTAGCTAAAGAAGCATCACCTAGAACAGGAAAATTTGTATTTAAAACTGTAGGTATAAGAGCTTTAGCATCATCTACAGTATTAAAGTTAGCGTAATCTAACTCTAATGTTTCTTTATAATCATCTTCTGTTAATGTATAATCAAAAACATCAAAGATTCCTGCTTCATTCGCCTCTAGTTGATCATTAATATCTTCTACAGGATCACAACCTACTATAGACATAGCTCCTATAGTAATTGCAGTAAGTAAATAATTAAATTTTTTCATTTCAATTTTTTATTAAAAATTAATTTTTGCTCCTACAGTATAAGTTCTTCCTGCTCCAAAGTAAACAAGCGCAGTAGACGCTACTGAACCACTTCCATCTTGAGCATCTGATATATATTCTGTATCAAGAACGTTGAATACGTTTGCATTTATCTGAGCGTTAAATCCGCCAAAATTAAATCTATGAGTAAGACCTAAATCTAATAAACCATAGTCTGGCATTTCCCAAGTTTGTGGTAAGTTAGAAGTAGTACGACCTGTAGGATTATAATCTGCAAAATAATCTGCAGCATAGTTAAATGATGCTCTTAATGTTGTAGTCTCAAGCACTTCATAATCTGCACCAATTGCAAATGTAGTTTGTGCAGAGTTCCCTACTTTAACACCGTCGATAAAAATATCAATTGGATCTCCAATAGCATTTTGCTGATCGTCAAATACCTGAACATTCTTTACATCATTATCCCACTGCCAATCTCCTAAAGAAGCCATACCTGTTAAGGTTAGGGTTTCTATAGGTCGGTAAGATAATTCTAACTCTATACCTTGGTGTAAAGCATCTACACCTAAAATATTTGCAGTATACTGAATGTTATCTGCTGTTCTAGAGATTGTATATGTACGATCCATCCACTTAGTGCGATAAACATTTAAGTCTGCTCTAAATTTATCGCTTCTAAAACCGTAACCTAGTTCTGCACTAAAGATTTTTTGATTCTCTGCATTCTCGTTTGTAATGTTTGTATTGTTAATAAATACTGCATCACTAAAAGGTGCGCGCTCAAAATATCCTATGTTAGCAAATACATTATTTTTAGAGTCTAAGCGATAGTTTAATCCACCTTTTGTACTAAATGCTGTAAAGTTTACCCAATCAGTTTCTCTTAAAGGATCTTCAGGAGTGTATTTAAAGTAGTCTTCTCTTTTGTAAGATGTATTATTACCTGCTACAGATAACACTGCAGAAATTTTATCCTTATTGTATTCTGCCTGAGCGAATAAACCTCCCCAATTTGTATAACCAGAATCATTATAGTTATAAGTATCTCCTTCTTTAACTACTTTGTTAGGATTGTTTACATCATTATTATCGATATAAAATGAAGCACCTAAAAGATCTGTTAATTCAGTTGAATGATCTCCTTTGTAAAAACGAATATCAACACCAGCAGAAAGATCTATATATTCTGAAAGTTCTGTATTGTATGTAGAAAGTGCACCATACCATTGGTGATTATTAATAGAAGCTCTTAAGAAAGTCTCTGCACTTGCTGCAGCACCTAAAGCCTTATTTTCCGCAACTATTTGATCAAAGTTTACAGGAGCAAACGGCTCATCACGATAATTTGTATCATACTTACCAAATTTATTTAATCCGGCAGTACCACCTCCACCACCAGTACCATAAGAGGCATAAACAGATGTTGTAAGAGAAGAAATCTCATTAATTGTCCAGTAATGGTTTAATGACATTTGAGGTTTGTGGTAGAAGTTGTCTTCGTGATTTAAAATCTGACCATTTTTATAACCATAGTCAGTGTTTGTTCTTATACCACGATCACTTACTCGGTAATCATCGATTAGCAATCTGTTTTGACGCTGACCGTGACGCTGTGGTGCTCCAAAAGCAGTAAAAGACAATTCGTGATTTTCATTAATTTTCTTAGCTACGTTTAAGAAGTAAGAATATGCGTCAATAGTAGTACCATCTACAAATTGCTCACCAGTAGTTCTAGAAAGACTTGCAGTTGCTGCCCATCCACTATCTAAAAGACCTGTAGAAATTGTAAAACCATATTTTGTGTAACCATCGTTACCAGTTGTCATCATAACATTACCTCCAGCAGCAATATCTGTAGATTTAGTTACGATGTTTACTGTTCCACCTATTGATGGAAGACCTATCATCGCAGCACCTAAACCTCTTTGTACTTGCATAGAACTTGTAACATCTGCTAAACCAGCCCAGTTACTCCAGTATACATTCCCGTTTTCCATATCATTTACTGGAATACCGTTAATCATTACTGCCACGTTCTGAGAGTTAAAACCACGTATACGTAATTCTGCATCACCAAAACCACCACCACCACGAGTAACATATACCCCTGGAGTTGTTTTTAAGATTTCAGGAAATTCTTGACTTCCTAATTCATTTTCAATAGTTTCAGCTTTAATTGTAGAAACAGCTACAGGGGTTTTACGATCTATAGCCAATGAATATGCCTTAACAATAACTTCGTCTAATGCATCAGAATCCATTTTCAAATTGATCGTACCCAGATCAACCACTTTTTTTCCTGTAACATCAAAATTAACTGTCAAGGGCGCAAAACCTACATAAGAAACGCGAAGCGCACCTGTGTTTTTAGCAACTTGTATTTCAAATAAACCATCGAAATCAGTTGTTACTCCGTTAGTTGTACCATTTACAACTACATTTACTCCCGGTAATGGAGTGTTGTTTTCACCGTCAACCACTGTACCACGGATAGTTCCTTGAGCCTGCATAGCTGCAGTAAACAGTAGAAAAACAAGTGCTAGTAAACTTGTAATTTTTTTCATTGTGCTTGTTTGAATTTAGAATTTTGGCAAAAGTCTTAATAAAGACCTAATTAAATATTAACGCAATGTTAAGAATTACAAATTAACGTAGCGTGTAATATTTTAACCCCTAACTGTCTAATATTAACAATTAGGGGTTAAAATTCTAATTACATTAAGCTTAAATGATTAGCTTTTGTATCTATTAATAAGTGCAGTTGTAGAACTATCATGTGAGGCTATACTGTCTGAATTTAAATCAGTTAGCACATTTTTAGCTAGTTGCTTACCTAGCTCTACACCCCATTGATCATAACTAAATATATTCCAAAGAATACCTTCAGTAAAAATCTTATGTTCATAGATTGCGATCAGCGAACCAAGGCTTTCCGGCGTTAATTTATCAATAAGAATGGTAGTTGTAGGTTTATTTCCGTCAAAAACCTTAAATGGAACAAGCTTTTCAATTGCACTAGCATCCATATTTGTAGATTCTAATTCTTCTCGAGCTTCTTCTTCGGTTTTACCGTTCATTAAGGCTTCAGTCTGTGCAAAAAAGTTTGCCATCAATTTATTATGATGATCAACATCTCCATGAAGAGAACTTTTAAAACCTATAAAATGAGTTGGTATAAGTTTTGTCCCTTGATGAATAAGTTGGAAAAATGCATGTTGAGAATTTGTTCCCGGCTCTCCCCAAACTATTTGACCTGTTTGATAATCTACAGCATTTCCATTGCGATCAACACTTTTACCATTACTCTCCATAATTGCCTGCTGCAAGTATGCCGCAAACCTATTTAAGTATTGAGAATAAGGTATTATAGCTTCACTTTCAGCTTTGAAAAAGTTATTATACCAGACGGTTACCAACGCCATAAGTACCGGTATGTTTTCTTCCAATTCTGTATTTTTAAAATGCTCATCTGCTTTGTGAGCCCCTGCTAACATTTTATCAAAATTCTCAAAGCCTACAGCTAAAGCAATAGACAAACCTACTGAGCTCCATAAAGAGAAACGTCCTCCTACCCAATCCCACATGGTAAAGACATTGTTAGGATCGATACCAAATTCTTTAACTGCTTCTTCATTTGTAGATACTGCAACAAAATGCTTCGCTACAGCTTCTCCTTCTTGTACAGTGCCCGCTACTTTACTTAAAAACCATTTACGAGCCGTATTCGCATTTGATAAGGTCTCTTGAGTAGTAAACGTTTTTGATACGATTACAAAAAGAGTAGTTTCCGGATTTAAATATTTTAAAGATTCGTGAACGTGGTCACCATCTACATTTGAGATAAAATGAACTTTTAAATGATTGTGATAATAAGCTAGTGCTTCTGCAACCATATTAGGTCCAAGGTCCGATCCACCTATACCTATATTAACGACATCTGTGATAGCTTTTCCTGTAAAGCCTTTGTGTGAACCACTAATTACAGTATCACAAAATCCTTTTATCTTCTCCTTAACTTCGTTTACTTCAGTAATTACATTTTGGCCATTAATTTCTACAGTTGCTTGTGTAGGTTGCCTAAGAGCAGTGTGCATAACTGCTCTGCCTTCAGTTTCGTTAATTTCTGAACCATTAAAATAAGCGTGTTTAGCATCCTCAAGCTTCATTTCTTTAGCCAAATCAAGCAATAACGATTTTGTAGTTGAGGTAATTCTATTTTTACTATAATCAACATAAAAGTCTTCCCAAGAAATTGAAAAAGCTTCAGCTCTTGAATCATCTTCAAAAAGCGTTTTCATTTCTAAGTTCTTAACCTCATTAAAATGTTCTTGAAGAGCTTTCCAAGCTTTAGTCTGAGTGGGATTTACTTTTTGCATTTTGATTATTTTTTAAAGGTTATTGCGTCTAGTTGATCTGCTAGTGGAGAAATATGTTTAAAGTATTCCTCTTGATATTCTTTTGCAAGGGGCTCTGAAGTAGGCAAGTTTAAAGCAAATGGATCTACTTGCTTACCATTTTGCCAAAATCGGTAGCATACGTGAGGTCCACTTGTATTACCAGTCATACCTATATATCCTATTACCTCACCTTGAGAGACATATTGCCCTACTTTTACAGCACGCTTACTCATGTGAAGATACTGAGTTTCATAAGTTTTATTATGTTTGATTTTAACATAATTACCATTTCCTCCTCTGTATTCAGATTTTGTTACCGTACCATTTGCAGTAGCCATAATAGGTGTTCCTACCGCACCGGCAAAATCGGTCCCTTTATGAGGTCGTATACGATTGCCATAGTAAGCAATACGACGTTTCAAATTATATCGTGATGAGATTCTATTAAACGCTAATGGTCCTTTTAAAAATGCCCGTTTAAGATTCATCGCTTCTTTATCAAAATAACCGTACGCTTTTGTAAGGCTATCGCTCTTATACCTAAAAGCATAATAGGGTTTGCCTTTGTGCTCAAACCAAGAAGCCTTAATCTCTCCAAAACCAGCAGGAATCGTATCGTTTATAAATTTTTCTGTATATACTAATTTAAAACGATCTCCTGCCTGTAGCCTAAAGAAATCTATAGTCCACGCATAAATATCTGCCATTTTATAAGCAACGTTTACGCTAAGACCAAGATCGTCAAAGGTTGTCGAAAGATTATTATTTATAACACCACTTACCTCTCGCTCTTTAATAGTAACAGGACGCTTTTTTGCTTTGGCCTGTACAATCTCATCTTTGAAATCTAAAACAACGTAATCTATATTGTTTTCTTCATAGATAAATACTTGAGCTAGATTTGTAGAATCTTTAGATTTTAAGAGGGTATAAGGCTTTCCTACTCGAATTAAACGCGTGTCAAAAACACTTTGAACAGAATCTGTAATTTGTTGTATGGTAGCATAATCTATACCATTGTCAAACAATATCTGACCAAAACTATCCCCTTGTTGCACCGTATCATTAACAACATTGTAATCGTTGAATGTGTAACCAAAACGCTTTATAATTGGATCTACCTTCTCCTTAACTACAGGTTTTACATCTTTTGTCTTATCATCTGCACAAGCACCTAGTAGTAATGCCGACAGAAGTAATATGCTTAATTTCTTCAATCTAGGGTTTTTGAAAATTCTTAATTTAGTTTACGTTTTGTCCCCATTCTTCACGTTCTTTCTGTGACCAAACTTCTGGAAAGAAAATACGTTTTTGATACTTAGGGTGCATATATTTTACCCAATCGCTACCACCTGTTGCCTCAAGGGGTTCTTTACCTTGATTTAAATAATGCAAAGCAGCGTGATAATGAGACATTACCCATTGCACATTAACTGTGTAATCGTAATGACGCATCGCTTTTAGCAATGTTGCATCTTTTTGATCTGATAAAGGGAGGGTTTTAAATTTTGACCACAAGTTTAAGGATTCATACTGCTTTATGAAACGGATAAACTCATCCTTATATTTTAATTCAAACTCTTTTAACGTATAAGTTTTTTCTCCTGTGGTGAAATTTTTTCCCGCCGCTTGCCAATACAGCTGCTCAAACGCTTCATCATAAAATGAATCCTTGTTCTTTTCCATATTTTTGAAGTCTTCTCTAAATCGAGAATCGATAAGATTCTGCAACTCTGTAGAGCTGAATTCTATGAATCGGTATTGGGCGCTTTGAAATCCACTTGCAGGACTTAATGTTCTACGGAATTTTAAATATTGCTCCATCTGCATACCCTCACGCATAATATTGAAGGACGATGTCAACATATCAAAATACCGGCTTATACGATCTAATTTTTCAGAAAAGAAAACAGCAGTTAGCTCCTTAGCATAAGCAACTTGTTCTATTTCCCAAAGAATCATTTTAAAAAATAATTCATTTACTTGATGGTACATTATAAATACCATTTCATCAGGAATCAAGGTACGTTGCACTTGAAGATTAAGAAGTACATCAGTTTGAATATAATCCCAGTAATTAATGGGTTTACTATGCACAAAGCCCTCTAATTGATGATTAAGATTCTGGCCCATTGCATCAAATTTATCGCTTAATGCGCTTAATTGCTGTTGTGTTTCTGGGCTGTTTTCTTCAATCATCAATCTTGAATAATATAGAATGGGTATTTGAGACCTTTATAAGCATCGATATCTGCTTTAAGAGAACCTACTGCTAAATCGGCCTTAATTTGCAAAGGTATTTTATTTTGATCATCACTAATCCAAACTGTCAAACTTTCTTGTTCTTTAAATACTCTTCCCGCTTGAACATAGGGTCTAAATATAAGGGTATTCACTTTTCCGAACTTTGTTTTAAGCACTTCTCTACCTAGAAACTTCAGTTTAAATTTATAATTCTCTTGATCAAAAAACATGTTAATCACCGTCTCATCACCTTCTTTAAGTTTTTTTGAATCTATGGTATTTCGTAAATAATAAAAACTGGAAACCATATCGTGCACAGATGGCTCAGTTTTATAAGAGGTGACCGTATTGTGTTTCTTATCGTTTACAGTTGCAGTTCGTGTGCGTTGATCAAAGTCAACAACTTTATCTTTAGTATGACCACCTTCATCTATTTTTCTAACAAATCGATAGGGAAGCGTCGTTTGCTTATCGATATAGCTTTCATAATAATCTTCGACGCCAAAAAATAATTTGGTCATTCCGGTAGTTACTCCTTTTCCCTTAATATGATAAACAGGCTTACCTTTATAGGTCTCGTTATTTACAGACATAGTAGCCTCTCCTGCCTTCCACCAGCCACTATAACTAATACGAAAACGGAACCACTCGCCATCTCCAAAGGATGTACTTTGAGAAAAAACGGATGCACTTATAAAGAACATTGTAAGAACCAATAAACCTTTTTTCATAGCAATAATTTTAGGGGCTTTACAAATGCATTTGCAAGAGTTATTCCAAAAGTAGCGAAAAGCTAAAAATTGTAACCGTAGTATGCATAAATAAAAAAATCCTTGTTCATTACAAACAAGGATTTTAGACAATTAGTTCATTTAAATATTTTGATTACAAAGTCCCTCTTGAGGCTTGTTCTCGTTCTATAGATTCAAATAAAGCTTTAAAATTACCAGCACCAAAACCTTTTGCTCCCATACGCTGAATTATTTCAAAAAATAGGGTAGGCCTGTCCTGTAAAGGTTTTGTGAAAATTTGTAGCAAATACCCTTCTTCATCTGCATCTACAAGAATAGATAATTCTTGCAATTTCTTAAGATCTTCTTTCATAGTATCCATATGTGTACCCAGTCTTCTAGGTATATCATCATAATACGCCTGTGGCGGAGGCGGTAAAAATTCTACTCCTCTAGCCTTTAAATCTGCTACTGTTTTAATAATATCATCTGTTGCTACTGCAAGATGTTGCACACCTGGACCTTCATAAAAATCAAGATATTCTTCAATCTGTGATTTTTTTATACCTTCTGCCGGTTCGTTAATTGGAAATTTTATTCTTCCATTCCCATTACTCATAACCTTACTCATCAAAGCAGAATATTCTGTTGTTATTTGCTTATCGTCAAAAGTTAGAAAGTTTACAAATCCCATTACATCTTCATACCATTTTACCCAGGTATTCATTTCTCCCCATCCTACGTTACCTACCATATGATCAATATACTTTAACCCGGTAGGTTCTGGATAATAATCAGAATCCCACTTTCGGTATCCCGGCATAAATAGTCCATTATAGTTTTTGCGCTCTACAAACATATGTACGGTCTCGCCGTATGTATATATACCAGAACGCACTACAACTCCATGTTCATCTTTCTCTTCTGTAGGTTCTAAATAGGGTTTGGCTCCGCGTTTAGTGGTTTCTTCAAAAGCACTTCGTGCATCTTCAACCCACAACGCAACAACTTTTACACCGTCACCGTGTTTGACTATGTGATCATTTATTGGCGATTTACTTCCTAGTGGAGATGTTAATACAAGTCTTATTTTATCTTGCTTAAGTACATAACTTACACTATCCCTTCTCCCGGTTTCTAAACCGCTATATGCAAAAGACTGAAAACCGAATGCAGTTTTGTAGTAATGTGCAGCTTGTTTCGCATTACCCACATAAAACTCCACATAGTCTGTTCCTAAAAGTGGAAGAAAATCCTGAGCTCCCTCAAATATCTTCTCTAAACCGTATTCTACTGATTTTAATTCTTTACTCATTATTTATTTTTTTAGCCCTGATTGAAGCGGCATCCTTTTTATTGATAACACTTCCCGTGTAATTAATAAAAAGATATAGCTAAAAGCAAGATGTAGCTCCTAATTTCTATTAATGTGGTAACCAAGATTTATAATAATTCTCATCTGCAATAGGTATTGCATCCTCGCATATTTGCAAAGGTTTAAAGGTATCAACCATTACTGCAAGTTCTTCTGTTTCTGTTTTACCTATACTTCTTTCTACAGCACCCGGATGCGGACCGTGAGGAATTCCTGCAGGATGTAATGATATGTGACCCGCTTCAATATCATTGCGACTCATAAAATCCCCATCTACATAATACAATACCTCATCACTATCTATATTGCTGTGATTGTAAGGTGCGGGTATACTGTCTGGGTGATAATCATATTTACGCGGACAAAAACTACAAACTACAAACGCGTCTGTCTCAAATGTTTGATGTACAGGCGGCGGCTGATGTATACGCCCTGTAATAGGCTCAAAATCGTGAATTGAAAATGCGTATGGGTAATTGTAACCGTCATAACCTACTACATCAAATGGATGCGTGGCATAAACCATATCAAAAAGATCATCTTGCTTTTTAATTTTGATTAAAAAATCACCCGTTTCATTATTTGTTTCTAATTCATAAGGCCTGCGCAAATCACGCTCACAGAAAGGAGAATGTTCTAATAATTGACCAAACCAGTTACGGTATCTCTTTGGTGTATAAATAGGTCGTCTTGACTCTACGATAAATAATCTGTTATCGCTTGTGTCAAAATCGAGCTTATATATGGTTCCTCTAGGGACTAAGATGTAGTCTCCATACTTGAAATCTAGATTTCCTAAATGGCTTCTAAATTTACCACTTCCTCGATGTACAAACAGGAGTTCGTCTGCATCACTATTTTTATAAAAATAATCTTGAGTTTTGTTTTGAGGAGCAGCGAGAATAATGGTACAATCACTATTAGTTAGAATAGGCTTGCGACTGTCAAGATAATCTGCCTCGGGTTTGATCTCAAAACCTCTAAATCGGTACGATTGAATGTGATTTTCTTTTGATACCCTAGGCTTAACACTTTTACTTCCCTTTATTTCTTTAACCTGTGTAGGTCGTTGTTCATGGTACATATTACTATACATACCATCAAATCCTATTGTGCCAAACAGTTGCTCATAATATAAACTACCATCTGGCTTTCTAAATTGCGTATGACGCTTATGGGGTATTTCACCAAGTTTATGATAGAAAGGCATAGTCTATTTTGATTTAAGTCTACAACAATTTAAGGTAATTGTATTTTTCTTCGAAAACGTTATCGATTGTTACAAATATCGTAAAAAGACTAGCGAATCAAACTAATTTTTTCTTAAAACCAAAATCCTAAACTAAAATTCCAATACATTTTATCAACCTCTGGAGAATAAGACAGTTTTGTCTGAAGCGGTCCTAAGAGTGTTTCTAAACCATACCCTACAAAATAACCAGTGTAATCTGGTGCCGAAAGCCAATTGCCTGTTGTGAATAAATCATTTTCAAGGTTCGCAAAATTACCTCCAAAATTAAGGTGATGCTTTCGGTAGAAATTATAGTCAAAGCTAATATCAGATTTGACAAGACCGTCTGCAGCAGAACTTATATAATCGTAACCGTAAAATGAAATTATATTATTAACAAAATCATTACCCCAGCCACCAAGAATAAAATCAAGACTCCCAGCTTCTGAATCACCAATTTTAAATCCGCCCTCTACCCCTATCTGTACTGAAAATTTAGGCACAATTTTATGTGCATACTTAGCTCGCGCTTTACCTACTGAAAATTCCTCAAAATCATTATTATAATCTGAAGAAAGTAAATAAAGATGAAAATCGCCATTAAAATACCAGCCAGAAGTGGGAAAATATTTATTATCAAAACTATCTAACACCAGGTTACCATAAGTGCTAAAATAGTGACTGTTATCAAAATATACTTTTGCTTCAGGATCATCTTCCAGCCTCACGCTTTCGGTATCGATTTTCAAAAATTTATGCTCTACACCTAAATTGAATGAAAATTGTTTCTGAAAAAGAGTTTGTATATAAACCTGGTTCGTGAAGTCTGTATAATCTACTGTTAAGCTATTAAAACTCTCGAGAGGAAGATCACTTAATTGTTCTACAAATCGTGCATCTACCCGTCGTTCAAAACTATTATAGGTAGCCCGCAGTCCAAATCCTATATAAAAACCGTTATCACTATAGTAATCAAAATTGTACCTAATATTATCTCCCAGTGCCAGATCTAAAGAGACAATATCATTCTTGAAGAGAACACGCTTCTTAGTTATATTCATCAAAGCCGCACTTTTATAAACATCATCATAATGTATAGCAGCCTTGATAAATGTTGTTGCTTCACTTTCAGTAAGATTTAAGGCTAGATGATACTCTCCGTTATCATAAGCTTCTAATCTATGATTAATACGCTGAAAGTTATTTGTTGCAGCGAGGTTGTTGATTCCTCTAAATAACGCCGCATAAGTCATCTTAACAGGCGGCTTAATTTTTAATTTTCCGAGGATATAGGAGCGCGTATAATAGAGATTTCCATTTATACCTACACTCTTTATCTTTAAGGTATCATTTTTATCTAGTGCGAGTTGTGCTTTGCGGTATGTTGTATTCTGTAACTGGGCAAGTTTTAAAAAATCTGAGCTATATTGTTTAGCTTTTTTTTCACCGCCTTCTATAATTTCACTTCCTTTTTCAAAATCTACCACACTAAAACCGGCAATATTCGGCTTGATATAAATATCAGTTTCAGAAACTTTATCTTTCATAGCCTCGATCGTGCGGTAATTATTTATCTGGATGAGCATTTCAGGAGCACTTTTAAGCTCACTTTTTCCTCTTAAATCATCTTGCACATCAACACCTATAATAAAATTTGCACCCCTGCGGCGCAATTCTTCTACAGGATAATTATTAACCACACCTCCATCAATTAAAATTCTACCATCTACAATCACCGGACTAAAAAGAGAGGGCAATGCCCCACTAGCCGTTATGGCTTCTGGCAAACAGCCTTTGTCAAGTATAATTGCCTGCCCTTTTTCTGCATCTGTAGCAACACAAAAAAATGGTATGGGTAATTCTCCAAAGTCTTCTACTTCCTGTACGTGGTGGGTAAGCTCAGTAAATAAATTGTATATATTTTGACCTTTAGATAAGGCAGATGGAAATGAGATTTTAAAATGATCAAATGGTAGACTTATAGCATATTTTTCTGAATCTGCTCGCTCATTAAACGACTGTGCGCTGCGCGGAAGATTATCTTGAATAAGCTTCTCAAAGTTTACTACTTTAAAAATTGAATCCAACTGGTGTGCATTGTATCCTGATGCATATAAACCTCCTATAATAGCACCCATACTGGTACCTCCTATATAATCTATCTTTATTCCTGCGGCTTCAATCTCTTTTAAAACACCTATGTGTGCGAGTCCTTTTGCTCCACCTCCGCTAAGTACCAGACCTACTTTTAAATCAGGCCCCTTAGGAAAACTTTCAAAATCTATAGCCGTACTGTCCTGTGCATAGAATGCCCAATTCATCAAAACTAGAAATAACAGACAGTAGTTTATTTTCATTTTATTTGTTGATAATGATTATATATGATCCTTGCCTTTGCAGGACCTATTACTTCTGCCAGTGCTTTTTCTGAAGCCTCCTTGACTTTTGAAACAGATCTAAACTGAGTAAGTAATTCGATTACTGTTTTTTCTCCTATCCCAGAAATTGTTTCAAGTTCTGTACTTATTGCGGCATTACTACGTTTATTTCGATGAAATGTGATTCCAAAACGGTGAGCCTCATTACGCAACTGTTGAATAACTTTTAGTGTTTCACTTTTTTTATCTAAATAAAGTGGAATCGAATCTCCTGGATAAAACAACTCCTCGAGTCGTTTTGCTATACCTATAATTGCAATTTTGCCACGCAATCCCAAATCGTCCAGTGCTTTAACTCCTGATGAAAGCTGGCCTTTACCTCCATCCACAATGATAAGTTGAGGTAATGGTTCGTCTTCATTGAGTAAACGTCTGTATCTTCTAAAGACAACTTCTTCCATAGATGCAAAATCATTGGGCCCTTCGACAGTTTTGATATTAAATTTACGATAATCCTTTTTACTAGGTTTTCCATCTTTAAAAACCACACAAGCTGCAACCGGGTTTGTTCCTTGAATATTAGAATTATCAAAACACTCTATATGTCTTGGCTCTACAGAAAGGCGCAAATCTGATTTCATTTGAGCCATTAATCTATTCACATGACGGTCTGGATCAACGATTTTTGTTTGTTTAAATCGTTCCATCCTAAAATACTTTGCATTACGCTCAGAAAGCTCTACGATACGCTTTTTGTCACCGAGCTTAGGAACTGTAACTTTAAATTTCTCCCCAAGATCTACCGGGAAAGGTGCGTAGATTTCCGGGGATTGTGAATTAAAACGCTGGCGGATCTCAATAATTCCTATTTCAAGTAATTCTTGATCAGACTCGTCTAATTTTTTCTTCAATTCTAATGTATGAGATCTAATAATCGCCCCGTGTGAAAGCTGAAGAAAGTTTACATAACCATATCCTTCATCAGATATAATACTAAAGACATCTACATTATTTATAGACGGATTAACTACAGTGCTTTTTGCTTGATAGCCTTCAAGAATTTCTATTTTCTCCTTTATACGCTGAGCATCTTCAAACTCCATAGCCTCCGCATGCTGCTTCATTCGGGTTTTAAAACGATATAACGAGTCTTTGAAGTTTCCTTTTACAATATCTCTAATTGCGTCTATATTATCGTGATAGGTTTCTGCAGATATAAGATCTTCACAAGGACCTAAGCAATTACCTAAATGATATTCTAAACAGACTTTATACTTACCTGATTCTATTTTTTCTTTAGAAAGATCATAATTACACGTACGCAGAGGATATAAGCCTTTAATAAGATCGAGTAAGGTATGTACGGTTTTCATACTTGTATAGGGACCGTAATATTCACTACCATCCTTAATAAGTCTTCGCGTAGGAAAGACTCTGGGAAAACGTTCGTTTTTTATACAAATCCAGGGATAACTCTTGTCATCCTTGAGCATCACATTGTATCTGGGCTGGTAGTTTTTTATCAGGTTATTTTCAAGCAATAGTGCATCTGTCTCACTATCAACTACGATGTGTTTTATTTCAACAATCTTCTTGACCAGAAGATTAGTTCTAGCATTATCATGCCTCTTAGTAAAATAAGAAGAAACGCGTTTTTTTAAGTTTTTTGCTTTGCCTACATAAAGCAATTTCCCTTTTTTATCATAGTATTGATATACTCCAGGACCGCTGGGAAGCGTCTTTAATTGTAAATCTAAATCTGGTATTTCCATCTTATTCAAATTTACAGCTTCTTGGAGAAATAAAATTAACGATCCTTGCGCTTAGCTGATGCTTTGGTCGTTATTTAACGCTGTATCTTTACAAATTCAACTAATATTTTACCAACTAATATTATGAGCAAATTAACCTAGTTTTAGATGGTATTATACTTTAACAATTATGCTTTTACTAAATTGCAACGTATGGAAAAAGTAATTATAGGTCGTATAGACCGCGCCGATTTTCCAAAACTGGGCTTATCTGATATTGATATTAAAATAGATACAGGTGCATATACCTCATCTATTCATTGTAATCATATTAGAGAGGAAGACAATATTTTATGCTGTACATTTCTCGACCCAAAACATCCAGAATATAATGGCAAAGAAATGCGCTTTTCAGATTACGATATTACTGCTGTAAAAAGTAGTAATGGCGAAATACAATACCGGTATGTGGTACAAAGCAACATTACTATATTTCAAAAAACATTTAAAATATCACTAACACTTAGTTCTCGTGAAGACATGCGTTTTCCGGTATTAATTGGACGAAAATTCCTCACTAAAAAATTTATTGTAGATACTGAATTAACAGATGTCTCACACTCCCAGAAAGTCTTATGAATATAAAAATTTTATCACGAAATGGTGGCTTATACTCTACTTCACGTCTTGTTGAAGCTGCAAAAAAGCGCAAACATAACGTGGAGATCATAGATCCGCTAAAATGTGATCTTATTATTGAAAAGAAAAAGCCCTCTGTTTACTACAAAGGTCGTTACCTTTCAGACTCAGAGGCAATAATTCCCCGTATAGGTGCGTCAATCACCTATTATGGCACTGCGGTTGTAAGACAGTTTGAAATGATGGGATGTTTCACTACTACAGAGTCACAAGCTTTGGTAAGAAGTCGGGATAAGTTACGTAGTCTACAAATTTTATCACGTGCACGTTTAGGTTTACCTAAAACTGTATTTACTAACTATTCTCGCGATGTAGGCGAAATTATTGATCACGTAGGTGGTGCACCATTAATTATAAAATTATTAGAAGGAACTCAAGGATTAGGAGTTGTTCTTGCTGAAACTAAAAATGCAGCAGAATCTGTAATAGAAGCCTTTAATGGGTTACAGGCTCGTGTAATTGTTCAAGAGTTTATTAAAGAGGCAAAGGGAGCAGATATTAGAGCATTTATAATAGACGGTCACGTAGTAGGCGCGATGAAAAGACAAGGGAAAGAAGGCGAATTTAGATCTAACTTACACAGAGGGGGAACCGCTGAAGTTATAACTCTTTCTGATGAAGAAGAAATTGCAGCTATAAAGGCAGCTAAAGCTATGGGACTTGGAGTCGCTGGTGTAGATATGCTTCAAAGTGCAAGAGGACCCTTAATTCTTGAAGTAAATTCTTCTCCGGGTCTAGAAGGTATCGAGCGTGCTACCGGTAGAGATATTGCAAAAGAAATAATTAAATATATAGAACGAGGCGTATAAGTATATGACTGGTATAGATGAAAATAATATCCTACATATTCTAGGGGAAAAAATCCCTCCCGGGGCACGAAGAACACTTAATTTTAATTTGGCAAAATTATACACTACGACCTCAGTAGAAGTGCCAATTATTATACAGCGTGCAAAAAAACCGGGACCTTGTATTCTTATTACCGCCGGTATTCATGGTGATGAAATTAATGGTGTAGAAATTGTACGCCAGGTAATTTCAAAAAAAATTAATAAGCCTACGCGAGGTACTATTATTTGCATCCCGGTTATTAATGTTTTTGGTTTTCTCAATATGGAACGGGCTTTTCCTGATGGAAGAGACCTCAATCGCGTATTTCCAGGAACACGCAAAGGTTCGTTAGCAGGCAGATTTGCTTATCAATTTAGCAATAGAATATTACCCGCAGCTAATTTTTGTCTTGATTTTCACACAGGTGGCGGAAGCAGATTTAATGTGGCTCAGATACGTGTAGATCCAGACAAAAAAGATTTGATAGAGTATGCTAAGATATTTGGAGCGCCATTTACCGTTTATTCTAAAAACATCTCAAAATCATATCGGTCAACTTGCGAAAAATTAAACATTCCTATTCTTCTGTTTGAAGGCGGAAAATCCCAGGTAAGTGATAAAGATATAGCCCGCGAAGGTGTGTTTGGCGTTATGCGTATACTACAACATTTTGACATGCTTTCTAAAGAATTTTCTGCTCCTCCTCTTGCAAAAATGTCAACTACAATTGTGACGAGTTCTTGGTTACGAGCAAAGTATAGCGGCTTACTACATCTCAAAAGTAACTGTGGTGATTTTGTTGAAAAAAATGAAGTTATTGCTACTATTACCGACCCTTATGGCTCTTTTAGACATAAAGTTAAAGCTACTAATGATGGCTATATCATCAATTCTAATGAAGCCTCTTTAGTTTATCAAGGAGATGCTATATTTCATCTATCTACTTCAGAGATCAAATATGACTAAAGCTGAATTAAGACAAACCTATAAAATCAAACGAGAAAGTTTATCTGCAGAGGAACTTGATGAGCGCAGTTTATTAATTGCTAATCAACTTCTTAAACTTCCGATTTGGAACTTTGATTTTTACCATATTTTCTTAAGTATTCAACACTTAAAAGAGATTAATACGGAGTATATTCTAAATATACTAAGTGGTAAAGACAAAAATATCGTATTATCAAAAAGTGATTTTAAAGACTACTCGATGCGTCACTACCTTCTCACCGATAACACGCGGTTGAAAATTAATAATTGGGGAATACCCGAACCAGAAAATGGAATCGAGGTCAACTCAAATCAACTCGATGTGATTTTCATTCCCTTACTTGCGTTTGATAAATCGGGTTCTAGATTAGGTTACGGTAAAGGTTTTTATGATCGTTTTTTAGCTGGTTGTTCATCAGAATCTCTAAAAATAGGTTTGTCACTTTTTGATGCAGAAGAAGTGTTACCCAGAGCCTCTACAGACGTTTTGCTAACTCACTGTATAACACCTAATAAAACGTATATATATTAACACAATATCGATATTTTTCCTATCTTCAACCTCATTTTCAAATAACCAATACGCATGTCAGCCAGTAAACAAAATGGAATTTTTTCATTTTTTGTAAAGAAAACAGCCCCTGAAACTGAAGAGTTCAGAGAAAACTTTTTTTATGAGCAAATTGCAACCTTAGTAGGTGCAGGTGGTTGGAGAGTAGACTTTCTCAATAAGAAGAGTTATTTTGATAAACAACTTCAAAAAATTTTAGAAACTCCAGACAGTTACAGACCTTCACTAAAACATGCCCTTCATTTCTTTGAAATGAATTTTCATGAAACTATTATAAATAGTTATCACAATCTAGCTAGCGGAACGCCTATTTTTGACGAAGTAATTAAGATGGTTACTTATACAAATAAAACCTTCTGGGCACATGCCATAAGCAAACCAGACATTGATAACAATGGCGAAATTGTAGGCTTAAAAGGAGTTGTTGTAAATGTAAATAAAGAGAAAGAGCGTGAGTTAATGTTAGAAAAGGCAATAGACCTTGTTGAAGCAAATAACTCTCGCCTTTTTACTTTTGCTAATTATGTTTCTCACAACATAAAATCTCATGTTAACAACCTAGAGCTAACTAGCCAGTTAGTAGAAACACAGAAATTTACAGAAGACCAGAAAGAGCTCTTCAATAACTATAATGAGATTGCAAAAAGTTTAAACCGCACAGTATCGCGTTTAAATGAAGTTGTTTCTATACAAACTAAAGCTTCCCTGCCAAAAATAACAATCGATCTGGAAGAGACTTTAGAGGAAATCAAAACACAACTACGTCCACTTATTGAGCAACAGGAGGCATATATTTATACTGATTTTTCTGAAGTTCCTGAAATTGAATATAATCAAGAATTCTTAAATAATATTTTCACAATTTTAATCAAAAATGGAATCCTAAATAAAAGTCCTAGCCGCAAGCCGGAGATTAAAGCATATTGTATAGAAAATGATAAGAAGATCTCCTTGATTATTGAAGATAATGGGAAAGGTTATGACTTATCTGATAGAAATGCAGATCAAATTTTTCATATGTCGCGAAGTACAGATAACAATGAAAATAATCAATCTGTAGGATTATTTATTGTCAAAAATCAAGTTGAAGCTCTTGGCGGCAAGATTGAAGTTAAAAGTAAGCTTGGCTACGGTACAAAATTTATTATAACAATTTAAAATCCTGCTTAAGCCGGTTTTCCTTCTTTTGCAAATGCCCGCTTATTAAACACTAACAATAAACCCACTCCGGTACTTATTGCCATATCTGCAATATTAAATACTGCATTAAAGAACGTAAAGTAATTACCACCCCAGATAGGTAACCATTCTGGTAAATAACCCTCCCATATAGGAAAATAGAGCATATCTACAACACGCCCATAAAATATACTTGAATAACCACCATCTTCTGGTAAGAACGTAGCTAATTGCCCTGCGCTACTGTCGAAGATAATACCATAAAATACGGAGTCTATTATATTACCAAAGGCACCTGCAAAAATTAGCGCAATACCTACGATAAGAATACGAGACATATTCTTTTTTACACTGTCATATAACCAATATCCTATAAGCGGAAGAATACCTATTCTAAAAAGAGTAAGAATAATTTTTCCATAATCGCCCGGGATTTTAGCTCCCCAAGCCATACCTTCATTTTCTACAAAAAGAATTCTAAACCACTCAAAAACCTGAACTTGCTCTTGAAGTTGAAAATGTGTTTTTATGTAAATTTTACTAATTTGATCTATAAGTAATATCAGAACAATAATTCCTACGGCCTTCTTTAATGACATGTGCTGTTGTTGATTAGCGAATGGTAAAAATAATTAATTTATTGAGATTGGGAGACGCTTATATTTCCGTCAACGCTTTTAAGTTTTAAATGATACTTACCATCACTCTTATTCTCTGTTTCATTGTTTCCGTTGCGTGATATAGCTTCAACTTGTGCGTTTGATGTTTCTATGTAGATACTCCCGCGCAATGTATTAATCACCCCGTCTCCAAGATAGTTTATAAGATTACAATCTCCACTCATAAGGTTTACATTCAAATACTTAAAAGTTCCCTCTGCCCATAATGAAGCCAAAGAAGATCGTACCCATAATTCTTTATTTTCAGGTATTTCAATGTTTAAAACAATAGATATTACCTTGTGGGCTGCAAGTTTATCATCAAAAGCTTTAAACCCAATAGACCGTTTTATATAAATACGCCAAAGATCATTTTCTTGTTTAGGATCTACCAATACACTTTCAAAAGTTTCTCCCTCTACTGCGGCTGTAATTTTAAATTTTTGAATTTTTGAAGTTTGCACTCGTATTTGAAATACCTCATCTGAGTCTATATAAATTCCTTTTAATTCCTCAGCAGGAATACGATACTGCATTTGTTTCTGCCCAAAACCTGTACCAGCTATAAGGAAAAATAATACTAAAAAAAGAATTTTATGGCTCTGCATAATCAGGAAAAAAAAACGCCTCAGCAAAGACTGAAGCGTTTATAAATTTTATGGTGCAATAATTACTGCATGTTTTTTGCCTCGATACTTAATGTAGCGTGAGGAACAAGCTTTAAACGCTCTTTGTTGATTAATTTACCTGTAACGCGGCAAATACCAAATGTCTTATTCTGAATACGGTTTAATGCATTCTTTAAATCACGTATAAATTTTTCCTGGCGTATTGCTAGTGCAGAATTAGCTTCTTTACTCATAGTCTCGCTGCCCTCTTCAAAAGCTTTAAAGGTAGGAGATGTATCATCTGTACCATTATTGCCATCATTCATATAAGCACTTTTAATAAGGTCCAAATCATTCTGAGCCTTATCTATTTTAGCCTGAATAAGAATTCTAAACTCCTCTAATTCTGCGTCGCTAAATCGCTCTTTTACTTCTGTCGCCATATTGTATCTACTGTTTTTTTATAGCCAACTTTGTTTCAACATCGTCAAATGTAATGGCTATACCGTTAGTAACTTGCTCTGCAACCTCGAGTTTTGCGGTGAGCGTCTCTAATTTAATATAGTCTAAATTGTCGATAACGGCTTGCTCGATCTTACCGTCACGCTGTATT
Organism: Leeuwenhoekiella aequorea; assembly: GCF_004104375.1. Lineage (GTDB taxonomy): Bacteria > Bacteroidota > Bacteroidia > Flavobacteriales > Flavobacteriaceae > Leeuwenhoekiella > Leeuwenhoekiella aequorea. The sequence goes on from NZ_QOVM01000004.1 coordinate 267,173, forward strand.
TGTACTTCTATTTTATCTGTCACTTCAAAACCACTGTCTTTTCTCAGGTTTTGAATACGATTTACAAGTTCTCTGGCGATGCCTTCATTCTTCAAAGCATCATTAAGAGTTACATCAAGTGCAACAGTTAAAGGACCACTACTTGCAACTAACCACCCCTCAATATCTTGAGATGTTATTTCTACATCTTCGGGCGCCAAAGTAACACTTTTTCCATTAATGTCCACCGTGATTTTTCCTTCATTTTCAATAGTCGTAATATCTGCTGCATTCATTGCATTAATTGCGCTAGCCACAAACCTCATATCTTTTCCAAAACGCGGACCTAAGGTTTTAAAATTAGGCTTTATAGATTTTACTAATATTCCAGATGCATCATCAATAAGTTCTATTTCCTTGACATTTACTTCAGACTTAATCAAATCTTGTACCGCAAGTATTTCTTCACGCTGATCGTTGTCTAAAATAGGAATCATTATACGTTGCAATGGTTGGCGAACTTTAATTTTCTCCTTCGCACGTAAAGAAAGTGTTAAGGATGATATAGTTTGAGCCTTTTGCATCTTATGCTCCAGTTTTCTATCAATAAATGAAGCATCACTAACGGGAAAATCTGAAAGGTGAACACTCTCTGAAGTTTCTAAGCCAGTCAAACCATTTAAATCTTTGTACAAACGATCCATAAAAAATGGCGCCACCGGTGCACTCAATTTTGCAACTGTAATTAAACATTTGTACAGAGTCTGGTATGCAGAAATCTTGTCGTGGGCATAATCGCCTTTCCAGTAACGGCGACGACTTAAACGCACAAACCAGTTACTTAGATTTTCCTGTACAAATTCTGAAATTGCTCTTGTAGCCTTTGTAGGTTCATATTCTGAATAAAACTTATCTACTTCAGCAATTAAACTATGTAATTCTGAAAGAACCCAACGGTCTATTTCTGGTCTATTTTTAAGCTCGATATCTGCTTCTGAATAATTAAAACTATCGAGATTAGCATACAATGAAAAGAACGAATAGGTATTGTAAAGTGTTCCGAAGAATTTACGCTGCACTTCAGTAATACCATCAAGATCAAATTTTAAGTTATCCCAAGGGTTTGCATTACTTATCATATACCAGCGTGTTGCATCTGGACCAAAAGTGCTTAACGTTGTAAAAGGATCTGCCGCATTGCCTAAGCGTTTAGACATTTTCTGACCGTTTTTGTCTAGAACAAGTCCGTTAGAAACAACGTTTTTATAAGCAACATCGTCAAAAGTCATAGTAGCTATCGCATGCAAAGTATAAAACCATCCACGAGTTTGATCTACCCCTTCAGCTATAAAATCTGCTTTGCGCCAGGTTGATTCTACCATTTCCTTATTTTCAAAAGGGTAATGCCATTGTGCATACGGCATACTACCACTATCAAACCAAACATCAATAAGATCAGATTCACGACGCATTGATTTTCCGCTTTGCGAAACCAAAACAATCTCATCTACGATATTTTTATGTAGGTCTACAAGATCATAGTTTGCATCAGTCATGTCACCTGCAACAAAACCTTCAAAAGGGTCTGCTTGCATAACACCGGCTTCTAAAGCTTCAGTAATTTTTTCTTTTAGTTCGGAAACCGAACCAATGATGATTTCTTCTTTACCATCTTCGGTTCTCCAAATAGGTAATGGTATTCCCCAGTAGCGCGAGCGCGATAAGTTCCAGTCATTAGCATTTGCTAACCAGTTACCAAAACGACCTTCTCCTGTTGCTTTTGGTTTCCAATTTATACCCAAGTTTAATTCGTGCATACGATCACGCACATCGGTTACTTTAATAAACCAGGAGTCTAACGGGTAATATAAAATAGGTTTATCTGTACGCCAGCAGTTAGGATAACTGTGCACATACTTCTCAACCTTAAAAGCTTTATTTTCTTCTTTTAGCTTTATTGCGATCTCAACATCTACACTTTTCTCTGGTGCTTCGCCATCATCGTAATATTCATTCTTCACATATTTACCACCAAATTCTTGCAACTCTGGTCTAAAACGGCCTTGTAAATCTACAAGTGGCACAAGATTACCATTCTCATCTTTTACAAGCATAGGCGGCACCTCTGGTACTGCCTGCTTGGCAACCATTGCATCATCTGCACCAAATGTAGGTGACGTATGTACAATACCGGTACCATCTTCTGTAGTAACAAAATCCCCAGAAATTACTCGAAATGCATTCTCCGGGTTATCGTGAGGTCGCACATAATCAATTACCGGCTCATAGCGTAGTTCTAATAAATCGCTACCCTTAAATTCTAAAAGAATCTGATAAGGTATTTTCTTATCGCTTTCTTTAAAATTTGAAAAATCTTCCTCGTTTTCGGCTGCAAAGAATTTTTTATCAAATTGCTTACTTACCAAAGCTTTTGCCAGAACTACTTGGATAGCGTCGAATGTATATTGGTTAAAAGTTTTCACCAACACATAATCAATCTTTTTACCTACGGTCAAAGCCGTATTAGAAGGCAAGGTCCAGGGAGTAGTCGTCCAGGCTATTAAATATTTCTGCCCTTCAAATGCTGCTAAGGGAGATGCTTTAAATGTCTCATTTTCTACAACCTTAAATTGTGCAGTTACCGTAGTATCTGTAACATCTTGATAGGTACCAGGCTGGTTAAGTTCGTGCGAACTTAAACCGGTCCCCGCCTTTGGTGAATAGGGCTGTATCGTATAGCCTTTGTAAATAAGGCCCTGGTTGTAAATATTCTTTAGAAGCCACCATACTGACTCCATGTATTTTGGCTTGTAGGTAATATACGGATCTTCCATATCTACCCAATATCCCATTTGCTCGGTAAGGTTGTTCCACACATCGGTGTAGCGCATTACCGCATTTTTACAGGCTTCGTTGTATTCGCTAACACTTATTTTTTTACCAATGTCTTCTTTGGTAATACCCAGTTCTTTCTCAACACCTAACTCAACCGGAAGTCCGTGCGTATCCCAACCGGCTTTACGCTTTACCTGTTTTCCTTTTTGAGTTTGAAAACGGCAAAAAATATCTTTAATCGCACGCGCCATAACGTGGTGAATACCAGGCATTCCATTTGCAGATGGTGGTCCCTCAAAAAAGATATAAGGGTCGTTGCCTTCTCGTGTAGAAATACTTTTTTCAAATATGTCATTTTCCTTCCAATACGCTAAAATTTCTTCAGCCACTTTGGGTAGGTCAAGTCCTTTATATTCAGGGAACTTTGTGCTCATGATCTGCGTTTTCTAATAAGTGTGCAAAATTACGGAATTTTGGTTAGAAAACGACTGCTGAAGCGCGTGCAACTGGTTTAAATAAAATGAGGGTTATTTTCTACTAAAACCCATACTTCAACGCCACGATAAAATTCCTTCTGGGAGTTGATAGACACTAGTATCCAATCATATCCTATTCTGGGGCTTTTTTAAGTATTTCAGGAGGAGGAGGAGGAGGAGGCAAAATCGAATTGTAATAGTTGATTGTAACATAAAGGTCAAGAGTATCGTTTTTCTTTACCCGAATTTTATCAAAATTCAAAATTATCTTGCTTAAAAGGGCTTTTAAAGTTTCAATATTCTCTTTCGGTTTTAATGAAACATCTATTGCTGCTCTTTTAGGATTTACCGGATTACACAATTGCTCGCGAGGATTGTAATAATATTCCGGCAAAATACTATCAAGCTTTTCTATGCTTACATTATGACAACCTTTTATAGAGTCTTTTGTAATCTCCAATAAATTTCTCTCACTAATTAATCCGTATGGATTTTGAGAAATTACTAAATTCACTTTTAAATCTTTAATATTAAAATCAATGTAGGGGATTGAATCCTTATTATAAATTTGATTTATTCTATTCATTAAACTCGTGATATTAGAATATTCCTCTTCTAAATTAATTCCTACCAATTTTTCATTTTTATAAAAGTCTTTATTTGGGTAGTAATTAATAGTTTCACTAGACCTATCCGCACAGGATAAAATGATACAGGCAAAAAGTAAAATTAATATGTGTCTCATGCTTTTCTAAGTTTAAAATCAATTACACGGATCTGAATTCTTAGGCACGTTACTGTACATATTCGATAAATTGTCCAATTCATTTTGAGTGATAAATTCTCCCTGAATACCATACGAATTTAAGCCCTCCCAAGCTAAATGTTTATAATCAGACATATTAGCCTGAAACTGGTTAAATTCCCACAATCCCTTCGCTATATTATCAATGTAATATTGGGCCATTAAATAATGTTGAGATTGGGTAGCAATATAGTTAGGAGAGGAATTTACTTCTTCATAAAAATCCCACATATGCATATACAAGTTATATTGCTCACTGGGCATTGAGTTTGGTCCTAAATTACCTGCTATTTTTAGCCTGTGCAGTTCTGCATGAATTGTTTCATGTAAAATTGCTTTATCGTAATCGAGGTAGTTTGACCCTGATATTTCAGGCTCATTTACTTCTATTGTTATTATTCCATTTGAATTAGAATCTGGAAAAGGTGTTTGCGCATCAGCAATATTGGAAGGTTCATTTATTAAGGTGAATTTTAATTTAAATTTGCTCCTATTTTTTGTAAAAGCTTCCGATGTTTTTCTGAAAATATTATTCCCTTGAGTAATTAACGCATTTAAAATACAATCGGCTTTAGTGCCGACAAATGATTTGTCTTTTATTATTTCGTTAACAAAATCAACTTCACCACCATCAATTAAAACCCCTATCGCCTCTTGAGCAAAGTTTTTGGCTTCAATCCTCCATAAATTCTGGTCTAAAAAATTAATTATCTGGAAAGGTAACAGCCTCATATTAACATTATTTTGGGTATTCTCCAACCATTCCGCTTGAGTGGAATTAAGATTCAATTCAGTAGCAAGTGTCGCTATCATAGACTCATTAGGAGCAATAATTTCTTGCCAATAAGGAGCAGGCTCTAAAAACTATACTTCAACGCTAAAATCAAATTCCGTCCCGGCGCAGAAATCCCAGAAGAATAAGGGCGGTAGCGTTGGTCTGTAATGTTTTCTAAGGCAGCGGTGGCCTTCCAGTTTTGCGCTACTTGATACTCGCTATATAGATTTAGCGTATACCATTTAGGAGAATACGGATTCCCGTCTGCATCTAGTGCATATAAATAATCATTAGCAATTTGCGAAGGTGCAAGATCTTCATAAGCAATCTCCCCATTGTATTCTGCTGAGGCATCAAACTTCCATTTATTAAGTCGGTAAATTAAATGTGTATTCCCAAATAATGGAGCCGCATGACGCAAGGGTGCGTTACTACCGTCATCTTCTTCTTGACTACCTTCTGTGATATTAATATGAGAGGTGAACTTCACATTTTTAGAAAATAAATACTCTAAACCGGCTTCGATACCATAAACCTCAGCACGTGCTGCATTTTGAATCGCTTGCACATTACTGGGCTCGCCCTGATAATCAATAACCGTTACACCCTCAAGATTAAAATCGCGACGCACTAATGCATTTTCTAAATGCGTATAATAAGTAGTTAAATCCAATCTAAGTGATTCGCCAACTTTAAGTGCCGCACCTATCTCTGCATTATAGGCGTACTCTGCTTTCAAATTAGGATTAGGAACCACTACAGAACCCGCCTCACTATCAAATATTTTACCTATATCATCAATATTAGGCGCTCTAAAGGCAGTCCCCAAATTCAATTTTAAATCGAGTATGTCGCTGGTCTGCCAGTTTAAACCTGCAGAACCGGTGAGATTTCCAAAGTTTACATTCGCATCTTCGAACGGAAAATCATAAAAAGTATCATCAAACGCGGCATTAATTAAAATATGGTTATAGCGCAAACCGGTTTGAAGCGTTAATTTTTCAGCAAGATTAAATTGACCACTTAAATAAGCCGCTAGAGATTGCCAGCTCGAATTATCGGGATATCTACTGGCTGTTGCAGCCTGCTCACCGGTATTTATATTGGTTTGATTTCCTAAGGAATTAACTTTATTATACACATATTCCAAACCGTAAAACAATCTGTTTTCAGAAAGTTTTTTAGTGAAATCGAGACCTAAAGAATAGGCATTTACCTGCTCTTCGGTTGAATACAATATGGGATTATTAAAATCTCGATCATTTCTACTTTCTTCAAAATATTGGTAAGCTGCCGTTAATTTTGCATTATCATAAATATCTCCATTCCCTTTTTTATCTACCTGAAGATTTCCTAAAAACCAAGTTTGCGGACCGTAGTACCACTCAGCAGAACGCAATTCATCACCACGTTTACGGGTTAAACGATCGTATCTTGAATAGTCTGAGGTAGTGCTGTAATGCAGCCCCAGATTAAGATCCCAGATACTATTAGGCATAAAACGAACTTTCTGAGTGAGATTAAGCAAATTAAACCCAGTAGGATTCTGCACATTAGGGTCTTCATTCTCTACAACGGTATCAACACCATCACTAATTTTAACGTATTCTGGTCTCAGATAATCATCGGGACCGTGCCCACCCATGCGCAGATCGTCAAAGTCAGAGTAACTAATACTACTTAGAAAAGCCCATTTTTTCAAACCGAAATTCAAATCTAGGTGCCCGGTCTTTTCATTATTTGCAGTTGCATAACGTGTAAGCCCCATTCCTGAAAAAGAAGTTCCTTCTTCAAAAGAAAATGACGGCTTCTTTGTATAAAAATTCATCACACCGCCCACCGCGTCACTCCCATAAACCACAGAGCCGGGACCAAGAATAACTTCGGTTTGATCTATCGTAAATGGGTCTATATTGATAACATTCTGAAGATTTCCCGATCTAAATATTGCGGTATTCATACGTACACCATCCACAGTAATCAACAAACGATTTGTAGAAAAGCCCCTAATCATAGGGCTCCCGCCTCCTAACTGGCTTTTTTGTACATAAACCTGCCCACTTTGACTTAAAAAATCTGCAGTTGTTTGTGGATTTTTAAGCTCAACATCTTCGGCATCAAGCCGAATAACTTTTTGAGTTATGTCTTTTGTTTGCTGTTCAAATTTAGATACCGAAAGTACCACTTCATTCAATTGGTTTTCGTTATCCAACAAATACACCCTATTTCCAGAAGCGATTAAAGCAGCCTTTGTTGTTTTCTTAAGTATATGTGAAACGTGAGATATGTAAATTGTTTCGGCATTTGTAAAGAGTGATATATCTACAATTCCATGTTCATTTGTAATTGCTGTATTTGTTTTTAAAGCATTATAGAGCATTGCGCCTTCTATAGGTTCGTGACTCTCATTATCGTAAACCGTAATATTCTGAGCAGTTGCAAAAGATATTTTCAGAATTATAAATAGTAAGAATAAGAGAAATCGCATAAATATCAGTTAGTTGAAAAGTGCACTCAGAACAGCCAGAGACTTGGGTTTTCTAAAACTGTGCAAATGTAATTCATAATAGCTCAAGAGCATATTTACAAATGCCGCACGGCGCCTTTGGTTTAATTTTAATTCTGATAATGCATCAAAATTTATACCCAGAAGAATTTTTAAAGTATCTAAATTTTTTTCGGAAACACTATACAGCGTCTCGACATTTTCAAAATTACCAGACTCTAAATTAAAATTAGAATAATTGATGTTTGAAGTATCTGGATAAAAACCTAAATATTTAGTTAGTTCAAGCAGAAATAGTAAATGAAAATTCGCGGTATGTGTATTTAAATCGAGCCACATAAATGCGTGTTCTAAAAATGCATAAAGCGGTCTGTTCTCTTCCTCTTCCTGAATGGCGTTGCGCAACATTTCAGATAAAAAAAGAACGATACTAGATTTCAAAATATCGGTATGCAAACTTAAATAAGGTTGTAATACTTTAGCTTCCCGTATACTTTCTAAAGTCCCCTTATCCTTATGCATAGCTACAAGCTCAAGTTGTGTAGCCGGTTGAAACATTGCTGTGCGTAGTTTTCCTTTTTTTGATTTTAAAATAGATCGCAGCAAATATGTTTTTAAGCCCGCCTCTTCGGTAAAACATTTTACAATTAAATCTGCCTCTCCATATTTTAAAGCTGAAATTACTATGGCGCGCGTATTTACTAACATTACCGAATGATCATTAATTTAATAATCTTTGTTTCAACAGCATCTTCAGCAGTGATTAAAATGAAATAAACACCCGATGCGACTTTATATTTTCCAAATGCAGTAGTATCCCATTGAATGCTACCACCTTCACTTTCTTCTTCATAAACAAGATTTCCATTAAGGTCTGTAATTTTAATCGTTGCATTTTCAGTTAAACCATCTAGTGTAACTAAGCCGCTATAATCTGGTCTAACAGGATTAGGAAAAACTCGTGCGTCTTCGAGCGTCTCTTTTGCAGCAACAGCAGATCCTCTATAGGAAACCAGTCCTAATGCAGTAGCGAAATAAACTTCTCCAGATTGATCATCTATTGTAATATCTTGAATATTATTTGATGGTAATGGAGAATTATTTGTTCCGAATTGTTTTAAAGTTTCAAGTCCATTTGACGTAAAATAAAATGCTCCACTGCCTACGGTTCCTACCCATTTATTATTATTTCCATCCACGGCTATAGTACGTATCACTTGCTCGCCCAATAACTCTACTGCTACACCGTTATCTTCAATTATAATTTTACGCGTTTGTATATCGGGCTCATCAAACATTTGAGCAGGACTTGTTAAGATTCTTAATCCGGCTGCAGTGCCTATCCATAAACTTCCATTTAAATCTATTGCAAGTGATAAAATAGCATTAGACGGCAAATTAGATCTATTCTCATCAAGGCGAATAAAACTTTTAGATTGCGGATTATATCCAATTAACCCACGATTTGAAGTGCCAAAATAGACATTGCCTCGGCGATCTGTAACTACTTCGGTATATGCATTGATCTCATCGAAGTCTGGTAAAATATCTGCGACAGATATACCTTGTATTACAGCTCCTTCTTTCTTTGCCAAACCGTTTTTAACCAGGCTATTGGTCATCCATAAATTACCGGAAACATCAAAAGCAGCACCGTTTATTCTAACGTCTGTGGGATTTGAGGGGACCTCACTTAACCCGCTATTAGTCTCATTATATAAACGCACAGGAACTTTATCATTTAATTCTAAAAGACCAGAATTATACGAGCTCAGAAAGACCTGGCTAGCATCATCTGGGTTGAAAGTGATATTTGTTATATTATTTGCACCCAACAGCTCACTGTATGGAATATTTAGCCACGTTTCTTCACGTAAATTACTTACACCTCGCTGCTTTAAAGGATAGGGATTGTATGCATCACTATAGTCTCCAAAAACCACCCACAATTCACCAAATGCAGCTTCAATATTAAATGGATCATTCCGCAAAGGTCCTTCTGGAATAATAGCTAATGCCTTATCAATCGAGCTTGATGAGGTAATGAGTAAGCCATTTTGGGCCGTTCCTATATAAAAAGCTCCGTCAAATTTAATCGCTGCATTATAACCACTAAAATATTGAGGACTTGTATAAATCGTCTCTTTTAAGGTTCCTTGTGAAGAGTATGTTTGAATTTCGTTTTCAAAAGTAATAAGTAGCTCATCCTCGTTAGCGCCTATTTGTTTTGGTACACCCACAAAATTTGCTATTGTACTAAAAGAATCAGACGACAACTGTTGCAATGTCTGATCAGAACGAACTCCAAATAAAGTAGTTGCTACTCGTTGTAAACCAAGCCATCCTTGAGAATCTATTGTCTCCCAATTTTTAAAATCTATAAGATTATCGGCAGCGGCTTTAGCACGTCTCAATCCTCCTGTAGGAGAAGCTGCGTAAATAAAATCCTCAAAAATTATCGTCTGCAGAATAGGAAGACGCGTGCCGTTATTGCCTATAAAATAGGAATCTTTAAACTCTAATCTATCCAGATCAAACAAAGAGATCCCAAAACCGGTAGCGATGTAAAGTATATTTTCGTTTTCGTAAAAATGATTTATAGCCTTTTCTGATGGAAGTATAACCGGCTTATCTCGAATAGCAACCAAAGTTGACACCGTACCATCTGGCAATATCAAATCTATCAAGCCTGAGTAGTACCCAACGAATAAGATACCCGTTGATGCACTATAATAAACTGTACTTATAAGTTCTCCCGTTAAACCATCTATTGTAGAGTACGTCTTGGTTTCATTTGTAGATAGTGAATAACTAAATACTGAATTTTGCGACGCTACATAAACTTCACGATCACCAGCCGCAATAGATACTATTGAATTATAGGAGAAATGCCCTGTCCACAAACTATAATAGTCCTGCCCTTGCACACAAAAAAAGGAGCATGCAAAAACCAATACAATCAAGAGTTTTTTGAACATAAGCGGCTATTACCAGAATGCTAAAAGTACAATTTACCTCACAAAAAAACCTCGAAGCAATTTCGAGGTTTCAACTTATCTATTTTGTATTATTATTTAGACAATTCCTTGCGCAAGCATTGCATCTGCCACTTTCACAAATCCTGCAATATTTGCCCCTTTTACATAATCTACAAAACCATCTTCTTGTGCACCGTATTCCACGCAAGCTTTGTGAATATCATACATAATCTCATGTAGTTTTTTATCAACTTCTTCTGCAGACCAGTTATATCTCATACTGTTTTGCGACATTTCTAGTCCAGAAGTAGCAACACCTCCAGCATTTGACGCTTTACCTGGAGAAAATAATATTTTTGCCTTTACAAAAATCTCAACAGCCTCAGGAGTACACGGCATATTTGCACCTTCCCCTACACTCATAACACCGTTTTGAACGAGTAATTCAGCATCTGCTTTGTCAAGTTCGTTTTGAGTAGCACAAGGAAGCGCGATATCACATTTTACACCCCAAGGAGTTTTACCCTCGTGAAATTCTGCATCTGGATATTTATCTAAATATTCTTTAATTCTACCACGACGCTCATTTTTAATTTCCATAATATGAGCCAGCTTGTGCTTATCTAAACCTGCTGCGTCATATATAAACCCATCCGAATCAGACATCGTAATTACTTTTGCATCGAGCTGCATTGCTTTTTCTGCAGCATATTGAGCCACATTTCCAGAACCAGAGATCACAACAGTTTTACCCGTCATTTTCTCTCCTATATTATTCAACATAAATTTGGTGAAATATACATTTCCATACCCTGTAGCTTCTGGACGAATTTTAGAGCCGCCATAGGACAATCCTTTACCAGTAAGAATTCCAGTAAACTCATTGCGGATACGTTTGTATTGACCAAACATATAACCTATCTCACGACCACCTACTCCAATATCTCCCGCAGGTACATCTGTATTAGGGCCAATGTGGCGATAAAGCTCTGTCATAAAACTCTGGCAAAATCGCATAACCTCAGCATCACTTTTACCTCTTGGATTAAAATCTGAACCTCCTTTACCTCCGCCCATAGGTAATGAAGTAAGACTATTTTTAAAAACCTGTTCAAATCCTAAAAATTTTAAAATACTCAGGTTTACTGAAGGGTGAAATCTTAGTCCTCCTTTGTAAGGTCCTATAGCAGAATTAAATTCAACTCGATAACCTTTATTAATTTGAGTTTCTCCTGAATCATCAACCCAAGGAATTCTGAATAAGATAGCACGCTCTGGCTCTACCATTCGTTCTAAAAGCTTCTTATTTTGGTATTTAGCATTTTTTTCAATAAATGGGATCACAGTTTCAGCAACCTCCTGAACCGCTTGAATAAATTCTGGCTCATTAGGATTTGCTTTTTCAACAGAGTCGACGAACTTTTTAATGCTATCTGACATATTAAAGTTTTTAATAATTATAATTTTTTACACGTTAATGCGGTACAAATATATGATATCAATAAAAATCAGGCTTTATTTTTTATATATTCTTAATATAGCTCAAATGGTTTTATCTATTCACAAACAAAAAATCTACCAAGTGCATAAATTTAGGTTAAATCGGATGTTTTAGTATATTTGTTCTATAAATATCCCCAATAATAAATGAATACCAAAATCCTACTTGCGGTATTATTCTTCTGTTTTTCAATGCCTTTAGTGGTGAAAGCACAATTCGGCTTCTCAAATGAAGTAGGAATAATCGCAGGTCCTTTACTTTTTCAATCAGATTTTGGTCTTCGGGAGAACTTCGATACTAATATTAACAATGTAGGAATAGGAGTAGGTATCGTACATTATATGAATTTTGCTTACCGTTCAGATTGCAACTGTTACACGAGAGATAAATATTTTAATGACCATTTTAAATTAAGAACGGAAGCAGATTTACACTATTCAAAATTTACACACGAGGGTGTTGAATCTAAAAAGGAAACTCCAGAAGGTTATGACTTAAGAGACCATCAAGGAACATCTTTAGTTTATGAATTGGGAATGCAACTAGAATATTTTCCTAAAAGTATACGAGATTTTCAAGCTGGAGGTTATAAAATAGCACCGTATATAAGTTTAGGAGCGCACTTCGTAGGTTACAATCCTTCCTACTCCTCAATTCAAGATGTTGATGGCGCCACACCAGAAGATATTTATTTTGACAAATTTCTAATTGGTGATGGAGAACTAGGAGGTATTGATGATAGCGCCGGCACTACCTGGGCGCTTACAGGTAGCATAGGACTACGCTATAAATTAAGTGAACTAAGTGATATTAATCTTGAATTTCGTTATCACAAATACTATTCAAACTGGGTAGATGGTCTTAATCCCGACCCCGAATTTTACCCGCCAAATAGATATGACGACTCTATCGTATGGCTAAATATTGGGTATATCTATTACTTAAATTTTTAAGTATCTTTAATTTAATGCTTGTTTCAAATCTTCAAGAAGGTCATCTATATCTTCAATTCCAACGCTTAAGCGTATTAATGAATCTTTAACTCCCGTTTTTTCTCGCTCTTCTTTTGGAATACTAGCGTGCGTCATACTTGCAGGATGCCCGGCTAGACTCTCTACACCTCCTAAACTCTCTGCTAGTGTAAAAACTTTTAAATTTTCTACTACCGCTACTGCTCCCTCAAGAGAATCATTTTTAGTAGTAAAAGAAACCATACCCCCAAAATCTCTCATTTGTTTTTTCGCAATATCATATTTAGGATGATCTTCAAAACCAGGCCAGTAAACTTGATCAACTTTTGGGTGGTCCTTTAAGAAATGTGCTACTGCTTTACCATTTTCACAATGACGTTGCATACGCACATGAAGCGTTTTAATTCCGCGTAGCGCTAGAAAACTATCCTGCGGCCCGCTAACGGCTCCACTCGCATTTTGTATAAAATAAAGTTTATCTGCAAGCTCTTTATCTTTTACAATAAGAGCGCCCATTACAAGGTCACTATGACCTCCTAAATATTTTGTTACACTATGCATAACTATATCTGCTCCTAAATCTAAAGGTTGTTGTAAATAGGGTGTGGCAAATGTATTATCTACAGCAAGTAACACATTATGAGCTTTAGCCACTTTAGAAACAGCTACTACATCTATAATGTTCATCATAGGGTTTGTAGGGGTTTCTACCCAGATTAGCTTTGTTTTATCTGTAATTGCAGCTTCAATTTTTGAAGTATCCTGCATTCCTACAAAATGAAATTTAATTCCAAAACCTTCAAATATTTTAGTAAATAAACGATAAGATCCACCATACAAATCATTTGTAGAAATTATCTCATCACCTGGTTTAAAAAGTTTTAAAACTGCATCGATAGCAGCTAATCCAGAACCAAAAGCAAGACCAAAATTTCCATTTTCTATACTTGCTAAAGCATCTTCTAAAGCCTTACGCGTAGGATTACCACTTCGTGAATATTCAAAACCTTTATGACCACCTGGAGTTGTTTGAGAATATGTGGATGTCTGATAAATAGGTGGCATTACACTACCAAACGCAGGATCTGTATTTTGCTGACCTCCGTGTATTGTTTTAGTATTGAATTTCATAAATTTTAAACTTTTATTAAATGTACCACGCTAATTATCCATTGCCAAAAATCAATGTACCTTTATCCAATGTTTAACAGGCTTAAAAATATTATTTTGAAAAAACTTTTTAGCATTTCTATAATTCTTTTTATAGTAGCCGGTTGCCAGAAAAAAGAATCTAATTTAACTTTTGAAACCAAAAGCTATACGTCTTCAACTTTAGATTTCTGTAAAGAAAATATTTGCCCTGAAATTGAAATTGAAAGAGTTACTGCGATCGGTAATCAAGAGCTTGCCGACAGTATAAATAATGCAATTGAACAACTGCTGATTGAAAATTTAACCATCGATCCAGATGAAAGCAGTAAAATTTTAACCTTAGAAGCTGCATTAAAAAATTTTGCAACCAGCTATCGTTCCTACAAGGAAGAATTCCCTGATGCTTCCGCAGAATATGTATTTACCAGCAAGTCTTCTATAAGCTCAAATACAGATGTTTTGTTGAGTATGAGTATTGAGAACTACAGCTATTGGGGAGGGGCGCACGGCTATGGAAGCACATCATATTTAAACTTTGATAAGAGTACCGGAAAGACCTTATCAATAAATGATTTGATTAAGAATCAAACCGAATTTTTAAAGTTAGCTGAAACGAAATTCAAAAAACAAAAAGGTATTGCTGCCGAAGAAAATATAAACAGCACAGGTTACTTTTTTGAAAATGAAGAATTTATTTTACCGGCTAATGTAGGGTTTAACGATCAAGAGCTGCTTCTGGTATATAATCCTTATGAGATTGCCTCCTATGCAGAAGGGCAAATAATAATCACTTTACCCCTTGAGGAGGTTAAAGAATACCTTTCGATAGATTTATAGCACGACGCAAGGCCAAAATGGAACCGAAGTGTATTCCTTCATGAAAATTATTGAACGTTATAGCCTCTTCAACTGTAGTTAAGGTACTCCCAGTAGAAACCGTGTACGAATTGTAATCTTTAAATATACCTGCCTTATAATCTTCTGCCACGCAATCTATCGTAGTAGATAATAATTCGCATATAGTTATAAGATTACTTTGTGCAATATCTTGCTCAGGTCTGGTACCTTTGCGATACCTCTCTATAAAATCCTGAGAAACCCGGGTTTCATTACCACTAAATTTATATACAAGGATTTGTTGTGTTGCGATGACGTGAGCAATATTCCAGATAATGTTATTATTAAAACCAGCAGGAATTTTATTTAAATCCTGTAAGGTTGTTGTTTTCAAAAACCCTTTTAACAGTTCACGATTTTTGCGAGTAATATCTAAAGTATAATCAAACGTGAAGCCCATAATGTAAGTTTTTCTAAAAGTACCATTTTTGCGCTAAATGCAATTACTTTGTACCTTACTGAATCTCTAAATTTCTTATTTTGAAAAAAGTCTATTACTTATCTACTTGTGATACCTGTACACGAATTTTAAAGGAAGTGGAACTCCCTTCTGCATTTATTAAACAGGATTTAAAGACAGATCCTATTACCGAGGAGCAACTCGATGAACTACATAATCTTTGCGGCAGTTTTGAAATGCTCTTTAATAAACGTGCGCGCTTGTATAGAGAACGAGATCTAAACACACAAAATCTGGAAGAGCAGGATTATGAGGAGTTAATTTTAGAACATTATACCTTTCTCAAAAGACCTGTAATTGTAAATAATGATAAAATATTTATAGGTAACAGCAAAAATGTCGTAGCTGAAGCTAAAGCTTCAATACACTCTTAAATTATGGATAAGCGCGTATTAGCACTTTTAGCAGCAACTGGTGCCAGCACTATTTATGGCGTAAACCATACGCTTGCTAAAGGGGTTATGCCACAGTATATAGGCGCTTACGGATTTATTTTATTGCGGGTGGTAGGAGCGGCAGCTCTTTTCTGGATTGCAAGCCTCTTTACAAAGTCAGAAAAAGTAGATCCCAAAGACTACTCGCGACTTTTTGGCTGTGCTGTTTTTGGAATGTTTATTAATATGCTTGCATTTTTTAAAGGCTTAAGCTTATCAACACCCATTAACAGTTCTGTTATTATCACATTATCACCGGTTATTTTACTTGTTTTATCAGCTATATTTTTAAAAGAAAAAATATCACCGATTAAAATCATCGGTATTGCAATTGGGATGTTAGGTGCTTTAGTGCTGGTTCTCTTTGGTGCTTCAACACAAGCAAACGCTCCTAATATACCGCTGGGAAATGTTCTTTATTTTATTAATGGGGCTACTTATGCCATATACTTAATATTAGTAAAACCTATTACAAATAAATATTCAACGGTGACACTTATGAAATGGCTGTTTTTAACTGGTGTATTCTTAAATCTGCCTTTTACCATTTCAGAATTCACCAATGTTAACTGGTTAGATTTACCTACACGGGTAATCTGGATTATGCTATTTGTAGTGGTAGGAACCACATTTTCAACCTACTTTTTAAACTTGTATGCACTTAAGACCCTCAAGGCCTCAACTGTAGGTGCATTTATTTATTTACAACCTTTAATAGCTGTAATATTTGCTGTTCTTGTAGGAGCAGACCGTATAACGCCGGTAAGAGCACTAGCCGGCCTATTAATATTTGCAGGTGTTTATCTATCTACCCGTACTAAAAAATCTAAAGTTACTTAAGCACTTAGATCATTTGGCTTTTTGCCGAAACGTCGCGTGTCTTCTTTAGTAAGGATTTTAAAATCTTCGGTTCGTTCTAACGATGAGAGATTTGCATATAATTCTTCCGGAAGACTTATAAGTTTACGCTCTTTTAAATCTATCCAAGCACCCATCATCTCACAACTAGCAAAATTTCTTCCTTTATAATCATAGAAATCATGCTGAAACTCAAAGTACATTCCATCTTCTGAGATTCCCTTTAATTGTAATGTGACACTTACCGGTTTACCGGCAAACACTTCTTTAAAGTAATACATATGCTCATAAAACACGACAGGGCCTATGTTATGTTTAGCCATTTCTTGCTGCCCAAAACCATTTTCCATTAAAAAAGCCATACGCGTGTGACTCATAAAATTAATGTATGCGCTATTTGCAAGATGTCTGTTTGCATCTATATCACTCCACCTAATTTCAAAATCTTTCTTGTACATAGTTATCAATTAAAACACAAAGATATTGAAATATCCTATGCGTGCATACTATTTTAAATTTACCTTAATAGCCATTACTGTAGAAACAAATCCCACTATCTTTGACAACACAAAATTGAAATATGTTAATTAGAAGAAATATTAGCTGGAAGTTAATCCTGCGCTACACCTGGAAAGAACTCATTTTTTTTCTAATTTATTCCTTAACTATCTTTTTCGTTTATCACGATTTAGGATGGTATTTTATAGATATCCCTTTTGAGCCGTTAACAGTGATAGGTATTGCGGTCTCTTTTTATCTGGGTTTTAAAAACAGTCAGAGTTATGATCGTTTTTGGGAAGGTCGTAAAATATGGGGAATGATTGTTAACTGGAGTCGTACGTGGGGAGTGCGGGTATTAAGCTTAATAAGCATTGATGACCCTGTAGTTGAGCAAGAAATTAAGAGAGATTTATTTTACAGACATATAGCGTGGTTAAATGCATTACGTGTTCAATTAAGACAACCCCGAAGCTGGAGTCTTCAAGAAGGGCTTTTAATAGAACGTTTATTTGACCGTCACGCAGAACGTAATCAAGATAGCAGTGAAGCACATCAATATGTAGGTCACAGTGAATATGAAGAGACAAAAAACCGAGCAAATCCTGCAACACATCTCATAAAAAATCAAGCTTTAATTATTCAGCGATTAAGAAAAGATCAAGTTATAGACGGCTTTCAGGAAATGCAATTACAAGAAGCACTTGGTAAATTCTATGATTTTCAAGGAATGTGTGAGCGTATCAAAAACACGCCATTTCCCAGACAATATGGATATTTCTCAAAAGTATTTACATGGATTTTTGTACTGTTACTTCCGCTTGGGTTATTAAATATTTTTGAGAATCACGTTTCCGAAGATATAGAACCTGCAAGACAAATCTCGTTTCTCTTTCTTCAAATGATTCCATTTACTGTATTAATTATGTGGATTTTTACTACTATGGAATATGTAGGAGACAACAGTGAAGACCCTTTTGAAGGTAAGGCAAATGATGTCCCTATGACGGCTCTTTGCAGAACTATAGAAATCGACTTGAGAGATATGTTAAATGAAGAAGACTTACCCGAAACTATAAAACCTAAAGACGATATTTTATATTAATGCCTTTAATTCCTTCTACATACAAACCTAAAGGTCCATTTAGGAATTCTCATTTCAACACCATTTTTGCAGCAAAATTTAGACGTGTATATGGTGTTAAACAAAAACGGGAGCGCCTTGTATTAAGTGACGAAGATTTTATAGATATAGATTGGAGTTTCCCCCAGAATACAAAGGGAAATTCAAAAATTGTTCTTCTTTTTCACGGTCTTGAGGGTACCGCAAAAAGAACGTATATGTTGGGAACTATTAAGCAATTACTAGACAACGGATATCTCTGTGCTGCAGTGAATTTACGAAGTTGCAGTGGTGAAATTAATAGCAAATTGAGATCGTATCATTCTGGAGCATCAGAAGATGTTGCAGAGATTATAAGTCATATAAACACTAAATATAATGACTCTTCTTTATATCTATGCGGGTTTAGCTTAGGTGGCAATTTAATTTTAAAGTATCTAGGGGAAGAGAGAGAACGACCGTCAAATTTAGCCGCTGCCGTAGCCATTTCTACGCCGGTAGATTTATACGATTCTTTAGGGGCTTTAGAAAAACCTGGCAACTGGGTATATAGGTGGTCTTTCTTAAAAGATTTGAGAGCAAAATATAAAATGAAGCTATCCCATTATCCAGAGCATCTAACGTTAGATAATTACAAAAAAATAAGATCTCTTCGTTTGTTTGACGAGTATTACACGGCTCCTGCTCATGGCTTTACAGATGCACTAGATTACTATACTAAAAGCAGTAGCAGGCAGTTTCTTAAAAATATTAAATTACCCGTTTTGTTGCTTAATGCAAAAGACGACAGCTTTTTGAATGAAAAATGCTATCCTATAGATTTATCTGCAAATCACGAATATTTACATCTTGAGATGCCAGAACGCGGTGGTCACGTAGGCTTTATTTCGGGTAAAGGAATTACTTATAATGAAAAAAGAACAGTAGAATTTTTTAACGCACAGGCGCATCGTAATTCTTAACTTTACCACTATTAACGTCATACCGGTGTTGGTGTACTCTAAATTCTTGCGTATATTAGCCCTTACTTAAAATAAAACTTAATGAAAACATTAAAATTCACATTTCTTTTAGCACTATCACTTGTTTTAGTTAACTGCGGTGATAAAGAAAATAAGGAAGAAAAAGAGGAAGTAAAAATTGGTTCTAATACTTCTTCAACATCAAAAAAAGCAGATGAAAATGTAACAGAAGTAGTTCTTCTGGCTACAGATTTAATGCAATTTGATAAAAATGAAATACGCGTAGCAGCAGGTAAAAAAGTAAAATTGACCCTTCGTCACACCGGGAAGCAGCCAGTTGAAGTAATGGGACACAATTTTGTTTTATTAACTCAAGGAACGGAAATTCCTGCCTTTGGAGCTAAAGCCTCTGCAGCAAGAGATAACGACTATATCCCTGAAGATACAGATGCTGTAATTGTTCACACAAAAATGATAGGTGGCGGTCAATCAGACACTATAGAATTTGATGCTCCAGAACCTGGAACTTATGATTTTATATGTAGCTTCCCCGGTCATTACAGTGTAATGAAAGGTAAATTTATTGTAGAATAAGACAACATCTTATATTCTAATCAAAAGCCCAAAAGTTATTGAACTGAATAATTTTTGGGCTTTTTAGCTTTATAAAAATTATGAAAACTTACTACTCCATCATACTCGTACTTGTAATGACCCTATCTTTTACTTCCTGTAAAAAAGAATCTCAAACCCAAACTATAGATCAGGAATCTGATAGTTTTCCAAATAAAAATTTAGATCCTTTAGAACGTTTTGGTGAATTATTAGTTGCAGTACAAACGAATCGTGTTTTTCCTGACGGAAAAACCTTTGTAGATTGTGAACCTAAGTTTTCATCAGATACAATTTTAGCTCGATACAAAAAACTAAAAAATCAACCCGATTTTGATTTAAAAACCTTTGTGCTCGATAATTTTACACTTCCCGAAATAGCTACTTCGACATTCAAATCTGATACTACTCTATCTACTTCTGAGCATATTAATGCATTATGGCCCTATTTAAAAAGAGATGCAGATGCCGTAGAAAATGGCTCGAGAATTTCTCTACCTAACGCTTACATAGTTCCTGGCGGTCGCTTTCAAGAGGTTTATTACTGGGATAGTTATTTTATTCTTCTAGGCTTAAAAGAGGCAGGCGAAATAGACCTAATAGAAAATATATTAGACAATTTTGCTTATCAAATTGAAACTATTGGCTTTATACCTAACGGAAACAGAACTTACTATCTGGGTCGTTCACAACCTCCTTTTTTTGCTGAAATGGTAAATCTTTTAGCAGAAATAAAAGAAGAGCGTGAGGTGTATCTCAAGTATCATGATGCGCTTGAAAAAGAATATGAATTCTGGATGAAAGGCAGTGAAACCCTTGCTTCAGATGCTGCTATAGATCGGATAATTAAGATGCCAGATGGAAGCTTTTTGAATAGATATTACAGCAATACGACAACTCCACGAGCAGAAAGTTATCTAGAAGATGTCACTACTGCTGAAGAATCTGGACGTAATGCAGCAGAGGTATATTTAAATATTTCAGCAGCATGCGAGAGTGGGTGGGATTTTAGCAGCAGATGGTTTGAAGATCCTAATGACATTGCTACTATTCAAACTACAGAGATTATCCCCGTAGATCTTAATGCGCTTCTTTATAACCTAGAACAAACATTAGCAGAGGTACGCAAATATGCAAATGACCAGAAAGGATCGACAGCATTAGAACAGGCTGCATCACTCCGTAAAAAAGCTATAGACACGTATTTGTGGGACAAAAGGAAGGGTACATATGTAGATTATAATATGATGAAAAAGGAAGCTTCCCCTACCCTTTCACTCGCTATGGTTTATCCATTATATTTCAAATTAGCTTCAGAAAAACAAGCAGAGTCAGTTTCTCAAGTTTTGGAAAATCAATTTTTAAAACCAGGCGGACTGGTAACAACACTTGAATTAAATAAACAACAATGGGACAGTCCTAATGGCTGGCCACCTCACCAATGGCTCGCTGTACGCGGATTAGAATCTTATGGAAAAAATACATTAGCCGAAAAAATTACTTCTCGCTGGCTAAATCTTAATGATCAGGTTTATAAACGCACCGGCAAAATGCTTGAAAAATACAATGTGATTGACACCACATTAGTTGCCGGAGGAGGAGAATATCCCACGCAAGATGGTTTTGGCTGGACAAATGGGGTTTATTTGGATCTTAAAAAGAATAAACGCTAGTTCTATCATTCTCCGGAATCAAAAAAAAACAGCGGGTGTTAACTTTTTGAGTTAACACCCGCTGTTTTTTTACTATTAGTTGCTATATAAAATTATCACACGCGACGTAGGCATCTATAACTGCTTGTTCTCCTGCTATACCGGAAATCGAGTTACCATGCTCCATCCCCAAAATTCCATTGAAGCCTTTTTTGTGAATATGCCTGAATATATTTTTATAATTAATCTCACCTGTTGTTGGCTCTTTTCTACCGGGATTATCACCCATTTGAAAATAAGCGATCTCATCCCAACATGCGTCTATATTAGGTATTAAGTTACCTTCTTGTATTTGTTGATGATAAATATCAAAAAGTATTTTACACGAAGGACTATCAACTGCTTTGCAAATTTGATAAGCTTGTCCACTTTCTTTTAAAAATAATCCGGGATGGTTATAAAAATTAAGTGGTTCCAAAACCATTACTAGTCCCTCTGGCTCTAATAATGCAGAAGCTTGTTTAAGCGTTTCAATTACATGAGCCGTTTGATAGTTTATATTTTGAGTCATATCTATATAACCCGGTACAACTGTCATAAATTTTGCATTAACGCGTTTTGCCACACTTATAGAAGCTTTTATGTCTGAGAGAAATTCATCCCGCAAATTTTGATTGCCGCTAGTAAGATTGGGAGTGGTCCAATAAATTTTATGTGCTACAAATACACCCATTTGCATATTACGTGAACGCATTACCTCAGCAATCCTGTTTTGCTCTGAAACCTCTCGATTACGCATTTCATTATCCTCAAATGCTGTAAATCCCTGGTCGGCCATAAAATTTATTTGCGCAATAGGGTCATTACCTGCACTATTTTTAAACATCCCTAAGTGCGGCGCATAATTTAAGTTGAAATGATGCTTGGGCATTGGATTTACAGTATTCTGTAATGCAAATAGCTCTGTACCACCCAGAGCTAAAAAGGAGCCACTAAGGGCTCCTTTTTGTATAAATAAACGTCTTTTCATTACAGTGACATTGCTTTTCCTGCGCCTGCTTCAGATTCTGGCATACAGCCTATATAAGCCCCTGGAATAGGATCGTACCACATTACATTCTCTCCTACCTCTTCGCTGTTTTTCCATCCCCAGATTCCAAGATCTCTTACCGCACTTAGGTAAGCATACGATCCTGCGTGAGCATCAAAATCAGCTTTTGGAGCATCTGGATCCTGAGTTTCAGAAATACGTTTAACGTAAGCATCTCTGGTTTCGTTATCAGCCCCAAGATACTTTGCTACCGCTTTTTCAAAATCCTCATCATCTGCATCGATTAATTCTTTATCAAAATTCTCTTTAAAGCTTAATGCAAATGCATTTGCGCCAGATTTAAATTCTTCTTTTTGCTTGTCTCCCGCTACTTCGTTCATGTAGCTGTCAATAAACTGTGCAAGATTTAAATCTGAAGCACCCGGTGTATCTCCTTTAGGTAAAATAACATCAAGTATTTTAGTTAAAGCATATCCATTAGCCGCATTTAAATAAACAGGCTCCCAGTCGCTTTTAGGTTCGCTTTTACAACTTTGCAATAAGTTAAAAACGGCTGGAGCTACCATAACATAGCCGGCTCCCAGACCAATATTCTTTAAAACCTCTCTTCTTTTCATAATTATGCGAATTTTCCGTTTTTAAATTGCTCTGCTGCGTGTGCGGCTGCACGCGCAGTAAATGCCATATAAGTTAATGATGGATTTACACAACTAGCAGAAGTCATAAATGCACCGTCTGTAACATAAACATTAGGTACAGCATGTACTTGGTTGTTTCCATTAAGAACCGATGTTTTAGGATCTCTACCCATACGAGCAGTACCCATTTCATGAATTCCTAAACCTGGAGCTCCAGGATTGTCGTAAGGTTTTACATCTTTAAAGCCAGCATTGGTAAGCATTTCTACTGCCTGCTGCTTCATATCTTTACGCATCTCCCACTCGTTCTCTTTCCACTCTGCATCAAATGTGATCGTTGGGATTCCCCATTTATCAACCTTATCATAATCTAAGGTCATTTTGTTTTCGTGGTATGGCAAACATTCACCAAAAGCTGTAATTCCTATTGTCCAGTCACCTGGTTCAGAAATTGCCTTCTTTAAATCTTCTCCATATTTCATTTCAGCTACTGCTTCGGTCCAGTCACCTCGGCTTGCACCACCTTGATATCCATAACCTCTCTTAAAGTTAGGTTGATCGGTCTCACCACCTACATTTCTAAAACGAGGTATATATAATCCGTTTGCACGGCGGCCTTTATAATATTTATCGTGATAGCCATCAAATTTACCGGAAGCACCTACCTGAAAATGGTGGTCCATTATATTGTGCCCTAACTCTCCACTATCATTTCCTAATCCATTAGGAAAACGATCTGATTTTGACTGCATCAAAATAGATGCAGAAGCAATCGCAGATGCACATAAAAAGATGACTTTAGCGTTAAAAGTCATTTCCTCCTTAGTTTCTGCATCAATAACTTTTACTCCAGTTGCTAATTTAGTAGTGTCATCATATATAACTTCTTTAACAATACTAAAAGGTCGCAAAGTCATATTGCCTGTCTTTTCTGCTGCTGGCAACGTAGATGAATTACTACTGAAGTAAGCACCAAATGGGCAACCGCGCATACATCTGTTTCGGTACTGGCACGCAGAACGCCCTTCAAATGTTTTATCTGTATAAGTAATATGTGCTGTACGACCTATGGTTACCAGACGATCTTTGTAATTTTGAGCCATATTCTTCTTTAGGTGCTCTTCTACACAGTTAAGATCCATTGGTGGTCCAAAATTACCATCTGGCAACTGAGGAAGCCCTAAGTTCTCACCACTCACACCTATGTATTCTTCAACCTTGTCATACCAAGGAGCAATATCTTTGTAACGTACCGGCCAGTCTACTGCTACGCCCTCTTTTTTATTTGCTTCAAAATCTATATCACTCAAACGATAACTTTGACGGCCCCACATAATAGAACGACCTCCTACGTGATATCCTCGCATCCAGTCAAAACGCTTAGTTTCATTATAAGGATGCTCTAAATCGTTTACAAAAAAGTGACTATGCGCTTTGTTTGTAGTATAACCTGTACGCGCTTGCTTAAACTGTTTTGCCTCCTCTTCTTTTGTAGGTTGGCCTTTAAATTTAAAATCCCAAGGATCCATATTCATGGTAGGATAATCTTCAATATGCCTTACCATACGACCACGTTCAAGAACTAAAGTCTTTAGACCTTGTTCACTTAACTCTTTGGCGGCCCAGCCACCGCTAATTCCAGTACCTACCACAATGGCATCGTACATCTCTTCAGGTTTAATACTACTCACGTTTTTTCTAGTTTTTTGATAATATATTCTAGCCAATACTATCAAATATATAAATTTTAAGTTATTTTTTAGTTAAACCAAAAAAAGTATAATTTAGAGATCTTATATGTTTTAAGTGTAAAACATACGTTATTGCACTTAACTAGAAACAACCTAATTTGCTTAGCCAATGAACATTAAACTCCTATTAGCATCACTTACAGTTGTAGCTGTAATGTCATGTAAAAGCGAAAAAAAAATTGAAAAAAATGTCAATGAAAGCGTTGTAGTTGCTCAAAATGACCCTTTTTTTAAAATTTCTTTAGCACAATGGTCGCTTAATGAAGCAATACGCAATGGTGAAATGAGCCCAATGGATTTTGCCGAAAAAGCCCGCGAAATGGGTTTTGAAGGAATAGAATATGTAAGCCAACTTTATACCCCACTTATGGAAACTTATTCTAGTGATCAAGTAGCATTAGATTCTATACTTCCCATATTAAAATCGAAGTCTGAAGCATTTAATGTCGATAATGTTTTAATAATGGTTGACGCAGAAGGTAATCTTGCAGCTGCAAATGAACAAGAGCGTAATCAAGCTGTTGAAGATCACAAAAAATGGATTGATGCCGCCGCTTATTTAGGTTGTCACGCTATTCGGGTTAATTTGATAGGCGCTCCGGATGAGGAAGTTTGGAAAAATAGCGCAATAGACGGTCTGGGAAAATTGTCAGACTATGGAGCTACAAAAAATATCGAAGTGATTGTAGAAAATCACGGTGGCTTTTCTTCTAACGCAAAATTACTTATGCAGGTCATTAATACTATAGATAAATCTAACTGTGGTACACTTCCTGACTTCGGTAATTTTTGTATGAAACGTGAAAATGGTGCACAATGGGATGGCGCTTGCCTAGAAGAATATCCACGTTATCAAGGTATTGAAGAAATGATGCCAAAAGCTTTAGCTGTTAGTGCCAAGACCTATAACTTTGACCAGAACGGTAACGAGACTTCCATGGATTTTTCAAAAATTCTTCAATTAGTAAAAGACGCCGGTTATCAAGGATATATAGGTGTAGAATATGAAGGCAACAATCTTACTGCCGAACAAGGAATTATAAAAACCAAAGAATTACTGCTTACTGCAGCACAAAATCTTAACTAACTATTTTATGAAATCATTTATTCGCGTACAACTCTCAATTATGATGTTCCTGGAGTTCTTTATCTGGGGAGGTTGGTTTGTAACCTTAGGTACATTTATGGGTCAAAATTTAAATGCTAATGCCGGTGAAATTGGCGCTGCATTTTCTACTCAATCCTGGGGAGCTATCATTGCTCCTTTTATTATAGGGTTAATTGCAGATCGTTACTTTAATGCCGAGCGTATTCTAGGTGTTTTACATTTAATTGGCGCCGTACTTATGTATCAAATGGCAAATGCTACAGATTTTGCAGCTTTCTATCCTTATGTTTTAGGGTATATGATTGCTTATATGCCTACACTGGCTTTAGTAAATTCGGTTTCATTTAGACAACTTAAAGATCCGGCTAAAGAGTTTTCATACATACGTGTATTTGGTACCATAGGATGGATTGTTGCTGGTGTTGTGATTAGCTATGTATTTTTCTGGGATAGTACAGAAGCCCTTGCAGATGGCGCTCTTAAAAACACATTCTTAATGACCGCAATAGCTTCAGCAGTTCTAGGGATTTTCAGTTTTACCTTGCCAAAAACTCCACCTGTTGTTGCAAAAGGTGAAAAAGTAGGAATTCGTGACATCCTTGGTCTTGATGCTTTATCTCTTTTAAAAGACCGAAATTTCCTAGTGTTCTTTGCTTCTTCAATCTTAATATGTATTCCACTAGCGTTTTATTATCAGAATTTGAGTCCGTTTCTTACTGAAATAGGTATGGAAGGATCAACTGCAAAAGCAGCAATAGGTCAAGTATCTGAGGTTTTATTTATGCTTTTACTACCCTTATTCTTTAAGCGTTTTGGGGTAAAATACACTTTATTAATAGGTATGGCTGCTTGGGCAGTACGCTACTTATTATTTGCTTATGGTAATGCAGACGAGCTAGTTGTTATGTTATTTATAGGAATCGCGCTTCACGGCGTTTGTTATGATTTTTTCTTTGTATCAGGACAAATTTATACAGATAGCAAAGCAGGAGAGAAATTTAAAAGTTCTGCGCAAGGTCTTATCACTTTAGCAACTTACGGAGTAGGAATGCTAGTGGGCTTTTTTATAGCAGGAAAAGTTACAGACAGTAATTTAATTAGTGAAGGGGTTCACGATTGGAATGGCATCTGGACATTTCCGGTACTTTTTGCAGTAGTGGTTATGGTTCTTTTTGCTATATTCTTCAAGAATGAAAAAGTAGAAGAAAAACATTTATAAGATGAAAAAACTTAAGATGGGAATGGTAGGCGGCGGTCAAGGATCTTTTATAGGAGATGTACACCGTAGAGCCTCCAGAATAGATGGAATGATCGACTTGGTTTGTGGGGCGTTTAGCAGTGATGCAGAACGTAGTCTGCAGTCTGCTGAAGCTTTGGGAGTAGCTCCTGAGCGCGCTTACAAAAGCTTTGAGGAAATGATTAAAAAGGAAGCAGAACTTCCTGAAAATGAGCGTATGGATTTTGTTGCCATTGTCACTCCTAATCATATGCATTTTCCACCTGCAAAATTAGCGCTTGAATCTGGCTTTCATGTTATTTGCGATAAGCCCGTAACATTAACGCTAGAAGAAGCATTTGATCTTCAAAAAGTAGTAAAAAGCAGCGGTAAAATTTTTGCTTTAACACATAATTACACGGGCTATCCTATGGTTAAACAAGCTCGATTGATGATAGCAAATGGAGAGCTTGGCGAATTGCGTAAAGTGGTTGTACACTATTTACAAGGGTGGATGTCAACTGCGGTTGAAGAAACCGAAAACAAACAAGCTTCGTGGCGTGTAGATCCTAAAAAATCTGGAATAGGTGGTGCATTAGGCGATATAGGTACCCACGCAGAAAACTTAACAGAGTACATTACAGGTAAAAAAATTGTAGAGGTAGCTGCAGACTTAAGTAGCTTTGGCGCCGGTCGCGTTCTCGATGATGATGGTAATATTTTATTACGTTTAGAAGGAAACACTAAGGGTTCTTTGAGTATATCTCAAATAGCTACAGGAGAAGAAAACAATCTGGGCATACGTATTTATGGAACAAAAGGAAGCGTAGCTTGGTATCAGGAAAATCCTAATGAATTAACAGCCTATTGGTTAGATAAACCCAAGCAGATTTTCACTCCTGGTGGTAATGGCACATACCCAGAATCTACCGAATATACACGAGTTCCTCCAGGTCATCCGGAAGGTTACTTAGAAGGTTTTGCTACTATATACCGCAGCTTTGCAAGAGAAGTTGAAGCAGTAAAGAATGGAGCTGACCTATCTGAAAGACCAGATTTTCCTACTATAGATGACGGCTTACGCGGTATGCAGTTTATATACGCTTCTGTAGCTTCAAGCGATAATAATGCTGCTTGGGTTAGCTTAAAAAATTAATAATTAAACATAGCGTCTCTCAAGACGCTGTGTTTATATAAAATAAACAACCAAATGAAAACCATAAAAGGCCCTGCAGTTTTTCTCGCTCAGTTTATGGACGATAAAGAACCCTTCAATTCTCTTGACGGATTGTGTAAATGGGCAAGCAATCTAGGTTATAAAGGAATTCAAATCCCTACTTGGGAAACTCGTTTAATCGATCTAAAAAAAGCAGCAGAAAGCAAAACATACTGCGACGAGATTAAAGGCAAAGTAAATAGCTACGGCTTAGAGATCACCGAACTATGTACACATCTTCAAGGGCAATTAGTTGCTGTACATCCTGCATATGATGAGATGTTTGACAATTTTGCTCCAGACGGTTTTAAAAATAATCCAAAAAAGCGTCAGGCGTGGGCAGTTGACCAATTAATAAGTGCTGCAAAAGCGAGTAGAAATTTAGGTATTGATGTTCACGGTACATTTAGTGGAGCATTACTATGGCACACTTTTCATCCATGGCCACAGCGCCCTCCAGGATTAGTAGAATTAGGATTTAAAGAACTGGCAGAACGCTGGACTCCTATTTTGAATGCTTTTGATGAGCAAGGTGTAGATGTATGTTATGAAGTACACCCTGGTGAAGATATTCACGACGGAGTAACTTTTGAACTTTTTCGAGAAGCTACAGGCAATCACAAACGTGTAAATATTTTATATGATCCTAGTCATTTTGTACTTCAGCAATTAGACTATATCGAGTATATAGACAATTATCACGAGTTTATAAAAATGTTTCACGTAAAGGATTCAGAGTTTAATCCTACGGGTAAAAAAGGTGTTTTTGGAGGTTATGGCGATTGGAAAGATCGCGCAGGACGCTATCGCTCTCCAGGAGACGGACAAATAGATTTTAAAACCATATTTACTAAACTTACAGAATATAGCTGTGATGTTTGGGCAGTTATGGAATGGGAATGCTGTATCAAATCTCCAGAACAAGGGGCCCGGGAAGGTGCTCCATTTATTGCCGGTCACATAATAGAGGCTACCGAAAAAGCTTTTGACGATTTTGCTGGTGCGGAAACAGATGAAGCAAAACTGAAACGAATTTTAGGTATTTAAAATATAAAAACAATGAAAAAATTCACTTTATCCTTAGGACTTGCTATCGCGCTCTTTGCATCTTGTAAAGAACAGACGAAAAATGCTGAAAATGAAACTGTAGCAGTTTCAGAAACTGAAGAAACTCAACCGCAAGAGGAATGGACTATTCTTTTTGATGGTAGCAACCTCGACAATTGGCATGTGTATAATGGGGCTGAACCTACGCAATGGAAAATCGAAGATGAAGCACTGGTATTCACACCTGCAGAAAAAAGAGATGGTACCGAAAATTTAGTAACAGACAGCACATATACTAGCTTTGTATTGAGCCTTGACTGGAAGATTTCAGAAGGTGGAAATAGCGGTATTTTATGGGGTGTACAAGAAGATCCAAAATTCAATGAGCCTTACTATACAGGTGCAGAAATACAAGTTCTTGATGATGAACGCCATCCAGATGCAAAGGCAGGAACCACACACCGTTCTGGTGCATTGTATGATATGATTGCAGCTCCAGAAGGTGTTGTTAAATCTGCCGGTGAGTGGAATACTTATGAGATAACAATAGATCATAATACTAACAAAGGTAGTGTGGTAATGAATGGTCAAGAGGTTGTCACATTCCCGGTGTCTGGTGAGGAATGGGATGCTATGGTTGCAAAATCAAAATTCGCAGATTGGGAAGCATTTGCTAAAGTAAAAACCGGAAAAATTGCTTTACAAGACCACGGCAATCAAGTTTCTTACAGAAATATAAAAATTAAACAACTTTAAAATAATGATTAGAAAAGTATTTGTACTTCCGGCTTTAGTTGCAGGATTATTAATTTCTTGTAATACTTCCGAAGAAAAAAAGAAGGAGGGTTTAACAACATCCGTAACTGATACCACATCAGTCGTTGAAGAAGCTCCTATTACAGATCCTAAAGAAACTGAAGTCTGGGAACCAGAACCTGCAGTTGTAACTTTTAACAAAAACGGAGTTCCTTCTGACGCTATTGTCTTATTTAATGGTGAAAATCTTAATGCTTGGAAAAGTGCCACAGATTCTATTGTTAATGCCCCTTGGCAAATAAATAAAGACGGCTCTATGACGGTTGTAGGCGGTACGGGAGACATCCAAACAAAAGAATCTTATGGTGACATGCAGTTGCACGTTGAATGGCAAGCTCCGCAAGTCGTAGAGGGAGAAGGTCAAGGTCGAGGTAATAGTGGGATCTTTTTACAAGGATTATACGAAGTACAAGTACTTAACAGCTTCGAGAACCGTACCTATTCTAATGGGCAAGCTACTGCAATTTATAAGCAATCTATACCACTTGCAAATGCTACAAAACCTACTAAAGAATGGCAGACCTATGACATCATTTATCATCAACCTGTATTTGATGCAGATGGTAACAAGACACAATCTGCTACCGTAACTGTTTTGCACAATGGTGTTTTAGTTCAAGATAATGTAGAGATACAGGGTACTACAGAATATATAGGAAAACCTAAAAATGAAGCACACGGCGAAGGTCCGATTAAATTACAGGATCACGGAAACCCGGTTAGCTTTAGAAATATCTGGCTGCGAAAGCTATAAGCTAATTCTTATAAACACAAAGAGCTCCTTTTAGGGAGCTCTTTGTGTTTATAGTTATTACATACTATCCCTCAAAACCCAGCATCAGATTAACGAGATCTACAAGCTGCTTGGGTGGATTACCGTGATCAAAAGTTCGCGTCTCTAAAAGTGAATCACCTTTTTTAACTTTTAGAGTTGCCATTGCTGCACCATCATAGGTATGAGCTTCAGACGGTGCTGCTATTTTATTAAGTTTCTCTAGAGATATTTTACGTAAAATTTCATTTAAATTGTTTTTCTGACTGGTATTTAGCGCAATCGCTTTTGTAACAAGGGTATCTTTTGACTTTTTAATTATACAGCTGTCATTTGTAATTCGTACCTCTTCGTAAAATCCTCGTGAAGTTGCTGTATAAATAACTTCGTCAACTTTAGTTTCCTGACTGCATCCATCAAATGCAATCAAAAAGATTAGAGCAGAAAAAATATAATTTATCATAGGCCGAAAGTAGAAAAAGCACATTTAATATCAATTTACATTAGAAATAAATTAACTAATGCTCAGCGCTGTAACCGCTCTTTTTCAGTAATCAAGGTCTAGTATTCCTGTTAGCAAAATATACTTTATTTTTTAACCCTTTAATTACAAACATTTAATTAAATGCAGAGCTATTGGTGTGGATTCCTCAAATTCCCTAAGAGTGTTAACCATTCAGTTTTGCTATCTTTGACCATTAAATTATTTGCATGATAAAATCTATGACCGGTTTTGGGAAATCTGTTAATCAACTTCCCTCAAAAAAAATAACCATTGAGATTAAATCTCTTAACAGTAAGAGTCTTGATCTTAATGCTCGCATCCCCTCATTCTACAGAGAGAAAGAATTAGAATTGAGAAATATAGTTGCTAAAAAACTAGAGCGTGGCAAAATCGATTTTAGCATATATGTAGAACTAAATGGAGAGGAAACAAGCACTTCTATAAATACAGATGTTGTGCAGCAATACATGAAGCAATTGCGTGTAGTTACTCCAGATGCAGATGATATAGAGTTGTTAAAGATGGCTGTTAGACTTCCTGACGCACTTAAAACTGAACGCGACGAGATTGATGAAGAAGAATATCAAACAATTCTTACCGGGTTAGAAAGTGCTCTTAACGCTATAGAGAATTACAGACTTGACGAAGGTAAAGTACTAAAAGAAGATTTTGAATTACGAATTTCAAATATTTCTACCTACCTCGAGGAAGTAAAAACCATTGATCCTGAACGTATGCTAGGAGTAAGGGAACGTCTTACTAAAGCTGTGAGCGATCTTAAAGCTGATGTGGATGAAAACCGTTTTGAACAGGAACTTACCTATTATTTAGAAAAGTACGATATCACCGAAGAAAAAGTACGCTTAAATAATCACTTAGAATATTTTCAGAAATCTTTAAAGTCTGAAGATTCTAACGGAAAAAAACTGGCATTTATAAGCCAGGAAATGGGTCGTGAAATTAATACCATAGGCTCAAAATCTAATTACGCTCCTATGCAGCAAGTTGTAGTGCGTATGAAAGACGAACTAGAAAAAATAAAAGAACAACTTTTAAATGTGCTTTAAATGACTGAAGGAGGCAAATTAATTGTTTTTTCTGCACCTAGCGGAAGTGGCAAAACCACCATTGTAAGATGGCTTTTAGCTAAAGAAGAATTAAATCTCGAATTTAGTATCTCTGCTGCATCAAGAGAACCAAGACCTACTGAAAAAGATGGTGTTGATTATTATTTTTTATCGCTAAAAGAATTTAAAAGACGCATCAAGGCTGATGAGTTTTTAGAATGGGAAGAAGTTTATCGTGATAATTTTTATGGAACGCTAAAAAGCGAAGTAGAACGTATCTGGAAGCTGGGAAAACATGTAATTTTTGATATTGATGTAGTGGGTGGTTTAGATATAAAGAAATTATATCCAGAACGCACACTTGCCGTATTTGTTAAACCTCCTAGTATCGAAGAGTTAAAAATTAGATTAAAAAAGCGCAAAACCGAAAGTGAAGATCGTATTAATATGCGCGTGGCAAAAGCAAGTATAGAACTAGCTACCGCCCCACAATTTGATCATATTATTGAAAATAACGATCTTGATGTTGCTTTAATAGAAGCATATGAGCTGGTTACAAATTTTGTAAAAAAGAATTGATTCTATGAAAATAGGGCTGTATTTCGGGACATTTAATCCTATTCACATAGGTCATCTCATAATTGCAAATCACTTCGCAGAATATAGCGATCTTGATAAAGTTTGGATGGTACTTACACCGCACAATCCATTCAAAAAAAAGAGCAGTCTTCTAGATAATAATCATAGATACCAACTCTTATTAGAAGCTCTTGAGGATTACCCTAAGATTGAGCCCAGCACAATTGAATTTAATTTGCCGCAACCTAATTATACAACAAATACGCTTGCACATCTTAAAGAGAAATATCCACAGTACGAGTTTAGCTTAATAATGGGTGAAGACAATTTAAGAACTCTTCACAAGTGGAAAAACTACGAAGTGATTTTAGAAAACCATCAGATTTATGTTTATCCACGTATTTCTGAAATTACCTCAACGAACTCCCTTAAAGATCATAAGAACATAAAAGTAATTGATGCTCCTGTTGTTGAGATTTCATCTACTTTTATTAGAAAAGCAATACAAGAAGGAAAAAACTGCAGACCACTTTTATCTAATCCCGTGTGGGACTATATTGATAAAATGAATTTTTATAGATAAAAAAAGAGCCATTTACGAAAGTAAATGGCTCTTTTTTTTTATTAATCCTTTAATCAAGATTAGGAATACGCAGCATTTGCCCAGGATAAATCTTGTCTGGATCTTTAAGCATAGGTTTATTTGCTTCAAAAATTACAGGATACTTCATAGCATTACCATAAAATTTCTTAGCTATTTTACTTAAAGTATCACCAGATTCTACAGTATGAAACTGCGCCTCAGGCTCTTTATGTTCAACTTCTAGTCTATCATCAACTTGTGCGATACCTTCAACATTTCCTACAACAAGCACTACCTTTTCTTTTGTAGTTTGATCTTTTGCTTTACCACTTACAACAGCGGCTTCACCATTTATTGTAACTTCAAGATTCTCAACTTCAAGCCCTAAATCTCCTATAGTCTCTTTTAAAGAAGCAGCAGCTTTTTTATTTGCTTCAGCAGTTGCAGCAGCAGCTTCCGCTTTTTTCTCTGCAGCATCTTCCGCTGTACTTTTACCAATGCCTAGTTTAGCACCAGCATTTTTAATGAATGAAAATAATCCCATAACTTCTATTTCTTATTAGTTAGTTTAAGAATGTAAATTACAAAAACGCTTCTTAAGAGTTTAATAAGAGCGTTTTAAATGTATGTGAATATTTATAAGCACAGTTTCAACTTGAGATTCTATAACTTTTTTTAATAAAAATCGCTCTAAGAACTTAATCCTAAAGCGATTTTCAACTAACCAACCAAAAAACTATCTAATATTTTAGAGACTTAACTGACTACCCTTTTTTTCAATTAAAGTCTGTTCAATTCTGCTTTTGCCTTCTGAAGCTGTCTTGTAGGTAATATATCCTTTACCTCTAAAGCGATATTCACTTCCCGTCGAAGGTTGATATAACGCAATTGTAGAATCATCTATTATAGACAGCTCAAAAAATTCATTTTGGAAATAATCGTAATCTAAAGTCAATATCTTTATATATGCATTATTCACGACATCTCTCACCTCATATATTCCTGTATAATCCCAGTAAATCATGTTTATGGAAGAACCTCTAAAATCTTGCGAACTTTCAAAATTTCCACTATTGGATACTGGTAGAAAACGTAAAAAGTTTTCAGCATCAAATTCATTTTGTAACCCTTGAGGGCTTGTATAGATTTTTTCCCAAACCGCATATTCCTGTAAGAAGAAATGTATATTATCGTAGAAAATGCGATCGTAGTCAAACGTATTACGCTGATATCCCTTTAAATAGTAAGAAGTACGTGTAGCTCTATTATACAGTTCCAATCTACCTCCCGCCAAAAGAGTCACCTCAAAAGAATAAAATCCATCTATATCGTGACTTATATCTAAATCATAATCAAAAAGATCATAGTAACCCACATTAATACCAAAACCATTCCCTTGATTTCCTATTCCTGCCAAATTATTATTTGCCCGTACATCACCATTAACAAATGAAAGTGTAAATGCTTTGTCCATAAATGGAATCCCGGCATTCCCCTTAGTTAAATTAATATCTACATACCAAAGTTCGTATGCACTAAGAGCTTCATCAAGACTTAAAGAAGATCCTGTAATCACTTCATCTTCAATAAATGTATCTGTATAACAAGATGTAAATACTGAAAGTATAAGTGCAAATCCGCTGAGTAATTTTATAGTTCTCATAATAATACGATTTAATTAATGTCAGCATACAGTTTATCTAAAACTAGATGCTTCCGAATTCTAGCGGAGACGTCTTGCTTGTGAATTATAATTATGGGTATTCAAAGGCTGTGCCAAAAATGATCGGGGTGGTTTTCAAGGTGTTAGGTAGTTTAGAAATTCAGTATTTTTGAGGTAGTAAAAAAACGATTATGAGCTTGAAATTTGGAGTTTTAGGAGGTGGAAGCTGGGCAACTGCAATTGTAAAAATGTTATCAGAAAACCTAGAAGAAGTAGGCTGGTACATGCGTAGTAACTATGCGCTGGAGCATATTAAAAAAGAGCAGCATAATCCTAATTATCTAAGTGCTGTAGAATTTAACCCCTCTCAACTTAAACTTAGCAATGACATTAATGAGATAATTAAATACGCAGATTATTTAATTTTTGCTATTCCTTCTGCATTTGTAGGTAAAGAGCTAGAACGGGTTACGGCTAGCTTTGACAATAAAATTGTTTTTTCGGCAATTAAAGGTATTGTACCAGAAACAGGGCAAATCGTAGGCTCACATTTTCATGATAAATACGATATCCCTTTTGAAAATATAGGTGTGATTACTGGGCCTTGCCATGCAGAAGAAGTTGCTTTAGAGCGCTTGTCTTATCTTACTATTGCTTGTGCAGATGAAGAGCACGCTAAGATAGTAGCAAAGCATTTAAGCAGCGACTATATAAAAACTACTATAAGTGACGATACTATAGGTACCGAGTATGCAGCTATGCTCA
Source organism: Leeuwenhoekiella aequorea (assembly GCF_004104375.1). Classification (GTDB taxonomy): domain Bacteria; phylum Bacteroidota; class Bacteroidia; order Flavobacteriales; family Flavobacteriaceae; genus Leeuwenhoekiella; species Leeuwenhoekiella aequorea. The sequence continues at coordinate 303,424 of NZ_QOVM01000004.1, forward strand.
AAAATATTTATGCTATTGCCGCGGGCATTGCGCACGGTTTGGGTTATGGAGATAATTTTCAAAGTGTACTAATGAGTAATGCGATCCGAGAGATGAAGAAATTTATCAAAAAGGTTCACAAAATGAAACGAAACATTAATGATTCGGCCTATCTGGGGGATCTGTTAGTAACAGGATATTCTGTATTTAGTCGTAATAGAATGTTTGGGAATATGATAGGTAAAGGGTATACTGTAAAAAGTGCACAAATGGAAATGAGTATGGTTGCTGAAGGATATTATGCAGCAGAAAGTGCTTATAAAATCAATGAGAAACTAGGTGCTAAAACACCTATTATCAATGCCGTTTATGACATCCTATATAAAGGTAAAGACCCTAAGAAGACATTTATAAAGCTTACTGAAAAAGTAGATTAGATTACTTAGCCAAAACACCTTCTTGCAACATAGAAGGTAGTGGCTCTGTATTTGCATCAGAAATTACACCTGCATCAAATACATAATTCTTTTCAAAAAGTTTTCCGTCTAGAAAATAAGTGACTGCAAACTCATTTGTAAGTGCCAGTACACTATCCTCAATAAATTCGACCTTTGCGTATCCTTTAGCTGGCAATTCATCTAATTTATGACGCATTTGGCTGGTGACTTTATCCTCACCGTAGCCTTTAGAAACGATCATTACCATTTCTAGAGTATCCTCAGTATCATTTATTAGATATGCATTCCAGTCGTGTGTGCGATGCTCTACATTAAAATCTTTAACGGCAGCTACGTAAACTCCCGAAACCTGAGGTATTTCAATATCCTTACGCATACTAGTCGTTCACTTTCCACATTATCCATAAGGCTAGTAGCGCAATAGCCATTATTCCTAAGAAAATACTCCCTATCATAATTTTGATAGCTGCTATGACAAAAGTCAAATAAGCTACTGCGACCAGCGCAATAAGAAGAACCGCAATTACAAGATACTTTTTCATAGCAACTATTTTATATTAAAAATAAGAGTAATAATTTTTTAAAGTGCGCTCTTAAATTGGTTAAGAAAGCGTAAGTCATTTTCGCTTAGCAAGCGTATATCAGATATTTGATGCAGCAATAAAGCTATGCGATCTATACCCATCCCGAATGCAAAACCACTATATTCTTTAGGATCAATCCCACAGTTTGTAAGAACGTTAGGATCTACCATACCACAGCCCATTATTTCTAACCAGCCTGTACCTTTGGTCATTTTATAATCCGTTTCTGTCTCCAGACCCCAATATACATCTACCTCTGCACTAGGCTCGGTAAATGGAAAGTATGAAGGTCTAAGGCGTATTTTGCTTTTGCCAAACATTTCTGTAGTAAAATGCTGAAGGGTTTGCTTTAGATCTGCAAAAGAAACGTCTTTGTCAATATATAAACCTTCTACCTGATGAAAGAAGCAATGTGAACGTGCAGAAATCGCTTCGTTACGATAAACTCTTCCCGGTGAAATTGTACGTATAGGCGGCTTGTTTGCCTCCATATAGCGTACTTGTACCGAAGACGTGTGTGTGCGCAGCAGCACATCAGGATTTGTCTGAATAAAAAAAGTATCCTGCATATCTCGTGCAGGGTGATATTCTGGTAAATTTAATGCTGTAAAATTATGCCAGTCATCTTCAATCTCTGGTCCTTCAGAAACATCAAAACCTATGCGGGAGAAAATATCTATTATTTGATTCTTTACAATAGATATAGGATGGCGCGAACCAAGATTTACAGGCTCACCTGGTCTTGTAAGGTCTCCATAACTACCTTTATCATCGGCTATCTCAAGACTTGCTTTTAACGTATCTACCTTATCTTGAACAACCGTTTTAAGCGTGTTTATAGTTTGCCCAAACTCTTTCTTCTGCTCATTAGGTATATTCTTAAATTCTGAAAAATACGCATTAAACAGCCCTTTCTTCCCTAGAAATTTAATTCTGAATGCTTCAGTTTCTTCAAGTGAAGTAGTTGTAAAAGCTTCGGCTTCTGCAATAAGTTCTTTTATTTTTTCTAACATAATTCCTTTAAATTAGGAAGGCACAAATTTAAGAAATATAGGCGGCTTGCGCTTTATTGTCTCTAAAAATATATAGTAGAATGAAGAATACTGCTGTACCACCAAAAAGGTGCCATAACCAGTGGGTTCCCATCCAGAATATCTCAAAATCAAGTCTAGTATCAAGTACTCTAAATGTTACTGCAACTCCAAATATGATGAATGCGATGATAGCCGGTCTCGCATTACGCCATTTTGTTTTTGCTAAATAACCAATAATAGGGATAAGAATAGTAAGCGCACTTATTAGATAACCTAGATTATGCTCTAAATTTTCATTAACCGGTAAATACCGAAGTCCTACAAAGGCTATTCCTATAGCAGTTATAAATATCAATCGCTTTCTCCAGGTATCCTTCCATTTAAAAACAAAGTATAATATTGCTGCAAAGCTTAAGCCTCTAATAGGAACCCAATCTATAAGCAACCAAGCTTCAGAATTACGCAACCCATGATACAAGGTGCCACCTATGTAGCCTATAAAAATGAATGGTATAGTAATCATCAAAAACCATTGATTTTTTGGCTCCTTGTAAATACGGATTCCAAAGTAAATTACAATGAATAAAAAAATGAGATTACTATATGTATTAAAAGGCTCTACAGGAAATCTACCTGCGATCGTTTCTTTATAAATAGGGCCCGTATCATTGGGAAATAACTCGTGTAAAAGCGCTAGAAGCATAGTTTCCCAATTAATTAATCAATTTTATTTCTAGAAAATACTGCACAATTGCTTCTTTCATAAGTAAAGATTGTTCTCCGGCTTTAAGCGTAGGTAATTGATCTATGACTTCATAATGCGGCCAGCCATCTGCGTCTTGATAATCAAATTTATAATACCCAAATGGCTCTAGAAGTCTGCATATCGCAATATGCATTAAATCTAGTTTGTCATCTTTCTTAAATCGCTTACCCGGTTGCCCTAATTCTTGTACTCCTATTAAATATATAATCGCGTCCAGATCTAATGTATCTCCGTCTGCAAATCGTGCCGAGAGTTTAGTTACAATTTGATCCCAGCGTTCTTTAAGTTGTTCGTCTCTTGCCATAGCCGCAAATATACTTAACAAGGTTCTTAAAAATAGTATCTTTAACGTATGAACTATCTTGATATTATTCTTGGAATATTCCTACTTCTAGGTCTTTATAAAGGCATTAAAAACGGACTTCTAATCGAGCTTGCTTCTATAGTAGCTTTGATTATAGGTATTTATGGCGCAGTGAATTTCTCCTATTATGCAGTAGCTTATCTAGACGACAAAGTAACCTGGAGTGATCAAAGCATCAATCTGTTAGCATTTGCAATAACTTTTATTGTTATTGTACTTATTATAAGCCTGGCAGGGCGTTTACTTACAAAATTAGCTTCCCTAATTATGTTGGGAATTGTAAACCGAATATTGGGTGGAATGTTTGGGCTTCTTAAAGTTGCATTTATACTTAGCGTAATAATCATGTTTACCTCAGCACTAACTTTTACTGTAATAGACCCTCAAACACGAGAAGAATCTGTGCTCTTTAAAACTGTTGAGCCTATTGCTCCTCTTGTTTTACCTAATATTCTAAAACAGGTAAATAAGTTAAAGCTTGAAAATTCTGAAAATCAAGAATACGATCAAGACCAAAATCAGGCTTTATAACATATTATAAAATAAAAAAGCGCCGGTAAATTACCGGCGCTTTTAGTGTACATATGAAATCTATTAATCAATTAGGCAGACACCTTAAACTTGTCTTTCTTTTCCTGATTAAAGAATTGCTCATAGCTACTAGGGTTTTCAATAGTTCCGCGCTCTGAAATTATCTTAACATTGATGTTTTTATCCTGAGCTCTAAAGCTAAAATCATCTAGTATTTCAATAATATCCTGATCTAAATAGCGTGTTTTACGTACGTCTATTTCTAAGTATGAATTTTCGTGTAGATTATTTAATTCCTTTAAGATCGCTCCTTTATTTATAAAAGTCACCTCTTCTGCTAATCTCATTTTTACAACATCAAGACCAGTTTCTTCTTCTCTTACAATATGAAGGAAGTGTGAATTTTGGTAGTTTTTAATAAGAATAACCACGATACCTACGGCTAATCCCAGGCTTATACCCACAAGTAAATCTGCAAATACAATTCCTAAAACTGTAATTATAAAAGGAATAAATTGTTTCCAACCTAAAACCCACATACGCTTAAAAGTAGATGGTTTAGCAAGTTTATAACCTACTAAAAATAATACTGCAGCAAGTACAGATAAAGGTATTAAGTTAAGTACATTAGGAACTAAAATCACTGAAATCAACAACAGAAAACCGTGAATAATTGCAGACATTTTTGTTTGTCCACCAGACTGAATATTTGCAGAACTACGTACAATTACTTGAGTAACCGGTAATCCACCTATCATACCTGATATTATATTACCTGCTCCTTGAGCAAATAATTCTCTATTTGTAGGAGTAGTACGTTTTTTAGGATCTAATTTATCTGTTGCTTCAACACATAATAATGTTTCTAAACTAGCTACCAGAGCTATTGTAAACGCTGTAATCCAAATTTGTGGTTGGGTTATCACACTAAAGTTAGGGAAAGTAAATTGCCCAATGAATGATTCAAAATCATCAGGAACCGGAACCTTAACTAGGTGATCGCTAGAGATACCCCAAGTGGCAGAATCCTGTGTAAATACAAAGTATAAAATACCTAATACAACTGCTACAAGAGGACCTTGTACCAACTTGAAGATTTTACCTTTTTTACTAAGAACGGCATCCCACAGAATAAGAATAAACATTGCAACAAATGCAATTACAGTGGCTCCCGGACTTATACTATCAAATATTTGACCTATCTCAGTGAATGTATTTTTACCATCTACTTGAAAAAATGCCCAATCACCTTCGGGATCAGAATCGTATCCAAAGAAGTGAGGGATTTGTTTTAGAATTATTATAATACCGATACCGGTAAGCATTCCTTTTATTACTGAAGAAGGAAAATAATAACCTATTATTCCAGCTTTTAACACTCCAAATAATAATTGAATTGCCCCTCCCAAAACTACTGCTACAAGTAGGTTTTCATATCCTCCTAAGGTAGAAATAGCGACTAAAACGATCGCAGACAATCCTGCTGCAGGGCCACTTACACCTAGGCTAGAACCACTAAGTCCTCCTACTACTATACCTCCTACAATTCCTGCAATTAATCCAGAAAATAGCGGAGCGCCACTCGCCAGCGCAATACCTAAACATAAAGGTAGCGCCACAAAGAACACCACGACACTTGCTGGAAAATCGTTTTTTAAATTTTTAAACATGTTGGTGACTTATTAGATTAATGTTACTTTACCACTTGTTATAGAATAAACACCACCTACAATTTTAATTTCGCCGGCATCCTCCATCTCTTTTAAAACTTCACTCTTTTCGCGTATGCGATCTATAGTAAGTTTTACATTGTTTTCAACTACACCTGCAACAAACGCATCATTTTTTGAATTGCGCTCACCATCAGTTTTTGTAGCTTCTACAGCAGGTTTAATATTACTTAGCAAGTGCGTGATGTTTCCTAATTTCACATCATCACAAGCAGCTTTTACTGCACCACACGCCTCGTGACCTAATACCATTACAAGTTTACTACCTGCAACCTTACAAGAATACTCCATACTTCCCAGCATATCTGTATTCTCAAAGTTACCAGCTACGCGTGATACGAAGATATCACCCAATCCCTGGTCAAAAACCATCTCTACAGGAACTCTAGAATCTATACATCCTAATATTACTGCTTTAGGCCATTGTCCTCCAGTAGTATCCTTTATTTGAGCGCTAAAGTCTCGTTGATGCATTTCCTTATTTATAAATCGCTCATTACCTTGTATAAGATCTTTAAGTACTGAGTCTGGAGTCAAGCCATCTTGAGTCTCTTTATTTATTGCTGAAGTTATCATTATTTAGAAGTTTTAAATTTTATGTAATAGCATATACCCTCTATACACGATGTATAAAGGTTATATATTTTCGAATGATTATAGGGAAGTTAGATAAACTTAGGGGGAGGATATAAAAGATCGATGTAAACTATATGAGCTTTATTATTATACTCATAATTAGACACTTCATTATCTTCAAATCGCAATAAACTAAATGCAAAAGAGCCAATACTAATCTTGACATCTTTTTCAAATTCATATGCGTTATTTGTGCTCTTTTCTTCTTCAGTCATGGAGATAACTAATGTTTTCTCATTATCCTGAATTAAAGACACGATTATAGGTGTGACTAAAAATGCCGCAAAAAGAACAAGAAAGAAGAAAGACTTAACTCGCAATACCTATAATTTAAATTCTTAAAAGTTTGTAAAAATAATAAACCCTTTCAATACTTAAGATAATTAAATATTAAATCTAAAGAATCTTTATTTCTACTTTAGGTAACCAGCCTTCCTTGCCATCTGCAAGTCGCACCAGCCGCCAATCATCTTGTTCTTCCAGAACACGTACTTTTGTTCCTTCGTGGAGAACAACTATCTGTTCGCTGCTATTATTAGGCTCATTTTTAAGTTCTGTTTCTACTGAAAATATAATAGCATACTCTCTATTGGCCTCATTAGATTTGGCCTGAAAAGTGAGTGTTAGGCTTAATAATGCTAGAAAAATAGATACTAAAGCAACTGTAAAAAATATTCTTTTACTGCCTACTCCTTTATTAAAGAAATACAGTATAAAACTTAATGTAAATAAAAATACCAAAACGATTGTAGCGGTAGCCCATCCATCTATTGTAAAAATACCAAGAATCTGATTGTACCATTTTTTAAAGGTATTTTGCGGCAATGGGGTGATTGCATCAATAGTCATATTCTGAGCAAACTGCAGATTATTTTTAATCTCTGCATCATTTGGCTTTAGGAGAAGTGCTTTTTCATAATTATAAACACTAGGTGCAATGCGATTAAGCTTATAATTTGCATTTCCTAAATTATAATACACTGCTGCAGATGAATATCCAGATTCTAAAACATTCTCATAATTCATTATTGCCGCTTCAAAATTATTCTTTGCGTATTCTGAATTTCCTGCTTCAAAAAATTGCTCCGGACCTTGAGAAAAAGCATTTTGCACCAGCATGAATCCAAACAAACAACCTAATACTATTGTCTGATATTTATATTTTAAACGCTGCATTTTCATAACTGTTTATCAATTTCAGAAATTACACGACTCGCATTTTCATAATCTTGTTGCATAGCCACACTACTAGTCGGTGTATAGCGTGCAAACTCACAGCTTTCAAGTAACTTTAAAAATTCTGCAGTAGTAGTTACTGTTACTCCACGCTCTTGAAGTAATCTACTTATGCGCTCTTTACTCATATCACTCGTCTGTATATTTAAACGAGCTTTTAAGAAATTATGTAATGATTTTTCTAAAGCTAAGTAAAACGCTTTCTGATTACCAAGGTTGTTTTTAGCTTCGCTTAAATATTTACGAGCTAGCTTATCTGCTTTACGCAATCTATTTCCTTTTACATCATTTTGATAAGCTTCACGCTTGCGACCAAACAGAATTGCTAAAGGAATAAGAAGCAAAGGTGTTATTAACAATCCCCAAAATAATTTACTTCCAAAAAAATCATCTTTATTTTGAGCAACTAAATCTGCCTGAGACTTAATATATTTAAATTGACTAACCGGTTTTTGAGATCCGTTATTAGTGCTGTCATTGGATGCCAAGGCATCTGGACCATTCTCAACTGTTATAACAATCTCATCACTACTTATCGTATTATATCGTTCAGTAGTAGGATCAAAATAAGAAAAACGTATAGGTGGTATTGGGTAAGCTCCTTTGCTTTGTGGCACAATTGTATAACGCTCTTCATTTTTACCCGTCATACCCGCTAAAGAGACACTTACATCCTGCAAGTTTTCTGGCTCGTAAACTTCTAAAGATCCTGGCAATGTTGGCTTCGGAAGATTAAAAAGTTTTAAATTTCCGTTACCCTTTGCAGTAAGTGTTAAATCTAATGCATCTTGAGCATCTAGCTTGGTCTTACTCGCCTGCACGCTAAAGTCAAACTTGCCCACAGCGCCTGTAAAATTTTCCGGTTTTCCTGCTTCTGGTAATTCTTTAACCTTAATTTTTTTGTTAGGAGCAGAAACGGTAATCTGAGCTGGTCTTGTAATTCGCATACCGAAGATATCTCGCCTATTTGTAGGTGCTTCCACATTAATATTAAGCGATAGCGATTCTATATTAAGCTCTCCTGTTTTTTGAGGATATAACAAAGTACGCCTTAATATAACATACCGATAAGGCTTGCCATTATAAGAACCATCGTAAACTTTAAATTGTTTTTCATCAATACTTTGACTCCAGAAATCAGCAAATTTAGGAGCTTCTATTTCATTCCAGCCATTTACAGCTGTTTCACGAGAAACGTATAATTTATAAACTACAGTTATCGCTTCGTTTAAATACGGATTTGTTTTAGAAACTTCAGCAACGAGATGCACATTATCTTCAGCTGCATTAATGGGATCATTAGGGTCCCTATCAAGATCAACCGCTCCTGTTACTGTAATTTCAATAGGCAGCGTCTTATAAACCGTATTGTTAATTTCAATTTCGGCAGCACCTATTTGTAATTTTCCCGTGGCTTTAGGCTGTAAAAAATAGGAAAAAGTTTTTGAGAAACTTGATTTACCATTTATCCACTGTTTACTTATCGATTGATTAGGACCACCCACCACGACAAAACCTTGAAAACTGGGAGGTCTAAAGTTGTCTCCGTCTTCATTCATTTCAAAATCTACACGTAAGCGTTCATTCACACCTAGTGTCTCTTTACTTACAACAGCATCAAATTTTACTTGAGACCATGCGGTAAAGCTTGCAAAGAAAATTATCAGCAAAAATTTTAGCTTCATCTTCATTTTTAACTTCTGCTTTATCTATTAAGACTCTATTATTCGTTTTTAAATACTGAAAGATTACCAGTCTTTATCCGTTTTAACTTTAGCCCCTTTTACTTTTTGTGCATTAATTTTATCTTGAACCTTATTCTCCTCATTTTTCATAGCTTCTAACAGACTTTTAACCTGCTGAGGAGATAGTTGACCTTGACCGGGTTGAGGTTGTGGCTGTTCTTTAGGTTTATCACCGTCTTTTCCATCTTTAGGCTTATCACCCTCTTTATCTTCGGGCTTTCCTTTTTCATCTTTATTTTCATCACCCTTATCTTTTTTATCTCCCTGATCATCAGAATCTTTAGGCTTACCATCATCTCCTTCTTTATCATCACCATCACCTTCTTTGTCTTTATTCTCGTCGCCTTTATCCTTATTATCATCTTTGTCGTCGCCACCTCCGCCGCCGCCGTTCTTTTCTTCCTCTTTTTTTGCAAGAGCCAGATTGTAACGTGTTTCATCATCTGTAGGATCGTTACGCAACGCGTTTTTATAGGCTTCAACCGCCTTTTTATAATCTTTTTGCTGATAAAAAGCATTTCCTAAATTGTGAAATGCCTGATGCTTTTCAGATTTTGTCTGAGCTACTTCTGTCGCCTGTATATATCGGGTCATCCCTTCTGCATACTTTTTATTTCGGTAGTAGTTATTACCCATATTATATTTAGCAGATACGTTTGCAGGATCTTTAGCTACTGCTTTTCTATACGATGATTCTGCCGCAGTAAACTCTTTAGAGACAAATTTCTCATTACCATCTGCAACAAAGTCCTGCGCTTCTAAAATAGCAGGATCTGGGTTATCGCTTTGCGCGAAAACAGATATTATGCTAAGGAATATAACCATTCCTAAACTCACTATTCTACTTAAAAACCTATTACTCATCATCATCAATCATTTAAGACTTAGGTGTATTCTCATTAAATAAATTAAGCTTTCGTACCCAACTTGTTTTTCGTTCCAATAAGAAAACATCTAAAATAAGCAACAATAATGCCGCACCTAAAAACCACTGAAATTGATCCTTAAAGTCTGCAAACTGCTTAGCTTCAAATTGTTTTTTATCCATTTGATTCAAAGCAGCACCCATTTTGTCAACAACCTCTTGGGTACTATTACCATTTATATATTCTCCATTTGCTGAAGCCGCAATTTCTTGTAAAATAGCCGGATCTAACTTGGTAATAACGGTTTCTCCATTTTGATCCTTTTTATAAGACTGTACCACACCGTTACGCTTTAAAGGTATTCGCTCTCCAGCTTCTGTACCTACGCCTATCGTAAAAATACGTATACCTACTTCTTCGGCAGATTCTGCAATTGAAGCTACATCACCCTCGTGATCTTCACCATCAGAAATAATTACAAGAACCCGATTAGTTTGTTCTTCATCATTATAGTAGGTTTTTGCGAGCTCAATAGCATCTTTAATAGCTGTTCCCTGACTCGATAACATATCTGTATTCATCGAGTTTAAAAACATCTTTGCACTACTATAATCTGTAGTAATAGGTAGTTGTGGATAAGCACTTCCTGCATACGCGATAATACCCACGCGATCACTACCCAGATTGTTTATGACCTGAGAAACGAGTTGCTTTGCTTTATCAATTCGGCTGGGAGCTATATCTTCAGCATCCATACTTTTTGATACATCTACCGCAAAAACTACATCTACTCCTTCTCTCTTGACCGTTTCTAGCTTAGTACCAATTTTTGGATTTACAAGAGCGATAACTAGACACGCAAAGGCAAGACATAAAACCACCAACTTAAATACCGGCTTGAAAACAGAACGATTAGGTGTCAACTGACTAAATAAAATTCTATTTGCTGCAAATCGTTTTTGTGCACTTCGCTTCCATAAAGTGACCGCAAAATAAAGAACTACCAACGCTGGTATAGTAAGCAATGCCCAAAACCATATTTTTTCTTCTAGTAAATACACAAGCTATCTATTACTGTTATTACTATTTATATTAATCTAAATAAAACTTCTAAAAATTGTATTTCTAAGCACTACTTCAATGAGTAGAAGTAAACCAGCTAAAAGAACAAGCGGACGAAACATCTCTTCGTAATTTGTATACTTAAATTCTTCAACATCTGTTTTTTCAAGTTTATTTATCTCGTCGTAAATCTCTTCTAAAGACTCATTATCTGTCGCTCTAAAGTAAAGTCCGCCCGTTTTTTCTGCGATTTCTTTTAGCAAACTTTCATCAATTTCTACCGGAATATTACCGTATTGAAAACTACCATCTGGTCGTAATGCAACCGGCGAAAGTGCTGTTCCGTTAGTTCCTAAGCCTATGGTATAAACTTTTATACCAAATTCTTGAGCCAGTTCACTAGCAGTTACGGGCTCGATAAAACCTCCATTGTTTACACCGTCTGTCATAAGTATTATGACTTTACTTACCGCTTTACTATCTTTCAACCTATTAACCGACGTAGCAAGTCCCATCCCTATGGCGGTACCTCCTTCAATAATACTGCTGTAGCGTATATCGTTTAACGAACTTAAAACAATGCTTTTATCACTTGTGATAGGTGTACGGGTATAACTTTCTCCTGCATATTCAATTAAGCCTATACGATCATTAGGGCGTTGTCTAATAAATTCTGCCGCAACATTTTTAAGCGCCTCTAAACGATTAGGCTTTAAATCTTTTGCCAGCATACTAGCAGAGACATCTATCGCAATCGCAATATCTATACCTCGAGTGGTTTTTGTACGTGTAGAAACATCTACTGTGCGTGGTCTTGCCAATGCGGTTATTATAAATGCAATTGCCAGCAGACGCAAAACAAAAAGAATAGGTCGCAGTCTGGCTAATAAGCCACTGCCTGTTTTAAAACCTTTGAGACTTGAGATTTTAACCTGAGCTGTTATCTTATTACGCTTATAAAAGTACCAAACCGCTAATACAGGAATTAGTAACAGTACCCAGAAAAACTCAGGATTTTGAAATTCAAAATTACTTAACATCGGTAGGTACGGTTTTTTGTAATTCTACAGAATTTATAATGCGTGACGCCATTTCTACTGCATATTTATCTTCATCTCGCCAAGCTACCAGTATCTGTTGCAATACTCCCGGAGCAGTAAACAATAGCATCTCATATGCTCCCGGACTGTATTTGTCTGAATTTAAAGCATCCGGAAAATCACCTGATCCATAAACGCGAAGTCCTTTTGTACCTTCAGGGGTTGTATATTCTTCACTTTTTACAAGAAGATTTTTAGCACCGCTCGCTTCTAAAGTACTTATAAAACCTTGTGTTGCCTTTTCTAAGTCGGCTTCTTGATCTCCTCCATATTTGGTATTATTTACCACAATATAAAATTGGTCAATTAAGCTTCCGTAGGTAAAGGTGCTCATATCCATCTGCGTGCGCAAGGAGTCTGGAATAGGAATCTCATTACGTTCTAATATACGTGGAGTACTTATAATAACAGGAGGGTAACCGTATTCACTACGCACCCATTCGCCTTCTAACAAATCTTTTGAAGGATGACCTATAAAATTATCCTTAACAAAATCAAACCCCTTTACAGCGACAAGAACTCCGGTAGCCAAAATAACTATTGTAAAAATACCTACAATGCTTGTTATGATGAGTCTGCGTTTTCTACGTTTTGCCAGGGCTTCTCTATAGGCAGCGTCACGCATAAGTTCCTCTTCTGATGGTGCCGGGATAGCCTCTTTAGTCTCTTTTACAATCTCTTCAGCGACAATACGGTCTGCTTCAGTCTGTCCCGTTCCTGGTGACATTCGAGCAAATTTGCTAAGATCTGCACGCTTTAAAATTTGATCCAATTTAAGGATGGTCTCCTTGCTTAAATCTATTTTACCCTGTTGCTTTTCTTGTAATAATTTCTCGATTAATTCTGCCGAAGTACTTTCCATAGAACGGTCATACACTTCTTCATCAAGATATCGTCTTATTATTTCAGTAAGTTTTGAATAATAAGCTTTTGTAACTATATGTTGATCTATACCTCGTGATGGCTCTCTATATTCCTCATCTAGTTTTTTTAACGAGAACAATGCTTGCTCAAATGGCGGAAGTTTACGCTCAGCTTCTGCTTTTTTGCGATTTCTACGTATAATAAAGTAAAGGAATACGCCAATTATTAAAGCCACTAGGAGAAAATACAGTAAATAGTTCCATACTTTGCTGCTGGCAGGCTCAACAACAACAATATCCTTAATGTCGTAAAGACCTTGTTTTGTGGTATCTACTTGCACATTATTAACCTCAACAGCAATAGAATCTGTATAAAATTGCTGCTGATTAATTGTTACAAGCTGTCTCGGGATTGTGTAAGATCCGCTATCAAATTGGGTTAGGCCATATCGCTTGATAAGGTTCATTTTTGCTCCAGAAAATGAAGTATCTATCTTATAAGATTCAATAACTTCTAACGGAGAAAAAGTTTGTCCTTCGGGAAATATGACTAAATCTTTAGCATCAGCTTCAACTTGAAATGCATAGGTAATCTGTTCACCAATACGTATTGTAGAACTATCTATAGATGCTTTTACCCGTTGCGCTTGTAATGCTCCAAAAAACAGAATAAACGGCAAAAGAAAAATTAATTTCCTTACCATAATTCTCCTTGGAGTAACTAGGGATGTATTGGGGTTATTACTCATTATTCTCTTATCCTCTTCGTTTAAAATAACCTAATAATTTTTTGACATAACTCTCGTCTGTACGCACGTCAATTACACCAGCACCACTTCGTGTGAAGCTCTCTTTGTAATAAGCAACTCGTTCTTTGTAATAGGCAGAATAATTTGCACGTACCGTTTTAGAGGTCGTATTCACTAAAAGTAACTCACCGGTTTCCTCATCTTCCATTTGAACAACTCCCAGACTAGGAATTTCTTCTTCCCGTTCATCATAAATGCGTATTCCCGTGATATCATGACGCTTTGCTGCAATTTTCATCGTATCTCTGTACCCATCTGCTATAAAATCTGAAAGCACAAATACGATAGCTTTTTTCTTCATAACACTTGAAAGAAATTTTAATGCTTGAGCCACATCTGTTTGTTTACTCTTAGGCTTAAACTCTAGCAATTCACGAATTATACGTAATACATGGGACTTTCCTTTTTTTGGCGGAATATAAAGTTCAATACCATCTGAAAACAATATCAATCCTATTTTGTCATTATTTTGCATCGCAGAAAAAGCTAGCGTCGCAGCTATTTCAGTAACTATTTCAGATTTAAATTGTTGATCTGTACCAAAAAATTCTGAACCACTCACATCTGCAACGAGCATCATTGTCAACTCGCGCTCTTCTTCAAAAACTTTTACATAAGGCTCACTATAGCGCGCAGTAACATTCCAATCAATATTACGCACATCATCACCAAATTGATACTGGCGCACCTCGCTAAAAGTCATTCCCCGACCTTTAAAAGTGGAATGATATTCACCACCAAAAATGTGATCAGATAACCTTCTGGTCTTGATCTCAATTTTACGTACTTTCTTTAAAAGCTCTTTAGTATCCATAAGCCTCTATCCTGCAAAGGAACTATTATACGTTGGTAATTTATAAATCTTACTCAAAGTCGATTCATTTAAAATTTTATGCTTTACAAAAGCAAATCACAGTGTCATTAATTCATAGATCATAAATGCGCCTATGGCACTTCGATCTCATTAACGATTTTATTAATGATTTCTTCTGTAGTTACATTTTCTGCCTCAGCCTCATATGTGATACCTATACGATGACGCAATACATCATGTATAACTGCGCGTACATCTTCTGGTATCACATAACCACGCCCTTTTATAAATGCATAACATTTTGCAGCAGTAGCTAGATTAATACTACCACGAGGAGAAGACCCAAAGCTTATTAGAGGCTTTAACTCCGCTAAATTATAATTTTCAGGATATCGCGTAGCAAATACAATATCAAGTATATACTTTTCAATTTTCTCATCCATGTAAACCTCGCGTACAGCCCCTTGAGCGCGTAATATTTGCTCAATAGTCACTACGGGATTCACTTTCTCGTAAGATCCTTTTAGATTTTGACGTATGATCAACTGCTCATCTTCGATCTTAGGATAATCAATAACAGTTTTAAGCATAAAACGGTCTACCTGAGCTTCAGGAAGTGGGTAGGTACCTTCTTGCTCAACCGGGTTTTGTGTTGCCATAACTAGAAATGGGGCATCGAGTTTAAAAGTCTCATCACCTATGGTTACTTGCTTTTCTTGCATCGCCTCAAGCAGGGCACTTTGTACTTTTGCAGGTGCACGGTTAATCTCATCTGCAAGTACGAAATTTGCGAAGATTGGACCTTTTTTTATACTGAAATCATTCAGTTTCATATTGTAGATTAAAGTACCTACAACATCTGCCGGAAGTAAATCTGGAGTAAACTGAATACGGCTAAAGCTTCCGTGTACTGCTTGCGACAACGTATTAATTGCCAATGTTTTTGCTAGACCAGGAACCCCTTCGAGCAAAATATGACCGCGACCTAAAAGTCCTATAAGCAAACGCTCTATCATGTGCTTTTGTCCTACGATCACTTTATTCATTTCTATCGTAAGAATTTTGACAAATGCACTTTCTCTTTCTATCTTCTCATTAAGCGCTCCTATATCTACAGATGCAGTGGTGTTTTCCATAATTTGTATGCTATTTTTATATGACTCTAAGGCCTACAAGGTTAATTTTTATTGCTAATGATTTTGTTAAGCTATCGTTAAACCCTTTATTCTAAAGGCTTATACATCTTTGATAAGGGTATTAATAGAGACTGCTTTTTACATAGTATGTTGCAAAAAAAATTCAATCCTTTTTTGATTGCATTTCAAATATAAATGATCTTTAGATTGTAATCAAAATGGTTTTCTAAAGCTACGCATAAATGAATCTAAGATTAATAGATTTTTAGTAGCATTTAAACGTATGAATCACCAATTTTATAACACATTAATTACAGAAACATGTCAACTAAAACAGCTTTGATAACCGGTGCAACAAGCGGTATTGGCGCAGCAACAGCAAGATACTTTGCGGCAAATAATATTAACCTTATTCTTTGTGGGCGCAGAGAGGAAAGACTACAAGAATTAGGTGAAGATTTAAAACAGTATGTAAACGTATATACTTTATCTTTTGATGTGCGTGATAAAGCTGCTGTAGCAGATGCCATTTCCGGGTTGCCTGATGCTTTTCAGCAAATAGATATATTAATTAATAATGCTGGTAATGCACACGGCCTAGATACCATTCAAGATGGCACCACAGAGGACTGGGACGCTATGATTGATATAAACGTAAAAGGTTTATTATATGTAAGTAATATGATCATTCCTAAAATGATCGCTCAAAATAGTGGTCATATTATAAATATAGGTTCTACTGCCGCTAAAGAGGTTTATCCTAAAGGAAATGTGTATTGCGCTAGCAAACATGCAGTAGATGCAATAAATCAAGGAATGCGTATCGATTTAAACGGCTATAATATTCGCGTGGGTGCCGTGCATCCAGGAATGGTGGAGACTGAATTTAGTGAAGTTCGCTTTAAAGGTGACTCAGAAAGAGCATCAAATGTTTATAAAGGATTTAAGCCATTGCAAGCTCAAGATATAGCAGAAATTATTCATTTTGTTGTTACCAGACCTTATCATGTAAATATAGCCGATCTTGTAGTTATGAGTGTGGATCAAGCTTCAAGTACTGTGGTAAATAAAAAATAACTCTTTTCAATTACTTAACCCGGCAGATTGAGAAATGCGAGTTCAAATTAGTAAATTCTGAAAATTTAAATAACCATACTGGTTGGTATAACGCACGGTATTATAACTTAACCAATGATTAATAAACGCTTACTTATTAAAAATCTACTCGCACACAATGATGAGAATAGTTTTTATGATAAAAAGTGTAAAGTTGATATAGGCAATAAAGAAGGGAAGGGTAAATTTTTAAAACATATTTGTGCTTTATCAAATTCAAACCCTAAAAACAACAGCTATCTGGTTATAGGCGTTGAAGATAATACAAATGAAATTGTAGGAGTTCCATTTTTTGATGACAGTAAAATACAAAACCTCATAAATGCCTATCTAAATAACCCTCCTTATGTTTCTTATGAAAACATTCCATTTCCACATTTACCACAAGACAAGGTTGTGGGTCTGGTTACTATAAAACCGTTAGAAAAACTTACCTCTCTTAAAAAGAACATTTGGAAATATTGGGGTGGTACAGTCTTTTTTAGAGACGGCAGCATCTCTATGCCTAAGTCATTTACCAGCGAGATGTTTGATGTAAATAGTTCTGTGGTTGCAACTATAGAAAAACATTCTCATAATAGCATTGAACACACACTAGATGGCGTTATCGATTTTATAAATGTTAGACATGCTGATCTATTTACTGATTATCGCGTTTTTAAAGAACAGTTTGTGGTATGCTGGGCGGGTGTAAAAAAGGTAATAAAAGATAATGTTTATTATAGTCGCGTAGATATAGAACTTATTAATGAGCAAGTACGCTTGTTTTATTCTGCTCTTGATGAAGTTTCTATTACTATGACAACAGATGAATTTTCGATTTTAGAATATGTATTACTAGGAATTCAAAATACTTATAAATATTACCCGTTAGAACAGCTTACTATACATTTTAAAGAAAATGGATCTTACAATATCGAGCGCAACTTGGTTTTTGAGCCGCCTAAATTTGATCACAAGTTGTTACACCATATTTACAATAACAACACGATTATTCTTAACAAAGTTTTAATTGACAAAATTCTTAATAAAGGCGAATTAGAAGACCTTTACAATCTTCCGGCAACTTATCTCATTTGTTATTTAAATGGATTTGAGTCGGCATTAGAAAAGCTAGAAAGTTTACATCCTCATTTACGTAAATATGATAGTAAACTTTATAACGCTTATAAAGAAAATTTACGCATTTTAAGAAAAGTAAAATATAATTAATGGTACGTACACTTGCAATAGGCGACATCCATGGAGGCCTTAAAGGATTACGACAAGCACTTCAAAAAGCAATGGTCTCAAAAGACGATTTACTCGTATTTTTAGGAGATTATGTAGATGGCTGGAGCGAAAGCGCTCAAACCGTAGAATTTCTTATCAACTTATCTAAAGAGCATAATTGCATTTTTATAAGAGGCAATCACGATGAACTGGTTTATGATTGGCTAAGAACAAATGAACTTAATGATCTGTGGCTCAATCACGGCGGTAGAGGAACTATCACTTCTTATGAATCAATAGATGATCAGCAGAAAACAGCACATCTCGAATTTTTTAAAAATTTAAAGGATTACTATATAGATGATCAAAATCGCATGTTTGTGCATGCTGGTTTTCAAAATCATAATGGGCCTGAGCACGAGCATCACAAAACAGCTTTTTATTGGGATCGTACTTTTTGGGAAATGGCGGTCGCTCTTGATAAACGTTTAAGCACAGAAGATCCTGCTTATCCAAAACGCCTACAACATCACAAAGAGATTTATATAGGTCATACACCGGTTACTCGTATAAATGAGGTAAACCCCACAAAAATGGCAAATGTATGGAATGTGGATACAGGGGCTGCATTTAAAGGTTGCTTGTCTATAATAGATGTTGACACTAAGCAGTTTTGGCAAAGTGATCCACTTTATAAGCTATATCCTGAAGAGCAAGGTAGAAATTAAACTTTCTAATACTTACAAAAAGTCTGCAGCCAGAAAACTAGTTATAAACACCTGTTTAAGTGAGTTTTTTGGCGGCAGCTTATAAATTAGATATCAAATTTTATCCCCTGTGCTAAAGGTAACTGTGTTGTATAATTTATGGTATTGGTTTGACGACGCATATACACCTTCCAAGCATCAGAACCGCTTTCACGACCGCCTCCCGTTTCTTTTTCTCCGCCAAAGGCACCACCTATTTCGGCCCCACTTGTTCCAATATTTACATTTGCAATCCCACAATCACTACCTGCTACGCTTAAAAAATGCTCTGCCTCTCTTAAATTATTGGTCATAATTGCAGATGATAATCCTTGACGCACTCCATTTTGCAATTCTATCGCATTTTCAACACCACCACTATATTTCATCATATAAAGTATAGGAGCAAAAGTCTCATGTTGTACAATTTCATAATGATTTTCAGCTTCAGCTATGGCTGGTTTTACATAGCATCCACTCTTGTATAACTCTCCTTCAAGAACGCCACCTTCAACCAGAATTTTTCCGCCTTGGGCTTCAACCTTTTCGAGTGCATCTAAATACATTTTTACTGCCTCCTTATCAATTAAAGGTCCTACATGATTATTTTCATCGAGAGGATTACCTATGCGCAATTGATTATATGCCCTGACAATAGACTCTTTTACCACTTCATAAATACTCTCGTGAATAATAAGTCTTCGTGTAGAGGTACAACGTTGACCAGCTGTTCCTACAGCTCCAAAAACAGCCCCTATAACGGTCATATTTAAATCTGAATCTGGTGTAACAATAATAGCATTATTACCGCCTAATTCTAGAAGTGATTTTCCTAAGCGCCCAGCTACTGTTTGAGCAACTTGTTTTCCCATTCTGGTAGATCCCGTTGCAGAAATAAGAGGAACACGCTCATCTTTTGTCATTAATTCACCTACTTTATAATCACCATTTATAAGACACGAAATGCCTTCTGGCAAATTATTTTTTGCAAATATGCGTGCTGCAATTTTTTGACACGCGATACCAGTAAGCGGTGTTTTTTCTGAAGGTTTCCATATGGTTACATCTCCACATACCCAAGCCAGAGCACTGTTCCACGCCCATACTGCTACTGGAAAATTAAATGCAGATATGATACCTACTATTCCCAAAGGATGGTATTGCTCATACATGCGATGACCGGGACGTTCACTATGCATAGTGAGGCCGTGTAATTGTCTAGATAGACCTACAGCGAAATCGCAGATATCTATCATCTCCTGTACTTCCCCTAGTCCCTCTTGCAAACTCTTTCCCATTTCATAAGAAACTAGTTTACCTAACGGCTCCTTTAAACGTCGCAGCTCATCATTAAATTGGCGTACAATATCGCCACGTAATGGGGCCGGCATAGTTCTCCATTCTTTAAAGGCCTGCTGTGCTTTAATTACAACCTGGTCATATTCTTCAGAAGTAGTCTCATTTACATTGCTAATTACAGCACCATCTACCGGAGAGCTAGATACAAATGAAGCTCCAGAATTATACCATTGTGTACCTGTGGATGTCCCTGCATTATTAGTTGCTATTTCTAGTGCTTTTAGCTTGTCTTCAATCGCATTATTTAGATTAGCTTCTGCCATGTTATTATATATTTCTTAATAATTAAGTTTTATCTCTCCGAAGTTAGTAAATCAAAAAAGTATCTCGCCTAAATATTAGAAGATTCATAAAATTAAAAATGCGCCCCAATGAGACGCATTTAATAGTATTATAAATAATTTTTAAACCGTAAACCGCGGATCTACCTCCATTACGGTTCCGCAATTAGAACAGGTGCGCAGTTCTTCATTAGCATAAAATACTTTGAAATGTTTTAGAAAATCCACCTCAATATCATTAAGTGGAAAATAGACTTCATAGAGTTTATTATTGCAGGCATCACAAAACCAAAGCAAACCATCTTTACCATCTGAATCAATACGTTTGCGTTCTATAACAAGCCCAATAGAACCTTCTTTTCTCACTGGCGAATGTGGCACTTTTGCCGGATGTAAATACATATCTCCCGGACCTAACTTCATAGTGCGCTTCTCTCCATTTTCTTGAATGTGCACTTCAATCTCCCCTTCTAGCTGGTAAAATAATTCTTCGGTCTCGTTATAGTGATAATCCTTGCGTGCATTAGGCCCGGCAACTACCATCACTATATAATCATCTGCCTCTTTATATAAATTTTTATTACCTACCGGAGGCTTAAGAAGATCTCGATTATCTTCTACCCATTTTGTTAGATTAAAAGGTTTTGCAATAGCCATACTGAATTATTTATGGTTAAAATTACAATTTTACTTTGCATCTCATCTTTATAGGAAAAAGAAAACCTCTGAAGAATATCACTTCAGAGGTTATCGACA
Source organism: Leeuwenhoekiella aequorea (assembly GCF_004104375.1). GTDB lineage: Bacteria > Bacteroidota > Bacteroidia > Flavobacteriales > Flavobacteriaceae > Leeuwenhoekiella > Leeuwenhoekiella aequorea. Next base: position 324,607 of record NZ_QOVM01000004.1, read on the forward strand.
AATTTAATAAAATCCCATATCACAGGATAAAAGCGAAACAGCAGGTCCCCACCCGCTGCATCTAACATAACAAAACCAACTTAAAGTGTTTGAATCTGTAAATGTTTTAAATATTGTAATCGAGTTGGTAATTATGAATTTG
>NZ_QOVM01000005.1 GCF_004104375.1 Leeuwenhoekiella aequorea
ACAGCCAGTGGCGTTGCTACTGCAGTAAGTTGTAATGGAGGCAGCGACGCATCAATTGATTTAGCTGTTGTTGGCGGAACTGCATCTTATACTTATCTATGGAGTAACGGTGCTACCACCGAAGATCTATCAGGTCTAACGGCCGGTACTTATGATGTTACGGTAACCGATGCCAATGGTTGTACAGCAACTGCTTCGTTTGTCATTGAGGTTATAGATAGCTCTTCTCCTTTGGCATTAACCAGGGACATCTCAGTAAATCTTGATGCAAATGGTTCGGCTTTAATCACAGCAGGTGATATTGACAATGGTTCGTATGATAACTGTAGTATAGCTTCACTTGAAATTGATCAAACAGAATTTTCTTGTTCTACTTTGGGAGAAAATACGGTAACACTAACAGTAACGGATACGAATGGTAATGTAAGCACAGCTACTGCAGTTGTAACCGTAACTGGTTGTGCACAGCAGGGGATTACTTTTGAGGATGAATCTTTTACTTACGATGGGACGGTTCATGCTCTTGCAGTAAATAACCTGCCTACAGATGCAACGGTACGTTATACCAATAATGAGAAAATAGACGCTGGTGTCTATACTGTGGAGGCTGTGGTAACCAGACCCTACTATCTTGACTTAATACTAACGGCTAGCCTTAGCATTCAACAAGCTTCACAAATCATCAGTTTTGATGAACTTCCTATGGTAAGCCTTGAAACGGATCCTGATTTTCAGCTTCAAGTTACGGCTTCATCCGGGTTACCGGTAAGTTATAGCTACACGTATAGTTCAACTGTACCGGCAGCAATGGTTAGTGAATCTGGTTTTGTAAGCCTGGTACAATCGGGTACCATTACCATAACTGCTACTCAGGCCGGCAATGAAAACTACCAGCCCGCAACTCCCGTATCTCAGGAGTTTATTGTAACCAGTGCAGATGCATCCATCACACGCCTGACTATTGGAGACTCTGAATACCTCAATCCCGATGCAATAATTACCTATGTCATTGATTGTGGTGAAGACGTGCAGACGCTCTACGTCACTTACGAGACGGAGGCCAATGCAACCGGCAATATGCCGAAGACCTTCAGTGTACCGGTACCTCAGCCGGGTATCTACCGCACCACGCTGGTAGTTTCCTCGCAAGATGGGATGGTGAGCAGAACTTATACCATCGAGATTCACAAACGTTTCTTATTTGGAGAGATCGTGGTGCAAAAGTTCAACAATACCCTGGTGGTCAATAACAATTCGCAGACTAATGGCGGCTATCGCTTTACCGGCTACCAATGGTATAAAAACGGAAGACTAATAGGCAACGAGCAGTATTTTTCAGAAGGAGATTTATCAACAGATATGCTTGATCCGTTTGCGAGCTACCGCGTGGAGCTAATCACTGCAGGAGGGGATGTGCTGAGCACCTGTGCTTTTAACATTGAATTGCAGGCTAGTGGCAAGATACACCTGGCCCCAAACCCGGTACGGGCCACTTCCTCGGCAACCTTGTTTGCTGAATTTGATAGGGAAGAGCTTAAAGATATGAAAATATCCATCCATAGCCTTCAGGGCACCCTTGTTGACACTTTTTACACCAGTGGCTCTAGCACAACTGTGCAGATGCCAGCGGGTATTCAAGCAGGAGTTTACGTATTGGTCTGTGAGACCAAGAAACAAACCCAAACCATTCAATTTATTGTTAACTAAATCAACCTCTACAGATGAAGTTTTTCATAACTAGAATTATACAAATGAATAGATTAAAAGGAGTACTCTTTGTTTTAGGACTGGGATCCCTTCCGTTGCAGGGGCAGCAAAACAATGAGGTGCTGGTAAACATAAACGGGCCTGTTTCCATATTGGAATATGAAGGGGTAGATAACAGCGCAGCGCTGGATGATGGGATTGGTTTTGGCTTGGAATACGGGTATTACCTTTCACCGAAATGGAGTTTAAGGACTGGCTTTGCATTGCAAACCTATCGAGGTAATGCAAAGCTTGATAGAATCAACGCGGCTTATGTAACTCAGGATTCAGAAGCGGAAGTTTTTGAGTTCCGCTACCAGTTTACTAATTATCGGGAAACCCAGAAGGCGAGATACATTCAAATCCCGATTTTGGGGCAATACGAGACTTCCGGTACCAATCGGTTTTTTGTTTTGGCAGGGGTAAAGTTAGGTATTGTTGTTGACAGCCAATACAAATCAAGAGCTACAGGTCTGACTACTTCGGGTTATTATGAGCAATACGATGTTTTGCTAGAGGCGCCACGTTTTGCTGGGTTTGGAGACTTTGGCAGCTACAGTTGGGAAGCAGACGAGCTTGATCTTAAAACCAATGTGATTCTGAGTTTAGAAACCGGGCTGAAATTACCGATCAGCACGGGGAGTCTGGTGTATTTAAGCGTGTATGTAGATTACGGACTCACCAATGTATTTGAAGATACCAAATCAAACCGCTTGCTGGAGTACAAAGCGGAGCCTGAAGTAAATTTTACAGGCAATAGTGTGCTGACCACTCAGGTCGGAAATGTAGACGAGATTAAAACTCTTTCCCTTGGGTTTAAACTCAAATACGGTTTTTCCTTCTAATTAAGCAATACTATTAATTAATCAAAAGCCTTCTTAAAAACGAGGAGGCTTTTAATTATGAAAATAATTTATTATTTATATTTTTATTTGAAAAGGAAACTGTCGATTATACTCTTAAATGGTGATAGGAATGTTCAATTCACTCACTCAATTTCTCTTCATTTAGCAAAAGACTCCTCCCGAAATTTCGAGATTGGAAATCCATTAAAAGAACGGCGTGGGATCCTCTTAAGATTACTCAATCACATATCGCTGATCTGGCATATGTAAGCGTGAACACGTTGTACAAAACTGAGCGAGATTAAGCGAATCCAAATTTAGATTCTTTAGAAAAATACATTGATATACTTGGTTTAGAGCTTAATCTTAAACTCAAACAAATTAAGTTATGAGAATGTCAAGAGCTTTCTTTAAAATAGAAAAAGCTGAATTAATTGAACAAAGATCCAATCGAAGTTTTGAATTTATCTATTTAGAAAACTGGCTCAATACTAAGGATAAAATTGCAATCAGTTTAATGCTGCCAAAATCGAAGCAGGTCTATCAATCTCTCTATTTATTCCCCTTCTTTAACAATGTGTTGCCTAAAGGTATTAATAAACACGGGATCTGTAAAAAAATGTATAATGATAAGATGATTATTTTGGGTTGTTGCCCAACAATGCATTAGGGAACTCTTGCCGAAGGCTAAGACTCTTATAGCTGGAACTGTCTAAAACGCATGTTTACTATTTGGAAAGCGACACTCATCACTCCTTACGATTCCCCAAATGGTAAATATGACGAAAATCAAATCTTTAGAATTAATCAAAAGCGTATTTCCATATCGGGTGTTCATGAGAAGTTTTCAGTTCTTTTAAAAAAGAATAAGTTGCGACTTATTAAAGAAGGGGAGCAGGGAAATTATATTTTAATGCCATTCCCAATGCTGCTAAACGCAGTGATCAAATGCCGGCTAACGAACACCTCAAGATGTAAATAGCACAGCAGGTGTATCAAATTGAAACTGCAGAGAACGCTTTGATATTTTTAAAAACGGGGGAGCAGGCCTATTATTGAAATTTCTTTTATCAATGAACTGCCCAAATGTACTACCTACAAGCCTATTAAATGCGATTTAAGCGTTTGAGCCCGGAACGTTAGATACAGTTAACTCCGTAACGTGAGAAAACCCTTAAAAAATTAACTCTTCGATTTAAACCCCAAACCTTTCCCATCATTTTTTCTTTCGAAAAGGCCTTCACTAAAGACAGGTTTTTTTGAAAGAAAAAATTAATTCTATTTTTGAATCAGTGCAGCAAGAGGTAAGCTATAGCAAATGCTAGTGAAAGAAAAAGAATTAGAATTAGAACTAGTACAATAAGCCAATTGGGAATCGTCCGGGAATGCTTAATAATTTTCAATATTTCTTCTCGGTTTTCCTGTTGAGCAGTTTGATCAACTTCCAGTTTTCTAAAATGATCCGCAATCAGCTTTTCTATCTGGGTGCTATCTGCTTTTATTGACGTATCCTTTAGGCTTTTTTCAATCTTTTCTAGACGGTTGACTTCTTCCTTAAAGCTGTGTAGCTCTTCCACGAGCAGTTCTGATAGGATTTCTAATTTAGTCATATTCCAATTCCTTTATTGATTACTAGTTTGATTACTCTTTTAGCAATTGCTTTAACCAGACTTGGTGCTATAGGAATACTTTTTCCACCAATTAGAACATTTTTTTGACGAACTATTGATTTCAATAAATTGCTTGCTGACATCGATCGGTGCACTTCGCTTCCTTTCAAACTTTGCCCGTTATATTCAAATCGAAAACCCTGAAGTCCTTTTGATTTATTAATAACCGGGATTACTGTAATCTGTTTTTCCTGCATTCGGTTGATGTATGTTTGTAAATCTTTAGCTCCTTCCTTGCCAATAGTTTGCTCGTGTGCCTTCTGTAGTTCACTTCGGATGCTCCCGAGCGCTAGATTCTTTTCATACTGAACATCTTTTACCGTTTGAATTCCCAGTTCCCTTGCAGTTCGCTCTGCTGCCAATTGACTTTGTTTGCCAATAAAACTATCCTTATACGCTTTTCCATTTAGATCAATACGATTAACATATAGATGCACGTGGGTATGCTCTTTATCGCGATGCACATACCCCACTGCCTGTTGGTCTTGTAATTTCATGTGTTGAATAAAGGTTTTAGTGAGTTTGCCTAAATCCTCATTATTCATATTTGCTCCGTCTTTAACTGTTGGGCTTAGAATAAAACTCAAGGTATTGCGCTCACAGTTTTGATTCAGGTGTTGTACCGCTTCAAACTCTCTGGTGATTTCTTCTGCAGTATCTCCAATGATTAGGTAACTGTATACCAGCTCCGCTTCTTTATCTGGATTATTACCGTATCTCAAGGCTCCGAGTGTACTAGATATGGAACTTCCTTTGCCTATCATGGGATGATGCTTTTAAGATGTTTCTTGATTTCTTCAGCCACCAGAACTACTTCCTCACTGAGCTTTGGATTCCCTTTTTTATACATATTTCCAATACGTTTAAAGTTGTTGTGATACTTCACCAGCATTTTATAGGTCTTGATATGATCTTCATTCATCCGCTCTATGATCTGTTGTTCCATTAGGCTATTTCGGCAAAAAGCACTAAGGCTTTTACCTGCAGCTTTTGCTTTTACCTGCAGCAGTTTTTTCTCATATACGCTGCATCTGAATTTGATAAGTGCTCGTTTCATCGTTTGTATTTTTTCTTTGCAACCATCGGGAGCAAAGCAAGATTGTGGCCACAGCTACACATCTTGCCCTGCTCTCCAGAAATCAGTTTTATTTCCTTTTCATCAGCCAGACATTCAGGTCTTTTTCAGCAGAATAGAACTCAGATTTATCAATGCATTTTGGCGTTGAATTCAAGAAGAAAGCTGTGGTTTTTCTTCCGGCCTCATCCCGATCCAAATAGAGCTCTATCGTTTTATAATTATCTAAAATGGGAAGTGCTTTGTCTGCAAAAGCAATGGAGTTTAAAATCAAAAAGTCAGCTTCTCGTTTTAAATTTGGATAGATTGTTATCAGTGATAATAGATCAAACATTCCTTCCAGAACCATCAAATTCTGGGATTCATTTTTGATCCAAGTCAGATCTTTTGGTGAGCTTGAAGATTTGAAATATTTGTTTCTAAGTTCCCATCCTTCAGAATTGTTTTTGAGTCCAATGGAAAAACAATATTTATTACCAATAGTATAATGAACCTCCCTGCAAAAGGTATTAGCTATAGTCAGGCTGATTTTTCGTTTAGTCAAATACTGTAATAAAGCTGGATGTTGAATGAATTTTACATCTTTGATTTCAATTCCAGATTCCTTTAAATTAGAACGTTGCTGTTTTGAAAGATCGTAATTCACTGTTTTAAGTTGAGCTAAAATTTCTAGAGCCTGACTCACCGATACTTTTGAAAGCTCACAAATGAGATCTATGATGTTCCCGCCAATCCCCAATCCGTGATCGTACCAGAAGTTTAGTTTTTTGGAAACTTTAAAGGATGCTTGGGTTTCTGACCGCAGGGGACTTAGAAACCAAGCTTCCTTTTCCGAATTGCGAGTGGGAAGGTGTCCTAAAAATTCCAGCGCCTTTTCGATGGGAATTTTTCGGGCATTTTCACACGATAGTTTTTCTTTTTTCATTTGTAAATAGTTTAAAAATCCCAAAACATCCTACCATCTTACCCATCCCAGTAAACACGGGGCTTAATGATATGGGTAAGTCCTTTTTTCATCCTACCCATCCTACCACACATTTGGGGTAAGATGGGTAGGATTGTGGTAAGATGACTTCTTAAGATCCTACCACAAATGAGCCTACTGTTTATAGGGTCTTAGAAGATTTGTGGTAGAATGGTAAGAGGATTTATTCTTTTTTCTTTCATCAGCCTAGTTCATCAGCCTAGTTCGTAAGGCGATTCTATAAACTTCCGCTTTGCTAAGTACCCGTAAATCCTGCGTTTCGTGTGTTTGATCTTCTGAAAACCAAAGCCTGAAAGGGCACGTCCCAGATTGATCTGACTAATGCGTATATTCAGACAATTCAGGCTCACCATAATGTCTGTGGCCGTTACAAAATCTTTTTCGTGGGTAGACTTTTCATAGTACTTGGCAATAAGTTCCTGCTCGGTGGTCATTTTGGTATACCGCTGGTTGCGCTCCTCATTTTCATTAACATCTTTTACGGTGAGCTCCGAATTGAAATTGGGATCTTTATAGGCTAAGTGATAAGCCTGACTCCAGACCTCTCGAATAGCTACTTCTTTCTTATAATCAAAATCGATTGCTCCCATCAGTTCAAAACACAACCAACGCACAGAACCTGTTTCATCATTTAAAAAGGAAGACATATTGGTCGAACCCATAAAGGAGCAAATTCTGGGTAGTATGGTATTCTTGCGGTCATAGGGCAAACGCTCGTTGATAAAGGTCTTTGAGAAAAAAGCTTTAAGCGCATTCACATCATTCTTCGAAAGTACAGCCAGCTCATCGAGATTATAAAGAAAATTTCGGCACAATTGAATACGCGCATCTTTATCGCTATTGATGTCTTCGGCCATATATTCGGCTAATTCCGGTGGGCAGAGATATCGGCACCAGGTTGATTTACCTGAGCTTTGGCCGCTATGACTGATAATTAGAGCCTGCTTATTGAAATACGCAGGCTCCAAGGCACATTTGATAGCTCTAACCAGCCATTTCTTGAAATGATAAACGAATACTTCGTGTTCATAAAGCGGCACAAATGAAGCGAGCTTCTCGATGTGATCTTTGCCATCCCAAGCCTCCAGAGATTCAAAATATTCTTTTATCGGATTATAGGAATCAATCAGCTCCGATTTGATCAGAATTTCCAATTTAGAAGTACTGATATCTATCCCGGCTTTGGTTAGTTCAATGATTAGTGAATTTAGATTTAGATAGCTCCATTGCTTTTTCTGTTTCAAAGAGATTTGAAAATCGTGCGAGATTTCATTGTAAAGAATGTCGTACTTCTCAAAAAGGTACTCAATGGTGTAATCGTAAACCGTCTTTTTCTTAGGATCTGCTACTTGATAGAGTTTGTGATTTTCATAGCTATGGTTTATAGGTCTATGAATTTCTTTCCTCTTTTGATTTATGCGCAGCAGACTCCTTAAAATCTGAATCTGAGAACTTCTTGTTCTGCATTAACCAGTGTTCAAGCTCTTCCCGTTCAAAGTAAATAAGCTTTCCACTCGGTTTACTGTGGGGAATCATTCCTGTTGAAGTTAATTTGTAAAGATAGCTACGGGATATACCTGTATAATCACAAGCTTCTTCAAGAGTAAGTACCTTCTTATTGGCTAATAAAAGCGATTCAATTCGCTCAAGCCTTTCGTCTAATTTAATTGTGTTCATCGTATTCGATTTGAAAGTGAATAGTGAACAAAGCGCTTTGTTTGTTTTATTAGAATTCCTGAAATAAAAGTAGAAATAGGAATAGAGGAATAGGAGATTTTTAATAAATAGTTATTCACAAATAACTGAAAACCAATAATTTGTAATGAAATACGTTTAAATGGTTTCAGAATTTATTGAATTGAATTTGTGGATCATTCAAGTAACTCTAATTAACATCAGATAAAATTGGCGAAATAGGTCAAAACTTGAGTTATTAACACGTTGAGTGATATCTGTTTTCATATTTAAGGCTAAAAAACACTTATTCTTTTAATATTGGAGCTTGCTTTTTAAGAAGATCCATATCTGCTCCAATTTTCGAATCCAGTACTTTAGCATAAAGTTGTGTGGTCTTGATAGAGGTGTGGCCGAGCATTTTGCTTACTGTTTCCATGGGTACACCACGAGATAAAGTAACCGTTGTAGCAAAGGTATGGCGAGCCAGATGTGTGGTCAGCGTTTTGCTAATTCCGCAGACATCTGCTATTTCTTTCAAATACGCATTCGACTTTTGATTTGTGAGTACGGGTAATAATTTATTATCCTTCAATCTGCACGGGTGATCACTATACTTATTTAAAATCTGCTCGGCTGTTGGTAGAATGGGAATGCTACTTAACGTATTCGTTTTTTGTCTCTTAGTTTTAATCCATCGTTCTCCATTTAATCCGAGTATAATATCATCGGAGGAGAGTTTGTTTACATCTGCATACGCAAGGCCGGTAAAGCAGCAAAAAAGAAAAATATCTCGCACTTGTTCCAGGCGCACTATTGAGAACTCTTTTTGAGCTAGCGTATTTAGTTCTGTTGAAGTTAAAAACTCACGCTCTTTAGTTTTCCAGTTTGATTTCCAATGAAAGAAAGGATCCTTATCTATAAACTGATTAGCCAAAGCTATGCGCATAATTTTTTTGAAATTGACAATATATTTTGTTGCCGTATTGTGAGCGCAGTTCTTTTGAGATTTTAGATAATGTTCAAAACCAGATATAAACTGATAGTCAATTTCTCGTAATGCGATATCATTTTTCTTTTTAAGAAAAAGCAAGTAATTCTCTAAATGCGTACGGGCTGCTTTGTAACGTTGTAGGGTGCCATTTGAATATCCTTTGCCGATAAGACTCTCAATACGGTCATTATGCTCTTTAAATAGCTCTAGAAGCATTCTTTGCTCATCATCTTTACCTTGATAGATATCCCGGATAATCTGAGCGGAAACAGGCTTATCTTCTCGAATTAACCGGTCATAAATCTCATAGATTTTAGTTCGAACATCGTCTAAGTGTCGGTTCACCATTCGAGCTTCTGCACTAGTACCCGTCATCTTTCCTAGTTTGGGATCCCATTTTTCAGTTGCCTTATGTTGGGTTGAAAACTCGCTACGCTTTGAATCTACAGTGATTCGCGCGTAAATAGTAGCTGCCTTTAATGATTTCTTAGCTGAAGTTGGATAGAAAAGTATTGAAATAGAACTTGCCATCATTTTTGTCTTTTAAATGAGGGATTTAAAATACAAAAGTCCTAATTAAAAAGTGTTAAAGAAAACGTGTAAGTCCTTTTATTTTAACACTTTATACGGTTTCGCGGTGAGTCTTTTTTGAGTTTAAAAAGACTCACCGAATCACTCACCTTTTTGATGGAATTATTTGATATCAAACGACATTAAATAAAATGAAAAAGCCTGTAAATCATATGATTTACAGGCTTTTAGAGGAATTTGGAATAACTCCTAGCGGTCTGGACGGGACTCGAACCCGCGACCCCATGCGTGACAGGCATGTATTCTAACCAACTGAACTACCAGACCAAATATTTTAAGAACTTTTGAAGATTAGAAGTGGTGATCATTTCCTTTCTTGCGGGTGCAAATATACACCCATTTTTTAAGTGTGCAAACAAAAAATGAAAATTTTTTAAAATTCTATAAAAACTGTTTTCTTTCGACAAGAAAAGTACTCAAGATAGGAGCAAAACCTTGCTGTATATCAGCAGCGACATATTTTATTTTATACTGTGCGCATCGCAGTTTAATAGTCTCAAAATAAGCATTTACCGCCGTGGAGTATTCTTTCTTTATATTGTCTGAGTATACATCAATGTGCTTTCCGGTCTCCACATCTTTAAAGCGTTTTGGCGAATTGTTAAAATTGAAATTTAATTCTGTAGCACTATCAAACGTGTGAAAAAAGATCACTTCATGCTTATTATACTTCAAATGCTGCAAAGCTTCAAATGTTCTATCCTGCTCCATTTCATTTTGAAATAAATCACTGAATAGAAAAACCAGCGAGCGTCTTTTTAATTTTTCAGCTATAAAATGAAGATTGGCATACGTATCTGTGGCGCTAGCTTTATCTTTCGTAGAAAGAATTGTATTTAGTTGGTCGAGTAGCATATGATGGTGCCGTTCGCTTCCTTTTTCTGGCGCGTAGTATTCAAACTTTTCGGCATAAACACTTAATCCTACCGCATCTCTTTGTTTTTTCATTAACTGCATTATTACTGCAGCTGCTAATACTGAAAAAGCAATTTTATTGGGTTTATTTAATTCAGAATTACTTAATAGTGGATAATGCATACTACTGCTATTATCTAAAATTAAGTGGCAGCGTAAGTTTGTTTCTTCCTCGTAGCGCTTTGTATATAGCTTGTCTGTACGTGCATACAGTTTCCAATCTATATGTTTTGTGCTTTCTCCAGAGTTATAAACTTTATGTTCTGCAAATTCTGCTGAAAAACCGTGAAACGGACTCTTATGCATTCCACTAATGAACCCCTCAACTACCTGGCCTGCGAGAAGCTCCAGATTATTAAAACCCGAAATTGCATTAAGATGTGCCTGTAAATCCATTTTTTGAATATAAAAAAACCGGCAGTAAAATTAATTTATTGCCGGTTTTGAAGTTTTACTAGTTCTAGATGACACCATCTACAATCCCGTAGGCTACAGACTCATCTGCTCCCATCCAATGATCGCGATTAAAGTCTTTCATAACCTTGTCAAAGTCTTGACCACAATTATCTGCCAGTATTTTTGCGCTAAGCTCTTTAGTTTTTAAGATTTCTTGAGCGGTAATCTCGATATCACTAGCTTGACCGCGAGCACCACCACTAGGCTGGTGAATCATTACGCGAGCGTGCGGCTGTATAAAGCGACGACCTTTTTCGCCTACAGATAATAAGATACTACCCATACTTGCAGCAAGACCTGTGCAAATAGTAGACACCGGACTCTTTATAGATTTGATTGTATCATAAATCGCAAAACCAGAAGTTACATAACCACCCGGGCTATTGATGTAAAACTGTATTTCATCATGACTTATCGCATCAAGATATAAAAGACGGTCTACAACGTGTTTTGCACTTTTGTCATCTACCTGTCCCCAAAGAAAAACTTTACGTTCTTCCAATAATTTTGCATCTATAAGATCCTGTGGTTTTCCTTTTTTATTTTCCATTTTATAATTTTTGTTTCAATAGCTTCTTTAGAAAGAAGCATATAAATTTCGGAACAATTTTTTTAATCGCCCTAACAAGTATAAACAATATGTTCAAAATATGCTTATAAAAGAACAGGCTGCGGTAATTGAGCTACTTCTTGATTTCTATAAAATAAAAAGGTCTGACTTAATGCCAAACCTTTTTATTTTATATGAACGGGTAGTTTTAAGCTTCGCTTAATAAACCTTCTAAAGCTTCTGTGTAAGTAGCTTTAGGAGCAACTCCTACTTGGCGACCTACAACTTCACCATTTTTGAACATTAAAACAGTAGGTATATTACGCACACCATATTTTGCTGCAAATTCTTGATTAGCATCAACGTCGACTTTACCTACTACGGCTTTGCCTTCGTATTCTTTACTAATTTCCTCAATAACGGGACCTACCATTCTACAAGGTCCGCACCAAGCTGCCCAAAAATCTACAAGTACTGGTTTATCAGATTGTAATACAGCTTCGTCAAATGTTGCGTCAGTTATTTCTAGTGCCATTTTATTTTTATTTAGGTTATTAATGTAAAATTAGTCAATTATTTATCTAAAGCTTACAATCAACGAATTAGATTTGACTATGATTTAATCAGTAATATCGATTCGATAATTAAATTTCAGCTTAGGCGGAGATTAGATATTTGAGCGTGACTTCTAGTTTAATCCTTTTGACTAGATGTCTATTTATAGCAAAGATTACAGCGAATAGCCCAACCTGCCAGAGTAACGCCTAACTTATTAATGTGATTTCGTTTTAAATGCTTCAGAAAATATTTTGAGCGTTAGTGAGATAGGAGTAATGATATCTTTTAGGGCGTGACCACAAGGGTCGGGCTATGCATTGCAAGTCCGCGCTCGTTCCTCGCTGTGGGCTTTTCATTACTATCCCTCACGCGGTATTCTCGCTTCTTTATTCGGATTAGTTTTAGCGCTTCAGGTTATTTTATAGGTATAAATGGGCTATTAGCATTTAATAGTTTTGACTAGATGTTTATTTACAGAAAAGGTTTTTGCGTTAGGGATAGCAGCGTAAATCCTGCTTGTTGCCTATGCAAACAAGCAGATTGCAGCGAATAGCCCGACCTGCCAAGGTAACGCCCAACTAATTAATATGATTTCATTTTTTAGCGCTTTAGGATATTTTTATAAGTAATAATAGTCTATTAGCATTTTAATCTTTTTGACTAGATGTCTATTTACAAAAAAGCGTTTAGCGTTAGGGATAGCAGCGTAAATCCTGCTTGTTGCCTATGCAAACAAGCAGATTGCAGCGAATAGCCCGACCTGCCAAGGTAACGCCCAACTAATTAATATGATTTCATTTTTTAGCGCTTTAGGTTATTTTATAAGTATCAATAGGCTATTAGCATTTTTAAATTTTTTTTTAACTAGATGTCTATTTATAGTTAAGGTTTTGCGTTAGGGATAGCAGCGTAAATCCTGCTTAATGCCTTTGCAAACAAGCAGATTGCAGCGAATAGCCCGACCTGCCAGGGTAACGCCCAACTTATAAATCTAATTACATAAAAGGCACCTAATTAAGTTTAAAATTAAACCGTTGTGCTTTGAGTTCATTTAATAACTCGCTACTTATTTTTACTTTCTTCTTGCGGCTAGGCATTTGTAGTGCTATTTTCTCATCAGACTCAAAAACGTAAAAATGCAGGTTGTGATCCCCGCGATGATTAAACAACGTCTCCCGTAACACATCAATACGACTGCTCTGCACCTCTTTTAGATCCAGATTTATAGTGAGCTTTTTACTAAAGGTTTCCATCACGTCTTGCAGTTGCATAAAGTTATTAAACTGTAAACGCGGATCGCCTTTTTTACCTGTATCACGGTTTACCCAACCTTCTTTTACAAAAACACGCATGTGTATAAATGAGTTGGGGATTAAAAAGTGTCTAAATTTAAGATACTCTTCTCCAAACATTCTAAACTCAAAAGACTCTTCAAAATCTTCTACAGTAAACATCGCCCAGCCTTTTCCGTTTTTAGAAACGCGGTGTTGCACATCAGATATGACACCACCTATCGTTAATTCGCGGTTTAAATGATTGTCGAGATTATTAAAATCTTTAATTTTTCCATTACAGAAGTTGGTCATTTCCATTTGAAAGTCATCAAGGGGATGTCCACTAATGTAAATACCTACCACTTCTTTTTCTCTTCTTAACTTCTCCATAGTGCCCCATTCTTCGCAAGGAGGAACTACAGGTTCCGGAATTTGCACATCACTGGCATCGCCAAAAAGACTCACCTGCGAAGAGTTTTCATTCTCTTGAAATTTAGCGCCATATTTTACAGCTTTTTCTAAGAAAGTGACACCATCTCCTTCATCTTTAAAATATTGTGCCCGGTGTGTAGTCGTAAAACTATCCATACCACCAGCGAGAGCAAGACTTTCAAAAGCTTTTTTGTTTGCAGCACGTAAATCTATACGTTTAGCAAGATCAAATACTGAACGATACGGTCCATCTTTACGATTGTCTACAATAGTTTGTACGGCATTTGCACCCACACCCTTAACGGCACCCATTCCAAAACGAACGGCGCCGCGATCATTTACTGTAAACTTTCTAAACGATTCGTTTACGTCAGGTCCTAATACTTCTAGTCCCATCCGCTTACATTCTTCCATAAAGAAAGTTACTTGCTTAATATCATTCATATTGTTTGACAATACAGCAGCCATATATTCGGCAGGGTAGTGTGCTTTACAATACGCAGTCTGGTAGGCAATCCATGCATAACAAGTAGAGTGCGATTTGTTAAATGCATATGCAGCAAAGGCTTCCCAATCTTTCCATATTTTCTCTAATATAGGTCTTGGATGACCGTTTTTCTCACCTCCATCCAGAAATTGAGGTTTTAGTTTTTCAAGCAGAGCAAATATCTTTTTACCCATCGCTTTACGCAAAACATCGGCATCACCTTTACTAAATCCTGCAAGACTCTGTGACAAGAGCATCACCTGCTCTTGATAAACAGTAATACCATACGTTTCTTCTAAATATTCCTGCATAGCAGGTAAATCATATTGTATTTCCTCGTCTCCGTGTTTACGGGCAATAAAACTTGGGATATACTCCATAGGACCAGGCCTATAGAGTGCATTCATCGCAATAAGATCTTCAAAAACCGTAGGTTTAAGAGCTTGCATATGCTTTTGCATTCCGGGAGATTCATACTGAAATATCCCTACCGTATCGCCTCGTTGAAAGAGTTCGTAGGTTTTTGCATCATCTAATGGGAAATTGTCTGGATCAAGATCAATCCCATGTTTATGCTTTACAAGCTTAACGGTATCTTTAATAAGGGTAAGGGTCTTTAGACCCAAGAAGTCCATTTTTAATAGGCCGGCTTCTTCAACGACAGAGTTATCAAACTGAGTTACATATAAATCAGAATCTTTTGCTGTAGATACGGGAACAAAATTTGTAATATCATCTGGCGTGATGATTACCCCACAGGCGTGAATACCTGTGTTACGTACCGAGCCTTCTAGCTGTCTTGCCCGGCGAAGTGTCTGACCTTCGAGATCATCACCTTCAGCAAGATTTAATAGTTCATTTACTTTGACGAGATCTTCAGAACGGAATTTCTTTTTAAGATCTGCTTCACTTTGACCAAAAATTTTGGCCAGTTTAGACATATTGGGGATAAGTTTAGAAATGCGATCTGCATCCCCTAACGGAAGATCCAGTACTCGAGCAGTGTCTCTAATAGAAGATTTAGCTGCCATTGTACCGTAGGTGATAATCTGCGCTACTTGATTTGCTCCATATTTTTTGATAACATAATCCATTACGCGGCTTCGTCCCTCGTCATCAAAATCGATATCAATATCAGGCATACTCACACGATCTGGATTTAAGAAACGCTCAAAAAGCAAATCGTATTTTATAGGATCTATATTGGTAATTCCCAGGCAATAGGCAACTGCAGAACCTGCAGCAGAACCCCGTCCCGGTCCCACAGAAACATCCATATTTCGTGCTTCGCGTATAAAATCTTCTACGATCAAGAAATATCCAGGGTATCCTGTGTTTTCAATTACACTAAGCTCAAAATTGAGTCGCTCCTCAATTTCAGGAGTTAAATCTGGATATCGTTTTTTTGCACCTTCAAATGTGATGTGCTTTAGAAATTTATTTTCTCCACGTTTACCACCGTCCAGTTTGTCTTCTTCAAATCTAAACTCCTCGGGGATTGTAAATGCAGGTAATAATACATCACGCGCTAATACAAAGGCTTCAATCTTATCTACAACTTCACTTACATTACTTATCGCTTCAGGGAGATCTGTAAAAAGCGCCTTCATTTCTTCGGCAGTCTTAAAATAATACTCTTCATTATCCAGACCAAAGCGATAACCACGGCCTCGCCCTTTTGGTGTTGCAACCTTCTCACCGTCTTTTACGCACAACAGAATATCGTGAGCAGAGGCGTCTTCTTTCTCGATATAAAAGGTATTGTTTGTAGCAACTAATTTTACATCGTGTTTTTTTGAAAATTCGACTAATGTCTGGTTTACACGGTCCTCATCTTCTTGACCGTGACGCATAATTTCAATGTAGAGGTCGTCTGTAAAAGTTTCTTTCCACCAGATTAAAGCTTCCTCTGCTTGTTTTTCACCTACGTTTAAAATTTTGCTGGGAACCTCGCCATATAGATTACCGGTGAGCACAATAAGATCTTCTTTATAACGCTCCACAATTTTGCGGTCTATACGAGGAACATAATAGAAACCATCTGTATAAGCTAGCGATGCCATTTTTGCAAGATTGTGATAGCCGTTTTTATTTTTGGCTAAAAACACGATCTGGTATCCGTTATCTTTCTGACTTTTATTTGTGTGATCAAGACATACATTAAGCTCAATTCCTACAATAGGTTTGATAACTGTTTCTGTAGGCTCTTCTCCTGCTGCAACAAGCTCTTCATTTTTTGCTAGAGCTCCTTTGTTATGATTAGTTATTGCCTTAACAAAATGAAAGGCTCCCATCATATTTCCCATATCACTTATAGCAACTGCTGGCATTTGCTGTTTTTTTGCAGCATTTACCAGATCTTGTACACTAGAAGTTGATTGAAGAATTGAGAATTGAGAATGATTGTGCAAATGCACAAAATCTACTTTGGCAAGCTGTTTCTTATTTTCTTTAATTTCTTCTTTAGAAATATCTGCCTGATCAACTTTCTGAAGCGTTTTCCGTATTTCTTCGGAAGCTTTCTTAAGGTTTATATGTTTAAGCCCTATAAATTGAATAGGCTGCGGATTTGCCTCCGAAAAATTTTCAAAATAACCAGCCGGGACATCTAATTCTTCTTGAGTAAATATGCGCCTGCGCACAAGCTCAAAAAAGCATCGCGTAGTTGCTTCTACATCGGCAGTTGCATTGTGCGCCTCAGAAAATGGCTTATTGAATAAGTAAAGATGAAGCTCTGTAAGAGTAGGTAATTTAAATTTTCCTCCACGTCCACCGGGTATTTGACACAGTTGTGCAGTGGTTTCAGTACAGGTATCTAAAACAGGTAAATCCTGAAGCAAATTTGTAACATCTATCCGATGAAATTCTGCTCCCATAATATTTACATCAAAGCCTACATTCTGACCTACAACAAATTTTGTTTTGTTTAAAGCAGCTTTAAATTTCCCTAAAACCTCTCCTAATGCTAAACCATCGCGTTGTGCTAATTCTGTAGAAATACCGTGTATACGTTCTGCATCAAATGGGATGTCAAAACCATCTGGTCGTATTAAATAATCCTCATGTTCAATACAGTTTCCCATATCATCGTGTAGCTGCCACGCAATTTGTATTGCACGGGGCCAATTGTCAGAATCGGTGATGGGTGCATTCCAGTTCTTAGGTAAACCGGTAGTCTCTGTGTCAAAAATTAGGTACATCTCTGGTTCTCTTTGAGTTAATTTTCTCGGGAGCGGAAAATCTGAAAAGTTTAAAATTAGTGAAAAAGAGAGGCTTTCAAAAGTTAACTTTTGGGTTGTTGATAACCTTGATGTACCAAAAAAAAATCCCCTTGAGAAATTCTCAAGGGGATTTAATTATTTATTTTAAATTGGCTAATTCAAATAAATAGAATTTTATATTATGCCATTATTTTGAAAGCTTCCACTTCTTTAATGGCGCTTTTAATAGCTTTTAATTGTGTCGATAAAATAGCTTCTGTAGTAGGTGGTAAGTGCGGCTCGCTTAGAATATTTTGATACTCTTCTACAGCATTATTTTCACCACGTATTGCTTCTTTTAAAATTGCTTCATCACTATTACTAGAAACCGTAGATTTTAAATTCATCCACGCTCTGTGAATATCTCCAGCTACGCTCGTACCTTTATCTGGGTCTTGACCGTAAGATTTGATTTCATTTTTAATATGATGACCAAAATCATATCGCTGCTTAGCTTGACGATTAAAATATTCTTTTAACGGGCCATTCTCGGCAGCATCAGAGGCTAGTTTATAACCAGCTTCGGCATCATAATTCTTGGTAAGTAATTCGTTTAGTTTTTTCGTAATTTCTTCAGTAAACTTCATCTTCTTTCTTCTTTAAATTAGCGATACTTTGATTTTCATTAGATGTGTTTCGATAACATCTAAAATAAGATGAGGTTAATCTGAATTTTAATTTCTAATTAGAAACTATTGAAAACAGATTAACCACAATTATAATTTATGCTAGTGTTTCTAGACCTTTTGCATCTACAAGTGCATTTTGCACGCTATCGCGTTGCTTTGCAATTATATTTGTTGTAGATAATGGTAATTCACCATTTTTGATGATCTCATTATATTCCTCAAGAGCTGTTTTTTCTCCGCGTATTGCTTCCTCTAAAACTGCTTCATCTTTATCTGATGATAAAGCGGTCTTTAAATCCATCCACAAACGGTGTGCATCACCAGCAAGGCTTGTACCTTTGTCTGGTTCTTGACCCATTTGTCTTAATTCTTCTTTTAGTTCGTGGCCAAAATCATAACGATCCTGTGCTCTACTAAGTAAATAGTTCTTTAGAGCAGGGTTAGCTACTTTCTCTGCAGCATTTTTGTAACCTGCTTCAGCATCGTAATTTTTCTCTAATAATTCGTTGAGCTTTTTGCCCATTTCTTCTGTATAACTCATAATGATTTTTTTAGTTGATGTAGTAGATTTTATATCTAAACACACTTCAATTTAAAAAGTTATAATTCAGGATTTTTAGAATTAACAGGTTTTAACCGCATTTAAGTGATTTTAACACGGTAGTTATGGAGATTTTTGTTAAAAAAATAACGCTCCATCGCAATGATGAAGCGTTATACTCACTTTATGATAGTGTATAAATTATATTTTAATCACGTTTAAATGCAACGTCAATACGAGCTATTAAATCTGCATAGTGATAACGGGTTAATGTATCCCTAGAATTGTTTTTACGTGAATTAAGATCAGCTCTTAATTGAGTTAGTTCACCGCGCATTAAAGGTAGAATGTCTGAAATTAAAATATCTTGTTCTCCATCTTCTAATTCATTTAAATAAGAGGTAGCGATGTCAACATATTTGCGCTGTAAATTTCTACGATAGGCATCAGTTTGATTTCCTTGATAAAGTTCTTTGAAAATTCCTTTTCTCAAGTCGCTCATAAATGCAACCGGAGAATACGAATCATTACCATTCTTCTCATCGAGTTCAACCATTCTCGAAAGACGCTTATCTGATAGTAAGTTACTAAGGGCATAGGTTTGAACACTTTTTACTTGGTCGATGGCGCCGTCTGATTCTATTCGGTCTAATATATTAGCGTCTAGCAACCATTCTGGTGTAGTAAATGCATTTTCATTTAAAAAGGTTACAGCTTCTTTTTGAATGGCCTTCGGTACTTGTGTGTAAACAACTCCATCCTGATCTGCGGTCTTGATGGTTTCATACACACCACCTACATTAGTTATCACATGATTAATATAGCCGCGCCACAGGTAGTTAAGTTCTTTGTAAACTTCTTGAAGATCTGCATAACCATAACCATCCTTAGTCGTCCAGTCTATTAGATTAGGAACAACTTTTTTCAAATTAGCTAGTCCGTAAGTACTTGCTTTAATATTGTCATCTCCTAAACTCTCAGTTTGAGAATGTGGGTCTACACCATTAGAGCTTCCGAATTCATACCAAGGATTTCCTGCTTTTTCCAGAATCCACTTATCAAGAGTAGGTTTCTCCTCAATAGAAGTTTTAGCTTCTGGGATATATCTGTAACCCCAGTTAATTGCGTACAGGTCATAAGGTCCCATCATACGTATATACCTTACGCCATCATCTCCTGGTTGAGCTACATAGTTAACACGAGCATAATCCATAATTGACGGAGTTAGACCGTATTTCTGAGTAAATGAGGCTACACGTAGTGAATCTGTAGGATACGCCGAACTAGCTTTCATATTATGAGGTAGGCCTAATGCGTGCCCTACTTCATGAGCAATAACCATACGCATCATTTCTCCTATCTCTTTCTCTGGCGTTTCTAGCGTACGTGCAGCAGGGTTTTGTGCTCCAGCCTCTATCATGAAACGATTGCGATAAGAGCGCAAATGATTGTGATACCATATTACATCACTTTCTATAATTTCTCCAGTTCGTGGGTCTGAAACAGAAGGTCCTACAGCATTACGGGTAGTGCTTGCTACGTAACGAATTACCGAGTAACGTACGTCTTCAGGGCTAAATTCTGGGTCTTCTTCTTTAGTAGGTGGGTCTTTTGCAATCACAGCATTTTTAAAACCGGCAACTTCAAAAGCTTTGTTCCAGTCTTCTATACCTTGTTTAAAATAAGGTCTCCATTTAAGTGGAGTAGCAGGATCCAGGTAATAAATAATAGGTTTTACCGGTTCTACCAGTTCTCCTCTTTTATAAGCCTCAATATCTTTAGGTACAAGTTTCCAGCGACGTATAATTCTATAATCATCTGCCTTTAACTGCTCGGAGTCATAATTATATTTTTTAGAAGTAAACCAGCCAACGCGCTCGTCTGCTAATCTTGGAAGCATTTTATCTTCTGGTAATAAAACCATTGATTGATTCATCAATAATGTTAATGTTCCGGCTTGATCACGTTCTGGCGGCTCTTCTGCGTCATAGGTCATCACGTGCTTCACCTCAACATTATTAGGAAAAGATGCTGCAGATTCTATATAAGTACGGGATGCATCTAGTTTTTTGATTTTGTATTCTTTGCGTAATCTTGATGATACCCCGTTGATAGCATCGATGTCCTTTGTGAAAAGGTCGGTTACTTCAATAACAGTGCTTACAGAATCTTTACTTCTTGTCGCAATAGGAGCACTAAAAAGTATAGGGAAGAAATTATTTGCTTCTACAGACTTCGAAATAGGATTGCTTTCATCACTTTGATTTTCAAAACTGATAACTTTTAGGTCAACAAAATTTCCACGTTTAGACCAGCGAATTACCTGCTCATTTACTTTAGAGCCTGCATTTACATATCCACCACCAAATCCCGAAGGAACTTTAGCAATGCGACTTACCAGAAGTAAATCTTTACCCAGTAAAGAATCTGGGATTTCAAAATAGAGCTTTTCATCAATAGTATGAGTTGTGAAAAGCCCTTTATCTGTAAGTGCTTCTTTTGTAATTACCTTATCATAAGGCTTAATTTTTGAGTCTTTTTTCTCTGTGGTTTCGGTACCTGCGGAAGCTTTATTAGTAAGCTTTTGAGATTTGCAGCCATAGAGTAAAACACAGAGTAAGGGTAGTAGTGCGAGTTTTTTTAGCATCGTTTAATTTTAGATGCATAATTTACAGAATCATTACTAAATCTTAACTCAAAAAATTATTGAAAATTTGAATTCTTATTAATAGTAGTTTTTCAGAATAAACAAAAACGATTGCGCTGCTTCTCTAAATTTTCTTTTAGAATCTGGGTTTAATGACTTTTTATATTCTTTTCCAGTTTCTGCAAAGCCAAAAGTATATGAGTTTATAAGTTTTGTGGTGAAAAAAGCTATTTCATCTTCAGAGATACGCGTTCGTAGATTACAAGCATATCCTTTATTTTGTTTTGCAATTTCAGAACAATTTTCCAGAACAAATGTTAGAGTAGTGCCATCTTTAAAATCTATTTTAAGGGTGTCGCCTACTTGTGTTTGAACAAGATCTTTGCGTGTGCCCAAAGTTAAAAAATGATCTTTTAAAATAGATTGAAATCCAAGGCGCAGAGAATTATCATCTGTGAGGCTTATTTTATTGGCGCTATAAGTACGCGTAGCATTAAAATAGAGGCCCGTATTCTCACCATCTGTTTGATCAATACTAATTATAGAATGACCGCCCATAGTATACTCGGTTCTATCTTTAAATTTTTGAGATTTTACAAGATAGTTAGGAGCGAATAAAACGTTATGTTTAAGACCGTTATCATTAGATTTTGATCTTTTAAAAAACTTAGAAAGCATAATGGAGTCAATTTTTCAAAATAAAAAAATAGCGCTATTATGTAGGGGAGTTTTGAAGTTACTTCAAAATTAGCCAATATAGCATTGGCTTTTAATAAAAAAGCCTCCCTTTTGGGAGGCTTTGTACTCGGGACGGGACTTGAACCCGTACGAACTAATGTTCATTGGATTTTAAGTCCAACGTGTCTACCAATTCCACCACCCGAGCGTGGGCTTTCAATTAAACACTATTCAAAAATAGTGCGGTTTTAGAGCGAAAGACGGGATTTGAACCCGCGACCCTCACCTTGGCAAGGTGATGCTCTACCCCTGAGCTACTTTCGCAATTCATTAAACTGTCTCGCTTAATGCGGATGCAAATTTACAAGAATTCTTCAATCTACAAAGCAATTTTCAAAAAAAAATAAAACTTTTATCAAGCCTTATTTTTTTTACTTCTTACAAGCATTCTTTTAATCTCATTTAATTTCATCAAAGCTTCTACAGGAGTGAGCGTATCTATGTCAATATGAAGTATTTCCTCTTTAATTTCTTCAAGTAACGGATCGTCAAGGTTAAAAAAGCTTAACTGCATTTCGTCTTCACTATTTTCAATTAAAACTTTTTGGTTTTCTTCCTTGCGGCTAGAATTTTCTAATTTCTGAAGCATTTTGTTTGCTCGATGTAATACCTGCTGAGGCATTCCTGCCATTTTAGCAACGTGTATACCAAAACTATGCGCACTACCTCCTGGGATTAATTTTCTAAGAAATAAAACATTATCCTTTAACTCCTTAACTGAAACATTGAAGTTCTTTATACGTAGAAATGTTTCGCCCATATCGTTAAGTTCGTGATAATGGGTGGCAAATAATGTTTTTGGTCTTGCAGGATGCTCGTGAAGGTATTCACTTATCGCCCAGGCAATCGAGATTCCATCATAGGTGCTGGTACCGCGACCTATCTCATCTAGTAAGACTAAACTTCTGTCTGAAATATTATTTAGAATACTCGCTGTTTCATTCATCTCTACCATAAAAGTAGATTCGCCCATCGAGATGTTATCACTTGCTCCCACACGCGTAAAAATTCGATCTACTAGACCTATGCGTGCCGCGCTGGCCGGAACAAAACTTCCTATTTGAGCCAGTAAAACAATAAGTGCGGTTTGCCTTAATATTGCAGATTTACCAGACATATTGGGACCGGTAATCATTATCATTTGCTGCTTATCGCGATCTAAGTAGGTGTCATTTGCTATATACGCTTCTCCCAGTGGCAATTGCTTTTCTATAACCGGATGTCGCCCATTAGTTATTTCTAACTCAAAAGTCTCGTCGATCGTAGGTCTTGCGTAATCATTTTCTTTAGCAAGACAAGTAAATGATCTAAGACAATCCAATTGCGCAATAGTAGTAGCATTTGTTTGCACGGGATCTATGAACTGTGTGATCCACGTAACTAGTTGGTTAAAAAGTTGCTGTTCAATAGCTAAAATACGCTCTTCTGCTCCTAGAATTTTTGCTTCATATTCTTTAAGTTCTTCTGTTATGTAGCGTTCTGCATTAACTAATGTTTGTTTGCGTATCCAGGTATTAGGAACTTTATCTTTATGCGTATTACGAACTTCAATATAATAACCAAAAACATTATTTGAAGCTATCTTTAAAGAGGTAATCCCGGTTTGCTCGGTTTCTCTGGCGAGCATTTTATCTAGATAATTTTTACCTGAAGTTGCAAGACCTCTTAGTTCATCTAATTCTTCGTGAAAACCTGTTGCGATCGTATTTCCTTTAAGAACATTCACAGGTGCTTCCTCGGTGAGAGTCTCTTTAATCTTAGCTCTTAAATGGTCTAAATTATTTATTTTTTCAGCTAAAATCTGAAGAGCTTCATTTTCTGAATTTTGAGCTAATGTTTTTATAGGAACCATAGCTTCAAGTGAATTCTTAAGCTGAATTATCTCTCGTGGTGTAACTTTCCCTGTGGCTACTTTTGAAATTAAACGCTCAACGTCGCCTATTTTCTTAATGTGTTGAGAAAGCTTATTATAAAAATCAGGGTTTTTTAAGATGTATTCTACAATCTCATGCCGCTCTTGTATAGGCGCAATTGATTTTAATGGTAGTGCCAGCCAACGTTTAAGTAAACGACCGCCCATAGGCGATATCGTTTTGTCGATTACGTCTAATAAAGTTATCGACTTTGCTGAGGTTCCTTGATAGAGCTCTAGGTTACGAATGGTAAAACGATCCATCCAGACATATGCATCCTCTGCAATACGACCTATTCTTGAAATATGCTGTAATTTATGATGTTGCGTTTCACTCAAGTAGTGAAGGGCAGCACCTGCAGCGATAATTCCTTCATCTATATCTTCTATACCAAAACCTTTTAGAGACTTAGTGTTGAAATGTTTATTAAGACTTTCTCTGGCAAAGTCAATTTTAAAAACCCAATCTTCTTGGTAGAAAATATGAAAATCGGTACCGAAGCTGTTTTTGAAATCAGTTTTATTGCTTTTACTAATTAATAACTCACTAGGATTAAAATTCTGAAGCAACTTATCAATATAAGCGATATCTCCTTGGGTTGTTAAAAACTCGCCGGTAGAAACATCTAAAAATGAAAGACCGATAAGTCGCTTTCCAAAATGTAAAGCACCTAAAAAATTGTTAGTTTTAGCATTTAAAACTTCGTCGTTTAAAGCAACTCCCGGAGTTACTAATTCTGTAACTCCTCTTTTAACTATGGTTTTGGTTGTTTTAGGATCTTCTAATTGATCGCAAATGGCAACCCTACAACCTGCTTTGACAAGTTTTGGTAAATACGTATTTAAAGAATGATGTGGGAAACCAGCTAGCTCTGTACGCTCGCCGCCATTATTTCTGTTTGTGAGAATTATGCCAAGAATTCCAGCAGCTTTAACTGCATCTTCCCCAAAGGTTTCATAAAAATCACCTACTCTAAACAATAATAAAGCATCAGGATATTTTGTCTTTATCCCATTGTATTGCTTCATTAAAGGAGTGACAGTTTTCTCTTTTTTCTTAGCCATATAGCGTATTTGCCGTGTTAAATCTTAGCGAGGATAAATTTATAGAATATCAGCTCGATGTGCCTATATGCAGACTAAATGTTATTTGTTTTTTTCAACAATTACATTCAATTCTCAAACTTTATAAGATAGTTTAAATCATAAATTTGTTGAAAATGTATTTTTGCTGAATGAATAGAAAATTGAAGAATAGCGAACTGGATCGTAAGTCTGTTGACGAATTTATTAAGGCTGAGAAAACTCCCATAATTATTGTTTTGGATAATATTAGAAGTCTCAATAATATTGGTTCCGTTTTTAGAACGTCTGATGCTTTTCTTATTGAAGCTGTTTATTTGTGTGGTATTTGTGCACAACCACCCAATAAAGAAATCACAAAAACTGCACTAGGAGCTACCGAAACCGTAAGCTGGAAATATTTTGAGAATACACTAGACGCAATAGCAGAGTTAAAATCGATGGATTTTAAAATAGCCTCAATTGAGCAAGCCGAGAACTCAGTTATGCTTGACAAGTTTGAGTATGTAGCCGCTTCTAAACTTGCAATAATTTTTGGTAATGAAGTTAAAGGGGTGAAACAGAGCGTGATCGATGTATCTGATGTGGTTATTGAAATTCCGCAGGTAGGAACAAAGCACTCTTTTAATATTTCAGTAAGTGCGGGTATCGTTTTATGGGATCTGTGGTCAAAGATGAATAAAAGTAATTAGTATTATTATTAAAAATACAAATTGTTAAAGAATATAAAATTATATTAATACTTTCCTAAACTCGTCGATGTTTGAAATTTATTATGTCATTTTTGCGTTACCGACTTAATAAAATCCCAACATAATGAACGTTAAAAATTTTGATTATGCATCCTACGAAAAAGGTGCAAAAGATGGGCGCAAGCTAGGAGTAATGCTAGGAATAGTAATTGGTCTGGCCTTTATGATCGCCTTGTTAAGCTTTATTTATTACTAATAAATAAACTAGCTATTTATCAGATTTAAAATCGATAAATAATCCGCTCTGTTTTGAACAAAATCGAGCTCAGAAATATCAATTATTTTAATTTTATCAGGGCTACTGTTTTTCATCATATTCAGATAGCCCTTATTTATTTTCAAAAGATAATTTTCTGAAATATCCCGCTCAAAAGTTCTTCCTCTCTTTTTAATGTTTTCTAGTAAACGCTCCGGATTTTGATATAGATATACATACAGATCAGGTCTGGCGATCTCTCTGTACATAATGCCGTGCAATTTTTTATAAAGGCTATATTCTTCTTCTGTAAGGGTTATGTTTGCGAAGATTAGCGATTTATAGCAATCATAATCTCCTATCATAAAATCTTTAAACAAATCATATTGGCCTATATCATCCAGTAGTTGTTGATAGCGATCTGCTAAAAATGACATTTCTAATGGAAATGCGTAGCGAGATTGATCTTCGTAAAATTTAGGAAGAAAGGGATTGTCTTTAAAACGTTCCAGAATAAGTTTAGCATTAAAATCTTCAGAAATCATTGTTGCCAATGTGGTTTTACCAGCTCCTATATTACCTTCAATTGCAATATAATTGTAAGCGCTCAAATTGTAGACTTCTTGCGGATTCTTAAGCCACCTCTGTTGCTTTTCGGGTGATTCTTTATCTGTAGTTTCTTTCAATAACTGGCCTATTTCTTTTTTTAAGATAGGATGTTCGTATGATGTCGCTACATCATTAAGAGGAAATAATACAAAATTGCGAAGATGTAATCTGGGGTGCGGTACTTCTAGCTTTTGAGAATTGTAAATCTTATCGCCATAGAATAGAATATCGATGTCTATTATACGATTTGTGTAGTTTGAGTCTGTAGAACGCGTGCGTCCAAGAGCTGCTTCAATTTCTAAGATAAGGTCAATAACAGTCTCACCTGCTAGACGGGTTTGAATAGCAATAACACAATTGTGAAAATCTTCACCTTCAAATCCCCAGGACTTCGTTTTATAAACTGGAGATATTTGGGAAACACTTCCAATTTTTAGAAATATCTCATCAATGGCATTTTGGAGATTCTCAAATGAATTTCCTTGATTGCTTCCTAGAGATAAGAGTATGTTTTGTAGCGCTTTAATGAGTCTGTAATGTTAAATAATTTAAGAGCAATTTAAGTAAAAGCGATGTACATTCTGCTAATTTTGACCACTAGAACCTAATAAATTCAAGAGTTTGACGCAAGCCTCAATAAGCCAAAGAGATGCAATGGCAGCTTACCGTATTTATTTTATTTTGGGAGCCTTATTTATTTGTTCTCTGGTGGTTTCTAATCTTATTTTTCAAAAGTTTTTTTATTGGGATTTTTTTGGATTATATCGTTTTGAAATTTCTGTAGGTATTTTGCCGTATCCCATTACATTTCTAATAACCGATTTGTTGAGTGAGATTTATGGTAAAAAGAAGGCTAACCAAGTCGTGACAGCAGGTATTTTCGCTTCGCTTTTTTCATTACTTATTATATATACTTCTGCTGCGGTACCGGCAACCGACTGGTCTCCGGTAAATGACGCTTTGTTTAATACGGTGTTTGGAGCTACAGCCGTTGCAGTTCTTGCCTCTATGCTGGCTTATTTATTTGCTCAGTATATAGATATTCAACTTTACCATTTTTGGAAGCGCTTGACTCGAGGTAAACATTTATGGCTACGTAATAATTTTTCAACTTTTTTTAGTCAGTTTTTAGATACGATAACAGTACTACTGTTACTATGTAGTTTTGGAAAAATTGAATGGGAGCGATTTAGTGCTTTGTTATTGAGTGGTTTTTTATTTAAAGTTCTTATTGCACTTTGTGATACGCCATTTATGTATTTAGGCGTTTATATATTTAGAAAGCGATTTAATCTTGCGCCTAATCAAGAATTAGGTTCAGAAATTGTTACGTTTCAACAAGAATAAAAAATTTAGAACACATTATGAAAAAGATATTTAAAATTGTGGGAATCACATTGGTCGTTTTGATCGTGGCTCTCATTGCAGCTCCTTTTTTATTTAAGAGCCAGTTAGAAGATTTATTAAAAAGATCTATAAACGAAAATATTAATGCCACTGTGGCCTGGGAAGATTTTGATCTCACATTATTTTCAAGTTTTCCAGATGCTGCGGTGCAGGTAAAAAATTTCAGCATTGTAAATAAAGAGCCTTTTGCAGGAGATACTTTAGCCAGCGGTGAGTTACTTCAACTTGATATGGGAGTTATGCAGCTATTCAAAACTTCATCAGGAAATCCTATTGCATTAGATGCGATAAAATTGAACAGAGCTCTTATAAATATTAAGATAGATAGTTTAGGTAACGCTAATTATGACATTGCTAAAGAAAGCGACACGCCAGAACAAGATACTATAGCAGACAATAGCGGGAGTTTTAAGTTTGATATTCAGCATTATGAGCTGAATGATTCTCGGATAAATTATTTAGATGAAAGCACTAAAACTTATTTAAGGCTTAGTGAAGTAAATCACGAGGGGACGGGTGACTTTTCTGCAGCTGTCTCAAATTTAGATACTAAAACGGAAGCCTTAGCTTCATTCAATTTTGATGGCGTTAATTATCTAAATAATAATAAAATAAAATTAGATGCGCTTATCGAGATGAATTTACCAGAGCAGCGATATACGTTTAAAGAAAACGAATTGCTTGTGAATCAATTACCCCTGGTTTTTGCTGGTTTTGTACAAATAAATGAAACCAATAATGAGCTGGCTCTTGCTTTTGAGACACCCTCAAGTGATTTTAAAAATTTCTTGGCTGTAATTCCTGAAGTCTATGCAAAAAATCTTGATGGTGTAATCACTACCGGTGATTTTACTGTAAACGGAAAAATTAATGGTATTGTTGATGAAACACATATTCCTCAATTAGATATTCAGGTAAAATCAAACAATGCCTCTTTTAAATATCCTGATTTGCCTAAGACGGTAGAAGATATTGTAATTGATATGCAGATTTTAAATGAAACCGGAATTGTTGAAGACACTTACTTAAGTTTGGGGAATTTAAATCTTAGAATAGATGAGGATGTCTTTAATGCAAAAGGGCGAATAGATCGTTTAACCACAAATCCGTTAATTGATTTGGCTTTAAAAGGAAGGTTAAATCTGGCCAACCTTGAAAAGGCTTATCCACTGGAACTCGATCAAGACCTTAACGGAATGCTTACCGTAGATATGACCGCCAATTTTGATATGGAAAGTGTAGATAAAGAGCAGTATCAAAATATAAAAAGTAGCGGTACGGCTAATTTAAAAGATTTTAAATACGTATCTCCAGAGTTGCCTAATCCGCTTAATATTGCAGCGGCTAATGTGAAGTTTAATCCGGGAACAATTACCATCGAGAACCTGACTGCACAAACAGGTAAGACAGATCTGTCTGCAAAAGGTACCATTGAAAATTTAATCCCATTTTTGCTTTCTAAGCAAGATTTAAAAGGGCGTTTTTCAGTCAATTCTCAAACAATTAGTTTAAGTGATTTTAGCGTGATAGAAGCCCAAACTACTACTTCTACAGAAGCTAAAACTAAAACAGCAACTTCTAAACAGGCATCAATAAAAATCCCATCATTTTTAGATGCTGGAATTGATTTTTCTGCCGGAAAAGTTCTTTATGATAATATTACTCTTTCTAATGTAAAAGGAAATATTACCATTAAAGATGAGACAGCTAGCTTAAATAATGTTCAGTCAGATATTTTTGGAGGAGCAATCGCATTACAAGGAAATGTAAGTACAAAAACTGCAACGCCAACCTTTGGGATGGATCTCAATCTCAAAAGTGTAGATATAAGTAAATCTTTTGAAGGTTTAGAAATGCTTCAGCAATTTGCGCCTATTGCAAAGGCACTACAGGGTGCATTGAATACAACAATAAGTCTAAAAGGAAACTTGTCTGATGATTTAACTCCCGTTCTTTCTTCTTTAGGAGGTAATGCCCTTGCTCAATTACTTACGGTGAAAGTTGATCCTGAAAAAATGAAATTACTAAATGCGCTCGATGGAAAATTAGATTTTATTAATCTTCAAAGTATAGACCTTAGTAATTTAAAAACCCAACTGAGTTTTAATGAGGGTCTGGTAACCGTAAAGCCATTTGATTTTAATGTGAAGGGCATCAACGTGGGTGTTAGCGGAACACATAGTCTTGAGAATACTATTAATTACGTATTAAATTTGAAAGTGCCAGGTACTTTCTTAGGTTCAAAAATCGGAAGTACGTTGTCAAGTCTAAGCAATACCGATTTAGATAAGTACACAGTAGATTTACCGGTAAACTTATCGGGAAGTTTTACAAGTCCGCAAGTAAATGTAAACATGCAACAAGCAGTTACAAACCTTACTCAGCAAATTGTAGCTACTCAAAAAGGAAAACTTCAACAGCAGGGTGAAGATAAAATTAAAGATGTTCTAGGAGGTTTGCTAGGTGGTAAAAAGACAGCTCAAGATACATCAGCGACTGTCAATAAACCAAAAGATTCAGTTGTGACTAAACCCTCTACCACAACGGTAGTCAAAGATGTTCTGGGAGGTTTATTTGGTAAAAAGTCTAAAGCTGCAGATACTACTAAAACCGGAAATAATTAAGTGATTTTATATTGCATAAAAAAGCACCCATTGGGTGCTTTTTTTATATGTACTTATTAATAAGGTTAGAAGCTTATCACTATAAATTCTGACCTTCTATTTAATTGGTGTTGCTCTTCGGTACAATCAGAATTATTACCACAGTCATTTATCAATTCGGTTTCTCCGAAGCCTTTACCTGAAATTCTACTGGCATCAATTCCTCTACTTATAATATATTCTGCGGTAGAACGTGCGCGTTTATCAGACAGGCTTAGGTTGTAACTGTCGTTTCCGCGGCTGTCTGTATGGGATCTTACTTCAATTACAAGGCTAGGATTGGTTTCCATTACGGCAAGAACTTTAACGAGCTCTATTGCAGCATCAGGACGTATGTTGAAGCGGTCAAAATCAAAATAAATAGGATTAAGTTTCAGCAATTTGGCTAAATCATCTCCTTGATTAATTTTTGTAATTCTAGGCTCCAATAATAAATCAACCACCATAGAATCTCCATTTGCTTTAGGAGTTGTTATCAACTGTTCTGCAGCATAATAATTAGGTTCTTCTGCTCTAATAAGTATTTCCTGATCACACAATGGATTTAAGGAATATCTACCTTGTGCATCTACTGTCGTCGTCTCTATTGTCTTCCCATTTAGATCTACCACACTCACGGTTGCCGTAGGAATAGGTAATAAAGTTAACTTGTCTTTTACTGTACCAGTAACTGCAACTTCACAAACGGGTAGAGGTACCGGTGTTCTTGAAAATTTGAAAATATCGTCACTTCCCATTCCAAAATATCTATTGGTAGAAAAATATCCAGTGTTGTTATATTCATCAACGATAAATCCAAAATCATCCTGCGGACTATTAATAGGCTTCCCTAAATTAATTACATACGCAACATCACCATTTTTTTTAGTAGCAACTACATAAATATCTAAACCCCCTAAGCCAGGACGGCCATCTGATGAGAAATAAAGATTTCCTTTTTTACTGATATATGGAAAATTTTCTCGGCCTTCCGTATTAATGATAGGTCCGAGGTTTTTAGGTTCGCTGTATTCATTATCTCCTAAAATGTCAACTACCCAGATATCAGATAATCCTTCGCTACCTGGCATATCTGAAGCAAAATATAGTTTTTTATTATCTGGACTAAGCGATGGATGTGATACCGAATAATTGTCATCGTTAAATGGCAATTCTTTGGGAGTGCCCCAAGAGCCATTTTGCTTTACAGATTTGAAAATCTTCAATCGTATAGTTCCGCTTTTATCTGCTCGCTTTACGCCTTGACTAAAGTTATTACGTGTAAAATACATTGTATTTCCATCTGCGGTAAATGATGGTGAAGACTCATGAAAGCGTGTATTTATATTTTCAGCAAACTTTTCTACTTTTCCAAGATCACCGGTTTCAATATCTATAGGTGCTTGATAAAAATCTAAAAAGGGTTCGTTATTCCAGGTGTGAATATATTTTTTTCCCGTTCCGGTATCTCTTGAAGACGAGAAAATAAGTTTATTCTCATAAATCATAGGTCCAAAATCTGAATAGCGCGAATTTGTTCTTCTTAGATTTTCAACCTCATATTCACTATCACTGTAGCTTATCTCTTCAAGATAGTCGGGTTCTTTATTAAAAAGTTCAGCACGTGAATCACCTCCTTTGAGGCGACGAAATTCTTTCATCATCTCATCAGATTTATCGTACTGCTGAAGTGCTTTTAATGATTGAGCATATCTAAAAACATACTCAGGAGTTATAGTTTCAGGATATTTATTAAATAACTTATCAAACCATTTAGCACTTTCCTCGTATTTAGCATTGAAATAATATGAATCTCCGAGTTTTTGAAACAACTCTTCAGACTCATAGCCCTCATTAGCTAGTCTCAAATAAATTTTTTGAGCATCTATAAAGGCGTAGCTCTCAAATTTTTTGTCTGCTTTGTTCAATTCCTTATCCTGCCCAAAAAAACAAAAGGGCATTGCAAAAAGTACCACCAGGGTAAATAACTGTTTCATTCTAACTCGCATATGACTGAGTTTTTTAAAATTTAATCGGGGGACGTAGGAGGGGTTAAATATAGCTAAAATTATACCAGTCAAATATACTATTACAAAGCTATTTTAATCGGGGTGTTTTAACTGTTTTTCAGATATTTAATGCATTAGTAGTTTAGTAGTAAAAGAGTTAAAAAAATCAACTTTTTATAAATATAATTAATAAATAAACAGATTAATTTCTCGTTTAATATCTATCTTATATTTGCTTAAAAATTAAATTATGATACTAGATAAAATAAAAAGTCGGAGATCTGTGTTTCCTAATCAGTTTAATGCAGAACCTATTTCGAAAGATAAAATCGCAACATTACTTGAGGCTGCAAATTGGGCGCCCAATCATGCTAAAACAGAACCTTGGAGATTTAAAATTTTTAAAGATGATGCTCTGGAGCTACTTACTGAAATATTAAGATCTGGTTATACAAAAACAACTACTCCAGAAAATTTTTCAGAATTAAAATTGAATAAGAGTATTGAGAAGGTGATGCAAAGTGGAGCAGTAATCGCAATTTGCATGCAACGTGATCCTAAAGCGAGGATTCCAGAGTGGGAAGAAATTGCTGCAGTGGCTATGGCTGTTCAAAATATGTGGTTAACTGCAGGAGAATTAGGTCTTGGTGGTTACTGGAGTTCTCCAGGATTTATCTCAGAACTATCAGATGAACTACAATTAAGTGCAGGGGAGCGTTGCCTTGGATTTTTCTATCTGGGTTCTTTTAGTGGACCTGCAAATGAAGGTGTGCGTACTCCTATTGAAGATAAAATCACCTGGAAGTAAAACTTGGTGTTGATAAAATGCAAAAACCCGGAAAGTACTTTCCGGGTTTTGCATTTTAAAATTCTATCAACTAGTCTAGAAACTCTAGAATAGTTTTAGTGATATAATCTATTTGTTCATCATCTAACTCTGTATGCATAGGCAGCGATATAACTTCTTCAACAAGCATATTTGTTACAGGAAAATCTGCTTCATTGTAACGTGAATCTGCATATGCCTTTTGTTTGTGAAGTGGAATTGGGTAATACACACCACATGGGATATCATTTGCATTTAAATGCTTAACTAACGCATCACGATCAGAATTTTTTAATCTCAATGTATATTGATGAAATACGTGACAGTCACAAACATCGCAAATCATAGGTACTGTGATCTTGTCGTGATGTGATAATTTTTGAGAATACTTTCTGGCAGCCTCTCTTCTTTTAAAATTATAACTATCTAGTAAGGGTAATTTTGCGCGTAATACTGCAGCTTGTATAGAATCTAATCTAGAATTAACACCTACCACGTCGTGGTGGTAACGTTCATACATACCGTGATTTACAATCCCTCTAATGGTATGAGCAAGATCATCATCATTAGTGAAAATTGCTCCGCCATCACCATAACAACCTAAATTTTTTGATGGAAAAAATGATGTGCTCCCTACGTGTCCAATGGCTCCTGTTTTTACGGTAGTGCCATCTTTTTGAGTGTAATTTGCACCAATTGCCTGAGCATTATCCTCTATTACATATAGATTATACTCTTTAGCGATTTCCATTATGGCATTCATATCGGCTACCTGACCAAAAAGATGGACTGGCACGATGGCTTTTGTTTTTGGAGTAATAGCACGTCGAATTGCATCTACATCAATATTAAAACCGTGTGGATTTACATCTACAAGTACTGGGGTAAGTTGCAATAACGCGATCACCTCTACGGTTGCTGCAAATGTAAAATCTGCTGTAATAACTTCATCACCAGGTTTTAGGCCAAGTCCCATCATCGCAATCTGTAGTGCATCTGTGCCGTTTGCACAAGGGATTACGTGTTTTACGCCTAAGTACTCTTCAAGTTCTTTTTGAAAAGAATGAACTTCGGGACCATTAATAAATGCAGTTGTGTCAATTACTTCTTGAATAGAGCGGTTTACTTGCTCTTTTATAGGTTCGTATTGACCTTTAAGGTCAACCATTTGAATTTTTCTCATAGATTTTTATTCAGCAAAAAAAGCACGATGATCATCAAGGTTACAGATAATGCTTTAGCATTAAAACTATAAAATAATCAAGATGACTATTATCTAAAATCGGTTGCTTTTCTGGTTAGCAAAAATACAAAATAACAATCCGCTAAGCAATTCCTTTTTTAGCGTAAAACGCTATTTTTGCACGTTATGCAGCATATCTATTCTTTCTTAATTAGTGTATTTCAGAGGATACTTCCTTTTATAGGGTTGTTTATTCCGAAGTTAAAAGAATTTTATACTGTTAGAAAAGATGTTTTTGCACAATTGAACCAGAATATTGATTCAAATGCAGATTTAATATGGGTTCATGCGGCATCTTTGGGAGAGTATGAACAAGTGGTGCCTGTACTAGAAGAGCTTCAGGAGAAATACCCAACTTATAAAATAGTCCTAACATTTTTTTCGCCTTCTGGATATAATATAAAAAAAGATACTTCTTTGGCTGCGTATGTAACTTATTTACCGTTAGATACTAAACAAAATGCTAAGCAGTTTTTGAAAATTTTAAAACCGAAACTTGCCATCTTTGTGAAATACGAGTTTTGGCCTAATTTTCTTCAGGAGCTTCATAAACAAAAGATTTATACCGTGTTGGTTTCTGGTGTTTTTAGATTAAGTCAACCTTTTTTTAAATCTTATGGAAAATGGATGCAGAAGTCACTTAATGCTTTTAATTATTTCTTTTTGCAAAATGTTGAGTCACTTAAGAATCTGGGTCAACTAGGTTTTACTAACGCAATTGTAAGTGGAGATACACGATTTGACCGTGTAAGTAGACAGCTTAAATATGATAATAGTTTAAAATTTATTGAAGATTTTAAACAAGATAAATTAATGTTAGTGTGTGGAAGCACATGGAAAGATGATGAAGATTTATTAATTGACTTTATAAATGAGAAGCACGATATAAAAATTGTAATAGCTCCTCATAAGATTAATTCTGAAAAGATTGAAGAGTTAAAAAAACAATTAGAAGTGTCTGTAGTCAATTACTCTGAAAAGGAATTGTACGATTTAAAAGATATAGATGTTATAATTATAGATACTATAGGGTTGCTAAATAAAATTTACAGTTATGCAGATATTGCATATGTGGGTGGTGCAGTAGGGACAACAGGAATGCATAATGTCCTTGAGCCTGCTACTTTTAATTTACCCATAGTTACAGGAACCTATATAAATAATTTCCCTGAGGCTATCCAACTACAACATTTGTCTGGTCTTTCTACGGTCAAAAATAAGACAGATGTCCAAATTATTTTAAATAAGCTTGTATTTGACTCTCAGTTTAGAATTAAAACTGGAGCTATAGCAGGAGAATATGTGTCAAAAAACACAGGTGCGACTGAGATTATTATGAGTTATTTAGATCAAACACTTACTGCTTGATTTAAGTAAGATCTAAAGGGGAGCATTTCTTTGTATATTTCAATTACTTTATCTTCAAAATCGGGTGCTGTTACGATTTTCTGGGTGAGATTGTGTTGTACAGCAAATGTCTTTTTACGTAAAAGTTTTATATATCTATGCTCCTGACCATATCCTTTTGGTGAAGTCTTTAAACTATCTCCATAATCTACTAAGTTGCCAAATAATTTTTCAAAGCTAGGTTTGTTTATGATTTCTAGAAATTCATCCCCATTATAATCTATTGCTTGCCTTATACTTTTTAGGATAGAGGATTTTGGTTTATAGAAACCACCTGCTATAAAACTTTCAGAAGTGCCTAGATGAATATAAAAATCATTCTGTTTAGTCTCTTGATCTAATCCCGCACCAAAATGATCTTTGTAAATGGGTTTATTGGGATGATAAAGTAAATTATTATTAATACGATTGATGGCTTGTTTTCCGGTTGTGTGGGTGTAGTTGGGATCAACTTCTGCTAATCTGATGTCCATTTTATCGAGCCAACTTATGTAAGAATCACGTACCTCATAATAATAATTACGATTTGCATCCATCCATTCTTTAGAATTGTTTTTTTGAAGCTCTCTTAAAAATGTATATAGTTTGTTGAAGTTCATTTTTTGGTAAATATAAAGGAGCCAGAAATTTCGCGTTGTTATTTATTAACATTTAACTGAAAATTTACAGATGTTGGCAATCATTTAAGTGAAATAAAAAACTGCTTGTCGTTAAAGAGAGTAGATTTGTTAGTTCAACCAAATGAGTATATTATGAAAAATGTGATCACAATTTTTGCTTTAAGTTTTATAGCTTTCAATTCGGTTTCTTGTAGAGAAGAAAAAGAAACAGTAGTTGTAAAAGAAGTGCAGGTAGAAAATACATCTAGCGACCGTGAAGGCATATTAGAGCGTACAGCAAAAAAGGTGGATAACGAAGTAAATAAAGAGATTGACCAAAAAATAGAAACAATCGGTGACGATAATTAATTTATATACTATGAAAAATCTAGGATTATTATCAATTCTTTTAGTAGCAACCCTTACATTCACTTCTTGTCGTGAGAAGACAGAAAAAGAGAAACTTGTAGAAGAGATGAAAGAAGATGGTGCGGTTATCGAAGAAACTGTCGATGATGATGGTGACTACAAATTGAAAATGGAATCAGACACAAAAGAGGTTAAAATAAAAGAAGACGCGGACGGCGACTCAAAGATTAAAGTTGACAACGATAACTAAATCTTAAATGCTTAAAATAAAAAAAGCCACACATATAATGTGTGGCTTTTTTTATTTTAAAGTGCGCATTTGATTTTTTAAATCTAGCATTCCTTGTTGTAATTCTCTAAGAAGATTGCTTTCTGATGGTGCATCTAAATGAAAAGTAAGCTTACTATTTACCTGCCAAAGTTCTTGTATATCACTTACCTGTACTTCAAAGGGGTGATATTCCTGATTAAGTGATATCAATAAGACTTTTGAAGGATCTGGAAGTTTTTGAAGTTTTTTTACAACTACAGCATCAGGCAATACAACAACATATACTTTATTATTGGTTGCTTCACCCATATTTACAGTAGCTTTTCCTAATACCCAATCTTCAGGCATAAAATTAGGCATCATACTATCTCCTTCTATTTGAAAACCTCTATATGTAGCATTTCGGTATTGTGGAAGTGGTAGGTCAAAAGCGGGCAATTGTTGATACCAATCTACATCTTGAACATTGTGAGGATAACCGGCAGCGGCTTTTTGATTAACCATTACCAGATTTTCATTGTCATTGATATCTACGGTAACTACTTTAGGACTTACATCACCTTTGCCGGCGTGAAGCAACTTCTGATTACTATACCCAAAAAGCCAGAGCGGATTAATGTTGTATAATCGTAAAAGTTCGGTTACAATATGACCAGAAAGTTTGGTGCGTCCTCGCTCTATATCTGCTGTAGAATTTTTAATACCTAACGCTTCCGCAAATTCGGTTTGCGTTAGATTCTGTTCTTCACGTATTTGTTTGAAGCGGCGAACATCGCCTGTTACATCATTGATTCCCATATTGTAAATGTACTATTATTTGGAAAAAATCCTAATTAAAGTTCGGAAAAAATCCTTTAAATAGGAAATTTTCTTTAAATTCGTAAAAATTCCACGCTATGAATTTTGAAAGAATAAAAGAAAAATTATCCATACTTGCAGATGCGGCAAAGTATGACGTATCGTGCTCCAGTAGTGGTAGCAAACGTACAAACACAAATAAGGGATTAGGTGATAGTTCTGGTATGGGTATTTGCCATAGTTATACCGAAGATGGACGTTGTGTTTCCTTATTAAAAATACTACTTACAAATCATTGTATTTTTGATTGTGCATACTGTGTAAGTCGTAAAAACAATGATATAAAACGTGCTGCATTTAAAATTCAAGAGGTTGTAGATCTCACCATAAATTTTTACAGGCGCAACTATATTGAAGGGCTGTTTTTAAGCAGTGGTATATTTCATAATCCTGATTATACTATGGAGCGATTAGTTTCCATAGCAAAAAAACTGCGTTTAGAAGAAAATTTCAATGGCTATATTCATCTAAAATCTATACCAGGATGTAGCGATGAATTAATGCGCGAAGCTGGTTTATATGCAGACCGACTTTCTATAAATATTGAAATTCCAACTGTTTCAGGTCTTAAATTACTTGCTCCAGAAAAAGATCATAAGGATTTTATTAAACCTATGGAAAAGGTGAAAAATGAGATCATTCAGTATAAAGCAGAGAAAAAGATCATCAAAAATACTCCGGTATATGCTCCCGCAGGACAAAGCACTCAAATGATTGTAGGCGCAACGGGAGAAAGTGACAAAGATATTATGTATTCTGCTGTGCATTATTACAGCACTTATAATATGAAGCGGGTATACTATTCTGGATACGTACCGGTTTTAGAGGATAATAGATTACCTGCTCTAGGGACTGAGGTGCCTATGCTACGCGAAAACAGATTGTATCAAACAGATTGGTTATTGCGCTTTTATGGATTTGATGTACGGGAATTGCTAAATCATAATCATCCTAATCTTGATATTGATATTGATCCTAAATTGAGTTGGGCTTTACGTAATATGCATATGTTTCCGGTAGATGTGAATACAGCAGATAAACAACTTTTAGCGCGTATTCCTGGTTTAGGAATGAAGTCTGTGCATAAAATTATAAATGCCAGAAAATACAGACGTCTTAATTGGGAGAATTTAAAAGCTATAGGCATAGCGATGAGTAGAGCTAAATATTTTATGGTTTGTAATTCATCAAATTTTGAAAGTAGAGATTTAGAACCCGAGCGTATTAAGAGTATGATATTACAATCCTCACAAAGTAAATATCAGAAATTCTATAATCAGCAATTGTCTTTATTCAATTAAATGAAAAAGCAGACATTAATATATGATGGGAGTTTTGAAGGCTTGCTAACTGCTATTTTTCAAGTTTATGAGGAGCGCTTAAATGATGTATTTATAGTTGACGAGGTTCACTACGAACCCGATTTTTTTTCTGAACCAGTTACTGTATATACAGATGATGGTAAGGCAAATAGAGTATGGGACAAACTTAAGGACTATAAAAATCTTAGTAAGTTGATTTATTGGTCATTTCTAAGCGAGTTTGATGAGCGTGAGCGATATATACTTGAAGCATTACACTATGTTTTAAAAACTCAAAATGAAAATGATTATGGGCACCCTGCTGTATTAATGCTTTCGCAACTTACCAAAAAAGTAGGAAGAGAAAAGCACAGAATGGAAGCCTTCGTGCGTTTTAAAAGAACTAGAGAGGATTTATATGTTTCTATTATAAGTCCAGATTTTAACGTCCTTCCTTTAATAGCTAAACACTTTAAAAATAGATATGCAGATCAGCAATTTGTAATATATGATACTAAGAGAGGGTATGGTCTTTTTTACAATTTAGATTCAATAGCATTTATTGAGTTAGACTTTAATTCGAAAGAAGATTTAGAAAAAGCAATGCACGAAGAAGAAACTAATTACAATTTATTGTGGCAAAACTATTTTAGCAGTACAAATATTAAAAGCAGAGTTAATATGCGACTTCATAAGCAACATGTACCTAAGCGCTATTGGAAATACTTAAATGAGAAAAATCCGCTTTAAAACGAATTTGATTACTTTAGTATAGATTTCTAAATTATATACACTATGAAACGATTATTATTAAGCTTGTTGTTTGTCGCTTTATTAAGTACAACCTATTCTTGCAGAGAAACTACTCAAGAAAAAACTGAAGACGCTCTAGAGTCAATAGGAGAAGATATTGAAAACGGTGCAGAAAACGCCGGGGATGCTATACAGGAAGGAGCAGACGAACTAAATGATGAGATTCAAAGAAATGATGATGTTATGGATGATGATGCTTAATTATATCTTAATACAAAATCTGATTCTCTAAAATATTTCTTTAACCACTAACGTAAACGTTGTCGCTTTGAAAAGTTGAGAATTTGCTGCAATTATGTTAATTGAATTGTTGTATTCCTTGCGATATTTTTATCAAAACTATAATTCGATAAAAAATTTAATATTTTTTATGATATTGTGATTTTAAATTATATACTTTTGCGAGCAATTAACGCTAATTAAAATATTACCAATTATGAAAAAATTAATTTTTAGTGCTTTCGCACTTTTACTAATGGTTTCTGTTTCTGCTTGTCGCGAAACTACTGAAGAGAAAACTGAAGATGCAATGGAAAACGCTGCTGATGACATGGGTGATTCTATGGATGATGCTGGTGACGCTATAGAAGACGCTGCTGAAGATACAGGTGATGCTATCGAAGACGGAGCTCAAGAAGTAGAAGACGAAGTTGAAGGAAACGACGACATGTAATATCTTCTCAAGATAAGAAAAAGCCCCTTTTAGGGGCTTTTTTTATGTCTAATATTTTAGTTTCTTAAACTGTAGCACTACTCGTAACTGCATCACGGCTTACTTTCTTTACTAATCCTTGTAAAACTTTACCGGGACCTACTTCAATAAACTCGGTAGCTCCATCTGCTAGCATATTTTGAACACTTTGCGTCCATTTAACGGGAGCTGTAAGTTGAAAGAGTAAATTTTTCTTTATTTCAGCTGGGTCAGACACCGCTGTAGTACTTACATTTTGATAAATAGGGCAAGAAGGAGTATTGAATGTTGTATTCTCAATAGCGGTAGCAAGTTCTTCTCGCGCAGGCTCCATTAGCGGAGAGTGAAAAGCACCTCCTACCGGTAAGATTAAAGCGCGCTTTGCACCCCTTTCTTTAAGTCGTTCGCAAGCTTCTTCAACAGCACTTAACTCACCAGATATAATCAATTGACCAGGGCAATTATAATTGGCAGCAACAACAACTCCATCAACATCAGCACAAACTGCTTCTACAAGTTCATCTTCCAGACCTAAAATTGCAGCCATTGTAGAAGGAGTACTTTCACAGGCTTTTTGCATTGCTTGTGCACGTTTAGAAACAAGTTGAAGTGCATCTTCAAAACTTAAAACTTCGTTGGCAACTAATGCCGAAATTTCTCCAAGTGAATGACCAGCTACCATTTCTGGCTTGGCACTTTCTCCTAAAGATTTAAACAATGCTACAGAATGAATGAATATAGCTGGCTGGGTAACATTTGTCTGCTTTAACTCTTCTGCAGAGCCTTCAAACATAATTTTAGTAATGTCAAAACCTAGAATTTCATTAGCTCTATTAAATAAAGAGCGTGCAAGTTCTGAATTGTCATAAACATCTTTGCCCATTCCTGTAAATTGAGCCCCTTGTCCAGGGAATATATAAGCTTTCATAATTATATTTTTCAAAAAATTAGAATTGTAAAAATAAGTAATGACTAAGTACAAATACAATTTTAATACTACGATTCTACTCAGACTGTATTTTCAAGATTTGATTTACGCAAGTGATTGTATGGATAACCAATAAAAAAAAAGCTATTGAAGCTCCTTTTGTTATTATAAATTTAGAGATCCCGTTTCTCCTACATCCACTTTATCTCCTGTAACTGCTGCATATCCCATTTTGAGTAAGGATACAAATTTGTTGTTTTTAGTATCCCAATATTGAGCTTGAGATGGAGTAAATTTTATGGCAGTGAGGTTAGGATCTTCAACGCCATCAAACCATGAATCATCTGTAGTTGAATACAGTTCTTCAAGAATTGCTTTATCGCGAGTTACAAATGCTTTTCCAAATACACTTAGAAATTGCATATCTGATGGCTTAGCGTACAGTAATTGCATATCTGCATCTTTAGCAATATTTGCATTATGATCACTATCTGCTCCACTTAGAAACCAAATATTACCTACCTCATCTACTTTTTTTGTTGACATAGGTATTGCGTCAAGTGGTTTATTTGAAAGATTAGTAACCATCATAGCAAAGTCTATGGAAGTTGCTAAATCCTTGAGTTTATTAATTGCATCGGTGTTTGATAAATTTTCAGTACTCATAACTTTATTTTTTTATTAAAGTTAAGATTGTGAACCTTATCATATTGATAACAATATGCCAATAATTCTGTGTAATACGATAAAGTTTGTTAACCGAATTTAGTTATTTATGATCGGAAGAAGAGTATGCTAGTAGGTCTTTCTCTCGTAAGTTAAATACGAGAAAGAGTACTTATGCCGCTCGTCTTTACCGTGAAACTGAGTGTTTACAAGGTTCCAGTTTGCAGGATTAAGTTCAGGGAAAAAGGCATCTGCTTCAAAAGTATGATGCACTCGTGTTAATTCTATATGAGTAGCGTAGGGCAAACCTAGTTTATAAATTTCACCGCCACCTATAATAAATAGATTGTCATCATTTTTAGCATAATCTAAAGCAGCCTCTATACTATTTACCACTATAATATCTGCTCCGGCTTGATAATTTTCTTCTCTTGTGATAACTATATGAGTTCTGTTTGGCAGTGGTTTGGGAAAGGTCTCAAAAGTTTTTCTACCCATTATAATGTGATGATGGGAAGTTAATTGCTTAAATCTTTTAAAGTCATCAGGAAGATGCCATACAAGATCATTGTCTTTACCTAATGCATTATTTTCTGCAGCAGCAGCAATCATTGTAATCATAGAGCTACGAGTTTAACGGGGTGTTAGGTCTAGTATAGGTTGTGGTAGGTTCTATAATAGGGTGTTCTTGATCAACTTTGGTTTGAAGTTTAGCAATTTTATTTTTTTGCTTAGCGACAAGTTTGTCAAGTTGGTCATTTTCCCATTTTTTATTCATGAAGGATTTAAAAAGAAATACATTCAAAAAATGAATTAGAAAAAAGAAGAACCAAATCAATGTTGCCCATACAAACCAATCTATCTCAAGAGGTCTAAAATCTGCTCCAAAATCTAAAATTAAATTTAGGATGATTAAGAGTATAGCCCCGGCAAGAAAAATAACAAAATGTCTAAAAAGATTTTTTTTCTCTTTTACACGTAGTTGAGCGTATTCTATAAGCTCACGTTGATCACGATCAATTTTAGTTGTTTCCTGCTTTTTTGAGAACATAAGATGAGGTAAATTGTTTACAAATCAAATTTACAAGATTTAATTGCAGATCTCACCTATGAAAAACTTAAAAAAAGAGTTTCCGGTTACTACAAATTACATTCATTTAAATACGGCAGCATCTGGTTTGCTATCAGAAACTTTGCTCGACTTTAGACAAAATCATGATCTTGATTATTTAGTAAAGGGAAGCTTGCTGAAAAATGATCAAGATAAATTTTTAGATGGCGTACGTAAGGATGTGGGGAGCTATTTTAATTGTGACGCCTCTCTGGTAGGATTAGTCCCCAACTTTTCTTTAGGTTTTAATGCGGTGTTAGAAGCGCTTCCAAAGAATTCTAAAATTGCGCTGCTTAAAGAAGATTATCCATC
Organism: Leeuwenhoekiella aequorea; assembly: GCF_004104375.1. Taxonomy (GTDB): domain Bacteria; phylum Bacteroidota; class Bacteroidia; order Flavobacteriales; family Flavobacteriaceae; genus Leeuwenhoekiella; species Leeuwenhoekiella aequorea. Next base: position 44,073 of record NZ_QOVM01000005.1, read on the forward strand.
AATTAATTGGCCGGTGCTATCACGAGGTTTCAAAACCTGCTATGCGATTATTGATGAAAATTTGGAAAACAATATACTTGAATGTGTGACAAAGGAAAAACCAGATTTTCTATGTCTTAGTCTCGTTCAATACATTAGTGGTATTCAGGTTAATTTTGATTTTTTAAAAGAATTAAAACAAGCACATCCTAATCTTATAATTATTGCAGATGGTACACAGTACTGTGGTGTCGAGAGCTTTAATTTCAAAGAAAGCGGTATCGATATTTTAGGAGCCAGCGCCTATAAATGGATGAATGCAGGATATGGTAATGGCTTCTTTCTAATAAAAAACGAGGTGGCTTCCAATTTAAAATTGAAAACAACTGGCTTCAACTCTGTAAGGGGTGCATTTAAAGAAGAAGATGACTCGTTTATTGGCGGTCTCGAACCGGGTCATCTTGATACTCTTGCTCAAGGGAGTTTGCAGGCTTCTATTAAATTAATCAAACGTATAGGTCAAGATCAAATTACAAATCAAATTGATCTTCTTAAACAAAAGGCAATAGAAGTGTTTTCTGAAAAAAAACTAGTAGATCCTATAATTTCTAAAAGAGCGCAACATTCTTCAATTTTTAATATTAAAGGAGATCAGAAACTCTTTAATAAGCTTATTGAGAATAATATAATCTGTTCGCAACGAGGAACGGGTATTCGGGTTAGCTTCCATTATTTTAATTCTGAAGACGATTTAACGAAGCTTTCACGGTTAATTTAGCACGCGCGACTTATTTTTAATAATTATATTTATATAAAATAATAGTATATTCTCTTTAGATAACGTTTGCGAATTAAGTAATTAAAAAACAACACTTTAATTGCGTCTATAATTCGGAAAAATATGTCTAAAAGTCTGATTCTTGGAAAATTATCAGTTATCATTTATAAATTTGAAGAAACTTAAAACTAATAGTTATGTCAATTACAAAACAATTCTTAAAATCAAAACCAGAATGTAAGGTAACATTTGTGGTAGAGAATGTAGATGCTAAGACAGTTGCTGTGGCAGGAGATTTCAATAATTGGGAAAAGGCTGAACTTAAAAAATTAAAAAACGGTTCCTTTAAGGGATCATTAAATATACCAGTAGATGCTTCTTATGAGTTCAAGTATGCTGTAGATCAAAATTGGATGACAGAGCCTGAAGCTGATGGAGCACGATGGAATGATTTTGCTGGTGCAGAGAACAGTATTTTATCTTTATAGATTTTTTAAATGTTAGTGTTTACCTAAGGGTGAACACTAACATCTTTCCAGAAAGCTATATGATTGGCTATATTTTTTGCTTTCATATTTGGTTTAGGATAATACCAGGCGGCGTCCTTGAGAATTTCGCCTTCAATTTTTATCGAGTAGTAGCTTGCAATGCCTTTCCAAGGGCAAATGGTATGCGTCTCTGAGTTTATTAAAAACTCTTTATAGACATCTTTAACAGGAAAGTAGTGATTACCCTCTACAAGTATCGTCTCAGCGCTTTCTGCTAGAATAACGTCTTTCCATGTTGCTTTCATACGCTATTGTTTTTATTTATTTTATTCGGAATATGTAATCGGTAAAATAATTTTTTGGATCAGAATATTGCTTTTCTACTACGAGTCCGGCCTCTTGCGCCAGCCAGTTTACAATCACATCATCATACTTTTGAGAAATTTCTGTGTGTATACTTTCCCAGGCTGAAAAATGAATATCAAGATCTAGATTTTGCAGGGTTACAGTTTGATCTTCGGTACTTACTAAGTAACTTTTTGTGGTTCCATTTTCAGGATCATATACGGGCCAGTGATTAAATTTTTGCAAGTCAAAATTTGCGTTCATTTCTTCATTAATTCGAGAAAGAAGATTTTTATTAAATTCTTCAGTAACCCCTTGAGAATCATTGTAAGCATTTAAAATTACCTGAGGATCTTTTTTTTGATCAAAACCCATAAATAAAAGATCTTCCGGTTGCATAGACTTTCTAATGGTAGTCAAAAATTCGACGGCATATTTGTGAGGTAAATTGCCAATGTTTGAGCCAAGTACAACGATGACCATTTTACGGTCTTTTTGTTGTTCACTTAATTTCTTTAAAATATTAAAGTAAGTTCCCTGCTCGGTCTCAATATTTATTGAAGGCCATCTGTTTAAAACATCTTCTTCTAACTCATCAAGAACATTTTGACTAATGTCAATAGGCTTATAAGTGAAATTTCTCTTGGTCTCAATTAATTCTTGTAATAAAATTTTAGTTTTTTTACCATCTCCTGCACCTAATTCAACAAGATCAAAACCTGCATCTCCAGAAAATAGGTTAGATATATCGGCTTTATTTTCTTCGATAATTGTGCGTTCACATTCAGTTAAATAATACTCAGGTAGAGCCATTATTTTTTGAAAGAGTTTATCACCCTTTTTGTCATAAAAATACTTTGAGGATAAGTATTTAGGGAATGCTGTTAATCCTTCGTACACTTCTTCTTCAAAAGTGTTTTTAAACTTTGTCTCTTGGTTTGATTTCATCTTTTTATAGAATTAACGAGCAAGTCGCAGGCCGGTAAATTGCCATCTTAATTGAGGGTGAAAAAAGTTACGATAAGTAGGTCTGGTATGGTAATTTGAAGTGGCTACAGAGCCGCCTCTCAATGTTTTCTGGCTAACCATAAATTTGCCATTATATTCTCCTAATGCTCCTGGAGCTTTAGTATAGTTAGGGTAGGGTAGGTAGGCACTTTCTGTCCATTCCCAGCGCTCTCCCCAGTCAAATTGCGATTGTGCAACTTCCCATTCAAATTCTGTAGGTAGTCGCAGTCCTTTCCACTGCGCATATGCAAAAGCTTCATAATAAGAAATATGAGTAACGGGAGCCTCGAGATTTAATTTCTGTAAGCCATTCAATCCGTAGTATTCATAATAATTGTCATTCTTGTGCCAATATAAAGGAGCTTTTATAGCATTATCATTAATCCAAGCCCATCCTTCACTATGCCATAACAGAACACTTTCATATCCTCCAGCTTCTATGAATTGTATATATTCTGAATTAGTAACTAATCTACTGCTAATTTCAAAAGAATTAAGATATACCTTATGCAAACCTAATTCGTTATCATAGCTGAAGCCATCACCCTTGTGACCTATTTCATATATGCCTTCGGGTATAGAAAGCCATTCGGCAGGATTGGGATTCAGCTTAAATTCTTGAAATTCGCTTGAATATGTTGGGAGTAATGGATTATTCCCTAGAATGTATTTAATGTCTGTGAGTAGTAATTCTTGATGCTGCTTTTCATGGTGAATTCCTATCTCAATAAGTTGTGCAAGTTCATCGGTGTCATTTTCCTCAAGCAATGCTGTTAAAGCATTGGTAACATATTTGCGATATGCATAAACCTGATCAACCGTTGGGCGTGATAAATTGCCACGATCTGTGCGTACCACTCGAGCTCCCATACTCTCATAATAGCTGTTAAATACAAAAGCAAAATGATCATCATAGACCTGATAATCATCTTTAAATTTTTTCAGAATAAAATCTTCAAAGAACCAGGTGGTGTGTCCTAAATGCCATTTAGGTGGAGAAACATCTTCAATAGGCTGCACAACATAATCTTCAATTTGTAGAGGTTTGCAAATTGTTTCTGTGTGCTCACGTGTTTCTAGTAAAAAGTCTAAAAGCGCAATAGAACTGGTAATCATAGCAATGAGGGATAACTTTTGGTTATTCTCAAAGTTACAATAATATTGTGTTGCTGTTTTTTAGACTTGCGTTAACAGGGCGTTAAAACGTAAAGGGCATAGAATATTTAATGGCTCGAGGACTTCCTCCAGCTTGACCGGGTGTCATTTGAGGAATAGCTAAGATATTGCGTTTAGCTTCTTCTTGTAACATTTTTGTTCCGCCTTTTACCCCAAGTATTTGTGGCTTGCCTTCTTCATTTATTACAAAATCCACAATTACTTTCTCCTTTACGCTTCCTTTCTTATAACCTTCTGGAAATTGAAAATTACTAATCACGTGATTGACTAACTCTTTCTTGAAACAAGCTTTTTTCTCAATTGCGTTCCCGGTACAACCTGGCCAAATTGGAGGTATTTCTGTGATAGAGATCGAATTACCCGACACGGTAATTCCCTCCTGAGCATATGAAATTGAACAAATAGTGAGGAATAGCGTAAAAAAAATAGCTTTCATAATTATTAATTATATGTTTAGATGGCAACCGCTCCTTTTATGTGAGGATGTGGATCATAATTTTCGAGTGTGAAGTCTTCAAACTTGAAATCAAAGATATCCTTGATAGTAGGATTAAGCTTTATTGTCGGTAAGGTGCGTATTTCTCGGCTCAATTGCAAGTTTAGTTGCTCAATATGATTATTGTAGATGTGCGCGTCACCAAAGGTATGTACAAAATCACCCGGTGCGTAATTGCAAACCTGAGCAATCATCATCGTAAATAATGCGTAAGATGCTATATTAAAAGGAACCCCAAGAAATACATCTGCACTGCGTTGATATAATTGGCAGGATAGTCGTGGTCGCTTATCCTCGCTATTGGAGTCTGCTGGTGCAACATAAAACTGAAAAAAGGCGTGACAAGGAGGTAATGCTGCTTTCCCAGCTGCTACGTTTTCTGAAAATGACTTTGAAGTATCTGGAAGTACACTAGGATTCCAGGCACTTACAAGCATACGTCTGCTGTTAGGATTTGTTTTAAGCGTCTCAATGACTTCTTTAATTTGATCGATCTCTTCGCTAGCCCAATTACGCCACTGATGACCATAGACAGGTCCTAAATCGCCATTCTCATCTGCCCACTCATTCCAGATGCGTACCCCATTTTCTTGAAGATAACCCACGTTAGTCTCTCCTTTTAAGAACCATAATAGCTCGTATATGATAGATTTGAGGTGTAATTTCTTGGTTGTAACCATTGGAAATCCTTCACTTAAATCAAATCTCATTTGATAACCAAATACGCTCAAAGTACCTGTACCAGTACGATCACCTTTTTGGATGCCATTTTCAAGAATGTGTTTTGCAAGCGCATGATACTGCTTCATGGAGTCTAAATTTTATCAGTTTTCAAAAATAGGAATAGCAAATTTGAAAAATCGTTAATAAGTTAAAATTTTCTAAAATTTAATTAAGTAAAATAAGTACTTTTGAGCTTGATAACTTATTCGTATCATATGACTATTAATAATACAAAGACGTACTCATTTGCACAGGTTACATTTTATGACACTTTTGTGCATTGTCTTTTCAATGAAGATCTCGAACTAGTTTCTAAAGAAAAGGCTTTAGAGATCGTAAATGCAGTTAATAAGTTTTATGGCAATCAGAAGTATGTTCTGATATCTGAACGCGGATTAAATACACAATTTGATTCTGAAATAATGGAATCTCTAGATCTTCATAAAATGAAGGGTCTGGCTATTGTTTCTCCTAACGGTGATGAGAGAAGACAGCAGCTCATTAAAGAGCAAAGTTATTTTGAAGGGTCGTTCGCATTCTTTGAAACTTTTGATGCAGCTAAAGAATGGGCATTAACCTTTTAATTATCCAATAAGCATTCCGGCTAACGTAGCAGACAATAATGATGCTATCGTTCCACCTATAACCGCTTTTAGACCAAATTCTGAAAGCGTTTTGCGTTGTCCCGGTGCTAACGATCCTATTCCTCCAATCTGTATACCTATTGATGCGAAATTTGCAAAACCGCATAACATATAAGTTGCCATTATAACAGACTTTTGATAGGTAAAGCTAATATCGTTTATAGGGTTTTTAAGATCTGCTAATTGTATATATCCTACAAATTCACTGGCAGCAAGTTTAATTCCTAGAAGTTGCCCCATGAGCATAACATCTTCTGTGGCAACACCTATAAGCCACATTAGAGGAGCGAAAATAGTTCCTAAAATCGCTTCGATAGAGAAGCTCTCATAAGGAGTATATGCTGCTAAGAAGCTATTAAGAGTGGTTACTTCACCTATTTTGTTGAATCCGTAATTTATCATTGCAATAAAAGCAACAAAAACAAGTAACATCGCACCTACGTTAGCAGCAAGCTTAAGTCCTTCTGTTGTTCCTGTTGCAATTGCGTCCAGAATATTTGAACCTATTTTATCTGAAGATACTTCTACTCGCGCATCAATAGGTTGTTGCTGCGGGTAAAGTAATTTTGAAATAACAATAGCGCCTGGTGCTGCCATAACAGAAGCAGCTAATAAATGACGTGCAAATTCTAATCGGGCAATAGGGTCATCCCCTCCAAGAAATCCTATATATGCAGCAAGAACACCTCCCGCAACAGTGGCCATACCGCCTATCATAACTAATAGTATTTCAGAACGGGTCATTCGCTCTAAATAGGCCTTAATCATTAATGGAGCTTCAGTTTGACCTAGAAAAATATTACCTGCAACCGATAAGCTTTCAGCTCCAGAAATATTCATTAACTTCGTAAGTACCCAGGCCATTCCTTTTACCACTATTTGTATAACACCTAAATAGAATAATACAGATGTAAGGGCTGAAAAGAAGATGATTGTGGGAAGAACTTGAAATATAAATATAAATCCATAGCTTTCAGTGTCCATCATTCCGCCTAAAAGAAATTCACTTCCAGCAGCAGTAAACTCTAAGATTTTGACAAAGATTTTACCTACGAACTCAAAAAGATTTTGAACAAATTCAACTTTTAATACACCGTACGCGAGTAAAAGTTGAGCGGTAAGTCCAACTCCAATGGTTTTCCAGTTTATAGCTTTTCTATTAGCGCTTAGCAGGTAAGAAATTAATAATAAAGAAACCATTCCTAAAACACCTCGCCACAAACTATCAAATGAAAATCCTGAATTGGGTATAAGGGTTTTAGCTTCAGCAACGGGTAAGATTTCTTCAACTGTCTGGCCAATCGCGCCGTAAATAGAAATCAAAGAAATAAAGAGGTAAGAAAGTAATTTTCGCATCTATAGTTAATTGCGTTTAGAAATCTCATCACGTATTTTTGCTGCTGCTTCATAGTCTTCTGCAGCTACTGCTTCATCAAGTGACGTGTTGAGTTCACTCAGTGACATTTTTTTATAATTATTACTTTCTACAGGATCATCCTCAATGATAAGTTGATCTACCAGTAAATCATCCTCAAATCCATCTTGCTCTGATTCTGAACCTTTGAGGAAAATACCAGCTTTGTCTAAAATATTCTTATAAGTAAATATGGGCGCATTAAATCGCAATGCTAATGAAATCGCATCGCTGGTTCTTGCATCTATAACTTCTTCAATAGTATCACGCTCACATATAATACTACTGTAAAATACACCATCCACTAGTTTGTGGATAATTACCTGCTTCACATTGATTTCAAATCGATCTGCGAAGTTTTTGAATAAATCATGGGTGAGTGGGCGTGGAGGCAAGATTTCTTTTTCAAGTGCAATTGCAATTGATTGTGCTTCAAAAGCACCTATAACTATGGGTAGTTTCCGGTCGCCGTCAACTTCACTTAGAATTAAAGCGTACGCGCCATTCTGTGTCTGGCTATACGATATTCCCTTAATATTTAAACGCACTAAACTCATAAGTTGCAAAAATATAAAAAGGCTGTTTAAAAGAGGACAAGTATCCAAATTTAAACAGCCCTTTGAATTGCCGAAAGTACTAAATTATGAGTTATTAGCTTTAAACTCTTTTAGTTTTTCGTTAAGTCGGGGTACAATATCAAATGCATCACCTACAATACCGTAGTCTGCTGCCTTAAAAAACGGCGCTTCAGGATCCGAATTGATAACCACTTTAACTTTCGAAGAGTTAATTCCTGCCAAATGTTGAATAGCTCCGGAAATTCCAATAGCTATATATAAATTAGACGCAACGGGTTTCCCAGTTTGTCCTACGTGCTCGCTATGTGGTCTCCATCCCATATCAGAAACCGGCTTAGAACAAGCTGTCGCTGCTCCTAATATATCTGCCATTTCTTCAACCATAGACCAGTTTTCTGGACCTTTTAATCCGCGGCCACCACTCACAACAATTTCTGCATCTGCGATGGTAACCTTATCCTTTGCTTTGTCTACCGATTTAACTTCAACATCAAATTGTGCATCTTTTAAACTAGGTTCAAAAGATTCTTCTGAAGCATCTTTCTGCGATTCTTTGATTCCGAAGCTATTTTTTGAAAGACCTACAATTTTAATGTCGGTAGTAATTTTGGTGTGATTAAATGCTTTATTTGTAAACGCAGTACGTTTAACGGTAAATGGTGATGCGCTTTCAGGAAGAGCAACAACATTAGAAGCGTATCCTGCATTTAAATCCATAGCAAGCAATGGTGCAAGATATTTTGCATTAGCACTGCTGCTTATTACAATCACCTTAGAACTTTCCTGGTTAGCTGCTTGTGCAATTGCTTTGGCGTAGGCATTTGCATTAAAAGCATTTAATTTATCGTTTTTGATATGCAATACTTTGTCTGCGCCATATGCACCTAATTCTGATATATTATCTGCGTTAACAGCGATTGCTGTAACTGTAGTATTCATCATATCTGCTATGCCTCGCGCATAACTCACAACCTCATAGGAGGTCTTCTTAAACTTTCCTTCTTCTGCTTCTGTATATACTAAAACTGACATATTTTTAATTTTTTCTTTCCGGTTAATGAAAAGTAGTTTTTAATTCATCTCGATTTTTAAATAGCTTTTGCTTCGTTATGAAGGAGATCTATAAGCTCATCTAAATTGTCTGGAGAAATTAATTTTACAGCACCTTTAGGAGCCGGCTTTTCAAATGAAACCGCTTTAGTTTCTGTAGAAGCTCCTTGTGGTTCTTTTACATCTAGAGGTTTTTTACGAGCCATCATAATTCCACGCATATTTGGAATACGCAGATCACTTTCTTCTACAAGACCTTTTTGACCACCTATTACCAGAGGAAGCTTTGCAGTTACAGTCTCTTTACCACCATCAATTTCTCGTATGGCAGTCGCAGAATCGCCTTCTATCTCCAGACTAATGCAAGTATTTATAAAACTTGCGCCTATTAAACTGGCAAGCATTCCCGGTACCATACCTCCATTGTAATCTATAGATTCACGACCGGCAATTATTAAATCGTAATTACCTTCTTTAGCAATTACACTTAGTTCTTTTGCTACTTGAAAACCATCTAGTGCTTCTGTATTTATACGTATAGCAGAATCTGCACCTATTGCTAGGGCTTTACGAAGTGTAGGTTCTGTTTCTGCGCCCCCAACATTTACGATATCTACTGTAGCATTTTGTTTTTCTTTAAACCACATTGCTCGGGTTAACCCAAATTCATCATTAGGATTTATTACAAATTGAACACCATTAGTGTCAAATTGCGTGTCATTGTCTGTAAAGTTGATCTTGGAAGTCGTATCAGGTACGTGGCTGATGCACACTAATATTTTCATATATTATTTCTTTTTAGAGTAACTATTTCGTTTGCGATACGAAAATAAGCATTAATATTTGAAATTTACTATGCGCGCATAACAAATTTTAGTTAAATCAAATTCTTTTAGGTTGATTTAATTGCTATTTTTGCTACCCCTTCAAATTTGGGGAATTTACTTGATTTAACTGTATTATTACATCCACTTTAATATATGAAAACAATACAATTTAGGGAAGCCATTTGCGAGGCCATGAGTGAAGAGATGCGTCGGGATGACACCATTTACCTTATGGGTGAAGAAGTAGCAGAATATAATGGTGCATATAAAGCATCAAAAGGTATGCTAGACGAGTTTGGTCCAGACCGCGTGATTGATACTCCTATCTCTGAGCTTGGTTTTGCCGGTATTGCCATAGGTAGTGCTATGAACGGTAACCGTCCTATTGTAGAATATATGACATTTAATTTCTCACTAGTAGGAATTGATCAGATTATAAACAATGCGGCAAAAATACGCCAGATGTCTGGAGGTCAATTTAATTGTCCTATCGTTTTTAGAGGTCCTACTGCTTCAGCAGGGCAATTAGGAGCAACACACTCACAAGCATTTGAAAGTTGGTTTGCAAATACTCCGGGACTTAAGGTTATTGTGCCTTCAAACCCAGCAGATGCAAAAGGTCTACTTAAAGCGGCTATACGTGATGATGATCCAGTTATTTTTATGGAGAGTGAGCAGATGTATGGTGATAAAGGAGAAGTTCCAGAAGGTGATTACCTTATTCCTATAGGTGTTGCAGATATCAAAAGAGCGGGTAAGGACGTTACTATAGTATCTTTTGGTAAAATTATCAAAGAGGCTTATACTGCCGCAGACGAATTAGAAAAAGAAGGAATATCTTGTGAAATTATCGATTTACGTACGGTAAGACCTTTAGATATTAACACAGTTCTTGAATCTGTGAAAAAAACAAATAGATTAGTAATTCTTGAAGAAGCTTGGCCTTTTGGGAATGTTTCTACAGAAATTACTTATCAAGTACAAGAGCAAGCATTTGATTATCTGGATGCTCCTATTGTAAAAATAAACACGGCAGATACTCCTGCGCCTTACTCACCGGGACTTTTAAAAGAATGGATTCCTAATAGTAATGACGTTGTTAAAGCTGTGAAAAAAGTACTTTACAGATAGACTGTTACAATTATCTTTGAAGCTTCATTAATCTCTGATTAATGAAGCTTTTTTTGTTAATAAAAGTTCCATTTTGCGACAAATAAAACTCGTGCGGTAAAATTGCCGTATATATAGTACTAATTAGCCCTGTAAAAAGTGCTAGACGCTCCCCAAGAGAGACCTACTTATACCATTTATGAAGAGAATTTTAATCTTATTATTACTTGTCCTTCTTCCTGTACTAACTATAGGTCAGACTAAGGCAGGAGGGATAGTTTATGATGATGCCGGTAGCCCTATACCTTTTGCAAATGTTGTGTTTGCAGGTTCTACAGAAGGAACAATTACTAATGAGGATGGACGTTTTTATATTCAATCAGATGCTACCTATACAGGTTTAAAGGTGTCTTTTGTAGGTTTTCAGTCTAAAGAAGTAGCGTTGCCGCAAAAGGTTAATTATGATTTAAAAATCACTCTTGGTGAAGAAACCGAAAGTCTTAGTGAGGTTGTAATTTATACAGGTAAACAATCTAAAAAGAACAACCCGGCGATAGATATCTTGAGAAAGATCTGGGAAAATAAACGATCTAACGGCTTGAGCAATGTCAAACAATACCAGTATGATAAATATGAGAAGGTAGAATTTGATCTCAACACTATTGATAGTGCATTGATAAATAGCAAAATCTTTAACAAGATGGAGTTTATTTTTGATCAGATGGATACTTCTAGAATTACTGGAAAGACCTATTTGCCCATTTTTATAAATGAACGTAGCAGTAAAGTTTACGGAGACAATATTCTGGGGAAAGAAAAAGAGGAATTAGAAGGCAATAGAAATAGTGGTTTTAGTACAAATCAAACTTTAATAGCTTTTATTCAAGAGCTCTATAATGAGTTTAATATATATGACAACTACCTTAAGTTTTTTGATAAGAGTTTTGTGAGTCCTTTGTCAACAACAGGTATCGACACCTATAACTATGTACTTGCAGACAGTACATTTATAAAAGACAAGTGGTGCTATAATATTATATATTATCCAAGACGCTCTAACGAACTCACATTTAAAGGAGATTTTTGGGTAAATGATACAACCTGGGCAATTAAAGAAATAAACCTGCAGGTTAATAAAAGTGCCAATATCAATTGGGTAAAAGAGATCTACATTGAGCAGGAGTATGATGTGCTTAATGACTCGGTATTCTTAATAACGCGTGATTATTTTCTTTCAGATTTCTCACTTCGGAAAAAAGAAGGAAGTCGTGGAATCTATGGAAAGCGTACTACACTTTATGACAACTATACATTTGATAAGAAACTAGATGAAAAAGTTTATGATGAGCGAGTTTCTAAATATGACGAGGATGTATATACTAAAGGAGATGATTTTTGGGAAGAAAAACGTCTTGAACCTTTAAGCAAAGATGAAAAAGGGGTATACGTTATGCTCGATTCGCTTAAGAAGGTTCCTAAATTTCAGCGTTTATATGATGCGGGAGCCGTTCTGGTAAGTGGATATTATGAATGGGATAAAGCAAATCTAGATATTGGCCCTGTATTTTCTGCCCTTGGCTTTAATGATGTAGAAGGATTACGAGTGCGATTAGGTGCAAGAACATATTTTGACCAAAATGATCCTTGGAGGCTAGAAGGTTTTGGCGCATATGGTTTTAAAGATGACAAATTTAAATTCGGTATTTCGGGTAAAATCCTACTAGACAATAAGGCAAGACTTATAGTTTCTGGAGGATATAGACAAGATATTGAGCAGATAGCCGCAAGTCTAACAACCTCAACAGATGTATTAGGAAGAAATCTAGCTTCATCATCTTTAGTTACTGTAGGAAACAACGACCAACTTACGAGTCTCAAACTTGCCAATTTTGCAATTGAGGCAGAATTTTTAAAGAATTTGATTATACGGTCTGATATGTCATACAGAACTTTAAAATCTGCATCACCAACATTTAACTTAGATTATTTTACAGACTTTTCACAAACAGAAATTGCCTCTGAAGTAAAGCAAACAGAACTTGTACTGAGTGCAATATTTGAACCGGGTAAACGTACCTCAGGATACGGGGTTGAGCGCACTACCAGTAATGAATGGTTTCCAACCCTATTTTTAGGTTATACTAAAGGAGTTGAAGGTCTCTTTAATAGTGATTTTGATTACGAGAAGCTTCAGTTCTCGTATCGTCAACCGTGGAGAATGGGTGGTTTAGGTACGTTTAGTTCTACAATCGAGGCCGGTAAAACCTTTGGTGAAGTGCCATTAGGCTTGTTGAGTGTTATTCCTGGTAATCAAAATCTATTTTCAATATACGGGACATTTCCGCAGTTGAATTATTATGAATTTGTAACAGATACGTATGCTACGCTTCACCTGGAGCATAACTTTGGAGGAAGATTATTTGGTAAAATTCCGCTACTTAAGAAATTAAATCTACGTGAGATAATTGGTTTTAGAGGTGCTTGGGGAGAAATTTCAAATGAAAACCAACTTATCAATGCTTCTAATATAAGATATATCGCGCCAGATTCTAAACCGTACTATGAATATAGCTTTGGAGTGGGTAATATTTTAAAAATACTTCGAATTGATTTTAATTTTAGAGGAAACTATTTAGAAGTGCCAGATGCACGTAAGTTTGGGGTAACTGGAGCACTTGAATTTTCGTTCTAAAATTAAGCAATGTGATAGTGAGAGTATTAGTTTGATGTAAAAAGTAGTTTGCTGGTTAACTAGATGTTACTTTTAGAAGATTTGTTTGTCGTAGCTTCTCATTTGGTCTATTTTTGCAGCCTATTTTACGTAAAAAAACAATAGAAAAAATATATAATAGCATGACAACAGAGCAAATTTCAGCATTTGACGTTCTTATCGAAATACCGAAGGGTAGTCGTAATAAGTATGAGTATGATTTTAAGTTGAAAAAAATACGATATGACCGTATGATTTTTTCTTCAATGATGTACCCTGCAGATTACGGATTTATCCCACAAACATTAGCGCTAGATGGTGATCCTTTAGATGTTCTAGTTTTAGTTACAGAGCCTACTTTTCCAGGCTGTGTAATGGAAGTTAAGCCTATTGGTGTATTTCATATGACCGATGAAAAAGGTCCAGATGAAAAAATTATTTGTGTACCGGTAAGTGATCCTATCGCAAGTAGCACTAAAGATCTTAGTGAATTAAACCCACACTTAATCAAAGAAATCGAGCATTTCTTTCAAGTTTATAAAGATCTTGAAAAGAAAAAAGTGGATGTAGGTGGTTTTGGTGATGTAAACGAGGCAAAAGAAATTATCATTCAGTGTATAGATCGTTATAAGAATAGTGATATTCCTAAAGAAGATGTGAGTATAGATTAAGTTCGCAAGAATTTAATAACTTATATAAAAGACCGCTAATAAGCGGTCTTTTTTTATTGTATATTCTCTATAAATATTCAATTTAATTATGTTAATCGCAATTTTACTACTTTAGTATTATTGTATTAATAATTTAAAAGCTCATTTATGGAATCTAACATTATCTACGTGCCAATCATTTTGGCGATCATTGGACTGCTTTTTATGTTTATCAAAATGGCTTGGGTAAAGAGACAACCCAACGGAAATGAAAAAATGCAGGATATTTCAAAAAGCATAAAAGAAGGAGCTCTTGCATTCTTAGCTGCCGAATATAGGCTGTTACTCATCTTTGTTATTATTGCCTCCGGATTGCTGTTTGTGGTGTCGTATATGGTAGATACAACAAGCTGGATGATTGTTCCGGCCTTTATTATTGGTGCTTTTTTTTCTGCTCTTGCAGGAAATATAGGAATGCGTATTGCTACTGATGCAAATGCACGTACAGCAGAGGCTGCAAAAACAAGTTTGCCTCAAGCTCTAAAAGTAAGTTTTGGAGGAGGTACGGTTATGGGGCTTGGAGTTGCAGGACTAGCCGTTTTAGGATTGAGTCTAATTTTTCTTTTTTTAATGGAAAGCTTTTTAACTGAAGGCGGTGATTTTTATGAAGAAATGACAGTAGTATTAGAAACGCTGGCGGGGTTTTCTTTGGGAGCAGAGTCTATAGCGCTTTTTGCTCGTGTGGGAGGAGGTATTTATACAAAAGCCGCAGATGTGGGAGCAGATCTGGTGGGTAAAGTAGAAGCCGGAATTCCTGAAGATGATCCTCGTAATCCCGCGACAATTGCAGATAATGTGGGTGATAACGTAGGTGATGTTGCCGGTATGGGGGCAGATCTTTTTGGTAGTTATGTAGCAACAGTGTTAGCAGCTATGGTTTTGGGTAACTATCTAGTACGAGATATGTCTAGAGATAGTCAATTTACAGATGCTTTTAATAATATGGGGCCGGTTTTATTACCAATTGTTATTGCAGGAGTAGGAATTTTAGCTTCAATCATCGCAACATTTTTAGTGGGTATTAAAGATAATAATGCCAAAGAAAGCCAAGTTCAACGGGCCTTAGATGCCGGTAATTGGGTAGCTATACTTTTAACCTTGGTTGCTAGTTATTTTCTTATTGACTGGATGTTACCACAATCAATGTCGATGCAATTTTTTGGAGAAGGGTATAAAGATATTCCTTCTTTAAATGTATTCTGGTCAGCTTGTATTGGTCTTGCCGTAGGTGCTCTAATTTCTATTGTTACGGCGCATTACACAAGTTTAGGGAAGGGGCCAGTTATGAGTATTGTAAAAAATTCTTCTACTGGAGCGGCAACAAATATTATTGCTGGTTTAGCTGTGGGTATGAAATCTACTTTTCTTTCTGTATTACTATTTGCGGCTGCTATTTATGGGTCTTATGAGTTGGCAGGATTTTACGGTGTAGCTTTAGCGGCTTCAGCAATGATGGCAACTACCGCAATGCAATTAGCTATAGACGCCTTCGGACCTATCGCAGATAATGCCGGCGGAGTTGCAGAGATGAGTAATCTCGATGATCATGTGCGTGAACGTACCGATATTTTAGATTCTGTAGGTAATACCACTGCAGCAGTAGGTAAAGGTTTTGCTATTGCCTCTGCAGCGCTCACAGCACTCGCACTTTTTGCGGCGTACGTTACATTTACCGGGATTGATGGTATTAATATATTTAAAGCAGATGTACTAGCAGCTTTGTTTGTAGGCGGAATGATTCCTGTTGTTTTTTCTGCATTAGCAATGCAATCTGTTGGTAAAGCTGCGATGCAAATGGTGCAGGAGGTACGCAGACAGTTTAGGGAAATTCCGGGAATACTAGAAGGTACAGGAAAACCTGAATATGGAAAGTGTGTTGAGATTTCTACTAAAGCTGCCTTAAGAGAGATGATTCTACCTGGTTTGATAACAATAATTACCCCCATTTTGATGGGGCTTTTATTTGGAGCTGAACCACTGGGAGGTTATATGGCGGGTGTTTGTGTCTCTGGAGTTATGTGGGCGATTTTTCAGAATAATGCTGGAGGTGCCTGGGATAATGCAAAAAAATCATTTGAAGCAGGTGTAGAAATTGAAGGTAAAATGTCTTACAAAGGTAGCGATGCACATAAAGCAGCAGTTACTGGTGACACGGTTGGTGATCCATTTAAGGATACATCAGGCCCTTCAATGAATATACTTATTAAACTTACCTGCCTAGTAGGATTAGTTATTGCTCCATTATTAGCTGCCGAAAATGATGAGGTTTTGGTTGATACCAATCCGATTAATACTGAAGTAGATGTAGCTCGAACGAATAGCGATTTAGTACGAACTGAAAAGTCTGGAGTAGCAGATGAACATATTTTAAATGCAAAACCTTAATAGTCACTTGAAATGTAGCTGAAGGAGATTTGAAAATAACGTATTTGAATCTATTAAAAATGAAGTTAAAAAACCGAGAATTCAAATAAAAGAATAACGTATCCTTAAGACAACTTTACCATTAAAATCCCGGCTAGCATGTCGGGATTTTATAATTTAAAGTTATGTTTAAAGAAGTTTTACAAAGATTGAATCTTCACGAAAAAGACCCATTGCAAATACATGGGTATCAAAGTTATGGTACCCATGAGCATATTTATTTGTTAGGTAGGGCGCTTGAAGATGAAGGTGTTAATTTAGAAAAAACCGGTTTTGTAAATGCATTTAAAAATGCCTACAGACAGTTTAGAAGCGATGAGCTCTCACACGCTAAGATCAAAGTTAAATTGCCAGATAATCGCGTTTTGTATACTATTACAGATGAAGAGGGTTATTTTAAGATTGATGAAAAATTAGCAAATTTAAAGGATCTTACAAATGAAGAGGGTTGGCTACAATTGGAATTAGCTTATGACGATGAAAATCAAAAGCGATTAGTAACCAATGACAATAAGTTTGCTGCTCAAATGCTTATCCCGTCTGATAAAGCTGAATACGGTGTTATTAGTGATATCGATGATACAATGTTGAAGACAGGTGTAACCTCACTTTTAAAATGGCGGGTAATTTTAAATACATTATTTAAAGGTGTGGGTAAACGTACGCCTTTTACAGGTGCTGCAGATTTCTATAAAAAATTACATTTGGGTAAATCTGGGAGTGCATCAAACCCTATGTTTTATGTGAGCAACAGTCCGTGGAATTTGTACCACTATCTGGAAGCATTCATCAAGAATAATAGTTTCCCAAAAGGCGCCATCCTATTGCGTGATTTTAGGACTCCTTTTGATCGAACGCCAAAGCCTGAAAAACCACATAAACAACATGAAATTCGGAATATTTTAAAGACGTATCCAGATTTACAATTTGTTCTTATAGGAGATAGTGGTGAGCACGATGCTGATATCTATATAGAAATAGCCGAAGAATATCCAGAACGTATTAAAGCGATTTATTTGCGAAGTGTAACTCACGAAAAACGTGCTTTTAGAGTACGTGGCCTACTGGAAAAGTTTGAAGTAACACCAGCTCTACTTGTAAAAGATAGCACCGCTGCCGAAGATCACGCTAGAGAGCAAGGTTTAATTATCTAATTCTATTCTTTTTCTGCGTATTTATAATTTTCCTTATTAAAAAAATCAAATGCCGGCAATGCTTCATTGGAATTAAACGCGTCAAAAAATGTTGCATTATCCCAGTGAGATCCAGTTCCCCATAGCGTACTTGAAGAGGAAGTAACCCAGGCTGGTTCCCAATAAATAACTCCAAGACCTCCTGCTTTTAGAACTTCATTTGTAAGCTTTATTAAGTAATTTTTCTGACCTTGAGGAGTTGCAGGAAAATTAGGAATTATAGCATCTTCTCCAAGAATATTCCCCGCAGCATCTATATTCTTAAGTGTATGTGGGTAAGCGGTTTCTACAACTACAACCTCTTTTTTATAAGTGGTTTTTAGAGAATCAATAGCGCGATGCAAATCACCTAACGCATAAGTTGACCATTTTGAATAATAAGAAAGCCCTATGATGTCAAAATCTGTTACGTCGTTTGTTTGTGCGTCTTTAAACCAATTAAGCGCATTTTCGGGTTGTGCTATATGAAGAACAATCTTAATTGCCGAATTAGATGATTGAGAAAAATCTCTCACAGCTTTGACACCTTTATTTAATAACAATGCATTTCGTCTCCAGTTGATCGTATCATTATTTTCAGAATTTTTAGCCTGAAGAATTTCAATATTAGTTTCATTACCAACTTGAACCCATTGTGGTTGCAGGTTTTCTTTAGCTAATTTAATAAGTGTTTGATACGTGTAGTTATAAATACTATCAGCCATTACCTGATTATCCTGGATTTCATCCCACGCTTTAGGGCGTTCTTGTTTTTGAGGATCTACCCAAAAATCTGAATAATGGAAATCAAGCAAGACAGCAACTCCGGCATCGTGTGCACGTTTTATGGACCGTTTTACATCTTCAAAATTAGAATAAGGTGAATGTTCTGGATTATGCCATAATCGTAAACGAATAATATTTGCACCCTTTTCAGCGAAGTAAGAATAAGGATCTATGGTATCTCCTTCTGAAGTGAAAAATGCGCTCGCATCTTCAATTTCATTAACATACGATAAATCTGCTCCTAATATAGGAGCTTTCGGCTGTTGGATTTGGTTTTTTAAATCACTCCTTTTGCAGCTCAAGAATGAAAGAGTTGCCAAGAATAGACTAAAGAATAATTTCAGATAAAAGATATTGATTCTAGAAGAGTCCATTTAATTCTGCATCTATTCTATTTATAATATCACCCAGATCTTCTGGATTGTCTACAAAATTTATGTCGTCTACATCAATAATGAGTAGGTTTCCTTTGGTATAATCGTGAATCCACGCCTCATAACGTTCGTTTAATCTACTTAGGTAGTCTATAGAAATTGAATTTTCATAATCACGACCTCGCTTGTGAATTTGAGCTACTAAATTAGGTATGCTGCTGCGTAAATAAATAAGTAAATCAGGCGGATCAACAACGCTTTCCATCAAATCAAATAATGATCTGTAGTTATTAAAATCGCGATTAGTTAATAAACCCATTGCATGTAAGTTAGGAGCAAAAATAAATGCATCCTCATAAATTGTGCGATCCTGAATAATGGCAGTTTCACTATCTTTTATTTCAAGTAGCTGTCTAAATCGGCTATTTAAAAAGTAAATCTGAAGATTGAATGACCAGCGCTCCATCGAATTATAAAAATCATCTAGATAAGGATTGTCAACCACATCTTCAAATTGTGCTTGCCAGTTAAAATGTTTAGCAAGTAGTCGTGTAAGAGTTGTTTTTCCGGCGCCTATATTGCCTGCAATGGCTATGTGCATGAGTTAAAATTTAGGTAGGTTCAGTTTGTAGGTTGAGATTAAATCAGAATGGTAAAGATACAGGATTCCTGCATTCAAATAAAATGCTTTTATATCTTCCGGTAGGTATTTAATGGGTGACCAGTGCTTATTATTTATAGGCCTAATAGAGAGTATATCATCTATAACCGCTATCATTTCTCCTTTTGAATATTGAAAATCAACCAATTTATCGATAGGCTGTTTACTGAGTAAACTACCGTATTGATTGTATTGATATAGAGTATCTGTTGTACGTACCCAGCAGGTATTATAATCGTTTGTAAGTGCTAGGGCATTTTGATTCTGAGGAGTAAAATCGGTTATGAATGTGTTGTTTAAGTAATCATATAGTTCAAGACGTTGAGCATCTACATTAAATACCCATAATCGACGATCGCTGGCCGTGCGAGCGTGACTAATATTTCTAAAGTTTTCTAGTTCGTTAAATTGAATACGGATTATTTCATTTAAGGTATTATCAAGAATTACTGCCGTATTCGTTTCAGCATAAAAAAGGGTGATTCTTAAAGGGTTTAGGAGATCGACATTGTTAATAGTTCCTAACTGTAAATCACTAAACTGAATGGTTGTGCCTGCATATTCTTTATGTAATGTTTTATTCTTTATATAATATAAACTTTGATAAGAATCTACTCCCACAAAGGTGTCTGCCTGAAGTGAAATTTTCTTACCTAACTGAGATGCCGAGACTACGAGCGAGTCTTGTGCTATCAGAAATCCCGGGATAAAAAAACAAATTATGAAGAGCAATCGCATTTGCGAAAATTACAAAAAAATAGAAAGTCCTAACTTTTAAATAATCAAGTACTGCAACGAGTTAGTTAACATAAATTTTCATACCGTTAAACCTTTAAGAAATTTAGAAGTCAAAGAGCGATAAACCATATGACTTATGAAAATTCAATCTTTAGTTCTCGCTTTTGTCTTTAGTATTTTAACTACTGCACTTAGCGCACAGACATTTGATGGAGGTATTGCTACCTATCAATCCAAAACTTCTTTTGATATGGAAGGTTTTGGAGGTCGTGAAATTAGTGAACAACAAAAAAAGCAGTTTGCAGAACGTATTAAAAGTAGATTAGAAAAAACCTTTACTCTGACTTTTACAAAAGACGAGTCTATCTATGAAGAGGTAGAAAAATTAGAAACCCCGGGTGCGGGTGGTGGCGGTATGCGTTTTGGTGGTGGTTTCTCACAAGGAGGCGTTTATAAAAATGTAGCAGAGAATGTCTATGCTCGCGAGAATGATTTGATGGGTAAAAACTTTCTTGTAAAAGATACGCTGTCAAAATTAGATTGGAAACTTGAGAAAGAAAGTAAAATGATAGGTCAATATGCAGCATTTAAAGCGACTGCAATACGTAAAACAGACCCTAATCCTTGGGAAGCTATGCGTCCAAGAAGAGGAGGTAGAGAAGAGGAAGAAAAAACTCAGGAACCTACAGAAGAATTAATTACAGCCTGGTATACACCCCAAATACCGGTAAGTCAAGGTCCCGATGAATTCTGGGGTCTTCCCGGTCTTGTACTAGAAGTTACAGCAGGACGTACAGTTATACTTTGTAATAAAATCGTAATTAACCCTAAAGAGGGTATCGAAATTGATGTTCCTAAAAAAGGAGATAAAGTATCAAGATTAGAGTATGAAAAAATAGTTGCAGAAAAAACTAAAGAAATGGCAGAGCGTTTTGGCAATGGAAGACGTAATGGTCCCGGAGGACGCGGATAATAGAATTTACTTCTAACAATCAACCAACTTTATTTTGTACAATTAACAACCTCAATCAATGAAATATTTTATTGCCTTATTTCTGCTTATTACTTTATCTACAACTGCTCAAAGCGTACGCATTTCAGGAACAGTTAAAGACGATGCAGGAACTCCCCTAGAATTGGCTAACGTAATAGCTACCCACAGCGACACAGGAGAAATGGAGTCGTATGCTATATCTAATACTGCCGGTAAATTTCAATTTAATCTACCATCAGGATATAACTATTCACTGGTTGCCAGTTTTTTAGGACTTGCACCCACTACCCGCGAACTCAACATCGGGAAAGATGCAGATGATATTACACTCGATTTTGTGCTTTTACCTGCAGAAAACCAACTGGACGATGTGGAAATTGTGTACGAGATGCCCGTCGTAGTTCGAGGAGATACCATTGTATATAATACTGATAGCTTTACCAATGGTACCGAACAGAAGTTAGGTGACATTCTAAAAAAATTACCCGGAGTTACAGTTAGCGACGATGGAGAAATACAAGTAGAAGGTCAAACGGTATCTAAGGTAATGATAGAAGGAAAAGATTTTTTTGATGGAAGTTCAAAATTAGCTGTAAAAAATATTCCTGCAGATGCATTAAAGAAAGTGGAGGTTTTAAAGAACTTTAATGAGATTGATCAAATGAGAGGTTTAGGAAATGATCAAGATAATGTAGCAATAAATTTAAAATTAAAAGAAGGTAAAAAGAACTTTTGGTTTGGAGAGATTCAAGGCGGTTTAGGAGATGGCGAAAAAACCCGTTACTTGGGGAGTACAAAGCTGTTTTACTACAGTCCTAAAGGAAGTATTAATGTGATCGGAAATACAAATAATACCGGTGATGTGCCTTTCACTTTTAGAGACTACTTGAATTTTACAGGAGGATTTAGAAATTTTAATCAGCGTGGCGGTACCTCATTTAATATTGCAGATAGCGGATTAAGCTTTTTAACTACCCAAAATAATAGAGCAAGTGAAATCTCTACAAACTTTGGTGCTGCAAACTTTAGCTATGAAGCATCAGACGTTTGGGATATAAGTGGTTTTGCATTGTTTAGCGATAACTCTACAGATTTTATTCAGCGTTCTTTACGTAATTATATTGCTACAGAAGCCACAGAAGTAAACACCGAAACGAGTGAACAGCGCAATCAACTCGGGATGGTAAAATTTAGTTCGATTTATAAACCAAATGATAAGCTTCAGTTAGATTATGATATCCTTGCAAAAAAATCTGAACAAAGCGAGATGACCGATGCGCTTTCCATATTTACAGATTCGGGCAATGTGGTAACTAATCCTATTACCGAAGAAAAGGATAATAATCCTTTCAGCTTAAATCAAAATCTTAACGCTTACTATACCCTGGATGAGAAAAATATTTTCGCAGGATTTGTACAGCATTTATATCAAAAAGAAGATCCGTTTTATAGTGCCACTGTACAGCAGCAGCCTTTTACGCAGATCCTTCCGCTAGATACAAATCAATCAGATTTTGATATCAATCAGGATAAAATGATTGAGACCAATAAAATAGATAGTAAGATTGATTATTACTACGTGATAAATGATAAGAGCAACCTTAATTTAACTCTTGGTACCACGTTGAGCAGACAAAATTTTAACTCTAATATATTTCAAATTTTGGATAATGGGAGTTTAAACAATTTTGTAGGAGATAGTCTTAATAACGATGTTACCTATAAATTTAGTGATGTATTTGTAGGAGCACATTACAAATTTAAAACAGGCAAATTTACATTTACTCCGGGATTAACCTTGCACAATTATACGGTATCGTCAGAACAATTAGGGACTGAAACCAGTGAGAGCGAGTTTAAATTACTTCCAGATTTGTATGCAATAGCACAGTTTAAACAAAGTGAAAGTTTACGTCTGGATTACCAGATGACCGCAGATTATACAGATGTAAATAATTTTGCTGAAGGTTATGTGTTTAATAATTATAACCGAATGTTTAGAGGTAATAGAGAGATTGAAAACGCTATTTTTCATTCTGCACGATTAAATTACTTCAACTTCAATATGTTCAACTTTACAAATATTAATGGAGGGTTGAGCTATACAAAGCGTATAGATGCAATAAAAAGTCAAACAGCGATAGACCAGATAAATCAAGCGTCATCTCCTATTAATAGTAATTTTGTTGATGAGGTTTTAAGTGCCAACGGTCGATTTCAGAAGACCTTTAGAAAATGGAAAGCAAATTTGAGCGGTAGCGTTTCATATAGCGAGCTTAATAATATTGTAAATGCGCAGCCTACATTATCTCAAAATTTTACCCAAAATTATCAAGGGAGTGTAGAGACTAATTTTAAAAACGCTCCCAACTTTGAAATTGGATATAACCGAAGTATAAATAACTACGAAAACGGTGGTTTAGAGCGTATTTTCTATACAGATCGCCCGTTTGCAAATGTGGATGTAAAATTTTTAAACGGCTTTACATTTACCGCAGATTGGAGTTATTATAATTATTATGATAAAGACGATACTACGCAGAACGAATATTCGTTTATCGAAGCCGGATTGCGCTATCAAAAGCCGGAAAGTAAATGGGAGTTCCGTTTAGACGGTACTAATTTGCTTAACGTAGACTCATTAAACAATGATAGTTTTAATGAGACCTATAGTACAACTACAGAGTATTTTGTACAGCCAAGAATTTTAATGGCATCCATAAAATACAATCTGTAAATCCTAATTAATTAGCGTTAGCAAGGATTAAAAAAAACCCGTAAGGTTCTAAAGAACTAAACGGGTTTTTACTTTTTAATAGGTTAGGCTAAATTATAACTGAGCTTTATTGAATTTCATCTCATAGGCTTCAATCGCCTCTGCTATTTTATCTACATTATCTGAAGCCTTTTGATGAGCAGCTTCCATTGCTTTTTCAAGATCTTTATCAGGATGTTGAAAAAGGTCTGTAATGACATGATTTATTTTATCGATAATGCTTTCCTGGCTATTCTTAATATCCTCCAGTTTGTGAAGCATTTTTTCCATTTCATCATACTTTACTTGATCCATAATCTTTTAATTTTTATTAAAGATATAGGGATTGAAGCCTGAAAATGCCTCTTTTAACCTCACTTTACATGTAATTAGGGGCTTTTTAACGGTTTTAATAATTAGCTGGAGCTAATTAATATCCTCTATCGTGGGAGACTGTATTCATTAATTCTTCACCGTTTTGTAATCTTTTGTAATTCTTGGCAATTTGCGATGATACAGAAGCTGCATTACTCATACTTGCAATATGTGGGGTGATAATGATATTCTTATTTTTCCAGAACGGATGATCTTCAGGTAAAGGCTCTGTATTAAAAACATCTATTGCAGCACTACTTAACTGACCAGTTTTTAATGCTTCAGTTAAATCGTTTTCTATTAGGTGTCCTCCTCGGGCTACATTAATCAAATATGCGCCTTTAGGAAGTTTAGAAAATAATTCAGTATTTAAAATACCTTGCGTTTTTTCAGTTAAAGGAAGTAGGCAGACAAGAATTTCTGCTTCCGATAAAAATGCATCAAGTTCGTTTTGAGAATAACTAGTTATATTTTCGATTTCCTTTTTTGAGTGTGACCAGCCAGTGACTTTAAAGCCTACATTAGTTAGCATAGTTCCCACTGCTTGGCCTAGTGTTCCTAGTCCTAAAATCCCTACACAAACTTCTTTGGCTCTGCGGTATGGAGTAGGTTTCCAGTTTGATTGATCTTGTAATGCCGAATAAACTTTTAAATTTCTAATATGATTAAGGCATAGCGCACTTACAAATTCTTGCATATCACTGGCGAGTTTGTCATCCACTACGCGAGTAAGAGTCACATCGCCGGGTAATGATTTATCCTCAAACAAATGATCTACACCAGCACCCATTGATCCTATCACTTTTAGATTAGGGTAATCTGCAAAACTTCCTTGTGGAGCTTTCCAGGTAATAGCCATTGTAACCTCATCAGGATTTTCTACCGTCTCCGGAGTTACTACGGTGATTGAAGAATCGGCCTTTTTTAAAGCCTTGATCCACGGTTCATAATTTTTATCGTTACGTATAAGTAGTAATGCCATTATTTTTTATCTAAAATTAAAAAATGCCATTCAAATTGAATGGCATTAGATAGTGTTGTGAAGTATTTAAATATTATAAGCCAAAAGCTTCTTTTACTTTATCTACATAATCCAGTTTTTCCCAAGTAAAGAGTTCGACTTCTTTAGTCACTCTACCACTGTATGGACTTTCAAATATTTTAGTGATTACCTGAGGATCTTTACCCATGTGACCATAGGCTGCAGTTTCTCTATAAATAGGATTGCGCAATTTTAAACGCTCTTCGATGGCTGCAGGTCGCATATCAAAAAGCTCACGCACTTTTGATGCAATCTCACCATTACTCATACTCACTTTTTTGGTTCCGTAGGTATCAACAAAAATTGAAGTTGGCTCCACTACACCTATAGCATAAGAAACCTGAACTAAAACTTCGTCAGCAACACCGGCAGCTACAAGATTTTTTGCAATGTGTCTTGCTGCATATGCAGCAGAACGGTCAACTTTACTAGGGTCTTTTCCTGAAAATGCGCCTCCGCCGTGAGCGCCTTTTCCACCATAGGTGTCTACAATGATTTTACGACCGGTAAGTCCCGAATCACCGTGTGGTCCACCTATTACAAATTTCCCAGTAGGGTTTATATGATAGGTGATCTCGTCATTAAATAATTTTGCCAAGTCTTCTGTAAGTCCTTCCTTAACGCGAGGGATTAAAATAGAAATTATATCTTTTTTAATCTTATTTAGCATTTTTTCGTCCTCATCAAATTCGTCGTGTTGAGTAGAAACTACAATCGCAACGATTTTTTGAGGGATATTATCATCAGAATACTCAATGGTAACCTGTGCCTTTGCATCTGGCCTTAAGTAGGTAATATCTTTATCTTCACGGCGCAGTTTAGCAAGTTCGATCATAATACGATGCGATATATCTAAAGCTAGCGGCATATAATTAGCCGTTTCTTTAGTCGCATAGCCAAACATCATTCCTTGATCTCCCGCACCTTGTTCTTCTTTAGAAGCCCTGTCGACTCCTTGATTAATATCTTTAGATTGCTCATGGATTAATGAGATTACTCCACAGCTGTCACCGCTAAACTGATATGCACCTTTTGTATAGCCTATGTCATTTATTACACCACGCGCTATATTTTGAACATCTAAATAGGTGTCACTTTTGACTTCTCCAGCCAGAACAACCTGCCCGGTTGTTACAAGTGTCTCGCAAGCAACTTTTGATTCTGGATCAAAAGCTAGAAAATTATCTAAAAGCGTATCGCTAATTTGATCTGCAATCTTATCAGGGTGTCCTTCAGACACACTTTCTGAGGTAAATAAGTAAGCCATTCAAGCAAATTTTTC
Organism: Leeuwenhoekiella aequorea; assembly: GCF_004104375.1. GTDB lineage: Bacteria > Bacteroidota > Bacteroidia > Flavobacteriales > Flavobacteriaceae > Leeuwenhoekiella > Leeuwenhoekiella aequorea. Next base: position 70,712 of record NZ_QOVM01000005.1, read on the forward strand.
CCAATTAGGGGTATTAAGTTTTAGCACGTACCTAAACTTAAAATTAGTTTTGATTTTTATAACTCCTGTGCTCCCACAGCGAATTGTTTTAAACCGAAAAAAGATTTGACGAGGGCTACTTCTGGTAGTTGTTTACTGCCTTTAGCATTTTTTTATACAGGGGTTTTAGACTTGTATAAGAGGTTGCAATCAGTCAAATCTTTCCTCAATGAGTTCGCAAATGTATAAATTTAGAAGGTATTACAAAACGACTATTAAAATCTTATGAAAACTTTTCATTTTGTAAATTTAATAGGGTTTACTTGCATATCTGTAAAAGGTTTTGCAATCTTTACGCTCATAAAGTTCAAACACGTATTGAAATGTTATCAAGAAAGGCGGAGGGATAGACCCAATGAAGCCTTAGCAACCCTTCCTACGGGATGAAGGTGCTAAATTCTACAACAGCAATGTGCTGATGATAGATAACCTAACAAGCTATTTTTTCTGAATAGCTTATTTTTCTTAATAACATTTTTCTTGTAATTAGTGCCAGAGCGGCATTATTTGACTTTGGTTTAATTTATTTAATTCAAAAAAGAAAGATGAGTACTCAAAAATTTTCAACACAAGCTTTACATGCTGGTCATGACACTACTACAAATGGAGGTACACGAGCTGTGCCTATTTACCAGACTAGTAGTTATGTTTTTAATGATTCTGATCATGCTGCGGGATTATTTAATCTATCGCAACCCGGTTTTATTTATACACGTTTAAATAATCCTACAAATGATGTTTTAGAGCAACGTCTAGCGGCTTTAGAAGGTGGTATTGCAGCTGTAGTGACAGCTTCTGGAACTGCTGCAATTAACACAGCATTGCTCACACTTTTAAAGCAAGGAGATCATATCGTAGCTTCGAGTAGTCTCTATGGAGGAACTTATAATTTATTGAATGTTACGCTTCCCAGATTTGGTATAACAACCACGTTTGTTAATCCTGATGAGGTTTCAAACTTTGATTCTGCTATACAAGATAACACACGTGCTATTTTTGTAGAATCTTTAGGAAATCCTAAGCTTGATGTTTTAGATCTAGAAAAAATTTCTGCTACAGCTAAAGAACATAAAATTCCCTTAATTGTAGATAATACGGTTGCTTCACCTGCACTTTTAAATCCTATTTCACACGGGGCAAATATTGTAATTCATTCCCTCACAAAATACATCAATGGAAATGGAACATCATTAGGAGGGGTTATTATTGATGCAGGAACTTTTGACTGGTCTAGCGGAAAATTCCCAGAATTTACAGAACCTTCTGCCGGCTATCATGGATTAGTATATCATGATGTCTTGGGACCAGCAGCTTTCATTGCAAAAACACGTATTGAAGGATTACGGGATCATGGTGCAGCTTTGAGTCCGTTTAATGCCTTTCAAATTATACAGGGATTAGAAACTTTAAAAGTCCGTATAAAGCAACATAGTGAAAATGCACTGGAATTAGCAACTTGGTTAGAAGCACAACCTGAAGTCGCTTGGGTTAATTATCCAGGATTAGCAAGCAGCAAATACAATGATCTAGCAAAAAAATACCTTCCACACGGGCAAAGCGGGATTGTAACTTTTGGTCTTAACAGTGGATTTGAAGGAGCAAAGACAGTTGCAGATAAAACAGAAATTTTTTCGCTTCTAGCAAATATTGGAGATACAAAATCATTAATTATTCATCCGGCGAGTACTACCCATCAACAATTACATGATGAAGCACAGGAAGCAACCGGAGTTACTAAAGATTTAATTCGTCTTTCTGTGGGTCTTGAGGATGTAGAAGATTTGAAAGCCGATTTAAAGGCAGCTTTTGCTAAAATTAAATAAGAATCACCGCTTTAATTTATAGATCGCCTGTCTTATAGATAGGCGATTTTAATACTACAATATACCCTAAAATGCTACACAAACTTGAAGTACTCAATTTCACAACACAATCCGGTTATCAATTAAACTTGCCATTGAGTTATGAGACGTTTGGTCAAGAACTGGGGACAGCACCGGTGATTTTAGTGAACCACGCTCTAACCGGAAATTCGCATGTAAGTGGTGATGAGGGCTGGTGGAATGAAATTATAGGAGAGAATAAATGTATAGATACAAATACATACAGTATTCTTTCTTTTAATATTCCGGGGAATGGTTACGACGGATTTTTAATAGAAAATTATAAAGATTTTGTTGCGCAAGATGTGGCGCGTTCTTTTCTAGAAGGACTCAAATTACTTAACATTAATGAGCTTTTTGCAATTATAGGAGGATCACTGGGAGGTGGTATTGCGTGGGAAATGATTGCGCTTCAACCCGATATTACAAAACATTTAATCCCGGTTGCATCAGACTGGAAATCTACAGACTGGCTTATTGCAAATTGCCAGATTCAGGAACAAATATTAAAAAACTCATCGCAGCCGGTTCACGATGCACGTATGCACGCGATGTTGTGCTACCGAACGCCTGAGTCTTTTAAAAACAAATTTCAGCGCAGCACAAATGAAGACTTGAAAATCTTTAATGTCGAAAGTTGGTTAGACCATCACGGTCATAAATTAAAAGATCGCTTTCAGGTTGCAGCCTACCGCTTAATGAATCAGCTTTTAAAAACTATAGACGTGACACGAGGTCGCGAAGAGTTTAACGAAATTTTGAGCAAGGTTGAAGCAAATATTCATATCATCGGGGTGGACTCAGATCTATTTTTTACACCTGCCGAAAACAGAGAAACCTACAAGCAACTTGCCCAGCATAAAAACAATGTGACATACGGAGAAATAAATTCGGTACACGGGCACGATGCCTTTTTGATAGAATTTGAGCAGCTCGAGCAATTATTGTATCCTGTTTTTAAAGAAGATTCAGCAAAACTGAAAATTTTAAAATTTGGCGGAAAGTCGTTAGCAAATGGTAACGGCTTAACTACTGTTCTTGATATTATTCAGTCAAAAGTGGCTAATAACGAGCGTATTGCTGTTGTGCTTTCTGCACGCGGTGGTGCAACAGATGAGCTTGAAGCTATCTTAGAAGCTGCTGCTTCAGGTTTAGCTATTGAGCATAGATTTGAAGCATTTGAAACCTATCAACAACATGACTTTGATGTTGATTTATCTTCAGAATTTTCCGAATTAAAGCGTCTTTTTGAAGGGGTAACATTACTAGGCGATTACAGCCGAAGGGTAAAAGATGAGGTGTTGTCTTTTGGAGAATTAATTTCAGTAAAAACGGTTACCCATCTTTTGCAAAAGCAAGGTGTTAATGCTCATTTTGCAGACACCAGAAAACTTATAATAACCAATGGTACTTTTGGCAATGCACAACCTAATGATACGCGTTCTAGAGAACAAGTAGTAAAGCATTTCGCTAAGTACAACGGGAATACGGTGCATGTCGTTACGGGTTTTATAGCAAGTAATGAAGATAATCAAACGACCACTTTAGGAAGAAACGGGAGTAATTATACGGCTTCGCTGCTAGCAAATTATCTCGACGCGGGCGAATTGCAAAATTATACCCACGTCGACGGTATTTTTACCGCCAACCCTGATATGGTACCTGATGCTCAAAAAATTGAGCGTTTGACATATAGCGAAGCAAACGAACTAGCAAATTTTGGGACTTCGGTATTGCATGCAAAAACCATAATTCCCTTAATCGAGAAGAATATACCCTTACGTATTTTAAACACCTTTAATGCAGATGATACCGGAACATTAATCACTGCACAAACTGAGCAGGAAGGTATTAAATCACTTTCTGTATTGAGTGAGATGGCGTTAATCAATCTGGAAGGCCGCGGACTGTTAGGTAAGGTAGGCGTTGATGCTCGTATATTTAGAGCTTTGGGTAACAGTGGCGTGAGTGTGAGTATTATTGCGCAGGGCTCTTCAGAACGTGGTATAGGTTTAGTCGTAGAATCTAAACAGGCACAGCAAGCTATCGCAGCGTTGCGTTTTGAATTTGAGGCAGATTTTCAAAATCAAGATGTAAACCGTATTGAAATTATAGATGAGGTTGCAGTGATATCGATAATTGGGCAAGATTTAAGCACCTTTCACAAACCGTATAGCGAACTTATAAAAAACGGAATTGTGCCGTTACTTTTTAATAATACAGTAACCGGAAGAAATGTGAGTGTTGTTGTGCGTAAGCCCCAATTAAATAAAGCTATTAATGTAGTTCACGGGGAAATTTTTGGCATTGCAAAGAAAATAAATGTGGCCATTTTTGGACAAGGATTAGTTGGCGGTACTCTAATTAATCAGATACTTGCTTCGGCAGCAACCATTCAAGAGCGCAAAGGGATTTCATTAAATATCTTCGCTATAGCAAATTCTAAAAAAATAGTACTGGACAAAAATGGGGTTACAGAAGATTGGAAATCACACTTTGATACACATGCAGTAGATGGGGGATTCCAGGAAGTTATCGCTTTTGCCAAGGCAAATCACCTTGCTAATTTGATCGCAATAGACAATACAGCGAGTGCTGAGTTTATTGCAAATTATATTGATCTTGCTAAAAATGGTTTTGATCTGGTTTCCTCAAATAAAATTGCAAATACAATAGGTTTTGATTTTTATCAAAAGTTACGCAGGGTTTTAGATGAAAATCAAAAACGCTACTTGTATGAGACTAATGTAGGTGCAGGGCTACCGCTAATCGATACAATACGCTTATTGCATCTTTCTGGAGATAATATTACGCGTATAAAGGGAGTGTTTAGTGGATCGTTAAGTTACTTATTCAATACATTTTCCATAGAAGACCGAAGCTTTTCAAATGTACTCCAGGAAGCAATCGATAAAGGTTTTACAGAGCCTGATCCGCGAGAAGATTTGGGAGGCAATGATGTAGGACGTAAACTGTTAATTTTAGCTAGAGAACTCGACTTACACAAAGAACTCAGCGATGTAAATATCGAGAATTTAATTCCAGATCATTTGCGGGATGGGTCGGCTTCAGATTTCTTAGGCAGTTTAAAAGAATTAGATGCTGTTTTTGAATCGCGCAAAAAAGCTTTAAAAGAGGATGAGGTTCTGCGGTATGTTGGCGACCTTTACGGAGATTTATCAAAAGAAGATGGCGGTACACTCGAAGTGAAGCTGGTGACTGTTTCAAAAAATTCTGCTTTAGGTCAGGTGAAAGGCAGCGATAGTATTTTTGAAATTTATACAGAATCGTATGGCGAAAATCCGTTAGTAATTCAGGGAGCAGGAGCTGGGGCTGCTGTTACTGCCAGAGGAGTTTTTGGTGATATATTGAAACTTGCAGAGCGCAACAATTAAAAGTTTAAAAGATAAAACATCTAGTATGAAAGTTATTCTTGAAAGAAAAAATAGCGATTACCTGTTTGAAGCCAAAGGTGCTTCGGGAAATACAGTAATGATAGATAATAAAACTGTTGATGAAGTACATGGTAGTAGCCCGATGGAATTACTCCTTATGGGAGTAGGCGGATGCAGCGCTATTGATATTATTTCAATATTAAAAAAACAAAAATTAGAGATTGACTCCTACCGTGTTGAGGTAGAGGGTGATCGTAAAGAAGTAGGAGGTGCAAAACCTTTTGAAGCTATGCGCGTTTTAGTTTATCTAGAAGGAGATATCCCGGCAGAAAAGGCATTGCGAGCGGCAAAGCTAAGTTTTGAAAAATACTGTTCGGTTTCAATAACCTTACAAGCAGGTGTTGATATCACTTATAAAGTTTTTCTGAATGGTGAAGAAGTTGCGTAGACTTTAAATAGCCAAGAGTATAAAGAGGGAGAAGCAAGAAGTTAGTGAAAGTGATTAATATTTCAGAGACAACGAGTTAGTATCCTACGACAACCAGATTATAGAAAATAGATTTAATTAGCATTATGAGGGTTATAAATCTCACAGCTATAGCCTAATATCTAAAAGAACAATGAGCAAGCATTTTGAAACCGAAGCAATACGTACCCAATTAAACCGAAGTGAATATTTAGAGCATTCTGTGCCTTTATATTTAACCTCCAGTTTTGTATTTGAAGATGCAGAAGATATGCGAGCATCATTTACCGAAGAAAAGGAGCGCAATATTTACAGTAGGTTTACAAACCCTAATACTAGCGAATTTGTAGATAAGATTTGTAAGCTGGAGGGAGCCGAATCGGGTTATGCATTTGCTACGGGAATGGCTGCTGTTTTTTCAACTTTTGCAGCACTTTTAGATAGCGGAGATCATATCGTATCTGCTAGATCAGTTTTTGGGTCAACACATTCGCTATTTACCAAGTACCTCCCAAAATGGAATATTGAAACTTCCTATTTTAATGTTAGTGAAGTTGATAAAGCAGAAAGCCTCATAAAGCCTGAAACTAAAATTCTTTATGTAGAATCACCTACAAATCCTGGGTGCGATGTGCTGGATCTTCAGTTTCTAGGAGATTTAGCTAAAAAACACAATTTAATTTTTGTTGTCGATAACTGTTTTGCGACACCATATCTACAGCAACCTATAAAATTTGGTGCAGATGTGGTGATTCATTCGGCGACCAAAATGATTGATGGTCAAGGTCGGGTTCTAGGCGGAGTTACCGTAGGACGCTCAGATTTAATTCGTGAAATCTATTTATTTGCTCGTAATACAGGACCGGCATTGTCTCCGTTTAATGCCTGGGTTCTTTCAAAAAGTTTAGAAACGTTGCACGTACGTGCAGATCGGCATTGTGAAAATGCCTTGAAGGTAGCTGAATTTTTAGAAAGTCATGAGCATATAAATATGGTAAAATACCCCTTTTTAAAGTCGCACCCTCAATATGAAATCGCCAAAAAACAAATGCGTTTAGGAGGTAATATTGTGGCTTTTGAAGTAAAAGGAGGAATAGACGCCGGTCGTAATTTTTTAAATGCGATTAAAATGTGTTCGCTTTCGGCAAATTTAGGAGATACACGTACAATTGTGACGCATCCTGCATCTACTACGCATAGCAAACTTGCAGAAGAAGACCGTCTTGAAGTAGGTATTACAGATGGTTTAGTACGCTGCTCAGTAGGTCTTGAGCATATAGAAGACATAATTGCGGATTTAGATCAAGCCTTAAAAGCATAGAATTCTAACTTTTTATCTACTTTTAGGCTGTGTTATCAAAAAAGACGAAGTACGGTTTAAAGGCGTTAGCCTATGTTGCAAAGCATAAGGGAGAGGATCCTGTGCAAATAGGAGCAATTGCAAAAAGTGAAAATATCTCTCAAAAATTTCTGGAGAGTATTATGCTTACGCTACGTAAAGCCGGTTTTCTTGGAAGTAAAAAAGGTAAAGGTGGCGGATATTACCTGAGACGACAACCAGAAGATATTAAGATGGTTGAAGTTATGCGTATCCTAGAAGGTCCGGTTTCTTTAGTTCCCTGTGTGAGTTTAAATTTTTATGAACGTTGCGATGATTGCCCAGATGAGACTACTTGTTCTGTGCACAGCCTTATGGTACAGCTACGCGACAGTAATCTTTCCGTTTTAAATAAAAACACTTTAGCAGATCTCATCAAGGAATAGTTGCAGAATTCTCTTTTTATTCCTTAAAAGCTGAAAATCACTTAAAAGTTTCAAAAAATTACCTAAAAGATTTGGTCATAATAAATGCGGGGTCTACTTTTGCTTTATAATCCTACTATTCCGATAGGATTTAAATAAAAAGATGATTTTAGAAATTGAGTTATGATTTTAGATCAGGTATATAGCGAGACTAATAAAGAAAAACCAAAAAAGGCTTCTTTTAATAAAGACGTTTCTTCAGAGAAACCGGCTCGCAGCATTGTAAAATCTATTAGTTGGAGAATTGTGGGTACAATAGATACTGTTCTAATATCCTGGGTGATAACCGGTACGTTAGCTCTGGCATTTTCGATAGGAGCTGTAGAGCTTGTGACAAAAATGGTATTGTATTTCTTTCATGAACGTATTTGGAACACTATAAACTGGGGAAAATAATGAGTTATTCAACTGAAAAATTACAGCAGCTTAATTTAGAATTAGGAGATAAATCTCCTTTAGAGATTGCAAAATGGGCAGTAAGAAATGCTCAAAATGCTGTTGTTACAACAAATTTTAGACCTTATGAAGCTGCGATTTTATATGTAGCAAGCGAGGCTAAAAAAGATATTCCTGTGGTATGGTGTGATACGGGTTACAACACACCTAATACCTATAGACACGCTGAAGAAGTCATTGAACTACTTAAATTAAATATTGACTTATACGTGCCTAAGCAAACCACATCGCATCGTGATGTTGTTATGGGTATTCCGCAAATTGACGATCCGTTACATAAAGTGTTTACAGAGCAAGTGAAACTCGAACCTTTTAAACGAGCAATGGCAAATCACAAACCAGATGTCTGGTTTACTAATTTACGAAAAGGCCAAACTGCCCATCGTGATAATCTTGACATATTAAGTCAGGGAGCAGACGGCATTTTAAAAGTGAGTCCGTTTTATTATTACAGCGATGAAGAGTTAGACATCTTTTTGGAGGAGAATAATTTGCCTAACGAACATAAATATTTTGATCCAACAAAAGTTTTGGAGAATCGGGAGTGTGGCTTACACGCCTAAAACAAGTATATAATGAGTAAGATTTTAAAAACAAATGCACTAGAAAGCGAAGCTATTTTCATCTTTAGAGAAGTTGTAGCTCAGTTTGAAAATCCGGTATTGTTATTTTCTGGAGGAAAAGACAGTATCACATTAGTGCGTTTAGCGCAAAAAGCATTTTATCCCGGAAAAATTCCTTTTCCATTACTACACGTTGACACCGGACACAATTTTCCCGAAACAATAGAATTTAGAGATCGTCTTGTAGAAGAGTTGGGTTTAAATCTTATTGTACGTAATGTACAGGATGCTATAGATGCTGGTAAAGTGACAGAAGAGACCGGTAAATACTCAAGCCGAAATATGCTTCAGACTACAACACTTCTCGATGCAATAGAAGAATTTAAATTTGATGCTTGTATAGGTGGGGCACGTCGGGATGAAGAAAAAGCCCGGGCTAAAGAACGCATATTTTCAGTACGTGATGATTTTGGACAATGGGATGAGAAAAACCAGCGTCCCGAGCTTTTTGATCTTTTAAACGGAAAGATTGAAATAGGACAAAATGTACGTGTTTTTCCTATATCAAACTGGACCGAACTTGATGTGTGGAGCTATATTGAGCAGGAGCAAATTGAAATTCCATCTATATACTTTTCGCATAAGCGTAAAACTTTTGTACGTGACGGCTTGATCTGGAGTGCGTCTAAGTATGTTTATCGAGAAGAAGATGAAGAAGTATTAGAGCGTATCGTACGTTTTAGAACTGTAGGAGATATGACTTGTACTGCGGCTGTGGAGTCTGAAGCAGATACTATAGAACGAATAGTGAATGAGATTAAAGTTTCTACAATATCAGAACGTGGGGCGCGTATAGACGATAAACGCTCTGAAGCTGCAATGGAAAAACGTAAACAACAAGGATATTTTTAGACCTTAGAAGGTAGTCTAAACAACAATATCAATAACAATACAATTACAAAGTGGAAGTTCTAAAAATAGCAACAGCAGGAAGTGTAGATGACGGTAAAAGTACCTTGATAGGGCGCTTGCTTTACGATACTAAGTCATTAACCGATGATAAATTAGAAGCCATTGAGCGTAATAGTAAAAAGAAAGGATACGATTACCTTGATTTTTCTCTTGCGACAGATGGTCTGGTAGCAGAACGCGAGCAGGGAATAACAATTGATGTGGCTCATATTTATTTTTCTACAAAGAAGAAAAGTTACATTATAGCAGATACACCTGGTCACGTAGAATATACGCGTAACATGGTAACGGGAGCGTCACAGGCTCAAGCATCGATTATATTAATTGATGCGCGTAAAGGAGTTATTGAACAGACCTACCGCCATTTTTTTATAAATAATTTGTTGCGTGTAAAACACGTGATTGTGGCTGTAAATAAAATGGATCTCGTTGATTATGATCAACAGGTTTTTGAAAACATCAAAGCAGATTTTGAAAAGCTTAATGCTCAAAGTAGCTATGATGAACAGCAAATTACATTTATTCCCATTAGCGCATTAAAAGGGGATAATGTTGCTAAAAAGACAAATACAATGTCCTGGTATGAAGGAGTAAGTGTTCTGGATTATTTAGAGGATCTTAAACCGGAATATGATGAACTAACAGCTGCTCGTTTTCCTGTACAAACGGTAATACGTCCTAAAAAAGATGAATTTCATGATTACCGGGGTTATGCGGGTAAAATTTATGGAAGTAGCCTCAAAGTTGGCGATGCGGTAACAGTTTTGCCTTCGCTAACTTCATCAAAAATTAAAACCATTGAGTTTTTTGATAATCACTATGAAGAGGCAGTTGCAGGAAGTTCAGTATCTATTACACTAGAAGATGAAATTAATGTTACCCGGGGAGACATATTAGTAAAATCTGACGAGGTTCCTCAATCATCTAAAACCTTAAAAGCTGCAGTGTGCTGGATGGATGGAAAAGTGCTAGTGCCAGGAGCGAAATATGAAATTCAACATAACTCAAATAGAATTTTAGCTAAAATAGATAGTATCGAAGGTATTATTGCAACTGATTATTCTGGGGAGGATACCAGTAAAAACCAACTTTCATTAAATGAGATTGGTAAGGTTAATTTTAAATTGAGCAAAAATTTATTCTACGATAATTATGCAGATAATAAAGCCGGCGGTTCTTTTATATTAATTGATACACAAAGCAATACCACGGCCGGAGTAGGTTTTATCGGTTAATTTACAATACTATAATTGAAGGCGACTTGTCGCCCTCTTTTTTACTAAAATCCTATAAAACCCATAGGATTTAAATGAATATAAAAATTGTGCTATGCAAAGCTTCAGAACAGAAATTGAAAATCCAATTGTCGAGAAAGACATTATAGAGCTAGAGAGAAAAATAAGGCTTTTTAAAGATGGTAAAATTGATGAAGAGCGTTTTAGAAGTCTTCGTCTTGCTCGTGGCGTTTATGGTCAACGTCAGGAAGGTGTTCAAATGATACGTATAAAACTACCGTATGGTAAAGTTACAAGTGAACAGCTTTTCAGAATTTCTGATGTTTCTGATGAATATTCAAGAGGGAAATTGCATATCACTACACGCCAGGATATTCAAATTCATTATGTGAGTCTAGACCGCACTCCAGAACTTTGGGCAGAACTTGAAAAAAGTGATGTTACATTGCGTGAGGCTTGCGGAAACACCGTGCGTAACGTGACGGCAAGTCCAGATGCGGGGATTAATCCTAATGAGGCTTTTGATGTCTCGCCTTATGCACACGCTACCTTTCAGTTTTTTCTTAGAAATCCTATTTCTCAAGAAATGGGTAGAAAATTTAAAATGTCTTTTTCATCAACAGATGATGACTCCGCTTTAGCATTTATACACGATCTGGGTTTTATACCTAAAATTAAAGACGGCGCACGTGGCTTTAAGGTAATGCTTGGCGGTGGCTTGGGATCGCAACCGCGACACGCAGATACGCTTCACGAATTTTTACCTGTAAATGAGTTGATACCGCTTATCGAAGGTGTTTTACGTGTATTTGATCGTCACGGTGAACGTGCAAGACGTCTCAAAGCTAGGATGAAATTTCTAATCAAAGATTTGGGGGTTGAAGGGTTTATGAATCTTGTAGCAGAAGAGCAAAAGGCACTTTCATACAGAACATTTGAGATTGACACTACCGAATTTGAACACGCAATTGCAGTACCTCTAGCCGAGGCTCCACAGATAATTATTGAAGACACTAAAGCCTTTGAAGCCTGGAAAGCAACAAATGTATTTAAGCAAAAGCAAAATGGCTTAGTAGCTATAGGTATTAAAGTTAGATTAGGAGATTTCTCTACTGAAAAAGCGCGTGCTCTGGCAGGTTTAATTAAGAAATATGCAGGTGATGAAATGCGATTTACCTTGCGTCAAAATATCTTATTAAGACATATTCCTGAAGCAGCCTTATCTTTTTTCTATACCGAATTAGATAAACTTGGTTTTGCTCGCCCGGGATACGAGACCACAACAGATATTACTGCCTGTCCCGGTACAGACACGTGTAATTTAGGGATTGCAAGTAGTACCGGTATTGCAGATAAACTGGAAGATGTTTTAGTAGCAGAATACCCCGAATATTTAAACAACAAAGAAATCACCATAAAAATAAGTGGTTGTATGAATGCATGTGGGCAGCACAATATGGCACATATAGGTTTTCAGGGGATGTCTGTGCGTACGCCAGACAAGCTAGTGGCACCGGCTCTTCAGGTTTTATTAGGAGGAGGAGTTTTAGGTAATGGTCAAGGGCGCTTTGCAGATAAAGTTATCAAAATACCCAGCAAAAGAGGTCCGCAGGCATTACGCGCTATACTTGATGATTATAAAGAAAATGCTGGGAACTTAGACTTTTTAAGCTATTATGACGAGAAAGGACAGCGCTATTTTTATGATTTTCTAAAGTCATTTTCAGATACAGATAACCTTGTACCCTCAGATTTTATAGACTGGGGAAATGATGAAAAGTATATTCAGGAAGTAGGTGTAGGTGAGTGCGCGGGTGTAGTAATCGATCTAGTTCAAACTTTATTACTCGAGGCAAAAGATAAATTAGGAAGCGCAATAGAGTCTTTTGAAGAAAAGAGATGGGCAGATAGTATCTACCATACCTATGCGAGCTTAGTAAATGGCGCAAAAGCAATTTTACTTTCTGAAAACGTAAAAACAAATACACAAGCAAATATTATCGCTGAATTTGACGAAATTTTTGAAGATAATTCGACACTTTCCGTAGCTGGATCTTTTGCCGATTTGGTTTATCAAATTCAAAATAACGAACCCTCTAAAGAGTTTGCAGAATCTTACCTTTCTGATGCAAATGCATTTTTTGAAAGAGCAGATCTTTTTAGAAAAAACCAACTTGCACATGCTAATTAATAATCCAAAATTAACAGTTGTAGGAGCAGGACCCGGGGATATTGAGCTATTTACTTTAAAGGGTGTAAAAGCCTTACAAAGTGCAAATGTAGTTTTGTACGACGCTTTAGTAAATCCAGAGCTTCTCGATTATGCCCAAGATGCAGAACTTATCTTTGTAGGGAAGCGTAAAGGATGTTACGCTTATCAACAGGAGCAAATAAATGATTTAATTATTTCTCGAGCGAATAGCCACGGTCACGTAGTACGATTAAAAGGTGGAGACCCGTTTATTTTTGGGCGTGGAGCAGAAGAGATGGAAATCGCTGCTGCCGCCGGATTAGAAGTTGCGATGGTACCGGGTATTTCATCGTCATTAGCTGTTCCTGCGTATCAAAATATACCACTTACAAAAAGGGGTAGTGCTGAAAGTTTTTGGGTAATTACCGGGACCACAAAAGATCATAAACTATCTAATGATGTAACTCTTGCTTCTCAATCTTCGGCCACCGTGGTAATTTTGATGGGAATGAGTAAACTAGGTGAAATCGTAAATCTTTTTACCGCCAGTGGTAAAAGGGAGGTTCCTGTGGCTATAATTCAAAATGGAACTACCGCAGAAGAGCGCATAGGAATAGGAACAATTGAAACAATACAATCTGTTGTAGAAGCGTTAAAACTTACAAATCCATCAATTATTGTGATAGGAGAGGTGGTGAGACATCGTGCACAATTGCTAAATTTGCAGTTAGAATATAATGCAGTATGATAATTGATTCCCAGGAAAATAACACGTTATATCCGGTTTTTCTTAAAGTTAGAAATTTACAGATTCTTATAGTAGGTGGTGGTAATGTGGCTTTTGAGAAGCTTACATTTCTTACAAAATCAAGCCCCGATGCGGTTGTGGAGATGGTAGCACCATTCTTTAGACCAGAAACTTTAGAATTAGCAAATAGGTATAATGTAAAGGTTACTCGTAAGCGATTTACCCGATCGATGCTAAAAAAGCGACATGTAGTAATTGCAACTACAGATAGCCCGGCAGTAAATAAGAGAATTTACAGAGCGGCTAGAAAGCGCTTTTTACTTTGTAATATTGCAGATGTGCCAGAGCTGTGTGATTTTTATATGGGTGGTATTGTAACCAAGGGAAATGTGAAAATAGCTATTTCTACAAATGGGAAGTCACCCACTACTGCTAAGCGTTTGAGACAGTTTTTTGAAGAGGTTATACCAGAAAACATTGATGATCTGGTTCAAAATCTCAATGAATATAGAAAAACCATTAAAGGAGATTTTGAAGAAAAGGTAGAAACCTTGAATGAGTTTACAAAAGGATTGATTTCCAAAAATTAAAGATAAAGTTGAATGATGAGCTGCTTAAGCTCAAAGAATTAAGAAGATGATAAAAACAGATATACTTATAATTGGAGCTGGACCTACAGGATTATTTACCGTTTTTGAAGCAGGTTTATTAAAATTGAAGTGTCACATTATTGATGCTCTTGCACAACCTGGCGGACAATTATCAGAGATTTACCCTAAGAAACCTATTTACGATATTCCGGGTTTCCCTGAGGTAATGGCAGGAAAACTTATAGATAATCTTATTGAACAAGGAAAACAGTTTCAACCTGGATTTACTCTAGGCGAACGTGCTGAAACAATAGAAAAACAAGATGATGGTAGTTTTATTGTAACTACAAATAAAGGCACTCAGCATCATACTAAGGTGGTTGCAATTGCTGGAGGTCTGGGAAGCTTCGAGCCTCGTAAACCCTTAATTCCTAATATTCATGAATTTGAAGATAAGGGTGTTGCTTATATGATTAAGGATCCTGAAGTTTACCGAGATAAGAAAGTTGTTATTGCCGGTGGTGGAGATTCTGCTCTTGACTGGAGTATTTATCTGGCTGATATCGCAAAAGAGGTAACCCTTATTCATCGTCGTAATGAATTTAGAGGTGCACTAGATTCTGTTGAAAAAGTTAGAGAATTAAAGTTACTCGGTAAAATAAACTTAATCACTCCGGGAGAAGTTGTAGGTCTTGCAGGTATTGAAAAACTTGATCAGGTGGTAGTAGAAACTCCAGATGGTGAGGTTACTCTTGAAGCAGATGCATTTATTCCTTTATTCGGTCTTTCTCCTAAACTAGGTCCTATTGGAGATTGGGGATTAGAAATTGAGAAGAATGCTATAAAAGTTAATAATGCACTGGACTATCAAACAAATATTCCTGGTGTTTTTGCAATAGGTGACGTTAATACGTACCCCGGAAAATTAAAATTAATTCTTTGTGGTTTTCACGAAGCGACTATGATGTGCCAAGCAGCATACCAGATTGTAAATCCTGGTAAGCGCTATGTGATGAAATATACTACTGTAAGTGGTATTGATGGTTTTGATGGTACACGTAAGGAAGCAGAGAAAGCAGTTGTACAAGCGATAGATTAAGAAGCGCTACGCAATTTAGATTTAAGGCTCAGCATTGTATTTTTGGTTAATGGCTTTATTAAAAAGTCGACTACCTGAATATAATTCTGAGCCTTTTGCTTATCTAGCTCACTTGTACTTGAGGTTACGATTACCACCTTGGTGGTGTTGTGACTTTGAGTTAAAGAATCAAGAAATTCCCAGCCACTAATTTTTGGCATATTTAAATCTAAGAAAATGATATCTGGCTGATGCTCTTCAAGCTCTACTAATGCTTTTTCAGGTAATGTGTAATCGACAACATCTGTTGCCAGTTGGGTTATTTCAATAAGTTTTTTATTTATGAAATTCGCCATTTGTTGATCATCTACGAGCATTATTTTAAAAGAATCACTCATCGTTATTCCCTATAGTTTTTCCGTAGTATTCAATTTCTTTTTCACTCTTAGCAACGACATTTTTAAAAATAGCGTCAAGTTCTAATGAAGACTCACATAATTTTGGTAATATCTCATTGCGTAACCCTTGCTCATCATAATAATCTGCTATTTCAAGAAGACCAAGTATTCTACACAGTGGTTCCCTAAGATTATGCGCATTAAGCCGTGATAACTCTAGGATTTTTTTATTTTTAAAACGCAACTCACGTGTGCGTAATTCTATGACATTCTGCTGGTTACTGTTTATCTGCTCAATTTCTTTGTTTTTGAGCGCTATCTGCCCTACGGCCTCTTCAAGTCTTTTGTTTTTGAGAATTATCTCTTGATTTAAACAAATCTGCCTATACTTTGAAGTTAATGTGTCTACAAGTAAATGCAAGATATCTACATCACTATAACTAAATTGCGTTTGGTCATCAGCAATAAGAGATACGCAAACTTTATAATTTGTATAGGGTAAATACCATCCCCAAAGTTGACCGTTCTTTAAAGGAACGTGATTGATGTAACCAGGTAATTCTTCAGATGAGATTGCGTAAGAAAAAGGAATTTGATCCTGAAGCAATTTCTTTTCATAATCTAAAATATCTTCTTGATTCTTATGAGCCCAGATTTCATTTTTTATAAATGTGTAGCCTGTAACAGTATCTTTGTCGAGAAGGATAATTCTGAATATTTTGAAATTGAAAAGATACTTTAAATTCTTGCTTACCACAGTACTCAAATCTTCAAGGTTATCAACCCTGCTGAGACTTCCAGAAAATTTAGAAAAGGCCTCGTAGGCAATGCGGTACTTTGCGGCAGCTAGATTCAAAAAAACAGTATTAGGCTTGAGTTTCCATCAACTCATTGTCAATCTTAATTCCTGCAACATCTGCCAGAGTATTAAGCATATTTACAAGATCTGCTTGAGCCATTAACTCCTGTATTTCTGAATCATCAAAACCAGCCTGACGCAGTTGTTCAAAATCCTGATCGGTAATTTGATCGTGGTTTAAAGCAGCTTTGGTTACAATTTTAATTGCCGTACGGTAACTTTCTGGTATTAACGGACTTTCTAAATCATTAGTAACCCTAAAGTTTTCGTTTTCACTAATCATCGCGCTCATACTGTCTGCAAAAATACCGTGAGCTTTAGCGCAGTATTCACAGTTACGTTCTTTAGATACGTTGTAGATGATTAATTGCTTCAATACATTAGGAATATCTCCCTGCATTAAAGTAGATTTTAACTTAGCCCAATTTCCTTTTAGTAAAAGTGGATTGGCACCCTGACATTTAATCCAGTTGAGTACAAATGGTATTTGTAGCGTTCTTTTTGTATCGTCATATATAGCTTTAACTTCTTCTGAAGCCTCCTCATAAGACACAATTTTAAAGCGGGAATTTGAGAGCGTATTGTTGCTAATCATAGATGGGTAAATGGTTTTATTAAGATAGTAATTTGGGGTCACAAAATTAGTTTAAAATAGTGCTTATACAATCTTGATTATCAATAAAATGTATAATTTTAGAAAATATTAACTCCTCGTTTATGACATTTAAACTGCTAAATAACTCTCTTTAGCGCAGTTATTATTTCGTTATTTTAATTAAAGATGAATATTAGTTGTTTAAAATTTATGTATTCTCAAGTTGTTTTATAATCTTTGCAGCCGAGTTCATTATTTATTTAAGTTATCAAGAAAGGCAGAGGGATTAGACCCATTGAAGCCTTAGCAACCCTCCCCTGGAGAAGGTGCTACGTTCTACTCTTTTGATTAAGGGATAGATAACAAAAAAACAAGCCATTCTGGCTTTCCGTTTTATATTCTTGATACTTTTTTATTGCAGGTCTTTCTATTCAGAGGGCGATTGATCAATGAGCTTTTTTAAAGTTTAAAAAAGTATGAGTCAGAATAAACTATATACCGTTTTACAAGAGAGAATTCTAGTTCTTGATGGTGCCATGGGCACTATGTTACAGCGCTACAAATTTTCAGAAGAAGATTTTCGGGGAGAACGATTTAAAGATTGGGAAAGTCCGGTTCAAGGCAACAATGACTTGCTAACCTTAACACAGCCCGAAGCCATTGCAGCTGTACACGCTAAATATTTTGAAGCAGGTGCAGATATCGTAGAGACAAACACCTTTAGCGGTACAACTATAGCCATGGCAGATTATGGGATGGAATCTCTTGTGTATGATTTAAATTATGAATCAGCTAAAATAGCCAAATCAGTAGCAGATAAGTTTACGGCGAGTGAGCCTCACAAACCCCGGTTTGTAGCAGGAGCAATGGGACCTACAAATAAGACAGCAAGTATGTCTCCAGATGTTAATGATCCTGGATATAGAGCTATTTCTTTTGATGAATTACGTATAGCTTATAAACAACAAGCCGAAGCACTGGTTGATGGGGGTGTTGATATACTTCTAGTAGAAACCATATTTGATACACTTAACGCTAAAGCTGCTTTATTTGCAATTGAAGAACTAAAAGAAGAACGAGATATTGAAATTCCGGTGATGGTGAGTGGTACGATTACCGATGCTTCAGGGCGTACTTTGTCTGGACAAACAGCCGAAGCTTTTTTAATATCTATAGGTCATATGCCATTACTTTCTGTAGGTTTCAATTGTGCTTTAGGAGCAGAGCAATTAACTCCTTATCTCGAGATCGTTTCTGGTAAGTCTGACTTTGCTATCTCTGCATATCCTAATGCGGGACTACCCAATGCTTTTGGAGAATATGATGAAACAGCAGAAGAGATGGCTTCTCAAATTAAAACATACCTAGACAAACAACTTGTTAATATCGTGGGTGGCTGTTGTGGTACCACTCCAGAGCATATACGAGCAATTGCCAATCTAGTAAAAGATTATAAACCCAGACCACTTCCGGCTTTTGCAAAACGTGAAGCAGCATTATAATATATCCTATGATTAATACACCAGAAGCAACGGATAATATTGAGTTTAGACCATTAAAACTAAGTGGTCTCGAACCCTTGATTATTACTCCCGAAAGCAATTTTGTAAATGTAGGAGAACGTACGAATGTTGCTGGATCCCGTAAGTTTTTACGTCTTATAAATGAAGATAAGTTTGATGAAGCTCTGGCTATTGCAAGAGAGCAGGTAGATAATGGAGCTCAAATCATTGATGTTAATATGGACGATGGTCTTATTGACGGAAAGAAAGCAATGGTGACGTTTCTAAATTTAATTGCTGCAGAGCCAGACATTTCAAGAGTTCCTATTATGATAGATAGCTCAAAGTGGGATATTATCGAAGCAGGTCTACAAGTGGTGCAAGGAAAGTGCGTTGTTAATTCAATAAGCTTAAAAGAAGGAGAATCCGAATTTATAGCACATGCAAAAAAGATTAAGCGATATGGTGCTGCAGTAGTAGTTATGGCGTTTGATGAGGTGGGACAGGCAGATAATTATGATAGACGCCTTGAAATAACCAAACGTAGTTATGATATTTTAGTAAACAAGGTTAATTTTCCTCCAGAAGATATCATTTTTGATCTTAATATTTTTCCCGTCGCTACGGGGATGGACGAGCATAAACTCAATGCAATAGATTTTATAGAGGCTACGCGCTGGGTGAAGAATAATCTGCCTTACGCAAGTGTGAGTGGTGGTGTAAGTAATGTATCCTTTAGTTTTAGAGGAAATGATACGGTGCGTGAAGCTATGCACTCGGTATTTTTATATCACGCAATAAAAGCAGGAATGAATATCGGGATTGTAAATCCGTCTATGCTAGAGATTTATGATGATATTCCTAAAGAATTACTTACTCACGTTGAAGATGTTATTTTAAACAGGAGGGATGACGCCACAGAGCGACTTTTAGATTTTGCAGAAAGCGTAAAGGGAACTTCAAAAGAGAAAGTTGTTGATCTTGCCTGGCGAGAAGAACCACTGCAAAATAGAATTACTCGAGCATTAGTTAAGGGGATAGACGCGTATATTCTTGAAGATATTGAGGAGGCACGATTGGCATCAGAAAAACCGCTACACGTGATAGAAGGACATTTAATGACCGGAATGAACGTTGTGGGAGATTTATTTGGAAGCGGAAAGATGTTTCTTCCGCAGGTTGTAAAGTCTGCACGAGTGATGAAAAAAGCAGTTGCTTATTTATTGCCGTATATCGAAGAAGAAAAACTTAAAAATCCGCCGCCAGCAGATGAGAAAGCAAAATCTAATCTGGTATTGATGGCAACCGTGAAAGGGGATGTACACGACATAGGGAAAAATATTGTGAGCGTCGTTTTAGCGTGTAATAATTACGAGATAATAGATATGGGCGTGATGGTGCCTCCAGAGAAAATTATCGCAACGGCAAAAGAGCGTAACGTAGATATTATAGGTCTTAGTGGTCTAATTACGCCTTCTCTGGACGAGATGGTGTTTTTGGCTAAAGAAATGAAGAGACAAAATTTTACGGTACCGCTTTTAATAGGTGGTGCAACGACGAGTAAAGCGCATACAGCCGTAAAAATCGATCCCGAATACCCTGAAGCTGTGGTGCATGTTAATGATGCGTCCAGAGCGGTAACTGTAGTTGGAGATTTACTGAATCCCGAATCCAGATTAAAGTATAAGTCTGACATTAAAGAAGATTATGCACTTTTTAGAACACGCTTTCTTACCCGCGGAAAAAAACGTGACTTTCTAAGTATAGAGCAAGCCAGAGCTAACAAATGGAAACTTAACTGGGAGAATTTTGAAGCTTATACGCCCAATGAATTAGGTATACAGGTAGTAGAAGAATTTGATCTCAATAAGCTTGTGGATTATATTGACTGGTCTCCATTTTTTAGAAGTTGGGATCTGCACGGTAAATACCCTGAAATTCTTGATGATGAAGTGGTGGGCGCACAAGCACAAGAACTTTTTGCAGATGCCAAGAAGATATTAGAAAAAATTCTAAGCGAGAAATTGCTCACTGCCAAAGCGGTGTTTGGTCTTTTTAAAGCAAATACTGTAAATGATGATGATATTGAGATTGTCACATCAAATTTAAGCGGGGAGCAACACGAGTTTATTTTTAGAACCCTGCGTCAACAAAGCAAAAAAGCATCGGGTAAACCCAATATTGCACTTTCAGATTTTATAGCTCCAAAAGAAACCGGCAAGCAAGACTATATGGGATGCTTTTGTGTAACGGCTGGTTTTGGAACACAAGAGTTAGCTGCAAAATATGAAGCAGAGCACGATGATTATAACAGCATTATGGTAAAAGCACTGGCAGATCGTTTTGCAGAGGCTTTTGCAGAATATCTACATAAAGAAGTACGTACTAAACACTGGGGATATGCTAGTGAGGAGGCGTTGAGCAATGCCGAATTAATTAAGGAACAATACAAAGGTATACGGCCTGCCCCGGGATATCCTGCGTGCCCAGATCACTTAGAAAAACTCACGATTTGGGATGTTCTAGATGTTCATAAAAATATAGGCGTAGAGCTTACCGAAAGTTTGGCTATGTGGCCTGCAGCTTCGGTGAGTGGTTATTATTTTGCAAATCCTGAAGCACGTTATTTTGGCTTAGGAAAAATTAAAATGGATCAGGTTAAAGATTTTGCAGAGCGGAAAAATATTGAAGTAAGAATGGCAGAAAAATGGTTAAATCCTAATATTTCTGATGATTAGAATGCGCTAGGGATTGAGCTCTTGCCGGAGCTCGTTGAAGCGGAAGCGAATACAGCGACGAGCGAAAGCCCGACCCAACGGCTAGCGCCCAAAAAAAAAAATAATTGTTCAATTAAAAATACCTGAGAAATTCTGTAAAACGAATTAGGGAATATCATGAAAATTACAGAACACATTAAAGCAGCAAATGGAAAAACCTTATTTTCTTTTGAATTAATTCCACCTCGTAAGGGTAAAAGTATCCAGGAGCTTTATAATAACATCGATCCATTAATGGAGTTTAAGCCTCCATTTATTGATGTGACTACGTCTCGTGAAGAATATATTTATATAGAAAAAGATGGACTTTTAGATAAGAAAGTAACGCGTATGCGTCCGGGTACTTTAGGTATTTGTGCTTCTATTAAACATAAGTATAATGTAGATACCGTGCCGCATGTATTGTGTGGTGGCTTTACAAAAGAGGAGACCGAATATTTGCTGGTAGACTGTCATTTCTTAGGAATTCATAATGTTATGGCCTTACGCGGTGATGCAATGAAAGAGCAGCAATATTTTGAAGCTACAGATGGTGGTCACGAGTATGCGCTAGGACTTGTAGAGCAGATTGCAGAAATGAATAAGGGGCGTTACTTAAACAATGTTGTTGAAACATCAGACTGTTCTAATTTTTGTATAGGTGTTGCTGGTTATCCAGAAAAACACCTAGAAGCTCCATCATTAAAAACAGATTTGAAGCGACTGATTCAAAAAGTAGAAGCAGGTGCAGATTATGTTGTTACACAGATGTTTTTTGATAATAAAAAGTATTTTGAATTTGTAGATCTGGTACGGGCAGAAGGTATAGATATCCCTATAATTCCTGGAATTAAACCTATTGCTGTTAAGCGTCACCTTCAATTATTACCGCAGGTTTTTAAAATTGATCTTCCGCAGGATTTGATAGATGCAGTAGACGATTGCAAGTCAAATACAGAGGTGAGACAAGTAGGGATTGAATGGGCCATACAACAATCTAAAGAGCTTATGGATGGCGGCGCTCCTGTACTTCATTACTATTCTATGGGTAAAAGTGATAATGTACATGCAATTGCTTCTGCACTTTTTTAAGTGACTCCAAATCTTAAATAAATGCATACTTTTGCCGACATTCTATTTTTCAATGAAATATAAATTACTGTTTTTGTTAGTATGTTCTTTTTCGGCATTTAGCCAAGAGATAGAACAGAAACCCTATAGTTTAGATGCCAATTTTTTTTACGGTACAATTTTACAGCACAATAAAGATCTAGCTCATTTAATTACAGGACATCCTACCGGTGTTATTCTAAGCTACAACCGCAGAACGTATGGTTTTAATGACTGGGAAGCGCGTTACAATTATCCTGATTACGGTTTTTCTTTTATAGCTCAAGATCAAAAAAATGAATTTTTAGGAGAGAATTACGGTTTATACGGTCATTTTAATTTTTATGCACTTAATAGAAAATTAATGTTGCGTGTAGGTCAAGGGGTGGCAGTCACTACAAAACCTTTTGATATCGATAAGAATTTTAGGAATAATGCATACGGCTCTACATTGTTAAGTTCGACTTATATTATGATGAACTACAAACAGCCTAACATCATAGATAAAATAGGATTGCAAACCGGGATTTCTTTAATTCATTATTCTAATGCTAATGTGAAATCTCCTAATGCCAGTACAAATTCGTTTACATTTAATCTAGGTCTTAACTATCAGTTGTCTGATGAAGAGGCGTTTCCTGGATATATCCCAAAAGTAAAAAGCAGGTATTCTGAACCTATTAAGTGGAATCTTGTTTTACGAAGTGGGGTAAATGAGAGCGATTATATAGGCCTTGGACAGCAACCTTTTTTAATAGTTTCCTCGTTTATTGATAAAAGAGTGTCGCATAAAAGCACTTTACAACTAGGAGCAGATCTTTTTTTGAGTCCGTTTTTGAAAGATCAAATTGAGTATGAGAGTATTGCGTTGAAGCAATATAATACGCAGGGAGATGAAGATTGGAAACGCGTAGGGGTGTTTGCAGGTCACGAGCTGCGTCTTAATAAAAATGCTTTTGTCACTCAGCTAGGTTATTATGCGTATTACGATTATGATTTTGAAGGAAGAGTTTATTTTAGAGGCGGTTTAAAGCGTTATTTTACTCCAAAGATATTTGGGGCTGTCACCTTAAAATCTCACGGTGCTAAAGCGGAAGCTGTAGAATTTGGAATAGGTATTAGACCTTAATTTAATAATAAACAGTCCACTTCTTAAATTTCTGAGATTTAAAATCTTTAAGAAGATAGGTTAAACTATCTGCCAGTTTCTTTTTATTTTTTATAAGTAAAACGTTGTTTGTGTCCTTCATAAGTGACTTAAAACGTTCTAGCTGCCCTGATTCATTTATAGGCAAATAATTTTCTTTCCATTTTTGAGTTGTCTCAAATCGTATGTCTCGTTGCGCTTCAAAATTAGAATCGTAAATAGTTATTACTTGTTCTCCAAGATAAAAAGGAGCAGAGGAAAGTAAATTGTCATAAACGAGCACTTTATAATCTTCATTAGTGCGCTGCTTGTTAATAAATGTATATTCTGGTTTTAGAGCATTAATAATAAAGCTATTTTGACTACTAAAAGCGGTATAAATAAGCACAAGAAAACAGAGCGTCCCTGTGATTAAATAAAGAGATTGTGTAGTAGGATTAGCTTTAAATCTATAAATCATAAAATAGCCAAATGCCAGAATACTTAATAATAAACTGATTGAAGAAAACCAACTGAAATCCAATAGAGGAATAAAAGGAAAAACGATTACAGCTACTAACAGGATAGAAAGTGATACTATGAATACGTAGTAATACTCTATTTTATCTGTACGGGAATGATTAATAAAAATGCTTCCGAAGTACATAGCCAGAAATGGATATAAAGGGAGTATGTATAAAAGCAGCTTTGAAGAAAATAAAGAGAATGTAATTAATATTGAAAGTGCTGTAAAACCTGCAACTTTAGAAGGTTTATCAACTTGTAAGGTTTTCCTTTTTTTGCAAATAGTAATAACCACAGGCACAATCCAAGGTAATGCTAGTGCAGGTGCAATAAGTGCATAAAACCAAAAAGGTTTTGCTCTGTGAAAAGTTTCAGCATTTATACTTCGATTTATAATCTGTTCCTGAACAAAGTAATCCCACAGTTCTGGTTTATGGTAAATTATTAGCGCAAACCAAGATCCCGAAACGATAACCAAGGTAATTAGCCCCAGAACGGAATGTATTGAAAAGGCAGGTTTTTCTTTATTAATGATTTTGTAGCAGATTACAAATAGCATAACAGGTAAGAAAGCTACAGGTCCTTTTGTCAAAAATGCCAATCCTAAAACTATGTAAAACAGATAAAGCCGTATTTTCTTTTCCTTAAGTTTAAACTGAAGCCAGAAATATATACTCCAAATTATAAAAGTGTTTAAATAAATATCTGTGGTGAGGTTGCGTGCGGCGATAAGAACAATAGGAAAACTAAAATAGATAAGTGCTGAGGTTATGGCTACTTTTTCATCTTTAAACCATAGCAATACTATTTTGTATATAAGTATAATTTGAAACAGGAGCGCTACACTTAGGAAGAAGCGAGCACCATATTCATTAAAGCCAAAAATTTTATACCCTACGGCTGTAATCGCATAGGTAATAGGTGGCTTGTGATAATGCCCTATATTAAGTAAAGAAGGATGAAGATAATTATTGCTTATTGCCATCTCTCTGCCTATCTCGGCATATCTGGCTTCACTACTTTCTGTAAGTCCCCAACTTCCTTGACCCAAATTTAAAACGCAAAATAGTATAAGAAGAATAAGGTAAAATGACTTTTTCAAAATCGTATTTTAAGATGCCTCAAAATTGTAATTTTTTATCGGTTTTACTAAAAAAGAGATTGATAAATTAGGGAGATACGATTTTAGTACACTTGTACATTTGATAAAATTTAGGCTACCTACTGCATTTAGCGTAATTTGCCGCACGATAAAATTAAAGACACATTTTATCTTAAAAGTTTTAGTTATGAGATTTTTCATTGGGCTCTTGGTTTTAGTACTTGTTTCCTGCGGTTCAGATAATATAGGTGACTGTTTTGATTCACAAGGTGATATTGTAGAAGTTACTTACGAGTTACCCGCATTTACCCGATTACGAAGTGAAACTGATGTCATTGTCTATTTAAAACAAGGTCCTGTTCAAAAAGTGGTGTTGAAAACAGGAGAAAATATGCTTAGCGATGCACAAATAGAAGTGATTGATGGCGATCTTTTAAGACTTAAAAACAATAAGCGATGTAATCTTGTGCGAGATTACGAGAATTTTATAGTATATGTAACAACTCCTAACCTTACGGAGATACGTAATGCGTCTGGTCAAGATATTATAGGAGAGGGAGTTCTTGAGTTTCCTTCTTTAACATTACTTAGTGATACATCTTTTGATTCTGAAGGTGGTCCTGCGCAAAAAAGTGGTAATTTTCATTTAGAGCTAGAGTCTACAAATATGGTCATACGCGCTAATGGTAAAAGTGTTTTCTACCTAAGCGGAAGCACTCAAAATTTAAACGCAAATTTTGCTAATGAAGGTCCTAGATTAGAATCTAGAGATTTACTAATTCAAAATTTTGTATTCTCTCAAACATCTGCAAATAAAATGATTGTTAATCCGCAGGCCAGTATTAAAGGAAGAATTTTTGGTACAGGAGATGTTATTTCTGTCAACAGACCACCTGTTGTTGAGGTAGAAGAACTTTATACCGGCCGTCTTATTTTTGAAGACTAACTTCACTTTATGAAACACATTTTATTGGGTTGCTTATGTATATTTAATTTAGGGCTTCAAGCTCAGGATCTTGATTTTACAGGAGAGAAAAAACCCATTACTTTAGATGCTTCTTATTTCTACGGAACAATTCTAGAACACAATCCAGATATAAATCACCTCATCACTGGGCATCCTACCGGAATGATTTTAAGTTACAACCATAAAACATATGGTTTTAATGAATGGGAGCGTCGCTATAATTATCCCGATTATGGTTTTTCAATGATTTACCAAGATTTGGATAATGAGTTTCTGGGAGAAAATCTGAGTCTTTACGGTCATTTTAATTTCTATTTCCTAAACCGAAATGCCTATTTTAGAATAGGACAAGGTGTGGCATTAGCTGGAAAGCCTTATGATGCCGAAACCAATTACCAAAATAACGCATACGGCACAAAATTGTTGAGTTCGACATATATAGCGCTTCAATATAATAAGCAGAATATATATAAAGGTTTTGGTGTAAATGCGGGATTTACCGTGGTTCATTATAGTAATGCGAATTTACGAGCGCCAAATAACAGTACAAATACGTTTGCTTTTAATGTTGGAGCAAACTACAATTTAGATCACGAGGAGTTTCCGGAATACATCCCTGAGGGCGAACGCACAAAATATACAGAACCTGTTCATTATAACTTGGTACTTAGAGGAGGTGTCAATGAAAGTGACATTATAGGACAAGGTAGATTTCCGTTTTTTGTTGTTTCGGCATTTGCAGACAAACGTATTAATCACAAGAGTACTTTAGTGGCTGGTACAGATGTGTTTTTTGCTTATTTTTTCAAGGAGCTTATAAAGTTGCAGGCAGCGTCTTTTCCAGAACTTGAAGTAGACGGTGATGAAGATTGGAAACGTGTAGGTTTGTTTGTAGGTCACGAGTTGCGCTTTAATAAAATAGCATTTGTATCTCACTTAGGCTACTATATTTATTATCCTTATGAATTTGAGAATCGTTTATATAATCGACTGGGACTAAAGCGCTATTTTTCTGAAGATGTGTTTGCTTCTGTTACTGTAAAAGCTCACGGCGCAAAAGCAGAAGGTGTCGAATTTAGTGTAGGATATCGATTTTAAACTAACTAGGTGCAACTTAGGTATTTCGGTCTAAAATTGTATTTTCACAGTTAATACATGATGGTGAAATTAAGACTTCTTTTAGCGTTTGTTTTGTGCTTCACAAGCTGTAAAGATCTGGAAACCCAGAAAGTTTCTTCAGATGAATTAGTGCAGGAAGAGCTCAAAACAATTAAAATGAATGAGGTAGAAGAATACCCTTCTTTTGCCATTTGTGATTCGCTTAAAAATCAAGAATTACGATATCAATGCTTTAAAACACAGTTAGCACTTAATTTTCAACGCCAGCTTTCAAATAAACCTATTATTGTAGAAACCGAATTAAATGATACAATCTGGCTGTATCTTAGTATAAGTGAATTAGGGGATTTAAAGATAGAGCGTGTCGAAATTCCAGATACAATTGCACTGCAACTTCCTGAACTAGAACTTTGGCTAAAGGATAGTCTAGACTCGTTACCTCGAATTACACCTGCTAATAAGCGCAGTATCCCCGTAAAGACAGCATTTAAAATGCCTGTTTTAGTTAAAGTAGATTAGTTTTTACTTCTTAAAGGATCTACCCTTCCATTCAAATTTCCCAAACTGACTCCAAACTGCAATATAGACGGTGAAAAAAGGATGTAAAAAAAGCACTACCAAATAATATTTTAAGGATTTAGTTTGTCTAAAAAGAGTTGCAGTTAAATAGATTAGACAAAAGTCTATGAATAATTTTATTAGGACTAAATACCCAATGTCTTTAAAAAAAAACAGACTTGCGATACCGGCAATATTTCCTGTTAATACAAGAAGAGAAGTGCCTATTGCAAAGACACTTGTATAAGCCGATGCTTTTGATGCCCAGCGCTTACGTTGCTGTGAGAGTTGGCTAAATGTAGTTTGTGCGTTTGAGTAAACTAAGGCATCCTTACTATTCATATAAACAACTGAGTCTACGCTGCTATCTGCAAATTTCTGAAGGAGAAACAAATCATCTCCACTCGCAATGTGATTGGTGTTTTGATAACCATTAAGTTTTAAAAATTCGTGTTTCGAGAAAGCCAGATTCGCGCCATTGCACATAAATGGTTTGTTGAGACCAAAACTACCTATCGTGGCTCCCTGTAAACTTAAAAAGTCTAATTGCTGAAACACATTGAGAAATCCTTGTTGTGGAAATAATGTTACTGGTCCCGCTATAAATTTTATTAATGGTTGCTTAGCCTTAAAGTCGATTGCATGTAACCAGTTTTTAGGAACGCTACAATCTGCATCTGTGGTAACAATCCAGTCAAAAACAGATAAGGAAATGCCTTTGGTAAGTGCATCTTTCTTGGGTGATCCTGAAAAGCGTACACTATCTACTACTTTTAAATTTAGAGAATGACACTCTATAAATTTTTGAATAACCTGTAGTGATTGATCGCTCGAGTCATCATTAACTAATAGAATCTCGTATAAAGACTTCGGGTAATCGAGTGCAGAAAGAGAATTGAGAAGTCGCTCCAGATTTTCAGCTTCATTTCTAAATGGGGTTACTATAGTAAACCCAGTAAAAGGTTTATTATCTATGTTATGGTCTGAAATCGTATATGTAGGGAGGATTAAAAATCCGTAGCAGAAGAATGCTATAAGAATAACATAGAGGATTAGGCAAGCTTCTAGAAGGATCACGCTTATTATGTTTAGCTTTGTGTTTGCTTCAAAGATGTAAAAAAATAAGTTTGAAATCAGAAAAAATCATTTTAGGTATCGATCCGGGAACCACAATTATGGGGTTTGGTCTTATACGCGTGGTAAATAAAAAAATGGAGTTTATGCAACTCAACGAGTTGATGTTAAAAAAGTATGATGATCCTTACGTTAAGCTCAAACTTATTTTTGAACGTACTATAGAATTAATAGACACTTATCACCCTGATGAGATGGCTCTTGAAGCTCCGTTTTTCGGAAAAAATGTACAATCTATGCTAAAGCTGGGACGCGCTCAGGGAGTTGCTATGGCTGCGGGATTGTCACGACAAATACCGGTAACCGAATATTTACCTAAAAAGATTAAAATGGCAATTACCGGTAATGGAAATGCCAGTAAAGAGCAAGTAGCAAAAATGCTTCAGAGTTTGCTAGGCCTTAAAACACTGCCCAAAAATCTGGATAGTACAGATGGTCTCGCAGCAGCTGTTTGTCATCATTTTAATTCAGGTCGAGTTGAGGTTGGTAAAAGCTACACAGGGTGGGATGCCTTTGTAAAGCAAAATGAAAAACGTGTGGTTTCTGCTAAGCCGGCAAAAGGTCTTTAACACTAATGTATGGATAAAGTTTTTGTAAAAGAAACTGGTAATGCAACTCCTGAGTCTAAGCAGTTAGGGCTCTATATTCATATTCCCTTTTGCAAACAGGCGTGTCATTATTGTGATTTTCATTTTTCTACTTCATTAGGCAAAAAGAAGGATCTTGTTGATGCTCTTTGTAAAGAACTCGTTTTGAGAAAAGATGAAATTGCAGGAGTCGTACAAACCATTTACTTTGGAGGGGGCACTCCTAGTTTATTAAATGCTGAAGAGCTAGAACAAATCTTCACAACAATAGCCGCCAATTTTAATATAGGAAACAATCCTGAAATTACATTAGAGGCAAATCCAGATGATTTAACCGAAGAGAAGCTAGTGGTCCTTGCTAATTCAAAAATCAACCGACTAAGCATAGGTGTGCAGTCCTTTTTTGAAGAAGATTTAAAATTGATGAATCGTGCACACAACGCGACTGAAGCCGTAAAATCGCTTGAACTTGCAAAAAAATACTTTGATAATATTTCAATAGATCTCATTTATGGTATGCCAGAAATGAGTGACGACCGCTGGAAAAAAAATCTAGATCAAGCTATTGCTCTAGCTATTCCTCACATCTCCAGCTATGCGCTTACCGTAGAGCCTAATACTGCACTTTATAAGTTTATTGAAAAAGGAGTTGTCAAACCAGTAGATGACGCTGTAGCTCAAGCTCATTTTGAAATTTTAATCGATCGCATGCAGCTGGAAGGTTTCGAGAATTATGAATTTTCAAATTTTGGAAGACAAGGTTATTTCTCTCAGAACAACACGGCCTATTGGACCGGGAAATCATATTTAGGTATAGGACCTTCGGCACACAGTTATGATGGTTCTGTGCGTAGTTGGAACATAAATAACAACCCAAAGTATATAAAGGAAATTCAGTCTAATAAATTACCTATCGAGCGCGAATCATTATCAGTCACAGATAAATATAACGAGTATGTAATGACTGGTTTGCGTACGATCTGGGGCATTTCTCTTGATCACATCAAAATAAACTTCGGAATAAAATACAAGGAGTATGCAGTAGAGCAGGCAAAAAAACACATAGAAGCGCATTTATTATTTGTTGATGGAGAGCGTATACTTGTTACTAAAAAAGGGAAATTTTTAAGCGATGGTTTGGCAAGTGACTTGTTTTTAATTAACCTTTCCTAACTTTATTGGAAACTTATAAGTAGTACTATTTATTCAGAACATATGCGGGCAAAAGTAGAAATTGATAATAGAGAATATGCGGTAGATTTTTCAAAACCCATAGACATAAGCATTCCGTTAGTAAACGGAGCTATAAATCCTGTTGCCTGGTATCTGGATGCTCCTAAAATAGAACCTGTAAAAGAAGGTAAATGGATAGCTGCTGTAGCGCAGGGAGCTGTTGTTAATTTTAATAATATTTATTTTAACCCGCATGGACATGGAACGCATACCGAATGTGTGGGTCACATAACCGAAAATGTTCACAGCATTAATCAAAGTTTAAAGACATTTATGTTTAGTGCAGAAGTGATCACATTAATTCCAGAAGCTCAGGGAGAAGATCTTGTTTTTACAAAAATGCAAGTGGCAAAAACTCTTGGCAGCAAACGACCTCAAGCCTTAGTGCTGCGTACCTTGCCCAATACGTCTAGTAAAAAAAGCAGAAAATGGTCAAATACAAACTGGCCTTACCTTCTAGATGAGGCGATGGGTTATCTTAGGGAATGTGGGATTAAGCACTTGCTTTTAGACTTGCCTAGTGTAGATAGAGAAAAAGATGACGGGGCACTCGCTTCTCATAAGGCATTTTGGGATGTAAATGGAACATTGCGAATGGATGCAACAATCACAGAGATGATTTTTGTGCCGCACACCGTGTCTGATGGTTCCTACTTGCTTAACCTGCAGATAGCATCTTTTGAAAATGACGCAGCACCTAGTAAACCGGTATTGTATGCTCTGGAATAATGAATAATTTCACTAGAGGTTAAAGACGTTCAAATAGTCTAAATAGGTTTTAAGAAAATGCGTCTAAGCTAAATTACAAACTAGCCTTATCTTTGTTTTTATGGAATATTTATTCATTGGATTAGCTTTAGGAAGTGTAATCGCCTATTTCGTTTTTAATCGCTTTAATAAAGGTCAGCGTAAGCAGGATGCCCAGCAACAGTCGGTTGTTTTGATAGAAAAGATACGCAACGTCTGTAAATTCATAACAGTTGAGGGTGATTTTTCAGAAATCTATCATTACCAAAATGTAAAAGATAAGTGGTTAAATCTTTTTCTCGGAAGTAAAAAAGCACTCGTGCTTATAGATGCTAAAGCATATATTGGTTTTGATCTTACCAAAATTAAAATGCATCCAGATATTGCAAACAGGACGATTATATTAACAGACTTTCCACAACCCGAATTATTAAGTATAGAAACAGATTTTAAGTACTATGATAAAAAGGAAGGTTGGGCAAATCCTTTTACTTCAACAGATTTAACTGAAATAAATAGAGAAGCAAAAAAGCAGATTGTAGATAAAGTACCGCAAAGCGGACTTTTTGCTGAGGCATCAAAGCAAGCTTTAAGTACTGTTGCCCTAATGGAAAACCTAGTACAAACCATAGGCTGGAAGCTCGACTACAATGCGCTTCAGAATTCCGTAGAGCAACCTAAAATAGCATCAAAAAATGAATACTAGAAAATGGAGTGTGCAACTCGCTGATGAAGCAGGTATTGCCACCCTCAATAAACTGGCTCATATTATATGGCCAATTACATTTAAAGATATTTTAAAGCCGGCGCAAATAAGCTATATGCTTGAGTTGATGTATAGCATAGATTCTTTAAAACAGCAGCAGGAGAAAGGCTGCAGACTCTATATTCTTTCTGCAGACGATGAGCCTATAGGTTACTTGTCTTTAGAGCACGAGACAGGAACTTCTCGCCTACAAAAAACAGATCTAACAAAAGTGCATAAGATTTATGTATTACCTGCCTACCACGGTACCGGAGCAGGGAGATTTCTTATGGATTTTGCTCTGGATGAAGCACGACGATACAAAAGCTCTGGAGTTTTTTTAAATGTTAATCGATATAATAAAGCAACAGGTTTTTATGAGCATTACGGTTTTAATATCGCGTATAGCGAGGATATAAATATTGGTGATGGCTACCTGATGGAAGACTATGTAATGTATCATCCTTTTATTTAATATATGCTGAATGAGGATGGATGTAGAAAGCTATCGCGAATATTGCATCAATAAAAAAGGCGCATCAGAGGTATTTCCATTTGATGAGAATACGCTTGTCTTTAAGGTAATGGGCAAGATGTTTGCCTTAAGTAGTCTCGCCAGTTGGGAAGAAGGTCAACCACGGATTAACTTAAAATGTGACCCAGAAAAAGCATTGCAATTACGTACAGATTACCCGGATAGTATTTTTCCGGGATATCATATGAGTAAAGTGCACTGGAACACAATTGTAATGAATGGAGAACTAAACCCAAAACAATTAAAAGAATTTATAGATGATAGCTACACGCTAATCATTAGCAGTCTAAGGAAAAAACTTAGAGAAGAATTAAAAAGTGGTGATTAGGAGCTTAGTTATCTTGATTATATAGATATTAATAACGAGCTGCCAGAACGCAAAATAAATAATAAAAATCTTGAAGCTGTGATTTGTACAAGCTTCCAAACCTATGCAAAATCCTAAAGAATCATATTTAGACCTCATAAAAACCTATACAGGTCAATTAGAAAAAATAAAATCAAAATTAATTCAAAGCAGCATGTTGAGGCTTGCAATATTTCTTGCAGCAGCATTTGCAGTTTATTTTTTCTGGTCTAATTCACAAATAGTAATTGGAATAGTAATAGCAGTGATAATCTTGTTTCTAATTCTAGTTTCAAGACACTCTAATCTTCAATATAAGCGTGACTTTTTTCAGCAATTAATTCAGATTAATGAAACCGAAATGAAGGTTTTAGATAGGCAATTTCACGATCTCCCAGATGGGGGAAATCATAACAATCCACTACATCCATTTAGTCTTGATATTGATTTATTTGGTCGGGGCTCTTTTTATCAATATATCAATAGAAGCGGCTTAAAAAGTGGCGAACGGAAGTTGGTAGAACTACTTACTGCAAATAGTATATCTAATATAGAGCAAAAACAAGAGGCCATACGCGAACTTGCAGATAATCTAGAGTGGCGCCAAAATTATCTGGCCACTGCAGCTCTGGTAAAAACTACTACATCTTCAGAATCAATTATCAGGTGGTTGAAAAATTATACTGGCTTTGCACCATGTATGATGAAATGGTTGCCTAACCTTTTTTCGGCTGTATCTCTGGTATTATTTATTTTAATTTATTTCGATTTTATACCAGAAAGTGTATTGATAGGATGGTTTTTTATAGGTCTTATTATCACCGGTATTTATGTAAAAAAAGTAAACAGCTTATGGGATAATTCGGGCAAAGCACAATCTACATTTGAGCAGTATTATAAATTGATGCTTCTTTTAGAAAAGCACGAGTTTAAATCAGAATACCTAAAAGCGCAACAGCAGAAGATTAAATCTGAGAAAGCTAATGCATCTGGAGTTATTAAGCAGTTTTCAAAAATGCTGGGAACATTAGATCAGCGTTCTAATTTACTGGTAGGAACTTTTATGAATGCGTTTTTTTTATCAGATCTAAGACAAGTTTATAAGATAGAACAATGGATAAAAACAAATGCAGATAAGGTAGAAGAATGGTTTGATGTAATTGCCTTCTTTGACTCTCAAAACAGTCTGGGAAATTTTAGTTTCAATCATCCACAATATACATATGCAAAAATTACAAATACGAGGACGACTTTTAAAACAACTGGTTTAGCACATCCGCTATTAGACCCTAAAAAAGCTGTTACAAATGATTTTGAAATTGATAATAAGCAATTCTTTATCATCACAGGAGCTAATATGGCAGGTAAGAGCACCTTTCTACGCACCGTATCTCTAAGTATTGTAATGAGCAATGTGGGACTTCCAATATGTGCGGATTCTGTGACATATACTCCCATAAAATTGATAACAAGTATGCGTACCAGCGATTCACTTACCGATGATGAATCCTATTTCTTTTCAGAATTAAAGAGGCTTCAATTCATAGTAAATGCAATTAAAAGCGATACCTACTTTATCATTCTAGATGAAATTTTAAAAGGAACAAATAGCACCGATAAAGCTATAGGCTCCCGTAAATTTATCGAAAAGCTTGTAGGTTCGCATTCTACAGGTATAATTGCAACTCATGATCTCAGTCTTTGCGAGGCAGCAGATGATCTGGATCAGGTAAAAAACTATTACTTTGATGCGCAGATTAAAGATGACGAACTATTCTTTGATTATACATTTAAGAAGGGTATTTGTCAAAATATGAATGCTTCCTTTCTCCTTCGGAAGATGAATATTATAGACGCTTAATATGGATTCATTAACTCAAATTGTTTTAGGAGCTGCAGTGGGTGAGGCGGTTTTAGGGAAAAAAGTGGGGAATAAAGCTATGCTTTATGGAGCAATTGCAGGTACGATTCCAGATCTAGATACGATCGTAGGTGAATTTCTTGATCCCTTGACAGCTATTGAGATTCATAGGGGAATTAGTCATTCTATTGTCTTTAGTCTATTTATGGCACCCATATTGGGGTGGATTGTAGCAAAAATTCACAGAAAAGAAATTGCTACCTGGCAAAATTGGTCTTGGTTGTTTTTCTGGGGTTTAGTAACGCATCCATTACTCGATGCGCACACAACTTGGGGAACTCAGTTGTTTTGGCCATTTGATTTGCGACTCGCTTATCAAAATATTTTTGTGATAGATCCACTTTATACAGTTCCTTTTCTAATTTTTTTAATCTTGGCTTTACGGCTCCCTAAAACATCAGAAAAACGCAGAAAGTGGAACCTTCTCGGTCTTATTGTAAGTACGTCTTATATGGTTCTCACCTTACTATTAAAATGGATAAGTTTTGGCAAGTTTGAGCAGGCTTTAGCAGATAAAAATATACAATATGCAGAACTAGATACACGGCCTGCAGCTTTCAATACCATATTATGGTATGCTAATATTGATGCCGGAGACAAGTATCTCTTAGCAGATTATTCCTTTTTTGATACACAACCCATAACTTTTAGAGAAATACCTAAAAACCACAATTTGCTTGGAGAACTTGCAGCATCTAAAACCGTAAAACGTCTTGCAAAAATTGCCGAAAACTGGTATGCCATCGAAGTGAGAAATAGAGATTTTTACTTTAATGATTTACGTTTTGGAACTTATGATCTGAAAGCAAAAGATTTAAAGTTTGTATTCAGCTATAAATTGATTTCAAACTCAAATGGAGCACTCAAAATAAAAGAAGCAGAGCGCGATCCGGAGGCTATGAAAGAAGTCTTAACGGGTCTCTGGTCTAGAATATGGGGAAATTAAAATTGTGAGCACTTAAAATAAATACATACAATTATGCACTACAAATTATCTGAAATCGCATCAAAAGAAATAATGCCGGGATATAACGGTAAATTGGTTCATACACGAAACACATCGTTGGCTTTTTGGGATGTACAGGAAGGTGCTGAGGTTCCTGAGCATAGTCATATGAATGAACAAATAATGCATGTTATAGAGGGTGAATTTGAATTTACTTTAAACGGAGAAACAAAGGTGTATTATCCTGGAGATATCGTAGTGATTGCTCCACATTTAAAGCATAGCGGTAAGGCCCTTACTCCTTGTAAACTTATGGATGTATTTAGTCCTACCCGAGAAGAATACAGAT
This sequence comes from Leeuwenhoekiella aequorea, assembly GCF_004104375.1. Lineage (GTDB taxonomy): Bacteria > Bacteroidota > Bacteroidia > Flavobacteriales > Flavobacteriaceae > Leeuwenhoekiella > Leeuwenhoekiella aequorea. The sequence goes on from NZ_QOVM01000005.1 coordinate 107,291, forward strand.
AAGGATTAAAATTTATTCTAGAAATTTTGATAAGTAGATAAGCAATTAAAACGACCAGATCATGATTATAGATTTAAGCGGTAAAAATGCACTAGTAGGTGGGAGTACTTCCGGAATAGGAAAAGCCATTGCATTACAATTAGCAGCGAGTGGTGCTAATGTAACACTGATGTCTAGATCTAAAGAAAAGCTAGAAATGGTAAAGGAACTATTGCCATCAATTAAAGGTCAAAATCACCAGATTTTAGTCGTAGATTTTACAGACTTTGAATCGTATAAAAAAAATATCGCAAAATACTTTGAGAATAATCACATAGATATTCTGGTAAATAATACACAAGGTCCTGCCTCGGGAACTGCACTAGATAAAGAGGTCTCAGATTATCAGCAGGCTTTTGATTTGTTATTCAAAACCGTTGTTTTAACTACAGAATTAGCTTTAAACGGAATGCGCAACGCGCAATGGGGTCGTGTGATTAATGTAGCTTCGGTATCTGTAAAAGAGCCTTTATCGTATTTAGTTTTGTCTAATAGCATACGAGCTGCAGTTGTTACTTGGGCAAAAAGTCTCGCTTCGGAAGTAGGTCAAGACCAAATCACAGTAAACAGTATTCTTACCGGATATTTTGATACCGAACGTATCACATCGCTCAATGCACAAAAAGCTCAGGAACAAGGTGTTTCAGAAGAGGAAGTCTTAAAGCAAATGGAAGCAAAAGTACCGGTACGCCGTATCGGTAAACCGGAGGAATATGGCTTTTTAGTTTCCTTTTTAGCTTCAGAACAGGCTTCTTATATCACAGGAACGCAAATTCCTATAGACGGTGGTTTACTAAGTAGCTTGTAAATAAATAGAATATTAAAACCGATAGCTGTTAATACCTAATTAGCTGCTAGGATTAGAGTTTAGCTAACTGCTTCTTTTCAATCCAATAAATATTAGATTCTGTAAAAAGTAAATTGGTTTCACTTTTATGAAAACGCGCTTTGGAGTTGGTAAAATCAAGAGTGTAGTTTTCATTTAAGTCTGTAGATTCGGTAGTAAAAAAGATATACTTACCTTCTTGTCGCCACGTTCCTTTACCATACTGGTTTTCTTCCTTGCAAATTTTACAAATAAGTTTGCGGTAAAAATGAAATTCAAATCTACCGGAAGGATTGAGTGTTAACTCATAAACGATTACTCCACCATCATCAATATTAATAATTTGATTGTAGTTTCCTGAAAAATTTTGAGCTTGAGCACAATAGCTCGTAAAGATGAAAGCAACAAGAAATAAGTAGTTCATGGTAGAAGTTTAAAAATCAGGATCAAAAAGTATTCCAATTAGGCAACACGTTTTTTATAGGCTCGCGGACTTATACCTTTTTGTTTTTTGAAATAACGATTAAAATTAGAAACCGAATTAAAACCACAACTGTAAGCGATAGTTGCAATAGCCTCTAGATCTCTAGTAGTGCGTAGCATTTGACAAGCGTGTTCTATACGCAACTCGAGCAAAAACTGATTGAAGGTTTTATTAGTTCGCTCTTTAAAAAACCTACAAAAAGCAGTTGGACTCATTGCGGCGATCTCAGAAATTTCTGAAAGGCTAATGCGTTCTCTAAAATAAGTTAAGCAATAATCAAATACGCTGCTCATACGCTGCCCTTCGGTATCTGTATAGTTGGAGTTTTTGGTAAAATTAGAAAGGAGTTCTTTTTTAGCATTATTTAAATGGTAAAGCAAACGCATAAAACTCATAAAACGTTTGAGGTGAGCAGTATTCTTTAAGATTAGAAACTCTTTCAGTAATCGATCGTTTATATCTAAAACTCTAAACCCTGAGGCAGCCTTTTTAAAGAAAGAATTAAAATCTTTTAATTCTTCAGTTTCAAAAAACGAAGTGCCGAAACCTTCCCGGTTAAAAAATACAGTAAGCATATGAGAAAGGTGCTCAGTATGTGCATCGCTTCTAAATACGTGAGGTAAGTTTCCGCCGAAAACTAAAATATCACCCCTGTTAAAGCGAGATATAGTATCGCCTACAAGCAGTTTACCACTGCCAGAAACAATATAACTTATCTGTATTTCGGGATGTTGATGTAATTGATCGTAAAACGAGGGTTCACGATCTTCTTGAAAGATGAGCGCGTTATTATCCGATTTAGGTATTTTAAAAGGTAAAACTTTCAATTCGTAATATTTGACGTGAAATTCTGTTCAAAATGAGTAATTAGGTTAATATATGCAAACTTCTGGCTAAAAACTACAAAATCAATTCTTAGAAAGGCTGTTACTTTTGTTTAAGTAACAAACATCAGAAACTATGCAAATTAATTGGGAAGGCGTGATGCCGGCAGTAACCACAAAGTTTACAGCAGACGATAAATTAGATCTTGATTTATTTGAGATTAATATTAAAGCACAACTTGACGCCGGTGTGCACGGTATTGTTCTAGGTGGTACGCTTGGTGAAGCAAGTACATTAACAGATGAAGAAAAGAGCATCTTAACACGCAAAACTGTAGAGATCGTAGCTGACAGAGTACCTGTGATGATGAATATTGCCGAGCAAACTACAAAAGGAGCAATTGCAGCAGCAGCTCAGGCAAAAAAAGATGGTGCAAATGGTTTAATGATGTTGCCTCCTATGCGCTACAAAGCAAATGATGCAGAAACTGTGGCTTATTTTAAAGCAGTTGCGCAAAGTACTAGCTTGCCTATAATGGTTTATAATAATCCTATAGATTACAAGATAGAAGTAACACTTGATATGTTTGAAGACTTACTACAAGAAGCAAATATTGTTGCTGTTAAAGAGTCTACCCGCGATATTTCTAATGTAACGCGAATTAAAAATCGTTTTGGTGATCGTTTAAAAATTATGACCGGTGTAGATACACTGGCTCTCGAGAGTTTATTGATGGGAGCAGATGGCTGGGTTGCCGGCTTGGTTTGTGCATTTCCGGCAGAGACGGTTGCTATTTATGAATTGCAAAAAGCAGGACGTATTGCAGAAGCTTTAGAGATTTACCGATGGTTTTTACCGCTTTTAGAATTAGATATAGATGCCCAACTCGTACAAAATATTAAACTTGCTGAAGTGCATACAAATATAGGTTCTGAACACGTGCGTGCACCGCGTCTTCCTTTGTCTGGAGCACGTCGTGAAGAAGTACTTAAAATTATTAGTCTTGGGTTAGCGAGCCGGCCTAAATTGCCAGATTACAAAAATTTAAGTACAAGTGCTTCTATATAACAATTGCGTAACCTAAATTGGTAAACAAATGAATTTGAAGTGAATGACATAATTTTATGATCAGCTATTAATAACCCGAGAGGTTCTTAACTAAAAGCACAGGTATATGGCCCATAAAATTCATCTACACGAATTATATAGAATTGAATTATAAGATTTTAATCAAATACTTGATTAAACAAAAAAATAGAGCTAAAAGAAATTGAACACAATGATCACAGGTAAAAATTATATAGGGAGTAAAATTTCTGCGGAAGGTAACGTGACATATACTACGATAAACCCAAAATTAAATACTGAAAACGAGTGGGTATTTACTGAAGCTACCGAAGCCGAAGTTGATGCTGCTGCTACATTAGCTGCTGAAGCTTTTGAAGTTTATAAAAATAAAACCGATGCCGAACGTGCTCTTTTTTTACGTCAAATAGCCCTAGAGATTGAAGACTTGGGTCAACAACTTATCAACGCATACACTACAGAATCTGGTCTTCCAGAAGGTAGAGCAATGGGAGAGCGTGGTCGCACAATAGGCCAATTAAATGCGTTTGCATCGCTTTTAGAACAAGGTGACTGGGTACAGGCAACATTAGATTTAGCAGATCCTAAACGTACACCTGCACCTAAACCCGATTTACGTAAAATGCAGATTGCGATAGGTCCCGTTGCTGTTTTTGGTGCGAGTAATTTTCCGTTTGCATTTTCAACAGCAGGAGGTGATACGGCAAGTGCACTTGCAGCGGGTTGCCCGGTAATTGTAAAAAGCCATCCTATGCACGCTGCTACAGGTGAGTTAGTTGCTTTGGCGATTATTAAGGCAGCTCAAAAAACCGGAATGCCGGAGGGAGTGTTTTCTAATTTAAATAGTAAAGGAATAACTGTAGGCGAACAACTTGTAAAACACGCGGCAATTAAAGGTGTTGGTTTTACAGGAAGTATAAAAGCAGGTAAAGCATTGTGCAAAATTGCTGCAAACCGAGAAGAACCTATTTCGGTTTATGCAGAAATGGGAAGTATTAATCCAGTAGTTCTCTTACCTGAAGCACTAAAAGCAAGAGGAGAATCCTGGGCTCAAAAATATGCAGCGAGTATCAATATGGGAGCAGGTCAGTTTTGTACAAATCCCGGACTTATTCTGGGTATTGCAAGTACTGAGTTAGATAACTTTGGGAAGCATTTAGCTTCGTATATAGACGAGCAGATAGCAAGCTGTATGCTACATCCTAATATTCATTCGGCTTACGAGACCGGTAAACAAAATATGCTTGATGCTTCAGAAACCGAAGTTCTCGCAGTAAAACTGGCTACAAATGGTGCAAACGATGGGAAGCCTACACTTGTAAAAGTAAGTGGAGAGGCTTTTTTAGAAAATAAAGATTTGCATACTGAGGTTTTTGGACCTTTTTCGATGCTGGTTGCTTGTGATTCACAAACCCAGTTAGTAGAAGTCTTAAATCAATTAGAAGGGCAGTTAACAGGTTCCTTGATAGGTGATAGTTCTGAGGTTGCCAAATACAGTAAAGTTATTGATGCGTTACGCTCCCGAGTAGGAAGAATACTTTTTAACGGCGTTCCCACGGGTGTTGAGGTATGCCCCGCAATGCATCATGGTGGCCCTTTTCCTGCTTCTTCAGATTCTAAATTTACCTCTGTAGGTAATGACGCTATCTATCGATGGGTGCGTCCTGTTTCTTATCAAGATTGGCCACAAGAGATTTTACCAGCAGCCTTACAAGATGATAACCCATTAGGAATTTTACGCAAAGTAAATGGATTTTATACTAAAGCATAAATTTTATAGGTGAGACTGAGCCTGCCAGAGTCTTTGAAAAGCTCTGGATAAATCTATTGAGAAATTACTTTTTAAAACCCATAAGCCTATGAAACAATACATTGTACTTGCTATTCTTGTTTTAAGTTTTGCAACTTCAAGGGCGCAGCAAGCTATTTCTTTAGATAGTATAATTAGTGAGTATCAGCAGCATCGTGATTTCGATAGAAACGAATTCCCATTAGGAAGGAACGATGAACAATTACCAAAAGAACGTGCTGATTTTGCAACAGGCTTACTTAGCAAGCTCGATAAAATTACGGTTTCAGACTTAAGTAAAGGGGAGACGATTTCCTTTAAATTACTGCGTTTTGTATTACAAGATCAGATTGATGAATACAGCTATAAAATGTATCTTAATCCGTTGCAAGCAGATCAGGGTTTTCATTTAGATCTTAATTATCAAGTACGTCCTATACGTAGTTATAAGCAGGCAAAAGAATATCTAGATCGGTTAAAAGCTATCCCATATTTTACCGATAGTCAGTTTAAACTAATGCGAAAAGGTCTGGAGCAAGGCATCGTTCAGCCTCTAATAATTTTTAAAGGATACGAGGCTTCATACGACACGCATATTGTAGATAATCCGTTAGAAAGTTATTTTTATTCGCCTTTTCTAAATTTACCAGATAGTTTTTCGCAAAAGCGAAAGGACTCTTTATTAATAGCTGCTGAGCAAGTAATTAGTAATGATGTAATACCAAGTTTTAAAAAAATTAAAACCTTTTTTGAAACTGAATATCTTCCTATTAGCCGTGAGAAGATTGGAGTTTCAGCACAACCCGGTGGAGCAGATTTCTATCAAAATCGAATAAATTTTTACACCACGTCAAAAGCATACACAGCAAAATCTATTCACGAGTTGGGGCTTCAAGAAGTGGCGCGTATAAAAACGCAAATGAAGGAAATAATTAAGGAAGTTGGTTTTACAGGCTCATTTGCAGAATTTCTTCAGTTTTTACGTACCGATAAGCAATTTTATGTAACTACCGGAGATGCGCTTTTAATGCACGCCCGTGATATTGCGAAACGTATTGATAATGAGTTGCCGACTTATTTTAAAAAACTTCCTCGTCAACCGTACGGAGTGATCAAAGTGCCCGATGCTATTGCTCCAAAATATACAACCGGCCGTTATAGCGGAAGCTCTATTAACGGTACTCAGGCAGGTCATTATTTGGTAAACACCTATAAACTTGATAGTAGAACTCTTTATACATTACCAGCACTAACTGCACATGAGGCCGTGCCAGGTCATCATTTGCAAGGAGCACTTAATCAGGAATTAGGTGATAGCATTCCGCAGTTTAGAAAAAACTTATACCTCTCTGCATACGGAGAAGGGTGGGGTTTATACGCTGAATTTTTAGCAGATGAGATGGGGATTTACAGAACTCCGTATGAGAAATTTGGTCAGCTTACTTATGAGATGTGGCGGGCTTGCCGACTCGTAGTTGATACCGGTATACATGCAATGGGCTGGTCACGACAAGAGGTGGTAGATTATATGTCACAAAACACAGCACTTTCTATTCATGAGATTAATACCGAAACAGATCGTTACATTGGCTGGCCGGGGCAAGCGTTAAGTTATAAAATAGGCGAACTTAAAATACGCGAATTGCGAGAGCGCACTAAAAAAGAATTAGGAGAAAAGTTCAACATTCGGGATTTCCACGAGGTGATTTTAGGTGCTGGTACCGTAACACTGCCTATTCTTGAAGAGCAGGTTGATGCGTACATCGATAAGACCATAAAAAGTTAAACAGACTTATTCGAAATACTTGCAAAGAGTAGATATGTCTGCTCATTGAGCAGATTAATACACTTTTCAAACAATCATTTAAATTGACTGTCAATGGCCATACATACATTTGAATGTATAGATGCACATACCTGTGGTAATCCCGTGCGGGTGGTAAGATCAGGAGGTCCTTCTTTAATAGGCGAGACCATAAGCGAAAAAAGGCTACACTTTTTAAAAGAGTATGATTGGATTCGTAAAGGGTTGATGTTTGAGCCTCGCGGTCATGACATGATGAGCGGTAGTATTTTGTTTCCGCCTCATGATTCTAAAAATGACTTTGCCATTTTATTTATTGAAACCAGCGGATGTTTACCTATGTGTGGTCACGGTACAATAGGCACCATAACAATTGCCATTGAGAAGGGATTGATTACACCCAAAATCCCGGGAAAAATACGAATGGAAGCCCCTGCAGGACTCGTAGAAATTGAATATCAACAGACTGCAGATAAGGTAGATTGGGTAAAGCTAACCAATGTAAAAAGTTATCTGGCAGCTCGAGATTTGACAATTATTTGTCCTGTGTTAGGCGAACTAAAATTTGATGTTGCGTATGGTGGAAATTACTACGCGATTGTTGATCCACAGAAAAATTTTAGCGGAATTCAGGATTTTTCAGCTTCAAAAATTATTCAATTAAGTCAGGAGTTGCGCCAGCGAATAAATCTTAAATATCCTGATCATTTTATACATCCTGAAAATACAACCATACGAGATGTGAGTCATATATTATGGACAGGAACTCCTATAGATCCTGCCTCATCGGGTAGAAATGCAGTTTTTTATGGAGACAAAGCAATAGACCGATCACCTTGTGGTACGGGAACTTCAGCACGTATGGCACAACTTCATGCGCGCGGTCTCTTACAACCGCAAACCGATTATGTTCACGAAAGTATAATAGGTTCAAAATTTATAGGGAGGGTAGAGACAGTAATTACTTTAGGTACTTTTCCAGCAATAATTCCCAGTATAAAAAGATGGGCGCGTATTTACGGGCAAAATACATTGACTATAGATACCGAAGATCCCTATGCGTTGGGGTTCCAGGTAATTTAAACTCAAAAATCAATTAATATGAGTAAAAAATGTGTGATTGTTGGTGGGGGAATTATTGGACTTTCTTGTGCGTATTATTTACAGAGAGCAGGTCACGAGGTTACTGTTATTGATCAAGATAACATGGAAGGTGGAGCATCTTACGTGAATGCTGGATATTTGACACCTAGTCATATTATTCCACTTGCAGCACCGGGTGTGATGAAGCAAGGTATAAAATGGATGTTTAGCAGTAAAAGTCCGTTGTATATCAAGCCGCGTTTAGATCCTGAATTTCTAAAATGGTCTGTAGCGTTTAATAAGTCGTGCTCAGCAGTTAATGTAAACAAAGCGATACCTGCGATTCGCGATATTAATTTGCTGTCGACAGATTTGTATTCAGACATAAAACAGGTAGAAAATTTTTCATTTCAATTAGAGAAAAAAGGCTTGTTGATGCTGTGTCAAACAGATTATATGCTAGAAAAGGAAGCTCATATTTTAGAATTAGCAACTCGGGAAGGTTTACCGGCAAGATTGCTTTCTGCGGAAGAAGTACAGCAAAAAATGCCAAATGCAACGCTTAATATAAAAGGTGCCGTATTTTACGAGTGTGATCAACATACTACACCCGGCGAATTTATGACAGAGTTAAAAAGTTTGCTTGAAAAGAAAGGAGTTACTTTTTTAAAGAATGAGCAGGTAATTGATTTTGAACTGAGTGAAAATAAAATAAATATCGTCAAAACGCTTAACGGGAAAAGTGTAAAAGCAGATGAGGTGGTGCTCGCAACCGGCGCCTGGGCGGGTTTTTTAAACAAGAAACTAAATCTGAATATTTTGATGCAAGCCGGTAAAGGATATCGCATTAATTCAACAGTAGAAAATGGGATCACATTACCATCGATTTTATGTGAGGCTAAAGTTGCAGTTACTCCTATGAACGGCTTTACACGTTTTGCAGGTACTATGGAAATCGCTGGTATCAATCATAAGATCAATAAAACCCGCGTTGAAGCCCTTGCAGAAGCAGTGCCTAAATATTTTAAAAATGTTTTGATAACTAAGCAAGAAAAAGCAGAAGCGCAGTGTGGTTTGAGACCTGTAACGCCAGACGGATTGCCCTATATAGGTAAAACTTCAAAATGGAAAAACCTTACACTTGCAACTGGTCACGCGATGATGGGATGGAGTCTGGGACCAGCTACCGGGCTTTTAGTTTCTGAAATTATTGATGCCCAAAAACCTTCTCTAGATCTCAGTGTCTACAATCCCGACAGGAAATTTTAAAGCTGGAATTTCCCTTCTCTAGGAGAAGGGAAATTGAATAAGTAGCAATTAATTAGAGTAATTTACTTTGTTTTTTATAGAAGGCATCCTGCTGTTTTTGCATAAGATCTCGTGCCATTTTCTTTTTGTAGTTGTAGAGTTCGTCTTCTTGAGCCAGATCGCCATAAACCTTATCATTTACCACATTATCTGCATCAATTAAATTCTTACGCTGATTTGCTTTTTGGGTTACCCATGAGGTTAGTTCGCCCTCTGAATCGGCCAGTCTCAAATCATATTCGCCTCTTGGAGAAATAAGCTTAGCAAAAATAGGAGTTGTTTCAATAGCTAGAAAAAGTAGAAAAATGAAAAATGAAGGGATCCATGGTAATTCATTCAAAGCTTCGATGCGTGCCATAAGGCCATCAAAATTGTCTATTATAGGCTGTGTTTCTGCAACACGTGTTTCATAGGTTGCAACAAGATCGTTTTTTTCAATTTCTATGGCCGAAATCTTGTCTGCATTTGATTCTTTCAACAATTTTAAATCTGCTAAAGCAGCATCGTGTTTATCTCTTTTTTCCTTGTAAACAGGTCCTTTCCCTAATCGGTTTGTACCTGCTGTACCTTCAGCTTCTGTTATATAAGTTGTGTAAAGATCATTTACTTCTTGTTCCTTCGCTACAATTTGATTTTTAAGTTCTTTTATTTGATTATCTAAGAGCGTAACTGCCGGAATAAACTGTTCTCCAATTTGAATTTGATTTGCAAGGGTTAGATCATTTTTTTGTTCAAGTAGAACGCGATCAATTTCTTTCTCAAATATTTTTAATTCAAGAGGTTTTGAGATTACAATTGCAATAATTAATGCTAGAATTAATCGGGGCAATGCCTGCAAAAATTCGTCTAAAATGCTCTCGCGTTTTTTTATTGTTGAAACAATAAAGCGATCTAAATTAAATATTAAAAGGCCCCAGATAAAACCAAAACCTACAGCAATGGGTATTGAATCAAATACAGTATAAAGCGCATAGCCCGATGCTACAAATGCCATTAAAGCAGTAAAGAAAACCGTAGCTCCTATACCAGCATATTTATTTTGCTCTCCGGGAGCACAAGTATCTAGCAAGACGTGATCAGCACCAGAACAAAGGATGAAGAATTTTTTAAGCATAATGTGATGATTGATGAATTATCCTAAACGTAAAACATTAATATATAGTATGCAACAAAGATTACATGTGCTGAGATTGTAGCTTATAACTTGTAAAATATATGAGTTGCTTCTTTATTTGTGTATATGATCGATAAAAAACGTATTTTATCGTTTTAGTTGAGTACTTTTGAAGGTCTATGAATATCCAAATCCCTACTATTATGCTTAAAAATTACCTATTTTTTATACTTTTTTTACCAAGTTTACTAGCTGCTCAAATAGGTATTGGTACAACTTCACCAGATCCTGCAAGTATACTAGATGTTACATCTACAACACAAGGTGTTCTGTTTCCTAGAATGACCACTGCTCAAATGAACGCTATTAGTAGCCCCACGAAAGGACTTACTATTTTTAACTCTGTAACAAACAGCTATTATTATAATGATGGGAGCGTCTGGGTAGAGCTTGAAGGTGCCGTCAAAAGAGATAATTACAAACTAGTAAAAACAATTGCAGATCTTTCTGACGAACTTACATTAGGTGGAGGATCTCAATATTTATTAAAAACTAATTTCCTATATGAGATTAACGGAAATGTAACTGTAAATTTTCCTATAAATCTAAATGGAGCATATGTCGAAGGGGTAGACACAGGGAGCGATATATTTGTAAACAATACCTCTGGCTCCTTATTTACCGGATCTGGAGGTGGCAGTATAAGAAACCTTACCATTAATGGAAATAAGAAACAAATTTTTAATTTAACTGGAGGTACGCTCGTTGCTAACAATGTTATTTTTAGCAACGCTTCCTCCTTAGGTAGACTAACCGGATTAGACCTGGTTTTTTTTAGTATTTCACAGTATGTAAATAATACGACCGGTTTTGCAGTGTCTAATATTGGTTCTTTTTTTATGAACAATACGTTCTGGACAGCTACTAATCAAGGAACATTTATGACCTTGACCGGAACATTCAGTAATTTGCAAATGGCAAATGGTCGTGTGGTAGCAGACACGGGGGAAACTGGTTTAAATGTAAATGCAAATCCTACCGTGACTAATTCAGCTTTACTGAGTGGCTTAAGTTTTGTAGGTGATGGAAGATTGGTAAATGGTTATACCGCAGCTAATACTTTCTCGGGGTATAATTTTTCAAAGCAATGGGATGTGAATTGTGAGGGTATTCCTGTTGAAACAGACGGCAATGCATCTGCAAATTTTTATTCTACTAGTGGTTTAACCACTGGGTTCGTTAAAAAAATTGATAACAATACAGCAGTAGAAGTCGAATATGATGATGCTACAAATAATGGTTTTTCGGCTCAGAATCTTTTTAGGTTTACAGCTAGTGGAGGTAATAATCGTCTTACGTATACCGGAAGAAAAGGTCGTAATTTTCAATTAACCGCATCATTATCTGTACGGGTGAACAATGCTGCAGGAGATTATTATGCATTTGTTTTCGCTAAAAATGGAGGGGTAATTACAGAATCCAATGCGGTAGTTTATATAGATAGCAATTCTCAAATACAAAATGTGGCTTTATCTAGTGTAGTGAATCTAGATGCGGGTAATTATATAGAAGTTTTTGTACGCCGACTTACAGGAAGTGGAGATGATGATTTAATAGTGTTTTCAGAAAATGTTTCAATTAAGTAGAATTAAGATAAAAAAAGGCTCAAATAAGCTTTAAGCTTATTTGAGCCTTTTTTTATCTAATTGTCTTTTATGATAAGATCAGGAGTTCCTTTCCCTTTATTTTCATTGAGAAGTATTTGTAAATTTTTCTTCTGTTTCATAACAGAAAGCGCTGTTTCATAAGAAACCTTTTTACCGTTGTAGTAAGCGGTTCCGTTGTTTTCTTTTAGCGTATTAATCATAGCTGTAGGTCCTGAAGCTTGAGGAAGTTCACCAATTTTAGGAGGAGCAGGTGGCGCTGGCGTTTCCTTTTTAAAAGTAATTCTATTGATTTTAAAATCTTGTATCTTTTTAAATACTTTGTGTGCCTGACTTTCAGAAACACCCTCTGGTAAATGAAATAGTACACCGCGTGGTTTCTCATTCGTGTCCTGAGTCCAGTCTTTGAAGTTACTTTTAATAAAATCTTTTGCTTTAGAAATCGTTGTTTTTTGACCTTCTATTTCTATAGCTTCTGTATTTGATAATTTTATATTTAATAAATTGTATTTGTCATTAGCAAATGCTGCGGGATCTGCTGGTGTTGGCGGTGGCGGTGGCGGTGGAAGTTGACCCTGAGGCACAGCCGGAGCTGGCGGTGGTGGAGGCGGGATCAACTCCCGTGTAGGATTGGTTTTATAAAGCTTGGTTTTTTTGAATTCTTTTGAAAGCGCACTTATAACGTTATCAACTCCGTTTTTAGCTTGTAAACGGGTAGAATAGTTCATCATGTCAGAATTCGTCCAGTCTTTTGTGACCTCGTTTATAGTTTTAACGAAATTTTCTATGGAAGTAGATACCCCATTTACCCATACCAATTCATCTTCAACACGTATAGTTAAAGTCATAAGTTCTTGGTTTTTCCAAGTTTGAATAGGTGAAGCTGTTGGTTCATTTTTTTGCTCAGCAACTACTGATGTTTCGTTTGGCTGGATTCCCTCGTCTGAAACTGGCTTCGCCACAATTTCCTGATTAAAGAAATACACGCAGAGTGTGAAAACGGGCACAAATAGTGCGAGACGGGCGGTCAGTTTTTTGACTGAGCGGGTTTTTGATAACATAATGATTCGTTTTTTAGTTAATGAATAATTAATCGGGCTTGATAACGCGGTTTGATGACTACCACCCGAATAGGTAAATAAAAGATTTGTGTAATTTTTAATATCAGCTTCTTCTTTTAATGCGGTCTTATCAGCGAGAAATTCGTGGTTAAGCCGAATGCTATTTTTGATTAAAATAAATAGCGGATTAAACCAAAAGACTACCTGTAAAATCTCTATAAAAAGAATGTCCCAGCTGTGCTTCTGACTTACATGTGCTTGCTCATGCGCTAGAACTTCTAGAGCGATCGCATTATTTTTAAAGTCATTTTTGGGTAGGAAAATATAGTTTAAGAACGAGTGTGGGACTATCTTTTCAAGAAGGAGCACATTAATATGCGATTTAGATTTTACGCGCTCATTGTGAGTTACTTTTTCGCGTAGGCGATATAGATTACCTAAGAATCTAAAGCCAAAAAGCAATACACCTGCCGCGTAAATTGAGCCTATTAGTATAGGTGTCCAATGTATAGTTTCTTCAATCGATGTATTAACTTCGTCTGTAACTGCAATAGTATCAAATGCTATCTGCTCAACTGCTGGTTGCGGTTCAACTTCTACAGAGTAGCTTAAGGTAATTAGAGGTAATACAAGCGCTATAACCAAGCATCCCAACAAATAAAAACGCTTCAATTGATGTACGGCTTGTTGCTCTAAAGCGATCTTGTAAAACCCCCAGAGAATTAACAAACACAATACCGATTTTATAATATAGGCTATCATTTTCTTTCCTCTTTTAAGCGTTGATCAATCAGTTTTTTGAGATCTTCAAGCTCTTCTTGCGACAAATCTGTTTCCTTGGTAAAAAACGATGCAAACTGTGCTGCAGAGTCATTAAAGAAATTTTTAATCATCCCGTTTACTTGTTTTGAGAAATACACCTTCTTTTTAACCAGCGGAAAATATTCTCGCGACCTGCCATATTGCACATAGTCAACAAAATTTTTATCCTGCATACGTTTTAGCAACGTAGCAATCGTAGTAGTCGCCGGCTTAGGATCTGGATACGCATCGATGAGATCTTTCATAAATGCTTTTTCTTTTTTCCAAAGCAGTTGCATTAATTGTTCTTCGGCATTTGAAAGTGTCATATTCTACAAATTGAGATTGTGTTCTACAAATGTAGAAATAAATTTTAATTCTACAAGTGTAGAGCAATCTTTTTTATTTTTAAAATTTTCTCAAATTTTTTCGGTTAAGAAGGAGCCCTTAAAAAACCGGGCTTCCGGCAGTCGTTTCTTTGCAGAAAGGCAAATAGAGCTTCAACAAAACCTCAATACCTATCGCATTGATGCTTAACTCTAGGAGTTAGGTTTAGTGATATTGCGTTTAATTAATAATAGCTAATCAATAAATCAATAAATCTATCTTTGCGTTCTAAATAAATTAACAATGAGCCTAGAACAAAACTTAAGAGATCGTAGTGGTAATGTATGCGAATTATGCAACAGTACAACCGATTTAGATATATACACAGTACCAGATTCTCCAGAAAACATAACAGCAGACACGCATATTTTTGCTTGCGGAACATGCAGAACTCAATTACAAGATGCAGAACAAATAGCAGCAAATCACTGGCGATGTCTTAATGATAGTATGTGGAGCCAGATCCCAGCGGTACAAGTGGTTGCTTATCGTATGCTTAATCAATTAAAGGCTCAGGGATGGCCTCAAGATTTGCTTGATATGATGTATATGGAAGATGAGGTTAAAGAATGGGCTCAAGCTGGTATTGCAGACGATTCTTCAAAAGGGTTGATTCACCGTGACAGCAATGGGGTTATTCTTGAAGCGGGAGACTCTGTAGTATTGATTAAAGATCTTAAAGTAAAAGGTAGCAGTATGGTTGCTAAGCAAGGTACAGCGGTGCGCCGTATATCATTAGATCACGAAAATGATAAATACATAGAAGGCAAAGTAGATGGTCAACAAATTGTTTTAATTACTGATTATGTAAAGAAGCTGTAAACGTAATTTTTAATAATAGATTACACTTAAATGCCTGACTTTTGTTTACGTAAATAAAATAACAACTCCTTAAGATGTGATGTGTATTAAGCATAGTATCTTTCTAAAATGGATCAGAAAAAGGAAAAACTAGCCCGGTTTGGTATGGTAGCGAAAGGTATGGTATATGCTATAATAGGTATGCTTACAGCGATGGCAGCATTTAATTTAGGAGGTTCAAAAAGCGGACAGCAAAATGCGCTTCAGTTCATACGGGAGCAACCCTTTGGTAAAGTATTACTTATAATTCTGGCTATAGGTTTGTTTGGATACACCTTTTATAGATGGTTTGAGGCACTAAAGGGTGCTGAAGAACCTTGGAGTAATTACAAAGGTTTTGTAAAAAGAAGCGGATATCTTATTAGCGGAATTTTTTATGGTGCCTTAGGTATAACTGCCTTAAAAATGGTTCTTGTAGGTAATTCGGGCTCTGGTGGCGACTCTTTAATTTCCACCATTATGTCTAATTCATACGGTCCCTACTTATTAGGTTTTGTAGCATTATGTATCGCCGGAAAAGCTATATTTCAAACGTATAAAGCCTACTCTGGTGAGTTTAGAGATGACGTGAATGAAAGCAAATTAGGTCCCAAAGGAAAGAAAATATTAATACGAGCGGGGGAGATAGGCTTTACCGCACGCGGAATTGTATCTGGAATAGTGGCATTCCTATTATGTAAAGTTGCCTTAGGCAATTCTGGATCCTCAGGTAGTAAGGTAGCAGCGTTTGATTTTTTACAAGATACACTAGGTGGAGTGGCTATGGGTGTTGTGGCTTTAGGACTTGTCGTTTACGCTGTATTTATGTTTATACAAGCTAAATATGCACAGATTAAAATTTAATCTTATATATCCTAAGTAGAAAAAGAGCCTTAAGGCTCTTTTTTTATGTCTAATAATAAAATTTTGCGTGAGGGATTGCAGCGGCATCCTTTGTGAAGACTACTTAGTCTTTATAAAGATATAGCGTAAAGCCCGACCCCAATTTTAATAGGGGTCACGCCATTACTATTAGATTACTTCTCTTCAGATTTTAATTTTGTAAACTCATGATAAAAATGAGGAATTGTCTCAATACCTTTTAAGAAATTCCAAACTCCGAAATGTTCATTGGGAGAGTGAATTGCGTCACTGTCGAGGCCAAATCCCATTAAAATAGTTTTACTATTTAATTCTTTCTCAAAAAGAGAAACGATAGGTATGCTTCCTCCACTACGTTGTGGTATTGGAGTTTTTCCAAAGGTTTTTTCATAAGCTTTTTCTGCTGCTTTGTATCCTATATGATCTATGGGTGTCACGTAAGCTTGTCCGCCGTGATGTGGAGTCACTTTAACACGAACCCCTTTTGGAGCGATACTTTCAAAATGGTTTTTAAACAAATCGGTAATTTTTTTCCAATCTTGATCAGGTACTAACCGCATGCTTATTTTAGCAAATGCTTTGCTGGCAATCACGGTTTTTGCGCCTTCACCTATATAACCGCCCCAGATACCATTTACATCTAGAGTAGGGCGTATACTATTGCGCTCATTGGTGGAATAACCCGCCTCTCCATAAACAGATTCAATATCTAAAGCTTTCTGATAATTTTCTAATAAGAAGGGTGCTTCTGCCATTTTATTGCGCTCATCTGCACTTAATTCTTCAACATCGTCGTAAAACCCGGGTATAGTAATATGATTGTCCTCATCGTGAAGTGACGCGATCATCTTTGTAAGCACATTAATAGGATTTGCCACAGCACCACCATACAATCCACTGTGTAAATCGCGGTTGGGACCTGTAACTTCTACTTCTACATAACTTAAACCACGAAGCCCGGTTGTAATACTAGGCGTATCTTTTGCAATCATACCTGTATCAGAGATAAGAATTACATCATTTGCAAGTTTTGTTTGATTGCGGGATATAAACCAGCCAAGATTTTCACTGCCTACTTCTTCTTCACCCTCTATCATAAATTTTACATTGCAGGGCAAGTCGTCGTTTTGAGTCATATATTCAAGAGCCTTAACGTGCATATACATCTGCCCTTTATCATCACAAGCTCCTCTGGCAAAAATTGCACCTTCAGGATGTAAATCTGTTTTTTTGATAACAGGCTCAAATGGAGCACTGTCCCATAAATTTAGAGGATCTGGTGGCTGCACATCATAATGACCGTAAACCAGAATTGTAGGTAGATTTTTATCAATTATTTTCTCCCCATAAACAATAGGGTAACCCGGTGTCTCGCAAACTTTAACAGTATCACAACCTGCTTCCTTAAGACGTTCTGCAACCGCATCTGCGGTATTAAAAACATCGTCTCTATATGATTTATCTGCACTAATAGATGGAATTTTTAATAAATCTATCAGTTCGTTTAAAAATCTTTGTTGGTGTTTATCTACGTAGTTTTTAGCGTCTTTCATAGTGTCAAAATCGTGTTTGAGTAAAAATAAGAATATGATTGTAAAATTTATCTCAAAAAATACAATTCATATTAAAAATCTTTTCTATATTTGCACTCGCATTTTCAGATATGGAAGTGCAAGCTTTTAGCAGAAGTCCTAAGTATGTTAAAGGTAGTTTGCAGGCGTGGTGGAATTGGTAGACACGCTAGACTTAGGACATAGCGAAATATAAAGTGTTAAAATATTAAAATGCGGGCGTGGTGGAATTGGTAGACACGTCAGACTTAGGATCTGATGCCGCGAGGTGTGGGAGTTCGAGTCTCCCCGCCCGTACAAAAGCCGAAGAGAAATCTTCGGCTTTTTCCATTTAAAAAAATGTCGAAAAAAATGTCAGGTACAACATAGGTACAACATTTTGCTAATTTCAGGGCAACATTTGTATTGATGTCAAATATTTCTATTTGTTATTAAACCCTATTAATTTTCTGGTAAAATAATAAATTCTGCTAAATAGCAACCTTATTACTTCGTAAGGGGGAGTTTATTATCATACAATATAACCGCAATTTAAACTCGTAAAATACTTCCATCAAAAGACTACGGCATAAAGCCAATGCTCTTTCCAACGCTTATTTATTCCGTTTCCTTTTGAGCCAAGATTTTATCTTCCGTTTGGTTTCTGCTCAAATATTGTTTAATCAAAAATTTGAGTATTATGACAACAAAAGCGAGTACCACAAAGCAGCGCAGTAGAGCGAAATCTACTGTCAAGAAAGAAGTAAACGGAAAGAAATCATCCATTCTTCAAATTCAGAACTTACAATTGGGCAAAATCAAGCCTGACCCGGAACAGCCAAGAAAGACTTTTAACGAGAATGCATTAAAGCAGCTTTCTGAGAGTATCGAAAAGCACGGTGTGTTACAGCCAATCACGGTAAGACAACAAAATGGCCATTTCATCATCGTGATGGGCGAACGTCGATATCGTGCCAGTAAATTGGCAGGAAAGAAAACGATGCCCTGTATCGTTAGTGCTTATGAGAACAATGATGTGCTTGAAGTTCAGATTATCGAAAACCTGCAAAGACAGGATGTCGAACCGACCGAAGAAGCTGAGGCGATTGCTTACCTAAGTGAGAAATATGAGCCTACCGAAATTGCAAAGCGATTGGGTAGGACAGATAACTTCATCAGACAGCGTCTAAAATTAGCTGGATTGATTGACGGTTTCAAGCAATTTGTACGCAATGGCGAAATGACCATATCATTGGGTGTCGGTGTAGCGCTCTTTGAACCGGAAGAACAACAAATGATGTTGGAAACAATGGGCGAAGATTTTAACGCACATCAGATAAACAGGATGATTAAAGACCAGACCTATGATTTGGAAAAAGCGTCTTTTGATGTAGCTGATAAAAAATTGGTTTCGAAAGCTGGGTCTTGTGTAGAATGTCCGTTCAATGCAGCCAATCAAGGCAATCTGTTCGGCGATGGTAAAATGGTCTGTACGAAAGCAGCTTGTTTTGAAACGAAGAAAAGCAAATCGTTCTTGAACCTGATTGAAAAGTCCAAGAAAGAGAATATCCTTTTAATCCCTGAAATACGACAATATTGGGCAGATGACGAAAGTAATCAGCTCATAATATCACAATTGGAAAAGAACGGATTGAAAGTCTATCTACTGGACGATGTTGAAATCATAGAAAATCCTATTGAACCTACCCTAGAGGCGATTCAGAAAGAATATCAACACTATGATTATTCCGAAGATGAAATCAAAGCAGAGTTGAGCGAGGCGTTACAGAATTATACAGAAGAATTGGAAAAATTCAATTCAGCAAAAGAAAATGGATTTAAAAACGGCATCGTATTCCATCCCGATTCATTCCAGCACAAGGAAATCTTTGTAAAGATTGTCGAAAAATCTAAGAACGATTCTATGGAATACTCGGCACCATTGGCGAATAGAAAAATGGCGGACTGCACGCCTGAAGAGCAAATCATTAAAATCAACGAAAGGGAAATCCGCAAGAAGCAAATAGAGAACAACAAGCAGTTTGAAGAAGTTGTCCAGATGATTCGAGAAACAAAATACATTGATACGAAGAAGACACTTTCAACAGACGAAATGGTCGCATTCTCGATATCGCTCTTTGAAAATAATGTGGACTATATGAGCCAGCAAAAGTATTTCTCAAAGTTCTTGTGCGACACTTCAAAGATGACAAAAGTTGAAATGGTTGAGAATTTCAAGAAGAAGTTCAAAAAGGAAATCTTTCACAAGTTAATACGCTATATGCTCACAAAGCAAGTGCATTTTAGCGAAAGCAATCACGTCAATAATCTGACCAACATTTCATTCTACAAAGCAATGCAAGGATATTAAAAATCCAAGATTGCCGACATTGAAAAAGAATATACCGAAAAGAGGGACAAGCGTGAAGCACGTTTGAAAGAGCGCATCACAGTTCTTGAAAAGCAAATTGAGGAACTCAACGATTAGCTTTTGTTGTTTGAAGAAGGGTCGGCATTCGTGCTGGCCCCTTTTTCTTTTTTATGATAATGTTTTGAAAGATGGGTTCATAAGGAAGGGGGTATCAATCAATATCAGAGCAAAGGTAAACTCGTAAAATACACCCATCAAAAGACTACGGCATAAAGCCAACGCAACATCCTACGCTTATTTATTCCGTTTCCTTTTGAGCTGTGATTTTAGCTTCCGTTTGGGTACTGCTCAAATATTGTTTAATCTAAATTCAAAAGCTATGTATTTACAAAATTTGCAACAGGATGAAATTTTCGTGTCATCAGAAATGAAATCCTTAAAAAGTCTGACACAGATGGAATCCCGAAGAGGGCTTGAAAATGCCATTATCTCAAATGGCAAAATCGTTAACGTCGTATCGAACAGCTACGGTCACATTCCAAATCAACTGTTCTTCAAGAAAGCTGAAGAAATGCTGACTGATGCACAACTGAACTTCCACAAACGCACCATCAACAAAAATGATAGGTCGTTCATTACTGACTTTATTATCGACGACAAAAGCCAGTTTACAGTCAAGAACCATAAGGACTTGATATTGCCGATGCTTCGGTTCAAGAATTCGTATGACGGAAGTGAAAAGACCTCTGGACACTTCGGTTTTTATAGAGAAGTATGCTCAAATGGTCTGCACGTGTCACAGGCTGAAATCGAGTTTTCCATAAAGCACAATAAGAACAATACGCACTTGATTATGCCGAGGCTGAACAATCTATTCGATAAATTTCTGGACAATGAATTCTATACCATTACCAAGAAATTCGACAAGATGAAAGAATTTAAAATCATCGATACACAGGAATTTGTGAAGGCGATTCTTGACAGAACGAAACTGTTCCGATACGAGTGTAGCGACAAGAACAGCGACCCGTCGAAAAAATCTCGTGAGGTCATAGAAATCTTGAACTATGAAGCCTTGTTGCTCAATGAAGAACCAAATCTGTGGTTAGGTTACAATGCGTTCAATTCAGTACTTCATAATGTCTTAAAGAAAAGTTTCGGTCAACAGGAACGATTGGACAAGAAACTGTTCGATGAAGTTTATGCGATGGCATAACATCAATAAAGGTTCATCCAGTACCTTAAACTGGATTTTTTTTCATTTCAATATGATGTTCTTTTGGCAAATCCCAATAATTTCTATTAGAAATAACCATTTCAAATATTTACCACTTTATTGACATAGTGGCGATAATTAGTTTTCAAATATTCGCCACTTTTTTGTATTTTTGGCAAAGTTTTGATATTGTATTATGCCAAAAATTATAGAAAACAAGCTTATAGAAGCGTTTAAAGAGCAAAGTTCCTTTGATAGGGACCAGCTATTTCAGTTTTATTTGGACCTTGAACCGGATTTGAAGGAAAGTACATTTAGTTGGCGCATTTACGACCTGAAGAAAAAAGACATCATCAAAACTATTGGTCGTGGATTGTATGTTATATCCCATAAACCCAAGTATAGACCAGTACTGTCTGATAGTGTTCTAAAAATAGCAAGTAAGACCAATGAACGGTTTGAGGAAATCCAATATGCTATATGGGAAAACCAATGGCTAAATGAATTTACTCTGCATCAAGTATCCAATCAAATGATTGTAGTAGAAGTGGAAAAAGAATTTACAGAATCACTATACTATTATCTCAACGATTCGTTGAAAATGGATTTTTTCTTGAATCCCGATGACAAGGAAATTGAATTCTACATTTCCGAGAGTGCTGTCCCCGTGGTCATAAAACGTCTCGTCACAAGAGCACCGATAAGTAAATTGAAAGATAAAAAAAATGTAGTTCCAGTCGCCACGCTTGAAAAAATAATGGTGGACTTGTTTGCCGATGAAAACCTGTACCATTTTTACCAAGGCTCTGAACTCATAAATATTTATGAAAAGATACTTGAGCGATACAGTATTAATTTCACAAAGCTCTTTAGCTATGCGAAAAGACGAAAGAAAGAACAGGAAATCAAGCAATTTATGAATAACCACATACCGAATATTTTAGAGGACATAATCAATGATTGAAAACAAAAGTTTTACAAAAGAATGGTTGGATGTTTTCCGAGCAAAAAAAGAACATAAAGGTATTAATGTGACCATTCTGGAAAAAATGGTTCACGCGTTTTCGTTATTGGAACATCTTAAAATAGAGGGGCTTGATTTTGTTTTCAAGGGTGGCACATCACTCGTACTTTTGCTTGAAGAAGGCAATCGGTTCTCAATCGATATTGATATTATTTCGAGTCTAAAACGTGACGCATTGGAAAAAATCCTTGATACAGTTGTTGCCAACTCACATTTTAAAAGCCACACTTTGAATGAACGCAGAAGCTACAAAGAAGGCGTGCCAAAGGCACATTATACTTTTGAATTTGATTCGGTTTACAACCCAAACGTTCCAGGAACCATTCTGTTGGATATTCTTTTTGACAGCCCGCATTATCCAGAGCTCATAGAATCTTCCATTGAAATTCCTTGGCTATCGGTTAATGAGCCTATAATATCAATTACCACACCTTCGGTAAATTCCATCTGTGGCGACAAGCTTACTGCTTTTGCGCCAGAGACCATCGGTATTCCATATTATAAGGGCGACCAGTTATTTACAATGGAAATCTGTAAGCAATTGTTCGATTTAGGAAAGCTATTTGAAAACATTACGGCTATGGCAATGGTTAAAAAAAGCTTTTCAGCTTTTGCGAAAGCGGAACTATCATATCGCAGTTCGGATAAAGATTTCAGCGGCAGAAACCTCAAAGAAACAGATGTGCTTTGGGATGCCATAGACACCTGTGCCATCATCGCCAAAAGGGAACGTAACCCAACCAAGGAAACAAAAAAGAAGTTTGACGAATTAAACCGTGGCATACGCAGTTTTGGAAGTGCGTTTTTGATGACGGGAAATTTCAGAATAGAGGAAGCCCTTGCAGCTTCGGCCAGGTTAGCTTATTTGAATGCTATATTGTTGCAAGATGAGATAACAGAAATTGAATATTACAAAGGACAAGACATAAGTAAACTTAACATTGAAAAAGCAGATTGGGCATTTTTAAATAAACTGAAAAGACAGCCAGATAAAAGCATTTTTTATTATTGGTTTAAGGCGGTGGAATTACTATAAATATGAAGAAATGAATCTAAAATATATAATAGAAATATGCATTGGGATTGATATTGCCATTATTGGTATCGCTTATCCTATAATAATTGATAAAATATCGAATATTGGAAATAGGTATGACTCAAATTATCTTTCCGAAGTTTTTGAACAAGAATTTCCACAAAGGGCATATGGTCGCATTTTGCCATTTCGGAGCAGGAAAGTTACCACTTTCGAATGGCTGTTGTTCTTCACTATCGCATCATTTGCCTTTTTGATTGCAGGTGCCGAACCATTATTTTGGAAAAACTCAATATGGATGCAAAATTCTGCAAAATTATTGACATTAACTCTTACCTTTTTTCTTGTAATATCCTTTATAATCTGGCTTGACAAAATAGCTTTATACAACGGAAAACCAGCTCGCCTATTGAAATATCTGATTGCGAAATATCAATCAATTTCAAAAGAAAGTAGATATAAAGAAAACCTTATCAATTCACTTAACGAGATAGCCTATTTCGCTGTAGAAAAGGAGGATATCCATTTACAAGAGGAATTGAGTAAGTTTTATACTGAAGAGTTTATTAAAATTCGTCATAATCATAATTCAAGCGAAGCTTTAGAATATCCATTTTATTTTTATGATGTAACCCGTAAGCTAATTAAAAAATTGCTTCGGAAAGAAGTTTCTGAATTGGATAGATTGACATCTCCCGCAGTATCAAATTGGTGGTTGTTGGGACAGGATTTTCAGGAGATTCCAATATCAGAAAAAACGTATGATAGTATGTGGGGCAATATCTATCAGATTTCCGACAATGCAAAGTTTATAAAGGAGCATTGGAGCACTGCACACCAATATTATAGATTTCAATTAGGGAGGAAAACTGGCAAATACAACATCGATATTAGAGATTATGAGAACAAGGAGGAAATTGAAATAAGAGAAAGTGAACAGATAAGATTTTTAGAGTTTCACTATGCATTGGGTGGCTTGTTATTGTATCGTCAAAACAATAATGGACTAAAACGAATTCTAAATTTCACACAAAGTCAGCCGCCAGATTATTACCTATTGCCTAACTCTATGTATGACATATTCTACTGGTTTGCCTATTTTAAAGAAGGGTATGTAAACAGAGTTACGCCTACAGATTTTAAATACCCATTTCCAGACATTGATAATTTAGGCCTCTCACGACAAATAACCTTTTGGATTTGTCAATATGTATGTTTGCTTTTTATAAGACAATTTTTCTTGCAACCCTATTATACGTTTCATCAATTTACCGAACAACCAAGATTGCCAAATAAAGTACTTGAATTACTTAAATGGAAAGATGCTTTGGACTATTTCAAGTTTTGTTTAAACAAAATATTAGAGAATAAAGACTTATTGGATTTACTGGGCTATAATTTGTCAGATGCTATTTTGGAGGATATAGAAGGTTTTGAGCCTGAATTACGAATTAGAATTGAAGAGCAAATTCAACAGAATAGAACAAATGCACCATTATCTGATAATAAAATCAGTCAATTTTTGGCCAGCAGTGCAACGATGATAGATGATGCATTTAATCAGTACAGCCTCATAATAAATAAAGATGATTTTGCAAATGATGAACCTGTGATGCGATTCGGTCTAAATGGAGGTTCCATACTTTTCCGAAAAGAAGGTTTTACAGAAGGAGACATACCACATCTAAATTATGATTCGATATTTGCACAACAAATCATTTATGACCAAATCAATCGATATATTCCAAACTCTTTCCTCGGAGCGAGAACACGTAGATACTTAATAGACAGAGAAAACTTTGAAGATGCGTTTAAAAGATTAAAGTACGATAAAGAGAAACATCTAATTGTAGGGTTTGGTTTTTTCGACAATGGTTTAGTCGAAATACCTGATTTCTTTGAGGATATGATTAGGTTGACTTCGCCAGTTTTTTCAAATGTACTATTCGTTCTGCCAAAGACTGACCTTCCGAGAATTAATCATCCAGACCTCAAAGCTGATGAGATTAAAGAACTGCGTCTTGAACCAATTATACCAGACAGAAACGTATATGCCTCTGTAATCGACTTGAATCTTGATGAGAATAGTGAGTTGAGACAACGCTGGAACACAAATGAAAATCAAAATCCAGCGGAATCTGTACAATTAACAATTGCATTCATCGCAGAGATTATTTGGAGACAAAATAGAGATGTCGTTCAGTTGAATATCACTTCGCCACTACGTGAACAAGGCATCAAAAATGATTTAAGCGATATTGTTCCTTTCAAGACCATTGAAAATGATTGAATTCAGAAACCCATATCACATAGAACCACCAGGTGTTTCACGACAAATATTATCGCATCCAACAAATGAAACTGAAGCAATAGAACTTGCAGTATTTCAAGAACATCGATACGCATTTTTCTATTGGAACAAATGGATGCGTAAGAATGAAAGTGCTAATCCACCTTGTTTGGTTTCGCTAGACTGGCATCAGGATTTATGCTACCCTTGTGAAACAGAAAAAGAATGGTTAGATAAATTAGATTTAACGAGTGATGCAGAAGTGTCTTTATTCTCTTGGGCAAAACTGGCTGGAAATAATGACGGTCATATTCTATGTGCTGCCTATCTCAATTTGATTGGGGATATCTATGTGCATTGCAGGCAAGCTTCCTTTCCAGATGCTTGGAAAGATGAAGAATTGATAGATAAGTACGGCAACAAACATACTATCAAAAAATTCAAAACTTTTGACACATTACAGGATGATTTATTGAATTCATCAGAAACATCTGTATTTTTTGATATAGACTTGGACTTCTTTTCGATAAAGAATGGCTTAAGTGATGGTTCTTTTGAATTTACCTATCTACAGGAACAAGAAATACGTACAATGTTAGATAAGGACAATCCATTAATTCATTGGATTTTTGAACGTTTAAAAGGATTTACTATCGCAACAGAACCAGAACATTGCGGTGGACTTTTAAGAAGTAATAAGTTTCTTGATTTAATTAGCAAAATCTATTTCAGTCCAGAATTGTTTGCACCTAAATGTAATTGGAAATGGAAACCTAAATATTGATGATGAATTGAATCGATAATAATACGGCCATTCAGCCCATTCCCCTACATTCCGCGAAAAGCTATATTTCAGGCAAAGCGCTTCATTAAAACAAGTCTTGGACACAACTATAAAGCTTCCGATTTCCTTTCCACTTGCCCACTCATTCCCAAGAAAATCGGGAAGTGGTCAAACTCCATTTCAACCTACACCTTTCAAGTTAAGTCCGCTTGACGTTCTACTTCAAAAGGATATACAGTTTTCATAATTCGTTCAGCCCAGTCCCCTGCATTTCGCGAAAAGCTACATTCCGGGAAAAGAGCTTCTCTGGACAGGTCTTGGACACAATCCCCAATTTCGACTTTCCATTCCGTTAACCCTTCCGCTATGCTGGAAAGTAACACTACATTCCCTTGCCAAAATCGTGAATCAAGTCCGTTTAAAAAAGGAAGTTAATTATCATACAATATACACGCAAGGTAAACTCGTAAAATACTTTCATCAAAAGACTACGGCATAAAGCCATCTCTTCTTCCCTTGCTTATTTATTCCGTTTCCTTTTGAGCCAAGATTTTAGCTTCCGTTTGGTTTCTGCTCAAATATTGTTTAACCAAAAATTTTAACATTATGAAAAATACAACTGTAAAATCCGACATTTCATTGCAAGAAGCAGAAGAACATTATCAATTGAGTAGTGAAAATTACACTATTGAAAGTGCGGAGAGTCATTTAGCTTACTACAGAGAAAAGCATCCCCTTTACTACCAAGTATTAAGTAATGTTTAATCTGAAAATCAGAAAGAACCTTTTGTAGAATGAGATAACTACTCACCAAAGTAATATTAACCTTTTATTGAATACGAATTTCATAACCCGTTCAGCACATTCCCCTGCATTTCGCGAAAAGCTACATTGCGGGAAAAGAGCTTCTCTAAATAGGTCTTGGACACCATCCCCAATTTCTACTTTCCATTCCGCTAACCCGATCCGCTGCGCTGGAGCGGAACGCTTCATTCCCAATCCAAAATCGTGAACGGAGTCCGCCAAATCGGAATTCCATTTAATCATTTGGTGCCACTTCCTATGTTATTGTACTTCACAAAGTCTTTAGAAATACTTCCGCACCCTCGCTGCCCTAACCTTTTTTTGCCAGCAAAATACCAACATTTTGAACTTGAACAGACTGCATAAACCGTTACGCTGCGCTTCACTTTTTATAAGTCCTTATCATTTCAAAATCTTGAAACTGTATCAGCAACAAAAAAAGGTAACAGCGAGGGCGCTATGGGAAGTAAATCTAAAATAAAACTTATGAAATCTTACAAAAACATACAAAGGGAAGCGACACCAAAAAAAACAAAAAAGGAAAACGCTCAAGATATAATAAGTAAATCACTTCAAAAAAATATAAACGCAAACTGTCTGAATGGTTCAGATAGCATTTTAATTAATCTTTAAATATTTTATTATGAGTACTTTAAAAAATCACGTACAGTTAATCGGAAACGTTGGACAAGAGCCAACAATCACGAACCTTGAAAGCGGAAAAAAAGTAGCCCGTTTTTCAATCGCAACAAACGAGTATTACAAGGATGCCAAAGGCGAAAAGCAAACCGAAACTAATTGGCATACCGTTGTAGCTTGGGGCAAGACTGCCGAAATTATTAAAAAATATGTTGATAAAGGCAAGGAAGTAGGTGTTACGGGAAAACTGAAATCCCGAAGCTACGAGGATAAAGAGGGTATCAAGCGATATGTTACCGAAATCGAAGCAAATGAAATCCTTTTGCTTGGAAGCAAAAATGATAAGTAATCATTGAAATTTTAGAGGGCGTACCTCTCAAACGTTGCGCCCTTTTTTTATTAATAATCTTTAAAACTTTTATTATGAAAACTATTAAAAATCACGTTCAGTTAATTGGAAACATTGGGCAAGACCCACAGGTTACAAATCTTGAAAATGGAAAAATTGTGGCGCAGTTCTCAATGGCTACAAATGAAAATTACGAAGACTCAAAAGGGCAGAAGCAATCGGAAACCCATTGGCATAGTATTGTGGCTTGGGGAAAACTTGCTTCAATCATTGAGAAATATGCAGTAGTAGGAAAACAAATTGCCATTGCGGGCAAATTGGCGCAACGCTCTTATGAAACCAAGGAAGGCGAAAAACGATACTATACCGAAGTTGTAGCAAGAGAAATTCTTTTGCTCGGGTCTAAAAATGGTAAGTAACCATAAAAATCCAAGAGGGCACAGATACCAGTTTTCAATTAGTTCGTGCCCTCTTTTAATTATTCACTTAAAATAAATGAACAATGAAAGCACAAGTTAACGAAATCAAAGAAGGATTGCAACATTTTCACGGAACGGAAATGTTCTATCAAATCCCATTATTAAGAACACGTTTTACGGACGGACTAAAATATCTTGCTAATGTGGCAGATTGTTTTTGGCTCATTACGGACACTTCCGTGATTGCAAAAAGTCTGATGAACCGAAGCGAATTTATAACCATAGACTTCAAAAGATTGCCCGAAGAAAAACAGGATTATTCGGGTTATGAAGCCGAGATAATTTACAGCGATGGCAATGATAATATTTTGGAAAAACACGGTTATCGGGCAACCGATTTTCCACTCGATGAACTGCGGTTATTTTTTGTAAATGATACGCTGATGTTACCAAGCGAATACTAAATTTTAAAGCTATGGTTTATCTGAATTTTACAGACTTGAGCGAGGAAACTCAAAACCGTCTTTTGGAAGATTCCAAAAAGGATGTGGAACGAAAATTTGGCGATGATATTCGCAAATACGTAAGAGAAAATTATACCTGTTTTGAAACGATGATAGAGGAAGAAGCATTGCGAAATTTATATTCCTATACGTTTATTTTCAACATCTAATTTTCTAAACTTTATAGTCAAGCACCTCTAAATTTTTGGAGGTGTTTTTGTATGCAATTAATTTCAAGTCGAGAAAAAAGCGTATCTTTATTTCGCTGAAATTCAGCACACATAAATTCATATAGTTATCCCATTTTTAACTTTCGCTGGTAGCTGTATCCATCTATATTTTACATATTGGAATTTCCGAATTCCTAAAAGGGCAATTGGCTTTTTAGCCAGATTGTATGAAATTTTTGTCACGCTTTGGCGTGACGAAAAGGAATAGCAAGAGGGTAACGGGCAGAGCCACGTTACATATTCCTTTTAGCGCATAAACCATTGAATTTCAAGTAATTGAAAATTAATGGATTATATAAGTTTCTTCGATTTGCGTCAAATGCCCCCAAACAGCTTGTAAATAGGGATGGATTTACGTCAAACACACAAAAAAGCGAAAGAAAATGGATTCATTCATCACTATCAGGTTCAAAAGGAAAACCGCCAAACGTTTTCAAGAATTTTCAAAAAAGCACTTCAAGACGCATACCGAAACGATGGAAGCTATACTTGATTTTTTCTTCTACAACGAGATATCGCCAAAAGAAAAATTAGGTCCGACAGGGCGAACCATCGAAGCCAAACTATTAAAAAGAATCAATGCCGTAATCGCTATAATGAGGGACGTTGAAAAGACCCAAACCAAGCCTACAGTTGCAATGATTCAATCTCTATTTGAGACAGAACAGCCAAGCAAAAAACCTTTGATAGTGGAAAAGAAATATGCCGAAGAAAAAAAGGAAGTACGCTTTCGAGAAAAGCAAAATCTTAATAACGACCTCTAAAATTTTAAGCTATGTATATAACAATTACACCCCAAAAAATGGGTGGCAATTATTCTAAAAGTTCGGCTGATTTTGTGGGTTATCTGGAGAAGGAAAACCAAGGACTGGAACAGCAGGATATGGAGCATTTTTTTAATCAAAATGGCGACGAGATTTCAGCAGAGGAAGTGGTCAGGGAAATTGATGGCAATACGGCAAAACTCGAAAAGCACGAGCCACGGTTTTATTCCATTACCGTAAGCCCTTCAAAATACGAACTAAAACGGTTGCAAAACCATAGTAAAGATTTGCAAAAATATACCCGGGAGATTATGAAGGATTATGTGGCTTCATTCAACCGTGAAATAAATGGGCGACCGGTCAATATCGATGATATAAAATACTACGCAAAAATTGAACACCAAAGAACCTTTAAAGGAACAGATAAACAGGTGCAGGAAAACCAGCCTTTTGCCACAAAAATACTTCAATTAAAAACTGAAGTCCGAAATGTGCAAGAGGGGCGAGCAGAAGGAAATGTGAAAAAATTGGAAAAAGAAATCGGGAAACTAGAAAGAGAAGCACCGCACCAACAGAACGGAAAACGAATAGTACAAGGAATGCCAAAAGCAGGAGACCAAAGCCATATACATATTATCGTTAGCCGCAAGGATGCATCAAACCGATTCAGTTTGTCACCTGGAAGTAAATATAAAGCTTCCGACGTTGAATTAAATGGTAAAACGGTAAAACGGGGATTTGATAGAGATGGGTTTTTTGAGAAAGCAGAAAAGACTTTTGATAAGACTTTTGGCTATCAAAGGAACTTCGCTGAAACTTATAAGGCAAGAAAGGATTTCATTAAGAATCCGAAAATCTATTTTGCATCATTGATGAAACTGCCCACCAATGAAAAAGCATTAGCGTTCAAAATAATGGAAAAAAGTGGCATTCCTATGATGCCGAGTATTCCTGTTACGAAGGTACAATTGGCGATGAAAATTTTTAATAGGCTACGACGTGGTGCAGAGGTGGCCATTAAATCAAGTTCCATAGGAATCTAATTTAAAATTATGCAAATGGACAATCTCGTAACGGTACTTTTTATTATTGGTTTGGCCAGTAGTGTTTTTTATGGAATATTTCGGATAAGCAGATATGCATTTGTCGTCAATTTTCTATTGATTGGTGCTTTTGTGTATTATTTAAATGAACAATTACCATTGTTTCAAATAGCACTTTATTTGGTTTGTCCTCTGACATTAATTAATATAGGAATGTATGTATTCTTGCATAAAACGGACGAGCCTAAAAGTGGAAATGCCAAATATCAAGTCAATTTTGCCACCACGAAAGGAAATTTTAAACTGGATAACATCAAACGAGGTGCATCCATAATAGGTTCTGCCGGAAGTGGAAAGACCGAGAGTGTTGTGTATGGATTCCTGAAACACTTTCAAAAAGAAGGATTTTGCGGAATTATTCACGATTACAAAGATTTTGAACTGACCGAAATGGCTTATCCACTCTTTAAGGATGGCGATATCCCATTTAAGGTCATTTCCTTTGATAAAATCATACATAGGGTAAATCCTATTGCGCCACGCTATTTAGAGAACGAGGAAAGCGTAAATGAGGTTTCAAGGGTGTTAATTGAAAACCTTCTGGAACAAAGGGAATCAGGAACAACTGGAACTACAAAATTTTTTAATGATGCTGCGGAAGGCTTGATTGGTGGATTGATTTGGAAATTAAAAACTACCTATCCACAATTCTGTACCCTTCCACACTTGATTGCCATTTATCAATATCTGGATACAGAAAGCCTTATCCAGTTTTTGGAAACCAATACCACATCGAGGGCAATGGCGGATGCATTTATTAGCGGAAAGGATTCCGAAAGGCAAACTGCAGGTGTGAAAAGCACCTTGGCAAATGCGCTTAAAAGAATCAGCACCCAACGGATTTTTATGGCATTGTCTGCGGATGAAGTACCACTCAATATAAATAGTCCTGAAAATCCTACCGTGATTTCGGTTGTGAACAATCCCAAATTTGAAACTTCGTATTCGCCTGTAATCGCCACCATTATCCATACCATTACAAAACAAATGAGTGTGCGCAATGCAAACCCTTCATTTCTTATGATGGAAGAAGCCCCCACTATTCGTCTTTTGAATATGCACCGCATCCCAGCAACCCTGCGGAGCTATAACATTTCTACGATTTACGTAATGCAGGACAAAATCCAAAACGATATGATGTATGGCGATAAGGCAAGCAAGGCAATTTTGAGCAATCTTTCCTATCAGTTTTTTGGCAAGGTCAACGACCCAGATACAGCCAAATACTATGAACGCTTTTTTGAGATTATCAAAGACCCAACAAAAAGTATAAGTCGTGGGCATAACTTGGATTTTGATACACGTATTACTACAGGCGAAAAGGAAATCCCGAAATTAGAGCAGATGTGTTTTTCAGATTAAAACAGGGCGAGTTTATCACGTATGCTGATGGGAAAGATAAGAAGGTGCAGTTTAAATTGGCCAACATAAAAAGAGAGTTTCCAAAAGAATCGAAGCAATATTCTCAGGCGGATTTGGAGGCTAATTTTGAGAGGATTTTTGAGGAAGCGAGGTCTATATTTGAATAGTAAGGAAAAAAGACCTCACTTTCTTCGTTAACCTAAATATCATTGAGCTTTTCTGCATCTATATTGAGAAAAAGGATGGAATGAATCATCTATAGTATTCCAAAAACCGTATCATTAAAACTTATTCGCCGATTAATTCATTACTATCTGACTATAGTCAAATAGTAGATGGTAAACATAAAATGATTCTTTTCCCCCAAAATTTTTTGTGTGAACTGAACTGTAGGTATTTTGAAAAAAACTGTGAAAACTTTGGAATTTTAAATATTGAAGAGTATTGATTTCTATATCTTTTTTTAAAATACTATTGGCTTTTGTCATTACTTTGTGATGGTCTATATTCAAATTCTCAATGAAGGCTATTTGTCCCTCAAAAGGAAGCCTTAAATTGGTGTGATTTCTATTTGCTACTTTTCTAATGTCACCTATATAAGCTTTTGTGTCCGATAAAATTCTGATTCGTTTACATTCTATTGCAAAATAGACCTGATTATTTTTGGACATCCATTCGCTTTGAAGTCCTAATCTATCCACGTATATATCAATTTTATCGGGTTTCTGTTTAGAATCAACAAGGTCTATATATCTTTCTTGGGTTTCAGCAGCAAAATGAATATCTTCTAATTTTGAGATTTTATCTTTTAATAGGTGTTTTTTAACGTTGAGATAATTATCTACTAAATCAAATTTCAAATAGCCCTCAAATGATAATGTACTATTCTCTTTGACTGCATTAATAGAGTATGGATTTTTTGTTTTTTCCTTTAGACAAATCCCGTAACATTCGCATACGTAAGAAATTATTTGCTGTATTCTTTTATTAGTTATAGAAAAAGTATTTTTCCTATGTTGTATGAATTGGGATGCATCAGAAATCATTAACTTCATTACTTAAGTCATTAAACTCTGCTTGCTCAATAGTGTTTCTAAATTCTGCTGCGTCATACCAAGCGATGGCGCGATGCCAACATTTATACTCATTTGGTTTAATTATATAAAATGAATTATTTTCAAATCCCTTAATGTCCTTTTGTAGATACAAGTTTTTTAGAGGATCACGCGTATTTGTAATTTGAGATATACTTAAATTGTCTGCCAACCTTTGCAATACTTCTTTTTCATCAAATTTATCTTTTGGGTATATAATTTTTTCTTCCGGTTCTACATTTAAAAGAACAAAGTTCATTGCAATGAAATAATCTAAAATGTAAATCTCTATTTGAATAAATTCATCCTCGTAAAGGTTCCCAATTTCATTTAGGTAAACTTCTGCATATTTTTGTAGAACGAAATCTTGGTTTCTGTAATGATTAAAATTAAAGTGAGTGAAATCCGTAACCAAATCTTGCTTGCTTTCTTGGAATTGGTATCTCGAGACATTAAGGGCATAATCTATTAAATCTTTTTCATAGTCTTTAATTTCGTAAATTTCAGCAATTAACCCATTTATTTTTAAGAAAATCTTGTCATCAAATTCAGGCTCTCCTAGATTAAAATCTGAATAATGCTTTCGGAAAGAATTCAAAAATTCATCTACCAATTTAATAAGCTCCTCATTCAATGAATTATCTGGCTTATTAAAAGGAATGTTCAAAAATTCGTCTACAAATCGAATAGCGGGCCTTGTACCAACACCCCAAGCGCTCGCAATTAAAAACATATAATAAGTAGCCATTTCTGAAATCAATAAACCATAAATAGGCTTGATTATATTTTTATTAAATGAAGAGATTGCAAAAGTACCCTTTCTAAATACCGAGTCCGATTCGCAATAAGAAATGACTGGTTTATTCCAATTCTTACTCTGCTCCTTTAATAGAATTTTACTCCCTTTAAAAATCTCTATTTTTCTCCCTCTTGAGAGTTTGACATCTGCTTCTCCTAAAGTTTTGGCCTTATTTACCTGTGTATAGTATTCATTTATTTCACTATTTTCAACTATTGGCAGTCCAATTAAGTTTGGATATGGTTTTGCATCCAGCCCCCTTTCTATACCAGCTCCTTTGAAAGTAGTTTTCTCATCTATTAAATCTAATATTTTTAATGTATTTTGAGACTCTAACCTTTTTATAAATCCAAAATCTAAAATATTTCCATATAATGCGACTTTAAACATCCAATCATTTTCAACAAAATGTTTTTGAGCAATTTTCTTGTTGTCGTATTTTTCAATGACCAACATTTTAAAATACTTTAAAAATGAGTTCACCTTTATACTCAAATGTTCGACAGAATTTTCGAGATGATTTTCACTTTTCGCTTGGCGATAAAAGACTATCGAAGTTGGGCTCTCTTGCTGCTCGAAAAGAGATTGTTTGACAGCTGATAAATCTAAAAACTTATTTAAGCAGAAGGAAGTTAAAAATTTATGCTTAAATTCTCTGGTTGTAGTTGAAACATTATAAAAAACGGTGCTGGTTACTATTAAGGCTGTAACAGTATCAACTTGCATAAAATCATTCGAACGCAATAAAAAGGATTGTGCAATTTCTAATTTGCCCTTAATTTTTTTGCTATAAGTATTACTGGAATTGACCCATTCTAAGTGTTTATACGATTTATCTTTTTTCCAAGGCGGATTTCCTAAAATAAAATTAGGTTTTTGTCCTATAACAATCTCGTTGAATTTGTGGTCAAGATCAAAAAAATCTGCTTCAAATAAATTTTCTCCTAAGAAATTCGGGAAAGGATATTTTTCTATATCCTTTGGATTTTGGTAATCTAAGAGAGCGATATATATTGAAAAGCAAGTTACTTTTAAAGCCTCCGGATTAATATCAATACCAAAAAGATTGTTTTTAGCTATATTCCTGATAGATGTACTGAAATCCTTATTGTTCTCTTTGCCATTTAAGTTAATTTCTTTTTCAATCATCTTTCTTAAAGACTGGACTAAAAATATTCCAGAACCCACCGCAACCTCAAAAATCTTGCAGGAAGATGTATGACTGTTTTCTAAATACTTATCTATGGTATCATTTAAAATATATTCCACCAAAAAAGGAGGTGTATATACCGCAGCATCTAACTTTCTTTTTTCCTCATCAATTAATGACTCATAAATACCAGAAATTACTTCTACAGGAATAATTGAAAAGTCAAATATGTGAAAATAATATCCATCAAACAAGGTTCCTTGTTCTTGGACTTCTCCTTTAAAAACATCTGCTAGAAATTGAGATTGGCTTGAGGTTAATTTTATATCGAATTCTTTAAATAGAACCCCATTGAAATTTTTATTTAACTTAATAAACAAGCTGTCCAATTTGGCAGGATCCTGAATTATTTTACTAAAGCTAAATCTTTTCTCATCAATGCTATTTCCTGTGATTTCATCATCGTCAATTTTAACCCCTCTATCAATCAAATAACGAATAAAAATTAATCGGAGGATTAAGGAATTTGCTTCGTTTTCAGTAAGTCCATCAGGCTTACTTATTAAAATTTGTCTAACAGAGCTTATATTTTGAAACAATCGATCATTTACCCGTTTCCGAAAATTATTTTTCTTTGTATTTTCGAAATATTCATATTGCAACCATTTCCAAGTAAGTCCGCTTTGTAAATTCCAAAAAGAAAATTTTGATTGTCTTTCCTCTGCATTTAAGGGAATTTCTTCCAGAGTTCTTTCTTTTTTATGGTAATTAAGAGCATTGTAAACTTTTACATCTTGATTTTTAACAATAAAAATCACAGGCGAATTGTCAAACGACCATACTTGTTTATGAATATCTAATTCACGAGTTGACAGATGATTTTCATCAAGATAAAAAAAAAGCAATAAGGGTTGCTGATTAAAAACGTAATAAGCATCAGGATTAATTATTTCTAATTTCTGCTTAACTTCAGGGGCAAATCCATCATAGGAAATACCATCTGCTCTATCCATAAAATAGACAGCTCGGTGCTCAATTAGCCCTAATTGATTTAATATGTTATTTAATGGCTCGATTAGAAATCAAAAATTTATTTACACAAAAATAGAAGTTTTAATAGACCATCCATAAGATAAATTGTATTTGTTTTGTCAAGCGGAACAGAATGATGTTTTATTTAAGCCACATAAATTCCGAAAATAGTCTGTTTATCTTAAAAAGGCCCTTTATCCCTCGGTCCATTATGGGTTACCTTCCATTGGCCATCTTTTTGAACCAGTTTAAAAACACCCGGTTTTGGGTCATAAGCTGTTGCATATTTTACCCAAGCCACCTCGCCATCCATAGCCTCATCCACCACTTTAAAATTAGCTTCTGAATCTTTATCTTCAGTAAACATTGCTTGAATGCTTGAAAGGTTTGCATAGCCTTCCGAAGTGGTAAATTTTTTCAAGGTAGCTTCATCACCTTGATAAAAACTTTCGGCAACAACTTTAGCGGTTTCAGAAGGGGAAAGGTTCTTTTTTTCTGAACACGAGAAGAACAACAATACGAGCGAGCAAATGACTAAATTTTTCATAACGTTACTAATTTGGGTTATTGATATAACTATGTGATATTTTCAGTTCAATATTACGTTCGCCATCTTTTTCGTGCAGTTCAAAAATTGCTCTGCGGTCATTGGATAGCGAAAACTTCGGCAAGACATAAACAAACCGAACCGTTTCGTTTTCTGTGATTTTAGAAGGCATATTATGTTTGAAAATCGGTTCTTGATACAGTCGTTGTAACGATTTCTTTTTCCCCTTCTGTCTTGTTTCAACAGAGAGTTTTAAGAAATTCAAATCATAATCCAACGTAGAATTATTCTCAATCTGGATAACGAAGTAGAGTTCTTCCTTATCAAAAACAATATTCTCAACACTCAAAACGATACCTTCATTTCGCTTTTTAATTCGACCTATACGCTGGTTTCTGTTAAGAAGATACGAGCAGAATTTTTGATAGTAATATGTTCTATTATCTACACGTTCTTCAGAGGATTCAGCAAGAATAGAATCGACTTTAATCGGTTTCTCATTCCCTATACTATTGGATAACGAAATGAAATAATTGAGCTTAGACAGCTGTTTTTTATATCTTACAATATACGAAAAAATTGAACCATTTCTATTGACTACCAGTAGATTACTTTCTTTACCAGGCTTTGCTTGTAGAAGTCCAAAATACTGTTCTTTTTCACGATTGTAGGTAAAAACAAAATTATCTGAACCGGTTATACCTTGCCGAATAGGTTCAGGGAAGAATAATGCAACGTTTTTGGTGTCGTTAGCATATATGGTATCGAGGATTGTAGTTGTTTGCGCTTTCGCGAAAGCGAAACTTAAAACAAGAGTGGAAATTATGATATACTTTTTCATAAGAATGTGTTTTTAAATGCCCATTATGGGCTCATAATTTAGGTTTTAGAATTAATTTATAATTATTCAATACCGTAACTTTTACGTTTCGGTTGTTACGTCTGAGTACTTTGGATATACCACCAACTTGTGGTACGGTTGGAATGTTGATGTCGCCAATAATATCGTCCAAGACTTCGGTGGTGGCTTCAGCTCTAAAATTGTTCTCGACATAAATGCCCTCACTACCATCTGACAAATCGAATGCTTTGAGTTTAGTAGGATGATGTTTAATGTTCTCAATATCTATCAATGCACGGTTGGGCTGAAAGCTTATAAAACCAAAAATTGGTGTGTTTTTAGGCATCTGCTTACCGTTTATTGTTGCAGGTTTGGTAAGGCGCATTCGTAATCTGGTATTTACTTTCACAACTTGGTCGCCATCGACAACTACATATATGGTTTCATCAGTATTACCGATGATTGAAAACTCGTTGGGTTTTGGCGATGCGGCAAAGAACAATTGATGTTCTAAGCCTAATTCTTTGGCTTCAATTTTTTGTTCTCTTTTTACTTCAGTAGAATCAATTTTTGATACCGCTTTGCGAACAGTTCTTTTATGTCCTAAGTTTTGGTATCGTTTCGATGAATATTGAATTTTGCCAGCTTCATAGATGCTATCTACAATACGCTCTTTTTCGCGTTCTGGTAAATCTGGGTCGTAGAATCCCAAGGAATCAATCAGTTTTTCATCATAGATGCTCGGTGCATTGTTTTCACGTACTTCCTTTAAATCATTGATGGCATCCAGTTTGGAATCGTATTCTTTTTGATTTTCTTCCAAATCGGGTATCAAGGTCTGTTCAAGGTTTTCATTTTCACTTTCATCATCGCCCATAACCATTATAGAGTATGATATCAGGAAAATGAAGATTACTGCCAAAACCGCTGCAAATACTATTTTGTTCTTTTCTACTCTCATCTGTTGATATTTATTTGTTTTTAAAGGTCAGATGTAATTCGCCAACCAATATTTCGATTAGTATCAAAAACAGTTATGGCTCATTTCATAATCGTGGTTTATAAATGCCGATTATCGGCTCAATTTTCATTGTTAAGTTTTTTTAAGGTGTTTTCAAAATAATCGGTTATCAATAATCCGTGTGGATTGTTTGGGAAGTTCCGATTGACCATTATGAGGTTTCCAGTTGAAACCAGTTCGTAGGTGTCAATAATGGAACCTCTATTGATTTCAAAAATGGTGGTCGTAGTGAAACTATATGAACCATTATTTTCAATTATCTTTGAATCAATACTCAACACTTTCTGAACCAAGGAATATTGCAACAATCGGTTATAAACACCATCCGCTTTCTTTTGGCGATAAAGGTTGTCAACTGAACTATTGCCCAACCAAAGCGCTTTTTCCAAATTACGTTCATAGTTGCTCGCATCGATATTGTAGAAATAGTTATGGAATAGTTCTAAATGTGCCAAAGCTTCAACCCTGAAATTTTCTTTTTGGGTAACGAGTTTAAGCGGAATTATACTACCGTCGGTATTGATGGCAAAGGCACTGTTTATCGCACTTTTATGAGTAGTAAATGCCATCCAAACGGAAAATGTGCTAGCCAAAAAGGCACATACCACGACTGCTAAAACGATAAACCTATTCAACTTTAGGACATTGTAAATATTCTTATAAGGTGTTTTCATTTCGATTGGATTAATTGGTAAATAGCCTTAATGTGAAAGATGTTGCACGTCTGTATAGTTTAAATTTCAGAAATACGATAAAGCCAACCGAACCAAGCTGTACAACAGGAGCGAAGAATCCTTCGCCCACATCGGTGCCAAAAAGATTATTCCAAAAGTTTGTGTCTATTTCCGTGTAGAGTGCATTTACAAAAACGTTGACCAGAAAAAAAGCAGGAACGAGCATATAGACCGCTGCATACAATTTGAAAAAATTATAGGCGAGCGAACGGAATTTTTCGAATACTGCCAGACTGATGATTAATGGAAAAAATGCCTGCATAATTCCCAAAAGGAAAAAGCGTTCAGCCAAAAACAACGGATAAATAAAAAGGTCAAGAATCCAAAGGAAGATACCGATGATGAATGAAAATATCTTGAATCCATAGAGCGGTGTAACCAATGCTTCGTAAAGCAATGTCATTGCGTTTTTTGCAGCATCAATAAGGCTTACATCTTCTTCAATGGGAATATCCTGCATTTGTAAAGGCAATAATGTTGGTGCAGTACCTCGATACTGACCTTCGATAGCAACCAAAATACCATCGAAGAAACCTAAAACCTGTGTAGAGAAAATGACCAAGAGAATGACCGCAAAATTCTTGGCCAATTCGCCCGGACTCAATCCCCAAGTGTAACCGTCTTTGTCTGCAATACCCTCATTGTATTTTTTAAGAATGTTGACCAGAAAAAACAGAACAGCAAGTGTTTTCATCCCTGCAATAGTGTATTGCGAGAAGTTGCTGCTCTGTATGGTCTGGAACACCGCATCTATGTATTCCAACCCAATCCCTAAAAGTATAGTTGCGGTCATTTTAATATCCTGTTTCGCGGTTATTTACCTTATCCTGCATTTTTCTGAAGGAAATGATATCACGATAGCGTTTTGTTTTAGTGGTTATGCTGGAAACCATTTGCTTTGATTCCAACTCTTTTGCTTTAAGAATTTCGGCACGTTCGGCATCGCTCATTTTTAGATAGTCGCTGGACAGGATTTTATCAATAAAATCCACCGTGTCCAATGAATTTTGAACTATGGCATCGAATGATTCCACAACTCTTGAAACTTCATCTGGTTTGATGTAAGGCGAGTTTAAAATATCCTGTAAATCATTTTGCATTACATTGATAAGGCGTTGATTGTTGTCTGCAATTTCTTGAACTGCTCTAAGTTGCTGAACCACACTTGAAACCTTTTCGATGGCCTCTTTTGCATCTTTTAAAAATTTTACAGACTTAATCATTTGAGCTGTCTGCTTGCCAGATTCTAAGAGTTGTTTTACCAAGCTGATAAAATTGGTATTGTCATAAGTGGGCATTCCCTGTGCAGTAGCGTTACCCGACATAAATAAGGTCAATGCTACTGTCATTAGTAAAATTTTGATTTTTGTCTTCATAATATTATGTTTTAGATGTGAATTGAATTATTGCTTTTTCCATATCGTGATGCTCGTTGTAGAGCTTCATTATTTCTTCGTTTTCCTGACCATCGGTTAAGTAAGCCGCATAGACTTCCTTCGGAACTTCAAGACGGAATATGTTACTTTCCCTACCGATTTTAATAAACATTTCGGTGTACTTCCGTGGTCCGGAAAGGTTGTTTTTGATGGACTTTAATTGGTTTAAATCGTGGCTTGAAAGGTTGAGTCTTTTAACCAGTTCGTCATAACCTTTTTCATTGTTAAGGCTGTAAATGACCTGCGTATTTTCCAATATGCTGGCTGAAGTTGAATTGTTAGGCAATTGATTAATGGATTGTAGAATAATCCCAATCGCACCGTTTTGTTTACGTATGGCTTGATAGTAGAATTCTACGCTTTCCAGAACATTTTCAAACTTCAGTTGCTTGGCAAACTCGTCGAAAAGGATGATACCTTTTTCAGCACGGTTTTTCCAAATAGTTCTTTGGATGGCTGACTTTATCAGCTTCAACATTACAGACAAGATTTCCTTATTGTCCTTTACTTCATCCAGTTCAAAAACTATCAAGCGTTTGTCCTCGATTTTGTACGTCTGGTCTTCGCTCACTTCAAAAAGGAAACTATATAGACCATCACCGACATACTCGGACATTACGTGCAAAAAACTCGTGACGTTAAAGTAATCGGGATGGATTTTTAAGGTGTCCAGAAGGTCTTTCTGATTCCTTTCTATAAAGCTGTAAAAACCATCTAAAGAGTGATTTTCTGGAATGTTATCGTAATAATGACGCAGTATCTTTTTGACCGAAACTGATTGAGCTTTTGTAACTTTTAAATCTGAAGCAAACAGCTCGAATAGGAAAACTGATAAATCTTCCAAACGTTCTGGAGTGAGGTCATCTTGATGACTAATGTAAAATGGATTAATGCCCAAATTCTTCCCGCTCTCATAACGCAGTACTGTATATTTTTCAGGATAGAGTTTAGCAAACTTGGTGTATGAGCCACCCAAGTCGATAATAACGAGACGAACACCACTTTCAAAATATTGGCGCAGGATGTTATTGGCCAAAAAGGATTTGCCTTCGCCTGTTGGCGCAAAAATGGCAAAGTTTCTTGCCTTGATGCGTTTCTTCTTTTCATCCCAAACATCCTTCAGGACAGGAATGTTATGTTCACGGTCATTAAAGATGATTCCGGTGTTATCAGATTTATAGTTTGTATTGTTGATGAACAGGCAAAGTGCGTGCTTCAAATCTGTCACATACAAATCATTATTTGAGAAGTTGGAAGAGAAACAGCAGTAACTATTTAGGATGTAATTCTTACGTTCTTCGCCTCTTGGATAATACGGGATGATATCCAATTCCTTAAATTCGGTCTTTATTTTTGAGGTTATCTTGTCGAGCTCTTTGCCTTCTTTTGCCCAATAAACAATATTGAGATGACCACGTATAATCCGTGCATTGTCATCCGCATTGATTTGGTCTAGAATATGCTGAATTTTGCCTAGTACCACTTTGTTTTGAGAACCAAAATTGGAACTCTTGTTCAGTTCCTCAATCTTCTTGTCGAGCAGCTTGCGCCACTTTTGTTTATCATCGAGATAGATTATCTGGTTGACGATATGATTTTCATTAAGCGTAAGCCCAAGACCATCAATAAACCCTTGATGAAACACAAAATCATCTGATGTGAATTTCTCATTGGTTTTGCTACTCTGTACACTTTCGCCAAAGCACAGTTCGCTATTGATGGCAAGGGCATCAAAATGGTTTTCGCCAATATTGACGCTTTTCTTTTCCAGTATTATGTCAGTATCAAAGCCTTCGTTGAATCCATTGAAATAGGAACTAGTGAGCTTCTGAATCTCTTCCGCTTTAAGCGGAAGGAACGCCATTTTTCTGCTATTGTTTATAAAGGAAACAGAGTCGCTTACCGAATTGACGAAGCTTTTGATATTGTCATCCAGTTCTTGTACAATTCCTTTTGAAACCTTTCGGAAGGGATTGACGTATTTTGGATTGTTGAGGGCCTTGTTTTTGGTCAGGATGAAGAACAGATAACATTTATGCTCTATGTGTGTACGGCCTTTAAAATGTTCGTGGGTTGCTTTTTCTAAAAAGGTTTTATTCGGAAGCTGTTCCGAGGAATAGGATTTTTTCAGGTAGATATCCTGTTTGTGAACCACTGTTCCAACAGGCAAAGATTTTAAAGCCTGAAACCAAGCACCGTGCATATCTTCAAAATCCTTTTCGGACAAAGAATAGATTTCGGGTAGGTTTCCTTCAAAACATAATACCACATTGCCATTATTGGCAAATACGATATTATCTTGAATATCCGTAATGGGTTGATATGCCGAAAGATTAATCTTGTTCATAATCGAAGCCTGAATTTCTTTTGTTACTGATGATTTGTGGAAATGCTTTTGCCATTTGGAAAAGCTGCGGATTGTGGTTTATTCGAGTCAAGGCGACATATAATGCAGCATTGAATACCAGTACACCTATTATTATCCCAAAGCTGAAAGAGAAGATGATGATGAGCAAGGAAGCCAAAACGGAAACCATCATTAAGGCAAACAGGGAAATGGGCAGCCCAAAAATGACCGCCCTTTTCCTGATGTTTTTATAGACCTCAAACTTCTTCATCGTTATACAACAATTCCTATGAGGTAAGTAAATATGCCTACGACGGCACCTGCAATCAATACAAATACTAAAACTCGGGTAATCC
The DNA here is from genome assembly GCF_004104375.1 of Leeuwenhoekiella aequorea. Lineage (GTDB taxonomy): Bacteria > Bacteroidota > Bacteroidia > Flavobacteriales > Flavobacteriaceae > Leeuwenhoekiella > Leeuwenhoekiella aequorea. Next base: position 151,085 of record NZ_QOVM01000005.1, read on the forward strand.
CCTTTTTTAAATCTGCATTTTCCCCAAAAAAATGTCCTGCGTTGAACAGGAAACCTACAAGGAAGATTACACCGAGTAGTATTGGAAAAATAATTCGGATAGTGTCGCCCACATCGTTAACTGAATCTTCTATGCCACCAATTTGAGCAAAAAGCGAAGTGGATAAGAGCGAAAGAATGGATGCTAAATAGTGTGATTTTTTCATAACGGAAAAGTTTAAATTTTTAGTTCATTTTCGTTATTGGAAATTTACATATATTTGAACATAAATAACTGATAATCAAATATTTGTGAATAAAATATTATTTGATTTAGTTTGAATTCCGTTGTTATTATTTAGCATCAAATTCTATGGATTTTTGCAAGGAGGTTGTTGATAACCTGAAAATTGAAAATGAAAAAAGTGCTCAAAAACGTCAGTTTTGTGTTTTTGCTCTCAAAAATGCGCATCATTTTTGGGCAGGAAATTTCTACTCAAAAACAAATTGTAATTGATGTTGGACACGGTGGAAAAGATTCTGGTGCTATTGGAATAAATGGCGTCAAAGAAAAGGATGTTGTACTGGATATTGCATTGGAACTTTTGAAGCTCAATGAACAGTCTAAAAATCCAATGGATATTTACTTGACGAGATATAGCGATACGCTTATTTCTTTAACCGATAGAAGCAAATTGTCCAAAGTTTTGGAAGCAGATGTATTTATTTCGTTGCATTCCAATCATTCCGATAATCCGAACGCTAGAGGAGTGGAAGTATATGTAGCAAAAGCTAATTCACAATATACAAAAGATGCCACTTGGTTAGCTTTTCAATTGCAAGCTGTGCTTAATAAAGAATTGGGTTTTGAAAGTAGGGGTGTGAAGTTTGCAAATTTTCAAGTTCTACGGGAAACGGTTGGATATTGTCCCTCTGTCCTTTTTGAATTGGGGTTTTTGAGTAATATAGATGAAGGCAGCTATATTTCAGATTTCATAAATATTCAGCGCATCGCATTATCCATTCTGTTATCCATTCAAAATCATTAGAATTATGAAAGATATTTTTTTAGAGTTGACCAAAAGCTTGAAAGCTATAATAGAGCAGTTTATTTCAGAAGTGATTTTATTATATAAATCTTTCAGAGGTTGAGTTATTCCCTATTATTAAACTCGTAAATCTAGTCTGGATGATAAGTGTTGCTTCTAATTATTTAAATTAAGTTTTGGCAGAATACCAAATATTTGCCAATGTTTAACTATTACTGCGATTATTTCCTTTTATCCCTAGCCCGCTTATCAAAAGCAATCAAATTAAACAGCTCACGCATTCTGCTTCGAACACGATTTCCGTAGCGTTCTTCCAGTTCTTCAGCGTTCAGATTAGTGGTGGCGTGGGTTTTAATTTTCTTTTTGGTTTGCAGATATAATTCGTAACGAGACAAGAGCACTTCGCCCATTACGTTCAGATCCTTGCCATAAAACCTTCCAGCAGGCTCGACGCCTAAATCATCAAAGCAGAAAAATTTTGTATTACCATATTCCTCGATAGTCTTAAATCCCAAGTGATTAAAACTAAACGCTACATTTCGGCAGGGAATCATTTCATATGGTCGTTGCATTGGCACAATGTATCGCAGTAGTTTCATCAAAGTGGTCTTTCCACACCCTACAGGCCCTGAAAGAAGTATGCCCTTGTCAGGATCGATATCATCTTTCAGACAATTTTCTTCATCATTGATGAAATAATGGCATAGTTTGCGGATGATAACCGTGTCCTCATCATAGATTCTAAATTGTTTGCCAAAGAGCAACTTTCCCTTTGCATCCAAGTAAATCAAGATTTTGTCAAAATCGTAGAGAACGCTTTTACCATCAAACTTTCCGAGCGAGTATTCCACGCCACCTTCGGTAATTTTAGAGGGGTTGTCCATAATCTTTGTTTTTAGTGGTTCGCAAGTTGTCCTTGATTTGGGACGGTTGTTTTTTGTTTGGTTTGTTTTCCTCGGTATATAGCTCTGTTCTGTCCATCCAGTTCGTGGCCAAAGCACGCCAATCTCTAATTTCATTTCCATCACTCGTTTTCCAGTTCCGAGTTTCGTAATGCTCGAAGAATTTTTTTCCTTCATCGGCAATAAAACCTTTTTCAATAAAAAAATCAATAACGACCTGCCAGCCCTTTGGTTGTTTTATATTGTTTATTTGTTTGGTATTGTTTATAGTAGATACCAATGCTTGTCCACTGGTGGGATGGTGCAAGTCCACAACTTGTCCATTTTTGGGATGGTGGTGTCCCTCAAGCGGTACAACTCTGGGATGGTACTGTTCCGCAAGTTGTTCTAATATGGGATTGTACTGTCCCGAAACAGGTTCATCACTAGTCCCAATTATGGACATCTTGATTTTACTGCCCTTGTATGGATTGTTGGATGGGAAATAGCATAGGTAAAGCCACGAGTCTAAATTTGTAACGCATCGATGATACGTAGATTTTGAGCCTATTTTGGCAGCTCGCATCAAATCCCTTCGATTCACATAAAATTCATCTGCAAACCGACTACTATTCCATTCCTGAAATAGCGCCATATAAAGGGTTATGTGCGTGGGATTTAGGCGGTCATCGAAATAGAATTTTTCAAATGCCGCATTAAGTAGCTTTATGTAGTTCATCGCTTAAGAATTTAAACCGTGCTGTACACGATTTGATGTCATCACGCCTTGAATTTCCTCGGCATCGTAGTAGATAATACCCCCAACTTTTGTGTATGGCAATGTTCCGTTTATGCGAAGATTCTGTAATGTCCCTGGACTGACTTGAAGCAAATCCATTACTTCGGAAGATTTTAGATATTTCTTAAGTTTTCCAGTTGCTTGTTTAGATAGAAGATTCTTAATGTCATCAAGCAATTCCATTTTGAATTCTCGAAGGTCGTCGGTGGTAATAATATTTGCTGGCATAATAGAACGATTTTAAAGAAAGGGACTATCGTTTCGATTTCAACTAATTTGATAGCCCCTGATCTGATTTGACTTTCGTTCTACAAATTTGGGATGGTTTATTGGATTTTAATCCCAAGTTGCACCCAAGTAGGGTGTTTTTATTTGTTCATTTTCAATGGTTTAGATTAGTTCTATTTGGGGTTTGTTCTTTAAATCATCTATACCAAATGACGATAAATAAAATTAATTTTACTTTTTCCCAAGTTCAACCCAACTTGGGAAAAATTTTAACGTTTTGAATTTTAAAAAAATTATCCGTCCGTTTCTTCCATTCGCCTTAAAAGTGTTGATTTTAGTCTATCGATAAACTTGGTTTGGTCAATTTTTCGTTCTCTAATTTCTAGAAAAGTTCTATATACATTTCCGAGTTTGAGTTCAAATATATCCTCACAAGCTGAAGCCATTTCTTTAATGCCAGCGGTACCACTTTTTATTGCCCCAGATGCCTGTAAGGCATAAATCAATTCAATGAGGTCTGTTTTTGAGGCTGTCCAACCAAGTCGCTCACCATTTGATAAAGTGTTCAATTTATTGGGTTTACTGTAGGAGAGGTCTCTTAAATAACTTAATTCCCCAACGTAGTGGCTAATTAGAAGGTCATATGCCATAATTTTTGCAATAGCGCTATCGTGGCTTGTAGAAAATTCTGCATCAGTATAAAAGTGTGATGTGTCAGAAACCAAGCTAATTTTGTCGTGTCCGCGTAAAAAATAAAATTCATCTAAAAGTTCAGAATCCTCTCTGTAATATTTGATAAAGTCTATATTTCGTCTATTGCTTTCTTGAAGCCTATTTATTTCTGAATCTATAAATTCTTCTTGGGATTTTATTGTTCCCGCAGGCCTATTTATTAAAAAATTATAGAGTTGGGCATAAAATTTTAATCTGCTGTAGATGTAAGGCTTATGTTTTTTAAAGAATATTATTTCGTTCTGTTGATCCACGAATTCATTTTCCCTAACACATATTCGTAACTTTTGTAAATATCGTCTTGAAATGGAAATACCTTTTTCAACATTATTGAAATCGCCAAGGTTAGATTCCTCAACTATTTTTATTTCCTCTTTATAATTGTCTAGTATTATATGAATTAGCTTGTGCATAGTATTATTGGGGCTTTGGATTTGGGTTAAACATCTATAAGTAATACGTATGTATTTTATGGCGGATTTTTAAGAAAAAATAGAGTGCTAATAGCAACCAAAACAATGATTCCGGCAATAATGAAAGGATAGTAAAAACCACCTGTAATCAGCCACGTTCCTAAAACGGGGCCTAGAATCTGACCAATGCTATTGGTCGAGCTCTGGATAGATATGTTCCTGCCAGTATCTTTGTTTGATATCAGTGATACGGCCGATAGCAAATTTGGTGTTACCATAGCACCTCCAGCAGCAAATACAATGATTAATGCATATACCAAAATTTCATTATTAAAAAATGGAAAGGCTATTAAGGATAATCCAGATATAAATAGCCCTAGAGCAATTTGTTTCTTTGTGGATAAAAACCTCTCTCCGTAAGTAGCGAACACGGGTTGTAAAACAGCCATTATTGAACCACATAGCATAAAACCAATACCGACTTGATTACTGTTAAACCCTAATTCATCTTTACCATAGATTGAAAAAGCAGTTTCAAACAAAGTCACTACAAATTGAATGACAAAGGATAATACCAGTAATACGATAAAATATTTAGTAAATGTGAAACGCAAGCTTACTTTTTTTGTAGTGAACTTATCTACACGAGCGGTGTTCTTTAGCCATTTCATCACAACGAAAAGGACAATTAATCCTAGTATGGCAACGAATAAAAAGGGGACTGAAAATCGGTCTAAATGCAGCAGACCTATAGAATATCTTATATGAATGTCAGTTTGGGATAAAAAGCCACCAATGACAGGGCCGAAAATAACCCCAGAGCTAATGGCAACGCCAGACCAAGCCATTATTTTTGTTCTCCGTTTTTCAGAAGTAATATCGCTTAAATATGCGTTGTTAACTGGAATAACTGAAGACGTGAAAATACCACCAAAGATTCGAGCGATATAGAGCATTGTCAAGGATGTGGCCAGACCAGTAAGTAATTGCATAATTACAAAACCGATTAGTCCACAAATAATAATGGGTTTACGACCGTATTTGTCTGAAAGCTTTCCCCAAACCACCACAAATAATAACTGAAAAAATGGATAAATGCTCGTAAGCAATCCAATATGGAAATTGATAAGGTCACAGTATCAAGATTGTCCTTTAACGCTAATCGTTCGGTATAATAGGGAAGGGTAGGTAATAAAATGCCATAGCCCAACATCACTACAAACAAACTCAATAGAATTAAAAATATCCTGTTGAGTTTTTCTTTTCTATCCATTTATTTTTTACCGATTTTTCGCTTCAATAATTGCGCATTAATAGCCACTATAATTGTACTCAAACTCATAAATACCGCTCCTACAGCTGGTCCCAAAACAAAGCCGGAAGAGTATAGAACACCTGCAGCTAATGGAATGGCCACCACATTATACCCAGTTGCCCATATTAGGTTCTGAATCATTTTATTGTATGTAGCCTTTCCGAACAAAATTAGGTTTGCAATATCTTGTGGATTGCTATTTACCAATATAATATCGGCTGTTTCGGCGGCTACATCAGTACCAGAACCAACAGCGATTCCTACATCAGCTTTGGCAAGTGCGGGCGCATCGTTTACGCCATCTCCAGTCATAGCCACAAACTCTCCTTTGTTTTGCAACTCTTCTACAATTTCTACTTTTTGGTGTGGTAGCACTTCGGCATAATAGCCATCCAACCCTAATTTTTCACTCACAGCTTTGGCTGTTTTTTCGTTATCCCCAGTTGCCATCAAAACTTTGATATTATTCTTTTTAAATATTTTTATAGCTTCCGCAGATTCAGGTCTTATTTCATCAGCAAGCGCAATGTATCCTGCTAGTTGTCCTTCAATTAATACAAATACAACAGTTTCAGCAGCGTCACTATAAGCATCTTCAGGAATAGTTATTTTTTCATCCCTTAAATAACCAGGACTAACCACTTTTACTTGCTTTCCTTCTACATTTGCCTCTACACCTTTACCAGTGATCGCATTAAAGTTTTCAGGCTTTGGGATTGTAATATTGTCTTCTTTAACTTTTTTAATAATCCCAACAGCAATTGGATGTTCTGAACTTTGTTCCAACGCACTTGACAGTCTTAAGATTTCATCGTTTGAATAGGACGCATTTACAGATTTGATTCGAGTAACGCCAAAGTCCCCTTTGGTCAAAGTCCCTGTTTTGTCAAATAGTAAGGCGGATATCTTACGTGATTCTTCAAAGGCAGTTCTATTACGGATTAATAATCCATTTTGTGCAGATACAGCAGTAGAAATGGCAACTACAAGAGGAATTGCAAGACCCAATGCGTGTGGACAAGCGATGACCATAACGGTAACCATTCTTTCTAATGCATACACAAACGGAAAGCCTAAAATCAGCCAAACTGCCAACGTACCAAAACCAATAGCCAAAGCTATATAAGTCAACCATTTTGCTGCCCTATCGGAAAGGTTTTGCATTTTAGATTTGGTCTTTTGTGCTTCCTCAACCATCGTAATAACCTTATTGAGATAGCTGTCTTTTCCTGTATGTTCCACCTTTACCTTCAAAGTGCTATTGCCATTTACTGAACCACCTATTACCTTATCCTTTTCTTCTTTTTTCACAGGCTTGGACTCCCCTGTAAGCATTGATTCGTTTAAATAACTTGAACCTTCTACTATGATACCATCAGCTGGAACTTTCTCTCCAGGCTTTACCAAAATCACGTCATTTTTTAACAAATCTTCAAGTGGTATATCTTCAATAGTGTCGCCTTTTACCCTGTGAGCTTCGGCAGGCATCATACTAACTAAAAGTTGTAATGCTTTTGAAGCGCCTAATACACTTTTCATTTCTATCCAATGACCAACAAGCATAATAGCAATTAGGGTTGACAGCTCCCAGAAAAAGTCAACTCCTCGTAAACCAAAGACAGTTGCAGAACTGTAGAAATAGGCGACACTTATTGCCATAGATATAAGTGTCATCATCCCAGGTGCACCATTCTTTATTTCGGAAACAAATCCTTTAAGAAAAGGCCATCCGCCATAGAAATATACAATGGTAGAAAGCGCAAAAAGAATATAAGAATTTCCGGGAAGTAAAAATTCATACCCAAAAAAATCTTGAATCATTGGCGAGAAGAACAATATTGGAATAGTAAGTACTAGCGTTACCCAAAACCGTTTTCTAAAGTCTGCAATCATCATTTTATGATGGTCGTGACCCATTTGTCCGTGACCCGGATTATGACCCGAATGGTCTCCATCTCCATTTTTCATTTTGGAATGATCCATTTTGGAATGATCTTCTTTTTCGTGGTTCATTTTAGAATGATCCATTTTCGAATGGTCCATTTCGTTGTTTTTGTGCTGCTCGTGATTTTCCATTATAGTATTGTTTAAGTGTTATCGTAATTTTTTTCTCATTGCTTCCGATATGTTTTCGGCATAGACGCCATAAGCATCAACTAAAAGACCTTTAAGCCCTTTTTTGGAAGATATTGCATATAAAATGCTGTTATCATCGGTACTGCTCATTCCTTCAAAGCGATATATTTTATCCACATTAAAATCTTCTGGTCGAATCTCAATTTTCAGGGAAGCACATTCCAGACATTCAGGTTTTAAGTTGAAATCATAAGGGTATTCGTTTGCCTGTAAATCGTTAATAGCTTCTGAAAGGGTGTCATAATTTTTCATTTATTTTTATTTATAAGTCATTGTAAAATAACTGTTGTCTTCTTCGGTAAATTTTTGAAAGGTCAATAGACCTTGTGCATTTAATTTCTCGTTAACAGTATAATTGAGTTGCTTAATGCGAATTCCCAAGGCATAGGCCTTAATGTTGATTTTTGCTACCGTAGGTCAGGTACTTTTTTCAAGATACCTACAATTTTATTCACGGGTTTTATAAGTGCTCAACCAATGATCTTCCTAATATTAAGGAAGAACAGTCACTTTGATGCTCCTGTGACTTCTGCTTAATTACTTTTAGGCAGCGATTACGTACCATACTCATAATCCAAAATGCTTTTTAATTGCTTATAGTAAATAAAATTATCATTGAGTTTTAAGTTAATGGTTTGAAAAGTCTATATCTTACAGGGTTAATAATATTTTGTGATGCTGAAAATAGAGTACAACAAATGTTAGCCAGAAGTGAAACTTTGGCTATAGAGGGAATGCAGATTAAAGTCAATCTGCGATGTAGAAAATCAAATTAAGAAGGTCTCGTTGAGAATTATAATATCTGTAGATAATAAAGGCGACCTGTAGGTTTTAAAAGAAATGACGTTTTCTTCTAGCCCCTCGAACAGATTAATATAAGTATTAAAAAAAGTATTTATGAAAACTAAAGTATCAATCTCTAAAATTGTATTGGACTTCTTAAAGGTGTCATCTCCTTCTTTTACAATGGTTTGATTATCGCAACAACTTTTCTCTTGTATGGAAGTACATTGCTTGGAATTATTATCTTTTTTTTGTACAATCTCCATACAGGATTCTGCCTTACTAAAAAAAGCCATATCCACCAATTTATTACAGCAAAAGTGCATATCCACCGTGAAAGAAGAAGTAGAAAACAGTATAAAAACTGCTAAAAAAAAAGATAGTATTTTGGTAAAAAAAAGATTTCACAGTATTAATAAATTTTGTCTAACATTAAATGTTTTCGTAAATTAAATGCTGCTGTTTAACAAGCTTGTTATCAAATTTTTATGAATTAACAGCAAAATTAATTAATGCGAAGATAATTTTAAAGGTTCAACAGAAATATGATTTTTGTCATTAATGCAGATTAACTCAAAATTTAAGTTGTAAGAGCACATATATGGTTCGTGGTAAACTTGGTATGATCCCTGGGCCCGGATAGCCCGTCGCACGGCGTGTAAAATAACTTTCGTTCAAAACATTGTTGACCCCCGCTTCCAGTTTAAACCGATTATAGGTATAGGAAAAAGAAAGATCCATAATATTATAGGCAGGTATTTCACCTACAATACCACTCTGGCTTTGAAAATCCCTGGGCGAATTGGTGGCATCGGTAAACTGTTGGCCCAAATAAGTATATTGCAGACTCCCCAAAAAGTCTTTATACCCAAAATTTAATCCTGTTTTTAGGTTAATGCCGGGAATGAACTCCACTTTTTTGCCCTTCACATTGTTTTCTTGGGAAGAGGTATATTTTGAATCTGTTAGGGCCAGATTGACAAAAGTACCGAGCTTGATATCGTTTTTTTCTGTGGATAGGGTTTCCCATATATTCCAGTCCACAAAACTTTCAACGCCATAGGTAATGGCATTCCCTATGTTCCCTCTAAACCGCTCCTGTTGGATATCACTTACTTCCCGTAATATCACTCCCAAACGGTCTTTGTAACTTAAAAAGAATGCTCCCACATCATAGGAAATGTATTTCTTTATCCGCCCGCGAGCCCCTATATCAAAAGCATATCCTTGCTCATCTTTGATGTTGGGATCTACGGTCAATGACGGATTGGTAATTCTAATATCATTAAAAGTAACCGAGCGGTAATTCTGGCTTATATTCCCATATAGTTCAACCGTTTTATGAGGTTTATAACTTAACCCAACACCCAATAAAATAAAAGATCGTTCAAGATCACGGTTATCCGCCACATCTTCGTTTAAGATGGGGTTACCTGCAATATCAAAGTTGATTCGTTTAAATGCGCCCCTACTTCTAGTCTTTATATATTCAAACCGTAGCCCAGGAGTTACCGAAAATTTTTCGGAGAACTTAAAGACATTTTCGGAAAACAGGGCAAGGTTCAAGTTCGGAAACCTAAAATCGCTTTGCCTTGGGTAGTTGGGATAGGTCTGTTCTTCAAAGTTAAAATTGGCATTGCTGCCGTTGCTGCCGGGTCCTTGCCGTTCTGTATTATTGGATTGATAGTATTTTCCGCCAAAAAGCACCGTATTCTCTTTTCCGAAGAAATTATACCGCGTCAACAAACGGGCCTCTGCCCCCCAGTTGTTAAAATCACCTACTATCAATTCCCTTGGAGCCTCCAGATCATCCTCCTGTGAAACCCTGTTTTCGCGAAAACCAACCGATTTCCTATAGGCATCCAAGGCAAAGAGGTTGAGGCTAAAATCGGTTTTATTGCTCAAAGCGTGTTCCAATCGCATAGCATATAATTTCCAATCTACATTAAACCAGTTTCGGGTTCGGTTGCTAAACGTGGGGTCTTCCTCAAACTGTTCATCGGTAAGACCGCCCGGTTGCTGTGCCAAATAGTTTAAATAGCTTACCTCAAAGGAAATTTTGGTCCTTTCTGTAGGCGAATAATCCAAATGTACGTAGCCATTGAAGGATTCAAACTGGGAGTTGGGACGAAAACTATTTCCTTTTTTATAGTTGAAAAAAGTATAATAACCTACCTTGCCCAAGGTCCCGCCTAAACTGTTAAAACTGGTGAACAAGTTGTAAGAACCCAAGGATTGCCGGGATATCCACTCTATTTTCTTGTTGGGATCGGGTTGTTTCAGTTTAAAATTGATAAGGCCTCCAAATTGTGTCCCATACTGCAAAGATGCCGCACCGCGTACCACTTCGATCTCTGAAATGGATTCAGCCGGCGGTGTATAGTAACTTTCGGGATATCCCAGTACATCTGCGGAGATGTCATAACCATTTTGTCTTGTATTGAAGTTTGCACTGCGGTTGGGATTGAGGCCACGCCCACCAATATTCAATTGCAGTCCGGCATCGTTGTTTTCGTAGATATTGAGCCCGACTACTTGGGAGTATATCTGCCTGGCATTACCGCCGGCAAGGTTAGCGGTAAGGTTGCTTACCAATACCACTTCGCTCTTCTTGCCCGCATAAATGGCAGTTCCCTCAACGTCCCTTAATCGTTTTAGGGCGAAAAGGCGTTCTTTTCTTTGGGTTACCACTACTTCAGAAAGTTCTATGCCCAAAGATTCAAGTTCTAAGTTCAGTGACGTATCATCGGAAATGCTAACCTCGTGATCCAGTATAGCATACTCGTAGGCAAATACGGTAAAATTATAGGTCCCTTTTGGAATGTCCAGAAATTTGAAATCCCCATAATCATTCGTGATGGTTGATTTTCTTAGAGTAGTGAGAAACACTTCGGCATTTGGGACAGGTTCGTTGGAAGCTGCAGAAACTACTTTTCCCTGAACCACATATTGTGCAAACATTGCAGAACTTGTGAAGGCAAAAAATAGGGTTGCGATTATATGTTCTTTTTTTAAATACATTTTTTTGTTTAAAAACCTTTGATTTCATCCTTAAATTCCAATATCCAGTCCTTGGTCCCAAACGACTCTTCCTGCTCCAGTAAATTTACTTTTGGGTCAATATAAGGTTGGCTCAACCTGCCATTCAGGGCCACATAACTTTCTACATAGACCGCTATATTTTTATGGCCTTGGGCTGTAAAATGTTTTCCGAGGAACTGGGCGTACTGAAGGATAAAGTCGGGTTGGGTGCTCATCTGTTTTTCCTGAAATGTTGACAGAAAATCGGTATTGTCAACAAGGAAAGCCGTTCCCTTTTTTTTATCCACAATCTTAAATTGTGCATATCCGGCTTTTTCCATTAGCATTACCCGCCAAGAAAAGCGGTATCCCTCCTCGGTCCAAAAAAGCTCATTTTTATAGAGCAGATAACGCCAAGGAAAAAGTAACTGAAAGGCAATAAACAAACCCACGATAAGCATTGGGGCGACGGTTTTGTTGCGATAGGTTTTATGGCGTATCCCAGCATCTGTCTTTTCCTTTTTAATCCTAAAAATAGTCGAAATCGTTTTCAATATTTTATGGTGGACTCCCGCATCGAAAAAAACGAGTGCGCTCACGATCATCACATAGGGGAACATCCCTATGGGAAAGAGGATTCGGGTCATCAAATGAAAAATCACCACCAGACCGAAAGCTGCCCAACGGGTGGGTCTATAAAACAACAAAAACGGTATCGCCAGATCATAGGCAGCACCACCCCAGCTAAAGGCATAGTGAAGCCATTGTTGCTGCATTAAATTCCCTAGGAGTGGCAGGTCATATTGGGCCGGCAACCATATCTTAAGCGGCATTGCCGCAACGAGCCAGTCGCTGTTGAGCTTTGCCAGACCGGCGTAGAGATAGACTAGTGCGATCAATAATTTTATGGCATCAACGGTCCATTTGGGGATCTGTTTATAGGCCTTATCCCTATCCCTTTGGGCATCCATTGAATAATAGGCATTTGCCGGGAGGAAGATCATTAAAAAACTAAGGCAGCTAATAAAATAATAATGGTTAAGATAGGTGGTCTTATCCATCAATTCGATATAGGTAAAGCTTAAAAAAAAAATTATGATCGCTATCCTGTATCGATACCCCAACGCAATACAGATTGCCGCCATAGCACAAATAAAGAATAATAAATAGGTATAAACGCCCAAAGGCTGCACCCATTCAAATCCATAGTATGAAAAAAATAATTTAGGCTGAATATACAATTTGTCAATCCAGCCATTGCTCCAAAAACGGACAATACTAATAAACATCATAAGACCGAAAAAAATACGAAAGACCGCCAACGGGGCGGCCTCGGTAGTTTTATTTCGATATGTATTTAAACGCGAAACCATTGACTAATCGCCATCGGCATCTACATAATCCACATTTATGCCCAATGCCTGCAACATATCCACTTTTAAGAGGATAACGTTGCGTTGTAGCTCATCATAGGTACTTAGCATTTTGGTATTGTCAGTTTCAATCTGTAGAGCAAAATTATTGTTCAGTTCATTTGCCTGGGTTTCTGCAGCATTGAATTGAGCGTTGATAAGACTGCTAAGGTCTTCCCCATTTTTAATGCTATTCAAAAAATTGAGGTAAGTATTAAAACTTTCTCCAGTCGCATTGTTGTTAAAATATTTTCCATTGAAAAAATCCTGGCTTGCCTTAACTGCTGTTAGCAGCAATTGTTTGGAAAAATCTTTTTTATAGCGCGCCTCTACATTTTCGGGTAGTGGTTGTTCAGAGAAAACACCTGCGGGTATCCCTACTTTGCCCGCCCGCAACGATTTTTCAAAATAGAATATATAGTCGTTCGTTAGTTTGTCAACAGATCCAGTAGCCGAAGAACTGGTATTTGCAACAAAAACATCCCTAAAGTTGGCATTCCAATCGTCGAGTACTGTTGTGGTCAATTGCAGGATAGTTTCCGTAAGGGTGCCGAGATAATTTTTATATCCCTGGGCATTGCCGTTGACGGTATAGAAGCTTACAATTTCGGTATCTGTTGCGCCAAGGCCGTTGATCAGATAATCTATAGCAGGGAAACCCTGTACATCTATTTTAGATGGCAAAGCCAGGTCATAACTGCCAGTTTCTATAAAATTTTCTATTCTTTGGGTGTCAGAGGGGTAAATATTCAGTCGGTTCCTATACCTTACTTCTTCGGCTTTGCCAATTTCAAACATAGAGACCTTTTGAAAGGCAATATAGGATGCGGCCCACGAAGCTCGCAAATCCTGAAGGTTTGCCTCTGTAGGCTCATTTGCAAAGACCGTTGCAGCAGTGTTCAGGTTTTCGGCCTCTGTTTTAAAAGAAGTATATGCAGGGACAATGATATTATCTGCCCAATTTACAAGCATTGCGCCACGATCAAAATTATTGTTAGCCGGTGGCAAGTTTTCGTTCCCATTATCTTTTGAACACGCTACAATCAGCAGTCCGATACTAATAAAACTCCAAAGTTTCCAGTGTTTCATAACTATTTTTTTTAAAATCAACCGATTTGTCCATCGGCGGTAAATCGGTTGATGTGGCTAATTCAATTTTTATTTAATTTGCGCTGGCTGCCTGTGCGACCGTGAAGTCGAACTTAGCGGCAATAGCTTCGGCAATACTGTCCAGTGTTGAAGGTTCAAGGTCCCAAAAACCATTGGGTCCATCCGCCAAGAGAGCAGATGTAAAACCATCGACCTCGCTTCGGCTGAAGAAAGAACTACCTGTGTCTTGATTTCTAGTGAAGCGTAAACTGGAAACAAACCCATAGCCTTCGGAAAGGTTTTGGAAAGCGGCCCCATACTCGGCATTTGCAAGTCTGTTTTTACCTTGTTGCAGATAATATATGGAACGGATGGCAATGACTTCCGATATTTTTTGACGTATAATGGCAGCCTGGGCATCCCGCACGGCATAATCTTTTGCCACTATCGCGGCACGGCCCAATTTGAATGCATTAAAAATATCGGCGGCAATGGTAGAAAAATCCGGGTCTGCGTTTACCGAGCCTAAATAATTGTTCAAAAAACTATCATCGCTCCCAATGGTTGCATTCGGGTTGGCCGCATTAACGGATGTTCCGTAGAGGTATCCATAGGCCTCGTCCCAATTATGTTCCATCGTGGTAAATGTCTCTCCATCTTCTGTAATTCCATTGTCGTTGTCCGCTACTTTATTAGCATCGTCAAGAACAGAAACACTTAAATAGTTGTTGAGCATCTGATCTGCCATTAAGGCGCCTATAAGACTTTTTGCAAACATTTGGTTGTACACAAGCCCTTTGCCGTTAACGTAACGCGTTTTGGTGCCATCGGCAAGTTGACCGGCACTGCCAGCGACTGCTAGGACATCCTTGTTAGGGAATACCTCATTGATCTGACCGGTAATATAGCTATCGAATAGGTTTCTAATAGCTGCCGCTTCTGTGGTATTCGCACTAAAATAATCTTGGGACGCTGCTGTTTTGCTGCGTACGCTTTTATCCGATGTATTTAAAGCGGGGTCTGAAAAATCTAGGTCCCCTTCCTGATGTGCATACATTGCCTGCAAGGATATCACAGTCGTGTTTTCGAAATCTGTAAAGGAATTCAGGATTTCTTCAGCCATTAAAATTCGGGTGGTCTGGCCACTAAAATCCACTGTGGATTGTCCATCTCTTTCGAAGGTGTAGTTTGAAGGCACCTCAATGTTTGAGGTTTCAGTAATCGGCTCATCATCAGAAGAACACGAGGCAAAAATAAGGCTTCCTATAATTGCGGTAAAAAACATTTTTTTCATCATTAAATTTATTTAGACTTAATATAAGTAAGTGATTATTTCAGCGACAAAAATAGAAATGAAAATTTAAAAAACAAACTTATTTAGAACAATTCTTAATAATAAATTTAAAACAGGTTTGTATTCGGCATTTTTCTAGAAATTCGATAATCTTTCATATAGATTTAGGAGAATATGTTGCATATGAAATCAAAATTATTTGTTAAATAAAGAAAATTTACTTGAAATTTTGTATTTTTGTAAGCTTAATGAAGAAAATCTTTTTTAAAATATCAACATTCTCTATGGCACTGTTAGTGTTGTTGTCAACCGTATCATTTACGGTAGATAGTCATTATTGTGGAGATATTTTTGTGGACTCTTCATTATTTGGTCACGCTCAAACTTGCGGTATGGATGTTCAACAGCAATCGCAGTCATCAGAGTGTGATATTTCTAAAAAAGATTGCTGTAGTGATGAACAAGTGATTGTTGAAGGGCAAGATACTTTAAAAACATCGTTCGACAAATTAGATAAAGACCAACAACTATTTGTTGCTGCTTTTATCCATACCTATATACACTTATTTTTCGAATCTCAAGAAGATTTAAATTCATACAGAGATTATACGCCTCCTCCCTTGGTCAGGGATATTCAAGTTTTAGACCAGACTTTCCTTATTTGATTTTTAAGTAATTAGAACTGTAGTCCTGCATTAATTTGTTTTGGACATTTCTGCTTGTTTGTCACTTTTAAACAAGATTTATAATTACTTAATAATCATTTCTATGCTGAATAAAAGCATCAAATTTCTAATAGAAAATAAATTAGTAGCTGTTTTACTATTAGCTTTGTTCGTCGGTTGGGGCGTTGTAAACGCACCTTTTAATTGGGAGACCGGTATTTTGCCTACTGACCCTGTAGCTGTGGATGCCATTCCCGATATTGGTGAAAACCAACAAATTGTTTTTACCAAATGGCAAGGGCGCTCGCCACAGGATATTGAAGACCAAATTACGTATCCACTTACAACTTCGCTTCTAGGTATTCCAGGCGTGAAAACTATTCGTAGTTCCTCTATGTTTGGGTTTTCCAGTATCTATATCATTTTTGAAGAAGATGTGGAGTTTTACTGGTCACGTAGTCGCATTCTCGAAAAACTCAATTCGCTTCCTTCCAACTTGCTGCCAGATGGCGTTAACCCAGCTTTGGGCCCTGATGCCACAGGTTTAGGACAAATATTCTGGTACACCCTAGAAGGTCGTGACAAGGATGGTAATGTAACCGGTGGTTGGGATTTACAGGAACTGCGTAGTATACAGGATTATTATGTGAAATACGGATTGTCATCAGCAAGTGGTGTTTCCGAAGTAGCGTCTATCGGCGGTTATGTTCAGGAATATCAAGTAGATGTGGACCCGGAGAAAATGCGCCAATACAATATTGGATTAAGTGCCATTGTCAAAGCCGTTAAGCAGAGCAACCAAGATATTGGTGCACAAACATTGGAAATCAATCAGGCCGAATATCTGGTTCGTGGTTTGGGCTATGTAAAATCCGTTGCAGATATTGAAAATGCCGTGGTCACTTCAGAGAATTTTACGTCTATCCGAATAAAAGACATCGCAACTGTTCATTTGGGACCGCAAACTCGTCGTGGTATTTTAGATAAAGAAGGTGCCGAAGTTGTTGGTGGTGTTGTGGTAGCGCGATATGGCGCCAACCCTATGGAAGTTATCAATAATGTAAAAGAGCAAATCGCTGAACTGTCATCTGGGCTTCCAACAAAAGTTCTGGCAGATGGCCGCACCTCACAAGTGACCATTGTCCCCTTTTACGACCGTACCCAGCTTATTCAAGAGACCCTACACACGCTTAATGAAGCACTCACGCTTGAAATCTTAATAACCATTCTGGTCATTATCGTAATGGTGTTCAACCTACGCGCATCCATCTTAATTTCAGGTTTGTTACCCGTTGCAGTATTAATGGTTTTCATTGCAATGAAACTTTTTGATGTAGATGCAAATATTGTAGCATTGTCAGGGATTGCCATTGCTATAGGTACAATGGTGGATGTGGGCGTTATACTGGCCGAAAATATGATTCGGCATTTGGAAGATGAAAAATTACGCTTTCGCGAAAGCGGAATCGAGTACACCACAAATGAAATCATCTACAATGCAACTGCTGAAGTTTCTGGTGCAATTTTAACGGCAGTATTAACAACCATTATCAGTTTTATTCCTGTATTCACTATGATAGGTGCTGAAGGAAAGTTGTTTCGTCCACTCGCATTTACAAAGACAATGGCGCTCACGGCGTCTTTGGTTATCGCCCTTTTCTTGATACCACCATTTGCCGCATTCCTTTTCAAAAAGAGTACTATTAGGGAGCACGCTAAATATATTATTAATGCTGTTCTCATCGTCCTTGGTATCACAGCCATCTTCTATGGTTATTGGTTGGGTATTATATTAATTGCCTATGGAATCGTTGCAATTTTGAGTGTACGCGATATTATCACGGCAAAAAGAGCCAATCTAATACATATCGTTATTTCTTGTATTGCTATTGTTTTCCTTCTAGCCGAATACTGGCGACCACTAGGTTTTGACCGCGGTATTATAATGAACTTGATTTTTGTTGCGATTATCTGTTTCGGATTACTGGGGGCGTTTTCAATTTTCCAAAAATATTACGACACTATATTACGTTGGGCACTTCAAAACCGATTACTGTTTTTAATAATTCCGACCACAGTGTTGATTTTAGGGACCATAATAATGCGCAACACGGGTAAAGAATTTATGCCATCGCTCAACGAAGGTTCATTTCTTTTGATGCCTACCTCTTTGCCACACGCAGGTGTTGAAGAAAACAAGCGTGTGTTACAGCAGCTTGATATGGCCGTAGCCAGTATTCCTGAAATTGAGACGGTAGTAGGTAAATCGGGTAGAACAGAATCTGCTCTTGACCCTGCGCCACTCTCGATGTATGAAAATGTGATTCAGTATAAGTCTGAATATATGCGAAACAAGAATGGTGAGAGACAACGCTACCGCGTAAACGATGATGGTTTATTTGTTCTGAAAAATGATAAATTCATTATTAATCCAAATAATGAAATCGATGATGACGCTAATTATGAGGCGTCGCAACTAAAAACAAATGCAACCCATAGCGATTTAATTGAAGACGGCAGCGGTGAATATTACCGAAACTGGCGGCCAGAAATCGACAGCCCAGACGATATCTGGAATGAGATTGTGAAAGTGACCAAATTTCCAGGGGTGACTTCTGCACCAAAACTACAACCTATCGAGACAAGGCTCGTAATGCTTCAAACAGGTATGCGTGCGCCTATGGGTATAAAAGTTAAAGGGCCAGACTTGAAAACAATAGAAGCTTTTGGCCTACAGCTCGAAGACATTTTAAAACAAGCCGAAGGTGTAAAGGAGCAAGCTGTCTTTGCAGACCGTATTGTAGGTAAACCTTATTTGTTAATTGATATAAAAAGAGAGCAATTGGCGCGGTACGGAATTTCCATAATGGATGTTCAGGAAGTACTTCAGGTAGCTGTGGGCGGTATGCCGCTTACTCAAACGGTAGAAGGTCGTGAGCGGTATGGAGTAAGAGTGCGCTATCCGCGTGAGTTGCGAGCAAACCCAGAAGATTTAAAAGATATTTATGTTCCGGTTGAGAAAGGAAGTCCGGTTCCACTGAGCGAATTGGTAGACATACGTTATGAACAAGGTCCACAGGTCATAAAAAGTGAGGACACCTTCTTGATAGGGTATGTACTGTTTGATAAACTCGATGGTTTTGCCGAAGTTGATGTGGTCGAAAATGCCCAAGCGCTCATTCAACAAAAAATAGACAATGGTGATTTGATTGTGCCACAAGGTATTAATTACCGTTTTACGGGTACGTATGAAAATCAGCTGCGCGCAGAAAAAACACTTTCCGTAGTTGTGCCTTTGGCATTGCTTATTATTTTCTTGATTCTGTATTTCCAGTTCCGTTCTGTTTCCACCTCGTTAATGGTATTTACAGGAATCGCAGTTGCCTTTGCAGGTGGCTTTATAATGATTTGGCTTTACGGTCAGGACTGGTTCTTCAATTTCAGCTTTTTTGGTGAGAATATGCGGGATTTGTTCAATATGAAAACCATCAATCTAAGTGTTGCTGTCTGGGTTGGCTTTATTGCGCTTTTTGGTATCGCAACAGATGATGGTGTAGTTATGGCTACCTACCTCACACAAACTTTTGACAGAGAGAATCCCAATGATAAAAAAGGAATCCGACTTGCCACATTAGAAGCTGCTGGAAAGCGAATTCGTCCGTGTTTGATGACTACTGTTACCACCGTGCTTGCACTCTTACCTGTACTTACTTCTACGGGAAAAGGAAGCGATATTATGATACCTATGGCAATCCCCATTTTCGGTGGGATGATTATAGATATTACATCCTACTTTTTAGTACCAGTATTATATAGCTGGAAAAAAGAGTACCAACTTAAACGAGCAAACAAATGAAAAATATAAAAATTATTACCTGTCTTTTGTTTGTTTCCGCTTTCGCGAAAGCGCAACAACTACAATCATACATTGAAGAGGCACAATCTAACAACCCCGAGATTCAAGCCTTTGAACTGCGCTATAACATCGCCGAAGAAAAAGTGAACGAAGCAAACTGGCTGCCTAATACTGAAGTGAGTGCTGGGTACTTTGTCAGTGAGCCCGAGACCCGTGTTGGGGCGCAGAGAGCACGTATTGGCTTTAAGCAAATGTTGCCTTGGTTCGGGACCATAACGGCAAGGGAAAATTATGCAGCCTCAATGGCTGAAGCTGAATATGTGGAAATCATAATTGCCAAAAGAAAACTGGCACTTTCTGTAGCTCAATCCTATTATCGTTTGTATGAAATACAAGCAAAGCAAAGGGTGCTCGATAAGAACATTAAATTATTAGAAACCTATGAGCGTCTTGCCCTTACATCGGTTGAAGTAGGCAAGGCATCTTCTGTTGACGTTTTGAGATTACAGATTCGTCAAAATGAATTGCAACAGCAAAAAGAGGTGCTCGAAGAGGAATTTGGGTCAGAACAAATCACCTTCAATAAGCTACTCAATCGTGATGGAACTATGATGGTTGATGTGGTCACATTAATGGAAATTCCAAGTGAAAACGCCGTATCTGGTAGAGATGCACTATCACTTAATCCTGAACTGCTTAAATATGATAAACTCTACGAATCTATAGCACAATCTGAATTGCTCAACCAGCGTGAGGCATTACCTATGTTTGGTTTTGGCGTTGATTATCTACCAGTGAGCGAGCGAGCGGATATGAATCCAATAGACAATGGAAAGGATATACTAATGCCTATGGTTTCAGTTTCCATTCCCATTTTTAATAATCGGTATAAATCTATTTCAAGGCAAAATGACTTGCGCCAACAAGAAATCGAGACTCAAAAAGCACAACGATTGAATGTTTTGGAATCCGCTTTCGCAAAAGCAATATCGCAACGCAACCAAGCACGAATAGCATATAATACACAAGAGAACAATCTGAAACAAGCAGAAGATGCTGAAGAAATTCTCATTAAAAACTATGAAACGGGCACCATTGATTTTAATGATGTGCTGGATATCCAAGAGTTACAGCTCAAATTTCAGTTAAATCAAGTGGAATCGATACAGAAGTATTACACACAATCTGCAATTGTTAATTACCTAATCAACTAACCGGATGGAAAAGAAATTATTTATAAAAAATATGGTGTGTAATCGCTGTATTAAAACAATCCAGAGTGATCTTGAAACTTTAGGGATTCACTTAAAGCATATTGAATTGGGTTCTATTATTTACGAAGAGAAATCTATAGATGATTTTGAAAATATAAAAAATGTTTTAGAAAACAATGGTTTCGAAATTTTACTGGCGCAAGACCAGCAATTAGTAGAGCAAGTTAAAATTGAACTTATTAAATTATTACAAAAATTACCACTTCAATTAAATAAAACGCTGTCCAAGCATTTGGAAAGTAAATTAAACCTTGAGTACTCAAAAATCAGTAAAATATTTTCTGTTACGGAGCATATTACCATAGAAAAATACTTTATAAAACTCAAGATAGAAAAAGTGAAAGAGCTGATTCAATTACAAGAGGGTAATTTTACGGAGATAAGTCAGCTGCTTGATTACAGTAATGTAAATCATTTAAGTAGGCTGTTTAAAAGTGAAACTGGTATGAGTCTGACTAATTATAAGAATAATCAAAAAAGTATTAGAAACCCTTTAGATCAAATAAGGTAGATAACAACCATAATTATGACACAAACTTCTCGTAATCAATATTAATTTTAAAAAAAAGTAATCTTATGAAAAAAATAAACTATGCATTTATTCTTTTGTTACTGTGTACCTATACAGCATCTGCACAGTCCGTGGAAGGTAATGTCGATAATCTACCCGTTCACGAATACACATTAACTCTAAAGGAAGAAATGGTTAACAAAGCAGGTAAAGAAGTTAAAGGGATGACGGTAAACGGAGGTATTCCAGGGCCAACGCTCGAATTTACCGAAGGGGAGTACGCAGTAATCTATGTAAAAAATGAAATGAGCGTGGAGACATCCATCCATTGGCACGGCTTGTTGTTGCCCAATTTTTATGATGGGGTACCCTACCTTTCTACACCGCCCATAGAACCCGGTAAAACACTAAAATATGAATTTGCAATAAAGCAAAACGGCACCTATTGGTACCATTCTCATACAATGTTACAGGAACAGAGCGGTGTTTACGGCTCAATTGTAATACAGCCCAAAGAAAAAACCTTGGAGTATGATAAAGAGCAGGTTTTGGTACTATCTGACTGGACCAACGAAAAACCGCGGGATGTACTTCGGTTTTTAAAGCGAGGTACAGAATGGTACAATATAAGAAAAGGAACAGCTACGCCGCTTAACCAAGTAATTGCAAGGGGCGCATTTGGGGCGCAATTAAATTTTTGGAGACAGCGTATGGAAAGTGCAGATGTGGCAGATGTGTATTACCCAGCGTTCTTAATTAATGGAGAAGAAAAAGTGGAGTACCCCGAGTTTAAACCTGGCGAAAAAGTGCGCCTTCGCATTATAGACGGCTCTGCTTCTACTTCGTTCTGGATGGCCTTTGGCGGCCCTGACCCTTTGCTTGTCTCGGCAGACGGTAAAGATGTAGTACCGGTTAAGCATAACAAGACATTTATAGGGGTCGCTGAAACCTATGATTTTATCGTAACCATACCGGAGAACGGCAAACTGGAATATAAAATTATGGCCCAAGACGGCTCTGGTACCGCAACGGCATACCTAGGCCAAGGACCTATTGTTGCTGCACCCGATGTATCCAAACCTGATAAAATAGGGATGATGCAACAAATGGCCAAAATGAAAATGAAAATGGGTGCACCCGCTTTAAAGTTCCGACCAGGCAAAGATGAGCGTTACGAGATGAAAGAAAAATGGGGAATGCAAATGGACGATAATATGCAGATGGAAGGAATGAAAGATATGGATATGGGCACAATGAATATGGACAAGTCCAATATGAAGGATATGGAGAAGCATAAAATGGACGAAATGCAAATGGATATGAAAAAGGACTCAATGCAGATGGACCATTCCAAAATGGCCGGGATGGACACAAAAAAGGATTCCGAAATGAAAGAGGCCTCTCAATTGAAGGATATGAACAAGACGAACCCGACTGCCGGACGGGAAGTAATGGACGAAGCAGATGGCATGCAGGGAATGGATATGTTTTCGCAATACAACTATGACTACTTGAAGTCGGCAGAAAAGACCAGCTATGATCCCGATGTGCCCGTAACCGAAATCCTATTAAACCTTACCGGGAATATGCAACGCTATATCTGGAGTATGAATGGTGTTCCTCTATCTGAAGCAGATAAAATAAAGATCAAGGGAGACGAAGTAACTAGGATTACCTTCAATAACCTGACTATGATGCACCACCCAATGCACCTACACGGTCATTTTTTTAGGGTCATTAACGAAAATGGGGAATACTCACCCTTAAAACACACAGTCAATGTTCCACCAATGAAACAAGTTACCATTGAATTTTATGGTGATGAATATGGCGATTGGTTTTTCCATTGTCATATTCTATACCATATGATGGGAGGTATGGCGCGTATTGTAAGTTATGATACCCCTAGGGATCCAAGGTTGAAGGAATATCCCGTATCTAAACTTATTGACGAGACCGACCAGTTCTATTCCTACGGAATGATAGATGCCGCATCACATATGACCACTTTGAACCTTATATCTTCAAATATCCGAAACCAATTCAGTTTGAGGGGCGAATATGGTTGGAACAGGAATATGGAGGTTGAAGCTGCCTACGATAGATACCTCTATGATTATCTAACCGTTTTTGGCGGTGTAAATGTCGAGAACGAAATGGAGGATAGCCTTGAAGAAATAACAACAACAGCTATAGCAGGGATACGATACCTTACGCCCTACTTATTTACGTTGGATGTGAGGATGGATAGTAAGCTACGCCCGCAGATTAGCTTAAGCCGTGCTATTACCATTTTCCCTAGAACTATTGTTTTTGGGATGTACGAGTACCAAGCAGATTTTGGGTGGGTAGATGACCTGCCTCAAGGAGATAATTTCAAAAAAGAGATTACTTGGAGTACGGGTGTTGAATATCTTTTATCCAAAAATTTCTCATTGATGGGAAGTTATGATAACCGTTTTGGTGCAGGTGGAGGATTATCACTAAGATTTTAATGACTAAAAAATAAAACGATGGACTACAATTGGGATTTCTTAACCATTTTCGGTGTTATTATTCTAGGTGTTTTCATCTATGCAGGAGGAAAGAAAATAAAGCGGACTAAAAGTTCAAAGGCTATGGATGTCCTTGATGAAAGGTACGCTAAAGGAGAGATAACCAAAGAGGAGTATGAAGAAATTAAGCAGGCTATAGGCTCAAAGAAATAAAAAAAAGAAGCAATCCAAAAATCTGTTAGACATAGCACTATGTAAAAAAAAATTAAGCTGTGTAAACAGGTATAACAATAAATTAAAATCAAATATTAACTATTAAAATCGAAATTAAAATGAAAAAATTAAAAATGACCGTCGGTATTTTAGTAATGACCTTAACCCTTACGGCTATATCCTGTAAGGACGGAAAAAAAGATGAACCAGCTGCACCTATGAGCAATGAGATGTACCAAGAGTCTATGGATGACAAAGATGATATGGCAATGAGTGACAACCAAGACGCAAAAGCAGAAGCAATCCTGAAAGATTATTTCAACTTGAAAGATGCACTTGTAGGCGATGACAATGATAAGGCAAAAGAATTGGGAGCAACGCTTGCAAGTACTTTTGGAAATTTTGATGCATCCAGCTATTCAGATAGTGAGCAACAGGAACTCAAGGATATTATGGAAGATGCCACAGAACACGCAGAACATATTTCAGAAAGTGATATAGCACACCAGCGAGAACATTTTAAAATCATAAGTAAGGATGTAACAGATATGGTTGCTATAACCGGTACAGAAAACACCTTGTATCAACTATTCTGCCCAATGTATGATGGAGGTAGTAATTGGTTAAGTATGAGCAAGGACGTTAAGAATCCTTATTATGGAAGTAAAATGTTGACCTGTGGTGAAATGCAAAAGGAAATCAATTAAATGAAAATTTTAAAAATCATAGCAATAATAGCACTGGTAGGGTTTGTGGGGATTCAATTTATTCCCACGGAACGCAATCAAAGTTATACGGTTCCCGAAACTGATTTTATGTTGGTACATAATGTTCCTGAAACTATTCAGAAAAAATTACAGGTATCCTGCTATGATTGTCACAGTAACAATACGCAATATCCTTGGTATAATAAGATTCAACCCGCTGCTTGGTTTTTGGAAGACCACATTAAAGAAGGCAAGGCCGAACTTAATTTTAACGAATGGGATTCGCTTTCAAGCCGAAGAAAATCAAGTAAACTTCGATCAATTATCAAACAGATAGAAAGCGGAGAAATGCCTTTGGATTCTTACACTTTGATACATAAAGATGCTAAGTTTTCTGAAGCGGAGGCAGAAGAATTAATCAATTTTATCACACAATTAAAAGATAGTTTATAAACAATAATTTAAAAATAATAAAAATGAAAAATTTAAAAATGAGTATAGCAGTAATGCTATTGTTAGCAGTTTCTTTTACCAACGCCCAGGAAAAAGAAAAAATGAACCACGATCACGGTGATATGAAAATGGACCACAGTTCGATGAAAATGGATAAGATGAATCCAAATGCAGAAGCAGTTCTTGCTGATTATTTTATGCTGAAAGATGCATTGGTTGGCGATGATACAAAAAAAGCGGCACAGGCGGGAACTAAATTAATGGCCTCACTAAAGGCTTTTGACACAAAAAGTTATTCCAAAGAAGAACAGAAAGAGTTGGCCGATATTATTGAAGATGCCACCGAGCACGCAGAACATATTTCTGAAAGTGCGATAGACCACCAACGCGAGCACTTTAAAACGTTAAGTAAGGATATTACTGATATGGTAGCTATTACGGGTACAAAAAGCACGTTATATGAACAATTTTGCCCAATGTACGATAAAGGAAGTGCTTGGTTAAGTACAAGTAATGAAGTAAAAAACCCCTACTATGGCAGCAAAATGCTTAAATGTGGGAAAGTTCAAAAGACAATTCAGTAAAGTTGTAATCCTTTTGACCAAAATCAAGAGAATTAAGCAACCAACAATAATCAAAGATGAGGACTAAAATAATCAAACTCTTTTTGCGACTTGCAATATCAATCGGATTTTTATCGGCAGTAGCTGATAGATTTGGATTGTGGAACAAAGATGTTTCTGTGTGGGGGAATTGGGATAATTTTCTTAACTACACACAACAGATAAATCCTTGGATTCCGGACTCATTAATTTCAACAATCGGAATTATTGCAACCGCAGCTGAAATTATTTTTGCATTCTTCTTGATAATTGGATTTAAAACAGAATTGTTCGCAAAATGGAGTGGATTTTTACTGCTACTATTTGCGCTTTCAATGACATTTTCCACTGGAATAAAAGGAGCATTAGACTTTTCAGTCTTTACAGCTTCTGCTGGAGCTTTTGCGTTAAGCCTAATGAAAGAAAAGTATATGGAATTGGACAGCCTAATTGCAAAAGGAAATAATTGAGTGTAAATAAACAAAGTAAGAAACCGATAATATGGTAGTAGGAAGTTTAAATATGGCAAAATACAAAAGACTATTCAATAGGTAATCCCTTCCCTAAGCATCTTTTGTTGCTCTGGTTTATTAGTTAACAGAAGTAAATAAGATGTCTGGGATATCTTGGGTAGTCATTAAGTCCTGTCGTGGGAAGGAAAACAATGTTGATGGTTAGTGTTAATTCCTTCCCAGGTCAGGCAAAAATTTAAGTCCTAATAAGAGAGAGGGCACATACTTTTGGTTGGTTAGTGAAGCCCTTTCTCTTAATTAGGCACAAATAAAATAGTATGAAATGAGCCATACAAAAAAGTTGATAACAAGCGAAATGTTGATTGGCCAATTACATCTGATAATTAAAAATAAATAAATATCAACAGATGAAAGATTGTTGTAAAACCGGTAGCGAAACCAAACAAAAGAGAAGTGGCTTCAAAAAATGGTTCAATTATACCATTTATGCCATTATAGCCATTATTGTGATAGGTGTATTGATCTTGCAATTAACAGGTGATTAATTTAAAACTATATAAAATGAAATCTAAAAAAATAATTTTCACCGTATTGATGTTAGCCTTGTTTGGAGGTTTTTCGACGGTATTTGCTGATAGTAATTTTATTGTTTCTGAAACTAAAACCGACATCAAGGATGAGAAATCACTTTCTATTTTTGAAACAAGCAGTCCAATTTCTGTCTCACAAGACCATACTGAAGCCGGTTTGGACGATTTCCCTAATCTGCATCCATTAGTTGTACACTTCCCGATTGTACTGCTTTTATTGGCAGTTTTGTTACAGCTCATCCAGCTGTTCGTTTTAAATCGCACACTGGATTGGGTCATTTTACTAACAGTAGGATTCGGATTTATCGGAGCTTACGTAGCAGGTACACTGGTGCACCCACATACCGAAGGACTTACAGAAACCGCAAAAAAGGTCTTGGAACTGCACGACAAATATGCAGATTGGACTTTATGGGCAAGTGCTTTGGCAGCCCTATTAAAAATAGTAAGCCTCTTCTGGTACAAATTAAAGCGAGGTTTTGAAATTGGGGTATTTGTAGTTATGGCTTTTGCAGGATATTCAGTAGCACAGGCAGGACACTATGGTTCACAGCTCGTGCATATTGAAGGAGTTGGCCCACAGGGGAAATATCTTGGTAACGAAAACGAAGAAGGTCACGGAGAAAGTGATGAACATTCACATTAATACTGAAAAATGAGAAAAGGATTTATTATAACCGCTATATTTTTAGTTGCTGCATATATCGTTATGGTATTTTGGCATCCCCATTTGTGGTGGATTGGATTGATTATCCTTCCTTTACTCGTTCTCGGTCTTGTGGACTATTTTCAAGAATCAAATAATATTAGGAGAACCTACCCTTTGCTTGGTAGAATCACAAATCTTCTTGAGGAGCAACGCCACGTTATTCAGGAAACATTATTGCTCAACCGTACCGAAGGGCAACCCTTTACTTTAATTCAAAAGGAAATTGTCTATAAAAGAGCTGCCGATGCGCTTATAAATCAACCTTTTGGAACACAGATTCCGTATGACAAAGTGGGGCGCGAGTGGTTTACCCATTCCACATATCCTGCAAAACAAATCAATGACGACTTTAGAGTTCTTATAGGAAGTTCCCACTGCTTAAAACCTTACTCTGCCAGCATTCTCAACCTTGCGGGAATGAGTTTTGGTTCCATAAGCAAAAATGCTACCCTTGCTTTTAACGGTGGTGCGAAAATAGCAGGTTTTGCTCAAAACACCGGCGAAGGTGGCTTTACACCCTATCATCAAGAATACGGTGCAGATATTATCTTTCAGTTTGGAACAGGCTATTTTGGATGTCGTGATGCAGAAGGAAATTTTGACGCCAAAAAATTCGCCGATATCGCAACCAACGATGTAGTGAAAATGATTGAAATAAAAATATCGCAAGGTGCCAAACCTGGCTTTGGGGCAATTTTGCCGGCAAAGAAGAACACAAAGGAAATTGCCAAATTCAGGGATGTGGAGCAGGGAACGGAAATTCATTCCCCAGCCTTTCATTCGGCATTCGACAATGACGTTGAAATGCTACGCTTCATTAGAAAATTGAGAAAACTCTCTAAAGGAAAACCTGTGGGAATAAAGCTGTGCATTGGTCAACAAGATGAGTTTGAAAGAATGGTTCAAACCTTTGCCGAAAAGCAAAATTGCCCAGACTTTATAGCCATTGACGGTGCCGAAGGTGGCTCTGGTGCTGCCCATATGGAATCCTTACATTGGGCCGGTATGCCAATAATTGAAGCCATCCATTTCGCAAACGGCATTCTTAAAAAGTATGGGTTGCGAGATGAAATTAAAGTAATGGCAGCTGGTAAAATTATATCCGCTTTTGATATCTATAGAATGATGGCGCTCGGCGCAGATGCCTGTTATAGCGCAAGAGGGATGATGTTTGCCTTGGGCTGTGTGCAATCGCTAAAATGCAATTTGGATACCTGCCCTACGGGAATTACCACAATGGTGCCTTCCCGAGTTGCATCCATTGTTGTAAAAGATAAAAAAACCAAAGTTGCCAACTATCATAAAAATACCATCGAAGGTTTTAAGGAACTGCTAAAATCAATGGGTATTGAAAATAGAAAGGGTATCGACAAAAAGTATATTGTCCGCCGAATCAATGAGAATGAGACCAAGACATATCAAGAGTTATACTCAAATGGATTGAATGGTCGAAAAATAAAAAGTAATGGGTAAAAACTTAATTTATTTGTTAATAATACTGTTGTTTTCAAGCAATGTATCTATAAAGGCCCAAAATTATATAGTAAAGGAAGGAACCGCATCCTTTAAGGCAAAAATGCCACTTAATTCCTATATCGGCAAATCTGATGATTTACAGGGCACCATAGGTTTTAAGGACGGCACGTTGACCTTTTCGGTTCCTGTAAAATCCATAAAGACAGATAATGAAAAACGGGATGGACATATGTATGATCTGGTAAAAGCGGAAAAAAAACCCAATGTTGTTTTTGAAGGAAAATTTATGGACGATTTTAATTTTGAAGAAAAAGCGACACAAACGCTCAACGCAAAGGGAGATTTCACCCTTGCCGGAGTTACTCGGGAAATAACCATTCCTATTGAGTTGAAACTTGTTTCAGAAGATACAATTCAATTAACAGCTTCTTGGTCTTTATTGATTACCGATTATAATTTGGAACGCCCAAGTTTGGTATTTATAAAAGTTAATGACAAGCACGACTTGAGTGTGGATGCAATACTTACGAAGAAATAAAATAGATTGTTGAATTAAATAAATGGATTATGAGAACATTAATAAAATTGGCAGTCTGCCTTTTAATAAGCATTACCGCAGTAAGTTGTTCGGTCACTTCTTCGGCCATCGTTACCGATTATGACCAAGAAGCACAGTTTGGAACCTACAAAACCTTTTACTGGTCCGATGATTTTCAAATGGACAGCGACAAGGAAAACGAACCGTTATTTTTCAACACATTGATAAAGAAACGGTTAAAAGGCGCCATTCAGGAACAAATGGAAAATAAAGGCTACGTCTTGAATAAGAGCAATCCTGATTTATTGGTAGATTCCCGTATCGTTGTACAGACAAGAGATATAAACACAGGTGGTGGCTACCCTTATTTTCCTTCTTATGGTCACGGTTATGGTCATTTCGGGTCTTACGGTTATGGATATTATGGCGGTTACCAATCATCTCAAGAACACAAAGAAGGTGGCGTTGTCATAGAACTTATAGATATGAAACGCCGTCAATTAGTCTGGCAAGGATTTGCGCCAGATGTGCTGCACGCAAATACCACCGACAAGCAAAAGGAAATTAAGGAGGCGGTGGCAAAAATATTTGCAAAATATCAATATGGGAATACTGTAAAAAACTGAGCTTAAAATGATATAAAAAGATATCAAGAAAAAAAGCCCTAATTAGGGAAGGGTCAATGTTGATGGTTGGTTTTAGTCCCCCCTTGTTAGGCACTAGAAATTTTGTGAAAGAAAATCTTATTGTAAATACTGGATTTTCAGGATGTATATTTTTATGGAGTGGCCACTAGAGTTTCATCTATCCTTTCAAGGCATCAATACTTATTTATTGGTGTTGCAATGATATAACTAATATTAATGTATTAAAAAAATCAATAGTGAAAGAAACTATAAATGATATATCAAACGGCAATGGGTTTTATGGACAGCTCTTTAAAAAAGTATTGCTTACCGCAACGGCGGTTATCGCTATATCACTGAGTTATATATTTTGGGCACAAGCAGATGATAATGGCCTATGGCGACCTATTTTAATTGTGGCTTTGGCTCTAATCAAGACCATTTTTATCGTTCGGCTTACGTTCATACAATTGGCTAAAATAATAGGCGAAAGCCATCAGCTTGCGCACGTCCTAACTTTATTTGCGGTGTTGATTGTTTTGATTGTTTTTTCATTCACGACTGATTATCACGCGTTATATATTTTGAATTCTGAAAATTTCAAAGAGAGTACTTCGCTCAATGGTTCATTCTTCTTGCAATTTTTTGAATTTATCTATTTCAGCTTGATAACTTTTTCCTCGGTTGGATATGGCGATATTGTACCAATTTCAATTGCGGGAAAAACGCTGGTAATGATGGAAATTTTCTTGAGCTTTTTGGTACTTGTCTTTGGCATTGCAAATATTAATAGAATACACGTTGATAATAAATAACCTTTAAAAACTAAAATTATGAAAACAATTAAAACAATTGCACTCGTAACAATTCTCATTGCTACTTTCAGCTTATCCAACGCACAGGAAACAAAAGCAAAGACGGATACGGAAGCGGTTATTGCTGTGATGAAAACCTACAAGGATGCCATTCAAAATTTGACAACTGAAGGCACGTTCAATTTATTTGCAGAAGATTCTGAAGTATTTGAATCCGGTGGAGTCGAAGGCACGTATGCACATTACATTGAGCATCATCTTGGACCAGAATTAGGCGAATTTAAAAGTTTTACCTTTTCTGATTATGAAATCGATGCCAAAGTAGATGCGCCCTATGCTTTTACTACTGAAACCTACATTTATACCATAGTGCTTAACCCAAATGAAAAAGGTGAAACACGAACGATTCGCAAAAAAGGCGTGGCAACGTCTATCCTAAAAAAGATGGGTGGCGAATGGAAAATCATCAAAACACATACCTCTTCAAGAAACACGAAATAACAGCAACAATGAGCAATTTTCCTCAAATAATCCATCAATATAAAACCGACTCGGAAAGTGTTTACAATACTTGGTTTGTTGACAATGACCAGAGATTGAAGGCGTTTAGAACCATCCGTAGAGGCGTTTTGCAGGTGATTGAGGACATTAAAAACAAAACCTTCCCAAACGATTTTAAGGAAAGCAGTCTGGAATTTGTGTTGGGCAGCATTGCAGAGCAAAAGCAAGTTTTTGCGGGTGTGGCGCATCCTTTTTATTGGAAGCCGAAACTGCGCATTCCTGATATCTATGAAAATCAGGACAATAAAATAGCTTTTGGTCAATTTTTGGAAAACTGTATTAATGCCAAAACGGAAGAACAGGTCGTAAGGGAAATCGTAAAGTTGGATGCACTCAAAGTAAAAGGCCTCGGCCCAGCGGTAGCAAGTATTTTATATTTTTTGCATCCCACTTGGTTTCCACCATTTAATACGGCCATACTAAATGGGTTTAATTTTCTGTTCAAGGATAAAAAGAAATTGGGAAGTTGGACGGAGTATCTGAAAATCAGGGAAATCTTGATAGAAACCAATACTAAAAACAAAACGGAACTGTCAAACGATTTAGGCGCAATTGCAGGATTGTGTTTCGAGATTGGCACCCAAAAAATGCTCATAGGTAACGACGAATATTTAAGTGAGGCCGAACGGGTCAAATTTGAAAAAAACATCGTAAAACGGCAAAGGGAAATTCAGGAAGAAAAGCAGGAAGAGAAACTTCACGACGAAATGCAATACCATTTATTGAAAATCGGCATTTCACTTGGTTTTGACGTTACACCTGCCAGCAACGATAAAAGTAAATCTTTTGGCGGTCAAAGTTTTTCGTTCATTTCAATGAAAACATTTCCAGCGCTTCCTTGCGATAAGGAAACCCAAACCACCATTAAACTCATTGATGTGCTTTGGTTTGAAAAGGGAACCAATAATATAGTAGCCGCTTTTGAGGTTGAAAAAAGCACCAGTATCTATTCAGGAATTTTAAGACTGTCCGATTTATATTTCAGCATTTCCGATGGCGATGAGGTTTTTTATATCATCATTCCAAACCATCGTGAAAAAGACGTCATACATCAATTGAATCGACCTGTAATCAAAAATTCCAAGATGCATATAAAGTATATTTTGTTTTCTGAATTGAGGATGCATTGCGATGCGATTTGCAAATTTGGTACAGACCTTACAATTATGGAAAAAATAGCAAAATCAGTTTGATTTGAAATTGGCAATTGCGGATTATGGTTATACTTACTTTATATAGAAAACAATTAGCAACAATAAACATTATGAAAACTAAACTATTGATGTTCGCAGTTCTTTTAATAACATATTTCGAGGTTTCGGCTCAAAAAATATATAGAACCGATGATGGCCATATTGAGATGATGACTTTGGTGGACGGTAAGACTATCAAGGCAGAAAGCCATAGTCTGGCACTATATCTTGATTACAATTCTAAAGTAGTAAATGGTGTTCTAGACCTTAAAACTTTAGTAACAGACCTTCCTGAATTAAATGCCATTATACAAGAAGGGGAAGCACCTGCAATTCTTCGGTTTACAGGTACTATTCCATCCGTTGATTTTTTATCAAAACGGCACGACCCTATCAATTTTAATTGGCTGGTTGATGTTTTATATCAAGGGGAAACCTATAAATCACAGTTTAAAGCAACCATTACCCATATAGAACAGGGCATAAATATGTCTTGTCTGATAAGTGCAACGGGACAGGTTTTGGTTTCAGATACGGGGTTAGATTCTTTAATGCAAGGTTTGGATAAAACAATAAATGTGCAATTTGCACAATTGGTGCTGAAATTGGAATAACTATGTGTTTTCTATATTCAAAAAGAATGATAAGAGTATTTATGATATTTAAAACAGGCCAAGAGAACATAAAATAAGTCCTGATGTGGGAAGGGAATGGAAAATTTTTCATTGTTGATTAGTTAAAACTCCTTCCCAAGTCGGGCACTATTATAATATGAAAAGCTACGATACACTTTCTGAAACTATGGCTCATTTACAGGCTAAAGGCTACACTGTTGATTTCAATTTGAAAGAGAAACATCTGGAATGTAATGCTCTAAAGTTGAAATTCCATCCAGAAGATTTTGAGGTGGACGAGATGCATCGTTTTGAAGGAATGAGTAGCACAGATGACAATAGTGTACTATATGCCATTTCTTCCAAAAATGGAATAAAAGGCTTATTGGTGGATGCTTATGGGGTTTACTCTGAAAATATTTCTGAGGCAATCCGAAAAAAATTAAGGTAATTTGAAACATATATATAACATATAAAAAGTGACCCGCAACCAATATTGTAATCAGATTAAATAGAAATTTCGAGATGAAACCATTAAAAATAAATACCCAAAAGCTCTCATTATTAGGCTCTGTATCTTTAGGTACAGGCGTAATGATTGGTGCAGGTATTTTTGTTTTAATGGGGCAGATAGCCGAATTAGTCGGCGATTTATTTCCTATTGCTTTTATCGCAGGCGCAGTTGTAGTAGGCTTTAGCTCCTATTCGTATGTTAAATTTTCAAACGCCTATCCTTCTTCTGGAGGTGTTGCTAAATTTTTGACAAAGGCCTATTTACCAGGTACACTTGCTGGTTCATTTTCTTTGCTGATGTATGTATCAATGGTTGTCTCAGAAAGTTTAGTGGCAGGTACTTTTGGGGCGTATGCGTTACGACTGTTTCCGCAAGGATATGAAGGTTATGCATCTGCATTGGGTGTATTGCTTATTGTTGCTGCATATATCATCAATATTTCGGGTAACAAGATTATTGAGACTACCGCTACCATTACTGCAATTATTAAAGTAGTGGGTATTGCAGTTCTTGCTATATCAGGATTGGTTATTTCTGGTTTACCCACAATCACAGGTACTTATAGTGCTGCCAATGGCCAATCCCTGCCTGAAGGTTTTGGATTTATTGCCGCATTGGCCTTGTCTATCCTTGCATACAAAGGATTTACGACCATTACCAATCAAGGTGGCGATATAAAAAATCCTCATAAAAATGTAGGGCGTTCCATAATTATATCAATAATCGTTTGTACGGTTATCTATGTTGTTTTGGCATTATCGGTTGCTGGCGGATTGAGTATTGAAGAAATTATAATAGCAAAAGATTATGCTCTCGCAGCAGCAGCAAAACCTCTATTTGGCGAATGGGGTTCAACGCTAACTATTTTACTAGCCATTGTTGCAACAGTTTCCGGTGTAATTGCCAGCGTATATTCTGCCTCGCGAATGTTGGGTATGTTAAGCAATATGAAACAAGTTCCTGATATGAACAGAATGAAGCAACTTAAAAATCCTTCGCTGATTTTTACTGTTTCTTTAGCGATACTTTTGACTGTTTTGTTCGATTTAACTCGCATAGCTTCCATTGGTGCTATTTTCTATTTGATAATGGACATTGCTATTCATTGGGGACTTTTTAAATATTTGAAAAAGGAAGTAAAATTCAACCCGATTATTCCAATAATTGCCATACTGTTGGATGTTGTTATTTTGGCAGCATTTATCTATTTAAAATATGTAAACGACCCATTTGTACTAATAGTTGCTGCAATTGGTATTGCCCTCATTTTTCTTTCTCAATTTATTTTTATGAAATCGCATACAGATAAAGACGGAAATATGAATATGGGAATGGAAAACAGTGAAAAAGAACAAATGAAAATGTAAAAATAACAGATACTATGAAACACACCTATAAAATACACGGAATGACCTGCAATGGTTGTCGAAATCACGTAGAAGGAACACTTTCCAAAGTGAAAGGTGTCTCAAAGGCTACTGTGAATTTAGCAAAAGCTGAAGCTACCATTGAAATGGAATCACATATTCCTATTGAGAAATTCCAAGATGCCCTTAAAAAAGAAGGTGGTACTTATTCTATCCACAAATCTGGAGAGCGACATCATCAAAACGATACCGCCGGAGTTGATGCTGAGCGTAGTCGAAGTACGAAAGCAAAAAATGAAAAACCTAAAGGTAAAGGAACTGGCACTTTTTACTGTCCGATGCATTGTGAGGGAGACAAAACATATGAAAAAACTGGAGACTGTCCTGTCTGCGGAATGGATTTAGTTGAAGAGCAAAATTTATCTGCAAAAACTTCTGAACAATGGACTTGCCCAATGCACCCGGAAATTGTAAAAGATGAACCTGGAGCCTGCCCAATCTGTGGGATGGACTTAGTCCCAATGGAAGCAGATAGTTCAGCCGAAGAAAAGACCTATAACAAATTACTCAAGAAATTCTGGATTGCAGTCGCCTTTACCTTACCTATTTTCTTAATCGCAATGAGCGATATGATTCCGAATAATCCGTTATATACGGTAATGAAGCAAAAAAACTGGAACTGGATTCAGCTTGCACTTTCAATTCCTGTGGTGTTTTATGCTACGTGGATGTTCTTTGAACGTGCCTATAAAAGCATCAAAACCTGGAACCTCAATATGTTTACCCTAATCGGCATTGGTGCTGGCGCAGCGTGGTTATTCAGCGTATTCGGTATGCTTTTTCCCGATTTTTTCCCGGCACAGTTCAAAACAGAATCTGGTGCCGTTCACGTATATTATGAAGTATCCACTATTATTTTGACCTTGGTGCTCTTGGGTCAGGTTTTGGAAGCACGTGCCCACGGCAAAACCAATTCAGCAATAAAGGAATTGCTAAAGCTCGCGCCAAACAAGGCCATACTAGTCAAAGATGGCAAGGAAGAAGAGGTTACGATTGATAGCATTAAATTGGGCGATATCCTACGGGTGAAACCAGGCGAAAAAATTCCAGTTGATGGCGTGATTTCCGAAGGTAGTACAACGGTCGATGAATCTATGATTACAGGCGAACCTATTCCCGTAAACAAAGCGGCAAATGACAAAGTTACCAGTGGCACCATCAACGGCAACCAATCTTTTTTGATGAAAGCCGAAAAGGTGGGTGCAGATACCCTACTGTCCCAAATTATCCAAATGGTCAATAATGCCAGTCGCAGTCGTGCACCAATCCAAAAATTGGCGGATACCGTCTCGGGATATTTTGTACCCATAGTTGTCCTTATTTCCATTATCACATTTGTGGTTTGGGCTATTTTTGGTCCGGAACCCGTCTATGTTTATGCCTTTGTAAATGCAATTGCAGTATTGATTATCGCCTGTCCCTGTGCCTTGGGCTTGGCAACACCAATGTCCATTATGGTCGGTGTTGGTAAGGGCGCACAAAATGGTGTGCTCATAAAAAATGCCGAAGCTTTGGAAAAAATGGACAAGGTGGATACACTTATTATCGATAAAACAGGAACCATAACAGAAGGCAAACCAACGGTTGAAAAAGTCGGAGCCTTCGGAACTAATTTTTCAGAAAAAGAAGTGCTTCAATACATCGTTTCCCTAAACAGCAAAAGCGAGCATCCGCTTGCCGAAGCAACTGTAAAATATGGTAAAGAAAAGAATGTTGAGTTTTTGAGCGCTGAAAAGTTTAGCGCAGTTACCGGAAAAGGTGTTGAAGGAAACATCAACGGGAAAAAAGTGGATTTAGGGAATTCCAAAATGATGGCATACGCCAAGGCTGAATTAACTTCGGAAATGGAAACCGAAGCACAAAGTTTTCAAAAGCAAGGAAAAACAGTTTCATACCTATCCATCGATTCAAAAGTTGTGGGATATGTTGTCATTGGCGACAAAATAAAGGCGACCAGCGCCAAAGCGATCAAAGCACTTCAAGACAAAGGTATCGCAGTAATAATGCTTACTGGCGACAATCACGATACTGCCCAAGCGGTCGCAAAAGAATTAAATCTTGCTGATTTTAAAGCAGGAATGTTGCCCGAAAACAAACTTCAGGAAGTAGAAAAATTACAGAACAGCGGAAAAGTTGTAGCAATGGCAGGCGACGGCATCAATGATGCGCCAGCCTTGGCAAAAAGTGATGTTGGTATCGCAATGGGAACAGGAACAGATGTTGCCATTGAAAGTGCAATGATAACCTTGGTAAAAGGCGATTTGCACGGTATTGTCAAGGCACGGGAATTGAGCGACGGTGTAATGCGTAACATCAAGCAAAACCTATTTTGGGCTTTAGGATATAACATTTTAGGAATCCCAATCGCAGCAGGTGTTTTGTTCCCTATTTTCGGGTTGTTATTATCACCAATGATAGCGGCTTTGGCAATGAGCTTTAGTTCAGTTTCCGTTATTATGAACGCTTTGCGGTTACGTTCGTTAAAACTTTAAAGATGGTGAAAAGGAAAACCGCACTAAAAATACGAAAGACCCACAGATATTTGGGGCTCTTTTTGGGGGTACAGTTCCTGTTTTGGACCATTAGCGGAATGTATTTCAGTTGGACAAACATAGACGACATTCACGGTGACCAATTCTGTAATTTAGATTACGTGCCCAAAGCCTTTGATGATTTAATAAGTCCTTCACAAATAAACAATCCTGAAGGCATTGGAAGTATCGAAATTAGGGACATCAACAACGAGCCTTATTACTGGATAAACAATCAAAAATTGTACAGTGCAAAAACTGGGAAAGCAAAAAAAAATATTACGGAAGAAGAGGCCTTGTCTGTTGCCAAAAACTATATGAAAGATGGTTTGAAAGTCGCCAACATCGAAAAAATAACCGAAGTGGACGACTATCACGAATATCGGGAAAAGCTATTGCCAGCCTATGTTATTTCATATGATACCGATGAAGCTCTTAATGCTTATGTTTCGGTAACAGACGGAAAATTCCAGACTGTAAGGCATCGAGCGTGGCGTTGGTTCGACTTTTTATGGATGACCCACACAATGGATTATGACACGCGCGACAATTTCAATACCATTGTATTAAGGGCGTTTTCGCTCTTGGGATTGATTACGGTGTTAAGCGGATTCCTGCTGTGGTACACCTCCTCGCCAACCATTAGAAAATTAAAAAAGAAAATAATTAAATCATAACCAAAAACTCTAAAACAATGAAAAATTCAAATCAACACACAAACAAAGGCAATTACACAAAATTTATTTTGATGCTTGTCGCATCTTTTATTGCAATGTACATCACGATGTATCTAAATAGTTATGCGTTAGACCACGTATATTTTAGTTTAACCAGATTCTATATGAGTTGTTTGGGTATTGCAGCAATGGCAGTAATAATGTGGTTTTTTATGCGGAAAATGTATCAAAACAAGAAAAAGAACATCGCTATTTTATTAGGTAGCTTGGTGCTATTTTTAGGCGCACTTGGTTTGGTTAGGGCACAAAGCCCAATCATTGGCGATATTCTGTGGATGAAAGCAATGATTCCCCATCACTCAATTGCAATTTTAACAAGTGAAAGAGCCGATATCAAAGACCCTGAAGTGCGCAAACTGGCTGATGATATTATCAAAGCACAACGTAAAGAAATTGGAGAAATGAAAGCAATGATAAAGCGTTTGCAAGCAGAATAATAATAATTACCAAAACCTAACTGGTCTTAAAATCTGTTGGGTTTTATAAAGAAATAAAAAAATATACTATGAAAAAATACATCATTTATACCGCAATTTTAGCCATAGGATTGGTCTTGGGCTATGTCTTTTTTGGCCCTTCTGCGGAAGGTTCCGTAAACAGCAAGAAAGTAACAGATTTGAGCGAAGACGTTAACCACTCCGAAGAACATCAAATGTGGACCTGTTCAATGCACCCACAGATTATGCAACCAGAACCTGGCGACTGCCCAATATGCGGTATGGATTTAATTCCCGCCGAAACTGGTGCGGAAGGGCTTGCAATGAACGAAATAAAAATGAGCGACAATGCAATGGCACTGGCGAATATCCAAACTACAATTGTAGGAAATATTTCAGGAACCGACGATAACAAAATAACACTTTCCGGAAAAATAATGGCCAACGAAGAAGCCAATGCGGTACAGGCAAGCTATTTTGAAGGACGTATTGAAAAGTTGAATGTCAATTTCACGGGCGAAGAAGTACGAAAAGGACAGTTGTTGGCAACGATTTATGCACCAACGCTCGTTGCTGCCCAACAAGAACTTTTAACTGCTTCTGACCTGAAAGAATCACAACCAGGTTTATACAAAGCAGTTCGAAACAAATTAAAATTGTGGAAACTTTCTGAAAGCCAAATAGACCAAATAGAAAGTTCTGGCAAGGTGCGGGAAAATTTTCCGATTTATGCAACTGTTTCAGGCACCGTTTCCCAAAAAATGGCAGAAGAAGGCGACTATGTAAAACAAGGCCAGCCCATTGTTAAAGTAAGTGATTTGGGTACTGTTTGGGCAATGTTTGACGCCTACGAAAGACAAATCTCGCAACTAAAGGAAGGTCAAAAGGTAACAATCACTAGTAACGCTTATCCCAATAAAGAATTTGAAGCATCAGTTTCATTTATCGACCCTACTTTGAATACAAAGTCCAGAACTGTTTCAGTGCGCGCCACATTGAACAATAAGGAAAATCTATTAAAACCAGGAATGTTCGTAACCGCAAAAGTGGCAATGACAAAAGGCAATACTATGGAAATTGCGATAAGCATACCTGCAACGGCAGTAATGTGGACAGGCGAGCGCTCATTGGTGTACGTAAAGACCAATCCCAATGAACCCGTTTTTGAAATGCAAGAAGTGACTTTGGGAACGAAAAATGGTGAGAACTATACCATTATCGAAGGGCTTTCTAACGGCGATGAAGTGGTAACCAACGGAACATTTACCGTAGATGCCGCTGCACAGTTACAAGGAAAAAAATCTATGATGAATGCATCAGGTGGTAAAACAATGACAGGTCACGAAGGGCATTTGGGAATGGAAAATTTAAACAACACAGTTGATGCCGCCAAGCGTATGGATGTAGCTTCCAAATTCCAAGAGCAGCTCAAAACAGTTTTTGATGATTATATTATGCTTAAAACAGCATTGACAAACGACCAAAGTGAAAAAGCAAAAACGGCCGCACAGACCTTACAGAAAAGTTTAACACAAGTTGACCTTGCTTTGCTAAAGGATAAAAATGCGAATAACCACTGGGCGCAACTTGAAAAAGAATTGAAGGCTTCCTCAAATGAAATTGCCCAGACATCCGATATTAAAACCCAGAGAAATCATTTTATCAGTCTTTCAGCACACCTCATAAATGCAATGAAAGCGTTTGGCATCAACCAAGAAATTTACATAGATTTTTGTCCAATGGCAAATAATAATGAAGGCGCATATTGGTTGAGCACGGAAAAAGAAATACAAAATCCCTACTACGGACAAGCAATGCTAAACTGTGGTGAAGTAACAGAAACCGTACAATAGTTTAAAACTATACTTAATTGGGTAGTTTAAATTAGTCATCTTGATTTTTTGAAGGAGAACGAGGATGAGTGAGAGTAGAAGAAATAGAAGAAAAAATGACAGAAAGAAACATCAGCCTAAAAGTGATATTCCAAAAAAAGATAAAATTATAGCTTTAGTTGTGATAGTATTGATTTTTGTAGTTGCTGCAACAGCTGCCGTTTATTATTCTCTATACAAATCTGGATTAAAATTATTTTGAAACAAGTACTATATGAATGAGACTATCCATATTAAAAATATGGTCTGCCCAAGATGTATCTCAGCAGTTTCCAATATTTTGGAACAACTTAAAATACTGTATGTTTCTATAAAATTGGGGGAGGTTAAATTAGTTTCATCGTTAAGTCCCAACACAAAAAATAGTCTTTCCAAAGCGCTTCAAAATTCAGGTTTTAGTTTGATTGACGACCGTAAAAGTCAACTTATTGAACAAATGAAAACATTGGTTGTAGATAAAATCCATCATTCTTCCGAGGAGCTCGATTTCAAATGGGCAGATATTGTTACAGGCGAACTTCACTTGGACTACAAATATTTAAGTTCACTTTTTTCGTCGGTAGAAAATATTACGTTCGAGCAGTACATCATAAACCAGAAAATTGAACGTGTTAAAGAACTTATAGTTTACGATGAATTAACCTTGAGTGAAATAGCATTTAAACTTCATTATAGTAGTGTTGCATACTTAAGCAATCAATTTAAAAAGGTTACAGGAATGACACCTACACAGTTTAAAAAAAGCACAAATCAGAATCGTAAATATTTGGATAAAATATGATGTTAAATTCTGTTAATCCGAAAATTTTACAAATCATTCGGCATATTTTATAACAAAAAACGATATTACATACATTAAATTGTCTTTAGTAATATCCGCTATAGTAGTGGACTATTTTTAACAATTTAAATTCTAATATATTTATGAAAAATTCAAAATTAATCGAAGCTTTAAACAATTGTGTAGCACATTGTAATTACTGTGCAGATGCTTGTCTTGGCGAAGAAAACGTCAAGATGATGGTAGATTGTATAAGAACTGATAGGGCTTGTGCTGCAATCTGTAGTGCAACAGCAAATTTGCTTGCGTCAAATTATAAAGATGTTAGAG
The DNA here is from genome assembly GCF_004104375.1 of Leeuwenhoekiella aequorea. GTDB lineage: Bacteria > Bacteroidota > Bacteroidia > Flavobacteriales > Flavobacteriaceae > Leeuwenhoekiella > Leeuwenhoekiella aequorea. The sequence continues at coordinate 193,235 of NZ_QOVM01000005.1, forward strand.
GTATGGTAGAACAATGCCGTGATATCTGTAAAAAATGCGCTGATGTATGTGCCAAGCACGACCACAAACACTGTCAAGAATGTGCAGATGCCTGTAGAAAATGTGAGGAAGCTTGTAACGAATATTTAAAATAATACAACTTATCTCAATTCATTATAGTGAGGTGCAACAACCTCAAATTCCGAAAGGCTACAACTCACATTGTAGTCTTTTGTTTTATAAAAAATCGGGTATAAGTTATCTTGTTTGTATCGGAAACTTGGGAAAATTACATATTGGTGACCCTTAACAAGCAAATTCTACAATTCATTCAGCATATAACGTAATATATTAAAAACTTTAAATCCTAAAATTTGTGATGTATTAAGATGAATACGATTATGGAGACAATCAACATATTTGAAACCAAAGAAAAGAAGCAAAAACAGGGAATAAAAGAATCATTTCCTGTTACGGGAATGACCTGCGCATCGTGTGCAGCGAGCGTTGAATCTGTTTTAAAACACACAGAAGGAGTGTTTGATGCCAGCGTCAATTTCGCTAATAGTTCTGTTCTTGTGGAATACGACAAAGCGTTGAGTCCTAATCAACTTCAAAATGCACTTCGCGAGGTAGGCTATGATATTATTATAGATACAGAAAATCCTTCGGAAGTACAACAAGAACTTCAGCAAAAACATTATCAGGACATAAAAAGCCGTACTATCTGGTCGGCTATACTTACGCTACCCATTTTTGTATTAGGAATGTTTTTTATGCAATGGGAACCAGGTAAGTGGATTTCTTTGGTGTTAACTTTTCCAATTCTTTTTTGGTTCGGTCGTAGCTTTTTCATCAATGCTTTCAAGCAAGCCAAACACGGTAAAGCAAATATGGATACCTTGGTAGCTTTGAGCACAGGAATCGCTTTTATCTTTAGTGTATTCAATACCTTTTTTCCAGAATCTTGGTTGAGTCGTGGTATTGAACCTCACGTTTATTATGAAGCGGCTACGGTAATTATAACCTTTATTTCCTTGGGGAAACTATTGGAAGAAAAGGCAAAATCCAATACGTCTTCAGCCATCAAAAAATTAATGGGTCTTCAGCCTAAAACCCTTAAAATCATTGAGAATGGAGAAGAAAAGGAAATTCCTATTTCATCCGTGCAAGTTGGCCAGACCATTTTGGTGCGTCCCGGAGAAAAGATTCCTGTGGATGGAGAAGTTTCCAAGGGAAGCTCGTATGTAGATGAAAGTATGATTACGGGAGAACCTGTTCCAGTAGAAAAATCAACTGATGAAAAAGTATTTGCAGGCACGGTAAATCAAAAAGGGAGCTTTCAATTTACTGCCGAAAAAGTAGGTGGAGAAACCTTACTATCACAAATCATTAAAATGGTTCAGGAAGCTCAAGGAAGCAAGGCGCCTGTTCAGAAACTGGTCGATAAAATTGCTGGAATATTTGTTCCCGTTGTGTTGGCTATTTCCATTATTACCTTTATTGTATGGATATCAATTGGAGGCGATAATGGTTTTTCACAAGCCTTATTAACTTCTGTAGCCGTGTTGGTTATCGCTTGTCCTTGCGCATTGGGATTGGCCACACCTACTGCCATTATGGTGGGTATCGGTAAAGGCGCTGAAAATAATATTTTGATAAAGGATGCCGAAAGTTTAGAGCTTGGCCATAAAGTGAATGCAGTAATCCTTGATAAAACGGGTACGATTACTGAAGGAAAACCTTTGGTAACCGACATACTTTGGAAGGACAAGCTTGAAAATCAGAACGATTACAAGGAAATTCTTTTGGCTATCGAAGCACAGTCAGAACATCCCTTGGCAGGGGCTGTAGTCAACCACTTAAAAGATGAAAATGTTGAACAAACTGAAATGGCTTCCTTCGAAAGTATCACAGGAAAGGGGGTAAAAGCTCAAACAGAAAATGGTTCAAAATACTATGTTGGAAACCATAAGCTAATGGTTGAAAAGAATATTCAAATCGACGCTTCCTTAATGCAAACGGCAGAAAGTCTCGAAGAGCAGGCTAAAACGGTCATTTTCTTTGGCAATGAAAAACAAGTGCTGGCGATACTCGCCATTGCTGACAAGATTAAAGAAACTTCAAAAAAAGCTATAGAAACACTTCAAGACAGAGGCATCGAAGTCTATATGCTTACTGGAGATAACAATAAAACCGCATCTGCTGTCGCAAAACAAGTAGGAATAACAAATTACCAAGGAGAAGTGATGCCTTCACAGAAAGCAGCTTTTGTTGAAAAATTGCAAGCTGATGGAAAGATAGTCGCAATGGTGGGCGATGGTATCAACGATTCGCACGCTTTGGCACAGGCCAATGTAAGTATAGCAATGGGTAAAGGGTCTGATATAGCAATGGACGTCGCGAAAATGACATTGATAACGTCAGATTTGCAATCTATTCCCAAAGCTTTGGAACTATCGAAAAGAACCGTGTTGGGCATACGTCAGAATCTATTTTGGGCATTCATTTATAATCTTATTGGTATTCCAATTGCAGCAGGCGTTTTGTATCCCGTAAATGGATTTTTATTGGACCCAATGATTGCGGGAATGGCAATGGCTTTCAGTAGCGTATCTGTAGTTCTAAATAGTTTAAGGCTTAAAGGAGTAAAACTTTAATATTAATTATAAATTCAAATACAATGAAAACTTTAAAATTTAAAACAAATATCAATTGTGGTGGTTGTGTATCAAAAGTGACCCCTTTTTTAAACAAGCAAGAAGGTGTCGAAAGTTGGGAAGTGGATACCGCTAATCCTGATAAAATTTTAACCATAGAAAGCGATGGTGCTTCAGAAGAAGATGTAAAGGCTACCTTGCAAAAGGTAGGCTTTAAAGCGGAACCTGTAGATTAATACCTCGCTATAATATGGTTTATATTTTAATTTTGGTTGTGATTCTTCTGTTTGCTATTCATTTTTATCGAAAAGAGAAACGGCATAGCGTAAAGCCATTTCCAGAGCATTGGCACAAATTATTAATGGAGAATGTTCTTTATTATAAAAATCTTTCAAAAGGCAGGCAACTTGTTTTTCAACAAAAAATGATGCAGTTTTTAAGTGAGGTTTATATAGATGGCGTGCAGTTTGAATTGGAAGAATTAGACAAAATTTTAATTGCAGCAAGTGCGGTAATTCCTGTTTTCGGCTTTAAAGAATGGCATTACACTAATTTAAGTGGAATCCTCTTATACCCAGATAATTTTAATGAAGATATGCAATTTAGCAGTAAGGATAACTCGCGCAATATTGGTGGGATAGTCGGGAACGGACGTTTTGAGAAACAAATGATTTTATCTAAAAAAGCATTGTATCACGGTTTTAGAAACACAACAGATAAAAGCAATACAGGCATACACGAATTTGTACACCTTATTGATAAGCTGGATGATAGAACAGATGGCGTTCCATAGCGATTATTAGAACATCAATATGCAATACCTTGGCTGAATTTAATTCATAAGGAAATAGAAGCCATAAACGACAACCATTCTGATATCAGAAAATATGGTGGTACAAACCAAGCAGAATTCTTTGCAGTAGCTTCAGAATATTTCTTCGAGCGCCCAGATTTGCTCAAAAAGAAACATCCAGAACTTTATAAAATGTTAGTTAAATGCTTCAATCAAAAATTAGCAAATCCAATTAAAAATTAGTTTCTATTTAGGAGAGATTAAATCTGTAATTGAAAATCGTAAAGAGCGGATATTTTGAATATGCTAAACTACTTATAGCAATAAAATATCCGCTCTTCAATTATTTATTTCCTCAAAAGTTTATAACACTATCCAATGCATCATCTGCCTCTTTATGGATGAAATTGGCTTGATAGTTCAAGGTGGTTTTCAAATCACTATGGCGATATAATTTCTGTAGCATCAACGGATGAATGGCATCCCCAGCAATATTTCCAAAACTATGCCGTGCTATGTGCATCGTTATTTTCTTATTTATTTTAGCCTTTTTAGAGATTGATTTTAGATTGTCATTAAACCTCTTTGTAGCAGTTTTTCTCTTGTTATATAAATCTTTCGCATTTTCAGGGTCTGCCTTTTTCAATTCAGGGAAAACAAAATCATCATCACTTCTTTTATCATCTTTATATTGGTCTAAAATCTTTAGTACTTTTTCAGGAATTTTTAATGATAGAAGTTTTGCGTTTTTATGCATTCTATAATGCAGCCTGTTATCATAAATATCTGACCATTTGGTTCGTAGAACATCAGAAACCCTCATACCAGCAAAATTGAAACTAAAAAGCCAAACATTTCTAGTATGTATTTCAGAAGGTTTGAGATTTATCAAATTTTCAATTTGTTGAATCTCTAAAATATTTAGTCCGACTTTGGTAGTTTCAGGAAATTTGATTTTTATTTTATCGCCACCGAAGGGATATAATTCTCTGCTTACAATTTTGTATTTAATTGCTCTGTTAAATAATAGCCTTACAAATACCAAAATGTTCATTATTGAGGTTTCAGACAGGGAGTACTTAACTTTTAAAGTTAACATCAGTTTTTTAAGAAAACGTTCATCAATTTCTTGAAAAGACAATTGTTTCGAATTGTGATATTTTATAATAAAGCTCAACCACGCTTTATCAGTAGATAAACGATTTAGCTTTTCTGTACTTTCTAAATCGTCAAGATGTTCTTGTGCTAATTCAAAGAATGAAGCATTGATACCGGAGGAATATATTTCCTTCTTAATTTGATTGGCAGAAGCATCTTTTTGTTCGGATTGAAGCGTAATAAGAGCATTGTTTAATTCAGAAAGTTTCAAGGATAACAAATTGTTCAAGGTTTTGAAATTTATGTGTGATTTCTTAACCCGAATATTCTTTTCATCCCAATCTTCCAATTCAATGTAGTGACCTATATATTGGTATGTTGAGCGACGATTTTTTGTAATACGTATGGCAAGAGGATACAAGCCTTCTTTATTAGGCTTTTTGCGAAGAACTATTTTAGCGTTTGATGACATAATTGACCTAGTTTTGCGTACGAAAGCCAAATCAGGTACAACATAGGTACAACATTCAATTTTGAATGTTTAGTTTACCAAGAAGTTTCCCTAAAGATACAAATTTATTAGTTTCTCTGGGTACAACATAGGTACAACAAATGTTGAAATCAATTGATATTAGATGATATCAAAGAAAATGACATATTATATAATCAATTGAAAATGAGTGGCTTTGGTGCTGTTTGGGCAAATGTACGCTAGACTTAGGATCTAGTGCCGCAAGGTGTGAGAGTTCGAGTCTCTCCGCCTGTACAAAGTAAAAAACCTCTTGTGAAATCAAGAGGTTTTTTTATGCTTACTACTTATATATTCTGATTGGCGCGTGCTAGCCACAGTTTGTAAAACAATTACAAACAAAAATCGACTTGTCAGGTCGGTTTTCTTACTACAGATTATTAGGGATTTCTATAGTGTCTTTCTTTTGTACTGCAGACCGATAAAATAAATGAGTCCCGCTAACACTATAAAGCCTGCAATGTAACCTGAAGGAAAAACAGAAGCTTCTTCAGTTATTTGTTCTATAAATTCGTTGTCACTTGTTACTAATGTTAGTTTATGATCTTTTTCAGCATTTAAAGTGAATTTCTTCTTGATAAAATTCTGCTTAAAAAGAAATAATGAATTTTGATTTCTGTAAATATCCTTAAAGATGGTATTTGTAAGGTCTACTTGCTCAATAGTATTAGGAAGGCCGTGTACTTCAAATACCACCTTTGTTTCGTGTCCTAGTTGAACCGTGCCTCCGGTTAATTTTATTGAGATGTTTTTATTCAAAAGCAACTCAAAATTCTTTTTTATATGTTGTAACACCTGAGCTCTAAACTCTTCTGGGGTTTGATAAGGAGTTTCAGCATAATGTAACTGAATCTCTTGTTGAAATGCCGTTAATGAGGCGCTTATCTGAAGTATCCAGCTCAAATCATCTTTCTCGATTAGAACCGTACTTGAGGTATTTGTTTGATGTGCAAAACCAGATATCGACACGAATATCAAGAATAAACAAAGAATTAATTTTCTCATCATTACAGTTTATTAAATTGCATAAGCTCCTTTGAGCCCATTTATAAAGTTATTAGATCCAGCAGCATCTACGTGGTAGTGGTAACCGCGTACCGTGTCACTATGACCTCTTAAATCATCGAGGTCTGTTGCTGTATTTCCATCACCATCTTCCAATTCGTAAATTCCTATACCGTCAAGTGCATAACCTATTAAAGCCGCGTGCCCGTCAGACTGATTCACTTTTGTGCTGAATCCCGTTGCTGCGTGATAATGATACCCTTGATGTGCATTAATATGACCTCCGGCATCATCAAATGGCGCAAGGGTGTATGCGTCTAAAATATTATCTGTAGGTGCCGGTGCAGAAAATTCTATACCATTCAGTGCGATTCCTCGAGTAGAAGGGGCGCTGTTACCCGGACCACCAGGTCCCGTAGAAAATAGTGTCGCAGTATTTTGTAGAACTGGTTTTATAGGAATTAAATAAGATTGTGAGACATCAGTAATGTAAGAAGGCAAGCACTCTACGCAAAAATTCTCATATTCTTCACCTACATTAGGATTAGCTGCATTTAAACAGTCTTCTTCGGTTTTTGTGACATATACCTCTCCTTGATCGTTATACATTAACCAATTTGAATCGTTGTAAAGGGTTGCCATATTTTGAATAAAGGCACCATCCACATCATAAACTTCTCCATTTTCAAGCCAGATACCACCTGCGCTCGCATCATCTGTAATTGATGTAGGGCACCAAGGTCCCATTTGATGATCTGTAGGGGTGCTGCTGGTCACAATCTCGTAGCAATTTGTAGAAGAGCCATCAGATAAGGTGCAGGGTACAATTGTTATAGTTACTGCATCTGTAACAAAATTAGATAACGCAACATCTTGTGTAGTTTCGGTACTGGCTTGCGTGTCTGATTTATCGTCGCTAGAGCAAGATGTGCAACAGAAAGTCAATGATAGAATTAATACGGCCGCTAACATTTGAATTCTGAATAATTTAATTTTCATAGGTGTAGGTATTTAGAAATTTGAAATATTTGTGTGGTATGATTGGTTATCAAATAAAATAAGCTTCATAATTACTTACGAAGCTTATTTCTAATCAAATCAAACTAATCAAACAATTCTTAATATTTATTTGCGATCTCTCTGGCCTTTATCTTTAGGCTTAGGCGCTTTTTTAAATTCTTTTTCAGAAATAAAACCGTCTTTATCGGTGTCTATTTTATCAAAATCTTCTTTTAATGGTCCTTTTAATTCTGCTTTAGAAAGTTTACCATCTTCGTTTTTATCTAAGTCTTTTAAAAGCTGAGCGTATGTAGGTGGCTCTTTGCGTTCTCTTTTTTGGTCTTGTGCGTTAGATAATGTTACAGAACCTATGCAGCATAAAATGACTAATACGGCTTTTTTGATGTTGTTACTTTTCATATTATTTTTTTTAAAGTTTCTTATTTGATAGTAAAGATGGACAATATATGTGTATGAAAAACAGGCATTCAACGGGTGGTAGGAGATTTTAAGTGATTGCAAAAAAACATTCGGTAAGCACTTTTATACAATTTAGTTTTTTACTATAAAATTGAAGTTTGTATGGGGATACTGTTGGTTGATAAACGAAATTGTAGATGTGTAATGCTGGTTATTGAGTTGTGGGAGATTGCAAAAAAAAGATCAGCAAACGCTAGTTTGCTGGTCTTTTTATACTGATGATTATGTATTTGTTAGCTTAAATGCTCTTTAAAGAAAGCAATCGTTCTGCTCCATGCAAGTTCTGCAGCTTCCTTATCATAGCGTGGAGTCGTTGTATTGTGAAAACCGTGATTAACATCTGGATAAAAGAATACGCCATATTCCTTATTAAATTCTTTAAGCTTAGCTTCATATTCTGGCCACCCACCATTAATGCGCTCATCTAAACCGGCGTAGTGTAGTAATAATGGCGCGTTGATGTTGTCGATTTCTTCAGTAGGTTGCCCTCCGTAAAACGGAACCGCTGCCGCTAGATCAGGAACGTTTACCGCCATCATATTTGAAATTGAACCACCAAAACAAAATCCTACCACGCCTACATTTCCATTGCAATCTTCATGATTTTTTAAATATTCATAGGCAGCAATAAAATCCTGAAGCATCTCACCGCTATCACGCTTACGTTGCATTTCACGACCCGCATCATCATTACCAGGATAACCTCCTAACGGACTCAATGCATCGGGTGCAATAGTAATAAAACCATCTAGTGCTGCTCTGCGGGCTGTATCTTCAATATAAGGATTGAGACCGCGATTTTCATGAACGACAACAATACCTCCAAGTTTTTGAGTTGCATCTTTCGGTTTAGAGAGTAATGCTTTGATAGCTCCTCCGCCTTTAGGCGAATCATAAGTGATAAATTCTGAATCCAGATTAGGATCATTTTTATCTATGAGCAAAGTGCTCTCATAATCTGGCATTAGAAAACTTAATAATGCAGGAACTGTAACACTTCCTACTGCAAACATAGAAAGCTTTTCAACAAATTGTCTACGCTCTAATTTGTTATGTGCATATGCGTCGTATAAATCAAATACTTCTTGTTTAATATCTTCTTTTTTCAGCATTCTCATAACAAACAGGATTTAGTTAAACATAACTTTTATTGGGTAATGTACATTACAGCAGAATCTTCTATATATTTTGAAGGATTAAAGACTGCATTAAAGTTAGCATTTACTTGGTCTATACTGCTTTGTAATTCTTTAATTTTTGAACGAAATTCTTCTGGAAGCAATTCATTTTTAGAAAATTGTACTATAAGTTCGTTGTACTTAGCAATATTGCTTTTCATTCGTAAGGTAAGCATCCCAAAACGCTGACGTAGCGATTGTGTTTTTACCATAAAACGCTCTACTTCGGTGAGCCACTCTTTATTGTGCTCTTTTTCCATAGCCCCGATTTTTGTATTTATGGCTCTTCTAAAATTATTCTTTAAAGTCTCACGCTCGCTATCTAGTGTAGCATTTTGATATTGCTTTACCATAACCATATTTAGCCCGTAATACGTTGCCTGCTCTTCTAAAAGGCGGTTGTATTCATTCTCAAGTTTATTCAACTCATCATTTATACTTCTCCATTCATTATCAATAATGCTTTGTTGCTGGCTAAACTGGCTGGCTGTATTTAATACGTTAAGCATCGCAGGTGTTTTATCTCTTAGATCTCTACTTGCACCACCTACTATTTCTATTGCAGAGGTGATTCCGGTAGAAAATGTTTGATAAAGCGAACCATATAGCGGTACATTACTCGCCGGTTTGTTAAGTACTGTAAGACTATTATTTATTAAATCTAACCAGTTGTCTTTTCCTTTTTTACGCTCATACCAGTCTTGATATTCTTTAAACCAACTTTGATACGCCGAATAATTTGTAGGATTGTTTATCGCTGCTATTTTACTGAAAAATTCTTGAGATGATAAGAGTAAGTTACTAGGTTTGATATCTCTGTGAATACTCATCAACTCGGTAAAAGCAAGTTGACCGTTGAGCTTAAGCTGAATTTTTCTAGAGTTTTCAAGAAGGGTAATTCTATTTTCTTGTTTAGAAATAATACTATCTAAACTCCCCAGACGCTGGCTGGTACGGTTAGGGTTAAGGTCTGAAAATTCACCTTGAAGTGATTTTAATTTTATTGCATTGTCCTCTAATTGCTTATTAAGATTAAGTAATAGTGAGTCACGCTCCTTAATAATCTGTGCAGATACCTGATCTTGTGCCGAGCTTGGTAGGGCAACAAGAAAGCAAATTGCTATAACTAAAATGTGTTTTCTATAATGCATATAATGAAAAGTTTGAGCCAAAAATAGCAAAATAACTTATGCTATTATGTTAACTATTTACTATGTAGAATTAGCCATTCTTAAATGATTGAATAATTGATTAAGAACTGAATACGCGTTGTTATATATTCAAATTACTCAATAAGTATTTGCTTAGATATTTTTTTAAATGCTTAATCGTTCTCTTTTACAGTGATCAATCTTTTAAAATAGAACACATATTCTCATATTTGTAAGAATGATTTTAGTAAGTGAATAGTTGGTAGGCTATATCACTTATTTTTTGGTTTACAGTTTCTTCATATTTGAAGTTCACTAATAAAAATACTATGCATACAGGACAATTTTTTAAACTCAGTTTGATTCTTCTTCTTGCCGCCTTCTTTGTTTTCTGCGAAACAAGCGCACAGAAATATGAAATACCTCTTATTCCGCGTCCTTCAGAATACGAGTTTCAATATGGAGATTTCGAGTTGAATGAAAGAACCCAGTTTTATGTAGACACGTCAAATTACCGTGCTGTTGATGTGGCAGATTATTTTCAGTCTCGTATCAGAACCGTAAGTGGGATGAAAGTTCCTATAAAACCACTTTCAGAATTTAATCAATATATGACTGGAGTCGTGGTTTTCCGCTTAGATTCATTAGCACAATTAGGAAATGAAGGATATGAACTCGACGTAGCAAGATATCAGGTAAATATCACTGCAAAAGATCCTGCAGGCTTATTTTATGCTGTTCAAACTATAAGACAACTGTTGCCGGTAGAATTTGAACACGATCAAATCCTAAGAGGTTTTGAGTGGAAGATTCCTGGAGTTCATATAAAGGATGTTCCTAAATACAAGTGGCGCGGACTTCATTTAGACACGGGAAGGCACGTGAGTTCTGTGTCGTTTATAAAGAAGTACCTTGATAATATGGCTTTGCATAAACTCAATACCTTTCATTGGCATCTAACCGAAGACCAGGGATGGAGATTAGAAATTAAAAAATATCCGCGTCTTACAGAAGTTGGTGCTTTTCGAGATTCTACTTTATTAGGTCATTATGGATCTAACAAATATGACGGAAAACGATACGGAGGTTTTTATACTCAAGAAGAAGCCAGAGAGATCGTAGAATATGCGAGAAGTTTATTTATTACAGTTGTTCCAGAAATAGAAATGCCTGGCCATGCAACCGCTGCGATTGCTGCTTATCCAGAATTAGGAAATACCAATAGAGCTGTAAAACCGGTTACTACCTGGGGAGTATTTCCAGATATTTTTAATGTAGAAGAAAGCACGTTTAATTTTCTTGAAGATGTACTATCTGAGGTAATCGATATTTTTCCATCAGAATATATTCATATAGGAGGAGATGAAGCTCCAAAAGATCAATGGAAAAATTCGAGAAGAGTACAGGCAAAAATGGATTCGCTAGGATTAAAAGATGAACACGAGCTGCAGAGTTATTTCATTAAACGTATTGAGTCGTATCTAAATGATAAAGGAAGGCAAATTATAGGCTGGGATGAAATTTTAGAAGGTGGTCTCGCTCCTAATGCTGCTGTGATGTCCTGGCGCGGAGAAGAAGGCGGTATCGCTGCAGCAAAAAGTGGACATCAGGTGGTTATGAGTCCTAATTCTCATCTTTACTTTGATCACGCACAAGGAGATGTAGAGCAAGAGCCTTTGAGTATAGGAGGTTATCTTCCTTTAGAAAAGGTGTATTCTTATGATCCCACACCTGCGGTTTTAAACGCTAGAGAGCGTGATTATATTTTAGGCGCACAAGCTAACCTTTGGACCGAATATTTACCCACAAATGCTAGTAGATGGTATATGTTGCTTCCGCGGGTAAGTGCTTTGTCTGAAGTGGTATGGAGTGGTAAAGAACATAAAAACTGGAGTAGTTTTAAAAATCGTCTTCCCGGTCAGTTTAAACGTTATGAAGCTATGGGTTTGCCGTATGCAAAAACAATTTTTGACATCGAAATTAATGCTAAGTATGATGAGAAACATAAAAATTATAGGGTAAACCTGCATAAGCAATGGGATGGGATACTGTTTTTCACTACAGATGGAAGTACTCCTACCTCAAAATCAAAATTATATAGTAAGCCTTTAGAGCTGAAGCCGGGAACTACTATACGTGCAGGCCTTTTTAAAAATGGAAAATTACAAGGTAAAATAACTTCCGAAACATTAAGAGATCCCAAAGCTAAAAACTAGCTTATGCACGTATCCTATATGAAAGAAGCTTGCGTTACATCTAAGGCTGAAGCTGCAACTGCAGCATTAAAAGGAGCTAATCGATTGGAGCTTTGTGTCAACTTAGAATGTGGTGGATTAACCCCGTCCTCTTCAATTATTAACGAAGTAATGGCTCAGGTACAAATTCCTGTTCGTGTTATGATTAGACCACGAAGCGGCGATTTTATATATAATGATGCGGAAATAGAGCAAATGAAAGCGAGTATAGCTAATTGCAAAACAGCTCAAGTTGAGGGAATTGTTTTTGGTGTATTAAATGAAGGTAATACACTGAATCTAAAAGCTATAAAAGAGCTTTCAGAATATGCACAACCATTAAAAATTGTAATACACAAAGCTATCGATGCATGCGAAGATCCGGTGGTTGCACTTAAATCTTTACTTAAGCTTTCATTAATTGATACGGTACTAACTTCTGGAGGTCGCGAAACTGCAGAAGATGGGATTCCCATATTAGCACAAATGATTAAAATCGCTGGTTCTAAAATAGAAATTATGCCCGCTGGTAAAATTACGAAGCATAACCTTACAAAACTGCATAGTCACTTAGCGGCTAGAGCATATCACGGTAAACTAATCGTAGGTGCTTTAAACTAAAGTAAGCTTGATTCCCATTTCTTGAATGCGATCTGCAAGTGCAGAAGAAAGATCTTTATCGGTAATAATCTCGCTTATATCATCAAGATTACAAATCTTAGCTAAACTGCGTTTTCCAAATTTTGAAGAATCTGCCAAAATAATAGTTTTTTGGGCAGCCTGCATCATTTTCTGATTGAGAATAGCTTCTTCAATATTTGTGGTCGTGCAACCATAATCTAAATCAATGCCATCAACACCCATAAAAAATTGGTTAGATGAAATATGATTTAAGATATGCTCTGCATAATGACCGGTAACAGAGGCAGAGCGGTGTCTTATATTTCCTCCTAGTTGTATAATGTCTATGTCTTTGTGTTTTATAAGCTCAATCGCTACAAGCAGAGATGAGGTAATTACATTAAGTTTTCCCTTTGGTTTTATAGCGCTACCTAGTTGCTGTACGGTTGTACCGCTTGCAATTATAATCGAGTCATTTTCTTGAATACGTGAGGCAGCGGCCTCTGCAATCATTGATTTTTCGGTAGCAGATATAGTTGCTTTTTCAGATACATCTCGCTCATTCATATAGGGGTTTTCTAATGAGGCACCGCCATGTGTTCTGTATAAAAGCCCTTTATCTTCTAAAAGTTTCAAATCTTTTCGAATAGTTACTGCAGATACGTCGAGAAGTTCGCATAATGCTGCAACTTTTATATGTTTTTCGGTTTTTAAATGATCTAAAATTAATTGGTGTCGCTCCATAATACTAGTATACACAATATTTAGCAAGATTCTAGCAAATATAATAGATCGTTTGTAAAGTATACAACTTCGTTTAGCTTTCGTTTTATTTCGTTTTATTAATTTTAAGTCAATTTAAACGAAACTTTAACTTTCATTCACATTCGTTTTATTTCAATATCTATATATTTGAGAGAACTAATTATAGTAACACATCATGGAGGAGAATATTTTTAACCGCGAACACCTAGTAAATTCTTTACCCAACACTTCAAAATGGGATGTAATTATAATAGGTGGAGGTGCAACAGGACTAGGAGTTGCAGTTGATAGTGTTACTCGAGGATATAAAACTTTATTGTTAGAGCAAGTTGATTATGCTAAAGGTACTTCAAGCAGAAGTACAAAATTAGTTCACGGTGGTGTACGGTATTTAGCTCAAGGAAATATTGATCTTGTACGTGAAGCACTTCATGAGCGTGGACTTCTGGAAAAGAATGCACCGCATTTGGTAAAAAATCAAAGTTTTGTCATTCCTAACTACAGATGGTGGGAAGGAATTTACTATACAATAGGTTTGAAAGCATATGATTTTCTAGCAGGAAAATTAAGCTTGGGAAAATCTACACATATCAATAAAACTAAAACAGTAGAGCGATTATCTACACTACGTAAAAAAGGACTGTACGGTGGTGTTGTTTATAAAGACGGTCAATTTGACGACTCGCGATTGGCAATTAATCTGGCGCAAACTGCTATTGAAAATGGAGCAACTTTACTTAATCATTTTAAGGTTACAGATCTCATTCAAGATCCTACGGGTAAGATAACCGGAGTAAATGCTCAGGATACTGAAACGTCTAAAGAGTATGCATTTGCAAGTGATCTTGTAATTAATGCAACCGGGGTTTTCTCTGATGAAATTTTAAAAATGCAGAAAAAAGATGCCCGTAAATCAATTGTGCCTAGTCAAGGTGTGCATTTAGTTTTTGATAAATCTTTCTTGCCGGGTGACGATGCGATTATGATTCCTAAGACAGATGATGGAAGAGTTCTGTTTGCTGTGCCTTGGCACGATAAAGTACTTGTAGGTACGACAGATACAAATCTTGATGATCATAGCTTAGAGCCACAGGCACAAGAACAAGAGATAGAATTTATTCTTAAAACATTCAATAATTATCTCGATAAGCCGGTAAAACGCTCTGATGTACGTAGCATTTTTGCAGGTTTACGTCCACTTGCTGCACCCAAAGATGATTCAGAAAAAACAAAAGAAATATCACGAAGTCATAAAATTATTGTTTCAGAATCTGGTCTGTTAACTATTACAGGTGGAAAATGGACCACTTATCGCCGTATGGCTCAGGATACAATTAATAAAGCAATTAGTTTAAAAAAGCTTCCTAAGAAAACCTGCCAAACTAAAGACCTTGCAATTCACGGAGCAAAACCTACCGAAGACAGAAGTAGTCATTTATATATTTATGGTACAGACCGAAAGGCATTAGCTGCACTTACCGCAAGCAATCCAGAATTAGGTCAAAAATTACATCCGCGTTTGCCTTTTACAAAAGCAGAAGTAGTATTTGCTGCACGTAATGAAATGGCGAGAACAGTAGAAGATGTCTTAGCTAGAAGAGTGAGGGCTTTATTTTTAGATGCAGACGCAGCTTTAAGTATGACTGAAGAAGTAGCTGACCTTTTAGCAAAAGAGTTAAATAAAGACGAGGTCTGGAAGCAAAATCAAATTCAACAGTTTAAAAAATTAGCAAGCCAGTATTGCATTGATGCAAGTCCGGTTTCAGCATAATAACTAACAACCTATTCCCCTTACTTTTTGTGAGGGGATGATAATCAATAAAACCACAGTAGTATGGAGCAGTATATTTTATCACTAGATCAAGGAACTACAAGTTCACGCGCAATCGTTTTCGATAAGAAAGGGAAAATTGTTTCAATAGCTCAAAAAGAGTTTAATCAGCATTTTCCACAACCGGGTTGGGTAGAACACGACCCTCAGGAAATATGGTCTACTCAAGCAGGTGTAGCAGCAGAAGCTACTGTGTCTAAAGGTTTAAACGGAAAAAATATCGCAGGAATAGGTATTACTAATCAACGGGAAACGGTTGTCGTATGGGACCGTAAAACCGGTGAGCCAGTTTATAATGCGATTGTATGGCAGGATAAAAGAACTGCAGATTATTGTGACGAACTTAAAGAAAGCGGTAAATCTGAGATGATTCAGGAAAAAACAGGTCTTGTAATCGATTCTTACTTCTCAGGTACAAAGGTAAAATGGATTCTTGATAATGTTGAGGGCGTTCGGGAACGAGCAGAGGCAGGAGATTTAGTTTTAGGAACTATAGATACCTGGCTTATCTGGAAATTTACAAAAGGAGAATTACACGTTACTGATGTGACTAACGCTAGCCGAACACTCTTATTTAACATCAATACCATGGAGTGGGATGATGAGCTTTTAGATTTATTTGGAATACCAAAAAGTATGTTGCCCGAAGTAAAAGATTCTAGTGAAATTTATGGTCATACAAAAACTACTGTTTTTGCTTCTAAAATACCGATAGCAGGTATTGCGGGGGATCAAATGGCGGCACTTTTTGGACAAATGTGTACAAAGAAAGGTATGGTTAAAAGTACTTATGGTACAGGATGTTTTATGCTAATGAACATAGGAGATAAACCTATTATTTCAAAAAATAACCTGTTAACTACTGTAGCGTGGCGTATAGATGGCAAAACCGAATATGCTCTCGAAGGAAGCATTTTTATAGGTGGAGCAGTAATTCAGTGGTTGCGCGACGGTCTGGGAATTATTAAAAAATCTAAGGATGTTGAACAATTAGCTGCCTCAGTAGATTCCACAGAAGGAGTTTATTTTATTCCTGCTTTTGCTGGTATGGGAGCACCTTATTGGAATCAAAAAGGTAAAGGGACAATATTTGGAGTTACCAGAGGAACGACTGATGCCCATATTGCTCGAGCAGCAATAGAATCTATCGCTTACCAAACAATGGATATTTTAAAAGCGATGCACGCAGATTCTGATATTGAAATAAAAGAATTGCGAGTAGATGGAGGTGCGTCTGTAAATGATACGCTTATGCAGTTTCAGGCAGATGTTTTAGATTCTGTAACAATCAGACCTAAAATTATTGAAACTACAGCATTAGGTGCAGCTTATCTTGCGGGACTTGCAGTAGGCTTCTGGGACAGCAAAGAACAGATTCAGGAAATGTGGGAAGAAGATAAGCGTTTTGAACCTGTAGATGATAAATCAAAAGTAGAAGATGGAATCCAAGGATGGTATAAAGCGATTAAAGCTCTAGAATACTGGACTACACTATAATAGCGCGATATGACACCATTTATAGCAGAAATTATAGGAACAGCCTTATTAATACTATTGGGCGGAGGTATTGTCGCAAACGATATACTTAATAAAACAATCGGTAAAGGTAGCGGTTGGATGGGAATCACCACAGCTTGGGGATTGGCTGTATTCGTTGGTGTAGTAGTAGCCGGCCCTTATAGTGGAGCACATTTAAATCCGGCAGTTACACTAGGATTAGCAGTAGGAGGTTTGTTTCCTTGGGCAGATGTACCCACATATATTGCTGCAGAATTTATAGGCGCAATGATAGGGTCTTCTCTGGTTTACGTTATGTATAAAGATCACTTTGACGCTACTGAGGATCCTACGGTTAAGAGAGCGGTTTTTTGTACAGCGCCGGCAATTCCGAATACATTTAGGAACATGATGAGTGAAATCATTGGGACATTCGTTTTGGTTTTTTGTGTATTCTATTTTTCAGAAGCTGAAATTAGCGACGGCTCAGGAACTAAAGTGGGATTAGGTTCTATAGGGGCTATTCCTGTTGCTTTTGTAGTATGGGGAATTGGGTTATCTCTGGGAGGAACGACAGGATATGCCATAAATCCGGCCCGGGATTTAGGTCCGCGTATTGTACACGCATTGCTACCTATAAAGGGAAAAACGCATAGCAATTGGAGTTATTCCTGGATACCCGTTTTGGGGCCAATTATTGGTGCAGTTATAGCGGCATTGCTGTTTTTAATATTAGGGTAAACACTCAGAATTTTATTATGAAAATCATTAAATCGATAGTAGCGTTGGTATGTATATGTACATTTCAATCGCTTGAAGCGCAGGAGGACGTACGTGCATCTGAACTGGAAATTATAGATTCTACGGCAAATGATTACAAACCTTTTGATTTTAATGTACAACTAAAAAATATGCATTTGTGGAAAGGACTACGAGTAACTGACGCTCCTATGACCGCCGCAGATATAAATTATACTTCTAGAGATGGCCGGTTTAAAGCAGGTCTTTGGGGTGGAGCCGGATTCAATGGGTACTACTCAGAGTTTGATTATTATGTTTCCTATACGGTAAATGGTTTTTCGGTTTCTGTATGGGATATTAATAATTCAAGTGATTTTCCGGAAGCTAAAATATTTGATTATGACAGAAGTACAACTTCACATTTTATAGACGTCACCGTTGGATATGAGTTTGACCAACTTCCTCTAAAATTATCCTGGAGTACATTGGTTCAAGGTAGAGATACTTATGTAAATGGTGCAGGTCAACTGCGCAATGCATTTTCAAATTATGTAGAAGCCAGTTATACGGTTTTAGTAAAGAAAGATTGGTCGTTGAGTTTATATGCAGGAGGTGCTTTTTCCTTTGAAAGTGAAGCACACTTTTATGGTGACAAGCCTAATTTGACAAATTTGGGTGTTATTTATGCTAAAGAGATTAATGTGTTTAATAGTTATATAATTCCGGCTTCAGCAACTGCTATGTGGAATCCAGAGCAGGAATATGGAGCAATACAAGTTGCCCTGACCTTATTTTAAGGCGTTCTTAGCACCGTTATTTTGACTGAAAATCATGATAAACAATAGAATTATCAGGTTCTTTGAAGGGATACTTTCTAGTGGGAATAGAAACAACTAGTTTTGCCAAAAATTAAAGTATGAAAGCAAAGCCCGAGGCACGATTAGAGTTGACTGAAGCAGAAATGCGTGATTATGGTTATAAAGTTATTGACTCGATCATTGCTCATCACCTCAATCAAGAAGATAAAAAGCCGGTATCGCTTGCAACTCGTAAAGAAATGGATTCTCTCTTAGGAGAAGATATTCCTGAACACGCCACAGCGGTAGATAGCGTTCTGGAAACCGTGATGGAAAAAGTAATGCCGTATACAAACCTATTAAGCCATCCTAAATTCTTTTCCTTTGTACCAGGACCTAGTAATTATGTAAGTGCAATTGCAGATACCCTAGCTACGGGATTTAATGTTTTTTCAGGAGGGTGGGTAGCCTCTCCTGCAGCGGCAGAGCTAGAGATTTTAACCATTAACTGGCTGTTAAATCTTTATGGATTTCCTCAGAAAAAAGGAGGAGGTATATTTACCAGCGGTGGTTCGATGGCAAATTTAACCGCTTTAGTTACTGCTCGTAATATTAAATGCGGAGATGATTATTCTAAAGCAGTTATTTATTTATCAGATCAGGCACATTCTTCAAATATAAAAGCCATTCGCATAATAGGTTTCAGAAAAGATCAAATACGCATCATTCCTACTGATGGAGAATTTAAGTTTAGTTTAAACAAACTAAAAAATGCAATCAATAAAGATAGACTAGCAGGTCTTGTTCCTTTCTGTTTATTGGCTTCTGCTGGTACAACAAATACGGGCACTGTAGATCAACTTCAAGACCTTGGGGCAATTGCAAAAAGTGAAAATTTATGGTTTCACGTAGATGGTGCTTACGGTGGAGCAGTAATTTTAGCAAAGAACGGAAAGCAACTTTTAAAAGGTATTGAAAAAGCAGACTCGCTTACTGTAGATCCGCATAAATGGTTTTATCAACCTTATGAAATGGGTTGTTTACTCGTGCGTAATCACAAATGGTTGAGTGGGACATTTACAGAAAAGCCAGAATACTTAAAAGATATAGAAGGCAATAGTTCTGAAATTAATTTCTATGATCACGGCATACAATTAACCAGACGTTTTAGAGCACTTAAATTTTATATGAGTGTAAAAACGTTTGGGTTAAAAGCGTTTCGAGAAGCGGTACAATACAATTTTGATCTGTGCGAAGAAGTAGAGCGTATATTACGTAAATCGCCAAAGTGGGAAGTTGTTTCTCCCGCGACTTTAGCGATTATCAATTTTAGATACAACCCGATAGATCAAAATCTTTCTGAGCAGGAACTCGATAAATTAAATTCAAGAATTTCTGAAAAAGTTGTTTCATCCAGAGAAGCTATGCTGGTAACCACTATCTTAAACAAACAAACGGTTTTAAGAATGTGCTTAATTAACCCAAGAACTACTTTAGCACACGTTCTAGAAACTATTGAATTATGTGAAAAAATGGCGGAATAATTATTCCGCCATTTTCTCTGCGATAATTTCTGGAGTAATTTTTGAATTTGCTCCTTTTTGACCGGCTACAAGTGCACCTAATGCGCAAGCAAAAGCTAAAGCATCGTCTGGCGAACTCTTTTCTAAAAATAACTGGCAGATTAAACCAGCTAGAAAGGAATCTCCTGCGCCTACAGTATCTACAACTTTAGTACTATAACCAGCGTGAGTGTGTAAACTACCGTCTTTATATAAAACTGCTCCTGCATCGCCGCAGGTAATGCAAATAATATTAGTATTAGTAAGCTTACTTATTATCTCAAGCTGGTCTTCCATCACTTTACTTTCTATCTCTAAATGAGCAGCAATTTCAATGAGTTCTTCATCATTCATTTTGATCATTTGCGCTTGTTTCATAAACTGAACCAGGTGCTCTAGTTTATAATGTGGTGCTCTAAGATTTACATCAAAAATTGCAAATTTTGTCTGCGGAAGCAATTCTTTTAGTGTAGTGCGTGTAGTGCTATTGCGAGCAGCGAGTGAGCCAAAAATAAACAAGTCTGCATGCGCAACAGCCTCTTGATTTGCCTGTGTAAGTTTAATATTATCCCATGCGACCGGACTTTTAATTTTATACGAAGCGCTTCCTTGCTCATTGAGGGAAACCAGAACCTTGCCTGTTTCTAATTCATCATCTTCTTGAATAAGATCTTGGTTGAGGTTAAATTCATCAATTGCGGCACGTGTTTCTTCTGCGAGGCCATCTGTCCCAAGGCGGCTTATCATACGCATAGAAGCACCTAAACTTTTCATTCTCAAACATAAATTAAGTGGAGCGCCTCCCAGTGATTTTCCATCTGGAAATACATCCCATAAAATTTCGCCAAAGCTTATTGCAGTAAGTGATTGTTTCATTCTAGTTTAATAATTTATCTTCTAATTCTTCGAGTGAGATGCCTTTAGTCTCAGGCATCATAAATTTTGTAAATAGCAATTGCAGAACCATCATGCCTGCAAAAAATGCAAAAATGGGCCAGGGATTGTCTTTAAAAATCCCATCCTCTCCATCTAAAAATACGGGTGTTAATAATGTGATTAAAGCCGCAAAAACCCAGTGTGTTCCGGTTCCCCACGATTGACCGTAAGCGCGTACTTTATTCGGGAAAATTTCAGAAATAAAAACCCAAATAACAGCACCTTGTCCTATAGCGTGAGAGGCAATAAACATTAGAATAAATGCTAGTAAAAGTGTTGAATTTGCACTCGTATAAAAGCACCACGCCACACTAGCGAGACTTATGATATAGCCTAACGATCCTATAAACATAAGTGTGCGTCTGCCTAATTTATCGATTAGACCTAAACCTACAAATGTAAATAAGAGATTTATAACCCCTATTGAAATAGAACTGAATAGTGAATCTTCTGTCGCTAATCCCGCTTTAACTAAAATTTCGGGAGCATAGTACAGTATAAAATTGATACCAGAAACCTGGTTAAAAAAAGCAATTAGAAATGCGAGAATTAATGGTTTTTTTAATCGCTTTGTAAACAGCTTAACTTCATCTGAAGTTTTAGCTAGTTCGTTCTTTATATGATCAATTTTTTGTTGAGCTTCGGCACTGGGATAAACGCGATTTAAAATTGTGAATGCTTCTTTTTCTGCTTTATGTTTATGTAAAAGCCATCGCGGACTTTCTGGAACACCTAGCACAAGCAAAATATATAAAATGGCAGGAATGCTTTCAACCCCCAACATCCATCTCCAGTCATTAGAACCTTGAAAACCTTCTAGAAGGTAATTTGAAAAGAATGCAATTAAAATTCCAAAGACAATATTAAACTGGTACAAAGCAACAAGTTTGCCTCTGTTTGATGCAGTAGAAATTTCAGAAATATAGGTGGGAGCAGCTACAGAAGAGGCACCTACGCCTACACCGCCAATAAACCTAAAGAATGAAAATAGATAGGGATCATGAGAGAGCGCTGAGCCCATTGCTGATATTAAATAAAGTATACCAATCCAAAATAATGTCTTTTTCCTTCCAAAACGATCACAAGGAATACCTCCTGTGAGTGAACCCAAGACTGTTCCCCATAGTGCCATAGACATAATGAATAGACCGTGAAATAATGGAGATAAATTCCATAATTCCCGTACAGGTAAATTTGCACCAGAAATAACAACGGTATCAAAGCCAAAGAGAAAACCGGCAAGTGCAACTGTGATCGACCATTTTTGAACTGCTTTCATTGATTAAAATATTTTGTTAATTACCAGATAGAAGGGATGTGTATAATACTTAACTCCTTTATTTCATCTTTTGTTGCTAAGCTAAAATTGGTAAAAGCATCATTAGGAAAAAACTGGGCTGTGAGTGCATTAGAGCCACCATCTGCAAAAAATTCTATTGATGAGGAATCTAAATATATGGCAAAATCACTAGCCGTATTATCTTTAAAAATTGCCGGAGCTTTCATTAATGGAGAAGCAAATTTATCTGAAAAAGAAACCTGCCCACTTTTACTGCGGTCTAAACTATATTCTTTTGTAGTTGCATTATAATTGATAGCAAGAAATTCACCTTTGGTGTTGCTAAGCTTTAATTCAAAATTAGAGAGCGGTTTTGGCAGTTTGAAGGATATCTTTGATTGATTTAAGTTAGGATCTGTAAACTTTGTAACACCCGATTCTTTTTTAATTTCTGGAGAACTAGTATCTAGACCCGCTGTTAATTCGGGTAGAGGGTTGTTTGATAGAAAATAATCAGTTGTTTTATGTAATTCAAGTTTACGAGGGAGGGTCATTGCACTGCGCCAAGCTTCAGTAGGAGTTTCTTGTCCATACTCCCAATTACTCATCCAACCTATAAAAATGCGCTCTTCTTGCGGTAAATTGTTATACGTTATTCCTGCATAATTATCACGACCGAGATCGATCCACTTTTCATCTTGTTGATTTGATGTAAATGTTTTTCCGTCAAAATCACCTACAAAATATTGTGTGCCAGATCCACCATTGGGAGCGCCTGGATTTATACTTATTAACAGGATCCATTTTGTTTCTCCCGTTTCAGCAATCGTTAGCGGAAATAAATCTGGACATTCCCATACGCCTCCGTGAGCCCCACGATCTCTACCAAATTCGCTTAAATACGTCCAGTCTATTAAATTATCTGAATTATAAAACATCGCATAATCCCCGGCAACTAATATTAAAATCCATTTTTGAGTACTCGTATCCCAGAAGACTTTAGGATCTCTAAAATCTACCAATTTATCGGTATTGGGAACAACAGGATTATTTTTATACTTGGTAAATGTTTTGCCATTATCAAGACTATAAGCAATACCTTGATATTGATAATCTGTGGTTTTAGCTTCGGCTCCTTTAGGATCGTGGTAGGTGAACATGGCTACTAATGGTGGATTTTCTATAGTGCCTAATCCAGATGAATTTAAAGAATCTACTACAGCACTGCCTGAAAATATATAGCCTAGAGAATCTGGAGCCAATGCTACAGGTTCATTTTCCCAATCTTTTAAATTTTTACTTGTTGCGTGGCCCCAATGCATAGGACCCCAAATTGAAGACTCCGGGTGATACTGAAAGTACAAATGATACGTTCCATTATGGTAAACAAGTCCGTTAGGATCATTCATCCAATGTGCTTCTGGAGAATAATGATATTGTGGGCGAAAATTTTCGTTGTATGTCATCTCTGTAGTATCTTTAGGCTTTATTATTGACTTGTTATTTTCCTTACAGGATATAAGGACTATGAATAATGAAAAAATGGCTATCTCTTTCAATGTTAGATGTTTTAGATTAATCATAAGTAATTTATAACGTTGGAAAATTAATAAATATAAGTATAACTTAATCGATTTAGTTCGTTAGTTTTGTAAAAATTTTAGAATTAAGTATTGATACTGGGTAAAATCGAATATAAATTATATTAGGATTTAAGATATGAAAAGAAAACTGACTCTCAAACTAATAGCAAAAGAACTAGGTGTGTCTATTTCTACGGTTTCAAAAGCCTTACGAGATAGCCCCGAAATAAGTGAAGAGACACGTGAGAAGATAAAAGCATACGCAAAATTATATAACTACAAGCCTAATAATATTGCACTTAGTTTAAAGAATAGAAGAACAAATACAATAGGAGTAATTATACCACAGATTGTACATCATTTCTTTACAACTGTTATTAGTGGAATAGAGCAGGAAGCCCGTGATCGCAATTACAATGTGATTATTTGTTTGTCAAACAATGGTTTTGATAAAGAAGTAGAGAACATGGAGCTTTTAGCAAATGGAAGTACAGATGGTTTTATACTTTCGATTTCTAAGGAAACTATGCTTAAAGAAGATTATCATCATTTAAATGAAGTAATAGAGCAAGGTATGCCGGTTGTTATGTTTGACCGCGTTGTTGAGGGTATTTCTTGTGATCGTGTACTTATTGATGACAAAGCAGGTGCTAAAAAAGGGGTTAGTCATATGATACGCACCGGATGTCGTAAAATTGGAATAATCACTTCTGAAGATTATATTAGTGTAGGCCGTTTGCGTACCGAAGGTTATCTAGACGCGCTTGATGATTATGGAATTGCCGCAAATGATAATCTTATATTGAAGTTAGATAATATAGATGATCTAACTGAAGAATCAAAGAAACGTATTGAAGATTTTGTTACTAAAAATGACTTAGATGGGATTTTTACTGTTAACGAATTTTTTGCAGTACACGCAACTCGTGTACTTACTAAATTAGGGAAAAGGATTCCTGAAGATGTTTCTATAGTTTGTTTTACAGATGGGCAATTGTCTGAAAATATGATACCAAGCCTAACCGCTGTAAGTCAGCATGGAGAGGAGATGGGGCGTAAAGCAGCTTCTATTTTAATTGAAAAATTAGAACGTGAAGATAGTGAGACAGCACCGTATGATACCGCATATATAGATACCAGTCTGGTAGAAAGAGAATCAACCCGAAAATTAAACCGATAGCACAAAATGCAAAAAAAAGGATTTATATTCGATCTTGATGGAGTGATCGTAGATACAGCAGGCTTCCATTATCTTGCCTGGAAAACCCTAGCCAATGATTTGGGTTTTGAATTTACAGAAGAACAAAATGAGCGATTTAAAGGTGTAAGCCGCGTTCGTTCATTAGAAATATTATTAGAAATAGGAAAGAGAAAAGCAACTCAAGAAGAAAAAGATGGGTGGCTAATATCTAAAAACGCAGAATATCTGGGTTATATTGAAAAAATGACCAAAGAAGATATTTTACCAGGAGTTTTAGACGTGCTTAACTATTTAAAGGAAAAAAATATACCTATGGCTCTGGGATCTGCGAGCAAAAATGCACAACCCATCTTAAAACGCGTTGGACTTTTTGATATGTTTGACTTTATCGTAGATGGTAACCACGTAGAAAAAGCAAAACCAGACCCCGAGGTGTTTACTATGGGAGCAGAGGAATTAGAGATTGACTATAAAAACATAATAGTTTTTGAAGATTCTATCGCTGGGGTACAGGCTGCTAATAGTGTAGACATGGTAAGTGTAGGAATTGGTGATGCAAGTGTGCTACATGAAGCCGATTATATATTTAAAGATTTCACAGAAATCAGTACAAACTTTTTAGATCAACTAATCAACGCTTAAATAAATGAATCAAGATTATATCATACCCGCACCGTGGGCGATTTTAGAAGAAGGATTTGAAAAAGAGCATGTAAAATCTTCAGAAAGCTTATTTAGTATAGGTAATGGCGCGATGGGACAACGCGCAAATTTTGAAGAAGACTATAGCGGAAAAACGTTTCAGGGAAGCTATATAGGGGGTGTATACTATCCAGATAAAACACGTGTAGGCTGGTGGAAAAACGGCTACCCTGAGTATTTTGCTAAAGTACTTAATGCGCCAAGCTGGATAGGAATTAAAGTTGTAGTTGATGGTGAATCACTTGACCTGAATACCGTAAAATCTGTAAAAGATTTTAGAAGAGAGCTTAATATGAAAGAAGGCTGGTTAGGTAGAAGTTTTGAAGCCGAACTTCAAAATGGAACCAAACTCAAAGTTGAATCAAAAAGATTTTTAAGCTTAGAACACGATGAGCTTGGAGCTATTAATTACGAAGTAACACCATTAAACAGGGATGTTAGTATAAGCTACGAACCTTATTTAGATAGTGGTATTACAAATGAAGATACAAACTGGGATGATAAATTCTGGAATACGCTAAGTGTAGAAGAGCAAGAAAATAAGGCATTTATAACTGCGCATACGATGAAAACATTATTTCACGTGTGTACTGCCATGTCAAATACATTTACCGTAGATGGCAAAGAAATTTCTCTTACTTTAAAAACAAATAAATCTGAAACGTACATAGGTCACGTTTATGAAACAGATATTCGTGAAGGGGAGACCTTTGCTATTCAAAAGTATGCAGGGTATATAACCTCATTAAATCACGATAAAGATTCTTTGAAAAACGCGGCTAATGCTGTATTGGATATAGCATTAAATAAGAGTTTTAGGAATTTATTAAACAAGCAGAAAGAAGATTGGGCAGATATCTGGTCTATGGCAGATATTGTTATTGATGGGGATGTAAAAGCACAACAAGGTATTCGTTTCAATATATTTCAGTTAAATCAGACGTATTTAGGTAAAGATGCGCGTCTTAATATTGGACCTAAAGGATTTACTGGTGAAAAATATGGAGGTTCTACCTATTGGGATACAGAAGCGTATTGTTTACCATTTTATATGGCTACAAAAGATCAGGAAGTGGCACGTAATCTACTTACCTATCGCTACCAGCATCTAGACAAAGCAATTGAGAATGCTCAAAAACTAGGTTTTAAAGATGGTGCTGCATTGTATCCTATGGTTACTATGAATGGCGAAGAATGCCATAATGAGTGGGAAATTACTTTTGAGGAAATTCACCGTAATGGAGCAATGATTTTTGCTATAAGTAATTATGTGCGTTATACAGGTGATTACAGTTACATTCCGGAGAAAGGGTTAGAGGTAATTATTGCAGTGGCACGATTCTGGAAACAACGTGCAACTTGGTCAGATAAAAAAGAGCAATATGTAATCTTAGGAGTAACGGGACCTAACGAATATGAGAACAACGTAAATAACAACTTCTATACAAATTATCTGGCTAAATGGTGTTTAAAATACGCCAGTGAGCAGGTAAAGAAAGTGGCTAAAGATTACAATTCAGATTATAAGCGTATTGCAGATAAGACTTCAGTTTCTACAGAAGAATTAAACATGTGGTTAGAAGTTTCTGAAAAGATGTACTTACCTTTTTCTGAAGAAAATGATATTTACCTACAGCAAGACGGATTCTTAGATAAAGAATTAGTAACTGTTGCAGATCTTGATAAAGCAGAAAGACCTATTAATCAAAAATGGAGCTGGGATAGAATTCTTAGATCTCCATATATTAAGCAAGCGGATACATTACAAGGTTTCTATGTCTTTGAAGATCACTTCACAGAAGAAGAATTAAAAAAGCATTTTGATTTTTACGAGCCGTTTACTGTACACGAATCTTCTTTAAGTCCGTGCGTTCACGCCATACAAGCTGCTAAACTTGGCCAAATGGATCAAGCTTATGAGTTTTACTTGAGAACATCTCGTCTTGACCTTGATGATTACAACAAAGAAGTTCACGAAGGTTTACATATTACAAGTATGGCCGGTACGTGGATGAGTGTTGTAGAAGGTTTTGGAGGTATGCGTATTAAGAATGATATGTTATCTTTTGACCCCAAAATGCCAAGTGCGTGGGATGGTTTTTCTTTCAAACTTAATTTTAGAGGTCAGATATTAAAGGTATCTGTATCTAAAGGAAAACATACGTTTAGTTTAGATAAAGGTTCAGATTTGACACTATTATTAAATGGAAAAGAAATAAGAGTTGTAGCAGGTCAGACGACTGAAGCTTAATTGAATATCACTATCTTAAAATCCCTATAATCGTTTCGGTTATAGGGATTTTTATATTGTAAAATTTTATAAATGTATATTTAAATATTAATTATCATTACTGCTTTATTATGGATGAAACGTTGACCTATTGTATATCGGTGTTTACAGGTTTTTTTGCTATAATGAATCCACTTTCTAACATTCCTATTTTCTTATCCTTGACCGAAGGTGCCAGTAAAGAAGAAAAACAACGGGTTAACAAGAAAGGTATTCTGGTAGCATTCATAATAATTGCTGTATTTACAGTACTCGGAAAATTTATCTTCCAAATTTTTGGAATAACGATTCCTGCATTTAAAATCACTGGAGGATTACTAATTTTCTTCGTAGGTTTTGATATGCTTCAGTCTCGAAAATCTGGAGTAAAACATCTTAAGGAAACTAACTTTGATGAAAATATAGCAGTATCTCCACTTGCCATACCTATTCTAGCTGGTCCCGGAACTATTGTTACAGCGATGAACTTTACATCAAACACTTCCTACGTAAACATAGGCTTAGTGATTTTGATTTTCGGATTAATGTGTTTGCTAACTTATATAACGTTTAGTCTTAGCGATTTTATTGCAGCTAAGATAGGAGATAATGTCATCTCGGTTATCGGGAAAATTATGGGTCTTATAATCGCCATTATAGGAACTACGATGGTTATACAAGGCCTTAAGCTTACGTTTGATTTTCTAAATTAGATCAATTTAAATACCTAAAACATTTTCAAGGAGCAGATTTTTCTACCACTGGTAAATAGATATCTGCTTTCCAATCTAAATCGTTTCCACCCATATTTGGGTTGTTAAAAAATACCTCTATGGGTTTCTTTTCTATATCCAGATTGTTTTTACGTGCATAGGCAAGTATTGCATACCACGCTCGATCTGAAGTTAAATAATTACCATTATAAACAGCGTGAATTGATTTTTTTGGGAATAACTTTTTGTATTTGATCTCATCAGTAATCGGCAAATTTTCTGACTGAATTATTGGAAAGCAAAAATTATAAGATATACTATCATTTTCCACATTCCAATCTGTAATTTCTACAATAGGAGAGCCGTTAAAAGTCACATCATTAGCAGCAAGAATATCGCCTATATATCCATAATTCTTCATCATACCCATCGCTTTCTCCCGCTGAAGACCTTTCAAAGAAATATAAGCGCAGTAGGTAGCTGGAGAATCCTCGATGCCTGTCACCTCAACATTAATCTGACTTAAATGAGTAGTTAGTAGTTCAAAAAAAGATGTTATCTCTTGCGCGTTTTTTGTTTTGAAATCTGTAGTCGTAAAGGGCAATGTAATTCTATTATACAGACTATTATTTAAATCTTTAATGCCCACACTTACTTTTGTAATGGAGTCATTAATTTCATAAAACCGATATGTATAATTAACTACTGAATCTTGAAAAGTACGCTGCTGCACGAGTCCGTCGAACCCATACTGTGCAATAATTTTACTGTCTTCGAGTTCATAATCCCAGATTTTTACAGTTTGTATAACTGTTCCGGGAGTTGTTTTGACTTTAAAATTTACTGTAAAATCGCTAGGTTTTATAAAGAGATACCAGCAGAGTGCAACGATTAGCAAAGTGATAACTACAAAAAGTAATTTTCTCATATTAATTAGCTGCTTGAGCAGTATCTGTTTTAAGATTTAGATTTTTAACGATATAATCACCTATTTGACGGCCTTGTTTAAGTCCCTCTTCAATAGCGGCGCGGTAATGAATACCTCCATAAAGTCTGCTCATCGCGGCTTCACTTGATGCGGTTCTAAAGGATGTGAAATTGCGAACGGGTAAGCCATATGCAACCTCGGTATCATCTTCAAAGCTAAAATCATCTCCGTAAATCTGGGTAAGAACCTCTGCAGCTGCACCAGATACTACAGAATGACCACTACTGTATTCAGGAAATGGAGGCGTTTGTAAAACCGGTGCCCAGCTATCATCTATATATTGATTTATTAATGTTTCTGGGCGTATAAGATTACTACGGTATTTCTCATCCCAGCAGCTTATAAAACCATCAAACAAAGCGATAGAGGTTTTTGTATAAGCGTGCACAGTTTCCATTAAATTAGAATTTGTTTTCTGTGTCGCAATTTTTACAATACCAATCCAATGACCACCAGGCGTTATTTTTTTTGTTGCAAACATCAGGTGACCTTTATGAGTAGATACGTATGGATTACAATCCCAAAATTGAGCTATTGCTATCTTTTCAGAATCATCACCTTCAGAAGTCATTGCATTACGCACATCATAAACTTCTATTAGCTGTTTATAAAACTCAGAATCTTTTTCCATAGAAAATTCAGGAGGAGGTAGTGGTTTAAACTGTGAAGCAGAGTCAATAACAAAAGGTCTTATTTTCATCCAGTGTGGTTCTATACCATCCATATAGGCAGGAGGTGTAGGTTGCCAGCGAGATGGATTATCTGGATTTACAGAAAACTTAGGCATAGTACGGGTTTGTTTGTACATATCTCCATCCATCCAGGACTTTATATGATCGGCAACTTTTAATCCGTATTCTTTTGATGCAGAAAGTTCGGTAGGATTTT
The DNA here is from genome assembly GCF_004104375.1 of Leeuwenhoekiella aequorea. Classification (GTDB taxonomy): domain Bacteria; phylum Bacteroidota; class Bacteroidia; order Flavobacteriales; family Flavobacteriaceae; genus Leeuwenhoekiella; species Leeuwenhoekiella aequorea. Next base: position 223,714 of record NZ_QOVM01000005.1, read on the forward strand.
GTTTTTCCCAAGACGTATATAAACTATCTCTTAGAGCAGTTATCTTGTCTTCAGAAAATATAAGAGTCTTAGCTATTTCCATCTGGGCTATAAGTGCAGCAAGATCATAGTTAACCGGTGCATCAGCAGATGCTTGCGGTGCTGGTTTTAAATCTGTGAGTTTTCCTGCCAGTGATTTATAATCTTTGTTTTTCTGAACCAAAACTTCGTAGGCAGCTATATTAGAATACGCATAAATACGACTTGCAACAGGAGGAGAAAAAATATCGTGAATTATAACTTCTGTTACTTTATCTACAGCATTATTATAATCATTAGGTGTAATAACAATTGGTTTTTCATCTTTAGAGCACGACCAAATGGAAAGAGCTAAAAGAAAAAATATCGTAGGGTATTTGTACATAGTTAAAAGCTAATTTTTAATAGATTTTCCTATTTGATAAAGCTGGACTTTACCGTTATTAGGTGTCGCAATTAGATAATTTCTATTTTGAAATAGAATTGTATTTAGATGTCTTATTGATTTCTGAGCAAAATCTAATCCAAGTTTATCTCCAGTGATTATAGTTTTTTCATCTTTGATTAAGGCTCCTGTAAAACTATCTAATCTTCCGTGAAATGGTTGTACTCCAAAGTAATTACCGGCAGCAAGTATCTCATCTGCACCATCATTGTCAAAATCGAATTTACAAAAAGTCATTATAGGAGCGACTTGAAAATCTCTATTAAAAGGAACAAATGTATAGGAGCCAGAATCGTTACGTAAATATCCCGATTTGAGTGTATTTACTTTGAGCTTTTTGCTGGATTTGAGTTGATTATAACTTAAAATTTCCTCGATAGTTTGGCCAGCAAAACTTTTATAGGTACTGTATTTTTTACGTAAACTTACAAGCTGTGAGGCTAATGCATCTAATCCTAAAAGTGGATAATAGCTTTCATTTTTTTCTGTAACAACTAGTGTTTCAGTTTGACCATTTGCATCAAAATCACTGTAATACATCAACATAGGAAATTCATCTGAAGCCTTAAATTTGCTGTTTTCTCCCCAGTTTCCTAATACATAATCTGTATCGCCATCGTGATCAATATCAAAGGCTATAATACTTTGCCATAAACCATATAAATCACCCTTTATCTTATCTTGTTTAACCAGTTTATCGCCCGTATTTTTAAGAAATATAGGATGCATCCATTCACCAGTGACGATAAGGTCTTTTTTACTGTCTCCATCAAAATCATCCCATATAGCAGACGTAACCATACCAAGTTCTTTAAACTCTTGCGCTATTGCAAAATTGCCGTTTTTATTTTCTAGCAAATACGAGGTAGGTAGTTTACCAAAACTTCCTGTTATACTTTGAGAGCCTACAAACACATCAAGATCTCCATCTGCATCATAATCGTGTACAGCAAGAACAGAAGTGTTTTCAAAAAGCTGAGGTAGGTTAGCCCTAATAAATTCTGATTTATTATTTAAATATAGAGCGTCTAACAAGGGTTTTGATTTATTTGAAAAATCACCTCCTGCCGTAGCAGTAAATAAATCATTAGCTCCGTTTTTATTGAAATCTGCTATAACAGCGGCGACTTCTTCATTTATAGAGTCGTTTTGAATGGTATGGATTTTTGATTTTACAAATGAAGAATCAGTTTGCATAAATATCTGAGAAGCGATAAATTTTGAACCTCCAAAGAAAATATCATCCTTACCATCTCCATTGAGATCACCTATCGCAACGGCAGGACCACGATCTCCTACTTGATATGGAATAAGTTTTTCCCTGTCAAAATCGGAGTAAGCATCTTCACGATGAGTAAAATCTAAGCTGGTACTGTCATTTACTTTTAAAAATAAAGGACGTTGTTTACTTAGAAGCGTCTTATAATTAAATGCTCTTGTGTTTGCTTGCTGAACTAACAATATTTGATTAACCTCAATATTTGTCAATAATTGAGTGGTGCGGTCTGGCCAAATGATACGTACCGAATCTATCATTTCAATATCCTTAAACCCAAAATGGAGTATAGGTTCTGAAGAAGCTTGAAATCCACGTACAGTATATAGTTCTTTTAACTGTTTAATACCACCTGCGTATACATAAGCTTTTGCACCTATGGCAAAAGGATTAGCTGTATTTGATTTTAGTCTTACTTTTAAATAATTACCTTTATTATTTGTTTGATTTACATATAGTGTTGGCGAACTGTTGAGGTTATTTGTAATTAAATCTAGATCACCATCATTATCAAAATCACCATAAGCTGTAGCCCCAGAAGCAAGAGTGTCATTTGCAATCCAGTTTGAAGATCGATCTTTAAATACAAGTTCTGAGGTACCTTCAAATATATAATTGTGCGTTTTTCCACTAGGCATTTTCTCCAGCGCTTTTTGATCTATAAGTCCGGTATTGCTTATTTTATTCTGAATCTGCTCACTTGATACAAATTTTATGTAATCTAGATCATTAGGACGTTTAGGAATACCATTAGAAATAAACAAGTCTTGCTCCATATCTTGATTAAAATCCCCAAAAAGTGCACTCCAGCTCCAATCTGTAGCAGCTACACCACTCAATAGTCCAGATTCTTGATAATTGCCTCCTTCACGATTGATGTAAAGCATATTACGCGTAAACTGGTAGTGATAACCATATTTATCTGTGCGTAGGCGTTGAGTTTGAATATTGTCATCACCTTCTGAAGATTTTAGAACGTGCTCATCTTCAGATAGCATATCTAGAGAAATAAGATCTGGCCATCCATCATGATTTAAATCGGCTACATCACTTCCCATTGAGAATCGTGAAGTATGTCCAAAATGGCTTTTTAAATCTTCAGTAAAGGTACCATCTCCATTATTTAAATAATAATAATCATCCTCGTGAAAGTCATTACCTACATAAATATCGGGGTAGCCATCTAAATTAAAATCGGAAACTGCGATACCCAGACCATAACTATTTATTCCGCCATAAATACCGGCTTCTTCGCTTACATCGGTAAATGAGCCTCCATCGTTTCGCATTAGTCTATCTCCGGTTTGCGCATTGCGTTCATAGCGTAATTCGGCTTTGCCAAAAGAATTTTGTGTATGTACCGCGTGATTTAATATGTAAATATCAAGATCACCATCAAGATCATAATCTAAAAATGCAGCAGATGATGAAAAGGTATCTAAATCTAAGCCATACTTTTCTGAAGATTCTGTAAATGTATTGTCTCCATTATTAATGAATAGTTCATTATGACCATCTAGACCATTAAGACCTACTACTGCGCAAACATAAATGTCTAGGAAACCATCACCATTTACATCGCCCATTATAGCAGATGTATTCCAGTCACTTGTACCAGCTACGCCGGCTTGCTCTGTAATGTTTTCAAATTGAAGATTACCTTTATTAAGGTAGAGTTCATTTTTAACCTGATTTCCGGAGAAATAAATATCTGGGAGACCATCATTATTAATATCACCTACAGCAACACCACCACCATTATAAAAATAGAGGTAATCAAGAATATTCATATCCTCATTAGGAGTAAGCGTATTTTTGAAACTAATCCCTGCTTTCTCGATATCTGGATTTGTAAATAATTCAGGTTCTCTAGAACAAGAAATTAAAACAAAAACCAAAAAAAGCGCTTGAATATATTTATTCATCAATTTTAAAAATCTTAGGTTTTTCGTTATTAATAGCTGCGATTATAAAACTGTTACCTGCTTTATCTTTAAACTTAGCAAGATGCTTTACCTCGCCTTTTATAAAGAAACCGCTATCATTATAGTTTTGCCATTTGTAATTAGCATCACCACTGTTAAGCAACACACTACCATAATTTGCATCAAGCTGTGAGTATTGTGGTTTATATTCAAAATTATTGCCAGCCATTATTAGATCTGCTAGGCCATCTTTATTAAGATCTGCTGTAATGATATCGCAAACACAAGATAATTGAACTTGATAGGGTAGGGGTTTTAAAGTGAAATTACCTTTACCATCATTGATTGCCAGCATAGATTGTGAGTAGTAAACCGTTTTCTTAATCGAATTTTCAAGGCTCTCTGCAGAAAAAATACCATCTATAGAACGTTGCGCATAATCTGAAGCTTTTAAGTTTTGCTTTTTCAACGAACTCATTTGCGAAGTGATTTCTTTTTTCTGGTGAATAGGAAAATCTTTTCCGTTTTTACGTATTGTAGTTATTTGTTCGATCGTACCATTATTGTCAAAGTCGTTTATATACATCACTAACGGACTATCTGTTGTAGGTTGATAATGCAAGTTTTGACCTTCATTGCCCAGAATTAAGTCCATATCCCCATCATTATCTAAGTCTGCAGCTTTAATTGAACTCCACCATCCTGTATGATCACTCAATTTATTCGTTATTCTAGAAAGTCTTTTTCCAGAATTTTTAAATAGAATAGGACTACCCCATTCTGAAGTGGTGATCAAATCTTTTTTATTGTCCCCATCTATATCGAGCCAGATTGCCGAAGTAATCATACCGGCATCTTTTGTGTCGTAGGCAAGGCGTTCTGTGGCATTTACAAATTTGCCACCTCCTACATTCTCTAAAAATAAATGTGTAGGATCTATACCATAAACACCTACGACACTTCGGGAACCTATAAAAACGTCTATGTCGCCATCCCCGTCAAAATCTTCTGGAGCAACTACACTCATATTTTGAAAAGCAGAAGGCAACTCATTTTCAGACTTTTTGAAATTGCCATTACCATCATTAAGGTAAAGACGTGGTTTAAACACTTCTTTCCTGCCTACTTCGTTACCTCCCGATGCTACGATTAAATCTAAATCACCATCTCCATCTGCATCAAGAAAGCTTGCAGCAGTATCTTCATAATAATTATCTTGATCAAAAACAGGTTGCTTTTTAATTGCAAGCTTACCTGTTCCTTGATGTAAATAAATAATTCCTGGTTGTCCCTTTGCGCCACCTAAAAATATATCCTCATTACCATCATTATTGACATCGCCTACAGCCAGAGCAGGACCTTCTTCAGATAATTTTTTATAGATCATTCCCTCATAATCAAAATCGTTGTATGTGTTTTCTGGGCTTGAGATTAAAGAGTTGCTTGTGAGTTCTGAAAGAAGTGTTTTAATCTTTTTATTTTTCTGCGGAATAAAAACTTCGGTGGCTTCAGCTTCATCTAATTGTAGGGTTTGATCGGCTTTGACTGAAGTAAAAAGCTGAGTTTTATCATTAGGCCACAACACGCGCATAGAATCTATACGGGTCGCCTCACCAATTCCTATTGTCATTGGATATTCCATCGAAGACTGAAAACCGCGTACAGGATATAATTCTTGTAAAATGATTTGATCTTTAATAAAAAGCTTTACCGAGGCTCCAATCGCAAACGGATTTTTCTCTCCTCCTTTAAATTTCAGTTTGATAAAATGATTTTCGGTTTCCTTTTCAGCATTATTGCGAAACAAAAATGATTTCATATTTACATTGTTAACAACAAGATCAAGATCACCATCATTATCTAAATCGGCGTAAGCACTCCCATTAGACATACTTAGCGTATCAAGACCCCATTCTAATGCTGCGTTTTTGAAGGTAAGATCTTTGTTGTTTTTGTAGGCGTAATTAGATAATGGCTTTTTTGGCATTTTGTTTATAATAGAATCAATTGCTTGCCTTTTACCGGTAAGTGCCATATTTTGAATAATCTCATCAGCAAAAAAGTCGACAAAATCCAGATCTGTAAGATCGTGATTGATACCATTAGTAACATATATATCTCGATAACCATCATTATCAAGATCTACAAGCAAACCGGCCCAACTCCAGTCTGTAGCGTCTACGCCACTGTAATAGGCAGTTTCAGAAAAAGAACCATTTCCGTTATTTACTTGTAATGTATTTTGAATAAACTGCTGGTAGAAGTCTTTACTTTGTTTGAGTTTGTACACATTATAGTTGTCAAATTCCATTACAGATTTTACCCGCTCTTCTGGTTCGGGAAGCATATCAGTTATGAAAATATCCTGAAGACCATCATTATTTATATCTGCCATATCAACTCCCATAGCCGAAAGTGATAAATGCGAGGTCCAGTTTTTAATTTCTTCTATAAAAGTTCCATCTTTTTGATTTATGTATAAGTAATCCCGCTCATAAAAGTCATTAGAGATGTAGATATCTGGCCATAAGTCATTGTTTATATCTGTAATCATAACTCCCAAGCCAAAACCTATGAGACTGCCGTAAATACCGGCTTCCTCACTTACATTTGTGAAAGTGTCTCCATCATTACGCATAAGTAAATCACCCACACCCTTAAAAATATCCGGAACGTTCTCCCAGTCTTCTGCACGGGTATCTCGCTGCTCTGCGTAGCCTAACCCACTTACGGGTACATTACTATTATTTAAGATATATACATCCAGATCTCCGTCTTTATCATAGTCAAAAAATGTAGCTTGTGTAGAGAACCCAGATTTTGCCAAATTATATTGTGCCGCTTTTTCAGTGAATGTTGAATCCCCGTTATTTATATATAAATCATTATCGTGATTATCACCTTTCATGTTTCCGGCATTACTTACATAGATGTCTAATAATCCATCACCGTTAACATCTGCCATTACTACACCGGTAGACCACGGTTTATTACCGCCCACTCCTGCTTTGTCTGTAATATCCTCAAATTTGAAATCTCCTTTATTTAGGAAAAGTTTGTTTGAGCCCATATTTGCAGTCATATAAATATCTGCAAGGCCATCATTATTTATATCACCTATTGCTACCCCGCCACCATTATAAAAATTGCGGTATTTAAAAATGTTGAAATCCTTACTGTTCGTAATTGCATTTGTAAAATCAAAACCTGTATCCTGAGGATCTAATAAACTGAATAACCTAGGAGTTTCAGGAAGACGATCTTTCTGCTCATTGTCTTTTGAATTACAAGAGCAAACCAGTAAACAAAAGCTTAATAGGTATAGGGTATGTTTAAAATTCATTTATTTCTCTTTTCTTAAAAATATAGGGGTGTCGTTATTTCTTCCAATGATGTAGTATGTAATATCTTTTATTGTAATCGATGTGTGACTGCGGGAAGCTCCTTTAATAATAATATCGTGTTTATTTGTAAACTTAAAATTGCCTTTACCGTCATTAAGTAAAATTATTCCGGTTGAGGCATCTTGACGACCTAGTTGGGTGCTTATTTCGCTGTCATTGCCTAGTAACAAAATATCTATATACCCATCAGCATTAAAATCGTCTGTTAATATTGATTTGGTACTTGAAACTTGTGCCATAAATGGAAGTTTATGCGCTTTAAATTCAAGATTTCCTTTGTTTTCAAAATAAGTAGTATTTAGAGTATAAGCATATTTTTTATCAGCTTTTTTCAAACTTTCATTAGAAAACAGATCCTCTATACTTGCCTGTGCGAAGGTATTATAACTCAGGAATTTCTTATTAAGAGGAGGAATTTGTTTTACAAGTTCGTCTTTTGTAGCTAGAACTGTTTGAGTGCCTTTATAAAAATAAGTAGTTATGGGATCTATTTTTCCATTGGCATCAAAATCAAATCTATAAAGAGTAATAGGTTCTTCTGCAGATGCAGCTAGTCTCGTGTTAAGTCCCCAATTACCTACAACAAGATCGAGATCACCATCATTGTCAAAATCTTTAGCGGCAATTGTGTTCCATAAACCATTTGATTTTTTAAAACTGGAGTTTGAACTGCGTTTTAAAAATTGACCTGTATTTATAAAAATTTGAATTGGCATCCAATGACCACATACAATAGCATCCTTAAATCCATTACCGGTAAGGTCTGTCCAAATAATATCTTTTATATTTCCGAAGTTAGAAAATTCAGGAGCATATGATTGAGTAATATCTTTAAAATTCCCGTTACCATCATTTTGAAAAATATAGCTTTTAGGTGTTGCTCCAAATTCTTGAGGAACTAAATCACTGCTGATTGCTAGATCTAAATCGCCATCATTATCCAGATCAACAGTACGTATTTGAGATGCATTAATATATAAATCTTTAAAAGCATCTTGACTTTTTCTAAATCCCGTTTTTGAATTTAAATAGAGTCTGGGAGTTAATGCTTTCCCTTGAGTAAACTCGTTTCCGCCACTAGCAATTAAAATATCTATTTGTCCGTCGCTATTCGCATCAAACAAAGCTACTGCCGTGTCCTCATTAATTGCATCAGATTGAGAATCGGGTAGAGGCGCATTTATAAATTCCCCATTGGATTTCTGAAGGTAAATTTGAGTTTCTTGACCTTTTGCTCCCAAAATGATAAAGTCTTCAAGAGCGTCGAGATTTAAGTATCCAGCTCGTACTTGTGGACCTGTGTTTGTATTTGCATATGGAATTAAAGCATCTCTACTAAACTCAATAGAACTACCATCATTATGTTTAAAATCTACTTTAGGTAATGTATTTGAAATTCTAAGTTCTGAATTTTCAGAATTAGGATTAACGCTATCAATTGCATTTTTTTCGTAAAAGGTTAATACCTTTTTTAATGCGACATTCTTTAGCTTCTGCATTTTTCCTGAAGGCCAGGTAATACGCATAGAATCAATTCTGCGGGTGCTTCCAGGAGTTAAAAATACAGCCGGCGTAACGGCTGATAAATATCCTCGAGTTGTATAATTTTCTAAAACTTGAGTTTTACCATTCACAAAGGTGGTGACTTTTGCACCTATTCCGAATCTATTAGCAGAGTCGCTTCTAAGATTTATAGTTATTCCTTTTGAGTAGGTAGTGTCTTGCGCAGTCCTATTTTCTAGTATGTATGCCTTTTCATTAATATTGTTGACTACTATATCTAGATCCCCGTCATTATCCAGATCTGCATACGAAGCACCATTACTAAATGATAAATTTGCTGCCGTCCAATTTTTAGTAACATTTTCAAAATTACCATTGCCTTTATTTTTATACATATAATTGGCAACGTGTGTGGCTGGTATTTTTTCTATGAACTCCATCTCTTGCTGACTCATAGATTTCCCCAAGCGCTTTTGAATAGATTCATTAGATATAAAATTTACAAAATCCATATTGTTGGTTGCGCCCAGAATTCCATTTGCGATGTAAATATCTTTGTGTCCGTCATTGTCAAAATCTGCAATTAACGGACTCCAAGACCATTCTGTAGCTGCGATGCCACTCTGAAATGCAGTTTCTGCAAACCTGTTTTTCCCAAGATTTATTTGTAAAGCATTTTGCATAAACTGATGGTTATACCCATTACGCAACTGATTTTGATAAATTGGATATGCATATTCTGTACCTGAAGCTTTTAGTGTCTGTAGATTTTCAGGAAGCATATCTAAGCTTAAAATATCTACAAGGCCATCATTATTTACATCTGCAATGTCAGAGCCCATCGAAAAATGGGAAGTATGGCCCAAAATTTCTGAGGTGGTATTTAATTCTTTAAACGTGCCATCTTGCTGATTCACGTAGAGATAATCGTTTTCAAAAAAGTCATTTGCGATATATAAATCGGGGTAATTATCATTATTTATATCGCCTACAGAAATACCCAAGCCATATCCTATTTTACTAGATAAAATTCCTGCTTGATTTGTATAATCTTTATAGTAACCATTTTCATTTTTATAAAACCGATCTCCATTTAAGGCATCCGGTTGATTGCGAATTATCGCACGACCGTAATTTGCATTAGGATGTACTGAATGATTGAGTAGATATACATCCAGATCTCCATCACTATCATAATCAAAGAATGCCGCTTGAGTAGATAAACCTGAAAAGTTTAAACCGTAAGCTTTTGATTCTTCTTTAAAAGTAGGCACTCCATTTACAATTCCCTGATTCACATATAGTTTGTTATGACCTTTGAGATTTAAATGACCACTTACGGTGCAAACATATATGTCTAAGAGACCGTCTGCATTGATATCAACTGTGGTAACACCAGTGTTCCAAGTATTGGAAAGGTCAATGCCTGCGTGTTTTGAAATATCTTTAAATTTTAGATTTCCAGTATTTAGATAAAGTTTATCTGAAACTTGATTGCCAGTAAAATAAATGTCTGGAAGATTGTCATTATTAAAATCTGCAACTGCAACACCTGCTCCATTATAGAAATAGAGGTAATTAAGAATATTGAGTTCTGGCGAATTTTTTATTTCGTTATTAAAATCGATTCCAGAATCGATCACTTTATTCAATTTGTAGGATTCTTGTGTATTAGTACAAGAATAGAAGCATGCACACCATACAATTAAAATGTAAAAACGCACTTGTTGCATATTGAGAAGAATTCAAATTTTAGGGAATTTACTAATTTAAAAGAGAGGACCATTTTAGGATCCTCTCTTTTATTTAGGCTATAAATATTAATTATTAGTAACCTGGATTTTGAGTTAAATTAGGGTTAGATAAGAGGGCAATTTCCGGGATTGGAAATAAATTTTTATTTGGGTCACCGGTTACTTCTTTCAGACTCCAAGGTGAAGTAAATTGATCAAAACGTACAAGATCATTTCTTCTCCATGTTTCAATAAACAATTCTCTTGCACGCTCATCTAATAATGATGTTTCGTCCAGACTGGTAAGAGCAGGAGTATTGTCTCTTTTTGATCTCAAATCATTGACCATTGCTAAAGCTTCTGCTGTTTGACCTTTTCTAAAAAGAGCTTCAGCTTTCATTAAATATGCATCTGCATATCTAAAAAAGATTTGATGTCTTCTAAAAGATTCTATTAATGGGCTGTCATCGCCAGTATCTGGGATAGGATCGTATGGGTGATATTTAAGTAATCTTATACCCTGGACTTCAGTATTACCTACAAGAGCAGGTATTTCCTTTGTAAATGCAAGTGGTCCTCCTTGTCTATTTTTTAACATTGTTCCATCAGAGTTATACTGTTGACCAATTAGAAAACCATATCCAATACCAAGATTTAAATCATTCGCATTGGTGTTATCCCAAACTATACCTCGTCGTTCTTCTTGACCATCACCAGCATAATTAGAATTGGGATCACCCTCAAATTTGTCATAGAATTCAGCCAAAGTAGAGAACCCATTCCAACCTCCACCAGTATTGTCGGGAGCATTTTGATTATAATGTAAAGAGTTCCATATTCTTGCGGCAACTTCACTTCTTAAGAAAAAGATCGTTTCGGTATCTTCTGTAGGCTCGAAGATCTCAAAATAATTTTTATCAGATTCAACTGCAAAACCACTTGCAGTTATAGCGTCTACAGCTGCAATTACGGCATCCATATCTGTAGGGTCAAAAGTTCCGGACCCATTATAAACAGAAGCATTTAAGTACAGCTTAGCCAATAAAAATTGTGCCGCTTGCTTAGTTGCTTTCACAGTTTTTGTTAAATCTGGACCAGTTGTAGGTAAATCTGCAAGCGCTTCTGTAAGATCTTGCATAACAAAATCATAGGCCTCCATACGGGATAATACTCGTGGGTCTACATCAGGACCTTCAGTCACTTCTCTAAAAGGAACAGAACCAAAAAAGTCCATTACAAAGAACATATTATATGCTCTTAGAAACTTTGCCTCGGCAACAACTGCAGTCGAAGGATTACTTTCTATAATTTCAGTAGCCCTAAATACATTTTGATTTAAAGTGTTCCAAGAGTTTAAAATAAATATATGAGCTGCATTCCATGTGTGAGTATGCAATTGTCTCCATACGCCATTATCTCCCCAGTCTGTTCCTCGTGTTGGAACCAGGAGTTCATCAGTAGTAACTTCATTTAGCGCATATATATTATCTTGCCCTTGAAAATCACCACCGACTTTATTATAAAGATCGCTCAAAGAAGATGCAGGATCCGCAAGAGGAGTAAATGTAAAATCTCCTGTATCTTCACTAATAATAGAATCGGTCTCTTCTATTTCCAAATCTGTACACGATACCAGAATAGCTATAGCAAAAGCTGAAAAGGTAAAGGGTTTAATTAAAGTCTTTATTTTCATGTCTATTTTTTTAAAAAGTTAAGTTTACTCCTAAACTATATATTCTAGGTCTTGGAAAAGACGAGTAATCAATACCAGCGATGGGTAAACCATTTAATAAATCTCCTCCACCTGGCACTACACTCACTTCAGGATCTAAACCACTATAGCTTGTAAGAACAAACAAATTTTGACCAGTTAGGCTAAAGCGCATTGTTTTAAAGAACCCTACATTTTCCATTGGTACATTATATGCAATAGAGGCAGTTTGTAATCTTAAGAAGTCTCCTTTTTCTAAAAACCTTGTAGAAACTGATGCTTCTGCAAATCTACCTTCAACACCTGCTAAGTCGATTACATCTGTAGTAACATTATTTCCACTACCTATTGCACCTCCTGTGAAAAATGCATTTGCAGTATTATTATAAATATAATTTCCAGCTTGGCCATTAAAATATAATGAAGCACTCCAATTTTTGTAACTAGCAGATGTTGAAATACCACCAGTTATGTCTGGTAAAGCGCTCTTTCCAACAAATTTTTGATTATCCACACCTCCCTCGAAAGTCGGGTTGCCATTATCATCAAACCCTGTGAATTCTCTTAAATAAAATGAGTATATAGGTCGGCCAGTTTCAAGTCTTTGGGCAAAAGCACCTGTTAGCCCAGCGCCTCGAATTGTACCAGCTGCTAGTCTTCCATCAAAATCTTGAATTTCATTTTTATTATATGCTAGATTCACACCAATTGTCCAGCTAAAATCGTCACCTTGTAAAATATCGTAATTAAGTGCAGCTTCAACACCAGTATTTAAAACAACAGCGTCTATATTCTGAAAAAAGAACGGTTGTGGAGATGGCTGAGCGGCATTAATATTAAGTAATAAATCTCGTGTTTCTTTACGATACAAATCAAGACTACCACTAAAACGATCATTGTTAAGACCAAAGTCTAATCCTACAGCGTATTGTGTAGTTTCCTCCCATTTTAAATCTGGATTAGGGAACGATACGGTTGTAATACCAGGGATGTTGATAGCTCCATCATCGTTAATTCCTCCTCCAGAATATCTTTGTCTCTGTAAAAATTGTCCGTAACTTAAACCATCTTGATTTCCTGTAATACCATAACTTAATCTTAATTTAAGAGTGGAGAATGTATCCCCTGCAAAATCTTCATTGTTAATTTTCCAAGCAAAAGCTGCAGAAGGGAAAATACCGTATTTATTGTTTTTTCCAAATTTAGAAGATCCATCCGCTCGCACTGTAGCAGTAAATAAATATTTATCATTAAGAGTATAATTAACTCTAGCGAAATAAGATTGAAGTTCATCTGTATTATCAAAAGTATCAGCAAAAACTGATCTTAATGGAAGTGATGTAACATCACCCAAAGATTCACTAGATGGAGATGGAAATAGTCTATTAACAAATAAACCAGTCCCTGCAGAGTATCCGTATTGTTGATAGCCTCCTGAAATTAGAGACTCCAAACGTGAAGCTGAAGAATTGAGATCATCAGCCATTTGATCTAAATTAGTTGATTGGTAACCAAAACCCTCAATGTTTCTTCCTGAAACTTGAAATTCTTGGTAAGAAAAACCTACAAGAGCATCGAAATTAGAATTGTCAAACGCTTTTTTATAATTAAGCGTTACTTCTAGAAGACGGTTATCATTTTCGATATCATTAAGAGCACCTCTACCATTACCACCCGCACCACGAGATACGTTAAAAGTATTGGCGTTTATAGATCCATTTCTAGTTGATTCTGCTCGATCATAGCCTATTGTAGTTTTAGCTGAAAAGTCATCAGTAATGTCATATGAAGCAGAAAGGTTAAGTAAAAAACGATCAGTTTCAGATTGACTCTGGAAATTCTGAATTAAATTTAAAGGGTTAATTCTATCTCCTGGATTAAATGTTGGGTCTGCTGGCCAAGTAGGATTTGCAGAATATGATGCACCTAAAAGATCACCGGTAGATCCTGCACTTCCACTAAGAGGAGGTGATTCATCATTAACTCGAGATAAAGTACTTTGCAAAGTAAGCAACAATTTATCATCAAAAAGTCTTTGTGAGGCGTTTAATCGTCCTACAATACGTTCTTGAGAAGATTTTTGAACTACACCTTCTTGATTCCCGTAATTAAAAGTTGCTCTTACATTACCTGATCCATAATTTTGTGAATAAGCAAAGTTGGTATTAGTAGAAATAGCAGTTCGGGTTGCAAGAGATTGCCAATCTGTATCATTCCCAAAATCTGTAGCTGATCCACCAAACGCAGCAACTGTACTTAAAAATTGCTGGCGATCCAATAAATCATATTCATTTGCAGCATCAGAAACACTTACTTCAGATGAAACCTCAAATGTTCCTCCGCTTGCCCCACCTCGGCCGCTTTTAGTAGTAATTATAACTACACCATTTGCTCCACGAGAACCATAAATCGCTGTTGATGAAGCATCCTTAAGAATACTTATGTTTTCAATATCATTAGGATTTAAGAAACTCAAAGGGTTTTTTGCAGAACTTGTTCCTACACCAATATTAGAGCCTTCTGCTGATGTATCTCCTGACGGAAGCGGTACACCATCGACTACAAATAGAGGGTTGTTATTTGAGCGCACAGATGAAGTTCCTCTTATTCGTATTGCAACTCCAGATCCGGGTTCTCCACTACCTGATGCAATTTGAACACCTGCGGTTTTACCCTGAATTAGTTGCTCTGGAGAAGATATTACTCCTTTTTGAAAATCTTCAGATGTTACAGAGGCAACAGACCCTGTAGCATCTTTTACAGTTGTTGATCCATAACCAATAACTACAACTTCTTCTAAGGCAGCCGCATCTTCTTGAAGGGTTACATTAATTGTAGATTTTCCATTAACAGCTACTTCCGTTGCTGAAAATCCAACATAACTAAAGATTAATGTGCTACCTGCAGCTACATTATTAATAGTGTAGTTTCCGTCAAAATCTGTTGTAGTACCATTTGTCGTTCCTTTTACGAGAACGTTTGCGCCCGGTAAGGGACCATTGGGCTCGGATACTGTTCCCGATACTGTTTGCGCATTTGCTATACCTGCCAGTAAAAGCGAAGCGCAAAAAAGTATACTTCTAAGTATAAATTGCTTCATAAAATTAATTTTAAATTATTTTAGTTTTTAAAAGATTCTGGTTGTTAAATTTATAGAAAAAAATGAATAATATCAGCTACTACAACGTTTAAGTTGCGAAATCGTTGTAGTTGAGAACAATAAATTTAATCAGCTAATTGATAATTTATTAGGAATTAATTAATAATTTGATAATATCTCCCCTTATTTTTGTGAATTATTGAATGTTTCTACGGATTGTCAACTTTAGCTTCAGTAATTAGTGAGATCATTTAGTATTGTAATTGTAGATACTTATTGCTAAATATTTTAATAAAATGTGGCCATATGTGTTCATTTTTAGATTTTAAGCGTCAGATTTCAGAAATTTTCTACCAAATGCTCTTCAAATTAAATTTCAAGAAGTTTCTTATAAAATTAATAGTTTCTCGTTATCAATTTTTTTTAGTATATCTATTTATTGACACAGTATCTTTGCAAATATGAATTATGATGTAGTTGTTATAGGTGGTGGTGCTGCCGGTTTTTTTACAGCAATTAACCTTGCAAAACAAAATCAGGAGCTTTCTGTTGTTATTGTCGAGCGTGGAGCTCAAGTACTGGAAAAAGTTAAGATTTCTGGCGGTGGCAGATGTAATGTTACCCACGCAATATTTGAACCTAAACCTCTTACTGAAAATTACCCTAGAGGGCAACGCGAACTATTAGGACCTTTTCACACCTTTCTTTCTGGGGATACTATAACTTGGTTTGAAGAGCGTGGGGTTCCGTTAAAAATCGAAGACGATGGCAGAATGTTTCCTGAAAGTAATAGTTCGCAGACAATTATTGATTGCTTTTTAGAGGAAGCTAAAATCTATAATGTTGATATTAAAACAAAATGGCCGGTAATTAATATAGAAAATGAGGGGGTCAACTGGAAATTACAAAGTAAAAATGAAAAGCTAAATTGTAAAGTGGTGGTTGTAGCTACAGGAAGTAATCCTAAGATGTTGAGTCTACTCCAAAATAAAGGCATTGCTATTACATGGACAGTACCTTCTTTATTTACATTTAATATAAAAGATAAACGTATAAATGATCTTGCAGGATTGTCTACTTTAGCTGAAGTAAGTCTGGAGATCCCAGCTGAGCTAAATGCTAAGAAGAGGGCTTATTTAAATCAAAATCTCAAATATATTAGAGGGCCAGTTCTTATAACGCACTGGGGTATGAGTGGTCCAGGTATATTGAAGCTTTCTGCTTGGGGAGCTCGCATATTGAACGAGCTTGATTATAAGTTTAATCTATGTGTGAACTGGCTTCCAGATTTTAAATCTGAATTTTTATATGAGAAATTACGAGATTATAAAGTTGAATTAGCAAAACAGACGTTGCATAAATGGTCACCGTTTGATTTGCCAAAGCGGTTGTGGCAAAGTCTTCTAAACGCATCAGGTGTTAACCACGAAAAAAAGTGGGCAGATATCACAAAAATTGACATCGAGAATTTAGTGAAGCAGTTACAAAACGGAATATTTCAGGTTGATGGAAAAAGCACCTTCAAAGAAGAGTTTGTTACAGCAGGTGGTGTTAATCTTAAAGAAATTGATTTTAAAACTTATCAATCTAAACAACATACTAATCTCTATTTAGTAGGAGAGGTTTTAGATATAGATGCAGTTACCGGTGGTTTTAATTTTCAAAATGCATGGACGGGAGGTTTTATTGCCGCCAATGCGATTGCAAATAGCTTTTAATTTAATCGCCAGATTTCAAAGTTTAGCGCTGCAGCATAAATTACCCAGAGTATATAGGGAACAAGTAAATAGGCAGCAGTGTTATTAACAACTTTAAACCATTTAAAGGTGAAGAGCAGTAATATAAATAAACCTATAATTATAAAGAGTGCGGGTAAAACAAGTTGCAATCCAAAGAAGAAGATAGACCAGGAAGCATTTAAAAGCAACTGAAAACCGAAATGATAAAGAGCCGTTTTCACCCATTTATGGTAAGAGCCTCCATCCCATACTAGACCAGCAGCTATACCCATTACAATATATAAGATTGTCCAGACTGGTGCAAAGAGCCAGTTTGGCGGCGTAAAAAATGGTTTTGCTAATGTAGGATACCAGGTTTGCACACTACTTTGTGTAGCTACAGAACCTATAAATCCTATTAAAAGACATATAAATATAGCTATTAAAATACGTTTAGCTTTCTTTGAAAACATAGGCATAATTCTTAAGACTAATTTATAAAAATATTTCTTAGAGCTAACTCTTTAAAATGTGTAATAAGCCTTTAAGAAGTTTTTATATTTGCGCTATGACAAGTACAAAGTTTTTACCTGCAGATTATACTCAGAATTTATCAAGCACATCGTTTAGTTATGCGTCGCCAAGCAATATCGCATTAATAAAATATTGGGGTAAGCAAGGAATTCAAATACCTAAAAACCCTTCTATTAGTTTTACATTAGATACGTGTAGAACGACCACAACATTGCATTTTGAAAAGCGAGATAATCATAAGGAGAATTTTGAGGTAAAGGTAATTTTAGACGGAAAGCATAAGCCTGGGTTTGAGGCTAAAATCCATCAATTTTTTAGTCGTATTCTGCAGTATATGCCATTTGTAAAAGAGTATAAATTTATTGTTGAAACAACCAATAGCTTTCCGCATAGTTCTGGGATTGCATCCTCTGCAAGTGGTTTTAGTGCTATTGCATTGTGTCTAATGGAAATGGAGCGCGAGATGCAGCCAGGGCTTACCGATACTTATTTTACTCAAAAAGCGTCGTTTATAGCTCGATTAGGTTCTGGGAGTGGTTGTCGTTCTCTAGAAGGTCCTCTTGTGGTTTGGGGAGAGCATTCAGAAATTGAAGGAAGCAGTGATATTTATGGAGTTTCATACCCCTATGAAGTTCACGAGAATTTTAGAGATTTTCAAGATGCGATACTTCTGGTAGATCAAGGTGAAAAACAGGTGAGTAGTACCGTAGGTCACAACTTAATGCATAATCATCCGTATGCAGAGAGTAGATTTAATCAAGCGCATGAGAATCTGGCAAAGCTTATTCCTATCCTAAAAAATGGTGATCTAGACAGTTTTATACATATTGTCGAGAGTGAAGCGCTTACTTTACATGCTATGATGTTAACGAGTTCGCCATACTTTATCTTGATGAAGTCTAATACACTTAAAATCATAGAGAAGATCTGGGAGTATCGTAGAGAAACTGGTATCCCATTATGCTTCACGTTAGATGCTGGGGCGAACGTTCATGTATTGTTTCCGAAAAACTATAAAAATGAAGTTCAGGATTTTATAAAATCTTCACTTAGTGAATATTGCCAAAATAACAGGTATATTTTTGATAGCGTGGGAACTGGAGCAATAAAGTTGTAACTTTGCAGTCGATTAACTTAGATCATTCTATGAAAGGACCATTATTTTATTCAAAAATTCTTTTGTTTGGTGAGTATGGGATTATTAAAAATTCTAAAGGCTTATCAATACCTTATAATTTCTATAATGGCGCTCTTAAAGTAGATGAAAATCCGAGTGAAGAAGCAATAAAATCAAATGAAAGTTTAGGTCGTTTTGCTTCATATCTGGAGGCTTTACAGGTTGATCAGCCAGATCTTGTTCAATTTAATATTGAAACGTTAAAGGCAGATGTAGCCGAAGGGATGTATTTTGACAGCACCATACCCCAGGGTTATGGAGTGGGAAGTAGTGGAGCTTTAGTAGCATCTATCTATGACAAATATGCACTTGATAAAATCACAATTTTAGAGAATCTTACTCGTGATAAGCTGCTTAAGCTGAAATCCATTTTTGGTCAAATGGAATCTTTTTTTCACGGAAAATCTTCTGGTCTTGATCCATTGAATAGTTATTTAAGTCTGCCTATTCTTATAAATAGTAAAGACGATATAGAACCGGCAGGAATTCCTTCGCAAACTATTGATGGAAAAGGAGCTGTGTTTCTTTTGGATAGCGGAATGGTAGGAGAGACTGCACCTATGGTAAACTTGTTTATGGAAAACATGAAACAAGAAGGTTTTAGAAAAATGCTTAAAACGCAATTTGTGAAACATACTGATGCTTGTGTAGATGATTTTCTAAAAGGTGACGTTAAGTCACTTCTGAGTAATGTAAAGCAGTTGTCTAAAACTGTTTTAGGTAATTTTAAACCTATGATTCCTGCGAGTTTTCATGATCTATGGAAGCAAGGGATAGAGTCTAATGATTTTTATCTGAAACTTTGCGGCTCTGGAGGAGGAGGTTATATTTTGGGCTTTACCGAAGATATCGAAAAAGCACGAAAAGCTCTGGATGGTCACAAGCTGGAAGTGGTTTACAACTTCTAATTACACATTTCCTATAAAATGTAGAATATGTCTCGCATAAGTCGAAGAAACAAACTTTTACTTCTTAAATTTTTAAGTTTGTTTTCGGTGGTGAGAGGTTATAATATTCTCATAATTGTACTCGCACAATATTTAGCATCTATATTTATATTATCACCAGATATCCCACTCAGGGATGTGCTTTTTGATGTAAATCTTTTTTCTATAGTACTGGCGTCTTCCTTAGTTATTGCAGGAGGATATATCATCAATAGTTTTTATGACAGTGAAAAAGACTTAATAAATAGACCGCATAAAACGCGATTGGATCATATGGTAAGTCAAAACAAAATACTAACGCTGTATTTTATTTTAAATTTTTTAGCAGTTGTGGTGGCAAGTTCGGTGTCTTTTTTTGCCGTTCTTTTCTTCTCAGGTTATATTTTCGGAATATGGTTTTATTCACATAAACTCAAGAAAATACTCTTTTTGGGTAACCTTACTTCAGCCTCATTAGCTCTTATTCCTTTTTTTGCAATCTTTATTTATTATAGAAATTTTGACAAGGTTATATTTGTACACGCTACCTTTCTGGGGCTAATAATTATTATGCGTGAGCTTATTAAAGATTTAGAAAATATAAAAGGAGATGTAGCACTTGGTTATAAAAATATACCTATAGTATATGGTGAGCGTGTGACAAAATTTGCAATTACATTTCTAATCATCCTTACGATTTTACCCACATATCTTTTAGTTACTAACTTTGATGTAGGTCTTATGCGCTATTACTTCTACGGAAGTTTTTTCTTATTGATTATTTTTTCATATTGGCTCTGGTGGTCTCGCGCAAAAATGCATTATGTTTTATTGCATAATATTTTAAAATTTATTTTAGTCCTGGGTGTGTTTAGTATTCTTTTAATAGATACAGACTTAGTGCTCAAAAGAATTTTATAATGAAAAAGCCACCGCATTGCGGTGGCTTTTCTGGCTAATTCAAATAAATAAGAGGATGCTTATCCTTTTTTAATTTTGTATGGTAGGTGAAAAATGCGGTTACCCGTGATTTCTATTTCAGCTTTTTTATAGTTAAGTCTGCTTTTAATATAATTTTCTAATTGTGGATTTTCTGTAGACACATTAAGCACAACTATGGTATTTTTAGAAGTAACCATAAATTGAATCGTACTCTCTAATAAGTCTTCGTTTAATTCGAGTTCAGGAACACCAAGTAGGTTAATGATTTGAGTTCTTAATTTTCCACTAGTAGTTTCTGGTTTTGGGTCTGCTGCGGCAGATACTGCTGCAAAATTGAATACCGCTAAAAATAAAAGGATTTGTACTTTTTTCATGACTTTTTGTTTTTAAGATTGATGTGTCAAATGTACTACTCCATAAGATGTTTTTCTTTAATATAGCAGTTATCAAATAAGGACTAAATCTTTCCTTTTGAGTTAATTAAGCGATTGTTTACGTTATGTATACAAATACTAAAACCCACTCTAGATTCTAAATTTTATTAGATGATTATCAGCACTAACTGGTTTTTTGTGTCAATTAGTTTATAAAAATTAAGGAGTATTCAAATATCAATAGATTTCTGCTGTATGAATATGAATTTAAGGTTAATTTGAGGCTACTTTTCTCTTAGCTAATTGGTGTTTTGAGGCCATTTTATATACTCTGTTTTCGCTATTTAAATATGTATCTTTGCAAAAATTTATAATTATGAGCAGACATCAAGAAAGCAGTAGAGACGGGAAAGCGTCTGGTCGCGGATCTAATAATTTACGTAGTAAAAGTAATGCCAGGGGCAATGCTCCTATAAAGAGAAAAACAGGAGCTTCTGCAGATAAAGCAGCGAGTGCAGCAAAAGGTTCTTCACAAAAGAATAAAGATAAAGACGGTATTCGTCTTAATAAGTATATATCAAATAGTGGTGTTTGCTCTAGGAGAGAGGCAGACATGTATATAGCTACAGGTCAGGTTTCCGTAAACGGGGAAATCATAAATGAAATGGGCTACAAGGTGAAGTTAGATGATGATGTACGCTTTGACGGTACGCGCATTAATCCAGAGCCAAAAGCATATGTATTACTAAATAAACCAAAAGGGTTTTCAGTTACCACGAGTAATGAAAAAGGAATGACGGTAATGGATCTTGTTGCACCGGCAACAAAATCACGTATTCAGCCTGTAGGTCGATTAGGTCGCAATGCAACCGGACTTATTTTATTTACTAATGATGAAAAGTTAATGCAAAAATTGACTAATTCTAAAGCAGGACTTCCACGCTTGTTTCATATAGAATTAGACAAAAACCTTAAAGCAGAAGATTTAGAAAAAATCTCTAAAGGATTGAGTGTTGACGGTAAGAAGATATTTGTAGAAGACATTAGCTACGTAAACGGATCTCCTAAAAAAGAAATAGGTTTAAAATTACGCAATGTAGGAAGTAGTGTGATTCGTACTATTTTTGAACACCTGGAGTATCAAGTGGTTCGTGTAGATTGTGTAACGATTGCTTCGTTAACTAAAAAAGATCTTCCACGCGGTAAGTACAAGCATTTAAGTCAGCAGGAAATAAACAATTTAATGATGCTATAAGTGTCATTTTTATAATAGTTTAGTAATTCAATATTTAAATTAAAATCTAAAACTGTTTAATTTTAAAAAAAAACTAATTCAGGTAAAACATAAGTCTTTTACAATACCTTAAGATTTTCTGGCGTTTTATCTCGATTTCTTTTTTTACATTTCACACTTTAAACTATTTGATGAATACGAAATATATAGATCTCATAGATCAATCCTTTTATTTTCCTCAGGAAGATTTCAAACTTGAGGACAACCACTTACAATTTCACGATATAGATTTGATGGCATTAGTTGAGCAATATGGTGCTCCACTAAAATTTAGTTATTTGCCTAAGATATCTGATAATATCAACAGAGCCAAAACCTGGTTTAGAGATGCAATTCAAAAGCATAATTACAAAGGGAATTACAATTACTGTTACTGTACAAAGAGCTCACACTTTAAGCATGTTCTTGATGAGGCTTTAAAAAATGATATTCATATCGAGACTTCATCGGCCTTTGATATTGATATTGTAAATAAGCTTAAAGAAAATGGAAAAATTACAGATGAGACTTTTGTCATTTGTAATGGTTTTAAAAGGGATCAATACATCGAGAACATTACAAATTTGATGAATAATGGCCATAAAAATTGTGTGCCTATTATAGATAACTATGAAGAAATTAATCTTTTATCTGAAGGGATAAAGGGTGACTTTAAAATAGGAATACGTATTGCATCTGAAGAAGAACCTAAATTTGAGTTTTATACATCTCGACTAGGAATAGGTTATAAAAATATCATACCTTTTTACGAGGATCAGATCAAAAATAATGATCAGGTTGAGTTAAAAATGCTTCATTTTTTCATTAATACCGGTATACGAGATAATGCTTACTACTGGAATGAATTAAATAAGTGTCTTAAAGTATATACACGTCTTAAGAAAATCTGTCCTAGCTTAGATAGCTTAAATATAGGAGGAGGCTTTCCTATAAAAAATTCTTTGGCTTTTGACTATGATTATGCCTATATGGTTGATGAAATTATCAATCAGATAAAAATTACTTGTGAAGAGGCAGATGTTGTAGTACCTAATATTTTTACTGAGTTTGGTAGTTTTACTGTAGGAGAGAGTGGAGGTGCTATTTACGAAGTGCTATATCAAAAGCAACAAAATGATAGAGAGAAGTGGAACATGATAAACTCATCGTTTATCACCACTTTACCAGATACGTGGGCAATTAGCAAGCGTTTTATTTTACTGCCTATAAACAGATGGGAAGAAGAATACGAGCGTGTGTTATTAGGAGGTCTTACGTGTGATAGTGATGATTATTATAATAGTGAACAGCATAGTAATGCTATTTACTTGCCTAAATACAAGAAAGATAAACCATTATACATCGGCTTTTTTAATACCGGTGCCTATCAAGAGTCAATAGGTGGATATGGTGGTCTGCAGCATTGCTTAATTCCGCAGCCAAAACATATTCTGATTGATAGAGATGAAAATGGTAACTTAACAACCCGTATATTTAACGAACAACAAAAAGCAGAACAATTGCTCAAGATTTTAGGTTATGAATACAACTAAAAACTATGCCGGCATCCCTGATGAATTTGCCAAACTTGAAACCTCAAAAATAGTTCTAATACCGGTGCCTTATGATGGTACTAGTACTTGGGGAAAAGGAGCTGATAAAGGTCCACAGGCCTTTTTAGATGCTTCTGAAAATATGGAGATTTATGATATTGAGACCGATACAGAGGTGTATCAGCAAGGTATCTATTTAGCTCCGGCAATTACAGAAGACAGTTCTCCGGAAGCACTCGTTTCTGAGGTGCATAAGGTTACTAAAGACTTTATAAAGCGCAATAAATTTGTTACGCTTTTTGGAGGTGAACATTCGGTTTCAATAGGTGCTATTCGTGCATTTAATGAGCTTTTTGATAACCTTACAGTTGTTCAGATTGATGCTCATGCAGATTTGCGTCAAGAGTACATGGGAAGCACATGCAATCACGCTTGTGCAATGTATGAGGCGAGCCAGAATACAAATTTAATTCAGGTAGGTATCCGTAGTATGGATGTACTTGAAAAAACGGTCATGGATGAGGATAAAACCTTCTTTGCTCATCAAATGATCCAAGATGAATACTGGGTAGATAATGTGATAGACTTATGTACAGACAATGTATTTATCACGTTTGATCTAGATGGTTTAGACCCATCAATAATGCCTTCTACAGGAACACCAGAACCGGGCGGTTTATTCTGGTATGAAACAATGGATTTCTTAAAGCGCCTTTTTGCTGAAAAGAATGTGGTAGGTTTTGACCTTATGGAACTATGCCCTAATCCTAATGATAACTCATCAGACTTTTTAGCAGCAAAACTTTATTATAAAATGCTAAGCTACAAATTTGAAGGGCAGGATATAGAAGAGAATTACGATAATAGTTACGTTGCAAAACCAGGTAAGGGTAGCGTAAATAAATTTGATTTAAATGACGATGAAGACTAAGGGAGCAATCTCTCAATTTATAGAGAAATATTATTTACACTTCAATTCAGCTTCTGTTGTTGATGCAGCAAAAGCTTATGAAGAGCAGTTAAACAATGGAGCAAAAATGCTCGTTTCTCTTGCAGGTGCGATGAGTACAGCAGAGATAGGGAAAATTTTTGCCGAAATGATTCGCCAGGATAAAGTACAAATTATATCATGTACTGGAGCAAACCTGGAAGAAGATATCATGAATCTCGTAGCACATTCTCATTATAAGCGTGTGCCAAACTATCGCGATTTAACAGCTCAGGATGAATGGGATTTATTAGAAAAAGGTTTAAACCGTGTTACAGACACATGTATTCCAGAAGAGGAAGCTTTTAGAAGATTGCAAAAGCATATTCATAAAATATGGAAGGATGCAGATGATGCCGGCGAGCGTTACCTGCCGCACGAATTTATGTATAAGATGTTGTTAAGTGGTGTTCTTGAAGAATATTACGAGATAGATCTTAAAGATTCGTGGATGTATGCAGCTGCGGAAAAGAACTTACCTATAATTTGCCCGGGTTGGGAAGATAGTACAATGGGTAATATCTTTGCGTCCTATGTACTTAAGGGAGAGCTTAAAGCGACTACAATGAAATCTGGTATTGAGTATATGACTTTCTTAGCAGACTGGTACACAGATAATAGTGCAAATGGTATAGGCTTTTTCCAAATAGGTGGTGGTATTGCGGGAGATTTCCCAATTTGCGTTGTGCCTATGCTTTATCAGGATATGGAGCGTGAAGAAACTCCTTTTTGGAGTTACTTCTGTCAGATTTCTGACTCTACAACAAGTTACGGTTCTTATTCTGGAGCAGTGCCTAATGAGAAAATCACATGGGGTAAACTAGACATTAATACGCCTAAGTTTATTATAGAAAGTGATGCGACAATTGTAGCGCCACTTATATTTGCTTATTTGTTAGATATGTAAGCATCTGTTGTAAAGAATAATAAAAGCCTCACAATGTTTTATATTGTGAGGCTTTTTGTGTTTTATAGATTCTTTAGTCAACAAAAACTTGTGTTCTTTAGAATTGCTTTAGAAGTAATGCTTATTTTCGCAAACTTATTTATTACTATGTCTTATAGATTAACCGTAGTGGTTCCTGTGTATAATGAAGAAGAAAATTTGCTTCGGGTAGAACAGGTATTTCGGGATTATTTTAAAATTGCAGCAGTTCCTACTCAAGTACTTTTTGTTAATGATGGGTCAAAAGATGGAAGTCAAGATCTAATAGAACAAATTTGCAATAGGGGAGAGGGCTTTAAGTTTATAGCCTTTGAAAAAAATTGTGGTTTAAGTGCTGCAATTAAAGCTGGTTTTGATGCCACCACTACACCTTTAGTAGGATATATAGATAGCGACCTTCAGACCACACCAGAGGACTTTAATATACTGCTTCCTTATATAGATGAATATGATCTTGTAACAGGTCATCGTGCTGATCGCAAAGACTCTTTTGTAAAAAATATGTCAAGTGCAATAGCAAACAATATACGCAGAGCATTTACTAATGATGGGATGGATGACACTGGGTGTCCTTTAAAAATAATTAAAACGGAATACGCAAAGCGTATTCCTATGTTTAGAGGGCTTCACCGTTTTCTTCCTGCGATGATTATGTTGCAACAAGGTAAAACAGTACAAATTCCTATTAGGCATTTTCCAAGAGTTGCGGGTACTGCAAACTTTGGAGTTTGGAATCGATTATTGGGTCCATTAATGGATTGTTTTGCTTACCTGTGGATGAAGAAGAAGTACATAAATTATACAATAGCAAAAAAATCGAATGACTAGTCCGTACTGGATTTATACGATAGGCTTTCTTGCTCAGCTTATGTTTTCAGGAAGATTGGTAATACAATGGTTTTTATCTGAAAAACAAAAGCGAGTATTAACACCATCAACGTTTTGGTGGTTGAGTCTTGGTGCATCATTTTTACTTTTTGTGTATGGTTATTTACGAGATGATTTTGCCATAATGCTAGGTCAGACACTTACCTATTTTATATATATACGTAATCTTCAATTGCAAGGGCAATGGTTGAAATCGCCTAAAGTTATTCGGTGGTTTTTATGGATTTTTCCTCTTATTATAGTCATTTACGCGTATAATAATGGGGATTATGATATAGATAAACTTTTTAAAAACGAAAACATACCGCTCTGGTTGTTGGTTTTAGGAAGTGTAGCTCAATTAATATTTACATTACGTTTTATCTATCAATGGATCTATTCTGAGCGCAATAAAAAATCAACACTACCACTTGGCTTTTGGTTACTAAGTTTAGTTGGCGGACTTTTAATTCTTATCTATGCATTTTTTAGAAAAGATCCCGTTCTGATTGTAGGTCACGTAATGGGAGTTTTTATTTATTTTAGAAATATGCGTTTAGCAATAGGTATTGATAAAGAATGAAAATTGAAGAAAAATATTATCCATTTATAGTAGTTCTTACCTGCTTATTGTTGTTCTTTCCTCATCTTGATATTTTGTATGCAAATATAATGGAGGCTCGTAATTTTAATACAGCCCGAGAGATGCTGCATTTTGATAACTGGATTTTTACCACGATGAATGGAGAAGCTCGTTATGAAAAACCACCATTACCTACTTGGTTAAGTGCTTTTTCCGGTGCTATTTTTGGTGTAAATAAGCTTTGGGCGTTGCGATTACCTTCAGCTATTGTAACCACATTGTTAGTTTATTTCAGTTATTTATTTTCAATTAAAAGATTACAATTACCTGCTAAGCAAGCGCTATATGGAGCTCTACTCGTTGCGACTTCTTTTTATGTAATTTTTGCAGGGCGCAATGGTACCTGGGATATTTTTGCCCACGCTTTTATGCTGTTAGGGATTTACTTCTTATTTCAGTTTTTTTCTACTGATATTAAAAAATATACCAGCGCAATACTTGCAGGCTTATTTATTGGTCTTTCTTTTATGAGTAAAGGGCCGGTAAGTCACTTTGCGTTGTTGCTACCCTTTTTAATTTCTTACTTATTTATTTTCAGAATAAGATCTTCTAGCGGGAGAGCATTTCCGTTTATGATTCTTATCATTATCGCCTTAGCTCTTAGTTCGTGGTGGGCACTTGCTTTATACTTTGGTGATACAGATACTGCAGCCAGCATTGCTAATAAAGAAGCTACCGCCTGGGCAAATCACAATACCCGACCATTTTACTATTACTGGAGTTTTTTTACTCAAAGTGGGATCTGGACAATTCCTGCATTTATAGGACTTTTATATCCCTATTTAAAAACAAGAGTTTTAAATCTAAAAGCCTATCAGTTCACTTTATTATGGACGCTTTCTGCAGTAGTTTTACTTTCAATCATACCAGAGAAAAAATCGAGATATCTCTTGCCAGTACTTATTCCGTTGGCACTAAATACAAGTTTTTATATTGATTATTTAGTACGCAAGTTTTCAGAACTTAAAGATAAACGGGAGGTATTGCCTGTGTATTTTAATTTTTCAATTATAGCATTAGCAGCTGCATTAGCTTGTCCCTTTTTAATCTACTTATTTGTAGATGATTTTACAGGCATTTTATGGGTTTACTATTCTCTATTCCAAGTGGGTTGTCTTTTTGTCGCAATTTTTATTATAAAAAATCTCAAAAGAAAGAATATCGAAAATGCATTTTACACTGTGATATTTTTCACGTGTTTGATAATCACTTGCGGATTTCCTTTTATAAAAGTTACATATACAAATACAAATTATAAGGAATTAGCACCTAAAATTGTAGAGTTAGAACGTCTTAATAAGCCGGTTTTTCTCTATGAAAACAGCTCGCCAGAATTGATTTGGGATCTAGGTAAACGTCTACCTGTTTTAATGAGCCGTGAGGGCATTAATTATCCTAAAGAGACCTCTTTCTATGTAATTGTTGAACGTGAACAAGAGGAGCTTGCTAAAGAAAAAATGGTGGGGTATGACTTTATTCTGCAAGATTGCTATGATGGTAATATTACTTCAAAAAAAGATCGGAATTATAAAATACGACGCGTAGGTTGTCTTTATCTTGTAAATGCTACAGATTAACTTGTTTGCTTTTTTTGATGGTGAGTTCGTAAATGAAATAACCTATTAACACCACATATTCTATTGCTACCAGCCATAGGTTTTCATTCACAGAATCAATCTTATAAGCCGAATAACTGAGCATCACAACAGCACTCCAGACTATAGCATATTGATATTTCGTAAAAACTGACAATAACAATGGTGTAGCAATATACCACGGATGAATTGTTGTCGAAAGCAGAAAATAGATACTTATACCAAATAGAAGAACTGGAAATAAGCGTAAAGTCGAGTTATTTTTTCTCAAGAAAGTTAGAAGAAGAAGAAATGCAATAACATACTTGGGGAGCTCTTGACCTGCTGTGGCAATTATATTAAATCCTTTGGTCTGAAAGCCTATGTATCTTATGATATAATAAATGCTGGCGTTGAATTCAAATTTCTCAAACCAAAGCGCGATAGTACTTGAGAAATGATTTATTAACTCGGGTGTACTAAAGGGGATGAACGTTAATACGAATGTTGTCAATACAATTATATAAAATATAAACAGTCTTAGAAAGGAAGCTTTCGGTTTACGTATTAAATGACTTAGGCGAGAGTCTATTTTAGTTGAGCTTGGAGTCTTACTTATTAAAATCTGGTAAAACAACGGTAGCAATAATAGAGGAACCAATTTCACAGAAATAGAGAGACCTATAAAAATTGATGACCAGAGATATCTTTCACGATGTAACAGATAAAGTGCGACTAGAAAGAAAAAAAGCATCACACCTTCAAAGTGTAAATTTCCGGTAAGTTCAATTAGTATAAATGGATTTAAAAAATACCAGAAAATTTGATGCTTTGGTAGATTCATCAAGACTAGAAGCTTACGTCCTATAAGTAATATCCCCACATCGGCGGCTATTATAAACAGTCTCAAAACGATAACTCCTCCAAGTATTGATTTACCACTTAACAAGCCTGAAAGCCAGAAAAACAGTTGGTTCACGGGAGGATAGTTAGAGTAATGTCTTGCACTTAAATCACCCATCCCTTCTAGCAACTCGTTACTTTGGGCTATAGGTAATGATCCTAACGCTACCCAATGATCTGGTGTATAAAGATAAGGGTTTAATCCTTCAGCTATTAACCGGCCATCCCACAAAAATCTATAGTAGTCTTGCGATAAATTAGGCAATGCGATTATAAATAGTAACCTGAGTACTATACCTATTGTAACAAGTGTTTTAAAATTGACTTTTAGTTGTTGAATAAGCTTAAAGCTTAAAAAGAAAAGAGCAGCGTAAAGGAGAATAAATTTTACAAAGTCGTGACGTTGTAAATTGTATGCAAATTCCCAATACATTAATAAAATACCGAATGTCATTAAAACCGGAATCTTGTAATGTTTAAGAGTCTGAAGCATATCGGTTTTTAGTGATCAGTACATTTGGTTTTCAATGTCAACGGTATAGAGAACGAAGAACTACATTGTTTAAATTCTTGAAAAAATAGATTTAAAAGCTACGAATCCAAATCCAAAAAACAACATAATGTGAAATGTTATAAGTCCAAAATCTCTCATATAGAACGCGCTTACAATTGCAAAGCCAAAATATAAGAATAGTAAACTTTCGAGAATTGTATTTAAGGATATAGTTTTCTTTAGATAAATATTAGACTTCCAACTGTCGCTTAGCTTGTTGACATTAAATTTTGGAGTGCGTATAAATTCTGATTTTTTACCAAAATGGCCTTCTAAAACTGCAAGTGAATTATGTACGCTAAAGCCCATTGCAATTGAGAAAAATGCGATAAACATACCTACATAAGAGATAAAGTTTTTGAATCCGCTGCCGTGAATTTTTTTGTAGGTTACCCAGTAGCAGATAAAGAATATTACAGTGCTTATAGCAAAAAAAGCGGTCACTTTAAAAATAAAATCAAACTCAGGATTTGTATTTTTTATATACAATACGGGCACACTCAAAATAGCAATGAGTAATACGAGCAAGAACATGCTACTATTAAGTAAATGAAAAAAACTATGAAATTTGGTTTTGAATGAAACGGTAGGATCTTTAAGTAATCTACCATAAAGCTTTTGGAAATTTTCGGCTGCACCTTTGTTCCATCTGAATTGTTGAGAGCGGGCTGCACTTATAGCGATAGGTAATTCTGCGGGTGTCTCAACTTCCTCTAGATATTTAAAATCCCATTTGTTAAGTTGGGCACGATAGCTAAGATCAAGATCTTCAGTCAACGTGTCTCCCTGCCAGTTTCCGGCATCTAAAATGCACGTTTTACGCCAAATCCCTGCCGTACCATTAAAATTTATAAAATGATGGCCAAAGTTGCGCCCCACTTGTTCCAGAACAAAATGAAAATCTAGTGCGAATGCCTGAATTTTAGTTAGAATAGAATAATCTCTGTTTAGATGTGCCCAGCGTGTTTGTACTACACCCACTTTAGGATCTTTGAAATACGGAACAGTTTTTTTTAACCAATCTGATTTCGGAACAAAGTCAGAATCAAAAATTGCAATATAATCTCCTTTAGCAATCGCCAGTCCTTCTTTTAACGCACCGGCTTTAAATCCTACTCGATTTGTACGCGTGATGTGTTTTATAGGTAAGCCCTCTAGTCTTAAATTATTTATCAGTTTTCGGGTTTCGGTAAGGCTTTCATCTGTAGAATCATCTAATACTTGAATCTCCATTTTATTTGTAGGATAATCCATTTTAGATATATTATCAAGAAGACGTTTTACTACATATAACTCATTGTATAGAGGCAGCTGTATAGTGACAAACGGAATTTCATCTGGATTGTCTAAGTCATAAACCGGGGCGTTATCTATCTTTTTCTTCGCTTTTAAATAATTAAAAAGCAGATTTAATTGAGCTAAACTGTAGAGGAAAATTACAGTAAGGGATAAAGTATAAAGAACTATTATTATTGTCTGCATTATTTAAAACTGTACTTAAAAATCCAACCGAGAATTTTAATTCCGGCAAATATAGCACCTTTGACTGTGCCTGAAACCTTAGAAACACCTATACGATTACGGTACTTCATAGGTACTTCTGTATAAGTGAGTTTATGTCGTAGTGCCTTTAATTGCATTTCAACCGTCCAACCATAGGTTTTATCCTGCATATTAAGGGATAGCAATTTATCATATTTAATAGCCCTAAAGGGACCAAGATCTGTAAATCTTGAGTTGAAAATTAAACGCATTAATGTTGTAGCTAATTTATTACCGAACCGTTGCGGAAAAGTCATACTTCCCGGTTGTCTCAGTGATTTCACTCGTGCACCTACAACAAAATCAATATCATCTTCAAGTATGGGCTTTATGAGTTGTGTTAACTGCTTAGGATAGTCACTATAATCTCCATCAAGAAAAACAACAATATCTGGCTTATCTTCTAATCCTGCAATGTACTGCAACCCTTTTAAGCAAGCATAACCATATCCTGGTGAAGTTTCGGTAAGTGATGTGGCACCTGCTTCAACAGATTTTGCTGCAGTAGCGTCTGTAGAGTTATTACTTACTACTATTATCTCATCTACAAAATGAGGAATATCTCTAACAACTAGTCCTATTGATTGCTCCTCATTATATGCAGGAATTATTACTTTAATAATTTGCTGCATTAGAATTGAGCGTTAGGGTTATCTTTTTTGAAATTAGCAATACTCGTCCAGGCACCGGTAAGAATGTTATCCTTGTAATGTTGTGCTTTAAATAAGTTTCCGTTTTTATATAACAAGCTGTAGCCTTGCCTAACATCATTAACAAATTGTACTTTTTCTACCACATTTTTTTCTCTTAGGAGTACCCACCAGTTTACTCGCTTACCATTCTGGTAATGACCTTGACTAATTACAGCGTTACTTTGATTATAGAAAAACCAATAACCATTCTTTTTATTAGTCTCATAAGATCCTTTTCCTTTCACATTTCCGTTTTCATAATAATAAAACCAGTAATCAGTTTTTTGATTGTTAATAGACCAGCCTTCAGATTTTAAAATACCATTTGCATAATATTCTTTTATATATGTTTTCTGTTCATTACTTCCCGTAACCAGAACAAGCATCAAAATATAGTTGAAAACAAACATGAGATCAAATTTAAGTAATACGTGCAATTCTTTAAGCCCGTACTCAAGTATACGAGAAAAACCGACTCAGGGTTTTTAACAGAATATTGTGAAAACCAGCTTCAAATCTTCTGCGTATCTCTTGTTGTTAACTATAAACGATAAATTATGAATTTAAACTTACGCTTAATTACAGGTTTGCTTTTAATGCTACCTGTTTTAATGATAGCTCAGAGCCCGGTTAGTGGTTTTATGAAAGCTAAAGGAGAAGGAAGCTTTACGCTATCTTTTTCTTCTGAAGAATATGATGAAGTATTCTTAGTACCACAAAAAGTAAATGGGGTTCCTGTATTTAATGAAGTGCAAACCACAAGCTATTCACTTTATGGAGAATATGGTTTAACCGATGACCTGGATATCGTGGTAAACTTACCTTATATAAAGGCAGAAGGTGAAGCAACTGCTGAGACACTTGCTAATAATGGACTTACCAATGAAGTTAAGGGCTTTCAGGATTTAAGTGTATATGGAAAGTACCGAATTACAAATGTGAAAACTCCTAAAGGTTCTATTGATTTAATTGCAGCAGCAGGAGTAGAGCTGCCGGTTGGTGATTATAGTGAAGATCCGGGATTTCAATCTATTATTGCTATTGGTAACAGATCTACAGATATAACAGGGCTAGCAATAGCATCTTATAAAAATGACTCTGGCTTTTTTGCCACAGGTCAAATGGGATATAGTTTACGCAGTAATGATGTGCCTAATGCTTTGCTAAGCGAATTCAAATTAGGGTACGCTGCAGATATGTTTTACTTAGATGCATATGTGGCTAATCAATTATCAGATAAAGATGGGGTAGATATTTTTGGTGAAGGTTTTACAGGATTTTTTCCGGCAACCCGAGTTAATTATACGCGTCTAGGTTTTACTGCTTATGTGCCACTTTATAGAGGTATAGGTGTATCTGGCGGATATAGTACTTACGTAAATGGTCGTAACCTTGGAGATTCTGACGGGTATAACTGGGGACTTACTTACTCATTTTAATCACTAAATTTTTACACTAAAATATTATGAAAAACTTATATAAATATACTGGTATTGCTATTGCGCTTCTAAGTGTGGTACTTACTTCTTCTTGTGAGAGTGAATCTGCCTACGAAGACCAACTAACGTCTATTGCAGGTGTAGCAGTTGCAAATCCCGCTTTTAGTACCTTAGAATCTGCTGCAATTAATGCCAATTTAGTAGGTGTTTTAAGTAATGCCAATCCTAATGATCCTTCGGGAGATTATACTGTTTTTGCTCCTACAAATGATGCTTTTGCGCGTTTAGGACTTGAAGAAGCTACATTAGGAGTATTAACAACTCCTTTTTTAACCAATGCACTGTTATATCACGTATCTAACGGAAACTTAGTATCTGGGGGTTTTGAAGCAGGAGGATCATCAAATTCTGCTTTAGGTATATCCCGCAGATTTGTGATGCGCGGTTCTGATGTATATATAAACGGATCAAAAATACTTGCAACAGATGTACGTGCACAAAATGGTACAGTTCACGTTATTGATAAAGTTATGATTGCAACTGGAGGTAATGTAGTTGAATCTGCTGTGGCTTTGCAAAGTGCTCAAGTTTTTAAAACACCAGAATTAAGCTATTTAGTTGAAGCCGTATTGTACGCAGAATTAGCTGAAGCTCTAAGTAATCCAGATGCTAACTTTACTGTTTTTGCTCCTAATGATCAAGCGTTCATAAATTTAGGTGCTGCTTTAGGATTAACATTCACACAACCATCAGATGTTAGACAACTCGATAAGGCTCTTGTTACTGAAGTTTTATTAAATCACGTATTTGCTGATGTTTCTGCAGATAAGTTTACTTCAGAATTAAGTGCTGGTTCTTATGATGCGTTGGGTTCTGACTCAATTACTCTAGGAGCTTTTAATAACGGAACACTTACAGTAAGTGGTTCTGGTAATGCAACTCCTGCAAATATGGTTATTCCAGATGTACAAACTACTAATGGTATTGTACATGTGATCGATCAGGTTTTATTGCCTGTTCTATAAAAATAGATTGTTTGTTAATTTTTAATAAAGGCGGAAATATCAATTTCGCCTTTTTTTTTCTGAAATTCTGAAAGTAGTTCATTAAAACTGAAAACCGAACAGAATGCTTTTTCGTAAATAAACTGAAGAGACTATTTTATAGAATATAACCAAAAGTTAGCATATATACATACAATAATGTAGCTATAGTTACCTTAAACATAAGGCCATCCTATTAGATGGTTTTAAGAAAGATAGTTTGTTTTTAGATGATTTGTTAATAAGGCAAGGGTGGAGATCTTTGCCTTTTTTTAATTTCATAATTATAGAATGCGTTGTTTTTTGCCGAGAGCGAAATAAAGTATTGATCCAAAAACATTGAAGAATATCACAATCAATACCCATACAATTTTGTTATTTCCTCTAAAATCATTCCTCACGATATCTACCAAAGCGATTATTGGAAGAATTATTCCTAGACCAAAACCAAGTATTAGCATAATCTGCCACGGTCCTACCATTCCTAATAACATATGAGATTTTTTAGAGTGAATTCTAAAAATACAATAAAAACAATTTACTTTACTTTTGGTTTAAGTAATCCATTAAGTTAACATCGTTTCCTAGTAATACCTCCCGGCTGTTAATGCGATTGTCTGTTGCGGCATTTTCTAGTTTTAAAACGCCACGTGGACAAACGGCAGAACAAATACCACAACCCACACAACTTGCACGTACAATATTCTCACCTTTTTGAGCATAGGCACGTACATCTATTCCCATCTCACAGTAAGAAGAGCAATTTCCACAAGAAATACATTGTCCACCATTTGTAGTAATTCTGAACTTTGAAAATAGACGTTGCTGTAAACCTAATATTGCAGCCATAGGACAACCAAAACGGCACCAAACACGATTTCCAAAAATTGGGTAGAAACCAGTTCCTATAACACCACTAAAAATAGAGCCTATTAAAAAACCATACGAGGTGCGTAATGTTTCCGCGGGTATTAAAAAGAGGGTGTTTCCGCTGGCGTAATGTATACCTATTAGAGCTAGAACAATTACGAGATAGCCAATAGCACCATATCTAGCATCTTGCTTTAATTCTTCTTTTTTAAATAACCATATAGCACCAAAAAGAAGCGTAAGGAAAACCGCTACACTTATTAAAAATACATCTTTTGTAAGCCAATATTTATCGGGATTGTCGCCTAGGTAAGTGGCTACTACAGCGGTGGTCATAACGACTACAAAAACAAGAACACTATGTACTACCCAGCGCTCTATCTTCCAGGCAGATTCACTCTTATCACTTAGATGTCTAAAAGGATCACCAGCAGTTTCTGCCAGACCACCACAACCGCAAACCCAAGAGCAATACCACCGCTTGCCATATTTATAGGTAAGAATAGGGGTGATGATAAATATGGAAGCAATACCGAAGATCAACAGCGCGAGCCCAATGTCTCCAGCAGATATAAAATCATCTACACGATATTGTTCAAAATTGTAATAATTAAGTGGCCAGATGTTTTTTAAATCATAATAGGGCAAACTAAATTCATCAGAATTTAATCGAGCCATTAGTTCGGGTATAAGAAAAGCAAAGGCTGTTTGAAAAAACATTACGCTAATAGTACGTAGTCGTTCATAACGATTGTGGCGGTATTTCCACATAAATTTTATTCCAAATGCAAGAATAGCGATCGTATAGAGAGTACCGTAAACAAACCATTGACTTGCCGGCCCACCACTTAGTACGTTACTCAACGGATCAAAAAGTGCTATTAATCCTGTGTTAGCTCCATCAGCATTTAATCCTAAAAGATCTGCTCTAAAATAAAGAAGTATATAAAAGCCTGTTAGGCCCAATCCTGCAACCCAGGCAAGAAACCCTCGACTGGAAATAGATTTAAACCAAACGCCATCATTTTTAATTCCTTCTTGTTTATCTGCATAAGCACCATAACTGAAAATGAGAATACCAGCAAAAAGACCACCTAGTGATAAACTTAGCCATAAAGTCTTGTTAGGAAAGTTAACATTAAAGACTGCTATAAGCAGCACTAAAAGAGCGGCTACTCCTAACGCTGTTCCCAGCTTTTGTGTGAGATTTATTGAAGCGGGTGGTTGTCCCGTAAGTGACATATCTCGTTGTATAGTGCTCATATATTAGATGTTGAGGTGTAAGTGTTAAGCTCTGGCAGCGTATGCTTTTTTAATATCGCGCTCGTAGTGTTTATAAAATTCAGGATCAAAATTTGCAATACGTAAATTATCTATAACATAATCTATATCGCGCTGCTCATTTAACCAGCGATCAAAGACTTCGTGTTTCATGCGTATTCCAAATGTATTGATACCTAAAAATGTGTGATTTTCTTTGTTGTATGCTACTGTTATACAGGTTTTATCATTAACGTGTTTCCAATGAAAATGCTCTTCATACTCTTTCTTATTTTTATTGCTAAATACCCATCCGTAGGTTTGATATTCTATATCAAAAAATTTAGCGCTATTAAACCAGTTCCCAGGTTTATATTCAAAAGGTGTTCCGCAGATTGTTTGCGCTACAGTTTCTCCCATCATTCTTCCGGTATACCACACTGCTTCAACCGGCTTGCGTAAACCTATTGCTTCGCGTTGCTGAGCACAATCACCAATTGCGTATACATTTTTTACATTGGTTTCAAGCAATCTATTTACGAGAATCCCTTTGTCGGTTTCAATATTAGAATTTTCAAGAAAGTCGATTTTGGGTTTTACTCCTGTGGTAATTCCCACTAAATTGCATGGGATTTCTTCTCCTTTTTTAGTTAAGATAGCACGTACATTGCCTTTACCGTCATCTAGAATCTTATCAAGTTCTTCTTGATGTCTTAAATCTATACCGTGAGAAAGTATGTGTCTTGAGATCATTTTTGCTTCTCCATCTGGCAAAACGCCAGACCAGAACGCATGTTCACGCACCAAGACGGTTACTTCAATTTTACGAGTATGCAGCATTTCTGCCATCTCAACACCTATAAGTCCGCCGCCTACAATTACAGCTTTAGGACAAATTTCATTATTAGGAGCAGTCTTTTCTAACTGCTCTAGATCTTGCTTAGAGACTAAGCCTTGAACGCCGTTAAGATCCTGACCTTCCCATCCATATTTAGCGGGCACAGACCCTGTTGCTAAAATGAGCTTGTCGTAGTTTATACTAGTACCATCGACCAGAATAAGTGATTGATTAGTAGTCTCTACTTTTTCGACATATGCATTTATCAGTTCAATTCGATTTTTTGACCAAAATTTATCTTCATAGGGTTTGAGATCTTTCCAGCGCATATGCCCCATATAAACATACATTAGTGCTGTTCGGGAAAAGAAGTAATCACTCTCAGCTGAAATAATGGTTATTTTATGATCAGAATTTTTACGCAGATGTCTGGCAGCAGTTACGCCGGCAATGCCATTACCTACAATAACTATATGCTCCATAAAAGGTTTTATAACTTATGTGGTTGTATTTAAAGATAAGATTTAGAGATGGCAAAACAGTTTATATCACTGGTATTTTAATGATGCCGGTTGTAATTAGAACTTATCTAAATTTCAAGTACTTTTGATATCTATGAAAAAGTCGTTTGCCCTCGTATTTACTAACATTATTTTATTTTTTTTAATAGGTTGTTCTGCCACACCCTATGCAAAACAAAAAATTAATGGTGTGAGTTTTGTGTCTTCAAGAGATACCTTATTACAAACCCATATAGATCCCGTTTTACGCATACAAGCCAGTCACGCTGCGGTCATGCCTTTTGCATTTGTGAGAGATAAGAACAATCCAGAATTAATATTCAATACAGAGCGGCAATGGTATGGGGAGCGTTACCAAGGTGCAAAGCAATACATAGAATCATTACACGCTAGTAAAATTAAAGTTATGTTGAAGCCGCATATCTGGATATGGAAAGGTGTATTTACAGGTGATATGCATATGAATACTGAAGAAGAGTGGCTCGTATTTGAGAAAAGTTACGAGGAATATATTTTATTGTATGCACAACTTGCTCAGGATACGGGTGTCGAATTATTTTGTGTGGGTACCGAATTATATAATTTTACTAATGAGCGCCAACAATTCTGGGATCAACTTATAGATAAAGTTCGGAATGTTTATACAGGTAAAATTACATATGCTGAAAACTGGGATAAGGTTGACAAAGTACACTTCTGGCAAGAACTTGATTATATAGGTGCAGATGCCTACTTTCCCATTTCAGAACAAAAAACGCCATCTGTAGCCGAAGCTAGAGAAGGATGGCAAGTGCATAAGAAGCTTCTTAAAGATCTTGCTGAAAAATATAACCGACCGGTTCTTTTTACCGAATTTGGATATCGAAGTGCAGACTATTCAGGTAAAGAACCTTGGGCAAGTGATAGATACGATGGAGCAATGAATAGCGAGTCGCAGAAAAACTTATATGAAGCCACTTTTGAAGAATTCTGGAATGAGCCTTGGTTTGCCGGAGGCTTTGTATGGAAATGGTTTCACGATCATAAACGGTCTGCTTCCGAAGAAAATAACCGCTTTACGCCACAAGGAAAGCCAGCCGAAGATGTTCTTCTAAAATGGTACTCCAGAATGTAAAACTCTTGCCAATTAAGATTTGTTTAAGGTGCTGAAATTATGAAACTTAATATCTTCATCCTCTAATCAAAAAAAAATAACCATGTCAATTTTAACAATCCTTATTACAATTATATTACCTCCACTTGCAGTTGCAATGAATAAAGGAGTAGGTAAAGATTTAATTATAAATATAATTCTAACTCTGTTAGGATGGGTGCCAGGAGTAATTCACGCTTTCTACGTGAATAGTAGAGGTTAATAGTTCTCCCAGTTTAAAAAAAGGTCTTTATAAGTGCGCTTATAAAGACCTTTTTTTATACACTATATTTTATATAAAGCTGAGTATTTATTTTTTTAGATTTCTCTTATAGTAGGCGTGAAGTTCTTCTGCAGAGGCTCCCATCCATTTCTTTACATAGATTGTCCAGAAGTGGTATTGCACAAACCAAACTCCGTATTTTTCATAAAGTCTTGCCGACGAGATTAAAGGATGTTGTATTACAACAAATTCATTGCGTGCATACAATTCGTTAATCAAGATATTATCTTCATAGATAATATAGTTTTCATCGTAACCTCCTATTTCATCAAAAAGTGTTCTAGTTATAAACTGACTTTGATCGCCACCTCGGCACGCTCTCCAGCTAAACTTTGTAAGATAACTCGCTAATCTCAGCCACCAGTGCTCATTATCAAATTTCATTCTAAAACACCCGGCCAGATTTCCTTTGATAACTTCATCTTGAATAAGGATATCATAATTTGCAGGAGGAAAAGAGTCTGCATGTAGAAAATAAAGTACATCTCCAGTTGCTACTCCTGCACCAGTATTCATTTGCTTTGCGCGACCTCTGCAAGAATTCACAATATGCACACTTACCAGATTATCTCTCTTAAATTTGTGCGCTAATTCTAGAGTATTATCTTCACTACCACCATCTACAATTACAAGCTCAAGCTGCTCTTTTGCAGTTGCTTTTAAAACTAAGTGGTTGAGAAGTTGAGGTAAATTATAAGATTCATTAAGAACCGGAATAATAATGCTTAACATAAAAAATTAATCTAAAGCTAATTAGGAGAAGATCGAGGTCAAAGCTAGTTTAATTGAAGGGCTATATGAAACGAAAAATCCCACAATTTGCAGGATTTTTCTATTTCGGGCATTTATTCTGTTATTGCTTATTTAAGCTCCAGTTGTACTCTTTAAAAGTAATTGGAGTTCCAGCTTTTATTTTAGTTGTACTATATTTATTTATATAATCTATGATAGTAGGAGTTTCTGTAGTTATAAAATCTTTTTTATACCAATCAAAAATTGAAGATACTTTTACATTTGTCGCAGAGATATCATTCTTATCAGAGTTTATAAATTCACGAGTAACTTTGTCTAATTGCTCATTAATTTTCCCAGCAGTGTAAGCTTCATTTAATAATTTTGGACACGAGATTGAAGCGCAGTTTATGGCAAAATGTATACGTGCATCATTCATTTTTCTAAGAATTCCATTCTCGATTCCACCTAATGAAAGATTACGACTTCCTACCGGAACACTAGCTTTCGTCCAAGCACCATCTATGTCTTTAATACTTTTTGTAGGATAATTATCTAAAATTAAATCTACAGTATAAGCATTATACAAGTTTATGTAATAAGCC
This sequence comes from Leeuwenhoekiella aequorea, assembly GCF_004104375.1. GTDB lineage: Bacteria > Bacteroidota > Bacteroidia > Flavobacteriales > Flavobacteriaceae > Leeuwenhoekiella > Leeuwenhoekiella aequorea. Next base: position 264,757 of record NZ_QOVM01000005.1, read on the forward strand.
AGTAGTTCTTGTACAGACCAGTCATTGCCAGGATTGTACCCAGATAACTTTTGTAGATAGGCATCAAGTTTTGATCGATCTTTTTTGAAACCCTCGTAGTTTACTAGGCCGGAGTTGCTAACGTGCGTTTTTAATAAAGCATTCCATTCACTATGATCTACGTTTACTGCAGAATTTGCTGTAGTTGAGGTCAAGTCTGTGGGTACTTCTTTTGTGGGTTGTCCTGCACTGCTTAAGCCAGCTGCAGATAATAAGTTACAGCTTTGTAAACTCAATGCTACTGCAATACATATTAAAAATCTTTTCATAACTAGATACATAATGTTTTGTGTTGTTTGCCTTTATATACGCAAGCTAGCGGGATATAGATTTGAGAAGTCGCACATTAACATATTTCTTAACAGAATTTGGCTCAACTTTATAATACAGGTTCTTATTGAAGACTATTGTTTTGATTTTGTAGTTTTTAGGTTATTTGATAAGCTGTATTACATATGTATTTAATTGTCGTAATTTTGCAGCGCTAAAAGCACTAAGACACAATTATGAGTATCGTAGCTATTGTAGGGAGACCTAATGTGGGGAAATCCACTTTTTTTAATCGATTAATTCAACGTAGAGAAGCTATTGTTGACGCCGTGAGTGGTGTAACCCGTGATCGTCATTATGGGAAAACAGACTGGAATGGTAAAGAATTTTCAGTAATTGATACAGGAGGTTATGTATTAGGAAGTGACGATGTCTTTGAGGCAGAAATAGATAAGCAGGTAGAATTAGCGATTGAAGAAGCAGATGTAATTTTATTTCTAGTAGATGTTGAGGCTGGGGTTACGGGTATGGATGAAGATGTTGCTTCACTTTTAAGACGAGTAAATAAACCGGTATTTCTGGTAGTGAATAAAGTAGATAATGCAATGCGTGAAGAAAACGCAGTAGAATTCTACAGCCTTGGATTAGGAAATTATTACACAATTGCTAGTATAAGTGGTAGTGGTACAGGTGATCTTTTAGATGCACTAGTAGAAGCCTTGCCAGAAGAAGAAGCCGCAGAAGAAAGTATTTTACCACGTTTTGCTGTTGTAGGAAGACCTAACGCAGGTAAATCTTCTTTTATAAATGCATTAATAGGAGAGAATAGATATATTGTTACTGACATTGCCGGTACCACTAGAGATTCTATAGATACTCGTTATAATCGTTTTGGATTTGAGTTTAATCTGGTTGATACAGCGGGAATTCGTCGTAAGGCAAAGGTTAAAGAAGATCTTGAATTTTATTCAGTAATGCGCTCGGTGCGCGCAATTGAGCATTGTGATGTATGTCTGGTTGTATTAGATGCAACACGAGGATTTGATGGGCAGGTTCAAAATATTTTCTGGCTTGCAGAGCGTAATAGAAAAGGTATTGTAATCCTTGTTAACAAATGGGATTTAGTAGAGAAAGATCATAAGTCTACTCGTGAGTTTGAAAAAGCAATTATGGAGCAAATGGAACCTTTTACAGATGTGCCAATTGTCTTTATCTCAGCATTAACTAAGCAGCGAGTTTATAAAGCTATTGAGACGGCAGTTCAAGTTTATGAAAACCGTAGCAAGCGTATTAAAACAAGCGAACTTAACGATCTAATGCTTCCTTTAATTGAAGCTTATCCTCCACCGGCAAATAAAGGGAAATATATCAAGATTAAGTATTGTATGCAGTTGCCTACACCGCATCCGCAGTTTGCTTTCTTTTGTAACCTTCCACAATATGTTAAAGAACCTTATAAACGTTTTATCGAAAACAAACTTCGTGAGAATTTTGACTTCAAAGGGGTTCCTATAGCCGTTTACTTCCGTAAGAAATAATTTATAGTATTAGTTAAAACAAAAAGCCACTTTATTCAAAGTGGATTTTGTTTTAAACCTTTGCGGGTTTTGTGAGTCTAACCCCCTAACGTAAAATTTACGCATATTACCTATGAAGCAAATTCTACTTCTCACTATAAGCCTTTTTGCATTACAACTTCAAGCCCAGAATTTTTCGATTACAGGTAAAACGATAGATGCCCAGGGAATTTCATTAGAATCTGCGACAGTATATTTAGAAAAATTAAGTGATAGTAGTTTAGTCACTTATGCTATTACAGATAAAGATGGAATATTTAATTTAGAGGGTAGTTCACAAGAAAAGGAAGTTAATTTGTTCATCTCTTATGCAGGCTTTAAGCCTTATCGTAAAAAGCTTTCTTTAGAACAATCATTAGACCTTGGACCGGTAAAATTAGAGGTTCAGGATAATGTGCTTGATGAGGTGCTGGTAGTTGCTAATCGCGCTCCGGTTACTATAAAAAAGGATACGTTAGAATTTAATGCAGCATCATTTGCTACACGACCAGATGCTAATTTAGAAGAACTACTCAAAAAGCTTCCGGGAGCAGAGGTCGATTCTGATGGAGCAATAACTATTAACGGTAAACCGGTAACACGCATACTTGTAAATGGAAAGGAATTTTTTGGAGATGATCCTAAGATTGCTACAAAAAACCTTCCGAAAGAAATTATTGAGAAGCTGCAAGTGGTTGATACCAAAACAAAATCTGAAGAATTTACCGGTAAAGCCGGAGATCCTGATAACAAGACGATAAACATCACCATTAAAAAAGATAAGAATAAAGGATATTTTGCTAGAGCTACTGCAGGTGCAGGTACTAATGATCGTTATGAGATGAGCGGTATAGGCAATATATTTCAAGATAATGAGCGGGTGACCATACTCGCGGGTTCAAATAATATAAACAGCTCGGGGTTTGATTTTGATGATGTTTATGGAATGATGGGTAGAAGTGGAGCTCGTGCTGTAGAATCTGGTAATCGTAGCGGTGGAATTACAAAATCTGAAACTGCAGGTATAAATTATAGCAATGAATGGCTAGATAAATATGAGTTTGATGGAGATTATTTTTTCGATAGATCCAATACGGATACACGCTCGCGTACAGAACGTGAGAATATTCTGCCAGATACTACTTATTTCTCAAATTCTGAATCTAGCAGCAATGCTTTGAATGATCGGCATCGAGCAAATGCTCGTATAGAGGTCGAATTTGATACATTAACAAGGCTTTCCTTTTCTCCGCGATTTGATACGAGCAAACTTCAATCTACTCGTAACTCAATAGCTAATTCGCTCGATGGCAACCGTGATTTAGTCAATAATACTTTTACCACAGATCAAGAAGATATCTTTAATTTGAGAGTACGTAACAATCTAGACTTTATAAAACGCTTTGGAAACCGGGGTGCTTATTTACGATTAGATTTGTCTCAGGAGTATAACAATCAGGAAAATGATAATTTATACTTTTCAGAAAGTAACTTTTTTACTGATAATCCGCGTACCGAAACTCAAGATCAATTCATAGATGAAGACGAGAAAGAATATCAATATGGATTAGGCATAGAACAGCGTCTGGTACTGGCAACAGATTTTTATCTTGATTTAAATTACAATTTCTCATCTGCAAAGTCTACTAACTCAAGATATGTTTTTGAAGCAGATACCGCTGGAGAATATACTGTACGCAACGACAGTTTGAGTAGTAATTTTGAAGTTAAAACATATAGAAATACACCAAGTCTTGGATTGAACTATGACCACGAAGGTTGGCGTATAAATGCAGATGTAGGACTTCTAAATACAATTCTTAAAAATGAGAATTTGTTAAATCCGGTAAGTTTTAATAATACGTATAACAATCTTTACATTCGTGCGGGAATACGATATGAATTGCAACGTTCTAAAAGTATTTATGTAGATTATCGTACAAATGCAAATACCCCGTCTATACGTCAACTACAACCTGTTCCAGATCAAACAAATCCTTTAAACATTATTGTAGGTAATCCTAGTTTGCGCCCTGCTTACAGCCATAATATAGGTGCAGGGTTTAGAAGTTTTAATTTTGGCTCTGGTGGTGGTAGCGGTATTTTTAGTTCGTTATCATTAGATTTTACCGAGAATCAAGTGGTTTCTGTAAGTAGCGTAGGTGATGATTTAAGACGTACAACTACATATGCAAATGTTGATGGAGCAATGTCTGCTTCTGCCCGGGTTTTCTACACAAAGAGTACACGTAAAGAAGAACAAGAATTTAGATACAGACTTAGTTTAACGGGTAGCCACGATAAAAATGTAGGATTTACAAATGGGACTTTATTTGACTCTAAACGATTACGTATAAATCCGGGATTGCGATTAACGTATGCCATTCAGGAATTAATAGATATAAATCCGAGTTATAATTTAACCTATAACAATACAAAGTATTCCATCAATGAAGATCGCAATCAGGAATTTATAAACCATACCGTTGGATTTGAAGCAACTAGTTATTGGCCTAAAAATGTAATTTTTGGTAACGATATTACTTACAACTACAATGGGAATGTTTCACCAGGTTTTCAGAATTCTTCTGTATTATGGAATAGTAGTTTGGGATATCAATTTTTGGAAGAAAAAGCAACCCTAAAACTTAAAGTTTATGATCTCCTAGATCAAGTAGTAGACACGCAGCGTATAACAGGTGATGATTATGTCCAAGATACAAACAGTCTAATTCTTACGCAATATGCAATGTTAAGCTTCACGTATAAACTGAGCAATTTTGGAGGCAATAAAGCAGGAGGTAAACCGGGCTCCAATCGTAGAAGAAGATTCTAATCTACTCAGTCTCTGTGTTAAATATATCTTAAAATTAAAAACTAATTTTTTAGTTATATATTATTTACGGTTATTCGTGTATCAATCAACATCAATCATGAATTATCGTTTATTAATGAGCCTAGTAATAGGCTTTCTTTCCCTAACTGTATGCTCTCAAGAATTTAAAATCACCGGTAATCTTAAGGATGGTATAGAAAAATCACCTCTTGAAGCAGCTACTATAGTACTTGAAACTATTAAAGATAGTACTGTAATAACCTATACCATAAGTGATAGAGATGGTTATTTTGAGTTAAGTGGTCGTACCCAACTACCTAAAGCAAATTTGTTTGTCACCTTTGTAGGTTACGAATCTTTTGAACAAGAGATTAACTTATCAGATAAAAGCGATATCGATTTAGGTACTGTTTACTTAGATTTCATGGTAGAATCTTTAGGGGATGTTGTGGTTAAAGCCCGTACACCTCCTGTAATTATAAAGAAGGACACTTTAGAATTTAATGCAGCTTCTTTCAAAACAAAGCCCGACGCTACACTAGAGGATTTACTCAAAGAACTTCCTGGTGCCGAAGTAGGTGAGGATGGACAAATACGAATAAATGGCAAGCCCGTAAACCAAATTCTCGTTAACGGAAAACCTTTCTTTAGCGATGATCCTACAATTGCTACACGTAATCTTACCAAAGAAATCATCAATAAAATTCAAGTAGTTGATACTAAAACTGAATCTCAGGAATTTACCGGAGAAGAAGGAGATGCCGAAAACAAAACAATAAATATTACCATTGACGAAGATAAAAATAAAGGAATTTTTGGTCGTGTAGCTGCAGGTGTTGGGACAGATGAACGTTTTGAATATGCCGGACTTCTTAATTATTTTGATAATGATTTGCGAATAAGTGTTTTAGGAGGTGGGAATAATATCAATTCGCCGGGATTTAGTTTTGGTGAAATTCAAAAGATGTTTGGGAATGCGAGTTATATGTCTATGGATGGTAATGGCTCATTTAATATTGACGGAAGAAATTTTGGATCTGGACAAGGCATTACAAATTCAAGAACAGCTGGCGCCAATGTTGCTAATAACCTAGGAGAAAAAATAGAGATTTCTGGAGACTATTTTTATTCGGGATCAGATAGTTTTGAAGAAACAACACGATCAAGAGAAAATATACTTCCTCAAAACCGATTTTTCTCTGAGTCTTTTTCAACATCAAATACATCCTCAGACAATCACAGTGCAAATATGCGCTTTCAGGCAAAAATAGATTCTACACTGCTAGTAGAAATATTACCTCGTTTAAACTATCAACAGGGAACAAATTTTAATTCTGAAAATTCTTCAACCCGTAATGAAAGTGGTGAGCTTGTGAATACTTCAAATTTTGATAATAAGGGGTTGAGGACATCACGTGATTTTAGTACACGTCTTACAACAACAAAAAAATACGGTTCTGGAGGAGGATTTGTGCGTGTAGATGCCACGGTATCCATTAATGATAATGATAGAGATGATTATATTGATTCAGAAACACAGGTCTTTGGTGATGATGCACAAGAAACCATCAGAAATCAATTTACAGATGGAAATGATAAGATAAATAATATAAAGGCAAGTGCCACCTGGAGACTACCACTTATTGCTAAAAAATTACACTTAGAAACCCAGTACGAATTCAATGTCGAAGATCGATCTAATGAGCAATTGGTGTATAGTTTTAATGAGGATACGCAGATTTATGATCAAATTATACTGCCACAAAGTACAGATTTTGAAAGTAGAAATGAAGTGAGTAGACCAGAAATAGGGTTGAAATATAATTCTAAAAAAATGAATGCCGGGCTTGCAATTGCTTATGTAAACCGAACGCTTACAGGTGAAGAAATGTTAAGTGATAGTAAGGGTGATCGGGTACGTAATATAGATTTTGAAAACAATTTTGATGCATTTGAAGCCCGAGCTAATTTACGATATAGCTTTAGCAAGAAAATGAGCTTTTGGTCAAATTACCGACTAAGTAATACCGCTCCTGAAGTACGTCAGTTATCTCCTTATGTAGATGTATCAGATCCGCTTAATACAATACAAGGTAATCCCAATCTCAACCCTACAAATAGACATTCACTGTATATGGGTTTAAATAATTTTGACTGGGCTACAAACACGGGTTATTACAGTTATCTGGGAATGAGCTTTACAAATGATAGAGTAGTAAATCAGACAATGGTAGATAATAATTTTGTGCGGTCTACTACATTTACCAATGTCGATGGTATTTATGACATTTACGGAAGTTTAAGTTATAGTAAAAATTTTCAGCTTGATAGTCTGCGATCTGTTAAGGCAGATATAGGAATAGATGCAAATCTAAACAGGTATGTAAACTTTTTCAACGCAGAGCAATATGCTAATCTCACAAAAACCTATACTCCTTCTATTAATTTTAGATTTGTATGGAAAGATCTTTTTGAATTTAGACCAGAGTACAGAATCAACTTTACAGAAACCTCATTCAATCGGGATTTTTTTGAAGGGCGTAGTTTTACACAACACAATCTGCGTTTGCGCACGACAACATATCTACCTAAGTGGTTGACCTGGGAAAACGATATTCGATATGTGTATAATCCTAATGTGAGCAGCGGATTTCAAAAAGATGCAGTTTTCTGGAATACCTCATTAGGGTATTCATTTATGAATGACAAATCGTTATTGACTTTTAAAGTATATGACCTTCTTGATCAAAATACTAATTCGAGAAGAAATGCAACACAGTCCTATGTTGAAGATGTTCAAAGTACTGTTTTGAGACAATACTTTATGTTAAGCTTCAGCTATAAGTTTAATACACTAGGTAAAAAAGGAGAGGTTAGAGAAAATTCCTGGTGGGATTAAAAATTCAGCAGTGGGCTATAGTTAATTATAACCCACTGCTGAATATTAATTTTTAGTTTGAAAAGGCATTACCAGCCTCCAGATGCTCCACCACCTCCGAAGCCTCCGCCACCGAAGCCACCTCCAAAACCGCCTCCGCCACCGAAGCCTCCACCAGATGATCCTCCAAAACCACCACCGCCTAAGCCTCCTCGGCCTAAGCTGCTTAGTATAATCACGTCTAGTAAACTGCCCGCGCCATTACGGCGTCCGCCATTTTTGCCACCGCCGCCGCGAGTACGACTTAGGATAAAAATAATTACTATAAATATGATAATTATAGGAAGCAGGCTCACTGGATTTGAGTTGTCTTTTTGGCGAGTACCTTGATATTCTCCTTTAAGCATTTGAAACAGCGTATCTGCAGCTTGATCTAATCCAGCATAAAAATCCCCGGTTCTAAACTGCGGAATCATTACTTGATTAACAACCTGCTCGGCCATTCTATCGGTAATAATTGTCTCTATACCGTAACCAGTATTAATATCTACCTTACGATCCTGCGTAGCTAGAGTAATTAAAATTCCGTTATCTTTATCTGCCTGACCAATTCCCCATTTTTGTCCCCATTTTGCACCCAGAAGACTTATATCTTCTCCTTTTGTACTTGGGATTACAACAATAACAATTTGTGTAGAAGTGGTATCGCTATATTTTACAAGCTTGTTCTCTAAGGCAGATTTTTGACCAGAACTTAAAAGTCCGGCATAATCGTAAACGCTCGTTTGCTCTGAAGGTTTTTCAGGGATATCAAACTGAGCAAAGCCCTTAACAGAAAAGCTAAGGATAAAGACAATTAGAAATGCTTGTCGTAAATTAAATACTTTAGATAGATATATCAAGAGGTCGAAATTTGATCAGAAAGTTCGTTAATGTCATCTTCATCCCACGGAAAGAATTCGGCGAGTTGTTTACCCGCAGACTCTATACCGTTAACAAGGCCATTTTTGAAATGACCTTGTTTAAATGCTGCTTGCATAAGGTCTTTTGTACTCTGCCAAAAATCAGAAGGAACTACATTGTTTATACCACGGTCACCGCAAATCGCAAATTTTTTGGCATCTACAGCAACATAAATAAGCACTCCATTTTCAGCTTTAGTGTTATCCATCTTTAATTGATGAAAAAGTACTTTAGCACGTTCTAGCGCTTCTCCCTTGCAAGTGCGTTCTAAATGAACACGAATCTCACCAGAAGTCTTTAATTCTGCCAGTCGTATTGCTTCTACAATTTCTTGTTCTTCTTCTGCAGTTAAAAATTCTTCTACCAGAGATGCCATTATGCCGCCTCTTTATTGTTAAAATCAAAATTTACATCGGGAGCATTTTGTGCACCTTCGTCTGCCTTGAAATAACCCATTTCTTCAAAGTTTCCTATAAAGTTGTTTACGATATTATTTGGAAATGTCTTAATATGTTTATTATAAGGAGCGATAGCTTCATTATATCTGTTACGCTCAACATTGATACGGTTTTCAGTACGTTCTAATTCGTTGATAAGCTCTTTAAAATTTTCATTTGCTTTTAAATCAGGATAACGTTCGACTGTTACTAATAACCTTGATAAAGCAGAACTCACGCCGCTTTGAGCTTGCTGAAATTGTGCTAATTGTTCTGGGGTAATATTAGAAGGATCTATATTAACACCTGTAGCTTGAGAGCGAGCTTCAATAACATCGGTTAAAGTTTTTTGCTCAAATTCTGCATAACCTTTAGCTGTATTTACAATATTTGGGATAAGATCTGATCGTCGTTGATAAGAGCTTTCTACGTTACCCCATTGTGCCGTAGCATCTTCTTGTAGTGTTACTGCGGTATTGTAAAAACCTTTAAAAAAACTGTAGATAATAATACCCAGTATAACTACTACAATAAGTGCGATAATTCCTTTTTTCATGATTACTTGGTTAGAGTTGATCTTTTAATTCCTGAAGTTGAGCTTTTATATTCTCTAACTTTCTGATGAGATCAAATTTATTTAATGTTTGTTGTTTATTTTCTTTTAAATGTGTTTTTGCTCCTTCTAGTGTGAAGCCTCGTTCTTTTACGAGATGGTAAATAAGCTCAAGATTTTTTATGTCTGTAGGCGTGAATTTACGATTACCTTTAGCATTTTTTTTTGGCTTTAATACATCAAATTCTTTTTCCCAAAAGCGTATAAGAGATGTGTTTACATCAAAGGCATCAGCCACTTCGCCAATACTGTAATATAGTTTTTCGGGTAATTGAATATGCATTAATCCAGAGATTGGTTTTCGAGTTGTGCTTTTTGTAAAATTACATCAAACTCTTCTGGTGAAAGGTTTCCGTAGTAAAAATTAATTGGGTTTATACGTTCTCCATCCTTAAAGATCTCATAATGCACGTGAGGCCCTTCAGATCGCCCTGTGCTTCCTACAAAACCTATTAAATCGCCACGTTTAACTCTAGCGCCTGGTTTAACATTGTATTTGTACAAATGCGCATATAAACTTTCGTAGCCATAGCCGTGGTTAATACGTATGTGATTGCCATAACCAGTGGCGTTATTGTCTGCTCGGTCAACAACTCCATCACCGGTCGCATAGATCGGCGTACCTCGAGGAGCCGTAAAATCCATACCCCAGTGCATTTTTCGTTCTTTTGTAAAAGGATCAGATCGCAAGCCATAACCAGAGGCAAGTCTGGTAAGATCTTTATTTGCTACAGGCTGAATTGCAGGAATTGCAGCAAGAAGTTTTTCTTTTTCCTCTGCCAGCACAGCAATCTCGTCTAGAGATTTACTTTGTACCACAAGCTGCTTTGTTAAAATATCGAGACGCTTACTAGACTCAATAATGCGTTTTGAATTGTCGTAACCTTCTAAGTCTTTGTATCTGTTTACACCACCAAAACCAGCTTTACGTTGCTCATCTGGTATGGGGTTTGCTTCAAAATAAAGTCTATATATATTGTTGTCGCGCTCTTCAATCTCCTCTAAGACGGTTTGCACCTGATCTAGTTTTTTATTGAGTACGCCGTATTGCATTTTCATATTCTGCAACTCGCGTTGTAAGGCTTTCTCACGAGGCGTTTCTAAGTCGGGAATATTTAAATAAATTAGAAGTAATATAAAACCGGCTAGAAATGACGCCACAATAGATAAAAAGACATAACCTAACTTACGACCCTTTTTCTTTTCAATTTTTTTATAAGAAAGGGTATCTCTGTCGTAATAATATTTAACCTTAGACATTAGCTAATTTATTCTATTTTTGCGTTAAAATTTTCGGCTAAAAATCCGCTTATTAAAAGGGGAAACGAACAAATATAAAAAATAGTTTGGCGTTAATTTAAATTTGCCAAACGCTATTAAAATCTGCACATGAAATCCCAAGAAATCCGCGATAAATTTCTAGAATTTTTTAAGTCCAAAAATCATTCCATAGTTGCCTCTGCACCAATGGTCATAAAAAATGATCCTACGTTGATGTTTACCAATGCAGGAATGAACCAATTTAAGGAATTTTTTCTTGGTAATAGCATTCCTAAGAATACCCGTGTTACTGACACTCAAAAATGTTTACGTGTAAGTGGTAAACATAATGATCTGGAAGAAGTAGGAAAAGATACCTACCACCACACTATGTTTGAGATGCTAGGCAATTGGAGTTTTGGAGACTATTTTAAAGAAGAAGCTATTAACTGGGCTTGGGAACTATTAACCGAAGTTTATAAAATAGATAAAGACAAGCTATATGTTACCATTTTTGAAGGTGATACTAGTGAAAATCTTGAGCGCGATACCGAAGCATACAACTTATGGAGTAAGCATCTACCTAAAGAGCGTATTTTAAACGGAAATAAAAAAGACAATTTCTGGGAAATGGGTGATCAGGGCCCTTGTGGACCCTGCTCAGAAATTCACATTGATTTACGTAGCGAGGAAGAAAAGGCTAAAGTTTCTGGAGCTTCTCTGGTAAATGCAGATCATCCTCAGGTAGTTGAAGTATGGAATCTGGTATTTATACAATACAACCGAAAAGCTAACGGAAGTTTAGAAAATTTGCCTGCAAGACATATTGACACAGGTATGGGCTTTGAACGCCTATGTATGGCACTTCAGGATAAAAAGTCTAATTACGATACAGATGTTTTTACCCCGTTAATACGAGAAATAGAAACTATTACAAATTCTAAATACGCTGTTAAAGAAGAAACGGATATAGCAATACGCGTAATTGCAGATCACGTTAGAGCAGTTGCATTTTCTATTGCAGATGGTCAATTACCTAGTAATACCGGAGCTGGTTATGTGATTAGACGTATTCTACGTAGAGCTATACGTTATGGTTTTACGTTCTTAGATACTAAAGAACCATTTATATATAAGCTTGTAGCTGTTTTAACTGAAGAAATGGGGAAAGCATTTTCTGAATTAAAGAAACAGGAGAATCTTATCTACAATGTGATTAAAGAAGAAGAGCAAAGTTTCTTACGTACCTTAGATCAAGGTTTAATTCTTTTAGATTCCATTATTGCAGATACTACCGGTAAAGAAGTATCAGGAACAAAAGCTTTTGAACTTTATGATACTTACGGTTTTCCGATAGATTTGACAGCTCTTATTTTAAGTGAAAAAGGATTCACTCTGGATGAAAAAGAATTTCAGGCAGAATTACAAAAACAAAAAGACCGTTCTCGTGCTGCCGGTAAAATTGAAGCTGGAGACTGGACCGTGTTACAGGATGATGCAGAAGAAGAGTTTGTAGGATATGATACTTTAAAAACTCCGGTTAAAATCACGCGGTATCGCAAAATAAATACAGCAAAGGAGGGAGATCAATATCAGTTAGTATTTAACCTGACTCCTTTTTATCCTGAAGGAGGAGGACAAGTAGGAGATAAAGGTTACTTAGAATCAGCTAATGGTGATGTGGTTTATATAACCGACACTAAGAAAGAAAATAATCTAATAATTCATATTACAAAAAATCTGCCTGAAGATATAGCCGATACTTTTACAGCAATTGTAGATCAAAAGCAACGCAACAGATCTGCAGCTAATCATACCGCAACACATTTATTGCATCAAGCATTGCGCTCTATTTTAGGTACGCACGTTGAGCAAAAGGGATCTATGGTTCATAGTGGTTATTTGCGATTTGATTTTTCTCATTTTGCAAAAGTAACTGCAGACGAACTCAAGCAAATAGAACTTTTTGTAAATGCGCGTATTCAAGAACAATTAGTTTTGGAAGAGCAGCGTGCAATTCCTTATGATCAGGCGATTGCCGAAGGTGCTATAGCGCTCTTTGGAGAAAAATATGGAGATGCAGTGCGTGCTATACGTTTTGGTAAATCAATGGAGTTATGTGGAGGTACGCACGTTGCAAACACTGGAGATATCTGGTATTTTAAAATTAAGTCTGAAGGAGCGGTTGCAGCAGGTATTCGACGTATTGAAGCAATTACCGGAGATGCGGTGATGGGGTATTTTGAAGATCAAGATGAAGAGTTAGAGGCGGTAAGAGACTTACTTAATAATTCTAAAGAGCCTGCTAAAGCTATAGGTAGCTTACAAGAAGAGAACAATGAACTTAAAAGGCAACTTGATGTTCTATTAGCTGAAAAAGCTAAGGGTTTAAAGAACGAACTCAAAACTGAAGTTAAGGAAGTAAACGGTATAAATTTTCTGGCGCGAGAAGTAGATCTTGACGCAAACGGAATCAAGGATGTTTCATTTCAATTAGGTGGTGAAATTGAAAATTTATTTATCCTGTTAGCTTCTCGTCAGGGTGGTAAGGCTTTATTAAGTTGTTATATAGATAAAAATTTAGTAAAAGAGAAGAACTTAAACGCCGGTACAATTGTACGTGAACTTGGGAAATTTATTCAAGGTGGTGGAGGCGGGCAGCCATTTTTTGCTACCGCAGGAGGTAAAAATCCCGAAGGAATAGCAGCGGCTTTAGAAGCTGTAAAAGATTATTTAAATTAAATACTATTGAAATTACAGACAATTATACCTTTAAAGCAGTTTGAGAATCAGATACATATTGATTCTCAGCTTCTTTTAGTGGGTAGCTGTTTTGTTGAAAATATAGGGAGAAAATTAATTGATTTTAAATTTAAGTCGGTTGTAAACCCCTTTGGGATTTTATTTCACCCAGAAGTTATAGCGCGTACATTTGAGTATGCTGCTAATAATAAAAAATTTACTGCTTCAGATGTCTTAAAGGTAGATGAGGCTTATGTTTCATTCGATGCTCATTCTCAATTAAATGATACTCATCAAAATGGAATTTTAGAAAATTTAAATTCTGCTCTAGAAACATTGATTTCAAGTTGTGTGGCATCGTCACATATCATTATCACACTGGGAACAGCCTGGGGTTATGACTATAAGCTAGAACATAAGATTGTTGCTAATTGCCATAAAATACCACAACGTGAATTTGACAAAAAGTTAGCTTCACCAGCGCAGATAGATAACGCTCTTATCCGAATTATAAATTCGATTTATAAGTTAAATACCGATGTACATATAATTTTTACAGTCTCTCCGGTACGCCATATAAAGGATGGTTTTATTGAAAATCAACGTAGCAAAGCCCACCTTATCACGGCAATTCATAATATACTTGATTCCCATACAAACGTGGGTTATTTTCCATCTTTTGAATTAATGATGGATGAATTAAGAGACTATAGATTTTATGATAGAGATCTTATTCACCCTAATGATCTGGCTGTAGATTATATTTGGGAACGGTTTTCTTCTAGTTATTTTTCTTCTGAAACTCAGGCAGTATTAAAACGTATAGATGAGATACAACGAGGATTATCACATAGAGCTTTTAATCCTGAATCTAAAAATCATCAAGATTTCCTGAAGAACTTACAGAATAAGATTCATAATTTACAAGACAGCTTTCCACATATACAATTTTAAAATATTTTGAATTAAGTGTAATAATATTATGCTGCTTTAAAAGTCTAATTACTTGGGTATTTGATTAAATTTAGAGATCCGTTTTAAATACATAAAATTAAGTATGACATTAAGTTCTGCCAAAAAAATGAATCTTCAGCATAAGGATTTTTATTCAAAAAACGACAAGATTTATGTCGCTACAGACTGCATAATTTTTGGTTTTGATGATGGTGATCTTAAGCTACTTATTTTTAAACGTAAACAGGAACCAGACGCAGGCATCTGGTCGTTAATAGGTAGTTTCGTTAAGCTTGATGAAGATGTTAATAATGCTGCTAGACGTGTATTAGAAGAAATTACAGGGCTGAGTGAGCTTTATTTAGAACAATCAAAAACGTACGGCAATGCAGATCGTGATCCGGGTTATCGTTGTTTATCCGTTGCGCATTATGCACTTATACGCATAGGTGATTATGATAAAAAACTAGTAGAAGAGCATGGTGCTTACTGGTATACGTTAAAAGATCTACCTACATTAGCATTAGATCATAATAAAATGGTCTCAGATGCTTTAGCTATTTTGAGACGCAAAGCGCGTTATGAACCTATAGGTTTTGAGCTTTTGCCAGAAAAATTTACAATACCTCAAATGCAAAAACTGTATGAGGCAATTTACCAGCGAGAATTAGATCCCCGTAATTTTAGAAAAAAGCTTCTTTCTCACAAGGTGCTAATTAAGCTTGAGGAAAAGGATAAATCAGGATCTAAGCGCGGTGCTTTTTTATATCGGTTTGATTCAGAAAAATATGAAGAACTCAGAGAAAGTGGTTACAACTTTGAGATTTAAAAAATAGACGTGATCGTGAATTCCTAAAATGTAGTGATAGCATATTTTGAAGTTCTTATAAGTAGATTCGGTTTAGACTAAAGAAACACCAAAATCTCTAGTTTAAAGTTTCACAAAACCTAGGTGTAAGTTTTTTTTTAATTTAATTGTAGCTATTTTTAATCAAAATTTACTTCACAAGTAGCACAATTTATGCGCAAAATTCTCATTGTTATTATACTTATCGTTTTAGGTATTTTTACATATCTCTACTTTAAAGATAAAAGTGATCAACGGATCGAACTAGCGCAAGCTACTGAATTGATTGAAAAAGAGATTAAGAATGTAGGTAAGTTAGTAGTGACCGAAGGTTCATTTGCTCAGGTATTTACGTATAAGGACTCTAAGAAAATGTATCTTGATCTTTTGACGGCAAATAAAAAGGCAATGGTTGTAGTGAACGCAAAAGTTACTATTGCATATGATTTAAGAGCTCTGGAAACAGATGTAGATGTTTCTAACAAAACGATTACAATAACCCATATTCCAAAAGCTGAGATTAATATCAATCCAGATATTGAATATTATGACGTAAGTCAGGATTACTTAAATCAATTTGATGCATCAGATTATAACACGATTAAAAAGCGAGTAACGGCTAGTGTGAAAAAGAAAGTTGAGGCCTCAGACCTCAGGAAAAATGCAGAAAACCGACTTATAGCTGAACTTTCTAATATATATGTGGCGGTAAATACTCTCGGATGGACTTTGAAATACGATACCACAGAAATTAATGATTCTCAGGAATTGAGGAATATTTTAAAATAATTTTCCTTTAAAGATTAGACTAATGAAAAACATTTCTTCCACAGTTCAAGCTATTAATGTATTACCAGGATCTATGGCTGTATATGATAGAAAGCTCAATTTGTTAGCTTCATCTAAAGAATGGCAGAGTGGTGTGCAATTTGAATTAGCACAAGTAAATAGTTCAAAATCTGATTTGTTAGACAGGTTTGACGCCAGCCTCAAAGAGGCATTTAATTTTGATACTTCCTATTTTGTAGAAGATCTTCCGGCTAAGAAAATTCGGTATAAGTATAAATTTAGCAAGTTTGAAAATGAGGTAGAGCCGTTGGTTTTAGCACAACGTATTTTATATACTAAACCAGAGGAATATCGTAAAGAAGAACTTTTAAAGCAAACTAATAATGTTGCATTTATAGGTTTTTGGGAATTAAACTTAAGCACAAAATCTATTTACTGGTCTGAGGTTACTCGTAAAATTCACGAGATACCAGATGATTTTGAGGTAGAATTAGAAACTGGGATAAATTTCTATAAAGAAGGAGCAGATCGTGAGTTAGTTACTCAAGTAATTGATAGAGCCATAGAATATGGGGAGCCGTGGGATGAAGACTTTACTTTAATCACTTATTCTGGTCGAGAAATATATGTAAATGCAAAATGCCAGGCAGAATTTGAAAATGGAAAGTGCGTTAGATTACTAGGTACTTTTCAAGATATAACAGATCGCGTTTTAAAAAATGAGCAATTACGTATTAGCGAAGAGCAATTTAGACTTG
The DNA here is from genome assembly GCF_004104375.1 of Leeuwenhoekiella aequorea. Classification (GTDB taxonomy): domain Bacteria; phylum Bacteroidota; class Bacteroidia; order Flavobacteriales; family Flavobacteriaceae; genus Leeuwenhoekiella; species Leeuwenhoekiella aequorea. Next base: position 281,699 of record NZ_QOVM01000005.1, read on the forward strand.
CATTTGAAAATACTCCTATAGCATTTTTAATCATAGATATTGAAAATTTTAAAATTTTAGAAGTTAATGCTGCTGCAGAACAAGTTTTTGGATACAGTAGAAATAAGTTTATAAAAAAGAAGATTACAGATTTATATGAGCCAGAAGAGTTTCAGAAAAATTATTTGCTCATCAAAAACTTACTGCACCAAAATTCAAGAAAATTTGAAAATGAACAAAAGTTTGTAGGCAAAGATGGAAATACAATTCTAGCCAAAACTTTTTTCTCATTAAACTGTGATTCTAAAGGGATTCCAAAAAAAATTATTGCACAGATTCAAGATATTACAGAACTTAAGAAGAAAAATGATGAGATAAATCGTTTTGTAGAGGTTACAACAAATCAAAACACACGGCTTATAAATTTTGCACATATTGTTTCTCATAACCTAAGATCACACTCAAGCAATATTGGAATGTTAATCGATTTCCTTAAAAACGAGAAACAGGAAGAGGAACGTGAGATGCAATTTGAAATGCTTGTGCAGGCGTCATCTATGCTTACTGAAACTATAACGCATTTAAATGATGTAGTTTCTGTAGATATAAACTTTCAGGAAAAAGAAGAAGTTAATCTATATAAGTTTATTGAGAATGGAATACGCTCGGTACGTGGTTTAATGGTTGAGGTGAATTTTCAAATCGTTAATAGAGTTGCAGAGGACTTTAGAGTGTATGCAGTTCCGGCTTATATGGAAAGTATTATTCTTAATCTTATAACTAATGCTATTAAGTATAGAGATCCCAAGCGTAGATCTTGGTTGCAACTATCTGCAGAGCGTATAAATGGTTATGTTATCATTACCGCTACTGATAATGGCTTAGGAATAAATCTTGAACGTTATGGGGATCGTATTTTTGGGCTTTATAAAACGTTTCATCAACATTCAGATGCTAGAGGATTAGGACTGTATATGACTAAATCTCAGATCGAAGTTATGGGAGGTGCTATCACTGTTCAAAGTAAAGTAGGAGAAGGGACCACATTTATAATTAAATTACATGAAGAAAATTAAACTTGCCTGTATTGTAGATGACGATCCCATCTTTGTTTTCGGAATCAAAAAAATGATGAAACTCACAGAATTTTGTGAGAATTTTCTAGTATTTGCTAATGGTCAAGAAGCTCTAAATTCTTTGACAGCAATTATAAATAAAGGAGGAGATATCCCGCAGCTTATTCTTCTTGACTTAAATATGCCTGTAATGGATGGATGGGAGTTTCTAGAAGAATTTACGAAGACAAATCCGCCTAAAGAAATTACAATCTATATCCTTACCTCATCAATAGACCCAAGGGATCTTAAGAGAGCTAAGCAGTTTAATAGAGTTTCTAACTATGTAATTAAGCCTATTACCATAGAAAATTTAGAGTCTATTAAAAACTCTTTAACCTAACTGAAACTGATTAACTAGCTGCATACCATCATCTATTAAATGTTTTATTGCAGGTCTTTTTGTAGATATAGTAGTAAGATATTCAGCGATATCGCGCTCTAATTTTTTCATGTCATCCATTACGGCAATTTCATAAAGCTCAATGGAAAGTAACCAGTCGGTAGGATGGTGTTTTCTCAAAATATCGAATATAGCTTCCGGCGAAAATTTTGTGTCTTTTCCTTCTCTGTAATTGCGCACAGCCAGATATAGATCTTCTAATTCTTTACGTGCATCAGATTTTTTTGGTTTTAGAGTCGTACTGCTTACTTTATGATTTACCAGATTAAATGAGTTGGAGTCTGCAGGGCCCGAAAATGCAGAAACAATACGTTTACCCACTCCCAAGTGATAAATACCCCATTCTGGCTTGAAAAGTATGGTTTCGTTATGAGAAACTGTACAGTCTTTAAAACTGATAAGGATAATTTTACCTTTAAGATTACGCGTTCCTGTAATTATCTCACCACTAACAATAATGTCTCCTTCAAATTTTAAAGTTATTTTTTCTCCTTCAAAAATTTTGTAGGCTTGTAAATCTTTAGGACTCATGTCTTCTATGGCAAGGTTTATACCATCTAGTTTTCCTAAAGCAGATCCATAACCATGAAGGTGATTTGAAACTCCGTGACCTATCAATTCCTTTTCATGATAAGCTAAAGCACTTTCTCCTTTAGTTTGAATGTAAGCGACCTTATTTTTATGAGATATCATACTTTCAAACACGCCTGAAATTTGCAGTCCGGTACTAAGCTCAATAGTCCCTAAATTTTTACTTGCTATGAGTTTTTCGATACCTTCAGGACCACCTACACGAAGTGCCATTGTATTTGCAAATTCTTCTAATACTTCACTTAAATAGGCAAAGTTAGGAGTAACGTAAAGTTGTGGTTGCGGCTGTGTAATATCAAATTCTTGATATGCCGCTTCGGGGCTATATGCTATTTTCTTTACAGCATCAGTCATACACCAAGCGCTTTCTCCTATAGAAGATAACAAGCCTGCACCATAAATCTTAGGATCTTCTATAGTGCCTATTAAACCATACTCAACTGTCCACCAATGTAAATTACGTATCAGAGCCATTTCACTAGGAACGCCCATATTTTTTTGTAAATAGTCAACTTCTTTTTCTGTTGCTTCAATTTCTGCAGCAGTTGTGTCTTCCGCTTCTTTCAAGATTGAAAGTTTACGCACCGCTTCATATAGCTGATAGTCTTTTGCAGATGAGATTGCCTTGCAGCCTATTTCCCCAAAGCGTCTTAAATACTCTGCATATTCAGGATTTGCGATTATAGGGGCATGGCCGGCACCCTCGTGAATAATATCTGGTGCAGGTGTATATTCTATATGTTCTAATTGTCTTATATCTGAAGCGATGACCAAAACTTTATAAGCCTGAAACTCCATAAATGCAGCGGGAGGGATAAATCCATCAACAGCAACAGCAGCCCATCCTATTTCTTTTAGAATTCGGTTCATACCGTACATATTAGGTATGTAATCTATAGAAATGCCAGTTTTATTTAAACCATCTACATAAGATTTGTGTGCGACGGTGGCTAGATAATCAAAGTTTTTGCGCATAACATAGCGCCATACAGCTTGATTTATGGGAGTATATTCCTCATAGTTCTGAGGCTTTATGAATTGCTTTAAATGAGCAGGAAGACGCTCTATAAGTGGATTAGTTTCTATATTTTTATCTAATGCTGAATTCATAAAATCAAATTTGCAAAGGTTGTCACCAAATTAACAATGTCAAATTTCTGACATTCTTAGTTTAGAAGTTTAAATTTGAGGAATATTTAATAATTATCATCATTTAGTAAAAATATTTATGCAAAGTTCTTTTGTTAGACTTGAAATTGAGAATGCTATAGGTACAATAACCTTTTTCACACCCGATCATAATGCACTTCCCAGTGTGATTTTAAATGAGCTGGAAGAAAAAATTACTGATGCAAAAAATAATGATCAAGTAAAGGTACTTATTTTAAGAAGTGGAGGAGATCGCACATTTTGCGCGGGAGCAAGCTTTAAAGAGCTTATCGCAATTACTACTAAAGAGGAAGGGAAATCATTTTTTATGGGATTTGCACGAGTAATTCTAGCCATGCGCGCTTGCTTAAAACCTATAATTGTTAGAGTTCAAGGAAAGGCTGTAGGCGGGGGTGTAGGTATTGCTGCAGCTGCAGATTATTGCATTGCAACAAAATTTGCAGCGATAAAATTAAGTGAGCTATCAATAGGTATCGGACCTTTTGTAATTGAACCGGCAGTCACGCGGAAATTGGGTGTTTCTGCAAGTTCAGAAATTACTTTGAATGCTACTAAATTTTACGATCCTCAATGGGCAAAAGAAAAAGGTCTTTATTCTGAAGTATATGATAGCCTTGAGGAGATGGATCTGGCAATCGATTCACTAGCAGAAAATTTAGCCTCTTATAACCCTGTTGCATTGAAAGAAACTAAACACGTATTTTGGAGAGACACACATTATTGGCCAGCATTATTACCAGAACGCGCAGAAATTAGCGGGAGCCTCGTGCTATCTGAATTTACTAAAGAAAAACTAAAAGCATACGCATAAAAAAAGCCCTCAACTGAGGGCTTTTTTTATCTTCTTAATTAGAAGCCATTTGTTTAGGAGGATACTCTTGCATTATTTCTCCCACAATTTCATTTATTCTCTCTTGTTTCTTATCAACGCTTTTGGCTAGATAGCCAGTTCCTTGACCCTGCCATACAAGTTCTTTTTTTGAAGCATCTATGAGGTCTATGTATAGAGTTCCTTCAGTAGAGCGAGAAACAGTGTTTCCAAATCCGGCACCGTAAGGTCCCCAAGGTCCCCAGGCACCCCATCCCCAACCAAAGTTGTTGTAAACGTCCACTCGCTGCTGAGCGGTAGTAAAAATACTAACTAACATAGTAGGATTATCAGATTTTACAAATCCCTTTGCTAACATATTATCCTCGATAGCTCGTAAAATTCTTTTTTTATCAAGATCAGAAATTTCAGCTTTATCGATTCCCGGTTTAAAAAATGCAAATGACTTGTACTCATTAAAATTTGCATCTTGATCATAATCTGATGATACACGCACAGAGCTACACGCTGAGAATATGGTAACTACAGCGATTAGCATTAAGAGTTTAAAATTTTTCATACGGCTATTTATTTATGTTATATAATAGTGTTCTTATGTAGAAATCATCAAGAATTATACCATACAACTATTCTTTTGTTTTATCGTAACCATAAGGGCAATGTCTGCATCCACTCTTGCAGCAGTACCCTCTCTTAAGGTGATATTGCTCTGTAAAACATCTATAACCCTCTGGGGTTAGGTAATAATCACCTTCTTCAACTGGAATTGGTTTTTTAAATTGAGTCACACTTAAAGGTATAAAAGATCATTTAGATTTGTTTAAATAAAGACTTAAATCTAATTTCGAATTCTAAGATTACAATTATACATTTTAAATGGCTATTATAATTTACGCACCCAGATTGTTTAAGAAGTTTATAGGTTGCGCTTTCTGGCCATTTATTCTCGTTAAAAGTGCAAGTCTAAAAAAAGATATTGTATTTATAAATCATGAACGCATCCATTTAAGACAGCAAATGGAATTGCTTATAATTCCATTTTACATCTGGTACGGTACTGAATTCTTAATTCATTTTTTACGTTTTAAATTTCGATATGACGCTTATCGCGCAATCAGCTTCGAAAAGGAAGCATACGCCAATGAGCAAGATTTTGAATATTTAAAGCACCGAAAATTCTGGAATTTTGTGAAGTACTTGAATTAACGATGAACGATAACCTGAAAATTATCACCATTACCTCCTCCAAATGTCATAGTATAACCAAACTCTCCACCAAAACCAAGTCCATATACTCTAATTGTATGTGTCCCAGCTGGTAATCTAGTATAACCAGAAGCCGAAATAAAATATAAACCAGAAGCATATATCGACTGCCCATCTCCATTTGGGTCAGAATTATCCGGATTATTTGTATAAGTGCCGCCGTCTAATCCTATGCGCGGACCGTTATCAATAGTAAACCACCCTCTGTACATTCGAGGAGAGCCATCCACGATTGCTGATCTATTATAACTTGAGACACTAGTTCCAAATTGATAAATAACTTCTACCAATGATTCTTGGCTCAAAGTTATTTCATGAGAAAATAATTCAATAGAATTTGCACTTCCATTAGATGATCTCACTTCTGTATCATTTATAAAATCACTGATATTAACATCCATATAAGTTTGTACTAATGATGGTTGTAAAACCATTGTGCCATTATCATCAACATATACCGGCATTGGGTCATTTTGTATGTTATTTGCATTATTTGTACGATTCAACCCATCAACGCGTATTGTAGAATTAGTTCCTGCGATATGTAATTTTTCTTTTGGGGCTGTATTACTAATTCCCAAATTACCTGTTGGATTAATATTTATATCATCTTGATTAGCACCTACGCCATCATTTTGAACGCCTATTTCTAATAGACTGTTTTCAGAAGTGGTTCCATTCCCACTCCCATCATCTGAATACTTAATATACCCGTAATCGCTCACGGCATTTACAGAACTTTTGAATAATATAGAAGATTGACCTCCTGCATCACCGTGTTCTAAAACAATTGTTCCTGCATTTCCAGCTAGTGTTCTCCCGGTATTTTCAAAAATGTGCAGACTACCTTGCGGAGTAGCTGTTTTAATACCAATGCGATCTGTACTACCTTGTATAAATAAGGTATTCTCATCTGCATCCGTTTCTACTCTAAAGTTTAAATTATAGCCCTTCTCATTAAAAATAGTAGTCTCATTAGCTGCTATTCGATGGTTATAGGAGTTATTCTCATACAAGTCGAGAATTCCATCATCTGCCTTAGAATAAAGACTCGAGGTAACATCATTTAAATTTGCATCACTTTCATAAATATCGATGCTTTTACTAAATGAGGTGGTTTGATCATTATTAAATACGGCTGTTAAACCCAAAGTAGTAATATCTGGATTATTGCCACCAGTAGCCACAGCTAGTCCTGTATTTGTTCCGGATTCCATGTAAACCGAGGCATCATATGAACTTCCAGAATTTCTAAACGCTAATCCAGAAGCATTAGCATTAGCTGTTCGTCTCAATGTAAAAGCATCTTGAGCTCCGTCTGTAGTAAATTCTAATTTTTTATCTTCTTGTGTAACTACGCGATCTTCAGTAAGCGTACCATCTGTCGTATAGATATTTTCGCCGGCAACAGCAGATGAATTTATAGCAACCCAGATGGCTCCATCCCAGTAATAAAAACCTTCATTTACGGCATTTGCACCAGTAGTTATAGCTTCATTGAAAACTAATAAACCTTTTGTAGCAGCAGGCTTAATGGTTGCAATATCATCAGTTCCGGTTAAATTTACACGTGGGATTAGAATACCTTTATCAGAAGCATCTATATCTAGCATAGATCCATTTGCAGGATTAGTAGTTCCAATTCCTACTTGAGCGCAAAGCGATTGAGGTGTCACAATAAAAAGCATTAGTATAAATGCGCATGGGAGTAATTTTTTATTCATTTAGGGAATGTTTAAGTGGAGAAGGGGTTGAACGTATTATGTTATTAAGAGTGTAAAATTAAGTATTTAATCGATTTAAATGTGCTTTTGATCTGATATTTAACAATATAGACGTGAATCCCCCTATAATTTTAGTCAAGTCTTTAACACTTAACTCTTCTTTAACATCTATTGATGTAGATTTTGTATCCTAGACTTAACTTTGCACCAATAAACATGCTATGCCAAATACAGAGATTCTTTTTAAATCAACAACCAACTGTAGTATTGATACTATAATTGAACCCTTAATGGAGTATCAAGGTGTAGAATTAGCAATTTTACGCGAAGATCTAATCAACGCCGAAATCTCTGGCAATAAGTTTAGAAAATTAAAATATAATTTGTTAGAAGCTGAAAAACAGCAAAAAGATACACTACTTACTTACGGAGGTGCATTTTCAAACCATATAGCTGCGACCGCGAAGGCAGGTGCGCAATGTGGATTTAAAACAATTGGTGTTATACGTGGTGAAGAGTTAGGTGGAGATTTGAATAAAACACTTAAACAGAATAAAACATTAGGGTTTGCTTATAACTGTGGTATGCATTTCAAATTTGTAACCAGAACTGCTTACCGAGATAAAGACTCTTCATACTTTAAGGAGGAATTAAAAGCAGATTATGGTGAATTTTATGATATTCCTGAAGGAGGAACAAATGATTTAGCTGTAAAAGGCTGTGAAGAAATCCTGAATGCCACTACAGCGAGGTTTGATTATATCGCTAGCGCCATAGGAACCGGTGGAACAATCGCTGGTATAATTAATGGAAGTTTACCTCATCAAAAAGTTATAGGCTTCCCAGCTCTTAAAGGCGATTTCTTAGATAATGAAATTAAAAAATATACCCAGAAGCAAAATTGGGAATTGATTAAAGATTATAATTTTGGAGGCTATGCAAAGTTTAATTTAGAATTAATATCTTTTATAAATAACTTTAAAGTTAATCACAAGATTCAGCTAGATCCTATATATACAGGTAAAATGATGTATGGCTTAATTGATCTGATTTCTAATTCTTATTTTTCTAAAAATACCCGTATTTTAGCGATCCATACTGGAGGTTTACAGGGAATTGCTGGTATTAACAACCGACTCCAAAAGGCCGGAAAACCTACTATTAAATAATACTATGATTAGAAAAATAACTGCAATCCTCATTATGAGTATTTTGCTAATAGGATGCGGCGGAAGCAAAAGAGCAGCAGCTAAAAAGAAATTAGCAACTCGGCCTGCAAAAACCTATGAAAACACTAATAAAACTGATACAAGAGATACTCCTGCAGAGACTTCAGTTGAAACTAAAAAAGCATATGAGTACTCCTCTTTTTCTAGTGTTGAAGAGTATATAAATCATTTTGCACCTATTGCAAAAGAAGAAATGCGTCTTTATAAAATCCCAGCAAGTATAACAATGGCTCAGGCAGTGCTGGAATCTGGTGCTGGTAACGGGAATTTAACAAAGAAAGCAAATAATCATTTCGGAATTAAATGTCATAATTGGACGGGTGAAGTAGTTTATCACGATGATGATGAGGCCGGAGAATGTTTCAGAAAATATAGAGATCCTAAATTTTCATTTAGAGATCACTCGTTATTTCTTACCGGAAGATCGCGTTATGCAGATTTATTTGATCTGGAGCCAGATGACTATAAAGGTTGGGCAAAGGGATTACGCAAAGCAGGTTATGCTACAGATCCTAAATACCCTCAAAAACTTATAGCAATAATTGAGCGTTACGCTATGTATAATTATGATGCTGAAATATTAGGCACAAAAGTTAGAGATTTTAAGCCTGAGCCTTCAGATAAAGTCGTTCTACATCGAGTTGTTAAAGGGGAAACACTTTATAGTATTTCGCGTTTATATAACTTAACGGTAGAAGAACTGAAAAAGAATAATGGATTAAGAGATAATACGATAAATGTAGGGCAGCAACTCAATGTAACCCCACAGTATAACGGATTTTAATGATGAATTATAAAAGAAGCAGCGCTTTATTTGTCGAAGCGCAAAAGGTAATACCCGGAGGAGTAAATTCGCCCGTACGTGCATTTAAAGCAGTGGGCGGTGATCCTATTTTTGTTAAAGAAGCTAAAGGAGCTTATCTTTATGATGAAGACGGAAATAGATTAATAGATTATATCAATTCTTGGGGACCTATGATTCTAGGTCACGCTTATCAACCTGTTGTAGATGCTGTAGTAGCTAAAGCACAAAAGGGAACTTCATTTGGTATGCCCACAGAAATTGAAACCAAAATTGCTGAGTTAGCGGTAAAAATGGTTCCTGGTATTGACAAAATTAGATTTGTAAATAGTGGTACCGAGGCTTGTATGAGCGCTGTACGTTTAGCACGAGGGTTTACAGGTCGTGATAAGATTATAAAATTTGCCGGATGCTATCACGGTCATTCAGATTCTTTTTTAATTCAAGCGGGTAGTGGAGCTGTTACTTTTGGATCTCCTAATAGTCCGGGAGTTACTCAAGGTACCGCAAAAGATACGTTGCTTGCTGAGTATAACAATCTTGAACATGTTAAGGAGATTTTTGAAAATAACAAAAATGAAATTGCGACCTTAATTATAGAACCGGTAGCTGGTAATATGGGTTGTATTCCTCCTGTACCAGGTTTTCTGGAAGGCTTACGTGAGTTATGTACTGAACACGGAGCTTTATTAATCTTTGATGAAGTAATGACCGGTTTTAGATTAGCTGCCGGTGGTGCGCAGGAATTAACAGGCGTGCGAGCAGATATAGTAACTTTCGGGAAAGTTATAGGCGGTGGTTTGCCGGTAGGAGCCTTTGCCGCACGTGAGGAAATTATGAATTATTTAGCCCCTGTAGGTCCGGTTTATCAAGCAGGTACTTTAAGTGGTAACCCATTAGCAATGGCAGCAGGTCTTGCAATGCTGGAAGCTCTAGATGCCGATAAAGAAATATTTACAAGACTATCAGAAAAAACTGAATACTTGCACAGGGGTATTAAAGAAGCTCTTGATGCACATCACATTACACATACTATAAACCGACTCGGATCTATGATTTCGGTACATTTTGCGGCAGAACCTGTAGTAGATTTTAAATCTGCATCAAATGGAGCAAATGATACCTTTAAAAAATTCTTTCATGGATTATTAGATGAAGGCATTTATATAGCGCCAAGTGCTTATGAAACCTGGTTTATAACTGATGCTTTGACTTATCAAGATCTTGATGATACGATTACAGCTGTTGCCAAGGTGGCACCGCAATTAATCGATTAGAAATTTTTAAAAAAAAACCTGAGACTTTAGTCTCAGGTTTTTTTTAGATCTAGTTTTTGCGATTATCTGCGATCACCTTCAGAACCTTTTCTGTCTTTAGATTTGTTACCGCGTCTTCCATCGCGATTTGCCATACGATCGTGTCTTTTAGCTTTCATCTTGCGATACTGGTCAAACTGCTCTTCATTTAGAATGTTTTTCATTTTCTCTTGTTGAGCTATTTGTTTGTCTAGCATAGCGCTATAGTTTGCTTTACGCTCTTCTCTCATCGTGTCACGTTGAGCTTCAGTGGGTTTTTCACCACTTTTTTTGCTTTCTCGAGAAGCTCTCATTGCCTTGCGCTCTTTTGCGTTGGCTAATTCTATATTGTAAACTTCTTTCTGTTGTTTTTCATCAAGAACTAATGCCAGAGTCATTCTTTTAGTTTGAATATCTGCTATTTCTTCTGGAGTAGCATTCATCATTTTTTTACCTCTTTCTTGACGATCACCATTTTGTGCCAAAGCCGTTACTGAAACGAATAAAGCTACTATTGCAATTAATTTTTTCATATCTATATATTTTTTAATGTTATATATCTAAGACACGAATAGATTAAAAAGGTTTAAAGGACGGTGTGAAAAATAAATATTTCAAAGATCAGATTTGAGGAAAGGCTTCTATAAATTCTGGTAAGTAAATAAACAAAAAAAGCCTTTCAGTAGTTTCTGAAAGGCTTTTTTTAAAGGTTTTTTTATTATTCAATAAGAGATACGACAAGAGTTTCTCCTTCTTTTTCAACTTTGGCAACTTTTAATTTAGTAAGGCCTTTAATACCTTTATCCCATTTTTTATTACTTAAATTACTAGCAGTTTTAAGCGCTTCTAATGGGATATTTTTTTCTTTTTTCAGAATCGTAAAAATTGCTTTTTCTTCTTCTGAAAGTTCAACAGGTTTGCGTTCTGGTTTCATCTGCGGAAAGAATAATACTTCTTGAATAGATGAATTATTAGTCATTAGCATTACTAACCTGTCTATACCAATACCTATTCCTGCTGTAGGAGGCATCCCATATTCAAGAGCTCTTAAGAAGTCCTGATCAATAAACATAGCCTCATCGTCTCCTTTCTCACTTAAAGCAAGTTGATCTTCAAAACGAGCACGCTGCTCGATAGGATCATTAAGCTCAGAATAGCAATTTGCAACCTCCTTACCATTTATCATTAATTCAAAGCGTTCTGTAAGATCTGGATTGTCACGATGCTGTTTGGTCAACGGACTCATCTCTTTAGGATAGTCTGTAATAAACGTAGGTTGAATATATAAATGCTCACATTTTTCTCCAAAAATCTCATCAATGAGTTTTCCTACGCCCATGGTGTCATCTACTTCAAGACCTAATTTGCGGGCTATATCGCGTAATTCAACTTCATTTTTTCCATTTAAATCATATCCTGTATGTTCTTTAATGGCTTCAAGAATAGCAACTCGTGGGTAGGGAGCTTTAAATTCAATATCATTTTTACCTACGGTGAGCTTACTCTTGCCTGTTGCACTTACAGCAACTTTCTCAAGTAATTCTTCAGTCATATTCATCATCCAGTTGTAATCTTTGTAAGCTACGTAAAGTTCCATAACTGTAAACTCCGGATTGTGCGTGCGGTCCATACCCTCATTTCTAAAATCTTTAGAAAATTCGTACACACCATCAAAACCACCTACAATAAGACGCTTAAGATATAACTCATTTGCAATACGTAGGTACAGAGGTATATCAAGTGCATTATGGTGAGTCATAAAAGGACGGGCAGAAGCTCCTCCAGGAATCGGTTGAAGTATAGGAGTTTCTACTTCAAGATATTCTTTAGCATTAAAAAATTCACGTATGGTGTTTGTGATTTTTGTACGTGCAATAAATGTTTCTTTTACTTTACGATTGACGATTAAGTCTACGTAACGTCTGCGATAGCGTTGTTCTGGATCTGTAAAAGCATCATGAGTTTTACCTTCTGCATCAGTTCGAGGCTGAGGAAGAGGTCTAAGAGATTTACTTAGAATTTTAAACTCTTTTACCATTATAGTTTTTTCACCTACTTGAGTTGTAAATGTTTCACCAGTGAGACCTATAATATCTCCTATGTCGAGTAATTTTTTATAAATATCGTTATATAAAGTTTTGTCTTCTCCAGTACAAATTTCATCTCGATTAAAATAAACTTGTATACGTCCAGAAGCATCCTGAAGTTCTGCAAATGAGGCTTTACCTTGAATACGACGTGTCATTAAACGACCGGCTAGTGTAACCGTTTTTCCGTTTTCAAAATTGGCTTTTAAATCCTGTGAATTATGAGTTGTGATAAACTCATCTGCGGGATAGGGATCTATGTTTAATTTACGTAGTTCCGCAAGTTTCTCGCGTCTAATAATCTCCTGTTCTGAAAGTTGCATAAGCTGTCTTTAATCCACCTAGTGGAATTTAATTGGATGAGGATTTACCTCAAAATACACGTGTCGTTTAAATAATTACAAATCTTAATTATAAAGACTTATTTATTAAGGCGCAAATATAACAACTCGCTTGCGACAAATCAATAACTGTAACAAAAGCTTCTTAGTTGTGTCAAATAGTTCATCAATCATCAAAAATCAAAATAATGAGTTTTTTACGAGCACTTGTGGCTATTTTTTTGCCTCCATTAGCTGTTTTAGATAAAGGTTGCGGTTCTGTACTAATTGTAGGATTGCTAACAATTTGTGGATGGATTCCTGGAATAATTGCAGCTTTAATTATTGTAAACAGAAAATAATTTAAGCCTTGTTTGTAATTGTATCTTTGCACTATGAATAAAGAAATAATACTGGAAGACTTAGGTAGTCGGGATTATAAAGAGATTTGGGATTATCAAGAGAAGCTATTCAAAAAGATTTTAGATCTTAAAATAAGGAATAGACGGGAAGAGCTTGAGTTAAGAACACCTAACTATTTGTTATTTGTGGAGCATCCTCATGTGTATACATTGGGTAAGAGTGGGGATGTGAGTAATTTGTTGATTTCAGAAGATCAATTAAAGGCTAAGAAGGCTACTTTCTACAAAATTAATAGAGGGGGAGATATCACCTACCATGGTCCTGGTCAGATTGTAGGTTATCCTATTCTGGACTTAGAAAATTTTTTTACTGATATTCATAAGTACCTGCGCCTGTTAGAAGAAACAATTATATTAACGCTGCAAGATTATAATATTAAATCTGAAAGATCTCCGGGAGAAACAGGGGTCTGGCTTGATGTTGGAACCCCCTTTGCGCGAAAAATATGTGCAATGGGAGTACGAGCAAGTAGATGGGTTACAATGCACGGATTTGCATTTAATGTAAACGCAAATTTGGGATATTTTGATAATATTGTGCCTTGTGGAATTAAAGAGAAAGCCGTAACCTCATTAAATGTAGAGCTAGGTCAGGCAAAAGTTGATGAAAATGAAGTTAAACAAAAAATTCTAACGCATTTTTCAAATCTTTTTATGGCTGAAATTATTAAATCTGATGTTTAAAGATCTAACTGGCTGAGAATGTTTACACCAGATACGTGTCCTTTTAAATTATAATCTATTTGTTTTACAATGCCTATACCCTCAGAATAGTACTGTTTTACATAACCTGCATTTAAATTTTCTGGCTTTAAACTTGTTTTGGACTCTATTATAATGCAATCAAACATACCTGCTGGAGTTTTAATGGTTTCTTTGCCAGTAACGCACCTATCTGATAAAGTGTAATGTAATTTTTGAGTAATGGGAGTTGCAATAACTTTAATAGTAAATTGAAGATCGCTAAGAGTATCGCCAACTTTAATTTTGACAGGCATTTTAAGTAGTACCTGTGAGATATCTAGCTCTAGGTTGCTATATTCATCATATAAAAACGCTGGTATAATATTGCGATGATGAAAAACAAGGGAATTTTGTTTACAAGCTATTTCATATTCCGCATTTCCAATAGGCCCTTCTAGGTTTTTTGAATCTGTATTGAAGGATGATAGAATCACCTTTTTTTCATCTTCAGTTTCTATAATATTTTCCACATCGTAATGCGTAATAGCAACCAGATTATCTGTGGCTCCATAGGCACGCATTTCAAATTGCGTATTGGTATCAAACAGAAATAAATCTGAACACAATTCTTGTGAATTGCAATAACTACTGAAAAAGAAGATGCAACTAAAAAGATGGTAAATTGTCTTCATATATCGTAGTTTATATATTAACTATTCAATTAGACAATTCAGTATAAATTGATATGAAGTCTAACTAAATGGCTGCATTATAAGCGAGTTAGGCATTAGTAAAATTTTGATTATTAAAATTATAAAAATTAGTGTGGGCTTTTGCAGGGGTAAATACCCTTTAACAAATAATTGTATTACTTTAATTAATTTGATAGATAATAACGCTATTAGATTCCCCTTTTGTCACTAGTCCTAGTTTTTGAGAATTTATATTTCCTAAATCACTTTTTGAAGTACCATAAACAGGAAAGTTAGGAACTGTATTCCCGTTTTGATCAAATAGATAGACTTTGTTTGCTTGTAAATCTGTAAGAACAGTATAGTATTTCTTATTATATATAAAGGATTTCAATCCTTTATAAATTCCTAATTCGAGTTCTTTTTCTTTGCCATTTATGATGAGCTTGTTGTCATTTAAAGTAGCATCAAACGAATTAATGTTTGTATGTAAAAATCCAGAGGTTAGTTTCTTCTTATTTCTTGATATTTTTCCAGATTCAGAAATGGTAACTAAAGATCCGTCTGCTTCATAAAAGGAAAAATTACCTTGACGTAAAGAGATAGGTAGGCCCGAAAATTTAAACTTTTCAGAAATATCAATTCGGGAATGACCTCTTCTATCGAGTATATCTAAATGTCCATTTTCAAGTTGCATGATAATGTAATCTTTTG
Source organism: Leeuwenhoekiella aequorea (assembly GCF_004104375.1). GTDB lineage: Bacteria > Bacteroidota > Bacteroidia > Flavobacteriales > Flavobacteriaceae > Leeuwenhoekiella > Leeuwenhoekiella aequorea. Next base: position 297,021 of record NZ_QOVM01000005.1, read on the forward strand.
AGCCAGATCGAAGGTGCTGGGGTTTTGAATTTAGATTTGCAGAAGCTTTTGTATAATCAAAACCTTTTACTATTGAAGCATTACTGTCATACATTTTCAATTCGTTGCTTTGCGTAATTACAAATCGATAATTACGATTGCCATCATAATCAAATATTGCCAATGGCTGAGAAATTGTAGTTTCTAATTTAAATCCAAATGGTTTTACAATATCACCATCGCTTGCTAATATATAAAAGTGATTAGGTGTGACAAATGCATATTGTAATCTTCCATTTTTATAAAGATCCACCTGTTGAATGTCTCCTAAAACAGGGCCTTCTAATTCCTTTTTCCATTCTATTTTTCCGCTAGCATCAATATGATACAAAGTATTAGAAACATCTTGAACTAAAATATTTTTACCTTTAGTTCTATAATTTTCTAATAACTGCGGACTATCTAATAGATCCTGATCGAGTTTAATACTAGCTACTTGAGTAACTTGAGAAACTTCAGTTGTTTTAGAGAACTTATTAATTACTCCATTTACATAAGTGAAATTATCTGCTTGAATAAACTGAATAGCACTGTTAGGATAATCATCAAGATTAACATCTGTTAATATGCTGGATTCCGTTTTGCCTAATTTTGTAGATAGATAATTTCTCTGTGCATCATTATTAGCATATAAGAATAGTGTAGATTGATCACTTAACTTATTTACTAGTTGCTTATAAGTGGGAGTTCTACTAATCACAGCGCCATTTTGTTTGTTTGCAATAACATCCTCAATCTCACTAATTGTTTTAGCAAATACAAAATAGGAATCTACTTTGCAATAGACATATACTGCCGGGGGATTTAATAGTTCTAAGAACGGACTCTCAAAAACCAAAGAATCTGAAATAGAATAGATAGGAACTTCTCTGTGCACTGAGTTTTTTGTGGAAACAAGTGCCAATGCATCTTCCGATTTTTTAGTATCTGAACTATGAGCAATAATAATTGCATCGGTGTCTGTATAAGAAATAGCGACTTCGTCTAAAGTCGTGAAAAATCCCTCTATTGGAAATGTAAATTCTTTCAAAGAGCTATTTCTTTTAGTAGCCAGATTAGCCTTGTATTGGTTCCAATCAGAAAGATGCAAGCTTGTAAATGCTCTACTTAAAATAGGTATTACATTCCCAGCTCTAAATTCGCCTGATTCTAGATTTTTTAAAAGGTTTAGTGTATGATCTTGTTGATCATCTGCGGTTATAACACCACTAAACTGGTTTTTTTTAGTATTTAAGTTTAAATCTATAGCTGCCCACTCAAACGGAATTTCTCTTGTTCTAAATTTATATAAAGGAAATAGATCTTTAAATATCCGTTTAAAATAGGTGCCTTTTATGTAGAGGTTAGGTTGCTGCGCATCACTAGTTTTAATCATTTTTTGTAGAGACGCATCGATAGGATCCCTGCCGGTATTGCCTTGTAAGATGGTATTCTCTAAAATTAACTTAGAGGTACTAGCGATTAGAATATTATTCGTTGTCATGAAAAAAACCTCGATACCTTCAACCTTAAATGAATTGATGATTGTTCCTTCATAATCGGTCTTAATCAAATTTTCCCGGAATAAAGAGTCTTGAAGAATTAGGTTTTCAGAGACTTCAGTAAATAGAGCTATGTCATAATCATTTTCTCCTAGAGCAACAAAGGAGATGTAACTTTCCTGATTAGGATTGAAACGGGAAAGCAGTTTAGCGTAGTTGCTAAGTGTATGGCTAAAACCAGTAGGCTTTATTCTATTAATAAATTCATTTGCTTTTAAGCTATTTTTTAGGCTCTCCCATTTAGGAACGCGCAAAATAGCAGCAGATTTTTGAGGTATTAAATGTAGAAGATCAGTGTCTGCTTCGGGTTGTTGAGCGCAATTAACCATTAAAAGATGTAGGGCAACGACCAAAATGATTTTCTTCATAAACTGTAGTACTTTAATAATGACGTAAAGATATGAAGTCTAGAGAAGCAATTCTTATAACAAAACCTCAGAATTCTATTTTATCTCGCTAGGTAAAAGTTTAAACGTTTTACGGTGATATATTGTAGGGCCATGTTTACTTATAGCTGCTCGATGAGCTTTTGTAGGATACCCCTTATTTTGTAACCAATTATAATTAGGGTGAACCTCATGAAGTTCTTGCATATAGCGATCTCTTTCTGTTTTTGCTAGTATAGATGCAGCAGCGATAGACATATACTTACTGTCTCCTTTAATATAGCATTTATGGGTATAACCTGTATATTCTTTAAATCTATTACCATCCACTATTATATGTTGTGGAGTTTTTCTTAATTGAGAAATTGCTAAGTGCATTGCCTCAAAGCTTGCATTAAGAATATTGATTTCATCGATTCTCTTTGGAAAAACGTGTGCTATACTATAAGAAACGGCTTGCTCTTCAATTATTAATCTCAGTAGTTCACGTTTGGTATGGGAAAGCAGCTTAGAATCTGTTAATAATTCATTTTTAAAATTTGATGGTAGAATTACGGCTGCGGCTGTTACCGGTCCCGCTAAACATCCTCTACCAGCTTCGTCAGTTCCACATTCTAAAAATTTTGTTTGAGAGAAAAGTTTTAAAGGCATTTATAAAAGAAAATATTAGAAGCTGTAATGTTAATATTAGACTGATAACGAGTATATTGAGATTTATTGTATAGTATTTTATTTTTAAAGTATTAGTATTAAAAATACAATTTGATCAATAAATCTGTAATAATAATTCAAATAAGGCTCCAAAATTATGCATTGTTTATGTTAATTTAAGGATTGTTTAACGGTTTTTGTTGCAATTCTAACAAAGTTTTAGGATGTTTGTGAAGGCAAATTCAAATAAATAAATTTATGAAATCAAAAATTACATGGTGCTTTGCGCTTTGTTTGCTGTTTATCACACAGTTAGCATTCGCTCAGCAGAAAACAATTACGGGTACCGTAACTGATCAAAGCAACGTTCCTCTCCCGGGAGTTAATGTTGTTATTAATGGTACAAGTACTGGTACACAAACAGATTTTGATGGAAATTATTCCATTCTTGCAAATCAAGGAGATGTTTTAGTTTTTTCTTACGTTGGTTTTCAAGAAATGTCTGTTAAGGTAGGTGCATCTTCAACTATAAATACCAGTATGGTAGCAGGAGAAGAACTCGATGAGGTTGTAGTTACAGGTTTTGGAAATGTATCTAAAAGCTCTTTTACGGGCTCTGCTAAAGTCGTAGCGGGAGATGAACTTTCTAAAAAGTCTTTTACAAACGTTTCACAAGCTTTAGCTGGTGAAGCAGCTGGTGTAGCCGTATTTAATACTACAGGACAGCCTGGTAGTGTTTCAACTGTACGTATTAGAGGTTTTGGGTCTATAAATGGTAGTCAAGCACCTTTATATATTGTAGATGATGCTCCTTTTGGGGGTAGTTTAAATGACATTAATCCTAATGACATTAAGTCTGTTACTGTTTTGAAGGATGCATCTGCAACTTCATTATATGGTGCGAGAGGTGCAAATGGTGTAATTGTTATTACAACTAAAAAAGGTGAAGGGAAGAATAATTTAAATGTTTCAGTTAAAACTGGAACAAATTACCAAGGTATCAAGCGATACGAAACCATAAGATCTCCGGAAGAGTACATAGGAATTTCTTGGGAAGGAATATATCAAAGAGGCTTATTAGAAAATAATGGCGATCAAGCTGCAGCTATCAACTATGCAAATTCAAATTTATTTGAGGGTAATAATGCAGATGTTTCTGATATTTCTCCAGTATATAACATGTGGAATGTTAGTGATAGTGGAGCCGCTGGCGTTTCAGAACTGATAGATCCTACTACAGGGACAGTTAGACCGGGTGTTACAAGAAGATATACTCCAGAAAATTGGGGGGATTTTGCTTTTCAAAGTTCAAATAGAACAGAGGCTAATGTTTCATTATCAAATAGTGGAGAAAATTCATCGGTATATGCTTCTTTCGGTTACATTGATGATATAGGATATGCAAATAATACAGATTATAAAAGACTCAATGGGCGTGTTACAGCGACAAATAGAGTTTTAGATATAATTGATGCAGTTACTACGATTAATTATGCTCAAAGTGAAACAAATACTAATGGTACAAGTACTGATTCAGGATCTCAATTTTGGTGGATTGATAATATTCCTACTATTTATCCGCTTTATCGTAGAGATGCAGATGGTAATAGAATACCAGATCCTATTTATGGGGGTTCTCTTTTTGATTATGGTCTTGAAGACGGTCGTGGATTTGGATTTGCAACGAATGGTGTTGCAGACTCAGAAATAAATATTAATTCAGCTAAAGGAAATTCAGTTAACTTTAATAATGATCTTAAAATTGCTATTGTTGACGGTCTAACATTTGAAAATAATTTTGGGTATCAATACTTAATGGATGAAGATATTGATCTTAATGAACGCTTCTATAGTCCTGCTAAAGGTGAAGGCGGAAGAGTTTCTAGAGCTCGTACTGAGATAAAAAACTATACGTTAAGAACAGGATTAAGATATACTAAAAGCTTTGGAGATTTAAATCTTTCGGCTTTTGTATCTCACGTGGCTACAGAATATGAGTTCAATTATTTATTTGCAAGTCGTTCAAATTTAGTTACTTCTTTCGGAACAGATATTAGCAATGGTGTTGTAAACAATCCTAGTGATGGATTTACAAGAAATGAAAAAACTGAAAGCTATATAGCTAACGTGACTTTAGATTTTGAAAATAAATATTACTTAAATGGAACTTTCAATAGAGATGCATCTTCTAGATTTGTAAATGAAAAGTGGGGTAATTTTTATGCAATAGGTGGTGCTTGGATAATGTCTAAGGAGGATTTTCTTCAGAGCGCTGATGCCATAGATTTCCTAAAATTAAAAGCTAGTTATGGAGTAATTGGTAATTCTGATACAGATGGTTCTTATGGTGGTCTATATCCTGGATACAATATTTATTCTATTAATAACTTAAATAACAATATCTCATTAGCTTTTGCTGTAAGAGGTAATGCAGATCTTACTTGGGAAAGTTCTAATCAGTTTAATACAGGTTTAGAGTTCGAGCTTTTCAATTTTGTTGATGCTTCTGTCGAATACTACAGAAAAACGACTACAGATATGTTCTTTACTAGAAACGTAGGTCCTTCAAATGGTTTTGCTACAATTCAGGTAAATGACGGTGAAATGTTAAATTCAGGTGTTGAATTTGATTTAGATTTCAAGGTAGTTAATACTCCAAAATTCCGTTTAAATGTTGGTATTAATGGGCAATTGCTTAACAATGAGTTAGTGGCTTTACCAATAGATCCAACTACTGGTGAGGAGCAAAGATTTGATCAAGAGGGAAGCTATGGTCGTACAGCGGGACGTTCTTTATATGATTGGTACATGCCAGTTTATGCAGGTGTAAATTCAGATAATGGTGCTGCACAGTGGGAACGTTACTTTGATGATGTTGATAATAACGGAGAATATGGTAGTGGAGATGTAATTATTACAAGTTTAACAGGTTACCAGAATGATAATCCTGATGCAACTATCGTACAGGATATTACTGAAGTTTATGCGGAAGCTGCAGATCGATTTGTTGATAAAACAGCTATACCAGATATTAGCGGTGCTTTTAGATTAAATGCAAGCTACGGTGGTTTTACCTTAAGTGCATTATTTAATTACTCTTTAGGAGGCTATTCATACGATGGTGCTTATGCAAATCTTATGGATAATGATTATGCTGGTACTAATAATTTTAGTACAGATATCAGAAACCGCTGGATGGCACCAGGAGATGTCACAGACATACCTCGTCAGGATGCAAGATTCCAAATTCAGCAGAGTGCTACATCAACTCGATTCTTAACAAAATCAGATTTCTTAGCCTTAAATAATATTCGTTTAGGTTTTGATATGCCTACTACTTTTGTTGAAAGAATGGGACTTAAGAATTTAAATTTATTCGTAACTGGTGATAACCTTGCTCTTTGGTCTCAAAGAACTGGTTTCAACCCTTCAACTTCAGTAACAGGTAATTCTAGTATTTACACTTACAGTCCGCTATCTACGATTGTGTTTGGTGTTAATTTAACTTTATAAAAAATAACTATGAAAGCTTTAAGAAAAATTATTTATGCAGGGGTTTTGCTATCCCTTGCTTCTTGTAGCGAAGACTATTTAGAAGTCTACCCTACAGAAGTTTTAACAGATACTCAAGTGGCTGCAGCTGCTGAGATAAACGAAGAAGTAGCAAAAGGTACTTTACTTGGTATTTATGAAAACATGTATCGCTTTGGTAGTGGAGGTACAACTGCTCAGGAAGATTTTGGTGTAACTGCACAATTTATGCAGATGGATATATTATCTGGAGATATGGCTCATTTAGGTAAGAGTTACAATCGTCAGGTAGATATTTCAGAGTTAACTGCAACATTAGATCCTGATAATAATGTTAACTATCGTGCTTGGAGATTTCTTTATAGAATTATAAATTTATCTAATTTAGTTATTGATGCTTCGGGGGGTAATGATGTAGTGCCTGAAACTGAAACAGGAAAATATACTATTGGTCAAGCTAAAGCTTTGAGAGCGTATGCCTACTTTTTCTTAATTCACGCTTATGTAAATGATATATCAGATTTATCAAAACCTGTATTACCTATTTATAAAAGTGCCGAAGAACTTGATCAGCCTAAGAGTCCATTACAAGATGTTTTTGATTTTGTAGTTAGTGATTTACTAGATGCTGAGACTTTGTTAGATGGGTTTGTAAGAGAAGAAAAAATTGAAATCAATCAGGATATTGTAAGAGGTTTATTAGCTAAAACATATGGCGCTTTAAACAACTGGCCTAAAACTGAAGAGTATGCAAAAAAAGTTATCGATGCGGGTTATCCGATTATGACTGCAGATGAAGTAGCATTATTGCCAGATGAAGATGGAAGCGTTGGAGGTTTTAATGACATTAATACAATTCCAGGGGTAATGTGGGGGATTAATATCACAGCAGAAGGGCAAGGTCTTTCTTCTCTCTTATCTTGGTGGGGATTTGTTGATGCCTATAGCTACAGCTATGCGGCTGTAGGTAATCCTAAAGGGATGGACCGCGGTTTATATAATAACTTCAGAGCAGATGATATTAGAAAATATCAGTTTAGTTCAACTCTAAGACCTTTAGGTAAGTTTTATTATAAAGGAGCACAAAACAATGGTTTTGGTTTGTTCTCAGGACCTCAGTCTAATATTGATTCTGATTCTCACTATATGCGAGTTGCTGAGTTGTATCTTTTACATGCTGAAGCTGCTGCGGAAAATGGAAATAATACCGCTGCAAGGGCTAGTTTAAAAGCTCTATTAGATTTAAGATTAGACGACAGTTCTTACGTAGATGGTCTTGCTGGTAAAGCTTTAGCTGAAGAAGCTGCTCTACAGGCTAGATTAGAATTATGGGGAGAAGGTCAATCATATTTTATTATGAAGAGAAGACGTCAGACTAGAACTCGTGGTGAAAATTGGTTAGATTTTGCAGGTCAGTCATTTAATCATAATGATGAGAAGTTAACTTACGAAATACCTCAAAATGAAATTTTGTTTAATTCAAATTTAGATGGACAAAATTAATCTTAATTAGAATAAATAAAACTTATATTTCAAAGCCGGATAATTTAAAAATTATCCGGCTTTTATATTTTTGATTTATTGAGAGTTATGTCTATAAACTCACATTATTTCGGACTATATTATTGTGTGTTATATAGTTGTATTTTGATCAAAACTAAAAGAAAAATTCTCATAATTAAAGCACAATAAATTTTTTAAAAACCACCCTACTCGGGTGGTTTTTTCATACCATAATTTTCCTTACAGCTTTACGTTTAAAAACTATATTTTTGACCTAAACATTTTTAATGCGTAATAGCTTACTTTTTATTATAGTTCTAATCTCATGGAGTTCACTTTTTGCTCAAGGTGGAGAGCCAGCAACATTAGGTTCAGAGAACGATCTTCAGAATGGTTCAGTAAGACCAAAAGCTAAAACTAAGCAAGAACGCCCGCCTGTAGATTTATATAAAATGTTTACAGTAGATAATGATACAACTATCGTTGATACCTCATTAACTATTCAGAAATTCTATAAATACAACTACCTCAGAAAAGATAATTTTGACTTACTGCCTTTTTCAAATGAAGGTCAATCTTATAATACGCTTATTTATGATTTTTCATCTCAACATATAAAGCCGAAGTTTGGTGCTAGGGCAAGACATTTCAATTATTTAGAAGTTAATGACATGCTTTATTACGAAGTGCCTACGCCACTTTCAGAAATTTATTATAAAAGTGTGTTTGAGCAAGGTCAAAATTTAGATGCTTTTTTTACAATGAATACTTCTCGTAGGTTTAATTTCTCAATTGCTTACAAAGGCTTACGAAGTCTTGGAAAGTATCAGCATATTTTAACAAGTACTGGTAATTTTAGGTTCACGACAAACTATCAATCAAAAAATGATAGATATATGTTAAAGGCTCATTATGTTGCTCAAGATTTGCTAAATGAAGAAAATGGCGGATTAACAGATCAGGCTTTATCAAATTTTATAGGGAATGATAGTCAGTTTGACGATAGATCTATTTTAAGTGTCAATTTTGAAGATGCTGAAAGTATTTTAGATGGCCAGCGTATTTATATTAATCAGAAATATGATTTAATAAAACAAATAGATAGCATTTCAAATAATAGAATTGAAATTGGCCATATACTTAATTATGATGATAAATATTATGAATATCGTCAAGATTCACCTTCTGCGTTATTTGGCGACTCCTTTGTAACTTCAGACATACAAGATAAGGTAGATGGTACAGACCTAAATAATAAACTCTGGTTAAGATATTCAAACAATTTATTGGGTAGTATTTCATTTCAGATTAATCATACTAATTATAAGTATGGTTATAAGTCGGTATTGATTCAAGAAGATAATCGAATACCTAATATCCTATCTGGCAATCTTATTGCTGCGGGTGCAGGCTATTCAAAAAAATATAGAGGCTTTCAACTAGTAGGAGAGCTGCAAACAAATATTTCAGGTGATTTTGATGGTTATGATTTTAAAGCTGAGGCGAGTTACAATATAAATTCAGATGCCAAATTTTCTGGGGGAATTCATTTAAATTCTGCGCCGGCAAATTTCAATCACTTACTTTATCAGAGTAGTTATGAAAACTACAATTGGTATAATGCAGATGTTTATGATAATGTCAAAACCAGTTCTATAAATTTTGATTTAATATCTGAAAAGTGGCTAAACGTCTCAACAAGTTTTGTAAATATCAATGATTACGCATATTTCGCTTTAGATCCAGAGTCATCATTAGTGAATTCTTTTCAGACAAAAGATAATATTACCTATCTAAAGATTAAAGCCAGTAAAGAATTTAGATTTGGAAAGTTCGGACTCAACAATACTATTGCTTATCAAAATGTAAGTTCTGGAGACTCTTACTTAAATGTTCCAGATTTAAAAACAAGAAATACGCTTTACTATACAGACAATTGGTTTCAAAATGCGCTGTTTATTCAGACTGGACTTAATTTTAATTATTTCACTAAATATAATATGAATAGTTATGATCCTGTGCTAGCTGAGTTCTATGTTCAAAATGATCAGGGAATTGGTGGTTTCCCGCTTATAGATTTATTCTTCAATATGAAAGTACGTCAAACTCGTATTTTCTTTATTGCTGAACATATTAATTCACTTGCATCAGAAAATAATTACTTCAGTGCCCCGGGTTACCCATACCGTGACTTCACCTTTCGATTTGGTTTAGTTTGGAATTTCTTCTTGTAATAGAATGCTACTCGTTTATGAGTTAATGTATATATAGGAGTAATGTTTAATAGAGCTTCTATTACTGAAGATATCTGCACATATTTAGCTGTAGATTATAAAATCACGAATTACTGGGGTTAGGAGATGTCGTTGATCGAGTAGAATCAGAAAATCTCGAACTTTTGATGCTTTGTAAGCCCTGCAAGAATTCTTCTCGTGCTATATAGGAGTGCCTTTTAAGAATCTTTTAATTTTTTTTGAGTTTTAAGGTATTGGTTTACAGTTGTTTTGTAAAAATATTAAAATTAGTTTAAGAAAGTGCTTGCGGGGTTAAATAATGGT
>NZ_QOVM01000006.1 GCF_004104375.1 Leeuwenhoekiella aequorea
GATCTGTAGTTACAGATTTTAGCAAAGGATACGTATGTCTCAAATTTAATGTAGAAAAGAGTTGTTTTTTACCTCAGTTCTTTGTTGTAACACGTTTTTTTATTCAGCCCAACCGTGATAAATATGTAACATAATCAGTAAAATAGTCAGTCCAAAAATTATAAATCCGTTTATTTTATTTTTTCTCAAACTCCAAAATCCAATTCCGAGTAAAATTCCGAAAGCTATTCCGTAAGTCAAATTCACGTACGAGTAAAGTTCAGCCGTTCTGTAATAATAAGGAACAGGTCCTTCTCCGCCAAAAGGATAAAATTCGGTTTCTTTTTTAATTCCAATTTTATAAAATTCAGCGAGTCCAAAAAACGAATAGAATCCGCTCAAAAGAATTGCAATTCCAGTTATTATTTTTTCGAATATGGATTTTTCTGTTTTCAATTATTTGGTTAGAGTGTCGGTTTGGTCAAATGTGTTACAACGGTCTCGGCTATGAGTAGTTGCGTGGTTTAGCGGTTAACTTTGCAAATACACACCAAACTGAAAATCCGCGAGGATTTTCAGAAGTAGGCGAGAACAAGCAATTACTTATAGCCATTGTTAGGCAAAGTTATTTTTTCGGTTTTACAATTATTAAATCCTCAGAATTAATTCCTTCTTTAATAAATAATTCAGGTGTTTCTTCCTCGCTGATATCTTCTAGCATAAGAAGTGCTATAGCTTGTTCGAAAGATTTTTTGACAGATAAACCAAAACCGATGGAAGAATAAAATTGAGATGAAAATATTCTTGCAGCTTCGTCTCCGATTGAAGTATTCATTCCAATTGTTGCTTCAACATATTCAGATACCGCTTCGGCCTGATTTTTAGAATAACAAGTGTTGAAAAAGACTAATCTAATTCCGTCTGAAGAAGCCATAATTGTTTGTACAATTGCCTCTTTACTAACTATTTTAGTTCTACCATAATTAGTTTGAAAAATGATTTCATCATTATCTGATCCGTGTCCGCTAAAGTGAATTATTGATGGTTTGTACTCATTAATAGCTTGTAATAAGTCTATCGGTTGAACTGCCCAGCAGGTTTCAAACTTAACAGAATCTCTATGCTTAGATTTCCGTATCATTTCAGATATTGCTCTAGCTTCTTCGTCTAATCTTAATTGTTGTTGGTCAATTGGATTTGATGCAAGAAATAAGACAACAATTTTTTCAGGAATATTTTTTAATTCTTCAATTTGATATCGTGTTTCGGTATGTAAATTATTATGATGTTGAAGTGTTGAACCAATATTCCTAAGGTTTTGTTCTTGTTCTCTTCTTAATTTATCTGCTTCAGCTTTTCTTTTTTTATCAATAGAAGCTAATTCCTTGTCAACTTTAGTTTGAGCGTCTTGAATTTCTTTATTCTTTTTTCCAATCTTAGTTTCTATATCCGCTATTTTCTTGTAAGAATTAGCAAGGTCTTTTTCATATCTAGTTATCTCTCTTAGTTTAGATTGAATTGTACTAGTTGATTTAGTCCGATTAATAGCTTCACTCGCTCTATTAATTTTAATTGTTGTATCGGATATTTTTTTTTGCTCTTTGGCTTTATCTGTCAAAAGCTTAGTCAAATCGCTTTGTTTTCTGGATAGATTATTTCTGTGTGAATCAATTAAAGCCATTTTTTTAGTTTCGATTTAATTTTGCCTAACGTGTTTGTGTATGATTTCGTTGCGTGTTTCAGCAACTAATTTAGCAAATACAAACCGAATAGAAAATCCGCGAGGATTTTCGTAAGCAGTAGATTACTAGCAATGAATTATACACGGTGTTGCCCACAGTATTTTTTAATTCGTAAGTGTTAATTCAATTGTTAAAATTCCATAATTATCTAAATACGGTTTGGGGCTATTTCCTTTAAATCTTTCTACTTTTTCCCATTTCCCATTTTTATATAACCAACTATTTGTGTTTTTTGTAACAGGTAAAAGTCCAACTTTTGGTTCATAAAGTGTTTTCTCAATTATTTGATTAGAGTCTTGGGTTGGAATCGAAATATTAAATTCATTTTCTTCAATTATTAACCATTCGTAGCTTACAAAAAGTCCGTTATCAGGAAAGTAAATATTTAAGTCCGATAAATCAATTTCCAAATTTTTCGTTCCCTTTTTAGAAATTCCAATTATATTTTTTCCGAAAATAGGTTTATCAGGTTGCCCATTGTCTCCAACTGAATAAAACCTGATATTGAATTTCGCATTTTTAATGTCACTAAAAATTCTAAATTTTATACTTTTTAGAAAAGGTGTTTCTAAATAAGATGTATCATAATCAAATAACCTAGCTTTTATTTCAGGATTTTTTTCTGTAGCGTAGTAAAATCCTATTTCAGAATCCTGAAAAGCTCCAATTATTTTTTCTTTACTGTCTTTTTTTGTTGAAACAATTACTTCTTCTAATTCATAGGATTTTGGAATTAGGAATATTTCAGAAGGCACTTCTTTTAGATTGATTTTCATGGTCTCATATCCTAAACTTGAAAGCACTAAATTTTTTCCTTCAGAATTGTCAATTAAAAACTCACCGTTTTCGTCTGAAGTAGTTCCGATATTTTCATTTTCAATCCAAATGTTAACATAGGATATTTTTTCTTTAGTTTTCTTGTCAAATATCACTGCCTTTATTTGACTAAAACACAAGTTAGAAACAAGGAAAACTATTATCGGAAGCAGGTTTTTCATATTGTGGGCAACGGTTCGTGTATGGTGTCGTAGCATCCCGAAGGGTGCTATGCACTATACATATTGTTAGCTTTTAGTGCTTTCTTGACCACTTAATATTCATTCGTATTTTTAATTTTTATGTATTTGTTAAATTCTGCATACTTTCTAAATTTTAAAAATATTTTTCAATTCAGATTTCGAGTTTTCAATTCAGATTTTGATTCCGCAAACGAGTTAAAATATCAAATGAAATTGAATTCCGAGTTTGAGTGAGATTTTAGTATTTTTCAAATTCTGTAAATTAATTCATTCAGATTTTGACTCTTTATTATCATTGATGTTATTCAATTTCAAAATAAAAATGAAGTTTAAAACAGAAAATAAAATGATTAGAATCGATGATGTTTTAGAATTTATCAACTCAAATAATTCAAATATTTGATTTAATCCTAAAATGATTAATCCAATACTTGATATCAGAATAATTATAGATACTTTTTTATTTCTCATTTTCATTAATTTCTTTTTTTAGAATTCAATTTGCGTAAACTTGCTCCTGCATTAAAGCTAACAATTGGATATGTGTACATGTACACATATATCTATTTTAGTTTCAGTAGCTAATCTAAGGGATTTTTGATCTTTAAAAAAGTATTTGTTGCTACATGAGTATATATTTCAGTAGTTTTTGTACTCTGGTGACCTAACAAAACTTGTATTTGGCGTAAGTCTATTCCGGCTTCTAATAGATGCGTAGCAAAACTATGTCGTAAAGTGTGTGCGCTTATTTTTTGTATAATCCCTGCTTTGCTTGCAGAGCGGTTTATAATTTTCACAATACTTGTACTGCTGTATTGATTTCCATTTTGTCCTTCAAAAAGAAATTTTTGTGGTTTATAACATTTATAATAAATGCGTAAATTTTTTAATACAGTTTGTGATAATAACGTATAACGATCTTTTTTACCCTTAGCTTGTATCACACGTATAAGCATTCGTTTACTATCTATATCTGCAATTTTCAAGTTAAGAAGCTCGCTACGCCTCAGCCCAGAACTATATAGAAGTTGTATAACACATTTGTGCTTAACGTTAGTGGTAGCATCAATAAGACTTAGTATTTCTTCTTTCGAGATAAAAGTAGGTAATTTCTTTTCTTTTCTAGGTCTTTCTAGTTCATAAAAACGATTAGGCATTCCTAATACACTTTCATAATAGAATTTAATAGCATTTATAGCTTGGTTTATGTATGAATTAGATTTATCACTGCGTATTAATGCTTGGAGGTATCTGCGTACGTGCATTTCATTAAGAGTTGATATTTCTTTATCGGAATAGTAATTAATATAATGTTCAAAAAACTGAATATAAGTACGTACAGTATTAAGTGCATAGCGCTTAAGTTCAAGTTTTAGAAGATACTCTTCGGGGCATCGCTTGTAATCTTTTGGAAGGTTTCTATTGCGATAATAATCTACGTTAATTATAACATTTTTCTTGACTACAGGTTTATTCGCTAGAAATCTGTTGTAATTAATCCAGGCTATGCCATTAAATGTTTTATAGATTTGAGCAAGATTAGCTTTAGAATTAATTATGTATACTAAGTTATAGGTAGTGCTCCATTTTGGCGAATCAAGATTTTTTATCAATGCCTGAATTTTTTTATCAGGAGCAAATTTTATCCCTATCATTTTCTGATTGTTGATCATGATATTGTATAACGTAATATTTTTTAGAGCACTCACGGTTTCAATACTACAATAGAATCAAATTTTAAAAGGTATATTAGTCGTATAATATACTTTTTTAAAAGGATTGCTTATGAGAACTTGTCCGGTTTGTGATTCAGTTATAGCTGGTAGAATTGATAAAATATTCTGCTCTGTAAAATGCAAATCAATTTGTCAATACGAAAGAAGACAGTCTAAAGAAGTATTCTATTTAGAAGTAGATCGCCAACTCAAAACAAATAGAAAGTTATTAAAGACATACAGCTATAAAGGCTATACTACAGTTCAGAAGGCTGAACTTATAAACGATGGCTTTAACCCTAATTTCTTCACGCATTATTGGAAAAACAAGAGGGGAGATGTTTACTTATTCGTTTATGATTACGGATTCCTCGATCTGGAAAAATCTGGTAAATCAAAATATCTAATTGTAATGTGGCAAAAGTATATGGAAAAGAAAGCTTAATTTTAAAACATTAATTTTAGGCCAAAAATTCTGTCAGTATTTTGAAAGTATAAAAAGAAAAACCCCTGTAAACATTGCGTTTACAGGGGTTTTTTGTACCCGGAATGGGAGTATAATAGCGCAATTCATTGAAATTTTAATAATACAAAAACAATCAGATAGACTAGTGTTTATAGGGTTTTTACTGTTATTTATATTGCCTAAGGTATTATTAAATTGCGAGTTGGTTAACTAGATGTTAACTAATAAGCTATCTTTGAACCTTTAAAAGGTATGTATAATGGCTTCTATTAAATTTTTAATTCAAGGAAAAAATTCCCCGGCTAATATTTATGTTCAGTTGTCAGTTGGGCGTGGTAAGGTATTTAAACGTAAAACTGGTTATTCTATAGACCCCAAAGACTGGGGTAAAAAAGGGATGCCTATTGACAGGAATACTAGCCTTAAAAACCTAAAGGCAGACTTGAACAAGTTAAGTAGTAATTTAGAAAATTGCCTTAATGATGCAGTTAGTTTAAAAGAGGTTGTAAATGGTGATTGGTTGCAACTGCAAATCAATATAATTAATGGTCAAGTTATTGGAGATGAAAAGGAAAAGCTAACTAATCATATTCAATATATTATTGATAATGCGCACAGAGTTAAAAAAGCTAATAATCAAATAGGATTGTCTCAAAGCCGTATTAAATCTTACAAGCTTTTTAAAAATGTGATCTCAAGATTTGAGAAAGAGATAAACAAAGGACAATCATTTTTTATTAGGGATGTTGGGTTTGATTTTGGGGAACAGTTTTCGGAATGGTTGTTTAGTAAAAAATACAGTATTAATTATGTGGGTAAAAATATTGATAATCTAAAAGCTGTTTGTCGTGATGCTGAAAGGAGAGGTATAGAAACCTCAACACAATTAAAAAGAATATCGAGTTTTACAAAACAGACAAATAGCGACGAGGTAATAATTTTAAGCGAATCTGAGCAAGAATCAATTGCCGATTTAAAACTTAATAGGGAAGCTTTGATAAACGCACGTAAATGGCTGCTATTAGGTTGTCAACTGGGGCAAAGATTTAGTGATTTGATACGTATTACTCCTGATATGATTAAGGCTAGTAATGGTATAAAAATAATAGAGTTAACTCAAATAAAGACGAGCAAACTAGTAGCAATACCATTAATGCCAAAAGCTATAGAAATTATAGAAAATGGTATGCCTTACCCTATAGCGTTACAAAATTTCAACGAGTATATTAAGGATATCTGTAGAGAGGCTGGATTTAATCAACCTACTAAAGGATCCGCTTACATCGAAACAGAAGAAAAGAGTAAAAATAAACCTAAAACACCAGGGATTTATCCAAAGTGGAAACTAATCGGGTCCCACGTCTGCAGGCGTTCTTTTGCCTCTAACCTATACGGAAAAATACCCACTGCATTATTGATAAATATTACAGGACATGGAACCGAAAAAATGTTTTTAAAATATATTGGCCGCACTGCTTATGATAATGCTTATCAAATGATGGAATATTTTGGTAAGCTACAGGCCAAAGAGAAAAAAGAGGCACAAATGCAAGTATTAAAAAACGCTAACTAAATAATTAAAATTATGAAAATTGTTAAAATTGAAGGTCGAAACGAGTTGCACATTATAGGAACACGGGAGTTACTTTCGGATAATGAAATTAAAAGAATAGCACTTGAAAATGACGTACAGAAATATTCTAGTAAAGTTTATGAAGTATTTAGGCACTCAAGGGTTAACTCTGGATTTAAACACTTCGCATACCAATTAAATTATTAAGCATTAATTAAAATGAGTCCTGTACTTGAAATTTATAAAGAACTTGATAAGTTTGATAACATATCAGATAAGCTTGATTGTTTATCAAAATACCACTTGTCTTTTAATGGTATTTACAGGGCTAATTATAATTCAATTACAGAGGGCAACCTTTCAATTCATCAGTTAGTAAAAAAGTTTGAAAAAAAGCATTTTCCGGATACTAAGAATATTCCAGAATTTACTTTTTGGTTCCTAAAGTTTAACGCACTAAAGTATTGTGAAACCTATTTGCTAAATGATAGACTCACAAGAAGGCTCAATTCAGAGGTTAGAATAGAAGAAGCGACTATTGAGCTTGAAAAAATAGAAAAGGCTGAGAAATTAGCCCACACGCTGGTTATTGATAACGATATTGATACCGATTTAAAGTATAAAGATGAAAAAGGGTATTTGTATTTGATGAACCCTAAAGATTTTCCTCAGCCAGAATACCAAACCAAAGAAATTAGGCGTGTTCTGAATGGTTACTATGAATCTAATCCTACAGAACACGCTTATACGGTTGCTCAGAGTCCAGAGGTTAAAATCTATGCTAAGCATATTATTTTAAAAGGTTATTTAAAAAAACTCAAAGCAGAAGTTGAAATTGTAAATGATAATCACAAATTAAAATTTGATCCTAATTATTTTAATAAGGAGGGCTTCAATTTGTTTTTATACTTACTAGAGAATTATTCAAAAACCACGATAAACAAGTATTCGTACATATGGTTCTTTTTGAAAAATCATAATCCGAAGCCGGAGCAAATAAAATTTCTACATACTCAAACTAGCTATAAGGAAATGATCGATGAAAAATTTAAAGTGAGTATAAGCTATAAGAAAGCAGGGTATAAATGGGAGGAAGATGTCCTGCCAACTTTAAAACGTATTGCAAGTAATTTTTTTCATTAGGGTTGTTTAAACAATAACTCACCCAAACTTACCTTTTACTACCCTTTTATCAAACCCCTTTAAGGCAATCTATTTGCTTCATAACTAAAACAAACGTTATGGAGACAAATCAAATTATTCTACAAGGCACAACTAGTCAACAACTCATTGAGGACCTAAAAAATGCCTTCCGCGAAGTATTAGAGGATAGTAAACCTCAAACTAACTCTTCGATCGACAAACAATTAATGACTAGAGAAGAAGTCTGCGATTTATTGCAAATCAATAAATCCACACTTTGGAAACGTACAAAGACTGGCAAAATTCCTAGTTACGGTCAGGGTCGCCGCATTTACTATAAGCGCAGCGAAGTAATGGAGTCGTTAACCCCACTTAAAAAATAAAAGCTATGCGTACCGCAGATACACAAAGCCTTTATAATTCAGGAGGCAATATAAATGAATTTACTGAATTAACCGGTGATGTTTCAAGAGTTTATGATGTGCTAAAGCAATCGCCCTTAACAATGAAAGAGGTTGATCTAAGAACTGGTATTATGCGTGAAAGCGTATGCAGACACGTTAACAATCTTCTTAAGGCTGGACTAATCGCCAGAACGAGAGTAAGACGGTGTTCAGTTACAGGTTATTCAAATGTAAATGAGTATACCGGAGATTCTAGTTTATTTCCTGAAACTCGTCAGCTTTCACTTTTTTAAAACTAACTACAATGCTTAGACAGACTTTTATATCCGGTAGAATGAATCAGGATGCCGATATTCGCTTACTACCCAAAGGCGAATATCGCGAAGCATACGGTATTGAAATAATTAATAGTGAAGGCTCAGACGTTGGTGCAATTGAGCCAATGCTCTCTAATAAGAAACTCACTAGCTACAACGTAGGCGCTAACCCTCTTGATATGGGTGACTTTGCAGACGAGTTCCGCAAGAAAATATATTGGCTTGTCCTTTCAGATTTAGGAAGCTTTTTATTTGAGTGGGATGATACAAATAAGATACAATCATTAGTATTAGGAGATACGCGCCCGGAGGCTACACGTGTATTTTCACTCAAGAAAGAAAACCTGATTACAGCAATGGTCAAGGTCACTACTCAAAATATCGAGGATGATTTATTGCTGTTTACTGATGATAACATGCAGCCAATTTGCATAAATATTGAACGTGCTAAATCCTGGGGAATAAATGGCTTTGTTGAGGAAGATATTCTACTCATTAAAAAACCACCGCGTTATGCCCCTAAGATAACACCTACCTATACCAATGACGGCAGCAATAACCTTGAAGAACGGTTTTTCTTATTTGCTACACGCTTCAGATATTTAGACGGGGAATATAGCGCACCTTCGGACTTTACTAACTACAACTTTAACCCTAAGCCGTTTAATCTTGATTATTTTACCCTTGACAATAAGGGAATGATCAACGCTTTTAATGCGGTAAAAATTGATTTCAATACAGGAGAAAAGCAGGTTACAGAAATTCAGCTTTTAGTAAAAGAAAGCTTGAGTAATTCGTTAAACGTAATTGAAACCTTTAGTAAAGAGGCTGAGGGATGGGGAGATAACTTAACCAAGAGTTTTGTATTTTCAAATAACAAAACAATCACGCCTCTTCCCGATGATCAATTGCTTCGTTTATTTGACAATGTACCTTTAAAAGCAAAAGCTTTATCGCTTATTGAGAATATACCGGTATTCAGTAATTACTTAGAAGGCTATGACCTAAAAGACGAGGACGGCAACGACATTAATATCGATTATAATATTGCTCTTCAAAATAACATAATTGAAAGCGGTGACGATTTTAATGTTTCGGTAGTTCCTTCAAATAAGGCAAAAATAACCAACCCAAACAACTACGCATTAAGTGAAGGTCGGAGAATCATTATTGATTTATCTACGGAAATAGATGGATTGCCGGGTTATGACAATTCGTTTTTCCATACGCTTGACGCCGAATACCCAACTCTTAATGATGTTTTTCAAAGTCTTGAATTTCAAAACCTACTAGAAGTAATTAATAGTGATTTTCAAAATAATTTTAACCAGGCAGGTGATTATACGATTCCACCAACTTACACCCCTACACTAGATCCTGAAATCACGTATGCGCTAGAAGGTGGTATCGCAACGTTTACCATTAGCCCGGCTACATTTACAGACTCAGATAATGGCGGCGCTACCGTAGAAGTACCCGTTACCTTTGCAGAATCTACCAATTTTGGTATTGTGGATGATATTAATAGCGGTACGTGTAAGACAAACCGAAACTATGAAGTAGGAGTTGTTTACATGGATAAGTATGGCAGACGTTCTACTGTACTCACTTCAAAAAATAACACCCTTTTTATTCCACAGGAATATTCGGTTTTTCAAAACAAGTTGGTTGCAACCATAAATAGTAAAGTACCATATTGGGCTGATCGCTATAAGCTAGTTGTAAAATCTACGCCATTAGCATATCAAACACTATACATTACCGAGTTCTACAATGACGATTTCTTTACATGGTGTAAGCTTGAAGGCAAAAACAAAGACAAAATTTCAATAGGCGATTTCCTGATTATAAAAAAAGCAGGTGATCAAATTATTACAGAACCTATAAAAATTAAGGTACTTGACATTAAAGAACAGGCAGATGATTTTATCAAGAATAATACCGATGAAAATGACAACGATATAATTGAGCGTGGCGGTCTTTATATGAAAATAAGACCTACTTCTGATTTTTCAATGGATAGAGATGATTTTGACGTTGATACAAGGGAATCTCCAGTAGGCTCAAATAAAGACGGTTTCCCAAGAACAATACTTGATTTGTTTACAAGCGCAGGAAGTCCAGATTTGCAAGAGTTAGCAATACCCGCCGGAACATCTATTACACTACAACTGAATAGTTCTCGTAATTATGATGCTGGTTGGAAAAACATAAATTATGATAATGAGTTTTATACGCAACGAGACTATAATACTATAGAGGAATGGTTTAAAGAAATAATACTGAAAAGGTTTTCATTAAAAGCAGATGACGGAAGTGGTGAGTTTGATTATGATTATTTAAAAAGCTCCGACCCTGATAGAGAAAAAAATATGGAACTATTTCGTGATGAGAATGGCTATTTAAAACTTATTGTTTGGGGATTACTTTCTGGTGGAACACGTAACCGCAGAGGCCGAGTAAGTGCAAAAATTATAGTACGTACCGGTAGCGGCGTATACGCCTTTGAAACGCTACCAAAACAAGCTGATACAAACGCCTTTTTTGAAACTGCCCAATGCTTTGATATTATAAACGGCAATCATACGGGAAATACCCAAGACCAATATTTTGACAATGGAGATCCTGCAATTATAGAAATGGACTTTTTCAATTGCTATACTCAGGGCAACGGCATTGAAAGTTACCGGGTACGTGACGAGTTCAATACAAACTATCTAAGCATAGACACAAGACCTTCCGCTACAAGCGTTGAGGAATACCGTGCAGTACGCAGGTTCGCAGATATGACTTACGGTAAGGCTTATATCGAAAGCACAAATATTAACGGCTTAAATGAGTTTAATTTGAGTCTGGCTAATTTCAAGGAGCTCGACAAGCATTATGGTAGTATTCAAAAAACCATTAACCGCGAAGGTGATATTCTGGTACTTCAAGAAGAAAAAGCCGGATATGTATTGTTTGGTAAAGACCTTTTAGCAACGGCCAACGGAGAAATGGCATTAAAGAGAATTTCTGAAATTCTAGGGCAATACATGCCCTATGCCGGTCATAATGGCATAGGTAATAATCCAGAGAGTGTTGCAATAGATGGTAACCGTGTGTATTGGGTGAATGCACGTAGAGGTACACCGGTACGATTATCTATTGATGGAACTACCGAAATAAATTACGGTATGGTTTCTCATTTTAGGAACCTGTTTATTCAAAACCCTACTTCAAGAAAGATAGGAGGTTATGACCCGTATTTTAAAAAGTACACCTTAACCATAGAAGATGAAGTTGCACGTACCTTAAATGCGTATTGTGGTAATATTATTCAGAAAACCATAACAGAGCCATTCACTTACATTTTAAATATCAATTACTTGTTAGGTGATACCGTTTTAAACTTCAACGTTTCAGAAGGAGAAGTAAACATTGTTGCGACCTACGCCGGAATCCCATATACTGCCAATGGAGTGACCGGCCTCGCAGCTTTAACAATACCGCGTACCGATTTAGAAGATACTCAAATTGTAATTACGATTACACCGGTAAGTTCTGCTGCGACAATACAAGCTGCGCATACCTGCCCTACCGGAATACCTATGAAAGTAATCAGTATAGTACTTGCTGATGAATCCGATTTAGGCCGAACAATGATAAACCGTTATCGATGGGGAGCAAGTTCATTCTTTAGCGAGGAACATTTATTTGAAAATTCTGAAGTAAGCAAGTTTGTTATTGAAGAAGGCCTTGAAGGAACTGCCAAATATCCTAAGCGAGGAACCAATGTGAATATCCAGGCTTATAAAGACGGTGCCAATACTGGAAGTTTTAAAGTAGATCGCGAGAATAAGCTAGGGTATTTAATAAGCAGCAACAATTATACTGATGCAGACATAGCAACGATACTTGCTGAGGCTACATTTATTGATACTACAAATACTCAGATTTCATTAACCAACTTTATTGATCAGGCAAGTTTCCCATTTAACAGACCTAATGGCGATGAAAACCTGTATATGATTTGGGATTATAGGGATAATGAATTGGCGATTAATGCTGATACCAAAATCATATTTGCTTTTGATGGTTCAGGATCAATGGACGGAACTTTAGCGCCATTGGAAACAATGAAAGACACCATTCTTAAGGACCGGTTATTGCCGCTTTATGGTAATGACTCAGCTTTGTATGATGCAAGCGTGGAAGTTATCCCTTGGGGAACAGGAGATCAATACCCAGAAGTAAACGAACAGACTTTAGCAGCTCTAAATATGTTTGGTACCACACCAGAAGGTAATGTAATTGTAATGGTATTTCAAGATGAAGCCAGCCCTATTTATACCGATGGAACTTTTGACCCTACAGAAGCTAGTACAGCGCCTTACGATACTGATTTAGCAACTTTGAGAGGAAGATTAAATTCATTCCCGAATAACTATTATAGAGGGGTTATCTTTCAGGTAGATCCTGCAAGCGGAACCAGCTTCAAAGATTTTGTAAGTGCTATTCAATTAGGTACAGGAAATTACGCAGGAGCAAATGGATTAAGTGATCGCAATGAGTTCAACTACAAGTACGATATTGCTGATGGAGAAACACCGGCATACTATCTGGATAAGATTGTAGAAGCATTAACCGAATTAGGATATAACCTATAAGAAGCGCAGAAATGAGCAAAAAAAGCAGTCAAATAAGATACCTTAATTTCCCTATTCAGATGCTAGGCGGTTTTTTGCTTGATAGTAAGGGGGTTTTAGGTGATATTATGAACTATTCTGTTTATGCTCATTCAGTTGAAAATCTTGAGTTTGGTAATGAGGAAGAAGCATTTGTTTCTAGTGCAAAGTATTTCAGAATATCATTTGGCAATGTTAAAACCTCTATTAAAAATGGCGAGGCTTTATATGATTCATTAGGCGATGGTAGCCCGATGGTTGGCATTGACGTAAATATGCTGTTTGACTACTATAAAAATCACAAATCAATTTTTCAGAAACGTTGTCTTTTAGGGTATTTAGCAATTAGGAGTATTTTAATGGATAAAGCATATTGTAAAACCACAAATGATAATTGGTTTTCTAGAATGGATGGAAAGACTTCAAAAATGCCTAAAGAAAAGCTTTCTAAAGAGATACAGGATTTTCACAATGAATATCAGGCGAAAAAAATTAAAACAGAATTGTCTTTAAATTGGAATTTAAAAACCTATTCAAAATATACCAGGGGGTTTTATGTGAGTTTTAAATTGGACTTGGATGATTTGGTATTTAACGCTGAAAAAAAACGTAAATCCTACCAGGCAAAGAAGCTTAAGAACGATACGGAAATGGCCCGGCTTAAAGCTTTAGAAAGATTGAAAAATATAGATTTTTAAAATATAACTCAGTTGAAATAAAATTTCAACACAGTTTATAATTTATTTCTACAATTCATTATTATAATGTCTTTCTATAAGTTATTACTATAATATCTTTTTATAGGTCGTGTTGTTTTGAAAAAAAATATGAAGGAATTTTTCAATAATAAATCACAATTACAAAATCTCTTATTATAGGTCGTGTAATGGTCGTGAAAAATCACTGTTATGAAATTAGAAAGCATTCAAGATTTAGGAGCATTTGTAAAAGAGTCAAGGCTCAAATATCAATTAACCCAAGCTCAGGTAGCATATGCGACAAAGGTTGAAAGAAGTGTTATTAACCGACTTGAAAAGGGTAAAATAGATGGGGTTCACCTCAACACAGTATTCAAAATAATCAAAGGCTTAAACTCATCTTTGATTATACACACGTCCGAGCGTTAGCAACAGAACAAATACCGCAATCAGCATTTCATAGTAAAGTACTTTTGAAATCCTTTTATAATTCTAGCGCTTATATTTAGTTATTAATTTCATCACAGATCAAATGTCTCTTAGTTGTACTTATTTAAAGGGGTGAGTTAGGATTTCTTAAAGAAGAATGTGTTTTAATAAAAAGACCTAAGGCAATTAGTCTAGGGTTTTTTTGATTAAAAAAACAAGTGTTAGAAATTAAACATTTACAAATCATCCAATGTAGCAAATGGTATCTTAAGAGCAACAAATAATTTCACGATTGTTTTTAATTGAAATTCCAAATATTCACCGCTTTCAATTCGGCTTATGCTCGACTTCTCTACACCGCTTAATTTGCTGAGGTCCGTTTGAGTCATATTCTGTTCTTCTCTGTGTTGTTTGATAAGCTTACCTACTTTGTACACTAGTGGATGAAGTTCTTTCTTTTTCATAATTATCGATAGTTAACCGAAGTTTCTTATTTACTTACAATCGCATTTGTTGGGTGAAATATATTCATTGAATAGTTTTCCAGAGTTATGCCCAGTTTCTATAAATACTCTAAAAAGTTCAAAGTTGTCATTTGAGATATTGCAATAAACATAATAGCTATCGTTGTCTTTCATCTTCACTAAAGCAAAATTACTTGTATGTCTACTGTACAGTTTTATTTTTTCAAGAAAACTTGATTTTAACTCATAATCATCCCAACCGTATTTAAGTTCACACTTTTTCACGATTAAGGTTTCCAATTCATCACAAGTCAAATATTTATCTGTGCCAAGGGGAATTGCATAATTTTGAGAAAATGAATTATTTGATGCTAAGAATAAAAGCAACAGCATTAAAATTGACCTCATAAAGTAATTTTTAAAGGTTAGTTGAATTTTTCTTGTCCGCTACCATCTTCTCCACTTTCTTCTTGAACTCGGGATCTTCCTTCATTCGTTTGGCTATTCGCTGCATTGCTTCGGCTGTCTCTACTTCCGTAAGCTTCTTCTTCTGAGGTTCGTATTTCATTTCTTTTAATGTATCCTGATCAATCATTTCCCTATTCTCAAAAATAAATATAGCCCTAGCGTTTACCACGCTATCGCTTATTTCATATTCTTCTACACCTTGCGCCTCATATTCTGCCATTAACTCACGCTGCGCCTGATCTTTTAATTCCTGTTGTTTATTAATTGGTAGTATATCAAAAAAGAAATTTTGATCGGATTCTATAAGTTTAGGAGAATAATCATTATCAATATATTCATTTCTCAATAAAAGGAATGTTAAAGTAGAACCTGCAGCGCAACCTAAAGAAATTGAAAAATGAACAGTATTGAATGAACCGTTAAATTCCCAAATTGAAAATAGTAATAGCATGAACCCAAGGGAATAAAATAGAATAATATAAAATGAATATTTCACACATTTACTTTTGTGATGCGGTGCTACAGAAACAAGGGTTATCATAAAAATAAAACTAGTAAAAAGCCAAACAAAGAAACTGCTAGAAAAATTTTGTGAATCAAATACTAAAAAAAGTGCCTCTTTCAATAAGTATGCTATAGCTAAAGATAGAGGTAAGGAAACTATCCATTTTAAAGTTTTGAATTTCAAATCAATAAGGTTTATTTTTCTAATATAATACCTTAAAAAAGATCGACCTAACATAATTACGTAAATGTTGTTTATAATCGTGCTATCGGGATGGAATACAATAATCACGAGACGCCTGGGCAGATCGAAAACGCGAATATTTGACCCACGGGGTATGGTCCCGAGTGTTGGTCCTGCTAATTTTTGACTTTTTACCTGCTTACTATGTTGAAGGATCGCGCACAACTAATGGTTTGAATCGCGACAGGGTCACGTTTAATTTTTTTACTTTATTTTTTTAAAATGAAAAGATTGATTTTTTTTGATATTTATAAATAAACACAAAACAATTATTAGTTATTCTTTATTCAAACGTTTTTCCGATAGTCCATTCGTTTAGCTTTTCGTAAAATTCAAATCAAATGAATTAATGCCTGTGTTTAGAGCTTTTTTTTCATAAGTACATTTTACGAAAAATCTTTTGCATTTGGGTCATTAAGTATTGTTGATTTTTCAAATACAGGGTTGAAGAGAAGTAAAATGAAAATAGTTAACTAGATGTTAACTAGATGAAACAAAAAAACACCTGAATAACAGTTAGTTATCAGGTGTTTTAGTACCCGGAATGGGACTTGAACCCACACGTACGTAGTACACACGGCCCTCAACCGTGCCTGTCTACCAATTCCAGCATCCGGGTATAAATCTAAAGTAATAAAAAAAACCAGATCCTAAGATCTGGTTTCCATTAGTGACTTGGCTGGGGCTCGAACCCAGGACCCTCTCCTTAAAAGGGAGATGCTCTGCCAACTGAGCTACCAAGTCTTTTACAACTCAGATTTTAATCAAAATCAACATTTTTAAAAAATAAAACCAGATGTTGAGATCTGGTTTTATGTTAGTGACTTGGCTGGGGCTCGAACCCAGGACCCTCTCCTTAAAAGGGAGATGCTCTGCCAACTGAGCTACCAAGTCTTTCCTTAAATGCGGCTGCAAATATACACCCATTTTATTAATCTTTGCAAGTCTTTTTGTGATAAATTTGAATAAAAAATACAGACAGCTGTTAGGCTTCTGAAAATCAGTAATTTTAAAGATGAAAATATATTTAATAGGCTATATGGGATCGGGAAAATCAACCTTAGGGAGGATTTTAGCTCAAGAGCAAAATATGAATTTTATCGATTTTGATGACTACCTGGAGCAAAAGGAAGGAAAAAAAATTAAAGATATATTTGAAGAGAAGGGAGAAATCTATTTTAGAAAACGTGAATCTACTTATCTTGACTTATTACTTACAGGTTACCCTAATACGATTATAAGTCTGGGCGGTGGCACTCCTTGTTATGGTGATGCAATGGAGAGAATAAAAAAAGCTGATGGAACTTCTGTTTATATAAACGTAGGTGTTCCTGAGCTTACCCAGCGTTTATGGACAGAGCGAGAGCAGCGTCCTGTTTTAAAACATCAAGAAACTAGAGAGAAATTAGAGGAGTTTGTGCGCAAGCATCTTTTTGAACGTAGCTACTACTACAATCAGGCAGAAGTGAAGATTTTAGTAAATTCAAAAACGGTGCCGGAGCTAATTGACGAATTAAATAATACGCTATTCTAGAATAGCAGAATCTTTTCCGGGTTTAAAGCGCACCTTAACGCGCTCTTGCAATGAGGTGCTTAAGGAAATACCTTTATAATCTGCTTTTACCGGATATTTTTTGTGATTGCGATTTACAAGTACTGCCGTTTTAAATTGCTTAAGCGGTACCTCTAGAAAATGTTTTACTCCATAAATTAACGTGGTTCCAGAATTTAAAACATCATCAATAAGTATTAGCGATTTATCTTGATAATTTTTAGCATCAAGAGAGGTTTCTACCGTACCCAAGGGTGCAGTTTTATTCATTGTCACCTTGCATAAAGTACATTTTATATCAGAGACATCTTCTAATATTACTTTTAAACGTTCTGCAATTACATACCCATTAAGCGCAACACCGGCCAGAATAATTTCATTTTCAGAAACATTACTCTCATAAATTTGATAAGCAATACGTCGTATTTTATTCTGAATATCTTCGTGATTGAGAATGGTCTGTATAGTAGTTTTCATAAGCGTATATAAGCAGGTTGCTATTTACTTTCAAATATAAAAAAGAGTTCGTTTCCCTGACGTGGTTTTATAGAATTATAACAAGGCTCAAGGGTTTTAATACTGAAATATTCAGAAAAGAGATTTTGATACTCAGAATAACTTCCGCCATAGGGTGGCCCCTGTTCATTTAGTGGAAAATTAAATAACACACCGGCAAGCTTTCCACCTGGTTTTAATAATTTATGCATATGGGATGCATAGCTAGATCGCAGTTGTGGATCAAGAGCACAAAAGAAAGTTTGCTCTATAATAAGGTCGTATTTTTGAGTATGCTGAAAGAAATCTTCCTCTATACAAGTTACTAATGCAGGGTCAGGTAAACTGTTTTTGATTTTTGATAAGGGAATTGATGATATATCTAAAACAGTTATATTCTTAATGCCTTTGTCTGCCAGATACAATGCTTCGTGTCCAAATCCCGCCCCCGGAATTAAGATTTCTAGATTTTTGTTTGATAATTGATCAAAATAAGCCGTTAATGGGGTAGATGCATAACCTATATCCCATCCCGTATTAGATTCATTATATCTGGATTCCCAATAATTTTTATTCAACATCTTCAAAAAAGTCATCGGTATCGTGAAAATCATCTAGATCGCGACGGTCTTTTTTTGTAGGACGTCCCGTACCTTTTTTGCGATAGTAATCCTTAGAATAATTAAGTAAGTCTAGTTTCTCTAAATTTTCAGCAGGGGTTTTATCTATAACATATAATCCTACTAATTTTGCTCCAACGCGGCTGGGCGGATGCTCAATAACCTCAAGAATATAATCTACTTGATTTTTTCTTACCTGTATTGTATCAGAAGGAAACACCTCTCTAGAGGGTTTTACCGAAACATCATTCATTTTTACTTGCCCTTTTTTGCAGGCATTTGTGGCAATAGAACGTGATTTAAAGTACCGTACACACCACAAATATTTATCAACTCGCATAATCAATTGCTTTAAAGCTCGTTTTTAATAACACAAAAATAGCGCAAAATTGTATCTTGCGCGACCTAAAAGGAATATGATGAAAATGATTAAAAATGTGTTTATGGCTGTTTTCAGCCTTTTAATTCTTGCTTCTTGTAGTAATGATGATGATTCTGTAGAGGTTACTCCACCCAGAGATCGTGGTGAAGTAGAACTAGAGAGTCAGGCAAATTTAAAAGCCTACCTGTCAACGCACTTTTATAATTATGAAGAATTTGAAGCGGAAGATGAAGGCTTTGATTATAAAATAGTTTTTGACACGATTAGTGGAGACAATTCAGATAAAACTCCATTGTTATCGCAGGTAATTGAAGAGAAATTTACATATCAAGAAACAGAATATACTTTATATAGTCTTATAGCAAGACAGGGTGCAGGGATCCAGCCCACCTTTGCAGATTCTACCTACGTTAATTATCAAGGCAGTGTAGTAGGTGGTGCAAAATTTGATAGCTCGACTACGCCAGTTTGGTTTGACCTTACTCAGGTTGTATTTGGTTTTGCAAATGGATTAAGCAACTTAAAGGCAGGTACAATGGCTACTGAAAACGCAGACGGTTCTGTTACTTTTGGTAATGATTATGGTATAGGAGCAGTGTTTATCCCGAGTGGTTTGGGCTACTTTAATAGCTCTGGTAGTGGTTTTAGTTCGTATTCAGATCTGGTATTTACTTTTGATTTGTATCGAGCGGTTGCAGATACAGATGATGATAATGATGGTGTTCCTAACTGGAAAGAAGATATTAACGGAAACAAATTCTTGAATGAATTAGCAGATGATACAGATGGAGATAATATTCCTGATTTCCTAGATACAGATGATGACGGTGATGGTACGCTTACGCGTGATGAAATTGTCATTAATGCAGATGGAACAGTAACATACACTGACTCTAATAATGATGGTACTCCAGATTATTTAGATCCAGATGTAAACTAATTCATCTATATTTTTAACTATAAAAAAAAACCCGCCAGATAACTCTGGCGAGTTTTTTATTTTCAATCTTAGAGTATATAATTATAGGTTAAGTGAAACGCTTAAGATTAATTGGTCTGGTCTTGTATCTATACGAGAACCATCTGTAATAATGCCTCGAGAATCTAAAAATTCTGCTTCATTATCTCCAAAACCTCTTTCGTATCGTAGATCAATTCCCAATTTACCTAGAGCTACTCCTGCACCAAAATTAAGACCAACTGTAAAATCATTTTTTACATCTCCTAATGCTAGGCCGTCGTAGTCTGTATCTAAAATATACTGCAACGATGGACCTGCAAAAATATTTAGGGGTCCTATTACTTCATATCCAATTAATAGAGGAGCATCCAATTTTTGCATACTGAAATCAGAATCTTCATAAGTGGTATTTAATTTAGTATATACTAATTCTGGTCTAAAGAACAATCTCTCACCTGTACGGGCAAATACTCCCACGTGATAACCTATATCGCTACTTGGGTCGTCATATGCATTACTTGCAGAGTCACTTATGTCTCCTGTACCACCATAGTTAAGACCACCTTTAATACCAAATCCCGGATCTGATTGTGCGCTTACCGCACCGGCAGCTAAAAATAAAACTCCTAAAAATAAATTCTTCATATCGGTTATTTTGTGCTCTTACGTTGAGCAGTTAAAATTAATTTTGGTCTAGCTAAAGACCTTCTAATTTTGGTTAATAGAAGCAAACATTCTCAGGAATTATACCTGTAATATTTACTTTCTAGTTAGTACCTTGTTAACGGCTGCAACAATAGATTTAGTATTTAAGCCATATTTTTCCATTAACTCGGCTGGAGTTCCACTTTCACCAAAAGTATCTTGAGTTGCTACAAATTCTTGAGGAGCAGGGTCATTAGTAGCAAGTACGCGTGCAACGCTTTCACCTAAACCACCTAAATAATTATGCTCTTCACAAGTAACAATACATCTTGTTTTCTTCACAGAATTAAGTATTGCTTCATCATCAAGAGGTTTAATAGTGTGAATATTAATTACCTCTGCGCTAATTCCATTTTCATTTAATTCTTCAGCAGCTTTAATAGCTTCCCAAACTAAGTGTCCGGTAGCCACGATAGTCACATCAGAACCTTCAAGCAAATGTACCGCTTTGCCTATTTCAAATTTTCCGTCTTTCTCTGTGAAATTTGCTACGCTAGGACGCCCAAAACGTAAGTAAACAGGACCATCGTGATCTGCAATTGCGATAGTGGCCGCTTTTGTTTGGTTGTAATCACACGTGTTAATTACGGTCATACCTGGTAACATTTTCATCAATCCAAGATCTTCTAAGATTTGATGCGTAGCACCATCTTCACCAAGTGTAAGACCTGCGTGAGATGCACATATTTTCACGTTTTTATTTGAGTAAGCAATACTTTGACGTATTTGATCGTAAACGCGGCCTGTCGCAAAATTTGCAAATGTTGTAGCATACGGTATTTTACCTCCTATGGTCATACCTGCGGCCATACCCATCATATTAGCTTCTGCTATACCAGTTTGGAAAAAACGTTCTGGATGATTTTTTTCAAAATCGTTTAATTTTAATGAACCTGTAAGGTCTGCACAAAGAGCGACTACATTCTCATGTGTCTTTCCTAGTTCATCCATACCAGCTCCAAAACCTGAACGGGTATCTATATTTCCTGAGTTTATATATTTTTTCATGAATGTATTTTTAAAGTGTTAGAAACTGCTAAGGCTATCGATTAATAATCACCTAACGTTTCAGGATTTTGAGTTAAAGCAGATTCTAGTTGCTCATCATTTGGTGCTTTACCATGCCACGCGTGAGTTCCCATCATAAAATCAACACCATTACCCATAATCGTATGTAGTAAAATACAAACGGGTTTCCCTTTACCAGTTAATGATTTTGCTTCTTTTAAACCAGCAAGAACCGCATTCATATCATTTCCTTTCTCAACATCTAGAACTTCCCAGCCAAAAGCTTCAAATTTTGCTCTAATGCTGCCCATATTAAGAACGTGATCTGTAGTTCCGTCAATCTGCTGTCCATTTAAATCTACTGTAGAAATAAGGTTGTCAATGTTATTTGCAGATGCATACATGATTGCTTCCCAGTTTTGACCTTCTTGCAATTCCCCATCACCGTGTAATGAATAAACTAAGTTAGGATCTCCATTGAGTTTTTTAGTTTGAGCTGCACCTAGTGCTACACTCATACCTTGGCCTAGTGATCCAGATGCTATACGTATTCCTGGTAACCCTTCATGTGTAGTAGGGTGGCCTTGTACACGTGAATCAATTTTTCTATATGTATTTAATTCAGCTACAGGAAAATATCCTGATCTAGCCAAAACGCTATAAAATACGGGTGAGATATGACCATTAGATAAGAAAAATAAATCCTCATCTTTGCCATCCATATCAAAGCCATCTTTTCGCTTCATTACTTCCTGATATAAGGCGACAAAAAATTCTGCACAACCTAAAGATCCTCCCGGATGACCAGAATTCACTCCATGTACTTGCCTTACGATGTCTCTTCTTACCTGAGAAACAAAATCCTCTAATTGTTTTGTGTTTGGCATTTTTATTGAGTTAAAATTGAATTTCAAAAATACCGTTTTTGAATAGGGATTACAATCAATAACCTATATATTACTAAGCTTTTAAGATAATTTAAGAAGATTGGGATTATCATTGCACATTTGTCATTATCCTATTTGGGTTAGACCCTGTATCTGCTAAATAGTTTTATCTTTGCCCCTTCTAAAATATATTATGCAATTTAATCTTCTTAATACTGACGCAGGCAGTCAGGCGCGCGCAGGAACAATCACCACAAATCACGGAACTATAGAAACACCCATATTTATGCCCGTAGGAACTGTGGGTACTGTAAAAGGGGTGCATCAACGTGAACTTAAAGAAGATATAAACCCAGATATTATATTAGGGAACACCTATCATCTTTATCTAAGACCTCAAATTGATATCTTAGAAAAAGCAGGAGGTTTACATAAGTTTATGAATTGGGACCGAAATATCCTAACAGATAGTGGAGGTTACCAGGTTTATTCACTTTCTGCAAACCGAAAAATTAAAGAAGAAGGAGTAAAGTTTAAGTCCCATATAGATGGCTCTGTACATTTATTTACTCCAGAACGTGTGATGGAAATTCAGCGTAGTATAGGTGCAGATATTATTATGGCTTTTGATGAATGCACGCCTTATCCTTGTGACTACAATTATGCAAAACGATCTATGCATATGACTCATCGCTGGTTAGATCGTTGTATAAATCATCTTGATAAAACGCCGGTTAAATATGGTTACGATCAGGCATTTTTTCCTATTGTTCAAGGTAGTACATATAAAGATTTAAGACAGCAGTCTGCAGAATATATTGCAAATTCTGGGGCTGTGGGTAATGCCATTGGTGGTCTTTCTGTGGGAGAACCTGCAGAGGAGATGTATGCAATGACAGAAATTGTTACCGCCATCCTTCCTAAAGAAAAGCCACGTTATCTAATGGGTGTGGGCACGCCTATAAATATTTTAGAGAATATTGCGTTAGGTATAGATATGTTTGACTGCGTAATGCCTACTCGTAATGGAAGAAACGGAACACTCTTCACACAGCACGGAAGCATAAATATTAAAAACAAAAAATGGGAGGCAGACTTTTCTCCCCTTGATCCAGATGGCACCACTTGGGTAGATAATGCATATTCAAAAGCGTATGTGCGTCATTTATTTAGTGTAAATGAAATATTAGGAAGACAAATAGGAACTATACACAATCTTGGTTTCTATATGTGGCTGGTGCGGGAAGCACGTAAACATATTATAGCAGGAGATTTTTATAGCTGGAAAGAAAAAATGGTTAAACAAATGGACAAAAGGTTGTAGATGAAAATTCTGGACTGGTACATTCTTAAGCGTTATCTGGGTACATTTACGATGATGCTTGTATTGTTTATTCCGATAGGGATAACAGTAAATCTTGCTGAAAAAATAGACAAGATGCTGGCTAATGAGGTGCCTTTCTTAGAGGTAGTATTGTACTACTTAAACTTTACAGTTTATTTTGCTAACCTGCTTTTTCCGTTGTTTTTATTTCTTTCGGTCATTTGGTTTACTTCAAAGCTTGCCAATAACACCGAGGTTATTGCATTTTTAAGCTCTGGTGTTTCTTTTTATAGATTTTTACGTCCTTATCTCATTGGTGCAACTCTGGTTTGTGTAGGAGCCTATATTTTAGGAACCTATCTCGCTCCGGCAGCAAGTAGAGGGTTTAATGAGTTTTCTTATGAGTATTTAAAGAATAATAAAGCAGATAGGGAAACGCGTAATGTGTATAGACAGATTAACGATAATGATTTTATTTACGTAAGCCGGTTTACTCCTTCAAGTAAGATGGGACAGAATTTTACACTAGAACATTTTGAGGATAATACGTTAAAGTACAAAATTCAGGCGCGGAGCATTGTGTACCGCCCTGAAGACACCCTATACCGATTAAATGGGTATAAAAAACGAATCATAGGAGAGGAAGGTGATATTTTAATTAGTCAGACTAAATTAGACACTTTATTCGCCTTTGATTTAGAAGATCTTACACCACTAGAATATATTGCAGAAACGCTTACTACTCCAAAATTGCGAGAATTTATAGCTAAAGAAAAGGCTAGAGGTTCCTCATCAATAAATAGATATGAGGTGACGCTATATAAACGTTTCAGTTTACCTGTAAGTGCCTATATTTTAACTATAATTGCGGTTGCGGTTTCCTCTATGAAACGAAGAGGAGGTATGGGAATTAATCTAGCGCTTGGTATCTCTCTCGCTTTTATATTCATATTTTTTGATAAAGTTTTTGGAACAATATCAGAACAATCAGATTTTTCACCGTTAGTTGCCGTTTGGTTACCTAACGTTCTTTTTGGGATTTTAGCAATATATCTGCTCAACAATGCAAAACGATAGTTTAAAAAGCTACCTCCATTTTCATTTTATAGTTTTTATTTGGGGGTTTACCGCAGTCTTAGGCGCACTTATAAGTATAGACACGGTAGCACTGGTGTGGTACCGCATGTTAATTGCTTCACTGTTTATCTATATTTATATACGTTACAAAAAGATTCCGCTAGAAGCAAGTAAATCTACACGATTAAAGTTGGCTGGAGCGGGTATAATTATTGCCCTTCACTGGCTTACATTTTTTGGAGCAATTAAATTGGCTAATGTTTCAATCACTCTGGCTATGCTAAGTACAGGTGCATTTTTTACAAGCATACTAGAACCTATATTTTATAAGCGGAAAGTAATCTGGTACGAGATTGTTTTTGGTTTATTTGTAATAGCGGGACTGTATCTCATATTTGAAGTAGAAACCCGATATACTGAAGGAATAATTGTCGCCTTAATTTCGGCTTTACTATCTGCAATTTTCACATTGATAAATGGAAAGTTTGTACAGCAGCATCATCCGGTTATGATTTCATTTTATGAATTGCTTACCGGCGCACTATTTATAACCGTATTTCTAGCAGTAACGGCTCGTTTTGATGCGCAATTTTTTTATTTAAATCAGGCAGACTGGATTTATATTTTAATCTTAGCCACGATTTGTACGGCATATGCATTTATTGCTGCTATAAAAGTGATGAAATATTTGTCTCCATATACCGTAATGCTTACGACTAATATGGAGCCTGTATATGGCATTATACTTGCCTATGTGATTCTGGGTGATACAGAAGAAATGAATACCGGATTTTATTACGGTGCAGTTTTAATTTTGCTAACTGTTATTGGTAACGGCATTCTAAAAAGTCAGCGTAAGTGGCGTACAGCCCGACAATTAAAAAAACAAGTAAAATAATAAAGTGACCTTAACATTTAAAATGGTTGAGACTTTGGCAAAAGGTTTCTAAAACCATTATATTTGTGAGCTAACTCAAATTTTCCCCTAATGGAATATTTAGATTTTGAACAACCTATTAAAGAGCTTGAAGAACAGCTTCAAAAATGTTCTTTAATTGGTGAAGAGAGTGACGTAGATGTCACTAATACCTGCAAGCAGATTGAGAAGAAGCTTGCTGAGACAAAAAAAGATATTTATAAAAATCTTACAGCCTGGCAACGTGTTCAGCTGTCTCGTCATCCTAACAGACCGTATACTTTAGATTACATAAAAGCACTTTGCGGAACTTCGTTTCTAGAATTGCATGGTGATCGTACGGTAAAGGACGATAAGGCAATGATAGGTGGACTGGGTAAAATAGGTGACCAGAGTTTTATGCTTATAGGTCAGCAAAAGGGTTATAATACAAAAACCAGACAGTACCGTAATTTTGGTATGGCTAACCCTGAAGGATACCGTAAAGCGCTGCGTCTTATGAAGAGTGCTGAAAAATTTGGTATTCCTGTGGTTTCGTTTATTGATACGCCGGGAGCATATCCAGGTTTGGAAGCAGAAGAACGTGGTCAAGGAGAAGCGATTGCACGTAACATACTTGAGATGATGCGCCTTAAGGTGCCTGTTATAGTTATAGTAATAGGTGAAGGTGCCAGTGGTGGAGCGTTAGGTATTGGAGTAGGTGATAAGGTGATGATGCTGGAGAACTCTTGGTATTCTGTAATATCTCCAGAAAACTGTTCATCAATTCTTTGGAGAAGTTGGGAGTATAAGGAAATTGCTGCAGAAGCGTTAAAACTAACTGCAAGCGATGCAAAACGCCTTAAAGTAATCGATTCTATTATCAAAGAACCATTGGGTGGTGCTCATACTCAGCGTGATGAAACTTTTGCAACTGTCAAAAGCACAATTCTAAGTACTTATAAGGATTTAAAAAACTTATCAGCATCAGAATTGGTTGAAAAACGAATGGATAAATATTCAAATATGGGTGTGTTTAAGGGATAACCTTTTAAACATCACTTGCACTTAAATTCCGGAACCTTAAGTTCCGGTTTTTTTTATGCTTATCAACAAAAAAATAAAGTTGTTCACAGGTAAATTGTTAACGACCAGTGAATAACCGAAGAGTAGAAAATTAAGCTGCCCTTAACACATTCTTTACATTTGCTCTAATGGAACAAGTAAAAACAAAACCCAATTACGTTAATCCTTCAAAAGAAGTAATATCGCTTGAACGTGGCAAAATACCCCCGCAAGCTATTGATTTAGAGCAAGTTGTTCTAGGGGCGATGATGATTGATAAAAAGGGTGTTGATGAGATTATAGATATTCTTACCCCCGAAGTTTTCTACAAAGAGGCCCATCACCACATTTACGATGCAATACGTGCATTGTTTGAAAACGGGGAGCCTATTGACTTATTAACTGTTTCAGAGCAGTTAAAGAAAATGGCCAAGTTAGATCAGGCAGGCGGTGATTATTATCTTATACAACTTACACAAAAGGTATCTTCATCGGCACATATTGAGTATCACGCACGTATCATACTACAGAAGTATATACAGCGTAGTCTTATCAAAATTTCTAACGAGATTATTGAGGAGGCTTACGATGAGACTACAGATGTTTTTGATTTATTAGACACTGCAGAAAGCAAGTTGTATGAAGTAACACAAGGAAATATTAAGCGTTCCTCAGAAACTGCTCAAAGTCTTGTAATACAAGCTAAAAAGAAAATTGAAGAGATTTCTAATAAAGAGGGTCTGTCTGGTGTTCCATCAGGTTTTGACCGTCTTGATAAATTAACTTCGGGCTGGCAACCTAGTGATTTAATTATTGTTGCTGCTCGTCCAGGTATGGGTAAAACGGCTCTTACCTTATCTATGGCTCGTAATATTGCCGTAGGACAAGGAATTCCCGTTGCGTTTTTCTCACTTGAGATGGCATCTGTTCAGTTAATTACCCGTCTTATTTCTTCAGAAACTGGTCTTTCTTCAGAAAAGCTACGTACTGGAAAATTAGAAAAACACGAGTGGGAGCAATTAAATGTTAAGGTTAAAAGCCTTGAGAAAGCACCCTTGTTTATAGATGATACACCATCACTATCTATATTTGACTTGCGTGCAAAAGCTCGTCGTCTGGCTTCGCAGCACGGTATCAAAATGATTATAATTGATTATTTGCAGTTGATGACTGCAGGAGGTAGTCAAAAGAATGGAAACCGGGAACAAGAGATATCTATGATCTCACGTAACTTAAAGGCGCTTGCAAAAGAGTTAATGGTGCCAGTAATTGCACTGTCTCAGCTTTCGAGAGCTGTAGAAACACGTGGTGGTAGTAAAAGACCCTTGCTTTCTGACCTTAGGGAATCTGGAGCAATTGAGCAGGATGCAGATATTGTATCATTTATTTATCGTCCAGAATACTATAAGATTGATGAGTGGGATGATGAAGAGCGCAGCCCTACCGATGGTCAGGCCGAATTTATTATTGCAAAACACCGTAATGGTGGTTTAGAAAATATACGTCTTAAGTTTATTGGGCATTTAGGTAAATTTGATAACCTCGATGACTTCAATACACCTTATCAATTTGAGTCTGCTATGAACCAAAATGCAGCGGCCAATGATGATACCTTTAGACCAGAGTCATTTCCAACGCCTACGCCCGATCAGGCATTTGGTAGTTCTATGAATGATGGTGGGTTTGATCGCAATGGGGAAGATGAGGTTCCTTTTTAATTAAAGTGAACTTTACGTTATAGTAAAAAAGGAAGCCCTAACGGCTTCCTTTTTTTTGTTTTCGGTGTTATTTGATAAAATTAGGTTAATACATTGGAAAAATTTGATTTGAATATTATAGGTAATTCTGTATATCTAAAACAAATGATAGCATGAATTCAAATCTAAAGAGACGCGCGTTTCTAAAAAATACTTTACTTGCTACAGGTGGAGTAATTCTGGTACCTAATTTTATAAGTTGTTCTGAGGATGATTTGCCGGCATCCATTAAAATTCCTGAAAATCTTAAGACCGAAAATTTTGATTGGGGAGTCGCAAGTTTTGACCCTACAGCAAATCAGGTAATTATTTGGACACGCTACGCAACTACAGCTCCTTCGGCTAGTATTATCTGGCAATTAAGTTTAGATTCTAATTTTGACGCTATACTACGTGAAGGTGAAGTAGTAGTTGATCAATCTCGTGACTTTACTGCTGCTATTGAAGTTAAAGATCTTGAACCATCTCTAAAATTATTCTATCGGTTTATAAATTCTGAAGATGTAACGGTTTCTCCGGTAGGTCAAACAATTACATTAGCGGCGACAGGAAATGAAGCAGTTTCTTTTGCGGTGGTTTCTTGCGCTAATTATCCTGCAGGTCTATTTAATGTTTATAAGGAAGTTGCTAACTCAGATGTGGATATTGTCATTCACTTAGGAGATTATATTTATGAGTATGCTCCAGATCAATACGGAACTAATGAAAATACAGTAGCTCTAAACCGCGTTCCGGAGCCTAATCGAGAGATTGTTTCCTTAGATGATTACAGAATCAGGTACAGACAATACAGATCTGATGCAGACCTTAAATTGGTGCACCAGCTAAAGCCTTTTATAGGGGTGTGGGATGATCACGAAATTACAAACGATACCTATAATGACGGAGCACAGAATCACCAAAGTGATGAAGGTAGTTTTGAAGTGCGTAAACAAGCAGCATTGCAAGCCTATAGTGAATTTATGCCTGCTATGACAAATGATATAAGCATTATTTACAGAAGTTTTAAAATAGGGGATCTGGCAGATTTAATTATGCTAGACACACGACTGGTAGGTCGGGATAAACAACTTGAAATATTTGACTACGTCGATGCAACTGGCACTATTGACGCCATTAGATTTCAGAATGATCTTACTGATACTTCAAGAACAATGTTGGGAGCTCAACAATTATCGTGGTTCAAAAACCAGATGACTTCAAGTTCCTCAAAATATCAAATAATTGGGCAGCAAGTGCTTATGGGACGTATGATGGTGCCGGCAGAATTGCTATTGATTCTAGGACAAATACTCGGAGAAGTAGCAGCATTAGGGACGGTGACGGCAATTACCCAAGCACAATTTGAGGGTAGCTTGATGCAATTAACCCAACTCAAAGCACGATTACTTGCAAATGATTCCACGTTAACTGCTGCCGAAAGAGCACGTATAACGACACTTATTCCTTATAATCTGGATGCCTGGGATGGATATGCTGCTGAAAGAGAACAATTATTAGCTCTTTTTGAAGATAGAAATGTGGTGGTTTTGGCAGGAGATACCCATAATGCTTGGCATAACGAGATTTATAATGCAGCAGGCAAAAAAGTAGTAACAGAATTTGCGACATCGTCTGTAAGTTCGCCGGGTTTTGAAACTTATCTTGGTACATCTACTGAGCAATTAGGAGCCTTTCAGCAGGCGCTTGTCGTATTAATCGATGGTTTGCAAAATTTTGATGCCTCACAAAGAGGATATCTTAAGGTTGTTGTAAATGACAGCGGAGTAAATGCAAGTTGGTTTTTTATAGATAATCTAGAAAATCCAAATTATAGCGTAACGGCTGGGTTTACTGCAAGTTTATAAATAAACCTAAGTGTTTTATCTAGTGTAATTCTAAGAGGGAAAACTTTTAGAATTACACTATTTTTATTTAAAGTAGGCATATTATTTGCTAAGTTGTATTTCAATAGGATATTTATTGCTATAAAATCTAAAGATTGAAAACATATAACTATAAAACCGCTATAGCCCTTCTAACAATTTTGCTTGTTTCCATAAGTAGCTATGCTTCATATGTACTTATACCAATGGATGCAGAAGGTCAAAGAGAACATCTTAAAGCATACGGAATAACCTACTGGTCACTTAGTCAAAATCAAAAAGTGAAATGGTTACTCAATTATAGAGGCGGTTCATTTTTGCTTCCTGACTCAGAGAGTTTGAGAAGAGAATGTAAAATACGCGGAATCTCTTTTGAAATTATTAGCGATTCAAAAACAGAACAGATTTTAGCCGAGATTGAGAGTCCGTCACAAAATATGGAAGCCGTTATTCTTGAAAAAGCTCCAAAGGTTGCTGTCTATACTCCTGATGGTTCTGCACCTTGGGATGATGCAGTAACAATGGTATTAGAGTATGCAGAGATCCCATATACTAAAATTTACGATAAGGAAGTGCTGGCAGATGAGTTGATCTTATATGACTGGTTACATTTGCATCACGAAGATTTTACAGGACAGTATGGCAAATTTTATGGGACTTACAGAGCTACGCCATGGTATATTGAAGAAAAGCAAAACGCTGAAGCTCTTGCTACAGAATTGGGCTTTGAAAAAGTTTCCGAAGAAAAATTAGCAGTTGCTTCAAAAATAAGCGATTATGTGATAGGCGGGGGTTTTATGTTTGCTATGTGTAGTGCTACAGATAGTTTTGATATTGCATTAGCCGCTGCAGGAGTAGATATTTGCGAGCCAATGTTTGATGGAGATGCATCAGATGCAGACTACCAATCCCTAATTAACTTTGAACGTACATTTGCTTTTACAGACTTTACTCTGGAACGTTCTCCCGTACAGTACGAATTCTCGAGTATAGATACCACTCCGGTACGTGCAATAAATGCAGATACAGATTATTTTAGTTTAAAAAATTTTTCAGCAAAATGGGATCCTGTTCCTACGATGTTATGTCAAAACCATACTGCATTAGTAAAAGGCTTTATGGGTCAGACGACTGCGTACAACCCGTCTGAAATAAAGGCTAACGTTCTCATTTTAGGAGAAAATAAAACGAATGGAGAAGCGCGGTATATTCACGGAATAAAGGGTAAAGGTTTTTTTACTTTTTATGGCGGCCACGATCCTGAAGATTATCAGCATAGGGTGGGAGATCCTAAAACGGAATTAGAATTGCATCCTACAAGTCCGGGATATCGGCTTATTTTAAATAATATATTATTTCCTGCAGCAAAGAAAAAACAACAAAAAACCTAATGTATCGTCATTTATTTTTAATTGCCTTAGCAGTTGTATTTCTTTCCGGTCAACGTAAAGCAGATCGTTTTGCGTGGGACGCTAATGATCCCTTAGAGTGGTCAGATTTTAGAGCCGTGCCAGATCGAAGAGCTCCATATTCTGCTACGGCAAATTCTGGATTGAGCCATAGATATACTATTGACAGTAAAGGATTTTTAGTAAAGAAAGCTTCGGTTATTACAGCTAACTTTTATCCTAATTTGTCGTGGTATAAACCAAAGTTGATTGATGAAAATACCTTAGCACACGAGCAAACCCATTTTGATATTTCAGAACTTCACGCACGTTTACTTAGAAAAGCCATTGATGAATATCGTTTTACAAAAAACTCTAAATCTGAAATTCAGAAAATTTATAATACTATAGAAGCTAAACGGCGAGAGATGCAAACACAGTTTGATAAAGAAACAGATCATTCTCAAAATGAAGCTGCCGAGAAAAAATGGGAAGCTTTTGTAAAAAATAGTCTCTATAAGCTACGTAACTATTCCTAATTTATTAAGCCTCGTTAATCTTCTGTTAGAGTGCGGGTTTATAATTACAGACTCCTTTAACTTTAGAAAAAAAAAGTTATGATTCGAGAAGGTAGTACTGTGAAATGGAAATGGGGTAGCGGTTCTGCAACCGGTACAGTTGAAAAAACTTATACTAAAAAAATAACCAGAACTATTGAAGGTTCTGAAATTACCCGCGATGGGGAAGAAGGTAACAAAGCACTTTATATCAAGCAAGAGGATGGCTCTGAGGTTTTGAAATTAGAAAGTGAAGTAGAAAAAGCATAATTAAGATGGCAGAGTTTATTAAACTTTATAACGACAATCCAAGCGAACGTGAGATTAAGCGCATCGTTAAGGTGCTCAAAAATGATGGTGTGATAATATATCCTACAGATACCGTGTATGGTTTGGGATGTGATATTACTAGTACCAAAGCACTTACTAAAGTCGCACAACTACGAGGAGTGAAGCTCCAGAAAGCAAATTTTTCATTCATTTGCGAAGATTTGAGCAATATTTCTGAATATGTAAGGCAAATTGATACGCCTACGTTTAAGATATTAAAACGTGCATTACCTGGGCCGTATACCTTCATATTACCGGGAAATAACAATTTACCGTCAGCATTTAAAAAGAAGAAAACGGTGGGTATTCGGGTGCCAGATAATAATATTGCACGTGCAATTGTAAAAGAATTGGGCAACCCTATCATATCTACTTCTATTTATGATGAAGATGAAGTTGTGGAGTATACTACAGATCCCGAACTTATTTTAGAGAAGTGGGATAAGTTGGTAGATATTGTCGTGGATGGGGGTTATGGAGATAATGTACCTTCTACAGTGATTGATTTGACTAGTGGTGAAGCAGTACTTATTCGAGAGGGTAAGGGTCCATTAACAATCTAAAACCTTAAGACCTTAAGGTTAAAATTGTTTTAAATATACCGAATAAACTATTTACACTGAATAGAGGTTGTAATTTAAGTGTAAAACTAAATTATGAGCTTTCTTAGAACAACTTCAACTGAAAATGGCGAAGCTATAAATCTATATTATACTGATTACGGTAGCGGAGATCCTATAATTCTAATTCACGGATGGCCACTAAGTCATCAAATGTGGGAATATCAAATTGAACCTTTAGTAAACGCCGGTTATCGAGTTATAGCTTATGACCGGAGAGGATTCGGCAATTCTGACAAACCTTGGGGGCCTTATGATTACGATACCTTAGCAAAGGATCTAAATGACCTTATAACCACTTTAAAATTGACTAATGCAACATTGGTAGGTTTCTCTATGGGTGGTGGTGAAGTATGTAAATATGTTGCGCATTATGGCACTGCAGCACTTAAAAAAGTGGCACTTGTATCTTCTGTAGCTGCGTTTATGTTGCAAACAGATGACAACCCTGATGGAGTACCAGCAGAAACATTTGAATCATTTAAAGCAGGTGTTCGCAAAGACAGGTTGGGTTTTCTTAAAGATTTTGGTAAAAATTTTGTGAATTATGAGGCTAATACAGATCGCATTAGTGAGGCTCAGGTTCACTTTAACTGGTCTATTGCTTCAAATGCATCACCAAAGGCTACGGTAGATTGTATAGATTCTTTTGGGACCACAGATTTTAGA
This sequence comes from Leeuwenhoekiella aequorea, assembly GCF_004104375.1. Taxonomy (GTDB): domain Bacteria; phylum Bacteroidota; class Bacteroidia; order Flavobacteriales; family Flavobacteriaceae; genus Leeuwenhoekiella; species Leeuwenhoekiella aequorea. Next base: position 33,990 of record NZ_QOVM01000006.1, read on the forward strand.
GACGATTTAAAGAAATTTGATGTGCCTACGCTCATTGTTCACGGAGATGCGGATGAGGTAGTTTATATAGAGCCATCCGCTAAACAAGCGGCACAAATAGTAAAGAACAGTGAATTACACATATTAAAGGATGCGCCTCACGGACTTGTTTTCACGCATACTGAAGAATTAAATAAGTTACTTATCGACTTTATCTCTAAGTAATTTAGAACCATATATAAACAAAAAACCCGGTCTAAGACCGGGTTTTTTTATTTTCTAATACTAGAAAATATTATTTTTCTTTAGGCATACCGTCTTCTATCATCTTGTAGAATTGGTCAAGCTTAGGAAGAACTACGATACGAGTTCTACGGTTACGAGCACGACCTTCTTCAGTATCGTTGCTAGCAAGTGGCACGTAGTAACTTCTACCTGCTGCTACCATACGCTCTGGAGGAACACCAAATTCTTTTTGTAAAATACGCACTACTGAAGTTGCACGTTTAACACTTAGATCCCAGTTGTCTTCGATAACTGCAGTGCTAATAGATTTGCTGTCTGTATGACCTTCAACCATAAATTCGATCTCTGGCTTATTCTTAACAACTGTAGCAACTTTACCTAGTACTTCTTTTGCACGGCTAGTTACATCCCAACGACCACTGTTAAATAATAACTTGTCTGAGATAGAAACATAAACAACACCTTTCTCAACGTTGATCTGGATATCGTCATCATTTAAGTTACCAATTGCACCTTTTAAGCTAGTTACTAATGCAAGAGTTACAGAATCTTTCTTGTTTAAAGCGTCACGGAAAGTTTTGATCTGAAGATCTTTTTCTTTCATTTGCTCTAAAGATTTCTCTAAGTTCTCAGCACCTTTAGTTGATAAAGTGGTAAGGTTACCTTGAGTGTCTATTAAACTATTATTAGTTTTTCTTAAATCTCCTATTTGCTCACGTAATGTTTCACTTTGAGCTAAACAAGAGTTCAATTTCACAGTTGCTGAATTCAGCATGTCTTGAGTTTCCATTTGTTTTGCCTCCAATGCAGCATATTTTTTCTGAGATACGCAAGAGGAAAGAAGTATCATAGCAGAAGCCGATACAAGCATTAATTTTCTCATAATTTAGTTGTTTTCTATTTAAATTTTGTGGAGCCAAATATACCTAAAATACGATGCAAAATATCAAACTTAACAATACTTTAAATTTTGTTAAAAAATTTCGTCATATTGCTTCTTTTTACTTATGAAATACATCCATACGATAGAATTAATTTTATAGTACTCATTGATTTTCAGTATATTGTGTCTCTTTTTAAGAACTATAAAAATTTTTGAATAAAAGTTAAAATGCGCCCTTAAAATTGCAAAAAAGTGAGCAGGTTTACCGTCAATCAAGAATTTAATAGCAGCAATGCCATCTAAACATAATCTAATAAATAGGAGAAGCCAAACTTGAATACCAGCGACATTTTTAAGTAATAGAATTAAATTATTTCTGAAGTTCAGAAAAGTTTTCTGCGGATTCATTTGTTCTAGTGTGGCCCCGCCTAAATGGTACACGGTACTTTTACCTATACATTTAATAGTTTTGCCTGTTCCGTGAATGCGCCAGCACAAATCTATTTCTTCTTGATGCGCAAAAAAGAGTTCGTCGAGTGCGCCCACCTTCCAGAAAAGGTCATTCCGTATAATTAAACAAGCACCACTGGCCCAGAAAATAGGAGCAACATCATCGTACTGACCGTGATCTTCTTCTAGAGTTTCAAAAACGCGGCCTCTACAAAAGGGATATCCCAGCCTATCAATAAAACCTCCTGCAGCACCAGCATACTCAAAATGAGACTTCCGCTTTAAATCTAGGATCTTTGGCTGTGCAGCACCTAGGTTTTTATCTGTAATGAATTCTTTTATAATAGGCTTTAACCAATTTTGAGTAGTGAGGATATCACTATTCATTAAAATAAATAATTCTTCAGTTAGGCCTTGCAAACTTTCATTGTATCCCTTAGCATAACCGCCATTAGATGTATTTTGAATACATTTTATTTGCGGAAAATGTTGTTTTAGATAGGCGACTGAGTCGTCTGTTGACGCATTATCGGCAACATAGATTTGGGAATTATCTGCGCTGTGTTCTATTACTAAAGGCAAAAATTTCTCCAGTAAATGTTTACCGTTCCAATTAAGTATAACTAGTGCTACTTTCAATTCTTTAATTTATAGGGTGTATGCAGGAAAATCTTTCAGAAAAATATATTTTTTTGCTTCATAATCCATTTGACAATAATAGTGGTTTAAGCCATTTGTAACCATTAGATAATCTGCTTTTAAAGCCAAATTGTAGCGTGCAATCTGATCAAAGGTGTCTTGGTTAATTTTTATCTTAGGCGCTTTACATTCAACAATAAGCTTTATGCTTCCGTCGGGCTTAAATATCACGATATCATAGCGTTTAGAAAGGGAATTTATTTTTAATTCCTTTTCTACATTTACAAGAGAAAGCGGGTAATTATAAGCTTTTAGTAGATGTGTGACAGTATGCTGACGCACCCATTCTTCTGGCGTAAGCCGAACAAACTTTTTGCGTATATCGTCAAATATAAGCGGTTTATTTTCGCTATTTTTGACCCTAAAGGTATAATTGGGAAAGTTTAATTGCTGCATCGCTTCAAAGGTAATCAACCTTTATAATTTTTATCTCATTTGTATAATTAAGCCTTAATAAATACATCTTTTTGTGGAAGAAGTTACTCGTATAGTAAAAGATATTAAAAGTAGAAATCTCAAGCCTATCTATTTTTTAATGGGAGAAGAGCCCTATTATATCGATCAGCTGGCAGATTATATTGCAGACAAAGTACTTACTGAAGAAGAGCGCGGTTTTAATCAAATGGTTTTATATGGTAGAGATGTTTCTCTTGATGATGTGATATCACAGGCAAAAAGATTTCCTATGATGGCAGAACATCAGGTGGTAATTGTAAAGGAAGCTCAGGATATGGCTCGCGAGATTAATGCACAAAGCGATGGCAAAAAGAATAAACTGGAAGCCTATGCAGAAAATCCGCAAAATACAACCGTTTTAGTTTTCTGCTATAAATACAAGAAGATAGATAAGCGAAAAAAAGTATATAAGGCACTGGTAAAAGGCGGAGTCGTTTTTGAAAGCAAAAAACTTTATGAAAATCAGGTGAGCGATTGGATTAGAAAAGTAATGAGTGGTAAAAACTACACGATAGAACCTAAAGCGGCACATATGCTCGTTGAGTTTTTAGGAACAGATCTTTCTAAAATAAATAATGAACTTCAAAAACTGATGCTTATTCTTCCTCCCGGAAGTGATATTACTCCTCTGGCAATTGAAGAAAATATAGGGATAAGTAAAGATTACAATAATTTTGAATTACGCAAAGCTGTAGGTGGTAGGGATATTGTTAAGGTGCATCGCATAATTAATTATTTTTCACAAAACCCTAAAGATAATCCGATGGTCGTAACCATTGCCTTACTGTTTCAATACTTTCAGAAATTATTAATGTATCACGGGTTACCTAGTAAAGACAAAAGTAGTGTGGCAAAAGCCTTAGGGGTAAGTCCGTTTTTTGTAGGAGAATATGTCGAGGCAGGTCGCAATTACCCAATGAAAAAGGTGAGTTTCATAATAAACTTGCTACGTGATGCAGACATGAAGGGTAAAGGGGTGGGAGCAAACCAGCTGCCACAAGGAGATATTTTAAAAGAATTAATGGTGCAAATTATGGGTTAGTAATTGCTAGCAAATACGCTCTTACTCGTTTATAAATGCTACACTATGAACCGCTACAACAGCTGCTGTTTCGGTGCGTAGTCTACTCGATCCAAGCATTACCGGCGTAAATGATGCACTCAAAGCAAGTTCTATTTCTGAGGTAGAAAAATCGCCTTCAGGACCTATTAAAATAAGATTAGTGCCGCCTGGTTCTAGTTTTTGCTTTAAAGAATACTTTAAGGTTTCTTCGCAATGCGCAATATACTTTACACCTTCAAAATTTTTCTGAAGTTCAATAAATTCTGAAAATGTAACTGCAGGATTCAGTTTAGGAATATATGCTTTTAATGATTGCTTCATTGCGCTTTGCAGAATCCGCTCATAGCGGTCTTCTTTGATAACCTTACGTTCGCTATGATCACAGATTACGGGAGTTATTTCGGTAATACCTATTTCTGTTGCTTTTTCTAAAAACCACTCATATCGGTCATTAAGTTTTGTGGGAGCAACGGCCATATGTAACTTATACGGTAAAGCATTTTCCTGAGTAACTTCGAGAATCCGTACGGTGCATCCAGATGGACTGGCGCTTGTTATTTCGGCTTTAAAAAAATTACCCGAACCATTCGTAATATCAAGAATATCACCAGCTTTTTTCCGAAGAACTTTTACAATATGCTTACTTTCATCTTTGGGGAATGTTGCAGTCTTATCTTGAGCGGCTATATCTGGATTATAAAATAATTGCATAGTTATAATTTAAGTCGAGATTGAGCCATAACTCGTGTTTCTTTAAACCCGGTATTTTCCAAGTTTTCAGCAGAATATTTTAAATATCCTACAATTCCTATCATTGCAGCATTATCTGTTGTGTATTCAAATTTCGGAATATATGTTTTCCAGCCGTATTTACCTTCTGCAGTTTTTAACGCATCTCGTATTCCACTGTTTGCAGAAACTCCGCCTCCTATTGCTACTTGCTTAATTCCAGTTTCTTTTACTGCTTTTTTGATCTTATCCATTAATATTTCAACAATAGTATATTGGATGGAAGCGCAGATATCATTGAGATTATTTGTTACAAATTGTGGGTCTTTTGCTATTTCTCGCTGATAAAAATAAAGCACGGCAGTTTTAAATCCACTAAAGCTAAAATTCAATCCGTCAACTTTCGGCTTTGTAAATTTATAAGCTTTAGGATTTCCAAGCTTTGCATATTTATCAATCAAGGGACCTCCCGGATAAGGCAAACCCAATATTTTTGCGCTCTTGTCAAAAGCTTCACCTACCGCATCATCAATAGTTTGACCCAGAACTTCCATTTCAAAATAATTAGAAACTTTTACGATTTGCGTATGACCACCCGAAATAGTCATTGCCAAAAATGGAAATGTAGGTTTGCTGTAATTTTCTTCTTCTATAAAATGTGCTAGTATATGTGCCTGCATATGATTTACATCAATAAGCGGAATATTTAATCCCATAGCAAGAGACTTAGCAAATGAAGTACCTACCAGCAACGAACCCATTAAACCGGGGCCACTGGTAAATGCTATCGCTGCAAGATCTTCTTTTTTTACATTTGCAAGACGTAAAGCTTCATGTACCACAGGTACAATGTTTTGCTGATGTGCTCTTGAGGCAAGTTCTGGAACGACGCCGCCATATTGCTTATGCACTGCTTGACCGGCAACAACATTTGATAATGTTTTATCGTTAAGGAGCACAGCTGCGGCAGTATCATCACAAGATGATTCTATAGCAAGAATGTAGGTGTTATTTTTTGGCATAATGGAGTTAAGCATACCGTTTGTTAATGTACTTTTACCCTTTAGAAAATCAATGTGAATTGCAAATCATAAACGGGCTATTATAAAGAATGCGATCTTTCTTAATATCGATGTTTTAAGATTTATATATCGCATAATGTGCAAAGTTAAAACTTAAATACGTATCAGAAAATTTAGAAAAATAGTTACGCGTACCCTATTTATTTTAATAGGTGTTTTTGCGTTGCTAATTGTAATATTTTCCATTCCCTCGGTACAAACCTATATAGCAAATAAAGTTACTACATCTCTCAATGAGAAGTATGATACCCAAATCAATGTTGGCAAAATCCACATCAAGTATAATGGTTTTGCAGCGATTAAAGAAGTATATATAGCAGATCATCACAATGATACACTCATATATTCTCAAGAAGTAGAAACCAGTCTGCTTAGCTTAAAAGCGTTGATGAATAGCCAAATGAATTTAGGTGATATCGCACTTAAAAATTCGAAGTTATTTGTGAAAAAATATAAGGGCGAGGAGAATGATAACCTCTATGTTTTTTCTCAAAAATTTAATACAGGTGCTCCGCCTTCTACTCCTTTTAAACTTTCCTCTTCTGAAGTTGAGTTAATTAATATGCACTTTAAATTTAGTGATGAAGATCTGGACAACCCCACGGTTGTAGATTACACAAATTTAAATTTGCTTGCGGAGGATTTTAAATTAGACGACGTTACTATAACAGCGCAGATTAAAGATTTACAATTAGATGCTGCGAGAGACTATCATATACGCGGACTCGAAGCAAATTTTAAGTACAATCCAGATACAATTATTCTTAAAAATCTTACGCTAGCAACAAAATATTCCGTATTAAAAGGAGATGTTGTGCTTGATACAAAGGATGATGCATTTCAAGATTTTAATAATCGGGTATTATTTGATATTGATTTTAAAGAGACAAAGATTTCAACCTCAGATCTACGGGCTTTTTATTCTGAATTTGGAAGTGGGGAGCTGTTGTCGCTTTCTGGAAAAATGCAAGGGACTCTTAATGATTTTAGACTCTCCGCGTTTGACTTGTCTGGCTTAAGCACGAGCCGTATACGCGGAGATGTGCGGTTTAGAAATTTGCTAGGTGACAATAATACATTTACAATTGAAGGAGATTATTCGCAATTGCGAACTTCCTACCTCGATTTAACCAGTCTTTTACCTAATGTTCTAGGGTCTAACTTACCAGAAGAATTTGTGCGTTTAGGTGTAATTGATCTCACGGGAATTTTAAATGTTACAGAAAATACGGTGTATTCTAAAAACACCATACAAACAGATCTGGGTCTTGTAGAAACTGATATAGATCTTAAAAATACGAGTAATATAGATCTGGCTACCTACGTGGGAATGATACGTACCGAAAGTTTTAATTTAGGTCGATTACTCCAAGTTCCTAAACTGGGTGCAGTAACATTTAATTTGCTTATTAACGGTGAAGGTATTGAGGCTGCTACGCTTGACACCCATATTGAAGGTGTAATTAATAGAATAAACTATAACAAATACAACTATCAGGGAATTACAGTTTCTGGGGATTTGAGTTATCCGGTTTTTGATGGGCGATTGACAATACGAGACCCCAATGCTAATTTATCATTCAACGGCTTAATTGACGTTACTGAAGCTATAAATACATATGATTTTACTGCAGAGATAGAACGTATAGACTTAGCCAAACTAAACTTTTTAAAGGACAGTACTGCGGTTTTAAAAGGCCAGGTGGTTATGGATATGCAAGGAACTACTGTTGATAATGCGGCAGGTAGCATTGTATTTAGTAAAGCAAGTTTTGAAAATAGTAACGATTTGTATGAGTTTGAGGATTTTGAAATCACCTCAACTTTTACGGATAGCCTACGAACGATTACAATTAATTCCCCCGATATTATTTCTGGAGAAGTTTCTGGGAATTTTAAAATAGGAGACGTACGGTCCTTATTTAGAAATGCGATAGGAAGTTTATATACTAATTATGAACCTCAGACAATTACTACAGACCAATTTATGGATTTTAATATCCAGATTTATAGTAAGATCGTTGAGGTGCTTGTTCCGGGGGTAGAACTTGAACCCAATACATTTGTAAGAGGAAGCGTAATTTCTGATGATTCTGATTTTAAACTTACTTTTAGGTCTCCTCGTATTAAGGCATTTGGAGTTTTAGCCGAATCAATTAACGTGCGTGTAGATAATAAGAACCCATTGTTTAATACATTTATCGAAGCAGATAGTATAGGTAGCGGTATCTATGGAGTAAGTGATTTTAATCTCATTAACGTTACCTTAAAAGATACCTTGTTTATGCGCTCTGAGTTTAAGGGAGGTCCAGATAAACAAGATGCTTATGACTTAAGTTTTTATCACACGATCAATCCTGATAACAACTCGGTTGTAGGCTTTAAGAAAAGTAGTCTAAAGTTTAAAAACAATCAGTGGTTTCTTAATGAGGCCGATAACAAGGCAAATAAAATAGTTTTTAGCAATAACTTTCAGGATATTGATGTTCGGGAAATTATATTATCTCACGAAGAAGAGCGCATATCACTTGAAGGAATTTTAAGGGATAGTACTTTTAAAGATATTAAGACAAACTTTGAACAGGTGCGTCTCTCTCATATAACGCCTTATGTAGATAGTTTGAGCCTTCGTGGACTCGTAAATGGAAATCTGGATATTTTACAGAAAGAAGGAGTATATCTTCCTAATAGTAATATTAGTATAAACAACTTCACTATAAATGATGTGTTGATGGGTGACCTTGATCTTTCAGTAAAAGGTAATGAAAGTCTCACGAGCTATAAAATAGATACACGATTACGTAATGATAATGTAGAAACTCTTACCGCACTGGGGACTATAGACCTTGGAGCTAATAGTCCTGCTATAGATCTCGATGTACAATTACGTAAATTAAATCTGGAAGCTTTTAGTCCGTTAGGAGGTGATGTAATTTCTGCAATTCGTGGTTTTGCCAGTGGTAGGGCTCAAGTGACGGGGGATTATCGCAACCCAGATATAGATGGCGAACTCCTCTTACGTGAGGCGGGTCTATCTGTACCTTATTTAAATACCAATTACGATTTTAAAGGTACGGCCCGGGTAACCCTAAGTGATCAGGAATTTAAATTTAATTCAGTCTCTTTATCAGACGTAAAATATAAAACTACCGGAAATTTAAGTGGTACAATACGACATCAGTTTTTTAGCGATTGGGAGTTAGATCTGGATGTTACTACAGATAGACTCCTCGTACTGGATACCAAGCAAGAGGACTTTGCATTGTATTACGGTACAGCCTTTATAAGTGGAGACGCGAGTTTAAAAGGTCCTACAGATGAGTTGGTAATAGACGTAACAGCCACTACTGAAAAAGGGACAGTTTTCAAAATCCCATTAAGTGATACAGAATCTTTTGGAGATAGTAGTAATATATATTTTCTAAGTCCTGAAGAAAAACAGGCCAGACTTGACGGAGAAGAAATTGTAATTAAAGAATTTAAAGGTCTGGAGCTCAATTTTGATTTAGAAGTTACTCGTGATGCTGAGGTTGAGATTGTGGTAGATGAGACAAATGGAAGTACTTTAAAGGGTCGAGGAGCCGGTTACTTGTTAATTCAGATAAATACGAATGGTAAGTTTAATATGTTTGGTGACTTTACACCGTATGAGGGATCATATAACTTTAGATATAGTGGTGTAGTTCAAAAACAATTTGACATACTTCCTGAAGGAAAAATAAGCTGGGATGGTGAGCCTACTGAGGCATTACTCGATATTAGTGCAGTGTATAGAACACAGGCAAACCCTTCAATTTTACTAGAAAACCCATCAGTAAACCGAAAAATTCCTGTTAATGTAATTATTAATCTTGATGGTGAATTATTACAACCAGAAATCACCTTTGATTTTGAATTTCCTAATACGAGTTCGATTGTTACCTCTGAGCTTAATTACAGATTAGATAACAGAGCTACTCGCGAGCTTCAGGCTTTTTCTTTAGTGACACAAGGATCCTTCTTTAGTCAGAATGGGATTGATGCTCAATCTGCCGCCTACGGAAACTTAATAGAAACGGCTTCTGGGATATTTAATGATTTGCTTTCTGATGAGGATGGTAAATTTAGTGTAGGACTTGATTATGTTCAGGCAGATAACCGTCCAGATTTACAAACATCGGGTCGTTTTGGCTTCACACTTTCTACTCAAATTTCTAATCGGGTGATTATAAATGGTAAAGTGGGTGTGCCAGTGGGAGGAGTAAGCGAGCGTGCGGTTGTAGGTAATGTTGAGGTAAACTTTTTGCTTAATGAAGACGGCTCGCTTAGAGCAACAATATTTAACCGTCAAACCGACATTCAATTTGTTGCTAGCGATAATGATGGTTACACACAAGGAGCCGGTATTTCTTACTCGGTAGATTTTGATACGTTTAAACAATTAATTCAGAAAATATTTAAAGGAGAGGCTCGAGAAGTTGAAGAAGAAATTAAAATTATTCAGTCTGATTCTGACTATCCTGTTGATTAAATGACGTTCTAAAATTGTAAAACGCATTAAGAATATGATATTTTCACTAGTTCTTAATTTCTGATCCTTTAAAAACTACCCAATTAGATTATAAAATTGTTAAATTTTAACGCTTACAAAAAATAGTTGTTAACGATAACGATTGAAATTAGTGATACTCTCAAATTCATTGCTAATGACTTAGGAAAGTGATTAGAGATTCCTATTTTTACTATTCATTCAATAGTAAATGGCAAAAAAAATAACAAAAATCGGAGTTCTTACTTCTGGTGGAGATTCTCCAGGAATGAATGCTGCAGTAAGATCGGTTGTACGTACTTGTGCGTACCATAAAATTGATTGTATTGGCATATTTAGAGGATATGAAGGTTTAATTGATGGTGAGTTTGCACCTATGGATGCACGTAGTGTACGTGATATTATTAACCGGGGAGGTACAATGCTCAAGTCTGCGCGATCAGATCGCTTTAGAACACCGGAAGGGCGCAAAATTGCATATGACAATTTACAAGAACATCATATACAGGCACTCGTAGTAATAGGAGGTGACGGTACTTTCACCGGAGGATTACTATTTAATAAGGAATATGATTTTCCAGTAATTGGTATTCCGGGAACTATAGATAATGATATTAGTGGTACAGATCGAACATTAGGTTACGATACTGCCCTCAACACCGCTGTAGAAGCGATTGATAAAATACGTGATACTGCCAGCTCGCATAACCGACTTTTCTTTGTGGAGGTTATGGGAAGAGATGTAGGTCACATTGCTTTAAACGCCGGAGTAGGTGCTGGAGCAGAAGAAATTTTGATTCCTGAAGAAAATCTTGGACTAGAGCGCTTGTTAGAGTCTTTACTACGTAGTAAAGCAAGCGGTAAAATGTCTAGTATTGTAGTAGTCGCTGAAGGCGATAAGACTGGGAAAAACGTTTTTGAGCTTAAAGACTACGTCGATGAGCACTTAGAAGGTTATGATGTACGTGTTGCAGTCTTAGGGCATATGCAGCGAGGAGGATCACCTAGTTGTTATGACCGTGTACTTGCCAGTAGAATGGGAGTGAAGGCAGTAGAATCTTTACTAGAAGGCGAAAGTAATTATATGGTAGGTATACAACATGAAAAAATGGTTTTATATCCTATAGAGAAAGCCATCAAAGGAAAAACTGAAATTAACAAAGAGCTTGTGCGTGTGTCTGAAATAATGACCACATAATATTAATTCTAATTAAAAGTAATTTAAAATGGGAAATTTAAAAATAGGTATTAATGGTTTTGGTCGTATTGGCCGTATCGTATTCAGAGCAACAGTAAAACGTGATAATGTTGATGTTGTAGCAATTAACGACCTTTTAGACGTTGAGCATCTTGCATACCTTTTAAAATATGATTCTGTACACGGAAATTTTGACGGTACAGTAGAAGTAAAAGATGGTCATCTTGTAGTAGATGGTAAAACAGTACGTATCACAGCAGAGCGTGATCCTAAGAACTTGAAGTGGGATGAAGCTGGAGTAGATGTTGTAGCAGAATGTACTGGTATCTTTACTACTATGGAAACTGCAGATTATCACATACAAGCAGGAGCAAAGAAAGTTGTAATTTCTGCACCTTCTAAAGATGTTCCTATGTTTGTAATGGGAGTAAACCATAAAGACGTTAAAGCAAGCGATAAAATCGTTTCTAATGCATCTTGTACTACAAACTGTTTAGCTCCATTAGCAAAAGTATTAAATGATGCTTATGGTATTGATGAAGCTTTAATGACTACAGTACACGCAACTACTGCTACACAAATGACAGTAGATGGTCCTTCTAAGAAAGACTGGAGAGGTGGACGTTCAGCAATGCTTAACATTATTCCTGCTAGTACAGGTGCTGCAGTAGCTGTAACTAAAGTTATTCCAGAATTAAAAGGGAAATTAACAGGTATGGCTTTCCGTGTTCCTACTGCAGATGTTTCTGTTGTAGATTTAACGGTACGTTTATCTACAGAGACAAGCTACGAGGAAATCAAGAAAACTTTTAAAGCAGCTTCAGAAGGTGAGATGAAAGGTGTTCTTGGTTATACTGAAGAAGATGTAGTTTCTCAAGACTTTATAGGAGATGCACGTACTAGTATTTTTGATGCTGGTGCTGGTATTGAGCTTAACTCTAAGTTCTTTAAGATTGTTTCTTGGTATGACAATGAGTTTGGTTATTCAAACAAATTAGTTGATTTAGCAGAATACGTTAATACGCTATAATCGACTTATAATTTTTAAGCCCTTTAATTCATATTTGAATTAAAGGGCTTTTTTTAACTCTTACATCAAAACATATGATATTATTAGTAGATAGCGGATCAACGAAGACAGATTGGATCGCATTGAATGCTGAGGGGGCTGAGATTTTTCAAACACAGACTTTTGGTTTAAATCCACAAGTGTTGTCTGCTGAAATTTTAACCGAAAGAATAATCAATAATTACGAACTGTATAAGCATCGTCACGAAGTGACTCATGTTTACTTTTACGGTGCAGGCTGTGGTACTACTAAGCCTAAGGAATTGATTAAAGGTGTTTTTGATGAATTTTTTGACAAAGCGCAGCTTATAGATATAAAAGAAGATACTTATGCTGCTCTTTACGCTACTACTAAAAAAAATGAACCAGGTATTGTATGTATAATTGGTACCGGCTCTAATTGTAGTTTATACGATGGAGAAAATATAGAACAAAAAGTTACTTCTCTAGGGTATATCTTAATGGATGATGGTAGTGGTAATTATTTTGGACGCCAGCTATTGCGGGATTTCCATTTCAATAAAATTCCGAAGGAACTTGCTTATGAATTTGCTAAGCAGTTTGACCTTACTGCAGAGAGTATAAAGAATCATTTATATAAAATGCCAAACCCCAATACGTATTTGGCACAATTTGCACGTTTCTTAATTACAAACAAAGATCACGAGTATTGCAAAAAACTTATTCGTAAGGGCTTTAAATTATTTATAGAGCATCAAATACTTCAATTTAAAAATGCTAAAGAAATTCCTGTGCATTTTGTAGGTTCTATTTCATTCTACTTGCAGGATGAGTTGCGAGACTTATTGAAAGAATATGACTTGAAGATAGGTAAAGTTTTGAAAAGACCTATCGAAGGTTTAGTTGCTTATCACAAGAACTATATAATGATATAAGTATCTTTATATCAAAATAAAAAAGCTGCTAAGAATCGTTCTTGGCAGCTTTTTTATTTAAGGTTATTAGTTGATTACTTAACAGCAATCATTGATATCTCTACGTTTACAAATTTTGGCAAATTAGCCACTTCTACAGTTTCTCTAGCCGGTGCAGTATCTTCATTAAAAGCGGTAGCATAAACCGTATTTACTCCTGCAAAGCTATTCATATCGCTTAAAAATATAGAGCTCTTCACCACATTTTCAAACGTTAGTCCTGCTTCAGTTAAAATAGCTTCCAGATTTTGCATCACCATTTTTGTTTCAGCAGCAATATCGCCACTTACTAATTCACCAGTTTTAGGATCTAATGGTATTTGTCCGCTAATGTATAGTGTATCTCCGGCAAATACAGCTTGGTTGTAAGGTCCTATAGGTGCCGGTGCATTTGTTGTGCTAATTATTTTTTTCATAACGCTATATAATTAAGTTTGACTTACAGATTTTGATCTGGAGAACGACGTTTTTCGTATTTAAGATCACTTAATACACTTGATTTAATACCTATAAAAAAGTTCCAGGATGCATAGGTTCCGAAGGGAGTCCATGCAAAAGTCATATTAAAACTTTCTAGATCTCTCGCAAAACGTAACTGGGTGGGTGTAAATTTTCCTGTAGTTAGATCTATACCAGATGAAGCACCTACAAACCAGCGTTCCCCTAATTCTACATCACCACTAAAGTTTACGGCGTGAGAAGTAATCATATCTTGACGTGTGAGATTGCCATAATTAACATTATAATTCACACGTAAGTTCCAGGGGATTTTATAATTGTAAAGTTCGCGCTTTACATCTTCCTCCTCATCCTCTTCCTTATTATTAAATTTATTACGTAATTGATCACCATCTTCTCCTAGCAGATTATCACGACGTGCCCCATTACGAGCCGTCTGCGTGTCTTCATCATTAGAATTTTTCTCAAAACTCTTACTGCTAAATGCATAGCTGAAGTTTGCACTTGCATTGGTCAATCGAAAAAGACTACCTCCATTTTCGATATTTAACTTGTCTATTCGCTGGTTATTATTATTAAGAGCGTAAGGATCAAGAGTAGTATTAAAATTGATACTTAATTTATTTTGAATAATAGGAATAGTTCCTCTCACTGAAATTGGACTCAATCGTAGACTATCTGCCAGAAAATTATAGTTAGTAGAAACAGCAAGATTGCTTATTAAATCTATTTTCTTGGGCTCTACAGCAGTACTATCTCGATCTCTAACTTTTGCTTCTAAGGTGTTATTAATGGTAAGACTAACACCGCTCGAACTAAAGTTACCCGGAGCACCATAGAAACCACCATCAAATCTGGAGTAGGTCACTTCACGAGTTAAATCTCCGTTAGGATCATCTAATTCAGGAGCTAAAAATGTCTCATAATATTGATCAAAGGCAGGATTGTAATTAAAAGATACCGACGGTTTTATTACGTGGCGAATAGCTTGAATTTTTTTGTCCTCGCCAAAGTTAAACTGACCATATAAAGTGGTACCTAAACTCGTACTGAAGTTATAGGTGCGAAAGGAATCAAATCCATTTACTGTATCCAGTACAATCTCCCGTTGCTCTGTATCAAAACTCTGGTTTATAGTTTCAAATACCCAACTTTCCTGATAGTTTGTACTTGCAGAAACACTTAGATGCTTAAATAATTTAAAGTTTGTTGTTAACGGTATGCTATGTTGTACCCCTAGTTCTGCGTCCCTAAACATTTGCGCAGTAAAAAAGAGACTGTCTGTAGTTACAAAACGATTTTCTCCACTACCTGAATAGTTGAAGTTTATATTTTCTATAATCCCTTTTTTAGAACCTGTTTTTGGCGCAAAAGGATAAATACGATCTACGTTAACCTGTAAACTAGGTAACGTCATATTAATAATTTGAGTTTGTGTATTCTGAGTATGTCTCGCTGTTAATGCAAGGTTTACCTGCGGAACAGTTTGAAAAGTTTTAGAATAAGAAACAGACGAACTCAAGGTATTTGTAAGTCGGCTAGCAACGTTATCGATATTTGTTGACTGTCTAAAATAATCACTACTTCCCAAGTTTACAGAAGCTGAAAACCGCGAATTAGGGCTGGATTTAGTGTCTTGACTATGTGACCACTGAATATTATAGGTATTGGTTTCAGAAAAATCAGGTAGCCCACGTTCACTCGTAAGTAAATGTTCATATCTAATATTCACATTACCGCTAAACTTATAACGTTTACGATAGGCACTACTTCCGCGTAATGCATAACTACCATTTGTATAATAATCTCCGGTTAGAGTAAGATCTGCGTAATCATTAATTGCAAAATAGTAACCCCCATTTTGAAGAAAATAGCCGCGTTCATTATTTTCTCCAGGAGAAGGCATAATAAATCCGGAGACACTGGTTTCTTTTTCCATTGGGAAATAGGCAAAGGGTACTCCTAACGGAATGGGAACATCATATACAAACATGTTTACCAGACCAGTAACAATCTTTTTTCCGGGAACAAATTTTACTTTCCGTGCATAAAAATAGTATTCGGGATCTTCCTCATTTTCACTAGTAGTAAAACGCACATTGCGCATAAATACTACTGAATCGTTAACACGTTTACTAACCTCATTTTTTATATAAAATTCTTGCTGTTTTGTGCGCGAACCATAAATGAGTGCCTTTTCAGTTTTGAAATTATACTTAATAGAATCAGGCTCTACCGTATTCTGAGCTTGTACAAATACGGGGCCTTGTGTATATACACCAGCAGAATCTAAAATTCCTTTAGCAAATACTACATTGTTTGTATTATCTACAATTATTTGACCCGCTTTAATATTTATATCTGTATAATTTATCTCTGCCTCGTTGTACAAATACAATTTATTTGAGCGCCTATCAAACTTAGAATAATCGGTGGCACTGTATTTGACAATTGCTGTTAATGGTTCACGAGGAGGTTTTATGCTGTCTGTTTGGGTGCTATCGCGTTGAGAAGCCGGTAACATTCCTGTTAATGTGCTGCCTTGAGGCTTGTTTGTAATTTGTTTATAAGACGTGTCTGCGGGAATTGATCTTAACGTATTTACCGATATCTCCTGAGCTTGTAAAGCTCCGCAGCAGATAAGCAATACGCCTAGAATTTGCAGTACGATAAGGATCTTTGTTCGCAATGGGATTAATACTATTTTTGTAAATGAAAGGGCAAAAACCAATATGCCAAAATTACATCTATTTTTTAGAAGCCATTAACAATGCAGATTAAAAATGGCTTTGTAAAATTGTAAGACTTTAAATGACGTTCCCCAAATATGAAAACGAATATATCCTATATAATTGTATTAAGCCTTATTTTGTTCTGTGGCAATGCATTTTCTAATGATAAACCGGTTGATAGCAAGCGATTTGTAGTTGTTATAGATGCTGGTCATGGTGGGAAAGATCCAGGTAAACCATCAAAAACGGGGGTGAGAGAAAAGGATGTTGCGCTCAAGATAGCCTTGCTATTAGGTGAAGAATTGAGTAAAAATCGTGAGATCGAAGTTATTTATACCCGAAAAACAGATGTTTTTGTCGAATTAGACCGTCGTGGTGAAATAGCGAATAAAGCAAAAGCAGATCTTTTTATTTCCATTCATTGTAATGCACACACCTCTCAGGCTTCGGGAGCAGAAACGTATGTTTTGGGATTACACCGAAACAATACCAATTTTGAAGTTGCAAAAGCAGAGAATGAGGTGATCTTTTTAGAGGATAATTATGAAGAGAAATATGCTCAATATAATTTAAACTCCCCAGAGTCTCTAATCGGTCTTACTCTAATGCAGGAAGAATTTCTGGATCAGAGCATTCAATTAGCAAGTTTAGTTCAGGATAATTTTAGGGAAAAACTAAACCGTAAGGATCGAAGTGTAAAACAAGCGGGTTTTGTTGTTTTACATCAAACAGTTATGCCCAGTATTCTTATTGAAACAGGTTTTATTACAAATAATGAAGAAGGTAGATATTTAAATTCGTCTTCAGGGCAGCGTGAAATAGCACATGCAATTGCTACTGCTATTGAAGAATATCGAGAAAATGTAAGCGCAAATGACTTTTTGGGCATTTCAAAAGTAGTACCTGCTGTAGAAGTCAAAGATGTGGTTTCCGAAGATACTAATTATAAGGTACAGATTGCTGCTAGTAGTAAGAACGTAGAAGCAAAAGCTTACAATTTTAAAGGTTTGCCAGAAATTTCAAAAGAGAAAGAAGGGCGTCTTTACAAATATTACTATGGTGACACTTCTAATTACAGTGAGATACAGCGCAAACTATCTGAAGCAAAATCAAAAGGATATAAAACGGCTTACATTGTTTCCTTCAAAAATGGGGTGAAGACAATCTTAAACTAAGTTATAAATAAAAGTTAGCGCCGTAAGTCCTAATAGATTTTATTCCTAAATTTGGAATTCATTAAAAATAGTGCACATTGAACATTTCTAGAGAAGTAAAAACAGGTCTGTTAGCGGTTGTGGCTATAGGTCTTTTGATTTTTGGATATAGCTTTTTAAAAGGCAACAATCTTCTAAATAATGATCGTACTTACTACGCGATTTATGACAATGTCGAAGGTCTTTCACCCGGTTCTAGTGTTACTATTAATGGTCTTGCTGTAGGTAAAGTCCTTTCTATAGATTTTGCAGATCAACGCGGAAAATTATTAGTTACATTTAATGTAAAAAATGATTTTAAATTCTCGACGAGTAGTAAAGCACAAATATATGGTGGTGGTCTCATAGGAGGTAAGTCACTTTCTATTGTTCCTGATTACGAGCGGGGAGAAGTAGCAAAATCTGGAGATACTTTAGAAGGAACTATTGATGAGGGAATTTTTGAGCTAGTGAATGAGCGTCTAACTCCGTTACAGAAAAAAGTAGAATCTGTGATTAACAGTACCGATTCTGTACTTACGGGTGTAGCTGATGTTCTTGATAAAGACACTCGAAAAAACTTACGAATTGCAATAGCGGATATCAGTCAAACAGCTTCTTCATTTAAGCAAGCTTCTCAAAATTTAAATACGTTGTTAGCAGATAATGATCAGAAATTGAGCCGTACATTTACAAATCTAGATGAAATGTCTGCCAATTTTAATCAAATGAGTGATAGTTTATCGCAGGTAAATGTGGGGCAGCTAGTAACGAAAATGGAAAATATGATTGCTGAAGTAGAGAGTATTACTTCAAAAATAGATAACGGCGAAGGTAGTCTGGGTCAATTTATTAATGATAAGCAGATGTATAATAACCTTGAACGTGCTACTAAGCAGATGGAGGAACTTATGCAGGACATCAAGCTAAATCCTAAACGTTACGTACATTTTTCAGTTTTCGGAAAAAATCCGGGTCCATATAATGAACCGAAAGATTCACTTAAATAAATTTCATGCAATACCTGCCTAATATATTGTTTATAATCGCCCTAGCGATTGGAGTTGTTTTTTTTGCTAAAAATGTTCAAAAACTTATCCGCAATATAAAATTAGGTCGAGATGAAGATCGCTTCGACAATAAGCCGCAGCGCTGGAAGAATATGGCCAAAATTGCTTTAGGGCAATACAAAATGGTTCGTAGACCTGTTTCTGGTATTATTCACGTTCTCGTATATCTGGGTTTTATTATCATTAATATAGAAGTTCTAGAAATTGTTATTGATGGTGTTTTTGGAACTCACCGCATATTCAGCTTTATGGGAGGTTTTTATGACTTTCTAATTGCTGTTTTTGAGATTTTTGCGCTTCTAGTACTTGTAGGAGTTATCATCTTTTGGGTACGTAGAAATATTCTTCATATAAAGCGTTTTCTTAATCGTGAAATGAAAGGCTGGCCTAAACTAGATGCTAACCTGATTTTGTATTTTGAAGTGGTTTTGATGCTTCTCTTTCTAACGATGAATGCCGCAGATTACACACTTCAACTTAAAGGTGCAGAACATTATGCGAGTGCAGATGGTATTTTAGGATCTTTTCCGGTTAGCCAATTTATAGTGCCGCTTCTGGAAAATTTAAGTATCTCTACTCTTGTTATTATAGAACGTACGGCTTGGTGGGTGCATATTTTAGGAATTCTAGTATTCCTGAATTATTTATATTATTCAAAACACTTACATATTCTACTCGCATTTCCGAATACTTATTTTGCAAGGCTAAAACCTCAAGGTCAGTTTGATAATTTACAAGCTGTAACCAATGAGGTAAAATTAATGATGGATCCAGATGCAGATCCCTATGCAATGCCAGAAGAAGGTGCAGAAGATGAAACGCCTGCAAAATTTGGTGCAAGTGAAGCAACAGATTTGAGTTGGGTTCAGTTATTAAACGCCTATACCTGTACAGAATGTGGAAGATGTACAAGTGAATGTCCCGCTAATCAAACCGGAAAGTTATTGTCACCACGTCGTATTATGATGGCTACACGAGATCGATTAGAAGATATAGGTAATAATATAGACGCTAATAAAGGTACTTTTCAAGATGATGGAAAGCAGTTATTGGATGATTATATTACCAGAGAAGAATTATGGGCTTGCACAACTTGTAATGCCTGTGTTGAAGCCTGTCCTGTAGGTATTAATCCGCTTTCCATTATTATGGATATGCGTCAATACCTGGTAATGGAACAGAGTGCAGCACCTACAGATTTAAATAATGCAATGACCAATATTGAAAATAACGCAGCACCATGGCCTTTCAATCAAATGGATCGTGCAAATTGGATAAACGAATTATAAAATCAACCAACCAACCAATAATTTAAAACAAGAAGTGATGAAAAAAGAGGAAGTGGATAAAATGTTAAGTGAAAAGTTGCAGGACGGAGAACACGTAAGTCCAGTTTTGCCAGAAGGTGTAAAAAACTACCTCATTGATATTGATGGGACAATTACTGAAGATGTACCTAATGAAGAGCCAGAGCGTATGGGAACTTGTGAACCATTCCCTGATGCTTTAGCAACTCTAAATAAGTGGTATGATGAAGGGCATATTATTTGCTTTTTTACCTCTCGTACCGAGGAGCACCGTGAAGTAACCGAAACCTGGTTAAATAAACATGGATTTAATTATCACAGTCTTTTAATGGGAAAACCTAGAGGCGGTAATTACCATTGGATCGATAATCACTTAGTGCGTGCAACGCGTTACAAAGGGAAATTTACAGATCTTGTAGAAAAAGATGTTACCATTGAAGTGTTTGAAGATTAATATCTTTAAATAAACAAATACGATAAAAGTTAGATTATGGCAGAAGCTATCAAAGTACCTACGATGGCAGAATTTATGGCACAAGGCAAATCCCCGGAGGTTCTCTTCTGGGTAGGCTGCGCCGGAAGTTTTGACGATAGAGCAAAGAAAATTACTAAGGCATTTGTAAAACTACTTGCAAAAGCCGGAGTAGAATTTGCTGTATTAGGTACCGAAGAAAGCTGTACGGGTGATCCTGCAAAACGTGCAGGAAATGAATTTTTATTTCAGATGCAGGCGGTAACTAATATCGAAGTTTTAAATGCATATGAAGTTAAAAAAATAGTTACTGCTTGTCCTCATTGCTTTAATACCATTGCAAATGAATATCCCGGATTAGGTGGTAATTATGAAGTCTTACACCATACTCAATTTCTTAAATCTTTAATTGAAGAAGGTAGGTTAACCGTTGAAGGAGGTAAATACAAAGGAAAACGTATTACATTTCATGACCCGTGCTACTTAGCTCGTGCTAATCGTATTTATGAAGCTCCACGCGACTTGTTACGTAAGCTAGAAGTTGAGCTTGTCGAAATGAAACGCTGTAAGACCAAAGGTTTTTGCTGTGGTGCAGGTGGTGCTCAAATGTTTAAAGAACCAGAGCCTGGTATTAAAGAAGTAAATATTGAGCGTACTGAAGAGGCCTTAGGTATTAAGCCAGATGTTATAGCAGCCGGTTGTCCATTTTGCAATACCATGATGACTGATGGTGTTAAAAATAAAGAGAAAGAAGATAGTGTAGAAGTTCTGGATATTGCAGAAATGATTGCAAATGCAGAAGATCTTTAAACTCAAATTTCAAGAGATAAAAAAAGCATCGTTTTACGATGCTTTTTTTATGTTTTATAATTAAATAGTAAACTATTGCGGTGCTTTCATTAGCATTTAACACGATCTTTTTTAAGCACCATAATATTATACGTTAAGTTTGTGCTATTAATTTACAAATGATTTTATGCTAGTTCCATTTCAAGATTTACCTGCAAATTCCCGCTTATGGATTTATCAAAGTGACCGTAAGTTTTCAGAAGACGAACTTTTAAAACTTCAGGAAGCACTTAATAGTTTTCTAAATGATTGGACCGCTCATGGTGCAAGTTTAAATGCAGGTTTTGAGATTAAATACGATCGCTTTATTGTAATAGGCTTAGACCAAAGTGCAAGTGCTGCTAGTGGCTGCTCGATAGATAGTCAGGTGCGTTTTATACAACAAATAGAAAAAGAGTTTGAGGTTGTATTATTAGATAAAATGAATGTAACCTATATTCAAAATGATCGAGTACATTTTAAGCCGTTAGCAGATTTCAAAAAAATGGCTAAAGAAGGTGCTGTAGGCAAAAAAACCATTGTATTTAATAATCTCGTAAATACTAAAGAAGAATATCTTGAATTTTGGGAAGTCCCTGCAATAGAAAGCTGGCACAGCCGTTTCTTTAAATAAATAGAATGTATATGATGCGTGAACATTTACTCGTTGGAGTATTTCTAATACTAGCCTTTCAAGGTTTCTCACAATCAAAAAATCCACTAATTGCTAAAGATATTACCGAGCAGCAAGCTTGGGTTGATAGCATTTACAATAAAATGACCCTTAAGGAAAAGATAGGTCAATTATTTATGGTAGATGTTTTTTCTAGTGATCCTAAGTCTAAAACAGATGCTATTAAGACGCTAATAAAAAATAATCATATTGGAGGGATTATCTTTTCTAAAGGTGGTCCTATGCGTCAGGCTAAACTCAACAACGAATTTCAGGCGATTAGCAAGATTCCGCTAATGATGGCTATGGATGCAGAATGGGGTCTGGCGATGCGATTAGATTCTACGTATGCATTTCCCTGGAATATGACTCTAGGAGCGATTAGAGATAATAAGATTGTAGAAGAAGTTGCTAAGCAAATAGGATTGCATAATAAGCGCTTAGGCGTACACATTAATTTTGCACCTGTCGTAGATATTAATGTTAATCCTGAAAACCCAATTATCGGAAATAGATCATTTGGAGAAGATCGAAATAATGTTACCGATAAAAGTGTCGCCTTTATAAAAGGCATGCAAGAAGCCGGAGTACTGGGTAGTGCAAAACATTTTCCAGGTCATGGAGATACAAATCAGGATTCTCACAAAACACTTCCTACACTGCCTTTTACAAGAAAGCGTCTTGATTCTATAGAAATGTTTCCGTATAAAAAAGTTATAGATGCGGGAATTGCCAGTATAATGATAGGACATTTAAATGTTCCTGCCTTAGAAAGCAGACCTGGTTATCCTACATCATTATCTCAGAAAGTAGTAACTGGTCTTTTAAAGGATAGTTTGGGTTTTCAAGGTTTGATTTTTACAGATGCACTAAATATGAAAGGTGCTTCTAATTATAAAGAACCGGGATTGATAGATCTCGAAGCTTTTAAAGCTGGTAATGATATCCTACTTATAAGCGAGAATGTGCCTAAAGCAATGCTTAAAATTGAAGATGCATATAACTCTGGCGCAATTACAGAAACGCGACTTGCGCGCTCTGTTAAGAAAATTTTATTTGCGAAGTTCAAAGTTGGTTTAAATAAATACCAGCCTGTAAGTACAACAAATCTTTATAATGATTTAAATAGCGTCCAAGATGACGTTATCTATAGAAAGGCGATGGCTAATGCTATAACGGTTTTAAAAAATGACCAGGCCATTCTACCGGTTAAGGATTTGGATCTAAAAAAAATCGCCTTTGTTGAGTTAGGGGATGATAGCGGAAATACATTTCATCAAGCCCTACAAAAGTATACATCGGTTACCAAGATAAGTGCCAACTCTTCTGCAGAATATGTATCTAAATTAGAGAAGTTTAATTATGTTATTATTGGGTTTCACCGTTCTGATGAAAATCCTTGGAAATCCTATTCGATGACCTCTGGCGATATTGCAATTATCGAAGCAATCGCTAATGCTAAACCTACCGTTCTGGATGTGTTTGTAAGACCCTATGCGCTTTTAAAACTGAAAGATATTAGCAAAATTGAAGGGATTGTAATGTCTTATCAAAATAGTAAAATCGCTCAGGACCTTAGTGCCCAGCTTATTTTTGGAGCGATTGGAGCACAAGGAAAATTACCGGTTTCTCTGGGTAAGAACTTTCAGATAAACACCAGTTTTGAGACAGGTTCCCTACGTAGATTACAATATGGCGTTCCCGAAGAAGAGGGGATGAACTCCAATAAGCTTAAGGAGATAGACGAACTAGTTAAAGAAGGTCTTACCGAAGTTATGTTTCCCGGCGCTCAGGTGCTGGTAGCTCGTAACGGGAAAGTTATTTATGAGAAATCTTTTGGCCACCATACTTATACTAAAAAAGAAGATGTGAAACTCACAGATTTGTATGACTTGGCATCTATGACAAAAATTCTTGCGACGCTGCCTATGCTTATGCAGCAATTTGATAATAATGAATTTGCACTTAATGATAAGCTAGGTAGCATTTTACCTGTACTAAGAGGGACTAATAAGGAGGATATTACCATTAAACAAGTCTTATCCCATTATGGAAAATTAAAACCCTGGCTGCCATTCTATAGGGCCACTTATGATGCCAGTGGCAAACCTTCAAAAAAATACTATCGCTCTTCTCCCGAAGGCGATTTTTCAATTAAAATAGCAGAGGATATGTACTTGCGTAAAGATTATCCTGATACTATTGTAAAAATTATAGTAGATACAGACTTATTACCTTCTCGAGTTTATAAGTATAGCGACTTGTCCTATTTTTTATTTAAAAAGTATCTTGAAGATACTTCTAATACAGATCTTGATACGCTTACTCAACGTACTTACTACAAAACTTTAGGTGCAAATCATATGGGATACAAACCACTCAGCTTTGCGCCTAAAAGTGAGATTGTACCATCAGAAAATGATACCTATTGGCGTATGCAACAAATTCAAGGATACGTTCACGATATGGGTGCAGCAATGGATGATAATATAGGCGGTCACGCAGGGTTATTTAGTAATGCAAATGACGTAGCAAAAATGATGCAGATGTACTTGCAAAATGGATATTACGGTGGTAAACGCTATTTCTCAAAAAATACGATGGATGCTTTTAATACGTGTTATTATTGTGGTGAAGGCGTGCGCCGAGGAGTTGGTTTTGACAAACCGCAATTGGGATCTGTAGGAGGTACGTGTGGTTGTGTGTCTAAGTCTAGTTTTGGTCATTCTGGTTTTACGGGTACGTTTACATGGGCAGATCCTGAAACTCAAATTGTCTATGTTTTTCTTTCTAACAGAACATTTCCGGATGCAGAAAACCGAAAATTAATACGATCTGATCTTCGAAGCCGCATTCAGGAAGTTATTCAGAATGCGATTATTCCCTAATTATCATCATAAATAAAATCTAAATCCGCTTTAGGAATACTGGTACTGGCTGAATAATTGGTAATTTTACGCCATGAAAATAGCTATAGTTTGTTATCCTACATTTGGCGGAAGTGGAGTTGTCGCTACCGAATTAGGTATCGCATTATCTAAAAGAGGACACGAAGTCCATTTTATTACCTACAAGCAACCGGTAAGACTTGATTTACTTAATGAGAAAATATTTTTTCATGAGGTAAATGTGCCAGAATATCCCTTATTTCATTTTCAGCCGTACGAACTCGCTTTATCCAGTAAGCTGGTAACAATTATTAAGGCATATCATATAGACGTAATGCACGTACATTACGCAATCCCTCACGCATATGCAGGTTATATGGCTAAAAAAATGCTGAAGCAAGAGGGAATAACAGTGCCTATGGTAACCACCTTGCATGGCACAGATATTACCCTCGTTGGAAGCCATCCCTTTTATAAGCCTGCTGTTACCTTTAGTATAAATAAGAGTGATGTAGTAACCTCCGTATCTCAAAGTTTAAAAGAGGATACAAACCGTCTTTTTGATATTAAACGTAAAATACGAGTTATCCCTAATTTTATAGATATCAATACGGTTAAAGACACATTTACGGATTGCCAAAGAGCATTAATGGCAACCGAAGAGGAGCGTATAATTACACACATCAGTAATATGCGCGAAGTAAAATGTATACCAGACGTAATAAAAACATTTAGTAAAATTCAAAAGCATTTACCTTCAAAACTTATAATGGTAGGAGAGGGACCAGAACGCGGTCCTGCAGAATTGCTTGCTCAAGAATTGGGAATAGCAAATAAGGTTGTATTTCTGGGAAATAGTAATGAGATTGATAAGATTTTATGCTTTTCAGATTTGTTCCTGTTACCTTCAAAAGCAGAGAGTTTTGGTCTCGCAGCACTAGAAGCAATGGCACACGGTGTGCCTGTGATTTCATCTAATGCTGGAGGTCTTGCTGAAGTTAATCAAGATGGCTATTCTGGATTTATGAGTGGGGTAGGTGATACTGATTCTATGGCAACAAATGCATTAAGTATTTTAAAGGATTCTAACACGTTGAATCTGTTTAAAAAACAAGCGCGTCTTCAAGCTCAGCAATTTGCAATCGAGCGGGTAGTTCCTATGTATGAAGATGTTTATTTAAAAGCAATAAACAGACTTAAGAAAAAACCAAAAGCAGCATTAAAGAAATAAGTTGAGTAGAATGATCAAGTAAAAAAAAATCCCGCTAGCTTAAGCTAGCGGGATTTTTTTTATTTACAGACTTTCGATTAAAATTGGTAACGCAAACCTAATGCGATATCAAATCCTAAATCATCATTAAAATCGTTAAAACCTATTTCTGGTCTAAAGTCAAGTGAAACTAAAAGTGGAATATCGAAGTTGTATTCGATACCTATATCACCTGCTCCAAAAAGAAAAACATCAGAATCACCTCTTTTATCAGAAAATGGGCTTCTATCATCGTTATCATAGTCAACGCTGCCTAAACCACCACCTACACCAGCGTACCAGTTAAAACCACCGTCAATATTCCATACCCATTGGTAAATTCCAGTTAATTTAAATGCATCATAGTATTTACCATCATTGATTCCTAAGTCTACCTCAAGACGATTATTTTCTCCTAAACCTCTTTGATAAGATATTTCTGCACCAAAACCATCGTTATCTCCCAAACGAATACCTAGTGCGTTTTTAGAAATTTCCTGAGCTTGACCAGTAAGTGAGAAACCGGCAATTAGTACAAAAGCTATAAATAATTTTTTCATAATTGTAATTGATTTGTTGTTTAACATCGCAAATGTAAGTTGAGGAGTTGTTATGAATTCTGCTAGTTGCGCCAATGTTTTGTTAAGCTTATCTTAGAAAATGTTAATGCCACAAGAAGAGAATAATTGTAACTTTGATTTTATGATTATAGACAATAAAGAAGCATTACAAACATTAAAAGAGTCTTTAGAAGGCGAATTGTTTTTTGACGAGTTGTATAAAAAACTTTACGCTACAGATGCTTCAGTCTATAGAGAATTACCACTAGCTGTAGCTCTTCCTAAAACGGATAAAGATATTCAACAACTTATAGCATTTGCTGCTCAATATAAAATAGGAATTATACCACGTACCGCTGGGACTTCTCTTGCAGGACAATGTGTAGGTTCTGGGATTGTGGTTGATGTTTCTAAGTATTTTACACAAATCATATCTTTTGATAAAAAGAATAAAACGGTTACTGTGCAACCCGGAGTGATTCGGGAGGAATTAAATAGGTATTTGGAGCCTCATGGATTGTTCTTTGCGCCTAATACTTCTACGTCAAATAGATGTATGCTGGGAGGTATGGTAGGTAATAATTCATCTGGGACGACCTCTATTCAATATGGGGTGACCCGAGACAAGGTTCTGTCGTTGAAAACAATCTTAAGTGATGGTTCGCATGTAGAATTTTCAGAGGTTTCTTCGGAAGAATTTAGACAGAAATGCAACTTAAAAACCCTTGAGGGAGCTATTTATAAAGAAACTTATAACGCCTTAAAGTTACCTGAAACGCAACAAAGAATTCTTGATAATTTTCCGAAGCCAGAAATACACCGTAGAAATACAGGTTATGCACTAGATGCACTTATTGAAAGTACCGTTTTTAATTCTGAAAGTAAGCAAGCTTTTAATATGTGTAAACTGCTTGCAGGAAGTGAAGGTACATTAGCATTTACAACAGAAATTACTTTACAATTAGATGATTTACCGCCTGCTGAGGCCATAATGGTTGCTGCACATTTTAAAAGTATAAATGCTTGTCTTGAAGCAGTTGTTCCTGTTATGCACCACAATTTGTATGTGTGCGAAATGATGGATAAAGTAATTCTCGATTGTACTTTAAATAATCGTGAACAGCAAAAAAACCGTTTTTTTATAAATGGTGACCCTGCAGCAATTTTGATGTTGGAAGTTCGTGCTCAAACGCTAGAATTAGCTAGATTAAAGGCTGCAGAGCTTATACAAACACTTGAAGCTTCAAAACTCTGTTATGCATATCCTACTCTTGAAGGTTCTGAAATTAATCAAGCTCTTGAATTGCGCAAAGCGGGATTAGGGCTTCTGGGAAACCTTGTAGGAGACCGCAAAGCGGTTGCTTGTATTGAAGATACGGCTGTTGCGCTTACTGATTTGGCATCGTATATCAAAGAGTTTACCGCATTGATGGAAGGGTTTAAGCAAGACGCTGTATATTATGCTCATGTTGGTGCTGGAGAAATTCATCTGAGGCCTATTTTAAACATAAAGAAGAGTACCGATGTGGTGCTGTTTAGAGAAATAACCACAGCGGTTGCAAATTTAGTAAAGAAATATAGAGGCTCTATGAGCGGTGAGCACGGCGATGGTCTTGTGCGCGGAGAGTTTGTAAAGTTTATGATAGGTAGAGCCAACTATGAGATCTTAATTCATCTAAAAAATACTTTTGATCCATTAGCATTGTTTAATCCGGGTAAGGTAATTAATGCTAAACGTATGGATGAACAATTACGTTATGAGGTAGATCGAGAAGAGCCTGAAATTGATACTTTATTAAATTTTGATGACTCTCAGGGTATTTTGCGTGCAACAGAACAATGTAATGGAAGTGGAGACTGTCGCAAGTTGCCGGAAGCCGGCGGAACGATGTGCCCAAGTTACAGAGCAACGCGTAATGAAAAAGATTCTACTCGGGGTAGGGCAAATACACTTCGCGAGTTTTTAACTCATTCTGAGCGTAAAAATAATTTTAATCATAAAGAACTTAAAGAAGTTTTTGACCTGTGTTTAAGTTGTAAAGCTTGTGCTAGCGAATGTCCAAGTAATGTAGATGTTGCTACGCTAAAGGCAGAATTTGAATATCAATATAAAAAAGAAAACGGAAGTTCGTTACGTACACGCGCATTTGCATTTAATGCTCATTTAAATAGATTTGCTTCAGTAGTTCCCGGAATTACGAACACCCTCTATAAATCAAAACTTGCAGGGGGTTTTATAAGAAAGACGCTAGAGGTAGCGCCAGAACGAAGTCTTCCGCCTTTGGCGAAAAAGACGTTGCGGGCACGATTCAAAAAATTGAGCGCCTTCAATCCTAAAAATCCGATTAAAACAGTTTATTTATTTGCAGACGAATTCACGAATTTTCTTGATGCTGCTATAGGTGAAGATGCTATTATCTTACTGCAGCGGCTTAATTATGAGGTGCGTATAATTGCACACGCAGAGAGTGCCCGATCTTTAATATCTAAGGGTTTTTTAAAACAAGCTCGTAAAATAGCCCGTAAAAATATCAACACTTTTAAAAACCTTATAGATGAAGATCACCCTTTAATAGGAATTGAACCTTCTGCAATTCTAGGTTTTAGAGATGAATATATACGCCTGGCTAATGATAGCGCAGAAGCTAAAATTCTCGCGAAAAATACTTTCATAATCGACGAATTTTTAAGTTCAGAAGTTAAGTTAGGTAATATAATATCTAGCTCATTTACTACCGAAGCTCGAAAAATTAAAATTCACGGTCATTGCCATCAAAAGGCCTTGAGTGGGATTGAGCATACTTTTGCAATTCTCAATTTGCCGCAGAATTATACACCTACAATTATACCATCTGGATGTTGTGGAATGGCGGGTTCTTTTGGTTACGAGAAAGAACATTATGCATTAAGTATGCAAATAGGAGAGCAAACCTTATTTCCTGCGGTGCGAAAAGCGCCTCTAGAGACATTAATCGCTGCTCCGGGAACAAGTTGCAGGCATCAAATTAAAGACGGAACGCAACGCGAGGCGATACATCCCGTCTCTATTTTAAAACAAGCATTAATCTAAATCTAATACTACTTTAAATATACTTTCGGTGTTTCCGAGGGTCATAAAACCAGTGTGAAGATCTTTCTGATCCACGGCGTAGGGATAAAAGCTTACCGGCTCAATACACACCATATTAGTAACCTCAGTCCAAAGCATAAAATTGCCAAAACCTTCTGAAGTTATGCTGATTGTTTTTTTATCTTCTAAAGTGATTTTAGTGGTGTCGGGTACTTGATAAGCTCTGCTGCCTACGGCCAGAATTTTATCTAAAGTAATGTCCTTAGTTGGAGTTTTAATAAGTGGTTCTGGACTCTGAACATTAAACGCCGGATGATATCCTAACATAAAAGGCATACCTTCTTCTCCGTTAATTATAAATTCAATTTTAAGTTTATTTTCAATAAGAGTAAACTGCTTTTTAAAACTGAAATCATAAGGCCAGGAAAGATGCTCCTCAGTAGATTTAGCAGGAAATTTTGAATTTTTCACCTGCGTATTTGCTAGATATTTTTTTTCGAAGATTGCAGAAGTTTCTGTCGATTCTACTTGCTTGTAAGTTAGTTCCCGTAACAACCCATGCTGATCTTGAATAGCAAAACCTCGAGGGGTATTAACTTTAAAATCGGCTTTATCTGTAGGGCCTATTATAGGAAACATTTCGGTGTCTGAGCTACGCCATCCCGGAGTTCCTTTCTGGTGGATGTACTCATAGTTATCCTTTGTGAAGCTAACAAGTTCACCTTCATCAATTTTTACTTTTAGGTTATTTAAATTTAGATGTACCATTTAATTTAGATTTTCTAGTGCGTTATAATAATCAAGTTGCAAATCTTCGTGAAGCCCTTCGATCTTCTTGGTTATATATTCAACTTGGCGTAAATATAAATTCCTCAATGTATTGTTGTTACGTATACTGGGTTCAAAACCGTTCATCTGCTCGCAGAAGTAGATTAAGAGTTGAACTTCGGTTTCCTTATTACCCGAGTAGCGAATGTATTTCTTAGTCTCTTTTAGAATTTTACGTATCGCTTTTTTCAGCCAATAGTAATTTTTTGAATTCGCTGCTGCAAATTGTTCCGCAATTAACTCTTTAATTGAATCTACATAACCCGCTTCATAGTCTGATTCAAACAAGAGGTAGGTAAGTAATTCCTTATTTTCTTTTTTGAAACGAGACAGCTTCAAACAAAGTTGCAAGAGTTCATCAGTGTCTTTATGCTTAAGTTCTTTTTTAAGTTGAGTTACGGTAGCTGTCTTCATAGATGCAATTTATGAAAATTGCTGTTAAGGCCTGTTAATACTGGCGTTTCAAAAGCTAAATTATCTTTAAAATGTTGGGAGAGTGCAGTCATATGACTAGTTTTAGTATAAATAATATAAAAATGACAATATGAAATTTTCAAGAAATGCATCTGCAAACTGGAAAGGAAAAATAAAAGAAGGTCAAGGAACTATATCTACAGAAAGTACGGTACTCGATGAAGCAAAATATGCTTTTGGTACCCGCTTTGAAGATGGAAAAGGAACAAATCCTGAAGAACTTCTAGGTGCTGCTCACGCAGGATGTTTTACGATGCAACTCTCCGCATTTTTAGGTGCGGAGGATTATACAGCAGATAATTTACACACAGATGCGAAGGTTACTTTTGAAGATGGGGAAGTAACAAAAGTACATTTAACTCTAAAAGGTAAAGTGCCAGGAATTAGTGAAGAAGAATTCGTAAAAATAGCTAACAAAGCTAAAGAAAACTGTCCTGTTTCGAAATTATTTAAAGCAGCAATTAGTCTTGATGCGACACTAGATTAAGAACCGTAACGATAAGTGAAAAAAAACCGCCGGAAGGCGGTTTTTTTATGTGTCACTGTCAACATTTGAAAAGTGTATATTTGAAGCATAAAACAGTTTTGTGCCTTCAATAATTAACTTCTTTCTTCCGGCATTAATAGCTTTTGCGGCTACTTATGGTATTGGTAAGATTTTACTAAAACCCGCTTTTGCTCGATATTTTATTGAAGAACCTGGTGGAAACAAGTTACATCGCAATCCTGTTCCTGCATCTGGCGGTATAGCTTTGTTTATAGGAATTTTATTTACAGCCCTTTTATTTGAAGGATCTCTGTTATTTCAGAATTACTTTTATATTCTTCTAGCGTTTGTTTTACTATTTCTTCTTGGGTTTATAGATGACTTAAAACCCTTAGGATGGATGGTCAAGTTGGGTGCCCAATTAATTCTGATAATAGGCGTAGTTTTACTCGCAGATTTACGCATAGAATCTGTTTTGCTGGATTATTCATTTTTTAAAATCCCATATACATCGAGTGTTTTCTTAAGTGTTAGTGTGTTAATCTTCTTTGTTAACGCCTTTAATTTTATCGACGGAATAGATGGACTAGCTACAACCGTTGCACTAATATTTATATTAGGCTTGATGTATTTTAGGATTCCATTTTCTCCAATTTTTTTAATGTGCACAGGAGCTGCACTGTTTGCTTTTACAAGATTGAATAAATCTCCTGCTAAAATTTTTATGGGAGACAGTGGTTCTTTAAGTATCGGATTTTTATGCGCTACCCTCTTTATTTTGTTTTGTGAAGGAGATGTTCATGTATCAAGTACCAATTTATATAGTGACCAGCTGCGACTGCCCATTGCCTTGACATTGTTCTGGTATCCTATTTTTGATACACTGCGGATTTTAATAATTCGTCTTTCAAGCGGTAAATCTTTATTTAAAAGAGATAAAAAACATAGTTATTCGTTGCTTTTAAGGGTAGGCTACAGTCATAATAAAATTGTTATTGTTGTTGTGGTTTTAACTATCTGCCAACTTGCAATTTGTTTATTAGTGGCGCCTCGGGTAGGTTTAATTTATTATTTTATGTTTCAAGTTGTAATTTGGTTGGGATTACATGGAATGCTTTTGTACATAGTGCAAAATCATAAGAAGATTTCAAATAATAGCTAATGGAAAATTTACCTCGCATAGGACTGGCATTACCGGAAATTAGCCCGGATGATATAGCTTATGTAACGCGAGCAATGACAGAAAACTGGATTACCACAGGAGGTCCTTTTGTGAATGAGTTTGAGAATGATTTAAAAGCCTATTTAGATACATCTAATGACATTCTAGCTCTTAATTCAGGTACATCTGCATTGCATCTTGCATTAACAGTGGCCGGAGTTAAAGAGGGAGATTTTATTTTGTGCCAGACCATGAGCTATGTGGCAACAGCTAATCCAATTCAGTATTTAAAGGCAAAACCGATATTTATAGATAGCGAAACAGATACGTATAATATTTGTCCTGAGGCTTTAGAAGAAGCTATTTTAGATTGTATTAAAATTGGGCAGATGCCTAAGGCGCTTATCCTGGTTCATTCCTTCGGAATACCTTGTAAAATAAACGAACTCACAACTATTGCCCGTAATTACGAAATCCCGATTATTGAAGATGCTGCTGAGGCACTAGGAAGTTATTATGATGATCAAAAATGTGGCAGTTTTGGTGATTTTAGTGTTTTTTCATTCAATGGAAATAAAATTCTTACTGCAGGTAGTGGAGGAGCACTTATTTGTAGGTCTGATGGTGATGCCCAACGTGCACGACATTTAGCGAGTCAGGCAAAATCGTTGGCTTTTGGTTTTGAGCATGATGCAGTAGGCTATAATTATGTGATGCCTGGATTAAATGCTGCATTAGGCACAAGTCAACTAGGAAATTTGGAATCTAAGTTAGTCTCAAAAAATAAAATAAATGCTTTTTATAAAGAGTTATTCAAGGAGATTGAAGGTGTGACTTTTATTGAAACATCAAGTACTCGCATTAAATCTAATCATTGGTTAAATGTTATTTGTTTTGATAATTTATGTGTCAATCACAAAACGCCACAAGGATTATTAGAGTATTTATATTCTAAAAATATTGAGTCACGCTTTCTTTGGAAGCCACTTCATCTACAACACATTTATACAAATCAAAGCTATTATGGCGCCACAGTTGCTGAAGATTTGTGGAAATCAGGACTTTGCTTACCTTCAGGAACTGGAATGAGCGATGAGGATTTAGACCGGATTGAATCAGCTCTTAAAGATTATTTTAAAGTATAATGGATTACTATTCTGAAGTCATATTAATTACGGGAGCTGCAGGAAGTATTGGCAAAGAGCTTACTCTTAATTTTTTGGCGGTTAATGATGTTCAGCTTGTTCTTGTCGATATTTCAGAAATTGGCATGTTTCAGTTACTTGAAGAAATAAATATTAAATATCCCAAGTTAGCTGTAAACTATTTTATAGAAAGTATAAGTAATAAAGAGTTTGTGCAATACTTGTTTAAAGAATTTAGTTTTAAACGTGTATTTCACGCAGCAGCCTACAAGCACGTGGCTTTAATGGAAGCAAATCCTTGCTCTGCGATTGTATCTAATATTTACGGAGCTCAACTCATTATTGATTATTCAATTATAAATAATGTTTCCCAGCTTGTTATTATATCAACTGATAAAGCAGTGAAGCCTATAAATACTATGGGACGAACAAAGAATGTGATCGAGAAATATGCAGGGTTAAGATCTGAAGAATCTCATAAAACTAATTTGATTGTTCTTCGACTATGTAATATTTATAGTTCTTCGGGATCTGTAGTTCCTATTTTTAAAAGTAGAATAGCCCAAAATCTACCGTTGATTATTAAAGATTCAAAGCTGATTCGCAGTTTTATTAAACCTAAGGAGGTAAGGAATATATTCAATTATATTTTTCACAATTCAAACTTAAAGGGTATTTATATTCCTAACAATTCGAATGAGATTTTTATTCAAAAAATAGCCAGCAAAGTACTTAAAGGGTCAAATAAAGATGCAACTGTCTATCCCATAGTCTATACATATCTACCTGAAGACGAGAAGTTGAAAGAAGAATTGCTTAATACGAATGAATATAGAATTAAACTAACAAATGCTCCGGTTGATTTGTTAGATACCTATAAGCCTACATCGTTAAACACGGTATTACTTGAAGAATGTATTCAGGATGCAAAAATGTATCAAATTGATAGTTCTATTGAGAAGCTAATACTACTTTCCTCTAACTAAAGAAAATAGTATTAGTATTTGAAATTATGCGGTCTATTGCTAATTCGTATTTACCAGCATATTTGACATTTTTCAATCCTTCTATATGACGCATATGATGAGTGTCTGTACCAAGAAACTCATATTTACCATCGGTAAGAAGCTGTTGCGCAATTTTCGCAATACCTGGACCGTAATATCCTCCTATTGAAAGAGCATTAAGCTGAAATTTACAAATTGACGCTAGGTCATTATAAATATCATAGGTTTTATGATAAAAAGCATATCGTTCGGGATGTGCAAGTACCGGAATGAATCCTGCATTACCTAATTTAAACAGAATCTCTCGGAGATTGATAGGAGGTTGTAAATAAGACATTTCTACCAAGACATAATTGTCTTTGAGAGGAAGAATCTTCTTTTCATCAATTAAGTTTGCAAAAGAAGAATCCATCATATATTCTGAAGAAGCTTTAATTGTAAAGTCCTTTTGATTATTTTGAATAAGGAAATCTTCAAGTTCTTGTTTAGCAGCTAATATAGTATCAGGCGTATTGGGATAATAATCACTGATGGTATGCGGAGTACAAATTAAATTTGTAATACCTAATTCTTTAAAATTGCTTAGAAGTTTTAGAGAATCTTCGGCAGTTTTAGCTCCATCATCAATTCCGGGTAGTATATGATTATGAATATCTGTAAATTCGCCGAGCTTTGAAGCCAAGAATTTCTTAGAATTGAATATAGAGAACATATTTCTTTATTTTCGGCAAAAATAAACAATACAATCAGTTAAAGCTTGCACTTAACAGAGCTTTAAAATAAAATAAATATGATCAAGAAAATAGTCATTATCAGTCTTCTGTTAAGCTCAGCCTTAGTTGATGCTCAAGATAGTTTAGTTTCTTCAATAGAAACTAGAGGAATGTTGTCATCTGGAGATACAAAACCATTCTGGTTTTATGCGAACCAGAATGGCCGAGTAGATTCAAAATCAAATTTCATGACATTGGCTGCAGTAAAATATGCCAATTCGTTCAATGAATCTAATGCTTTGGAAGTAGGTGGTGGATTGTTATATAATGATGGATTGTATGAAGATATTAAGATAGATGAGCTCTATGCGAAGTATACTTGGAAAATAGTTGAAGCAAGTGCGGGTATTAAGCATAGAGATGAAAAGTTAAAAGGTATTTCAAGTGTAGGCGGAGATATTATCTGGAGTAACAATGCTAGAGCACTTCCTGGATTGTATATTGAAATGACAGAGCCAATAAAAATATTTAAGTGGCTTCAAGCTAAGGGAACATTTGGTCATTATTATCTTGGTGATGATCGTGTAGTCAAAAATGCACAAGTTCATCATAAAAGTCTAGAGTTAGCATTAGTATTTTCGCCGGGCGATCGATTATCTGGTAGTATGAAGCATTATGTGCAATTTGGCGGTACTTCTCCAAGATATGGGAAACAACCAAGTAGTTTTAGAAACTATATAGATGTATTTTTTGGTCAAGGTTCAAGTACAAACGATGCTTTTGAAGGGGATCAAATAAACTCTTTAGGAAATGGTTTGGGATCTTATGAGTTAGCTTATGATTTAACTCGAGAAAATTATTATTTGCGTTTATATCATCAGTCGTTATTTGAAGACACGTCGGGCATTGAATTAAGTAATTTTCCCGATGGAGTTTGGGGAGCATATTTAGAACCAGCAAATTCAAAATATATCGATGCTATAGTTTATGAATATGTGCAGACAGTATCCCAGAGTGGAAGGTTTATGCTTAATGGTGATATTGGCAGATTCAGTGGTGGTGACAGTTACTTTTGGAATGGCATATACAATACGGGATGGCAATATGAGAATCAGATTATAGGTTTACCATTTATACTTCCGGGCGAATTTGGAAGACGCTTTAAAAATGATCGCAGTTTTGTACATCACCTCGGTATTACTGGTGCATTGGGAGAATTTAAATATAAGGCTAAAGGAACATATGTGAAAAACTTAGGAACTTATAATGACCCTTACCCGAAGTCTGAACAAGCAGTTTATTCATTTTTAGAAATAGAATATCCTACTCAATATGGAAATTTCACAGGTCTTTTTGCTATAGATTATAGTAATCTGACCAAAGAAAACTTAGGATTGGGTTTAAAATATTATTATTCGTTTTAGTCACTGGCACTTATCTTATAGATTTAAGGATTTAAGTATATTGCTTAAAACTACTTTATCTATTGAGAATTAATTTCAATACCTTTTGTGCCTTTATTTTCCTAACATTTAAATTTTTAAATGCTCAGGAACTACCTCCTATATTCAATTTTTCACCAGATTCCTATAGAGCAGAGAATCAGAATTGGTCTATTGATCAAGCCGAATCCGGTTATATATATGTAGCAAACAATAGTGGTTTACTCGAATATGATGGAGCAAAATGGCGAGTATATTCATCTCCAAATCGAACTATTATTCGTTCGGTTAAGGTAGTAAGTGATCGCATATATACAGGAAGTTATATGCAATTTGGTTATTGGCAATCTGACTCTAGCGGCAAACTTACTTACAATTCGCTAAGTGACAATCTGGAGTTGCCTTTACAAGAAGATGAACAATTCTGGAATATTTTACCTTTAGATCGATGGGTTTTGTTTCAATCTTTAAATAGAATATACATTTATGATACGCGGTCTAAAACATTTGAAATAATATATAGTGATGCTACAATTAGTAAATCTGTAGTAGTTGGTGGCAAGATCTACTTTCAAAGTATTGGGGAAGGATTATTCACAATATTGAATGGAAAAAAAGACCTAATTTCTAATGCTTCGGTATTCAAAAATAAATTATTAGTTACCTTATTTAAATCGGAAACAGACCTAGTTTCAGTAACACAGAACTCCGGATTTTTTACGATTCAGGATGGAATTACAGAGCCTTTGGTACTGCCTGCCAGTCCAGAACTATCAGAGAAAACAATTTATAGCGCGAAACAGCTAAAGGATAAATCCCTCATAGTCGGAACCATATCTGATGGAGTATATCATTTAACAAGTAACGGTACTATTCAATATCATATCAATCAAGATGCCGGATTGTTCAACAACACTGTTTTAAGCATTAATGAAGATAGAGATAGTAATGTGTGGCTAGGGTTAGATCGCGGTATTGCGCTAATTAACAATAACTCTCCATATGCTGTTTATAAGGATAATAGTGGCGATATTGGTGCAGTTTATTGTGCAGCAGTAAAAGATTCATTACTGTATTTAGGAACTAATCAAGGTTTATTTTACAGACCTTTAAACAACACGAACCAACCTTTTACCTTAATTCCTAATACTAAAGGGCAAGTTTGGTTTCTTGATATTTTGGGAAACGATCTTCTATGTGGTCATCACGAAGGCACTTTTTTAGTAAAGGGAAATCAAGTTAAATCAGTTTCCGAAATTCAAGGTGTTTGGAAAATTATGTGGCTAGATGCCAAGCGTGGACTCGCTCTCCAAGGTAATTATAGTGGTCTTTATATTTTAGAAAACAAAAATGACTATTGGACCGTTCGAAATAAAATTGATGGATTTGATATTTCAAGTAGATATTTTGGTTTTATCAACCCTAATACACTATACATAAATCACGAGTATAAGGGGGTATTCAGACTAAAAATAGATACTAATTATCAGAAAGTAGTAGAACAACGACTCGTAAAGGACTTAGGAAAAGGAGAGAAATCGGGTATCTTAAATTATGATGGTAAGCTGTTATACACGTCAGAAAATGGAATTTTCAAATTAGATAGTGCAAAAAAAATATTTGAAAGAGAGGAGACTTTAAGCCTTGGTTCCTATAAAAACGGTAACTATTTAAGTGGAAAACTTACCTATGATGAACCGCATAAAAAATTGTGGGGTTTTAATACTGAAGAGATTTATTATATCGAACCGGGAGCTGTAGGTATAGAGCCAAAAATAACTCACATATCATTTCCCTCCACTAAAAGACAAGATGTAACAGGTTTTGAAAACATCACATTCTTAGAAAATAATCGTTATTTAATAGGTAATTCCTCGGGTTATACAATTTTAAACCTTGATAAAAAGGAACCTTCAAACTACGATGTTACAATACGTTCTATTCAAAACGGAAGTTTAGATAAAGAGCTGCGGCTGGTAGAACTAGATAAAGATCAAGTTTTTAATTACAAAGAGAATAACTTAATTATTGATTATAGTGTAGCCACCTACGATATATTTAAAACTGTAAATTATCAATACCGCCTTTCTGGTTTATATGAACAATGGAGCTCTTGGAGTACAAAATCTCAAGTAGCTTTTGAAAATTTACCTTCCGGCAATTATACCTTTGAAGTAAGAGCAAGAATTGGAGATGAATTAATAGACAATACCGCAAACTTTGTTTTTACAGTTAAGAGACCTTGGTATTTATCGGTACTAATGCTTGTTATTTATCTTATTCTATTGTTAGCGTTGTTTGTTGCTATTCATTTTTTTAATAGACGATACTATAAAAAGCAAAAAGAGCGTTTAATTGAAATTAATACGCGTAAGATCGAACTTTCAAAATACGAAAGTGAGCGCAAAATAATGCAATTAGAAAACGAGAAATTGCTTCAAGATGTTGAAAGTAAAAATAGAGAGCTCGCAGCTTCAACAATGAGTATTGTTAAGAAAAATGAACTTCTCAACACCATTAAAAAAGAATTGTTAGCTTCAGATAATGAAGAAGAATCTAAGTCAGTAATAAAAATTCTTGATAAAAATCTGAATCCAAAAAAGGATTGGGAATTATTTAGTCAGGCTTTCAATAATACCGATAAAGATTTTCTAAAGAAAATTAAGAGCAAGCATTCAAAATTGACACCTAATGATTTGAAACTTTGTGCGTATTTAAGACTTAATTTATCTTCTAAAGAAATTGCTCCTTTGTTAAATATTTCGGTTAGAAGTGTTGAAATAAAAAGATACCGACTTCGTAAAAAATTAAACTTAGAACATGAAGATGGGCTCGTAGAGTATATACTTTCGATTTAATTCACCTCTACAATTCCTAAAAACACCTATACAACACCTATACGAAAACGATAGTAATTGTTTAATTAAGTATTAATTTACGTTTATTCTAATTTTTATATAGGGTCTTATCGCCTTCTAGCGCACACGTTTTCGTTAAGTTTTGACGAGCTGTGAAATTCTGTATATTTTTTGTTGAGGTGGTTTTTTTTGAACCCTTCAAATCGTGAGGTAGCTTTGATTTCAAACTAATTATATATGAAATCAATTTTATCTTTAATCTTATTTGGGTTTTTAAGCCTGACTGTTCTTAGTCAGACTAATTCTCAGATACGCATTTCTGGTACCGTTTCTGATCCTTCGGGAATGCCTTTACCAGGGGTTAATGTACTTATTAAAGGAACAAACAGGGGAACGACAACAAATTTTGATGGACTTTTTGTCATCGAGACAGAATCAAATAGCACT
This sequence comes from Leeuwenhoekiella aequorea, assembly GCF_004104375.1. Taxonomy (GTDB): domain Bacteria; phylum Bacteroidota; class Bacteroidia; order Flavobacteriales; family Flavobacteriaceae; genus Leeuwenhoekiella; species Leeuwenhoekiella aequorea. The sequence goes on from NZ_QOVM01000006.1 coordinate 74,371, forward strand.
TTGCAATTCTCTTATTTGGGTTTCCTTACTAATGAGCGTTTAGTTCAAACTTCTACAGATTTGAGTATAACACTAGAAGAAGATGCTAGTACGCTTGACGAAGTTGTAGTCGTAGGTTATGGAACTCAAACGAAGAAAGAAATTACGGGAGCAGTAAGCGTAGTAAGTTCTGAGAGTATTGAAGAGCAGAATCCTGTACGCATTGAACAGGCTTTACAAGGTCGCGTAGCCGGTGTAAATATTAGCTCAACTTCTGGTTCACCAGGTAGTGCATCTACAATTTCGATACGCGGGATATCAACTAATGGGGATAATAGACCGTTAATACTTGTTGACGGAGCGGTTATTGAAGATTTAAGTGTTATAAATCCTAATGATATCGAAAGCATTAATGTACTTAAGGATGCTACAGCAGGTATTTATGGAGTTAGAGCAGCAAATGGGGTAATATTAATAACTACTAAAGGTGGACGTAAAAACACAGACCTTCGTGTAGATCTTGATTCTTATGTAGGCTTACAAGAAACGAGTAGAAAACTTCCTGTATTAGATGCCACTGAATATGGTGCTATTATTAATGAGGCATATGCTGCCGGAAACCAAGCGCCTCCTTTTCCTAATTTGGCAATTTTGGGTTCAGGAACAAACTGGCAAGATGAGGTTTTTAGACAAGCTTTACTTTCAGATGTTAACGCAACAATTTACGGTGGTGGTGAGAAGTCAGCTTACTCAATAGGTGCCGGTTATCTCGATCAAGATGGAATCGTAGGTGGTGGAGCAGTAAATTTTAATCGTTTTACAGGGAGAGGTAGTTATGATTTAGATCTTCTAGATAATTTAAAATTAACTACAACCGCTATATATACAAATTCTAACCGAAGTACTTTATCAGAAAATGCTTTAGGATCTGTGCTTTTCAATGCAGTGAATATGGCGCCTACATTTTCTGTTAGAGATGCAAATGGTAATTATACCCTAGCTACTGGTTTAGGAAATGAAGTAATAAATCCTTTAGCTCAAATTGAAAATACTTTTAATGGGACAGTTGTAGATAAAGTTACGGGTACCGTAGGATTAGCATATGATTTTCTTGATCATTTTACAATTGAATCCAGATACCAGTTTAATTATTCTGAGGTTCATAATACTAGTTTTCTTCCTAGTGGGCTTAATTTTGGAGATGGAAAAGTATTTAATAATCTTGGTGATAGTCAGTATTTTGTAAATAATAGTTTCTTTCGGGATTATACTTTTGATAATTTTCTTACTTATAAAAACACCTTTGGTGATGATCACAATCTTACCGCTTTGTTGGGAATGTCTGTTTTTAAAACGACAGGCGAGTTTTATAATTTTACAGGAAGAGGTATTGTAAGTCCTACCTATGAAGGAGCTTCCCTTGAGGGCGCAGAAGAGTTAATTGACGCAAGAGATGTAAACGGAGCTAATGAATTTGATCAACGACTTCTTTCCTATTTTACACGGGTTCAATATAACTACAAACAACGCTATCTATTTTCTGCTGTTTTAAGACGTGATGGCTCATCAAATTTTGGTCCAAGAAATAAGTTTGGATATTTTCCATCTGCATCCTTAGGATGGGTTGTAAGTGATGAGGCCTTTTATGGTACTAGTGATGTACTAGATTTTCTAAAGCTGAGAGCGAGTTATGGTATTTTGGGTAATGATAGAATTGGCGCTTTTGGTTATGTTTCTACTTTAAATGCTGAAGGAACTTATGTTTTTAATAACGAACTCGTTTATGGGGTGGCCGCTGGGCAGTTATCTAACCCAGAGATTAAATGGGAACGACAAAAAACCTTTGATGTAGGTTTTGATGCAAGACTCTTTAATTCTGCAATTGATCTTACGGTTGATTATTTTAAACGAAGAACAGACGATTTATTACTTATACCTCAGGTTTCAGGAATTTTGGGTGTATCTGCTCCCGGTGCTGGCGCTCCTATAGTTAATGCGGGAAGCGTAGAAAATAGTGGATTAGAATTCTCACTTTCTTATAGCAAATCCTTTAATGATGATGCAGGATTCAATATGAGTTATAATTTTACGACACTCAAAAACGAAGTTATCGCTGTAGGTAATGAAAGCGGTTTCATACCTGGAGGTAGTTTTGGTTTTGGTCAGGAAGCGCCCGCTCGTATGGAAGCCGGTTTCCCAATAGGTTACTTTTATGGTCTTCAAACAAATGGCATTTTTCAGTCTCAGGCTGAAGTAGATGCTCACGCTACGCAAACAGATGCAACACTTGGTGATCTGCGCTATGTAGATCAAAACGAAGATGGAGTAATAAATGGAGATGATCGTGTAAATCTGGGCGATCCAATTCCAGATATAACAATGGGGCTCAATCTTGGTTTTAACTACAAGAATTTTGATTTTACCGCCTACGCATTTGCTTCAATCGGAAATGATATAATACGTGCATACGACCGCAATCAAAACCTCACTAACAAGACAAATTATGTGTTGGATCGTTGGACAGGTGTAGGATCCACAAATTCGTTTCCACGAGTTACTACAGGACCTAATTCTAATCTACTCTTTTCAGATTTTTATGTTGAAGATGGGTCTTACCTACGACTGCAAAATGTGCAACTGGGTTACAGTTTAGGTAATGAGGTACTTGATCAATTAGGTATAAGAAAACTACGCTTTTACTTAGCGGTATCTAATCTATTTACACTTACCGAGTACAACGGCTACGATCCCTCTGCATCATCTGGAGCTCCCATAGGAGGAGGTATAGATCAAGGATTCTATCCCGTGCCACGTGTTTATACAGCAGGAATGAACTTCAAATTTTAATCGATTAGCAATGAGAAATTTAAATATAAAATTAATACTAATTGCCTCAGTAATTACCGCAACATTTTTTATGAGTTGCAGTGATGATTTTGTCGATGTTGATCCTACAAATGAGAACTCTGAAGATTATTTTAATTCAGAAGAAGATTATCAATTAGCATTAGTAGGAGCTTACGATTTATTACAAGCAACCTATCTCAATGTGATGGTTGGAGAGATTGCCTCAGACAATACCCTTGCGGGAGGGGAGAGTGCAACAGATACTCCGGGAATTCAAGAAATAGATAATATGACTCATGGCACTATAAATCAGCAATTGCGAGATATATGGGGTTGGATGTTTTCGGGTGTTAACCGGGCAAATTATATTTTAGAGTTTCAGGATAAAACCGATTTTAATGGAAAAGAGCAAATTATAGCGCAAGCGCGTTTTTTAAGAGCATACTATTATTTTGAATTGGTTAAATGGTTTGGTGATGTACCCTTAGCAGTTGACCAGCGTCTACTTTTTGGAGATCAGTTTAATGCAGAGCGCACTCCTAAAGCCGAAGTTTATAATCAAATTGAACTTGATTTAATTTTTGCTGCGGAAACACTTCCGGCAACTCAAGCAGAAAATGGTAGGATTACTAGTGGTGCGGCAAGAGCACTCTTAGGAAAGGCTTATTTATATCAAAATAAATTTACTGAAGCTGCTGCAGCATTTGATCTCGTTATAGCAGGTCCTTATGATTTGGTTACAGACTATGCTACAATTTTTGAACAAGAAGGCGAGAATAGTGTTGAATCGGTTTTTGAAGTACAATACACAGATAAAGAAGGTGCTGGTTTTGGATGTTTACAGTGTAGTGAAGGTAATGTGGCTGTAGGTTTTAATGGAATCCGTAATTATTCAGGTCCGCAATTTGACTCGGGATTTAGCTTTAATGTCCCGGTTCAAGAGGTTTATGAAGCTTTTGAACCTGGAGATTCCAGAAGAGATGTAGCTATCTTAAATATTGTAGAATTTGCCGCTGCCAATGGTGCAACTTATAATGAAGGTTTTGAGCATACAGGCTTTTATAATAAAAAATATATAGCTCGTAAAGGAGATGCTAATATAGGAGATGCCGCACTTACAAATCCTAATAATTACCGTTCAATACGATTTGCCGATGTTTTATTAATGGCTGCAGAAGCGCATAATCGCAAGGCAACTCCTAATGATGCCCTTGCTCAAGAATACTTAAATAGAGTTCGCAGACGCGCATTTGGAGATACTAATCACGATATAACTGCTACGGGAGCAGCTCTTACAGATTTTATATACGATGAGAGGAGGCTTGAACTTGTAGGTGAAGGACATCGGTTTTTTGATTTGGTACGTACTGGAAGAGCAGCTCAAAATATTCCCGGATTTACAACCGGTAAAAACGAATTATTCCCTATTCCTGCTATAGAAATTCAGCTTGCAGGTAACCGTTGGGAACAAAATCAAGGATATACAAACTAATACACGATTAAACGATGAAAATTTTAAAACTACTTTTTGCCTTAACCGCTGTATTTACGGTTTTTATGGCTTGTGAAGATGAGACAGTAACTAATTATGCGTTACAAGATATTTCTGCACCGCAAAATGTGACTGCTAATTTCTCAATTGCTCAAGACGATACAGGAATGTTAACCATTACACCTGCCGGTGAAGGTGCTTCTACATTTACCATAAATTGGGGTGATGAGCAAAAAAGCGAAGTGATTATTGATGCGGGACAATCTGCCTCTACTGTATTTGAAGAGGGAGAGTATTTAGTGCGTGTTACTGCAACAGGAGCAACAGGATTAACTAGTGAATATTCGCAATTAGTTACAATTTCTTTTAGAGCTCCAGAAAATTTAATTATATCAGTAAATCAATCTGCATCAAATCCGGCTAATGTGAGTGTTTCAGCAGAAGCAGATTTTGCGACTCTTTTTGATGTTTATTTTGGAGAAGAAGAAAACGAAGAGCCTTTGCAACTTATGCCGGGCGGAAGCATTTCTTATGAATATCAAGAACTGGGTAACTATATTATACGTGTAGTTGCTAAAGGCGCGGGCTCAGCCACCACTCAGACTACAGAAACTATAACAGTTTATGAAGTAACCTCACCACTTGCCGCAGCACCTAGTCCAACTAAAAAAGCAGCATCGGTTATTTCTTTATTTTCTGATGTCTATACAAATATTGAAATGCGAACTTGGCGTACAGATTGGTCAGATGCAAGTCTTACAGATATTAATATTGAAGGTAATGCTACAAAGCAATACGATGCTTTAAACTTCGTAGGTGTTGAGCCGGCAAATCCTATAGATGCCTCTTCAATGACTCATTTTAATATTGATGTTTGGACGGGCAGTTCTACACAATTACGTTTTAAATTAGTAGATTTTGGTCCTAACGGAACCTATGACGGAGGCGACGATTCTGAACACGAAGTAGTTTTAAATTTAGACAATGGCGATTTTACACAAGCCACTTGGGTTACATTAAATATTCCTTTAAGTGCGTTTACCGGACTTAATGAGCGTGTACATATCGCACAGTTAATATATTCTGCAGGTCCAGCAGGTCAGGCCACAGTTTATATGGATAATGTTTACTTCAACAATGAAAATTATGTTTCTCTTAGCGCTCCAGCAACTGCAGCCGCAAACCCTGTTGATGCAGCAAGTACCGTTTATTCTGTATTTAGTGATGCCTATTCAGATCCTGCGAATGTAAATTACTTTCCTAACTGGGGGCAAAGTACAACCTACGAGCAGGTGAGTATAAACAGCAATCAAGTTATTAAATATGGAAATGCAAATTATGAAGGTATCGATCTAGGCGAAGAAGTAGATGCTTCTGAGTATGCTTTTGTGCATATAGATATATGGTCTGCAGATTATACAACTATTCCGTTTTTTATAATTGATACATCAGGAGAACGACCTGTTGACTTAGCTGTAAATGCGGAGCAATGGACAAGTATAGATATTCCTCTTTCAGCTTTTACAGACCAGGGCATATCTGTAGAAAATGTATTTCAATTCAAATTTGATGTTCAATTCAATTCAGGAGGAACTTTTTTCATAGATAACTTGTACTTCCATAACTAGAAACTTAAAGCGATGAGATTTATATATAAAATTCTATCGATCACCCTCATAATCATAAGTATGATTAGCTGTCAGGATGACGATAATACATTAGATCAGATACTTGTTCCTCAAAATCTGGAGGTAAGCTTAGACATTACAGATGATGGATCTGGTAACGTAACATTTACCGCAAATGCAGAAAATGCAATTACCTACAGATTTGCTTTTCCAGATGGCAGTGTTGTTGTAGCACCGAATGGCGTTTATCAAAAACGATTCACAAAAACAGGATTAAACACCTATCAAGTTACCGTTTTAGCCTATGGAAAAGGAGGAGTTACGAGCTCAAAACTTGTTGAGGTTACGGTACAAAGTGACTTCTCAGACCCTGAAGCAATAGAACTTCTCACGGGTGGAAGTTCTAAGACTTGGTATTGGGCGGCAGATGTGCCTAATCATTTAGGAGTAGGCCCTAATAATGATGATTTATCTCAAAATTATTTTTGGGCTTATTTCTCATTTACAGACCCATTCGCATTAAATGCTAATCCGGCTTCTAGTTGTGCATACGATGACGAGTTTATTTTTTCCACTACTAATGGGGAGAATTTAACCTATGAACAAGACAATAAAGGTGCTTCGTTTTTTAATAGAAGTTATGCGAGTGTCGCAGGGGGCGCTTCTCCAGATGATAGTTGTTATGAGTTCACCACTGCTGGTGAAATGGGAGTTTCCTTAGCGCCATCAGAATCTGTAGTGGCAGCAGATCGCAAGCGAGGTACAGTAATGACATTGGGAGATACTGGTTATGTAGGCTATTATATAGGTACTAATGAATATGAGATTATATCACTTACTGCAAATAGAATGGTGCTTCGTGCAGTGCAAGGCAATGATCAGGGCTTAGCATGGTATGTTATTCTCACAGCGACAAAACCTGCTGAGGGTAGCGGACCGGTAGCCGAAGAAGATACTTTTCCTAACTTATTATGGTCAGATGAATTTGATTCTAATGGAGCACCAGACGTCTCAAAATGGACGTATGATATTGGGAATGGCCAGGTAGGCTGGGGAAATAACGAAGTTCAATATTACACAGATAGATCTGAAAATGTAATTGTTGAAAATGGTGTTTTAAAAATTACAGCGAGACGTGAAAATTATATGGGACAAGAGTTTACTTCTGCTAGATTAAAAACTGAAGGGTTGCAAGAATTTACCTTTGGTAGAGTTGAGGTACGCGCAAAATTACCACAAGGTGTAGGTACGTGGCCGGCGATATGGATGTTAGGTGCAGATTACCAAACGAATCCTTGGCCGGGAGCAGGTGAGATAGATATTATGGAGCACGTAGGTCGTAATCAAAATGAAGTACTTTCGACACTACATTATCCCGGAAATTCTGGAGCAAATGGTATTACAGAAAGCACAACGGTATCTGATGTGGCTACTATATTTCATACGTATAGTGTAGAATGGACCGAAACTCAAATTCGCTTTTTTGTAGATGACAAACTCTTTCACCTCTTTGAAAATGACTTAACAAAGCCTTTTGACAAAGATTTCTTTATGATTTTAAATGTAGCAATGGGTGGAACTCTGGGTGGCAATGTAGCCGATTCATTTACCGAATCTAGTATGGAAGTTGATTATGTACGCGTATATCAACGCAATTAAAGAGAAAGGATGAAAAGGTATTTTATAAAATCAGTAATTCTATTTTTTGTGTGTGTTGCTTCGGGATTAGATACGCAGGCACAAGGTATAAATAACCTAGATCTGGTAATTGAGAAAAAAATTGATTCGCTACTCTCTTTGATGACCATCAAGGAAAAAGTAGGCCAGATGACTCAATATAATGGAAGTTTTGACGTAACGGGTGCTCCATCAGATATTGACGCTAGAACAAAACTTGAGAAACTTAAGAATGGCGAAGTAGGTTCTATGCTTAATGTATTAACAGCTAAAGCTACTCGAGAAGCTCAGGAGGTGGTGATGAAAAACTCACGATTAAAAATTCCATTGATTTTTGGCTACGATGTCATTCACGGCTACAAAACTATGTTTCCGGTACCACTAGGGGAGAGTGCAAGTTGGGATCTTGAAGCACTTGAATTAAGTGCCAAAATTGCTGCAAGAGAAACTGCTGCTGCAGGTGTTCATTGGACGTTTGCCCCTATGATAGATGTGTCTAGAGATGCGCGTTGGGGACGCATTATGGAAGGCGCAGGAGAAGATCCTTACCTAAATAGTGTAATTGGAGTTGCCAGAATTAAGGGTTTCCAAGGAGATAATCTATCCGACGATTATACTATTGCTGCTTGTGCTAAACATTTTGCCGGTTATGGTTACGCCGAAGCTGGAAGAGATTACAATACAGTAAATGTCGGAGAATCAGAATTGCAAAATTCGATTCTCCTACCTTTTAAAGCAGCCTCTAAAGCAGGTGTGGCTACCTTTATGAATAGCTTTAATGAGATAGATGGTATTCCTGCTACTGCTTCTGTTCACTTACAGCGTGATATCTTAAAAGGAGATTGGGATTTTAAAGGTTTTATGGTTTCAGACTGGGGATCAATTGCAGAGTTAATTCCGCATGGTTTTGCCGAAGATAAAATACAAGCCGCTAAACTTGCAGTGGTTGCAGGTAGCGATATGGATATGGAAGGTCGGGTATATGAAGTGGCGATAGAACAATTAGTTTCAGAAAATGAGATTAAAGAGGAGCTGCTTAATGATGCTGTTCGTAGAATTTTACGGGTAAAATACGCATTGGGTTTATTTGACAATCCCTATAAGTACAGTGACGAAAAGCGAGAAAGAGAAGTGCTACTTGCCCCAGAGCATTTAGAAGCTGCCCGTGATATTGCAAGAAAATCTATTGTTTTACTTAAAAATGAACAAGCAATACTGCCTATTTCTAAAAATATCAAGAGTATTGCTGTTATTGGTCCTTTAGCAGATGATAAAGATTCTCCATTGGGAAATTGGCGTGCTCAGGCAATAAAAAATTCAGCTGTTTCTGTTTTAGAAGGAATTAAAAATACCCTTAGCGCAGATACACAAATTAATTATGCAAAAGGAGCCTCGTTAGGTATAGGAGAACGTAGTTTTCTTATGCCCTTAAAAATTAATGATACAGATACCTCCGGATTTGCTGATGCTGTTGCCGCAGCAAAAAAATCTGAAGTTGTAATACTTGTCCTTGGAGAGGATGCGTTTCAATCTGGAGAAGGTCGCAGTCAAACAGATATAAAACTTAAGGGTGTTCAACAAGAGCTATTAGATGCAGTCGTTTCAGTGAACAAAAATATTGTCTTGGTTTTAATGAATGGTCGACCATTAGATTTAAGTAGGCCTAGTGATCAAGTACCAGCGCTTTTAGAGACTTGGTTTTTAGGTTCTGAAGCCGGAAATGCTATTGCAGATGTGGTATTTGGAGATTATAATCCGTCTGGAAAATTACCGGTATCATTCCCCAGAAATGTTGGGCAAGAACCCTTGTATTACAATCAGAAAAACACAGGTAGACCTTCTAGTAATATGGTTACCTATTCTGGATATCAGGATGAATCAAGAGATGCACTTTATCCATTTGGTTTCGGCCTTAGTTATACCAATTTCAGTTATGGAGATCCTGAGGTATCTGATACAAAATTTTCAGGAGAGGGTAGTATTGCTGTTTCCGTAGTACTTAAAAACACTGGGAAAGTCACAGGTAAAGAAACTGTGCAATTATACATTAGAGATTTAGTAGCTAGTCGTACGCGACCTGTGAAAGAGCTGCGCGATTTTAAACAAATTGAACTGGCTCCCGGTGAATCTAGCAAGGTTACTTTTACAATCAATTCTAAAACTTTAGAATTTTTTACTTCAAACGCTAAATGGGAGGCAGAACCCGGAGAATTTGAAATAATGATTGGCTCAAATTCTGTAGATTTAAAAACAGTTAAAATCACTTATGAATAGTTAATTGTTATTCTTAGTATTCATTTTTAAAAAGTTTACAATGCTGAAAAAAATAAGTCTATTGAGCTGTTTACTACTGATTGCGGTGAGTTGCAAAGCACAGAAATATTCAGAATTAGTATGGTCTGACGAGTTTAACGGATCAACTCTAGATCTAAATTCCTGGAATTTTCAACTTGGGGATGGATGCCCTACAATTTGTGGATGGGGAAATAATGAGCGACAGATTTATACTGAAAATAATCATCGATTAGAAGATGGTAAATTAGTGATTACGGCACGTAAAGAAGGAGATAGTTATACTTCCACGCGTATTACTACACAAAATAAGCGCACATTTAAATATGGTCGGATGGAGGCCAGAGCTAAGGTGGCTACTGGTCAAGGTATATGGCCAGCATTCTGGATGTTAGGGACAAATATAACTGAGGTAGGGTGGCCTTCGAGTGGGGAGATTGATATTTTAGAATATGTAGGCAAAGAAGAAGATATGGTGTACACCACACTTCACGTACTGGCAGGTCACGGTGATTCGGCATTCAGTAAAAAGACATTGTTTAAAGATGTAGAAGATGGTTATCACATTTACGCTGCTGAATGGTCACCAGATCAAATTGAATTTTTTGTGGACGACACTTCCGTTTTTATCTACAATCCAGAGAAAAAAGATGATTCTGTATGGCCTTTTGATCAGCCTTTTTATTTTATAATTAATTTGGCAGTAGGCGGAAATTTTGGAGGTCCCGAAGTTGATGATTCTATCTTTCCGCAGGAATTTAGTATTGACTATGTACGCGTCTATAAAATGAATTAAACTGAATTAAATAACTCTATAAGAAGGTTTCTATCTTAGAATTGATAGAAGCCTTTTTTTTTTAATCTATAGGCGTAAAACTGAGTGTATGATAGAACTCATTAATATGAAGCACGGGCTTTTAGAACTTTACTCGCTTGCTAGCAATGATTATATTTGCAGCGTATGAGCACACTTGTTTCTTTAAGTATTCTTCCTAACGAATTAGAAAATACTGATTATATTTTGAAAGCTGCCCTTAAAAAAGCAGCTATTAACCCCGCAAATGTTGCAGACTGGCGCATACGCAAACGATCTATAGATGCGCGTAAAAAGCCTGTAAAAATGCAACTTCAGGTAGAAATCTGGGAGCGCGGCGATCTACGGGAGTCTTTAAGTAAATTTGAGTCTAAAGATGTTTCTAATGCACCTACAATCGCAATAATAGGAGCTGGTCCTGCTGGGCTATACGCGGCATTACGTGCGATTGAAGCTGGATTAAAGCCCATTGTTTTTGAGCGAGGAAAAGACGTAAAGGCGCGTAGACGCGATCTTGCTAAAATTAATAAAGAACAAATTGTAAATCCAGAATCTAATTATTGTTTTGGGGAAGGTGGTGCAGGTACGTATTCTGACGGTAAATTATATACCCGTTCAAAAAAACGCGGAAACGTTTTAAAAGCTTTGGAGTGGTTAGTTCATTTTGGAGCAGATGAAGATATTCTTGTTGATGCACACCCTCATATAGGTACAAATAAATTACCTAAGCTAATTACGGCAATGCGGGAAGCGATCGAAGAAGCCGGTGGAGCTGTACATTTTGATTCCAAATTAACCGACTTGATAATCGAGGATAACAAGGTAAAAGGTCTGGAAATAAATAATGAAACTAAGTATGAGTTTAAGGAAGTCATTTTAGCTACCGGACACTCTGCACGCGATATTTTTTATTTATTGCACGCTAAGAATATAAAACTGGAGGCAAAGCCTTTTGCGCTTGGCGTGCGTATCGAGCACCAGCAAGAAGTTATTAATTATATCCAATATCACGGAGAAACAGATAATCCTTATTTACCACCGGCTGCTTATAGTCTCGTAGTTCAAATAGATGGGATGGGAGTATATTCTTTCTGTATGTGTCCCGGCGGTATTATAGCTCCTTGTGCCACCGCTCAAGATGAGGTGGTAACTAATGGTTGGAGCCCAAGTAAACGTAACAATCCTTATGCGAATTCTGGTATTGTTGTAAGCGTTACCCCAGAAGATTTACCTAATTACACACCAGATGACCCTTTGGTGTGTCTCAATTTTCAAAAGGAAGTAGAGCATACTTGTTGGGTTGCAGGGGGTAGAACACAGCAAGTCCCAGCACAACGTATGACAGATTTTGTAAATGGAGTTAAATCAAAAGATTTTCCAAAAACATCTTATCAGCCGGGTATTGTAAGTGCAGATCTTAATAAAGTTTTGCCAGATCTTATTGCTAAAAGATTGAAAAAGGCATTTGTAGCTTTTGGGAAAAAAATGCCAGGTTATTTATCTAAAGATGCTGTTTTGCATGCACCCGAAAGTAGAACATCATCACCCATTTCTATTCCGCGTAATTCAGAAACATTAGAGCACGTAGAAATCTCAGGATTATACCCTTGTGGTGAAGGTGCTGGTTATGCCGGCGGAATTATGTCTGCAGCGATAGATGGGATAAACTGTGTAGATGCTATTGCCAAGAAATATGCGCTGTAAATTTTAAATACGAAGTAGTGTAAAATACAAAAACCCTGCAGGATGCAGGGTTTTTGTTTGGATCTTTGTAGTTTTTTGAATTACTCAGCAGCAGGAGTTTCAACTTGAAGAGTGTCATTAACAACTTCTTCAACTTCCATCTCTTGAACAGGAGCCTCAGGAGCCACTTCTTCCATAGAAGTTTCTTCCATTACTTCTTCTGTCTTCTCTTCAGATGCTTCTCTGCAAGATGCAACTGTAATCATTAGACTCAATGCGAAACCAGCTAATAAAATGCGTTTCATAATTATAAATTTATTGCGTTTAAAATGCGTGCGAATGTAATATAAATCTCAATACGCAAAACAATTTATTTAAAAATTTTCAAGTTTTTTTTTAGGCGTATGCTTGAGTGATCATTTTGATCTGACGGTCTAAAATTTGATCATCCGTTTTCAATGGGTTTGACGTAAGCTTACCTATTAAAAGTTTTGAATAATTTTTTATGATTTGCTGTAAAAATGCGTGTCTTGATTTTTTTAAAAGCGCAGTGTTTAAGCCTATTATGTTATTTTTTGGCTCAATAATAGATTCTTTCTTCAACGGATTCCAGAAAGTAGTAATGAAGATACTTTCAGAATTTTGATCGCCAATAGTAGAAATAAATGACCTTATTTTTTCAGCATCTGAAACACTAAAATTCTTTAGAAGCTGCTCCTGAAAAAACGAACTTCTTAAAATTAATTCTGCTCTATTAACGGCACTTTTAACAAGTGCATTTGTTCCATCATATTTTAAGTTCATAGAAGTTGTAAATGAGTTAATCGGTTTAAAGCGATTCGGGTTAAAATTGTAAGTTATGTTTAGGGTATAGGGGACATAAAACTCAATTTAAAGTACTCATACCTAGAACTAATCTAATTTTTATTTATCGGAAAGCATCGCGGTGAAGGTTATTTTAGATACGATGCACGCTTTAACGATTAAGTGTTAAAAGTACAAGCATTAATTTAACATATTCAGCTGATTCTGTCGTATTTATATATTGAGTAGATGTCTAAAATTATTCAAGTCGGCATTATATGACAAAATAAAATGTGATAGAAATCTTAAATAAATAGGATATGCCTAAAAAGTTGGGAGTTTATTAATAGTTGATATTAAAGTATTTATAAGAGATGGAATTCTCCGCTTAAGGTCTTGTAAATTAGATTCACAAATTTAAAAATTCAGTTTATGAAAACTCTACTTATAATATTCAGCGCATTCTTATTTTCTTTCACTACAATAAATTCAGAAATAGCAACTACATCTGCCGTTGTTGAAGATCAGTTGATTTTTGATGGTTATGAGGGAAACTATTATTTCTTTACAGACGCAAACTTTAAAGCCGTAGTTTTAGAAGTGAATGATGCATCAAGTATTTCTAACTATGATTTAGTAAACGGTAATTTTGAAGGTAAAACTTTTCAAGTTTCTTATAAAACAACTGATAATCCTCAAAACGCATCAGCTATAGGCGTAATTCAAGATATTAAAGCAACCAAATAATAAATAATAAGCCATTTTATAAAAACAGAAAATGCTCCATGAGGAGCATTTTTTTGTTAGAAGAATTAAAGCTTTTTCAAGCTAACGAATTAGTTACCTTTATAAACCGTTTAGTCGATTTAATTACAAAGAATATGTTACACAGCATTGAGGCAGAGAAAAGTTTAGAGGCAAAGGAAATTCGGCCAACGGCTATGCGTATTTTAATTTATAAACTTTTAAATAAATCTAATAAAGCACTAGCCTTGTCTGATCTGGAAAATGCATTCTCAAATTCAGAAAGAACCACCCTATTTAGAACTTTAAAAACATTTGAAGAAAAAGGGGTCGTTCATCAGATTCAGGATGGTTCTGGTATTTTAAAATATGCTTTATGTGAGCCTAACTGTAACTGTGAATTTGATAGGGATTTGCATCTACATTTTCACTGTACAATTTGTGAGGATACGGTCTGTCTCACCGATCATAAAATTCCACATATTAACCTTCCTGAAGGTTATAAAGCTGAAGATGCAAACTTGGTAATTAAAGGTATTTGTAAAAAATGTAATACCGTATAATTGCACTTCTGTTGCACGTGTCTATTTATGAACTTGCAACTATGAAAGATACAGGTGTACCATCTAATAATGTAAAGGAATGTTGCAGTACGTGTGATGATTCGGTAGATACTACTGTTGACCTTGAGCACGACCACTCCTCACATTCTAATTTCAAAGCATATATTCCAGGTTTATTCAGTTTTATTTTTCTTATAACCGGAATTGTATTTGACTATTTTAACTTAGATTTTTTTAAAAACTGGGTTCGACTATCTTGGTATGTAATTGCGTATTTGCCTGTGGGTTTACCGGTTGCACGTCAGGGTTTAAATAGCATCAAGAAGGGAGACTTTTTTACTGAATTTTTTCTGATGACAATTGCTTCGGTGGGAGCCTTTATTTTAGGGGAATATCCCGAAGGTGTTGCTGTGATGGTGTTTTACACCGTAGGAGAAGAATTTCAACATGCAGCAGTAAGTAATGCAAAGAAAAATATTAAGGCTCTCCTGGATGTACGTCCTAAAGAAGCGTTCGTACTTAAAAACAACACATATGTTTCCGTAGATCCTGATACCGTGTCTATTGGAGACAAAATTCAAGTTCGTGCAGGTGAAAAAATACCATTGGATAGTACGTTACTTTCTGATAAGGCAACGCTAAACACGGCTGCGTTAACTGGTGAGAGTAAACCTTCTACTGTCCGTAAAGGGGAACGTGTATTTGCTGGCAGTATTAACCTTGATAATGTAATTGAATTAGAGGTAGTGGCTGCTTTTAAAGATAGTTCGGTGGCCCGTATTCTTGAGCTTGTTCAAAATGCGACTTCCCGTAAATCAAAAACCGAACTTTTTATTCGAAAATTTGCACGCATTTACACACCTATAATCGTAGTTCTGGCACTAGGAGTTACATTGATTCCGTACTTCATAGTGGACAATTATATTTTTGAAGACTGGTTATATAGAGCTCTTATTTTTCTGGTTATATCCTGTCCTTGTGCATTAGTAATATCAATTCCGCTAGGTTACTTTGGCGGACTGGGCGCTGCTTCTCGTAATGGAATTTTATTTAAAGGAGCTTCTTTTTTAGATACTATGACCAAGATAAATACGGTAGTTCTTGATAAAACCGGAACAGTTACTAAAGGAATTTTTAAAATCAAGGAAATAAAGACCTTGTCTAATTATTCTGAAGAAGAATTTATGCGCTACCTAATCGCTATGGAAACTAAATCCACCCATCCCATAGCGAAGGCAATCCTGCAATATTCTTCTGATGAGTTACCTTTAGAAGCTACAGCGATCACCGAAATAGCAGGTAAAGGATTATCTGGGACGATAAACGGAAAGGAAATTCTAGTAGGTAATAAGACCTTAATGCAAGCAAATGCTTTGCAATTACCAGCAAACACAAATTCTGTTGTAGAATCCTTAGTTTTTATGGCCATTGAAGGTCATATTGTAGGTTATGTGATCCTAGCAGACGAACTTAAAGATGATGCTCAGCATATGATTTCTAATCTTCGTAAGGCAGGTATTTCAAAAATAGTAATGCTTTCTGGAGATAAAGACTCTATAACTCAGCAGGTAGCTAAAGAATTGAAAATCGATTGGGCTAAGGGCGGTTTACTCCCAGAGGATAAGCTAAGAGAAGTAGAACTACTTAAAAAGCAAACTGGAGTTTATGTCGCATTTACCGGCGATGGCATTAATGATGCCCCTGTACTTGCTGTAAGTGATGTGGGAATCGCGATGGGCGGATTAGGTAGTGATGTTGCGGTTGAGACTGCAGATGTAATAATTCAGACAGATCAACCCTCAAAAATTGCAACTGCAATTCAAATAGGTCGCTCTACCCGCAAAATTGTATGGCAGAATATTGCCCTTGCTTTTGGCGTAAAAGCTGTGGTACTTTTACTTGGAGCTGGCGGACTTGCAACTATGTGGGAAGCTGTATTTGCAGATGTAGGAGTCGCTTTTCTTGCGATACTAAATGCAATACGGTTACAGAAAATGAACTGGTAAACAAATCGTTACATCAAAACTGCTAAGAAGTTATACCGTATCGTTCTCTTTTTCTGCTTTGCGGTTTTCACGTTTGGCTTTACGTTCTTCTTTTCTAATAGCACGTTTCTCTTTAGAGCTTAAATCATCATCGTCATTAAAAGCATCCTTAAATTCGATAGAATCGTCTGTTTCACCTTTGAAAGCTTTTATCCAGGCATTTTTAAAGATTCCACCGATGGTAGGCCAGACACCTGCTTCGATATTATTTAAATCTCCCTGAAGCGGAATTTCGGTAGCTAATGTATCTGTACGCTGATTTTTAAAAGCAAATTTGAAAAATCCTACAAAGCCTTCCCAGAGCGTTTCTAGAAAACCATCTTCTTTGCCTATAAGTTTTGTATCTACAAGCAAAGGTTTCATATATCCTTTTAAATATCCATCTGCAATCGCTATTTCGCTAAAGAGTTCGACAGTACCACTTTCAAAATCAATACCCGCATAATAATTTGTGAAATCATTTAAGGCAGTTGCATTTGCTTTTTGAAGGGAAAATGCAAGATCCATATCGGGAATTTCTTTTATAATATTAATATTTCCGTCCAGCTTCACCGTGCCACCTCCAAAGGAAACTCCAGTAGCACTTATTGGGGATGGTAAAACACGTCCTTTTTCAACTACATTACGTAAGTTGTCTGCTGTGAGTTCGAGTTTTTCGATAGCTAAATCTACATTAGGCTCTGCAGATAATTGCACAAATGCCAGTTTCCCATTATGAACTTCAAAATGGTTAATTTCTAGAGGTACAATTTCAGTGATCGCTTTAGTCCAGTCATCCACATCGGCCGTTCCTTCTTCAGGAGTGGATTCCTGATCTTCAAAGACGTAGATAATCTCCGGACTATTCATTGTAATCTCAGCTACTATTTTTCCTTTAAAAACCGACTTCCATTCAATAGATATATCTGTCTTCGGAAAATTTAAAAAAGGGACTTGAGTACCAGCATCTACTTTATTTAAATAAAGTTTGTTAAGCACATAAGCGCCTCTGTACAGTGCAATATCTACATCATCAACCTGCCCATAGTATCCCGGGATATCTGCTAAAGCTTTATTGATAGAATTTTTAACCAGAGTGGGTAAATACAGTCTAAAAGCTATAAGTAGTATGAGTAGCGTAAGCGGTAATACGTAACGTTTCTTATTATAACGCGCTCTTTTTGTGGTAGTCATAGATCTTATTTTAATGCTTAATGGACTATGCGTGAATACTTCCGGGAATGTCTCTTAGGGATTTTATTTCTTTATTTCTAAGTACAGCTGTAATTTCAGAAATTATAGAATTTGCTATTTCTTGAGGTGTAATGGCTCCAATGTCAAGACCTGCCGGACCGTAAATTTTGTCAATAAACAAATCGGCTTTTTCTGGGCGGTACTCTATTAAATCGTTAAACAGTTTCTCGCGTCGTTTTACAGAGCCCAGCGAACCAATGTAAACCGGATTTTTTTCCAGGATGTGTAAGAGGAAATTAAGGTCTGTAGCATAATTGTGATTCATCAAAACAACCGCCGAATTCTCATCAATAGACAGGGTGTGACTTTCTTCAGGATTAATATGTAGTAGGTTTGTAACGCCCGGAAAATGCTTTAATTCTTTCTGATCTTTAAACGAAGCAATTACAGTAACTTCCCAACCCATCAGTGCTGCCAGCTGACCCAGCTGTACTGCATCGTGTTCTGCTCCAAAAAGGAATAACTGAAATAACGGACTCAATTCTTGCTGAAAATAGAGTAGGGTATCTTGGATTTCAATCTTAGATTCATCAGAATTTGGATTTGTTTTTATGACATTTCCATTACTCAGTTGTATTACTGAACCCAAATCAAGGATAGGATTTTCTATATCTAACGAATAATAAGAAGCTATTTTAATTGGTTCTCGTTTCTCTAAATCGGCAGAAATACTTTTATAGAACTGTTCATTTATTGAAAACGGTTCTATTAAAATATATAAAATTCCCTCACAGCCTAAACGATACCGACCATCGTAGGTCATCATTTTTGGCAAATTTGTTTTAAAAACTGTAGCCGCTTGAAACAATACTTCTTTTTCAACACAGCCTCCGCTTACGGCACCCGTCATCATCCCATCTTCAGCGATTAACATTCTCACACCGGGTTTACGGTAAGAAGATCCTTCCAGATGCACTACTGTTGCCAGAACACAGGAAGTGCCTTTGGTGTAATATGTAAAGGCATTTTCTACAATTTTTTTAAACTCGTGAGTCATGTAATTTCGCTAAATACTTAAAAACAGCTAAGAATTATTAGATTCTTAAACGGTTTACCGAATTTACGAAAGAATGGCTGAAACCAAATTTTTTAGCATTTAATTGACATTGTCGGCTATTATAATTTCAAAAACACTTAGTAAAATTGCTATACTACTTGGTACAGAAAACGGATTTAATCCTTAGTACGATTTGAGAAGGATACACTAAGTTTCTAAAAATAGAAAACAACTATTCAGATAGTTCTGTTCCTTTTAAATTGAATTAAATTTAACTGAGATGTAACTTATAAATTCAATAAAAATGATGAATCCACAAACACCTATGCCGCCAGAAAATAATGATAAAAATTCATCCAAGAATTCCGGTTCTCCTGAAAAGGAGGGATCTACTGTAGCGAAAAAGTCACTGAGAGATCATAAAAATCCGTTGGTTAGAGCATTTGCAAGAGCTGGGTACATTATGTGGATTGTATTAATAGGCCTGGGAGGTTTGCTCGCTTTCCTTATAACACTTACCGCTATATGAGATTGATTTATATTTTTTGCTGCATCTGTATATTTGTATTTCTACTCATTGAATTTGATCATTTTTTCCCTTTTACAGCGCCACTTTTTGCAAGAATCTATCTCAAAGATTTTTTATGTATGCCTATAGTGTTGGGATTATGTCTTGGTTGCTACGAACTCATTAAAAATAAAAACCAGCAACATTTTGAACTGTTACCGGTTTTTGTACTCACTTTTATATACAGTATCTATTTTGAAGCTATTTTACCACACTTTTTAAATAGATATACGGCAGATGGTTGGGATGTATTACTTTACTTTTTAGGAACTACTTGTTTCTATGTATTGCAGCAAATCTATTTAGTTAATCCCATTCACAAACTTCGTAAACACCTCTTTATGAAGATCTAGATTTAAATTAGGTGATAAAGATACTCGTACGATATAATCTTTGTCACCTTCTTTAGTAGTTCCCTGTGTTGAGGTTGCAGGTATCGTCCAGTAACATCCTTTTAACTGACCATAACTCACACAATATTTACTCTCTTCTGGAATAGCCGTGATCATCATATTGATGAGTTTAAGATTTAATGCTCTCTTGTAAGTCTCTTTCTCTTCTGCGGAGTCTCCTTTTGTGGGGAGGTCAAGAGAAAAAACAGAGGGTGTAAAGCCTTGTTGCGCTAGTTCTTCGGAAACAAAATTGATTTTAGCAGTCGGTAGGGTTTCTTTTATAAAATTCACAAATTCACGGGTGTTTTTATAAGCTTCTACAATACGAGAATTCATAGAAGGCAACTGTTCTGCAAGAATTTCAACCTGAAGATCTGTGGCTTCGTTGTCACAAATTTTAAAGTGTTTATCTATTTTATCCAGTAGATTTTCTGCTTTTTTATTGGCCACGCAATATCCTGCAGTACACTTTCCACCACTGGGAAATTTAGATCCGCTTACGTAGGATATGGTACGTATAGACGCGAGAATACCTTGTTCACTCAAAAATTGAACATTTGGGCAAAAAGTCTGATCCAATATAAAAACCGGATCAATTGCCGGCTCGCCGGAAGGCGTTTTACGTTTTTTACTTAAAGTTTCCCGAAGTTTATCAAGATCTGGAACCTCAACTCGCGGATTAGTTGGAATTTCAGCAATTATATAAGGCACACCATCTTCGCGGGCAACCTGATCTAAAACCTGATCTGTACTTTTGACCATGTCGTTATCCCCATCTACAGGAAGATCAAGTATTTCTACCCGATCAATACTTGCTGCCACGCGTCTTGCCTGATCGTTTGTACCCCCATAGCAATTAGGCGGTACGATAATTTTTATAGCCTTACCGGGATGCTTTTCCAGCGCATCATCAATAAGTCCCATCATAATCGCATATTGAACCGATAATCCCGACGAACCCAAAAGCACTTTAGTCTGTGTCGCAGTAATTTCCTGTATAGTACTTACGACTTTGGTTTTATTTTCATTATAGTCACCTGCAGCAGAATCGGCAACAGCTTTTCCGGTCAACAGTTGTAATATTTTAAGACTGTCTGCTGGCGTCATCGCTATAGATTCTCTTCTTCGTACGTGTTGTATGAGAGCTACATAATCTGCATTTTCCGCTCCGTTAATCAACAGAATGCTTCCCAGTTTATCGTGAAGACTTACTAAGAAATCAATAGACTTATGGATATGTGTTTCAGCAAGATTTATGCTATGAGAAATAAAAATAGTGCTTCCTTCAAATTGAGGTAATGCAGCAGGATTCTCAACTTGTATGAGTTCAAAATCGTAGCCGTAAACTTGTGTTAGACTCTCGGTATTAAAATGTTCCGGTAAATTACCGGCGTAGGCAATTCTCGTTTTTTTATTAGCCAGCGCATTGGTTCTTAAAATGGCTAAAACCGGCATTGTTTGAGAAGAAAAACTAATAACATATTCCGCTTTAAGTGTATTCATCTTAGCAACACACCATTCAAGAATGCTAGATAACGGATGCCCCAGTCTAATATAGTCGTATGCAGTAGGTAACTGGCTTAGGTTTGTACCATTTAAATCACCAGAATTCAGCAGGTTTTCGAATTCTTCTATAAAGTCGCTTTTAGCCCGTTCTTCGTTATAAATATCAAGTCTGTGGGTTGTTAATCTTAACCAGTCTCCCGGCATATTAGCTAACACCTCTTCTATAGATTTAAGTAAATTGTTATCGTTCAAAATTGTTTATTTTAAAGTTTATCGCGCGATGGACCAGATTTAATTTGTTTTATAAAACAAAAAATTTACGTCTTTTTTGCTGTTGCAAAGGTCTTAAAAGTGAGACGCTTTTGCAGCTATAAACTAACAAAGATCGTTTTTAAAAAAGAGGTTGTTATATAGAGTCATTCGATTGCGTGATTTAGTGTAACAATACCTGTGGAAACAGTAAATTTTGATGTGTTATTTACCAATACAATAAGTAACTTTCCTTTATTTATAATGGGTTAGGGGAGTAGTGAGATACATATGAGGTACAGGTTTTATGGAGTGCTTACATAATGGGTAATTTATGTCGATTTATTTTTTTTTCAACTTACTTTCGTGAAATATCATTAACTGGTGAAACCTTTTCCAAAATCTTCTACTTTGATATTTAATAGCATCAGATTTGTTAATTGATATCATTGCGTCATTAGCTTTATAGACGTAACTTAAATAATTACCCCAATCATATTTTCTGGTTTCAACATATTTTGTAGGATCTGTTTTGGAAGGGTGATATATTTTTCTTCGCTTTGCTCCTCTATGTGTAAAGCGTTTGTATAGTCTGGATTTAAATATACTCTTATCTGGATTTTTACTATTTAAAGCTAATGATGTGGATTTCTTGAATGATCTTTTCATTGACCTATGGTATTTAGAAAAACCAGCATCCTTAATTAATACACGTTGACCATCAAAAGAAAAGCCTAGGTATTCTAAAGTTTTATTGTAGTTGTGCTCTTTGGTAGATTCGTCAATCTCAAAACCTTTAAAAACACCATCAATCTGTTCAAATCTATACACCGACGTTTTAGAAGGATGTATTTCTAGTTTAGCTATGTTTTTTATACGATCCCTAATGAATTTTATTATCTCATCTTCATTATCCCGCTCACAAATAATTATTAGATCATCACTGTATCTCTGATAATAACCATTTACTTCTAAAACCTTGTCATATACTTCTTGATCAAAATCTAACATGTATATATTAGCCAATGTAGCACTTATAGGACTTCCTTGGGGAATACCTTTTTTATTATTTGCTGAAATGACCAGATTCAGGTTATTAGATAAAAATTCTTTTTTAGTACAGTAAGCAATGGCATTCTTTTCTTTGAAATAAGCATTTGATTCAATTGCTATGCGCTTAGTTTCTTTACAGGTCGAGGAATTTGGTACGCCTCTTTCTACAAGCATAGTTTTGCCGTAAGCATTAAATAATTGGTCGCCTTCTACATATTTTAATCGTGTCAACGCCTTAAAAACATTATAATGATCGTCAGGAAGCGTTTTTTCTTCTAACACTGTAGACCATTGCTTTTTTAAGGTTTTATGATTTAAATTATCAAAGAATGAGGTTACGTCAGCAACTATTACCGATAGCTTTTTGTCCTTGTTGTTTTTAATAAACTCTAAAGTACTTTTCGCAAAATCAATATTACATTTATTATTAGGTGAGTCTGTAGCCACAGGGATTTTCCGATAAGCAACTATGCTTTTGTTGAAGTTTTTAGTAATAACTAGTTCTTCATAACTCTTATTGATTAAATGATTGTAATATGAAAATACAACAGCGTCTAGATGTGAAGCGTAGTATATATTCCTGACTTTAGGTTTACCTATTATTCGCATTCGTTCACCTTTCTTTGTTCTATCTGTGTTTGATGAATTTGCGCGGTATTTTCTGGAAACAATGCATTTATGGATGAGGGGTAAAAAGCTATGCTCTTTAATTTTTTCAGGATTTTCAACATATTCTTTAACCCAATTATAATCTTTTAGGGTTAAAGGCTCTCCAATATGCGGGTAGCGTTTTAATTTAAACCAATCTACTGTCTCCATAATCTAAAAATAGGGCCAGATACTAATAGTAGCAGGTTTAGGATGTACATGCCCTTCGAAGCTTTCACCCTTACGGGCTATTGCGACGCTACTCTTTTCAGGTATAGAAATCGCTATCTTTGTAAAAGTCATCTTAAACATCTTAATAATGGTCAAATCACTTTATGACAAATGCAACTTCAGGAAGCTAACAGTTGTTACACTGTTATCAACCTTCTCCAATGCTCTCACATTACTGGGAAATTATTTGGAGAATGGTATCATCCTTCCCAATTAACGTATATCTTAATTGGTATTGCGGAGTAAAACGTAACGTCCCGACCTTCTGGCCCATTTAATTATATTCTTATTTTAATTTCATCTTATAACTATATTTTAAAAACTATGATTTTAAAATAGCAGATGATATGAATCTAAAAAGCCTTCTGACCCTTTATGAAAATGATAAGCTATTTATATTGTATCATTCAGACTCATCAACTCTTTTATTATGAAAAGTTTCTACTATTAATTGAGGATCAACAATAGGAAGCAACACATTTGAAGCATTTCGAGTTAATGCAAGGACTAAGCCTCTTAATGTGGCATAGGAAATACCACATAACTGGCTGATAAATGCGTTATCAAAATTCACCATTTTTCCCTCGCTAATTTCATAAAATCGTTCTAGCTTTTCTATTTTATAATGGAAAATCACCTCTGAAATTACATTTCCATCGAGAGTCATACCTAAATCTATACGCATTAATTCTTCTTCTAGATTATGTGCAAAATCTAAAACAATCCCAGAATGACTTTCTTTAGAAGGTGAAAATGCCTTTAAAGATTCTTCATCAAAGTGAATTCCATTGACATAAATTTCATTTGCTTTAGCAAGTGCCTGCTGCATAACTTATCGTATTGTTCTCTTGATAATCTGAATCTGATCTTTCAGAAGCATTATTTCTAGTAAAACTTAAAATAATGGGTTGAGCGTTTGATTTTTGCTCCTTCCCTTGATTAACTAGTCTTATATTCAGTTTTAATTCAATATAAGCAAGTGTTTCACTTGTTATATTTTGTTCTCCAGACATCCATCTGTAAACTTGAGGTTGCTTTTTATCTAAAATCCTAGCAAGCTCTGAAATAGAAGCTATTCCTTGATCTTCCATATATTCAGTGATGCGATCTATATAGTAGAAGTTATTCTCTACCATGCGTCGTGTTAATGCATCTCCTTTAGTGTCTAACCAGTCTGTTATGCTATTTCCTTTGTTTTTTTTCATAGTTCTATAATAAAATTATCTTCACAATCGATATCTGTGTAATCATCGATCCAATATATTTCATTCTCTTGTATTGCTCTATCTATAGCGTTGCAAAAATCTTGCCCGTTTAAAAAATGTTGTTTTACATTGGGACATTTTAATGGGTCATTAGTAGTTTTAAGACCACCACTAAAGACAAATAAAACATTTTCATTAAGCCTATGGCAGTATAGTCGCAACATATTTTTTGACGGCAGCCCGTCTTTTTGATAAGTAGGGGGTGTTTTATAATTTTTCTTGGGTATTGCCAATAGCTCGGATCCTGACTGCTCATTACGTAATAAACTAATTAAGGCACCGCGTTTACCTAATTGTTCTAAGCAGGATAATATATGCGTTAATTTTTCAGGGTGCTCTAAAGCAATTCTATCTCTAAATTCAATGAATAAACTTGTAGACTCACCAACTGGCGTAAGGGAATAAACCTCAAGATGTTTGAAAGATGCTTCATGTGTGATAGAATATTGCATTGTTTGTCGTGACAAATATATATAACTTATAAGTTATAAATGTTAATATGGTGGTAATTTTCGATGAAGTGCTATTGTTTTTTAAAACTCGCCTTTAAAAGCCTGATCTAATAAGCTGCTTTTTAAAGCTTTTAAATAATCAAGTTTATTGGTTTGGCTCTCTTTGGAAGCTCTTATTACCTTATCATATTTTTCAAATTTTTCAGCACAACTATTTTGAATTTGAAGATTCGGGACAGGTATATTTAATTCGCCTAGTTTTTTTCCATTAAAATTTGGTTGGGCAGCACCAACTATATTTCCAAAAATTTGATTCCAATAGTCATCAGATTGAAAATACCACTTTAGATAAAAAGGAGATAAGGTTTTCTGGTTGACCACAACTCGAATTAGGTATGAAGCAAAAACTGATTTTTCCTCATCATTATACAGATAGGATTTTCCTGCTGTAGCTCCGGTTCGTGCAAATAATATATCCCCTTTATTCATAATGTATTTCGAGACCTTGTCATCTGGGATATCCGAAAATGGAGTTTTGTTATAATTAACCTGACTGTCTTGAATATCGGTAATTCTTAAATAATAATATTCTCCTTTATCTTTAGTTTTACCAGTATATCCGTATTGAATTTTTTCAGAAATATCTTTTAAAGCAAAATTTTTACAATCTAACTTCCCAAACTCATCATCCAACACGCTTCCCATTAAAGCTTGGGTATGCTGTATGTTTTCTTCTAATAAGCTAATAGCTTGATCTATCTTTTCAAATAGCCCATTTAATTTGGCAACAATGCGTTTTTGCTCTGGTAAAGGGGGGAGTGGAATTTTAAAGTTTCTAATTGAAGTTTTCGAAACTTCTTTGAATGTTGTAGAATTACTTAAATCAGTAATTTCATTTGTATATCTTTTAAGCGCATAAGCCAAAAAAGTGTTTATAATCTTTTCTGAACATATGAAATTGGTAAAACCTTGATTCGTAGTTAATTCAGTTTTAGCTATTCCAATTTTTCCAATTGTTGCTCGTGAAGAATATAAAACAGTTCCTTTAGGCAACAGTTTTGCAGAACTTTTATCCAAGCCTAATTTGGTAATTCTCTTTTTCGAGTCTTTAATTTCAGCTATAACTCCAATTTCTGGTAAATCCGTAGGGCTTAACCAAACATAATCACCTCCCCAATAATTAGAAATGGTCGTTTTAGGGGTTCCTCCGCCAATAATTTTACACAATTTACCAAGTTGTATTTCTTCCCAGTTACCCATCAATCAAAATTTCAATTTGGTTTAATAATGAATTTACTTCAGCATCATTTTCTTTGATGGAAGCAAGCAGCTCTTTAGGGCTCTTATGTTCTACCACTTCAATAGTATGCGGGTTTTTTGCACTAAGATCATAATCTTTAATTTCAGTTATCGGTATTGTCCAATCATAACGGGTTTCTTTGGCTTTGGTATAGTTTTTCCAACGTTTTTGAGGGTTATGAAAAAGCTCTACAAACTCCGCTAAATGCTCGTATTGTATAGGTTTGTTTTTGGTGAGTTTATAGGGTGGGTTAACCTCGTAATACCAAATATCTTTAGTTGCTCCTTTTCGGTCAAAATATAAAATATTAGTCTTTACACCGCTGTAGGGTAAAAACACACCGCTGGGCAAACTTACAATGGTATGTACATTAAAGTTTTCTAATAGGTTTTGTTTTACTTTGGTAAAGGCGTTATTGGTTTGAAAAAGCACACCTTCCGGTACTACAATAGCGGCACGACCCTTCAGTTTTAGCATTTTTATAAAATGCTGCATAAACAAAATCTCAGTCGCGTTGCTCTCTACCGGGAAGTTTTGTTGTATTTGTTTTTTCTCTTTTCCACCAAAAGGAGGGTTAGCTAAAATAACATTGTGCCGATCTTTTTCCTGAATATCCCTGATGTTTTGCGTAAGTGTATTTCCTCTAAAAACATTGGGGCTTTCTATACCGTGAAGAATCATATTCATCATCCCCATTACATAACCCAAACTGGTTTTTTCCTGGCCGTAAAAGGTATCGTTTTGTAGTTTTTCCCATTCTTTGGCTGAGAGCCTTTCTTTTTTACCGTTAGCGGTTAAAAATTCAAAAGCTTCAACCAAAAAACCGCCAGATCCTATGGCGCCATCATAAATGGTGTCGCCTACTTTGATGTCTGTAGTCTCCACCATCGCTTTAATAATAGCTCTTGGGGTATAAAACTCACCAGAATTACCACCGTCGCTTCCCATACTTTTAAGCAGGTTTTCATATACCTGTGAAAGCTCAAAAAGTTCGTCACTACTTTGGAAATCTAGCTTATCAATAATATCAAGTACCTCGCGTAAGGTGTGTCCGCTTGCGATACGGTTATCCAGATATTCAAAAATAGCCCCTATCTTATAGGTCAACGATTTTGGGTCATTTGTATTGGTCTTGAATGCTTTTAAATAGGGAAATAGGGTTTTATTTACAAAATCAATAAGATCATCACCAGTTAAAGCGCGCTTTACATCTAACTTTTCATCATCGTCTTTAGGGCACGCCCATTGATTCCATCGTAAATCTTTACGAAGCACATGATTGTAATCTGTTCCTTCTAAAAAAGATTCATCAGCCTTATTCTCTTCGTAATCGTTTAGGAATTTTAAAAATAACACCCACGAGATTTGCTCGGTGTAGTGCATTGCACCGCTAATACCATCGTCTCTACGTAGAATATCTGTAATTCTATCTATATTATTTTGTATGCTCATTAAATATGATCTCTAAGGTAATTGTACATTAATTCTATATCTTCAGATATTTCAGAAGCTGGAATTTGGTTTATCATTCTCTCGAGCTTTTCTTCATCAAAGCCGCCTTCTTTATACAAAGGGTGGACAATAGTTTTACTGTCAAATTCTCTTATATCTGAGGAGGCATCAAAATTATTATTAAAAGCAAGATTTAAATGGGGAAGGCTAATTTCTAATTCTTGAATTTTATTATAAAAAGTTAACATTGTAGGACACAATAAGTAATTTTCAATCTCTCTTCTTCGCCAGCTGAGTAAATGAGTATTTACAAAATTTGTCGAGACTTTAAATTTTTCAAGATCCTTAAACTCCTTATGAATTTTTACGGTTAAATCAGCTGTTACTTGATTTAACGGGAGGTCATCCTTATCGCAAATCAG
This sequence comes from Leeuwenhoekiella aequorea, assembly GCF_004104375.1. Taxonomy (GTDB): domain Bacteria; phylum Bacteroidota; class Bacteroidia; order Flavobacteriales; family Flavobacteriaceae; genus Leeuwenhoekiella; species Leeuwenhoekiella aequorea. Next base: position 102,707 of record NZ_QOVM01000006.1, read on the forward strand.
AAAAAAATCTTCTGTTATTGAATTATTGGGTGCATTAGTTTTAAAATCTTCTACGAACCTTAATTTCCCTTTTCCAAAGGTTTCGTCTGTAGTTTTAAAGCTTGAAGACCTCTTAATTGCAATGATACTATTAAATGTATCATCTACTATAGCTCCCAATTTTTTGTAAGATAATTTTTTAAATATTAACCAATCAATCAAATCATCAATTAGAACTATTTTTTTAATTCGAGATGCAATGTTATACTCATATGTTTGTTTCCCAACAATACTAGATAGTCTTTTTGATAATTCCCTAATAGTTAAGTCTGACTCAACTTTACCATTTTCAATTAGCTTAATGCTATCAATTTCATTTTGTAAAATAGAATCTGAAATGTGTGTTGTGGTAATTATTTTACCATTGGCAGTTTTTAAAACCTTCCATAACTTTTCAATATTTTCAAAATACAAGTGAGAATCTATTTCGTCAAAGAGAAAAATTGTGTTTTGGGCATCAAAAAGATCTAGTATTGAATAAATAGATAATAATTGGTATTCTCCATCACTTAAAGAATTGAATTCTAGGCCATCCTTAAAAGTAAGTTTGCATTCTTCTAAGATAGTATTTGCTGTCCAACCATTAGTGGCTAATGCCCAGAATGTAAAAATTTTATTTATACTTTTATGAGTGAAAACATCATATGCTTTCTTAGAATCAAATTTGAGCCAGCGTTTAAAAAGATTGTTTTGGTTTAAAAAATCAAAATTTATATTGAATTCATCAATGATCTTCTCAAGCGTTTCGTGAAATGACGTTTTTCTTAATTGATTTTCGTTAAATTCAAAACCTTCGCCAGTCTGCTCGGTAGTTTCCTCTTCTTTGATTTCTTTTTTGATTTTATCAACATAATACTTTCTTATTCGAAATCTAAAATGAAGTTCAGACGAAATATCATCTCTTAATGAGTCTTCTTCAATGTAATTTTTTTCTTTAAGATATTTTCTAACGTATCCATTAGGTCTAAATATTGTAGCCCAAAAAACGAGCATTCTTACCCAACTTGTATTAAAATAAAACGAGTCAATAGATGTTTCTTCGCTTTCATTTAAATATCTTCTGTTGACCTTTTTATGTTGGTTAAATAATGATGAAAATAATTCATTCTGACCCGAAGAGAAACAAATGACTTTAAAGTCATCATCTTCTATATATTTTTTAAATATAGCTTCAAGGATAGATGATTTTCCACTTCCGTTACCGCCAATAAATGTCATTAGTCCATTAGAAACATCAATTATTTGTTCTGTATCTACTAATTTGCTTTTAAATTCGATTTGCATACTAATTTGCCCTATATATATTTTCCTGTAATTTATAATATGCACCTAGCAATGTTTTCATATCGCCAAAAGCAGCTTTTGCATCTTTAGAGGTACCTAACTTTAATTTAACTAAATCGCCTAGTTTATCCCGTTGTAATTCTTCAATACCATAATTCTCATAATGTTGTAGAACAAAGAATAAGAAGTCTCGGGCTTCCAAATTTTTATAAACCTCAAAAAACTTAGGATCTCCTTTTACAAACTCAACGCGTTGTTTACGTGTTATCAAATCAGACGAAAAAGAAATATGCGAAAGCACATCAAAAATGTCGCACGCTGGAGTGGCAATCATATTTCTCAATTCATTTAATTGTTCATTATCAAAACCTAAATCACCTAAACTCTTAAGCAAGCTAGCTCTGGTATCTGGATTAGACCAAATTTTACGCAGGTGTGCTTCATCTCTATATATTTTAGGTAATTCACCAATAAGCTTTTCTAAGAACTCCCGAGCCGTTAAGGGTTTTCCATTTTCATCTATGTATCGCGTATCAATATCAGTCACCTTAATTTTACGACCGCTGCTAAGTGAGATAATTAATTTTTCTTTTTTTTCATAGGGTTCTTCAGGATCTTCAACTTTCGGCTTTTTGGGAGGCCTTGTTTTCATAGTGGTACTATCACCGCCGCTATCAATATCTTCAGGTTCACCATCCCAAGCTTCGTCGTAAAATAGGTTGGTAGCTCCTACAAAATCAATAATTGTAAAGAAATCTTTACCCTCAAATAATCGTGTGCCTCTACCTATAATTTGCTTAAACTCTACCATAGAAGCTATAGGTGTAGTAAGTACAATATTTCTAACATTTCTGGCATCTACACCTGTAGTCAGCATTTTTGAAGATGTCAAAATAACTGGGATATCCCTATCGTTATCCTGAAATTCTTCTAATAATTCTCTTCCGTGTTTACCTTCGTCACTTGTTACGCGTACACAGTATTTAGGGTCGGAAATCGTTTTATGTTTATTTATAGCATCTCTTAAATCTAATGCGTGGTCTTGATTAGCGCAGAAAACGATTGTTTTATCCATCTCACCAATTAAGCTAAGTATTGTGTTAGCAACTAATTCAATACGTTGATTGATGGTTATACTCCTATTGAAATCTTTAAGTTCGTAACGATCTTTTTTTATTTCACCCTGAAGAATACTGCTATCACTTGTATGTATATATTCGTCAATATTTGTGGTTACTCGCTTAACCTTGTAGGGTGTTAAAAAACCATCTTGAATGCCCTCTTTTAAAGAATACTCATATACTGGTTTTCCGAAATATTTATACGTATCAATATTATCATCACGCTTTGGTGTAGCTGTTAGGCCTAAGTGTACGGCAGGTCTAAAGTGATCTAAGATAGCACGCCAGGAACCTTCTTCATTGGCACTCCCTCTGTGACACTCATCAATTACGATTAAATCAAAAAAGTCACTTGGATACTCTTTATAGTAACCGCCTATGTCTTCACGTTCTGCAATAGCTTGATAAATAGCAAAGAATATATAGGCATTAGTAGGAACAACACCATTACGTTGTCTTATTTCTTCTCCATCAATTTTGACTACATCTTTTTCATAAGGATTAAAGGTATTAATAGCCTGATCGGCGAGGACGTTTCTATCAGCCAGAAATAATACGCGTGGGCGTCTGTCATTTCCATCTAAATTCCATTTGGCTTGTAGTAGTTTGTGTACAATTTGAAATGAAATAAATGTTTTTCCGGTACCGGTTGCTAACGTTAAAAGAATACGCTTCTTTTCTTCAGCAATATTATCCATCACTTTATTAACCGCAATCTCTTGATAATACCGCGGTCCAAAATTGCCGGTGAGTAAGAAAGGTATGTTTCTAAGTTGTTCTTTTAGTTGATTTTGATTTCCAAAAAGGCGGTCGTAAAGGTTTTGAGGTGTAGGGAATTCTTTTACGTATTCCCCTTTTCCGGAGCGTCTGTCAAACTCGTAAATACGTTCCCCGTTGGTAGCATAAACAAAATTAATTTGAAGTTTATCTGCATATTCTAAAGCTTGCTGCAAACCTTTAGTTGGATGATCATCTAACCTCTTCGCTTCAATTATAGCTAAGTTGACATTCTTAAACTTTAAGAGATAATCCAAAAAAAGCCGTTTTCCTCTTTTATTTCCTAATAACTTTCTACCGTCCGTAAAATAGTATTCCCTGATTATGTGCATAGGTTCCCAGGCACTGTCTTTTAGTTTTGGATCAATAAAATTAGCTCTAGTATCTGATTCTGAAGTAGTTTTCCCCATTAGTTGAATTTTATTTTAAAAACTTTCTCAAATCTCTGCTTCCGTGCAGCACTCTAACAATCCTAAAATGATTTTTTAGAATGCGATAAAAGATGATATGTGAAGCGTAGGGAAAACTGTAAAGTTCTTCTTTAATCTCAAGACGTTGTTTACCTATCTCAGGATTTTTTAATAGAAGCTCAAAGTGAGCACGCAATTCTGTTAAATAATTTAGAGCTTGATCTTCTCCAAATTGGAGAACTCCAAACTCATAAATAGCGTCAATATCTTCCTGAGTTTTTTTAGATAGTATATAGTGATTCATCAAGATTTTTTCTTGGATTCAATAATCTGGTCCATAGTCATTGAACTATCTGGACCATCCCAGCCTAATTCAATTTCTTTTCTTAAATCTTGTATGACCTTTTCGCGATAGATGCCATGAAGTCGTAGGGCATCTCGTATAACCTCGCTATTATTTTGGTATTCTCCGGAAGCAACTTGTTTGGAGATATATTCTTCTTGCTTTTTAGTGAAACTAATATTCATAACAAAATATCTATATTTGATAAATATAGATATTTATTTTATAACACATATATTCAGTGATTACAGTTTGCTATTTAAAATGTTCAGTTCAAATATTCTGAAATAAATTAACTTATTGAACTCTCAATTTGTTAAGTTTCTTGAGAGTATCTAAATAATCTTCAACCAAATCAATAAACGCTTTTTGCAAATCTTCTCTATAGCTAGCCTCATAATTAACAAGGTCATTAATCTCTAGCATTTTCATATACCAAATTCTATCCTCTGAACTGTATTTACTAAGGCCTTTGTGCTTTTCAAAGAACTACTCAATTTTGATATACTTAAATCTCTTTACCACAAACTTATTGTCTTTTGTTAATCCAATAGCTTTTGCATTTTAAAAATAGATCTTGTTTTTATTTAAACTCCCGGTGATACTGTTAGATTTCTTGAGTTCATTTTATCATTGCCTTGCTTCAATCTGATAAAGGTTTTTTGATGGTATTTCTTTTAATTGTAAATCCTTTAAATGACCAACAAGTCAACTAAAATATTTATTTAAATGAATCCTTCCACTCATCTATTAAGTTTTCAAGTAGTTTAGGTTGATTATCAATCGTTTTATTCCTATAATTTAAAATTCTAGATTTAGATTTAATTGATAAATGATATCCGTTTTTTTCAGATTTAAATAGGCCATATACCATTTTTTCTCCTTTATCCCATTCAATATTTTCTGGAATAGTTATTTCGCCAGAGCAAATGAGGTTCTTAGAATAATCATTTTTTGAAAACCTGAGTAGAAAGGATAATTCTGTAGCATCTAACTTTATAATCTTTTCATCTTCTGAAAAGTATTTTATTTTAAATTTTTCTGCTATTGAATCAGAGCTGTCATATACATCCTTTAAATCTGATAGGTATTTTTTGAAATTATCTTCCAAATTTGGATCAACAATAATATCTCTAATTTTAGTATACTTTAAATTCCGACTATCAAATTCTCCCTGAACTAAAATCAATTCATTTTCTATAAGTTCTGAAATACTTTTATCGTGTTTAGGGTCTTTTGTTTTTAAATCTTCAAAGTCCAAACTAATATCTGACTTTACTGTGAAAATTTGCTTTAATTTGATCCTCGCAGAATTTGATAAATTTTTATAACGCTCAGAAACGACCGCGTTTTTTAACAAAGCTAGTTTCCGATTTAAATGTTTCTCCTCATATAAGTTCCTCTCTATTTGTAGTTTTTTCTCTTCATTTTCAATACAAACTGAACAAATTGGCTCTAAAAGATCAATCTTCAGGAAGTGTGCTCTGTCTTTAAAAGGCTTAATTATTTCTTTTGAACACGTCCTGCAGACGTATTTAATTTGTGCTTCCGAAAATTTTTTTACAATTGAGCTTAATTTAAAATTTGTAAGTTCATGATTTGCGCATATTGAAGTCAGCGTTTTTAAGAAAACCTGATTTTCTATTTTGAAAAAACTTTCTAATATCTCGTGAGTTTCTTTATCAGGGTTGTTTATTGTTTGAAATGTTAAGTTCTTGTTTATCATATCTGTTTTTTTGTGTGATGATTTATCTTTTTTCCCTTCTGCTCGAGATCGTTTTTAAATCATATTTACTAAATTTAATGACACCTCAAGTGCTACATAATGTATCAAGAAACCATTCAAGATGTCAATCCCTTTTATGATCAAATTTTATATAACTACTCAGGTTCTGTTCAACTTGAAGAGATTTTACATTTTCTTGAATTAGCATTTCCTGATTGGAAAACCAATGGTGGCCTGGGTGCATTTGCTCCAGAGTTTGTGATTTGGGTTTTGGATCATACTTCTGAGTCCTATCAAAATGATTCATTTTTAGATTTTTTAAAATTTGTTTACTTCGAGATTGCTGACGAATATTCAAAATTTCAGAAGTCTCAAGCTTTCTCATTTGATATTGAATGTATACAGGACTTCCCTGAGGATTCAGAGGCTTATTACGAAGCTTTATCAGATGATGAATATAAAGTCGAGCTAGAAAAATACAAAGCGAGCAGAAGGGAAGAAAATGCATTTTCATTTAATTTTTAAGCTACTTTTCTTTTATATATTCTTTAATACATTTAGTAATTAAATCCTTAAGACTTATATCTTCTTTAATAGCTATTAACTTGAAATCCTTTAAAAGCATCTTTTCAATCCAAAATGAGAATTGAGTTTCATCTTTAGTAGGTTTTATTGGACTTATTTTTTGTAATGTTTTGGGACTCTCCTTGACTTTATTTATTAACCCACTTAATTCTGTACCTTTTTTCATTTTAAAAAATTAGCATTATATATTCTAGATATCTATAATTGTAGAAACTTAGATTCTTATAATTATAGTAAGAGCTTTAATATTTCTTCAGATAACATATTTATTTGTCTTGTAGCCTTTCTATTTTCATCTACACCTTGGTTTAAGATAGATCGTGTGTAAACTACTAAGTCACTAATATGATTCTTAGCTATTTTAATATGCTGTAGCTTTTCTAATTCAACTAAGATATCTAATGTTAGTGTTGTGTTTGGCTTGATCATGTTAAGGACTATTATACATTTATCCAGTGCATTGTTATCATTCATAATAGAAACTGTAGCTTGAATAGCCATTAAATCTAAAATCCCAGCTTTTGTAGGTATTATAACTAAATCAGATAGTGAAACTAACCAGGATAGATGGTTTGTAAGATAAGGTGGTGTATCGATGAAAATAAAGTCTGCTTCTAAATCTCTAATTGATTTTTCATTTATAACATTAGAATAAATATCTATATCTGTAACTATAGATTCTAACTGAGCCAAACTACCTTGTGGATCCATATCTACAATAGCGACCTTGCTAGCTTGTGAAAAGTTAATAGCCAGGTTAAACGCTAATGTACTTTTTCCAACTCCACCCTTCTGATGCGTTATTAAAATTATCTTTGCCATATTTTATCTGCGTCGTATTGGATATTGATTCTTTTCTTGGTTTTCATAGCTCAATAACTTTTCAATTCCTTTAAGTGAAAGTTTTCTATCGATATCAGAGCCTTTTTTTTGAACACCATTTTGATCAATAAATGAAATTCCTCTGCCTATTTTAGTTTTAATGTTTTCGTTTTTAAGATGAAATATTACGTCTTCCATCGAGTCCGAAATGTCAATAGCCTTTAGTATAGCTTCTTTTAAATCATGAACTCGTTTATCAGCGGAGATAAATTGTTCTTGAGCTTTTATTTTTTCAAGCTTCCTTTCTACTTGTCTTAGCTTATATTTCCGCTCTATTTCTCTACAGAAATCTAAATTTTGATAATGAGTATAGCTATCGGAAACAGCTAAGTTGTTATCCATAATTCGGCTAGCAACTATATGAATGTGTTCTCTTTCAGAATTTTCTTCGTGTATATAGGCAGCATATATATTATCCTGAAAACCAATTTTTCTCGCATAACTTTCAGAGATGTTGATCCAATCTTGAGTGCTAAGTTTTCCTTTATCCTCTGGAGCTATTCTAATTTTTATATGAAACGATTTTTTCTCACAGCGATCGTTAAACCTTTCGTGAAGCTTCATATCTTCAAATATTTGACTGGCTTCTCCAAAGCATTTATTAGTAGTCAAAACTTCTCCACCTTTTTCGCAGTAGGATAAGGCATTACTGGTGTGTGATATGGATTGAAGTTTTGCAATCATTCTTGTAGTTTTTGTAATTCTGACTTAAGAGATTCTCTCTTTAAATGGATTTCATATTTGGATCTTTGGCGATTGACAAAATTTATATAAGTTGAGTCTCTTTTTTTAATATCATTAATGATATTAGTCAAGTTGGAGGGAAGCTCATTTTCGGTTTTATAATTAATGAAAAAGACATAATCATAAAATAGCTTATAAGTTTCTAGATCTTCTTTCAAAACACTTCTTTCATTTAAATAACTAGGAACATATTTAAAAAGGGGGATGGAAATTAGGATTAGCGTAATAAGAGATAACAACAATTTGGAGGTAAAGGGAGAGTCCTTTCCAAAAAGAATGTATTGGGAATTGTGCGTTTCATTAACAACTGGCTCTCTACTTAAGATTAACTCTTTAATATTATCAGAGTAGGATTCCAAATTCTCTTTTATGTACTTTCCTTGATGTCTAGTAAGTACATCAAATTGTCTTTTAGATTGATCTTTTTGTTTCTCAATGAGGATTTTGAGATCATTTTGAGCGATAACAAGCTGATCAATTTTTGCATTTGATTTCTCCAATTCATCAGAGACTTGTTGCATTAGTTTTAAAGTAAAATCTTGATTATTTGACATGATTATAATTGAGATTTGATTTGGAGTATGTGATTGTTTATTGCGCTTATTTGATCGAGGACTGTTTTTTGATCAGCAATCATAAACTTCGATCCAGAGTTTAGTTTTCTGGATATTTGATTAAGGTTAACTCCTATTTTAATTAATTCGCCAGTATACTGCTTAACTTCTATATTGGTTTTACTGACTTCTAAAATGGGTTTTCCTAATTTTTCAAGGACACAATTTCTAACAAAGAATGATGTTCGAACTTGTAAAATATTGCAGTGATTATTGAGTAGTTCTTTGTCCTGATTGGATAAATAAAAAACAACTCTTGATTTATTATTTGAATTCATTTCTCTAGATTTTATATGTTGAAATTCTATGAGCAGCTTTTGCTGCGAATAGCCAGGCTGGGTAAAAGTGTGCACGGAGTGTACACGTTGCCCACGACTGGCTACGCTCAAACCGCTCGTTTTTTAACATTGACTAAATATTCATTCAAGTCTTCGTGACTAGAGTAGTGCACGCTGCAGTCTAGCACGTTTGAATTGGCTTTATTCTTAACGAAATCAAGAATATTTTTTCCAGCAGCATCATTATCAAAGAACACTTTTAATGTGTGATACCGGTTTAATAATTTTTCAGTTTTTTTAATTAAAGAAGTGCTATTTAGGATTATAAAATCCTCATCTGGAATCATACTTTTTAACGTTAAATAGGATAGAAAATCTGACCAGGATTCAAATAGAGATGCAGTACACGACTGATTCAAAATTGTTGTGATTGATTTTTTTCCTAAGCAGCCTTTGAAAAATTTGTTTCTGATTTCATAACCTTCTAGGTCATTTTTAAATGCAATAGCATAATAGGTCTTAACATTGCTATTAGATTTTGCTTCTGAAGTACCCACAGAGTAATGCAATTCTTTGCAGTATTTTTTTGCCAGTGAAACATCAATCTTTCGACTCTGTAAATAGCTAATCAAAGTGGGATTCTTGATTTTATCTATATTCACAATTTCATAGTTCTTAGTTTCTTTACGTTTTGATTGTTTAGGCTGTTGAAAAGAAAAAGATTCACTTTCTTCTTTAAGAAAATTCAAAGCCTCAGAAACAGTACAATTTTTGAGAAGTATTACGAGGTCAATCACGTTTCCTCCACGCCCTTCACCGTGATCATACCAGCGGTTTAAAACTTTAGAAACTTTAAAAGAGGCTTTCGTCTCAGATCGGAATGGAGAAAGATACCAGGCATCTTTTTCTAAGTTTCTTTTTGGGAATAAACCTATTCTTGAAAGAACACTCTCAACGGGGATATTTCTAGCTGTTTTACAGTCAAATCTTTCTTTTTTCATTAGCATCTATTTTCGGGTGATTTTTGATGAGATGATGAGAGATTTTTCTTAGACCAGTGAAAACAAGGTTTAAGGCTCTCATCAAACTCTCATCAATTCATCACTTTTTAAAGACTATCCTCATCAAAATTGATTTTGATGAGCGTTTGATGAGGATTTGATGAGTGTTTATTATTTTGATTATCAATTAATTATATTAGTCTGTCATCAATTCATCAAAATTTGAGGTTATATAATCTTTTGAAATTGTGAAATACCTTCCTATAGCATCCGTTAGAACGATGTCCCCATCAGTTAAAAGCACTAATTTTTGATACTTTAATGAGTTGGATTGACTTTTTAATTTCCATTCGGTTTTTAGTATTCTGCGAATGTGCGTTAGATCTGTTTTAACCCGGGTTCGATTCAATGCAGCTAATACATCAACCGGGCAGAAATCCAATTGATCCAATTCAAATTTTTCCATCGTACTTAAGAAAATGCTAGCAATTTCTTTCTCAACCCTATTTTTATTATTCTGTACAAGTCTTATTAAAGCTTTGGTATTTATCTGCTCAGCAGTAAACCACATTCTAGTCTTATTTTGAGAGGAAAGCTTCCGGGTTTTTAAGAAATACATAAAAGCCGGTATCTCTGAGATAAGGTCGAGCAGGAAGGAGGTGTTCTCTTCTTGTATTTCAGGTATTTTTCGCACCCAGAACCTTGTTTCTCTGGCATCAATCTTTATAAAACTATCTTCATTATTACTACATAAAATGAACTTGCCAAAGAATTCGACCTCTCGTTTATCTTTACCCTTAGCTTCTAATTTGTTGACATTCGAGGTACTCAAGTATTTTATTCTTTCGGTGAGCTCCTCTTTATTAAAAAGAACTTCGTCAACAGCTATCAAAAGTTTATTTGCCCAGTCGGCATTGAATTGGCTTCCAAAGCTATCATTGGTAAGAAATGTAGCGTTGTTCTCGAAGATCTCTTTGATCCATTTCAAAAAAGTACTCTTTCCTGTTGATCTCTTCCTGGAGACCAAGCAAAGAATCGGTAGGGTTTGAATCGGCTTGGTGTAAAGTAGTTGTAAGTAGTCCAGGCCTAATTCATAATGCTCTCTGAAAATATGTTTTAAAAATTTCAATGAGTTTTCGACGCTTCCTTCTTTAGGAGAATTGCTTAGTTCGTGATAGGTGTTATAAAATTTTAAATATTCTTTTCTAAAATTGATATGATTTGGAATACAAGTAAAGCCATCATACTTAGGTATTTTACTTAAATAACTTTTTCCGTGATCATCACGTATAGTATGAATATTCCAAGAAACTAGAAATTCGTTAGTATGTCCTGAAATTGTAGGTGCTTCGACAAGTTTGAAATAGGCAGTTCCTACCCGTATATACGGTATAATTTCCATTTTATTGAATAGATTAATAACCGTATATTTGTACTATACGGTTTATATTAGGATGTAATTGTGAAAGAATTTAAGCGTAGAGTGACAGCTCTACGCTTTATTTTTTTCTAGACTTATTAATATATTCCGTAGCCAGATTTTCTATTTGAGAATCTGATTGGTTCTTGTTTTGAAGAAGCCATGCGTCAATTTCTGTCTTTTCAAAAAACAGGGACTTTCCATTTGGTTTTGAAAATGGAATTACATTGTTATGTACAAGTTTATAGATATAGGATCTCTTGTAACCTGTGTAGTTAATTAAGTCTTCTACGGTAAGAATTTCTTTTGCAGAACCAATAATTAGTTTTTCTAATCGGTTCAATTTTTCAAGGATTAAATGGTTTTCCATTGCTTTCTATTTGTGGATTAACGAAAGCAAAGGTGGGCAATGTAAAAGTTGCAAAATGCCGATTATTAAGGCATCTTAATCTTTTTTTGTCTTAACCTTTTGAAAAATAGACTCTATCTTTTTGTCAATTTTTATTCTAGCATTAGTGTAAGAAACTTCTATTGAATTTCTGGTTGATTTTTTATTTATGTTATCAAAAATTTCCAGAAACATATCCAATGTAAAATCATCACTATTATATTTTAGTTGGTCAAAAAAATATTTTGTTTTAATGTTATTCATATTTAATTTAAAAGCCGGTGTTTCTGGAATGGTACCGTTATTAAGTATATTTATGAAAAGCCTGTAATCAATTTCATCAGAGTCTTCGTTAATCAGCTCTATTAAATTTTTATCATTAAGATTTTCATAGATTAATTTCAATTGTTCCCTAGTCCATTTTATTTCATAAAGTTTAGCATTTCTGGCCAATTTTTTCTTTTGAGCCTTCGGGATGAAAGTTTTTTTGAAATTTTCAAGCCAGGTAAAAAGTAAAAAGAAGTTGCATACTAGAAAAATCTGAAAAAACAAAGTGGAAAAGTAACGGGTAATTGATAAATCTTTGCTTAAATGGTGGTATTGAATAATAATAAACACACTCAAAGCTCCAAATACTATATACGTAAAGAGACGAGGTCTTTCTATATTTTTATCGAAAAAATCTGTTTTTAAGTTAAACATGTAGGCTAAAGAATATTTCACAATAACCTTAAGCTCTTTAACTATTAGAATAGATGTCATCAAAGTCATAGATAGAGTTATGAAGAAGTAACCTATTTGAAAATTGAAATAATTTATCAAAATGGAAATTAACATGCCAAATATGAATACAGTTATAAATAATTTATTGTGATTCATAATTCTAGTATCGGTATTAAATTAGAAGCCTCTTTCATTTTTTGATCTACAATTTTCGCATAAATAGCTGTAGTTCTTATTTCTCGATGCCCTAAACGTTTTGATACAGTATAAATATCAGCTCCATTTTCTAATAGAAGTACGGCATTTGTATGCCTAGCACTGTGAAAGGTAATATGCTTAGAAATACCAGCTCGATTACACCAACGAACTATCTCATTATTATAAACTGCGGAATATTTTAAACCAATAAATACCCTATCTATAGGTTCTTTACGATCACCTAAGAGATCACGCGCTTGTTTAGAAATATAGAGATACTCTACACCGTCAGTTTTTTCTTGTCTGAAATTGATGCGACTTGTATCGCCTTCGTCTCTAACTTTAGCCCACTGCATTTTATTAATGTCAGACCATCTTAAGCCTGTTAAGCAAGAGAAGAGAAATGCAGATTTTAGAGTTTCATATTTACAAGGTGTTTTAGCTAATTTCTGCACCTCTTGAAACGTCAGGTATTCTCTTTGGCTTTCTGCTTGTTCAAAAGATTTAACTTTAGTTGCAATGTTTATTGACAAATACCCTTCATTAAACGCAGCCCTTAAAGCTGCTTTAAACTTGTTAAAATAGGAATATTTTGAATTTAGGGATAGGGGAAGGTCACTTTTTGTGTGCGCTTCCTTATCAAAATAACGACGTACATTTTTTACGAATTTTTCATCAATTTCTTCAAAAGTTGTATTTGCAGAAATGTGACGCTTTAAATGTACTAGAGTAGCTGTCCAATTTCCATAGTTTTTTGGACTATCACTTTTCTCTTCAACCTTTTCTATAAAAAAGTCAAAGAAGCGTCTTTTAGATTTTGTTGTATTTTTAATATTGAAGCGACCTTGATAGAATTCAGCTTCTCTAATAGCTAAAATCTTTTTGGCTAAAGCTAGAGTTTCCTTATTGCTTTTTCTTTCATTAGCATTTTTGGGTTCTCCATAGAGGGATAATTTTAAATTTTCATTATCTCGAATATGTCTTCGTTTTCCCTCCGGGGTTATTTCAGAACCTTTATAGTATTCTATAGATAGACTGATTTTACCACTCTTTAATTTTCGCTCTCTTAATGATATCTTCATGATGTAGTACGATTGTACTGCATTGCAATAAAATGCGGTACATATGAAGTAACGAATATACTAACAAAGTAAATAAGAGAAAAGGAAAAATATATTAATAAGCTGTTATTCAGCTAAAAGAAACAAAAGTAAACGAGAAGAAATACATTTTATTTGCCAATACAAAAATTAGCAAAAATATTACCCAGCAGTTCGTCGTTTGTAACCTGGCCGGTGATTTCACCAAAGTGATATAAAGCTTCTCTAATGTCAATTGCCATTAAATCACTGCTCAACCCATCATTGATCCCTTGTTGTACTTTTTCGATTTCTTCAAGGGCTTTTAGGAGGGCGTCGTAGTGGCGGGAGTTGGTAACTAAAGTCTCGTTATTGCGAAGAGCGCCCATATTTACAAATTGCAGTAATTGTTCTTTTAACTCATCTACGCCAGTACCGGTTTTAGCAGAAATTAAAAGCACTGCAGATTTAGAATTTTCGGGTATTAATTGAGATAATTGTTCGTTAATGCTGTGTTGTTCCGCTTCGGTGAGGTGGTCTATTTTATTTGCGACCAATACTAAAGGTTTATCCGGAAAACGGTTGCGTATTTTCTGAATTTCAACAATAAATAGATCGGGTTGATTTCTAAACTTATCAGCATTAATGAGGTAAAGAACCACCTGAGCCTGTGTGATTTTTTCAAAAGTTTTTTTGATTCCCAGGCCTTCTATGACATCTACAGTCTCACGTATTCCTGCAGTATCTATAAAACGAAATCCAATTCCGCCTATTGAGAGTTCGTCTTCAATGGTATCTCTGGTTGTACCTGCGATATCGCTTACAATAGCACGTTCTTCATTAAGAAGTGCATTGAGTAAGGTCGATTTTCCCACATTGGGTTCGCCTACTATGGCTACCGGAATTCCGTTTTTAATAACGTTTCCAGTGGCGAATGAATCGATAAGACGTTTTAAAACACGTGTTATTTTTGTGATCAGATTCTGAAATTCTTCGCGATTGGCGAACTCTACATCTTCTTCAGCAAAATCAAGTTCGAGCTCGATAAGCGATGCAAAATCAAGTAATTCCTGACGTAGTTGAGCTATTTCGTTAGAAAAACCACCACGCATTTGTTGCATTGCGATTTGATGTGCACCGGCATTATCGCTGGCGATCAAATCGGCTACAGCTTCTGCCTGGCTCAAATCCATCTTACCATTTATAAATGCGCGTAAGGTAAATTCACCGGCTTTAGCAGCACGACAGCCTTTCCTAAATAAAAGCTGAAGTATTTCTTGCTGAATGTAGGAACTTCCGTGACACGAGATCTCAATGGTAGGTTCTCCCGTATAGGATCGCTTCCCTTTAAAAATGGAAACCAGCGCTTCATCAATAATACGATTATCGTCTTTTATATTTCCAAGATGCAGAGTATGGGTATCTTGATCTTTAAGAATCTTTCCGCTTTTAGCATCAAAAATGGAAGAAACAATATCAATCGCGTTTTCTCCCGAAACACGGATTACTGCTATCGCTCCCGCACCGGGAGCAGTTGCCAATGCGGCTATGGTATCTTGAATTTGCATAGCGACAAAATTACGAAATATTGGCGGCGATACACCGTACAAATAAAAGTCCCCTGCAAAAGAATTTACAGGGGACTTATCAACTAACCAACCAAAAAAATCAAACTAGATCTCGCTAATCAGGCGAGTCTTCTTTCACGGAAACTATACCTGGTTTTTAAGCATTTGCTTCATTACCTGCGGCTTCGGTCTCCATATACTTCTATAACTTTTATATTTAAATTAATTTTATCTTTTCCGTTAGATAAATTACCGGTTTGCTTATAAATACGACCGCTTCTGTCATAATGCATTTTTGCATTACCTATCTGATCTAAGCGTCCTTTTTTATATTTTACAGGAATAGCGCCTATGCGAGATACTTGACCATTTCGTAAATAATCAATTGTTAAAGTACCTATCTGGGTTACTTGTCCACTACGATTATATTGCACATATCCTTTGCGATAATTTGCACCAGTATTGTAATTCATCTTATGATTACCCGGATGGTAAACCTCTTTCACATATTTACCATTTATGCGAGTTGATGACGGAGTTACATTAAAATCTAATGTTCCATTAGGATAGACTAGAAACTCGACACCGCGCTCTATAAAAATCACCGGACTCATCACCGTTGAGTTTATAATTAGATTATCATCAGGGGCTGTTACTTGTGCAAAATCTGCTGCCTGTGCAGTAGCTCCGATTACGAAACTTGCTGCTAAAAAAAGTAATGTGCGTTTCATGTCTATCTGTATTTTAAGTTAATCCTTAAGAACTAACTGTGTTATACTTTAGACTTTTCAAACCTCGTGCCAAACTTAAAATATGTCCTTTATTTTGCTATCGCGGAATGTTTTTCGTCAATATAATGTGTTGAAAACCAATTAGTATAAGTGTAGCTAATCTGTAAAATTCTTTTTAATTTATCTAAGAACTGAAGCATCAAATAAACAGAAAGTTCTCCTGTTCCAATAAATTTAGCGCAGGTTAGTTGAAATATTTTTCGAGAGAGATCTTAAGAATGATGTGAGTTTTTGAAAACACTTTCTGTTTTACATTGTAAAACAGGTAAAACAATTAAAAACAAAAAATCCTTCTCCGCTATGGAGAAGGATCGGGGATAGGATTTAATATTAAATAATTAAAGTTTTTCCTTTAAATATTCAGCTGTGTAAGACTTCTTATTTTTTGCTACCTCTTCCGGAGTGCCCGAAGCGATTAAATAGCCTCCATCTTCGCCTCCGTCAAGTCCTAAATCTATTACGTGATCTGCACATTTGATCAAATCAAGATTGTGTTCTACCACTATAATCGAATGTCCTTTTTTTATCAAGGCTTCAAACGAAGTCAATAATTTCTGAATATCGTGAAAATGTAGTCCGGTGGTAGGCTCATCAAATATGAAGAGATTTTTTTCTTTAGTAATTCCTTTAACCAGAAAAGATGCCAATTTTATTCGCTGCGCTTCCCCACCCGAAAGGGTAGAAGAGCTTTGTCCTAAAGTTACATAGCCCAGGCCTACGTCCTGAAGCGGCTTTAGTTTTCGGGTAATTTTATCCTGTTTATGTTCTGTGAAAAATGAAATTGCATCATCTATAGTGAGATTCAAGATATCATCTATATTCTTATCTTCAAAAGTAACTTCAAGAACTTCTTTTTTAAAGCGCTTTCCTTTACAGACTTCGCATTCCAGATGCACATCGGCCATAAATTGCATTTCTATGGTTACTTCTCCTTCACCTTTACAGGTTTCGCAGCGCCCGCCATCTACATTAAAAGAGAAATGTTTTGTCTGGAAATTACGGATTTTACTCAGTTTTTGCCCTGCAAATAAAGATCTAATATCATCATACGCTTTGATATAGGTAACGGGATTAGATCGTGATGATCGACCTATAGGATTTTGATCAACAAATTCAATGTGATTTATTATGTCAAACTTACCAGCTATACCAGTCATCTGACCTTCTTTTTCACCAAAACCACCTGTTTCTTTAAGTAATGCGGGATACAGTAATTTTTTTACCAGTGTACTTTTTCCACTACCCGAAACACCGGTTACGGCTACAAATACACCTAGCGGAAAGCGAACATCCATATTCTTTAAGTTGTTTTCACGAGCTCCTAAAACATCAACATAATATTTTGAGGTACGGCGCTTTTCAGGAACTTTAATTTCCATAGTGCCGTTAAGATATTTAGCGGTGAGAGATTCACTTTTTAAGATAATATCATAAGTGCCCACAGCTACGAGATCTCCACCAAAGGTTCCTGCTTCGGGCCCAATATCAATAATCTCATCTGCGGCTTTCATAATATCTTCATCGTGTTCTACCACAATAACTGTATTACCTAGATCACGCAGGTTTTTGAGCACTTCAATAAGACGCTCTGTATCTTTAGGATGCAGGCCTATACTGGGTTCATCAAGTATATACATCGAGCCTACAAGGCTGCTTCCTAGTGAGGTGGCCAGATTAATACGTTGTGATTCACCACCAGATAATGTATTAGACTTTCGATTAAGAGTAAGATAGGTGAGACCTACTTTTGCTAGAAACTCAAGTCGGCTTTCTATTTCCGTAAGCAAGCGTTTTGCAATTGTAGCATCGTGTTCGCCAAGTTCTAATTTTTTAAAAAAATCAGCTACTTTATTTAGCGGAAGTCCTACTAGATCTGTGATTGTAGCGCCACCTATTTTTACATAGTTGGCTTCTTTACGCAGGCGTTTTCCGCCACAGGTTTTACATTTTGTTTTTCCGCGATAGCGAGATAACATTACTCGATTCTGAATCTTGTATGCCTTAGATTCCAGATATTCAAAAAATTGATTTATACCTTCAAAATGGCTGTTTCCATTCCATAATAAATTCTTTTGCTCTTCAGAAAGTTCGAAGTAAGGTTTATGAATAGGAAAATCAAATTTGTAAGCTGCATTCACCAGTTGATCACGATAATAGCTCATACTATCTCCACGCCAGGGAAATACCGCATTTTCATATACAGAAAGTGCCGTGTTAGGAATTACAAGATCTTCATCAATCCCAATGACATCACCATAGCCTTCGCAGGTAGGACAAGCCCCATATGGATTATTAAAACTGAATAAATGTACATTAGGTTCTAAGAACGTTATGCCATCAAGCTCAAAACTATTACTAAAATGACGCTGTTTACCAGTAGCCAGATCTTCAATATAAGCTTCCCCTTTTCCTTCATAAAAGGCAGTCTGTATAGCATCTGCTAATCGGTTTTCAAAATCCTCATCATTCTTTGTGATAATTCGGTCAACTACTAGAAATAATTTGTCTGAAGCTTTAATTGAACCGGCCTCCTCAATACGCACCACGTCGTCATTTACTTTTATACGTGCATATCCTTGTTGTTGAAGAATATTTAGTTTTTCTTCGATCTTTCGGTCTTTCTCAACAATAAAAGGAGCTAGAAGTAACAGTTTACTACGCTCCTCAAACCCCTTTACATAATCAACGATATCGGTAACCGTATCTTTTTTTACTTCATCTCCCGAAATCGGAGAATAGGTTTTGCCAATACGCGCAAAAAGAAGTTTTAGATAATCATATATTTCGGTACTGGTGCCTACTGTAGAACGCGGATTTGTACTATTTACCTTTTGTTCAATTGCTATAGCAGGAGCGATCCCTTTTATATAATCTACTTTAGGTTTGTTAAGTCTGCCTAAAAACTGTCGCGCATACGATGATAAACTCTCTACATACCGGCGTTGTCCCTCGGCGTAGAGTGTATCAAAAGCGAGACTTGATTTACCCGAACCTGATAAACCGGTTATAACAACAAGTTTATTCCGTGGGATAATTACATTTATATTCTTTAGGTTGTGCAGTTTTGCACCTTTAATAATGATATTTTTTTTAGGATCTGCATTAGAAACGTCAATAATCATAGCTAATATTCCGCAGCGCGGTTTTTTAAAACTTTGAGTATTAGTTCAAAGTTATTTATGAAATACAATCTTCGAAGCTGTAAGCTACCGGAAGTCAATTTTTTTAAATACAAAGATAATTTATAGTATTGATACTCAATCACAGATTTGCCCAACGTCCTGTTAATGTTAAAATTGTACGGGAGTAGTTGTTTATTTGGAATGAAAGTTGTTATATTTGGCTCAACATTAACTACAAAGCGATAAGCCTATTCTTGAAAATTACTTTTTAAATTATTGAATTGATCCTAAGGGTCTTTAAACTACAAAAGTGATTTTATGGAAGATTTATTAAATGCTGACTCAGCACTTGTCAGTAAATATATTCAGGGCGAAGAAAGCGCTCTTTCTGTTCTTATTTCAAGACATCAACAACGTATATATAGTTTTATTTATTCTAAGGTGTATGACCGAGATGTAACTGAAGATATTTTTCAGGATACATTTATAAAAGTTATACGTACTCTGAAGCGTGGCGGTTATAATGAAGAAGGCAAATTTTTACCTTGGGTAATGCGTATCGCTCACAACCTGGTAATCGATTATTTTAGAAAAAATAAGCGTATGCCTAAGTTTGACAACACCGGTGATTTTAATATTTTTTCTGTTTTAGGAGATCCTGAATTGAATGCCGAAAAGCGTATTATTAAAGATCAAGTAGAGCAAGATGTACGCAAACTTATAGAAGAGTTACCTGAAGATCAGCGTGATGTATTGGTTATGCGTATCTATAAAGACATGAGTTTTAAGGAGATAGCAGAATCTACAGATGTAAGTATTAATACGGCTTTGGGGCGGATGCGTTATGCGCTTATAAACCTTAGAAAAGTGATTGAGAAAAACAATATAATTTTAACAAATTAATTTAGACTAAAAGACATTTGTGTGCGTTATAGAAGTCAATTAATCTTTAACGACACTAGATGGAAAACATTTACTCTAAAAAATCTCCTTTTCAAAACAACAAAATGAATCCTTCTGAGGATACCGTAAATCGGATTTTAAATTATTCTAAGGCTTTAAGTGTTATGAATACCAAGATTGGGAAAGTCGATAACTTTCTCAACTAAAAGAAAAGACTCGCTGAAAAGCGGGTCTTTTTTATTTTAATTAATTCTCGTAGTATGTGTATTCTGAAACAACACGTTCTACATTATCAAATTCCTGTAAGCCATCGCTTTCAATCTTTAGGGATTCTTCATTGGTAGGCTCAAAATCCTTGGGTAAGTAATATGATTTTTTTAAATAGCTGGTTAGACTTCCGTATTTGTCTGTCTTCCTATTAGTCATAAAATATTTTCTGTAAGGAAAATTATTGTCCTCTTGATAATATTCTATAATAGCCTGCAATCCTTCAGAATCGTAAAGTTCGTAGGAGGTAGGAAGATCAGATTCTGGAATTTCATAGTTTTTAATTAGTGTAGCGCTGGTATCTCTGCATACTAAGGCTACTTCATTGTCGTATAGACAAATTTTTGTTCCGGTAATTTTTTCCTTGTATTCCGGAAAATCACTAATGGTATCTTTTGGTTCGCTAAGATGATCTATATACAGAATTGGATTTTCTTTTCTGTCAAAATGCATTTCTGAGTATTCTATAAGTTCTTCTTGTTCGTCATTGTTAATTGCATAGTGCTTATCTATACGTGTTTTTACAGGTTTTGATTTAGCAGAAAATTGAGCGGTATTTTTTTGCGAATTACAGGCCGTAAGTAAAATTATAAGAGATAGGAATAGGTATTTCATCTAAAATAAGGATTGATTAATTGGATAGAAGTTTTTCATTTAGCAAGTTTAACGCTAAGCGATTTCTAATTATTAGTTAATATTTCTATTTCATTAAAATAAAAATTACTTCCTATTCCTATACCATTCATCAATCACAGATTTGCGTCCTATGGTTGCGGTAATGATATCTTTATTTAAGTCCCAGCCACGTGCCGGACTATACTGCCGGCCATACCAGATAATTTGTAGATGCAGTTCGTTCCAGACATCTTTAGGAAACAAACGTTTTGCATCTTTTTCAGTTTGCACTACATTTTTCCCATTGGTAAGATTCCAGCGATACATAAGGCGGTGAATGTGCGTGTCTACCGGGAAAGCAGGAATATTAAAGGCTTGAGAAACCACGACACTTGCAGTTTTATGACCTACTGCAGGAAGTTCTTCAAGAGCTTCAATGCTTTCAGGAACCCTTCCGTTATACTTGTCAATTAAGATATGCGACAGGCCGTGAATTCCTTTAGCTTTCATAGGCGATAATCCCACGGGTTTGATGATTTCCCGTATTTCTTCCAAAGAAAGTTTTATCATATCATACGGGTTATCTGCGATTTCAAAAAGCAGAGGTGTGATTTGATTTACTTTTACATCTGTGCTTTGTGCACTCATCAATACAGCTATCAATAGAGTGTACGGGTCTTTGTGATCTAACGGAATGGGAATTTGCGGATAAATACGCTTTAACGTATCTATAACAAAAGTTACCTTATCGGCTTTAGTCATTATCTGTAATTTTAGGCTAAAATACAAAGAAGCGCAGGTAATACGCTTTCGAACAATAATTAAAAATTAAACAGATGAAGACTTTAAAAGCCGGAGAAAAGGTACCCGATTTTACAACTACAGATCAGGACGGAAATGTGATTAATTGGAGTGACTACACTGATAAAAAAGTGGTTGTGTTCTTCTATCCAAAAGCATCTACACCGGGTTGTACAACTGAAGCTTGTAACCTTAGAGATAATTACGAGGAGTTGCAGGCGCAGGGTTACGCAATTTTAGGGGTGAGTGCAGATTCTGAAAAGCGACAATCTAATTTTAAAAATAAATATGAATTTCCATTTCCGCTATTAGCAGATGAAGATAAAAAGGTCATCGACGCTTTTGGAGTTTGGGGACCTAAAAAATTTATGGGTAAAGAATATGAAGGGATTCATAGAATGACTTTTCTTATTGAAAACGGAGTTGTTTCCCGGGTTATTGATAAAGTAAAAACCAAAGAGCATGCAGCTCAGATTTTAAGTGATTCTTAATAAGGTATTTTTATACAGCTCAAAAGCCCGCGTTTGCGGGCTTTTTTTTTGCTTTCTCTATTTGTCATAAAGCATTGAGATAACTTCAAGAAGGGTAAGATGTAATTTGCCTTTCATGACGTTTCTTATAAGTAACTATGGAAAAGAATTTTATCTCGTAGGGGTTGCCTTAGTAAGACATTTAACTATGCTTAAGAATTTAAAAACAGTTTAAAATTCTAACTATAATTCTTCAAAATTTAGCAGCAACTTAACAAGTTGCTGTTTAACTTTGCGGGTCTTATGAAACCATTTTTTAAAAATGTAGTCGTACTGTTTTTGCTGTTTTTTACAGCACAGTTTACCTATGGTTTTTCTTCACAAAATGGATCTGTTATTACCGTACCTGCAGATAAGCACCGCGCAGAAATTCGCGATGCGAATGACCAGGCACTTGTAATAGAACATATTACTCTTGCTGCTCCTGAGCTTGTAATACGCTCTCAGCAAGAACCCATTTCAACTACTAGTAATTCGTCCCCTGCCATAAGCTCGCGTTACGCTTTATCTAAAGCTGTAGTAGATCTTAATTATCTTGAATATTCCAGTACAATTTGTCCAGCTCTAAGCGGTCTTGTATTGATATTTCCTTTTCATCTATTTCCTTAATAATTAACTGTTTATAGCACTATAGAGTCTGTTTAATTACAAGACTCTTTCTTTTGATGCTTTGCATCAAAAAACTTTTATACAAAACAGTTAAAATACCTTATTATGAAAATAGATATGATCTTAGTTTTTGCCATTGTAGTTGGCCTAGTTGCAGTTCCTTATGCATTATTTATATTATTTGGATCTGGAAATTCTAAAAAAATTGAAAAACAGATAAAAGAAGAAGCAAACAAAAATAATTTAAATATTAATCACCGTGAAAAATGGGCATCACGTTATTTATCGTTAGATAGCATTGCCAATAAATTACTTTTTTCAAGAACACGTGGTGAGCAATTAGTACATCAACATATTGATTTAAATACAATTACACGTATAGTTGTCCTAGAAGATAGAATCTCTAAACGCATTGATGGTAAAATGCACGATACATTAGAAAAGTTGTCTCTAGAATTAATTTCAAAAGAAAATGTGCAATCTATTGTAATTAATTTTTATGATTCTACACTGGATGCAACCCAAAATTATGAGATGAATCGTGTTAATAAATGGAAAGAATTAATTGAAAAGCAGCTTAAACTGAATGCAAAGCATTCCAAAGCAGCTTAGCGATTCAAACTGAATTTTAAAACAAAAGCCCGAAGAAGTTTTCTTCGGGCTTTTGTTTTTTATTGTAGAAGTAATTTATACTTCCAATCTATTTTTCACATACTCTATTTGAGTCTTTCCGTGGGCTTTTGCATTGCCTTCTTCATCAAGACCTACCATTACAATTTTATCGATAGTAATAATTGTTTCGCGGGTCATTTTGTTACGTACTTCACATTTCAGTGTGATGGATGCCGTACCAAATTTTACAGGTTCTAGACCTATTTCAATTATATCACCCTCGCGTGCACTGGCTTTAAAGTCGATTTCACTAATATACTTTGTTACCGTACGCGGATTTTCAAGTTGTATAATCGCATAAAGCGCAGCTTCTTCATCAATCCATTCTAAAAGCCGTCCTCCAAAAAGCGAGCGATTGGGGTTTAAATCCTGTGGTTTTATCCATTTTCTAGTGTGAAAATTCATACTTATTTCTTTTCAGGTTCACTGGTAAAGTTAAGGAAAGTCAACCCTTTAAGTGGCTTTTACCTTTCGTAATCACTTATAGTATTATAACCAATATAAATGCAAATTTTCAAATTGAACATATACTAAATTACGCGTAACGTGCTATAACCTTGTCCATTTTGAGTGAGCTGTATTTGCGTTGCTATTCGTTCTTTTAAACTATCAACGTGGCTAATAACGCCTATCATTTTTGAAGATTCGGCTTGCAAAACTTCTAATGTATCTAATGTTTGGTCTAAAGTCTCCGGATCGAGCGTCCCAAAACCTTCATCTATAAACAAACTATTTATTTCAATATTTCTTGATGCGAGATCAGATAGCGCTAGTGCCAGAGCGAGGCTAAGTATAAAAGTTTCCCCACCGCTCAGGGTTTTGATCGATCGTCGTTGACCGCCCATATGTTCGTCTATTGCTACCAGACTATCGTCTTCTTCATCTCCTGGCTGATCGATGCGATAACGATCTGTAAGTTGCAGTAGTCGCTTATTTGCTAATTGCAAAAGCTGCGCTAAAGTAAGATCCTGAGCAAAATCATTAAATTTATTTCCGGTGGCATCGCCTATCAGGTCATTCAGAATGTGCCAATGCTCGGCATCTTTTAATTCGGTTTCTATCTGAATATTGAGATCTGATATCCATCCTAGATATTGTTCCTGATTTAAAATTAAACGGGATAAAGAAGCTGCAGTGGTTTCTAATGAATCGAGGTTTTCTTTTTGCATCGACTGCTCTTCCAGTAATACGTTAAGTGGTTTAGATCCGGCTGTTTGTTGTAAAATTTTAATTTCTTCGATTAGCTTTGCACTTAATGTTTTTAATTGAACAAGTTCGGTTTCAAGTTTTTGATTTTCTTGAGTCCAGCTTTGTGCAACTGAAGCATTCAAACGAGACTCAAGTGCTTTTTCTATAGTGGTGTAGCCTTTTTCTTGTAGCTTCTTAAGAAGTGAAGCAGCAAGTGATACATTCTGTTTAGTAAGAGTATTAAGATTTTCTTTTGCCGTTTTTAAAAGTTGAGTTTGCTGGGTTATATGCTGCTCATTACGGTTCCAATTTGTTTCAGAAAGGCTAATTTCCTGTTCAAAATTTTTACCTGTAAATAGTGCAGCAATAGCTTCAGACTTCGTTGTACCTGCTTCAATAAGCTCTTTTAATTTTTGGGTTTCCGACTGCAATGATTGCAATACCACGAGTTCTTCCTGCAATTGTTTTGCAATTTTTAATTCCTGCTCTTTATTTTCAAGTTGGTTTTCTAGTTCTTGAAAAGAAAAATTGTCATTACCTGAAATAATCCTGTTATAGTCGGTGTCAAATAGATTTTGAGCAGTTTTTAGTTCTTTAGAAAGTCGTTTTATACGCTCTTCTAATTGTTGAGATTGCGCAGTTAAATTCTTTAAAGAAGTCTCCTCTATAGTCCGTGTTTTTATCAGCGTATTGAGTTCTTGTTCGAGTTGGGAAACAGCAGTTTTGAGTCCGTTTTCCTGCTGCGGAAGCTGTGTTGCAAAAGGGTGATTAAGCGATCCACAAAGAGGACAAGGGACTTCTGGTTGTAGCTCACTGCGGAAATCTTCTAACTGTTTGTGAAGTTGTTCAATTTCCCATTTATGTCGTTTAACTTCTAATTGTACTTCTTTTAATTCAAGTTGTGCGTTTAATTTATCAATGGTGTCAGGTAAACTGGCTTTTTGTAATTTGAGCTCTTTCAGATCTTTAATTTCATCTTCAAGCTTGTTTTTTAAATGACTTAAATGTGTATGAGCCCGTTCTGCATTCCGTACTTGTCTGAGTAATTCCTGTGTCTCTTTTTGGCGTATTTCAATTGCAGTATTCTTTAAATCAAATTGAGCTTCGAGTTTTTTATATGCAGATGTTTTCGCACGTTGCTTATTGTGCAACTCATTTTCAAAATCAAATAATTGTGTGACAGATGTACTAAATTGTAGTGGTGCCGCAAGACGTTCTATATGCGTTTTACTGTTTTTATAAGTTGTTGCAATTTCATTACGATCTGTAATTAAGCTACGCACTTTAGATTTGTAGGTCTCTAGTTGGTTTGAGAAATTAGCCGGATCAATATGCAATTTATAGCGTTCAGCAAATTCCTGTTTTAAGCTTTCCCGGTTTGTATTTGCAGTAGTTAAAGCATCTGTAATTGCTGATATTTCTTTTGATTTCCCTGTTATTTTTTCCTGTAGGTTTTGCCAGAGATTTAGGTCTTCTTCAAATAATTGAATGTCGTGATGTCGCTTTAATTTCTCTCCTTTTTCAGAATCAAATACGTTCTTCAGTGTACTGATTTTATCGAGTTCCTGCAGGCTCTTCTCAAGTTCCTTTTCTTCTTTTTGCAGTTTATTTTTCAGCTCAATTTCTTTAGCTCTGCTTTCAAGGGTTTGTAGCAATAGCTCTTTTTGACCAGCTACTTTCTTTGCCTCCTGTTGCTTATTAATAAACTCAGACTCCTCTAGTAACTGCTCTTTGTAGGTTTCTATTTTAGCGCGTTTACCATCAAGCATCTTAGCACGTTCTTTATGCCTTAGATACACTTCCATACCAATGCGACGGTAAATTTCGGTGCCGGTAATTTTTTCTAAAAGTGCACCACGTTCTTTCTTAGGGACTTGTAAAAACTTTGCAAATTCACCTTGTGCTAATACTACAGATTTTATAAACTGATCGTAGTTTAAGCCTATTAATCCTTCATTCTTTCCCGGAACATCAGACTTTTTTAAATCTATAATAGTCTCTGATTGTGCATCGGTAATTTCCATATGATAATCCCGAAGCTTACCATTTCGATTTGTTGAAATTGACCATGTGGAAGTAAAAATGCCTTCTTTACAACGATAGGTTATGCGCGCATATGCTTCAGTTTGATTGCGCGTAAGCAGCGCTCCTTTCTTAAGAATTTCGCCTGTACTCATTTTACCTAATCGTGGTACTTGATTAAAAAGAGCTAGCGAGATAACATCAAGAATTGTGGTTTTTCCACTACCGGTGGGGCCTGTAATTGCAAACAAGCTATTTTGCAGAAATGGAGCTTTTGTAAAATCAATAGAATGTTCTCCTCGTAGGGAGTTTATGTTTTGAAAAGCGATCTTTAGAATTTTCATAGCTTATAGGTGATCTGCCGTATGTATTTGTTCTACAATTTCTTGAAAGGCTTGAGTTACCAGTGCTTTAGTTCTGTCATCATAGCTATGCTGCTCCAGCATTTTGTCAAATACTTCTTGTGGTTTTAAATCTTCAAGATGTCGATGATTCTCAAAAAGTTGACCGGTTTCTTTCATTCGGTTTTTAAAGCTGGCGCGATGTTTAACTATTTCTAATTTTGGAGCACTAAATGATGTAACGAGTTCGTCTAACTGAGCAATAAGATATGCGTCATAATTCTCTTCGATAAGCGCAACTTCTATGAGGTTTGTAAGTTCACCTTCCGCAGTTAAATTGGCTAATTTTGCTTTAATTTCATTTAGCGTTCCACTTATTTTATTCAGTTTTCTAAATGTGGGAATTGCAATACTTGTAGGTTCAAACCCATTATTTGTATCTAATAAGAGTACACGTTTTTCATCTTTCCGCTCGCTAAATGATAACGGCAGGGGAGATCCGCTGTAAAATGTGGGAATTGAAGCGTTAACACGTTGGGGTTTGTGAATGTGACCTAATGCCACGTAGTTAAAATATTCTCCAAACTGACTCGCTTGAAATGCAGCCTGATTCCCAATCTGAATATCACGTTCACTATCTGATGTTTCAATCCCAGCTGCATACAAATGGCCCATAGCAATGACCGGAATTTGTGAATACTGTGCTTTGCAACTTGCGGCAGCTGCCGTAAATGTGGCTTCAATCCCTTTGCGTATCGCCTCAATACGGTTATCATGGGTTACACCTTCTTCGGCAGCACGAATATCACTGTCCCTCAAAAAAGGAATTGCAGCAACTACAAGTTCGAGTTCGTTTTTTTTATTTCTAATAGGTATTAAACAATCTGCAGGATTTTGTGGCATACCACCAATGATATGTACATCTAGCGCCTCGAGAATTTCACGAGGAGCATCGAGCATAGTAGGTGAGTCGTGATTACCTCCTGTAATTATAATTTTACATTTGAGAAGACTAAGTTTTTTGAGCGCCAGATAATATTGGCGACGTGCTTCTGCAGACGGATTTGCAAGGTCAAAAACATCACCAGATATAAGAACTAATTCTATTTCTTCTTTACGAATAAGAGTTAATAGCCAGTTTATAAAGAGTTCAAAATCTTGATGTAAATAGTGTTTATGTAGTTTTTTACCGATATGCCAGTCGGCGGTATGCAAAATTTTCATGATTCTGATTTTAACGCGTAGGAGGAAGGTCGAAGTTACGAAAATTAGAAAGTTGCAATGGCTGAAATTATAAAGTAAAGTAGGGAAATCTTAAGCTTCAAATTTATTATTTGAATGGCAGCGCTTTAAGAAAATGTAATTTTCTTTTATGAATAGGAGGCAGCAGTGAATAATCTAACAAGCTAAGAATAAATATTAAATCTCAACTTGTTAGATTTTTAAAGGATAGAATTAGTTGAAATGATGCAGTAGAAACGAATTGTAATTTTCCAATTCTTTAGGAACATCTGCATTTTTTTCCATATCGTGAAAGTGATGTGCGTCTAGCAATTTCATACCTGTAAATGCATTCATTTTATGAAAGCCAAATAGGGCGCCATCATCTACACTACGTTGATCAAAAAATTCATTCTCTAGCGTAAATGCAGCTTTAGGAGCATTCCAGCTAGTGGTTAAAATATAGCGCTTTCCGTGTAGTAAGCCGCCGGTACCATAATTAATATCCGGGTTTGTACGGCTTCTTCCATCGCTGATGTAAATTCCATTTTGATGCCCCTCTGTAAATACAGTGTCAATATATTCTTTAAAGCCAAAGGGAATCTGAAACCACCATATTGGGGTATGATAGATAATAATATCTGCCCATTTATATTTTTCAACTTCTTCTTTAGGATCATAATCAGATCCCACTTGAGTGGTTTTTAGCGCATATCCCTCACGGCTTTGGAAGAATGATTTTGTGTTTTCAAAGAGTGTTTGATTAAACTTTCCGCCAGAATGAGCGAAAGGATGACTTCCGTTGATAATAAATATATTTTTCATAACTAGTATTTTATACAAGCCAAAATTAAGAAGTGATCAAGTATTTATAAAATAATACAAATCATACCTTTGTATAATAATATTAATAATATGGTTAATTTAGAGTGGTATAGAACCTTTAAAGCAATTTATGATCATGGCACCCTTACCAAGGCTTCTGTGGCATTATATTCATCACAGCCTGGTGTAAGTGTACATTTAAATGCTTTAGAATCTTATATAGGGAAAAAGTTGTTTGAGCGTACTTCCCGTAGAATGATTCCCACAGAAGATGGGAAGTTTTTGTATGAGTTTATACAAGAATCATTGAGTAAGCTTGAAACGGCAGAACAACATTTTAAAAAAACAACGCAAGAGAAAAATCCTTCATTGAACATAGGTATGTGTTCAGAAACTTTTCAACTTATAATTGAGCCAGAACTAGCTACACTCGATTTTGATCTGGTAGCGAGATTTGGTGCGCATACAGACCTTATTAAAGATCTAAATAATGGTATCCTCGACCTCGTTATAACTCCTAATGAGCAAACTGATAAAAAATCTCCGGTAACTTACACAGCGTTTTCAAAAGAAAAAATTATTCTTGTCGCAGGAAGTAAAACTGATATTAAACCCATTGAAAATCTTTTAAGAAGTCAAGATTTAAATGGGCTTGAAGAGGTTTTTAAAAATTATAGTTGGTATAGCTCTTCTAATGAGATGGAGCATTTTAGAAGATTCTGGTATGATAATTTCAAACAGAATGCTTCCTTTAAGCCAAACTATATATTGCCAAGTATAACTTCGATCATACGAAGCATCAGCAATAAAGACGGACTCGCTATTGTGCCTGACTTTTTATGTGAAGACGCAATAACTAATGAAGAAATTAAAGTAGTGTGGGAAGGAACCAAAAAAACAGAAAACACATTATACTTCGCTTCAAGAACCGATTTAAAATTTAAAAAAGAATTAGCGGTTATTCAAGACATTTTTAAATCTAAAATGAAAAGCATTTGAGCTCAGAATACAATTGGTCAATCACTAAAAGACTAAGTTTAATTTGGCGAATAGCCTTTACATTTTAAGTAAAAGCTATTTGAATTCCCATCAAAATAAATAGTAAACCACTTACGCGATTAATCCATACACTTACATTGGGGTTTTCTTTTATTTTCTTTGAAAAATTGCCGGCAAATACTGAAAGTAGGAGGTACCATACAACACCTATAAGTGCATAAGTAACTCCAAGAATTATAAATGGCAACGGACTAGAAAGCTGTTCCGGAGTTACAAACTGCGGAAAGAAAGCCATAAAAAATAAAGCTACTTTTGGGTTTAGGGAGTTAGTTAAAAACCCTGACCAGAAATCACTTTTATGTTTAGATTTTGAATTTTCTGTCGGTATATTTTCAGAAAAGGTAGAGGGTTTTCTCAGACTTGTAATTCCTGTAAACACTAAATATATAGCGCCTAGGTATTTAACTGCATTAAATATTAATTCTGATTGTGCAATTAATACAGAAAGCCCTAATGCTGCAAATAAGGTATGCGTTAGCACTCCAGTGTTAACCCCTAGCGAAGCTTTAATGCCGCTGCGTTTACCAGAAATTACCGATTTGTTTAATACAAAAAGTGTGTCTAAGCCCGGAGTCATTACGAAGACTAAAGCTGTAATTAAAAACGTTAGATAGTTAACAATACCCATAATCCTAATTTTAATAGATCAAAATTTACATTTACACCTGCAAAGGAAAGCACCAATAAATCAGCAACAAATACTTAATTTTGATCGACTAATGCAAAAAATGCATTATTATGGATTTACAAAAGATAAGGTACTTTCTGGTCCTTGCAGAAGAGCTGCATTTTTGGAGAACAGCCGAACGGGTTTTTATCTCACAATCTTCCTTAAGTAGGCATATGCAAGCTCTTGAAGAAGAGCTGGGTATAAGGTTGCTCGAGCGGGATAAGCGCAATGTTAAACTTACCGACGCCGGTAAATTTCTTCAACAGCAATGGCGTGTAAAAGTGAGAGAATTAGATCATATTCAAAGTCAGGCAAAAAAAATTAGTGAAGGTGAGGCCGGTGGCGTATCTATAACCTATCCCGGTTCTATTGCCTTTAAATTTTTACCTCTGTTTTTGGATAATCTCAATAGTAAACTACCTAATCTCAAAATAGAACTCACCGAACCTAATGATGAGAATCATGAGAAACTACTTCTTGATTACAAAGCAGACCTGGCATTCGGTCGAGATCGTATTACAAACAGTTCAATCGAAACCTATAAATTATATGCAGAACCAGTTTGTCTGATTGTGCCCAAAGCGCATTGGTTGACACAGGAGAATTTTGTGAGTCTCAAAGATTTGCAGAGTGAGCGATTTATACTTTCAGGTTTGCATCAAAAAACTTTTTTTGCTTCTTTTCTTCGCAATTTATTTTACAATTACGATTTTGAACCTCAGGTGCTTATTGAGTCAGACTTTGGGGGTATGATTTTAAGTCTGGTGTCTAAAGGATTAGGGATTACTATCCTACCGTCGTCTTTTAGTTACGCAAAAGCTGAAAATGTTCGTTTTATCGAACTAGATGAAGAAATAGGTTTGTATATGAACTGGAGAAAAAACGAACTTAATAAAGCAATTGAGCGAGTGGTAGAATGCGGCAAAGAGACTGCAATGCTGTATTCTGAAATGTAAATGTTTTATAGTCCTTTTTTAGACCATAATTGGTAGTCATTACCCTACGATGCAATCGTGCGGTAAAAAGGTAAGATCTGCAGATAATTATATTATACAGTTTTTTATTAGTGCGCGATTGTATCGCGCATATAGGTGCCAGTTTTTAATTTGTCTTAAAACTGAGCTTTTAAGATGTTACTTTATTATTTGTTAATCGCCACACGATGCAATCGTGCGGTAACAAGGAGCTATTAAGATGTTACTTTTTAACTTATTAATTACCACACGATGCAATCGTGCGGTAACAAGGCAAGATCTGTAAATAATTATATTATATAGTTTTTAGTTAGTGCGCGATTGTATCGCGCATATAGGTGCCAGTTTTTAATTTGTCTTAAAACTGAGCTTTTAAGATGTTACTTTATTATTTGTTAATCGCCACACGATGCAATCGTGCGGCAACAAGGAGCTATTAAGATGTTACTTTTTAACTTATTAATTACCACACGATGCAATCGTGCGGTAACAAGGCAAGATCTGTAAATAATTATATTATATAGTTTTTAGTTAGTGCGCGATTGCGCATATAGGTGCCAGTTTTTAATTTGTCTTAAAACTGAGCTTTTAAGATGTTACTTTATTATTTGTTAATCGCCACACGATACAATCGTGCGGTAACTAGGCAAGATCTGCAGATAATTATATTATACAGTTTTTTGTTAGTGCGCGATTGTATCGCGCGGATAATGTAGTGTTACTAGTTATCCATAATATTTAAATACTAAAATGTTTTTTAATAATCCTTTTTCTCCAGCATAATCTAAAGCGCTACTATATCTATAATCCTCCGGTCTAGAAACCATATCTGCTTTTACGGGGTTATTGTGAATGTATTTTATTTTTTGCCAAATCACTTTATTACTCCAAAGTTCTATTGGTTTATTATCATGCCTCCAGAATTGGTAATACTTTACATTAGAGGATTTTTCAGCAGCATTCTTAAATTGCTCTAGTAAAAATTCTTTTTTACTTTCTGTAGGGTTTATCTGAATGGTTTTTACCACCGCTTTACTTGTGAATCTTTTGAAATCGCCCAACAGCTTTTCTGGTTTTTCATCTTTAATACTTCTGAATATTAAATGAACGTGATTAGTCATAATGCACCATGCTATAATTTCCATTCCTTTATGGGTTTGGCAGTAGCTTAAACTATCTAATAAGATATTTTTATAAATTGTTTCGGTAAAAACATCTAGCCACTCAATCACTGCAAAACTTACAAAGTATAAACCCTCTGGGTTATGAAATTTATAATTTCTACTCATCTTTAGCTTAAGTCAAATAGTTCTATCGTGATTTGTGCTGTTCTCCGCTCGATGCAATTTTATGGTAACAAGAGCATCCGGAAATGATTATATAAAGTTTCTAGCGCGCGATTGTATCAAAGGTATACGATATAGAGCTATATGCCTGAAAATGTGCGATTAATAGGTTAATTTTTATTTACTAATTGTCACGCGATACAATCGCGCATTAACATGGTGCAACAAGAACCGCTTGAAATGTATAATATATAGATTTCCGCTCGCGCAATCCTAATTTTTGGTTTATTAATTAATACACAATGCAATCGTGAGGTAAAAGTGTTTTTACTTTACGATTATAGAAGTGGTTCTAATTTGTCCAGAAGTGACTAAGAATGTAGGATGCGTTATACTTTCTAAACTAAAGCCATTAGAAGTTTGTAGAAATGCCTCAAAATAATAAGGGCCATTACCATTTTTTGCAATATAATCTTCTAAATCAAAACTAACTTTGCCATCAGAATTACTTGTTTTTTGAAATAGAATTTCTGGTAAGGGTTGGTTTTCTTTTACTTCCCGATTAAACATCATTACGATATAACCACTTTGAGTAGCACTAGAGCTGTTAATTACAGTGAGATTTACGGTGGCTGCTGTACTACCAGAGGTAGATTCGTTAGTTGTAATTTCTGTTTCAGAGTCTTCTGTAGTACACGAGATTAAAGTTACTGTCAAAAGGAAAAGCACAAGCAATTTTTTCATTGTCTTAATTTTAAGTTTCAATTTTTAGTTAATGATTTTTCAATAATTTTTTTAATCCGTGAGCAAAATACCGTTACGATCTCACACTATTTTACAGAATTCTGCATCCTCAGAAAATTAAACACATAAAAAAAGCGACCTTTTTAGGATCGCTCTAGTAGTAATGAAAATCATTTATTGAGTCAGTAACTATTTAATATCGAAAAACTAGTGGTTCAATTTGTTGATACTTTTTAACTTAAGATTATTGCTACAGGTACTAGAGTGTGCACTCTATCTTAAATTCTTTTTTAAAGTCAAGTACTATTTAACTACAGTTGCTTCTAATTCTACTTTTAATGTCTCAAAAAGGCTAGATACTTCTAATACAGTACTTACCTGTTTTATACCATGTTTCGACACCCAATTCTGAAAAATATTAAAACAAGTAAATAGCTCTTCAGTTGAAGTTGTATAAATGTTTAACCTTACAATGTGCTTGCACTCATAACCAGCTTCTTTTATAACACGTTCCAAATTCTTTATAGATTGAATTAATTGGGATTTCATATCAGAAGTGCTTGATTTGCCATCATAATCTATTGCTGTTTGTCCAGATATATAGAGCGTACCTTCTGGTTTTATAACTTCTACAGCTTGTACGTAGCTTCTTTCATCTTGCCATTTCCACGGATTTATAATTCGTTTTTCCATATTTTCTTCTTTTTATTTAGTATTAATGTTGAAATAGGAGTTGATACTATAACGGCAAATATTTGATTAATAGCATCAATCGAATGTGACATAAATCACAATTACAAAGAAGTTTAATTATTGAGAGGAAAGACGACTAAGTGTCTCACGTGATACCCCTAAATAAGAAGCTAAAAGAGTTCTAGGAACGCGTTGAAATAATAAAGGATATTGTTTGAGAAGTTGGTCATATCGTTCTTTAGCACTTGATGTCAAAAAGGATAAAATTCTATTTTGTGAAGCAATATGTCCTGAATTAGATTTTTCAAGAAAGAACTGTTTCATTTTGGGGAATTCAGCTGATAACTTTTTATAATTTTCAAAGCTTAAGGAAAAGACTACAGTATTTTCAATGCACTGTAAAGACATTTTAGCTCTTTTTTGTGAGAAGTAAGCTGAAAAATCACTTTCCCACCAGTCTTCCATTGCAAATGAAATAATATGTTGTTTCCCATTTTTATCGTCATAAACTAATTTTAGAAGTCCAGAAACAACTAAATAACAATTGGTTACATGTTCTCCTTCTTGAATTAGAAAATCATTTTTATTATATTTTTCAAATGAAAAATGGGGTAGAATATGTAAGAACTCAGCATCTGTAAGCGGTATAAGATTTTCAATATGTGCTCTTAATTTTTCTTTCATCAAACAAGAATTCTAATTTAGATGCTATAGGTTTTTGCCTTTTATTTCGGTGTTTTAAATATTCTATATTTTTAAAATTTTCGATCAAATCTCTATTTTCTAATTTTACGAAAACGCGACAAACTATGGTTTCATCGCATATTTATAAACCTAATTTATTTAATACAAACCAACTATAAATTTACAAGGTATTTCCCAAGTGGGTTAGAACCAGCAATTAATTTTATACGGTTTTGACAAATCCTCAATTAATTTAGGTTCTGTCTTTGACAACCAGTAATCCTTTGTTCTTGAGTTTGCGTCCAAACATTAATTGCTTTTCTATCAAGTTTGTTACTAGAATCAGGTTCAACTAATTCAATTTCAAATACTTTCAGACGCAATTTTGTAATCAGAATGTTCTATTAAATAACCATTTACAAAAACTACATTTTTTTTTGATTCCGAAAAATTCATTCAATTCAGATTGTGTTTTAAAAGCAATTTTTTTCTTTAAACTCACAAAATAAATCCCGTTTGCAGTCAGGTTGAAGAACTTATACTCTTTTCGATTTGCTTTGTCTTTCAGAAAGCTTATTTCTGCAATCAATTCTTTTGCTATTTTTATAACACTTTCGTTCGCAATAATTTCTTTTCAATAATTACTGTAGGACAATTACTTCCACTCACTGGTAATTTTACATAGCTATCTTGAGCATAGATGTTCAATAAAAAGAAACTGAAAATTATAGTTGTAATTATTCTTTTGATATGCGTCTCGTTTTTGTTTGCAAACGGTCTTGGTTAAGGCAAGTAGCGTGGAGTAGGGAAACGTTCTTGTAAGCTTAGTAGTTTTTTACTTGTGTCTAAAATTACACTTTTCACTGGAAGACCCGCTATTTGTGCTTAACCGATGTTAGGCACAGTCTTGATTAGAATTATCTATCAATAACTATTTTTTCTGCAATTCTTCTTAATAAGTATATGTAAGGAATCAATAAATTGTCATTTTTGTCTGTCGGTAAAATAACTTTATTTTCACGATATTCCCGCAAGTGAACAAGCGAATTTCTAATATTTACTATATTCTCTTTTATTGATTTAATTGTATTCTCAGTAAGTTGTTCAATACTAGTAATAGAATCTTTCATTATTGGCTCAATTGTAAAGCCTCCATCAAATTCAATTGTCCGACTAAAATAATCAGTGTTATTTTCTAATTCAAGTTTTAAGTCAACCAGCTTGATATGTTCATTTATTAACATATCTAACTTTGTTTTGTCATCATTTGTTTTAAAATGATTTTTAAATTCTTCAATTATGCTTTTAGTGTAATCTTCTGATTTGAAAGAAACATCAGGTCTCTTAAAATATAATTTAATTTATCTTTTATATCAGATTTTAAGAAATAGTAGGATGCATATTCTAATATTTGATAATAAAAAATAAATCTTAACCTGGGATCTGAATTATTATTTGCAACTGAAATAATATCAAGTAAGATACTATCAATATCAGTCGCATTTATACTCGAAGGAAAAGTATCAAATAAAGAATAACAAGGTAAATTAAAGGTTTCTCTATCATAAGGACTTGATAATATTTGAATTGCCGGAGTTTCTCTGTCAAAATATGACATATAAAAATTTAAAGTCCTGCTAAACTCAATTATATCTACTTGTATTTTTGATAGATTACCTTCTACTACAAAATTGAAAGGTTTCTTATCTTCAAAATATTTGGATAAAAATTTTGGTAATTCATCAATTCTATAATAATCTCTAAATTGTCGTAAATTTCGGTATGCGGTTCTACTTTCTTCCTTTTGTTCCCTAAAGGCACTTGCAATCTTGATAAATTCATCTGATGGTTCAGCCCACTTACAAACAAAAGTTTCACCTCTAAAGTTAAAATCAAATTTTCTTTTTATTAAATCTGATTCAGGTGAGACTGGAAAGGCAAAAACTTCCATTTTATTATTTTCCAAACTGTACATAGCCATAAGCTCAGGCGGAAAAAAATATTCATTAAGAAAGTTTAAATCAGTTTCTTCATCGAACCTTAAAAAGAAACTATCATCACCCCATAAATTTTGTATGTGAATTTTATCTTCCTCTTGTGTTATTTCGACTTTGGGATAATGCTCTTGTAATTTTTCCATTTTTTATTTGACTGTGCCTAACTAATTATATCAATCCTAAATATACTGTTATTACACAATATTTCTTAAAATAATATTTTTATTCCGTGTTCAAGATACCTATACGATCTTAGTATGCTTTACAGATTTCTGTATTTGGCGAAAAATAAACATAAAAAAAGCGACCCTTTTTAAGGATCGCTTTTGGGTTTAGACAACCAGTGCTCTTCAGTTGTTTTCAACCAGATCATCTTGATTGCGAAACACGAGTTCGTCATCAAAGGCATCCAGTAAAATAATACTGTCTGTGGTAATTTTACCGCTTAAGATCTCTTTAGATAGTTTGTTAAGCACTTCTTTTTGTATCGTACGCTTAACCGGTCGCGCACCAAACTCGGGCTGAAAACCTTTAGTTGCAAGATGTGCTATTGCTTCAGTCGTAGCATCTAATGTAATGCCCTGTTTGTTGAGCATTTTAGTGACTCCTTTAAGCTGTAAACTCACAACTTTCTCGATATCTTTTCGCGTAAGCGGAGCAAACATCACAATGTCGTCTATACGGTTTATAAACTCGGGGCGTATGGTTTGTTTGAGTAAGCCCAGCACTTCAACTTTTGCACCTTCCATCGCGGTCTCAGGATCTTTTATGGCTTCAAATTTTTCCTGTATAATATGACTTCCCATATTTGAGGTCATAATAATGATGGTGTTTTTAAAGTCTGCAAGACGGCCTTTATTATCGGTTAAGCGCCCCTCATCAAGCACCTGTAATAAAATATTAAAGGTATCTGGGTGTGCTTTTTCAATCTCGTCTAGTAAAATCACACTGTAGGGTTTGCGACGTACGGCTTCGGTTAACTGCCCGCCTTCATCATAACCCACATATCCCGGAGGTGCACCCACAAGCCGACTCACACTGTGACGCTCCTGGTATTCACTCATATCTATGCGGGTGAGGTTGTTCTCATCGTCAAACAGATACTCAGCGAGTGCTTTTGCAAGTTCGGTTTTACCTACACCGGTAGTCCCCAGAAATAAAAACGAACCTATAGGGCGTTTTTGATCTTGCAGCCCGGCGCGGCTTCTACGTACCGCATCACTTACCGCAATAATCGCTTCCTGCTGTCCCACCACACGTTTGTGCAGTTCGCCTTCAAGATGCAGCAATTTCTCACGCTCGCTTTGCAGCATTTTAGTAACCGGTATTCCAGTCCATTTTGCAACCACCTCGGCGATATCTTCACTGGTAACCTCTTCTTTAATCAGCGTGTTTTCTCCCTGGTTTGCCAGTGCTACCTGTAATTTCTCAAGTTCTTCTTGTGCTTCTTTAATCTTTCCGTAGCGCAATTCTGCAACTAAACCATAATTGCCTTCCCGTTCGGCGCGTTCTGCTTCAAGCTTAAAGTTTTCAATATCTTGTTTTGCATTCTGTATATTGTCAACAACATCTTTCTCACTTTTCCACTTGGCGTTAATCTCATTACGTTCTTCTTTAATGTTAGCCAGGTCAGCATGTAGTGATTTAAGTTTGCTCTCGTCTTTTTCTCGCTTTATAGCTTCAATTTCGATCTCGAGTTGCATAATCTTACGATCCAGAACATCAAGCTCTTCGGGTTTGGAGTTAATCTCCATACGCATTTTTGAAGCCGCTTCATCCATTAGGTCAATAGCCTTATCTGGTAAAAAACGGTTTGTAATATAGCGTTGCGAAAGCTCTACCGCTGCGATGATGGCGTTATCCTTAATACGCACTTTATGGTGGGTCTCGTACTTTTCTTTAATCCCACGTAAAATGGATATTGCAGATTCGGTATCGGGTTCCATTACGTTTACCTTCTGAAAACGTCGCTCTAAAGCTTTGTCTTTCTCAAAATATTTCTGATACTCATCTAAAGTTGTTGCACCTATTGCACGCAGTTCGCCACGTGCAAGAGCAGGCTTTAATATGTTTGCAGCATCCATCGCTCCCTGGCCACCACCGGCACCTACAAGTGTATGAATCTCATCTATAAAGAGGACGATATCGCCAGCACTTTCTGTAACCTCTTTGATAACCGCTTTAAGGCGTTCTTCAAACTCACCTTTGTATTTTGCACCGGCAATTAAAGCACCCATATCTAGCGCCCAGATTTGCTTTTCCTGAAGATTTTCGGGTACGTCACCGTCTATAATACGATGTGCAAGCCCTTCTGCAATTGCGGTTTTACCAGTACCGGGTTCTCCTACGAGGATTGGGTTGTTCTTCGTTCTACGCGATAGAATTTGTAAAATTCTGCGTATTTCTTCATCACGACCTATCACGGGATCCAGCTTGCCATCACGCGCAAGTTGGTTTAAGTTTTTCGCGTATTTACTCAGCGAATTATACGTTTCTTCTGCGCTCTGGGAGGTCACACGCTCTCCTTTACGCAATTCCTCTATTGCCGCTTTGAGGTGTTTTTCGGTAACGCCCTGGTCTTTTAAAATCTGACCTATCTTACTACTCGATTTAAAAATGGCGAGTATAAGATGTTCAAGAGAGACATACTCATCAGTCATTTTTTTAGCGATATTTCCAGCTTCGGTTACTGTTTTAGCAGCCTCACGCGAAAGCATAATATCGCCGCCGCTTACCTTAGGAAAACTGGTAAGTGTGCTTTCTAAAATTTGTTTAAGTAGATTAATATTTACATCTAACTTTTGAAGTAAAAAGGGGGTGACATTCTCATCAACTTCAAGAATCGCTTTAAAAATATGCTCGTTCTCAATTTGCTGATGCCCGTAGCCTTGAGCTAGCGCCTGGGCTTGCTGTATGGCTTCCTGTGATTTTGTTGTAAAATTATTAAAGTTCATAGTTTTATTTTTTAGGCCCAACTAATGGGATTCAATTTTTTATCTAAATGCACATTAACACGTTTAAGATTTGATCAGATTCTTAAAATTAAGTGCATTTGTAAGTGCTATGGCAATTTATATACCAGTTGCCAAAGCAGTCATAATGGCGGTTATAACCGAAATTTAACCTGTCTTTTTGGCGGTTGGGTTGTTTGGTTTTCCTTAATACATTATACGGTTATCTTTCCTTAAATTTACGCTACGCTATGGAAAGCAGGCGTTAATAACAACTAAAAGATAAACGACGATGGGTTTTTTTGATAAGTTTAAAAGTGCGAGCGATATCGCCAAAGAGGAAATAAATGAGGTGAAGTGGATACAGCTTGAACGTTTAGAGCAACTAGATGAAATTGCTGAAATTTCTAATGCTGTACCAGTTTTAATTTTCAAACACAGTACAACTTGTGGCATTAGCCGTATGGCCTTAAGAGGATTTGAGAAGAATTATAATTACGATAAAAAAGAAATTGAGCCGTATTTTCTAGATTTAAAACAGCACCGTGATATAAGTCAGGCAATTGCCGAAAAATTTAACGTGCGTCACGAGAGTCCGCAAGTGTTATTGATTAAAAATGGAGCAGCGGTTTATAATACCTCACATAGTGATATAGATGCTTCAGTATTAAAGCAGAAGATCTAGTTGTACCTCGATTAAAAGCAAAAACCCGGAGCAGCGCTCCGGGTTTTTTATTCCTATTAATTTACTGCTGCTTGAGTAAGTAGAAGGCTAATTCATATAAACGAAAACAGAAAAACCAGATCTATTAATAGGAGATGTTGCTTAGCAACATTTATTAGTTCTTCTAAATTGACGTTTAAAACATTCCGCCACCTTCAACTTCATTGTCTTCTCTGTTTTTTCTGCGTTTAGCACGGTATTTACTATCTCCAAAACGGTAGTTAAAGCCTGCGTAAACGGTATTGCTTTCCCAGTTAAATTGCCCTTGTATAAGGTAGGGGTTAGTTCCGTTGAATCGCGCTTTCATCGTATTAAAAATATCATTGTAGTTTATACTTATCGTGCCTTTGCCCTCAAAAATGGAATAACGTGCACCTATGTTAGTCATAAACATCGATTTATTTTCAAACTGAATCCCTTTATTTGGCCCCCTGAACATCGCAAAAGCGGTAAGTGTTAATTTTTTTGTCGCTGTAAAGTTGTTTATTACCCGAGCATTATAAACCGTATTATCAACTTCAATACGGGTTTGTGTGATATCAGATGCCGTAGGATTTTCAATAGCCGGGTCTAGCGACTCGGTAATACCGGTTTGTGTTTGATTAAATAAATCGAAACTAGCATTAATGCTCCACCAGTCTAGCGGTTTATAATTGCTGCTCAATTCAAAACCATAGGCAGTAGTCGAGTCAAAATTATCGTTTGTTAATACGATACGATCCAGGTTAAAGCGATCAACAAATACGGCTTGATTGATCTCATCTTCAATAATGCGATAAAACACTCCGGCTGTAATACTTCCTTTCTCGAGAGTTCGTGTGTAGTTGGTTTCTAACGAATTTGTAAACTGCGGTCTTAGATCGACATTCCCAAATTGCGTGATTAAAGGTGAACTCCATTCACGTATGGGATTAACCTGGCCTACACCGGGGCGATCTATACGACGGCTGTAACTTACCTGGTACTGGTTTTTTTCTGAAGGATTAAAGGTTACGTAAGCCGAAGGGTATAACTCAAAATAATCGTTTGTAAATGCACGTACCGCATTAGTATCTGCGGCTACATGCACCTGCTCAGCACGTAAACCGGCCTGATACGACCATTTCTCGTAGTTTTTTCCGTAAGTCACATAAGCAGAATAAATATCCCGACTGTAATCAAATTGGGTATCTGGTGTGGGAACCAAATTTCCGGATGCATTAAACGATTGCCCGGTACTGCTGTACCCAATATCAGTATTGAATAAAATGGCTTGAACACCCAACTCCAGCTTTTCACTTTCAGAAAGCGGATTTACATAATCTAAATTTAAAGTAGTACGGTCTCTTTTTGTAGCTACAAAATCTTCATAGTCGGCAAGGGGAGTGGTGCCTGTAAAGTCAAAAAACGTATCCTCATCTGCATCAAAAGTGTTAAAATCTGCCTCAAACTCAATATTATGACCTTCTTTTTCAAAATCAAGTTTATAATCGAGGTTGTATTGCTGCGAGTAGTTGCTCATATCTGCGCCAAAATCCTGCATCAGATTGCGGGTCGTATCATCTGCATAAACAATATCTATGTTGCCGCCGGGCATTCCGTTAAAGCTGTTTTGAGAGGTAAAAACAGAGAGGGTATTTTTGTCATTTAAATACACATCTAAGCCCAATTTTAGCAGGTGTGATTTTTGGTCATTTAGCATATCAAAATACTGGGTAGAGTTATCGCCTTCGCGAAAAATCGTCCCATAATTAGCATTCTTAGAAATGTTATTACTATAGTTAGAATACAAATTGTATTTGCCGTTGCGGTAATTGAGATTTAAACCGCTATTGAATTGGGCGTTTTTCTCATAGGAAACACCGGCACTCACATCCCCGTTAAATCCTATGTTTACATTTTTGTGCAGTACGATATTGATGATTCCGCTCATTCCATCAGGATTGTATTTTGCTGAAGGATTTGTAATTAGTTCAATCTTTTTAATAGAGCTAGATGGTAGCTGTTTAAGCAACTGATCTGCCGGAATGTTAGAAAGCTTGCCATCTACCATTACCTGTACATTGCTGTTTCCGCGTAGCGTAAGAGCTCCAGATTGCTGATCGAGATTTACAGAAGGAATATTATTCATGATATCTGCAGCGCTCGCTCCTGCGGTAGTCAAATCTTTACCCACGTTGATGACTTTTCGGTCTATTTGCTGCTCTATAGTGGTACGCTCAGCAACGATGTTTACCGCATCTAGTTCTGCCATAACCGCGCTCAGCATAATTGTTCCCATGTTATTATTTCGGTGGTCGCGATCGATTATAAGATCTCTCTGGGAATTCTCGTAACCTATAAATTGAATTTTCAATGTATAAATTCCTTCAGGTATTTTTGAGATTTCGAATACACCCAAATCGTTTGTGATACCGCCTGTGACAACTTCACCAGCATCTTTACTAATTATAATGGTGGCGTAGGGGATAGGTTGATTAAGTTCTGCGTCCATTACCGTACCGCTCACGCTACCGGTGATAAGAGGTTCTGGTTTGGGTTGTGCAAATGAAAGAGTACTTAAAAATAGTACGATAAGGCTTAAAAGCCATTGCTGAGATTTCATAACTGTTCGATTTTGATTGATGATTACATAATACTTTGCATAACATAATAGCTGAAACAAAGCATCCCGTGATTAGCGGTTTCTTAATAGACGATCGTGTTTGAAATCTGTTACAGTAAATCGTAAAATATTTTAAAAAAAGAAAACCCGGAATCGCTAAATCCCGGGTTTTCAAGTTTGAATGTTAAAAACTAACACTAACCATCAAAACTAATTAATAAGCATTCAAACTTTTTGAAGTCGACTTCTATTTTATAGACCTATTAAAAAAGATATTGTTACAGAAGGAGTAATCATTTAACTTTGATTTATGACAACAAAGCAAACGCTGGTATTAGGTGCATCTCTTAAACCTATACGCTATTCCTATATGGCTATAAATAGATTAGTGCAAAAGAAACAACCTGTAGTTGCTATAGGACTTCGGGAAGGACGAGTTGCGGGTGTGCAAATAGATACCGGTTTTCCTAAATATGAAAATATAGATACGGTAACACTTTATCTCAATGCTCAAAATCAAAAACCGTATTACGAGTAT
This sequence comes from Leeuwenhoekiella aequorea, assembly GCF_004104375.1. Classification (GTDB taxonomy): domain Bacteria; phylum Bacteroidota; class Bacteroidia; order Flavobacteriales; family Flavobacteriaceae; genus Leeuwenhoekiella; species Leeuwenhoekiella aequorea. The sequence goes on from NZ_QOVM01000006.1 coordinate 146,698, forward strand.
CTTATAGAATTACGTCCTCGGCGTATTATCTTTAATCCGGGTACAGAGAATCCCGAGTTGTATAAGCTTTTAAAGCAAGCTAATATTGAGATTGATAACGCTTGTACTTTAGTTCTTTTGAGTACGAATACTTACTAATCCTAAAAAAGTAAGTAGTCCATTTAAGATTAAAATAAAGAAACCAAATTCAAAGTTAAGATAGGTAAGCGTAAGTTCGCTAATAATGTATGCAAGTATAGGGGCTACCACACATATAGCTGGTACAATTTTATCACGCACATTCCATTTTGTAAATAAACCGAACGCATATAAGCCTAATAACGGACCATAGGTATACCCTGCAAAAACAAAGAGTTTAGCAATCACGCTCTCATCTGCAATAATATATTTAAAACCTATAATCACCAGAATTATTAATAGGGAAGCAGCAATATGTATTCTTTTACGAATGGCGATTTGCTTTGCGGCTGTGTATTTTTTTTCAATCTCTAGAATATCTATACTAAAAGAAGTGGTAAGTGCGGTAAGGGCACTGTCTGCACTAGAATAAGCAGCAGCGATAAGTCCTAAAATAAAGCAAATCGCGATACCAAAACCTAATCCGCTTTGTGTTGCAATAAATGGAAATAGATCATCCTTAGAAGCTTCTATACCATTGTTACGAGCATAAACTGTAAGTAAAACTCCTAATGCTAAAAACACAAGATTTACAATTGTTAGCACCATTGTAAACCAAAACATATTTTTTTGAGCATCTTTTAAGGTTCTGCAGGTGAGGTTTTTTTGCATCATATCTTGATCCAGACCTGTCATTACAATTGCGATAAAAGCACCACTTATAAACTGCTTAAAGAAAAAGTCTTTACTCTTCCAATCCTCAAAAAAGAATATTTGAGACATATCGCTTTCAGCAATAAAATTAAAAAGACCGGTAGGTGATAATCCTAAATCTGAAGACAAAAAGTAAATAGCAACACCAAGTGCTGTAAGCATAAATAGAGTTTGCAGCGTATCTGTCCATACAATTGTTTTAATACCACTTTTAAATGTGTACAACCAGATGAGTAAAATGGTAATGGTAACAGTCACCCAGAATGGGACATTCATACTATCAAAAACCAATAGTTGTAACACGTTTGCTACCAGATACAATCTAAAACTGGCGCCCACCACGCGACTTAATAAAAAGAAAGAGGCACCTGTTTTATAGGAATTGATACCAAAGCGACCGCCGAGATATGCGTAAATTGATGTTAGGTTGAGTCTATAATATAGTGGTAACAGGACTAGGCCAATAACTGCATACCCCAATGTGTAACCCAGAACTACTTGAAAATAACTGAACTGCGAAGCTTCTACCCAGCCCGGAACAGAGATAAAAGTTACCCCAGATAGTGAAGCTCCTATCATCCCAAAAGCAACTAAATACCAGGGAGACTGTTTGCTTGCTTTGAAAAAATCATCATTCGAACCTCCTTTTCCTGTAAAATAGGAAACTAACATTAAGGTTATAAAATAGCCAGCAATAAGTAGGAGTATGGTAGTGGGTTGCATAACTTAGAAGTACTTTTTTCGGTATGTAATTTTGGAGAACGAATATAAGGTATAAAACTTCATTTGTCATAATCTTAAAAATTTACAAAGTAAACTTACCTTTGCGCAAAATTAAAAGAAGCTATTACTGGTTTTTTTTCATTTTAGTACTAATTCTGGTTTCTTTATTAGTTTTTTTTTAAGCTAGTAGTTGAAATTAACACATTGAAATTATGGAACTTCCCAAGTTTATATTAGGAGATAACACAGATTATCCTGAATCAATATTTGTAATACATACAGATTTTCCGCGCTTTGTCATTGATTTAAAAACTGATGATGTAGAGTGGTTTGAAGATTTTGATGAAAATGATGAAGAAGAACTTTCTACAGAAGCAGAAGGTTTAATTACAAAAGCTACTGAGTTTTACGACCGTGAAGTCGCACGATACGAGGAAGAATAAATGAACGAATTACAGCAATTGGATCACGATGTTTATCTCTTTCTCAATAATTTGGGATCAGAGACTTGGGATCCTTTCTGGTTATTTATTACTAATAAGTGGTACAGTATTCCTTTATACTTTTTCTTACTTATTCTTATTTATAGGAAGTTTGGAATAAAAGGAACGTTATACACGCTCGTAACTGTGGCATTATTGATTACTGCTACAGACCAACTTGCAAATGTCTTTAAACACGGTTTTGAACGGCCGCGTCCTTGTCGTCAAGAAGGAATAATGGAGCAGGCACGTTTTATAGCTGTTCGATGCGGAAGTTTTGGATATTTTTCAGCTCACGCTGCAAGTTCGATGGGCTTAGCATTTTTTGTAGGCTTTTTGTTAAAATCTAGGCACAAATGGCTACTGCCAGTACTTCTTATATGGGCGATTATGGTAGGTTATAGCCGAATTTATATAGGTGTTCACTATCCCGGAGATGTCTTAACCGGGATGCTAATAGGAGGTGTTATAGGATTGATAATGTTGTATCTGCACCGTTTTGGCTACGCCAAAATTTTTAAAGAAAATTAATATGAAAGCATTAGTTACCGGAGCTGCCGGTTTTATAGGATCTCATTGTGCCGAGCGCTTAAAAGCGATGAATTTTGAAGTTATAGGTATCGATAACTTCTCACCATATTATAGTCCGGATCTTAAAAACCGAAATGCAAAAAGTTTGGAGAAAGTGGGTATTCCTATCGAGATTATCGATTTGAGAAAACCCGAAGACTTTAAAAAAATTCCTACAGATTTTAATTATATTTTTCATTTTGCTGCGCAGCCAGGAATAGCTGCTACTTCTACGTTTGAAGATTATTTAATGAATAACCTTGTGGCGACAAAAAATCTAATGGATTTTGCACTTTCTTGCAAGGATTTAAAATTATTTACAAATATATCAACCTCTTCTATTTACGGGCTTAGAGCTACATTAACAGAAGATGCTGCACCTGAGCCAGCTTCTTTATACGGAGTTACAAAATTAGCGGCAGAGCAGCTTGTTTTAGCAAAAGCTCGGGAACATAAACTTAAATCATGTTCACTACGGTTGTTTTCGGTATATGGACCACGAGAACGTCCAGAGAAATTATATACAAAACTTATAGGTTGCGGATTTTTTCATCAGGAGTTTCCTTTATTTGATGGTAGTGAGGCTCACGTGCGTAGCTTCACATTTGTAGATGATATTATTGATGGTGTGGTGAGCGTTATAGGTAAAGAAGATCTTGTTGACGGAGAAGTAATAAACTTAGGTACCGAACAAGAACATACTACTGGAGAGGGAATGGCAATTGTAGAAGAGATTCTTGATACTAAAATACGTAAAGAGGTTGTGGCGAAGCGAGGTGGCGATCAGATGTTTACAAAAGCAAATATTAATAAAGCCCGAAAACTACTTAACTACAATCCGACTACTACATTAAAAGAAGGTCTGGGCAAACAAATCGAATGGTATCGTAAAGAATTTGTAGACTAAAATTATGATGTTAAGCGATAAAGAAAAAGAATTTGTAAAGTCCTGGTCTGTAAAGAGAGCAGCCAAGCTTCAGTTTTACCTGGGCATCATTCTTCAAATTGTTCTTATAACGGTAACTTATAAACTGGTAGTAAATTATTTTTCTAGTGAAATTTTTGATCTCGAAGTCTTTTTACAATATGGTCTTTTCGGTTTAATATTAGGTATTGTAGTAGCCTATTTTAAATTTCGTGCAAATGAAAAGAAGTATCACTTTCTCAAATCAAAGTAGTCTAAATATTAGTTTTTAGAATTGTGTTTCTTTAGTAATTCTTGCGCTGCTTGAAACGGTGTTGTTGTTCCTTCATTTAGCTCAGCAAGTAGCTGAGGTAATGCCTCCTTGATTTGAGGATTTGAGTAGAACGTATCTTTCAGGGTATTTTCTATAGTAGTTTTTAACCAATACGCATTTTGTTTCTTTCGGTTGTTTTCAAAGTAGCCATTGCTATTTACAAGAGCGCAATAGGCCGAAATGCTCTTCCAGATTTCAGAAATACCTTCATTATTTATAGCACTGCAACGTTTTACAACTGGTGACCATTCGCTTTCTTTTACGGGATAAAGATGCAAAGCTTTAGTAAAAGCGCTTGCTGCAAATTGAGCAGCGGTTTTATTTTCGCCATCGGCTTTATTAATTACAAGGAGGTCTGCCATTTCCATAATTCCGCGTTTAATACCCTGTAGCTCATCACCGGCTCCTGCTAGTTTCAGAAGAAGAAAAAAATCGGTCATAGCGTGCACTGCTGTTTCGCTTTGTCCTACACCCACAGTTTCGATAAGGATAATTTCATAACCTGCCGCTTCACATAAAATTATAGCTTCTTTTGTTTTTCGGGCAACTCCACCTAATGAATCTCCAGCTGCAGAAGGCCGTATAAATGCTTGTGAATTTGTAGAAAGATCGTTCATACGAGTTTTGTCCCCCAGTATACTACCGTGACTTATACTACTACTAGGGTCAATTGCAAGCACTGCAATTTTTTTATTTAATGAGATAAGATACTTTCCTAGCGCCTCAATAAAAGTACTTTTACCAACCCCGGGAACTCCGGTAATTCCTATGCGGAGCGATTTATTTGCGTAGGGTAAACAACCCGTAAGTATTTCTTGAGCTACTAGTTGATGACGCGCTGCTGTACTCTCGGCAAGGGTAATACTCTGACTCAGTGCTGTGGTATTGCCTTCACAAATCTTTGAAATAAGAGTTTGTGCATCAGGAATATTTTTGCGCTTTGCAATAATATGTCTGGCCGCTTGTTCATCAATACTATTTGAATTTTTAGGCATAGCTCAAAAGGTGTAATCAACAAATTTAAAGTATATACACAAACTCCGTCGCTTAAGTTGTGTAGTATAGTATTAAAAATAGTAAATGCATTTTGTGAAATCTTTAGTAAGTTGGGGTTGATTTCTGCAATATGTATTGGTATCTTGAACACTTAATCATTGAAAATTTCTAGATATGAAAGCTTTATATAAAGCAAAAGCCACTGCCACTGGTGGTCGCGACAGTCACGTTTCATCAGACGACGGAACATTAGATTTTAACCTCTCTGTACCTAAAGGTCTTGGCGGCGGTGGAGGCGAGGGCACAAACCCAGAGCAACTTTTTGCAGCAGGTTATTCTGCATGTTTTGGTAGTGCTTTAGCACACGTTGCTCGTGGTAAAAAAGTAGATCTTGGTGCTTATACAGTTACAGCCACGGTGAAAATAGGTAAAAATGAAGAAGATATGTTTCAGCTTGCAGTAGTGCTCGATTGTTACTTACCTACAGTTGACGTAGAGCAAGGAGAAGAGCTTGTAAACGAAGCTCACGAAGTGTGTCCTTATTCACGTGCAACAATGGATAATATTGATGTTACACTAAATTTACTTTTAGACGAGTAATGTGTTAAGAATAAGAATTAAGAAAAAAAACCCGCTTTAAGCGGGTTTTTTTATGCGATACACTTGATTTAAAAGTCGAAATGCTTGGCGCTAACAGATTTTATGCCAAATAAAAAGCGTTTACAGGAAGTACTAAATTATTTAATCAGAATTTTGCAACAGAGGCGAAAACGGTTCGTCTTTAGAAAAGGAATTAGCAACTAACCAAACCATCATTTTGCAAATTACCGAAATACTTGAACGATGTAAACAAAACGACAGGCGTGCACAAATGCAGTTGTATAATAAATACAGCCAGGGAATGTACTACGTGGCGTTTCGGTTTTTAAAAAACTCTTTTGAAGCTGAAGAAGCGATGCAAGAAGGTTTTGTTAAAGCGTTTACAAAAATGCATCAATACAATGGTGAGGTGACTTTTGGAGCTTGGCTAAAACGTATTGTGATCAACAAAAGCATAGATATGCTGAAGGCTAAAAAGCTGGAGCTTGTTGAAATGAATGAACAAGTATTAGGTAAAGTTGACGAGGATACAGACTGGACTGTTGAAGACGGTATCACGGTAGATCAAATTAAAGAAGCTATTGAAGATTTACCGGAGCGTTATCGCTATGCGGTTATGCTTTTTTTAATAGAAGGCTATGACCACCAGGAAATATCAGAAATATTAGAAATTACCGAGGTAGCATCACGTACACTGGTACACCGCGGAAAAAAGAAATTACAAGAAAAATTAAAAACAAAATATCATGGCACAGGATATTAGAGAGCTTCTTAAAAATGATTTAAGTGTTCCTACTGAAGGGTTAAAACCCAATCACGAGGCTCGTTTTAACGCAAGACTCGATGAGAACTTTGGTACTCAGGCAAAAGCTAAAGCCGAAGGTTATTTATGGATGAAGATTGCTGCAGTGCTGGTCGTGCTTATAGCTGTTACCGGATTATTACTTAATAATCCTTTTGTTGCAACAACTCCACAACAACCTACTGAGGTAAATACTATTGCTAGCACAACTGCAACAAAGGTACAGTTAAGTGATTTTTCTCCAGAGTATAAGCAGATTGAAGATCGTTATCTGGCTAGCATACATATGGAGCTTGCACAATTAAATGTTACAGATGATAACAAAGCTGTAGTAGATGCCTTTATGGGCCAGCTTGAAGAATTAAATCAGGAATATGATCGGCTTAATGAAGATCTGGTAGAAGCGGGTGTTAATAATCAAAACATACAAGCTCTCGTAGATAATTTACAGTTTAGACTTGATCTTCTTTTAAAGTTGAAAGAAAAATTGAATGAATTACAAGAATCTCAATTTAATGAGATTAAAACCAACACTATATAACACCATGAGATTAACTGTTCGTTTATGGGTTTTTGCATTTACAGTGGGATATGTCTCACTTATGCAGGCACAAACCAAAGAGAATAAACTTAATGAACGTTTTACAACCGGGTCACAAGTAGCAATTCTTGCAGATACGCAATATGCAGATATCGTTTTTGAGAACTGGAATAAGAATGAAGTTGCGGTAGAAGCTGTTATTGAAGGTGAAAATATTTCTAAAGAAGAGATTAAGCAATTACTCAAAGGATGGCAAGTAAGTGTTAAGGGTAATAGCAACATAGTACAGATTGTGAGTAGAGGGGCACCGGCAGCAATTAATCTGGCTCCCGGGGATGGTCAAATGCGTAGCGTAAATGATCTTATTGCCTCATCGATGCAAATGATGCAGCGCTCAGGTATGGATAATATGTTAAGTCCTATGCTGGAGCAGTTTTCTGGTATGCAATTACCTGTTGAATATTCTAAAGGGATGAAGAATATCTCTTTTGATTACAATGCTTACAAACGGGATGGCGAGAAATATCTGGAACAATACAAAAAGAAAATCGAAGCTAATTTTGGCGAAGATTTTGATGCTGTAATGAAAAAGTGGGAGCGCAATAATCAGAAAAAGGTTGCTGCGGGACAGGGTGTGGCAGGAAGTAGTTTACTAGGAATGCCTAAGTCACCATTTGGTAGGCAATTGTCTTTTGATGCTGATGCATACAAACGGGACAAAAAAGGATACCTCGCAGCTATAAATAAAAAATACGGTACTAATGTGAGTGTTGCTCAAACCGATAAATGGCGCTCAGATATGGAAGCGTGGGGAGCAGATTTTAACAAAGATATGCAAGCCTGGGGAGAGCGTTTTGGTAAGCAATTTGGTGGATCTTCAGAAGCTTTAGGGGCTAACTTCAGTAAAGCTTTAGAAAGTGATATGGCTGCTCTGGGTCAAAATATAGGTAAAGCTATGGAAGGTTGGAGTGATAATTTTGCGAAAAAATTAGAACAAATGGCCGAAGAGCAAGGCGGAAATCTTAAAAAAACCGTGACCCGTGATGCAAATGGTAATGTGAGTACTCAAATGACTTATAGCTATTCTGGAAATACTGTTGCAAGTAACGCAAAACCAAGGGCGTCATACAAGCGCAAAATAATTGTACATATGCCTAATGCTGCAAAATTAGATTTGACCGTAAGACATGGAAACATAAATATAGCGGAAGCAACAAATGCGAAGGTTAACCTATCTCATGGTGATTTTATAGCCAATAAGATTTCGGGAGATAAAACTTTTATTAACGTTGCATATAGTCCAGTGGATATAGCAACTTGGGATTATGGTACATTACAAGCCAGTTATACAAAGAAGTGTGTAATAGATAAGGCTCACAGTATAAATATAAATTCTAGAGCAAGTAGTATTGTAATAAATGAATTACAAGATGCTGCAGTAATTACAGGAAGCTTTGGAGAACTTTCTATACCAAAATTGGGTAAAAACTTCAAGACCTTGAATATAAGTGTAGAGAATAGTGATGTAGTTCTTAATCTACCGGAGACCCCATTTCATTTTAATTTTAATGGTGTACGTAGTAGGTTAAATTATCCAAAAAGTATAGATGCAAAAGTGATGGAAGGTTATAATAGTAGTATGGTAAACGGGTTTTATAAATCTAGAAACACTGACAGTATAATCGCTATCTCGTCAAAATTTAGTGATATAGTTTTAAATTAGTTTTAAGTTAATTGTTGTAAAGTCCGTTCCTGCCAGAACGGACTTTTTTATGCTTTTAGTTTTATTAGAATTGTATTTTTGAATCTATGCAAACATCAGATTTTTTAGCCGAGCTATCTCAACTTACAATGGGCTTTACGCCTGTGGTTGATCCTATTTATGGAGCTGAGGTTTATCGGTTTCTCGATCTTTCTACATCAAATACAATTATAGATTCGGTAGACACAAGCTCTGCTGAAGCTATAGCAGTTTATATAGATACTTATTTATCTAAAACTGGAGGTAAGGTAGCTTACGGAGGATATTTAGAAAAGCGAAGTATTTATGACCGAAGTCTTTATTTTGGCACGCAGGAGATTCAACTTAAACGGAATATACATTTAGGAATAGATATCTGGTGCCCATCAGGAACCGCCGTACTCGCACCTGTGAAAGGAAGGGTGCATAGCTTTAAAGACAACAAAAACCATGGTGACTATGGGCCGTGTATAGTGCTAGAGCATACAATTAAGGGAGATTCTTTTTATACATTATATGGTCATCTTAGCAGAGCATCAATTTCCGAATTAGAAATAGGTCAAGAGTTCAACGCCGGAGAAACCATAGCTTATTTAGGTGAACCCGAAGAAAATGGTGATTATGCACCTCATTTGCATTTTCAGATTATAAAAGATTTACAACAAAACGAAGGTGATTACCCGGGTGTATCTTCACTAGGAAATCTATCTTTCTATAAAGAAAATTGTCCTGATCCAGATATACTATTAAAAATAGAATCGAAGGTAAAAGGCTAGATCTTTTCTGTAGCTGTGATTTAATTACGAGTTTAAAAAAAATCCTGATCGTTAGATCAGGATTTTTTTCTTTGACTTAAAATTCTTATTTCGTTTTATCAGGGTAGGCCGGTGTTTTAAGAGTTTTCGGTGGGTTTTCTTTTAATTGCTGTAAAATTAATTCAATCGCTTTTTCAAGCTGCGGATCTTTACCGGCTATCACATCTTTAGGAGTTTGCTCAACTTCAATATCTGGCGGAGTTCCTACATTTTCAATTCCAAAGCCTTCTTCATTATAAAAGGCAACATTAGGAGCAGTTACAATTCCACCGTCAATAAATTCGGGATAGCCCAAAACGCCTACAAGGCCTCCCCACGTACGCTTTCCTACGAGTGTACCCAGATTATTACGTCTAAATAAATAAGGTAGATAATCCCCTCCAGAGCCAGCGGTTTCATCTATAAGCATCACCTTGGGACCTTGTATAGATGCGCTGGGAGCTTTCATGTCGTTACCATATCTAAAATCCCAATAACTTTGCATTGGTTTGTTTAAAAGGTCTATCACATAATCTGCTAATTGACCACCACCATTAAAACGTTCATCAATAATTATTGCTTTTTTATTTGCTTGAGGATAGAAATAACGTTTAAAATATTCGTGACCTCCAGTAGCGGTATTAGGAACATATACATAAGCAACTTGACCATCTGTTGCTTCATTTACCTTTTTTATATTTCCTTCAACCCAATCACGATTACGCAGACTGCGTTCAGAATCTAATGCGGTAACTTGCTCTGTATGCGCATTACTGCCATTAGCATTAGATGATAACGTAAGAGCTACTATTTGTCCGGCTTTATTTTCAAAGAACTTATATAGATTATCTGTTGCTTTTACTTCTTGACCATCAACCTTAATTATGTATTCGCCGATTTTTGCCTGAACCCCGGGCTCAGTAAGGGGTGAGCGTAAGTCTGGATTCCAGTTGAGCCCTCCATAAATTTTAGAAATTTGATATCTGTTATTGTTCACCGCATAATCGGCACCTAATAATCCGCCGGTTATAATTTCTTTTTCAACTCTAGAATCACCAGTATAATCAAAACGGTGATGCCCCACAGATAACTCGGCAAACATCCAGCTCATCACACGATATAAATCACTTTTTGTAGTAACATCTGGTAAAAATGCTTCATATCTGGTTTTCATAGCATTCCAATCTACGCCGTGCATCGACGGATCGTAAAAATAATCCCGGTTTACTCGCCAGGCCTCATTAAAGATATTCTTCCATTCTTTTACAGGATCTATTTTGACCTGAATACTTTCCAATGCAAGTTCTGCTTGCTCCGATTTTTTCCCAATATCAGAAACATACCAGCTACCTGAACTATAGTAGAGCATTTTTTCGCCGTTGGCAGAAATTTCATAACTGTCTGTAGCAAACAATTCCTCGTCTTCTTGATCGGTGAGGTTATAAGCATGTAAAGTGGTTTCTCCACCGTGTGCGGGGTAGGATAAATAATAGAGCATATCCTCTTTAGGAGAAGAAAGAGCAGCAAAATTACCAGCTCCCACGGGCAATGCTATCATTCGATTTTGAATACCGTCCCAATCGATTTTTAATTCTTTAATAGGTTTATCTTCCTCTTTATCTTCTTTTTCAGTTTTAAGCTCTTCTTCCTTTTCAATGACTTCAACATCATTTTCTTTAGCAAAAGGAGATTTTACTTGATTCTGCAACGTGATTAAATACAAGGAATTTGAAGATTCCATATCTTGATTAGATTGATCAAACCAGTTAACTACCGGCCCGGCATCTGTAGAGGCTGTTAGGTACAGATATTTTCCGCTGGGATCAAATGTAGGATTTGTAACATTTGAAAAGCCATCTGAAATGGGGTAGGATTTGTTTTCATTTACTGAAAATAAAAAGGCCTTTTCAAAATTTGTATCTGTGATAATCGTATACGACAACCAGTTTGAATCTGCGGACCAGCTACCAAATAAATCGCGATATTCTCCAGGCTGGTATAAAATATCCTGATCAACTTTTTGAGTCTTTCCTGTAGCTACTGTGGTGATATATAAATTGCGGCCGTTATCTACGTAAGCGATTTTTTTACTATCTGGCGACCAGTGTAAATAAGCATAGAATCCGGCACCATTTAATTTAATCGTCTTTGCTTTATTGGTGCTGTTTTGATCTTTAATGTGCAATGCATATTCACCACTTTCATCAGAGAAATAAGCAATCGATTTGCTGTCTGGTGACCACTTCGGAAATGTCTCATGAACACCGGGAGTTTGTGTGAGATTAGCTACATCTCCTTTTTCTGAAGGTACTGTAACTATCTCTCCTCTAAAGTCGAGAACTACCCGAGCTCCGGAAGGTGAAATACTTGCGCTACGTGCATAATCGCTTCCACTTACAAAGCGTGGACGCATTTCTAAAAGATCTGTAGCAATTGCTATTGTAAGCTTATTTAAAGTTTTTGAAGATGGATTGTAAGTATGTAAGTATCCGCCCTGTTCCAGCAGTAATAATCCATTTGCATTTACATCAAGATCAAGAAGCCCAAAGTTTTTAAAATCTGTGTGCTTAGCTATTTGCTTAGATGTTAGATCATAAGAGTACAAATTAAACTCACCATCTCTATCACTTTTAAAATATACTGTAGACCTATAAAAATAGGCTGTGCATCATTGCTGCCGCTTTGAGGTTTTGGAATTTCGGTTACATCTTGAGTTGCGGTGTCAAAAATATAAATACGTGATTGGGTGCCGCCTCTATAATGTTTCCACTGATTAAAACGATCGGGAATGGGAGTATAGGCAATATGAGTTCCTGTAGGGGAATAACTTGCCCAAAACGCATTTGGAATAGATACATTAGATGTGTGACCTCCGCTTAATGGTACGGTGAATAACTGGGTGTATCTATTTGTAAATATTGAACGCTGGGATGCAAATAAAACCTCTTTACCATCTGGTGTAAAATCTCTTACAAGATCAGGATATGGATGATAAGTGAGTCTTTTAGGCACTCCGCCAGTTGCAGGTACGGTATATACATCTGTGTTTCCTTCATACTCTGCACTAAAGGCAATAATACTACCATCTGGAGAAAACACCGGATTTGATTCTATTCCTTCATCGATGGTTAATCGACGCGGATTGGATCCGTTTAAGTCTGCAACCCAAAGATCTTCGGCATAAACAAATGCAATGTGATTTTCACTTATTGCAGGTTCTGAAAGCAACCTGGTGTCTGTCGTATTTACAGATTGTGCAAAACCCACACAAGTAATGGAAAAGGAGAGAAGAGCAAACAGATTTTTTTTGATTTTCATAATTTGATTGATTTGTTGATTTTCTTTTTGCAGCTCGCAAACCGAAAACAAAAAGTTAAGCCTTAAAAAAGCATCTATAAAATTATAGTTTAAATCCCTAATTTTAGAAAATCGCCTTTTAAATGCGTTTTAATTTGCTGTTTGTTATAGGTTTATATTTCAGACCTGTGATTATAAAACCTCAAAAATTTCACAATTTACTTATCTGCAAAATTCAGGGGTTAGCTAAAATTCTTTCGAGCAACAACAGTAACCCACTTTATTGCTTAACTACTCTAAAGCCAATATGTTCGCTCGGTTTTGTTGTTACATCATATGGATCTGCGTAATCGTATGCACTATAATCATAGTTGCCATTTTCGCTATATTCTGAAACGTTTCCTCCCAGATCATAGAATAATGATTCGTTGATCTTAATTCCCTTGTGAGAGCCTACAGGTTTCAGTAAAGATGTAGTCAATTCATTTAATTTTTGTTTTAGAAGTTTTGAATCTTCCGGAGTCAAGGTGTAACCTGCCCAATAATTTAGGTTGTTTTGTTCTTCATCATTTTTAGCGGCAAGTTTCTGAAGCTCTTCGGCTTCATTAGAGTTAGGTAATCTGTAGGTGCTTCCGGTTTGTTTTGAAAGCCAAGTAGTGTATTCAATGGCAGAAGACTTTGTAACAAGAACAGGGTAATTATCTTTACCTGCTTCATAATCAAAGTCGGTTTTAAAAGCTTTAAACTGGGCATTTGTTACTTCAAAACGACCCAGGCTAATAGAATCTTTTTTCAGTAATACAGTTTCAGGAATAAGAACATTGTTTTCTAAATTTCCGTATAAGCCAGACTGTTGTTTAGCTTCAGCAAGTTTTAAAATAGTTCCTAACGGGCTTTCCTCCTTGAACGCTTCATTTTCCGTAGATTTTTTACCAAATAAATAGGTGTCTATCCACGCTATTTCTTCTTTCATTTTTCGTAATTGGTGTGTGATTTTACCAAGACCATGAGGTTGTCCCGGAAACCACAAAAACTTAACCGGAGTTTTGCCTACTTGCTGTAAGCCCCGGTAATATTCCCAGCCTTGATCGCGTGGAACTGCCCGGTCTTCACTTCCGTGAAAAATAATGGTAGGAGTCTTAATTTTCTCAATTTCAAATAGAGGAGATTTAATTAAATAGTTTTCATTGTAGGTTTTTCCTGCTGTGTCATCCCAAGGAGCACCTCCAAAATAACTTTGATCAAAACTAACACCAAATTGGCAAGTCCCATAATCTGAAGTCCAATTAACATCACCTGCACCCGGTGCGGCAACTTTAAAAAGATCTGGATATTTTACAGTGAGCATAGTTGTTATAATGGCCCCATTAGACCAACCCATAGAACCCATTTGATCCCTATCGACTTTGCCTTCGTTGACCAGTTTATCTATTCCTTTAGTAATATCTTCTAATTCGGGTTCATAATAATTGCCTTTAATGGCTTCAGCATATTCTAGTCCGTGGTTTGTTGAGCCGTGGTAGTTAGGCATTAGGACAAACATATTTTTTTGGGTAAGTATAGCGGGATAATATGCCCAACTACCAGACCATTCATCAAGATTCTGACTCATTGGACCGCCATGAATATTCAACATTAACGGATATTTTTTACCCGAGATATACTCTTTTGGATAATATAAAATTCCCGTAACGCTATCTCCATTATAACCTGCCCAAGTCATAATTTCACTTTTAGGCATGTATTTATTTACAAGTTTTTTGTTGAGTGCTATGAAGGTAGATTCATTTTGAAATTTAGAACCCTTAAGGTCTGCAACAAAGTATTGAGGAAGTTTTGATGCAGTGGAGTGAGAGTAAATCACTTTTAAAGAATTATCTGCTATAGCTTCTATAGTAACGTGATCGTTTTTTGCGCCTAAATCTATAACGGACTTAGACCAGTTAGATCCTTGTTTTTTAAAATATGCCAATTTCATAGTCGCTTTATTAGCAAGAGAAGCAACTACGTCATTTCCGTTTACATTAAAACCATTACCTAAGCCTATTGACCAATCTATATTCACTTTTTGAGCCCTTCGTGAGGCAATATCGTAGAAATATAATTCGCTAATTCCGGCTCCATTCCATTTTGGGTCTGATGCAAAATCGCTGCTAAAATAGAATCCAGATTCATCTTGAGTAAATGACACACTACTTATGGGAAATTCAAATTCTTTAAGAATTTGAAGCGTATTTCCCGTTTTTAAATTCTTTAAGTAATTGTACGGATCTTTTTGAGCATCTACCGCATAACTTAAGCTGCGTGCTGTAGAGTAATACAAATAGTCACCATTTTTAGAAACAACAAAATCTTCTATGGGCTTATCATTAGTTGTAATACGTGTAGTCTCTTTATCCTTTAGATCAAAAGCATAAATATGATTAGGTTGCCAATGTAAGCTATCTTCAATAATTTCAACATCATCTTTTAACTCTTCACTTTTTTGATCATATAGGGTTTTACCATCTTTAGATGTAAATAACAGCGTACGTTCATCTTTTAATTGTATTGAAGAAATACCATTTTTAAATTCTGCTATTTCCTCAGCTTCTCCACCATACAAACTTAATTTCCATAATTTTTTGCCTTTATCACGAGAACTTAAGAAATAGATTGTCTTACCATCTTTAGAGAAAACAGGATTAAAATCATTTTCCTCTCCTTGCGTAAGTTGGGTAGTTAAATAGCTTTGCTTTTCTTTTATCGCTAAGCGGGTAACAAATAAATTGGAAACGAATTTATCTTTTTTCTTAACAGGAATTCGTTTAGACCAGACTACCATTGTTGCATCTGGAGAAAAAATGGGAGACCGCATTGATTCGGTATTAATGATGTCTTCTGGAGTCCAAAGTTTAGGATCCTCCTGCTCAGATTGTGCAAAGGTTTGAGTTATCGAAAAGGAAAGAAAAAGAAGTACGGTAGTAATTTTGTTAATCATAAAATGAGTTCTGTGCAGATAAATTCTGAAATGTTGAAGCTACTAAAATAATCAATTGTTCATTTGAAAGGTAAATATGCTTATAAAAAAAAGTCCGTTGAAGAAACAACGGACTCTTAAATTTATATGAGTAAAAATTTGTTTTTACTCTTAATGGGTTTCAGGTTTCTTCAAAGATTCTTGTTCCTTTTCGATCATTTTCAACTCTGCTTTAATTTTTGTAAGACGCGCAGCTATATCACTATTATTAGCTTCCATCTCTAATAACTGAGCTTCCATATCTTCAACAGAAATACTATCAGACATAAAATATGTTTTTACATCTGCGTGACTCTCAATTAGTTTTTTCAATTTACTCAATGAAGTTGCTTGTTGTTTTAGCAAAACCTGATGTTTGGCTAAATCAGCAATCGCAATAGAGTCTGTTTCTTCTACATCTTTTAGCTTTTGAGATAGGGTACGGGTGTCTGTTTTAAGCGCATCGTGACGTACACTCATTGCATCATGCACGACATCCAGACTATCTGTATGCATTACAAATTCTAAGTATTGATCATGTAAAACCTTACGTGTGTCATCACAACTTATTAGTGTTGAAGCAGCTAACACGCCTAATAGCATTAATTTTCTCATAATTATTTTAGTCATTAATAATAGATTAAATATAAAAAAGAATCTAATTCAAACGCCTCTGTATCTCTACAATTACTGAAAATTTAACTGGATTATAAATACACTACATAATTTATAAAAATAAAAAAGCCCTGATAAATATATCAGGGCTTATGAATTTACGTTAACAGATCTAATTAATTAGATGCTCCGCTAGATTTAGGTTTGCTGGCAAAACGTTTATTAGGTTTACCCGCTGTTTTTGTCATAGGCTGGCGTTTTGAACGGTCTTCATTATTTTGTGAGCGTCCAGAACCCGAGCTATTACGTGAAGTACTCTTTCTTGAATTGTTACGCGAGTTATTGCGTGCAGGTCTTGCAGCCGGTTCATCTGAAGGGTCATCAGGACCATCAATTAAAAATGGATGTTCTGCAATTACATCTATTTTTTGTTTAATTAACTTCTCAATATCTCTCAGATAAGCACGTTCCTCCTTATCACAAAATGATAAGGCAACTCCGCTTGCTTTTGCTCTACCAGTACGACCTATACGATGTACATAAGTTTCAGCAATATTAGGCAAGTCATATTGAATGACCATTTCTAATTCTGAAACATCAATACCACGTGCGGCGATATCTGTAGCAACTAAAACTTGAGTTTTACCATCTTTAAAAGCACTTAGTGCTTTTTGACGGGCTGCTTGTGATTTATTTCCGTGAATTGCAGCAGAATTGATACCTGCTTTATCCAAAATTTTTACAATTTTATTAGCGCCGTGTTTGGTGCGAGAAAATACAAGAACCGTAGCCGGATTTTCCGTTTCAATAAGGTGCTTTAATAATTTAGGCTTGCTTTTTTTACTTACAAAATAAACGGCTTGATCTACACGTTCTGCCGTAGGCTTTTCTGGAGCAATACTTACTTTTTCAAAATCTCCTAAAATTAACTTAGAAAGATCAACGATTGCTTTAGGCATTGTTGCCGAAAAGAATAACGATTGTCTGTCGTGAGGAACTAGTTTAAGTACTTTTTTAATATCATGTATAAAACCCATATCAAGCATCTGGTCTGCTTCATCGAGCACCAGATATTCAATATCTTTTAAACTTATAAATCCTTGTTTAACTAAATCGAGAAGGCGACCTGGAGTTGCTGTCAATACATCGACACCTTTGCGCATTGCAGATACTTGAGAAGCCTGCTTAACACCTCCAAAAATAACTGTACTTTTTATACCTGTATATTTACTATACTCGGTTACATTATCATCAATTTGTATTGCAAGTTCTCTGGTAGGCGTTATTATAAGTGCCTTGAGCTTACGCCCGCCTTTTCCAGAGCCAATATTGTTATATATCTGTTGTAATATAGGTATTGTAAATGCTGCGGTCTTACCAGTTCCTGTTTGTGCAGAACCTAATAAATCTTGTCCTCTTAAAAGTACTGGTATCGCTTGTTGTTGAATAGGGGTAGGATGGGTGTATCCTTTTTCGGCTAATGCCTTAAGGATAGGGTCTATAAGACCTAATTCTTTAAATGTCATAAAATATAATAAGTAGCAAAGATACGCTTAATCTTGATGCTTATTACAGCTTTAACAGAAAACGTTGGTTTGTAAGGGGTTGAAGAAGATAGAAAGTTCTAATCGATGAGAAATAGAAACGTACAGATATGATTGATAAAAGTTCAGTACTGCTACGAAATACTTATAAACGGGGATTTTTCTTGCGGTAGGTCAAGTTCTGATAAAACTTTAACGAGAGATGTAAGCGAATGGTCTTCTATAATTGAAGTTTTGATTTTCAACTCAGTATCATTTGATTTAAGCGTATAATCTCCGGCGAATTTTTTAATTGTATCAATATCTTTTAAATTCAATTTTTTACGAAAACCATACAGACTATTTTTCTGAATTACACCATCTTCAATTTGTAAGTAGTGATGAGTAACGTCGTAAACATAGTGCGCAAGGTATAACAGACCTATTATAAAATATATGTAATCTGCCCAGTGTAAGTCCTCATTTTTCAATAGCGTTATTGGTGCTATTATCAGCGATATGAGACCTAAAATTAATTTAGAGTAAAGTATTTTTTTCTTGAATTTAATTTTCATACAATAAATCTTACGTCTTTTTATGTCCTAACGAATTTCAAAGGTTCAAACGAATTAATATCTAGGCAATAGTTAATTCACTGCTGAGTCATGATACACACCTGGTGCTTTATAAATCTTGTACATCGCTTTCTAAAAATACTAAATATATTTAAGTAACTAATTTATAAAACCATAGAAAGTGCATATGTTTCTAAGACTCTCGACTACTTGAAATACTTACCACTTCATTTTTCTTGATTCTAGATATACAAAATCAACAAGCTTGTCTTTTCAAATTCTATTACCATAAATTCTTTTTTCATATCTGCTTTCTAAAGTTTTGCATTTAAAATTGCTTCACATATTAAAATTCCCTGACGTAAGTTTCCTATACGAATGTTTTCATTAGGACTATGCTGATTATTGTCCATATTAACCATTGGAATTATAAGAGTTGGAATATTTAATTCATTTATTAAAGGAACAATTGGAACCGTGCCTCCCATCATTCTAATTTTAATAGGCTCTTCATTAAAAGCTTTGGTAAGAGTCAAAGCAATAGTTTTACCGAATTCACTATCAAGATCTGTTCTAAAACTATTTATCCCTGAGCTTCCTGTAAATTTTGCGATTTTAGCATACGTTTTACGTTCAGTATCTGTAGGATCTCTGTCAATTACATGAAAACCTTGGGTTCTGATGTGTTTCTTAATTTTTTCTAATTGATCCTGCGCATCTGTTTCAGGAACAAGTCGAACATCGATATCGGCTTTTGCAAATTCCGGAACAACTGTCTTTAAATTCTCTCCTGTCCATGAAGTGCCTATCTGACGAATATTCAAGGAAGGGTATTGTAACGCTTCTTGATAATTAGTACCTATTTTTTCTGAAGTATAAATCCCTAGTTGATTATTAAATTCTGTAGAATCATAAGGCACACTCCTTAATACTTCACTAATTTCAGGTGTTATGGTGATCCCTTTGTAATAATCTTTTATCAGCACTTCTCCCTGATTATTTTTCATACTCGATAACAAGTCGGCCAAAGCAAAGACTGGGTTTGAAACGTAATTTCCGAAATGACCGCTATGCTGCGGCAGTTTAGCTCCGTAAGTAGTAATAGAACAGGTAACAATACCTCTGCAGCCATAGGTTATGGTAGGTTTATTAGAATCGTGAGCAGGACCGTCCATCACGATAAAGTAATCTGCCTTATACTGATCTTTGTATTTTGAAAGTGTAGATAATAATGCCGAGGAGGAATATTCTTCCTCTGGATCAAATATGACCTTAATATTAAATTTTGGTACCACTTTCGCGGCTATCATTTTTTGTAAAGCAGCAAGTAGCATTATTATGGGAGCCTTGTCATCTGCTGCGGCTCTGGCAAAAACACGCCATTCATCATCTATAGAACCATTAAGTGCATCCCAATCTAGCTTATTCCATTTGCCGTTAGCGTCTTTGGCTTTGAGAACCGGTACAAATGGATCTGGTTGATCCCAATTTGCTTTATCTAATGGCTGACCATCTATATGAAAATAAAACAAAACGGTTTTAAGTTTAGGATCATAAACTTTCTCAGTCAATAGGAGTGGGAGCGTACTTGAAGGCAATACGGTTGTTTCAAAACCTAAGGCATCATAACTCTGAGCAATCCAGTCTATATTTTGAAGCATACGACCTTCATCTTCAGGTAGATTGGGAATACTTACAAGATCTTTATGAAGAAGTATAGATTTTCTTAGACCCTCATCATCAATTAGCGTTTGAGAAAAGCCCAACATACTGTATAGAGAAAGTAGAACCGTGAAATATAATTTCATAAAAAAGAGTTGTTGTCGTAGATTAATCTTGGATATTTGAATAGATTGTTCAGGTTAAGGTACAAAAAAATAACCCTGAGAAACATGCTGTTGCTCAGGGTTATTATATAATTTGATATCACTAATTAACTAGCAATCCATTTAAACTTGTGATCTAGTTTTGGTACCACGATACGTTGCGAAATACGCTCTAGACGATCTGGTAAATTTAATAAGTAATCACGTGCGCGCTCACCTTTATCATTTAGACCTTTAATATCTTCAATTTTCCAATCTGCAACCAGTGATTTTAAAATCGTAATATAATCCTGTGTGGTGTAAACCATCGAGCGTTGTGCAGCATCAGAAAAATGTTCCCATAACTGACCAATTTGCTGACCAGATTCTCTTAAAAACATAGCTGGCATAACGATTTTATTACGCATCATCGCTTCAAAAGCGATCATCATTTCACTAGGATCAAGATCAAAAATACGGCGTACAAATTCCATATAAGCAGAAGCGTGACGTGCCTCATCTTTAGCAATCATATTACATATTTTTGCTAGTTGCTTATTACCAGATTTTCTAGAGAACGAAGCTACACGTCTGTGTGATACATTTGTAGCAAGTTCTTGAAAACTGGTATATACAAAGTTTTTATAAGGATCCATACCGGTACCTATATCAAAACCATCGCTAATTAGATATTGCGTACTCACTTCCATCTCACGCATATTTACGCGACCAGATAGGTATAAGTATTTATTAAGCAGATCTCCGTGACGATTTTCTTCAGCAGTCCAGGAGCGTACCCATTTAGACCATCCGTTACCATTTACTTGATCTACACCTTGTACTCCCATTAACCAGGATTCATAAGTAGGCAAGGCCTCTTCAGTAATCGTATCACCTACAAGTACCGTAAATAAATCATAATCCATCTCGCGGCATAACTCCTGAATTTCTTTGACTTCATCAATAAATTCGGGATTCGCAGCATCTGGAAGCATATCTGTAGGCTGCCAGTTTTCATCAATTGATTTGAGGTAGGTCCCTATAAGTTCATCCATAGATTTACCTATGGTTTGCATCACTTCGAGACGTATATTAGATAATTTCATTTTCTAGGAAAAATTTTAGTAAATGTAGCAGTTTTAGACGGTTTAGGAACTATTTTACATCAATTCTTATTATGCGCGCATAGCAATTTACAGAGCTAAAAACTTCTACTTCTTTACTATAAGATACGAATAATTTATCTAAATAGTTTTAAGTATAAAAAAAACTGCTGGTAATCATTTAAATGGTTACCAGCAGCAGTTTGAAATCGGTTATTTTTTTATTTCCTCTTTCTGTTTAATTTCATTAAACTCTCGATTCTTAACATACTTTTCAAGCCATTGGTCTTGTTCCCAAAGCATATGTAAAATTGATTCTTTTGCAGCATAGCCGTGACTCTCTTTAGGAAGCATTACCAATCTGGCAGTAGCACCTAATCCTTTTAGTGCATTAAAGTAGCGTTCACTTTGTAAAGGGTAAGTTCCGCTGTTGTTATCTGCCACTCCGTGAATAAGGAGTAAAGGTGTTTTCATTTTATCTGCGTGCATAAAAGGGCTCATTGTATTATACACTTCTGGAGCTTCCCAATAATTACGTTCTTCAGATTGAAAACCAAAAGGGGTAAGGGTACGGTTGTATGCACCACTTCTAGCAATACCCGCAGCAAACAAATCTGAATGCGACAATAAGTTTGCAGTCATAAATGCTCCATAAGAATGACCACCTACCGCTACTTTATTTCGGTCGATGTAACCCAAAGCATCAACGGCATCAATTGCAGCTTTTCCATTTGCTACTAATTGTTCTCTAAATGAATCATTAGGTTCTGTTTCACCTTCACCTACAATCGGAAATGAAGCGTCGTCCAGAACTACATAACCACGAGTAACCCAGTACACCATGGAGCCATAGTAAGGATAGGTGAACTCATTGGGATTTGATGTAGTCTGTCCTGCACTGTTCTTATCTTTAAACTCGGTAGGATATGCCCAGAGAAGCATTGGTTTCTTCTCTTTTTTATCCATATCATAGCCTACAGGTAGGTATAACGTACCCGACAACTCTAAACCATCTTCACGTTTGTATTTTATAACCTCTTTATGAACATCTTGAATACTTTTAAACGGATTTTCAAACTGTGTAATCTGAGTAAGACTGTTGTCATCCAGATCTCTTATATAATAATTAGGATATTCGGTAGGCGCCTCAATACGCACTAATACCTTTCCTTCTTTGATGTCTAAAACATCCTGAAGATTTTCTAATTTATCTGTGTATTCAGATTCATAGATGCGTTCAGATTTTTGGGTTTTAAGATTCAGCTTATCTATAAAAGGAAACTGTCCTTTTTCACTAAAACCATCACCTATTAAAAATGCATTTCCATCTACTAATGTAAGCACCGGCTTCCCATATACGTTATCTTCAGTAACAAAATTACCTGGATCGCTATACGTGTCTTGATAGTTTCGGTCTGTTAGTACTTTTCCTTCATTGCTTTTGCCTGATGGATCAAATACGTAGGTTTTGGTATTACGTGTGTTCCACCAGTAATCGTACGCAATTGCAGTTTTATCATCACCCCAGCTAATACCTCTAAAACGGTTGATTGTCTTTACGAGTTTTTTTGGAGCTTCAGTAAATGGCGCCTTTTGCATATAAACTTGATCTCTAAAAGGTACATCTACTTCTGGATCTCCTTTGTCAAGTGCTTCAGCCCAGTAAAGAGTTGCCGGCTCATCTGCTCTCCACGATAGATTACGTTTTCCGGTTTGAGTAGCCATAAATCCTTGAGGAAGCTCTTCAATTAGCGGAACTTCATTAACCACTTTCACCAGTGTTCCATCTTCTTTGTATATGCTTACAGTTTCAGGAAAGCGATTGTAAGGAACGATATATGAAAAGGGTTTATGAATAGTAGTAGTCATTATATATTTTCCATCTGGAGAAAATGATACGTTAGTATACATATCTGCTGAAGCCCATTGCTTTGATGCACCACTTAATTCTTGTTTTACAAGAGTAGAAGTAGCTAATTGTTCAAAGTTGAAAATATCATTAGGATTTTGAAGTAAATCTTGATATGTGCGGTTCTGAGCTTTTGAACCATCACTTGTAGATATTGTAGGCCCTGTAGGAACAGCTTCTGCAGTATTAATTAATTGCTTACGTTCCTTAGGAAGCATATTAAGTAATAAACTTTTACCATCTTTAAACCAGCCAATAGGATTACCCATGTTTGCATTGAGAGTAGCATCGGTAAGTTTTGAAACAGCTGCGGTTTGAAGATCAAGAATCCATACTTCAACGCCACTGTCTGTGGTATTTGTAAGTGCCATTTTGGTTTCATCTGGAGACCACGTAAAATTACTTAGCAACGGATTTTGAGGCAGACCCGATATAGATCGCGCTTCGGTTTCTTCAATTCCTTTAATTTTTACATCATTATAGAAAATAGTTCTACTTCCTATATTGGTTTTAGGATTGATACGTAAACCACCTAAGCGTAGTTCTTCTTCAGAAAGTTCGGCAATGGTTTTATAACTATCACGGTAAAGTAATAGCATCGTATCACCTTCAGAATTCATAACAACAGCAGGTGCTCTGGGCACATCTACAAGATCTAGAATTTCTTTAGGAGGTTTTTGATAATCGAGGTTTTCTTGCGAAAATAGGGGGGTTGTGAGAAATAGCATTAAAGCAAAATAGGATATTTTTTTCATGAGATGGATTTTGAACCAATTTATGAAAAATAATTAATTCTAAATACTATGCGCGCATAGCTAAAGGCAAACCCAAAGATGCATTTAAAATTGCAGAATCTGTATCTTTCCACGGTTTATGACACCAGAAATTCTGGTACTATTAATTATATCTCATATTAACTACTCTATGTATAATTCTCGAATTGCAGGAATGGGTGCTTATGTACCTGAAAATATTGTGACAAACGATGATTTGTCAAAAATAATGGATACAAATGATGCTTGGATACAAGAGCGTACCGGTATAGAAGAACGTCGTCATATTAAAGAAGGCGATGGAAACAGTACCGCTATAATGGGTGTAAAAGCGGCAAAAATTGCACTTGAGCGTGCAAATATGACGGCTCAAGATATAGATATGATTGTATTTGCTACATTGAGTCCAGATTTTTATTTCCCGGGTTGTGGTGTACAAGTTCAGGAGATGCTTGATATGCGTACAGTTCCTGCGTTAGACGTACGTAACCAGTGTAGTGGTTTTATTTATGCACTTTCTACTGCAGACCAGTTTATTAAAACAGGTATGTATAAAAATGTGCTGGTTATAGGATCAGAAAATCACAGTGGTGGGCTCGATATGACTACTCGGGGTCGTAATGTGTCAGTTATATTTGGTGATGGGGCGGGAGCTGCAGTACTTACACGTGAAGAAGATAATGCTAAAGGTATTTTATCTACACATTTACATAGTGAGGGTAAGCACGCCCTAGAGCTTGCTTTAAAAGGACCTAGTACTATGGAATGGGTTCCGGAGCTAATAGAAAAAAATCCACAAGAAGATATTCCGTACTATCCGTATATGAACGGCCAATTTGTATTTAAAAATGCTGTTGTTCGTTTTTCAGAAGTTATTATTGAAGGTCTTGAGAAAAATAAGCTTAAGCCTGAAGATATCGATATGCTTATACCGCATCAGGCCAATTTGAGAATCTCTCAGTTTGTTCAAAAACAGTTTGGTTTAAACGATGATCAGGTATATAATAATATTCAGAAATACGGTAATACCACAGCAGCTTCAATTCCTATTGCTTTGACTGAAGCTTGGGAAAACGGAAAAATAAAAGATGGAGATACAGTTGTTTTGGCTGCTTTTGGAAGCGGTTTTACCTGGGCAAGTGCGATTATAAAATGGTAACTGGTAGTTATTCAGAACTAAAAGCTGAATAAAAGTTAGTGTAAAAAAAAAGAGCAACGAAGTTGCTCTTTTTTTTATTTATAGGTTGTTTATTATTTTTTCTTTGGTTTAAACACAGGAAGAATTTTTGTCTTTACCTCGCCAAAACCTATACGCACAGATCCTTCTTTCTCACAATAACCGCGCATAATTACCGTGTCTTTATCTTCAATAAATTTTCGGTCTCCACCGTCGTTAAGCTTAACCGGTTTAGAACCCTTCCAACTTAACTCAAGCATAGAACCATATGATTTAGGAGCAGAACCAGAAATTGTGCCGCTTCCCATCATATCTCCACTATTTACAGGACATCCGTTTACGGTGTGATGTGCGAGTTGCTGACTCATATTCCAGTATAAGTGTTTAAAATTTGAGTTTGTAACAACTGTCTCTTCTTTACCTTCAGGTTTTATACTTACTTCTAAGTTAATGTCAAAAGTTTTCTTACCACTATACTGTAAATAGGGTAATAGCTCTTTTTCAGGCTTGGGGCTTGCAGTACGGAAAGGCTCCAGAGCATCTAGAGTTACGATCCAGCACGACACAGAAGAAGCGAAATTCTTTCCTAAAAACGGACCTAAAGGTGCGTATTCCCAACGTTGTATATCGCGAGCGCTCCAATCATTAAATAATACCAATCCAAAAATATATTCTTCGGCTTGATCTACTGGAATAGGTTGCCCCAGTTCATTAGCATCTGTAGTTATAAAAGCCATTTCTAACTCAAAATCGAGTTGGCGTGAGGGTCCAAATATAGGTTCTGTAGCACCGTTAGGTAATTTTTGACCTTGTGGTCTATGCACCGAAATACCCGAAGGTATAATTGAGCTGCTACGACCATGGTAGGCAACAGGTAAATGCATCCAGTTAGGTAAAAGCGCATTTTGAGGATCACGGTATAGCGATCCTACATTAATAGCATGCTCTTTACTACTATAAAAATCTGTGTAATCGCCTATTTGTACAGGCAGTTGCATTTCTACCTCATCCATCGCAAATATTACGCGCTCCCGATGTTCAATTCTATCACGTAACTCAGCATTATTTGCTTCAAATATTACCGATATACGATTGCGTACCGCCCGCCATGTTTTACGACCATCTGCGATAAAATCATTTAAACTATCTTGTAAAAAAATATCGTCTGTAAGAGGGATTTCACTAAAGTACCCTAACTGATGTAAAGCTCCCAGATCTATAGCAAAATCACCTATACGCGTACCTATAGTGATAATGTCATCTCTGGTTAAAAATACACCAAATGGTATGTTTTGAATAGGGAAATCTGTATCTGCAGATGTTTCTAACCAGGTTTTACGTTTTGGATCGTTAGTCTTTGAGGGCATAGATTTTTGATAAAATGTTAGTAAATGCTCATTTCAAATATAGAATTAAAATAGTACCAAAGGCATGTATTCACTACTTTTGAACCTAATTTAACAAACTTTATAGCGCATGCAACGGGATACCGAAATCTTTGATCTAATTCAAGAAGAAAAACAACGCCAACTTAATGGTTTAGAGTTGATTGCTTCAGAAAACTTCGTCAGCGAGCAAGTTATGGAAGCTGCAGGATCTGTATTAACAAATAAATATGCAGAGGGTTACCCTGGCAAGCGCTATTATGGTGGTTGCGAAGTGGTAGATGAGGTAGAGACGATCGCCATTGAGCGCGCTAAAGAGCTTTTTAATGCGGAATATGCAAATGTTCAACCGCATTCTGGATCTCAGGCAAATACAGCTGTTTTTCATGCAGTAATGAAGCCGGGAGAAACTTTTTTAGGTTTTGACTTATCACACGGTGGTCACTTAACACACGGTTCTCCAGTAAATTTTTCAGGTCGTTTGTACAATCCGGTATTTTACGGAGTAGATAAAGAAACGGGATTGCTTAATTATGATAAGATTGAAGAGCTTGCTGTAAAAGAAAAGCCAAAAATGATTATCGCAGGAGCATCTGCATATAGCCGTGAAATAGATTATAAGCGTTTTAGAGAGATTGCAGATAAAGTAGGTGCAATCTTAATGTGTGATATGGCGCACCCTGCCGGTTTAATTGCAAAAGGTATTATAGGTGATCCTGTACCTCATTGTCATATTTGTACAACGACTACTCATAAAACATTACGTGGTCCTCGTGGTGGCTTAATTGTAATGGGTAAAGATTTTGAAAATCCATTTGGTATTACGTTAAAGAATGGAAATCTGCGTATGATGTCTTCTTTATTAGACAGTGGTATTTTCCCAGGAAATCAAGGTGGACCTCTAGAGCATATTATTGCTGCTAAAGCAATTGCTTTTGGAGAAGCACTTACAGATGATTTCTTACATTATATGGTTCAGGTTAAGAAAAATGCTGCGGTTATGGCTGCTGCTTTTGTTGAGAAAGGATATGATATCATTTCTGGCGGAACAGACAATCATATGATGTTAATTGATCTTAGAAATAAGGATATTTCCGGTAAAGATGCAGAAGAAGCTTTAGGTAAAGCAGATATTACAGTAAACAAAAATATGGTGCCTTTTGATACCCGTTCTCCTTTTGTAACATCGGGAATGCGTATAGGTGTTGCAGCAGTAACTACACGAGGTCTTGTTGAATCTGATATGAAAAAAGTTGTAGATCTTATTGATGCTGCTCTTATTAATTTTGACAATGACGATAAACTAGAATCTATTGCTGATGAGGTGAATGAAATGATGGGTCACAGACCATTATTTAAACATTAATCAGTTATCTATTAAATAAAAAAACCGATGCCAGCAGCATCGGTTTTTTTATTTAATTTTTCTTAGAGATTGTAAATTTAGTAAGTCTTAAAGAATCTCTTTTATAGTAATATAATCTTCTCTAAATTTTACTTTGTCATTCGTTTGGCTTCCATTCAAAACTTCACCCATAGGTGATGCGCTAGATATGCAATATATATTACCGGTAGCTAGTTTTAATTCTCCAAAAGGAATTCCTATAAAGTAAGATGCTTTATCAGTAATTACAAGACTTCCCTCACCTATAACCGCATTAGGAGTTAAACTTATACGGTTTAAAATTTCTTTTTGTTTTTCAGCTTGATCAATTTGACCTTGAGTGCGCTCCATCTCTTGTTGAATCATCTCAACACCAGTTTCATATTTATCGCCTGCACTGCTTTTGCCATCGCTTTCACGAGATTCTATAAGACCTGCTTTGGTTTCCCGCAATTGTTCAAGACGCTTGTTTAATTTTTCACGAAGCTCTTGAATAAGTTCTTTTTTTAACATTGCCAGTTTTTGATTAGAGGCGGCGAAATTAAGCTAAAACAAATCACCTACATCGTTGTTTATTTTAATTTAAGAATAAAAATTTAGGCATCTTTAATCACCTGCGTTTCAGATAATTTATCGTGAAAGCCTTTTTTGAAAATCAAAAATGATAAGCGATCAAAAGGGATAAGTCTGCACAGGGTACGTATGAGAATTGTTATTATACCTGGCTTTTCACCTTCATTAGTTACTACTTTAGTTTTAGTGAAATACTTCCCAAGTGTTTTCTGAAATACAAACTCCGAAACACCATAGTAGAGCATAAAAATCACAAATATTAAACCATAGCCAGTGGTCAAAAGCAGCTGCGTATCGCTTGTAGAAAAGATCGAATCTAAAAGTAAACTTCCTAAGATAGCCAGTATGACAAACGCAAAAAAGTCTATTATGAAGTTTACAAAACGTATACCTGTTGTGGTTACATAACTTTGTATATTAAGTGCAGCACTATTGTCTAAAGTAGCTGCCTTTACCAGTTCAGCCATTTTAAGTTTACTTATTTTTCGTTTTGCTAGTTCGCGTTCTGCTGCTTTTACTTGTTCTGGTTCAAATTTATGCACTTCAACAGTAACAATTTTTACCAGTTCTTTATCTGTGTATTTGTGCATACCTGTTTTAGGCTTATTAACCAATGCCATATTCTCTTACTCTTAATTTTTAAGATGTTGAAGTTATTGACTTCTATCAAATACTTGGACTTACTCTCTTAAAAAATTTTTAAGTGGAACAATGAATTTCTCAAAACGCTCTATATGCGGAAGGTGGCCAGTGTTTTCTATCTCAACTAAGCGGCTATTAGGGATTTTCTGTTGGGTGGTTTTACCTAGTTTATCATAGAGTCCCATTGTACTTGCTACTTCTTTTGAGACAAGAGGCTTACCTAAAGCTGTACGATCTCGGGTTCCTATAATAAGTAGGGTAGGTAATTGTATTTCAGGGAATTCATAGACTACCGGCTGCGTAAATATCATATCATACGTAAGTGCAGCATTCCAGGCGATTGTCTCATACTGCGAATTGAGCGTCCATCCTGCCAGTAAATTAACCCACTCATCATAAGCAGGATCCCATTTGCCATCATAGTAATTTTCCAGTTGATATTTTTTTATTGAAGCATAGTCTTTTTTAAGTTCGTTCTCATACCACCATTCTACCGGTTTGTAAGGCACATTTAATTTCCAATCTTCGAGACCTATAGGGTTTTCAAGAATTAATTTCTCTGTTACTTCAGGGTACATTAAGGCAAATCGGGTTGCCAGCATACCACCCATAGAATGACCTAAAACTGCGGTTTTAGAAACTCCTATACTATCTAAAACAGCTTTTGTGTTTAATGCAAGTTGCTGAAATGTATAATGAAAAGTTTCTGGCTTAGATGATTTACCAAATCCTATCTGATCAGGAACTATAACCCGATATCCCTCGGCAGTCAGCGCTTCAATCGTGGTTTTCCAATAGGCACCATTAAAGTTTTTACCGTGAAGTAGCATTATATTTTTGCCGATATAATTCTTTGGTTTAATATCCATAAAAGCCATTTCTAACTCTTGATTTTGAGCGGAGATGTTTATGGTTTCAGTCTTATAAGGATATTCATAATTGTTGAGTTGTAGATCTAGTAATTCTAATGAATTCTCTTGAGCGGAAGCTATAGAAACGCAAATGATAAAAAGCGGAAGTAGGAGATTTTTCACGACTGAAAGTTTAAGTGAGTGAAGGATATTTTTTATAAGATTACAAAATCTTATTTAGCTCTTCAACACTTTAATATATCTTTAATTATCGCAGCTGAATGCTGAATCGTAGAATTTATATATAGTACTTCTAAGTAATACTGAAATGGATAAATCAACAATAAGCAGGCGTAATTCGTTAAAACTCTTTGCACTCACAGGCACTACACTTTTGACAATGCCGGGATATATATTTAGTTCTAAAAAACAAAATTCTATACTTCGTTTTGGCATTATCACAGATTCGCATTATGCAGATCGTGAACCTGCAGGAAGCCGATTTTATAGAGATTCAATACCTAAAATGCAAGAGGCTATTGATAGCCTTAACACACAAAATTTAGATTTTATTATTCATCTGGGAGATTTCAAAGATGAGGATACCGGTGCTCAGCCAGGAGATACACTGGCTTATCTTGACAAAGTAGAAGCTGTGTTTCAAAAATTTAAGGGCCCTAAATACCACGCTCTTGGAAACCACGATGTAGATAGTATTACAAAGCAACAATTTCTAAATCATATCGCTAATAATGGGCAGGAAAAGGCAGAAAGTTACTATGCATTTACAGCAAACGGAATGCGATTTATTGTTTTAGATGCAAATTATGATGCAGATGGAACCTCTCATTTTTTCGCGAACGGCTCAGACTGGGAAAATGCTAATATTCCAGAGAAAGAACTGAATTGGTTGGAAGATCAATTGGAAAGTTGGCCAATTCCAACTGTTGTATTTTGCCATCATCCGTTGTACGAATTTTACAAAGAAGAGGCCAAATTTCATGTAACCAATTATGCGGAAGTCCAGAAATTACTAGAATCTCACGGTCAGGTTGTTGCTTGTTTCCACGGACATGTACATACCGAAGATTATCAAGAATTTAACGGTATTCAATACATCACGCAATTGGGAATGGTAGATTATGAAGGTGTCGAAAATAATGCTTTTAGTATTGTAGAGATTACCTCTACTCATATCAAAATTGAAGGGTATAAACGAGCTTCAGATCACACGATTATGATATAAACCAACGTGTTTAAAAATCAATAGCGGTAGTATTGTGAACCTCTTTTAAAACAAAATAGCTTTCTAATACACCGATATTGTGAATTTTTGAGAGTTTGCTTCTTACAAATTCGTGATATTCTTCAAGCCCTTCAAGATGAATTTTTAGAAAGAAATCTACTTTTCCAGCCATATGATAACACTCTTGAACTTCAACAAGTTCTTTAATTTGCTGTTCAAAAGTGTCGATAAACCCTTCATTATGGTAGCGTAAAGAAACCATGCAAATCGCTGTAACCGGGCGATTTAGCATTTTCTTGTCAAGTATGGCCACATAATGTTTTATGTACCCTTTTTTTTCGAGCCTACGTATGCGTTCATAGACGGGAGATGCTGTAAGGTGCAGTTGCTTCGCTATATCTTTAGTTGTTTTTTTTGCGTCATTTTGTAAAATTCTTAGAATTTTCAAATCTGTTTCATCAAGTAGTTCCATAGAAGAATATTTTCCTGTTAAACGAGTTACGAAGTAGCGCTTTAAGATTAAATACTGGTAAAATATTTAATATAAAGACTAATTTACTTAAATTTAAGGGAACTGCAGCTTATTATATGGTGTGAATAGTCTTTTTGGTAATTTTATACTGAAATATCGACGTTATGAAACAGCAAAAAATATTAATCACAGGAGCTTTCGGACAGTTAGGAACTGCTCTCACCCAAGCTCTAATTACAAAGTACGGCTCTGATGCGATTGTAGCAACAGACTTAAATATACGTGATGAATTTACGTGTGCTACAATAAAACTGGATGCTACTAATATTGAAGCTCTGGATGAGATTGTAAGACAACAAAAAATCACTCAAATTTATCATCTAGCCGCAATTTTATCTGCCAAAGGTGAAGAGTTACCCTTGCAAACATGGGATTTAAATAATTCTACATTTTTTAATGTGCTGGAAGTTGCTCGTCTAAACGATATAAAGAAAGTGTTTTTCCCGAGTTCGATAGCAGTTTTTGGTCCAGATGCTCGTAGCGAGAAAGTGGCTACAGATTTTGCTTTGCACCCTACAACGGTTTACG
Source organism: Leeuwenhoekiella aequorea (assembly GCF_004104375.1). Classification (GTDB taxonomy): domain Bacteria; phylum Bacteroidota; class Bacteroidia; order Flavobacteriales; family Flavobacteriaceae; genus Leeuwenhoekiella; species Leeuwenhoekiella aequorea. The sequence continues at coordinate 178,932 of NZ_QOVM01000006.1, forward strand.
GGATAAGTAAAGTTGCAGGTGAGCACTGGGCACGATACTACAACTTAAAGTATAACCTGGATGTACGTTGTTTACGTTATCCTGGTCTTATTAGCTATCAATCTTTACCCGGTGGTGGAACAACAGACTATGCCGTGGATATATTTCACAAAGCGATTAATGGTCAGGATTTTGAAAGTTATTTAAAAGAGGATACGCAATTGCCTATGCTTTATATGGACGATGCAATTGAAGCGACTCTTCAACTTATGGAAGCGCCAAAGGAAGCAATTAAGACAGTAGGATATAACATACAGGGATTAAGCTTCTCACCGGTAGAACTTTTAACGGCAATTCAAAAATATATTCCTGATTTTACTGCAACTTATAAGCCAGATCACAGGCAAGCAATAGCAGAGAGTTGGCCAATTTCCTTAGATGATAAACCGGCTCGAGAAGAGTGGGGATGGAAACCAAAATTTGATTTGGATAAAATGACTCAGGAAATGCTTAAGCAATTAGAGTTAAAAAAAAATAATAGTCAGAAATTACACGCATAAATAGAAAGCTATGTTTACATCAGTAAGAGAAAATATACAAGAAGAATTACAAGAGATACGTGAAGCAGGTCTTTATAAAGAAGAACGAATTATCACTACACCTCAACGTGCAAAAATCAATACAAAAAACGGCTCTGAGGTTTTAAACTTTTGTGCAAATAACTATTTAGGACTATCTGCTCATCCCGAGATTATCGAGGCTGGTATTTCGGCTATAAAGAGTCATGGGTTTGGTTTGTCTTCTGTACGATTTATTTGCGGTACTCAGGATATTCATAAAGAACTAGAACGTAAGACGGCAGAGTTTTTAGGTACTGAAGATTGTATTCTTTATGCAGCCGCTTTTGATGCAAATGGAGGAATTTTTGAACCTATTTTAGGCAAAGAAGATGCTATCATTTCTGACGAACTTAACCACGCGAGTATTATAGATGGGATACGCTTATGTAAAGCTGCCCGCCATAGATATAGCCATAACAATATGGAGGCGCTCGAAGAAGAATTGAAAAAAGCTTCTGGTGCCCGTAGAAAACTTATAGTTACAGACGGGGTTTTTTCTATGGATGGTACTATCGCCCAACTCGATAAGATATGTGATCTTGCCGATAAATATGATGCAATGGTTATGGTAGATGATTGTCATGCTACAGGCTTCATAGGCAAAAACGGTAAAGGAAGTCACGAATACAATGACGTCATGGGACGTGTAGATATTATTACAGGAACCTACGGAAAAGCTTTGGGTGGTGCTTCAGGTGGCTTTACTGCTGCGCGAAAAGAAATCGTAGATATGCTACGTCAAAAATCAAGACCTTATCTATTTTCTAATACACTAGCACCAGCTATTGCGGGCGCTTCTATAAAAGCAATAGATATGCTTAGTAATTCTGCAGATCTTATTGCTAAAGTTCAAAATAATGCAAAACGTTTCAGAAAAGAAATGACAGAGGCAGGTTTTGATATTATAAAAGGGGAACATCCTATTGTACCTATAATGCTTTATGATGCTAAGGTGGCTCAGGAATTTGCAGCTAAATTACTGGATGAAGGAATTTATGTAATTGCTTTCTTCTATCCGGTTGTGCCTCAAGAAAAAGCACGAATTCGCGTTCAGCTTTCTGCAGCTCATGAAGATGAGCATATTACTAAAGCGGTTGCGGCTTTTACTAAAGTAGGAAAAGAATTAGGAGTTATCTAGTACATAACTGCTGTGAAAAACAAAACCCTTATGTGTGAGCATAAGGGTTTTTTGTTTGTCTTAATTGAGGTAGTTGACCTTTAAGGGCGATTTGAGTTTTTTAGCAGTACGCTCTAAAAAAGCTTTCCATTCTTCTTCAGTAGTAAATTCGCCTCTTTTTTTCCAGCCAAAACCTGCATAATAAGTCACCGTATTGTCTTCCGGTTTTATCGTTGCATAGAGATTGCTCTCATCGGTTTTTGTGGAGATATATTTCTGGGTGCTCAGTAAATTATTAGGTACAAGAATTGCAGATCCTATTTCAGAATCATCTAATGTTTCCCAATAACTTATATAACCCAGATCTTCATTTATTATCGTGTTTCCGGTGTTTTTATGAAGTGTAAGTCCTGCCGAAATACTGTCTGCACCTGTAAGATTAATTTCGAATTTAGAAAAATAGCTTCCGCGATCGAGAGTTATTTTTTTATGTTCTGTTATTGTGGTTCCACCAGCATCCCAATCTGCATATTCTAAAATAAAACTGGTACGTATTGGTCCATTAGAAAGTGTCTTCCAGTTTGTAAAGTTCTTTGAATAATAAAAAATAGTATCCTTTTTAACTGCAATTCCTCCAATTCCACGGCTAGCGCCCACGTGAAAATTATCTAAACCTTCTCCTGTATCTTCATGATAGGTGCCGGCCCCAGATAGTGTTTTTTTATACCATTTATTAATAATAGGGTAGTCAACTCGCTTTAACCAAGCATCAATGCCACTGGTTAACGTGCCGCCGGGAACACTATCTTCAACCATTTGCTGAGCGACAGGACCATAGGTTCTAAATGCTACTTTATCATTTTCCCAGGCATAATCATCGGTACGTTCTGGGACGAATCTGGAATACGCCAATGGATCAACAGAATCTGTAACTGTTTTTTTAGCCACAGGGGTTAATGTATATGTATTTGTACTTTTGGCAGCTATTTCAGGTTGAAATAATAACATATCTAAATTAGAATCACCATCTTCATCTACCAATTGACTTACCAAAGTGTCGTTTGTGGCCGTATTTACCACAGCCACTGTTTTAGTAGAATCATTCACGTTATACGGAATTTGATTTAGTGGGATAGCTATAGTTTCAAAAGATCTTTTTACATCAAGTTTATTTTCAACGCTTATCTGAAGCGAATCATTTTTAACACCACAACTTGATAAGATGAGTAGGGCAGTGGTTATAATCCCTAGGTTAGAATACTGCATTTAACTATTTTAAATTTTCAAAATCAATGAAAAACGAAGTTATAATACTTTTTTTAGTTGCAGCTGATTCTAATAAAGCGACTCTCAAAATTTGAAAGATTAAGAAGATTTACAAGGTTCGTTTGATAATATGCTAATAATACAAGCAGTTTTAAAGCACACTACCCACAATCGTATATGAAATATTAAAGTTGGAAACTCCTGCCGGAGCAAGAGCACTTGCCTCAATTCTAAACTGAATTGGGATATCTGTGCGGCAGCCAACAAACTCTAAAATTTTAATGGCTTGAGTACCATCATTAGGAATCTCGATATAATTCCCGCCATTTGTGGGTTGTAAATCCCGTGGACCAAGTGGTTTTATGATTAGTAGATCATATGGTATAGAAGCCGGAAATCTAATACCGCTATTACTGGTCGTTCTCGCACTGATTTTTACATTTTCAGGACTATTTTCCGTGTGTATATATAAACTATATCTAAAGATATTTCCGGTGCAAACGGTAGAGGAAGGAACTATAAGAACGGGATTAAGGATAAAACTTATTAAGTTTGCATCTGCCTCACTTTCAAATCCTAATGTTGAATCATCAAGACCTGCTTCTTTAATCACATCCTCAAACGACTGCATGAAATTAGGAAGACCTGTGACATCAAGCGTACCATCAAGAATTTGAGCTTCAGTAGAAAAAAATGGTGCACTAAGTACGATATATAATAAAAGAGTTCTCATTTAAATGTTATTTAATTTCAAAAACAATTTCAAAGCCTGCGGGCAATGAGATGGCATTTGGGTTGCTTATTTTATACTGAATTAAATAACCCGTATTTTCTCCATCACCCGTATAACCACTACTAAAGTCAGATGCAATGAGTTGGGGAGTAGTAGATAGGGTTAGCGGAGTCGAAATAGGATTTGGAATAAAATTTCCATTAATAGATGCGCTATTAATAACTTGTAATGTAATTACCATACCATCCGGTAAAGGTTGATTTATACGGGTATATAAGGAAGCTGTTTCTAAATTAGATCCTCTATAAGTATAGTTTAACCAAAATTCACCCGGGTTTGCAGATCCACCGGTTGGAAAAGGATTACCTGCTTCTTCAACAATAAAAGTTTCACCAGAGTTTGTATTTTCTGGTTCAAGATCAACGATTGCTATAGGTTGAAGATCTAAGGTTACAGTAACACTTTGCTGGCCGCCTCCTAAAATTATTGAGCTGAGCGTTGCGTTAATACGTTCCTGAGCCGTAAATCCTTGAAAGAACATTAGCACAACAATTAAAATAATATGTTTTGAAGTTCCCATAATTAATTACTTAGGTTGAAGTTTGTTGTTTTAAACTTAATTTTTCGATCCTTAGTTTTTAATCTGATATCTACATTTTCTTCTTCGCCAGGAGCAACTTGAACATTAAGTGTTGTTGGAATTTGATACTCACTTTCTATAGAGGTATTAGATAATGCTATTTTATAATTTCCGGGAACGATATTTTTAAATATAAAGTTACCTGCAACATCAGATTCTACTGCGTATTCAAAATCTTCATTATTTAGTTTTATGTAACCTTTATACCCCAAAGTATCACGAGAAATAATCTTCATAATTTTGCCTCTTACTGTGGCTGCTTTAACTAATTCTATATTTAAATCTGCAATTTTGTTTTGCGTAACAACTACTTCATAAGGCGCTTTTTTTGCTTCGACAAAACCTTCAGGAAGTGTTGCGTGATCTAAAAAAATATAGTTTGTTCCTAATGGTAAATTATTTAATCTAAAAGAGCCGTTTTTTTTAGAAGTGATACGTTGTCCTGCAGCAATAATTTTAATATTCTCACTCTCAAAATCTGAGTGGATAGAGTATAATTTTCCATCGATCCCACCTTGCTCTAAAATTCGTTTGATAGGAGCTCCAAAGCTGTACGTATATTTTCCGAAGGCTAATAATTCTCGTCGATTTACAGATCCCGCATTTTCATAATAATTAGCTCTAATCTCAAAAAGATGGTTTTTTGAAGGTTTATATGAAATATTTGCATTTAAAAAATCCCTTCTCAAATACGTGTCTTCTGGACTAAATCCACTATTATAAGAAGCATTTATACGTATGGCTTTACTCATACTATAGTTGATTCCTAAACTGTATCGCGTATAACTGGTACTAAGATTTGATAATCCATATCTATTATTATAGTTATGATTTAGTCCTACTCTAATCGACAATCCAGAGTCGATTAAATAAGATGCGTTAAAACTATGTGCGTAGGAATCTCTGTAATTACTTGTTGCACTTAATAAGTTACGTGTTTTAGCTAACCTCCCATTGAAACTAAAATTAAAACGCTCTCCTGAAAATAGGTATCTGTAGGTAATTCCCTTCTCTTTATAGAAATAGGATTTAGGTTCTAATTGATCTTCACGCTTTCTCTGATCTACCCGAATAGTTACAAAATGCTTTTGGTTAAAACGGTAGCCCAATAAAGCATAGCTATTTTCATAGTAGGGCTCAGCAGCATAGAATAATGGATTGAGTCTCTGGTTTACTCTAGAAACGATATGACCGATAGATGCATTCCATTTTTTATTCTTGTAAAACAGATTGTTTGCGTACTGCAAACTATTTCTAATAGAACCAAAGTAGTTCTCACCTGTAAGTGTAAGATTACCGCTGTATGTGAATTTTTTATAGGATTGAGAATAATTGATAAATCCTGCATAGTCTGTATATAAATTAGTGAAACTACCCGAAAGCTCTGTCTCAAGATGTGTATTCTTACTTTTATAATCGAGTGATACCGTTGCAATTTGACCCTGCTCATCTGGATTAGCATCAATTTTGTTACTAACACCTCTTATCGTACCTTTTGATTCAGAAAGAGATATTCCTAATTGTAATTTTTTAGTTACTGCATACTTTGCCTGCACACCATATAGGGGAGTGTCATTATAACTAAAAAGCCGTGGATTAGAATAAAATGCAGTGAAAATCCATCGCTTTACACGTTGATCTATTCTAAAACCCATTCCATAGCGGTTATCAAAACCCAATCTATTAATGAAGTAGGCATGATCTCCTAGATAGATTGTTGTTTGATTTTTATAATCATAGATCAAGCTGTACTGATCTGTAACCCCAAAGCGTTTTAAAGTTTGTTGTTGCGGTGCACGTAGCAGAAAATTTAAATGATGTTGTTTCTTCTCATCTAAATAACCATCTCCAGCTAATTCTGCAGAAATAGTCGAAAAAAGAATATCTTTTGCCGTGTAGCTATTATAATTGAAACTGGCTCTTATAGGAAATCTAAAAAATGCCTCCCGCTGCTTAATTTTACTTGGGAACACAGTCGTGTTTGCATAGCTCTTTAGAGATTCATTTATATTCGTTCCTGTTACCTCTAAATATGTGCTCAATGTTATTAGATAATAATGCTTTGCATTTGTAGGTCTGGATGATGTTATAGTTATTAAACTATCTGGTTTTACTAAAGGCATATCTATTTCGCTCAATAAACCATTCGAAGAAATTTGTATCTCTTGAAGCACATTTCCTGTATTGCGAATACCAAATATTGTTATAATTTCTTCTCCAGCCTTTACACTTTCAGGATTTGAAATAAGAAAAACTTCTAATTTGTAGTTTTCAGCTACAACAATTTTAAAGTCTTCACTCCGCAGATGTTTACCTGATTTATCGGTAAGCTTTAATGTGATTATTTCTGTGCCTGGAGATGTATTAGCCGGTATAAAAAAACTTAGTAATACAATTTTTGATTTACCGGGAGAGAGCTCAGAAATCTTATCAGACGAAATGAGTTTCCAGTCTTTAGGTAATTTAGGCTCTATATTAAAGATCATTGCGTTTTCACCTTCTAGTTCAAGCTCTAAAGCCAAAGTATGTTTTTGACCCGGCAGGTAATTTTTTTTACTATTTTTAATTTTGATGTTTAGAGCTATAGCCTTGTCAGTTGTTTTTCTCTTGTCTTTTAAACTATCAGATTTTGTATCATATGGGTTCTCTAATTTAGTGTGACGTGTTATATTATTATGATTTGACATAGTTGTATCAAAATCATAGTTCGCAATACCTGTATGTCCTAAAAGACAAACAGGAAGCGCATAAATTAATTTTAATACGAAGTTTTTCATAAGATATAAATCAGGATTTGAGGAAGTAGCTTACGCTCTTATTTTATACTCAGACTTATGTTTGTGCCCACGTATTCTTTGCGTGCATCTGCCGTAAGTAGGCATTGGTAAGAACCAGTTTTGAGATGAGAAATATCCAAATTGTAATCAATACACATATTCGGAAAAACCATTAGCCTCTTGGTTTTAGTTTTTAAAATCTGATCGCCGTTTTCGTTATACACTTCCAGATTGAGTCGCACACCTTCTACGTAGTCAGAGCTGTTAAATAGATTTACTTGCAAAGAATTTTTATGGTCTTCATCTTCCTGTAGTAGTACATTTTTAAAATCAAGGTTTACTTCAGATTTTTGATTTACATGGGTAATTAGCCCTATTGCGTATCTCACTTTAGTATCTAAATCTATTTGTTGCGTCAATCGCTCTTTTTTTATAGGCTTTTGAACTTCTATCATAAGTACAGACCAGAAAGTTCCTGATACTGTATAATCCTTTGGAATTTTAAGTGCGTATTTGTACACATACTTTTCTTTAGGAATTAAAACCTTGTCCATTAAGCTTCCTAAAAACCAGGATTTTGAAGATTGCGTATGGGTAAGCGAGTCGCTAAAAATACGTGTAGATCCGCAGGAGTATAATGCATCACTTAATTTGAAGATTAAGCGCTGTTCTTGATCGGTTGTGTTTAATAATACAATCTCTCCTTCAATGATATCTCCAGAATTTCCAGAGGATGTATGAGTAAGACCATTAAGAACAACAACACCCGCTTGTGTGGTGAAGCTGAGTAAGAAAACGAGTACAGTTTTTAAGGCTAAATTTCTCATAATATCTCTTTGATTTAGATTAAAGTTAGCCTGAAATAGAGGCGATTAAGATTATTTTCGGTGGTTGCCGTTTTCATTTAGACGAGTGGTAAGATTTACTCTTTAACCAGACTTTTACACGTTAAAAGGATTAAGCATAAAAAAAGCTCCATACTGTGTAAGGAGCTTTTAATGAAAGGGTTGAAAAGCATTATAGGTCTGTTAATGTATAAATAAGTGTTGATTGATAGCTACCTGCGTTATATGCTGCGAAGTTTCCATTTTGCTCTAGGGTATAGGTAAGTTTTACCCCTTGATTTTCATCTCCGGTGTACACACTTTCAATACTATCTACAAGTAATGCATCGGTTCCTACAGGGACTGTTTTTCCTAGAGCTACTCCGCCAGATACTACTGTTCCTCCAGAATCGACTGTACCACCGTCTGTAATTAATAATGGTGCTTCCGGAGTAATTCTCAAGTCTAAATTACCTGGAAATGTACTGCCGGTTTCAAATTGCACATTGATTTTTCTGGATAGGTCATATCCATCAGTATTTGCAGCACTTGCAACCACGCTGGTGTAGTTTAGGTAAAGGTCTGTGTAGCTCAAAGCTTGAAAAGCATAAAGTCCTGCTTCAGAATTTATACCGGTCACTGTAGCTTCAGACATATCAAATAAGATTGCTGCGGCTTCTGTATTTGTATTTGCGTCAAAGATGTCTAGAAGAGCAACTTCAGGAACATCTACATTAAGAATATGTGATGCAATATTGGTATCACTATTGTCTTGGGCATTGGCTAATTGAAAGCCGCTGATTGCTACTGCTACTACTAAATAATTTTTTAAATTTTTCATGTGTACGAGATTTAAGATTAAATTTTAAATTGAAATTTGTTATGATTCTTATATGTAATTAGTTATTAGTAACCCTTTATCTTATTACTTTTCTATCGAAGTATATTTTGTACAGAATCTTGTAATAAATAAATTGCTTACTCCAGTAGTCTTTAAAGCATTCTTAAAAGCTTTATTATTTAAGCCGGTAAGGCTTACTCTTTTTTGCTTCTCGACCGCAGTTTTCTTAATGAGATAGAGCATAAAAACACCAGATATATCCATTTTTTCAATTCCTGAAATATTTATGGATATATTGTTATAGCGTGTAAGTGCGTACTCAATTTTCTTTTGGGTTTCTGAGACGTTTTTACTGGTTAACTTCCCATTTATCTTCAAGACATATTTTCTTTTAGTTAAGGTTACCATAGTTTCTAGTTGATTTGGTTTGTCAAATATTTGTATTTATTCAGCTGTGAGTGGGAATATTCGATCACTAACCTTTTACTGTAGATAAATGGAAGTTGACTGTATTTGAGTCGATTAACAGTTGTTTTATAGCCGATTATGAAGATTTCCTGAAGGCAATTACAGTTATTTACAAGTGGAGGAGTTAAAATAATGTAATTCAAATTTCGGCTCATCTATACTTAATAGCTTTTCAAAGCGCAGAAGAGGCACTTCTAACTAAAAAATCCAGTTTCACTTAGTACAATAGTTAATTTTAGGATAGGTACTTAAAAATACCCTGAGCAGAACCTTAAGTAGTATACTCCAAATCAAAACATATACCTATGACACTGAAATTTGAATTAGACTCAGATGTTTTAAAACTAAACGGAAGATTTACCGAAGAATCAATTAAATTAGTCGAAGATCTTATTACCGCTTTTTTAAAGAGTAACTCCAGAATAATTGTGGACCTATCCTTTTTAAATAGGATAGATGTGGAGTGTATTTATTTTCTTGAAGATTTACAAACTATTCAGAGAGAACAAGAGAAGATAATACTTTTGAGACGTGTAAATAATAATAGAATATTCAAGGCTTTTAAAGTGCTCGATCTTCATACCATTTTTGAAAATTCTTAATCACTAGTTTTTTATATGTATTATCAGTTTCTGATTTTGCTACATATTTCCTCAAGTTATAAATTATCTAAAGTTTTATTAAACAATATTGCACTTAAGAAAGTCCGGTTAAATTTGTAAGTATGATAGTTGCTTACGATATAAATGAAACTCGCATAATCACGCAAACACACCATGCACATATTGCTGGTTTTATTTGTAATCATTTAAAAAGTGAGTATAGATCTCTATTTTTTTCTGAAGTTATTGCAGCTATATTCTATCACGAAACTCAGGAAACCGACTTTAATTACACCCGCCAACTTAACGATTTGGGACAACCGATTTCTTTTGATAAACCCGATATTACACTCGAAGAACTGGCTGAGAAAACAAATAAAATCTTAGATAAGTTAAAAACGCGTTCCTTATTAGTTGCAGCTTTAGTTTCATCTCATTTACAGTTCTTAAGTCCGCAAGTATTTACCTCCGGTTTAGTATATAAATCAAATTCTAATCTTGATCGCAAAGCAATGCGTTTGTATAAAATCAAGAAAGCTGATTACGACTACTTATATGGGATTGTTCGATTTTGTGATAGGTTGTCATTAATGATTTGTCAAAATGAGTTTCCAGATGCGCAAAGGTCTTTCGACATTAATAATGCACTTGATAATAAAATACACCAGCTCAAAGACAAAAACGGAAGACTTATTATTGATCCCTGGCCATTTGTGGGTACAGAACTTACTATACATTATGAATATCATAAACTAAAACAACGCAGCTTTAAAAACAGTGAGACTTTTTATAAAGCGGTTGACGAAAGTAGAATAGGACTCGAGAAAATTATATTTTCTAAAACATAGGTTACAGCTACAAATCTTTTTAGTTCTTAATTTTTTAGGTATTTTCTAAAAAATTTTTTTCTACATTTGAAATTCAATAGTTCATAAATCGAATTATTACTCTCACACACTTTTCATCTTTATCTAAAAATAAATCTTTCAGTAGGAGGTTTTAAGGCACTTAGAATGTTCCTGTTCCTACATTAACTTTTTTAATTTTTTAGATGAGAAATATATTTGTGCTTTGGCTATGCTTGTTAGGCATCCTTTTAAATTCGTGCAAACAATCAACTACTGAAAAGCCGGAAGAACCTATAGATAACTTGGCGTTTATTGAGGAAGAACTTCAGTTTGCTGATAAGCAATTAAGCGGACTCCTGACAAAGGCAAAGGCTGCAAATAAAAATCCCCGTACGGTAGAAAAAGATTCTTCCATCTATTTTATTGATAGCACTTCATTTGATTGGACCGAAGGTTTTTTCCCAGGGACCTGCTGGTATTTATATGAAGCGACTCAGGATACAAAATGGAAAGAAGCAGCAATTCATTTTCAGAGCTTATATAAAGATCACAAAGATTTACCTGCTTTTCATGATCTAGGATTTGTCTTTAATTGCTCGTATGGAAATGGAAACCGTATTGCGCCTAATGATGATTATAAAACAATTTTGATCGATGCAGCAAATACGCTTGCAAATAGATATGATGCTCGGGTGGGAAGTATAAAGAGCTGGGATGCAGACAAGGGATGGCAGGCAGATAGAAACTGGGAATATCCTGTGATTATAGATAATATGATGAATTTGGAGTTGCTTTATGAAGCGTCAATCTTGACTTCAGATTCAACTTTTGCGCAGATTGCAAATGCCCATGCAGATAAAACAATGGCAAATCATTACCGGTCAGATTACAGTTCGTATCACGTTGTAGATTATGATTCTATTTCTGGTGAAGTACGCAAAAAAGAAACCGCCCAGGGATTTGCAGATTCTAGTTCATGGGCACGTGGTCAAGCTTGGGGCTTATACGGTTTTACGCTTTGTTATAAATATACAAATGACAAGAAGTATCTTGATATGGCAGAGAATATTGCAGCTTATATTTTAAATTCAAAAGAATTGCCAGATGATAAAATACCGTATTGGGATTATCATACACCAGATAAAACAATAACGCCAAGAGATGTATCTGCGGCGGCTGTAACCGCTTCAGCACTAATAAAACTAAATGAGTTTACCTCCGGAAAATATGAGGAGGAAGCATTAGAAATTGTAAAAACACTAGCAACACCAGCATATAAAGCAGAGCTGGGAGCTAACAAGAATTTTTTATTAAAACACAGCGTTGGTAGTATCCCTCACGATAATGAAATTGATGTTCCGCTTAACTACGCCGATTATTATTATATAGAAGCGCTTTTGGGTCTGAAAAACTGTTATTCAAAAAAAAAGCAATAATTACAAAGATGAATACGCCACTATATAATGTAAAAAAAGCAACAGAAGTAACACTCAGCGGTAACGTAGATGATCCACAATGGAATGTAGCTAATAATCTTACAGACTTTAAATCTCCTTGGGATAATAAACCGGTAGATCCTATCTCATTTAGAGCGTTATATGATGAAGAATATCTTTATTTCAGCTTTATAGTAGCCGATAATGAGGTTTATACAGATTTAAAAGATGATAGTAAAGAAAGTATTGCACAGTCAGATCGGGTGGAGTTATTCTTAAGATCAGATTATTTATTAGATCCGTATTACTGTTTAGAAATAGATACGCAACCCCGAGTAATGGATTTTTTAGCTCGACCTAATCGGGATTTTGATCTCGGCTGGAGTTGGCCTGCAGCTGGCATAGAAGTAAAATCTGCTATAGATGAACAAAAATTTTCAGTAGAAGGCAAACTGAGTTTAGCTTCTTTAAAAACACTCAATTTGCTTAAGCAAGACAAATTGGGGTATTACCTCGAAGTAGGGGTTTATCGGGCAAAATATACCAGAGAAACTACCGGACAAAACAAGGCAACTTGGATTACTTGGGTAGATCCACAAACCGAACATCCGGAGTTTCATATCAAAGATTCGTTCGGAGTATTCCGTTTAGAACCTTAGTTTAAATATTGCGGAAAGTTTTCGGTATTTATAATATCAATAGGAAGTAAAACTGATTCCTGCAATGGCTTATCAAAAAGAAAAAATTCAATAAGATTTGTTAAACTCAGATATACCTGTTTCTTAGGATCTTGATGAATTAAAAATGCAATTTTGTTTTCTTCGAGATACTTTATATTTTCAGAAACAAGATCATACCCTATGATAACACTGTCTGGTGTATAAGTTGCGATATGATTTGCGATTAAATATGCTTTTGATGTGGTTACAAAAATACCGTCAATAGGATCAATAGATTTTAAAAAGTTTTCTATGGTTTGATCAAAGGTGATTTTTGATTCTTTCTTTAAATTATGAACATCTATTTTAAAATCAAGCTTTTTATTCAGATTAAAAAAATCTTTAAAACCACGTTCTTTTTCCTGCATATGTGATGCATTTTGGAAGGCTTCATCAATGTGTAAAATAGCTATAGAACCAGATTTACCAAGCAGCATATTGAATAACTTTGCTGCAACACGACCACTCTGAAACAAATCCTGACCTATTTCAAAATTAATCTTGTGATCTTTAATATAATTGTTGAACGTGGCAATTTTAATATCTGCTTCTACACAGCGTTTAGCAACATTCTCTGCTTCTATGTAAAACAAAGGAACCATTAAAATAGCATCTGGTTTAGAATCAATTAAGGCATCTGCAGCTTTTTTAAATGATTTAGTGGAGCTGGGTTTAAATAAGCTCTTATGTATTTTAATCCCAAAATGGCTAAACTCATTCTCTACTTGACTTATAGCTTCATAGCACGGTTCCCAATACGGATCTGCCTCAGCATCGGGGAGTAGAATAGAGATATTGTAGTTTTTATTATTCTTAAGACTTTTAGCAATAGGATTAGGCTTATACTCAATTTTGTCAAGTACCTTATTAACCTGTTCTAATGCTGCAGGAGAAACCTTTCCTCGCTTATGAATTACACGGTCTACAGTGCCTTTAGATACTCCTGCCATTTCAGCAATATCTTTAATGGTGTAATTTTCTTTCATTAGTACAAATATAAGAATCTGATAGAATTAAATATTCATTATGTGCTCGATAACATAATTTATGTGTGTTCGAGCACATTTTTATTGAAAATGCTTTTTTATAACATTATTTTTAGATAAATTGTACCAGATTTAAAGATTAAAATTGTGTGAGAGCAATATTATAATTTTATAAAATACTGAAAATTAGGTATTTAAATTATTAAATCTATTTGAAATTTTATTCGGTTAATAAAGTGCTCTTTTTAGAGATTTGACAATTTATTAACTAACCATCTAATTATTGAAAATAACCTTTATGTCATTAGAAAATCAAAATACCAAAGGGCCAACACTCGTAATTCTTGCAGCTGGAATAGGTAGTCGATACGGCGGCTTAAAGCAGCTGGACACTTTTTCACCTCAAGGAGATACTATTATAGATTTTTCAATTTATGATGCGCTTCAGGCAGGTTTTAAAAAGATTGTATTTATCATAAGAGAGAATTTGTTAGAAGAGTTTAAAGAAGTATTTGAACCTAAACTTAAAGGTAAAGCATCTGTAGATTATGTTTTTCAAGAGTTAGATCGCGTTCCTGAAGCGTATATAGATGACAAACGCACAAAACCCTGGGGAACGGGTCACGCCTTATTACTTACTAAAGACGTGGTAAAAGAAAACTTTGCAATTATTAATGCAGATGATTTTTATGGGAGACAATCATTTATCACAATGGCAAATGCGCTTATTGCTACAGATTGTGATTCTTACCATTTTAATATGGTGGCTTTTAAACTGAAAAATACCGTGTCAGATCACGGTTATGTGTCTAGAGGGGTGTGTACGGTTTCAAAAGAGGGAAACTTAGAAGATGTTACCGAACGGACACATATAGAAAAGCAAGGAGATAAAATCCTGGTAGAAGCCGAAGATGGAGTGCTAGAACCAATGGATCCCGATACCTTTGTGTCAATGAATTTTTGGGGATTTACACCTAAATGTTTTGAATTTGGCTGGGAGTTATTTAACGAGTTTTTAGAAAAGAGTAAGGGAAATAGTAAAGCCGAATTTTTTATTCCATCAGTAGTAAATGAAATGCTTCGTGCAGATCAAGTACAGGTCGAAGTCTTAAGTACTCCAGAAAAGTGGTTTGGTGTTACCTACAAAGAGGATAAGGCAATCGCACAGGCAGAAATTAAAAAATTAAAGGATAATAATATATATCCTGTGAACTTATGGGAGTAGATAACAACCAAATTATAACTGAGGTTTTCAACGCTTTCTTGCACAATAGTTCACTAGTTGGTATTTCCGAATTTTCAAGCGGACATATTAACGATACCTATTTTATACAAACTGAAGAGCAAACAGATTTTGTTTTGCAACGTATAAATAGTGATGTATTTAAAAATGTACCTGAGTTAGTTTCTAATAAAGTGAAAATCAGCAAGCACTTAGCGTCAAAAGTTCCGCATTTAACAGAACAAGAGTTGCGCAGAGCAGTACTTACTTTTGTGCCTACTTTAGCGGGTAACTATTATCACTTGGATGCGCAGGGGAATTTCTGGAACCTTACCTATTACATAGCAGATAGTCAAAGTTATGATACGGTTACGCATAAAGAAATTGCGTATGAGGGAGGAAAACTCTTTGGGAAATTCATTAATGACACCAGTGATTTTGACGCACAACAGTTGGTTGAAATCATCCCGGGATTTCACGATGTTCCGAAGCGACTGCAACAATTTAGAGATGCTAAAGAAAAAGCATCAGATGCGCGTTTAGCTGAAGCAAAATCGCTAATTGAACGAGTACAAGAGCTTCAGAACGAAATGGTGCTCTTGCAGCAATTGAAAGACAATGGGGATATACCCACACGTGTCACCCACAACGACACAAAAATTTCAAACGCTTTATTTAATACAGATAATTCCGGACTCTGCGTAATAGATACAGATACGGTGATGCCGGGCATTGTGCATAATGACTTTGGTGATGCCATACGTACGATCTGTAATACAGCCGAAGAAGATCAAAAAGATTTGAATCTGGTAAACTTTAATGTGGCTTACTATGAAGCCTATCTAAAAGGATTTTTAGAAGAGCTTCATGATTCGCTTTCAGATATAGAAATCGCGTATTTGCCATTAGGAGCAAAAACAATAATCTTCATAATGGGACTACGTTTCTTAACAGATTATCTGGCTGGTGATGTGTATTATAAAACAGCTTATGATATGCACAATCTAGATAGAGCAAAAAATCAATTCAAATTGATATCAAGTTTTGAGGCACAATATGAAGAAATTATAAAACTGAGTAAATCTATCCATAAGGAAAAACAGATATGAAAAAATATGTAATCACTGGAGGAGCCGGTTTTATAGGCAGTCATATTGCTGAAAAATTGGTCAATGACGGAAACGAAGTTGTCGTATTAGATAATTTGCGTACCGGTTTTAAAAAGAATGTAGCTCCCTTTAACCTTCAATTTGAGCAAGTAGATATTCGGGATGAGCAAGCTGTGAACAACTATGTAAAAGGTGCTTCAGCAATATTTCACCTTGCAGCTTTAGTAAGTGTACCAGAATCTATCGAGAAAATAGGAGAATGCAATTCAATTAATGCGCAAGGAACTATTAATGTTCTGGAAGCAGCAAAGAATACAGGAGATTGTAAAGTTGTTTTATCATCTTCTGCAGCAAATTATGGGGATAATCCGGTTTCACCCAAAGTGGAGACGATGACTCCTGAACCTATGACGCCCTATTCCATAACAAAACTGGATGGCGAGTATTATCTTGATATGTACCGCAATCAATTTAACGTGCCTACAACCTCATTGCGATATTTTAATGTATTTGGTCCACGACAAAATCCAAAGTCTGCTTATGCAGCTGTTGTGCCCATTTTTATATTAAATGCTTTACAGAATAAACCTTTAGTAATCTACGGTGACGGAGAGCAAACCAGAGATTTTATTTATGTTAAAGATGTTGTAGCAGCAAACCTTCTGGCATCACAAACTGGGAAAGGAGTGTACAACGTAGCTTTAGGAAATAGTACATCTGTTCTTGAGTTAGCAGAATTTATCATAAAACTTACTAATTCAAAATCTGAAATCAAGTTTTTAGATACTAGAGCAGGAGATATAAAACATTCTCAGGCAAATCCTAAAAAGTTTCAGAATGAAGGGTTTACACCAAAATATACTATTGAAGAAGGCTTAATCGAAACGATCGCTTTTTATGAAAGCGAATTAGTTGCACAAGTAAACAGCAATCTATAAATGGCAAATACAGCTAAACATACAGCAGCACCTCAGGAATCAAAAAAAGTTTCGATTGCTATCATTGCAGGGATGTTCTTTATCCTAGGATTTGTAACTTGGATTAACGGAGCCCTAATCCCCTTTATGAAAGCTATAAATGAACTTACAGATCAGCAATCTTACCTGGTAGCTTCTGCATCTTATATCTCGTTTGTAGTTATGGCTTTGCCAGCTTCTGCAATTTTAAAGAAGATAGGCTATTGTAAAGGAATGTCTTTGGGCTTATTTATAATGGGGTTAGGAGCACTTGTTTTTATTCCTGCTGCCGAGGCAAGAACCTATTCTTATTTTCTTATAGGAATTTTTATTCAGGGTGCCGGTATGACTTTGCTTCAGACCGCCGTAAACCCATACATTACCATTCTAGGTCCCATAAAAAGTGCGGCTAAGCGTATCGCAATTATGGGAATTTCTAATAAAGTCGCTGGAGCATTAGGTTCTTTAATTTTTGGAGCTTTATTGCTTTCGGGTATTGAGGCTACTCAGGAGAAGATAAAATCTGTAGAAGCCACTGAAAAATCGCTTTTATTAGATCAAATGGCAGACAGTGTAGTCTGGCCATATCTGGTAATGGCATTATGTCTATTTATTTTTGCATTTCTTATACGTAAAGCTCCGTTACCAGACTTAGAAGCAAATGAATCTGATACACCGGGTGCAGCAACTTCTAAGAAATCAGTTCTGCAGTATCCACATCTGTTATTTGGAGTATTAGCCTTGTTTGTATATGTAGGTGTTGAGGTAATTGCAGGAGATAGTATTATTTCTTATGGTTTAGCACTCGGTTTTCCTGCAGAGCAATCTAAATTTTTTACCAGTTATACCTTATTAGCAATGGTTTGCTCTTATGGACTGGGGATATTTTTAATACCAAAATATATAGAACAACGCAACGCCTTAATAGCAAGTGCAGTTCTGGGTATAATTCTTAGTTTTTTAATAATCAATACTACAGGACTTACTTCCGTTTTATTTGTAGCTGCGTTGGGTATTGCAAATGCAATGGTATGGCCTGCAATATGGCCGCTGGCATTAGATAATCTGGGCAAGCATACAAAAACAGGTTCTGCTTTATTAGTGATGGGTATTTCGGGTGGTGCATTAATTCCGCCACTCTACGGAAGATTAGTAGATACCAATAAAGAAGACTTAATTCAGGAAGGTGTGACCACTGCTGAAGTTGCAGGTGAAGCCGCAAATTCTGGATATATTATTTTAATTCCCTGTTATCTCATTATTCTATTTTTTGCAATCTGGGGTTGCAGAATCAAAAGTTGGTCAAAAACATAAACAATAAAATTAACGAGCATGTTCACTAGTACAATAGATACCGCAACTGAGTTTGAAAAGCGATTTGAAAAGATAAATACACACGTGTTTGATAATTCCGCGAATGCGTCAAAAGCTGTAGCTCACGAAATTAAAAAGTTAATCGAAGACAAACAAAAAGAAAACAAGTCTTGTGTTTTAGGATTAGCAACAGGCTCTTCTCCCAAGGGTTTGTACGCAGAATTAGTGCGACTACATAAAGAAGAAGGCTTGAGCTTTAAGAATGTTATCTCTTTTAATCTGGATGAATATTATCCTATGAAAGCCGCATCTATTCATAGCTATGTGCGGTTTATGAATGAGCAACTTTTTGATCACGTAGATATTTTAAAAGAAAACATTTACATCCCAGACGGCACACTTGAAAAAAATGAGATTGCTGCCTTTTGTAAAGAATATGAAGCAGCGATAGAACGTGTAGGAGGTATAGATTTACAAGTTTTAGGAATAGGAGGAAACGGGCACATCGGATTTAATGAGTCGGGATCACTTCAAAATTCCCGAACTCGCTTAGTGGCACTCGATCACAGTACCCGTATTGCGGCTAGCAAAGAATTTGAAGGGTTGAAAAATACTCCGCGTACGGCGATCACGCTTGGAGTAAGCAAAATTATGGATGCTAAGCGTGTTATTCTTTTAGCTTGGGGTGAAAGTAAATCTGCAATTGTAGCAAAGGCGGTAGAAGAAGGAATGACAAACCTAGTACCTGCCTCATTTTTACAGGAGCATCAGCAGGTAGATTTTATTTTAGATAAAGAAGCATCTTCAAATCTTACGCGTATAAATAAACCTTGGCTCGTTGAAGAAGTAGAATGGACTGATAAATTGATAAGCAAGGCAGTATTGGGTCTGGCACTTACGTTAGAAAAGCCAGTTCTTATGCTTACAGATGCAGATTACATTGAGAACGGGATGAGTGATTTGTTAGCTCAGATGGGTCCGGCATATGACATCAATATTAAAATATTTAATAAGCTACAAAATACCATCACTGGCTGGCCAGGAGGAAAACCAGGTGCAGATGACAGCAAAAGGCCAGAGCGTGCATTACCTGCAAAAAAGCGTGTACTTATTTTTAGTCCGCATCCAGATGATGATATCATAAGTATGGGAGGGACGTTTAAGCGTTTACAAGAGCAAGGACACGAAGTTCATGTGGCTTATCAGACTTCAGGAAATATTGCCGTTGCCGATGATGAAGCCATACGTTTTGCAAAATTTATCACAGATTATAACGAGGCATTTAATATTTCGTGTGATGAAGCTAAAGCGATTTATACAAAGAGTTTCGACTTCTTAAAAAACAAGGAAATTGGAGGTGTTGATATTCCTGAGCTTCGTAAAATCAAAGGAATTATACGTCGTGGAGAAGCACGAGCAACAAGCCATTTTGTAGGATTACCAGATAGTCAAATTCATTTTATGGATTTGCCATTTTATGAAACTGGTGCGGTAGAGAAAAATCCTTTAGGTGAAGAAGATATTAATCTTACCATAGCGCTTATCGAAGAAATAAAACCACATCAGATTTATGCAGCAGGTGATCTAGCAGATCCACATGGTACACATAAGGTATGTTTAGACGCCATTTTTGAAGCTTTAAAACAAATCAAGCACAAAGACTTTATGAAAGACTGCTGGTTATGGTTGTATCGAGGAGCGTGGCAAGAATGGGGTATCGATGAGATCGATATGGCTGTACCTATGGGACCAGATCAAGTTATAGAAAAACGCTTTGGAATATTTAAACACCAGTCGCAAAAAGATGGTGTTGTATTTCAGGGAGCAGATAGTCGCGAGTTCTGGCAGCGTGCAGAAGACCGTAACAGAGAAACAGCAGAATTATATGATAAGCTGGGATTAGCGCATTATGCGGCTATGGAAGCTTTTGTAAAATGGGAATATTAAACAGCTGATATGACATTAATTAAATCAATTTCAGGGATCAGAGGAACCATTGGTGGTAAAACAGGTGATAATTTAACTCCCTTAGATACTGTAAAATTTGCAGCAGCTTACGGCACGTGGTTAAAGCAGGAAAATGGGCAGGAGCAGATTACAATTGTAATAGGTCGTGACGCCCGTTTATCTGGATCTATGGTTAGTGGTTTGATATGCAATACACTTACTGGTCTGGGAATAGATGTAATAGATTTAGGCTTATCTACAACTCCTACGGTAGAGCTTGCTGTAGTGCGCGAGAACGTTCAAGGTGGAATAATTGTAACTGCTAGTCATAATCCTAAACAATGGAATGCATTAAAGCTTCTTAATCATAAAGGTGAATTTTTAAATGCTGAAGAAGGAAGCAAAATTATTGAATTTGCCGAAAAAGACATTTTTGAATTTGCTTCTGTAGATGAATTAGGGAGTTATACGGTTAACTCAAATGCAATAAATGCGCATATTGATGAGGTACTTGCCTTAGAGCATGTTGCAGTAGATGCAATTAAAGCTAAAGGTTTTAAAGTAGTTGTAGATGCTGTAAATTCTACTGGTGGAATTGCTATTCCTGCTTTACTTGATAAATTGGGCGTTACTTGTATTCCATTATATTGCGAACCTACCGGGCATTTTCCGCATAATCCAGAGCCCTTAGCCGAACATCTTAAAGCCATCTCTGAGCGTGTAATTAAAGAAAAAGCAGATTTAGGATTTGTAGTTGATCCAGATGTAGATCGTCTTGCAATTGTAAATGAAGATGGAAGCATGTTTGGAGAAGAATATACACTTGTTGCCTGTGCAGACTATATTCTGGGTAAAAATCCGGGAACTACGGTTTCTAATTTATCCTCTACGCGTGTACTTAATGATGTCACTGTTGAACACGGTCAGCATTATTATGCAAGTGCAGTAGGAGAGGTGAATGTGGTTACAAAGATGAAAGAAGTGAATGCAGTAATAGGTGGAGAAGGTAACGGAGGTATCATTTACCCAGACTCTCACTTCGGGCGCGATGCTTTGGTAGGTATAGCTTTATTCTTATCTCATCTGGCAGAAACCGGTAAAAGCTGTAAAGAATTACGAGAATCATATCCGGCTTATTATATAGCTAAAGAAAAAATCGAATTACCGCCAGCTACCGATATTGATTCGTTATTAAGTCAGATTCAAAAAGTCTATGCAAATGAGGAAATAAATACCATAGACGGTACAAAAATTATTTTTCAGAATAAAGAATGGGTTCATATGCGTAAATCTAATACAGAACCTATTGTACGCATTTATGCTGAAAGTGCATCGCCAGAGAAAGCAGATGAACTAGCTCAATTAATGATTAAAACTATTTCAGATTTAGTATAGTGTCATTTAAAAATTCTCATATCACCCATTTTATCAGAATATCGGTAACTGTTTGTGTAGCAATATTTTTATTAGCTTATGCTATACCGTTAGATTCTGATAAAAAGATAGATAAGGGAGTCATTAAAACTTTTATAAAAGATACTATTCCCGTGGAGATCGACTTGTTATATGATACCGATTCTTTACCTGATTTATACTATAGTTACATAGAAACTCCGGTTTGTGAAGAAGGGATTTGTTATGATTTAAAAGTGCACCTGTATTGGGACTTGCTAGGTAATTTTTCTGACTATGAGGAGGTGACTTCAGATCCGTTTACTAAGTATGAACACGAGTTATTTACTACTGAAGATCACCACAAGCTTAGACAGATTTTAGCCGATAAAACATCTCCCTTAGCAAATTACAAACCAGAAGAATTAGTCGATAAAAGTAAAACGCTTTATTCTCCTTTGATTGATGCTGTGGTTGGGGCGACGTATCCTGCACTAAAAAATAGTGTTGTTCCCGGGGCGGTTTATAGTACACATACACTTTGGAATATAGTCAATGGATCACTATCTACAGAAATCAAACAATACACAATTGCTCATCTCGATGATGCTGGGATAACAAAAATGGCTTTTTCAAAAAACCACGATTTACAAATGTATGCACTGCGTAATGCAGATAAAGAGCTAGAAGGATATCGGGATATTCTACTTCAACTAATTGTGAATGGGGAAAAATATGTTCCGTATTTTGCAATTGCAAAAGTAGATCAAGCAATGTGGTCTGACGTCAACTTTCAAAAGAGCTTAATTGAACATATTGAAACCGCAGATTTTGAATTACAAAATGAAATTATAAGCGGATTGGTTTCTGTTTCTATAGATTCTTCAAGCCTCAGTGCACTTATCAAGCAGCATCCATTTTTGAAAGAAAATCAATATGAGAAGTTCAGTACAGTTCTTAAAAACAATATAAATGGTTTAGATAAAAGTGCTCGACAGGCATTACAGAAAATAGCCACAGATACAAATAATACGTTTGCTCCATTTGCCAAACAACTATTAGAATTACGGTAAAAGAGAAAGCATTAAAATATAGAATATGAATAAAAGAAGAGGGTTTTTAAAAACATTAGGAATAGGATCTGGAGCAGTAGCTTTAGGCGGACCTATAAGTACTTTATTTGCTGCCAGTCATAGCGATTTTTCGTTTGAAGGCGATAAAAAAATCAACCCCGGAGCATTTTTAGCAAAAACGGAGGCTTATGCTAAGGTTGCTTATAATGTTGACGTTTGTATTGTAGGTGGTGGTATGTCTGGGATATGTGCAGCAATAGCTGCCGCACGTAATGGGCAAAAAGTTGTTTTAATGCAAGACCGTTCACGATTAGGAGGTAATGCAAGTAGTGAAATACGTATGCATATTTCGGGAGCAAGTCAATTAAAGCAAGTATGGAGAGAGACAGGAATTCTTGAAGAATTAGTACTTACAGAAGCTGTTACAAATCCACAACGTTCTTATGAGATGTGGGATTTTGTTCTCTATGACAAAGTAGTTTCAGAACCTAATATCACCTTGTTATTGGATACTGCTTTTTATGATGTTGAGGTAAACGATTCTAAGATTCAAAAGGTGTGGGGAATTTGTTCTCCTACAGAAGAAATATCTGAAATAACTGCAACCTATTTTACAGATTGTACTGGCGACGGATCACTAGCAGCAAAGGCAGGTGCAAATTGTATGCGTGGACGAGAAGCAAAATCTACATTTAATGAGTCTTTAGCCGTAGATGTTGCAGATCAAAAAACTATGGGTAACAGTATTCTTTTTATGGCTCAGCCGCACAAGGAAGCTATGCCATATACTCCTCCAGTATGGGCACGTAAGTACACAACAAAGGATTTTGTACATCGTAATATTGGTTCGTATGAATATGGCTACTGGTGGTTAGAACTTGGAGGTTCTATCGATATTATAGGTGATGGACAGCAGAATCGACACGATTTGCTTGCAACCTTATTCGGAGTTTGGGATTACATTAAAAACTCTGGGAATCATCCAGAATCTGCAAACTGGGCGTTATCTTGGGTAGGTATGATTCCTGGAAAACGAGAAAGTCGACGTATTGTAGGCCCATATATTATGAAACAACAAGACGTGCAAGCGGCTACTTTATTTGAAGATCGCGTAGCATATGGTGGCTGGCCGTTAGATGATCACCCACCGGGAGGAATGGATACAACAGGAGATGTGCCGTATGTTTCTATTCCACTTAAAGAGCCGTATTCAATTCCGTTTAGATCACTTTTTAGCGATAATATCAAAAACTTACTTTTTGCCGGTAGAAATATTAGTGTTTCTCACGTAGCACTTTCCTCAACACGGGTGATGGCAACCTGCGCTACGCTGGGTCAAGCGGTAGGGACCGCCGCAGCCTATTGTATGAATAATAATTTGACCCCAGACAGTTTAGCAAATACATCAACAGCAATGTCTAAATTTCAGCAATTATTATTGAAACAGGATCAGGCTCTATTGGGAATTAAAAATGAAGATGAAGATGATTTGGCTAAAAGCGCCCGTGTTAAAAGTTCGTCTGAAACTTCAGATGGTAGTGCAGAGAATATTCTAGATGGTATAAACCGAAATATTGCAGACGGTAAAACGCATCAATGGCGCGCTTCTCTTGAAAATGGGGAGCAATGGATTGAACTTAAGTGGAAAAAGCCCGTACGTATAAATCAGATACAACTCACATTTGATACCGGATTAGATCGCTTCTTACGTATGTCTCCTCAAGATTGGGTGTACAACGATCAGGTACGTGGAGCACAGCCTGAAACAATTGCAGCATACACTATCGAAGCAGAAACTAATGATGGAGCCAAAAAAATTATTGATATAGATAATAACTATTTACGATTAGCAAGTCACTCTTTTGAAGAAATAAGTGCAAAATCTATCCGTATCAATGTAACAAAATCTCACGGGGATAAGCTAGCGAGACTTTTTGAAGTGCGTTGCTATCTTGAGAATTAAAATAAGCGAATTAAAAAGTATTAAAATATAAAGACCTAATAAATGGAAAATAATCGAAGAAAATTTATGAAGTTAACCTCTATCGGAGCTGTAGGTCTGATGGGAGGTTCTATTTTAGCCCGAGAAGCTAATTTAACCTTTCCAGGTTCTAAATCTTCAGTGCCGGGCATTTCTTCATTTAATATGTCTGGCTATTCGGCACCTAAACTAGATGAAGTACGCATAGGTTTTATAGGTCTGGGAATGCGTGGCCCAGGTGCAGTGAAGCGTATGAGTCTTATTGAAGGAGTTTCAATAAAAGGCTTGTGTGATCTTCGTGAAGAAAGTGTTTTAAAATCTAAAGCGTTATTAAAAGATACTAAGCATAATCCCGATTTATATTCGGGTAGTGCCTATGCCTGGAAAGAAATGGTAGATCGGGATGATATCGATTTAATTTACATCGCTACTCCCTGGGACTGGCATACGCCAATGGCTGTCTATGCTATGGAAGCAGGAAAACACGTTGCTGTAGAAGTACCTGCCTCAAAAACGATTGACGAAGCATGGGAACTGGTAGAAACTTCAGAACGTACTAAAAAGCATTGTATGATGCTTGAAAACTGTTGCTATGACTTTTTTGAGCTGCTTACTCTCAATATGGCCCGTCAGAATTATTTTGGAGATATTATACACGGCGAAGGAGCTTACATTCATAATTTGCTTGATCTTAATTTTGATAAAGAAGAAGGTTACCAGGGTATGTGGCGTCTGGAAGAAAATGCTACGCGCAACGGAAACTTATATCCTACTCACGGTTTAGGTCCTATTTGCCAGATTATGAATATTAATCGTGGGGACCGTATGGATTACTTAAATTCTCTCTCTTCTGCAGATTTTGATATGCAGAAGAGAGCCAAACAGCGAGCAAATACAGATCCATTTTTTTCTGATTATGCAAATAAAAATTTCAGAGGAAATATGAATACAACGCTCATAAAAACCAAAATGGGCAGAAGTATCATGGTACAACACGATGTGAGTTCGCCAAGACCCTATTCACGAATTCATATGGTAAGCGGCACCAAAGCTTTTGCTCAGAAATGGCCTACACCCGGTAAAGTAGCGGTAAACGATATCTGGCTTACCGAGAAAGAAATGGCAGGTATTGAAGAAAAATATACTCCCGAACTAGTCAAAAAAGTAGGAAACCTTGCTAAAAAAATAGGAGGCCATGGCGGAATGGATTTTATAATGGACTGGAGGCTTATTGATTGTTTACGTAATGGATTACCTCTTGATCAAGATGTGTATGATGCAGCTCTGTGGAGTTCTGTAGGAACTTTAAGTGAACAGTCTGTAGCAAACAGATCTAACTCTGTCGATGTTCCAGATTTTACAAGAGGTAACTGGAAATCTAATAAACCCGTAGATATAGGTTTACAGGGAGCCGGAAACACATCAGTAAATTTTAAATAGAACAATGTTTATGTATGCAAACTGCTTAATAGGTTTTTTAATCTCTATTTTGGTGAATATTTGGTTTCCTGGGCTTTATGCTCAGGATTTAAAACCTATTAAATTGGTTTTTGAAAATGAGAACGAACTTTCAAAACTAGGCAGTGATGCAAATAGTAGCCTTACTCTAAGTGATAAACATTATCACTTTGGTAAGGCTTCCTTAAAATGGAATTTTAAAAATAACAGTTATATAACATCCGGATTTAGCGTACTCAGTGAAGCTGAAAGTCCACTAGCATATGGAGATTATTTTCCGAATAGTCCCACTACAAGTATTTCTATTTATAACGAGCAACCACAAGAGGGGAAACTCCGGTTCTCCTACGGAACTTCAGAAAATAGAGATCAGGTATGGTTTGATATTAACCTAGAATTTACAGGCTGGAGAACGATTTGGGTTCCTTATTATGAGATGGAAGGAGATACTCCTGAGCGAAATACACAGATTAATTTTAATTCTTTTAAAGTTCAAGCAATCGATGTAGTTACGGGAAGTATCTATTTTGATGATATAGTTTTTTCTCAATATCAGGATGATCGTTACGCATATCCAGATTTTTTAGTTCCCTTTATTAAAACCGATTTTGCTGCAGAGCAAGATCACTGGATGCCGTCATTAGTCTATTATCAATCGATAAAAAATCTTGAGGTGACTAAGATATCTTCCGAAGCGCAAGCAGAATTAATAGCGATTGAAAACCGATTACAGAAGCGCTTAAAAATAAAAGATACAATCACAGAAAAATTAGGTTCTGCTACTGCTGCCTATGATAAATTAGATCTCGATGTGGGACAGACCGTAAAAGGCAGACCGGTCTCCTTTAGAAATGGTGAGACTTATTTTGAGGAGACACCTAAATATGATGAAGATTATATCGAAGTTCATCGTTTGGGGCAAATCATGCTTAAACTCGCAGAAATTCATACAATCGCTGATGCTGAAACTAAAGAAAGAGTTTCGGAATATTTTATTAATGCGACACGTTATTTTTTGGATCAGGGATGGCAGGCAGGCTCTTCGGGAGGAACGCGTCATCATATAGGCTATAGCTTAGAAGACATTGCTGTTGCCTTTTTTATTATGAGGAAACCACTAGAAAATGCACAGTTATTAAATGAAGTAGGAGATAGCATGCAATGGGTTTTTAATCTGGGTAAAATTCTTGCAGATGAAGATGACTTCGTAGCCAATATCGATTATTTTAATACGCAGTCGTTCTATCATTTGATGATTATTTACATGCGGTCTGATTACAATGAGATCGCAGCTTTATTAGAAAAATACAGCCAGTATATGTCAATTACCTTGGCGCAGGATAATGTACATGGGGTATTTAAAAAAGACGGTACATCCTGGCATCACGGAGGCCATTACCCTGCCTATGGTATGGGCGCTTTTAAAAATTTACCTAAAGTGTTTAGAACGCTTGCAAGCACCCGCTATCAAATAGGAACAGACGGGCATCAAAACTTTAAAAAAGCATTACTTACCACACGATTATATAGCAATACCTATGATTTTGGGTTTGCAAATGCAGGAAGACATCCACTTGAAGACAATTCTATAGAATTTTTAGAACCTCAGTTTAGAGATATGATTTTTTCTGGTAATCCAGAACATACCTCAACAATAGATACTGATTTTGGAAGTGCGTATTTGAGATTGTGGGGTAGTGGTAATCCTAAAATGCAAAACGAACTAAAAAATGATTACAATCTCGAAGCAGAAGAGCTACCTGGTTATCATACCTTACCGTATGCGGCTACAGCAATTCACAGGAGAAATGACTGGGCGGCTATTTTAAAGGGATATAGTAAATATGTATGGGCATCAGAAATCTATATAGCTTCTAATCGCTACGGAAGATACCCAGCAAATGGAACAATACAACTACTTTCTGAAAAAGGTGAAGAAAAAAGCGGCTTTAATCAATTGGGTTGGGATTGGAATAGATATCCCGGGGCTACTATAATTTACTTGCCATTAGAGGAATTGGAATCAGATTTATCACTTTTGATGTTTAAATCAAATCAAACCTTTGCAGGAGCAGTACAACAAAATAATAACGGAGTATTTGCAATGATCCTAGATGAAAGTTCTGGCTCAAATGCAGATGGTCAGCGCGGAACTTATAGTTTCCCAGGAAAATTAAAAGCTCATAAATCTGTTTTTTCTTTCGGAGATAAATTGATTTGTATAGGAAGTTCTATTAATAGTATAGACGAGAATCACGATGTTGAGACGGTACTTTTTCAGAATAATTTAAACCACGCTACCAGATCTATATACGCAGATGTTACTGGGACAGTACAGAAATCACCTTTTACCAATTCGTGGAAAAGTACGGCAAAGGATGGATGGTTAATCGATGCATACAAAAATGCATATCACATTTTATCTGCAAGTACCATACATCTTAAACAAACTAATCAAAAATCATATCACAATAAATATTCTATAAATACGGGAAAAATGAATCCCAAAGGAAATGGTGTTCAGGAAACTTCTGGAGATTATGGAGTGGCTTATATAAATCACGGCAAAGCACCTAAAGATGAATCATATCAATATGTAATATATCCCTTCAGCGCTGAAAGCCGATTGACACAAATCGAAAATGGGAACTTTAAAGATTCGAGTTACAAAATATTGAATGCAACCCGGCAAGCACATATTGTTTTTGATAGAGAGAGTACCACAACCGGCTATGTAGTTTTTGATGAAGATTATCAAGTAAATAATGGAATATTAAAAAGTGTAAGTGATCCCGCAATGCTTATGATCAAAGAGGTTGATGCAAAAAATATTAGTGTAAGTATTGTACAACCAGATTTAAATTTTAAAACAATAGAAGGTATAGAAACACCGGGAGAAGGTCACGAGTTAAAGTTTGAAGCTACTATAAGAGGTATATGGCAGCTAGATACAATAAATGAGCAAGTGAGTATAGATCATTCAAAATCAAATACCACGATACAAATTACTGTAAAAGATGGAGCCACAAATACACTTCATCTCTCAAAATAAAGACGCTTATTAGTATTTAAGTGCGCTAAATACCAGCAAACAATTTTATAACATAACAATAACAAAATAAATCTCGCTAATTATCAAAAAAAAATTATGTGCTCGAACACATTTTTAAAAAATATTTAGTAGATTAGTAAAATATTAACAAAGTAGCTGCTGTCAAGGCTATTAAAAATGGTCTCCTTTTACATTCTGTTAAGAAGAGCTTTATTAATTATTTGTAGAAAATCAACACCAATATAAATCTAAAAACACAAATTATGAATCAACCTGCAATTCGGAATTGTCTCAAAGTCAATTTTTTCAAATTCAAAATTCCTGTCCATTTAGTACTGGTGGTAGTAATGGTGATTTTAGCTCAAGAAAAAATATTTGCAGCAGTAAGTGATTTTTCAATTCAAAACGATGCCCAATCTTTTTTAATTACAGGTACTGTGCTCGATAACACTGGGGTGCCGCTGCCTGGTGCTACTGTTATGGAGGTAGGAACAAGTACGGGGACACAAACCGATTTTGATGGTAAATTCAGTCTTAATGTATCTTCTGAAGATGCTGTGCTTAAAATAACATATGTAGGTTTTCTGTCGCAAGAGATTCCAATTGATGGTAAGAAGGAGATCCAAGTAAATCTGCAAGAGAATGTATCAAGTCTTGAGGAGATTGTTGTAGTAGGATATGGAACTCAATCTAAAAAAGATATCACTGGCTCTATAAGTGTGGTAAAGGGTGATGATATCACTTCAAGAAATGTAACTAATGTTTCCAATGCTTTACAAGGAGCTGTTGCCGGTGTTAGTGTTACCCGCAGTAGCAGTGCGCCAGGAGCAGGAAACACAATCAACATACGTGGTATTACCACTCTGCAGGGTGATAGCTCACCACTAATTCTTGTTGATGATGTGCCAGTTGACAATATTAACGATGTAAATCCAGATCAAATAGAGAGTATTTCTGTTTTAAAAGATGGTGCTTCTTCTGCAATGTATGGTTCAAGAGCAGCTGCAGGGGTTATAATTATTACAACAAAGCGTGGTAAAGAGGGGATTTACAAAGTGTCCTACAATGGCGAATTTATTATGAATACGCCTACTGAAAGCCGCAAAAATGTAAGTGTTACCCGTTATTTTGAAATGGATAATGAAAAAGCGTGGAATGATAACGGAAATACAGGTGTTGAGGATCCTACTTGGGCTTCAGATTATATTGCAAACTACGATGCAAATCATCTACTAGATCCAGATCAATTTCCAGATACAGACTGGAAAGATCTTATCCTTAATGATGCATCTTATGGTTACCGCCATAACATTGCCGTAAGTGGTGGTTCTGAAAAAATTAAATCCAGTTTTACGATGGGTTATGAATACCAGGATGCACTTTATGACAATAGCAATTGGAGAAGATATACTGGTCGATTAAATAACGACGTTAAAATTTCGGATAAGATAGGGGCAAATATCGATTTTGCAGTAAAACTTACAACAAACAATAATCCCGTAATTGATCCTACAGAATTAGCTCTAAATTCTGGTCCTAACTATGCTGCTGTATGGCAGGATGGACGTATAGCAGGTGGTAAATCTGGAGAGAATGCTTATGCAATTGTACAAAGCGGAGGTTTTCAGAAAAGTGAATCTTATTTATTTTACGGTAAGATAGGTGCCTATTACAAACCTACAGATTACCTTAAGTTATCGGTAAATCTAGCGCCTAACTTCAACTTCAATAAATACAAGTTCTTTAATGAAGCCATACCTTATTATGATTTTGATGATCCTAATCAAACCGGTGTTCCAGCTTATATTTCAGGACATAATGCAAGCCAGAATTATCTGTTAGAGAACCGTACAAATGACAATACCTTAACGACTCAGGCACTTATTAATTACGATAAAGATTTTGGTAAGCATGCATTAAGTGGAGTTCTGGGATATGAAGAATTTAATGCAGATTATGAGACGTTAAGTGTACGTGGTAATGAATTTGTAAGTTCAGATTATCCCTATCTTAATCAGGCGCCTTTAGATGGTGTATTTGATAATGGGACTACAATTTCTGAAAATGCTTATGTCTCTTACTTCGGAAGAATGGCATACAATTATAACGACACTTACTATTTGCAGGCTAATGTAAGACGTGATGGCTCGTCCCGTTTTGGTAAAGATTACAGATGGGGATCATTCCCTTCTATTTCTGCCGGTTGGGTATTGTCTAATGAAGAATTTATGAGTCCGTTGAGTGAGACCATTTCATTTTTAAAGTTTAGAGGATCTTATGGTTCATTAGGAAATGATAGATTAGGTAACTATCTATATTTATCTGTTTTACAATTTAGCAATGCTTTAATCGCAAACGGAAGCAATGTAGAAGCAGTGCGCTCTGCAGCACAGCGATTTCTTGCGGTAGAAGATGTTACTTGGGAAACCACCATTTCAAAAAACGTAGGTCTAGACTTATCGATGTTTAATAATTCGCTTTCTATTACTGCAGATTACTTTGTGAAGGATACCGAAGATATGTTACTTAATTTAAGTATTCCGTCATTAATAGGGTACGAAGATCCTACAGTAAATGTGGGAAGTATGAATACAAAAGGTTGGGAACTTGCACTATCTTACAACAATAGCATAGGAGATTTACGATACTCAATTTCTGCAAATGTTTTTGACTCAAAATCTGTTGTAGGTGATATAAACGGAAAACGCTTAATCTCTGGAAATGTAATTTCTGAGCAGGATAAGGAATTCAGAACGTGGTATGGTTATGTGTCCGATGGCATTTATCAAACTCAAGCTGAAGTGGATAATTCTCCAGTTACTAGTGCAGCGGTACGTCCCGGTGATATTCGATATAAAGATATAAGTGGTCCAGATGGTGTGCCAGATGGTGTGATCAACGAATTAGATAAACAACATCTAGGTGGTTCTTTACCGCGATACCAATATGGTGGTACACTTAATCTTAACTACAAAAATTTTGATTTTGGACTTACAGTTCAAGGAGTAGGGAAACAAAGTTTCTATTTGGCGCAAAATTACATCCGTCCGTTCTTGTATAACTGGCAAGCAGTAAACAGTATTTATGATGGTAATTATTACAGCAACTACAATACGCCAGAACAAAATGCACAAGCAGAATATCCACGTCTATCAGAAAGCTCTTCAAGTAACAACTATAGATTTTCGGACTTTTGGTTAAAAAATGGAGCATACACACGTATTAAGAATATAACCTTAGGATATACGCTTCCAGCAAGTGCAATACCTAACGCTCCTTTTACAAGCCTTCGAGTATTTGCATCGGGTAATGACTTTTTCACTTTTGATAGTTTACCAGACGGTATAGATCCCGAACAGCAAAGTGGATATTTAATTACAAAATCATTCATTTTGGGCTTAAAAGCTAACTTCTAAAAATATAGAGATGAAAAAATATATATTCAATACATTTTATACGCTTCTAATTCTAAGTGGTTTGTGTTTACAATCCTGTACCGAATTAGATCTTACACAAAAAGATGCTGCTAATTCGGGTACTTGGTACCAGACTAAAGATCAGTTTAGACAATCTCTAAATGAAAGCTATCGAGAAGTTTTTTGGCCTCTTGATGAGGTTTACGAGGGTATGGATGATGACTGGCAACGTCGAGATGTGCTTAATGCAATCAAGGCAGGAAATGTGAGCTCTGAATATGCAAAATCAAATACAGACTGGTCTAATTTATACAAAGGAATTGCACGTGTACTTGTTGTTGTTAATGAACTTGAGAATCAAACCGTACTTACCGAAGCCGAGTCTAGCCAGTTGCTTGGAGAAGCAAATTTTTTACGAGCGTCGTTTTATAGCTATTTAATCACACATTTTGGTGATGTACCCTTCTATGAGCAAGAGCTAACTGTAGATGAATCGTTTGAAGTAGCACGTACTCCTAAAGAGGAAATAAAGCTTAAACTTTATGAATATTATGATAACGCAGCTGCTACACTTCCAGTATCCTATAATGGTTTACAATATGCTACTAAAGGAGCCGCATATGCAATGAAAGCACGATTAGCCTTATATATGGGGGATTTTCAAATAGCTGCTACCGCTGCTGAAAATTGTATAAACCTTGGAGAGTACGAATTGTATGAAGATTATGCAGAACTTTTTGAGCCTACTACAAAAAACTCAAAGGAAACGATTTTTCATATTCCGCGTAATACAGATTTAAATATCATACGTAATGATAATGTGCGCGATTTTTTACCAAGGAATCACGGGGGTTATGCCGGGCGTAATCCTACCTGGGAATTATTGGCATCTTATGAGTGCGTCGATGGTTTGCCTATAGATGAATCACCTTTATTTGATCCTCAAAATCCGTTTAAAAATAGAGATCCACGTTTGCTGGCTACTATAGCTCCATTTGGTTCTTTAGAAGATGGCGATGGTCTGGAACCAGATTCTGGATCTAATTTTATGGATATTGAATATAATCCACATCCTAATGCTAAACTAGTTCGCGATTATGAAAATAATATAGACATTAGAAACCAAGACACACGTTCAATAGGAGCTTTTGCGGCATTTAACGGACTCCTGTTTAAAAAAGGAGTTACTAAAGATTGGAAAGATTACAGAACAGATCCCGATTTAATTATAATGAGATATGCAGATGTTCTTTTAATGTACGCTGAAGCCAAAATCGAACTGAACGAGATCGATCAGAGTGTTCTAAATGCGCTAAATACCGTTCGCGACAGAGCCTATGCAAATTCACCATTTACTAATCCGGAAATAACGACTACAAATCAGGCAGAATTACGTTATAAAGTGCGTAATGAGCGTAGAGCAGAATTGGCTTTTGAAGGACGTAGATACATGGATCTTATACGCTGGAGACTTGCAGAAAAGGCGTTAACCGGCTATACATATGGTTTGTTAAATGTTACAGCAGATGCTAATACAGATACGCCTCCTACAGGTCCATTGATGGATAATCTTGTAGATAAAGATCTTTGGTTTTGGGGTCAAACACCACAAATCGATGAAGACGGATTGCCAGACTTTACAGACTTACTAAATGCAGGATATTGCCGTACGCTTAATGTAACTACATTTCCAGAACGTCAATATTTATTTCCAATACCTGAAGAAGATCGCTTATTGAATCCAAATCTTACTCAGAATACAGGATACTAAATTTTAATAATTGTTTTTAGAAATACTAACTAATTAGTTATGATAAGCTTTTGTATTTCAATAGTTGTACTGGTAATTAGTTATTATACCTACGGAAAATTTGTAGAGCGTACGTTTAAAGTAGACACAACTCGCACTACACCTGCAATTAGATTACAGGATAATGTAGATTATATGCCGTTACCCAGGTGGCGCATATTTATAATTCAATTTTTGAATATTGCTGGATTGGGCCCCATATTTGGGGCCATTTCAGGAGCTATGTATGGTCCGTCTGCATTTATCTGGATTGTAATAGGAAGTATTTTTGCTGGTGGAGTTCACGACTATTTTTCAGGAATGTTATCCCTGCGTAATGATGGGTTGAGTATAAGTGAAGTAGTGGGTGTTTATCTGGGGAATAAAAGCAAATACCTTGTTAGAATATTCTCATTTGTACTTCTAATTTTTGTGGGTACCGTATTTATTGTAGGACCGGCAAAAATTATTGATGGGATGACCCAGAATATATTTGGAATTCAACTTTGGATAGGTATCATTCTAGGGTATTACATTATTTCGACGCTATTGCCTATAGACAAAATTATAAGTAAAATATACCCACTGTTTGGTATAGCTATGGTACTTATGGCATTGGGATTATTTGTTGCACTTCTTATTAATGATTATCAAATCCCAGAAATTTCTTGGACCAGTATTCAAAATGGAACTTTACAGCCCCAGGACACTCCTATTTTTCCTATGTTATTTATTACAATTAGTTGTGGCGCGATCTCCGGTTTTCACGCGACACAATCCCCTTTAATGGCTCGTTGTATGACCAGCGAAAAGCAAGGGCGCAGCATTTTTTATGGTACGATGATTACCGAAGGTATTGTGGCATTAATATGGGCTGCAGCAGCAATGGTAGTATTTAGAGGAGTTTCTGGCTTAAACGAGGCGATGTTTGCAAATGACTATAATGCTGCCTGGGCAGCAAATGAAATCACTTATAGTTTACTCGGAAAATATGGCGGCTTGCTCGCACTTATAGGTATTGTTATAGCTCCCATTACATCTGGAGATACCGCATTTAGATCTGCACGATTAATCCTTGCAGATTCATTTAAGTATGATCAGAAGAAAGTTAAAAACAGGTTGTTTTTAAGCATAGGAATATTTGTAATTGCCATAGCTCTAACCCAAGTAAACTTTGATATTATCTGGCGTTATTTTGCATGGAGTAATCAAACACTAGCCACGATGGTTCTTTGGACGATAACGATATATCTGGCACAGCGCAAAAGGAATTACTGGATTGTTTTAATTCCTTCTGTTTTTATGACAATGGTATGTACAACCTATATTTTACTAGCTCCGGAAGGTTTGCAACTAGATAATACAATTGCATATGCATTAGGAGCTATTTCAACACTTATAATTAGTGGTCTTATAGTAAGAAAAATAAAAAAAAAATAGAAAAAAAATAATGGTATGATAGCATTTAAAAATAATTACAACAGTGTACTGTACAGTTGTTGTTTACTCCTAAGTCTTCTAATTTCTAGTTGCACTTCAAAAGATTATGAGGATTTTAAATCTGTTCAGGTAGATGCAGATTTATATACGATAATTCCGGCGCCTCAAAACATAGAGACCAAAAGTGGCGTTTTTGTACTAGACAATACAACATCTATACAAGCAGAGAGTAGTGCCTCAAATGAAGTTGATTATTTAAAACATATGCTGAAAGAAATCGCAGATGTAGAAATAGAAACCACCTCGGAAAGTACACATGCAATACAACTTGAACTTTCTGATGAGGTAAAGGCTGAAGAAGGTTATAGTTTAGATATTCAATATGATGCGATCAAAATAAAAGCAAAAACTACAAAAGGGCTTTTTTATGCTGTGGAAACATTGAGACAGCTGGTTCAGAAAGTTGTAATAGATAGTAAATCATATACTGTAATTCCTGCATTATCTATTGAAGATGAGCCGCGCTTTGCTTATCGTGGAATGATGTTAGACACCGGACGCTATTTTTATGATGTCGAATTTGTAAAACAGTTTATAGATTTAATTGCTCTACATAAAATGAATACGTTTCATTGGCATCTTACCGAAGATCAGGGGTGGCGGATAGAAATTAAAAAATATCCTAAACTTACTGAAATAGGAGCGTGGCGTAATGGTACAGAGATAGGTCATACTCCGGGTGACGAAAGTGATAATAAAAAACACGGAGGCTTTTACAGTCAAGAGGAGATTAAAGAAGTTGTCGCTTACGCAGCAAAACGACACGTTAGAATTATTCCGGAAATTGATATGCCAGGCCATAATGGTGCAGCTATTGCATCTTATCCCTTTTTAAGTTGTTTCCCAGAAGAACCAACAAAAATGAATGATAATATAATTTCTGAATTAACAAAAGAGAAAATGAATTCAGGAACCCAGAAGGTTGTACAAGAATCCTGGGGTATAAAGTCTGATGTTTTATGTGCCGGAAAAGAAAGCACCTATTTATTTTATGAGAATGTATTAAGCGAAGTAATGCAATTATTTCCGTCGTCATATATCCACATTGGAGGTGATGAATGTCTTAAAGATAATTGGGAACAATGTCCGCATTGCCAACAAAAAATAAAAAATGAAGGTTTAGAGGGTGAAGAAGAGTTACAAAGTTATTTCATTCAGCATATGGAACGCTTTGTAAACAAGAACGGAAAACAAATTATAGGATGGGATGAGATTCTTGAAGGTGGTTTAGCACCCAACGCCACGGTAATGTCTTGGCGTGGTGTTGCTGGTGGAATTGAAGCCGCTCAATTAGGTCAGAACGTGATTATGACACCCAGAGAACCTTATTATTTTGATTATTATCAAGTTAATGACACTATAAACGAACCGCTTACAATAGGAGGAAGAGGACCAAATACGGTTGAAGATGTGTACACTTTTGAACCTATTCCATCTGAACTAACCAAGGAAGAAGAAAAAAATATTCTAGGTATTCAGGCAAACCTGTGGACAGAATATATAAGTACACCCGAATACGCAGAATATATGATTTTGCCTAGAATGACTGCACTTTCTGAAGTAGCCTGGTCACCCAAAGAGCAGACTAAAGATTATAAATCATTCCTAAAACGACTGGCTATTTTTAAAAAGAATTACGAAGACCGTAATTTAAATTACGCGAAACACGTATTTGATTAGTAAATAGCATTTATGTCAAATTAAGCCGGTAGTTTTTAAAAACTACCGGCTTAAATTTTTCTTTAAAAATGACGCTGTCTTGCTTATTTGATTTTCTGAAACTTCTTCAGGAGTTCCTGCTATAACAACATTTCCACCCTCATTTCCTGCTCCGGGTCCCATATCAATTACCCAATCACTGGATGCAATTATTTGCATATCGTGCTCAACTACTATAACGGTATTACCAGCTTCAACTAGTTTTTCTAGTTGTAGTTGTAATTTTTCTACATCTGTAGGATGCAATCCTGTTGTAGGTTCGTCAAGAATATACAGCGTATTTCCGCGATTTAGGCGTTGAAGTTCTTTAGCTAATTTAATACGTTGTGCCTCGCCTCCCGAGAGTTCGGTTGCGGGTTGTCCTAATCGCAGATAACCAAGACCTACTTCCTGTAGCACCTTTAATGTACGGTTTACCCGATCGTCCTCTTCAAAAAACAGAAGAGCCTCGTCAACAGTCATTTCTAAAACCTGAGCAATATTTTTATTCTTATAA
Organism: Leeuwenhoekiella aequorea; assembly: GCF_004104375.1. Lineage (GTDB taxonomy): Bacteria > Bacteroidota > Bacteroidia > Flavobacteriales > Flavobacteriaceae > Leeuwenhoekiella > Leeuwenhoekiella aequorea. The sequence continues at coordinate 217,212 of NZ_QOVM01000006.1, forward strand.
GTAACTGCTAAAGTTTCCGGGTTGTAACGAGAACCTTCACACACCGGACAAGGTGCATAAACACTTGGAAGAAACAAAAGTTCGACCATTACAAAACCTTCTCCATCACAATTACCGCAGCGGCCTTTACCTACATTAAAGGAAAATCTTCCAGCTTTATATTTTTTTGATTTTGCGAGTGGAGTAGAAGCAAATATTTTTCGTACCACATCAAAAAAACCAGTATATGTAGCCAGATTAGATCTAGGAGTTCTACCTATAGGTTTTTGATTAACTACAACCATTCTTTTCAGACTAGTTGCACCATTTGCAATTGTACCTGATGTAGACGCTGTACTATTTAGAACTTCATCAGATTCTTCGTCTTCTATTTGATCGTTAGAATCTTGACCTAAATGGACTTTCATTAAATCAACTAGCACCTGACTCACTAAGCTACTCTTTCCAGATCCAGAAATACCGGTAACGCTAGTTAATGCCCCCAACGGAAATGAAACGTCAATATTTTTTAGATTGTTTATTGAAATGTTATTCAATTCTAGCCATCCTGCTGGCGAGAATACCTTTTTTGTAACTAACGGGTGCTCATTAAAAAGGTGTTTCCGAGTTTTAGATTCTGTGCACTGGCGTAACCCTTCTGGGGGACCACTATAAATAATATTTCCGCCGGCAGAACCAGCTTCTGGACCAACATCTACAATCCAGTCTGCGTGTTTTATGATATCCAGATCGTGTTCAACAATAAAAAGCGAATTACCACCACTTTTTAATTTATCTAATGTGCTCAATAATGCCTCTGTATCTGCCGGATGCAGTCCTGCCGAGGGTTCATCGAGAACGTAGACCACTCCAAATAGATTGCTGCGTACTTGAGTAGCCAATCTCAAACGCTGATGCTCACCGGGAGAAAGAGTAGGAGTATTTCTGTCTAATGACAAATAACCCAGGCCTAATTCTAATAGTACTGCAACGCGATTTACAAGATCTTCTGCAATACGTTGTGCAACAATAGCTTTCTCTTTATGGCTTGTAGCAATTTTTTTTAGGGCAGGAGCACTACCCTTACTATAAGGTTCAAAAATTACATTTAATTTTTTAAGAGGTAATTGAGAAATGTCCGCAATGTCATACCCTGCAAATGTGACAGAAAGTGACTCTTTCCGTAATTTTTTACCATTGCATACCGGGCATTCACTTTTAACCATATAATTAGACACCCTTTTTTTCATTAAGGCGCTTTGTGAATTTGCAAATGTGTGTAAGATATATTTTTTAGCGCCAATGAAGGTACCTTTATAGCTCGGTTGTAAGCCATCTTTTATAGCCTGCTGAACTTGCTCCCGATTGTAGTTTCTATAAACCGGAACTTGTGGCTGCTCATCTGTAAAAAGAATCCAGTCACGCTGTTTCTGCGGAAGATCTTTCCAAGGGATATCAACATCATAACCTAATGTTACCAAAATATCTCTTAGGTTTTTTCCTTGCCAGGCTTTTGGCCAGGCATCGATAGCGCGCTCTCTAATGCTTAATGTATCGTCTGGAACCAGACTCTTTTCTGTAACTTCATAAACACTCCCTAAACCGTGACACTCAGGACAAGCACCCTCAGGCGTATTTGTTGAAAAAGAATCTGCATACAAAATAGATTGTCCTTTGGGATAATCTCCCGCTCGCGAGTACAGCATACGCAGCAGATTTGATAGCGTTGTAACAGATCCTACAGAAGAGCGATTGCTCCCCGAGCTTCGGTGCTGTTGTAGGGCTACAGCAGGAGGTAAGCCTTCTATAGAATCTACTTCGGGAATGGGCATCTGATTAAAAAGTCTGCGGGCATAAGGAGAAACAGACTCAAGATAACGGCGTTGTGCTTCAGCATATAAAGTACCAAAAGCCAATGATGATTTTCCGGATCCAGATATTCCTGTGAATACTACGAGCGCATTCCGTGGTATTTTAAGAGAAACATCTTTAAGGTTATTTTGTCGTGCTCCGCTAACTGTTACAAAGCCATTATCATTATTTATCTTGCCCATAAACGGCGAAGGTGCAATAAATATACCAATGCGTGTTTTAATTGGATAACTGTGTGCTACCTTTTGACAAGGTGATAATTTCTTTTGCTAAAATTAAAGTAGGATCAATAAGTTTCGCAGTTTTTGCATGATGACCAAGTTCCTTTTCTAAAGGAAAGAGTAGTGGTAATTCTGTACATCCCAAAATGAGTATATCTGCACCCTGCGTAATTAGATAATTTGCTGCCTCCAAAATGTTATTCTTTGCATTGCCGGTTACAAAACCCGCTTTTACACCCTCTTTTCCGTAAATACTTTCCATAACGAGATCTTGATGCGTTTCATCAGGAATTAAAACATCAAAACCAAATTCGTTTAAAACATGATGATAAACTCGGCTCGCAACAGTTCCTGAGGTAGCTAGTAAACCTACAACAACGTTGTTTCCGAAGTTTTCTAATATATGCGATGCTGTTACCGAAAGCATATTAATGATAGGAGTTTTGAGATGGCTCTGTATAGCTTTTACATACGCGTGTGCAGTATTACACGGAATGGCAATCGCATTAACGCCGGCTGCTTCGAGCCGTTTACAAGTTGAAAATAGAGCGATTGTAGGATCTGTTTCATTATGAATTAAGTTTGCAGTTCTATCTGGAATTTGGGGATTTTGATCTACAATCATTTTTATATGATCCTGATCTTTATGGGCAGGTGTATTTAGAATCACTTTGTTCATAAAATCTACCGTAGCAGTAGGTCCGACTCCACCCACAATACCAAGTTTAAATGGCGGTGTTGAAATTGAAGCTGATGTGCTTAAGGCGTAATCTGCATAAACCTGGTTCACATCTATGATTGAAATTCCCCTTTTCCAAAGTTGGTTTGTAATTAATGATAACTCTGTTATACATGGCAAAATCACATCGCAATCAGCTTGAAGTAATTGGTTGCATTCCTCATAGATATATTCTAAAGGTAGGCCATCGAGATAGCCATTTTTAATACCGTAAGTACCATAAATAGCATCCATCAATGCAGTTTGATTTTGAGGAAAGACAAGCTCATAATCCTCAAAATAAGTAGTTATGAGTGGTAAGTTTTTGACAAAATCTGATGTTAGTATGCCTATTTTTGAACCCTTCTTATAATTTAGTTTTAAATAGTAAGAAAGCGCTTCAAACATATTGACAATAGGAAGTGAAACCTCTTCCTGTAACTCGTTTAGAAAAGAATGACTTGCAAAACAAGGTAACAAGATTTTAGAAAATTCTTTTTGTTCAAAACTTTTACAAATAGAAAAAGCATAGAATTTTCTCGATTTTATATCATTTTCATGATACAAAGGAACATCCATTTTTTTATAAGGTTGTTGTTCAAATGAAAAGTAATACTTAGACTGGTTTTTGAGTACTTCTTTATTTTTAAGTAATTTTAGTAGTAAATCACCACCTGACAAGGTTCCTAAACCCCCAATAACTGCAATCTTTTCCATTAAATAAAATTAAGTCAAAGATATTGATCAGTTATATTACTTAGCTGATTTTTATAATTAATTGGAGGTGTTTAAGTTGAACCAATCCCAGTGGCATCTCATATTTAATATTCTTCGTAAATTTTAAATATGAAGTGCTTATTATCCTAAATGCGAGCGAATAATCACTTAGCGACTACATTTTACTTTTTTTATTAGAACTTAATTTAAGTTAATAAATTACCATCTTCATCCCATTCTGCGATAACGCCACGTTCATCTTGATTAATACATTTTTTAATCCACTCAGGATCATAACTAACCCCATGTTTTTGAAGCACCTCTTCAGGAACACCATCCCAAATATTGGGTTGATTTCCTTTATACCCTAAATCTTCTAGACCCATTTTTGAAGTGTAATAACCGGTCATTGTGAGGTTACGCATCGTTGTAAAAAACTGAATCTCCAAAGGCTGTTCCCAGCCCGGTTTATCCCGATTGGGGTATGCAATGCTATCTAAAATAATCTTTTGATTTCCTTCGGGAGTTTCTTTAAATTCTGCATTAAATTTTGTGTTAGCAGTATGATCAAGCCACATTAATCCACCTCGAATTGGGGTTTGATAATAGGGCATATCTTTTACTATAAACTCAATAAATGCAGGGACACCTGCATCTGTGGCACTTCCATAATTTTCATTTGCCGGTAAAATTAGCGCACAAAGTGTTTCTAAAGTTTCCATTTCATGCGTGTTAAAAAATTGATCCTCATTGAGTTCTTCAATAAGCTTTAATTCTTCAGGAGTTCTCCCAAAATAGTTATCAGCAGCTTTTGCAATTTGAGGATCTGGTGGTGCTATATCAGTAGTACATCCAGATAACATAAGTCCGGTTCCAAGAGAACCTAAAAACATAGATTTTAAACTATCTCTTCTATCCATGATTTAAATATTTTGTTGTTTTAATTGTTCGATAATGTAATCTGAAGCTCTCCACGAAAGTGCTAAAATTGTCCAGGTAGGATTTTTATCTGCTTGTGATACAAACGGTCCTGCATCAACAATAAAAACATTATCTACATCGTGCAACTGTTGAAATTTATTTACTACAGAAGTTGCCGGGTCATTACCCATTCGTGTGGTTCCAACTTCGTGAATTATGCGTCCTGGATTTTCTAAACCATAGTTAGATTCTTTTGAGGGTGCATTTTGCAGGAGAGTACCTCCCATATTGTGTACAATTTCTTCAAAAGTATCATTCATATGTTTGGCTTGATTTACCTCATATTCAGACCATTTATAATTGAAACGTAGTACCGGAATACCAAATGCATCAACGGTAGTAGGATCTATTTCGCAATAATTATCTTTCATAGCAATAGATTCTCCGCGACCTGCCATACCTATGGTAGAACCATAATATTTTTTGATATCAGATCTCAAACTATTACCGTATCCACCCACTTTCTGGTTAAAGAACCTGTTAAGATCATTAGGATTAAAGCCAAATCCATAACTCGGCATTCCCAGGCCGCCCCAGACTTCGATGTGGTAACCTCTAGGGAAATTTAGTTTTTTATTATCACCCCACCATGGTGTATACACGTGCATACCACCTACGCCATCTTCGTTGTAAGTATCTCTATTCATCAATTCTGGAATAAAAGCAGAACGACTTGCTCCGGTAGAATCGTGCAAATATTTTCCTACATGATCACTACTATTTCCTAAGCCATTAGGATGCTGTTCACTCTTAGAATTAAGAAGAATACGAGCTGAACTACAAGCCGAAGCTGCAAGAACCACAACTCGTCCTTTTAACTTGTATTCTTTTCTGTCTTCTTTATTGATGTAAGAAACTCCAGTAGCTTTACCTTCAGTATTGGTAGTCACCTCACGAACCATCGCATTAGTAAACAGATCAATCTGACCTCCATTTTTTTGTGCAGGAAAAATTAGACAAGTCCCCGAAGAAAAATCAGCATAGACAGAACATGCACGAGAACATTGACCGCAATAAAAGCATATACCCCGGTCATCGTTAATTTTTTTAGTGAGCATAGACATACGGGAAGGTATTACCGGAATATTTGACTTGCGAGCTCCTTTTATATAGAAAAGTTCGTGTAATCTAGGTTTTGGAGGAGGAAGAAAAAAACCATTAGGTTCGTTTTCAAAATTCTCTTTAGATCCAAATACACCAATTAATTTATCTACTTTATCATAATAAGGCTTCACATCTTCATACCCTATTGGCCAGTCATCCCCGTGACCGTCATAGCTTTTATGTTTAAAATCACGCTCACCAAAACGCAAAGAAATGCGCCCCCAGTGATTTGTACGACCACCTAACATTCTAGATCTAAACCAGTCAAATCGTGTATCATCTTTTTGTGTGTAGGGTTCACCTTCAATGTCCCATCCCCCGTAAGCACTGTCAAAATCACCAAAGGGTCTTCTGTTAGAAGCTCCACGTCGTGGTGATTCATAAGGCCATTTAAGCTGTGTGCGTTGTTCCGGAGCAGCAGGATCAAAATAGGGTCCTGCCTCAACTACCGCTATTTTGAGACCGGCATCTGCGAGTACTTTAGTAGCCATTCCGCCGCCTGCACCAGACCCAACGATTATGACATCATACATTTTAGATGATTCTTTTATTTGCATATTAATAAGATTATAATATTAACTGTGATTAATGAGTTTTTTGTGACCGTATAAAAAAGGTAAAAAGGTACTATTTATGTTAATTTATCAAAATTTCAATATTTTGTGACAATTATACTAAAAGGTTTTATTAAAATTGCTAAAACGTTTTACTTTAACGTTTGCGTATTTTTTGATAAAACTAATGTTACAAATTGGAATTAAATATTCCGGAAACTAAACAATTATGGACAAGAACTTTAGAAAACTTATTCTGGTTTTTTTCTTTGCGTTAGGTATGACTTCTATACATACCGTGAATGCGCAAAGTGGAAAAACTGTTACGGGAACAGTAAATGATCCCAGCGGAATGCCTTTGCCGGGGGTTACGGTTCAGGAAAAAGGCACTTCAAACGGAGTAGCAACAGACTTTGATGGTAATTTTAGCATTGATGTAAGTGGAAACAATGCAGTATTGGTTTTCTCTTATGTAGGAATGGATAACTTAGAAAAAGTTATAGGCTCGCAAGATTCATTTACAGTAACCATGGAGTCTAGTGAAGAGTCACTTGAGGAAGTGGTTTTAATTGGTTATGGTTCACAAGAACGTAGAGCGGTATCTACGGCTGTGACTAAAGTAGAAACCGATGATTTTAATCAAGGGGTAGTTTCCTCTCCAGTTGAGTTAATTCAAGGTAAGGTTGCCGGTCTTCAAATTACAAGAGCTGGTGGTAATAATCCTAATGGAGGAACTTCTATACAACTTAGGGGTGTCACATCGATAACCGGATCTACATCACCACTAATAGTAATAGATGGAATTCCTGGTGGTAATCTTGACTTACTTCAGCAAAATGATATTGAGTCATTTGATGTTTTAAAAGATGGAGCTGCTGCGGCAATTTATGGAACACGAGGTACTAATGGTGTGATATTAATTACAACTAAAAAAGGAAAGAAGGGTACAAGCACATTCAACTACTCTACGTTTGTATCTCGAGATTATGTAAATAGTAAGCCAGATTTTCTATCGGCTGATCAGTTTAGAGCAGCAATTGCCGATGGTATAATAAGTGAAAATAATGATCTAGGAGCTTCTACAGATATTTTTGATGAATTGATAAATAACTCAAATTTAACTCAATATCATAACTTTATTGCATCTGGAGGTAGTGAAAACAGTAACTACAGAGCTTCATTGTATTATAAAGACTCACAAGGAATCGCTCTTGAAAATGGCCGAGAAGAATTTGGTGTGCGCGCAAGCTTTAACCAAAAAGGACTTGATGATAAGTTGACTTTTGCTTCAAGTGTTGTAGTTAACGTAAATGACGCAAATCTTTTAGGAGGTGGACAATTTGGGATTGTAACAGACTGGAACCCTACCGCACCCATATACGCACCGTTTAATACTTCAGAAGAAGGAGAGTTATTTAACCAAGGACGCTACGGATTCTATCAACCTGAAAATGGTTACAATCCATTTTCTGAGTATGCAAATCGTTTCAACCAAAGAAAACAACTTACTTTTTCTGGAGATGTTAAATTAGCATACGAAGTTACACCGGGTTTAGTAGCTTCTGTCTTTGGGTCGTATCAGAGAAACTCTTATAATGATCGTTTCTACCGCTCTACACAAGATTATCAGCAATATAATACAGGTAGTCCATATTTTGGAACCGGTTACGCTTACAAGGGTAATCATCTTGACTTTACACAAACAATAGAGCCCACAATAACTTTTTCAAAGGATCTAGGAGATAATAGTTTTGAACTTTTAGGAGGTTATAGTTATCAGTATTCTACCACAGAGAACTCATCAATGGATAACAGTGGTTTTACAACAGATGGTTTTGAAGACTGGAATTTTGGTGCAGGTAACGCCATCACAGATACAGATTTACCGCGACCTAATCTTTCTAGTTTTAAAGAAGATAATACACTTATAGCTTATTTTACCCGACTTAGTTATAACTACTTAGATCGTTACTTTTTACAAGCCTCTGTACGACACGAGGGTTCTTCTCGTTTTGGGTCTAACAATAAATGGGCTAGTTTCCCGGCAATATCTGGGGCTTGGTTAATATCTGACGAACCTTTTATTGAAGATGTTGACTGGTTAAATAATTTAAAACTGAGAGCCGGTTACGGTATTACGGGTAATCAGGGAATTCCTAATTATCAATCAATAGTTACGTTAGGAACCGGAGGTAAATACCCAGTATTTCTTGATGGAGCGGATGGAGCGACTTATTATCAAACCTATGGGCCGGTTAAAAACCCAAATCCGGATTTAAAATGGGAGACTAAAAAAGAATTTAACATAGGTCTAGATTTTGGATTTTGGTATAACAAACTTAGCGGTTCTATCGATTACTATACCCGTCGCACCGAAGACTTATTATTAAGCTATGATGTTCCTCAGCCCCCATTTGTGCAAGGAAGTATTTATACAAACGTGGGTAACATTACTAATAATGGTCTTGAACTGGCTCTTAGTTACAGAGCACTTGATAAAGGAGAATTTAAATGGAATATTGATTTTGTAGGAAGTTATCAAAACAATGAACTTACCACCCTATCTAATCAAATATTTTCAGTAAGTGAACTGTATGGCGGTAACATTGGAAACCCAGGTAATTTAGGAGATGCTATAAGAAATACTGAAGGTGGACCCATCGGTAATTTTTATGGAAAACGATTTGCTGGTTTTACAGTAGATGGCAAATGGTTATTTCATAAAGCAGATGGAACCATTGGGAGAGCTAGTGATATGGCTGAAGAAGATAAATCAATAATTGGGAATGGTCTGCCAAAGTATTATGCTTCGCTAACAAACACTTTTAGATATAAGAATTTTGACCTTACCGTTTTACTACGTGGGAAGTTTAAATATGACATCTTAAATACAGTTGATTTATTCTACGGTAACCCAAGCTTATTGCCAGGTAATGTACTTACCTCTGCCTTAGGGAAGTATAGCAATATCACAGAAGCACCTCAATATTCTGATTATTATCTCGAGAAAGGTGATTTTGTAAAGCTTGATAACTTGACTTTAGGATATAATTTTAATCTTAAAGATACCAGTTTATTTAGTGCCCTGCGCATTTTTGGTAGTGCTAGAAACCTTGCAACTTTTACAGGATACACAGGCCGTGATCCTGAAGTACAGGATACAGGATTGTATCCCGGAATAGATGATAGGAATTTCTACCCACGCACAATTACTGTAACTGCAGGTGTAAATGTTAACTTTTAATATTAGAGAAATGAAAAAGATAAACTTATTCCAGAAAGTTATCTGTGCAATGGGGTTTTTAATGACCATTGGATGTACAGATCTAGAAGAAACAACCTATTCTGAACTATCAGAATCCAATTTTTATAAAACCGAATTAGAGTTAGTTCAGGCAAATTTAAGGCCATTCACACATATGCAAGCTTGGCTTGCCTGGTCTGGTCAAAATGGATATTATTATCACAATGAACTTTCTGCAGATCAAACCGCCTGGCCTCAAAAAGGTAGACACGGCTATGATAATGCAGATCATATAAGACAACACTACCATACTTGGACAGAACAAGAAGGGCGCTTAAATAGTGCATGGAGATTAATGTGGACCGGTCTTGGATTTGTAAATACTGCAATTGAAAGTATTGAAGCTGTTGATGCGGCTGCTATTGGCGTAACACCAGAGCGATTAGCATCTATTGTTGCTGAGGCAAAAGTTTTGAGAGCTTACCATTATATGAAAATAATGGATATGTGGGGAAATGTTCCTATTGTAACTACAGTAGGTGAACCTAACAACCCTGCAACGTCATCAAGAGAAGAAGTTTTTGCCTTTATAGAACAAGAATTACTTGAGAATGTCGAAAAATTACAACCTCTATCACCTAAATTAATAGGTCGTATGAGTAGAGCTGTAGGATATTCAATACTATCTGAGCTTTACCTCAATGCAGAAGTATGGTCTGGTACACCACGTTGGGAGGAGTGTATAGTTTATTCTGATAAAGTTATAAGTGGTGACGGTGGATCACTTACAGGAAATATATCATTAGATCAGGATCCTGTTGGACCTTTTAATAATACTAATGAAGACTCTCCAGAAAACATATTTCAATTCCCATTTAGCCGTAAAAATGATTTTGGATACGACTGGAGATCATTCTACATGGGCTTTTCTAATATGACTGCAGCTCTTGATGTAAATTATAGCGGTAATAATGCTTTTGTGGTTGTTCCTACTGCTTATAATGCCTTTAAAGAAAACGACATTCGTAAGCAAGAGTGGTTCTTATTTGGGCCTCAATATAAGTATGGCACAGATGAACCTATTTTAGGATCTGAAGAGTACAATGGAGAACCTTTTATATATGTAAATAATATTAGAAGAAATACAGAAGGTCAAACGGGTGAAGGCTCTATGACAGATGGAGAGGAAAATAGCGGAGCACGTTTTAATAAGTATAGATCAGGAACTCAGGACGATCCTAATTATCTAGAAGGAGATTATGTGGTCTACAGACTTACTGAAATTTACTTCAATAAAGCTGAAGCATTAATGCGTTTAAATAATGGGAATGCTACCCAAGCATCTGTAGATCTAATTAATGCGAGTAAAAAACGTTATTTTACTGAAGATGATTGGGCTACAGAGGCATACACAACTACATCACTTACTATGAGTGAGCTACTTGCAGAGCGAGGTAGAGAGTTTATTTTTGAAGGAATGCGTCGTACAGATCTTATACGATTTGGTGCATTCACTACAAATTCTTGGTGGGATCATGAACCATCTGGTGATGCGAATCTAACACTTTATCCTATTCCTTATAGACAATTACAGGCTAATCCAAATCTTGTTCAAAATCCAGGATATTAAACAGTATATTATGAAAACAATTTTAAACTCATTAAAACTCTCAATACTTGTTATACTCTTTACGTTTTCAGCTTGTGAAGGAAGACGGGTATTTGAGGACATTGTAGAAACCGGTGTAAATCTTGATAATTACGATATTATCTTATTAGAATCAGGTAATTCACTTGATATTGTGGCAACTTTTGAACCTAATGTAGTTCCTCAGCGTGACTATATTTGGGAAGTTGACGATCCTAGTGTTGCAGATTTAGTACAAAACGATGATAAATCAGTAACATTAACTGCTACCGGTTCTGGAGAGACTACTTTGCATATAACAGCAGCCGATGATAACACACTTACGGCTTCTACTATTATAAAAGTGATAGCTGGTCCACCCGTTGATATTACAGATCAAAGTTCAATTTCTGTTAATAGAGAGTATAGCGGCGGACCTGATGGAGCTGAGGGTTCTACAAAGCTTATAGATGGAGACTCTAGTACTAAATTTTTGTCAGGGTTTGTAACACCTTTTTGGGTTAATCTAGAATTTCCAAGTCCAGTCATTGCAGGATATTATTCATTTACCTCTGGGAACGATGCTCCTGATAGAGATCCTAAAGCTTGGGAAATACAAGGTTCTCAAGATGGTACAAACTGGACCACATTAGATAGCAGAACAGATTTCAAATTCGCTGATCGTACAGAAACTCGTGAATTTTATTTTGATAATAATACCGCTTATAAATATTACAGATTAAATGTTTTAAGCAACGGGGGAAGTAGCCTGTTTCAAATGACAGAATGGAGACTGTTTCTTCTACCATTTTAATTAAAGTAAGCGTTTATTTTTAAATAACTAAACTTCGATACTACAAATGACAGATAAAGCCACCTATTTTAAATTACTAGGTGGCTTATTCTTAATAATACAAACGGTTTTTTATTGAATGTTAATAGAATAACTAAAACGTTTTACTTATTTTTACTTAAATAAGATCAATTCACTATATGCTATTCTGTATAAGACACATAGGAAAGCAATCTTTGATAAATATGCTTTAATAATATGCAAAGAAGAAAATTTTTACAAAATACAGCCCTTGCTGGAGGGTTGACACTTATAGATCCAACACAAGTTTTTGCGGGGACAATACTTAAAAAATTCCCAACAGTACGTGTGCCTCAAGGGCAACGCAATTTTGAAAGTAAGGCTATAGAAAATGCGATCAAGCAATTTTCTAAACACGTCGATGATGAAGAGCTGGCATGGTTATTTAATAATTGCTTCCCAAATACACTAGATACCACTGTAACTTACAGTACTTATAAAGGTCAGCCAGATACGTATGTAATTACCGGAGATATTGATGCCATGTGGTTGCGAGATAGTTCTGCTCAAGTATGGCCATATATGCAGTTTGCTGATCAAGATAAAGATTTAAAAAAGCTCATAGCTGGAGTTGTTAATCGCCAAACACGTCAAATTTTAAAAGATCCCTATGCAAATGCATTTTATGATGATCCTCAAAAGAAAGGGGAGTGGACTTCAGATAACACAGATATGCTTCCGGGAGTTCATGAACGTAAATGGGAAATAGATTCTTTGTGTTACCCCATACGATTAGCTTATAATTATTGGAAAACTACAGGTGATACAGCACCATTTGATAAAAATTGGGTTGAAGCCATAAAAACCATTCTTAAAACATTTAAAGATCAACAGGAGAAAAATGGTACTAATCCGTATTCTTTTGGTCGTGTAACTGCAAAAGGCACAGATACTCGTTTTTTAAATGGAAAGGGTTATCCTGTAAAGCCGGTAGGGTTAATCTGTAGTGCTTTTAGACCTAGTGATGATTCTACGGTTTACTCTTTTTTAATACCATCTAACTTTTTTGCAGTGGTTAGTTTAAATCAAGCTGCGGAAATGATCGATGAACTTAAAGGTGATAAAGCACTGGCGAGCGAACTTAAGGCTTTAGCTGTTGAAGTTGAGCAGGCTATCAAAAAATATGGTGTCACCGAGCACGAAAAATATGGGAAAATTTATGCATTTGAAACAGATGGTTTTGGAAATCATTTAATGATGGATGATGCTAATGTACCTAGTTTACTTTCACTTCCGTATCTCGATGCGATTAATATAGATGATCCTATTTATCAAAATACAAGAAACTTTATTTGGTCGCTAGACAATCCGTTTTTCTTTAAAGGAACTGCCGCTGAAGGTATAGGTGGTCCTCACGTTGGGATGGATATGGTTTGGCCAATGTCTATAACCATGCGCGGACTCACTAGTACCAGAGATTCTGAAATAAAGGATTGTATTGAAATGCTCAAAGCAACACACGGTAATACTGGATTCATGCACGAGTCGTTTAACAAAAATAACCCTAAAGATTTTTCTCGCTCGTGGTTTGCCTGGGCAAATACGCTATTTGGTGAATTGCTTTGGAAGACCTATCAAGAGCGCCCAGAGCTTCTAGGATAAATCTATATAATAATGAATTATGAGAACACATTCTGCTTTAGTAACTGTACTTGGTCTTAGTTTAGGATGTTTATTAGGATCGTGTAAGATGAAATCAATTGAAGATTCTGGTATTTCTACAACAATTGATGACTCAAAGGAGTTAGTTGCCTATGTCAATCCATTTATAGGTACCGCTCCATTAACCGATCCTGCTTTTATAGGTTATACTCCGCCCAAAGACTGGCGTGTCTGGGCGGGTTTAACTTATCCCGGTTCTACATTACCTAATGCAATGGTTCAATTGAGTCCTATAACGCAATATGGCAGTGGTGCGGGATATGAGTATGAGGATTCAGAAATTATAGGATTTACACACACAAACAAAGGTCATTGGAATTTATGTCACATTCCTATTCTCCCAGTATCCTCAGATGCTGATTTTCCTTTTAAATCTGGTTTTGATAAAAATACGGAAGCCGCTTCACCGGCATATTATTCGGTATATTTAAAAGATTACGAAGTGGGGGTGCGGGTAACATCAAGTTTGCGAGCTGGATTTCATGAATACACATTTAAGCAAAATGCAGTACCTAAAATTCTCTTTGATTTAGGCAGGGCAAATAACAATGTAGATGAATGGGAAATACTAAAAACAGGTAAAAATACTTTAGAAGGATTTCAGCGTACAGGGGGCGATAAGGTTTATTTTTCAGTTCAATTGAGCGAACAGATTATTAACTTAGAGACGGTAGATCCTAATGAATCAAAAGGCTATACTTTACTAACTTTAGATGCTAAAAATTCGGTTGTAACCCTTAAAATAGGTCTGTCCTTTGTAAGTTCAGCGAATGCTAAAAATAATCTGAAGGAAGAGATAGGAAATAAAAATTTTGAAACTATTCAGAAAGAAGGAATTTCAGTTTGGGAAAAACTGTTATCTAAAATTGAAGTAACTGGAGGTACAGAACGGGAAAAGGAGCTTTTTTATTCCTCATTGTATCGCAGTATGCAGTGGCCGGCTTTACGCAGTGATGTTAATGGTGATTTTACAGATGAGCAGGGGCAAATACAAAATAAAGGATTTCGTTTTTATACAAATCCATCATTGTGGGATACTTATCGTAATAAATTAGTTTTATTAAGTTTATTATCACCAGAGACGGTAGGAGATATTATTCAGTCTATGATCGAGCGCGGCTCAAATACTGGTTTTATGCCAACTTTTTTTCACGGTGATCACGCCGCCCCATTCATAGCACAGGCGTACGGTAAAGGTATTCAGAATTTTAATGTAAAAAAGGCTTACGAATTGCTTTTAAATAATGCGTATAAAGAAGGTGGAACGCGCCCTTTTATCTTAGAATATATAGAAAAAGGATTTATTTCAGATCCTGATGTTAAAAATCCAAATACCGAAACCAAGGCAAAAGCCGGAGTTTCTAAAACTTTAGAATATGCTCTAGATGATCATAGTTTGGCCATTTTAGCAAGGGATTTGCAAGATTTTGAACACGCGGAAGATCTTGAAAAAAGATCTATGAATTATAAAAATGTTTACGATCCAAAAACGCATTTTATGCGCGGTAAATTAGCAGATGGATCGTTTATTAGTCCGTTTGATTCAGAATATCCCTATTATGAATATATGTATCGTGAGGCAAATGCGTGGCAATTGTCATTTTATGTACCACACGATATGTCCGGATTAGTAAATCTATATGAAAATGATCAAGCATTTGAACAAAAGCTTGATTCGTTATTTACCCTCCCTTGGAATCCCAATCATATCGCTCGCAATGTAAGTGGATTTATGGGACAGTATTGCCACGGAAATCAACCTGATCATGAGGCTCCCTATGCCTATTATTTTATAAATAAACCCTATAAATCTCAGGAAATTATTGATGAGTTGTTGCACAATTATTACGGAGTAGGTTCAGAAGGATTGGCTTTAAGCGGAATGGATGATGCAGGAGAAATGAGTGCGTGGTATGTTTTTGCAGCTGCAGGACTATATCCGTTATCCCCAGCAGATAACAAATACCTTGTTTCCCTTCCAATTTTTGATAAAGTCAAATGGAATCTTGGAGAAAAATCTTTAGAAATTTCAAAAAAAGGAACTTCCAGAAAATTGAAAAATATAGAATTAAATAAACTACCGGTAACAACGTATTTTTTAAGTCAGGAGCAACTTATTGCAGGTGGTAAATTGATATTAGATACAAAATAATGCTGTTTATGCTAGTTTTTAACGGGTAACTTTTGTGGGTAATATTCAGCTATTTATAGAATCGAGAAAGCCATCTTAATATGAGAGTTTATTTTACATTATTTCTTATTATAATTACTAGTATTAATTTTTTCGCTCAAGAGCTCAATTATAAGATTGAAGAAAATATAAGTTATTATCCCACTAATGAATCAGGTTTGACAGCATATCAGAGAGCACAATGTCGTCTTGATATTTACTGGCCTACGCGAAAGAAAGATGTTCCTGTCATCATTTGGTTTCACGGAGGTGGCTTAACCGGCGGATCTAAAGAAATTCCGCAAGCTTTAAAAGATAAAGGGTATTGTATTGTAGGGGTTGGTTATCGCTTGTCTCCACAAGTAAAAGCGGCAACCAGTATTGATGATGCGACTGCTGCAATAGCCTGGGTTTTTGAGAACATCGCACGGTATAATGGCAATTCCAAATCAATTTTTGTTTCTGGGCATTCTGCTGGTGGTTATTTGGCTTTAATGTCTGTGATGGATAAATCACGTTTAAAATCATACGAAATAGACGCAAATAAGGTGGCTGGTTTAATACCGTTTAGTGGTCATACAATTACACATTTTACTATACGTGCAGAACGTGGAATTCCTGGAGAACAGCCTATTATAGATGAATTTGCTCCATTATATTATGTACGTAAAGATGCACCACCTACCTTATTAATTACAGGAGACCGAGAACTAGAAATGTTAGGGAGATATGAAGAAAATGCTTATTTCTATAGGATGATGAAAGTTGCCGGTCAGGAAAAAATAAAACACTATGAAATGCAGGGTTATGGACATAATATGACCTCTCCAGCATTTCCTTTATTAATAGATTTTATTGAAAAGTTCAAAGAATAGTATAGATTAATTAGATGTCTTTTAGATGAAATCCAACTAAATATGATTAATTTATTCATAGTAAAACCTTTTAGTTAGTTTATTTTTGCAGACAAATTGAAGGTTGTATTAGAAGTGCCAATACGATATATGAAAAATATTTACGAAGACGATAGGATTGTAATGACTTTAGATGCGGGAGGAACAAATTTTGTTTTTACAGCATTCCAAGCAGGTAAAGAAATTATCAAACCCATTAATTTACCTTCTTATTCAGATAATTTAGAAGCTTGTCTAAAAATCATAATTAATGGTTTTAATCAAGTAAAAAAAAGTCTCAAAGGTCAAAACCCTGAAGCTATTAGTTTTGCTTTTCCTGGTCCTGCAGATTATAAAAATGGCGTTATTGGTAATCTTGTCAATCTACCCGCCTTCAATGGAGGAGTTGCTCTGGGCCCAATGCTTGAAGAAATTTTTAAGATTCCTACCCTAATTAATAATGATGGAGATCTTTTTGCATATGGTGAAGCGGTAGCCGGAATACTTCCCTTTTTGAATAAAAAAATGGCAGATGCAGGTCTTGTACGTACGTATAAAAATCTGATAGGAATTACACTAGGTACAGGATTTGGTGGTGGCCTTGTAATAAATAATCAAATTTGTTTAGGAGATAATTCTGCAGCTGGTGAGGTATGGTTAACCCGTAATTATATAGAACCTCAAACAGTAGTGGAAGAGAGTGTGAGTATAAGAGCTATTCAGCGAGTTTATGCTAAACATTCTCAATCTAAAGATCTATTAACTCCACTTGAAATTTATAGTATTGCAACAGGTGAGAAAGAAGGAGATCAACAAGCGGCAATACTTGCTTTTGAGGAAATGGGAGTAGCTATTGGTGAGTCTTTGGCAAATATATTAGCATTATTTGATGGACAGATTGTTATTGGAGGAGGTATTGCAGGAGCCTCTCAATTTATAATACCAAAAATTATAGAACATCTTTCGGGATCTATTTACGATCTTGATAATAACGCAATGCCTAGAACTATTGCGACCATTTACAATATAGATACAGATAACGGACTTCAGGATTTTTTAAAGAATTCTGAAACCGAAGTAGTAATACCGTTTAGTACTAAAAAGGCATTCTATAGTCAGGAAAAACGCATAGCAATAGCGGTTTCAAAATTAGGTACTAGTACAGCTATATGTTTGGGAGCTTATGCTTTAGCACTAGATTTTCTCGATAAAACCAATATGTATTCAGAACTTATTCCATCTCAAATAGATTAAAAAAAGCCAGCTCATCGAGCTGGCTTTTTTTGTCTAAATCAAAAGAGTTTAAGTAATTTGGATTTCTTCTGAATACTATTAGATTAATTATAAAGATTTTTATTTGGTTTGCTACTCATATAAAAAGTGAGCTTACCACCATTCATAACCTGATCGTGAGTGATAAACGGCTTTTTAAGAAGTACACCGTTAAGTTCTACTTTGCGCACATACACATTTTTATCAGATTGGTTTTTAGCTTCGACAGTAAAGGTATTACCATTGTCTAAATGCAAGCTCGCTTCCTCAATCGCCGGACTTCCCAAAGCATAATCTACAGATCCAGGGGCAACAGGATAGAATCCTAAACTGCTAAATAAATACCAAGCGCTCATTTGTCCAAAATCATCGTTTCCACTTAACCCATCATTACCTGTCTGGTATTTATCTTTTAAAATCATTCTAATTTTATCCTGAGCTTTGTAGGCATCATTAGTCCAGTTATACATATAAGCAACGTGATGTGATGGCTCATTTCCATGAACATAGTTACCTATGATTCCTTCGCGTGAGATGTCTTCGGTATTTTCAAAATACTTATCTGGCAAATGCATAGTAAATAACGAATCTAGATGTATACTGAATTTTTCTTTTCCGCCCATCATATCTATTAACGATGCAGGATCGTGAGGAACATACAAACTGTAATTCCAACTGTTACCTTCAATGAAACCCTGCCCGTGAGTATTGAGCGCATCAAAATCTTTTTTAAATGTGCCATCGCTAAGTTTAGGACGCATAAAACCGATTTTTGCATCATAAACATTCTTGTAATAAGTAGAACGCTCTATAAATTCATCGTAAATTTCTTGCCGTCCTAATTTTTGTGCAGCTTGCGCAATCGCCCAGTCATCATAGGCGTATTCCAAAGTTTTGGATACTGAAGCGCCACTTTTATCTTCAGGAACATATTGCATATCTATATAGTCACCAATACCATCAAAATAGCGGGTTCTGGCGGTTTGAACGCAAGCATCTAGAGCTGCATTCTGATCAAAGTCTGCATTGCCTTTTACTATTGCATCAGCAATGACAGAAACACTATGGTAGCCTATCATACACCAGTTTTCATTAGCATAATGTGACCAGATAGGAAGCATATGGTGAACACTCTGCTCTTGATGTACCAGCATAGATTGAATCATATCTTGATTTCGTTGAGGCTGTAGTACATTAAATAAGGGATGTAAAGCTCTATACGTATCCCAAAGCGAAAAACTGGTGTAGTTTGTAAAGCCCTCTGCCTGATGAATATTGCGATCCAGCCCCATATATTTACCATCAACATCCATATAAACAGTAGGACCCAAGAATGCATGATACATTGCAGTATATAAATTTACTTTGTCTGATTCCTTTAAGGTTTCAACAGTAATTTTATTCAGCTCCTGATTCCAGGCATCACGTGCTTTTTGCTTTACAGATTCAAAATCCCAGCCAGGTATTTCAGTTTTCATATTGTTTAAAGCACCATCTGTACTTACTGGAGATAATGCCATCTTAACATTAATGGCTTCCCCTTCTTCAGTATCAAAATCAAAATAGAGACGTAAATCTTTTCCAGCCATTTCTGGGAAATTATGATTCTGGTCAAAACGCCCCCAGAAGCCACGATAAACTTGATCTTTTTGTTTTTCTTGGCCATAGCTTTTAAAAGCTTTACTAAAGCTCATTGCAAAATATACTTTACGAGTACGAGCCCAGCCACTGGTTTGTCTGTAACCGGTAATTGTAGAATCATTCTCTACACGAACAAACGTCCATACATTTTTACCATCATAGTTATAAATCCCGGCTTTCAGGTCCAGAATAATATGTGCCTCTGTACTTTTTGGAAAAGTGTATTTATGCATTCCAACTCGCGTAGAGGCAGTAAGTTCGGCCTTAATATTATAATCTTTAAGATTCACTGCATAGTAGCCGGCTGTAGCTTTTTCTTCCTCGTGCGAAAAACGAGAGCGATAACCCATGTCTGGATTTGCGGCAGTTCCGGGATTTAATTGTAATGTTCCAACAGTAGGCATTACTAGAAGATCTCCAAGATCTGAGTGTCCTGTACCACTAAAGTGTGTATGACTAAATCCTACAATGGTTTTGTCATCGTATTTATAGCCTGCACAATATTTATATACATCAGGGTTATACCGCCCGTTTACAGCATAGGGTATAGTGTCTGTATCTGGACTTAATTGTACACTTCCAAAGGGTACAGTTGCACCGGGGTAGGTGTGACCCATTTTCGCAGTACCTATTAAAGGATCTACATAACGTGCCAAATCTTCCTGAGCGTACGCGACATTAAAAACACCAACCGCAAGTAAGCTTGCGGTGGCGATTATTTTTTTAAATTTTATCTGAGTCATTAATTTAGGGTAAGAAATTTTTAATCTTCATTAGAAAGCGAATATGGAAATGAGGATTTATTAGTTCCGCGGATAGTGTTGGGTTCTTCACTCATTTCATAATCTATAGTCATGCCATTTTGAATAGCCTCATGGCTTAACCAATTTTTAGTATAGGTTTTTCCATTTACTTTCATTACTTCAATATAACGGTTTGTATTACTATTTTCTAGAGCGTTAATTATGAGTTCTTTTCCATTTTCAAGCTTAAGCGTTATTTTTTTGAATAATGGCGCTCCTAAAACATACTCGTCAGTAGCAGGAGCAACCGGATAGAATCCCATTGCTGAAAATACATACCAGGCTGAAGTTTGTCCATTGTCCTCATCACCACAATATCCATCTGGAGTAGGCATGTACATTCTATTCATTGTCTCACGAGCCCAATATTGAGTTTTCCAAGGTGCTCCTGCATAATTATACAGGTAAATCATATGCTGTATAGGTTGATTACCGTGAGCATATTGACCCATATCTGCTATTTGCATTTCGCGTATTTCGTGAATAACGCCACCATAAACGCTTTCATCAAAAATAGGAGGCATTGAGAATACAGAATCTAATTTCTTGACAAAATTTTTCTCTCCGCCCATTAAGTCAACTAGACCTTGTACATCGTGAAATACAGACCAGCTATAGTGCCAGCTGTTTCCTTCTGTAAAAGGATTTCCCCATCTAAACGGGTTAAAATCTTCTTGCCAGCTTCCATCTTCATTCTTACCACGCATCAAACCATAACTGGGATCAAAGAGATTTTTGTAGTTCATACTACGCTCTTTGTATTTGTTTATTTCCTTTTTAGATTTACCAATCGCTTTACCAAATTGATAAATGGCAAAGTCATCATAAGCATATTCAAGAGTTCTGGCAGCACTTTCATTAATACCTACATCATAGGGTACATATCCTAGTTTGTTATAGTATGGCGCTCCTGCACGTCCTACAGCACTTATGGGACCTTCATTGTTAGCGCCATTGATTAATGCTTTCCAAAGTGTTTCGGTATCATAATCTCTCATTCCTTTTATGTAGGCATCTGCAACTACGGATGCAGAATTGTTACCTACCATAATATTTGCATAACCGGGACTAGACCACTCCGGCAACCAGCCTCCTTCTTTAAAATCATTAGCAAGACCCTCTTGCATTTCTTTATTGATTGAAGGATATGCAAGATTTAAGAAGGGATAAAGGGCGCGAAAAGTATCCCAAAAACCAGTACCAGCAAACATATAACCCGGAAGTATCTGGCCGTTATAGGGACTCCAATGTACGATCTCATCTTGTGCATTAATTTCATATAATTTATTCGGAAAGAATAGGGTTCTATAAAGGCAAGAATAAAATGTTCTAATTTGATCTAAGGTTCCGCCACCTACTTGTATACGGCCTAGTTTTTCGTTCCAAAGGTCTCGTGCTTTTTGCTTTGTAGATTCAAAATCTGAAGCACCTATTTCTCTACTTAAATTCAATTCAGCCTGATCAAAACTTATGAAAGAAGAAGCAACTTTAGCATTAACAACAGTACCTTCTTTTGTATCAAAACCTACAATAGCACCCGCATGATTGCCTTGCATTTCTGCTTTTCCTTTTGCAAGCGTGCTACCTTCCCAGGTATTTACATCACTAAAAGGCTTATCAAACTTAATTACAAAATAGTTCTTGAAATTAGTAAGTTTTCCACGTGCATACTTAGTAGTATATCCAATAATTTTATTTTCTTCAGGAATTACTTTTACATAAGATCCTTTATCAAATGGGTCTATTACCACATATGAACTATCAGATTTCGGAAATGTCATTTTAAATTGGGCAGCACGTTCTGTAGGTGTTAATTCTACCGTGACATCGTGATCAGCTAGATAAACCTTATAGTAATAGGGCGTAGAAACTTCGGCTTTATGCGAAAACCAACTTGCACGATCATCCTGAGTGAACTTCATTCCACCAGTTACCGGCATCAATGAAAATTGACCATAGTCATTCATCCATGGTGATGGTTGGTGGGTTTGCTTAAAACCACGAATTTTATCTGCATCGTAAGTATAAGCCCATCCATCGCCCATATTTCCCGTTTGTGGTGTCCATAAGTTCATACCCCAAGGTACGGCAACGGCGGGGTAGGTGTTTCCGTTAGATAACCCCGGACTGGAGTCTGTGCCCATCAGCGGGTTTACGTAATCGACAGGATTTTTGATAGAATCTAAAATATCATTTTGTGCTTGTAAGCTGCCGATAGCGAGAAAACAAATGAGGAGTGTCGTTTTCAATTTACCCCAATAGTTAATGGGTAATAGAGCTTTTAATTTAAAGGGATTAACTTTCATCTAATTCTATAATTAAGTATTTAAATTTATCTGCGATTCTTATTCAAGGGGTTGGCTCGTACTCCTTCATTACTAATTTTAACAGGCTTTATAAAACCATCTTTATCAAAATACATCTTGTCAATGCAAATTTCTCTTGAGTTTTGATCGGTCTCATTAAGGGGTCTGCGGTGGTACACCATATAATAATCATCAGATCCTTTTTCATGAATTACACTATGATGACCTGCGCCTGTAGCAATTGCCGCATCTTGCTGTAATATTTTGGCCTCACGTTTAAACGGCCCAAACGGAGAATCTGCAATCGCATAGGCAACACTGTAATCTGGTCCTGTCCATCCACCTTCAGACCACATAAAATAGTATTTATCATCTTTGATAAACATAAATGGCCCTTCTACATAATTTTCAGGAGTAATTTCTTTAAAAATAGTACCATCTTCAAAAGGAATAAAACCGGTAAAATCTTTATTTAATTGAGCCACATTGCAATGTCCCCAACCGCCGTAGTACAAATAATAGTTACCGTTTTTATCTTTAAAAACAAATTGGTCAATTGGCTGCGCTCCATTGTGAAATTTATCGATTAGAGGTTTTCCTAGATAATCTTTAAAAGGCCCTTCTGGTTTATCACTTACAGCTACTCCAATACCTCCTAATTCATTATTACTCTGTATATCATTTGCACCGAAAAATAGGAAGTACTTATTCTCTTTTTTTATGATTGAAGGTGCCCACAAGGCCCGTTTAGCCCACTTAATTGCTGTGGTATCTAGAATACGTTCATGTTTTGTCCACTCGGTTAAATTTGAAGAAGAAAAAGCATCCAGATGAACCTGACTATCATAGGGAGCCGAAAATGTAGGATAGATCCAATACGTCGTATCAAATATGATTCCTTCAGGATCGGCATACCATCCTTTGAAAATGGGATTATTCTCTTGAGCATAGCTATTTGTAAGCAGCAAAAAAGCCAGGAATGTTAATGATTTAAGCATAATTCAATTATAGGTTATAAATATAAGCACAACCAGCGTAAAACGTTTTAGTTGTCTTTTTTATTTTTGTTTAATTTTCCAGTTGGTAAGGTTGATAATTTTATGAAATATCTCATTGTTTTGATAGATTCCTTTAAAATTTTCTGATCCGGGACCAAATGCGAACACCGGAATTAAGGTAGCAGAATGTCCCCCCGTAGAGAACGTAGGGCCAATTTCTCTATAATCACTATATTCACTACCATCATCCCTTTTATTCTTCTTTGCAGCTAGTGTAAAGCCTCCCGTTTCATGATCTGAAGTAACAATCACTAAGGTATTACCATCCTTTTCTGCAAAATCTAGTGCTTTTCCTATCGCTTCATCAAAGTCTATGAGTTCTGCTATAAGATAAGGAGCATCGTTATTGTGACCGCCCCAGTCTATTTGTGAACCTTCTGCCATCATAAAAAAAGGGGATCTGTTTTTACTTAAAAAATCAGTACCTGCCTCAATAGCTTTAGCTAAAAAATTACCACGACCTTCTTGCATTTTAGGCAAGGCGTTATCTGCCAATATAAAGCCTAACTTCTCATCACTTTTTATTGAGTTATAATTCCCTAATGAGGTAGTGTCTATGGTAAACTTTTCAGCGCGCAATGCTGCTATTAGATCAAGGTTATCATTTCTACCACTGAAAAATCGTAAACCACCACCAGCAAAAAAATCTACACCAGATTTTGGAAGATATGCTGCAATTTCATTTTCCATTCCTCTATTTTTTACGTGAGCAAAAAAACTAGCAGGTGTTGCGTGTGTTAGTGATGATGTTGTGATTAGACCAGTTTTCACATTATTTTCTGAAGCGATCTCAACAATTGTTTTAGCATCTTTATAATCATCTGAAAGTCCAATAGAACCATTATAGGTTTTTATACCACTTGCAAATGCTGTCGCTCCAGCTGCAGAATCTGTAATATCTTCCTGGGATGACGAGGTGTTTATGAGACCTATATTTTCAAAACGTGTATAATTAGAAGTTTTATCCTGAAAGTAAAAGGCGCTGGATATTTGAGATAATCCAGTACCATCACTTATTAGAAGAATTACATTTTTTGGTCTCTCTGTGCGTGTTGCAATTCCATCAGCTGTTTTGCAAGAGAATATGGAAAAAAGTAAACCAAAAAATAAAGTTGTTTTAAGACTATTCATTTCTTTTAGATTGAGGAGTAGGCGAACTCGTATTAATTAGAGATAGGTTGTTTAAATTTAAACACTTTTTATGGCGCGCATTTATCTCTTTAAAATCATTAAAAATCCGAATATTAAATCCCGTTTTAATTGTGAGAGACTTAAAATCCGGATTCATTTTTTAAATTTTAAAGCGTATAACCATCTCGGTAGTTTCGCTTTACAAACTGGTTAGCTTCTTCAAAATTAGTAACGCGCATATTTTTAGAATCCCAAAGCATTTCGATATAGCGGCCTGGATAATCATAACCACCACCTGAACGTTCTTTTCGTACATCAAAACCACGAATAGCAAGATTGGCGATTAACAAAGTTTCAGTTAAAGGTCCAGCAACACTAAAAGGCGAACTCACTTCTTTTTTACCAGGTCCTGCCAGAGCAGCTTCTACCCATTGTTTATAATGGCCATTTGCCTGACCTTCTACACGGTCGTATTTTTGCGCTACCGTAGTTTTTTCAGTTTTAGATGTAGGTAGCAATTGTGGATTTTCTGAATATGTGCCACACATCATTTTACCTTTAGTACCTATAAATAATACTCCATTACCACCATCACCAAAAACTTCGTTAGGATCTAACTCTTCAGGACGTGCGGGTTGAATTCCACCATCCATCCAGTGTAATTTAATATCCCCCTGAGTTTTGTCGGTTTTTGGGAATGTCATTGTAACGTGACTTGAAGGTGGGCAACCATCAGGGAAATATCCCCTTTTAAACTCATCAACATATACACTACCCACACTGCATTGAACATTTTTAGGGTATTTTAAATTTAGCACACGTACGGGAACTTCTACAAGATGACAACCCATATCACCAAGGGCACCAGTACCGTAATCCCACCATCCACGCCAGTTAAAGGGTACAAGACCACCTACATAATCTTTATAAGGAGCTGTGCCTAACCATAAGTCCCAATCTAATTCACCAGGAATTGGAGCAGATGTTTTAGGCCAAGGTATTCCCTGCGGCCAAACCGGGCGATCTGTCCAGCAATACACTTCCTGAATCTCTCCGATTAAGCCGGCATCATACCATTCGCTCATTAAACGTGTACCATTGTTAGAAGCACCTTGATTTCCCATTTGAGTAACCACATCGTATTTCTCTGCAGCTTCAGTGAGTTTACGTGCTTCATAAATATCGTGTGTTAAGGGTTTTTGAACGTACACGTGTTTATTCAATTTCATCGCTGCGATTGCAGGTGACGCGTGATTGTGATCTGGAGTTGAAATAGAAACAGCATCAAAATGTTTATGTTCTTTTTCAAGCATTACACGCCAGTCTTTATAATATTTAGCCTTAGGAAAACGCGCTCTTGAGGAAGCTGCTCTGCGGTCATCAACATCACATAAAAAAGCGATTTCAGCTTTACCAGAATCTGCAAAACTTTTAATATCACTTTCCCCTTTTCCACCTACACCAATACCTGCTACAAATAATTTATCACTGGGAGCTGTAAATCCCACACCACCTAGAACATGGCGAGGAACGATTGTAATTCCTAATGACGCAATTGATGCATTTTTTATGAAGTTTCTTCTAGGAGTAGAATTTGATTTTTTGTTTTCATCCATAATCTGTGATTTTTTTAATTTTTTGTAAGCGAAAAAGGTTTGTCTAATTCGTGAATTCCTCTTGATTTATTAGGCTTTTGAGACATTTCTAATTCAAAATTACCTCCCTGAATTATCTGCCCGTATGTTAGATAATTCTTGGTGAATTCTACAGAATTAAGATTAGCCTTGTTGATGTAAATATTCTTCTCTGAATTGTTTTTTGCTGAAATAATAAATTTCTCACCATTTTCTAACGTGATGGTTGTTTTTTCAAAAACAGGACTTCCTAATACATATTCATCTGTGCCGGGGCATACACTATAAAAACCCATAGCGCTGAGTACATACCAGGATGAAGTTTGTCCCTGGTCTTCATCACCGGGATAGCCGTTTTCAGTATAAGAGTATAATTTGCTCATTATTTCTCGTGAGCGTTGCTGCGCCTTCCAGGGTTGACCAGAATAATTATAGAGATAAATCATATGTTGAATAGGCTGATTACCGTGAGCGTATTGTCCCATATTAGCCATTTCCATTTCGGTCATTTCATGTATTTTACCACCATACGTACCTACATGCACTGTATTGGGAACTGTAAATACCGAATCCATTTTTTTATTGAAATTTTTCTCACCACCCATAAGATTTATCAAACCTTTTGGATCTTGAAATACAGACCATACATAGTGCCAGGCATTTCCTTCGGTAAAAGGACCGCCCCATTCATAAGCATCAAAATCTGGTAACCAACTTCCGTCTGCTCTACGACCGCGCATAAAACCTACTTCGTCATCCCACACATTTTTATAATTATACATCTGTCTGCTAAAGACGTCTACATAAAATTTATTCCCGATCATTTTCGCCAGGTTGTATCCACAAAAATCATCATAGGCATATTCGAGTGTTTTAGCTGTAGCTTCGCCATATTTAGGGTATGGCACATAGCCCAACGTATAATACTCTTTAAAGCCGTGACGTCCGTTTGCAGGACCCCAGGGCCCTTTTTCTGTAGCTTCATGGTAATATGCTTTTAATGCCTTCTCAGGATCAAAAGTGCGGATACCTTTTGCCCAGGCATCAGCTAAAAGTGATATAGCGTGATTACCTATCATACTTCCTGCTTCGCTTGGAAACGACCACGATGGCAACCAGCCGCATTGGTCATAAGCATCGAGTAATGCTGCAACATATCTACCATGCATTTCTGGATAGAGGAGTGCGTTTAATGGAAATTGGGCCCGGAAAGTATCCCAGAACCCGGTGTCTGTATACATATAACCCTCATGAATTTTGCCATCATATGGACTAAAATAATAGGGCTCGCCGTTCTCATTAAGTTCATAAAACTTTCTTGTGAATAAACTTGCCCTAAAGAAGCAAGAGTAGAAGGTTTTTAATTGCTCTTCGCTACCACCTTCAACAAGAATTTTACTAAGGTGTTTATTCCAGATGTTTTTTGCTGAATTCTTTGTTTCTTCTAGTTTTCGGGCTTTACCAAGTTCGTTTTTTAAGTTTTGTTTTGCCTGCTTTAAGCTTATATAGGAAGAAGCAACTTTGACCTGTACCGTTTCTCCGGTATTAAATTGCAGATAAGCACCAATGCCTTTACCTTCAGCGTTGGTATTTTCATCTTGTTTGTTTCCAGTAGTATTATCCCAGGTGCCAAAGGCTTTAAAAGACTTATCAAACTGAATGACAAAATAATTTTTGAAATTCTCAAAGCGATCCATACCACGTCCATTCTGCACATAGCCTGTAATGGTTTTATTTTTCTGATCAATTTTCACTTCACTGAGTCCGGTATAACCATCGAGTACCAGAAATGCATTTTCTTTTTTTGGAAATGTAAATCGCAGATGAGCGCCACGCTCAGTGGGTGCAATTTCGGTATTAACTCCGTTATTTAGAGCGACTTGATAGTAATAAGGTTTTGCTGTCTCTTTCTCGTGAGTAAAACCAGATTGTCTGTCATTTTCTTTTAGTTTTAATGTTCCCGTTACAGGCATAAGTGAGAAGACGGCATAATCATTACTCCATGAACTGCACTGGTGTGCCTGCTGAAAACCACGAATGGTTTTTTTAAAATACTGGTATTTCCAACCATCCCCATTAGGTCCCGTTTGTGGAGTCCAAGTATTCATTCCAAAGGGTAGAGCAGTAGTGGGATATGTGTTACCGCGAGTCAATTCATGTCTAGAATTTGTACCTTGTAAGGTATTTACATAGTCGGCAAGATCAACCTGTGCAGCTAATGAATTAGCTAAAATGTATAAAAGTAAAAAAGTAAAAATACGCTTAGTCATGCTATGAGTTTGTGAAAGTTTTAGAATGAGCATTACGTATTAGCTATATCAAAAGGTTAATTAAGTATAAATATAGTAAAACGTTTTACTAATCGAATTAACTTTTCTTTTAAAAAATGAAAAAATTATAAAAAGAAAAAAAATAGAGGATTCCGACAAACATATTTGTTAGTCGGAATAGCCTTTATTCTTAATGGATACTAAATTTAAAATTTAAGTTGAATTGAGAATATCTTGTTTATGAGTTATTGAGTTTGTTCTTTAAGCATTTTAATAAAATATCCTCCAACAACTGAGCGTGCTTTAAAACCAATCTTTCTAGAGTCTGTAGTTTCATGCCAGTCACTTAGTGGTACGCGATCTGGAGTTTCATTTACATACGTCCACATAGGATTCATTAAAGCTTTAAAATCTTCTAGGTTATCAGCCAATGTCGCAGTCCATAAAACCCAATCAGATTTAGTATATGTTTTTCTACTATCTAAAGGAAGACCGTAATCGTTTTGTTTGGTCAGGTAATACTTTACCTCGGTTTTTTGCACATCGTCAGGAAAAATATTTAAGTCTAAAATATCATCCCATACCAGATTATATTTTTGACTCCAGGTACCAGCACTGTCAAATGCGAGCACATAGTGATCGCCATTTGCTGCAATATCTTTCCATTTTAATGCCATTTCTTTAGCAGCGGTTGTGTATTTTTCTGCGGTTTCTGTTTCTCCTAACCTACCTGCTAATTTTCCATAAGAGGCAATTGCCATAATCGCTTTTACCGATAAGTTAGCATTTCGTGCTAAATGTCCGGCAAAGTCATCTGTGGAGAGTTGGTTTGCAGGATCAAATCCACTTTCGATTAAAAAATCTGCCCAGATTGTTAGGGTATTCCAATGTGCTTTAGCGTAGTCTGCATGCCCTTCCTCTTTTGCAATTGCTGCGGTTAAAATTATCATATTACCCGCTTCTTCTACCGGCATATCCTCGCCATAAGTTTGACCAGTTGCTATAGGATAGGTACCTAAATCGTGAGCAGGAAAGGGTTTTTTCCATCTGCCGCTTTCGCTGTATTCAAAAATCCCATTGAGCATTCCCTTTAATAAATCTGGATTATAAACCAGAAATAAGGGAGCTGATGGATAGGTGACATCTACCGTATTGATAGAGCCATTACTGTTATTTTCTTTTGAAAGAAAAAGTAATTCTCCTTTTGGAGATTCTACGAGAACGTGGGCTGCGATAGCTTGTCTGTAAGATAAAACACATAAGTCTGCATACTTTTCTCCACCAGCCTTAATGGCATCATTATATAAACCTTTGTCAAAAGATTTTACACGATTTATAATATCATCATATTCTGTATATGCATTTGCTAGTAGCTCATTAAAAGACTCACTTTCTTTTTTGTACCACGGCTTTAATGAATCCCCGAAGTAATTTACAGATTCCTCCTCATCGTAGCCCAATAAAAATAAATGATGTGAAGGATCAACTATTTCACCAAGATCAGCCACTGTATTTAAAACAAGACCGGTCTCAGGAAAATTTTGAGAGTTTTCATCTGAATTAGCAATTAGTGGAGCCAGAGCATTTTTTGAATCACTTAAGTATTGAAAAGTATCTTCTATGGGAGATGCTACATAAAAATAGCCCCAGTCTACCCGGAGATCATCTCCTTTTTTCTCAAGCACGGGTTGGTCTTTTGTACCAACTTTCAAAATGTTTAAACCGTTTTGTTCATATTTTTCTGCTGCAAGTTTTTGGGTGGGTGTATTTGCAGCGATATTACCAGATGCGCCAAGATAAATTTTAACTTTATGTTTGTTACTATCATTTGAAGCTACTGCCACATCTAAATAGGTTATGGGTCTGGCGTAAATTTTTAAGTCTTCAATTAGAAGGGGAGAAGTGAAGGTTGCAGTTAGAGTTGTTTCGCCGCATTTAAATTTATAGATGGTTTGATTTGCTGTAAGTTTTACACTGGTTTGTTCTGCCACTTTTACACTTTCCTGACCCATTATGTTAGATTCTGTAACTAAACCAGCATCAAGCCATCTACCACCAGCTGTATTTTTAATAGCAATGGCCAGTACGTTTCCAGATCTTTTCAGTGATTTTAAGGCTTCATTTGTAAGCGGAATATATTTAAAGCTATGTTGCCAGCCTTTGTAGTCATAGATTTCAATTCCATTTATATAAACTTTTACATTATCATCGTGGCGTAATTTTACGTATAGCGATTTAAGGTCTATTTGTTTAAGATCAAAATTTCTACGATAGTATAATTCATCACTTTCCCAAATTGTATTTGCTTGTGATTTGTCATCACTAAAGGGAGCTTCTCCCTTTTTCCAGTTAGCATCATTATAATCTGCTTGTATCCAGTTGTCTTCGGGTTTGTTTTCAGTATAGGCTACAGTATAAGACTCATCTTCACTGGTAGGTAACAGAGTCTCGTAAACTTTTGATTCCTTCCCTAAAAAACGATAATATTCACCATCTACTTCTGCAATTCCTACCAAAGACTGATCTTGCTCTGTCCAATGTTTAGTTGTTGATGTATTAAGTTTATCACCCATAGACCAAATACTGAAATTGGGATTGTGGGTTACCAGTGGATATGCGGGAGCTCGTAGATTAGCACTAAAGTTTATATCCTCTTGTACTTCTGGTACATTTTTCTTTTTTGAATCGCAGGCAGTAACTAAAATACACACGATCAAGAAAGCTTGTAATTTATGGTAATTTATCATATTGATAGTTAATTCTATGATTGAAACGCTTAACTTAAGATTACCGCTCCCTATCTAATTTATAGGAAGCGGTAAGTTAATAAGTAGCTCTCTTATTCTTTAAAAAGTCTCCATTCTGCAGCTTGAAATGCACCGTCCCCAAAGTTTTCGATTATGGTCCACTTATAATATAAATAGGGAGTTGAGTTTGTTAATCTAAATGGATAATCTTCCCCTCTTGCAGTAAAAGAATCGGTTAAATCTCTGGAATCGATTTCTTCCCAGATTGTGCCGTCGATAGAACCTTCTATGGTCCATTTTTTAGGATCTCTACCACTTGCATCATTTGCTGAGGTAATTTCATATAAAGTAACTATTTCAGGTTGCAATAGTTGTTGGGTAATTACTAGGGGTTCTGTAGAAATGCCATTAGTAAAACCGCCGGTTAAAAACTTTGAACTTTTATCTCCATCTATAAGCTTAAGTGAACCTTCATTTGCTGTTGCACCACCAGAATTATCTCGACTTGCGGTTAAAATAGCTCCTGCAGAAACATCTATAGGATCAAAATTTAAAAGTTGTAAGTTTTTTAATCTCCATTCTGATAATTGAATTAAACTACTTCCATTATTTTCTAGTAATACAATACGATAGGATTTATAAGCTTTCGTATTGTCAAAATTGTACTCTTTTTCAAGATTGCGAGAAGCAAAAACTTCATCTGTAATTTTATGCAGTAATTCAAAATTTGCACCATCATTAGATCCCTGAAGCTCCCAAGATTTAAAGTCGCGTGTTGGCGCATCGTTACCAGATACCATTGTATATTTATTTGCAACCTGAGCTGTAGTAAAATTTTGTTGCATATAAAATTCCTGAGGAAAACCGCCTGTAAGAAATTTAGAATTATTGTCATTATCAATTAATTTTAAAGATCCTTCACCAGCTGTGGGTCCCCCGTCATTGT
The DNA here is from genome assembly GCF_004104375.1 of Leeuwenhoekiella aequorea. Classification (GTDB taxonomy): domain Bacteria; phylum Bacteroidota; class Bacteroidia; order Flavobacteriales; family Flavobacteriaceae; genus Leeuwenhoekiella; species Leeuwenhoekiella aequorea. Next base: position 249,636 of record NZ_QOVM01000006.1, read on the forward strand.
CTTTACTTACTACTATGGTTGCATTGCCTTCACTTGTGACATCTATAATTTGCGAAGCGGGCGAAAAAGTATAGGGCATTTCGGGGAATTGTGCTTGAGCTATTAAAAGCTCCTGAGCCCAGTCTGGATTCCAGCCAAATGCATTTTCAAATAGTGGTTGTAAATTAGTTCCGGCTGCACCGCTAAAGAAATGAACAAATTCTCCTACATTCATTTGTCTTATATACTTAATTCCATCGACAGGATATTTGTTTTTTATCAAACTAAAAAACGCATTATATGTAGAGGCTCCGTTATACGTATCATATATAGGTAAGAACCAATCTCTAAACCAAAAACTATCTGGTGAGGGGAAAGTTTCACTTGTGGCACTAAAAAGTGTTTTTACACGCTCTGCCTCGTTTTCCATATCCTGAGATAAATAGCTGTCGTAAATAAAGAGTTCTGTAAACTTATTATTCCAAACCCCTTCTGCTGGGGAGCCACTGGTATTACCATAGGCAGATTCCACTATTTTAGCCATCAAGGCTAGTGCTAAATCTGCTGTTTGAGAATCAAATTCAGTATGTAAAAGTGGAAAATCAATAATATTTCTTGAAGTAGAGCCTTCTTCAAGATAATTACCCACGTAGGTAGATTTATCTTCACCGTGAGCTACGACATACAAACTACTTGGTTCACCATATCTACCATAGATGGAAAGCGTTCTAGGCCATATATTTCCGAAAAAGTCAAAAGACCATTCTGATTCTCGATTTACTTCAGGATCAAAATAAATACCTACTGAGCCAATTAGAGCTTGTCTGGTTAGCACTTCGTTATGATCAGACCAATCTTCATTGACACCTCTAGGTGGTGAACCGTCTGGATCTTTATTTATTATAGAATCTGGCAGACCATCTATAAGTGAGGAATCATCCTGCACACAAGAATGCATCACCGTCAATATTCCTAAAAGCAGGATTAATTTTAAAGTAATATTTTTCATAATTGTATTTTTTATTTAAAATCAAATTCAATTAATTTTGAAATTTATCGCACTAAGAAATAGTTAAGTGCTTATACTTGGGTTTGAACTATATATTTCCCAAAGTTCATCTAGATCTTTGCCTGTATAAGTTTTCCATAAATCTTCAGAATAGGTTTGATTCCTTAAATGCTCATCTAACTTGACAATAATTTTTTTATCATATTTTTGTCTTATCCATTCGAGAAATCGTGCTGTAATACGGTAACTGTTTGAATAATGCTGGTTCTTATTAAAAGGAGTTAAGCTCCATCCAGCCTCTTTGTTATTTAGGCCATATTTAAATCTAACGTAATCTGCAATGCCTTCTGTTAACCATCCCGGTCCACTACCTCCGGGGTATGATTGTATTATATGCATAATTTCATGGGTCATTAAGTCTAGATCTTTAGGATGACTGTGCATCCATTTTGAACTAACAGTAATTTGGCCATCGTGAGCGTAAGCCACCCCATTATAAGACGTATCAATTTTAATTTTGAGATCTTTACGGGCCTTTGAATTAAAATCTTTTATAAGCTGCGGATAAACGTGGAAAACAATCTTTTTAAAACCGTTTTCTATACTACTATCGAGTGTAGAATCATTATTTTGATAGCTAAGCGTGATGGTATTCTTTTGAGAAAACCCAAAAGAATACATCACGATGGCTAAAGACAAACAAATTAAATTTTTAATCATAATTATTTTTTTTACCAACCAGGGTTTTGAGTTAGAGAAGGTGTTGCGTTAAGTTCGTCTTGAGGAATAGGCCATAAATAGTCCTGAGGTCTAAAAACACGAGTCTCAAAAGGTTTTATATTGTAAAAATCCTCTTCAGCTCTGGCATTGATATCCATACCGTGAGTAGGTCCTGCCAGAACTTCATCAGCAGTTTTCCAACGTCTTACATCAAAGTAGCGCACACTTTCTGCGTATAATTCTACTCGACGTTCTTTGTGAATGGCCTCTCTCATTTCTTGTTGAGTTGCGGGAGCTTCAAGTTCTATAGTTCCATATTCAGGTATGCCTGCACGGCTACGAATTTTGTTTAAATAGATTAAAATATCTGGGTCTGAAGGCGCATATTCATTTAACGCCTCAACATAATCCAAATAGAGTTCGGCGAGACGCATCATAGGTATAGTTCTGGCAGTAAACGTTCGACATTCTCCTACGGGATAGGATTTTCTAACTACGTAGCCGGTAGGAGTGTAGTCATTAGTACCAGCCTGTCTCCCAGAATTCCCTCCAAACCAAGTTTTAGTTATGATATCGCCACCACCTCGGTTTAACCAAAGAGAACCATTGTAGGTTATCGAATTGTAGAAACGAGGTTCTCGATTTGTCCAGGGATTATAAGTTGATCTTGCTGTAAAATCGTAAGGTGCTTGAAAATCTGAAAAACCATCTGCAGCATAATTAGCTTGGGGATCATCAATAGATCTTCCATTTGATGTGAAAAATGCATCTACAGCTTCCTGAGTAGCACCTAAACCACCCGCACCTCTATTGCAACCATCGGCTCCTAAATGATAAGGAGTGATGTCATAATGATAAGCCATACCTCCACGAGGTCTTGCGTAGATGATTTCTTCATTATAGTCTGTAATCATCACTTCTCGCACAGACATATAAGGATCTCCACTAGGATCTATATAGAGTTTAAATCTACCGGGAACATACTTCTGAATAAACTCCCTTGATACATCTGCTGCAAGTTTCCACTTTTGAACATCATAGGTTTGAGGGATTAATTGCTCACCTTCTGCATTGACAAAGTCGGCATAATCTGTATTACCATTATATATTGGACTAGCGGCAAAGAGCAATGTTTTTTGTTTAATAAATAATGCAAAAGGAGCCTGCAGTCTGCCATCTTCACTACCTGGTTCAAAATTAGAAGCCTCTAAATTAGGGATTGCCTTATCTAATTCTGATACTATATATGCGGTTACTTCCTCAATAGAATTTCTTTTAAGACCTAAAGAAATTAAATCTGCATCTGGTGGTATGGGTGAATCACCAATCAATATCACGGGGCCCCAGGATCGCATTAAGTTATAATAGAAAAATGCTCTTAACGTACGAGCTTCAGCTGTATATTGTACAATATCTTCTGGAGTACAATCTGAACACTGATCTATATTATCTATGAAGGTTGATGCAGAGCGAATACCTCGGTAGAAATTAGACCATAAATTACTAACCTCCTGTGTAGTCGCGTTCCAATCTCCAACATTTAGCCAGTTACCCATATGAAACCCCCAAACATATTCGGCTTCATCAGAACCTCCTGTCCAAGGGCCTGAGTTGTCACTGGTCGTGTAACGCTGAGCATATTCACTTGGAATTTGTGAATAAACATTAGCCAGATAGCGTTGTGCATAATTCTCAGATTGAAATGTATCTTCAAATGTTAAGCGATCATCAGGTACCTGATCTAAAAAATCGTTATTGCAAGAGAGCAATACAGCTGTGCAAGTGAGTACTATTATAAACTTTTTCATACTAGTTATTTTATAATTCGATTTGCTAATTTTTAATCTCATTTCTCGTTTCTTAAAAATTAAATGTGCCACCCAGTGCGAAAACAGAAATATTGGGATATACGCTACCGTTACGCGTGTTAAGTTCTGGATCCCATAAATCAAAATTGCTAAAGGTCAGAAGATTTGTTCCTCTCAGGTAAATTCTGAAAGTATCTATACCTACTTTGTCTGTGATATTTGAAGAAAAGGTATAGCCTATTTCGGCAGTTTTTAGACGTAAAAAGTCGATGTCTTTGAGCCACCAGCTACTATCCTGTCTGTTGTTTGAATTTCCATTAGTTGAAGAACCATAAGATAATCTCGGAGAAAAGGCATAAGGATCATTATTTTCTGGAGTCCAGCGGTCGAGTGTTGCTGTAAATACAGTTCCTTCACCACCATCTCCTCCAAAAGGCTGTATACCTGCGCCACTTATAAAGCGACTTGAATATTTTTGACCCTGAAAGAATAAACTTAAATCAAAGCCTTTATATTGAGCGGTAAGTCCAAAACCATAGGTCAATGCAGGGACATCACCTTCACCTAAAACTTTGCGATCAAATGCATCTATTTGACCATCATTATTTAAATCTGTGTATTTAATATCCCCCGGTTGAATGCGTCCAAACTGTGTAGGAAAACCATCTTCTGGAGTTATAAAACCATCCCCATCAATGTCATCTTCTAGAGTAAAAAGACGTTCTGCAACATATCCTACCGAAGCTATAAGATTTGAACCTCTGCGATCTAGCCAGGGAAATGGCTGCTCTGGGACTCCGTTTGAGATTATTTTATTTTTATTGTAAGTAAAGGTTCCTCTAAAACCAAGTTTAAGCTCTTGAGCAATAGTAGCATTGTAGTTAATTGTACCATCAAAACCTTTATTTTCTACAATACCCAGGTTACCAGAAGGATCTGAACTAAGTCCTATATAGTTAGGAATATCACTACGATTTAAAAATGCGCCTTCCGTACGTTCTTTAAATAGATCAAAAATGATATTCAAATCATTATCAAACATATTTAGTTCAAGACCTAAATCTTGCTTGCGTGCTTCGGCCCATCTTACATTTACTCCGGTACGAGCTTCTGAGATACCACGGATAGGATTTCCACCATTAGAACCGTATGTATAACCTCCATTATCTGCACCTCCACCTGAATATTCATTTAAAGTACTTAAGTAAGCAAATCGTGGTGCGCCTGAATCTGAACCAACAAGACCATCAGAATATCTTATTTTAAGGTAATTAATGGTTTCTTCAAAAGCTTTGAAGAATTTCTCATTAGAGATAACCCATCCACCGGCAACAGAAGGGAAAAAACCATAACGGTTATCTGGGGCAAAATTTTCTGAACCGTTGTAACCGGCATTTACTTCAAAGAAGTACCGTTCGTCATAGGAATAGGTTGCCCGTCCTGCTAAGCCTTCACTTCTAAATGGTATCCCACTTACCAGATCTCCTGCAAATGCATCCACATAATCTTGTCTATTTGCCAAGAGTAATGCACTTACTGAATGTTTGCTAAAAGTGCGGTCATAGTTTAATGAAACTTGAGAATAAAATCTTCTATTACCACCATTATTATTATCGTAGCCAAGAAATTGACTATTAGAGGTAAAGGTTTCATTTAATACTAGTTCGCCATTTTCAGTATACGGGAAATTTTGATCTACAAAGTAGGTACTTTCACGTTTTTCTCTATTTAGGTTTTGCTCGTTATACGTGTCAAACGCAAATAAACCGTTTACGGAAAGTCCTTCGGTAATAAAAGTTAACTCCTGACCTATATTTAAATTAGTATTGAGTTTATTTCTATTGAACGTACGGTAACCTCTTAGGGCTACATCTGCATAAGGATTACGTAAACCGCCGTTAGCACTTTTTCCTGGCACAAACCCACCCGGGTAGAGTACAGGATATTCTACAGGAGATACTTCTAAAGCAGCTCCAAAAATAGACCCTACATCAACTCCGGGATAGTTACCTTCTGAGAGATAACCTTGAATACCCACATTTATATTTGTTGTTTTGGTAATGTCTATGGTTAAATTAGAAGTGAAATTATAGCGTTTAAATCGCGTCCCAGAATCATAACTCTCAAGTCCGTCTGTTACAAAAAGACCGGTCTCATCGTAATAACCTAAAGAAACATAATACTGTGCATCCTGTACACCACCACTTACATTTACAAGAGCTTGTCTATTTCTGCCATAGTCATTAAACACTTCATCCAGCCAGTTAACATTGGGGTAGAGTAGTGGCTGATCACCTGCAGCAGTATTATCAATATATTCTTGAGAAAATCTAGGAACCAAGCCTCTGGTTGTTAAGGCTTCGTTTGCTAAGTTCATATATTGTATTCCATCTACAATCTCTGGAACCTGAGTAAAGTAGCTCACCCCTTCATAATAATCTAAGGTGACCTGAGGCTTGCCTAATTTCCCTCTTTTAGTCTCTATTAGTATTACTCCATTTGCACCACGTATACCATAAACAGCGGTTGCCGAGGCATCTTTAAGAATTGAAAATGATGCGATATCGCGAGGATTGATGTTATCTAGAGATCGTTCAACACCATCTACTAAGACTAATGGACTTGCGTTACCAAATGTAGATATACCGCGTATCCACAAATCAGCACCATCAAATCCAGGTAGTCCGTCGCGTTGAACCCCAGTAATACCAGAAATTCTACCGGCTAGCATTGTACCTAGATTAGCAACAGGTAATTCTAATTCCTCTGCTTTAATAGTAGATTGAGCCCCTACTACACTTATTTTTTTCTGTTTACCATATCCTACAAGAACAACTTCATCTAGTGACTGAGCATCATCAGCCATTTGAATATTGATCTCACTTTCTCCATTAACGGGTATTTGAGCTGTTTTCATCCCAACATAGGAAAATACTAAAACCGCATTGCCGCTTTTTACGGTAATGGTGTAGTTACCATCAAAATCGGAGAGTGTTCCATTAGTAGTATTTAATTCTTTAATGTTTACACCCGGTAAGGGTACACCCTGAGAATCTGTAATAGTTCCCGAAATCGATATAGTAGAATCTTGGAAAGCAAAAAGATTTTGACCAGAATAGACATTAAGAATGATGAATAAGATGGCTACAAACTTAAGGTTCCTATTTTCTCTAAGACTCAAAGGCACGGAACGCAATAACTGACCTAACAGTAGATGAGAATCAATGTGTAATTTTTTCATCATTATTTAAATAATTGGTTAGTACTTGATTACAAAGTGTTTGCTAATTTAGTAAAACGTTTTACTAAATTCCTAATTATTTATTAAAAATGTGAAATAATTATTAAATTTTATTTTTTTTAGAGTGAAAAAAAATAAAATAGTGTGAAATAGTTACTAGCTAAAAAATGGGGGAGATGTAGATTTTGCTAATGATTTGGAAATGGATGTTCTTCAAAATTAAGCTTCATTTTTAGTAGACAATTTTTTTGAAGAGTCTCTTATTTGAAGTGAAGCTTCTAATGTTTTTTGTATTAAAGGGATGTTTTTGTCTTTCGATTTAAGAATTTTAAACATTATATCCATTAACTCTTTTGCGATTTGTTCAATAGGTTGGGCTACTGCAGTAATTGATGGATTATTAATTTTAAAGAATTCATTATCATCAAATGTTATAATGCCTAAATTATAAACTAAATCTGGATTGATTTTTTTAATAATTTCAAATGCAAATTGAGTTAAATAATTAGTTGAGAAAAACACGGCGTCGATATTATTTTTAAGCAATAAAGTTTTTATTGAAGTAATGCCTTCTTTTTTATTAATTGTTTCAAAGGGTAATTTCAAAACAATACTTTCAAGACCAGCATCGTCTATAGCTTGACTATAACCTTTAAATCTATCCGTCATTTGATTTTGAGGTGTTTCAATAGTAATAAATGCTATTTTCTCAAAGTCATTATTAATCAAATGTTGGGTAGCTGCTTTTGCAGCTTGAAAATTGTCTATTACAACATAATGGGTTGGTAAGTCTTCAAAATAGCGATCTCCTAAGACAACTGGAATTCCGATTTTTATCAGTTTTTCTATTTCTTTACGAATTCCTGCAGACGGTATAATTATAAATCCATCAACCAGACGTTCGCTAAAGACACGTATCAATTCTCTAGAACGTTTGTCATTATTTTCATTACTACAAAATAAAACTTTGTAGCCTTTCTTATATGCAATATCCTCTATTGCTCTTGCAATATTTGCAAAAAAGCTATTGGAGATATCTTCAACCATAAAAACCAAGATTTTGCTTTCGCCGGTTCGAAGACTTTGAGCAACTTGATTAGGTGTATAATTAATTTCCTCAACATAGTCTTCAATCTTCTTGATAACCTCTTTAGAAATTTTACGTTCTTCACCTTTGCCATTTAAAACAAAGGATATTGTAGTAATTGAAACGTTTAATGCCTTGGCGATATCTTTAATTGAAGGTCTTTTTTGTTTCATGCAGTGGGAGTAAATTAATTATAAAATGTTAACAGAGACAACACTTATGCTATGCAACTTAGTCTCAAAGTTTTCACGACAAAGTTAGGCTCTTTAAAAATAGTTATTGAGTAATTTTTACATTAACGCTAAGTATTTTCTCAATTTATACTAAAAATTAAATAAATGACATACTTTTATTAAAGTAAAACGTTTTAGTTAGGTTATTTCTTTATTATGGATTTAAAATTCTACTGCCATTTTCTTTTATTTTTTCTATTCTATGGCTCTCAAGCCAATGAAATTATCGATTTGAAAACCGAATACTTGACAAATCCTATAGGAATAGATGTAATAAATCCTCGATTCTCGTGGAAAATTAAATCGAGCGAACATTACAACTCACATTATCATCTTGTTGTAGGTACAGATTCTAGTGAGGTAGCTATGGGAATTGGGAAATATTGGAGTACTAAATTTAGTAATTATGAAAACCGAATATCGTATGCCGGTAAAAAATTGGATGCCTCAACGAAATACTACTGGGCAATCGCAAAGGATACTACTAACTCCAAAAAGGTATATTACGTAAGCAGCTTTGCAACGGGTTTATGGGGGATTTCAGAATGGAAAGGAAATTGGATTACAGATACTAGTGGTGTCAATTTAAAACCTGCTCCTTATTTTAGAAAAGAGGTTTCAATAAATAAAGTGGTAGCTGCTGCTACTGCCTATATAACTGCAGCAGGACTTTTTGAATTCTATATAAATGGTAAGAAAATAGGAGATCATTTTTTAGATCCTGTTTATACTCGTTTTGATAAGCGTAATACCTATGTGACCTTTGACGTAACTCCACATTTTAAAACGCGTAAAATAGCATTGGGTATCCTATTGGGTAATGGGTGGTATAATCATCAATCTACTGCTGTATGGAATTTTGATAAAGCTGGTTGGCGCAACAGACCTCGTTTTTTACTTAATATCAAAGTTGATTATACAGACGGCTCTTCTGAAATAATAAGAAGTGATTCAAGTTGGAAAACCAGTTTGAGTCCGGTTATTTTTAATAGTATCTATACGGCTGAGCACGTTGACGCGCGTTTAGATCAGAAAGGATGGAATATGCCAGGATTTAATAATAACTCCTGGGAAAATGCAATACCAGTTGCAGCACCTTCTTCACACATCGTAGCTCAATCTATACAACCCATAAGACTTACTGATACGTTAAAGCCCGTTAGTCTCAAAAAAATAAATGATACCAGTTATGTATATGATATGGGCAGAAATATATCAGGTATCACTCAACTGAAAGTTGAAGGGAAGGGTGGAACAACTTTTCAGGTTACCCATGCAGAACAATTAGATAGTATAGGTAATGTTGATCTCACCAATATTAATGTGCATTATAGACCTACAAATGATTCAGATCCTTTTCAGACAGATATTTATACTTTAAGTGGTGATGGACTGGAAACATTCTCACCAAAATTTAATTATAAAGGATTTCAGTATGTACGCGTCACTAGTGATCAACCATTTGTAGTAGACCAAGAAAGCCTCACAGGCTATTTTGCGCATAGTGATGTACCTCAAACAGGAACTATAAAAAGTTCAAACGAGATTATTAATAAAATTTGGGAAGCAACTAACGCTGCATATTTATCTAATTTATTTGGATATCCTACTGATTGTCCTCAAAGGGAAAAAAATGGATGGACAGGGGATGCACATATTAATATAGAAACCGGCTTATATAATTTTGATGCTATTACAATTTATGAAAAATGGATGGCAGATCATCGAGATGAACAGCAACCCAATGGAGTTTTACCCTCTATAATTCCCACGTGGGGATGGGGATATGATTGGGGAAATGGTCCAGATTGGACAAGCACAATTGCTATTATACCATGGGAATTGTATCAATTTTATGGAGATGATACGGCACTAATCGATAATTATGAGGCAATTAAAAAGTACGTAGATCACATTACAGAAACTAGCCGGGAAAGTGGGTTAACAGATTGGGGATTGGGAGATTGGGTTCCTGTTAAATCAGTTACTCCAAAAGAGTTTACCTCATCGATATATTATTTTGTAGATGCTACAATTTTAGCAAAGACGGCCAAGCATTTAAAAAAAGAAGAAGATTATGAATTCTATTCTACGCTAGCTACAGATATAAGAAATGCGATTAATTTAAAATATTTAGATCGTGAAACAGGGGTATACGGTCAGGGTTTTCAAACGGAATTAAGCGCAGCTTTATATTGGGATATTGTACCTGAAGATTTAAGAAGCAAAGTTGCCGAAAACTTATATAAACGAGTACTTGCAGATGATAAACATATTGATGTAGGCCTTCTAGGCACCAAAACCATTTTAGGAGCATTAAGTGAAAATGGATATGCAGATTTGGCTTACGAAGTGGCATCTCAAGAAACGTTTCCGTCATGGGGTTGGTGGATTAAAAACGGGGCTACGACACTTTATGAAAATTGGGATATAGCTGCAACATCAGATATTTCTAGAAATCACATTATGTTTGGAGCCATAGGTGCTTGGCTTTATAAAGGTATTGGTGGTATCTATCCAGACCCCAATGCTCCCGGATTTAAGAATGTATTGCTCAAACCTAATTTTGTGACTGGTTTAGATACGTTTACGGCAAAACATACAGGACCTTTTGGCGAAATTGTTTCTAGTTGGAAACGTGATGGATCTAATGTAATCTATACGGTTGTCATACCACCTAATAGTACCGGTACCTTGCAATTGTATAATGTAAAAAGTTTTTTAAGCGATGTTGATAAAGGCAAAGTAAACCGCTCAGATGACTTAATTAATACCCACCTTATAGCAGGTACTTATGTTTTTAAAATTGAATTAAAATAGATTTTTTAGTATTTAGAAAGCGTTAGATAATTTTTCAAAGAATTGATTTTGTAAACAAATACTTTCAGAAAAAAAATATACTTTTAAAAAGTAAAACGTTTTAGTTTATTTACGAGATCGATTGAGTTGGTTTTTTTTTACAAACAATCTATTACATACAAAATGACAAAAACAGAAAAATTTTAACTAATTAGAATTCAATATCTACTCGCAATATAATTTATAAGAAGAATGAATACATCAAAATCTATTCCTGTAGTTCCTAAAAAATTACTACTTCCATTTATTTTAGTTACCTCATTATTTGCATTATGGGGATTTGCTAATGCTGTAACAGATCCAATGGTACAAGCCTTTAAAAAGGTACTCGAATTGTCGAATTCACAAGCAGCTTGGGTACAAATGGCATTTTACGGAGGATACTTTTGTATGGCGCTTCCTGCCGCTTTGTACGTGCGTAAGTTCTCTTATAAATCAGGAGTTCTTGTCGGCCTTACACTTTACGCTGTCGGAGCACTTTTATTTTATCCTGCAGCGACAACGGGTATGTTTTGGTTTTTTTGTTTGGGTTTATATATACTAACCTTTGGTTTGGCTTTTTTAGAAACTACCGCAAATCCGTACATTCTGGCGATGGGTGATCCTTCTACAGCGACACGTAGATTAAACCTGGCTCAGGCTTTTAATCCCGTAGGACTTATTGCCGGTTTATTAATAGCAAAATTTTTTGTGTTAGACCTATTACAATCTGATGATGTGTCAAATTTTTCGGCATTGACAGAAGTTCAAAAAGTGCTTATCAAAAGTGCAGATTTGATGGTAATTCGTAATCCTTATGTGATTTTAGGATTAGTAGTTCTGGCTATTCTAGTTTTAATTGCAGTGAATAAAATGCCTCAGGCAAAGGGAGAAGGAGAAATGCCTAGCATTAAAAATACGTTTTTAAACTTATTTAAAGACAAAAAATACACACTCGGCGTTCTTTCTTTAGTGCTTTATATGGGGGCTCAAATAGGTTGCTGGACGTATATATATCAATATGCAGAATCTAAAGGAATACCAAGTTCTACGGCAGCAAATTATCAATTAGTAGCCTTTATATTATTTACTCTTGGTCGCGCTATAGGAACTTATCTGCTTCGATTTATGAGTTCTGGAAAGTTACTTTTCATATTTTCAGCTTTAGGAGGATTATTCACCTTGGGTGTTGTTGTTCTGGGAGGCACTTTGGGCTTATACAGTTTGGTAATGGTTTCCTTATTTCTCTCTATAATGTTTCCTACAATTTATGGTATTGCTTTAGAAGGTTTAAAAGAGGAAGAATCAAAAATTGGCGCAGCGGGTCTCGTTATGGCAATTGTAGGCGGGGCCTTACTACCTAAACTTCAGGGAATGCTAATTGACTTAGGAGGGGTAGATGTAAATGATATTTCAGTATTTGGGCTCTCAGAGATGAATCTTTCTTTTTCTGTACCTGTTATTTGTTTTGTGCTGGTTGCCATCTATGGACGATGGATTCATAAAAAGCAAACATTTGTAGTAACAGCACATTAAATATTAGAGCGTAAGTAAATTTCCACCTTTAATTAAATTCAGTACGCACGACATTATGAAAAAAACGGCGTTTATAATTTTGAGTATTTTATCTGTACTTAGCGCTTATGCGCAAAATACTCTTACTAATTATGTAAATGTTTTCTTAGGTACTTCTGGAGATCATGGTCAGTTATCTCCATCTGCGTCTACACCATTTAATATGATGAATCTTGGGCCGCAAACAAATCCGCATCAACATACAGGGTATGAGTTTTATGCTAAAGAATTTGATGGATTTACACACACCCGAATGGAAGGTGTGGGCTGTACCGGTAGTGGTGGTAATATTCTTATTAAACCTATTTTAAATGGAGATCCAGAAACTGCGCTACTGCGAAACAACCAAGATGCAGAACCTGGCTATTACCACGTAAATTTTAAAAATGGGATAGATGCAAAACTAAGTGTAGGTCAGAATTTTGGTTTACACGAATATGCATTTCCTAATAATGAGGGAGGTATATACCTAGATTTAAGTTTTGCATTGAGTAACCGATTTGTTTCAGAAACACATACTTTAAAAGGCAATATCCTGTCGGGATCTATTGAAACAAAAACCACCTGCCACGCAGGAACCTATCATATTTATTTTGCTATACAGCTGCCTCAAAATGCCCAAATAAGGAGTAGTGGAGAGCATCAGTATATCTTAAAGGGATTAGGCAATAATGCCCAGGTACAAGTGAGTTTTTCTTCTGTAAGTGAGACCTATGCTCAAAACAGATTACAGAAAGCTCCTTTAGCCGCTCTTCGAAGCAAAGCTTCTACAAGCTGGAATACCTATTTAAGTCATATTGAAGTTACCGGTGAAGAAGATCGAGTAGCCTTATTTTACTCGCTTTTGTACCGAAGCTTGCAATCTCCGTTTCTAGTTTCAGAAGAAGATGGAAGCTTTACTGCCACTGATGGATCTAAGCAGAAGGAAACCTACAAATACTATAATGGCTGGGCAATATGGGATAATTATCGCGAACAATTGCCATTGCTGTCCTTGGCATATCCTGAGGTTTATCAAGATATCATAACAAGTATTGCAAACTTATACCGTTTTGGTAAAAATAACTGGGCCACAGCATATGAACCTACGCCTACTGTACGTACAGAACATGCGATTGTGGTATTGTTAGATGCCTATAAAAAAGGATATAAAGTAGATTTTAAAAGTATTAAAGATGCGCTATTGCAAGAGGCTAACTCTCTCGATTTTGGTGCTCCTGATAAAGCTTTAGAATCATCCTACGATTTGTGGGCTTTAAGTGAAATCTTAAAAATAACTGGAGATTATAAATTGAGTTCAGAATATTTAGAACAGGCATTAACCTATAAAACATACTGGGAAAAAGACTTTAAAGATTTAACAAAAGGAGATGTCGACCGTATGCAAGCTCGTGGTTTATACCAAGGAACCATCTGGCAATACCGCTGGTTTGTACCCTGGGATATTAAAGGATTAAAAAATCTTGCAGGAGGTGAAGCCGATTTTGAAAACCAATTGGATCAGTTTTTTAGAGACTTTAATTACAATCACGCCAATCAACCCGATTTACAAGTTCCGGGATTATATAATGCAACAAGCCAACCTTGGAAATCTCAAAAGCTATTTAGAAAGATATTAATTGACACGGTGGTACAAACTTATTTTAATGACAATAGTAAAGGGATTGATCCTTATGTGGGGCGTATTTATCAAAATAAGCCAAAAGCATACCTCCGCACAATGGATGATGATGCTGGCACGATGTCCTCGTGGTTTGTCTTACACAGCATAGGACTTTCAATTGCTAATGTAGGCGACCCGGTGTATTACCTAACAGCTCCTATATTTAAAGAGGTTAAACTGAATTTAGGTCTGGGCAAAACCTTTAAAATTTCAGTAAAAAATTATAATAAAGATCATTTTTATATAAAGTCGGCAGTACTAAATGGCAAACCTATAACTCGAAATTGGCTGACGCATAACGAAGTTTCTCAAGGAGGAAATTTAATTATTGAAACGGCTGTAGAACCAAATACTAACTGGGGAATAAAGGAACAATTTATTACCTCAATACAAGAAGAGTAGCTAATTATTACAGCTAATACTATCTAATTTGAAGTGGATGGGATATGAGTAATTCTCAACTTTAGGTTCCGCTTTCTGTGATGTTATTAAATGTAGAGTTATACATTAACAACCGAATTCCTAATTAGCTAAAATGAGATTTATATAGAATCAAATGCAACTATAATTAGAATGATTATGAAGATATCAAGCGTATTTATTTTTGTTGGATTTACAATACTATTCGGGTTTACATCTTGTAAAGAAAAGCCACAAAAAGATAAAGAAATGGAAATAGTAAATGATACATTATTCTCCGACTTCAACAAGGATGAGATGTTGAAACCAGCAGCATTTGATACAATCATTGACAATAAAAAAGTGAGTTTATACTGGATAGAAAGTGATAATT
>NZ_QOVM01000007.1 GCF_004104375.1 Leeuwenhoekiella aequorea
GTCACAAGCTTCACCGTATAACTTAACCTTAATCCTCTCTTTGTTCTTTCTAATTATACTATCAATTTAAAGAGAATCAAACTTAAGATGTATAACCGCAATTACGGCGGATTCGACTACGTCCGAATCCACTCGGAATTGCTAACGTCAGTGCTAAACCGAAAATTATTAACTTTAATCCCGTAACTGACGGTTATACGAGACCGTTGTGAGCAAGCTGAAAAAACGTCATTTCCTGAAATAGGTTGACCAAAAATCAATCATTTAATTCAGGATCAAGATGAAAGACAACATACCTCCCTGCCAAAAAAAACAGTACCAAAAAGTAAGTTTTGAACTTAAGCTAATGATCATTGACCAAATACAGAATGGTCAGATCTCCGTTAATTACGCTGCTAAATCCTACAACGTTTCAAGATCTTCTATTGACTATTGGCTAAAAAAATACAGTACCTTAGAACAAAAGAAACGAGGTATGAGTAAACAAGATGAAATCAAAAAGCTAAAAGACAAAATTGAAGAACTGGAATTTGTAAAAGAGTTTCAAAGGGATTACATCGCTAATCTCGAGAACTTATCAGGACTCGATCTAGCAAAAAAGCATTTGCCCGAAGCATTGGCCAAAGAGATAGAAAAACGCAAAAGAGACCTTTTAAAATGAAATGGGTTTATCAATGTTTCGGGATATCTAAACAAGCTTTTACAAGCGTCTGGCAACACATCAAAAGTCCAACAAGCAAGAACTGGCAATTCTTGACCTTATTGAACAGGTCAGAAAAGAAATGCCCAAAACAGGCGGTTTAAAACTATATAAATCAATCAAACCGGCTCTTGTTGAAAAGAATATTAAAATGGGCAGAGATCGCTTCTATTCACTTCTTAGAAGACATCGACTGCTCATACCCAGAACCAAAAGAGCACACATCACTACAAACTCTAAACATCACTTTTATAAATATCCTAATTTAGTTAAAGACTTCATTCCCCAAGCTGCAGAGCAGCTGTGGGTAAGTGATATCACCTATATTAAAACTGATGGAGGTAATGCGTATCTCGCGCTGGTAACAGATGCCTATTCTAAAAAAATAATGGGTTATAAAATTGATGATCATATGA
Organism: Leeuwenhoekiella aequorea; assembly: GCF_004104375.1. Classification (GTDB taxonomy): domain Bacteria; phylum Bacteroidota; class Bacteroidia; order Flavobacteriales; family Flavobacteriaceae; genus Leeuwenhoekiella; species Leeuwenhoekiella aequorea. The sequence continues at coordinate 1,117 of NZ_QOVM01000007.1, forward strand.
AAACAAGTCTTTGCATTGATGCATTACGAATGGCATTAACACAACGCAACTACCCACATCAAAAGCTCATTCACCATTCAGACCGCGGGTTGCAATACTGTAATCCTACTTATACCTCCTTTGCTGAATTAAACCAAATCAAAATCAGTATGATTCAGCAATATGACCCTTATGAGAATGCCGTAGCCGAACGAATCAACGGAATATTAAAACAGGAATTTGGATTGGGTAAAACAATTGTGAATCTTAAACTAGCTCAGAAAATGGTTAAAAAAGCAGTTAAAATATACAACTCCAAACGAATGCACTACAGCCTGGAATTTAAAACTCCAAACCTCGCTCACTCAAATCAAAATCATAATTACAGACAATACAGAAAAATACCGATATTAGTAACTCATTAAAAACAAAATAGTAAACCGGCAACTGGTCAACCTATTTCAGTATAAGACAAAAAAATATGGAAACATTTATTGGAACAATATCAGGAATTATAATTGGTGGTTTAATTACAGTATGGGCGAGTCGATATTTTTACAAAAAATCAGTTAAAGCGAAAACTTTATCTTGTTTCGTACAATACATCAGTGAAATATTGACCAATATTGACCCTGAAGTTAAGAACAATCTAGAGGTTGATTTCAAAGGACAAAAAGTAGAGAGCTTATATCAAATACAATTCGTAATAGCAAATACAGGTGATATAGCTATTAGAAATATCATTTCCCCTTTAACACTAGAAATTCCAAATAATGGAACTATCCTAGATGCTAATCTGATAGATATCGAACCAGAAGGACGTGAGGTAAGCTTAGAAATCTCTGAACCTGGGAATGTTTCCAAATTAAACTTTCCACTTTTAAACTCTGGAGAGTTTTTTATAGTAAAACTTTTAATTAAAGGTGAAGTTCCTAGACCTACCGAGAAAGAAGTTGATGAAGATGGTATCTTTAGTATTTACGATAGAAAAGGATTTAACTTATATAAATTTCAAATAACAGCAGACGATTTACCGCCAGTAATAAATAGCGAGCCATTACCAAGAGATTATTCCGAGTTTCGAAGTCTATATTTTGATAAAACAGTTATATGGGGAGGACTTATTTTTGGAGCAATTGCTTTTTTGTTAGCTTTTGTACTTTATCAGCTTACATACACAACCGAAGAATTATTTATATATCGATTCAAACAGTTTTTCAGTAACTTTTCCTTTCTAAAATTTAGTATAATAATCGCTTGGTTACTAACAGTTTTTATCGCCATTTTAGCGATTTTTATACCTGCATCTGAAATTCGGAATTTAAGACCTAAGAAAAAACTTAAGTTCACTTTGCCAAAGAAACATTCGAGATATTTTAGACCTTTTTAGAAAAGCCAGCTCACAACAACGGCTATACGTAATGCGGGATTAAGTGTTTAACCGAAAGTTCAGGTATATTTGGAATACCGCCAAAACCTTGTTTTGGCTTTTTGAAATAATAAGATAAAAAACCAGAAAACAAGGTTTTGGCTCTGTGCTCAACCGAAAGGAAAGTGCGTTTTTGTGCCCGCACTACTCATAGCCACGACCGTTGTGTGTAATGCGACCAACCCAACAAACTAACTGAAAAACATCAAAATTATGGCAAACTATTATTGCAAAAATTGCGGAACGAAATATTCAAGTATTTCGACAATGACAATCAATAAATGTGCAAGACATCCGAACGGAACAAACAAAGGTTCGCACGAACTTTACGAAGGAAGTGAAAAATCCCGTTACGAATGTAAATATTGCGGAACTAAATACAACAGCATCTCATCTATGACTGTGAATAGATGTGCAAGACATCCAAACGGAACGAATAAAGGACAACATTCACCAGCACTATAAAATGGAAATATTAACTTATCAAAATTGGTCTGACGATATCAAAACAAGTCTAACGGACTTGAAAAATAAACTTGACCAAAACGAAATCTCAAAATCTCTATATGGAGGATTTTATGTTTGGGATAGCAAATACATAGAAAATCCTGAAATTATGTTCATTGGAATTAATCCAGGAAATGGAAATCCCAACAATTCAGGAAAAGTTATTACAGAGCCAGAACATCAAATTTCATATATGGAATTTCTTGATGGCGAGAATCCAAATTACAGATTAGCCATAGAAACCATAAAGTCATTTGAAATGGCTGGTTTTTCAATTCCAGAGGTTAAGGAACTTCTCAATGAAAAGTCAATTAAGACAAACTTTTATTATCTGATAACAAAAAATCAAACTGATATTAGTAAATGTATCAATCAACTTGACAATTATTCTTTCAACGATTTTTGGCAAAAAAGTTATGAATGGACTGGGCAACTTATTGAATTAACAAATCCAAAAGTTATTGTTTGCGAAGGTAAAAGCGTATTCGACACAATTCTGGACTATGACGATGTTTTAGAAACGGAATGGAAAAATGACTGTGGCTATTGTATTAGACCAAGTGGACAAGTAATAATCGGATACAACAGAATTTTTAGCAACATCAAAAACAAAGATGGATTTTCCGAACTAATTAAAAGATTTATAAAAAAATAAAAGCACTACACACAACAATGGCTATAAGTAATTGCTTGTTCTCGCCTACTTCTGAAAATCCTCGCGGATTTTCAGTTTGGTGCGTACTTGCAAAGTTCCGTACCAACCCACGCAACTACTCATAGCCGAGACCGTTGTAAAACATTTTGACCAAAAATGAGAATACCGATTTTAATATTGACATTTTTACTTTCAAGCATCGGATTTGCCCAAGATAATATCAATCCGAAAGAATTAATTGGATTTGGATGTTATGCTGGCGGAACAAGTTCGGATGTTGTGAATGATTTTACTTTTGACTTACACGATAATAAGTACAAAAAAGTAATTAAGAAACTAAACTCTAAAAATCCAGCGGAAAGGTATTTAGCGGTAATAGTTGCGGAAAGGTTAGCCGAATTGAATAAATACGAGCTGACAGAAACTGACAAAGGACTAATAAAAAAAGCCTACGAATCAAACGATTTGGTTTCTGTTTGTTCAGGATGCACATATTTCGACCAAATCGAGTTGAAAAAGCTACTCTCAAAAGAGAAAGAAAATTTTATGTGGACTTATGCAGAATTCTGGTTAGAAGAATATATCAAGAAATGAATTCACCAATAAACATTTATAGTTCAAACGCAAAAATTGAACTTCCTGTTGGAATTTATAGCGTCAAAGTTCTTGGAGGTTGGGGAGTTGAAGTTGGTAATTTTTCGTTCGATTTAAAAAATGTCGATAACGGACAAATTATAAAACCCAAAGGAACTCAGTGGAGAATTCAATCATTTGCTTTTAAAAAACGAGCGAAGAAGATTTTTACTCTTGATATTGGACAAAGAGGAAACTTTGAAATTGAATTTAAAAACCAGAAAGATTTAAAAGTAAGACGGTCGAATTTATTTTTAACGAGATTATTTGAAAATGAATTACCAAACGAAAATTTAGAAATATGCATCGGATAAAAAACGTTTTACAACAATGTATAACCGCAATTACGGCGGATTCGACTACGTTCGAATCCACTCGGAATTGCTAAAGTCTGTGCCAAACCGAAAATTAATGCATATTAACCCGTAACTGACGGTTATACGAGACCGTTGGGCATAATTAAGAAAATCACTAATTAAAAATGGACAAAAGATATCAAGTTTTTGTAAGTTCTACATATGCTGATTTAAAAGATGAGCGTTCGCAAGTAATACAAACAATAATGGAAATGGATTGTATTCCTGCTGGAATGGAAATTTTCCCAGCTTTAGACGAAGAACAATTAAATTTCATAAAACGAGTTATTGATGATTGCGATTATTATATAGTTATAATTGGAGGTAGATATGGTTCATTATCAGAAGACGGATTAAGCTACACAGAAAAGGAGTTTGATTATGCTTGCGAAAAGAAGATAAAAGTCATAGCATTAGTTCACGAAAATCCAGATAAAATTCCAGTTAGCAAATCTGATATTGACCCTGATTTAAGGGAGAAACTCGAGAATTTCAGAAACAAAGTGACAACTGGAAGATTAGTCAAGTTCTGGAATAAAGCAGAGGACTTACCAGGTCTTGTCGCCTTAAGTCTTCAAAAAACTATTAAAACATACCCAGCGATAGGTTGGGTTAGGTCTAATACAGTTGGAAATACCGAAATCTTATCTGAGGTTAATGAATTACGGAAAGAAAACAATAAACTAAAAGAGGAAATTGAACAAATAGAAAAAAATGACAGTAACCCAATTTTCATTTCGGAGAAAGAGTTAGCCGGTTTAGACGACACTTTTTCATTTAAAGCAGGTTCAGGTTCAGCTAGTGAAGAATTTAAAATGACTTGGGGAGAAATTTTTTATATCATTTCACCATATCTTTTGGAACATCCTGCTGATTCAAATGTAAAAAGATACCTTGCGCAGAGAATTTTAGAAAAGTTTGAAAAATCTACTGTTTACGCAATAATAAAAGAAGATGATTTCAACACTATGAAAGTTCATTTAAGTTCATTAAGTCTCATAAATGTTAAATACAGTAAAAGTACTAATGGCGGAATGTCTTTGTTTTGGAGTTTAACTGAGAAAGGTCTAAAAACAATGAAAGAATTAAGAAGTGTGAAAAAATAACTATGCCCAACACCGTGTATAATTAATTGCTTGTTTCTAGCCTACTTACGAATATTCCTACGGAATATTCTATTCGGTTTTTATTTGCTAAATTAGTTGCTCAAACACACAACTAATCATACACAAACACGTTCTACGCAATTTGACAAACTTACTAAAAATATTAATTCTGCTTATGCTTTTTGTTTCATGTAGAACAGAAGAGAAACCACAATTGGCTAAATCGAACTTTTCAATACAAAACGATTATACAGAATTGACCAATAAAATAACTGAATTGGATACAATAAAAATTTGGGTTGGCTTAAGTCAATGTTTGTTCCAAGGTGTAGAAAAACTAACAATCACACGAGAAAAGGACTCACTGAAGGTACAACCGGAATTTGCCGAGTCAATGGTAATTGGTGCTGAGTTTAAGAAAATTAAACCCGTTTTTATTTCTGTAAATGACACCACTTGGAAATTTAATGAGTTCTTAAAAAGGAATAAAAATAGACTGAATCTAGACAGCCTAAAATATGGTAGATTACAGATTACCTATAAAAAAAAGAGGTTAAACTTTATGACTGTTGGATTGGGAGATAATGCAAAATTTCTGATTGATTACTGCAAAACAATGAAAAATATAATGCCTGACAGCGATTATCATATCTACACAGGAATTGAAATAGAAGATCCAGAATTAATAACGCAATAAGAAACTGCGTAGAACAATGGCTATATACCATAGCTTCTTCCCTGCACTTTTGGAAAATCCTACAGACTTGCTCCCGTCAGTTTCTTTTTGCTATCTTAGTTACAAAACCACGCTACGACACATAGCCTAAAACGTTAGCCTTTATTAAAAAAACACTTTGGCAAATAAATGAACTTATCTCTACCAAAACCTATAATACGTAATCAAAAGAATCAGACAGAATTCCGGTGGAAAACCTTTTGGTGCTTATTAACTATGTTCGTTATAGCAGCCATTGCTAATATACCTCATTCTAGAGCTGTTAAAGAATTAACTTCTAAAGCTAGTGAATTGGAGAACTCTTCAATTCTTCAATCAATAATTTCAAATGGAGTAACTTCTTTAATTATTGGCTCTATCCTTATTTGGATTGGATTATGGGTATCTGCTAAAGCAAACCTTGGAGCACCTTTAATTGTAGAAAAATTATCTGGAAAACCATTTTCTGAGGTTTTTAATAAAAAAATAGTCTTTGCAAGTATATTTATCGGTATCATTTTAGGGGTATTTATTCTAGGGTTACTTAAAATTCAAGAATTTATACTTCCAATAGGTACTGCAAAAGCTAAACATCCTTCTGCAATTCCTAATCTATTTGCATCATTTTCAGCTGGAATTACTGAAGAAATAATATTCCGTTTAGGTATTATGTCATTAATTGTAACGGTAATTAAATACATTATTAAAACAAAAAAAGCTTCCAATCGAATAGTATGGACTGGAAATATAATAACTGCTTTATTATTTGGACTTATTCATATTCCAATGTCAAGTAATTATTTCGACCAATCACCAATTGTAATCGGAACTATAATATTGGGAAATGTGATAACAGGAACAACATTTGGTTGGATATTTTGGCGTTATGGCTTAATAATGGCTATGATAGTCCATTTTATTTCGGATGTTGTTCTTCACGTAATTGGTTCGCCATTCGGATAAATAATTACTGAAAATTGAAAAATAACAAAGGCTAACACCGTGTATAATTAATGGCTGGTTCTCGCCTACTTACGAAAATCCTCGCGGATTTTCTATTCGGTTTTTATTTGCTAAATTAGGTGCTAAAACACGCCACTAATCATACACAAAACCGTTAGCAGTTATTTGGGAAATGACATCGAGAAAAACAAACATCAAGCAACATTATGTGCCTCAATTCTATTTGAGAAACTTCGCTGATGAAAATGAGAAGTTTTTTGTTTTTGATGTTAATAGAGAAAATAAATATCAAACTTCCCCAAAAAAAGAATGTTACGAAAAACTTCTTTATGATATAAATCCTGATATTCTGAATAAATTTAGTGACCATTCAGAAAATTACGAAGAAATTGTTGATGACAATATTAGAATCTTAAACGAGGAAGTTTCTGCTATTTTATTGAACTTCCTAGATAGAACTATAAAATCTGAAAAAGACTTTAAATTTGAAAGATCTGAAAGGGAGAAATTATATGACTTCATATTATTACAAACTTTTAGGACACCATTTTATAGGGAAAGACTAGGATATTTAGGTGTTTCATTTGCTTTAAAGACTGGAGTTAAAGATTTAGAAGACAAAGAGTTTTTAGATGTAATCCATAATTTACTAATATTCGGAATTATTGAGCAACTTTATGGGTTAGACTTCAAATTAAACAAAACTTACCACCTGTTTTTTGACCATTTAATTGACGAAATTTTAAATATTAAAACTCAATTAAGAAATGCTGGAAAGTTATTTTTATTAAATAAATCAAAAGAACACTTTATTACAACCAACACACCAATTAACATTCGGTGGAAACCAGATTTTCTTGCTTACCATAGAGCTTTAATGACATTTCCTGGAGAAGATAAACCTGTAGTTGATATTGGAAATTATATTGAGTTTTTAACAATACACCTACCTATATCAAGTGATTTTTCTATTTTTATTTTCGAAAAAGAACTTGACAAAAATCTCACGGAATTGAATCGAGGTATTGGAATAATTAGAGATTGGAATTCTGATTTGATTACAAATTTAAACTATAGTACATTTCTGAAAAGTTCTGACAAAGTCATCTCTAAAACAAATGATTTTGAGAAATATGTAGAAATGAAAAAACAAAGACAAAACCCAGCTATGAATTTCAGATTTAGCGAATAAAAACAACTGCTAACACCGGTAACCGTTGCACAAGCCTCTAATTCTCAGAAAATCTCACTTATTTAAACCGCTTTTAGAGCGGTTTTTCTTTTTTTGATCATCTGGATTTAGACCAAATTCAGAACCGTTAAAACGTATTTATCGAGGGTTATCAGTCTGTTTTCCAGAGAAAAAAATGAAGCGAGCATCCCTGCCCCACTTTTGGTGCGTTTTTCAATAAACTTCAGGTACTTCTTGAGGTTGTAGGCTATGGCGGATAGCTGCATACATTTGTTGGCCTGTTTTAACCCTAAGGTGTTTACTTTTCTCAGACCCATAAACTGAGTTAAGGTTCCAAAGACAGGTTCTACGGTACTTTGTCGTTTGCCTTTCATATACCTGCCCTGAGGGCTTTCTACCCGGGCGATGTTACGCTGGTATTCTGCGCGGTAGTAAGTAACACTAAACTTCTTTTCCTGTGCGCTTTTGCCCAGACAGCTGCTGCGTATAGGACAATCAATACACACGTGCTTGCGGGCACGGTATTCCTTTTTTCGGGTTCCGGTTCTATAATCGTTGAACTCTTTGGTAAACGGGATTATTTTGTCCTGTGGACACAGATAATGATCCTGATTTTCAACATACTTAAACCCATCGGGACCGCCTTTAAAAGTTCCGTGGGCAGGTATAAAACTCTTTAGGCTCTGTGCTTCTAAAAATGCGTAGTTCTCGCCGCTACTATATCCCGTATCGGCTACACAATTCTCCCACACCAAACCCTGCTGCCACAAGCGCCGCTTTACCCGTTTAACAATATCGGCCAGTTGCTGGTTATCTTTTCCATCTGCGTGGTACGCTCTGATATCTGTAATCACGTGATGACCCGTATCTACACTAAGCTGGCTCAGATAATTGAGTTTTCTGGCCTTGCCCGGTTTTACACTAATCCGTGCATCAGGATCGGTAGGGCTGTAATGGGTTTTATTGCTGGTGTACTTACTTCCCTTATTTCCTGCTCCCGGACGCTGATCCTGATCTTTGCTCCAGCGCTTGTTGCGGGTGCTAATGGCTTTTAATTCTTCTTCGCTGGCAGTTATGCTGCGCTGGCTCTTATCTGATTTATCGCCTTTGCTCTTACGAAACGGCTGCTCTTTGTCCATAGCACTGATATGGCGTATTCTGCGCAAGTGAGATTCTAGTTCTTCCTCAGGTACTTTAAGTTCCAGAGTGTCCATCGAGGCATTGGCTTTTACAGGAGCACTGTCTATAGCCTGAGTATGGCCACTTACCATTCCGGCTTCTACACAAAGCGTGAACACTTTAGTAAAAACAGATTCAAACACATCTTCAGGGAACAACTGCCGTGTACGACTAATGGTGGAATGCCAGGGCAACTCCTCATCAATATCATAACTGATGAAATACAGGATATCCAAACGCATACTGCAATGATCAATAAGCTTCCGGTCACTGATGATATTCTCTAAATAGCCCACTAAGCACAGCTTAAAAAACACAACGGGATCTATACTTTTTTGACCACTGCTTCCGTAAAAGTCACGGGTAAGTTCATAAAGAAAATCCAGGTTCAACGCACCCTTTAGACGCCGGTAGAAATTTGTGGAGGGTACGCGATCACTCAAGCGAAAACTGTTGAACAACTGCTCTTGATATACTTTCTTTCCTTGCATACCATGAATTTACAACAGCCAAGTAAATATACCATTCCTTGAATGTTACATTTTTGCTAACTTGTGCAACAGGCACACCGTGTATAATTAATTGCTTTGGCAAGTGCTTATTTGGAAAATTCCTTCGGAATTTTCTCGCGTTCGTTTTTGTTTACTAAATTAGTTGCTGAAACACGCAACTAACCATACACAACAACGTTGGGTACAATTACCGAAAAACGAACTGAATGAACAAAATATTAGCATTTTCAATTACAATCATACTATTTGGAATTCATAAAATTTCAGCTCAAAATTATCTGAATTACTACGAAACAATAAACAAAGCTGAAATTGAAAATCTTGATGGAAATTTCAAAAAATCTGATTCACTCTATCGAATCGCATTTAAACTTGTTGAGAAACCTTTTAAAGATGATTTACTATTAGCTTCTATCAATTCTGAAAATCTAAATGACAATCAAAAAACTTACGAATACCTGAAAAAAGGAATTTCAGTTGGCTTAACTAAAAAAAGAATAAGAAAAGAACTTTCAGAGTTTAAAAAGTCTGTCAAGTGGAAACCTTTAAAGAAAGAGTATGATTTAATAAGAGAAAATTACTTAAAGTCCTTGAATTTGACTTTGAGAAATGAACTTCTCAAAATGGTTGAGGAAGACCAATCTGCCCGACATCCAATTTTTGGTAGTTGGAAAAAAATGAAAAAAACTGACACTTATAATCATAATCATCTTTTAGAAATAATAAAAGAGAATATTGGAAAATGGCCAGGGAGAATTAATATTGGTGATGGAAATGAAGATGGAAAATATGCTTACGGAGAAATAACCATTATGTTACATCACTTCTCAACAGAACAAGTAATGAATTTAAAACCAATTTTAATTGAAGCTATTTTAAATGGGAATTTATCCCCTTATAATATTGCTTATCCATTAGACTATAAAAACTTAAAAACAATAGCAAAAAGAAAAAGAGGAAATACAATTTTTGTAGAGACTTGTAATATCATTGGCTCTTATCTTGGTTCAAAAAGTAAGGAAGCAATTATTTGCGATTGTGAAACAGCAGAGAAAGAGCGAAAAAGAATTGGATTAGAACCATTGAAAGACTATTTCCGAAAAAGAAATTCGAATTATAAATGTTATGAACAAAAATAACTGTACCCAACAAAGAACTGAGGTAAAAAACAACTCTTTTCTTGATTAAATTTGAGACATAGGTATCCTTTGCTAAAATCTGTAGTTACAGATCTTAACTGTTTCACTTTTTCATTTTGGAGCTATCCTTTATGTAGAACAGACACATAATTTTCATCGTAGGGCAATCCTGATTTAGCGATAGCAAAAGCCTGCTTTAAAAGCTTATTAGCCACTGCAATTAATGCCAGTTTTTTACTCTTACCCTTAGCTACGATTCGATCGTAAATTTCCTTGCAACCTTTGTTGTATTTACATGCATTGAACGCGCACAAAAACAATAGGTTCCTTAGCTTTTTGTTTCCCATTTTACTGATCCTGCTTCTGCCTCTTACGCTACTCCCAGATTCCCGTATTGTCGGGGTGACTCCTACATAACTGCACAGTTGAGAGGCCTTCTCAATCTTAGAGAAGCCATCTGTTATCACAACTAAAAATAAGGCCGTTTTAATACCGATACCAGGTATACTTGTTAATAAAGTGAATTTAAATGATGGTAAATTTTCAGAATTTTGTATGGTTGGTGTATATGTGATTGACCAAAAACTGAAAAGAATAGCGTAAGTAGCCAACGCAAGTTCAAGCACATTTAAAGTTTGCTCGTACCTCACAAATTTAAAAGAGCTTTCACGCCAACACTAGCAAGTTTGCGGAAAGAAAGCCAGTCGGCAACACCGTGTATTAAACATAGCTAATAAGTACTTGTCCAAAAGTTTCGTGCTTTTAAATCGCCTACTTTTCATATACAAAACCGTTAAAACTAATGAAATCCAAATTCACTACACTTGAACTGAATTATTTGAAAAAGACTCATTCCCAAAGATTTTTTTTCTGTGGTGGATACCCCAATTATACAATTCAAAAATGACCTTTCCCAGCGTTCGAGAATGCTCTGTAGGCATATATTCTGTTCTAACAGGAAAACCATTTAAAACAGTTCTTGTAATCAACTGGTTTTCTTCTAAATCTTTTAATTCTTTTGACAAAACTTTGGTACTCAACTTTGGAATACTTCGCTCTATTTCCCTAAAGTGCTTATTGCCTTCCCAAATTGAAATTAAAATTAAAAGCTTCCATTTTCCACCTATTACATCTAAAGTGTCCCTTACCGGTAACAAAGCAGAGGTACATTCTTTATGTTCCTTTTTTTTCATCGCAATTAGTTTATTGATTACCTTAAAGTAACTGATTACCTAAAGGTAGCTGATTACTAATGGTAATCAAAATTAGTTAATTTTACCATATTATTAACAACAACTAGTTAAATATGAAAAACAAAATTTTTACCGCTTTATGTATTTTATTCGGATTAATGATGGTTAATTCAGGATTAAACAAATTCTTCAACTATATGCCTATGCCCGAAATGTCTGAAGAAATGATGCTAATTATGGAAGCATTTATGACAATTAAATGGATTTTACCACTTGTAGCAATTGTTGAAATCGTTGGAGGTGCTTTAATTGCAATCCCAAAAACAAGAGCATTGGGAGCGATAATAATTCTTCCTGTTATGGTAGGAATATTTGTTCATCATTTAGTTCACGACCTATCAGGAATTGGAATCGCATTAATACTATTTGCAATTAATATTTGGGTACTTGTCGCCAACTGGTCTAAATTCGAACCAATTATAAAAGGGAAATAAAATAGAATAAAAAGAATTCCATTTCTATTTACTAAAAGTAATTACAATACGACTTTAAATAGAGTATATAAGCCATTGTGGATTTAATTCTTTACCAATGGCTTTTTTGTATATTTATAGTTGAGTAAAATCTGAAATTTAGCATATTAAACCAGTTACTAATCCTACTCCAAATCGGTAGTTTATATGCGAAAAACGACATTCATAATATTAATAACAATGATTTTTAATTCAGTAAATGGAAAAAATTTAAGTGGAACCTGGCTAATGATTAAAGATGGAGCTACTTATGGAAAGCCAATGTTTATTGAATTTAAAAATGACCAAATCTTACATTACGATATTTCGGAACAATCAAAGAATGGAGCATTAGAAAAAAAGTTAGTTTATAGTGAGAAATTTTCGGAAACCAAAAATGAATTCGTTAATGAAAATCGGATTAGACTTTACAGAATGGGAAAAACTCATACAGTAATAAGCGAAACCGAATTCAAAATAGAAAACACCGAATTTGCAACTGATTACGAACGAATTGAGCCTACTAAAACTGATTTAACAAAAACGGAAATTGAAGAATCGAAATTTAATGTAGAATGGAATAATGAGAAAATAAGATTTGTTTTTAATAAAGATTTTAGCAGTCCAACTATTCAGGAAATTAATAAACGAATGAAAAGAGAAGGTCGTAAAATGATTTTAGAAAACCTTAATGGAACTTATTTTGGAGCAATTTATGATAATGGAATAAGAGAAATCTTAATTCCTATTCGTGAAATTAGTGCTGAAAAAATTACATTATATGGATTTCCAAAAAAACCTTATGAAATAACAACGAATTGAAAAAATACGACACCACAACAAAGGACTGAGGTGAAAAACAACCCTATTCTTGATAAAATTAGTAGACCTACGTATTCTTTGCAAAAATCTATAACTACAGACCTTAACTGTTTTATTTATTCTTTTTTATACTATCCTTTAGAAAGAATGGAAAAAAAGATTTAATCGTAGGGTAATCCTGATTTAGCAATGGCAAATGCTTATTTTAAAAGCTTATTGGCTACTGCGTTTAATGCTAATTTCTTACTCATATTTCCTCTCTTTCCTACCTCAATAGTCCGAGACAACTTGCTACAATTATTTCATAGATTTCCCCTCAGCCCTTGTTTTGCTTACAGACATTAAAGGCACATAAAATAAAAGATTTCTGAGCTTCTTGTTACTGTATCTTTTCTAGTTTATACATAACTCCTACTTATACCTCCTTTGCTGAATTAATGGGATTAATAAGACCCTACTTACCCAAAGGAACAGACTTCAAAACAATCTCAGAAAAGCAGCCTACAAAAATTCAAACAGCACTACATAACGGGTTCAGAAAAGTATTGGGATGCAGAAGACTATTAGAAGCCTTAAAATAGAATCTTCCAGATTATCAAATCTAAAATGTAAGCTTTTTTAAAAGAAAAAACTAAATTGAAGAAGTATTAATTAATATAACTTATCGCGTTGAGATTTTGATCACGTCAAATATGAAAAAACTAATACTTTTAATTATACCTATAGTATTTATTTTCTATTCGTGCGACAAGGATGAATCTGAAGAAATTATTATAGAAGAAGAATTGATACTTCCTGAATTACTTACTAATCAAGCTTCAAATCTGACGGTATATTCAGTAATTTTAAGTGGTAAAGTATTAAATATTGGTAATTCTGAACTCACTGAGCAAGGTCTGTTAATAGGGCATTCACCTAATCCTACAATAGAAAATAATATAAATAAGCTTAACCTGCCGATAAATGAAGGTAATGAATTTTCAATTGAATTAATTGAACTTGAACAAGGTGCGACGTATTATGTTAAAGCGTATGCCATAAATAGTGATGGTACAGGTTATGGAAACGAGATACAATTTACTGCCTTAAATGAAAAAGTGTTTGAAGGTGACGTCACCTTATCTACACAAGAGCAGGTAAATATATTTGGCGCTAATAATTATCAGACAATCAAAGGTAGTTTGACGATTGAAGGCACTGTAACCGACCTTAAACCACTAAAAGATTTGGTTTTTGTGAACTATGAATTAAATATAAAAGGTACAACTGCATTAAAGAATTTTGATGGGCTTCATAATCTAAAAATTGTTGGAAGACATTTAGTTATAGATAACAATACATCATTGGAAAATTTTGTAGGTATAACTAACTTAGGAGAACTTCCCATTTTAGAAGTAATTCGCAATCCTAAAATTAAAAACTTAAAAGGTTTTGATTCTCTATATAAAATAGGAACTCTAGGAATTGGGTTAAATGACAACCTCGAGAATTTGATAGGATTAGAGAGCCTATTATTGATTTATAATAATCTAGCAATTAATTCGAATCCCAATATTTTTGATCTACAAGGTTTAAACAATCTTTCAATTATAAGAGGATCTACATACATAGGCGAAAATCCTTCCTTGACCAATCTAAACGGATTGGAGAATATGGTAGACTTGGATTATTTATATTTAAACAATAACGAATCTCTACTTCATATTGATGCTTTAAAAACATTAAACACTTTTAATGCTTTAAAAATTGACGGGTGCAATGCTTTAACTCAATTACCAGTTTTTAAAAGCATAACAGTGATGAGTTCTATTGAAATTAGATATGGTGGAGGTTTAACTAGTTTAGAAGGTTTTAAAAATCTAAAATCTGTTAGAAACTTACTCTTTTTACAATCCGATATTTTGAGTTTAGAAGGTCTTGAAAATTTGGAGTATATCGATAATAAATTTGAACTCATTTCCTGCGATAATCTTATAGATTTTAAAGGTTTTGAAAATGTAAAATCTATAGGAAGTGGTAGCTTTTATTCAGGATTGACAATAAATGAAAATCAAAATCTTATAAGTCTAAATGGTTTGCAAGGTTTAACAGAAGTGAATGGTTCATTGAATATTACTACAAATAAATCTCTTACAAGCTTTGATGGTCTTCAAAATTTGAAATCTATCAAAAAAACGATGCATCTAATTCATAACGAATCACTTAATGATATTAATGCTATCGCAGGAATAACCACACTAAACGGATTTGTTCTAGAAGGAAGTAATAACTTAACGCAATTACCGGTATTCAATAATTTAACTCAATTAGACTATATATTTATCGCGTATGGTGGAGGATTAACCAATTTACAAGGATTTAATAAGTTGCAATTTGTTGAAGAAATAACCCTTGAAGAATCAAACATTACTACTTTAGAAGGGTTAGAAAGATTAGAAAAAATTGGGAAAATATTAAAAATTCAACGATGCAATAATATGCTTAATTTAGAAGGATTGACTAATGTTAAATCAATTGGAAATGGTTTTTCAGATCAAGGGATAAGTATAAATTACAATAGAAAAATAAAAAATTTAACTGGCTTAAATAAATTAGCTCAAATCAATGGGACTTTAGAAATAAGAGGCAATGAATTTTTAGAGAGTTTAAACGGATTGGAATCTATATCTATGATTGATAAGAATATAGAAATAAACGGAAATTCAGAATTATCAAATTTTTGTTCCTTAGCATCTTATTTCACTAAAAACTCATATAAAGGAAACTACATAGTTGAAAATAATTTTAGAAATCCATCTATACAAGATCTAATAGATGGAAATTGTAATTAAATTTTTGATAACCATTCATACTAATTATTATCAGTAAGTACTTACATCTCAAAACATCGCAACTCTTTTATCTAGAACTTATTTGCTAAATTAGTTGTTCAACCACATAAGTGATCTTACATAATACTATAAAAAATCATATATGAAGAAAATCCTACTAACCTTACTATTTAGTGCTTTAATTTGTTCTTGTTCCTCCTCAAAAGTTGGAAATGATAGCACCAAATACTTCGACGAAAACAATGTCGAAATAAGTAAATCAAAGTTCAACCGTGTTCGTTCTACCAATAAATTATTAGATATTCCCGGAGATTCTGCAAATCATAAAAAATTGACTTTAAGGGAGAAACAAGGGAAAATCACAAATAGAGATTTATTGGAATCACTGCTTGAGAAAGAAACAAACCAAGAAATAGATTCAACCAAACCAATAGTTATAATTTACTATCCAGGAAAAGATCCTTGTAATTCAAGTGGCTCAATCCCGCAAGAATCAAGAAAAGTTTGGTTCAAACAGTTAAATGATGGAATAAATCAAATTGCTCAAACTAATCCCATTTATGTTTATAAGGATAATAATGGCCTAGAACAATACGATGGAGGTTTGACTTGGCATAAAGATCCAGAAGGAACAGTTGAAAGACTATTTTTTGAATATCATTATCCGTGTAGCAGTTTTGTAGTAATTTCAAAAGACGGAAACTATATTAGCTATTTCGGTGAATTTGGAAAAGAATATGTTTGGGAGGCAACCCAACGTATGAATAAATAAATTCCCAGCAATTATTAATGAATAAATAAACCAGAAGATAATCTATTAAACGAGAAATTTTGGCCTCAACTGGATTTGTTCTTTTGAATGCATTCTAGTTCGAGAAATAGGACTGGAATTACTTTGACTTCCCTCGCCTACTCACAAAATCCTCTTAGGGTTTTGTGAGTATTTTTTTGATTTATTATATAATCACTACTGCATTCACAACATTTGGGGCAACAATACAATTGAGCAATCCATTTAGACAACTCAGTGATTATAGTTGAGAATTATTTAATGTCTAGAATACTTTTGGCCATAAATAAATATCAAACGATGAATAAAATTCTAAAACGAGTAATAATCTTTCTGGTAGTTAACATATGCATATTCTTCTTGACTGCATTTGTACTTATCAATTGGCCAATACCTAAAAAAGAATCTGCCAAAAATTATGATTACAGTTCGATAGATACGCTTTCAGTTAAAAGCTTTAAAAAACAAGAGTACTGGATTATAATGCGCGATGGCAATGAATTATTTAGTCAAATTTACCCTAGTAAGTCTAAAACTGTTTTAATTTTAATTCACGGAAGTGGATCAGAAAGTCGATACCTGGAACCACTAGCAGGAACTATTTCTCACGATAACTTTGCCACTGTAATTACACCAGATTTAAGAGGTCATGGACGTAATCTCAAAGAGCTACCAGACATTCATTACATTGGTCAATTAGAAGAAGATATCGAAGATATTATCAACTACGCAAAAGAAAGTTTGAAGGCTAAGAAGATTGTATTAGCAGGACATTCTTCGGGTGGTGGTTTAGTTTTAAGATATATCGCTAATGCAAATCTAACAAGAGTTGATAAAGCAATAATGATTGCTCCATATCTAGGACACGACGCTCCTACTGTAAAACCGAAAAGTGGCGGTTGGGTAACAGTTGGAATCAAAAGATGGGTTGGTTTATCGATGCTTAATACTATAGGTATTGAAAATTATAATAAAAAACCGGTTCTCTTTTTTAACAGATCTAAAGCTTATGATGACAGTCTACAGAATAAATCCTATTCTTACCGTATGGCAGTTAATTTTGCACCTAAAAACTATAAAGAGGATATTGATCACCTACAAACAAGTAGTTTTGTTTTAGTGGGTTCTGAGGATGAAAGTTTCTATCCTAATAAATTCAAGAAAGTTTTTAGTCCGGCTTCTCGATACGTCGATATACAAATCTTACAAGGTGTAAATCACCTAAACATTGTGAAGAATAACGAAGTTTTAGAGAAAATTGAGAAATACTTATCCAATTAAAGATTTGGAAACGGTTACCAATTGCAGTTAATCGCTAAAGATTTTAAAGGGTATTCGACAATAAAAATGGATTCTATCAACCACTACAGAATTCAAAATCGAATAATTTTCTGTTTGAAATTTTTGGACAAAATATTTTTACCAATAAGCAAAATGCCTATCGACATATGATTATTGAACATAGAATTTTAAAAGAAAGAGGTTCTATATTTTTACAGAAAGTAAAAGAATTAAAAGCTAACGGAATGAAAACCGAACCCGCTTTTGCTAAATTATTAGGATTAAAGGGAAACCCATATACCGAATTATTAAAGTTTGAATTATAGTATATTAAACCTCATTTTAAAAAAATAGTATTAAATTTTGAACCTCTTATAAATTCTCAAACTAACGTAAACGCACCCTAATGTCGATAACCAAAGAATCTGAATTAATCGGAATGAAAGAAATTAGTGAAGTCGTAGGAACTACACTAAAGTTGATGAGAGAATATGCTAAGGTAGGCATGTCTACAAAAGAGTTAGATGAATATGGTGGTCAGCTTTTAAAAGGTTATGGTGCTAAGTCAGCACCTTATGAGACCTATGGATTTCCGGGCTATACTTGTATAAGTATTAATAAAGAGGCTGCACACGGAATACCTTCTGAAGAAAAAATATTAAAAGAAGGAGATTTGATTAATATTGATGTTTCTGCAGAATTAAACGGATTTTGGTCTGATAATGGGGGCTCTTTTGTCCTCGGAAAAGATATTCATAATCACCAACCTCTTGTAGATGCTTCTAAAGCTATTTTACAGAAGGCAATTACGCGTATAAAAGGCGGAGTAAAAATTTCTGAAATTGGATATCTAATAGAAACTGAAGCAAAAAAGTCTGGGTTTAAAGTTATTAAAAACCTGGCGGGTCATGGAGTGGGCAGAAGTTTACACGAAGAGCCTGAAAATATTTTAAATTATAGAGTAAAAAGTAACAGGGAGCGTTTTAAAAAAAACACCACAGTTGCAATTGAAACATTTATTTCGACAAATTCAACTGCTGCAGTAGAATTAAATGACGGCTGGACGCTGGTAGGAAATAAAGGTGGATATGTAGCTCAACACGAACAAACAATACTAGTAACCAATACATACCCGGTGATTTTAACCAAATCGAATGAAATTTATAATTAACTGATACTTTTCCCCCTTATACTAAATATGTCACGCGAGACTGTAGAGTCTTACTACTTTGCCTCTAATTCCCAAATAAGTTAGATACGAATAAATAAATGATCAAAACAACGAAGTATTTTTTAAACTTTAATAATCTTAAAATGGGACTCGTATTTGCAGCAGGATTAGTGGTCTATGATTATTTTGCACAAGACGAGATAGACTGGATTAAAGTCTTAATCCTTGCATTATTTATGGTATTCCTCAATACAATCTATACTATAAGAATGAATAATTCTAAAACTACTTAGTAGTTTAATAATTTCAATATTGCTAAGGCTTTATTGTTTTGTCATTTTTTTGCTCCAGCTTGAGTGATATTCCCGTACCATCTTCTAGCCAAAATCTAAAAATTCTACCTATTTTTCTTCCGCAGTAAAATCATATTTACGGCTAAAAACAGGTGTTCACTGAAAAGTGAAACGCATTCACTGATTGGTTTTATACAGTACCCTGAAAAAAGTTACTTTAGTCTCCTAATAACTTATAAATCAGGTTAAAATGAAAAAATTGATCATAAAAAAACAAATAAATTGCACTATTGTATTTTGCATTGCTTTAATTGCTACGTCATTTATTAGTTGTTCAGATAGTGAAGATAATGTTGTAAATACAGAAAATGAGGAAGAAATAGTAACCGAATTACACGCAGCATTTTCTGCATTCAATCCTGAGGCAACCACAATTTATCTCGATGGATCTAAAGTGATTATTGAAACGACCGGTCTGCCTAATCATGAAACTGTTTACTGGGGTGAAGGGCACACACTTTATAAAGAAGAGCCTGATGTAAATAGAACTCCGTCTATTATGTCTAGTAACAATAATGAGGTGACAATTTCTGTAGATGCTACTCCTAATCTTACCGGTAATTCGGTAGCTACACAGCTCAATACTATAGGGATTGCAGTAAGCGGCTCCTCTATATTTAACGATCAGGAAGGTGGCGGTGCTTTAGATCAGGCAGCAGGGAGTTTAGACTGGACTGGTGCGCACATTGGGCCGGGCGTTTATCACTATCATTTAGAACCAAAGGCATTTACAGATGATGATGATGCATTAGTGGGTATTCTGCTGGACGGCGTTTTTCTTTATGGGAGAAAATGCAATTCAACCGGAAGCTACCCTACAGATTTAGATGCTT
This sequence comes from Leeuwenhoekiella aequorea, assembly GCF_004104375.1. Taxonomy (GTDB): domain Bacteria; phylum Bacteroidota; class Bacteroidia; order Flavobacteriales; family Flavobacteriaceae; genus Leeuwenhoekiella; species Leeuwenhoekiella aequorea. Next base: position 21,268 of record NZ_QOVM01000007.1, read on the forward strand.
CGGGAGGTCACATCACATCCACGCAATACACTGCAGGCGAGGAAGAATACCATTATCACATAATTAACGAACTCTACTCTAACACGGGATCTTATATTGCTTTTGCAGGACCGTATCAAGGATATTAATAATCGCTATGAAAGTTTTAGTTTACCTAATACCATTATTATTATTATTATTATGCTGTAGTTGTACCAAAACTATAAACACTAAAAGTAACTCTTTAAACGAATCAGCTTCAGAACTTGCTCTTGATATAGATACGACCGAAGTTTTAAAAAAAGATCTGGTACTCAATCAGAATGAAGGAAAGTGGTACTATAATAATGTCCCCTATTCAGGTTATTCTTTAAAATTTCATGCTAATGACACACTGGGCGAAAAGTTGCGATTTCAGAATGGAAAAAGAACGGGAATAGCCAGAAAATGGTCGGCAAATGGCGTTCTTCGTATTGAATCTTACTACAAGCAAAATAAACTAGACAGCACGTACACCACCTGGTGGGAAAACGGAGTTCTGGCTTCACAATCGTATTATGAGCAAGGGGAAAAACAAGGCGTAGAAAAAGAATGGTATCCCACCGGGCAGCTTGCTAAAAAGCGCCAACTGCTTAACGGAAATGAAGAAGGCTTGCAACAAGCCTGGTTGCAAAACGGAACGCTATACGTTAACTACGAAGCAAAAAACGGTCGCATTTTTGGTATGCGTCGTGCCAACTCGTGCTACAGGTTAGAAAACGAACAAATCATTAAAGATGAAAAAATATAATTTTTTAATAGGTATCCTTCTCTTTTTAGTGCTCAGTTGTAAGAGTGAAACAAAACAGGAAAAAACCGAGGTCGCTGAAACTAGCCGGGTTGCATATTTGCCGTATTACGATGATGAGTCTTTCACCCCACGATGGATAACACCCAATAGCGCAGATGAAAAAGCATTCCATAAAATACCAGATTTTAATTTTGTAAATCAATTGGGAGAACCAGTAACCCAGAAGACCTTTGAAGGGAAAATCTACGTTACAGATTTTTTCTTTACCATTTGTCCGGGGATTTGTCCAAAAATGACAGATAATATGTTTAAAATTCAAGAGGAATTTAAAAATGATGAAGATGTTCTTTTGCTCTCCCATTCGGTAATGCCCAGTACAGATACCGTTGAAGTTTTAAAAGAGTATGCAGAAACCAATAGTGTTATTGACAATAAATGGCACCTGGTTACAGGTGATAAAAATGAAATCTATTCACTAGGCAGAGATCAGTACTTTGTAGAAAATGATTTAGGTGAACCTAAAAGCATAGACGATTTTTTACATACCGAAAACTTCCTACTTATTGATAAAAATAAACATATCAGAGGCATTTATAACGGCTTAAACAGAGCTTCAATTGCCCAATTAATTACAGACATCAAAACGCTGAAAAAAGAAAACTAGCTATTCCAGATACTTCATAAAAAACATTCGAGAATTGGTTTAGAATTACTAAATTATGTTTTGAATTTGGCCGCACCTCACAAGAGGTAATCGATGCCTAATTTTTAACTGTACTCAATGCAATTCTATACGACAACTTTTACTATGAAGAATCTAATACCACTCCTACTAATTTTCATTTCTACGTCAGTTTTTGCTCAGAAATCAAATTATAAGGTCTTCTCCTATTTAACGCCAGGAACAAAAGCACCAAATACGCATTACATAGGTGAAGCCTGGTTAAACAGTATAATACACGATGATCAAGAACTGGGCTATGCGATTACAAAAGCTACTTTTAAAGCAAATTCTACCTTAGACTGGCACAAACACGGTTCGGCACAAGTTTTAATAATCGTAGATGGCGAAGCCTATTATCAAGAGCGAGAAACCCAGCCGGTGATTTTAAAAAAAGGGGATATTATTAAATGCGAGAAAGATACAGAGCATTGGCACTCTTCAACTAAAACAAGTGATGTGACCTATCTGGCGCTATATGGTGAAGAACAGCCTACCACCTGGACCGAAGTAGTTACGCAGGAATATTATGATAGCGTAGCAGAAAAACTAACAAGCCACTAAGCGTAGCCCAACACAAGCCATTTAAATTTCTAATGGAATACTAAAGCGAAATGATAACAATTAGATACGCTAAAGAGCGATTGACTAGCAATTTAAGATTGGGGTTATTCTTTTTTGGTACAGGTTTGTTACTCTTTGTAGGAGAACTATTATTTAGCGGAGCAGATAATTCAATGTCTGTTATAGGAAGTGGACAAATTTTTGGAGGCTCTACTCTACTTGCTGTATATTATTTTGAATATAAAAAGCAATACCTCACCCTTAGAAATGGAGTATTGACTAAGCACACGTTATTTCCAAAACATATTCAACTTACCCAACTTAAATCGATAAAAGAATTTGCCGGCGATTTAAAGCTTATCACCTCAAAACAAGAATTTATAGTTAACACCCAAATTGTAGATCCCATTTCACTAGCAGAACTAATAAACGAACTGCAGCGTTATGATTTAAATTAAAATATCTTCACTGCGCATTTAATTTGATTTCTTCAGAATTAGCTCTTCTCATATAGAAAACCGTGAGGTCTGTACTTTTAGGTAAATCTCCTCCAATTATAATTTCATCAATTACAGATCTCTGTAAATTTGATAACTCTTAATGCCTTACATTTATCTTAAAATCAGTTTTTAACTAATTGTAACTAGTTGCAAGCATTTAAAAATGAATAGTTAAAGGAAATATAAGTGCTTGTACTTATATTTGGTTGTTGTGGGTAATGTAAACCAACCTAAGAAAAAAGAATGAATATAGAAAGCTTACTTAATAAAATCAAAATTTTCAAAGAACTAGTAGTTGATTCTGGTTTCAAAAGAGATGTTACGGACTATCGCCAATCAATTGGACAACCTCAAAATCAAAACTTAGTTTTTATGAAAAGTTTGTCACAGAATATTAAAACAAATTTAATTGACTTTGAAAATAATTCTCTTGATAGTGAACTTCATAGCGTCTTAAGAGACAATGAGCCATTTACTACTCTAAACACGTTAGAGGAATTGGAAGAGCTGGATAACGACAAAGAAATTGATGGACAAAAATATTTACAAAAATTTTTAGCCATTCTAACTCAACTTCAAAAATCTATAACAGCCAACGAAACGGAATTAAATACTGTAAAATCAACATTTGACAAATACGTTTCTGACCAAAATGAATATGATACTGAAGGAGAACAAGCAGTAATGTCGCTAATATTTAAAGACCTTGAATCAACAGGAAGTATAAAGGAGTTTGCAAGAGTCTTACAAAGATGGAATAGAACTTTATTGACTTATCATACACTTCTAAAATCGGAATCACCAAAAGAAATTTCATTAGTAGAAATTCAAAATGGCTCGATTGACGTCATATTCAATATTGACTTTGATGTTGCTGTAGATTTAACAGAACTAATAAAAACTGGACTTAAAGTTTACGGAGCTTATCTTTTATACAAATCCAAGAAAGCAAGAGAAATTATCGATTCATATATGGGTAATACTAAGTTAATTGAAATGGAAGTTGAACGAGAAAAACTAATGCTTGACAATATTAAAGGTTCAATAAAACAAAAAGCAATTGAACAACATAAACAACGATTATCTGAGGATAAAAACATTTCCAAAACGAGTGCAACTAAAAAAGCAGATGAAGTTGCAAAAGTTATAACAGACCACATTATTAAAGGAAATGAAGTGAAACTTTTAACACCACCTGAAATCGATGAAGAATTAGAAGATGAAAAAGATTTAGGTAGCGAATTACGAGAAGAAACAGCTATTGTTCGTGAAAGATACAAGAAACTTAATGTTGAAGAAAAACAGCTTCTACTGGAAAAATATACAATAAAGGAAGAAGACGAAAGCACCGAAAAGAAATAAAAACACTACCCACAACAACGTGTATAATTAATGGCTAGTTCTCGCATACTTACGAAAATCCTTGCGGATTTTCTATTCGGTTTGTATTTGCTAAATTAGGTGCTTAAACACGCCACTAATCATATACTGGAACGTTGTACATAATGCAAAAAACTCATCGATTAAAAATAAACTTTAGGATAATATGACAAAAAACGAATGGGAAAAACTGTATGGAATTCTAGATAATGAACACTCAACTTTTTTGTTAGAATATCCAACAATGAGAAATGAAAAGAATAAAAAAATAAGAGGAGATGCTGAAAGAAAAGTAAATAATAGCATCCGACTTTCTTGCACTTGGATTCAAAAATATGGAGAAGCTTTTAATCTTTTAACAGGTGGAGATGAAACCAGCGATTTTGGTAGAGCTATTATTTGGGACGAATTCGTAAGACCTAACTATTTTGGAGGCGATATGTCTGAATTTCTTGAAAAGATTAAGAAAAAAATAGCTTCAATGGATAAAGAAAACAATTAAAAAAACAATCCGAATAGAATGAACTTTACCAAATATGATTTAGGAAATAAACAAAGAGGAGATATTGTTGAAATAACATTACAAGGTAGCGCAGCTAATGTGCGACTTATGAATTCATCAAATTTTCAAAGTTATCGAAATGGAAGAAGACACAGTTATATTGGCGGATTAGCGAAAAAGTCACCTATTCGATTACAAATACCAAATTCAGGACATTGGTATGTAACTGTCGATATGCAAGGTTTGAGAGGAACGACAAGAAGTTCAATTAGAATGTTGCCAAGTGCCTTACCTGAAATGCGTCAACCTTCATTATCGACAGTTCCGTCTTTAGTTCAAGAAAGACAAAAACCACCTGAATATGACAATGAAATTAGAGAATATGATGTTTTCATTTCACACGCTTCAGAAGATAAAGACGAAGTTGTTAGACCTTTAGCGTTAGCTTTGAAATCTGAAGGATTGAAAGTCTGGTATGATGAATTCGAAATGAAAATCGGAGACTCGTTGCGAAGAAAAATTGACAAAGGATTGGCAAATAGTCGATTTGGAATAGTTGTTTTATCAAAAGATTTTATTCGCAAGGGTTGGACAAATTATGAGCTTGATGGAATTATTACAAAGTCAGTTTCCGATGAACAAGTTATGTTACCAATTTGGCACAATCTGACCAAAAAAGAGGTTATTGACTATAGCCCTTCTTTAGCGGACAAATTAGCGAGAAACACTTCGTCATTTACTGTAGAAGAAATTGCAGCAGAAATTGCAGAAGTGATTAACAATCGATAAAGTACTATGTACAACAATGGCTATAAGTAATTACTAGTTCCCTTCTACTTCTGAAAACCCTCACAAATTCTCTATTTGGTTTGTATTTGCTAAATTCCGTGTTCAATTCGTAACTAATATTATACATCAACGTTAGTTGCTCTATGATCAAAAAATGAAAGAAGGATTAATTAAAGATACTTACGAACTCGTTTTTAAAGAAATTCAAACGGTAATTACAATATTCTATATTTTGATTGTGGGTATTGGAATGCTTTTTACATATCAAAAATACTCAGAATTCGGAATTAATATTTTTGATTATGCAGATGTTTTTGATTTTTTAGTAGCTCCTTTTTCTGATTTTAAAATAATATTATTTTCTACAATAACACTACTATTAGTTTTTCTCTTTTTTAAACTTGACAGTCTCTATAAAAGAAAATTTCCGAAGAATTACTCGAGTATGAACTTTGGTTGGGACAAAAAAAGTTGGTTCAACACCTACAGGTATTCCTTATTTTTCCTTCTTTTTATTTTATATATTAATCTGTCTGCTGATTTTTATGGGATATTTACAAGTAAAGAAACAAAAGAAAAATCACCAATAAACCTTAAATATTCCGACAATGAAACTATCAATGGAATACTAATTGGAAAAACAAAAGATGTGATTTTTTTATTGCAGGGTAAAAAGGTAAAAGCAATTCCGATAAATTCAATAATTAAAGAATTTGAGATAAAATAAAGCTACTAAATCCGTAGATCATTAGTACTAGCTTCAAGCCTATATCGGAAAAATATGTGACACTTGACTGAAGATCAAAATAAGATACTGTAGGCAACAACGTATAAGAAAATAGCTCAAGCTATTGCTACAACTATAGCTTAAGGTCTGTTTGTAAAATCGATACAAATTGTAAATGCGACAATTCATATTTAATTAAGATCCATACACAATCCTATTTCTAACAAACACAAAAGCATCCTGCTAAAAATAAGTACATTTTTCATTTTAATATATCGCAATTTATAGATATGTTTGTAGTATGAATTTGAAACAAGCAACAGAAATTGGTAAATGTCTATCTAACCAGACCAGGTTTCAGATCTTGGAATGGCTGAAAGAACCAGAAAAAAACTTTCCGCCTCACGAGACCTTAAAACATTTCAACGATGGCGTTTGCGTTACTTATATTCAAGAAAAGGCCGGTTTATCTCAATCAACTATTTCAACATATTTGACGAATATGGAGAAATGTGGACTTTTAATATCAACAAGACATGGAAAATGGTCTTATTTAAAAAGAAACGAAGAAACAATTAAACAGTTTACCGATTTTTTAATATAAAAAATTTAGAACTACATATCGATAATTCGCTATATAACAAACTATGAGGACACTAATTGACATTTTAGGATGGTCTGGTTCGGGATTCATAATCCTTGCCTATGCCCTAACCCTTATTCAAAATAGAAAATATTTAGATTATGGTAAATATTTAAACTTGCTTGGAGGCCTTCTAATAGCCATAAACTGCTATTACTACAATGCAATTCCACCATTTGTAACTAATTTACTTTGGAGTGTCATCGCCACTTTAACCATATACAAGTCGCGAACTAAAAAAGAGAAATGTAACAAAGCGCAATGCTTATCTTAAAATTTAAAGATCATGAAAATTCTAATAATTGGAGGAAATGGAACAATAGGAAAAACAATTGTTCGACACTTTAAAGAAAACAATGAAATTTTAATCGCTGGCCGAAGCAATGGAGATGTCCTTGTTGATATTGCAGATAGTAGTTCGATAAAATCTATGTTTGAGAAAATTGGTAACGTGGATGCTATCATCTGTATCGCCGGAGAAGCCAAATGGGCAGATTTTAATGAGCTTACCGAAGATGACTATTATCTAGGACTAAAAAGTAAATTAATGGGACAGGTGAATCTTGTGCGCATTGGTCATAATTATTTAAATCCGAATGGTTCAATTACGCTGTCCACAGGAATTTTAGCAGACGACCCAGTTGTAAAAACAACCAGTGCGTCTATGGTAAATGGCGCAGTACATAGTTTTGTACAAGCTGTTGCGCTTGAAATTGAAAACGGAATTCGAGTAAATGCTGTTTCTTCCGGAATGGTAGAAGATGCTTTTGAAAAGTATAAAGACTATTTTCCAGGACATAACCCAATACCCATGAATAAAGTAATTAATGGATATGTTAGAAGTGTAAACGGGAAAGGGAACGGCGAAATAATTAGAATTTACAACTAAAAAGTTGCGTACACTATTTTAATGAGTGGTTCTGATAAGGTTAAGGCCTATTGAAAATTTGCCTTTAGCGTAATCTGAAAAGCTAACCTTTAGGACCGCTTTATTTTTGTACACTACCTTTAGTAGAAGTACAACATGAATCTTCGTGAAAAATAGACTTGACTATGTATTCAATGGAATAAAGCATCAAATGACGGGGAAAATATGTAAAGAATAAGACTATATCTTACTATCTTAATTAAAATAAAGGTTTGATAACCGAACTAGATGAAAACGAAACTAGAAAACAACACTTTGCCACAACTAATCTGGCATAAAGAAAATTAAATCACCAAAAAACCTATTTGAAAACACTTGCATTTTTGATCGTACTTTTCTTATGTTCTTCTATAAACTGTTTAGCTCAGGAAGAATATATGGTAACCAATGAAAATGACACCATTTATGGTGAAATATCACGTTCATTAAATCTCTTGAACACGGCAAAAGTAGGATATAAAATAAAGTCCGCAGATGGTCGTAAAAGCCGTATTAATCCTGCAAAAATTAAATTTATTAGATCGCTTGATGGTGTAGATGGGGATTGTATTATTGCCCCTATTTACGATGAGTGGTTTGTTAAGAGAATTCTAGATGGTAGAATTAAAGTTTATCAACTAGTAGACGGAATTGTATTTTTTACTTCAAAAGATGATTCTGATATCATTTTAAATGATTTTGGCGGACTAAACAATAGAGAGGATTCAATGGATCAAATACGACCCTTAATTGAAGATAATTCGGTTATTCTGCAAGAATTTAACTCCTTAAAAGGGAGTCAAAGAGATATTATTTATATAATAGAAAAATACAATAAACTAAACGCCAGATTTTATATTTCCTATTATTAAGAGAATCTGTATTATTCTCCTATACTAAGGGTCTCCATATTTTTAATTAATTTCTAAGCTGCCTCTTTTTTAAAATAAATTGGTTTTTAAAATAAATGGAATAAATGAGCAACGATTTCCTTGAGTAATTTGCTTATACCTTTCTCTAAGTATTTTAGTTAAAAAGATGATATAGGCTAACACTACTATTATAAACAAAACTTAAAATGGAAGTTAGGTACCATTAAGAATTTAAATTGCGTATTTCTTATAGAAAATTAGAGGTTTAAGATTAGAATAATATCAAACAGAATAATATGAAGTTACAGGATAAAGTAATTCTTATTACGGGAGCATCTCGTGGAATAGGTCGTGAAGTAGCAATTTTACTCAGTGAAAATGGCGCTAAAGTTGTCGTAAATTATTCAAGTAGTGAAAAGGAAGCAAACAAGACCGTTGCACATATAACTAAAAATGGAGGCAGTGCCATAGCTGTTAAAGCTGATGTGAGCCAGAGAGATCAGGTGACCATGCTATTTGATAAGACCATAGCAGAATTCGGTAAAATTGATGTTTTGATAAATAATGCCGGGATTATGGATAATAAATTTCTGAAAGACCACACACAGGATGATTTTTCAAAAGTATTTGAAATAAATGTACGCGGCGTTTTCAACACACTTCAGGAGGCTCATTCTAAGCTCGCTGATAATGGAATTATTATCAATTTTTCATCGAGCACTACCAAGTTAATGCTACCTAAATATGCTTTATACTCGAGTACCAAAGCGGCTATTGAGCAGATGACACGTGTATTTTCTAATGAAATTGGAAGAGGTATATCTGTAAATGCCATTGCTCCAGGACCTACAGCCACAGAATTATTTAATAAAGGAAAGTCCCAGGAAACTATTGATCAGCTAAGTTCAAAGAGTGCTTTTAATAGAATTGCCGAACCTTTAGATATTGCTAAAGTTGTTCTTTTCCTTGCAAATGATGATTCAAAATGGATTTCAGGACAGGTTATTTACGCGAATGGCGCTATGATATAAGTGCCCAATATTTTTTCTGAGATTAAATAGAAGAGAAGGTTTATCACATTGCAGAATTGAGCTAAAATCGAAGGAAATCTAAATAGAGTTACAGATAAATGATATAAATTTACATCGCGCACGATTTAATCTTTTACGATATGAATAGTAAAACTTCAGCTTTTCAGAAATTTGCAAGGATACTTTTAGGAAGTTTGATGCTTCTTGCAGGTATAGGACATTTAACTTTTCAAAGGCAAGAGTTTATGGCGCAAGTACCGCGGTGGCTTCCAAACGATCCTTTATTTATGGATATAGTAGTTCTTGCATCGGGTGTAGTAGAAATTACACTGGGACTAGCAATGATATTTCTTTTTAAGCATAAAATCAAAGTAGGAATAGTATTAGCTATATTTTACATTTTAATTTTTCCGGGGAATATCTCACAATACACAAACGAGATTAGTGCCTTTGGCCTGGATACAGATCGCAAGCGACTTATACGACTGTTTTTTCAGCCCGTACTTATTTTATGGGCTCTATGGTCAACCAGAGCGCTCACCTACCTCATTAAAAGACAAAAGAACGAGCTATGAGTCAAGCTTGTGAACAGTTAAAGCTCGAGAACCAATTATGTTTTCCGCTATATGCGGCTTCCCGGCTTACCACAAAACTTTATGGTCCGCTCCTTAAGCCTTTGGATATAACCTATCCCCAATATTTGGTTTTACTAGTACTTTGGGAGCAAAAAGAAATTTCTGTCAAAGAAATTGGTGCCCGTTTGTTTTTAGAATCTAATACCCTTACACCCCTATTAAAACGTCTAGAACAAAAGAAATTTATCGTTAGAATGCGCTCTACACAAGATGAACGAACGGTAATTGTATCATTAACTTCAAGAGGAGAAAAATTAAAAGATGAAGCGGAAACGATTCCGCTACACATTCATAACCTATTTTCTCAATCAGCTTTTGAGAAATCCGAACTTGTTACATTTCAAAATAATCTTAAAAAATTGCTGGACATGCTTCGACAGGAAATTGACTCCTAATTCCAGACTTTTGAAATAATTTTGAACCTGTTAAATAAGATTGAGTTTTAAGAAACCCAATCTAGTAGTTACCAAAATTGATCACTTTGATAAACAGGTTTATGAAAACAGTATTTTTAATTGCTTCCCTCCTTTTTGCTTTACAAGTCAATTGTCAAATTTCCTATTCGGGAAAAATAGGTAAATCACCTATTAAGCTTGTTCTACACCAATATTCCGATGGAAATTCGCGTGCCTTTTACGCTTACGATAAATATGATTCTCCTATCAACATAGATGGATACCTAGATCAGGGTAATTTAAAACTTTTTGAATACGATAATTTAGGTGCTATAGCAGCTACATTAACTTTCAGAAATTATAATACGTCCACAAAGAATCTCATTGGTGATTGGATAAATGCAGATCATTCTCAACATTATAAAATTTTTCTGAAGAAAGATTTTAGTATAGATTCTGGAACAGATATTCAATGGTTTTCCAGAGAATTTATTCAGCCCACAACTACTGCAAACCATTATTTTAAACTGGTCACGAAGAAAGAGAAAAACGAATTCTATGCGCGTGTTAAAGCAGTAAAAATTTTTCAAAAGCGTACCGATAAATTAATTCAAACCCTTAGTCTCGATTGTCAACTACTCGGAATAGATAATTTGCAAGTTGAAGATTATAATTTTGACGGGCTACAAGATTTTTCAGTATTTGAAGCCAGTTATGCCGGGGCGAATACTTCCAGAATTTACATTCTTAAAGATCCCAATTCAGAAACATACAGCATCAGTAACTTTAGTGGTATGTCCTTAGAATTTGATCCTGAATTAAAACGTATCTATGAGCATAATCAATGCTGCGCAGGTACAAGCATAATTAATTCAACCTACAAAGTGGTAGATAACGCTATGGTGCTTCTAGATACTAATTGTCTTCAATATGATGAATCTACAGCAGAATACATCGAGGTAGACTGTGAGTAAGTTGTACCTTCATAAATCTCGGTATATAATTCATCCTGTAAACAAGTTAGCTCAACAACTTCAATTGTAAATTTGAGCCATAAAAAAACCCGATGCCAATGCATCGGGTTTTTGAGTATTAATAACCAGAGAAACTCTGGAGGTATTTAATCTTAAGGTTACAGATTATTTAACCTCTTCAAAATCTACATCTTCTACATCACTCGCAGAAGAACCATCAGCGCTGTCTCCAGCTGGTTGACCTGCATCAGGACCTGGTTGTGCACCACCTTCAGCCTGAGCTTTATAAATCTCTTCAGAAGCAGACTTCCAGATCTCGTTTAGATTATCTAAAGCAGGAGTTACTTGCTCTAATTCACCAGTGGCGTGAGCTTTTTTCAAGTCTTCTAAAGCACCTTCAATTTTGGTTTTGTTATCTGCAGATAATTTATCACCAGAATCTTTCAACAATTTCTCAGTTTGGAAAACCATCTGGTCTGCCTCGTTAAGTTTGTCTACTTTTTCTTTAGCTTTCTTATCAGACTCTGCATTTGCTTCAGCATCTGCTTTCATCTTTTTAATTTCCTCTTCTGTAAGTCCTGAAGAAGCTTCGATACGAATATCTTGTTTCTTACCAGTTGCTTTATCTTCTGCACTTACTTTAATAATACCGTTAGCATCAATATCAAAGATAACTTCGATTTGAGGAGTACCTCTTTGTGCTGGTGGAATTCCATCTAAGTGAAAACGACCTATAGTCTTGTTATCATTTGCCATTGGGCGCTCTCCTTGCAATACGTGAATCTCAACACTTGGTTGATTGTCTGCAGCAGTAGAGAATACTTGTGACTTCTTAGTAGGGATAGTTGTATTAGACTCAATTAATTTTGTCATAACACCACCCATAGTTTCAATACCTAAAGAAAGTGGAGTTACATCTAATAAAAGTACATCCTTAACGTCACCAGTTAATACACCACCTTGTATAGCAGCACCTACAGCAACAACCTCATCAGGGTTTACACCTTTACTTGGTTTCTTTCCGAAGAACTTCTCAACAGCTTCCTGTACAGCAGGAATACGTGTAGAACCACCTACTAAGATAATCTCATCGATGTCACTCTTAGAAAGACCTGCAGCTTTAAGAGCAGTTTCACAAGGAGCAATAGTTCTCTTTACTAAATCGTCTATTAACTGCTCATACTTAGAACGTGTTAATGTGCGTACTAAATGCTTAGGTCCACTAGCAGTAGCCGTTACATATGGCAAGTTAATTTCTGTTTGGTTAGATGAAGAAAGCTCAATTTTTGCTTTCTCAGCAGCTTCTTTTAAACGTTGAAGTGCCATTGGGTCTTTACGAAGATCCATATCTTCTTCAGACTTAAACTCTTCTGCTAACCAGTTGATGATTTTGCTATCAACATCATCACCACCTAAATGCGTATCACCATCAGTTGCAAGTACTTCAAATACACCGTCACCTAACTCTAAGATAGAAACGTCATGCGTACCACCACCAAAGTCAAATACTACGATCTTTTGATCTGTACTTTTCTTGTCAAGACCGTAAGCTAATGCAGCAGCCGTAGGCTCGTTAATTATACGCTCTACTTTAAGACCAGCGATCTCACCAGCTTCTTTTGTAGCTTGACGCTGAGAATCATTAAAGTATGCAGGTACTGTAATAACAGCTCCAGTCACTTCGTGACCTAAATAGTCTTCTGCAGTTTTCTTCATTTTTTGAAGAATCATTGCAGATAATTCTTGTGGAGTATAAAGACGACCGTCAATATCAACACGTGGAGTATCGTTATCACCTTTCTTTACGCCATAAGCAACATTCTCTAATTCTCTATTAGACTCAGAAAATTTGTTACCCATAAAACGTTTAATAGAAGATATCGTTTTGGTTGGGTTAGTAACAGCTTGTCTTTTTGCAGGGTCACCTACTTTGATTTCACCGCCTTCAACAAATGCTATCACAGAAGGAGTTGTTCTTTTACCTTCTGCATTAGGTATAACAACAGGCTCGTTACCTTCCATCACGGCAACACAGGAGTTTGTTGTACCTAAATCAATTCCTATGATCTTACTCATTATATATAATTTTAAGTGTTATTAATTTTATTCAGGCTGTTAAAGTCAATCTTTGTGCCACTAGATTAACACTGTCAACCTGTCATAATTTTATTTAGGGCAAGACAGTAATTTTGCCAAACCGCGCATTACTGTCGGGCTATACATTGCAATCTGTCGCAAAAAGAGCGACAGGATTTACATTGCTATCCCTCTTGCAGCTATTAATTACTTCTAACCTACATTTGTAAACAAGGCAACAATTAGAATTATTCAAAAATCTTAATGACCGCAAAAACTAAAATTTTTACTAGAAGTCTCATTCTCCTTTTTGGTATTTATATCCTTCTTGGTCTCCTTCGATTGCTGCTTGTCAAACTGTATCCGCAATTTTCTCAAACCGATTATCAACAAAGCCAACTTCAGAATTTACTGCAATCAAATCCTTTGCGCGCTGGTATTATGATTATTCTCGTTGCACCGGTTATCGAAGAGCTTATGTTTAGATCTTTAATTAAGCCTTCTCATACAGATCTGGTACTTTTTATTGCAGCCTGGCCGGTTTTTATTGCCGGCACCTACATCCCTCCAGATGTGCATTGGTTTTTTAAAGTAAGTTTTTTGGCCGTAGTTCTGGCGTGTCTTACTTATATAGGTACTCAATTAATAAACCCATTTAAAGCAAGACATCTGCGTAGTAAAATTACAAGCTGGTATATTCCTATCTGGATTTTGACCTCGATTCTTTTTGGACTTGTTCATATTACTAATTATGTAGAGACCTTTACCCTCAATATTCCGCTATTCTTATTAATTGTTCCCCGCATCGTCGCAGGCTTCATATTTGGATATATAAAGATTAAAAACAAACATCTGGGCTGGTCAATTGCCATGCACAGTATGAATAATGCAATCCCAATCTCGATGCTGCTTTTAGCTCACTAAGCCTACTAGCTAAGACCAGTTAGAATCAATTGCGAGTAATTCTGACCATTGCGTGGTATATCTGGGGCTACGGTCTTTTTTAATAAGCTCCCACTTTTCTTGCCGGTTTCCTACAAGACCGGAGTTTACTGTAGATTTACCATACTTCTGATTGAGCTTATCTACGGTTTGCATAAGCGCAGACCGCTCTTGGGGATTTACTGAATCAAATATATTCATCTGTACAAATTCTTGCGGTATGAGTCCGCTAAGATTTACTCCTACCTTTTTATATCGATACCCAGACTTATAAATAGTTCGCAAAGCTTTGGTAGCCTCAAGGGTTAGAATAAAAGTATCGTTTGTTGCTGTGGATAAGGTTACTGTTATGCTATTTGAGTATTGCGCATCCCGGTCACTATGATAATTGGTTTGTAAAAATACCTGTATAAATTGGGCACAGGAGTTCTGTTTCCGTAGTACTTCACTAACCTCACTTATATAATACGCACAAGCTTCTTCTATAAGTCCCAAATCGGTAAGTTTATTACCAAATGACTTTGCTGTACCTATTGCTTTTTTGGCCTTCGGAAGCATTTCTAAACTTAGACAGGGTTCTCCTCGCAATTCTCGCCAAATGCGCTCCCCTACTACTGTCATATTTTTACGCACCCATTCAAGAGATACTTCGTAAGCGAACTGGTTAGCGGTAAAAATGCCTCGGTTATTTAATCGTTGACAATGTTTTTTACCTATTCCCCACACGTCTTTAATCTCGGCATCTTTTAAAGCCTGCTTACAGGCTTCAGGTGTATCTAGAACACATACGTGCTTGTAATGAGCTATTTTTTTTGACATACGGTTTGCCAACTTTGCTAACACTTTTGTTGGCGCGATCCCTACTCCTACCGGTAGACCAGTATTTCTAAATATGGTGTTTTTTATATGATGCCCGTGGGCGTCTAAATTTACAAAACGCATATTGGCAAGATCTATAAAAGACTCATCGATACTGTAAATTTCTACCTGCGGTGAAAATTGTTTTAGCGTATTCATCACCCGCTGAGACATCTCTCCGTACAACGTATAATTAGAGGAGAAAAAAGAGACATCGTGATCAATAAGTAATTGCTTAATCTTAAATACCGGTTCAAACATAGGGATTTGAGTAAGCGCTTTAGCTTCTTTATTTGCTGCAATAACGCACCCGTCATTATTACTTAATACCACTACCGGCTTTCCCCACAAATCAGGTCTAAAAACCTGTTCGCAGGATGCATAAAAACTATTACAATCTACCAGTGCTATCATTATACAGCATGTATTATATAGGTAACTACTCCCCACAGCACCGTATCAGAATCCTTAAAACTATCTTTGGCTATACGGGCTACTGTAAAATCTCCATCTTTTACAATAACAGCTAGCTTACCAGCAGTTGCAGGTAATGAGCGATCAATAATAAGAACATCGCGATTGCAAATCATATGTTCCCGCCACCCATCACCTTGAATTCGTATAAAAAAAGTAGCATCCCGATTACGGGTAAGAATGAGATTTAAATCTATTGTACTTTCAAGATAATGCGTCGCCGGACTCGGAAATCCGGTTTGTTCAGAACTCCCGGCTTTATGTGTTTTATCGGGACGTTTAATTTTATGTATACTTTCAAATTCCATAGATCGCAAAATTATGGAATATTTCCAATTAATTGGATTTTATCCGTGTTAATTAAGTTGGTCGAACTAAACTTTTAAGCTCTTCTAAATATTATATATTTAGCCCAAATTTCAGGTATGCGTAAAATTGAGAGTATCAGCGTTTTCGACATGTTAAAAATAGGTGTGGGACCATCGAGTTCGCACACATTAGGTCCTTGGCGCGCTGCTTTGAGATGGATTGAAAAATTAAAACAGAAAAATAAATTCGACAATGTCGTACAAATTACGGTTGAATTATATGGATCGTTAACCCTAACCGGTAAGGGTCACGCGACAGATATCGCTGTACTTTTAGGTCTGGAAGGTTTAGACCCTAAGACGTTTCCTATTGCTGAAATCAACACGGTAATTGATCGTATTACTGCAACCGGACAAATTCAATTTAATAGAGAACGCACCCTGAATTTTAGCCCTGATAGCGGAATTATTTTCAATAGAAAATTTAAAGAGTTTCATCCTAATGGTATAACATTTAGAGCATTATTAGCATCAGGAAAGAAAACATCGGATACCTTTTATTCTATAGGTGGCGGATTTGTAGTGCAAGAAGAGCGTAAACGTTCAAAAATCAAGCAGGAGCAACTTAAGCAGTTTCCGTTTCCTGTAGAAAGTGGTCTCGAGCTACTTGCTTATTGCAAAGCCGAAAACAAAAAGATATCGGAGATCGTTTGGGAAAACGAAAAGTCGCTGGCCAGCGAAGAGCAAATTAATGAGGGATTACAAAAAATCTGGGAAGTTATGCTCGACTCGATGTATACCGGTTGCCATACTGAAGGTATCTTACCGGGCGGACTCAATGTACGTCGAAGAGCTTTTGATACACACAAAACCTTAATAGGAGAAAGCCAATATACAAACGCTGAAGAATGGATTGAGTGCATACGCGGTACAGAAGTTAAATTTAGACAAATTCTTAAATGGGTATCTTGTTTTGCACTGGCAGTAAATGAGGTAAATGCCTCTTTAGGTCGCGTGGTTACAGCGCCTACAAATGGTAGCGCCGGAGTAATCCCTGCAGTAATGATGTATTATCTGGTAATCGAAAATCACGATGCAGATTTTGAAGATGTCAAGCAGTTTATGCTAGTGGCTGCAGAAATAGGAAGCTTATTCAAAAAAGGTGCAACTATCTCAGCCGCTATGGGAGGCTGCCAGGCAGAAATAGGAGTTTCAAGCGCAATGGCTGCGGGAGCACTCACCGAGCTAATGGGAGGTTCTCCAGAACAAGTTTTGATGGCTAGCGAGATTGCTATGGAACATCATCTGGGATTAACTTGTGATCCCATAGGCGGTCTGGTACAAATACCCTGTATTGAGCGCAACGCTATGGGAGCAATTAAAGCGATCAACGCTTGTGAAATGGCTTTAGATACAGATGCTAAAAATGCTAAAGTGCCCCTTGATAAAGTGATTGAAACAATGTGGCAAACAGCAAAAGATATGAATTCTAAGTATAAGGAAACAAGTGAAGGCGGTCTGGCGGTAAACGTTGCGCTCAGCGATTGCTAACGCAATTCTAATCGTTTTAATAACTGACGCACTTCTTTTGTCTCGGCATAATCTGTGACCGATCTACTAGATACGGTTTCTGCCTCGGGTAAAGCTCCGTTTTCTATAAGTTTCTTTATAAGAATCTCATTAGACATTCCGGCTTTGACAGCCCAGTGCAGTGGAGTTTCCCCAATCTTATTTTTAGCATTTATATTAATCCCTGATGCAATTAGCAAATCAAGCAGATTTTCATCTCCCGAATCGTAGCGATAGCTAATAATATGTAATAAGGTATTGCCCTCCATATCGGTAATACTTGCGGGTAAATTTTGTTTAAGTAATACAGGGATGGCATCATTAAAATGAAACTTTGCCGCTTCCATTAGATCAGACTCCTGGACAGTGGCACCTCGGCGTAATGCGATTTGCAAGGCATTTTTGTTTTTATATTGAAAAGCAGCTCTAAACGCAAAATCGGGATTGTCAAGCCTTTCTATTAAGAAGTCTACAGCTACATTCATATCTTTTTCAATTGTTTTTGAAAGAAGACGTTCACTTAAAACAGAAGGTTCAGTCTGCTCTAATAATTGAGCAACTATGCGCTCATTGTCTAATGCAATAGCTAGTTCTAGGTTTTCTTTGCTAACCCTTACTTCTTGTTTAAGGGCATCCTCAATAATCTCTGGACTCTGCAACTTAATTAAATCTGTAAGTACCAGATTTATATCAACCTGCTTTGTAGCTAATAATAGTGCCACCAGCTCCTTGTTTTTAGCAGCTGCTGCACTTTTAATTAAAGAAGCATCTGTGGTATTTACACCTTGACCGATGAGATATTCTAAAATTTTAACATTCCCCGTTTTGACTGCTGCTTCTACAACTGTTTGCGGATTACCACCTTCAGAAGTTAATAATTGCAGCATATCGATATTTTCATTTTTAACGGCCAAATCCATTGAAGTATCTAGCTCTACCTTATGTTCTTTACCTGCTAGTATATACCTCGCAAATTCTAGTTTATCTAAGGAAACTGCAGTAGTTAAAGCCAGCTGACTGTCGCCCTTATATTTTTCGATAAGCTCTTTATAAAGCTCAAAATCATTATTTGATGCTGCATATTCAAAAACACTATCTGCAGCTCCACCTTTTTTCAGACTTAAACGAATGGCGTCAATATTATTCAGTTTCAGCGCTTGGTTTAAAGCAAATGCTACCGAACCTCCAGAATCTAAAGCCTGCTTAAGTATATTGATATTGTTATTTGATATTGCCGTAGTTAAGACCTCATTTGTAATAGTTACGGCTCCCTGATTTGCAAAATAATCGAATAGCACCTCATCATTAGAAGCAGCAACCACTTCAAAAACTTGAGAAGAATTCTTTGAAACAGCTTTTACCAGATCTAAAATCTGCGGACTATCTGCATCAAGTGCGAGTTTTAAAATCTCCGGATTTGCAGAAGCCCCATAATCAATAAATTTTTTAGTTAGTTCTTCATCTCCATTTGCCACGGCGATTGCTAGCATATTTTCTTCAGCAACAAAACCTTCATAATCTAAAGACATCAAAGCTTTAATCACTTGATAATTATTCGACTTAGCAGCAAAAGCGACATCATTATTAACCGATTTTGCTCCTGTTCTCAGAAGCGCGTGTATAACTTCGGGCTCTTGATATGCGACAGCTTTATAAATCATATTATTTTTAGGCACCGCTCCCCGCTCTAGCAATGCAATTACTTTTTCCTTAGCAAAATAATCGGGATCAAATGCCAAATCCAGATCATCTGTACTCGGGATTACACCAAAATCAAATACGAGATTTAATAGATCTGCAGTTTCAAAATTTTGAATAATCGCTTTTACAACACCATCAGTTCTACGAGATGCTCCTTTGAAATACAATTTTTCAAGATTTGCAGTGTCTCCACTTGCAGCCGCTGCAATCAATTCAGAATCTAATGAGTAATTATATCCACTCGCCAGAGATTGAAGATTCTTTTTTGTTTTTACCAATTCGAGGCTATATGCCACTTTAAAAACGTCCTTATCAATGGTAGTAATCGTCACCTCTTTATAAACTGGTTTTACAAGAGCCTCTCTGAAATAGGTACGAGCCTCCTCGTTACCCGATATAAATAAGGTTGTTCTGTTGGCTCCTTTTACCAGCTTTTGAGTATCGTCCCAAACACTTACATAGGCATTTTTCAATTCTTCCGGAGAGATGGTAAATTCAAGAAGCTTATTTACATTAATTTCTTCTTCAGTTAGAAGTGTATTAAGATCAATCCCATTATAATCGATGAGTGGTGTCGTTTTCATAGGTTCCCCGTGCTCATTAAAACTTCCGAAGAATAAATCGCCTATATAACTTTTAGCATCTTGCTCTTCGGTACCTACCCGCTGTTTGATTAGCTTTCCTATTTTCTGAGTAAACTGAAGCGAATATTTTTTAAAAAACTCGGTAGGACGCATTTTTGTTTGCCAGGAAACCGATTTAAGTCTGGCGGTTTCAATTGCTTCTTGCAAACTTTTTCTCTTTAGTTCGATATCTTCTATATCAGGAAAGTTTGTCTCGGTTAATAAGTTCGTAATTTCAACAAATTGTGCATCTATGACTTCAGCATTTTCAGAATTTACGGTTTGTTCCCAGCGTTCGTCCCACATTTCGGTGGTTGCTCCTCCTTGTGTATAATATTGCGCCGGTGCTAGGTGGATGTATGGATCTGTAATTGTGGTATTCTGTTGCTGTTGCGTAATGGATTTTAAAACGGCAGCTTTAAATTCATTTTCGGTGTATGGTGACTCTACAAAATCCTGCCGACGTATTGCATTTTTACTTATAAATTTTCCGCCATACGTTACCTGTGTGCTGTAATGCGTACCAAATTTTGATATAAAGCCTTGAGGCGAAATATCTCTTCCTAATCTAACTACCGCATCTCTAAATGTATCAGAAAGAGGTTGGTTAGCCAATTGGCGCTCGTAGACAGGTTTTGTTCTTAAACAAAAAACGATTAAAAAATCTTCTGAAGTTTCTAATATATTCGCCGTGTTGTAAACCGAAGAAAATCGGGAGGAAAATGGTCTTTGCAGGTTATCGGCTTTTAATACTTGCTTTTCATAGTCGTATGCAGATGTAATAAACTCATAGTTGAGTTGCGAATTGAGTTTAGTTTTCAGCTTAGATGTGGTAATCTCTTCTGGGGAGTTAAAAATGGCAGAAGTAGTTCCAGAAATAACGGAAACCTTACTATAATCTAAAGGATCCATAAACCGAATATCTACTGAAAATCCAGGAGATAAAAGCAGTCGATTCGAGGTTTCTCGCTGTGCTAAAACCGCCGAAAAACTGATAAAAAATAGAAAATATAAAAAGCTGAACTTAATCAAAATCGTACCCTTTTAGTTGGAGTTAATAAAATTTGATCAAGGGGAAATTATAACATAAGGGGTTGAAAAGATAGACAATTACTTCATATCAAAAAGAAAAACTAGATACAATCCGTTTTTATTCGAGTATCTACAATATAAATGATTTTCCACACCTTATTTTCCAATACAAGCTGAAAATTATTTGTTCCGCAGTGACTGGGTTTATCATTTATAAAAAAGGTATAAGGCGTCCATACATTTGCCATTAAAGCATCTTCTTTTACCGTGTATTCTAAGATTTCTTCTCGGAATTCGGTGGTTTTTGGAATTGATGCTATCGATTTAAGAAAATGGCTGAAATTAGTTTGGGTAATTACAATTTCTTGCTCTTCATCACTACTTATAGATTCCATTCTAATAGAATCGTTTACCAGTAGGCGCATTGCTGTGGTATCTTGTTTATGAAATGCTTCAAAAAATTGAATAATTACATCTTTTGGTGTAGCTTGATTTTGAGCAAGTAAGCCATACGGAAGGCTGAGTAAAGCCAGTAGCATATACGTTTTAATCATTGTAAAATAAGCTTAGGTAGTTAATACCTTAGTAATTTACTATTTTTACGCGCACAAAAACCGCAACAATGTCTGCAAGTAAAAAAGAATACAAGCGTATTACTGTAAAATCACTAACTGAAATGAAATCTCAGGGTGAGAAAATCGCTATGCTTACCGCTTATGATTACACCATGGCTACCATAGTTGATAGAGCCGGGATCGATGTAATTTTGGTAGGCGATTCTGCCTCTAATGTAATGGCCGGTCACGAGACTACGCTACCTATTACTTTAGACCAAATGATCTATCACGCATCATCTGTAGTACGTGCTATTAAGCGTGCTCTTGTTGTAGTTGATTTACCTTTTGGGAGTTATCAAAGTGATCCTAAAGAGGCTTTACGTTCTGCAATACGTATAATGAAAGAAAGTGGTGGTCACGCGGTTAAATTAGAAGGTGGTACTGAGATTAAAGAATCGGTTAAACGTATACTTCATGCAGGCATACCAGTAATGGGACACCTGGGCTTAACACCGCAATCCATATATAAATTTGGTACGTATACAGTACGTGCAAAAGAGGAACAAGAAGCAGAAAAATTAAAACAAGATGCGTTGTTATTAGAGCGTTTAGGTTGTTTTGCTGTAGTATTAGAAAAAGTACCTAATCAACTTGCTCGTGAAGTTGCAGAAAGTCTTACTATCCCGGTGATAGGAATAGGTGCCGGTAATGGTGTTGACGGTCAGGTTTTAGTCATGCACGATATGCTGGGAATGAGTCAGGAATTTAGTCCGCGCTTTTTAAGAAGATATCTTGATATGCATACACAAATGACCGGTGCCTTTGAACAATACATTACCGATGTGAAGTCTCTTGATTTCCCTAATGACGAGGAGCAATATTAAGCTGAAAAGTCGTTCATAACCAAGTAATAGCTATACCTATTTGAATTCAGAATCTACACACAGCACTAAAGATAATCTTCAGGTAATTTATGAAGACAATCATCTAATCGTGATAAATAAACGTCCCGGAGACATTGTACAGGGAGATAAGACCGGAGATACACCTTTAAGTGATGTAGTAAAAAGTTATATAGCTGAAAAATACAATAAACCAGGAGCTGTATATCTGGGCGTAGTACATCGCCTGGACCGGCCAACTAGCGGAATTGTAATTTTTGCGCGTACTTCAAAAGCCTTACCGCGCTTAAACAAATTGTTTGCAGAAAAAGAAGCGAAAAAGACCTACTGGGCGGTAGTAAAAAATACACCTCCTAAAGCAGCAGATACACTTATACATTACCTTAAACGTAACCCCAAGCAAAACAAGAGTTATAGTAATGTAAAAGAAGTACCAGATAGTAAAAAAGGAATATTAGATTATCGCATAATTAAGGAGCTGAATAATTATTTTCTTCTTGAAATAGATCTGCATACCGGCCGTCATCATCAAATACGTTCGCAACTATCAGCCATTGGCTGTCCTATTAAAGGAGATTTAAAATATGGTTTTGATCGCAGTAATCCCGACGGAAGTATTCACCTTCACTCCAGAAAATTGGTTCTCATACACCCGGTAACTAAAGAAGAACTCACGTTTGTCGCTCCTCCTCCTACTGAAGATTCTATTTGGAAAGCCTGTACTGACAATTAGATACGTATTAGGAGTCGTTAAAGTTTAACCGCTTTAGATTTGTTGTTTTTTTTAGCCGTTCTCAAACTTTCAATTACCACTGCACTTAAAATTAGCAATCCGCCAAAGAGTGTTGCAAGCTTAGGGATTTCTCCTAAAAATAGTATTCCTAACAAGATCCCGTAAACCGGTTGCACACTACTTATAATACTCGCTGTTGTAATTGAAAAATACCGAAACGTTAAAAGAAATAAGGTATGCCCTACAGCAGTGGTAACGAACGCCAAAGCGATTATAAAAAATATATTTTCTTGTAACGCTTTGGCGGTTGTGTCGAGACCTAATGGGATAAGAAGAACACCTACAATGACTACCTGATACCACATTAATAGGCTTCCGTGGTATTTTGCTACTTGCTTTTTCATTAATATGTTACGCAAGGCATAGGCAAGCGCAGAACCTATTCCAAAAGCAACAGCCTGTGTATATTGATTTTCAAAATCAAGGTCAGGAATTAGAAATGCGATTCCTGCCAATACTAATAGACCTAAAAAAAGATGAATTTTTTGAAAAGGAAGTCGCAGCAATAGCGGTTCTAAAATACTGGTGAGTGCTGGATATGTAAAGATTGTCAACATACCTATAGCTACATTACTCAGTTGTAAAGCTTTGAAATACGCAACCCAGTGTATCCCCATAAGCAAACCTCCTAAAAAAACTTGTAACCGATCTTCTTTATTAATTCGGAGGCTAATACGTTTCCACCTTAAAAATAAATACAAAAATAGACCCGCTAAAAGTGCTCGCCACGCTATAGTAACAACTGGCGGCATATTAACAGCTCTTCCTAAAACCCCACTGGTACTCACCAAGAGCATAGCCAGATTGAGTTGTAAAATATTTTTAATAAATGTATTAGGAGCTACTGACAAAAAAATATGAATTTTTAGATTTTAGTATCAAGTACATTTTAAGTCACCTTGATATAAGTTATCTCTATAGTTAAAACAAAGAATTATCTGTTTAAAACCTGGGCTTTTTCTTTGATGATCTCCGCAACTGGACGGTTTTGAATTCTACTGTCTAACCAACTTAGGATGTCAAGATATAAAAAGGCACGTCGCTCATAAGGATCTTCCTCATAGATTTCCAGTCGGTTTCTAAGTTTTATAAATTCATTTTTAATCTCTCCCGGAAACACTTCGCCTAAGTTTCGTAGAAACTTTATCATTTCTTTCTGTACTTCATGAAGATCATCCATCTTAATGAGAAACTTATAGGTGCTCTTCAAAAGCGTTTCCAAATGATAATCCATACCCGCTTCATAATGAGCTACAAGATTTAAAATGCGAGCAAAACACATAAGATCTTCTCGCATTTTAAGAGATTTATTATTGATGATACGGCTTAAGTATTCTATACATTTTTTGTTTTGTCCAGATCCAAAATACAAACTCGCTATTTTATAGTAAAACACCATTATGTGGTGTTCATCCATTCGTTGACGAGACTGTTTGAGGTACTTCTCGATTGTGTTAATGAGACCGTCATCTGTGGTAAAATCTCCTACCATAAACTTTAAATTCAGTTTATGCGAATACACATATAAAAATTCGAGTATTTCTAAATTATCGCTACGCGGAAAGTCTTCAGTTGCAAGTCTATCTTCAAGACCATCAAGGACCTCTTTAAATTTTGTATGATGTTTTAAATAGAATAGAGATTCTAGTAAGTAGTGATTTCCTTTCAGATAAAAAACCGGGTTTCTACCTATCATAGAAGGATTTTCTTCAAAAAGTTCTACAAATCGGGTTGCATATTTAAAACACGAAACAAAATCCTGTACTAAGAAGCTGTACCATAAAAAGGCTTTGTATAGCCATAATTTCTCTCTAAAGCCTAGCTTGCTCAAATCATAGTTGGGCATAGCATTACTAAAATAGGCAGCTATCTCCTGGCGTTCTTCATCACTACGCACATACCCGGTTTTGAGCATAATACCATACAACTGCAGAGAAAGATTGGAGAGTTTGCTGGTCATTAGATTCTGTACACTTAAATCTTCGGCCTCCTTTGCCAGCTCTTCTGCACGTGTACTCATACTACGCGTAATGTATTGGGTTTCAATTACTTTTTCTAACTCAACGATTTCATACGCTACATTTTTCTCTTCGTTATCAATCGCCATATGTTTAGCTTTCTCCAGTAATTTAAGAGACTGCTGGTACAAACCTTTTTGATATAAAACAGTGGCAAAGTCCAGTTGTTCTCGTATTTGTACACGTATATTTTGATGTGCCGGACTCAGTCTCAATGAGATAAGAATCTGTTTGTATAAATGTGCTTTAAGGTTTGAGAGTTGTTGCTTCTTTACAATGTTATTCTTGAAAATTTCGGTTTCATCATACGTATTCATCTTATCTAGCAGATTAAATAACTGCAAATATTTTGAATCGGCATTTCCATCGAGACGACCTACATAAAGCTTGAATTGTCTTTTCTCTGACTTCGATAAGGACTTAATAAGCACATAAAGAGAATCTTTTGAATCATTTGCTGTTGTAATGATTTTACGCATAATAATTTGATTTTCAGTAAATTAAATAATCCTAAAATTACTTAAACATCGTAGGCTATTGATCAAATAGAATATCAAAAGTACCACCATTCTATATATTCACAATTAAATTGAGAAAAAATCCACTTATGAGTGATAATAAAGTCCAAATTTTTGACACAACCTTGAGAGATGGGGAACAAGTTCCCGGATGCAAATTAGATACTAATCAGAAATTGATTATTGCTGAGCGTCTCGATCTGCTGGGTGTTGATGTTATAGAGGCTGGCTTTCCTATATCGAGCCCCGGAGATTTTATATCTGTAGAAGAAATCTCAAAGCTTGTAAAAAATGCCACTGTTTGTGGTCTTACCCGTGCGGTAAAAAAAGATATAGAAGTTGCTGCTCAAGCATTACGCTATGCGGTTAAGCCGCGTATTCATACTGGAATAGGTACAAGTGACTCCCATATACTGCATAAATTTAAGTCTAATCGCGAAGAGATTTTAAAACGCGCTTATGACGCGGTAGCTTATGCAAAAACATTTGTTGAAGATGTAGAATTCTATGCTGAAGATGCAGGTCGTACAGACAATGAATACTTGGCTCGGGTTTGTGAGGCAGCTATAAAAGCCGGTGCGACCGTTTTAAATATTCCGGATACAACGGGATATTGTCTACCGGAAGAATATGGTGCTAAGATTAAATATTTAAAAGAAAATGTAAAAGGTATTGAGCGTGCGATTTTGTCTTGCCATTGCCATAACGATCTGGGGCTTGCTACTGCAAACTCGATCGCCGGTGTCGTTAATGGAGCTCGACAAATAGAATGTACTATAAATGGCATAGGAGAACGTGCAGGAAATACATCTCTGGAAGAAGTGGTTATGATATTGCGTCAACATCCTACTCTAGGTTTAGCCACCAGTATAAATTCACGTTTACTTTATGATACCAGTAGAATGGTAAGCGAAAAAATGGGTATGCCGGTGCAACCAAATAAAGCTATTGTAGGATCTAACGCATTTGCGCACAGTAGCGGAATTCACCAGGATGGCGTTATTAAAAACCGGGAGACCTATGAAATTATGGATCCCGAAGAAGTAGGTGTTACAGAAAGTGCAATCGTACTTACCGCACGTAGCGGTAGAGCGGCTCTTGCTTATCGATCTAAAAAAGTAGGTTATGAATTAACTAAACTTCAGCTTGACGATGTATACGACGTCTTTCTTACCTTTGCAGATAAGAAGAAGGAAATCATCGACAATGATATTCATGAGATAATGAAAGTTGTAAAAATTGAAGCTCCGGTTGAAGCTTAACGTTTTATATATTAGTGTTTTAATAAGGATTCTTGTATAAGAATCCTTATTTTTTACTTAAAAAATTTAATTATTGAATGTGTTCGATAGTACAACTAATAAATGATAATAGTACGTTCTTAAGAACGAATTGAATATAACAATGGCAGGAAAAACATTATTTGACAAAGTCTGGGATGCTCACGTAGTAGACACGGTACCTAATGGTCCGCAAGTACTTTATATAGATAAACATCTTATTCACGAGGTAACAAGTCCGCAAGCATTTTCTGAACTTGAAGAACGCGGCATTCCCGTAGCACGACCAGATCAAATCGTTGCTACAGCAGATCACAACACCCCTACTGTAGATCAACATTTACCGGTACGTGATTTACTATCCCGTAACCAATTAAAACAATTGAGTGATAATTGTGAAAAACACGGGATTACTCTTTATGGGTTAGGTCATAAGTATAATGGTATTGTACATGTTATGGCTCCTGAGCTTGGTATTACCCAACCGGGAATGACTATGGTTTGTGGTGATAGCCACACTTCTACACACGGTGCGTTTGGTACAATTGCTTTTGGAATAGGTACGAGTCAAGTGGCGCAGGTATTTGCCAGCCAATGTCTGTTGTTGACAAAACCAAAAAGTTTACGCGTCAACGTAACCGGAAAATTAAAACCGAATGTTCTTCCTAAAGATGTGATTCTATATGTAATATCACAAATAGGTACGAATGCAGGTACCGGCTATTTTTGTGAGTATGCAGGTAACATTTTTGAAGAGATGTCTATGGAAGGTCGAATGACCGTATGTAATATGAGTATCGAAATGGGAGCCCGGGGCGGTATGATTGCTCCAGACCAGACAACATTTGACTATGTTAAAGGTCGTGAGTTCGCTCCTGAGCAAGCAGAGTGGGACAAAAAACTAGCCTACTGGAAAACATTACCCACAGATGCCGATGCCGTTTTTGATAAAGAGTATTCTTTTGATGCGGCTGATATAGAACCGATGATTACCTATGGTACAAATCCGGGAATGGGTATAAAAGTTACCGGCAATATTCCCGATAAAGAAGATGTAAATCTTGAGAAGGCTCTGGCTTATATGAACTTCAAAAAGGGAGAAAGTCTTATTGATAAGCCCATAAATTATGTGTTTATAGGGAGCTGTACAAATAGTCGAATTGAAGATTTTAGAATAGCTGCAAACTTTGTAAAAGGTAAACAGAAAGCTGCTAATGTAAACGCTTGGTTAGTTCCAGGCTCGCAGCAGGTAGCAAAACAATTAATAGCCGAAGGCTTAGATAAAATATTTACTGAAGCTGGATTTGCACTTAGACAACCGGGATGTTCTGCTTGTTTGGCAATGAATGACGATAAAATTCCGGAAGGAGAGTACTGTGTTTCTACATCAAACCGAAATTTTGAAGGAAGACAAGGTCAGGGCGCTCGTACCATATTAGCAAGTCCGCTAATGGCCGCAGCTACCGCAGTTTCAGGGAAAATTACAGACATCACAAAACAACTTAACTAAAATGGAAAAGTTTATCAAACTTACAGATACAGCAGTTCCTTTACCTATAGAAAATATAGATACAGATCAAATTATTCCTGCTCGTTTTTTAAAATCCACAGATAAGCAGGGTTTTGGTGATAATGTATTTAGAGACTGGAGATTTGATCACGAAGGCAATAAAAACGAAAATTTTGTGCTTAATGATGACATGTATTCTGGTTCTATATTAGTAGCTGGTGACAACTTTGGTTGCGGTTCTAGTAGAGAGCACGCAGCTTGGGCGATTGCAGGCTACGGATTTAAAGTGGTTATAAGTAGCTTCTTTGCAGACATTTTTAGAGGTAATGCCTTAAATAATGGAATTTTACCTATACAAGTAACACCTGAGTATTTAAAGAGTTTGCTAGACGTTATAAAAGAGAAGCCAGATACCCAATTAACTATTAATCTAGAAGATCAAGAATTAAGTTCGCCTGTGGGTGAATTAGAATTTGAAATCGATCCGTATAAAAAAGTATGTATGATTAATGGCTATGACGATATCGACTTTTTAATAAGTAAAAAAGAAACTATTGAAGCTTTTGAACGCGAACAAACGTTTTAAAACTCAAAAACAACAAATATGACGTTAGTTTTGAACGTTTTGTTCAAAACTAGACGATAGCAATAATTATCAAAAACCTCACGTGTTTCAACTGCGTGGGGTTTTGATCAAAAAAATATCTATGAAATTTAATATAGCAGTTTTAGCCGGAGATGGTATTGGACCTGAAGTGACAGAACAAGCAATCAAGGCATTAGATGCGATTGCCGATGTTTTTGACCACTCATTCGTTTATACAAATGCATTAGTTGGTGCGTGTGCTATAGACCAAACAGGCAATCCCCTTCCCGATGAAACTATCGAGATTTGTAAAGAAAGTGATGCCGTGCTTTTTGGAGCAATAGGTCATCCTAAGTATGATAACGATCCGTCAGCTAAAGTAAGACCAGAACAAGGTTTATTAAAACTTAGAAAGTCTTTAGGCCTTTTTTGCAATATTAGACCTGTTAAAGCATTTGACCGATTAATTGACAATTCTCCACTGAAACGAGAAATAATTTCAGGTACTGATATCTCTATTTATCGCGAATTAACCGGAGGAATTTATTTTGGCGATAAGCACCTTAGTGAAGACGGTCAAGTGGCAACCGATGGTTGTTCCTATTCGGTAGAAGAAATTAGCAGAATTACACACCTTGCATTTAAAGAAGCACAAAACCGAAGAAAAAAAATAACTCTTGTTGATAAGGCTAACGTCTTAGAAACTTCTCGCTTATGGCGTAAAACCGTTACTGAAATTGCAAAAGACTATGCAGATGTCGAACTTGACTTTCTTTTTGTAGATAATGCAGCTATGCAGATGATCCTAAATCCGAGTCAGTTTGATGTAATTCTTACTGAAAATCTATTTGGTGATATCATATCAGACGAAGCATCAGTGATTGGAGGTTCTATAGGTCTTTTAGCTTCGGCTTCAGTGGGAAGCACTGTTGGGATGTTTGAACCTATTCACGGTTCGTTTCCGCAGGCAACCGGAAAAAATATTGCAAATCCGCTAGCTTCCATATTATCTGCTGCCATGATGTTGCGACATTTAGATTTACATAAAGAAGCTGCAGCTATAGAAAATGCAGTTGAAAAATCACTAGAATTAGGAATTACAACAGGTGACATTAATCCTAAAAAACCTTTTACAACAGCTAAAGTAGGAGACTTTATTGCCGATTTCCTAACGCATCCTGAAGATACCAATCGCAATTTTAAAAATATTCATATGGGACAGAGTACCATTATCTAAATGAAATTAGACAAGAAGTTTAAGATATAAGACTTTTGATAAATAGAAAAAAAGCGACCCGATATGGATCGCTTTTTTTCGTTAAATTACTACGTATAAACCAATTACTATGCGTATTATAAATCTTATTCATACCTTATTTTCGGTTCTTGCATTATTCTCTGGCGAATTTATGTTACTCAATATAAAAGGCACTAGACTTCATAAACGTATCGGCTATTTATATCTATTGAGTATGCTCATCCTTATTTTAACCTCTTTTTAATCTTTGATTTATTCGCCGGGTTCGGCCCCTATCACGTTTTATCAATTGTCTCTCTCGTTACACTTTTATTGGGTATGTATTTCCCTTTGTTTAAGCGTACTTATCGCGGATGGGTATTGCAGCATTATATGTGGATGTCGTGCAGCTACGTAGGTTTGCTAATGGCAGGCGGCTCCCATTTGTTTGCATTAGTCACGCATTGGCCCATTTGGTTAAGTATTAGTCTATTTTGGGTTCTTCCCTATCTTCTAGGATCTATCCTTATTTTTACAAGACGAAAAAGAATACTTCAGCAATTAAAAATGCGCTCGGGCTTGGATATAATTGTACGATAAAAAAAACCGCCCGAAAGATCAAATCCGGGCGGTTTCCAGTGGCAAATTTGCATCACCACATCAACACTAACTAACTAATTTAATTCCAACCGCCACCTAAGGCTTGATACATATGGACATACGCGTTCATTTGATCCATCTTAGTTTCTATTAAATCAAAATTGGAATCTAATGCATCCCGCTGAGTCATTAAAACTTCCATATAATCGGCCCGTGCAGAGCTAAAAAGTTTATTAGAAATTTCTACAGATCGGTTAAGAGCGTCCACTTCTTGTGCTTTCAAAGCATAACTTTTAGCCAAGTTATCCACTTTAGAAAGTTGGTTTGCCACTTCGATATATGCATTAAGCACCGTTTTCTCATAATCAAATACTGCCTGAATCTGTTTAGCATTTGCAGTCATATATGCGGCTTTGATTTCATTTCTATTAAGTAAAGGAGCTGTTAGTTCACCCGCTATAGAATACAAAAGAGACTCGGGACTATTCAATAAGTATTTGGGATTAAACGCCTCATAACCTATACCCGCACTAATTCCTAATGAAGGATAAAAACGAGCCTTAGCAACTTTAACATCGAGCTTTGCTGCAGATAGCGCGAGCTCGGCTTGTTTTACATCGGTACGATTTTCTAACAACTGAGCAGGAATTCCAGAGGTTATCGTTACAGGATTCAAATCAACCAATTTAGTAGTACTGCGTGCTACTTTCTGCGGAAATCGGCCCACTAAAAAGTTAATTCGGTTTTCAGTTTCTATAATGCGCTGTTGAATATCAAATTGTAAACTCTTTGTATGCAATACTTCGGCTTCAAATCTAGAAACAGCGAGACCGGTTACGCGCGCCGCTTCTTTTTGAAGCTTAATTATCTTAAAAGCATTATTACGTATCTCGATATTTCTGTTTACAATTTCCAATTGATTGTCCAGTGCCATCAACTCGTAGTAGGATTCTGCAAGCTCACCTACGAGTTGTGTAACCATAAAGTTTCTGCCTTCGAGGCTGGACAGATAATTGAGAACTGCAGCTTTTTTAGAGTTACGTAATTTTCCCCAGATATCTAACTCCCAGCTTGCCTGAAGTCCAAATCTATAATTTGGCAACGGCTCCGGAAATTCTACTCCATCTTTAATTTCTGTATTTGCATCATTAGCTCCCTGACTGGTGTATCTTCCCACTTTTTCAGTCTCTGCAGCAGCTCCAAAACCTACAAATGGTAAGTACTCCCCCTTTCTAGCTTTGATCTCGGCTTTAGAAATAGAAATCTCTTGAAGCATAATATTTAACTCTTGATTGTTTTGCAAAGCTGTATCAATCAAGGCTCCTAAATAAGGATCTGTGAAATAGTCTTTCCAGTTTACAAGAGTTGTCTGTGCAGTATCTGTGGTAGCAGAGTAAGTTTCTGGCAGATTAATTTCTACATCACGCTCTATAAGGCCAGGAGCTTTACAGCCTGAAAACGAGAGTAGTAAAATTACTACTCCCGTATATATTAAATTTAGTCTATTTATCATCTTGATCATCATCTTCTAATTTTGAAAAACGGTCTATTTCATTTACAAATCCTTCAGACAAGGAGTGATCTTCTTCATCTTTAATAAGCGATCTGCCTTCTGCTAGTGATCCAAAAATGTAATACAATCCCGGAATTATAAGTACTCCGAAAAGAGTTCCAAATAACATTCCGCCCAAAGAAGAAGCACCGATCGTTCTATTACCTATGGCTCCTGCTCCTGAAGCAAGTATTAATGGAATAAGACCTGCTACGAAAGCAAACGAGGTCATTAAAATAGGCCTAAAGCGAACGCGAGCACCTTCAATTGCTGCTTCTAAAACTGTAGCGCCCTGGCTATGTTTAAGAACAGCAAATTCTACAATCAAAACTGCATTCTTTCCGAGGAGACCAACAAGCATGATGAGTCCTATTTGAGCATAGATATCATTTTGAAGTCCCATTGCCTGAAGTAATACAAAAGATCCCAAAAGCCCAATAGGAATTGAAAGAATTACCGCAAGCGGAATTATAAAACTTTCATATTGTGCAGCGAGTACAAAGTATACAAAAGCCAATACGATCCCGAATATATACAAGGCTTCGTTACCTCTACCTGCCTCATCATAAGACAACCCTTCCCAAGCGATATCATAGCCTTGTGGTAGTGTTGTCGCAGCTACTTCACGTACAGCGGCAATTGCATCTGCTGTGGTATATCCTTTTGCAGGTTGACCTTGTATTGCAGCAGAATTATACATATTGTAACGTGTTACTTCATTTGGCCCCTGCGTTTTTTTAAGCTTCATAAATGCCGAATAAGGAACCATCTCACCGGTATCATTTTTTACATACAGATTTAAAATATCTGAAGGTAGTTTTCTAAACTGCGGATCAGACTGCACATATACTTTGAAAAAACGACCAAATTTTATGAAGCCCTGCTCGTAGGTACTACCTATCATGATGTTTAGGTTTTCCATCGCTTTGCCAATAGAAACTCCTTTTTGCATCGCTAGATCATTATCGATCTCAAGTTCGTACTGCGGATAATTAGCAGCAAAAAAGGTAAACAATCCAGCTAGCTCCTTACGTTTACCCAGCTCATCCATAAAATTTTGATTTATTTTATCAAAATCCTGATAATCGGTATCTGTTGTTTTATCAAGCAAGCGCATAGAAAAACCTCCTGAAGATCCAAATCCTGGAATAGCCGGCGGTTCAAAATACTCGATTACTGCACCTAGATTTTTAGATTTCTCTTCTAGTTCTTCCATTATTTCGGTAACCGTATGTTCCCGTTCATCCCACGGTTTTAAATTTATTAAACAAGTTCCGGCATTAGATCCGCGACCCTCGGTCATTATCTCATAACCTGCTAGAGAAGAAACCGACTCTACCCCTGCTACTTCTTCACAAATTTTCTGAAGTTCTAAGGATACTTTGTTTGTTCGCTCTAACGTAGCTCCAGGCGGAGTTTGGATAATTGCATAGATAGTTCCTTGATCCTCGCTGGGGATAAAACCTGATGGCAAAATCTGATTTTCAAAAAATATTAAGCCACAAACGATAGCAAGTACTCCAAAAGTTAAAACCCTCCTACTTACTATAGATTTTAGAACGCGTACATACTTTCCTGTAAGTCTGTCAAACCAATTGTTGAATCCGTCAAGTGTTTTAGTTAGTAGGTTTCCTTTTTTCTCTTTTCCGTGGTTATTTTTTAAGAGCATCGCACATAACACCGGCGTTAGCGTAAGAGCTACCACTGCAGAAATCACAATAGAACTCGCCATGGTAATTGAAAATTGCCTGTAAAATGTTCCTACCGGCCCAGACATAAAAGTTATAGGTAGAAAAACCGAAACCATCACGGCAGTAATTGCTATAATAGCCCCAGAAATTTCTCCAAGAACAAGCTTAACTGCTTTGTATGGAGTTATAGTAGGAAACTCATGAAACTTAGCATGTACCGCTTCAACTACTACAATCGCATCATCTACTACAATACCTATCGCGAGTACTAAAGCAAATAAAGTAACCAGGTTTATAGACATCCCAAACAGCTGAATCACAAAAAAAGCACCAACCAAAGAAACAGGAACCGCAATAATAGGTATCAATGTAGATCGCCAGTCTCCTAAAAAAATAAATACAACAAAGGCTACTAAAAGAAAAGCATCTCTAAGCGTATCAATAACTTGCTCTATAGAAGCATCCAAAAAATTTGATACGTCATAACTAATATTATAATCCATTCCCGGAGGGAAATCTGCTTTCATTTCTTCAAGCTTCTCTTTAACCTCATCAATTACTTCACTTGCATTACTACCGTAATTCTGTTTGAGTACAATTGCTGCAGATGGGTGGCCATCAAGGTTTGAATAGATGTCAAAAAATTCACTTCCTAACTCTACTTTTCCTATATCTTTTAAATGGATGCTTTCTCCCTCTGCATTTGCGCGTATAACAACGTTCTCGTATTCTGCAGGTTCATTAAAACGTCCTTTGTAGGTAAGAACGTATTCTAATGATTGGGCACTTATGCCAGAACTCTGTCCTATTCTACCGGGTCTTCCTATTATACTTTGTTCTTGCAAAGCTTCCATTACTTCTTCGACAGAAATAGAATACGCCCGCATACGCTCAGGATTTAACCAAACGCGCATCGCATAACGGCGACTTCCTAAAATCTGAGATCGCGCCACCCCTTTGAGACGGTTTATCTCAGGAATCATTTTTACATCGGCATAGTTGTATAGAAATTTTTCATCCATACCCTTATCTTTAGAATACAGATTCACATACATTAACATACTGGGCTGCACCGGCGTAATAACAACACCTTCCCGTTGTACCAACTCAGGTAAGAGTGGCATAACCTGATCTACCCGCGTTTTCACGCGTACAACAGCATCATTAGGGTCCACACCGGGTTCAAAAATTATACGTAATGTTGCCTCTCCAGCACTCGTTGCATCAGTGGCCATGTAACGCATATCTTCTACTCCATTTATAGCATTTTCAAGTGTAATTAAAGTTGATTTTACCAACACATCTGCACTTGCTCCAGGATAAGCGATAAATATATTTACAGTCGTAGGCGCAATTTGCGGAAACTGGGAAATAGGAAGCTGCTTGATGGCAAGCGAACCTATAAATAAGATAATAATCGAAATTACTATCGCAAAAACGGGTCTTTTTATAAATTGACTAAACATGTTTTTTCGTTTTAGATTCGATTACTCAGCGTACAAATCAAGATTAGAAATCACCGATTCAGCATCTTTAACTTCGTATTCAATTTTATCATTTTCACGAACTAAGCGTAAACCCTCGAGCAGAATAAGGTCATTTACAGACAAGCCTTCAGAGACTACATAAATATGAGGGAGCTCATTAATTATTGTAATCTCGCGCGATTTTACCTTGTGATCTTTATCAACGACATAAACGTACTTTTTATCAAGCACTTCAAAAGTGGCTTTTTGTGGAATTAATAGAGCATCTGTAATAGGTATGGTAACATGTACATTGCCTGTCTCCCCGTGTCTTAGTAAACCTTCAGGATTAGGAAAACTGGCTCTAAATGGAATGTTACCGGTTTCGTTATTAAAATCTGCTTCAATTGTTTCTACAACTCCAGGATGCTTAAAGTATTTATTGTTTGCCATTAGAAGATTTACCTGTGGCTTTTCAGTTTTTGTGATATTCTCTTGATAATCTAGATATTCAGCCTCGGGTACATTATAATAAACCCACATCGTACTATTATCAGATAGATTAGTTAGGAGTTCGCCTTCATCCACGAGACTACCTAATCTTACGTGAAAGCGGTCAACAATACCATCAAAGGGTGCTCGTATTTGAGTAAATCCCAAATGCACATTAGCGAGAGATAGCTCGGCATTTGCTTTATCCATTTTAGCCTTTGCCATAGCTAATTCATTTTTAGAAACTACATCACTATCTGCTAACAGTTTCGTGTTTTCATATTCAATTTTAGCTACTTCAGCCTCAGCTTTAGATTTTTGTACTTCGGCTTCATAAATTCGAGGAAGTATTTGAAAAAGCAACTGACCTTCTTTTACAAACGCTCCTTCGTCTACATATATCTTCTGAAGATATCCTCGCTCTTGAGCGCGAAGTTCTATATGCCGACTAGATTGTATTTGTGATACATAGTCTTTTGTTATAAGTGTATCTTTTTGGACAGGATTTGTGACTAAGAATTTTACTTCTTCTTCTTTTTCGTGGTGTTCTGATTTACAGCTTACGTGGAACAATAGTGCTCCAAAGCCTAACATCATGAGCATTCTTTTCATGGTGACTTTAATTACAAATAGTTAGATTAATGTGAATGCCTTTTCAGAATAGAAAAGACGTAGATATCCTGTAAAGTTTTTGAACAATTGTTTTGAATACTTTAAACAGAATAAGCGTTTAGCCTACTGTGAGGAAGGCCAGAAGAGTTTTAATCACAGTCTAAAAACCTGAAAAAGCAGGTAAGACTTAACAGAAGAGCAAGCAGGAATGATTGCTTCTGCATCTAAATAATTGTATTTGTAAACGTAAAAATGCTTGATAACAGCGGCAGGAAGGCCAAAGAAGGGTATAGTGCTGCTAAGGTGTTTGTCTTTTGAAGCAGAATCACTTTCTTCAATCTCAAATTCAGCAATAGAGTACTGCGGAAAACTTTTGGGTGCGTTTTTGTCTATATGCTGAAGACCCTGATAGTCGATCTCAGCAATAGATATAGATTCTCCACCCGTATAAGCAGCTACACTCGATATATTTATAAAACCGGTAAAAAGAAGTATAACTAAAGAAAGAAGAATTCTCATATATCTTTTGAGTAAGACAAGGCAAATTTATAATAAGATACTATGAACTACAAAATTTGAAAAGCACTATTTACTGAAATTAAGAACTTAGACAAAAAAGCATTAAAAATAAAAAAAACGGGCAATACTAATAACAACCAGCACTTTAATTGACAGAATATTCAAAAATTCTATAATAAAAGCTTTTAATAAACAATCTAACTTCCATTAAATTCAAATAATCTGAAGTTTTTTTTTCTAAAGCATTGATAAATCAGTGCATTTTGAATCATTCGGAATTAAAAATACGTACTATTCAAACACCTTTAGCTTTTATCTAATGCCGTTGAAACTTTGCGCATCTTTTCGGTGATCTCAGCAAATCCGGGATTGTGTATACTTCCTAAATGGGTGTGCTTTCTACCAGAATCTGGTTTATAAGTTCCTGCTTGTACTTCTCCTCCAACTGTTTTATAGGCCTCTCTAAATGATTTGCCTTCCACAACCAGATTATTGATACTATCCACTGTAAAGATGTATTTGTATTTTTCTACGGTGAGATCGATGTCTTTAACTACGATCTGAGCAATGCTATAATCAAATATTTCAAGAATATCTTTTATGTTCTCTATCGCGTTTATGGTATTTTCTTTAAGCAATTGATAATCTCGGTGATAACCACTAGGCAAATTATTAGTAATTAAAATCATTTCTGTGCTTAGTGCCTGAATTTTATTACACTTACCGCGTATCAATTCAAAAACATCCGGGTTTTTTTTATGAGGCATAATACTACTGCCGGTCGTTAACTGCTCGGGAAAACTTATAAATCCAAAATTCTGACTCATATACAAACAAATGTCCATTGCAAACCGCGATAGCGTATTTGCCAGACTTCCCAGTGTAGATGCAAGAGTTCGTTCACTTTTGCCTCTAGACATTTGAGCCGCAACCACATTGTACTTTAAAGTTGCAAAGCCCATTTCTTTAGTAGTAAGGTTTCGATCTATAGGAAACGAACTTCCGTAACCTGCTGCAGATCCTAACGGATTTTGATCTACAATTTGTAAGGTAGCATTAAGCAGCGTGAGATCATCTATTAGCAATTCTGCATACGCAGAAAACCATAGTCCAAAGCTACTTGGCATCGCTACCTGTAAATGCGTGTACCCGGGAAGTAATTTATCCTGATGTTTTTCAGCAAGTTTCATTAACGTATCAAACAGAGAGACGGTACGTACCCGTATTTGCTGCAATTGATCTTTATAATATAAATGCAGAGCCACAAGAACCTGATCGTTCCGTGATCGCGCAGTATGTACTTTCTTACCGGTTTCCCCTAAAATAAGAGTAAGTTCTGCTTCTATCTTGCTATGAATATCCTCATACTCCGGTTCAATAAAAAAATCAGGGTTTTGGGTATGGGCTTCAAGAATTTCTAATTGAGGTAAAAGGCTATCAAGTTCTTGAGCACTTAGAATTCCTATTTTCTCAAGCATAATTACATGTGCTCGCGTTGCCTGCACATCATACTTAGCGATATGTGTATCA
The DNA here is from genome assembly GCF_004104375.1 of Leeuwenhoekiella aequorea. Lineage (GTDB taxonomy): Bacteria > Bacteroidota > Bacteroidia > Flavobacteriales > Flavobacteriaceae > Leeuwenhoekiella > Leeuwenhoekiella aequorea. The sequence continues at coordinate 60,123 of NZ_QOVM01000007.1, forward strand.
ATCTCACGGTCATTACCTACCGTAAAATTCATAATCTTATCGTCTATTGTGGCTCCTTTATCCCAAAGTTTCATAGTTACTTTTTTTAGTTTTGAGAAGATAAAATCGACCCTAACTTACCCCAAGAGGGATTATTTTTATTGAAATTGTAATCGTATCAAGTAGTACAACGTTTGAAATTTTCTCGTATTGACTACTCAATATTATAAAATGCTTTCCAGCAAATCTATATAAATCTGTATTCCCTCTTCGATTTCTTTAACGTAAATATACTCATCTGCACTGTGTGAACGGGTACTATCACCCGGACCCAACTTTAATGATGGGCAGCTTAAAACCGCCTGATCGCTCAAAGTTGGTGAACCATAAGTGCTTCGACCTAGAGCAATGCCCGCTTTTACTAGTTCGTGCTCTTTAGGAATAGAAGACGAATTTAATCGTAAACTTCGTGGTTTTATAGAATCGCAAGGTGCTTGTGCTTGTAATAGATCTGCAATTTCCTTATTACTATATTGATCATTAACACGTACATCAACTACCAGATCAATGTCTGCAGGTACTGCGTTATGCTGTTTACCACCTTTTATTTGAGTGACTGTCATTTTAACTTCTCCCAAAGCCTCAGAGACTTTTTCAAACTTAAAATCCTTAAACCATTGCAATACCGGTATACAATTGTAGATCGCATTGTTGTCATTAGGATGTGCCGCGTGTGAAGGAGTACCCAAAACCTGAGCATCAAAGACCACAAGTCCCTTTTCTGCAATGGCAAGATTCATCAACGTAGGCTCACCTACAATAGCTACATCAATATGAGGGATAACTTTAAGCATACTATTTAACCCATTTGGACCGCTACTCTCTTCCTCACCACTCGCTACCAGAACTAAATTATATTTAGGATTTTCATAGGCATAGAAATACGTAAAAGTTGCAATTAATGAAACCAGACAACCACCAGCATCATTGCTACCCAAGCCGTATAATTTGCCATCTTCAATATCTGGAGAATATGGATCGCGCGTGTAGCCGTTATTTGGCTGAACAGTATCATGGTGACTATTTAAAAGTAAGGTGGTTTTTCCTTCTTTAAAATTCTTATTAGTTGCCCAGATATTATTTGCCTGTCTTTGAAATGGAATATCATGTGTATTAAACCAATTTTCAATAAATGAAGCCGTACCCTCTTCTTCAGATGAAAAAGACTGTGTTTTAATTAGATTTTTTAATAATTCTAGTGCCTCTTGCGTAAGTTTCTCTATGTTCATTACAGTCGTAAGGTTGTAAAATTAGTATTGGTATTTTGTAGCATTTCAGGTTTGCCAAGTTGAACTTTATTTACACCGCCTTTTAATGCATAAAAGCAATTTTCTAACTTCGGAAGCAACCCATCTGCGATAATTTTGTCTTCTAATAATTCTGAATATTTAGAAGTATTTATCTCCCGTACAACAGAATCATCATTGGCAACATCAATCAATACCCCCGGCTTTTCAAAACAGTAGTTAAGCGTAACCTTGTAACTTTTAGAAAGCCCTATCGCCAGCTCACATGCGATTGTATCAGCATTTGTATTTAGCAATTGACCTTTACCATCGTGAGTTATTGCGCAAAATGCCGGTGTAATACCTATATCAAGTAATTTATCTATAAGCTCACTATTAACGCCAACAACATCTCCTACAAAACCAAAATCGATATTTTTTACTGGTCTTTTTACCGAATAAATTGTATTTCCATCAGCTCCAGAAAAACCCAGTGCATTGCAATTTCTAGCCTGCAAACCCGCTACAATATGTTTATTTACCTTACCGCCGTAAACCATGGTGATTACCTCGACGGTCTCAGCATCTGTAATTCTGCGTCCATCAATCATTTTTACAGCTATACCTAAGCGTTCTGCAAGTTCGGTAGCTAATTTACCTCCTCCGTGAACCAATATTTTAGGTCCTTCAAGGTTTGCAAACAAATCTAAAAAATGCTGAAGATCTTCATCTTTTTCAATAATATTTCCACCTACTTTAACAATATGAAGATTTCTCATAAGAATAGCGTTAATTGAGGTTCTCTAAAATTGATTTGAGAATTACCTGAGCAGAATAGGTTCTATTATTTGCTTGTTCAATCACTACCGAATTCTTTCCATCTAAAACACTATCGGTAACGATTACATTTCTTCTTACCGGAAGACAATGCATAAACCTGGCTTCTCCTAACTTCTCATCAGTTATTGTCCAACTCGTGTGAGAATCTGTTGTGGCAAGCACTTTGCCATAATTCTCATAGTTACTCCAGTTCTTCACGTAGACGAAGTCTGCATCCTTTAATGCTGCATCCTGATCATATTCTACTACCGAATCTTTTACAACAGCCTTATCCAGTTCGTAGCCTTTGGGATGTGTGATCGTGAAATCGACATCCATTTTCTGCATCATTCCTATAAATGAATTTGCTACGGCGTGAGGTAAAGCTTTAGGATGTGGCGCCCAACTTAAAACCACTTTGGGCTTTTTCTTTTTTGCCAATTCTGTAATGGTAATGGCATCTGCAAGTGCTTGCAAAGGATGAGCTGTTGCACTTTCCATATTAACAATAGGAACACTCGCATACTTAACAAAACTAGAAATTACATATTCAGATTCATCTTTAGCTTTATCCGTTAGAGTAGGAAAAGCGCGTACAGCAATAATATCTGCATATTGAGAAATCACTTGAGCAGCCTCTTTAATATGCTCTGACGTATCTGCATCCATAACAGTACCATCTTCAAATTCTAATTTCCAGGCATCACTATTAAAGTTCATAACCGTGACATCCATTCCCAGATTGCTTGCAGCTTTTTCTGTACTTAACCGGGTGCGTAAGCTAGAGTTAAAAAATAGCATTACAAGGCGCTTGCGCTTACCCAGTTGCTCATAAGCGTATGGATTATTTTTAAGTTCGCGCGCTTGCGCGATTAGTTCTTGTAGATCTGTAATGTCGTCTAAACCAGTGTATTTTTTCATTAGTGATTCCTGTCAAAAGATAAGTAGCAGCCGAAATCTCTGCTTAGTTGATTATATTTTTTCTAGTTCTATTTTAAGTGCATCAAAAAACTGATCAATATGCACATTTTGCACTGTTAATGGCGGAAGTATGCGTATAAGATTCTTATTCTTTGCGCTTCCTGTAAAAATATGTTGGTCGTAAATAAGTTGTTTTCTCAATGCTGAAGTATCAAAATCAAATTCAATTCCTAACATCAATCCACGTCCTTTTACACCTTTGATTTGAGGAAAATCTAATGCCCTGGCATTAAAATGATCTGAAACCCGAAGGGCATGTTCCAGAAGGTTCTCTTCTTCTAAAACTTCAAGAACTGTTAGTGCCGCAACACAAGCCAGGTGGTTTCCTCCAAAGGTTGTTCCCAACATCCCAAATTCTGCATCTATTGAAGGATGAATTAAAATGCCTCCAACTGGGAAACCATTACCCATACCTTTTGCCATCGAGATTAACTCTGGCTGTACATCGTACTCTTGGAATGCAAAAAATCTTCCTGTACGCCCAAAGCCAGCTTGAACCTCATCGGCGATAAGCATTGTTCCGGTTTGCTTGCACAATTTATCAATCCCTTCGTAAAATTCTTTTGTGCTTATATCTAAACCTCCTACTCCCTGAATAAACTCTACAATTACTGCACAAACATCACCTTTAGCAAGTACACCTGCTAACGCATCAAGATCACCTAGTGGTAAAAACTCAACCTCCTGTTGTGCATTTATTGGAGCAACAATCTTAGGATTATCTGTAGCTGCAACTGCGGCAGATGTGCGCCCGTGAAAGCTATTGTTAAAGGCAACAACCTTTTTTCTTCCTGTAACAAAAGAGGCTACTTTAAGTGCATTCTCATTAGCTTCTGCTCCGCTACTACACATAAATAGCTGATAATCTGGACATCCAGATTGAACCGGTAAACGTTCTCCAAGTGCTTCTTGCAATGGATTGTGCACTGCATTGCTATAAAACCCAATATCTCCTAATTGCTTTGTTAAATTCTCCACATATTTAGGATGCGAGTGACCTATAGAAATCACAGCGTGACCTCCATATAAATCCAGATACTTAGTAGGTTTTGAATCATAAACCCAAACATCCTGAGCTTTTATCGGGGTTACGTCATACAACGGGTAAACATCAAATAGACTCATTATTTCTGATCAGATTTTATAATATTAATTTTATTAAAAGAAGCTACCATCCCTTGAATTAGAGAAGAACTCAAGCCTTTATGTTCCATTTCATTTAAACCTTCAATCGTACAACCCTTAGGTGTTGTAACACGATCAATTTCTTCTTCGGGATGATTTCCCGAATCTATAAGCAATTTTGATGCTCCATTACACGTATGCATAGCCAATTCTTGTGCTTCCTTTGCGTCAAATCCCAGTTGTATAGCAGCCTGAGTAGTCGCACGAATCAGTCGCATCCAAAAGGCAATACCGCTTGCGCAAACTACAGTAGCTGCCTGCATTTGAGTTTCAGGAATAATCAAACTATTTCCCAAACGATTAAAAATAGCCTCTGCAATTTTTATACGCTTCATTCCTTTTTCATTACTGGCAAGACAGGTCATCGATGCGCCCACTGCAATTGCTGTGTTAGGCATTGCACGCACAATATATTGATCTGTACCTACAATTGCTTCAATTTGAGAAATTTGATATCCTGTAATGGTGGATATAAGAACATGTTTATCTGTAAGATGATCTTTTATGTCATTTAAAATAGCACTTAGTTGCGCTGGTTGAACTGCAAATATTAAAATATCAGACTTCTGTACTGCCTCTACGTTATCTGAAGTAACATACACATTTTTATACTCTGCATAAGATGCTATTGCCTCGGGATTACGACGAGTCATAAATAATGAGGTAATTGCATTATTTGTTATCAGCCCCTTGGCTATTGAAAGGCCTAGATTACCAGTTCCTATAATTGCTATTTTCATATACTGTCCTTTATGTAAATTTCGCGAAGGCGAAAGCAACCCCTTTTATAGTGTCATTATTGCTTAAATAATTCTTTTTTATAACTTCCGATTGTGCTCTTCAACTAATCTTATAGAAATTATTAAAAATAGCTGCCCTTAAGGTTAAGCCCTTCAACCTGCGGAAGCCCAAAGATAAGATTCATATTTTCTACTGCTTGACCAGATGCTCCTTTTAAAAGATTATCTATACAACTTGTAATTAACAATTGACTTCCTTGTTGGTGTAAATGAATCAGGCATTTATTAGTATTTACTACCTGTTTCATATGTATTTCTGCATCTGAGACAAACGTAAACGGAGCATCGGCGTAATAGTCTTTATACAAATTTTTTATCTCATCAAATACGCCATCAAACTTGGTATATGCAGTTGCAAAAATTCCTCTGGAAAAATTTCCACGATTAGGCAGAAAAAATAATTCTTTATCAAAACCAGATTGAAGTTGAGCTACAGTCTGATTAATTTCACCCATATGTTGATGTGTGAATGGTTTGTAATATGAAAAGTTGTTATCTCTCCACGTATAATGAGTAGTCGCAGAAAGTGAAGTACCCGCACCAGTTGCACCTGTAACAGCATTTATATGGATGTCATTTGATATTTTTCGTGCATCAGCTAAGGGCAATATCGCTAACTGAATCGCTGTAGCAAAACAGCCGGGATTTGCAATAGATCCGGCTTGCTTTATAGCATCTCTATTAAGTTCTGTCAAACCATATACAAACTCTCTACCTTCAAAATCTGCATCTGCTTTTAATCGAAAATCATTACTTAAATCAATAATAACAGTAGATTCAGTAAAGTTATGTTCCTTTAAGAATGCTTTGGAATTTCCGTGACCTAAACATAAAAAAACTACATCTACAGAAAAATCAATTGTGTCTGCAAAACGTAACGATGTGCTTCCTATCAAATCCTGATGCACATCACTAAGCAAGTTTCCGGCATTAGAGGTGCTGTAAACAAAACTCAATTCTACAAAGGAGTGGTTTAATAAAATACGCAACAGTTCTCCTGCTGTATATCCTGCGCCACCTACTATACCTGCTTTAATCATGAGTTTCCGTTTACGTGATTGTAAATTTTATTTTGGTTTCCGGTGATTTTTATAAATCCTTTTGCATCGTCGGCTGTCCATCCCTTATTCATCTCGCCATATGCCCCAAAAGATGCATTCATCAAATCGTGATCAGATTTTATACCTTCCAAAGTAAATCGATAGGGATGTAATGTTACATACACATCACCTGATACATTTTTCTGACTATCTTCTAAGAAGGCTTCCATATTACGCATAGCCGGATCTAAATATTGACCTTCATGTAAATGCATTCCATAAAAATTAGCTAGATAATCTTTATGCTGCATTTGCCATTTTGTAAGCGTATGCTTTTCTAATAAATGATGCGCTTTAATTATTATCACTGGTGCGGCCGCTTCAAAACCTACGCGACCCTTTATCCCTATAATGGTATCTCCTACATGAATATCCCGACCTATACCAAAAGGTGCCGCTAATTTTTGCAGGGTTTCAATATTCTCTACGGCACCGGCAGTCTTGCCATTTACCGCTGTTAATTCGCCTTTTATAAATGTTAAAGTAACTTGTTCTGACTCGGTTTTTTCTACTTGTGAAGGAAAAGCAGATTCTGGCAATCCTTGATGAGAAGTTAAGGTCTCACTACCTCCTACACTTGTTCCCCATAGCCCACGGTTTACAGAATATTTTGCTTTCTCCCAAGCCATCTCCACACCGTGACTTTTTAAATAATCGATTTCCGCCTGTCTTGAGAGTTGTAAATCTCTAATAGGAGTAATGATTTCAATTTCTGGAGCAAGTGTTTGAAAAATCATATCAAAACGAACTTGGTCATTGCCAGCGCCCGTACTTCCGTGAGCAACATATTGTGCATCTATCGATTTTGCATAGTTTATAATCTCAACAGCCTGAATAATACGTTCTGCACTTACTGAAAGAGGGTAAGTATTATTTTTTAATACGTTACCATAAATTAAATTCTTGACAACCTTATCATAAAAGCGATCTACAGCTTGAATATTTTTATAGGTTTTAGCTCCTATTTTTAAAGCTTTAGACTCTATTTCGTCAATTTCTTCCTGACTAAAACCCCCTGTATTAATACTTACAGCATGTACTTCAAATCCTTTTTCTTCAGATAGATACTTAGCGCAATAACTTGTGTCAAGACCGCCACTATAGGCGAGAACTAATTTTTTCATTCTAATATGGTTTATTCTAGACTCTACAGAGTCTAAACAATTTAATCTTGTTTCTTTTTATCTTTTTTCAAGAACAAATGTTCTTTAATACTTTTTAACCGTGTAAAAGCTTTTGGATTCATTTGCTTAACGTCTTCAGGTATAAGCATTTTTTTCTGCTCTTCTTTTGCAGGATCATATAACATTCCCGTACACAAACACATTTTTTGCTCGGTACGCTGTAAAATATCATAATTACGACAGGTTTGGCAGCCTTTCCAGAACGTAGGATCATCAGTAAGTTCTGAAAAGGTTACGGGACGATATCCCAAATCTGAATTAATTTTCATAACGGCAAGACCCGTAGTGATACCAAAAACTTTTGCATCTGGATATTTATGGCGAGAGTGTTTAAAAATGGCCTCTTTAATTTGCCGTGCAAGACCACTGCCTCTATAGTCAGGGTGTACAATAAGACCACTATTTGCGACAAATTTGCCATGTCCCCAAGCCTCGATGTAACAGAAACCAGCAAATTTATCACCATCAAGTGCTATAACAGAATTTCCGTTTTCCATTTTGGTGATTACGTACTCTGGTGTGCGTTTTGCAATACCTGTACCACGTACCTTAGCCGATTCTGCGATCGTATCGCATATATATTGTGCATATCCCGCATGGGATTTATTTGCAATAGTAATTTCCATATTCTTTTGAATTGGAAGTTAGAAAAAAAGTGAAATTGATATTGAAGACGGAACCGGACTCACCTAAGTTCCCAAGAAAACTGCACCCACTAGGGGCGGCGACGCTCATGACGGCGTACAGGAATACATACCAAAGAAGTATGGGTCTCAACTGGATACAATGACAAAACAGCAGCCTTGATAGCGTGCTTCAGTACATTTATATGTAAGTTTATTCCTTTCATTTATTCTGCTAAAGTACAAAGTAGATTTAAATGACAGTCCAATAATGCCTGAAAATGTCAAATAAATCTACTTTTTTATGATTTCTTCAAGTTTCAGTTCGATAATAATTTTTCACTGCTATATTTCTAACAAAATAAGCTTTTGATAATTATTATAACAAGTAATCTGTACTTACGAAGTTAGATTTCTTAGTATCTAATAACTCATTTAAGATTGCATTATTATATTCATTGTCTTTAGAAGCCACAAATGTGCGTATCGAAAAAGAACGCAAAGCATCGTGAACACTCAAAGTTCCTACTGCAGAATCTTTTCTGCCTGTAAATGGATATACATCTGGACCACGTTGACACGAACTATTTAGATTTACACGACAAACTAAGTTTACCAAAGTATCTATAAGCGGCGCTAACGCCTTAACATCTTTTCCAAAGAGACTTACTTGCTGGCCATAGTTTGACTCTGCCATATCATCTAGTGGCTCATCTATATGTTTAAAAGTAAGTATAGGAACTACAGGACCAAACTGCTCCTCTTGATATACCAGCATATCTTTTGTTACTGGAAACAATACAGCAGGCCATATAAAATTTTCAAAATGAGTACCTCCTTTGGCATTAAGAACTTGCGCTCCTTTTGCCGTAGCATCATCTATAAGCCCTTGAATATATGCAGGTTTTGAAGGTTCTGGCAAGGGTGTAAGTTTTACGCCATCTTCCCAGGGCAGTCCAAACTTCAACGCATCAACTGCTTCTGAATACTTACGGTTAAATGTCTCTGCAATATTCTCGTGTACATAAATCACCTTTAGAGCTGTACATCGCTGACCATTAAATGAAAGTGTACCTGCAATACATTCTGCAACAGCAAGATCAAGATCTGCATCAGGTAAAATTATCGCAGGATTTTTTGCTTCAAGGCCAAGTACCAATCGTAGACGATTTTGTTTAGGATGTAATTTTTGTAATGCGTTTGCAGACGAACTGTGCCCTATTAAAGCCAAAACATCTATTTTTCCCGTTTGCATTGCAGGAGAAGCAATCGCTCTACCTCTACCAAATACTACGTTAACCACACCCGGAGGAAAACTTTCTTGAAATGCTTCTAGTAATGGTGCAATTAATAAAACCCCGTGTTTAGCAGGTTTAAAAACAGCTGTATTCCCCATAATTAGAGCAGGAATAAGCAAGCAAAAAGTTTCGTTAAGCGGATAATTATAAGGTCCCAAACACAGCACTACACCTAATGGTCCTCTACGAATATGTGCATGTATCCCGTCTTGCTTATAAAATTTAGCACTATCACGATCCATATCCTTATAATCTGCAATAGTATCATTGATATACTCAACGGTACGATCAAACTCTTTTTGGGAATCTGGAAAATTTTTCCCTATTTCCCACATCAATAGCGTTACAATAAGCTCCCGCTTAGTTTTCATTTTTTCAACAAAAGTCTGCATACATTTAATGCGATCTGCAACCTTCATCGTTGGCCATAAACCTTGACCTCTATCATAAGCTTTATGAGCGGCATCTACAGCTAATAGTGCTTCCTCTTTACCAAGACTGGGAGTTGAGCCTAATCTTGTGGGTCGACGCTCACCATCAACCTCTGTATGAATGCTTGAATAAACCTCTGCAGTTTCTCCTTCCCATGTTAAAAGCTTACCATCTATGAGATAGGTTCTTTGCTCTATTAGCTCAACTTTAAATTGCTCTGGTATTTCGGTTGTAAGTGGTTTCATGTGGATAGGTTTTGTAGTTGCTTCTTGATCGAAAAAAGAAATAGCTTATATCAAAAATTCAAATAAATCGGGTTTATCATTTAAATACTCGCCGAAAAATTTACGGCTTTTCATACGTGCAATTAAGGGTTCTAAACTTGCCGAATCTTGTATCTCAATTCCTACTACGGCTGGACCATCTTCCCGCGATGTCTTCTTTTTGTATTCAAAAAATGTAATATCATCATTGGGTCCTAATATCTCATTTAAAAATTCGCGTAACGCTCCGGCACGCTGCGGAAAACGTATAATGAAATAATGTTTTAAACCTTGATATAACAGTGCACGTTCTTTAATTTCTGCTGTTCGCGTTATGTCATTATTACTTCCGCTTACGATACAAACAATATTTTTTCCCTTAATCTCATCAGCAAATTGATCTAGAACTGATAAGGTAAGTGCTCCTGCAGGCTCTACTACAATAGCGTCTTTATTATAAAGATCTAATATGGTCTGGCATACTTTACCTTCCGGAACAGTTACCATTTTATGTAAGTACTCCTTGCATATAGCAAAATTGCGATCGCCTACCCGTTGCACCGCAGCGCCATCTACAAATTTTTCTATTAATCTAAGTGTTGTGTTTTCCTTATTAAATATAGAAGTACTCATTGATGGAGCACCTTCAGGCTCTACACCTATTACTTTGGTTTTAGGAGATAGTAAATGAAATATGGTACTCAATCCTGAAGCAAGACCACCTCCACCTACGGGTACAAAAACATAATCAATCTCTTCCTCAGCTTGTTCAATTATTTCTAATCCCACAGTCGCCTGACCTTCTATGATTTTTTCATCGTCAAAAGGATGAACAAATATTTTACCCAGCGCATCACATTCAGTTTTTGCAGCTTTATAAGCATCATCAAAGGTATCTCCTGTTAGAACTATTGTCACATAGTCTTCTCCAAACATTTTTACCTGCTCAGTTTTCTGACCCGGTGTGGGAGCAGGCATAAAAATGGTGCCTTTTATTTTTAATTTTGCACAGGCAAATGCAACACCTTGTGCGTGATTACCAGCACTGGCACAGACAATTCCCTTATCCCGATCATTTTGCGATAACGAACTTATTTTATTGAAGGCTCCTCTAATTTTATAGGACCGCACCTGTTGCAAATCTTCCCGTTTAAGAAGAATTTTTGCCTCAAATTTACGTGAGTAATTAAGACTAGGCAGTAATGGAGTTAAAGCTGCAACACCCTTCAAGGTTGCTGCAGCCTTTTTTACATTTTCTAATTCTGGGAAATATGAGATTTTTAAGTCGCTCAAAATTGTAATTATTTTGATTGACTAAACTTGGTTATTCGGGTGTAACCAAGTTTAGTATATACAGTGATTTAAAAAGAATATTAAGCGGTAACCGGCTCTGCCGACGCTACTGTCTTAACTTCTTTCATGGCAGTCATAGATTCTCTTAACCACGCTCCTACTTCTTCAACTTCGTGACCTCGTATAGCGTCGTTCACTGCAATAAGTGTTTTATTATCTACACCATTATCTTTTGCGAAAGCTTTACCAATGATATTTGTATCTACAGAATTCATAAAATCTGTCAAAAGAGGCTTGCAAGCATGGTCAAATAAGTAGCAACCATATTCTGCAGTATCTGAGATAATACGATTCATCTCAAATAATTTTTTACGCGCAATAGTATTCGCAATTAGCGGAGTTTCGTGAAGCGATTCGTAATAAGCAGACTCTTCAATAATACCCGCTTCTGTCATCGTTTCAAAAGCTAACTCTACTCCGGCTTTAACCATTGCTACCATTAATACGCCGTGATCAAAATATTCTTGTTCAGAAATCTCAACGTCTCCGGCAGGTGTCTTTTCAAATGCAGTCTCTCCAGTTGCAGCACGCCATTTTAAAAGGTTTTCATCGTCATTTGCCCAATCTTCCATCATCGTTTTGGAGAAATGCCCTGAGATAATATCATCCATATGCTTGTGGAATAAAGGACGCGTAATCTCCTTAATTTCTTCAGCCAATTCAAATGCTTTAATTTTTGAAGGATTGTTTAATCGATCCATCATATTTGTTATACCACCATGCTTTAAAGCCTCGGTAATAGTTTCCCAACCATATTGAATCAACTTAGCTGCATAGCCTTTATCAATTCCTTTTTCAACCATTTTATCGAAACAAAGAATAGAGCCGGTTTGAAGCATACCACATAAGATAGTTTGCTCACCCATTAAATCACTTTTTACCTCAGCGACAAATGAAGATTCGAGCACACCTGCTCTATGACCACCCGTTGCAACTGCGTATGCTTTAGCTTGATCTTTTCCTTTTCCTTCAGGATCATTTTCAGGATGAACTGCTATCAAGGTAGGAACTCCAAAACCACGCTTATATTCTTCCCGCACTTCAGAACCAGGACATTTAGGAGCACACATAATAACGGTAAGGTCTTCCCGTATTTGCATTCCTTCTTCTACAATATTAAAACCGTGGCTATAAGCTAAAGTTGCTCCTTTTTTCATAAGAGGCATAATCGCCTTTACAACCGCAGTATGTTGCTTATCTGGTGTTAGGTTACATACAAGGTCTGCTGTGGGAATTAATTCTTCATAAGTCCCAACAGTAAAACCATTTTCTACAGCATTTTTATAAGATGCTCTTTTCTCTTTAATAGCACTTTCGCGCAACGTATATGAAATATCTAACCCACTGTCGCGCATGTTTAATCCTTGATTTAATCCCTGCGCTCCACATCCTACGATTACAACTTTCTTACCGCGTAATGCTTCTATACCATCTGCAAACTCATCAGACTCCATAAATCGGCATTTTGCCAGCTGAGCTAACTGATCTCTTAAGGATAGTGTATTAAAGTAATTTGACATTTTAATGTATTTTATTGATTATGATTAGTTGTTTTATTCTGCAAATTCGGCAAGCATCGAAGATATTTTCATCTCATCTTTTGTAACAGCTATACGACCAGAACGTACAAATTGCATTATCCCAAAAGCACTTAACTCTCGATATAATAATTCTATCTCAGATCTGCGGCCTGCTTTTTCAAGCACAAAAAACTCTTTATTTACGGTTACAATCTGAGCGTTACTTTCTTTTATAATATTCTGAATCTGACGTTCTTCAAATAGCAAATCAGATTTAATTTTAAAAAGACAGGTTTCTAAAAATATGGTTTGCTCATCGGTATGATAAAATGCCTTAATAACCTCAACTTGCTTTTCTAGCTGACCAATTATTTTCTTAATTCGCTCTTCAGTTATATTAATAACTATCACAAATCTTGATACGCCTTCGATCTCAGACATCGAAGTATTCAGGCTTTCTATATTAACTTTTCTACGTTGAAATATTGCCGAAATACGATTTAACAAACCGATATTATTTTCGGTATAAATAGAAACTGTAAATGTTTTTATCTCGCTCATACTATTCTAATCTTATATCTGAAACTGATGCTCCTGATGGTATCATTGGGAATACATTATCTTCTTTTTCTACGCGTACTTCTAAAAAGTAAGGTCCTTCTGATGCTAGCATGGTTTCAATCGCTCCGGCAAGATCCTCGCGTTTAGTCACTTTCTGAGCATCTATAAAATACCCCTTAGCAATTGCTACAAAATCTGGATTTACCATTTCTGTAGATGCATATCTGCGGTCAAAAAACAACTGCTGCCACTGGCGAACCATTCCGAGAAATTCATTATTGAGTACGACAATTTTCACAGGGACTTTGGTTTGAAATATGGTACCCAATTCCTGAATGGTCATTTGATATCCCCCATCACCTATTATAGCAACAACCGGACGGTTTGGTGCCCCCATTTGTGCACCTATAGCTGCCGGAAGAGCAAATCCCATAGTACCAAGTCCGCCAGAAGTAATATTACTTTTAGAAAGATTAAATTTTGCATAACGGCAAGCAATCATCTGGTGTTGACCAACATCGCTTACAATTACGGCATCACCCTTAGAAACCGTATTTATACCTTCAAGAACCTCACCCATCGTAAGACCTTCTTTTGTAGGGTGAATATCTTCGCTTATGATTTTATCATATTCGATCTGATACAAATCTTTAAAACGCTGATGCCAGTCTGTATGCTCTTTTTTATCTAATAAGGGCAAAAGTGCTGCTAAAGATTCTTTACTGTCACCTAAAACAGCCAGTTCTGCATTTACATTCTTATTAACCTCCGCAGGATCAATTTCAAAATGAATTACTTTAGCTTGTTTTGCATACGTATTCAAATCTCCGGTTACCCGGTCATCAAAGCGCATACCTATTGCGATTAATACGTCACACTCATTGGTTAACATATTAGGAGCATAATTACCGTGCATACCTACCATACCCACATTTAAAGGATGCTCTGTAGGAATTGCAGAAACTCCGAGGATCGTCCAAGCAGCAGGAATACCAGATTTTTCAACCACTGCTTTAAATTCTGCTTCGGCTTTGCCAAGGATTACACCCTGTCCCCAAACTATAAACGGTTTTTTAGCATCATTGATTAGTGCTGCCGCAGCTTCGACATCGGAAAGATTAAGCTTGGGAACTGGTTTATAGCTACGTATTGCAGTGCATTTTTTATACTTAAAATCAAGCTCAGCAAACTGTGCATCCTTTGTGATATCAATTAAAACAGGACCTGGTCTGCCACTACGGGCAATGTAAAATGCTTTTGCCAGTACTTCAGGAATTTCAGACGCTTTTGTTACCTGAAAATTCCATTTTGTAACCGGAGTAGAAATACCAATGATATCTGTTTCCTGAAAGGCATCACTCCCTAATAAATTTGAAGCTACTTGACCAGTAATGCACACCATAGGCGTTGAATCTATTTGTGCATCTGCAATACCTGTTATAAGATTTGTTGCTCCCGGTCCCGATGTAGCGATAGCCACACCCACTTTACCACTAACACGGGCATAACCCTGAGCAGCATGGGTAGCCCCTTGCTCGTGACGGGTAAGAATGTGGTTAATTTTATCTTGATATTTATACAACTCATCATAAACGGGCATAATCGCACCACCCGGATAGCCGTACAATGTATCTACTCCTTCAGCAAGAAGGCATCTTATGATTGCCTCTTTACCTGTAATTCGCTCTGTATCTTGCGAATCTGTAGCTTGTAATTTAATAGTTTGTGTTTCCATAAGCCTACTTCTACATTTCATCAGTCACACATCCTTCTGATGCAGACGATACTGTTTTTGCATATTTATAAAGCACTCCGCGCTCAAACTTTAGTTTTGGAGCAACCCATTTCTCTTTTCTCTCTGCCAATTCTTCTTCAGTAACATCTACTGAAATTGTATTGGCTTCTGCATTAATCGTAATAATATCACCATTCTCTATAAGTGCGATATTCCCCCCGGCTTGTGCCTCTGGAGTAATATGCCCCACTACAAATCCGTGTGTACCTCCAGAAAAACGACCATCAGTAATTAAGGCTACTTCTTTTCCTAAACCTGCACCCATTATGGCTGCTGTAGGCTTTAGCATTTCTGGCATTCCCGGTCCGCCTTGTGGTCCTTCATAACGAATAACAACCACATCGCCTTTTTTAACTTCTCCTTTTCCTATTCCTGCATTTGCAGCATATTCGCCATCAAATACGCGTGCAGTACCGCTAAAATGAAGACCTTCCTTCCCTGTTATTTTTGCCACACTACCTTCTGTAGCTATATTGCCATATAGAATACGTATGTGTCCCGTTTCTTTAATTGGATTTTCTTTAGGATGAATTACATCCTGCCCTTCAATAAGATCAGGAACTTCAGCTAGATTTTCGGCAAGTGTTTTACCCGTTACTGTTAGGCAATCTCCGTGAAGCATTCCTTCAGCAAGCATATATTTTAAAACTCCAGGAACGCCACCTACATTATGAAGATCTTCCATAAGGTATTTACCACTAGGTTTCAGATCTGCTAAAAATGGGGTAGTATCACTTATTCTTTGAAAATCTGCTAACTTAAATTCGAGTTGTGCAGCTTTCGCAATAGCCAAAAAGTGCAAGACTGCATTTGTAGATCCGCCAAGAACGGTTACTAAGCGCACCGCATTTTCTAACGATTTTGCCGTAACAATATCACTAGGTTTAATATCTTTTTCAATCAGGTTTTTTAAGGCTGCACCTAAACGTTTACACTCTTCTTCTTTGTTACTACTTACTGCAGGATTTGACGAATTATAAGGAAGTGACATCCCCAAGGCTTCTATCGCCGAAGCCATTGTATTTGCAGTATACATACCTCCACAAGCACCAGCACCCGGACAGGCTTTATTTATCACACTTTTAAATTCTGTCTCATTAATTGCTCCAGACATTTTAGAACCCCAGGCTTCAAATGCTGAAACCACATCTAACTTTTTACCATTATGGCATCCCGGGGCAATTGTACCTCCGTAAACTAATATAGAAGGTCTATCTAATCGCAATTGCGCCATTAAAGCACCCGGCATATTCTTATCACAACCTACCACGGTTACCAGCGCATCATAGCTCATGGCTTGCACTACAGTCTCCATCGAGTCTGCTATAATATCTCGAGATGGTAGCGAGAAACGCATTCCTGGAGTACCCATAGAAATACCATCACTCACTCCTATTGTATTAAAAATAAGACCTACCAGTTCATTTTTATCTACACCCTCTTTCACATAAGTGGCCAGATCATTAAGGTGCATATTACAAGGATTACCTTGATATCCTGTACTTGCAATACCTACCAGAGGTTTTTTAAAATCTTCGTCTGTAAGACCTATTGCGTGAAGCATTGCTTGCGCCGCTGGTTGTGTAGGGTCTTGAGTTACTGCTTTACTATATTTGTTTAATTCCATTTTTTTAAATCTATACCGAAATTAATTAATCCTGTTTTTAAGTCTATCATAACTAAAAAGCTTTGAATATATCAGATTAAGAATAAAATTATATATTTTACTGAATATCAATTTATTAACCTAAAAATACTACTACGCCCAACTCATAAAATCTATTTAAAATTCCTCCTATAATCTATTTACAGGTAGTTAATTTTCAAAAAAAAACCTCCTAATTAAGGAAGTTTAAATTTGCTTATGCGAGAGACTACTACTTTAAATAGGAACGGTTTCTTTTAGTTCTTAAACTGATTTTTTCTACATTCAAAATTATTTAATTTAAAAGCTATCAACTCCAAATCAGCCGTCAAATGCCATCTCTCAAAGTATTTTTAAACATCGTTCAAACAAGACCACATTCTGTAGAGACCTGTTAACAAATCATTAATGAATATATGTTTTTAATGCAATTTTGATTGATGCATTTGAGATAAATTCAGAAAAATTGCGTCAAGTAGATGCCATTCGGGCAATTTTGTAGTATAAAATAATAAAGAACAATTAAAAATGGTGAATACTTATCTGTGATGAATATAAGAGGGAATTAGCAATAATAACTGAATACTTAAGAAATAAAAACCTATTCTAGTATTTTACCATATTTAGTTAAATCTGGTGTAAAACCTAACGAAGAGTACAGTTTTCTGGCTTTTTTATTATCGTCAAAAACATTTAGAGTAAGTAAACTATAGCCGCAATCCTTAGTCCATTCTTCCGCTTTATTCATTAGCATTTTTCCGATTCCGCGACCTCTGGCTTCAGGAGAAACGATAATATCTGCTATATGACCATGAGGTTCTCTATGGTAATAATCGGTTCCTATTTCTAAGAAAATAAAGCCAAGTTGTAATTTAGTTTCTTCATCCTCAGCAATAAAAATAGCGTTATCCTTATTTCCATCTAGAATTTCAGCTTTTATAATACGCTGATCAATATCGAGCATCACATTAGGATCGCGCCAATGCGGTAATTCTGGATCCATTAAACTAGGGAGTAATTCTAAAATAAAATTGGTATCACGCTTTTCTACGCGTCTTATAGTTACTGAAGGCATTTTTGAATGGTTTAAATTCTGAAGTTACTAAATTCATTTTTTTTCAATTAGTTACCCGAACGAATTGAATATTAGAATTTGTTAAAATACACCGTTTTTTTGTTTACAAACTCTTGTATTCCGTCTGCCGAAAGTTCGCGGCCATAACCCGAAATCTTAGTACCTCCAAAAGGTAAACGTGGGTCACTTTTTACAAGATCATTTACAAAAACTGCCCCATCATCAAATCGAGGAACTAATCGTTTTGCACGATCGTAATCTTCTGTAAATAAGGAAACTCCCAACCCAAAGATAGATTGGTTAACAAGATCAACGGCTTCATCCTCGGTTTCAAATGTTGTAATACCTATAACAGGTCCAAATGTTTCTTCTTTAAATAGTGGCATCTCTGAGGTTACATTTCCCAAAACAGTAGGTTCAAAATAGGCTTTATTGCGATTTCCTCCTAAAAGGATTTTTCCGCCGGCATCTATTGTTTTATTCAATTGTTCTTCGAGTTCCTCAGCAAGATCTTCGCGTGCCATTACACCTATATAGGTATCTTCTTGTAATGGATCACCACTTTCTAACTTTTTTACAGCCTCTACAAATTTACTGGTAAAAGAATCGACAATATTTTTATGTACCAGCAAGCGTTTACCAGCAATACAACTCTGTCCTGTATTTTGATAGCGTGCTGTAACTGCCTTTTCTATGGTTTTTTCCATATTGCAATCTTCAAAAACTACAAGCGCATTACTACCACCTAATTCAAGCACGGACTTCTTAATTTGGCTACCAGCAGTAGCTGCTACGGCTTTACCGGCTGGTGTGCTTCCCGTAAGTGTTACTGCTTTTACCTTAGGATTTTTTATTACATCCTCAATTTTTGAACTACTTAAAGGAAGATGTGTAAAGCAATATTCTGGAAAACCGGCACGCTCAAAAACCTTTTGTATATTGTCTGCACTGCGCATAACGTTACTCGCGTGTTTTAATATACCTATGTTACCAGCCATTAAAGCCGGTGCTGCAAAACGAAATACCTGCCAAAACGGATAATTCCATGGCATAACCGCCAGAACAACACCTATGGGTTCATAACTTACATAGCTTTCTTCTGCATCGGTTTCTATCATTTTTGGAGCCAAATGATGCGCAGCCTGATCGGCATAATAATCACAAACCCAAGCACATTTTTCAATTTCAGCAATGGCTTGAGAAATAGGTTTTCCCATCTCGAGTGTTATAGTGCGGGCGTACTCCTCTTTATTTTTGCGCAACTCTTCCCCGGCAGCTTTCATCAATTTACTGCGTTCTGCAAAAGACGTAGTTCTCCAGGATAAAAAACGATTGTGCGCTTGATCTATAGCACTTATAGTTTCTTCAATGGTTAATTCTTGAGTTTCGAATTCAACCTTTTGATTGTAAGGATTTACAGACTTGATCATAATATATTTGCACTAATTTTCTTTAAAGTTAGCAAGGGTGCGGTAATGCCGAGGTTGTATTAAGAGCACTTTAACTATGAAAATCGGTGTTTTACTGCGAGTATATTAAATAGATCATTTTCAAATCTTTTATTCTTAATAAAATAAGTGAACCTGTTTATAAGTCGTTTACAACTCTTTTGGCTTCATTCTTGAAGCCAATTTTTAATAATTAATTTTAGAAAACTTCTTTTATGAAAACTCGAGACACTCAATTAATCGACATTAGACCAGAAATACCTTCTGCTAAAATAAATGATCAAATGAGTGCCGAAGAGCATTTTCAAAATGCAACACTCAGACCGATAGCAAAACTTCAAAATGATTTATTGGTAGAAGCGTTTAGAAACTATATTACAAAACATAAGAATGTCTATTATGAGCTTACGGTAGAAAAACGTATGGCTTACATAGAAAATGCAATACAGAAGGATATTAAATTTAGAAATAGTTTAAAAGGTATGCTAATTGGTCAATTTACTCTTGATGAATACCGAACTTATATTCAGAACTCTTCGGCATTAAATAAGCGTATGATGAATTTGGTACGCGAACGTATACAAAGCAATATTCAACTGCTTGAAAAGGGAATAGCGGTTTAAAATCACTTAGCTAAATATATTTTATACTGAATAAAGTAAGATACCTCCAATAATCGCAAAAGCGAGAGCGGCATAGGTTACATTTTTCCATTTCTGAGATATTATGTCGCTTTTATAAACTCCATAAAGACCCAGTGGTGGAAATAAAATCAATAAATACCCCACTATATAGTTATTATACCATTTTGGTTTGGCTTCCATCATTTGAGAGTTTTAATTATTCTTATTGAATTTAAAGTTTTTTTTTAGATTCTCTTTCCCAATCTGGACTATTCTCTATAATTTAATGAGATAGATTAAGTTAAGAACCCGTAAATTAATCTACCAGATATAAAAAATCCCTCTAAACAAAGTCTAGAGGGATTTTTTATAAGTGTAAGCTTGTAGCTCTTAAACGTTAAATAAGAAGTGCATCACATCACCATCTTTGACAATATAATTTTTTCCTTCTACACCCATTTTACCGGCTTCTTTCACTTTAGCTTCGCTACCAAATTTTACAAAATCTTCATAGCCTATAACCTCTGCACGTATAAATCCTTTTTCAAAATCGGTGTGAATCACTCCTGCAGCCTGTGGCGCAGTAGAACCTATATTAATTGTCCAGGCACGTACCTCTTTTACACCTGCAGTAAAATAGGTTTGTTGCTTTAGTAATTTATAAGCAGCACGAATTAATTTAGCCGAACCCGGTTCATCAAGACCTATATCTTGCAAAAACATCTGGCGCTCTTCATAATCATCTAGTTCTGTAATATCTGCTTCGGTACCTACGGCGAGTACAAGAACTTCTGCCTTTTCATCTTTTACAGCTTCGCGTA
This sequence comes from Leeuwenhoekiella aequorea, assembly GCF_004104375.1. Classification (GTDB taxonomy): domain Bacteria; phylum Bacteroidota; class Bacteroidia; order Flavobacteriales; family Flavobacteriaceae; genus Leeuwenhoekiella; species Leeuwenhoekiella aequorea. The sequence goes on from NZ_QOVM01000007.1 coordinate 80,914, forward strand.
CTTGCTCTACGTATGCATTGCCATTTACGGCAGAACCTTCATCTACATTACATACATACATTACCGGTTTATCTGTAATAAATTGTAATGGCTTTACATATTCCGCGTAATCCTCATCAGAAAACTCAATAGCACGTATAGAAATACCCTGCTCCAATGAAGTTTTGATTTTTATTAAAACAGTCTCTTCTTTTTGAGCATCTTTATTACCAGTACGGGAAGCTTTCTTTACTTTTTCAAGCTTCTTCTCTACTGTTTCAAGATCTTTAAGTTGTAACTCAATATCTATCGTTTCTTTATCTCTAACAGGATTTACGCTATTATCAACGTGAACAATATTATCATTATCAAAACAGCGTAATACGTGTAGAATAGCGTCAGTTTCTCGTATGTTTCCTAAAAACTGGTTACCTAGACCTTCACCTTTACTTGCTCCTTTAACTAATCCTGCAATATCAACGATATCTACAGTCGCAGGTACTACACGCTCAGGATTTACCAATTCTTCAAGCTTTAAAAGTCTTGGATCTGGTACATTAACCACACCTACATTAGGCTCTATGGTACAAAAAGGAAAGTTTGCACTTTGTGCCTTAGCATTTGACAAACAATTAAAAAGAGTTGATTTACCAACATTTGGTAATCCTACGATACCTGCTTTCATTACTATTATTTTTGGAGGCGCAAATATAGGAAGCTTCTATATATTTCAGGACTATACTGAGACAATAATTAGCAGATGTTTACACTCTGGATTTTAAAGCAACATTTATGGTATTCCCTCCTTTTTTAAAGTGCTATTACATTATAGAATGGCACTTAAAACTAAGGAATTATATAAATAGCAGGAAGATCACAGCTGTTAGCCATTTAATTTAAACCTAAAGGCAAAAAAAAAGCCCGGCAATTGCCGGGCTTTTTTTTAAAAATTTTAGTTTCTATTTATGATGCATAAATGCTTGTTTTGCAAGCAACTCCTCTTCAGATTCTACGTGGTTATCATCGGGCACACAGCAGTCTACAGGACAAACTGCAGCACATTGTGGCTCTTCGTGAAAGCCCATACATTCAGTACATTTATCTGGAGCTATGTAGTAAACCTCATCACTTATTGGCTCTTGAGTTTCTTCTGCATCTACTTCTTTACCATCTGGTAAAACAACTTTTCCTTCAAGGTCTGTACCATCTGCGTAACGCCAATCATCTGCACCTTCGTAAATTGCAGTATTAGGACATTCTGGCTCACAAGCCCCACAGTTAATACATTCATCAGTTATTATAATTGCCATAGTATAATCGTTTTCTTATCCGTAATTTTGCCTTAATACTTATAATTGGTCGTAAAATTACAAATCAAATGTAAGATTTAAGTTTATCAGTAATACACCTTTTAACGGGTATTATGTTTTAATATCAACGTACAAAATTAAGGTCTGCCCTTAACTCTACCAAACCATTTATGGATTTAAACCAAAGAATTACTGCATTCTCAAAGCTGGGTCTTTTTTTAACCGATTTTCTTTCAACGGAAGATAAAAATGAATTAGCCTTAGCTAATACGGAACGTTTACAATTAGAATTTTCTGAAGTACTTGTAGCTGCTGAGCGCAAAAATGCCTGGTTTACCCCGGCAAACTTAAAACTTGCTCTTACCGGCTGGGCAGAATCACTTTCAGTGGATAATTTGAACAACTGGATTTCTGCATATTCTTTTTCCGAAAGAAGCCTATCAAAAAAAGTAGCTGTGATTATGGCTGGAAATCTTCCGATGGTGGGATTTCACGACTTTTTGAGTGTCCTTATAAGTGGACATTCGGTATTAGCAAAATTATCATCAGATGATAAATTAATTCTTCCATTTCTTGCTAAAGTATTAATAGAAATAGAACCTCAATTTGAAACTAAAATTGAATTTACAGAAAGTAAGTTAACCAATTTTGATGCGGTCATCGCTACGGGAAGCAATAACACTGCGCGTTATTTTGAATATTATTTCAAGAATAAACCTCATATCATCCGTAAAAACAGGAATGCTGTTGCCGTACTGCAGGGAACAGAAACCACCAACCAACTAGAAAAATTAGGAGATGATATCTTTAGATATTTTGGTATGGGTTGCAGAAGTGTCTCCAAACTTTTTGTCCCTAGAGATTACAACTTCGATGCCTTTTATCAAGCTATGTTCACATACAAGGACATTGTAAATCATCACAAGTATGCTAATAATTACGATTACAATAAAGCTGTCTATTTAATGAGTTTATTTCCTATACTCGATAATGGATTTCTTGTATTAAAAGAAGAAGAAACATTCTCCTCTCCTATCTCGGTAGTATTCTATGAGCATTATGAAAATATTGATAGTTTACAAAAACAATTGAAAGAAAAAGAGGAAGAAATACAGTGTATAGTTGCATCTGGTTTTGATCAAAAAGAAGTAAACTTTGGACAGTCGCAAAAGCCAAAACTTAATGATTATGCCGATGGTGTAGATACCATTGCATTTTTATTAAAAATATAGATAATATAAACCTATAAATTATCAATTTATTAAGTTGTTTTCTTAAGGTTTTAGGCATCTTTGCAATGCTTTTTAAAGAGAACAAACAGTTATAAGAATGCATGTCGATTCTTCTAGATTGTACTTTAAAATCCGTAATTTTTCGACTTCAAAAACATTGATAAAGCAGATCAAATATTCTATCCATGAAAAAACATAATTTCAGTGCCGGACCAAGTATTCTTCCACAAGAAGTGCTTAAACAGGCCTCTGACGCCGTACTTAATTTCAACAACTCAGGTCTTTCTCTTCTAGAGATTTCTCACCGTAGTAAGGACTTTGTAGATGTAATGGAAGAGGCTCGTGAACTTGCTCTTCAGTTGCTAGGCCTTGAAGGCAAAGGTTATAAAGCTTTATTTTTGCAAGGTGGTGCTAGTATGCAATTTGTTATGGCTGCATACAATTTATTAGAAAATAAAGCTGGATACTTAAATACAGGTACCTGGAGTGATAAAGCTATTAAAGAGGCAAAACTTTTTGGTGATGTTGTAGAAGTAGCTAGTTCAAAAGATAAAAATTTCAACTACATCCCTAAGGATTACGCTATCCCTTCAGGATTAGATTATTTACATATTACTACGAATAACACCATTTTTGGTACTCAATTAAAAAATATTCCTGCATTAGATATCCCACTAGTTGCAGATATGAGTAGTGATATTTTCTCTAGAGAATTAGATTTTACAAAATTTGACCTTATTTATGCTGGTGCTCAAAAAAATATGGGTCCGGCAGGTACTACTTTAGTAGTTGTGCGTGAAGATATTTTAGGCAAGGTTACACGTAAAATACCGGCAATGTTAGACTACACGCAGCATATATCTAAAGGCAGTATGTACAATACACCTCCTGTGTTTGCCGTTTACACTTCTCTATTAACGCTGAGATGGTTAAAAGAAAATGGTGGTATTAAAGGTGCTGAAGAAAACAATGATAAGAAGGCTACATTAATCTATTCTGAAATAGATTTAAATCCATTATTTACAGGATTTGCTGCTTTAGAAGATCGTTCTACTATGAACGCTACCTTTAATCTTACTGAAGATAATTTAAAAGAAACCTTTGATACTATGCTTAAAGAAGCTGGTATTAGTGGAGTTAATGGTCACCGTAGTGTAGGTGGTTATCGCGCTTCTATGTACAACGCCTTATCGCTTAAGAGTGTTGGTACGCTTGTAGATGTTATGAGCGAACTAGAGCGTAAAGCTTAAAAACAAGATTATTAAATAAGTGTAAATCTTATTACTAACACGTGCTTTAGTCACGTAAATTCTAAATAATAATGATGAAAGTTTTAGCAAACGATGGCATTTCTCAATCTGGCGTTGACGCTCTTAAAGAAGCCGGTTTTGATATCATTACAACAAAAGTTGCTCAAGAGCAGTTAGAAAATTATATCAACGAGCATAAAATTGATGCGCTTCTTGTACGTAGTGCGACTAAAGTGCGTAAAGAGCTTATTGACGCATGTCCTAGCTTAAAGCTTATAGGCCGAGGTGGTGTAGGAATGGACAACATTGATGTTCAATATGCAAAAGACAAAGGTCTTAGCGTAATAAACACACCTGCATCGTCATCTGCTTCTGTAGCAGAACTTGTTTTTGCTCATTTATATGCGGGGGTAAGATTCTTATATGACGCTAACCGTAATATGCCACTTGAGGGCGAGTCAAAATTTGGTGATCTTAAAAAGGCTTACGCTAAAGGTGTAGAATTAAGAGGCAAAACATTAGGTGTTATTGGTTTTGGCCGAATTGGTCAGGCTACTGCTAAAGTTGCCTTAGGAGCAGGAATGAAAGTTATATTTTCTGATCCTTATATGGACAAGGCTGAAGTTAAACTTGACTTTTTTGATGGTCAGGAAGTTACTTTTAATTTTGAAAGTAAGTCAAAAGAAGAAGTTCTTAGAGAAGCAGATTTTATCACATTGCACGTTCCTGCACAAAAGGAATATGTTATAGGTAAAGCAGAACTTGAACTTATGAAAGATGGTTCAGCTCTTATAAATGCTGCTAGAGGTGGTGTTGTTGATGAGATTGCACTTATTGACGCATTAGATTCTGGTAAACTTGCATTTGCAGGGTTAGATGTTTTTGAAAGCGAACCTAAACCGGAAATTCGTATTCTAATGCATCCAAAAATTACATTATCTCCTCACATTGGCGCAGCGACAAACGAGGCTCAAGACCGTATCGGAATTGAATTAGCAGAGCAGATACAAGCAATACTTAAATAATTTTTTTTATAAATATCTAACAAAGCCGAAAGAGATTTCGGCTTTATTTATTTTATCAAACCTTAAATTTCTGTTAAAAAACAAAAACACTTCTTATATTTAGGGTCTAACTATAATTTAAAAAAAATGGCGGGGTTATTAGATTTATTAAATAGCGATTTAGGAAAGCAACTTATAAGTGGCGCAAGTGCTCAAACGGGTGCTTCAGAAAATAAGACTGCAGAAGTCTTAAGTATGGCGTTACCGGTTCTTCTAGGAGCAATGAAAAAAAATGCACAAACTCAAGAAGGAGCTAGCGGTTTATTAGGTGCTTTAAGTAATAAACATGATGGTAGTATTCTAGATAATTTAGGCAGTTTACTTGGCGGCGGAGATGTCGATCAAAGTGTGATGAATGATGGTGCCGGAATATTAGGTCATGTTCTAGGTGGTAAACAACCGGTTGTAGAAAATACTCTCAGTCAGAAAACAGGTTTAGATGCCGGAACTATAGGACAAATACTAAAAATTGCCGCTCCTATTTTACTTGGCGTAATAGGAAAACAAACCAAGCAGAATGATGTAAATGATTCAAGCGCACTCTCTAGTATTTTGGGAAGTATGCTTGGAGGTCAACCCAAAAGAAATCAAAGTCTAATAGAAAGTCTTATCGATGCTGACGGTGATGGGAGTGTTTTAGATGATGTTGCAGGTATGGTTTTAGGATCTAATAAAAAAAAGGGCGGCTTAGGCGGAATGCTGGGTGGCCTTTTTGGAAAATAGATTTATCGTTCTGAATATAGATAAAGCCGCTTTTAAGCGGCTTTCATTTTGCTGAAAATTTGGCAAGAGTTTTGTAGCTTTAAAAGAAAAAGCATGAAAACATTTTTTTACTTTCTAGTCGCATTAGGTATCATTTACGGTTGTGCCAGCACGCAAACCGATAAAAAGATGGTTGGTGAAAATCCCACAGCTACAGAAAATGACACCGTACGTATAGCAAATGATAGTCTCGAATACGAGATTCTAATAATAGAACCGGGATTTAATACATTTCTCAATTCTATTGCCAGACCCGAAGGGTACTACTCTCAAAATTACTTAGAGAATAAAAATAAATTTCTTGTTATTGAGTATAATCAGCGTGTTAATCAACCTTTTCAATACAATCCTGAATTGTATCCTTTACAAATAAATTATGACGGTAATGTTGATTATGGTTACGATGTAAATTACAAATTGTATAATTACTTTGTCTTTTTTAGTAGAACCTACAATCAGCGATTTAGTGTACCTACTAGAATATAAATCCTCACTCTTGTTTAAGTTGGGAATACTATATTTGCGCCGTGAAAAAATTTAAAGAAAACTGGGAGATAACCCAAAACTGGCAACTATTTTATCCCATCTTCGGTATGCTCCTCGCGCTGGGTTCAGGACTATTAATAGCTTTTCGTTTTAGTGATTCTTTTGAATCAGGAACCATTAAACAACTTATTTTTATAGTTGTCGCAACGCTGGTACTAACCTATATTTTTATTAAAGTAAGTTTATTCTTTTTCAGTAAACTTAAAAATAGATGGCTTTTAGAGTATAGATGGGAGTTTATCGCAGTTTTTATTGTATTTGCAATCACCGGTTCAACCGCAGGAAGGATTTCAAGTCCTGTTATGGAGTTTATTGGCTTAGATTATGAGTCGATCTCGGGTTGGTTGTATTGGCCACTACGCATTATACTTATTTTCCCGTTATATCAAATTTTGCTGTTAATTGTAGCCTGGATTTTTGGACAGTATAAATTTTTCTACAGTTTTGAAAAGAAAATGCTTTCGAGAATGGGACTGGGTTTCTTATTTAAAAGTAAAACTGAATAAAACAAAAAAGCTCTGTAATTACAGAGCTTTTTTGTTTTATTCAGTAACAACTTCTATTTCTTTTCAGATTCCTGAGCAAAAAGATCGAGATAGGCCTGACCTAAAAACTCTACAATCATTCCTGCTGTGAGGCCTTCATACCCTGTATGATTTATTGCTATATCTCCTGCTCTTCCGTGTAGATACACCCCAAATATTGACGCCGAAAGCGGATCATATTGTTGCGCGATTAATCCCGTTATGATACCGGTAAGAACGTCGCCACTTCCTCCAGTTGCCATACCTGGATTACCAGTGTTATTCACATAATATTTACCTTCAAATACAACAATTGTATGCGCATCTTTTAAAACCAATATACACTTGTATTTATCTGAAAATGCTTCTGCTTTTTTGAGTTTTTCAAAATCATCACTCCAGCTTCCTATCAAACGTTCAAGCTCCTTAGGATGAGGGGTGAGCACCGAAAACTGAGGTAGCAACTCAAGTAGATCATTGTTTTCGCTAAGCATATTTAAGGCATCCGCATCTAAAACAAGTTGGCTTTCATTTTGTTTCAAAAAATTCTTTAACGCATCCTGGGTAGTCTTAGCCATACCTAGTCCCGGTCCTATACCTATGACGTCTGGTTGCAAATCAAATTTTATTTCTTCAAGAAAATCACCATTATGCCGATCTGTAACCACCATAATTTCGGGGGCTGCAGATTGCATTATAGGCATACCTTGGCGTGTTGTGTATGCTGTAACCAGTCCACTTCCACTACTCAAAGCTGCTTTCCCACTAAGTATTGCAGCACCCATTTTACCGTAACTACCAGCAATTATTAAACTGTGTCCATAGGTACCTTTATGGCTGAATTTTGACCGTGGCTTGTACATTTGTTTTGCTTCAGCCTTACCTATTAATTGTGCTTTTGTTTCTACAGAATTTAAGTAATTACGATCAAGACCTATATCTAGAACTTCCCAACTGTTGATATGTTTTCCGCCTTGCGGAAGGAAAAAAACAAGTTTTGGAGTTTGAAAAGTAAGCACCACCGTAGGCTTCAAGACCACTTCATCTTTTAAAAGTTGATCTATAGCCATTCCTGAAGGAACATCTATTGCGAGAACATATGCCCGACTTTCATTTATATGATTAAAAAGTTTTTGAACCCAGGAATCAGCAGGTCTGTTAAGCCCAATTCCAAAGATGCAATCCACTATTAAATCCTCCGGTTGAATTTCTGGGAAATCATTTTCGGATTTTATAAGTTGCGGCCAATTTTTAGTGCTGTTCTTTAATACAGATAATGCGTTAAGAAAATCTGTAGATCGTGATTCACTATAGTTAACTATATAGGTAACTACCGAATATCCATTCTCTATAAGATTACGTGCAATTACAAGTCCGTCTCCTCCATTATTTCCTGTACCACAAAAAATCTTGATATTCACCGGCTGATTTTGTAATCGCTGGTGTAAATAGTGGTAGGCATATCCTCCCGCACGCTCCATAAGATTAAAGGATGGAATGTGTTCTGCTTGTTCTGTTGCTTTATCTGCTGCGTAAATCTGTTCTTTACTAAGTATCTTCATAATATTTTGATGAGTCTTTTGAACAATTCGTAAGTATTGAAGTGATTTTAAGGTATTATTAATAAATAACCTTTTTAAAATCCTAAGGCTGCTAAATCCTCAAAAGTAACCGCTAAGCCTTGCCATTCAAGGTAAAAATAATACTTTTGAAAGCAACAGTTAATAGCTATGAAAGCAAATACTTGTATTACAAACTTCACAATTGCAACCCGTATTGGTTTTGCAACTGCTTTCATTATTACCCCTAGGGGTATTATATAAACATATAACTTCGTTTCTATTCGTGTTTACACGAAACCATCTCATATCTTATTCATATCAAACACAAAAGCCATGCGTGTTTTAAAATTTGGCGGTACTTCTGTAGGAAGTGTTGCAAACATCAACCAAGTAATCAGCATTGTTTCTAAAGCTGCTGAAAATCAAAAAATAGCCGTTGTAGTCTCTGCCTTAGGTGGTATTACAGATTTACTTATGCAATGCGGAATTGAGGCTAGTAAAAAAGAGGAATATGCTTCAATTTTTGAGAAAGTTGAACGTAAGCATCTTGACTTTATAACCACATTGGTCAAAGATGATGCTGAAGCACTTGCTGAAATTCAAAATCTTCTCAACGATCTAAAATCACTATTGCAGGGTATATTCTTAATTAATGAACTGTCCCCAAAAACTGTAGATAAACTCTTGGCATATGGTGAGATTTTATCTTCTACTATAATTGTAAGAGCGATGTATGCTCAGGGTCTTGATGCCACACGTAAAGATAGTCGGGATCTTATTACTACAAATGATAAGTACACTAAAGCCGGTGTCAATTATAAAGTAACAAATAGCCAGCTAAAATATTACTTTTCAAAAGCAACTCAAAAAATAACGGTTCTACCGGGTTTTATTGCTAGTTGTGCATCTGGAGAAACGACTACTTTAGGACGTGGAGGATCAGACTTTACTGCTGCCATAGTAGGCGCAGCTTTAAATGTGGAACAAGTTGAGATCTATACAGATGTAAGCGGAATGTATACCGCTAATCCAAAACTTGTAAAACAAGCAAAGCCTATAGACACAATATCTTATCACGAGGCGATGGAACTTTCACATTTTGGGGCTAAAGTGCTTTATCCTCCTACCATTGTTCCCGTAATGAGCAAAAACATCCCTATTCGTATAAAAAGCACATTGAATCCTGAAGAGCCCGGTACGCTTATTCAAAATCAAGTGGGAATTAACGAGAACCCTATAAGAGGTTTAAGCAACATTAACAATGTAGCTCTTCTAACCTTAGAAGGTGGCGGAATGGTAGGAATTCCGGGAATTAGCAAGCGCCTTTTTGAAACTTTAAGCAATCAAGGGATAAACATTATCCTAATAACTCAAGCTTCAAGCGAACATAGTATTTGCTTAGGAGTAATGGAAGAGGATGCAGGAAAGGCTAAACTTGCAATTGATGAGGAATTTGAGTATGAGATTTCTCTGAATAAAATTGACCCGCTTACAATGGAAATTGGTCTTAGTATAATTGCTCTTGTAGGAGACCAAATGAAAAGTCATCAGGGAATAAGCGGTAAAATGTTTAGTACATTAGGTAAAAACAACGTTAATATCCGAGCTATAGCACAAGGTGCTAGTGAAAAGAACATATCTGCTGTCATTGCCCAAAAGGACGTTAAGAAAGCTTTAAACAGCTTACACGAGCGTTTCTTTGAAGCACAACGTAAACAATTAAACTTATTTATTACCGGTGTTGGTAATGTAGGTGAACGATTGCTAAAACAAATAGAGCAACAACAAGACTATTTAAAAAAGCAACTTAATATTAATATGCGTGTTCTGGGACTAAGCAACTCTCGTAAAATGCTAATTGATGAAAACGGAATAGATTTATCAAACTGGAAGGCTTTGCTAGAAGAGGGAACGCCGGTAACACTTGATTCTTTTCATAGCGCTGTAGTAGAGTTAAATCAGCGTAACAGCATTTTTGTTGATATTACAGCAAATGCGGATGTTGCAGCAATGTATGGCAAGTACCTCAAACAAAGTATTGCGGTAGTGGCTTGTAATAAAATCGCTTGCTCCTCAGATTATGATAAATACAACGAATTAAAACATTTAAGCAAAACATATAACGCTCCGCTCTTATTTGAAACTAATGTAGGCGCGGGATTACCTATTATAGATACATTAAATAACCTCATCGCATCTGGAGATCGTGTAAAACGTATCCAAGCTGTATTATCGGGCAGTTTAAATTTTGTATTTAATAAATTTAAATCTGGTGATAGTTTTTACGATGTTGTACAAGCTGCAAAAGCAGAAGGTTATACAGAGCCAGATCCTCGTATTGATCTTAGTGGTGTAGATGTTGCTCGCAAAATTTTAATATTGGCTCGAGAAAGCGGACTCAAAATCAATTTAGAGGATATCACTAATGATCCGTTTTTGACCCAGAACAACCTAGAAAGTACAGATGTTCCTCATTTCTTTGAAACATTAAAAGAAGATGCAGCTCATTTTGAAAAACTGGTTGCAGATGCAGAAGCTAAAAATCACCGTTTAAAATATGTTGCTCAGCTAGATAATGGCAAAGCAAGCGTAGGCTTACAGAGCGTACCTGAGGGCCATCCTTTTTACGATTTGAAAGGCTCAGACAATATTGTTTTATTTTTTACTGAACGTTATCCAGAACAACCTATGCAAATTAAGGGTGCAGGTGCAGGAGGAGATGTAACCGCTTCTGGACTTTTTGCAGATATAATTAGAACTGCAACATTCTAAAATCATAATTCTCAAAGTATAGCTAAGAAAATTGAATGCGTATTCAATTTTCTTAGTTTTCTTCTTCAATCTTGAAAACAAAACAATGAACGAAATACGGGTTTTTTCTCCGGCAACTGTAGCTAATGTAAATTGTGGATTTGACGTTTTGGGTTTTGCTCTTGACGGTCTTGGTGATGAAATGGTACTACGAAAAGTACCCGAAAAAGGAATTAAAATCACTAAAATAACCGGTGCAGATTTACCTTTTGAACCTAAAGAAAATGTTGTGGGTGTTGCAGGATTAGCTATGCTAAATTCACTTGATTTAGATTTTGGTTTTGAAGTTGAAATACATAAAAAAATTCGTCTTGGAAGCGGAGTTGGAAGTAGTGCCGCAAGTGCTGCAGGTATCGTTTATGGCATAAATCAATTTCTGGAAAGACCTATTTCAAATTTAGAACTCACAGCTTTTGGAATGAAAGGTGAAGCAATTGCAAGTGGCAATGAACATGCAGATAATGTTGCTCCTTGTGTGTATGGTGGCTTTACTTTAATCACAGGTTATTCCCCTTTAAGTATAGTTTCATTACCAGTTCCTGATGATCTTTATGTAACAATAATTCATCCTCAAATTACAATCAAAACCAAAGAAGCTAGAGCGATTTTACCTAAGCAAGTTTCCTTGCAAAATGCTATAAAACAGTCCGGAAATTTGGCCGGATTAATAGCCGGACTTTACACAGAAGATTATGAACTAATCGCATCGAGTACTCAAGATGTTTTGGTAGAACCGTATCGCAAAAATCTAATCCCAAATTTTGATTTCTATAAACAAACCGCACTCGAAAATGGTGGTATTTCTTTTGGAATTAGCGGTTCTGGACCTTCAATGTTCACCTTATGTAAAGGTGTTAAAGATGCTGGTAATGTAGAAGTTGCATTAACAAATGCATTGAAATTAAAAAATATGCAAGGAGATAGTTATATATCGCCAGTTTCGAAATTTGGAAATCGAATTCTAGAGCAAAAATAACAATCAAAAAAGTAGGCTTGGAATTATTCCTAGCTGTAGGAAAAGACAAAAATTACCGATTTTATAACCACGAATACGATACAAAAATGATCTATTATAGTTTAAACGGAAAGGCACCAAATGTAGGTTTAGAAGAAGCTGTTGTTCGCGGCATTGCTCCCGATAAAGGTTTATATTTTCCTGAAGAAATTAAACCACTTCCCTCCTCTTTTTTTGAGAACATAGAATCGCTTTCAAATAATGAAATTGCCTTTGAAGCAATCAAACAATTCGTAGAAGGAGTTATCCCCGACGAAGCTTTAAAAGACATAATTGAAGATGTACTTTCTTTCGATTTTCCGGTCGTGGAGATCGAAGAAAATATTGGAACGCTAGAATTATTTCACGGTCCTACTATGGCATTTAAAGATGTTGGTGCTCGATTTATGGCTCGTTGTCTCGGGTACTTTTCTGCACAAAGTAAAAAGCAGGAACCGGTAACAGTTTTGGTCGCAACAAGTGGAGATACCGGAGGGGCTGTTGCTCGTGGTTTTTTAAATGTAGAAGGGGTTGATGTGGTCATTCTTTATCCAACAGGTAAGGTTAGTGATATTCAAGAAAAACAGCTTACAACTCTGGGAGCAAATATAACAGCTCTAGAAGTTGATGGCGTGTTTGATGATTGCCAAGCTATGGTAAAAACTGCCTTTTTAGATGATGAAATAATTTCTAAACGCAAACTTACATCTGCCAACTCGATCAATATTGCACGCTGGATTCCGCAGTTATTTTATTTTCTATTTGCCTACAAGCAGGCAAAATCCAAAGGCAAAGAACTTGTTTTCTCTGTGCCTAGTGGTAATTTTGGAAATATTTGCGCAGGTATGGTCGCTCATAAATTAGGAATGCCCGTTAAGCATTTTGTTGCCTCTGTTAATAGCAATGATATAGTTCCTGAGTTTTTAAAAACGGGCGTTTACAAACCTAAACCTTCGGTAGCTACTATTAGCAATGCGATGGATGTGGGTGATCCCTCAAATTTTATACGCATACAGAAATTATTTAATAATGATCTCGAAGCGCTTTCAAAAAAACTGTCATCCTTCTCCTATACAGATCAAGAAACCAAGGAGGTTATGCAGTATATTTATAAAGAAACGGGCTATATAGCAGACCCTCACGGAGCAGTGGGTTATTTAGGTCTTAAAGATTATTTAAAAAACCATCCTGATGCTTATGGCATTTTCCTTGAAACTGCTCATCCTGTTAAATTTTTACCGGTTGTAAATGAGGTGATTGATGCTGAAATTAGTATTCCTTCTCAAATTGAGCAAGTTATGCACAAAGAAAAGCAAGCTATAGCTATTAAAAATTACGATCAATTTAAAGCGTTTTTGTTGAAGTAGTCGGTGCGCTTTTCAGTGTAGTTTTGATACATTTGTGGACTTAAAATTTACAGATGAAATCTACAGCACTTACTAAAATACACGAAAGTCTTGGAGCTAAAATGGTTCCTTTTGCAGGCTACAATATGCCTGTTTCTTACGAAGGAATCAACATAGAACACGAGACCGTGCGCACTGGTGTTGGTGTTTTTGACGTATCACATATGGGTGAATTTCTAGCAATAGGAGAAAATGCCCTAGCCCTACTTCAAAAGGTGTGTAGTAATGACCTTTCTAAACTTAAAATAGGTGGCGCTCAATATAATTGCCTTCCTAATAATGAGGGAGGAATCGTAGATGATCTTATCGTTTACCGCATACGAGAAAATGAATATCTTCTGGTAGTTAATGCTTCAAACATTGAGAAAGACTGGGAATGGATTAGTAGTCATAACGATCTGGGCGTTGAGCTTAAGAATATTTCAGACAACTTTTCGCTTTTAGCAATTCAAGGACCTAAAGCTATCGAAGCTATGCAGTCTCTTACTGAAACTGATCTCTCTGCTATAAAATTTTACAATTTTGAAGTTGCCCCTTTTGCAGGAATTGATCACGTGATTATAAGTGCTACAGGATATACTGGAAGTGGCGGATTTGAAATTTATTGCCATAACGAGTTCGCAGAACAATTGTGGACTAAGGTTTTTGAAGCCGGAAAAGAATACGGAATCAAACCGATAGGTCTCGCTGCTCGTGATACTTTACGTCTGGAAATGGGATATTGTTTGTACGGAAACGATATTAATGATACCACGTCACCTATCGAAGCTGGTTTAGGCTGGATTACAAAATTCTCTAAAGATTTTATAAATGCAGAGGCTCTTAAAGCCGAAAAAGAATCGGGTCCTGCCCGAAAACTTGTAGGTTTTGAACTTCTAGAACGGGGTATACCTCGTCACGGTTATGAGATTGTAGACGCAAATGATACTGTAATAGGTGTGGTGACATCTGGAACAATGTCTCCATCTCTCTCAAAAGGTATAGGACTTGGTTATGTGAAAACTGAAAACACATCAGTAGATACCGAAATTTTCATCAAAGTACGCAATAAAAACATAGCCGCTAAGGTTGTCAAATTACCTTTTTACAAAGGTTAAATTAAGCAAGTTATCCCGAACCAAAATTCACATAGAATACTCATTTTAGGAGCCAGTGGGTTTCTAGGTGGTGCCTTGTATAAAGAATTACACAGGTATTATGATACCTATGGTACTTATCATACCGGTAAAATATTTTCAGACAACAAACATTTTATTCATTTTGATGTAGTACAAGATAGTATATATGAAGTACTCAATTATGTAAGACCTAATATTGTTATTTCTGCAATTAGAGGCGATTTTCAAGGTCAGGTTGAAGCACACGAGGATTTATGCGATTACGCAAAGCGTACTGGTACTTTTGTGATCTACTTGTCTTCTGCAAATGTCTTTGATGCGTTTACTAATTACCCAAGTTACGAACTTGATAAAACCTTGTCTGAAAGTAAATTTGGTAAACTGAAAATACGCTGCGAGAATTTTTTTCTCAATTATTTACCAGAACAGCAATATGCAATTATACGGTTGCCAATGGTTTTTGGGTCTAACTCTCCACGTGTACGAGAAATCAAAAATGCCATTTTACTTCAAGAGCAAGTTGAGGTTTTCCCCCATTTAATAATGAATACAAATACAGATAAGAAATTGTCTCAGCAGATTCATTACATTATAAATAGAAAACGATTTGGGATTTTTCATTTAGGAAGTAACGATTTGATACATCATCAGGAGTTTATTAATGAAATTATACAAAAACTAGATTTAAAGATCAAACCCAATTTTAAGTTGGTTTACACTTCAAATTTTGACCGGTATTTAGCTGTACTTCCCAAAGACAATAAATTACCAGGACATTTAGCGATTACCAATGAGGAAGTAGTGGCAGAATCGTATGCTTACTAAGCTATAATATGAAATATAAAAAACTGTTTATCTATTCGGCTTTGCTCCTTTTACAGATAGCAGCTTTAAAAATTGTTGCACATTTTCCGCTTTTTATCGAAAACTTCTATAGCACTGGCTTCTACTCTTACAGTTCTAAAGTGTTTCGATTCGTATTTGGGTGGTTACCTTTTTCGTTTGGTGACGTTATGTATGCCATATTAATTTTCTACCTAATTATTTCGATTTTAAATTTAGTAAGAAACAGATTTCAAAGTATTTTGAAGTTTATAACTGAAGGAATTTTACTGGTTAATGTTCTTTACTTCAGTTTCCATATTCTGTGGGGTCTCAATTATTACAGGCTTCCCCTACACGAATCCTTATCGATAGAAAAAGATTATTCTACGGAAGCTTTAGTGAGCCTTACCCAAAGACTCATCAAAGAATCAAATAAACTACATAAGCAGCTAGAGTCTAATGATAGTCTGGCAGTAGAATTTAAGTATTCATTAGCTGAAGTATTTGCCAAAACTCCCGAAGGTTACGCTATTGTCGAAGATAATTTTCCGCAGTTAGACTATACTCCTAAGAGTATTAAAAACTCACTCTTTAGACTTCCGCTGACCTATATGGGTTTTGGCGGCTATTTAAATCCCATCACGCAAGAAGCTCAAATAAACGGTCTTATGCCTGCGCATCGATGGCCGCTTGTAGCTTGTCATGAAGAGGCGCACCAGTTAGGATTTGCTAAAGAAAATGAAGCCAACTTTATAGCTGTGATGGCAACCACAAATAATCCTGATCCTTACTTTAAATATTCAGGATACATCTTTGCCCTGAGATATTGCTTAGGAGAAGTGTACAATCGCAACCGCACGATGGGTGAAATCTTAAGTACACAAGTAAGTCCGGGTATTGTGGCTAACTATAGAGAATCGCAGGATTTCTGGAATGCTTATGAAAATCCTATCGAACCCATTCTTGCAATTGTTTATGGTAATTACCTCAAAGTCAACAACCAACCTTCGGGGATGCAAAGCTATAGCTATGTAGTTGCTCTTCTTGTGAATTATTTTGAGAATAAAACTACATTGCCTTAAAAACGTTAAATTATTCCTAATTAATTACAATTTTCAGCTAACAAACTGCACAAAAAGTATCTTTAAGAAACTCTAAACAATTTGTTAAAAATGAAAAAAAAACTATTCTTCTCCGGATGGTTTTTACTCATGTGTTGCTTTTTATCTGCACAAGAGTATTTTCCGGTAAATGATGGTGTCAAAGCCATTAACACTAACTACACACTTTTTAAAAACGCAACCCTGCACCCCACTCCCGGGGAGGTTGTTTCAAACGGAAGTTTACTTATTAAGGATGGCAAAATAGTATCTGTAGGCAAATCTGTAAATGCGCCTAAAAATGCCGTTATCGTTGATCTGATGGGAAAACATATCTATCCGTCATTTATTGAAATGTATTCTACTTTTGGGGTAGAAATCCCAAAACGCGAGCGTAATGGTCGTAGTCCGCAATATGAGCCAACACGTGATGGTTACTATTGGAATGATCATGTAAGAGCGGAAACAAATGCGCTGAATGATTTTAAATATGATTCTAAGGCAGCTAAAGAATTAATGGAAGCTGGTTTTGGTGTTGTAAATACCCATAAAGCAGACGGCTTAGTGCGTGGAAATGGAATCTTAGTAGCACTTAATGATGATGGAGGCACATCGGAACGCTTATTAGAAACTCGTTCTGCTCAATTCTTTTCTTTTAATAAAAGTAATCTTTCTCCACAGTCTTATCCCGGTTCGATTATGGGAGCTACCGCTTTAATAAGACAAGTATTTGAAGACGCAAAATGGTACAAGGGCGGAAATATAGCAACACAAGATTTAGCTCTTGAAGCCTTAAATGCAAATATGGATTTACCTCAAATATTCTATGGTGACAATCTTTATGATGATCTGCGTATTGCTAAACTTTCTAAAGAAGTAAATGTGCCATTTATTATTGTAGGTGGCGGAGATGAATATAAACGTATAGGTGAGATTAAACAAACCGGTGCATCATACATCATTCCAGTAAATTTTCCGGAAGCTTACGATGTTGAAGATCCGTATCAGGCATCTTATGTAAGTTTAAGTCAAATGCTAGAATGGAATCAAGCACCTACAAATCTTGCGGCTATGCAAGACAATGGACTTAAATTTGCCATTACCACCACAGACTTAAAGTCTCCAGATAAACTGATGACAATGCTTCGTAAAGCCTTTAAATATGGCTTAAAAGAAGAAACTGCATTAAGAGCCCTTACTACTATACCTGCAGAACTTTTAGGTAAATCTAAAGAAATTGGATCATTAACTAACGGCGCCTGGGCAAACTTGCTTATAACATCAGGAACCATTTTTGACAAAGAAACTATAATCTATGAGAACTGGGTTCAGGGATCAAAAAATGTGATTAAAGATGCTTCAATAGTAGATATTGATGGAAATTATGCACTTGCTGTAAACGGAAAAACCTATGATATGGAAATCTCTAAATCCTTAGAGAAACCGGCAGTAACAGTTAAAAGCGGAGAGACCAAATTAGGATCTAAAGTATCGTATTCTGATGGATGGTTAACTGTATTATTTACCGGTGAAAATTCAGACAATAAAGAATACACCCGATTAACTGCTCAGGTAAATCCTAATGAAAAATGGTCTGGGACAGCAATTCTACCTAATGGGAGTGAAAGTAGTTTCACAGCTACTAAAAAGGAGGATACAGTTTCAAAAGAATCTGATTCTAAAGATAAAGAAGATTCTGATAAGGAAGAAGAGGCAATTGAAGTAATGCCACTTACCTATCCTAATATTGCTTACGGCTATAAAGAAAAACCAAAAGCACAAACCATTTTATTTAAAAATGCTACTGTTTGGACAAATGAAGAAGCAGGAATTCTAGAACAAACAGATGTTCTAGTGAGAAATGGGAAAATAGCAGCTGTAGGTAAAAACCTCAGCGCTGGAGGAGCACAGGTAATTGATGCTACCGGAAAACATCTTACGAGCGGTATAATTGATGAGCATTCGCATATAGCTGCATTTGATGTTAATGAATCTGGGCAGAACTCATCTGCAGAAGTACGTATGCGGGACGCTGTAGATCCAGACGATATTGATATCTATCGTGATCTTGCCGGTGGAGTGACCACTATTCAACTGTTACACGGCTCTGCAAACCCAATAGGTGGTCAATCTGCTGTGATGAAACTTAAATGGGGATCTAGTATTGACGAGATGGTTCTTGACGATATTAAGTTTATCAAGTTTGCTTTAGGAGAAAATGTAAAACAATCAAACTGGGGTAGTTTTAATCGATTCCCACAAACTCGTATGGGAGTACAGCAAATGTTTACAGATTATTTTCAGCGTGCAAAAGAATATGAAGTAAAAATGAAAAGCGGCAAACCCTATCGTAAAGATTATGAGATGGAAACGCTTGTAGATATTTTAAACGGTGAGCGCTTTATATCATCACACTCGTATGTTCAAAGTGAGATTAATATGCTTATGAAGGTTGCAGATGATTTTAATTTTAGAGTAAATACATTTACACACATTCTTGAAGGCTACAAAGTTGCAGATAAAATGGCTGAACATGGAGTTGCAGGCTCAACCTTTAGTGACTGGTGGGCTTACAAATATGAGGTTAATGATGCAATACCATACAACGCTGCAATTATGTGGAGTGCAGGTGTGTTAACCGGTATAAATAGTGATGATGCAGAAATGAGTCGCAGATTAAATCAAGAAGCTGCAAAAACGATGAAATATGGTGGCGTCCCAGAAGAGGAAGCTTGGAAATTTGTTACACTTAATCCTGCAAAAATGCTACACATAGATGATCGTACAGGTAGTATTAAAGAGGGCAAAGATGCAGATTTAGTATTATGGTCAACATACCCTATGTCTGTAAGCGCAGTGGCAGAAAAAACACTTATTGAAGGTGCTGTATACTTTGATATAGAAAAAGATAAGCAGCTACGAGATGAAGTTAAAATGCAAAAGAACAAGTTAACTACGCTTATGTTATCTGCAAAAAACAAAGGTTTAAAAACTCAACCTGCGAAAAAAGAAGAAAAACAGCGATTAGATTGTGACACTTTAGAAACACTAGATTAATTATGAAAACGCTAAATAAATTATTTATAGCGCTGTTCTTTGCAACACTATCTATGCAAGCACAGCAAACACCTGCCATAGCACAAACCGGCGAGATAACGCTAACTGGTGCTACTGCTCACATAGGTAATGGAGAGGTAATTGAAAAAAGCCTGATTTTTATTAAAGACGGAAAAATTACCGGTGTCTATGATGCACGTACAACAAAAATGCCGCTACGTGGTGAGATCATTAATGTAGATGGTCAACATATATACCCGGGATTTATTGCTCCTGACACCACTCTAGGTCTGGTTGAAATTTCAGCGGTTAGAGCTACTGAAGATCAGGACGAAGTAGGAGAATACAATCCGCATATTGAGGCAATTGTAGCTTATAATGCAGAATCTAAAGTTGTAGAAAGTATGCGTCCTAATGGTGTGCTAATTGCGCAAGCAGTGCCTCAGGGCGGCACGATTTCCGGACAATCATCTGTAGTTCAGCTCGATGCCTGGAACTGGGAAGATGCTGCAGTTAAGCGTGGAGACGGTATTCATTTAAACTGGCCTAACAGCTATCGAAGAGGCCGCTGGTGGGAAGGTGAAGATCCTGGCTATAGCCCTAACAAAGATTACAAATCTGATATTACAGAAATCGAAAACTTTATAGCTCAATCTAAAGCTTTTACGTCGGGAGATTCTTCAGTTAAGAATTTGCCTTACGCAGCAATGCAGGGTATTCTTGATGGGACTCAAAACTTATATATTCACGTGGATTCTGAGAAAGAGATACTTGATGTATTAAAGTTTAAAGAAGCGATGAATATTGAAAAAGTAGTGTTAGTAGGTGCATATCGCGGTTACAAAGTAGTGGACGCCATTGCTAAAGCTAATGTTTCAGTTATTCTTGCTCGTGTACATAGTTTACCAGATGCCGAAGATGATGACTATAATATTTCTTTTAAAATGGTAAAAGATCTTATTGATGCAAAAGTTACCGTAGCCTTAGGAAATAGTGGTGAGTACTGGCAATCCAGAAATATTCCTTTTTATGCAGGACAAACAACTGCTCACGGCCTCAGTTTTGAAGATGCATTGCAGCTTATCACAAAGAATCCTGCAACCATATTAGGAGTGTCTGATAAACTAGGAACGCTAGAAGCTGGTAAAGATGCTACACTTATTGTAAGTAAAGGGAACGCTTTAGAAATGAGTGGTAATACCATTAGCCATGCATTTATTAATGGAAGATCTATAAGCCTTGAAAGTCATCAGACTGAATTATACAAGCGCTATATGGAAAAGTATGAACGTGCTAAATAATAAATAAACCTATCATTATAATATAAAAGGTTCGGGACAATCCCGAACCTTTTTTTTGTAAGCAAATGTATTAGTCATTTGTTTAAAACAGATCACTTATAGTAAACAATTCATACAACGTATAATCACAGTTAATTCAAATTGTATAAATAGAATTTAAGGCTATAAAAAAAGCCCAATCGCAAGAAAGGGCTTTAATATATGTATTAATTGTTAAGCTAATTATTTAGATTCAAGAGCATCTAATTTAGCTTTGTACTTATCTGCCTCAGTAGTGTTACCTAATTGAACGTGGATGTTATATAAGGTACGTACCGCTTCAATATTAGATTCTTCACCCGCAATAGCTTTCTCTAAATAAGGAACAGCTTCACCGTAAAGAGCTAAACGTTGTTTCTTTAACTCGTTATATTTAGCATTATCAGCTTTAGAATTACCTAAAGTATTCATTTGCTCAATGATGTCTTTATCTTTTCCAAGCATTAAAGCAGCTATATTCAAGTTAGCAGCGCTGTAATCAGGATCTATTTCTAAAGCCTTCTCGTAATAACCCATTGCTTTTTCCATATCATCAGCCTTAGCAGCACCTACACCTAAATTAAAATACAATCCAGGGTTGTTAGGGTCCTTAGCGATAACCTTATTCATAGCGGCCTCATATTCAGTAGTCATATCCATTTTAAGATATACATCTGCTGCAGAACGTAAAAGAGCATCATCATCTGGATTTTCAGCAAGAGCATCATCTATAGCAGAAATTGCTTTATCGTTCTCACCTTCTTGAACATAGATAAGTGCGATATTTTTTGCAATCTCACCTGCACGAGATTCAGTAACTTCTGTTTGTGGGTCTTCGTGAGTACCAGATTTTACAAATAGATCACGTTGTTGTTTTGAATTAAAACTCTCAACTTGACCATTAGCTTTGTTTTTTGCAGTAAATTTTGTTTCAACACCGGTATAACCCAATGATTTTAACTGACTGTAGTAATCTAATGCAGTAGGGAAATCTTGCGCATTAACAGCGTTTGATGCCGCAAAATATAAATAAGATGTATCCTTCGGAGTTAGCGTATATAGTTTATAAAGTTTAGTGGCTGCATCGCTATATTTTTCAGCATTTTGATCATCTACAGCAGATGAAATAACTGCATTCATAGCTTGCTGCTTATATTGAGTTGCTTCTTGACCATATTTACTACCGTCATTAAACTCATTTACTTTTGTGAAAGCTTCCATAGCTTTTAAAAGATCTTCAGACTTTTTGTTGTCTTCACCTCCTAAAAATGCTCTACCTTTTATAAAGTAATAGTATTCTTTTTCCTTTTCGTCCATCTGGCTCATCATACCTTCAAGACCACTAATTTCTGTTTGAGCTTGAACAAAACTGCCAGATTCAACTGTTTTTTCCGCAGATTTAATCTCTTTCTTCTGCGCAAAAGTTAAAGCGGTAACAGATAGTGCCGCTAATACTAAAGATTTTGTTTTCATTATTTTACTAATTTTAATATTCAACTTTGGTTATTCTTCTTCGTCAGAAGAAGGTTTATCATTATTTAAATTTTCGTCAGCAGCGGTTGATTCTACTATTGTAGTATCTATATCTTCGATATCTTCATCATCAATAGCATCTTCGTCTTTTTTCACTTTTGTAACCGCAGCAATGGTATCTCCATTTTTTAAATTTATTAAACGTACACCCTGCGTAGCTCTACCCATTACACGCAATTCTGAAACTGCCATTCTAATCGCAATACCAGATTTATTAATAATCATAAGATCATCATCATCTGTTACATTATTAATTGCAACTAAATTACCGGTTTTTTCTGTAATCGAAATAGTCTTAACTCCTTTACCACCACGATTTGTAACACGGTAATCTTCAACTAAAGATCGCTTACCATATCCATTTTCAGAAACAACTAATATGTTAGATTCTGAATCGTTAACAGCAACCATCCCTATCACTTCGTCATTATCATCTGCAAGAGTTATGCCACGTACACCAGATGCGTTTCTACCCATAGGTCTGGTTTTCTCTTCTTCAAAGCGTATTGCTTTTCCAGATTTGATTGCCAATACTACTTGGCTATCTCCGGTTGTAAGTTTTGCAGAAAGCAGTTCATCATCATCTTTTATAGTAATGGCATTGATTCCATTTGTACGTGGACGTGAATATTGCTCAAGAGATGTTTTCTTAACCTGGCCTTTTTTAGTAACCATAATGACATAATGACTGTTTATGTACTCTTCATCTTTAAGATCATTAGTACAGATAAACGTCATCACTTTATCGTCTGGCTCAATATTAATAAGGTTTTGAATAGCACGGCCTTTTGACGTTTTGCTTCCCTCAGGAATTTCAAAAACACGCATCCAGTAACACTTACCTTTCTGGGTGAAAAATATTAAGTATTGGTGA
Source organism: Leeuwenhoekiella aequorea (assembly GCF_004104375.1). Taxonomy (GTDB): domain Bacteria; phylum Bacteroidota; class Bacteroidia; order Flavobacteriales; family Flavobacteriaceae; genus Leeuwenhoekiella; species Leeuwenhoekiella aequorea. Next base: position 104,180 of record NZ_QOVM01000007.1, read on the forward strand.
TTTGTACCTACAAAAAGATGCTCTAGGAAATCTTCATTTCTCGTAGTCGAACCCTTTTGTCCTACTCCACCTCTATTTTGAGTTTTATATTCTAATAGTGAAGTACGTTTTATATAACCTGCATGCGAAATAGTCAATACTACTTTCTCATCAGGAATCAAATCTGTAATACTTACATCGCCACCTGCAAAATCAATAGTTGTACGGCGCTCGTCACCATATTTATCTTTAATTTCTTGTAGCTCTTCTTTAATAATTTCCATTCTCCGCTCTTTGCGGGCAAGAATGTCTTTTAGATCTTCAATAGTTTTAACTATTTGCTCATATTCTTCTCTTAGTTTGTCTTGCTCTAGTCCAGTTAATTGGCGTAGACGCATCTCAACTATTGCTCTAGCTTGAATTTCTGAAAGATCAAAACGCTCCATTAACTTGGTACGCGCCTCTTCGGCATTACTACTAGCACGTATAAGAGCGATAACTTCGTCAATATTATCTGATGCAATTATTAAACCTTCTAAGATGTGAGCTCGCTCTTCAGCCTTTTTAAGAAGATATTCAGTACGTCTAACGACCACCTCGTGACGGTGTTCCACAAAATGATGAATCATATCTTTAAGATTCAACATTTCTGGTCTTCCTTTTACTAAGGCTATATTGTTTACACTAAACGAAGACTGTAAAGCTGTATATTTAAATAAGGTATTCAATACGATATTGGGAATTGCATCACGTTTTAAAACGTAAACAATACGCATCCCATTACGATCAGACTCATCACGTATAGAAGCGATGCCATCTATTTTTTTCTCGTTAACAAGATCTGCAGTCTTCTTAATCATATCAGCCTTATTTACCTGATATGGAATCTCATTTACAACAATACATTCACGACCTCTAACCTCTTCAAAAACAGCCTTTGCACGCATAACAACACGCCCTCTACCTGTTTTAAACGCCTCACGTACACCCTCATAACCGTAAATAGTTCCTCCGGTAGGGAAATCTGGTGCAGTAATATGCTGCATCAGTTCGTCTATTTCGATGTCGTTATTTTCAATATATGCAGATATTCCGTTTATAACTTCGGTTAAGTTATGAGGTGGCATATTTGTAGCCATACCTACAGCAATACCTGAAGCTCCATTTACTAAAAGACCAGGAATACGAGTAGGTAAAACTTTAGGCTCCTTAAGTGTATCATCAAAGTTTAACTGATGATCTACAGTATCTTTATCTATGTCTGCAAGCATCTCCTCAGAGATTTTGCGCATACGTGCTTCTGTATATCGCATTGCTGCAGGACTATCTCCATCTACAGAACCAAAGTTACCTTGACCATCTACAAGCATATATCTCAAAGACCACTCCTGGGCCATACGCACCATAGTATCATAAACTGAAGTATCACCATGTGGGTGATATTTACCAAGAACTTCACCTACAATTCTAGCAGATTTTTTATGTGCGGTGTTAGATCTAACACCTAATTCATGCATTCCAAATAAAACACGTCTGTGTACAGGTTTTAAACCGTCTCGTACATCTGGTAATGCACGTGACACGATGACCGACATTGAATAGTCAATGTAGGCTGATTTCATCTCATCTTCAATGTTGATAGGAATTAACTTCTCTCCTTCAGCCATATGTATTTATCTTTAAATTTTTGGTTTAAACAGTAAGGGGCAATATACGTTTTTCTCTTGTGTTTTCGGTATTTAGCAACTCGCTGTATATGGTTTTTATTAACAAAAATATGTTTCCCTTTTTAATAAGTATGCTTAACTTCCATTGTCACTTTAAAACTTATTTTGTCAATTTACTTAAAGTGATATCAACGGAACGGTTTTTGAATTGGTATTCAAAAACTATAGAAAAAGATAGGAGAGTTTATGGATGATAATTTTTCACCACGAGTTAAAGATGTAATTGCTTATAGCAAGGAAGAGGCTTTACGTCTAGGTCACGATTTTATTGGAACCGAACATCTTATGTTAGGTCTACTACGTGATGGTAGCGGCAAGGCTATAGAAATCCTTGAGGCATTGGATATAGATCTAAGTCACTTAAGACGAAAAGTCGAGATTTTGAGTCCGGCAAATCCCACTCCGGGATCGGCCAGCAGCGAAAAGCAAAATTTACATTTAACGCGACAAGCAGAGCGCGCATTAAAAACCACTTTTTTAGAAGCTAAACTTTTTCAAAGTTCTTCTATTAATACAGCGCATCTTTTACTTTGTGTATTACGCAATGAGAATGACCCAACAACCAAGTTGCTTAATAAACTAAAAGTAGATTATGATAATGTAAAGGATCAATTCAAACTTATGATGACAAGCGATGATGATTATATAGAGCCTATAAAGAGTGAATCTTTTAGTGATGATGATACAACATCTGAGTCGTCAAAAGATAACCCTTTTAATGCTCCAGGAAATAAAAGCAACAAAAAGTCTAAAACACCTGTTCTAGACAACTTTGGGCGTGATCTTACAGCAATGGCCGAGGAAAATAAACTGGATCCTGTTGTAGGTCGTGAGAAAGAAATAGAACGCGTTTCTCAAATATTAAGTAGACGTAAGAAAAATAATCCGCTATTAATTGGAGAGCCGGGTGTGGGTAAATCTGCCATTGCAGAAGGTCTTGCTTTACGTATTGTAAAACGTAAAGTTTCACGTATTCTTTTTGATAAACGTGTAGTGACTTTAGACTTGGCGAGTTTGGTCGCGGGTACTAAGTACAGAGGACAGTTTGAAGAGCGTATGAAAGCCGTTATGAACGAGCTTGAGAAAAATAAAGATATAATCTTATTTATCGATGAAATTCACACCATTGTAGGTGCAGGTGGAGCGACTGGTTCACTAGATGCGAGCAATATGTTTAAACCTGCTCTAGCACGTGGCGAACTGCAATGCATAGGAGCAACTACACTGGATGAATACAGACAATATATCGAAAAAGACGGCGCTTTAGAAAGACGTTTTCAAAAAGTAATAGTAGAGCCTACAAATGAAGAGGAAACCATAGAGATCCTAAATAATATCAAGGATAAATATGAAGATCATCACAATGTAGTCTATACACCTGAAGCGATAAAAGCCTGTGTAACGCTTACAAGCAGATACATGACAGATCGTTTTCTTCCAGATAAAGCAATTGATGCTTTAGATGAAGCTGGATCTCGTGTGCATATTATTAATATTGACGTACCCAAGAAAATTCTTGATTTAGAACGCCAACTTGAGGAAGTGCGAGAACGCAAAAATTCTGTCGTTAAAAAGCAGAAATATGAGGAGGCAGCTAAATTACGGGATGACGAGAAAAATATTGAGAAGGAGTTAGCAACTGCCCAAGCTACTTGGGAAGAAGATTCTAAGCAACATAAAGAAACGGTTACCGAAGATAATGTAGCAGACGTTGTCTCGATGATGTCTGGAATACCGGTTACACGTATAGCAAAAACTGAAAGTAATAAGCTAGCCGAATTACCTAATTCTATTAAAAACAAAGTAATAGGTCAGGATGAAGCGGTTGCTAAAGTTGCTAAGGCTATACAACGTAATCGTGCTGGATTAAAAGATCCTAATAAGCCAATTGGTTCTTTTATTTTCTTAGGACAAACTGGTGTAGGTAAAACGCAACTTGCGAAAATTTTAGCCACAGAGTTATTTGATAACGAGGATTCACTGGTACGTATCGATATGAGTGAATACATGGAGAAATTTGCAGTCTCAAGACTCATTGGAGCACCTCCGGGATATGTAGGTTATGAAGAAGGTGGACAGCTTACTGAGAAAGTAAGAAGAAAGCCTTATGCTGTTATCTTACTAGATGAGATTGAAAAAGCTCACCCAGACGTATTTAATATGCTGCTTCAAGTTCTTGATGATGGTTACCTTACAGATTCTTTAGGTAGAAAGATTGACTTTAAAAATACAGTAATCATTATGACTTCAAACATTGGAGCTCGTAAGATTAAAGATTTTGGCCAAGGTGTAGGTTTTGGAACTGCAGCCCGAAAAGATCAGGCAGAAGAAAATGCTAAAGGTATTATTCAAAATGCCCTGAAAAAAGCATTTGCTCCTGAATTCTTAAATCGGGTAGATGATGTTATTGTATTTAATGCTTTAGATCGCAAAGAAATACACCAGATTATCGATATAGAATTGAAAAAGCTTTACAATCGTATTCAATCACTTGGTTATAATTTAGAATTGAGCGATAAAGCAAAAGACTTTATTAGCGAGAAAGGTTTTGATAAAGAATATGGCGCAAGACCATTGAAGCGAGCAATTCAAAAATATATCGAAGACGCTCTTGCAGAAGAAATTATCACTGCTAAAATAGGTGAAGGCGATAAAATCTTTATGGATATCGAAGAAGGTAAAGAAGAGCTAACCATCAAGATTGAAAAGACTGAGAATTCTACACAATCTTAACTTCTTAAATTATAACTATTTAAAAAAGAACCACTTATGTGGTTCTTTTTTTTATAAATAACATTTTCTTAATTTATATTATTTATAATTTAGTTATATTTAATTATGGCATCATTGAGGAAAATTATACATCTACGTTCTGGTAGAATTGAATTCGATGAATTCTGTGCTCTGGGATTTGTAAAATCAAATATCAACTTTGATGAAGACGATCGTGTTTCCTTTTTAAATGCTTGCCTAGATCATTATAATGGCCATCCATTCGGTTATATTTCAGTAAGAGAACATTCTTACAGTATTAACCCTATGATTTACACAGAACTTAATAAAGTAGAAAGTTTAAAAGCATTTGCTATAGTTTCTGATACAAGTATTGGTCGAGGTAATGCAGAAATTGAAGGGAAATTTTACAAGAAACCTTTTGGGATATTTGGAGCTAAAGAGGATGCCATTCAATGGATGAATGAAGAAATATTAAAAGCTATAGAAAAAGAATAAAAAAAGGTGCTATTAGCACCTTTTTTTATTAGTCTTTAATCCGTATCGGAATAACTCTTCCTTTGCTAGGTCGAGGTTCTGTATTTATTAAAAAAGTATATACCCACATTAATGTAAAAGATGGGACGATATCTGTAAATGGAAGTATCTCTTCTATAAAAACTAATATCGAAGCAAATTTTCCTTTACGACCAGGATACATTTTTGACATTTGTTTAGCTGCAACTGGAGCCCACGCTAGATCTAAGAAGGGCCCTACTACAGGAATTGCCATACTCAGCATACCAACTGCATCAAAAAATATCCCCTTTACCAGTAAATTATAATCTAATGCTTTCATAACATTTTATTTTTATAAATATAAAGCAAATAACCTGCCACAGTTAACTTAAATCAGAACTAATAAGCTTTAGAAACTCATTTCTAGTTTCAATCTTTTCAAATTGACCTCTAAACCCAGAAGTCGTGGTTGTAGAATTCTGTTTTTGAACCCCACGCATCATCATACACATATGTGAAGCTTCAATCACTACGGCAACACCTTCAGGTTTTAAAGTAGTATTAATACATTCTAAAATATCGTGAGTTAGACGCTCTTGTACTTGCAATCTTCTAGAGAAAACATCTACTATGCGCGGCAGTTTACTAAGACCTACAATACTCCCATTAGGGATGTAAGCAATGTGTGCCTTTCCGAAGAAAGGTAATAAGTGGTGTTCACATAGCGAATACAATTCGATATCCTTCACAATGACCATCTCTCTATAATCTTCTTTGAACATTGCTCCTTTTAAAATTTCTGCAGGATCAACATCATAGCCACTTGTCAAATACATCATTGCTTTTGCTGCACGTTCCGGAGTTTTAAGAAGACCATCACGAGTGACATCTTCTCCTAAATCTTTTATAATAGACGAGTAGCTATCTTTTATCTCATCCTTCAAGTCGATATTATACTCCTCAAATTTTTTATATGGCGACATAAATATGTGTTTTATTATAGGTAGGATTCTAAAAGCTGTTCTTTAAAAAGCTTTTTAATTTTAGCAATTTTAGGATCTATTATGTATTGGCAATAGCCCTGAAGTTTATTGTTATCATAATAAGAAGCATGATCATCTTCTGCGTCATAAAATGGCATTGCCTGAGTAACCTCTGTAACAATTTTAGAATCAAAAATATGCTCTTTTTCTAATATTTCTATCATTGCATTAGCCTCATTACATTGTTCTTGAGAATGATAGTAAATAGCACTTCGATATTGGGTTCCCACATCGTTTCCTTGTCTGTTGAGTGTCGTAGGGTCGTGAGTAGTAAAAAATACTTGAAGCAACTCTAGATAAGATATTATTTCGGGATCATATTGAAGTTGTATGGCTTCAGCGTGACCTGTTCTTCCCTGACAAACTTCCCGGTACGGTGGATTTTTTATTTTACCTCCCGTGTAACCACTTTTTACATTGTATACACCTTTAAAACGTTGAAAAACCGCCTCTGTACACCAGAAGCATCCGTTTGCAAAAGTTGCAGTTTTCAAATTAGTATTCATAGTTTAACAAATTTAGACGCTAGAAGCATCTTAAAATTCAGTTTAACGTATTGTTAATACATCTACAGAAATCATTAAACAAAATGATAAAATATTGTGTTAACAACAATTATTATGTTTAGTACATTACCTTTGAAATCTTAACAAGATATACTTATTTCTGAAAATCAAAGTGTCGTTGAAGTAGTCGGTTTTAACCCACTTTAATTACAGTTTAAAGATTCATAACTTCTTATGATTAAAGCTGAAAATATTCTAAAATCTTATGGGGACGTCCAGGTTCTAAAAGGTGTTGATCTTTTAATTAAAGATGCCGAAGTTGTGTCTATTGTAGGCGCAAGTGGTGCCGGCAAAACCACACTTTTACAAATTTTAGGAACTTTAGATCGTGCAGATAAGCATGCTAATACAAATCTGTACATAAATGATATTGAAATTTCTAAGCTGAACGAAAGAGAACTCAGTCGATTTAGAAATTTGAACATTGGGTTTATCTTTCAATTTCATCAATTACTGCCTGAATTTACCGCTTTAGAAAATGTTTGCATCCCTGCATTTATAGCAAAAAAGGAAAAAGATGTTGCTGAAAAGAAAGCTAAAGAACTTCTTGATTTTTTAGGACTTTCGCATCGTATGTATCACAAACCAAGTCAACTTTCTGGGGGTGAGCAGCAGCGTGTTGCCGTTGCACGTTCTCTTGTTAATGAGCCCGCCCTCATACTAGCCGATGAGCCTTCTGGAAATCTGGATAGCGAATCTGCAGAAAATTTACATAAATTATTCTTCAAGCTTCGTGACACCTATAACCAGACATTTGTAATTGTAACTCATAATGAAGAATTGGCTGAAATGGCCGATCGCAAATTAACCATGGTAGATGGCAAAATCATCTCTTAAACTTTCTAAAAGCGAGCTTAAAGAATTTATAGATGAGAAGGCTAACCTATATGAAAGCCCAAAATTTATAGGTACAGATCCTATTCAAATTCCTCATCAATTTACTAAAAAAGAAGATATAGAAATTATAGGCTTTTTGGTTGCAACTATAGCTTGGGGAAATCGCAAAAGCATTATTAACAATGGTAATAAACTTATTGAAATACTTGATAATGATCCCTACGATTTTGTACTAAATCACGGAGCTGATGATCTAAAACCTCTTCATAATTTTGTACATCGAACTTTTAATGGTTCAGACTTAATAACTTTTGTCGAAAGTTTAAAAAACATCTATTTAAACCACGGTGGTTTAGAGCTCATTTTTCAATCTCAGAATGCTAATGAAGATTTACAACCTGTTATAAGCAGATTTAAATCTATTTTCTTTGAAATACCTCATACAACCCGTACCCAAAAACACATTAGTGATCCGTTAAAAAACTCTGCGGCAAAACGTATAAATATGTTTTTGAGATGGATGGTACGACCAGCGACAGCTGGAGTAGATTTTGGCTTATGGAAAAATATAAGTCCAGGGTTACTATCTTGTCCACTTGATGTACATTCGGGTAGAATAGCTCGTCAATTAGGCTTACTCACACGGGTACAAAATGACGCTAAGGCTGTAGCAGAGCTTGATAGTAAATTGCGAAAATTAGATCCTAAAGATCCTGTAAAATATGACTTTGCCTTGTTCGGTTTAAGCGCTTTTGAAAAGGATCTATTTTAACCAGTTATAATTGTATTTTTGCAATATAATTATTGCTGATAATCCTATTAGCCATAACTCCCTCTTAAAGACCCTTAAAATATATATGCAATCTCTACCTATTCCAGAAAATGAAACTTCTCGCCTATCGCAATTAGAACAATTGCATTTGTTAGATACTGCATCAGACACAAATTTTGATGTTATAACGCGTCTGGCTTCAACAATTTGTGAGGCACCTGTTTCATTAATTTCACTTGTAAGTGAAGATAGACAGTGGTTTAAATCTAAAGTTGGTTGGGATATTTGTGAAACTGATCGAGAGGTGTCGTTTTGTGCGCACGCTATAATGGATCCTAAGAATATTACAGTTGTTCCAGACTCAAGACTGGATGATCGTTTTAAGAATAATCCGCTGGTGCGTGCAGATTTTCCGGTAATCTTTTATACCGGAGTTCCATTACTAACTCCCTCGGGAGAAGCCTTAGGTACTCTTTGCGTTATAGATAGAAAACCTAAGACACTTACCGACACACAGTTAAATGCACTAAGAGATCTGGCTACGCAAGTAGAAAATCTTTTTGAACTTAGAAGAAATAATTTACAATTAAAGAAAATTGAAAAACTTTTAAATGCAAAAAACGAACAATTAAAGACATTTGCAGGTGTAATATCTCACGACATGAAGATGCCGCTAGCAAATATGATTGTCACCACAGATATATTGAAAGCTAAATATGCTAACCAATTTGATGAGCAGGGAAATGAATATCTTTCTTATTTGAAACAGTCCTCGTTTTCCCTTAGTGATTATATCGATAATCTACTTTCCTATTATGAGAGTGAAGATTTGACCATACAAAATTTAGAAAATTTTGAACTCAATCATCTGTTAGAAGAACTAATCGATCTCTTAAATATTAACGAAGATTATATCATAAATTTTCCAGACAAAAATCTGGAATTACAAACGAATCGTTCTGCAGTAAGTCAAATCCTCATTAACTTAATCACTAACAGTCTTAAGTATAATGATAAGGAGACTGGTATTATCGATTTTAAATGTACCGAAGATCACGCTTACTATTACATTCAGATAAAAGATAACGGTAAAGGAATATCTAAAGATAAGCAGTCTTCTATTTTTGATTTGTTTACTGTAGCTTCAGAAACAGATAATAAAGGAAAAAAAGGAAATGGAATTGGCTTATCTACTGTGCGCAACCTAGTGAATTCTTTAGGCGGAATTATTAGTGTAAATAGTGATGGAATTAGCGGTACTACCTTTGACTTTACTATTAAAAAAGTTGCTTCAAAAAACAGCTAGTTTGTAGTATCTTTATTTTTCACAAAAAAACCAAAGTTCTGAACGAGAGAAAGAGACAAGAAGCCGTAGATTCTTATAAATTAGTAGGCACCTTACCTGAGAGAAGTTATGATGACATCACTCAGATTGCCGCATACATATGTGATGCGCCCATATCGCTTATTACAATGTTAGACTACAATCGTAACTTTCTAAAATCTCATTATGGTGTCCCATTTTCAGAATCTCCGCGCAAAATATCTTTTTGTACGCACGCAATACAATCTCCAGAATCCATTTTTGTAATACCAGATGCGCGTAAAGATGATCGGTTTAAGAATAATCCCTTAGTTACCGGTGAGATGAAAGCCATTTTCTATGCGGGTGTACCTTTAATAGATAAGGGTGGACACGCTTTAGGAACTTTATGCGTTTTTGATCACAAACCACGCACACTTAGTGACAGACAAAAGAATACCTTAATTGCTTTAGCTAATCAAGTCGTTAATTTATTTGAGCTTCACCGCCAAAACTTAGAAAACAAAGCTTTACAAAAGAATCTGCTTAAGAAAAATAGCCTTTTGAAAGATTTTGCAGGGGTAGTATCTCACGATATGAAAATGCCTTTGGCTAATATCATAACTACAACAGATTTATTAAAAGCAAAGTATAAAGAACTTTTAGATGAGAAGGGTCTCGACTATCTCAACTATCTTAAAAGTTCGTCGTTCTCCCTTTCAGAATACATTAATGGCATTTTACTGCATTATGAAAGTGATAATCTTACCATAAATCAGCGTGAGCTTTTTGATATTCACGACTTACTGGAGGAGCTTGAGGATTTACTGAACGCAGATTATAAGTGTGTTATTCATTTACCCGAAACCAATCATCTTATTAATTGCAATAAGGTTGCTCTTAATCAGATATTCTTAAATCTTATAGGTAATAGTTTAAAATATTCTGATAAAGAAAGTCCGGAGATATATATTTCTGTTGATGAAAATGATGATTTCTATTTATTTGAAGTAAAAGATAACGGGATAGGTATTGCTCCAGATAAGCTAGGAGAGATTTTTGATTTGTTTACAATTGCAACAGACAAAGATAAAAATGGTAATCGCGGTAATGGCATAGGATTATCTACCGTTAAGAAGTTAGTAACTAATTTAGGCGGAAAAATAAATGTAGCTTCAGAAATTGGGAAAGGGACAACTTTTAAATTTACTGCTCGTAAAGCGGATATCCCTACACAAATAAGTGGACCCGAATATGACACATCTAAAAGCTATAAGAATTAGAAATTAAGGAGAAGTATATCGTCATTGTCTTTGTAAAACACCTATTTTCGTCTCGGCTAATTAGCGTTTAACTATGCAGTTTAAAAATCCTGAAATACTCTACGCTCTTTTTCTGCTGCTTATACCTATTTTAATACACCTATTTCAATTAAGACGCTTTAAAAAGACTCCGTTTACGAATGTAGTTTTTCTTCAGAATGTTATTCAAAATACACGCAAGAGCAGTTCTATAAAAAAATGGCTCATACTTGCTATACGTTTAATCGCACTTGCCTGCCTTGTTATAGCCTTTGCGCAGCCTTATTTACCCGCATCTTCTAGCGCAACAAAACCTAAAGAAACCGTTGTTTTTATAGATAACTCATACAGTATGCAAGCCACCGGTAAAAAAGGTAATTTGCTTACGGAAGCCTCACAAGATCTTCTATCCCATTTATCAGACGACCAGTTAGTAACCCTAGTAACCTGGGATGAAGTATTTAAAAACTTTAATGTTCAAAAAGATAGAGATATCCTTATTGATCTCGATTTTACTTCAAAAACTACAGATAGTAAAAGCCTGCTGTTGCGTTTAAATACTCTTTTTTCAAAGGATCTCAATACTGAAAAACGACTAGTGCTTGTTTCAGATTTTCAAGATTTAGATCTTTCTAATCTTGCAGATACTTCATCTGTAAAAATTTATCCCGTAGTACTAGATCCGGTTGCTTTTAAAAATTTTTCAATAGACAGTTTAACTATCGAGCGTAATGCAGATCTGTACAATTTAAATGTCCTTATCTCTAGCTCTTTTAAGTCTGAAGATCAATTGCCTGTCTCTTTATATAATGGCAACGAACTTATCGCAAAATCTTCGGTTAAATTCTCAGCTAGCGACACGGCTTCAACGCAATTTCAATTACCTGCAGATAAAGCTATAAAAGGATTAATACGCCTTGATGATGCTGCTCTAGAATATGATAACAGTTTCTACTTTAGCATAAATAACGCTTTACCTCTTAAAGTATTAGCTATTACAGATGAAAGTTTTGACTTTCTAAAAAAGCTCTATAGCGCAGCCAGTTTTGAATTTGTTTCGGTTTCTGAAAATCAATTAGACTATGCACTTCTTGCAGATCAAAATCTGATTATATTAAATGAAATTAATAATATTCCGATTTCACTTATTAATAGTCTAAAGGCACACACGCAAAAAGGAGGAACCGTTATATTAATTCCTTCTACGAGAGATCAACCGGAAGCATATTCTAATTTACTTACCGCTTTCGGGATGCAAACATTTACAAAAACTATAAGCACGCCGAGCTACATTACGGGTATAACTTATGACCACCCTCTTTTTCAGAATGTATTTAGCGGCAGATCCTCTAATTTGCAGTCTCACATAGTTAATTCGTATAGCAAGCTCAATACCAACAATCCCATACTAACATTTGAGAATGGAGACCCATTCTTGACAGAAAATAATAATCTGTATGTTTTTACAGCCTCATTATCTTCTTCAAATAGCAACTTCATTAAAGGACAATTGATAGTTCCAACTTTTGATAAGATGGCACTTCAAGCGCTTTCTTTACCAAAACCCTATTATACACTAGGCACTAACGCTACATTTGATATCAAAATGGATCTTACCACAGATGCTGCGCTCGTACTTGAGAGAAAAAGCAAACAATATATTCCTCTACAACAGAAACGTGGTGATATTATATCTGTTTCTACCTCGCAAGGCATTACAAATGCAGGCCTATTTGAAGTGAAATACAAGAGCGACACACTTACTACTGTAGCTTTTAATCACGATAGAAAAGAAAGTAAACTTCAAAGTCCAGTTACACAAACCAAAAATAAAATCGAATTTTCTTCTACTATAAAATCACTTTTTGATACACTAGAACAAGAGTCAAATCTTAATTTGTTTTACAAATGGTTTGTTATTTTTGCACTGCTGGCTTTTCTGGCAGAAATGCTCCTTTTAAAATTTCTTAAATGAATATACGCATCACACAAGTAACTCTTTTAGATGAGAGTAATGACCACCACGGTAGCGTGGTCGACATTAGAATAAAAGATGGAATTATAACTGATATTGCTCCAAAATTGAATGCTACTAAGGGGGAGCAACATATAGACTTTGAAAACTTAATAGTTTCGCCGGGGTGGTTTGACAGCAGCGTTTGTATAGGAGAACCTGGTTATGAAGAGCGTGAAACTATAAAAAACGGACTTCTGGTAGCAGCAAAAAGTGGTTTTACTGCTATAGCTGTAAACCCCAACACCTATCCCGTAACAGATTCTAATTCGTCTGTTTCCTATCTTATTAATAAAGCTCAAAATAATGCAGTTAGCTTATACCCTATTGGTTCTCTAACCCGTAATGGTGAAGGAGTTGATCTAGCCGAATTATTTGATATGACTAAGGCGGGAGCAATTGCATTTGGAGATTATCAACACGCAATAAGCAATCCTAATCTTCTTAAAATAGCGCTGCAATACACGCAAAGTTTTGACGGACTTGTTTTATCCTTTCCGCAGGAAAATGATCTTGTTATTAAGGGAATGGCGAACGAAGGAGAAATTGCTATTAAATTAGGATTAAAAGGTATTCCTGCACTTGCAGAACATTTACAAATTGCCAGAGATTTATACATTCTAGAATATACTGGAGGTAAATTACATATACCTACCATTTCTACGGCACAAAGTGTTGCTCTTATTAAAGAAGCAAAGGCTAAAGGTCTAGATGTAACTTGCAGTGTTGCGATGGCAAATATTTACTATACAGATAGTGAGCTGGAAGAATTTGATACCCGTTATAAAGTTTTGCCTCCACTACGCAATGAGACAGATCGTAAAGCTTTAATTGCAGGCTTAAAGGATGGCACAATAGATATGGTTACCAGCGATCACAATCCGCTTGATATCGAACAGAAAAAATTAGAATTTGATCACGCAAAATTTGGTACAATAGCTCAAGAAGCTACACTTGGAGCTTTGCTAACTTTAGTTACAGAGCGTCAAGCAATACACCTACTTACAGCAGGAAGATCTAGATTTACCGGCGAAAAAGCCAAAATTGTTGTGGGTGAGCCTGCAAATATAACCTTATTTACAGCTAAGGGAACAAGCACTTTTACAAAGGAAAATATATTATCAAAGTCTAAAAATGCAGCATTTCTTGGTGCTAAACTTAAGGGTAAAGTTTACGGGATCATTGCAAATAATCAATATATAGCATCATAAATAATGACAAACGAAATAATCAAACAAGGTAAGACTACAGCCATAATTGCATACCTAAGTATGATTGGAACCATAATAGCATTATTTATTAATTCGGAACCAAAAAACTTATTTGCAAGATTTCATATTAGACAAGCATTCGGGATTTTTATCGCCTTCTTTGCACTCGGTTTTTTAGTATCTTATTTAAATAGCTGGCCGGCAACCATAGGCTTCTATATTTTTATAATTGTACTTTGGGGTTACGGCATAGTTAGTGCTTTTCAAGGCACATATACCCCCGTTCCTATACTAGGAAAACAATTTCAAAAATGGTTTACATTTATACAATAAAATGAATACACTTTCACTTGAACATTTAATACAACGACCTAAAAATGCCGGTTCTGGTAAGGCACCACTTATACTTCTTCTACACGGTTACGGCAGCAATGAAGAAGATTTATTTTCATTTGCTCCAGAGCTGCCAGATCATTATTTTGTGGTCTCTGCAAAAGCTCCACGCCCTATGCAACCTTCAGGAAATGCCTGGTATACGATACACTGGGATGCTACAGACGGAAAATGGTCTGACGATGAAGAGGCTATAGAATCTCGAGAATTAATTTCTAAATTTATTGACGAAGTTGTCACGACATATGATTTAGATCCTGCAAATGTCACTCTTTTGGGATTTAGTCAAGGTTGTATATTAAGTTATGCAGTTGCATTAACCTATCCTGAAAAAGTAAAAAATATCATTGGACTCAGTGGATATGTTAATCCAGATATTACAGCTCCTAAATCTGATTTAGATGCATACAAACATTTATCGATATTCTCATCACACGGAAGTGTCGACCAGGTCATACCAGTAAGTGCTGCAAGACAAATCCCAGCCTATCTCAACAACCTGGGCATTTCGGTAAAACTGAATGAGTATCCAGTAGGCCACGGTGTAGCACCACAAAACTTCTACGATTTAAAAGATTGGCTTTTAAATCATTAAGGATAAAGGACACTTTGAAGCGTTTCAAATGAAACGCTTCCGTCTTTTGATACATCATAAAGTAATATAAGTTCGCCCCAACGTTTACTATCACTAAAATCTGCAATAACCCATTTGTGATTGAGCACTTCAATTTTATTAATTTGAAACACACTGTCACCGCTGCTTTCATAAGCAACTAACGGATTTCCTGAAGTTCCATTTTGACTTATAAGTGCAGATTCTATTCTCTTATCTAAATCAGTATAATCTATATCAAAATTTTCAAAATAAGAATAGGCATTGTCATTATCAACCAGCTTAAAATAGCGCTCAGATTGTCCTTCAACATTTTGTGAAATTGAATCCGCCTTCTGAACTTTCTCTTCTAAATGCGCAATTTGTTTTTCTTGATTTTCATAGATCTTTGTCGAATTTGTATACTGAAAAACAATCCACAAGGCTGCAAATAAGAACAGATACAAAAAGATATTTCTTCGCATAATTATATTTCTAAGGTTAAGCCATCATAAGCGAGATGTACATTTTCAGGAAGACGCTTTTCAACATCTGCATGAAATCCAAGTAAATGACTTATATGTGTAAAATAGGTTTTTTTAGGTTTTAGCTCTTCAACAAAAGCTAAGGCTTCTTCAAGATTAAAGTGTGTATAATGCTCCTCTTCACGCAATGCATTAACAACTAAAACATCTAGATTTTTTAGCTTCTCTTTTTCTTGATCACTTATTGTTTTAACATCAGTGAGGTATGCAAAATTTTTAAATCTATATCCAAAAACTTGAAGATTACCGTGTAAAACATCTACAGGAATAAACTCCAGATTATTAGCTGTAAAAGGATTATTATTTACAACTTCATTAATTTCTACAGCAGGAGCACCTGGATACCGATTCTCGGTTTGAAATATGTAATCAAATCTCCTTTTTAATTCAGAAATAACACGTTTATGCGCATATATAGGTATATCACCTTGTCTGAAGAAAAATGGACGTATATCATCTAGACCAGCGGTATGATCTGCATGTTCATGTGTAAAGAGTATTGCCTCAAGATGGGTGACTTTTTCACGCAACATTTGTTGCCTAAAATCAGGACCACAATCAATTACATAATTCGCATTATTATAGTTAATTAAAATAGAAACACGCAGTCTTTTGTCTCGTTCATCGTGACTTTGACAAACGGGATGTGTACTGCCTATAATGGGGATTCCCTGTGATGTTCCTGTGCCTAAAAAGGTAACTTTCAAACCTGCAAAATTTAGAACAAAACTACACTTAATTTTTTGTAAGCCCTACCATTTTGTTACCTTTAACCCCTGAAGGAACTAACCTATATTCACCCAAAACTTAGCACAATGCCTATAACAATTCAAGGTGACAAAGAGTTTGAAAATATCCCCTCTCTAATCAATAAAGCACTACGCATAAATCTTAATGAAAATATCTACGGGACTTTTGCAGAAATTGGAGCAGGACAAGAAACAGTAAGGCATTTTTTTAGAGCAGGAGGTGCCAGCGGTACTATCGCAAAGGCAATGTCTGCTTACGACAAAGATTTTAGTGATGCTGTTTATGGTGTAGAAGAAGACCACCGCTACGTTACTGAAGCACGTTTAAAGAAAATGCTTACTCACGAAACAAATCTATTAGAAAATAGAATTTCACGTGAAAAGCATCCTAACAAAATCTATTTCACCTACGCAAATACTGTTGCTACAATAGATTTTGCTAAAAAATATAAAGGCCACGGTTGGGTTGGAATTAAGTATCAAACAGAACCGCAAGCAGAATTTAATGAGATTATACTTCACGTACGATTTCATGAGACCGATGCACGTTTACAGCAGCTAACGTTGGGTACGCTGGGAGTAAATTTGATTTATGGTGCCTATTACAAGTACGACTCTCCTAAAAAACTTTTACGTTATCTATATGATCATATAGATAAAGATCAAATTGAGATCGATATGATCAATTTTTCTGGACCTGAGTTTGAACGCGTTGATAATCGTCTAATGAGTTTACAACTTGTTAAAAACGGTTTTACCGATTCTGTAATGTTTGGACCAGACGGAAATAATGTCTTGGCGGCAAAAATTCTTTACAAGAAAAATATACTAGCCCTACGCGGAAGTTTTAGACCGGTTACCAAAGTAAATACAGATATGTATCGCAAATCTTTGGAAATATTCTTAAATGAAAACCGTGTTAAAGAAGAAAATACTCAAGTGATTTTTGAAATCACCTTATCTAACTTACGTGCTGAAGGGGAAATTGACGAAGAGGATTTTATGGCACGTGCTCGTTTACTGTGTAACCTTGGCCATACAGTAATGATTTCAAATTTTCAGGAATATTATCGACTTGTAGAATATTTCTCCAGATACACAAAAGAACGTATGGGTCTGGCTATGGGGGTTAACAACTTAATAGATATTTTTGACGAATCATATTACAGACATTTAAGTGGAGGTATCTTAGAAGCTTTCGGAAAATTATTCTTTAAAGATCTACGCGTTTATTTATATCCTATGCGCGATCCTGAAACCGGAGAGTTCTTTACAAGCGAAAATTTAAAAGTTCATCCTAGAATGAAAGAACTCTATAAGTTCTTTAAATATAATGGTCGTGTTGTAGATATTGAGGATTACAATCCTGAAATTTTGAATGTTTTTTCTAGACAAGTACTAAAAATGATTAATAACAATGAGGAAGGATGGGAAGCTATGCTACCTTCGGGAATTGCAGATCAAATAAAAGAGCAGCGCTTATTTGACTATACTCCACCTGCGGAAGCTGTAGAAAAGTAATCTCCTTTATAAAGAATAAAAAAATCCCGAACTTGAAAAGTTCGGGATTTTTTTTATTCTATTAATTCAATTCCTGAATCAGCTCAGAAATCGATAACCGCTTTTGATCGCCGGTTTTCATGTTTTTTAATGTATAAACATCTTGCTCTATTTCTTCAGCTCCTGCAAGTACGACAAATTGAATATTACGCTTATCTGCGTGTGACATTTGTTTTTTCATCTTTGCCGCATCAGGATATAACTCTGAGGTAATACCCGCCTCTCGCAACTTCTTCACGGCTTTTAAACAATACAAGGATTCTGTTTCCCCAAAATTAATGAATAATAATTTTGTTCCCTTAAGTGCCTGAGCAGGAAAAAGATCTAATTCTTCTATTACTAAATATATGCGGTCAAGACCAAAAGATATACCTACGCCACTCATATTTTTTAAACCAAAAATACCCGTAAGATCATCATAACGACCTCCTCCACCTATACTACCCATAGCAACAATTTTAGGAGCTGCAACTTCAAAAATGGCTCCCGTATAATAATTAAGACCACGTGCCAATGTCACATCAAGATCTAAAGAAATTGTACTAAGACCTAAAGCTTCAATTTTTGTATTTATATATTCTAGCTCCTCTATTCCTTTCTTTCCAATAACAGAATCTGCCAGTAAAGCTTTAAGTAAAATTAATTTATCGGCAAAATTACCGTGTACTCTAAAAATGGGTTTTACCCGTTCTATAGCTGTCTGAGAAATACCTTTTTCAAGCATTTCTTTGATCACTCCCTCCTCACCTATCTTATCTAATTTATCTAATGCTACTGTAAAATCAATAAGTTTATCTGCTTCACCTATAGTTTCCGCCAGACCAGAAAGAATTTTTCTATTATTCATTTTTACAGTAACACCTTCAAGGCCTAAATCTCCAAAAACCGCATCATAAAGCTGGATGAAAGTCACTTCTTGCAACAAGCTATCTGAACCCACTGCATCTGCATCACACTGAAAAAACTCTCTAAAACGACCCTTTTGCGGTCTGTCTGCCCTCCATACCGGCTGTATCTGATACCTTTTAAATGGAAAATCTATTTCATTTTGATGCTGCACCACATAACGGGCAAATGGCACGGTAAGATCGTAGCGTAACGCTTTCTCTGAAATTTCTGAAGTAAGCGCATTACTATCTTTAAAAGATAAATTTGCTTCAGAAGCTTTGCTCAAATAGTCTCCACTATTGAGGATTTTAAAAATGAGTCGATCCCCTTCTTCGCCGTATTTCCCCATAAGGGTATTGCTATTTTCAAAAGACGGAGTTTCTATGGGTTGAAAACCAAACAATTCAAAATTGTGTCGAAGTATATTAATTATATAATTACGTTTTGAAACTTCTTCTGGAGAAAAATCACGAGTCCCTTTAGGTATACTGGGTTTTTGAGCCATTTTTAAATATCTATAAAGCTAAATTTTATTTAATCTACGCACCATCAAGAGTGCGAAGCTGCAAATATCTTAAAAAATTGAGGGTTTGGCACTTCTTATTTTCCATAAAACAGTAACTTTTTAATAGTTTGTAAGACCTATAGATTCAAAACGTAATTTTATGTTCTCACTTTTTAGGGAAAATCTTCGTATTGCCTTTGATGCTATACGTAGTCAGCTTTTAAGAACAATACTCACCGTAGTTATTATAGCTATAGGAATCACAGCTTTAGTAGCTATTTTAAGCCTTGTAAAAGCTTTAGAAAACACAATAAGTAGTGATTTCTCATCCATGGGATCAAACACATTTAATATTCAACGTTACGAGTTCACTACGCAAAGACGTGGAAGCGGAGAAACCCAAAAAATAAACCCCACCATACGTTATACACAAGTAAAAGATTTTGAAGACCGGTATACGTTTCCGATGACACACGTTGCGGTTTCCTTTACAGGAACTACAAGCGCCGAAGTAAAATATGAAAATCTAGACACAGATCCCGAAGTGACGGTATTAGGTACTAATGAGAATTTTCTGGAAAATTCTGGTTTAGAGCTTGATCAAGGTCGTAATTTCAATCAGTTTGATATCAACAATAATAATAATGTTTGTATACTAGGTAGTGATTTTAAGAACGGACTTTTAAAAAATGTAGATCCTATAGATAAAACTATAAGTATACGAGGTACAAAATTTAAGGTCATAGGTACTCTAGAAGAAAAAGGATCGACCTTTGGAAATAGTCAGGATTTACGCGTTCTTATTCCTATTCAGATTGCTCGTTCTATGTTTACAGCTCCTAATATCAATTATACACTTAGTGTAAAAGTAGATGATAAAGAACTTCTGGATGGAGCTCTAGATGAAGCTATAATTACTTTTAGAAATGTAAGAAAATTAGCTCCGGTTGAAGAAAATGACTTTGGTATAGGCCGAAGTGATGATCTTATTAATCAAATTTCTCAAATAAGTGGTTATCTTTCTATGGCTGCCTGGATTATAAGTATGATTACTGTATTAGGATCATCTATTGCTTTAATGAATATAATGCTGGTTTCCGTTACCGAACGTACACGGGAAATAGGCGTCAGGAAAGCACTAGGTGCTAAGAAATCTATTATTGCTGGTCAGTTTTTAATGGAGACCATTATAATAGGTCAGTTTGGTGGTATATTAGGGATACTTCTGGGCATCTCAATTGGTTTACTTATTTCATCTGTTGCTAATTTCAACTTTACTACTCCGTGGATGGCGATGTTATCTGCAACAGCTATCACCATTATAGTTGCAATCATTGCCGGTTTGTTTCCCGCTATTAAAGCAGCAAAATTAGATCCTATAGAATCTTTACGATATGAGTAACTCGTCTATGAATTCAAATTAATATTGGGTATAACTGAATTAAAAAAAAAGCCTGTCTGATAAAATCAGACAGGCTTTTTTTTTTAATTGAAGTCAATTTCAATCGACTTCTACAAACTTTTCAAACCAAGAGAACAAATCACCTTTTGTGATAGAAGCTCCTTGTCTTATAAGAACAAAAATATCATTGTTACGATCGTCTGATAGCAATTTACTTGAACTATACAGATTTACTTCATCTTTCATAAAGTTATTCTGAAGCCATTTGTAGCCTGCAGGCGTTGTGATATCGATACCTTTATCTTCAACTTCAATTGAAATCATACTAATTTTCAATTCTCCAACCTTAAACAAAAACATGTGTTGCGGAGAGAAATGCTCAAGATATTCTACTTTACTAAGAACTCCTTCCCAAACTAGATCACTAAAAACATCCAGTTCTTGCTCAGCAACTTCCGGTTTATTTTTTTTGATTGATTCCCATTCTTCAGCAGTAATAGATTGAGTTGCCAGAAAGTTTATAAACTCCTGATGCATCTCCTCTAATTGCTCTTTTGTAAGTCTAATATATTTCATTAGAAAAATTTAAAATAAAAAAAGCTCCCGCGAGAAGCGGAAGCTTTAATCTATATTTTGAATGTATTAAGCTTCTGCTATAACATCAAATGTAAGGTTTGCAACTACATCACGGTGAAAACGAAGACTAGCTTCATATTGACCTAAACGTTTGATGTTACCACCTGCAATTGTAATATATTTTCTGTCTATCTCTACGCCATTTTTAGCAAGAGCATCTGCAAGATCTGCATCTGTAATAGAACCGAATAATTTATCTGCTTCACCAGCTTTAGCTGTAAGTTTAATATCTAAACCATTTAACTTTTCAGCTTGAGATTTTGCAGCATCAACAACTTTCTTGTCTTTATAAGCACGTTGCTTTAAATTTTCAGATAACACTTTCTTTGCAGAAGGTGTAGCTAAAATTGCGTGGCCTTGTGGGATAAGAAAATTTCTTCCATAACCGTTTTTAACAGTTACTAGATCATCAATAAATCCTAGATTATCGACGTCTTTCTTTAAAATAACTTCCATCTTAATCTATTTTTTATTTGTATAAATCTGTTACGTAAGGCATAAGCGCAAGATGTCTTGCTCTTTTTACAGCCACACTAACTTTACGTTGGTACTTTAAAGAAGTACCTGTAAGACGGCGTGGTAATAACTTACCTTGCTCATTTACAAAAGAAGCTAACCAATCTGCATCTTTGTAATCGATATATTTTATACCAGAACGCTTAAAACGACAGTATTTTTTTGTCTTTGAGGTTTCAATATTTAACGGAGTTAAATATCTGATTTCCCCATCTTTCTTAGCTTTTGCTTGTTGCTCTATAGATGATGCCATAACTATGCTTTTTCTTTGTTACGTTTTCTACGCTTCTCAGCCCACTCAATAGCGTGCTTGTCTAAGCTTACAGTTAGGAAACGCATAATACGCTCGTCACGTCTAAACTCTAGTTCAAAACTCTTGATAACCTCTCCAGGTACCGTGAATTCAAAAAGATGGTAGAAACCACTTTTTTTGTTTTGGATTGCGTAAGCTAATTTTTTTAGCCCCCAATCTTCTTTGGATATCATCTTGGCGCCGTTAGAAACAAGAAAATCTTCAAATTTCTTTACTGTTTCCTTTACCTGGTCATCAGATAAAACGGGATTCAAGATGAAAACAGTTTCGTAATGATTCATAAAAAATGTTTATTTATATAAAAATGAGTGCAAAAGTAATATTATTTTCTCAGTTATCAAATGCTATTACCATAAAAAATGAGCATTAATATTGCTTACTCTACTTGTAGCGTTACAGAAGTTAAAAAAAATATCGATGAAATACACAATTTACTTGGTAAATACTTATATTGCAACTAGATTTGTTGAACTAACGTTATCTCATTTATTATTTTGGAAGAACTCATATTAGACTGTGCTGTAGTAGATGACTCTAGCTTACAGCGTCTTGCAATAGTTAAGATGATTAAAGATCATCCTAACCTTCGTTTAGCGGCTCAATACAACAATGCCATTGAGACTAAAAACGGACTCCTGGAAACTAAGGTTGATCTTATTTTTCTTGACATAGAAATGCCTATTCTTACAGGATTTGATCTTCTTGATGACCTAGTACACAAGCCTCAGATCATTTTTGTAACCGGTAAAACTAAATATGCTTATAAAGCTTTTAATTACAATGCAATAGATTACTTACGCAAACCGCTTACAAAAGATCGCTTCCTTAATGCGGTACATAAAGCAATAAACTTACATCGCCTTAAGACTGAAGGCAGTGTTGAAGATGATGATTACATCTTCGTGAAAAGCAATCTTAAAAAGAAAAAAGTTTTTCTAAATGACCTTAAGTTTATCGAGGCTTTAGGTGATTACGTGAAGCTGGTTACTTACAACGAGCCTATTATTGTACTTTCTACAATGAAAGCTTTTGAAGAGCAATTACCTTCAGAACGATTTATGAGAATACATAAATCCTATATTATTAATCTTGATAAAGTAGAAAAATACAACAGTAGAAATATTGAAATTGAAGGCGATAAGATCCCTTTAAGTAGACACAAGAAAACAAAACTTATGGAGGCACTTTCTTCCTAATAAAATATCATTCTTTATATAAATCCCGGCTATGTCCCGGGATTTTTTATACCTAATAGTTATCTACGTTAATCACTATTTTGACACTTCTAAACTGCGAAATACTTAGAAAACTGGTACGTACTTTTAGAATTGCCTGTTTTGTTTTAGTAAGACTTTGCTTACGTGGAATTTTTATAAGAATATTTCTGTGATATTCATTACGTATACGGGAAACCGGAGGTGGCTCGGGACCTAAAATCTCATCTCTAAATATATTTTTTAGCGCTTGTCCCAGCCATTGAGATGCTTCTTCGATTTTTTGAAAATCTTTATGCTTTAAAGTGATCTTAATTAATCTACAGAAAGGTGGGTATTTATAAATATGCCGCTCTTCGAGTTGCTCATGATACATAGCCTCATAATCATTCATAGACACTTGCTGCAAAATCTGATGATGCGGATTGTAACTTTGTATCAAAACCGTTCCTCGTTTCTCTGTACGCCCAGCCCTACCAGATACTTGTTGTATAAGTTGAAAACTGCGTTCGTGCGCTCTAAAGTCTGGAATATTCAGCATATTATCTGCATTTAAAATTCCTACCAGCGTGACATTTCTAAAATCTAAACCTTTTGTGAGCATTTGTGTACCCACAAGTATATCTATTTCCCCCTGCTCAAAAGCTGTAATTATTTTTTCAAAACCAAATTTCCCTCGGGTAGTATCTGAGTCCATTCGCCCTATAGCATAATCTGGATATAAAGCTTTTAATTCTGTTTCTATTTGTTCAGTACCAAAACCTTTAGTATCTAATTCTGCACTACCGCAAGCCATACATTTCTGTAGCATTGCTATGTGATACCCACAATAATGACAGCGCAACTGCTCTTTGTGCTTATGATACGTTAAGCTTACATCGCAGTTAGGGCATTGAGGTGCGTGCCCACACGTGTTACACTCTAAAATAGGAGAATACCCTCTTCTATTCTGAAATAAAATTACCTGTTCTCCTAATGCTAAAGCATCTGTAATTGCGCGTTGAAGGTCATCACTAAAATGCCCGGTCATTCGTTTTTTGCGTTGCCGATCTTGAATATCAATAATGCTATTTTCAGGCATTAAAATATTACCGTAGCGCTCCCTCATAGTCACAAGACCATATTTTCCACTACTGGCATTGTAATAAGTCTCTAGAGAAGGAGTTGCAGAACCTAAAAGCACTTTAGCATTTTGTAAACTGGCAAGAACTATCCCCGCATCTCTCGCTTGATATCGTGGTGCAGGATCATATTGCTTGTAACTACTCTCGTGCTCTTCATCAACAACTACAAGTCCCAGATTACTAAACGGTAGAAAAAGTGCACTACGCGCACCAAGAATCAACTGCGCTTTAGATTCTATATTTAATACATTATTCCACACTTCTACCCGCTCGTGTACCGAGTATTTAGAATGAAAAACAGAAAGCTGATTTCCGAAATATTCCTGAAGTCTAGATACCAATTGTGTGGTAAGCGCTATTTCGGGTAATAAATATAAAACTTGCTTACCAGCATCTAAATAAGATTTGATCAAATTTACATAAACTTCTGTCTTGCCAGAAGCTGTAACACCGTGCAGTAAACAAACCTCATGATTACTGTAGGATTCTTTAATTTCTTTTAAAGCACGCTCTTGCTGTTTATTTAGATCTTTAATCTTTGAATCTTCGTTTCCCGAATAAATAATTCGATCTTTTTGAATTTTGTAAGTTTCAAATATACCTTTAGAAACTAGTGCCTTTATTTGTGCCGCAGTCGCCGAACTGGCGTCTTGAAGATCTTTACTTTTTATAGCTTTTTTAGAACGTGCTTGTAATGAAAAATAGGTTAGTAAAATTTCACGTTGTTTAGGCGCTTTATCAAGTTCGTCTAATGCTTGATGCATCATATTCTCCACCTCATAATCGGGAGTAAGTCGCACGTAGCTAATTAATTTTGGTTTGTAACTTTCATAAATTTCCTGATCTAGCATAACCAGATCGAGATCAATTAACGTTTTAATACTGGGTAAAACTCTTTTTTTGCCCAGCAGTTGCATTACCTCACTAACACGCAAAATAGGCTTATTCTCAAACGCCTGAAGTATCATTTCTGCCTCCTCATCTAGCACGTCGAGATGCGGTTGACTACTATTTTTTACAATTCTTTTAATTATAGTCTCGCTTTCAAGTAAAAAGGCACCCGGCAACGCTGCCCTCATCACTTCTCCTAGCGTGCACATATAATACTCTGCCATCCACTTCCAGAATGTAAGCTGCTCAGGATGAACAATAGGAGTCTCATCTAAAATTTGTTCAATTTCTTTCGCCTCATAAATACGTGGCTCATTTTGATGAACACTTAGTGCCATCGACGTATAAATCTTACTTTTACCAAAGGGTACAGCAAGTCTCATCCCAGGCTTTATAAAGGAATATTCAGCTTCGCTTATACGATAAGTGAAAGCATTATCTACGGGAATGGGTAAAATTACGTCTACGAAATACACTAAGTAAAGATAAAAAAAAGGCTGTTTCTAGATTTAGAAACAGCCTTACATTATAGATGGAATTTTGTGTTAGTTTACACGTGTCCAATATTGTGTTCTTCCTAATAATGAAAATCCAACATAACCCCTAACCTTAAGCTTATTAGGACTTTCTAGCTCCATTAGGCATTTGTATAATTTTCCGCTTTGTGGATCAAGAATCTTACCATCTGCGTACTCATTACCATCTTTCTCAAGACCTTTAATGATTACAAGACCCTTTACAGGCTTACCATTATCTGCTCCGGGACAGTCCATACATTTTACATCCTGACGGTCCTTATTCAGAATTTCAATTACTTTACCATACACCTTGCCGTCTTTCTTATAAACTTCTACAATAGATTTTGCATCACCAGTCTCATCATCGATGGTTTTCCATTTTCCTGTAACATCTTGAGCAAAAACTCCTGCTGTTCCTATAAGAGCCAAAATTAAAAATGCGCATAAATTTTTCATAATTCTAATTTAAGGGGTTATTTATTAAGTGATTCGTTAAATCTACATTAATATTAAGAATTTTTAACATTATCTGTAAAATTATTTTTAATTCTTTTTCAGCAGTTCGTGTCGTCTCTTCAATCTGTACATAGTTGCATTTAATTCAAAACCCAATAGCAACAAATTTGAATTTAGCCAGATGTAAACCATCATAATTAATAGCGCACCTATCGAACCATATAACTGGTTATACGTAGAAAAATTATTTATATATATTCCGAAGAAATAAGTTGTGACAACAAATAATATTGTGGTCAATGTTGCTCCAATTGAGAAAAACCGAGCATTCTTTCCTTCTTTCGTACCGAAATAATATAAAGTAGCTACCACACCATAAATGAGTATTAATAAAGCTATAAAACTTCCTAATTGAGATATAAGCTTAAGCGTACTTTCATCCACAATATCTCTACTCTTTAAATCAATAATAATATACTGAAAATAAAGAACTGCTATTACAGTAGCAAGCAACAACAATGCCAATAATAAAGATACAGCTAATGCTATAAAGTATTGACGTACAAGCGGTCTATTTGTTATAGAATGAAAACTATATTCAAACCCCGTAAATATTGCATTAACACCATTAGCCATTAGAAAGATGGCAAATATTAATGTAAATGAAAGTAAACCACCGCGTGGATTGGCTGCAATATCCAATAGAATAGGATCGAAAAACTCTTGTGTTTGTGGGGGGAGAATATTATTTATAAATGCTAAAAATTCAGTTTGAAAGCCATCAATTGGAACATAAGGTATAAGGTTAAGAACAAATAAAAAGAATGGAAAAAGTGCCATAAAGAAGCTAAAAGCAATAGCACTTGCTCGTGTTGCAAATGTCCCTTTAATAATTCCTACCGCATACATTTCCCAAAAATCGTGTAAAGAAAGCCCTTCAAACCCAGGAAGTATAACACCCTTTGCCCATTTAACTACGGGCAGCAAAAATTTTATGGTCAGCAGCTTTTCTTCAAACTCCTTATCCATTTAAACAGCTTTAAGGCTTAAATCCATATTATATACAGAATGAGTCAACGCGCCACTAGATATAAAATCTACACCACACTTTGCGTACTCTACTAAAGTTTCATCATTAATACCTCCAGAAGATTCTGTGAGACATTGATCACCTATGATTTTTACTGCTTCGCGTGTATCTTCGTAATTAAAATTATCTAGTAAAATTCTATAAACTCCTCCTGCATTTAGAATCTCTTTTACTTCTGCAATATCTCGCGCTTCAACAATGATTTTAAGATCAAGTTTATTTGCTAGTATATAATTTTGTGTTTTTATTATCGCTTGAGTAATTCCTCCTGCAAAATCAATATGATTATCTTTTAGCATCACCATATCGTATAAAGCAAATCTGTGATTTTCTCCTCCACCTATTTTTACGGCAATTTTTTCAAGCGCGCGAAAACCAGGCGTAGTTTTACGTGTATCTAATATTTTTGTCTTTGTACCTTCAAGTAAGGATGCGTATTTATTAGTTTTTGTAGCTATGGCACTCATACGTTGCATAGCATTAAGCACGAGTCGCTCTGCTTTTAAGATGCTTTGTGAATTACCAGTTACATAAAATACGATATCTCCTATCTCTACCTGCGTACCATCTTTTATTAAAATTTCAATTTCTAAATCTGGATCTACATAGGCAAATACGTTGCAGGCAAAAGATACCCCCGCTATTATACCCGGTTCCTTAACCAGTAGTTTTGCTTTTCCGCTAGCGTCTTTCGGAATACAGGCTAAAGAACTATAATCTCCAGGACCTACGTCTTCGCGTATGGCATTTGCGATTATAAGATCTATCTCCTTATTAAGGGCTGCTTGTGTAATCATAATTTGCTATAGGTTTTTGCTAAGTTAGAAAAAGAACCCGCCAATTTACAACTACCATTTGCAATAATAAAAAAAGATGGCTCCGTTTTGTAAATGGAATACCATATTAAAAATATTATTTTTGAAATATGAATATCAAACTTCTTTGCATTGGCAAAACAGATGACAGCAATCTTGACGAACTTATTTCGGTTTATGTCAAAAGATTAAAACATTATGTAAATTTTGAGCTCGAGATTATTCCAGATCTCAAAAAGACTAAAAACATGTCTGAAGAGCAGCAAAAGGAAAAAGAAGGTGAATTAATTTTATCAAAAGTTAATGCACAAGATGAATTAATTCTACTTGACGAGAATGGCAAAGACTTCAGTAGTGAGAAATATGCCGATTACCTACAAAAGAAGATGAATAGCGGCATTAAAACACTGGTATTTGTAATTGGCGGGCCTTATGGTATTTCTTCAGGGGTATATGCTAAAGCTCGTGGTAAAATTTCCTTATCAAAAATGACTTTTTCCCATCAGATGATTCGTCTTTTTATCACAGAACAAATTTATCGGGCATTTACAATTTTACGCAATGAGCCTTACCATCATCGGTAAAACTTATGCTAGGCCTTTTTCTTAATAGGAAGCCAGATTTCTTCTTCAGATTCTGGATTATTTGGACCGTAATAGGTATCACCAAGAAATTCAAAGTGTGCACGATCATCTATTTCATAGATAGAATTAGGTAGCCAAGTTGTATAAATGTAATTGAATGTTTTAGCAAATTGAGCTACCGTTCCTTTATGAACAAATACGGCATACGTTCCGGCTTCAATTAAAGTTTTTTGCATTTCATTAGGCACTGAATCAAAACTACTAACCTCCACTGCTGCCCACCGCTCAAATTTTGTTTTAGGAGTAAACTTCTTTGCATCCAGATTTAGTGGATATTTCTGTAAAGAGTAAAAGTGGGTGCCTATTCTATTTGATATTTCTTTGTGTCGAGGCATAAATTTACTCCACAGAATCGAGGTGTCGTTATCTACTTGTGTAGTTGTTAAACAAACTCCTATAATCTTACGTTCTTCTATCTTAGCAATCTTAGGTATTATCATTATTCGGCTAATGTAAGATCTGTTAGACGAGCTTCTTCCCGTAGTACTTTTCGCTGTTGTTTAATAGTTAATGTACTTCCATCGTGACTCCAACCCGGAGGACCAAAAATGTACATAAACTTATCGTAGAGCTTAGGAGACTTTTTTGTATCTAACCAAATATCTTTATACTCGTGAGTTAGAATAACTAAAGGATTGTATGAATTTGGAGCGTGAGTAACGCCGTATTCGATGTCGATATCTTCATCAAACTCTTTAAAGGTTCCAAAAATACGATCGAAGGTATTTAAAAATCCGCCGTGATTTTTATCCATATACTCAAGATTTCTAGCGTGATGTACTTGATGCATCGTATGTGTATTAAAAACTTTATCTATAATACCAAGTTTTGGAATATACTGAGAATGTAACTGAAATTGCCACAACGCCTCAATACCTAAACATACAACAAGCATTTCTGGCGGAAATCCAATGGCTACGATCCATACATAAAAAAGAGGTTTGTAAAATATAGTAAACCAGCCATTACGCACGGCGGTCCCTAAATTAAAATTATCTGAAGAATGATGCACTATATGTGCGGCCCAGAAAAACCGAACCATATGATTTTGTCTGTGAAACCAGTAATAAGAAAAATCATCTGCTAACTGACATAGAATCCAAACATACCAAGCGTAACCAAAAGAGGTCCATCCCATAATATTAGTACGTACACCATCTATCTCAGGATTAAAAATATCGTAGACCCAATTAAAAAGAAGAATTACAGTGATGGTTTTAACCAGCGGAGCAATAAGTGTAGAACCAATACCCATAACTAAACTTGCAGTAAGATCCTTCCATTGATACAGTTCTTTTCTATCAGAATGTTTACTGTATGTTAGTTCAACAAGTATAAGTCCTAAAAAGCAGGGAACTCCGTAAATTAACGGGTTTGTAATATCCATAAGGTTGGTTTGATGTCAAAAATAAAGTATGCAAGTCACAAATCACAGAGATTACATATAAAGGTCTAATATTTAATTAATTCGTAATAATTAGCATTTTTTTGCCTCTTCCCAGAAAATATCCATCTCTCTTAATGTCATATCCATTAAGTCTTTATTATTCTCTTTGGCCTTTGCTTCTATATATTGAAAACGTTTAATAAATTTTTTATTGGTTCGTTCGAGAGCGCTTTCGGCATCAATATTTAAAAAACGCGCATAATTAATCATCGAAAAAAGCACATCACCAAACTCGGCTTCCATTTTATCCTGATCTTTAGCATCTACCTCAACTTTAAATTCTGAAAGTTCTTCTTGCAATTTTTCAAAAACCTGTTGAGGCTCTTCCCAGTCAAAGCCTACACCGGCAACTTTATCCTGAATCCGTCCCGCCTTCACTACTGCTGGTAATGATCTGGGAACACCTTCAAGAACAGATTTCTTTCCTTCTTTAAGTTTTAGATTCTCCCAATTACGCTTTACATCTTCCTCATTCTCAACTTTCACATCTCCATAAATATGGGGATGTCGAGTAATTAATTTTTCGCAAATGCTATTAGCCACATCTGCTATATCAAAGTCACCGGTTTCACTTCCTATTTTTGCATAAAAAACAATATGCAATAACAAATCGCCAAGTTCATTTTTTACTTCGGTAAGATCATTATCTAGAATTGCATCTCCTAATTCATAAGTCTCTTCTATAGTTAAATGACGTAGACTTTGTAATGTTTGTTTTTTGTCCCAAGGACATCCTTCCCGCAGTTCATTCATTATGGTTAGCAAACGATCTATTGCCTTTAACTGCTGTGCTCTGTCATTCATAGTAGATGCATATTTAAACTAAAAAACCACAATCTGAAATCTTCAAATTGTGGTTAAATTATAAAAAGTAATTAATTTATTTCTTTCGGGCTGCAGTACTTTTTGCACTAGCACCTTTTTTTGCAGTAGAAGATTTTGCTACTTTACTCTGCGGGTTAGCAGATTTTACTGTTTTAGGTTCAGCTTTTACTGCAGCTTTAGGTTTTGAATCTTCGGTTGAATCTATAGAATTCTCAGTCTCTTTTTCACCCAGAAGATCATTCTGTTGTAATAAATTATACCACTGAATAACTTTTTTAATGTCGCTAGGGTAAACGCGATCTTCATCAAAATTAGGAAGAATTTCAAAAAAATAAGCTTCTAACTCGTCTTTAGATGATTTATGGTCGATGGCTTTACCTCCATTTTCTTTAGCTGATATTTTAGCAAAAACTTCACGTAATGGAGATTCTCCATCTAATGTATAAATAGATATTTCCGAAAGTACACTTACATTATGTCTTAGACCTACCGGCATTTTCTTACCATCGGCAAGTGATTCTGCAATAAAACCAGAACGTGTTTGCGCACGTAAATGATATAATCCAGGCTTACCTGAAATGGAAACTATTTTATCTAAACTCATATTATATTTTTATCCGCGAGAGCGGGTTTAATTTCTAAAATTATATTCTCTAAAAGGGTGGCAAATATCTAGGCTCTTTTTGAATTTTCAAAATTTATTAAAAGCCCAAATTTAATTTAACGCATTTTCTTATCTGGAAAACGCATTCGGTAATCTGCATTTGTTTTTCCTTTACTTATACCGGCTAATTTGTTTTTAATAATACGCTTTTTTAAGCTACTTAATTTATCGGTAAATAAAATGCCTTCAATATGATCATATTCGTGTTGAATAACACGTGCCAGCAAACCATCAAATTCTTCAATATGCTCATTAAACTCCAGATCTTGGTATTTAATTTTGATATTAGGACATCTAAAAACATCTTCATTAACACCGGGAATACTAAGACAACCTTCGTTAAAAGCCCATTCATCACCAGTTTCTTCTAGTATTTCTGGATTTATAAATGCTTTTTTAAATGTTTTTAAACGTGTTTGCTCCTCTTCAGATAAATCTTCATCATCGGCAAATGGCGTTGCATCTACCACAAATAAACGAATAGCTTTTCCTATTTGAGGTGCAGCAAGGCCTACTCCACTTGCTCCATACATCGTATCAAACATATTAGCTACAAGCTTGTCTAATTCAGGAAAATCCTTAGCAATAGGCGCAGCCTTTTTTCTTAAAACAGGGTCGCCATAGGCAACTATAGGTAAAATCATTAGTCTTTAATTACTTTATTATTCAGTTTTACTTTCTAGCAATCTTATAAATTATATAGGTAGGATTGTAGAATTATTGTAGCACTTATTTCATCTAAAAGTGCCTTATTTTGTCTTTTCTTCTTCTTTACACCACCGGCAATTAATGATTGGGCAGCCATCTTAGAAGTAAATCGTTCATCTACACGTTCTATACGCACAGTAGTAATTTTCTCTAAATTTTCTCGAAATTTACTAATAGCCACCTCCACCTCAGAGGCACTGTTATTCATACGTTTAGGCTCTCCTAATAGTATAAGTTCAACTTGTTCTTTTGCCAGATACTCTTTTAAAAAGCTAAGCAAATTTTGAGTATCTACGGTTGTTAATCCAGATGCGATGAGTTGCAACTCATCAGTTACCGCTATACCTGTACGCTTTGTACCATAATCTAACGCAAGAATACGAGCCATAATATTTTTTGGCAAAAATAAGGCTTTAAAACTTATAGCGGGTATCTTGGTTTTTTTATTGTGCCTAAACTATCTTTAGCCTCTAAATCTTTTAAAGATTTATTTATTTAAATAACCGGAAATCTTATTAAATGAAACAAGTACAAAATGTAATTGAAGCTGCTTGGGATGATCGATCTCTTTTAACTGAGAAAGTTACTCAAGATGCAATACGTGAAATAATTGAACTTCTAGATAACGGAACATTGCGGGTTGCAGAACCAGATGGTGACGACTGGAAAATTAATGAATGGGTTAAAAAGGCAGTTGTACTTTACTTCCCTATTCAAAAAATGGAAAAGCTTAAAGTGGGAATTTTTGAATACCACGACAAAATGCCACTTAAAAAAGGGTATCAAGACAAAGGAATACGCGTTGTACCTAACGCTGTTGCACGCCACGGAGCTTACATATCTAAAGGTGTAATATTAATGCCTAGTTATGTAAACATTGGAGCGTATGTTGATGAAGGCACTATGGTAGACACCTGGGCAACAGTAGGTAGTTGTGCACAAATAGGTAAAAACGTTCACTTGAGTGGTGGTGTAGGTATTGGTGGCGTTTTAGAACCTTTACAAGCCGCTCCGGTAATAATTGAAGATGATGCTTTTATAGGTTCTCGCTGTATTGTTGTTGAAGGAGTACGTGTAGGTAAAGAAGCTGTTTTAGGTGCTAATGTAGTTCTTACAGCATCAACAAAAATTATAGATGTTACCGGCGACAAGCCTCTAGAAACTAAAGGTTATGTTCCTCCTAGATCTGTTGTAATTCCTGGTAGTTATACTAAGAAATTTGCTGCAGGAGAATACAATGTTCCTTGCGCACTTATTATAGGTACTCGTAAAGAAAGTACAAATAAGAAGACATCTTTAAATGATGCTCTTCGCGAATATGACGTTGCAGTATAATTAGGCAATAATAGAATAGATATCAGGATTTAAATTTAACGAATCCGCCTTTTTTGATTTTAAGTTTTAATGAAAATACTAATCATAAAGAACAAACGGATTGGAGATGTTCTTGTAGCTTCTATAGTTGCAAATAATCTTAAAAAAATCTACCCTGATTCTCATATTACTTTTCTATGTTATGATTATGCAGCGCCCGTTTTGCTGCATAATCCTAATGTAGATCGTGTTTGGCAAATAAATGACCAAGAGTTAAAGCAGGGATTAAATTTATTTAAGCTCGCTAAAGAATTGCGTGCAGAAAAATTTGATCTTATTATAGACCTGTATACTAAGCTTCAAAGTCAGATTATATCTGTTTTGAGCAGTTCAAAAAAACGAATTGGTTTTGATAAACGTGTTATTCCGTTTGCTTACACACACAAGATTCCAATCTTAAAAAATAGAATTTCAGACTACGGAAAAGCTATAGACGACCGCCTTAATGTTTTGAGATTTCTCAATTCTAATGTCCCTCTAGATCCCCATCCTAAATTATATATTTCTCATAATGAACAAACTAC
This sequence comes from Leeuwenhoekiella aequorea, assembly GCF_004104375.1. Lineage (GTDB taxonomy): Bacteria > Bacteroidota > Bacteroidia > Flavobacteriales > Flavobacteriaceae > Leeuwenhoekiella > Leeuwenhoekiella aequorea. The sequence continues at coordinate 138,557 of NZ_QOVM01000007.1, forward strand.
CATAGAAAGTTTGCTCAAGGATAAAGGCTTTGTAATAGACAAACCTAGCGTAATGATAGGTGTTCTGGGAAGTGATCCCACAAAATCGCTACCCCTCGCCTATGTAGCAGAAATTATAGACTACATTAGTACACATTATGATGTGCAAATTTTACTGAATTATATTCCCGAACAACGACCTCTGGTAGATAAGTTACTAGCTCTTGTTAAAGATAAATCTCAAGTGTTACCTGAGATAATGGGAAAAAATATACGGGAATACATATTGATTATGAACAATGTAGACGTATTAATCGCAAATGAAGGAGGCGCCGTACACATAGCTAAGGCACTATACAAACCTACTTTTACAATATATTCTCCCTATGTAAATAAAGAGCATTGGGCTACATTTGAAAATGATCATAAAAACGAATCACTCCACTTAAAAGAACTCAAGCCAGAACTATTTAGTGATATATCATCTAAAGAAATAAAAAAACAGACTAGCGAATTATACAATCAATTTAAACCTGAAAAAATAATACCACGTCTAGCTTCTTTCTTAGATAAAAACCTTATTTCTTGACAATGCCATAAGGTGTGAAAATGCTTTTATCAGATTTTGTAGCATCACGTATTGCTCTGTTTTTAGATATTGATTCTTGATTCTTGTACCCTCTTGGATGATCCAGGTGTAAGCAAATTGCACTATAGCGTATTTGTTTTCCTTTTATACCAAGATTAACGAGTCGCTCTCCTAATTCGCGATCCTGTCCTCCATACTGCATACGCTCATCAAATCCATTTACTGCGAGAATATCTTTTTTCCAGCCAGAAGCATTGTGGCCATTCCAGGTAGGTTTTGTAGGAGTTATAAAATTTAAAAATTTCTCTTGTAGCGCACCGGAGTCAATTTTGTTATTCTTAAAAGATTTTGGCATACCTCGCTCCAACAGCCATTTAACATCAAAGCAGTTTTCTTGCTCTATATCCTTATTGCTAATTGCTTTTGAAGTAGAAAGCGGAAGCATATGGTAACCACCACTTAAAAAATAACCTGTTTCTTTATATTTAACATGTTGTTCCACAAAGTCTTTCCGCGGAATACAGTCTCCATCTGTCATTATCACATAATCACTAGTACATGCCAGAAGTGCTTTGTTTAAAATTTCAGATTTCTGAAATCCGTTATCTTTATGCCAAACGTGAATAATAGCAATATCAGTTTTTAATTTAAACGCATCAATAAAGTCTTTTGTTTCAGATTTTGAACCATCATCGGCTATAATAATTTCGAAGTCTCGGTAGGTTTGCATTGTAAATCCTACAAGTGTCTTTTCGAGCCAATCGATAGCATTATAGGTACTTATGATTACTGAATTTGCAGGCTGCTTCATCGATGAAAAAATTTCTGTAAAATTAGTTATTTTTGCCCTACTAACATCTCTCAAAATTGACGCATACTCCTATTACCGTTATAATTCCTACCTACAACGAGGAACATTTCATTAAGCAAGCCCTACAAGCTGCGAGTTTTGCAGATGAGTGCATCGTTATCGATTCGTATAGTACAGACCATACTTTAGAAATCGCTAAAGATTTTAATTGTAAAATCTTAGAACGAAAATTTGATGACTTTTCAAGCCAAAAGAACTTTGCCATTAAAGAGGCTAAAAATAATTGGGTTTTTATTCTTGATGCAGACGAATACCTATTACCCAAACTGCAAAAACAAATTATAAATGCCGTTTCTTCAAATCAGCATAAAGCTTATCGAATACTACGTCGTAATTATTTTATAAATCGATTTTTAAAAAATGGTAGTAATGGTCGGGATTCAGCTATACGTCTTATTCATAAAAATTACTGTCATTATGAAGGTCTCGTTCATGAACGCATGATTGTAAATGGCTCTATAGGTTTACTACCAGCATTTATGTATCATTATACGTACAGCAATCTTCGTACTTTCTTAAGCAAAAAAAATAAATACTCTTCTTTTCAAGCACATCAGAAACACAATAAAAATTCAAAAACCTCCTACCTACATTTGCTCATAAAACCATCAGGGAGATTTTGGGGTGAATATATTCTTAAATGCGGTTTTCTAGATGGAATAGCAGGATTAACCAGTACTCGTATGAACAGTTATGGCGTCCTAAGCAGATATGTAAAACTTCGTAATCTCAATACTAAGACTAAAGAGGAACGGCTTCAAAATTATGATAGCTTTAGCTTGTCTTTAAACACTTATGCGCACTCACACCCTATTAAAAAACCAATGTTAGGTTACTTTAGCTTTTTGTTATTGCCTAAACTAACTTTTATAAAGTATTATCTATTGAAGGGAAATGCCTTAAAAGGAAAAGATGGCTATGCGCTAAGTTATCTTTATAGCTTTCAAAAGTTTCAACAATTAGTTTATGGATGGCTAGAAAAACGTGGTCTCGACTAATTAGTTTTCCAGAATTTCAACTTCTTTTTTAAAGCTTTTTTTCGGTAGAACTTCTGTTGAAATTCGGTAGTATAGCTCCACATACTGGATTTTGTTTTGAGAAGATCGTAACCGCCGAGTGCTGCATATTCCGTAGCCATAATATCGATCATCTCTTTATGAGGCGTAAGTCTGCTGAAATTTCGCATTCGGGTCTCAAAATCCAGATCACCAAACTCCATTCGATTTAAATCGACAAGATAAAAATCATAACCCTTCTCTTTTTTTACAATTAATGTATTTCCGGGAGAATGATCTAAGAAGTGAATTCCCTGTTCGTGCATTCTAAACGTAAATTGTGTAAATGCTTTAAGAATCTGTGTGCGATTAGGATAATTTTTGTCTTCAATAAGTTTTCTATAAGTTAAGTCGGCATTTAAATTGTCACAGATATAAAAACTTTTTCCAAAAAATAAAACGGATTCTTCAGTTGCATATGCTATAGGCTTAGGAGTTAAAACTCCTTTGCTCAATAGCTGCTGAGCATACTCAAATGAACGTTGAGCTTTTGACTTTCTTAAGAACTTGTAAGCAACTTTGTTGATTAAATTAGGAACTTTAAAGGCTTTTATAGCCACCTCGTCACGGTCTAACTGAAATATTTTTATCTGATTGCGGGAACCATCAGAAAGCATTCTACCCTGTTGCTCAAAATTTTCGAGTAAGGCTTGTAGTTCTATAAGACTATTTTTATGACTTTTGTCAACGACGATTTTCATAACTCAAATTAGACAGCAAAAATAGTTTTAATTATACGAGTACTCAAACGGGATAGCTATTTAGAATGAAGCAAATTTTTTTAGAATCACACAATATCAAGAATCCATATTTTGGTTTTGGTCAGTTTAATTACCATTTGATTAAAGCACTTTATTCAATTAATGATCCAGAATTTGAATTTACACTTCATGCTAAGGATTTCTCTAAACTTAAAGATGAATTCGGTTCCCATTTTAATTATAAAAAGTATAAGTCGATAACAAGATATCCTTTGTTCAGGATAGCAAAGCGTTATGATCTTTGGCACTCTTTAAATCAAAATATCAAAATTGAACCTCGTCATAAAATTCCCTATGTAATGACCGTTCACGATATTCATTTTATTGATGAAAAAGGTGATAATGAATCAAAGCAAAGATTTATTGACAAGCTAAATAGATGCAGTGCTATAATATATATTTCAAAATTTGTCCAGAAGCATACACGGGAACACTTTAAAATTCCGAAGGTGCCAGAATATGTTATTTACAATGGAAATACCATCTTAAATTCTGAACTACCTGAAACGCATAAACCTTCTTTTTTGCCTGTACGAAACTATTTATACAGTATTGGAGAATTTACAGAACGCAAAAATTTTGGCTCTTTAGTTAAAATGCTAGCTTATCTTCCAGACTATGATTTGATCTTATCCGGCAATTCAGATAAGCCCTATTACAAAGAACTGTTGACGCTTATTGCAGAATTAAATCTTACAAATCGCGTGCATATAACGGGAAAAGTAAGCGATGAGGACAAGAAATACTATATGAAAAATTGTACAGCATTTGTATTTCCGTCTCTTAGAGAAGGTTTTGGCATCCCTCCAATTGAGGCAATGACCTTTGGTAAACCTGTTTTTATGTCAAATAATACATCCCTTCCCGAAATAGGTGGTCGCGATGCATTTTACTGGGACCATTATGATCCCGAATATATGGCTCAAATCTTTTTTGCGGGTATGGAAAAAAGCGATAATGATCCTGATTTTTCTAAGCGCGTTAAAGATCACGCAAACACCTTTAATTGGAATGAAACAGCACGTAACTATCTGGCAGTTTATAAAAAGGTCTTATCATAAAGTCAATTTATTTAAGAGTAACCAAAGCATTCTTCTTTTCTTCCATTAAGACCTCTCAATTACGCTGGTGATTTAATTCACAAAAGGAAAATAAATACCGACTTTTACAAAAAAGTTAAGACCTAGCTCAATTTATCATTTTTATGGCCGCTAAACGATACGAACAGAATATTATTGATGAAGTAAATGAATCTTTAACCATACTTAAAAGAGGTGGACTTTTGCTCTACCCTACCGATACGGTATGGGGAATAGGTTGCGACGCTACTAATGCTGAAGCGGTAGATAAAATTTTTGCTTTAAAAAAACGCGCTGAAAGCAAATCACTGATATGTCTTGTAAGTGACTTTAAAATGCTGAATCAGTATATAGAAAATATTCCGGAGATCGCTTATAGTATTTTAAAATATGCAGATCAGCCTACAACAATAATTTATGATGATCCTATTCGCATTGCTGAAAATCTAGTTGCGGAAGACAATACTCTGGGAATACGTGTTGTTGAAGATGGATTTTGCAAGGCATTAATTAAAAAGCTCGGAAAACCATTAGTTTCTACATCGGCAAATATTAGCGGTGAAAAAACCCCTATGCGTTATCCAGAAATATCCCAGCCTATTTTGGAGGGAGTAGACTATATCGTAAATTTGCAACGCAAACATAAATCGACCAAATCTTCGACAATTATCAAGTTGAAAAATAACGGTCAGGTTGAGATTTTACGAAAATAATACTACATGTCAATCCCCAAATATCCGGAAGCCTTAAAGCCTAAAATCTTTGATGTAATCTCACAAGCTTCTGAAGAATTAGCATTAGAAAGCTACGTGATAGGTGGATATGTGCGTGACTTTCTTCTAAACCGTGGCTCTGCAAAAGATATAGATATCGTAGCAGTAGGAAGCGGTATTGAGCTTGCTAAGAAAGTTGCTTCTTTACTAAAACATAAGCCTAAAGTACAAGTTTTTAAAACCTACGGTACCGCTATGCTTCGTGATGGAGATATTGAGGTTGAATTTGTAGGTGCGCGTAAAGAATCTTATACAGAAGACAGCCGTAACCCTGTGGTTAAAAACGGTAGTCTGGAAGACGATCAAAACAGGAGAGATTTCACGATTAATGCGTTAGCTATCAGCTTAAATAAAGCTACATTCGGAAATCTAATTGATCCTTTTGATGGTATTATTGATTTAGAACGCGAGCTTATACGAACTCCGCTAAATCCCGATATCACATATAGTGATGATCCACTCAGAATGATGCGGGCGATTCGTTTTGCAACTCAATTAGATTTTACAATTGACCGTAAATCGCTTGATGCCATTACTGAAAATAAGGAGCGTATAAAAATAATTACAAATGAGCGCATTGTCGATGAGCTCAATAAAATTATGCTAAGTACAAAACCCTCAAAAGGTTTTCTGCTTTTAGAAAAAACAGGATTACTCCCGCTCCTATTGCCAGAGCTTACAGCTTTAAAAGGTATTGAAGAGAAAGAGGGCCAGAAGCATAAAGATAACTTTTACCACACATTAGAAGTTGTGGATAATATTTCTGAAAATACCTCAGACCTTTGGTTACGATGGGCAGCATTATTACACGATATAGGTAAGGCTCCAACAAAGCGTTTTGATAAAAAAATAGGCTGGACATTTCACGGTCACGAATTTGTAGGCTCAAAAATGGTCTATAAACTCTTTAAGCGCTTAAAGATGCCGCTTAATGATAAGATGAAACTCGTTCAGAAATTAGTTTTGATGAGTTCGCGACCTATTGTGATTGCTGAAGACTTCATAACAGACAGCGCAGTAAGAAGACTCATTTTTGATGCGGGAGATAATCTCGAAGAATTAATGACACTCTGTGAAGCAGATATTACTACAAAGAACCCGAAACGTTTCCGTAGATATCACAATAATTTTAAAACTGTGCGCTCTAAAATTGTTGAAGTTGAAGAGCGGGATCACCTTCGTAATTTTCAACCACCAGTAAGCGGAGAAGAAATTATGAAAACATTTTCTTTAAAACCATCTCGGGAAATTGGTTTAATTAAAGAAGCGATTAAAGAAGCTATTCTAGAAGGTGAGATTCCTAATGAATATAGTGCTGCGCATAAATTTATGCTTCAAAAAGGTGCAGAATTAGGCTTAGAAGTGGTAACTAATTCCTAGATATCCAATGTATAGAAAATCGATAATAGTAGCCTTAATTCTGGTTTATCTGGTAATAATAGCTGGGGCTGTAGTGCGTATGACAGGTAGTGGAATGGGATGTCCAGACTGGCCAAAATGTTTTGGATACATAATTCCACCTACAGAGCAAAGTCAGTTAGACTGGCATGCAAATCAATCTTACAAAAAAGGTCAGGTTATTATTTTTGATGAGTCATTGCGAATAGCCAAAGAAGATTTCAACACGAGTAACGCCTTTGAAGCAAAAAACTGGAATGGATATGACAAACACGATTATGCAGTTTTTAATCCCTGGCATACGTGGATAGAATATGTGAACAGATTGTTTGGAGCATTAGCCGGACTTGCATTTTTAGTTATGCTGGGAGCTGCTCTATTTAAAGAGCGTAACAAAAAGCGTATTACACTCTCTATCATTGCTGTCCTTCTAATAGGTTTTCAAGGGTGGATAGGCGCAACTGTAGTGTATTCTGTACTATCTCCTGTGCGTATTACAATACATATGGTAATCGCACTTATTATAGTTGCATTGCTAATTTATATGCTTTACGAGGCTACAGAACACAGCTTAAAATTTAAATATGATGCGTCGTTTAAAACTGGAATGTTAGTTGCTCTGGCGCTTACACTGGTTCAAATAATATTAGGTACACAAGTACGACAGCACGTAGATGATACTATAGATAATGTAGGTTACGCCGCTAAATCATTATGGTTAGAAAGACCGGAGCTTACCTTTTACATACACCGCTCCTTTTCAGTGATTGTATTTTTATTAAACGCATGGTTATTTCAGAGAAACAGAAAAAAAGGATTGGGTCATAGTTCGTTTAATTGGGTGGTTCTATTAATATGTCTGGAGATACTTACCGGTATTTTAATGTATTACTTAGATTTCCCTTTTCTATCTCAACCTTTACATTTAGTAATTGCCTCTGTTTTATTTGGAATTCAGTACTATATTCTACTTACTGCATTTAAAGAAAAAACGGTGCATAATACCACGACTCTAGTCTAAATTGTATCTTTGCCAGCACCCTAATAGAGGGTTTGAGGCATTGCCTTGATGTCAATTATTTCACATTTAAAGATTTGAATACCTAAGCTTAATAAGCTATGTATTTATAAAATTACACGTTATGATTTACCGTTTTCGCATCATTTTAGATACCGAAGAAGATATTTTTAGAGACATAGAAATAGAACAATCTGCAAGCTTTGAAGATTTACATAATAGCATCACCCAAAGTTTTGGTTTTGATGGTACAGAGATGGCCTCATTTTATGTAAGTGATGATGAGTGGACACAAGGTGAGGAAATCGCATTATTTGATATGAGCGATGCAGAAGTGCCACTCAGAACGATGCAGGACACTTCTCTTGAGCAAATGCTTAATCAAGATCAGACGCGTATGATTTATGTCTATGACTTTTTTAACCTATGGACGTTTTTTGTAGAGTTAGCAGAAATCACAGAGCCCGACGAGAGTGTATCTTATCCTAATCTGATGTATGTGTTCGGTCAAATTCCTGCGCAAGCACCAGAAACAGATTTCTCTGGAGAGGAGAGCGACCAGGATGCGGACGACTTTGATGACGATGACGATCCGTTTGATGATGATTACGATATTGAAGATTATGAAGGTCTCGATTTTGATGAGAATTGGAATTAAATCCAAAGTTCAAAATTTTGATGCGTGTGCTAACAATTAAACTTAATTAATGATCAATTTATATTCTACGCAAATAGAATCACTTTCTATTCATCGTATTGGTAATAAAAGTCGTAGTGAAGGCGCTTTTATATCTAAAGAGCGTTACGCTCTAAATGACGAAATCACACCCCTATTAAAAGAATTTTTTTTTAAGCCATTTCGCGAGAAAGAAGAAAATTATTACCAGTTTGTTCATGAATCAGATTTAGAATTTCATTCTCTGTACAATTTGATTACATCTCTTTTTGCAAATCCTGCAGATTCACATAAAATATCGAGTGAAATTGCCTCACTTCTTTATGAGCAATCAAGTCACCCGCATATTAAAGCCGGCGAAGTTTATGTAGCACACCTAGAAAATGTAATGCTTGATAATGAAAAAGTAGATGCTGTAGGTATATTCAAATCTGAATTAAAACAAGATTTTCTGCAATTTGAAGAAGCAGAAAGTAATTTGAATATGCAATTAGAACAAGGTGTTAACCTTAGCAAACTAGACAAAGGCTGCCTTATCTTCAACAAAAATGGAGAAAACGGCTATAAAATTCTTTCTAGTGATTCTAATCGTTATGACACCAAGTATTGGCTAGAAAACTTTCTGGGAGTTGATATGCTTGCCGATGAGAACTTTTATACTAAGAAGTATTTAAAGTTCTGCCAGGACTTTGCCAAAGACGTTGTATTACCCGCAGAAGATAAAAAAGAAGAGGTAATGTTTATGAATCGTGCTGTTAACCATTTTGCAAAAAATGATGAGTTTGTAGAGCAAAACTTTATGAACGAAGTAATGGAAAACCCAGCACTAATTCCTGAATTTAATAACTACAAGTTAGAAAAAGCTCCTAAATATAAAATTGAAGATCTTACTTCATTTCCTATTGCCAATACTGCGGTTACTGCAGCCCGTAAAAAAATTAAAAGTGTTATCGAACTCGACACACACATTCAGATTAAATTAGACTTTATAAATCCTGAAAGTGCAGAGAAATTTGTAGAAAAGGGATGGGATGAAGAGCGCCAAATGTATTACTATTTGGTTTACTTCAATAAAGAACAAAAATCAAAAGCTTAAATTTAAAAAAACCGAATCTTTTCAGATTCGGTTTTTTTTTGCTTGTAATTAAGCAAGTTCTTTTACTTGATCCTGATAGGTTTTAATTCGATCTCTAAGTTTGGCAGCCTCCATAAAGTCAAGTTCCTTAGCTGCAGCTTCCATTTTTTTACGAGTATCGCGTATAAGTTGTTCGAGCTTTGGTTTACTCATATACGTAGTTTCTGGTTCTGCTGCTAAATTTAAAAGTTCCTGAGCCTCTTGCTTAAATTTATCTGTTTTAGCCAGTGCGCTATCCAGAGATTTTTTAATTGCAATAGGTTTTAATCCGTGCTTCTCATTAAAATTAATCTGTTTCTGTCGTCTATAATTAGAATCATCTATAGTTTCTTGCATACTGCGCGTAATTTTATCTGCATACATAATAGCAAGACCATTAATATTACGGGCAGCCCGACCTATTGTTTGAGTGAGAGAACGGTTACTTCTTAAAAAACCTTCTTTATCGGCATCCAGAATTGCTACTAGCGATACTTCTGGCAAGTCAAGACCTTCACGTAATAAGTTAACTCCTACAAGTACATCAAATATACCTTTTCGCAAATCCGACATAATTTCAACACGCTCAAGTGTATCTACATCAGAGTGAATATAGCGGGTTCTTATATTTACACGAGTCAGGTATTTTGTTAATTCCTCAGCCATACGTTTTGTAAGAGTAGTTACAAGTGTACGCTCATCTTTATCAACTCGCTTGCTTATCTCCTCAATAAGATCGTCTATTTGATTAAGACTCGGTCTTACCTCAACAATAGGATCTAATAAACCTGTAGGGCGTATAATTTGCTCTACATACGTACCTTCAGACTTTTGTAATTCATAATCTGCAGGTGTTGCACTTACATAAATAACCTGATTTTGTAGTTGCTCAAATTCTTCAAATTTTAATGGTCTGTTATCCATCGCAGCCGGTAACCTAAAGCCATATTCTACCAGATTTTCTTTACGACTACGATCTCCACCGTACATCGCACTTACCTGAGAAACAGTTACGTGACTCTCATCAACAACCATCAAATAATCATCAGGGAAATAATCTAATAAGCAGAAAGGTCGCGTACCGGGTTCTCTACCGTCCAGATAGCGTGAGTAATTTTCAATACCACTGCAATACCCCAACTCGCGAATCATTTCAAGATCAAAATTTGTTCGCTCTTCAAGTCTCTTAGCTTCAAGATGCTTTCCTATTTCTTTAAAATATTCAACCTGCTTGACCATATCAGATCCTATCATATCTATAGCCCCCTGTAATCTGTCGGGACTGGTCACAAACATATTTGCAGGATAGATATTCAAGCGACTGTACTTTTCTAGTATTTCATTAGTTGTAACATCAAAAGCTTCAATCTCTTCAATCTCATCACCAAAAAAATGCACTCTAAATGCGTGATCATCATAACCCGGAAAGATATCTACAGTATCTCCTTTAATTCTGAAGTTTCCGCGGTTAAAATCCCCTGTAGTACGGCTATATAAACTTTGAACTAATCGTTTAAGCAATTGCGTACGAGAAATAACCATATCTCTTTCAATGCTAATTACATTTTTCTGAAATTCTACAGGATTTCCTATACCATACAAACAGGAAACTGACGCAACCACAATAATATCGCGCCTTCCAGATAACAGGGAGGAAGTCGTGCTTAATCGTAATTTTTCTATCTCTTCATTAATCGATAAATCTTTTTCTATGTATGTACCAGAACTCGGTATATATGCCTCTGGCTGGTAATAATCGTAGTAAGAAACAAAGTACTCTACCGCATTTTCAGGAAAGAAAGCTTTAAACTCACTGTAAAGCTGTGCTGCTAACGTTTTATTATGAGCTAAAACTAATGTGGGTTTTTGTACTTCCTGAACCACATTTGCGACGGTAAAGGTTTTACCACTCCCGGTAACTCCCAGCAAAGTTTGGTAATGTTCGCCAGCCTCGAGACCTTCAACTAATTGTTTTATGGCTCCGGGTTGATCACCAGCTGGTTTAAACTCTGAATGTATATTGAATTTCAAAATATCAAGATTATTTATTAAGCACGTTACTGCTAATCCAGTCAGATATTAATGAAAAATTAATGCAATTAATACTGACTCTCCTTTTAGGATAATTACAAAATTAAACTATTTGAGATACAGCTTAGGTGCAATATGTCTTAGGAGAAACTTAAAGTTTTTCTCCATCCTAATATGAAAAGTATTTAGCGCTTTAAAGTGAAATGTGATTTAAATATTCTGCCGTCTTCTAAAAGAACATCAAACCAATAATCACCGGACGGTAAATTCTCTCCTCTAAATGTACCATCCCACCCAGAGCCTAATGGATTAAGTTCTTTGAGCAATTTACCATACCTGTCAAATACTCTAATGACCGTTCCGGGTTGTACCATATCACTTATTCCCTGCACCTGCCAAGTGTCGTGGTAACCATCACCGTTAGGTGTAAAATACTTCATAAAACCGATTATGCTAAATTGCTTTTCAACAATTCCGCAACCTTCTTTTGAACGTACATAAACCGTATGAAAACCAGGTAATAAACCGAAAAACTTATTGTCATCTTGATAAGGACCTATAGGATCGTCTAATGTAAATTCATAAGCTCCACTACCAGAAATAGTAATTACAGCTGTATTATTCTCACTAGCGTCTGTTACTGCAATATCCTCGATTATGGCTGCTTCTTTACGATCAATTGTAAATGTAAGTTCTCTATAACATCCCGTTAAAGCATCGGTTACGCGTAATGTATGGTCTCCAGTTAAATTTGTTTGCAAATCTGGTGTTGTTTGTCCTTCTGGTAACCAGAGATATGTATAACTTCTTGAAGTGTCTAAATTTGAATAATCTGGACTGTAGGTTTGTAATTCTGGGAATAAAGCAACACAATAAAAAGCTTCATCAGGAAGAGTAAAATTAGGTCTTGTATTTACTTGTAAATCTAGACTACTAATTGCATAACAATCATTAGCATTTTCTACGCGTGCATAAATAGTTTGAAAATTCTGAGTGGCGTTTGTATATCTAATAGGTAATAGCTCGTTAGGATCTTCTAAAAGAGCTCCACGTTCTGTTAAATAATAAAACACATCTGGAGCACCTGTGCTAGCTCCAATCATTTGTGAATCTGCATCCCTTAAATTAAATTCTGAAAAACCGGTATCGCTAAGATCACAATTTTCTAATAATCCTGAAGAGGCCGCGGTACTACTAACACTCAAATTAAGTGCTGCGGCAATTGAACAACCTGCGGGATTAGTAATCTTTGCGTATAGTATTTCTGAAGGAGATTTATTTTCATATCCTATGGGATCTATAGCATCTATTCCTAAAATTGCCTGTGTGAAGCTAGGATGATACGTAATAACTAAATTAGGATCCCCGGCCTGAAAAGCTTCGTCTGCCTCAGAAAGATTAAATACACTCAAACCATCTGCATTAGCTGCATCTTCACACTGCACTAATCTAGAGCCCCCATTAGCAACAGGCAAGGCATAATAGGTTACCTCAGCATATCCAATTTTTTCACAACTGCCATCATTAGGATCTAATCTAAATTCATAGTTTTCGGTATAAGGCAGGGAGACGCCTGTTTTTTGACTAATATTTAAAAAGAAGTTCGTTTCCGAAGGAATCTGTGTTCCATTTAAATACCAGCTATAAGTTGCTCCAGGTACTGCTTCGTACTTCAAAATATAGCTATCTCCTTCACACAATGCGAGTTTTTTAGTATCCTCGTTATTTTGAATGATATCTAATTCATTAAACAATGATTGATTAAAAGGAGGTAATCCTTGATAACTTATACCAGATCCGAGATTTACAGCTTTATCTTTGTAATTACTTGCAACGCCAGAGTTGTTGGGATTTTCAATAACTCCTAAATAAGGTATACCAACATCATAAGCTAAACTCAGCGCTCTGTAAATTTTACCGTTTGGAGCTAGTTGCAAACTTCCCCTAAAATAACTTTGTTGGTCAAGCAGTACTTGACTTGCTGAAATGTCTAATGCGGTTAAATCATATTGAATTAATGAAGAATAATGACCTACGGGAAGAGGATCGTTATTATTATTAGAACTATTTAAATATAAAAAATTATTGTTAGGAGAAAACTCTACACCGTACGCAGCAGTGTTGCGGCCGTTTATAGCCAATTGATTCACATTATTGGCTAAACCTGTCGCTGGATCAAAATCCGCCAAAAATAAACCATCTTCCATATTTGCCAGAGCAATTTTTTGACCATCTGGAGAAAATTTTAAATTTCCTCGGTGATCCTCAATCGAAATCCTTAAGTTAGTTTTAACCGGACTTGTTTGTAAACCGCTGCTATTAATTTCATAAGCATATAGTGTGGTCAAAAAATCCTCATTACCACTAGTACTTGAAAATGTCACCATCCAAACGCTGTTTGTAACACAACTTTTAATAACCGCACTTAATTTTTCTGATGAATAATTGAGAAGCTTTCTATTTTTTAAAGTAACCTCTCCCAATGGATCTGAATTAAAACTAACAACACTATAATTTAAGCCCTCGTTAGGATCTGTTTGACGCACGCGAGTATCTATCGTAAAAATGTAATAGATTCCCGGTGTGTTAGGTTGAGGAATTATAATGGCAGATTGAGTACTCGATGGATTGCCGTACAAATTATCACCATTAGTCATCATCGAATGATCTGATCTGTATACCGTTGTGCCATCTGTATAAAATAACAAAGCGCCGTTTTCATCGCTAATTGTGGCGCTTCCTTCTAGAGTCGACAATTTTCCATTATTAAGAACTGTGGGAGTAGAACTGCTAAAATTAAGACCAGCATTTCCTCCAAAATACCAATTATTAGCTTGTCCTTGTGCGTGTAGTTTTAAAACTGAGCAGATAAGAAGTAAACAGAAAAATATTCTTTGTAAGGTAGTTTTTTTCAAGAGGCATCAAATTTCGCCTAATTTAGACCATTATCAGCACAAATGAAAAAACTTTCGGTAACAGAATAAGAAAAGAGATTAAGTGATAAATTATTACAAATCACGCTTCTTAAGCAAGGCGTAAGCACCATAAATGAATAGGAATATCCATACCAAAACGATTAGTGCTTCATACCAATGCAATGCATAATCTATTTGTATATCTGCCTGCAGTTGGTTTGCTGCTGCTTCAATAAAATTAAGACGCTGAAAAGGGAGATTAATTAAATTTTTCATTGCCTCTAAAGGAAAAAACTGAACGATACTATCTGCCAGTTCAGCACTTCCTTTCCATCTCAAAATACCATAAAAAATATTTTCAAAAATCCACCAGACAAATAGAAAGCCGAGTGCAAATGCAGAACGCTTAACTAACACGCCTAAGAATAAGCAAAACGAAAAGAAACCAACTAATTTTAAAAAATACGCCAATAGAAATTCCATCTCACGAGTAACAATACTAAACTCGGTATAATCTGAAAATGAGTAACCAAGGATAAGCGTCATTATAAACATAAACAGCGTAGAAAGCAGCGCAAATACAACAACTGTATAAAACTTCGAAAGCATAAATTCTTTCTTGCTCAAGCCGTCAATTAAATTCTGCTTTAACGTACGGTTGCTATATTCATTAGAAATCATAGAAACAATAACAATCGCCAAAAAGAATTTTAAGGTAGATGCCACCCAGGTATTAAAGTGCCAAATAAATGGAAAGTTAAAAATCCCCTGATCTGCAATACGTATCTGTATATCACCCAGATTGAACTCGATAGAAGCGATAAGCGCGATAAATGACAGAATCACAAAGTAAGCTATACTTAAAACTTTTGAAGATCGACTGTGTTTAAGTTTGTAAAATTCTATTGAAAGTAATCGTAACATCCGGATGTTTAGTTTAGGTTGGCAGTAAGTTGTAAAAATTGTTCTTCAAGACTTTCTTTACGCATAACTAAATGAGAAAGAACGATATTTTTCTGAAATAAGTAACTGTTTAATGCTTCGGCAGAAAGCGGATTTTTCAAGAAGGCAGTGATCAATCCATTTTCTTCTTTTAAAGATGAAAAATCGGGATGCGTTTCTAGTGCTAATATTAAATCTTGTTGGCGTTCACAGCGCAACTCAAAGAAACCGTGACTTGCATTAAGTTCATCTACAGGGCCAGAATATAATTTTACACCATTTCTAATAATCACCACGTGGGAACAAACTTTCTCAACCTCATCGAGCAAATGCGATGCTAATAGAATAGTGGTTCCGCCAGAGGCTATATTTTTTATAATTTCTCGTATTTGATGAATTCCCTGCGGATCTAAACCATTAGTAGGTTCATCAAGAATTAATATTTCGGGATCATTTAATAAGGCAGACGCGATCGCTAATCGCTGCTTCATTCCTAAAGAGAAGGTACTGAACCTACTATCTTTTCTATCAAGAAGATGAACAACCTCTAATTTTTCCTCTATTTTTTTTGGATCCACATCTTTAATCGTACAAACCAACTTAAGATTTTGGGCTGCAGTCATATAGGGATAAAAGTTAGGTCGCTCAATTATTGCTCCTACCTTTTTTAATGCGTTATGTGTGGTATCGTTTCCATCAAACCATTTAAAATCTCCGGAAGTCGCATTAACTACATTGAGAACCATACCTAAGGTTGTGGACTTACCACTACCATTAGGTCCTAAAATCCCGTAGACGTTTCCTTTTTCAATGGTAAAACTCAGATCATTTACAGCTTTTACTTTTCCGTAATGCTTAGTGAGATTTTTAAGGGTAAGAATTGTATTCAAAAGCGTAATTTTAAGATTAGCGTTCTTTAACAAGACGATCTTATACTTGTTTTGTTACAGCTCTTAGTACCTTTGTAAAAATCCCTCTTAGTTATGGAAGACAAATTGATGTCACGTAAAAAACCCACTTATCCTATTAACAATACTCTAAAAGAGTATTTAACTAAATATAATAGGGAAATTAAAATACCGGTATTTTATGAAGACCTGCTTCGGTTCTCTGGCGGAATAAATATCTATGACAAAAACGATAATGATACACTGTGGATAAGCGTTTATTACTCAGAATTTGAACGTGTAGAGTTAGAAGAGAGTTTAAAGAAGGTCTATACTATATTGCATTCCGATGGTAGTGAAAGTATGCTTCCGTTTTTAAAAGTTGCGGCAATTGACTACTGCACTTTTGGCAATTCAAAACCTTTCAGAATAAAGATTAATAATATTTACAATGACAACTACACATATTTTTATGTAAAAAAAGCAGATGCCAGCCGTGTATATGGGCTAGATCTCGAGCATATTTTATCTCCTAACCGTATTAACTTCCTGGTTTATAAAGACACATTAATTGAGGAGCACATTGTAGGTATTCCCGGCGATGTATTTATATCAGAATATTTAGATAAATGTGATGATGTAGGTAAAGCGCAATTAGCAAAGGAATTTGTGAAATTTAATGAACGTTGTATGATATTACTTCTGGGAGATATGCGTTCTTATAATTATGTAGTAATTCCTACCCACGATTTTGATCATATTAAGTATAAAATAAGAGCTATCGACTTTGACCAACAATGCTTTGAAGGGAATTATAAAGTATACAAACCGCATATTTTTAAAGAGAATTTTAAAATGGTTGAGCTTGTTTCTAGTAGACTTAGAGATAAATCTATAGAGCAATATCGAGAAGAAGAACGTGCTGTACTTGCCAAACGAATTATAACTTCAAAAAACAGATTGAGGAGGTTACTTAAATGTATGAGCCAAGACACCATATCTAGTGAAGAAAATCTACACAACTTACGTGGTCAACTTTATGAGTATACGATGGATATGAAATTTAGACGCGCACAATCTATGGGACAAATTGTAAAAACCGCTCTCGCATTTGTCAAACGTAATTATGAAGATGTAAGTATGAAACGTATTATGCAGGCACGCTATTAAAGAAAAAAACCGGTCTTGAGACCGGTTTTTTTTTATCTAGACATTAATAAACTATAGGCTTAAAACGATCTTCTTTTGTACTATTCTTAGAGAAATTAGCAGCAGTTTCAATAAGAGCCAGATGTGAATATGCCTGCGGAAAATTACCTAAAAGACGTTTTGTTTTGAAGTCTATATCTTCACTAAAGAGTCCGAGATGATTACTGTACGATAATAATTGGTCAAAATACTTAATCGCCTTTTCCTCCTCTCCTATTTTATACAAACTATCAATTAGCCAAAAAGTACATATTGTAAACGACGAATTAGGCTCTCCAAAATCATCATTATTTCTATAGCGATACATCAAACCATCTTTACACAATTCACGCTCTGTGGCCTGAACAGTAGATATATATCGCGGATCATTTGCATCCAGAAATCCATATTGTTCCATAAGCAAGGTGGATGCATCTAAATCTTTTGAACCATATGATTGGGTGTAAGCTTGCTTCTCTTCGCTCCACGCGTTCTTACAAATATCATCGTGAATCTCTTTGCGCAGTTCTTCCCATTCACCCAGATTGCCACGTTCTAAAACACACGCAATTTTTATTGCACGGTCGATTGCTACCCAGCAAAGTAATTTTGAAAATGTAAAGTGTCTATCTTCTGTACGCAATTCCCAAATACCTTTATCGGCTTCCTTCCAGTGTTGCTTAACTATTTTTACTATACCTAAAATTACCATCCACAGTTCTTCGCTATTATCAAGTGTAGTTTCAAACTGCAGAAATTGCTGGTAAATTACCTCCATTAAAATACCATAAATATCATTCTGTCTTTGTATGTAAGCCGCATTACCTATACGTACCGGTGATGAATTTTTATAGCCAGAAAGATGATCTAAAGTTTCTTCGGTTAAAGTTTTCTCTCCATTAATGCCATACATAATTTGCATTTTCTCATCTTTATCTGGTAACGTGTCAATAATAAATTGAAGAAATTTACGGGCGGACTTAGTATGTCCCAAACTAGATATCACACGTATTACCATGGATGCGTCACGTACCCAACAAAATCGATAATCCCAATTACGCACTTCTCCTATGGTTTCTGGCAATGAAGTAGTAGCCGCTGCAAGTACTGCTCCAGATTTCTCAAACGTGAGTGCTTTCAAGGTTAAAGCACTTCGCATAATTTCCTTTTGATATCGGCTGTATTTAGTGGTTTTGTCTGCCCAGTTCATCCAATAAACTTTAGTTCGCTGAAATTTTAAATAGGCTCGATCCAGAGATTGTTCCATCAATTTCTCGTGATAGGAGATCAGGATATAAATATTAGAAGTAAGATCTATTTTTTTTCCTTGCAGAACGTCTTCCTTATTTAAATCTGTATAAAAATATAAGGAATCATATTTTCCTTCTTCAGTATAACTTTCTAAATAATCTTCTTTATTAACTGTAATAGTTTTATTACGGGCATATTCTAATTTAGGCTCATACTTGCAAATAAATGACGGCTTACCCCTTACAAGACGCACAAAGCGAATAATATCTGGTGGTGCATAATACTTTCCGTCTGGTTTTTCATAACGCGGCATAAAGTCAAAAACTTCAAATGCATCTTCCCCATTATCATACATAGTCCGCAAAATGTTTGTATCCCACATATATTTTTGAGTTATTGTATAGTCTGCGGAAACCTCAAAACTTTGAAATCCTCCCTTTTCTTCATCGAGTAGTTTTGCAAAAACAGAAGGCGAGTCAAAAATGGGTAAACAACACCAGTCTATTGATCCCTTATCAGATATAAGTGCAGCACTTCTACAATTTCCTATAATTCCATAATTCAAATTATCCATAAAGTATTTTAAATTCTAAAGTTCTATTAAACCTGAGGTCTAAAACTTATTGTTTTCCGAAATTTAAGCATTACTAAAAACTTAATCCGCTATCTCCTGAATTTATGAGCAAAACTATCATTATTTCAAATAGGCTTCCATTACAACTACAAATTGAAAATAAAACTGTTCACGCTACTCCCAGTGTAGGTGGTCTCGCGACAGGTATGAAATCTGTTCATAAAGACAGTAATGGAGTTTGGATAGGCTGGACAGGTCTAACCGAAGAAGAAATACCTGCGAATCTCCTCGATGATGTTATTGAGGCGACTATAAAAGAACAATGTATTCCCGTATCTCTTACCAAAGAAGATATTGACGGATTCTATTACGGTTTCTCCAACCGCACTATCTGGCCTCTATTCCACTACTTTATGGAATTTACAGAATTTGAAAAAGAAAGTTGGCAGAGCTATGTTACGGTAAATGAGAAATACGCTGAGGTTGTTCTTGATAATATTGAAGAAGGTGATACAGTATGGGTTCACGATTACCAACTTATGCTTTTACCAGCATTAATAAAAAAGAAAAGGCCAGATGTTCAAATAGGCTTCTTCTTACACATTCCCTTCCCTTCTTATGAAGTATTTCGTACGCTTCCATGGAGAGAGGAGATCTTGAAAGGTCTATTAGGATCAGACTTAATAGGTTTTCATACATATGATTATCAACGTCATTTTTTAAGTTCGGTATCCAGAATTTTAAGACATGAGGTAGGTTTTAATGAGATCACTTTGAAAGATCGCATTGTTACTGCAAACTCCTACCCTATGGGTATCGATTACAACAAATTTTCAAAGGCCGCAGCTAAACATGATGCAACAAAAAACCAATCAGAATTACAACGAAGACTAGATATTCACATTGATACCACTCCAGATGCAAAAATGATTCTTTCAATCGATCGTCTTGATTATAGTAAGGGGATTGCAAATAGATTACGGGCTTATGAGTATTTTCTAGAAAAATATCCAGAGTTCAAAGAGAAAGTTCGTCTCGTAATGCTAGCCGTTCCGTCACGTTCTAATGTTCCTCAATACCAACTGTTGAAAAAAGAGATTGATGAGCTTGTAGGTCGCATTAACGGAAAGTTCTCAAGTGTTAGCTGGACTCCTATTTGGTATTTTTACAGATCAATGCCTTTTGAAAATCTAATTGACTTGTATACCACTTG
This sequence comes from Leeuwenhoekiella aequorea, assembly GCF_004104375.1. GTDB lineage: Bacteria > Bacteroidota > Bacteroidia > Flavobacteriales > Flavobacteriaceae > Leeuwenhoekiella > Leeuwenhoekiella aequorea. The sequence continues at coordinate 158,871 of NZ_QOVM01000007.1, forward strand.
TGATATAGCTCTATTAACGCCTATTCGTGATGGGATGAATTTGGTTGCCAAAGAATATATTGCAACCCGTACTGATGAAACTGGTGTACTTATTTTAAGTGAGATGGCAGGTGCTGCTCAAGAAATGAGTGAGGCACTTATCATCAACCCAAACAACTTTGAAGAAATTGCTGATACGTTGAAACAAGCGATTGAAATGCCAAAAGCAGAACAAATTAAACGCAACAAATTTCTACAGAAGCGATTACGAAGATACAATGTAGAAAAATGGGCTGATGATTTTATGACTGCATTGCAAGACACAAAACATAAGTCTGATATTGTAAAAGCGATACAAATAACAGAGAAGCAGGAAAGTGAAATGCTGGAAGCTTATAAAAATTCTGAAAAGCGCATATTGTTTTTGGATTATGATGGTACACTAAGAGCTTTTGTAAATAATCCTGAAGATGCTAGTCCCGATGAAGAACTACTCGAATTAGTAAACACTATTCAAAAGCAGGAAAATACAGAAGTTGTAATTATTAGTGGTCGTGACCGTCATACTTTGGGCACGTGGTGGCAACAAATTCCTATCACGTTAATAGCTGAACATGGCGTTTGGAAAAGACCTATAGGTGGTGAATGGGCAGTTACCGAAAATCTAAAAAATGACTGGATGGATACAGTGCGTCCTATTTTAGAAAAATTTGTGGATCGCACGGCAGGTACTTTTATTGAAGAAAAGAATTATTCTTTGGCTTGGCATTATCGTAATGCAGATCCAGATCTAGGTGAAATACGAGCAGGAGAATTATCTTCTGTATTAAAGGAGCTTTCAGCAAATAATGATTTGGGGGTTCTTGACGGAAACAAAGTTCTCGAAATTAAAAACAGTACTATTCACAAAGGAAAAGCTGTTACCAAGCATATATTTGAAAAAGATTATACCTTTCAGTTTGCAATAGGTGATGACTGGACAGATGAATATATGTTCCAGGATTTACCTGATGAAGCTTATACAATTAAGGTAGGTTTACAGAAAACTGCGGCAAAGTTCTATGTTGATGACACAGAACGTGTACGTGATTTACTCAAAAAGTTTGCAGCTCAAGATTAATCTAAAATTCAATTAATTATATGAAATACATTTATTCCCTTGTTTTAACATTTTGCATCACATCACTAAGTGCGCAAACCAATGTACCATCAGAAACAGATTTACGCATTTATGGAATTATTGATGCCGTATCTGCTACAAACATTGAAATAGATGTACGTGCACTGGCAGATTTTGGAACGCGTAATACGTTTAGTGATACAGTAAGTGAAACTCGAGGAATAGGCGCGGCGCGCCGTTATATAAAAAACGATTTTGAAAAGACATCAAAAAATTGCGGGTCTTGCCTTGAAGTATTTTATCAGAAAGATCTAGTTACTCCAGATATGGGAAGTCGTATTCCTAAGGAGGCATATGTGGTAAATGTTGTTGCCATACAACGCGGTACAAAATATCCAAATCGCTTTATCATTATGAGTGGAGATATAGATTCTCGCGCTAGTGATACTATGGATTTTGAAACCGATGCTCCAGGTGCTAATGATAATGCCAGCGGAATGGCCGGAACAATGGAGGCTGCTCGTGTCTTATCTAAATATAAATTTGAGAATAGTATTGTTTATGTAGGTTTATCTGGAGAAGAACAAGGTCTGTTTGGTGGTAAGGGCTTAGCCGACTATGCCAAGAAGAATGGCTGGGAAGTTATAGGTATTCTTAACAACGATATGATAGGTAATATTGAAGGTGTAGACGGAGTAATAAGCAATCGTGATTTTAGAATTTTCTCAGAACCCGTACCGGCAAACGAGACAGAAAAGCAACGTAATGCACGTAGATTTTATGGTGGTGAGGTAGATGGCAATTCTCGCCAATTAGCACGCTATGTGCATAAAACCGTTTCTAATTATATGCCAGAAATGAACCCAATGATGATTTATCGTCTTGACCGTTTTGGGAGAGGTGGACACCATCGACCATTCAACGATTTAGGTTTTGCAGGTATTCGTATTATGGAAGCCCACGAAAATTATACCCAACAGCACCAGGATATTCGCGTAGAAAATGGTATTGAATATGGTGATACTGTAGAACACGTGAATTTTCCATATACAGCTAAACTTACTGCTGTCAATGCAATTAACCTTGCTAGTCTTGCCTGGGCTCCTCCTGCTCCACAAACTGTAGAGATTGGTGGGATTGTAGAGGCAAATGTAAAACTGAAATGGACCAAAGTCGATGGCGCTGTAGGTTATAAAATTTACTGGAGAGATACAACCTCACCTACCTGGGATCACAATCGATATGTAGGTGATGTTACACAAACAACGCTGGATGGTATCGTTATTGATAATTCATTCTTTGGTGTTGCAGCTGTAGGTGCAAATGGTCACGAGAGTCCCGTAGTTTTTCCAAATGCCATAATGAGATAAAGAATAGTAAACACTCAAACATAAATTTATTCTGAAAATTCCGGTGGTAAACGCCGGAATTTTCTATATTCAGCAAATAGATTTTCAATTATAATAACTATTACCTTTCATAAATTTAGATTTTTAAATGTCTCGTATTTCTTATCATTTCCACTGTATTCTGCAAGCAAAACTTAATTTTTTCATTTCCACTTGTATACTTTTTTTCTTAATTAGTAGTTGTGCCAAAGCCCAAATTGCACCTTCACACTATTCAAGAGAAGACATTTTAAAAGGTAGTATTACGCCAGAACGAGAATGGTGGGATGCAATACATTATGATTTGACGATTCAAGTTAAGCCAGAATTAAAATTTATTACAGGGGTCAATGTCGTTAGTTATAAAGTCCTAAAGCCTCATCAAATTATTCAAATTGATTTGCAAGAACCTATGAAATTGCTGGCAGCTGTTCAGGATGGGAAAGAATTATCCTTTAGAAATGAAGGAGCTGCTTATTTTATAAAACTGGACAAAAAGCAGAAGAAAGGAAAGCTTAATGAACTTGTACTGAAATTTGAAGGAAGCCCGGTTGAAGGAAAACGATTACCGTGGGATGGTGGTTGGACCTGGCAAGAAGATGCTAATGGAAATACCTTTGCCGCAAACGCAAATCAAGGAATTGGTTCTTCTGTGTGGTGGCCTAATAAAGATATACCCTATGACGAAGTTGATGGCTTGGATTTTCACATTACTGTCCCAAAAGGATTAGTTGCAGTCGGTAATGGTAGATTAGTCGACTCTTCCTCAACTGAAGAAACTTCAACGTACAACTGGAAAGTTAAAAATCCAATTAATAGCTATGGTATAAGTGCAGACATTGCAGATTATGCTCACTTCTCTGGTTCTTATACGGGTGAAAAAGGAACTCTAGATCTTGATTTTTATGTACTAAAAGAAAATCTTGAGAAAGCAAAAGAACAATTCAAACAAGTTCCGCAAATGCTTGAAGCTTTTGAACATTGGTTTGGACCCTACCCATTTTACGAAGATGGGTACAAGCTTGTAGAAGTACCTTATTTAGGAATGGAACATCAAAGCAATGTAACTTATGGAAACGGCTATTCTAATGGTTACCTCGGAAGAGATTTATCTGGTAGTGGCTGGGGATTAAAGTTTGATTACATCATCATTCACGAATCTGGCCACGAGTGGTTTGCGAATAATATTACAAATAAAGATGTTGCAGATATGTGGGTTCACGAAAGTTTTACCACTTATTCAGAAAATCTTTTTGTTGATTATTATTACGGTAAAGAAGCTTCATCAGATTATGTAATTGGTATGCGAGGTTCAATACGTAATGACCGCCCCATTATTGGCACTTATGGTGTAGATCAGGAAGGAAGTGGTGATATGTATTTTAAAGGAGCAAACATTTTGCATACCCTAAGACAACTCATTGAAGACGATGAAAAATGGCGTGAAATATTAAGAGGTTTGAATACCGAATTTTATCATCAAACAGTTACTACTTCTCAGATTGAAAATTTCATAAGCGAAAAAAGTGGTATTAACTTATCCCAGTTTTGGGAACAATATCTACGTACCACGATGATTCCTAAGTTAGAATATGCAATCGATGGAAGCACGTTGAAATTCCGTTATATAGACATTGTTGAAGATTTTGATATGCCTGTTCAAGTAAATGTTAATCAAACAACCGACTGGATCTATCCAACTGCAGACTGGAAAACTCAATCATTTGATACATCTATATCTGACTTTGAAGTCGACCGTGATTTTTATATAGAATCTGAAGTAATCAAGTAAAAGCGCTGGCATTTGCCTTTAGAGAAGCTATTAATTCTTAAGAGAATGCTAAAATCTCGCCTTTGTCTAATAAAATCAGATTTCTTTTAAACAAAACTGTACATTTGCTTAGCTACAACGAGCAAATCTATACATGAACGCTGTAAAAACATCATTTAGCATCAAAGACTTAGAGTGCCTGAGTGGTATTAAAGCGCATACAATACGTATATGGGAACGTAGATATAATTTACTGAAACCAGAGCGATCTGCAACAAATATCAGATACTACTCCTTACCAGATTTAACCAAATTACTCAACGTTGCATTCTTACTTGATCACGATTATAAAATTTCTAAGATCGCCGAAAATTCGAGTGAAGAAATAGGCAATCTCGTAGCGACGATAGTTGAGGATAGTGATTTTGGTTGCAACGCCAATGCTCGTAATTCCTTTAAAATAGCAATGATGAATTTTGATCAAAAGCTATTTACGAAGACATACAATGGTCTCTTAGAAACATATAGCTTTAGAGAAATATTCTTTCAAATTTTTATTCCGCTGTTAGAAGAAATTGGTCTTTTATGGCAAGCCGGAGTAGTTAATCCTGCACACGAGCATTTTATAAGTAATTTAATAAAGCAAAAAATACTTTTACTTATAGAAAGAACAGATGCTACTGAGAGTATAAATACTTCAAAAACATTTATTCTTTTTCTACCTGAAAATGAAATACACGATCTCGGTTTAATGTATTTGAATTATGAGATCGTTTCCAAAGGATATAAATGTATTTATCTGGGGCAAAGTATTCCGACAGAAAGTTTAAAATACTTGGTGAATAATCAAACCAATGCCTGTTATGTTTCGTATTTAACTGTGAAACCTAGTGAAATATCAGTTTCAAAATTTGCACAAGATTTTAATACAGATTTAGAAAATGAAGATGCTCCACTATTTCTTTTAGGTAGGTTAGTTCAAAATGCAGATACAGATCAATTACCATCAAATGTAAAATTAATTAAATCTATAGCAGCTTTTAGGGAGCTTCTATAACTATAAAATATGTCAAAAAAAATCGTCATTTTAGGTTCAGGTTTTTCATCTCTTGCTGCCGCTTGCTATCTTGCTAAAGAAGGTAATTCAGTAGCAGTTTTTGAGAAAAATAGTTCTCTAGGCGGCAGAGCGCGACAACTTAAGAGAGATGGTTTTACATTTGATATGGGTCCTTCCTGGTATTGGATGCCTGATGTATTTGATCGTTTTTTTGAAGATTTTGATAAAAAAACCTCAGACTATTATTCCTTAGAGAAATTGGGGCCGGCTTATAGTGTATACTTTGGTGTTAATGATTATATAACTATTGAAGATACATTAGAAAAAATAAAGCAAACTTTTGAGCAACTCGAACCGGGAAGTGCCGCAAAACTACAGGAATTCATAGATGAAGCTGGTAAAAATTATGACGTTGCCATCAAAGAACTAGTATATAGACCCGGCGTGTCACCATTAGAATTGGTCACTCCGGCAACCATAAAAAAAATTGGATCTTTCTTTAGTACAATTAGTAAAGAAGTACGTAAATCATTTAAAAATGAGCGTCTTGTTGAAATTTTAGAATTTCCGGTTTTATTCTTAGGAGCAAAAGCGACAAAAACTCCTGCATTTTATAGTTTTATGAATTATGCCGATTTTGGGATAGGAACTTTTCATCCAAAAAATGGTATGTTTTCTGTTGTAAGCGCAATGGTTGATCTAGCCAAAGAATTAGGAGTTCAATTTAATATAAATAGTGAAGTTAGCCGTATCAGAACTGAAGGAAACAAAGCTGTAGGTATTGTTGCTAATGGGAAAAATATAGAAGCAGACATAGTGCTAAGTGGCGCAGATTATCATCATACCGAGACATTAATTCCGAAAAATCTAAGACAATATTCTGATCAATATTGGGAAAATAAAGTATTTGCGCCATCTTCTTTATTATTCTATGTAGGATTTGATAAAAAGATTAAAAATGTAAATCATCATACTCTCTTTTTTGATGTAGATTTTGAAAAGCATGCGCGTGATATATATGATGTTCCCGAATGGCCAGACGAACCTTTATTTTACGCTAATTTTCCGTCAATAACAGATAGCTCAATGGCTCCAGAAGGACAAGAGGCTGGCTTTTTCTTAATACCACTTGCTCCCGGCTTACATGATACGCCAGAACTGCGAACGAAATATTTTGATAAAATCATAGATCGTTTAGAACATTTGACTAATCAACAGGTTAAAAAAAATATTATATTTAAAGAGTCCTTCTGTGTAAACGATTTTATTGAAGAATATCATTCCTATAAAGGTAACGCCTATGGTATGGCAAATACATTATTACAAACTGCCTTTTTACGACCAAAATTAAAAAGCAAAAAAGTTGAAAATCTGTACTTTACCGGTCAACTTACCGTACCGGGACCAGGAGTACCTCCATCTCTAATTTCAGGTAAATTAGTTGCAGGATTGATTACAAAAAAAGAATAAGAAAAAAAATGAAAGAGATATTTGACCACGTTTCATTGGCCTGTTCGCAGACAGTAACAAAAATGTATAGTACATCGTTTTCAACGGCTACAAGGATGCTTGCACCCAGCATACGTAAGGATATTCATAATATATATGGCTTTGTACGCTTTGCCGATGAGATTGTCGACTCATTTCACGACTACGATAAGCAAACACTCTTCAGTAGATTTGAAGACGATTTAGAATTTGCGCTAACTGATAAAATTAGTCTCAATCCTATTCTTAATTCTTTTCAAAAAACTTTTCATGATTATCAGATAGAAAAGCATCTTGTAGATTCTTTTATGTGCAGTATGCGATTAGATTTAAGTAAAAGCAAATACCTCACGGAAGAAGAGTATAAGAACTACATCTATGGATCTGCAGATGTTGTGGGCTTGATGTGTCTTACTGTTTTTGTGCAAGGAGATAGAGAGAAATACGACGAACTTAAAGAATCTGCTATGAGTTTGGGTTCGGCATTTCAAAAGGTAAATTTTCTTAGAGATCTTAAGGCAGATCACGAAGAGTTAAGTCGAACTTATTTTCCAAATACAAATCTCAATGAGCTTGATGAAGTTTCTAAACAGCAAATTATAGCAGACATCGAAGCAGACTTTGCAAAAGGACTTTCAGGCATTTGTAAACTTCCGGTAGAGGCAAAATTTGGAGTTTATACCGCGTACAGATATTATAGAAAACTTTTGAGTAAATTAAAGAGCACACCCTCTTTAGAAATTAAAAATGCACGTATACGTGTTCCTAATTATGTAAAAGCATCTCTGCTCGCTCGCAGTTATGTAAAATACCGATTAAACCTTATTTAAAATGCAAGCACTTCTTTGGATATTTGTTTTTTTACTAACCTTCGGAATAATGGAATTTATGGCCTGGTTCACACACAAGTATGTGATGCACGGCTTTTTATGGTCTTTGCATCGTGATCACCACCATAAAGATCACGGATCATGGTGGGAACGTAATGACTTTTTTTTCATCTTTTATGCGTTAGTAAGTATAGGTTGTTTTTTACTATGGCAATATGAAAATATATGGATAGGTTTACCTATTGGTTTAGGCATATTTGCTTACGGGGTTGCTTATTTTATGGTTCACGATATTTTTATTCATCAGCGGTTCAAATTATTTAGAAATGCCAACAATTGGTATGCAAAAGGTATACGCCGAGCACATAAAATGCATCACAAACACTTAGGAAAAGGTGATGGTGAATGTTTTGGAATGCTGGTTCCGCCAATGAAATACTTCAAAAGATAAATGAGTTTTTTAACCGCTTCTTGGAAAAAATTATGCTTTGCCAATTATGCGGTGGATCCTACTATACTCAAACCTTACTTACCTGCACATACAGAATTAGATTTCTACAAAGGTAAATGCTATGTAAGCCTGGTAGGTTTTCTATTTGATGATGTAAAATTGAAAGGTATATCAATACCGTTTCACAAACGTTTTGAGGAAGTAAATCTTCGTTTCTACGTGAAACATTTTGACGGTAAAAAATGGAAAAGAGGAACCGTTTTTATTTCAGAAATTGTAAATAAGCCAGCAATCGCTTGGGTTGCAAATACCCTCTATAATGAGAATTATAGTGTATTTAAAATGCATTATAAACATGATCTAACTTCCGAAGAAAATTTTTTCAGTTATGGTGTTTTCTATGAGGATAGTTGGCAGCTGTTACAAGTAACGACTGCTCCTAAACCTGAGGTTTATACCAGCGGTGGTATTATAAGTTTTATTACAGAACACTTCTGGGGATACAGCATAAAAGATAGTTTAAACACTTGGGAATATGAAGTAACTCATCCCATATGGAAATCCTATAAAATTCTTGATTCTGAAATTCTCTTTGATTTTGGAGGTATTTATGGTAGCGCTTTTGAAGACTTATCACATCGGCAACCCGACAGTATACAATGTATGGAAGGCTCTCCTATAACTATAGAAGGAAAAAAACGTATTAAAGGATAATTACCGTAAATCGGTTATCTAAGGGATCAAGTGCCTCAAATAATGCGGGTATCAACTTATCACCGTGCTCCAGATAAAATTCAGAAAAATTCATAACACGTTCCTGTAAGTTTTGAGAAGGAAATAATTCATTCTGAATACTAGTAAACCGCTGAATATGGTCACTTAATTTTTTCTTTTGTGCGGTCAATAAACGTTTCTCCAAATTATCTAAGCCTTTTAATTGCTTAACTTCCTGAGCTTTTACTGCACCTAAGAAAGATTCGTCTGTTTCTGAAGCAATCTTATATAAATCCTCAAACTGACGTATCAAGTGCTCCTTTTGTTGAGAAAAATCAACATCAATATTTGAGATTTTTCTAATCTTCCTGTTGATTAAATCGTTCTGTTTTAGAAAGATATCCTCTAAACTTAAATCTAACTTATTAAGCTTTTGATGTTGTTTCTGGGTGATTAATAATGCAGAATTACGCAACATTAAAACTGGGAAAGTGACATTTACTTTATCAAAAAAGCTCTTTAATTCTAACCAATAAGCAATTTCACCACCACCACCTATGTAAGCAAGGTTTGGTAAAATAACCTCTTGATATAGCGGTCTCATAATAACATTTGGGCTAAAGCGCTCTGGATAATCCTTTAATTCTTTTATAATCGCATCTTTAGTAAATACTAGATCTGTATTATTAACGTAAAACTGGCCCTCCTTCTCAAGAATACGCTCTCTTGAATTAGGTAAAAGATAAAAGAGATTAATTTCACGTGCATTAACTTGAACAGGATACCCTTTGTTTTCTAATTCTTCGGCTTGTGCTGTAACGTATTTATAGGCAATTTGATCTACAAGCTCTTGTTCAATAAATGGACTAAAAACTCGTTTTAAATCTTTATCGTTTCCATCTACAATAACCAATCCATATTTACCAAATAAAGAATTGGCTAAGAAACGGGTAGCGTTGGCTAAATTATTCTGCTTTATATAGGCATCTTCAAAAAGTGTGCACAACTCTTTGGCAATTTGTGTAGTACCAAATTCTGCACAAATAAGATCAAGAATAGCTTCTAAACCAGACGTGTCAAATGCTCCAACTGCTCCTTTATTATTATCAAGAACATCCTCCCTATTCCATTGTATTTTTTTCCCATGTATCCTAAAGTAATTGATCTCGTCAAAATCATGATCTTCTGTAGCCATCCAATAAACAGGAACAAAATTTGATTTTGGATATGCCTCCTTTAGCGTTTCCGCTAACTTAATGGTGCTTATAATTTTATATAAAAAATAAAGAGGTCCTGTAAAAAGATTAAGTTGGTGACCCGTCGTTACAGTGAATGTATTCCTTTCTGATAATGAATTTAAAGCTGAATTCACGGCCTCATCAACTACAGTATTCTTGTATTGAGCTTTTAAAGCAGATACCAATACATATCTATTTTCTTGCGAAAAATTTTTACGTTCTAATTGATCTTTAAAATTTTCTAAAGAAGGAAAATTGGAGTAAAATCCCTTTACAGTCTCATCTTCATCAAGATAATCACAGATAAGTTTTGAAAAATAACCAGTTTCTTTATAGGGAAGGTAATGTTTGGACATTGAATATTATTTTCGAGGCAAAATTAAACGTATAAATGGGTTTAGCCCGCTAAAGTTACGTTAATTAGAAGATATGACTTTCTATCAATTTTAGTAGATTTACTACTTAACAACGCAGCAATCCTATGAGAATTAAACTAGCCATTTTATCTTTTTTTATTACCACTTTATCATTTTCACAAACTATAAAATCTCCGGAAGAGTTTCTCGGATATAAAATAGGTACGCAATTCTCAAGACATGCAGATGTTGTTGCTTATTTTAAGCACGTTGCAGAAAATTCTGAATGGGTGACTTATACCGAGTATGGAAAAACAAATGAGCGCAGACCACTAACCTATGCCATTGTCACAACTCCGCAGAATCAAAATAATATTGAAAACATACGTTTAAACCAACTTAAAAATGCCGGTTTAGAATCTGGCTCTGCAAGTCCCGATAAAGCAATTGTATGGCTTAGTTATAATGTACACGGCAACGAGGCCAGTAGTACTGAAGCTTCTATGATAACGCTATACGAACTTATCACAAATAAAAAAGAATGGTTAGAGAACACTGTTGTTATTATAGATCCTTGTATTAATCCAGATGGTAGAGATCGCTATGCAAACTGGTATAATAAAGTAAAAGCTACGCCCTACGATACAAACCCCGATGCCGAAGAACATAATGAGCCTTGGCCTGGGGGTAGAGCGAATCACTATTTATTCGACTTAAATAGAGATTGGGCTTGGGCAACTCAAGTTGAAACGCGCCAGAGATTAAAAGTATATAATAGTTGGATGCCTCATATTCATGTAGATTTCCATGAGCAAGGTATTAATGAACCCTATTATTTTGCACCTGCCGCAGAACCATTTCATTCTATTATCACACCCTTTCAAAGAAATTTTCAAACTTTAATAGGAAAAAATCACGCCAAGTATTTTGATCAGAATGGATGGCTATTTTTTACTAGAGAACGCTTTGATTTGCTCTATCCAAGTTATGGGGACACCTACCCTACTTATACCGGGTCGATGGGTATGACTTATGAACAAGCAGGTGGTGGAAGCGCTGGTTTAGGGATTAAAAAATCTGATGGAAGTATTCTTACCTTAGTAGATAGGGTTGCACATCATTTTACAACCGGAATCTCTACTGTTGAGATGGCTTCAGCAAATATTGAAAAGCTAAATACTGAGTTTGCTAAATACTTCAATGATGCAAACGTGAAATACAAAAACTTCACGTTGAGTGGGGAGAAAGATCACCTACAAGCATTAATTGATCTTTTAGATGTTCACGGTATTCAATATACTTTTTCCGAATCTGGAAAATCTACGGGTTACAACTATACAACTGGTAAACAAGAAACTCTTACTTATGATGAAGCGATTAATATTAGTACAGATCAACCCAAAGGTAAATTAGTGCACGTTTTATTTGAGCCAGAAGCTGCACTATCTACTCCACTTACTTACGATATCACTGCGTGGAGTTTACCTTATGCGTATGGCTTAAATGCTGTTGCAAATACTAAGCCTGCTACTGGCGGCACTTTTAAGTCTAAAATGCCAATGCTAAACACTCTGTCTAAAACCGCTCCAGGATATTTATCAAAATGGAATAGTATGACAGATGCTAAGTTTTTAAGTGCTCTATTACAAGCAGCAATTAAAGTGCGTTTTTCTGAAAAAGAATTTGTTATTGACGGTATCACGTATCCCGCCGGAACTTTGATAATAACACGAAGTGATAATAATGTGTTAGAAAATTTTGATGACGTATTGATACAGATCGCAAATAAATTTAATCGAACGCTTACGCCAGCATCAACGAGCTTCGCTTCTTCAGGACCAGATTTTGGATCGCCCTATGTAAAGTTGATTAATAAACCTAGAATTGCGGTTTTTATGGGAGAGCAGACATCTTCTCTTAGTTACGGAGCTACTTGGCAATTCTTTGAGCAGCAGTTAGAATACCCCATAACTTCCATTGCTGTTTCAGAAGCAGATCGTGTTAACTGGTCTGATTATGATGTTTTAGTTATGCCTAATGGTCGTTATAAACTTTCAGAAAACACATTATCACAATTAAAAAGTTGGGTGCGTACGGGCGGAAATTTAATTGCTGTAGACGGTGCCCTAAAACTATTTGCTGATACAGAAGATTTTAATTTAAAAACGGTAAAGTTTGAATCACCTAAAAGTAAAGACTCAATAACCTCAAAATTAATCTCCTACGCAGATCGAGAAATGGATAGCTCAAAAAGCCTAATCAGCGGTAGTATTTTTAAAACAGATGTAGATTCCACTCATCCTTTAGCTTTTGGATATGAAAACACCTATTATTCCTTAAAAATAGGTGATGATGCGTATTCGCTACTTGATAAAGGCTATAATGTCGCATATCTTAATGACGATCCTCAAAGTACATCTGGATTTGCAGGAAATGAGGCACTCAATAAGCTTAAAAACAGCCTAATTTTCGGTGTAGAACCTATAGGGCGGGGTACAATTACATATATGGTAGATGATCCGCTATTTAGAGCTTTCTGGGAAAATGGTAAACTCTTTTTTGCAAATGCGCTTTTTATAAATAACCCTAATAATTATCGTAAATAATTTGATACTAGCACCTTTAGAACTTAAAATATTAGAGAGTTTCATACTTCTAGGAGTTCTTATTCTTATACGATACGCTGTATCTAAACTTATCGTGCGTAGATATATACGCGCCAATTTTGATATAACTCGCAAACAAATAACAATCAAACTTCTAAACACGCTGTTTTTTGTGGTGCTCGGTTTCTGCCTTGCAGTTATTTGGGGTTTATCGGGTGCAGATGTAATTGCAGGTATTGGATCTGTCGTTACAATTTTGGGTGTTGCATTTTTTGCTCAGTGGTCTTTGCTAAGTAATATAACTTCAGGTCTGATTCTATTTTTCAATCACCCTTTAAAAATTGGTGACTATGTAGAAATTGTAGATAAAGATTTTCCTATGGCTGGAAGAGTAGAAAATATAACTTTATTCTTTCTTCATCTGCGTAATAAAGATAATCATGTTTATACGCTTGCAAATACTATTGTAGCCCAGAAGACTATGCGAATTATGAAACCAGAAGAATATTTTGAAGAAATGGAACAGCTGGATGAAGAAAAAGAAAATAAAAACATACCTGGAGAGGAATCTGCACTTGATTAATTTTATGAAAAAACATTTTATTTACTTAAGCCTATCGGTATTTGTTCTTGCTTCTTGTGGTTCAAATAAAACCGAAATAACTAAACCGGAAGAATCAAATCAATTACAAGTTAATTATGAATCGTATACTTTAGATAATGGTCTAACTGTGATTCTTCACCAAGACTCTTCAGACCCTGTGGTTGCTGTGGCCCTGACTGCACACGTAGGTTCAGCAAAAGAAAAAGAAGGACGCACGGGATTTGCACATCTATTTGAACATTTACTTTTTCTAGAATCTGAAAATTTAGGAAAAGGAGGACTGGACAAAATGAGCGCTCGTGTAGGTGGAAGTGGTGCAAATGGCTCTACAAACAGAGACCGTACAAATTATTTTCAAACGGTTCCTAGCGATGCTTTAGAGAAAATGATCTGGGCAGAGGCTGATAAATTAGGCTATTTTATTAATACTGTTACAGAACCTGTATTAGCCAAGGAAAAGCAAGTGGTTAAAAATGAAAAGCGTCAAAGCTATGATAACCGTCCTTACGGTCATCAAAATTATGTGATTCATAAAAATTTATATCCAAAGGATCATCCATACAATTGGCAAGTAATTGGATCTTTAGAAGATCTGCAAAATGCTACCCTTTCTGACGTAAAGGAATTTTATAACCGCTGGTATGTTCCTAATAATGTTACTTTGACAATTGCAGGTGATTTTGATACACAAGAAACTAAAAATTGGATTAATAAATATTTTGCGGAAATTCCTCGAGGCAGTGATATACCAGTAGTTGAAAAACGTGTACCAAAACTTACCAGCATCAAGAATTTATATTATGAAGATAATTTTGCCAGACTTCCGCAATTGACGATGACCTGGCCTGCTGCTCCAGAATATACAAAAGACTCTTATGCGTTAGAAGTTTTAGCTAACTTTTTATCAAATGGAAAAAAAGCGGTTTTAAATACGGTTCTTATAGATAGTTTGCAATTAGCTGCAAATCCCACTATGCGATACGGAGGATCAGAACTTTCTGGGGAGATAAATTTAAGTGTGCGTGCAAATGCAGGCGTAGATCTGGATTCTGTATATAAAGCAATTAATGAAGCATTCAGATTATTTGAAGAAAATGGAATTTCTAAAGAAGAACTTGAGCGCATTAAGGCAACACAAGAAACTAAATTTTACAGCAGTCTTAGTAGCGTTTTAGGAAAAGGGTTTCAGTTGGCTCAGTATCAAATATTCGCAGGAAATCCAGGCTATATTAATGCAGATTTAAAGCAAATTCAAGCTGTTACTATAGCCGATGTAAAATCGGTTTACGATAAATATATTAAGGATAAAAATTACGTAACCACAAGCTTTATTCCTAAGGGTGATATGGCTTTAGCGCTCGAAGGAGCACAACCTGCAGAAGTAGAAGAAGAACAAATTGTAAATGGTGCTGAAGATGAGTTTGATCCATCAATAACTTCTGAATATGAACGGTCCTATTCCTCTTTCGATCGCTCTAAAGAACCAAAATACGGCGAAGCCCCAAAACTAAATCTTCCCGATGTCTGGACTGCAGAATTGGATAATGAACTTAAGATTCACGGTATTCAAAGTGACGAAGTACCACTCGTAAATTTTCAGTTCACCATACAAGGCGGATTAATAACAGAACCAAATAAGAAAGAAGGCGTTGCAAACCTGACTGCCGCATTGCTTACTAAAGGAACGCTTCATAAAACTCCTGCAGAATTAGAAGATGCCTTAGCACTTTTGGGGACTACCATAAATTTGCGCGTATCAGAAGAGAATACTATACTTCAAGGAGTAACATTATCACGCAATTTTGATAAAACAATGAATCTCGTTGCCGAAATTGTATTAGAGCCACGATGGGATTCTACAGAATTTATTTTGGAGAAAAAAAATATTCTCACTCGGCTAGAACAGCAGAAAGGCGACCCCGGTAGTATTGCAGATATTGCATTTGCTAAAGCTATTTATGGTAAAGATCACGTCTTAGCGAAAAACCGCTTGGGAACTATCCAATCTGTAAAGAATCTCGCAATTGAAGATGTAAAATCATATTATAATCTCTTTGCTCCCAATATCACCTCCTTAGAAATTGTAGGAGACTTAAGTCAATCAGAAATAACGACAGCTTTAGCTACGCTCAACTCAAAATGGAAATCAAAGAATGTAAGTATAATTAAACCTTCAGCAGCAAAGCAAGTAAACAATCCCATTATATATTTTATAGATGTTCCTGGAGCGAAACAATCTCAGTTACGTTTTGGATATGTAGCTCTCGCAGCCACTGATAAAGATTATTTACAAGCACAAATGATGAATTATCGTTTGGGAGGTGGTGGTTTTGCCAGTGATCTTACGCAAATGCTTCGTGAAACCAAAGGGTATACTTATGGGATTAGATCGCGTTTTGATGGTAGTTCCTTACCAGGGCCTTTTATGATTTCTAGTGGTGTGCGTAGTAATGTAACGGCAGAGAGCACAGAGCTAATACGTGAGATTATGCAAAATTACGCAGATAATTTTGACGAGCAAGATTTGGAATTGACTAAAGGATATTTCCTGAAAAGCGATGCTCGAAATTTTGAAACTTCATCAGCAAAAATTGACTATCTCAATAAAATTGCCACACTTGATTTTAGTCCAGATTTTATAATTAAAAATCAGCAGACTATTAAGAATACTACAACCGATGATATTAGACAGATGGCTCGCAAATACGCAGATCCGTCTAAATTGATCTATGTCATAGTTGGAGATGCTAGTACACAATTACAGAAAGTTCAGGATTTAGGTATTAGAGTTAAGGTAGTAAATGAAAATCTAGAATAAATAAAAGCTTTGAATAAATAATTCAACTTTCAGTCTTTTTTGAAAACTAATATTGTAGTTTTATAACTATAATATTAGTTTTCATTTTTATGCGTATTTTTTTCTTTCTGATTTTACTTAGCTCCATATCGGGTTTCGCACAAAAGACATTGAATGGTTATGTTTATAGTGCCAAAGATTCAACGGCGCTTGAAGCGGTTTCTATATATTTTGATGGCACCACATTAGGAACTATAACAAATAGCTCTGGTGCATATTCCATATCTATTCAAGAAGGAATTAAGAGTTCGTTAGTTATAAGTATGTTGGGTTACGCTCCGGTTTACGTATCAAATTATTTAAATACAAACGGACAAATAGCACCTATTTATCTTACAGAAAATACAGAAGAACTCAGTGCTGTACATATTGAAAATGATGATTGGTCGCGTAAAAAAAAACTGAATGTTTTTAGAAAAGAATTTTTAGGAAATTCTCTGCAAGCCTTGGAGTGTAAAATTTTAAACGAAGATGATTTAAAACTGCATTACAGCAAATCGAATAAACAACTTACGGCCTGGTCAGATGTTCCCTTAGTTATAGAGAATAAACACTTAGGTTATCTAGTAAATTATACCTTGACAGACTTTCAAGTTAACTATGAAAAAAGTATAGAAACTGGTTTTACTTATGTACATCAAGTATACACCGAAGGCTTTACATTTTTTAAAGAGTTAAAGAAAAAAACCAAAAGAAAGATTATAGTAAATAGACAAAAATCCTATTTGGGGTCGATTTTGCACTTTTTACGCTCCCTATCCCAAGAGCAATTAACAGAAAATAGGTTTAAAATTTACTATAAAAACTTTGAAGTTGCTCCCTATTCACGTTTTAAACTGCAAAGAGAAAATTCTTCAATGCATGTAGAACTTATTGTAGATAAACTGAGTATATTATACAATAATGATGAGCAATCATTCATACAAGCTCAGGCTCCATTTGTAATTGATGCTTTTGGAAACCATTCTCCGGCTTCCGCATTAAGTACAGGAGGTGTTATGTCTTTAAAAAGGTTTGCTTTTATGCTACCGCTAGATTATAAATTCCGTCAGGATTAACTTTTCTGCATGCATTTTTGTACTCTAAATCTTCAGAGTCAAAGTAATGAATATCTATTGCTTAACAATAGGCTCTGCATACAAATCAAAATCTTCGGCCTCTGTTATTTTAACCCAAGTGAATTCACCTGTCTTTAAATAATGAGCTGTAGCATCTATGAGTACCTCATTATCAACATCTGGAGAATCAAACTCGCTACGACCCACAAAGTAATTTCCTTCTTTACGATCTACCACGATACGGAACTCCTGCCCTATTTTTTGTTGATTGAGTTCCCAACTAATTTGAGATTGTAAGGCCATTATTTCATTCGCACGTTCCATTTTCACCTCTTCAGGCACATCATCTTCGAGATTATACGCGTGCGTATTTTCTTCGTGTGAGTACGTAAAACAACCTAAACGTTCAAAACGCATTTCTTTAACCCAGTCGCGTAACAATTCAAAATCTTCTTGCGTTTCTCCAGGATAACCTACAATAAGCGTAGTTCTTATGGTCATCTGTGGTACTTTTTCTCTAAAGGTTTTAAGTAACGCGTTAGTCTTTTCATAGGTTGTACCACGACGCATAGATTTCAATAATTTGGTCGAAATATGCTGTAAGGGAATATCTATGTAATTACAAACTTTAGGCTCTTCGTTCATCACGTCGAGTACATCTTCCGGAAAACCGGTTGGGAATGCATAATGTAGACGTATCCACTCAATACCTTCCACTTTAACGAGTTCTCGTAATAATTTTGCTAGTGCGCGTTCTTTGTATAAATCTAACCCGTAGTAGGTAAGATCCTGAGCTATAAGTATTAATTCTTTAATACCATTAGCTGCAAGCTTTTCAGCTTCAATCACCAAATTTTCTATAGGTGTACTTTTGTGGCCTCCACGCATTAGCGGGATTGCGCAAAAGGAACACGGTCTGTCACAACCTTCGGCAATTTTTAAATATGCATAATTTTTTGGAGTAGTTGTTAAACGCTCTCCGATTAATTCATGCTTGTAATCTGCTCCTAATGCTTTTAACAAACCTGGAAGTTCTGTAGTTCCAAAATATTGATCTACATTAGGAATCTCTTTTTGTAAGTCTGGCTTATAGCGCTCAGAAAGACATCCTGTAACAAAAACCTTGTCTACAATACCATCCTCCTTTTTCTGAACATACTCTAAAATGGTATTTACAGATTCTTCTTTTGCATTCGCAATAAACCCACACGTATTGATAACCACAACATTACCCTCCTCTTCATGTACTACCTCTTTGTTGTTGGCACGCAATTGTCCCATCAACACTTCACTATCATAAACATTCTTAGAGCAACCAAGAGTTACTACGTTTATTTTGTTCTTCTTTAGGGTTTTAGTACGCATAAGGCTATTTATTTCGGGGCGCAAAGATAACACAATTTCAAGGTTTATAGCCCTAAATTACCTTAATCTTAGATTTGGAAAAATACGTTTTCAGAAAATAATAATTAATTTTTAAAATCAACCGGAGTCTTTCTCTTTTTAGAAATCACCTCATACGCATACGCAATTTCCAAAAGTTTTGCTTCAGATAAAGTAGGCGCAATAAAAGTAAGTCCCATTGGCTCATTTGTATCTTTATACCCCATAGGTACGGTTATAGCAGGATATTTTGCGACAGCAGCAAAACCTGCCATGTAGTTATTTATAGATAATACGGCATCAAGATTGTTCGATCTAATGGGTTCATCAAAAAATTGTCTTCCGTTGCGTTCTAAAGTGTCTTTAATAGCAGCAAACTCTTGCGTAGAAGCAGAATCTGCAAGCACACCGTAAAGTAATCCTTGGCCGTAAGGCATACGTATAAGTGAGTCTTCTTTATTAAATGCTGTTATTTCAGTAAGATCTTTAAGAGCCAGCTCTTTGGAGCCGTATTTAGTTATATAATCAGGAAGGTCTTTTTGCATATCGAGATTCAACACTCTTAAAAACTGTGGTAAATCAATGTCTGGACGCTCTAATTCTACTAATATTGCGCCAGCTTCTCTTAATTCACGTACTGCAGTAACGTATAATGTATCTTTATAATTATTATAATATCCTAAATGAATTCCTTTCAGATATTCAGTAGGGTTAAGGTTTTTTAATGCGGAAACATAATCGGTTTTTGGAGCTTTTAGAGAAACTGCTTTAGAATCTTCGCTATCTAGCCCCGTCATTGCCTGGAGTAAAATAGCATTGTCAACTACAGATCGTGTCATAGGTCCCGGAGTGTCGAGTGTACTTGAAATAGGAACAATTCCGCCCCGAGATAATAGACCTATAGTAGGCTTAAGTCCCACTATAGAATTAGAACTTGAAGGCGAAAGTATAGAGCCACTAGTTTCTGAACCTACTGCAGCAACAGCAAAGTTTGCAGCCATAGAAACTCCACTTCCTGAACTCGATCCGCCGGTATCGTGAATTTTTCTTCCGTAAGGATTCAAAGTTTGACCGCCTATAGCCGAATAACCACTGGGGCAATCATTACAAAAGAAATAGGCCCACTCACTTAAGTTTGCTTTACCTAATATCAAAGCTCCATTTGCTTTGAGTTGCTTGGTGATAAAGGCATCTTCTGTTTTATTATTTTCAAATGCTACTGCTCCGGCAGTCGTGGGCATTCCTGAAGCATTAATATTATCTTTAAGAAGTATAGGCATCCCATAGATCGAGTAGCTATCTATTTCCTTTTCAGCTAAATCCAACTTTTTAGCTTCGGTAATTACATTAGGATTTAATGCTATTACAGAATTTAAAGACAGCTCATTATTTCGGTCGTATTTCTTAATACGGGTCAAATAAAATAAAACCAAATCCTCATAAGTCAATTTTGCTTCAGCTATTGCGTTTTGAATTTCAGGAATTGTTTTTTCAAAAGTCAAGTTTTTTACACGTGTATAATCCGTATCGGTAAATTGATCTAAATCTTCATTAAAAGGTTCCCAAAGTTGGTCAACATCTAAAATCTTGGAATCTAATACCGAATATTCACGTTCTTTTAAAGTAGAATCTTTTACTACATCATTAGATTCAGGTTCTACAGAATTTGAATGTTCTTTACACGATAAGATGGAGCACAATGAGAGGAAAAGTAAAAAGTGTTTCATAAAAGTTCAATTTTCATCTAAAATACAAAAAGGCATCTCACAAATGTGGATGCCTTTTTAAATTTTATAAATTCAGTATACTTAAACTCTAAAGAAAGAATCTACGAATTCAATTTTATTAAAGACTTGTAAATCTTCGATGCCTTCTCCTACTCCAATATATTTTACAGGAATTTGAAACTGATCGCTTATTCCTATTACAACGCCTCCTTTTGCAGTACCGTCTAACTTAGTCACTGCAAGCGCAGTTACTTCTGTAGCTGCTGTGAATTGCTTTGCCTGCTCAAAAGCATTTTGCCCGGTAGAACCATCTAATACTAATAATACTTCATCGGGAGCATCATCAATAACTTTTTGCATAACCCGTTTAACTTTTGTCAATTCATTCATCAAATTGACTTTATTATGTAAGCGACCAGCAGTGTCTATGATTACCACATCGGCATTCATTTTAACGGCGCTTTGTACTGTATCAAAAGCAACCGAGGCAGGATCACTTCCCATTTGTTGCTTAACAATAGGAACATCGACTCGGTCTGCCCAAATTTGAAGTTGGTCAATTGCAGCAGCTCTAAAAGTATCACCGGCACCTAAAACGACCTTAAGCCCTTTCTTTTTAAACTGATGTGCAAGTTTACCTATAGTTGTTGTTTTACCCACTCCATTTACTCCCACGACCATTATAACGTAAGGCTTTTTTGCAGGTACTGTAAAGTCTGTTGCCTCTCCACTATGAGTTTCACTCATAATACCTGCAATTTCTTCTCGAAGAATAGTATTTAACTCATCGGTTCCCAGATATTTATCACGAGAAACGCGATCTTCAATACGGTTGATAATCTTTATGGTTGTAGCTACACCCACATCACTGGAGACTAAAACGTCTTCCAGATTATCTAAAACGTCATCATCGACCTTATTTTTACCGGCAACTGCTTTACCTAATTTACTTAGGAAATTTGTATTTGTTTTCTCCAGACCTTTGTCCAGAGTTTCCTTTTTATCTTTAGAAAATATTTTTTTAAAAAAACTCATCGTATTCAGGATGCATTTGTTAGCACTGCAAAGGTATTCCCTTTATGACTATTTAGAAACCTCAAAAAAGAAAAATACAAAAAGCCGTCACGCATAGCGTAACGGCTTGTTATATATCTGTAAAAGATATTATTTTTTATCTAAAAACTCACCAACAGCTTCTGGAGCCATAACAGCTTCAACGAAAGTGTAAGCACCTGTCTTAGGAGATTTCACCATTTTAATGGCTTTAGTCAAACGTTTTGACCCTGTCTGTAATGTTGCTACTGATTTCTTTGCCATGTCTTATTTTATTTCTTTGTGAACAGTCATTTTATTCAAAATAGAGTTGAATTTCTTCAATTCCATTCTATCTGGGGTGTTCTTTTTGTTCTTAGTAGTAATATAACGAGAAGTTCCCGGCTTTCCGGAAGCTTTATGCTCTGTGCACTCTAATATTACCTGTACTCTATTGCCTTTCTTTGCCATAATTGCTGGTCGTTATATCGTTATTACTTTTTAAGAAAGCCTTTTGCACGTGCTTCTTTAAGCACAGCGGTAATACCCTTCTTATTTATATTTTTAAGAGCGGCTGTAGAGATTTTTAATACTACCCACTTATCCTCTTCCGGGATATAAAAACGTTTTTTGATTAAATTGGCATCAAATTTACGCTTGGTCTTATTCATCGCGTGAGAAACATTATTCCCTACCATTGCTTTTTTGCCCGTAAGCTCACAAACTCTTGACATGATTCTAAAACTTTATATTGTGTTACTGAAAAACAGGGTGCAAATTTACACAACTTAAACAAGTTGAACAACTTTAAACACTAGTTTTTTAAAATTTCTTTTTGTAAAAGTTCAAATGCTTTGTAAACTGTCTTTGAAACCACACGTTCCCGATGATTTCCCATATTATATTTTACCGAAAAAACATGGGTTGGTGTAGCGATTCCTATAAAAACTGTACCCACTTCAGCATCAGAATCTCCTTTTGAAGGTCCCGCATTTCCCGTTGTAGAAACTGCAAAGTCGGCTTTATACCAATTTCTTACCGCTTCTGCCATCGCTTCTGCTACTTCTCCACTTACTACCGAATGTTTATCTATTAGTGCTTGATCTATCTTTAAAAGTTCTACTTTAGAATGAGTAGCATAGGTAACCATTCCACCTTTAAAATATGAAGATACACCGGGAATTGCCGTTATAGCAGCTGCAATACGACCTCCTGTACAACTTTCTGCTACCGCAAGTGTTTTCTCGTTTTTAACTAACAAATTACCTACCATGTGCTCTATTGATTCCCCATCATCATAGCCCACAATAATATCTCCTATGAGCAAATTCAATAATGCGATTTGATCATCGAGATCTTTATCCAGTATAGCCTTGTCTGCTCCCTTTGTAGAAAGTCTTAAACGCACCTTGCCTAATGCCGGTAAGTATGCTAATTTAATTGACGGAGGTAAATTATTCTCCCAATCTTTAATAATAGCTGCTATTTCACTCTCCCCCACTCCGTACGTTTGTAATGTACGATGAACGATAAATGGTCTGTTAAACTCTCTTTGAATACGCGGTATAATTTCTTCGGTCATTATAGCCATCATTTCAAAAGGAACGCCGGGCATAGAAATAAAAACGGTATCACCAGAGGTTATCCACATTCCTGGAGCAGTACCATAGGTATTTTTTAGAACGGAAGCTTTGCTCGGCACTAAAGCTTGGGATCTATTAGCAGGTAATATGGGTCTGTTTACGTGATGCTTAAATAAATTTTCTATGTGTTCTAAAACTGCTTTATCTTCTACTAGGGTATCGTCAAAATATTCACATAGGGTATGCTTAGTAATATCATCTTTTGTAGGTCCCAGACCTCCCGTAAGAATCACTAAATCTGCAGTTTTCTCAGCAGATTCTAAACTATCTAAAATATGTTGTTTATTATCTGAAATTGAAGAAATCTGATATACTTCTACGCCTATTTTATCAAGCTCTTTGGCAATAAATGCTGAGTTTGTATCAACAATTTGCCCTATAAGTATCTCATCACCAATTGTAATAATATGTGCCCGCATTACATTTTCCAATCTTTGCGCATCTCAACTATCGCATTATTCGTAAGTTCTATAATTGTATCTAACTGAGGCCGTATTGCTGAAGTAGGTTTAGCACTATCTGCCCAGCGTTCCATCGCCGAAATTTCACGTATAAGATCTATTCCAAACATTTCTAAATTTGGCTTCATTTTATGCGCAAATTGATAGGCCATTTTATGGTTATCATTATTAATAGCTAATTCCATACTTTCTAAATCTGGGGGAATTTCTGAAAGAAAAGCCTCTACAACAGATTTCATAAATTCTTTGTCACCGCCAGACATATCTTCTAGCTGGTATAAGTCGTAATGTGTTGGCATCGTCATTTTATATTTAGGGTGAATGATTCTTCAGAATTTAAATATCCCGTTAACTTATCATCTATAGCAACCGCTCCTACTCCCGCAGGTGTACCGGTAAATAGGATATCTCCTATCTTTAATGTCATATATTGAGAAACATATGCGATTAAAGTATCGATATCATAGATCATGTTCGCAGTATTTCCTGACTGCACAATTTTATCATTTTTTTTCAAATGAAAATCTATATTCCGTAAATCTTTAAATTTTTCTTTTTCAACCCATTGACCTATTACGGCAGATCCATCAAAGGCTTTAGCTTTTTCCCAAGGATGTCCTTTTTCTTTACAAGCACGTTGTAAATCACGAGCGGTAAAATCTATCCCTAATCCGATCTCATTATAATACTTATGCGCAAATTTTGGTGCTATATATTTTCCTAATCGATTAATACGCACCAGAACTTCTACCTCATAATGAACTTCATTGCTAAATTCAGGAATCACAAATGGATGTTTATTTAATAAAACAGCAGAATCTGGTTTGAGAAAAAAAAGAGGCTCACTAGGCATTTCGCTATTGAGTTCCTTTATGTGATCACTATAATTCTGACCTATACAAATGATTTTCATAGTTAATCTGTAAATAAAATTTTAAATGCCGGTGTAGGCAACTTTCCATTCATAGCACTAGCAGCTGTATTTAAAAGCTCTATAGATTTCCAGCCTCCTATACTTCTATAAAAAGCACTAATTTCTTTATCGTCAGGGCTTGTTTCTACACCTTTAAATACTGGAGCATACCTATCTACAAGGTATTCTTTATACCCTACAGAGTCGTTTACTTTAATAGTATAAGACTCTGAGAATTTATTTTCCTCAATAAAAATGTGTTCTACTACTACAAAGAAACCCTCCTGAGGCACATTAATCTTATAGGGAATTAAATCAACTTTTAAGCTTTGTTTACCTTCTGGCTTGTCTATTATAAGATCGGCTCCCAATAAGTCTTTACCCGGCTTATTATCTGTATCAACACTTAATACACGTAATCTAAATGTTGCTTTTTGACTCGGTTTCCCTAGTATTTTGTAAAATTGAATTTCAATCGATTTCAGAAAACACGCCTTCTCAAATTTTTCAGGGCGTTCATAATATCTTGCCAAAGCAGAAGGATAAGCTCCACCACTAAAATTACCTAAACCTACTATTTGCTTGCCTCTAAACGAATTAACACGTTTCTGATTTTCAAAGTGCATCTTATACAAATTCACTTCAGAAAGTGTATTTAGCTCCTGATTAAGTGATACCGTACTATTTAGTAGATCTGAAACTTTTAACGTACGTTGCTCGTAACCAACGCAACTGATATACACAGATTCATCTTTAAGTTTTTCTTTAACTGTGAACCTAAAACTTCCGTTTGCATCAGCTGAAGTGCCCATTTTATGATTCACAAAAATCATATTCACAAAAGGAATCGGTCGTTTTGTCTGCGCATCAATTACATTTGCATTGATAACCATGTCCTGTGCTACGATTGCCCCGCTACCTAATAGAAAAAATAAAATGAGAGCCTTAAACATCAGTCTTTAAAATAACTTCGTATTCAATTTTCTCAACTTGATAGCAGTTAGCACTTTCTTTGTATAAAGTGGAAAATCTGCATTCTGAATCCATCCAAAATAGCCCGGCTCATTATCCAATACGTCTTCAACTTTTTTACCTTTATGTTTTCCAAAAGAGAAGATCTCTTCGCCTTCTTTATTAAATGCAATAAAACCTGCAAAGTCGGCAAATCGTTTTCGAGCACTAAATTCGGCTAAGCTCTTCATATTGTTTTCAAGATCCTCATATCGATCTAACTGTGCTTTTAACACCTCATATGTTGCGATAGTATCTGCTTCTGCACTATGTGCATCTTCTAGATTTTGATTACAATAAAATTTAAGAGCTGCAGTAAGTGTACGTTGCTCCATTTTGTGAAAAATAGTCTGCACATCAACTGCGTGTCTGTTTTTCATATCAAAATCTACATCGGCACGTAACATTTCTTCTGCAAGTAGCGGAATATCAAAACGATTTGAATTATAACCGGCCAGATCAGAGTCTTTAATTAAATTATTGATCTCTACAGCAAGTTCTTTAAAGGTAGGTTTATCTGCAACATCCTCATCCTTTATACCGTGTACAGCTGTAGTTTCCGCAGGAATAGGTATCGTAGGATTTACTAACCACGTGTGCTTCTCTTCCTTGCCATTAGGAAAGACTTTTAAAACAGATATTTCAACAATACGATCGTGCGCTACATTTATTCCCGTTGTTTCAAGATCAAAAAAGCAAATAGGTCTCGTTAGATTAAGGTTCATCTTTTAATATTTTAAATGCAAAAGTAACATTTAGTAATTTCTGCGTCGCTAAAAACTACAGTAAATGGAGTTTAGAATTCTTGAGGATTAGTAATTTAATTAAAGTGATCCTAATAAATATAAAAAAACAAATGCCAGAGAAAACTCTGACATTCGTTAGCAATAAATCTGCATTTTAAACTTTCTTTTCAGGTACTTTAAACTTCTCGTGAGCTATCCCAAGCCTCAAGATATTGTGCTACTCGTTGTACAAACTGACCTCCTAAGGCACCATTTACCACGCGATGATCGTAAGAATGAGATAAGAACATTTTATGTCTAATTCCTATAAAATCACCCTCTGGAGTCTCGATAACAGCGGGTACTTTACGTATAGCTCCTAATGCTAGTATTGCTACTTGTGGTTGATTAATAATAGGAGTTCCCATTATACTGCCAAAGGTACCAACATTAGTAACCGTGTACGTACCTCCTTGAGTATCGTCTGGTTTTAGTTTACCCATACGCGCTCTAGTTGCTAAATCATTGACCGCTTTTGCCATTCCTACGAGATTCAATTGATCTGCATTACGAATTACAGGCACTATAAGATTTCCATCTGGCAAGGCAGCTGCCATCCCAAGATTAACATTTTTACGCTTAATTATTGTATCTCCGTCAACGGCAATGTTAATCATTGGGAAATCACGTATAGCCTTAGCTACAGCTTCCATAAAGATGGGAGTAAATGTAAGCTTCTCACCTTCTCTTTTTTGAAAGCTACCCTTAATACGTTCTCTCCAGTTCCAGATTGCGGTAACATCAACTTCAATAAAAGATTGTACATGTGCCGAGGTTTGAACCGAGGCTACCATATGCTTTGAAATCATTTTGCCCATGCGGGACATCTGAATAATTTCATCGGCACCATTCACAGAAACTGGAGTTGCCATTTTAGATGCATTCTCTCCTGAGGAAGTCTCTGCCTTTTTATTTTCTGAAGATTTCTTTGCTGAAGATGCGCTTTCTTCTTTTCTTTTTTTGCCAGAAGCTACATAAGCCAAAATATCATCTTTAGTAACACGACCCTCAAGTCCGCTACCATCCAACTTATCTAACTCATCCTGACTAATCCCTTCTTGCTGCGCTATATTTTTTACTAGCGGAGAATAAAAACGCTCTCCGTCATTCGAAATTATCTGATTTGCAGAAACCTCGCTTTTTGCTTGGTTAACCAAAGATTCTGCTTCTTCTGCAGCTGTCTCTACTTCATTGTCATTTGAAGAATCTTCTGTTTCTTCTTTCGATTCTGAATTTGAACTAGAAGAAACTCCGTCTCCCGAAGTTTCTATAATTGCAATAGTTTGACCTACTTGAACAACATCATCTGGTCCAAATAATTTTTCTATTAATACCCCTTCAACTTCACTAGGCACTTCACTATCAACTTTATCTGTAGCTATTTCTACTACGGGCTCATCAAGTTCAATAGTATCACCTACTTCCTTGAGCCAGTTTGTTACCGTAGCTTCTGCAACGCTCTCTCCCATTTTCGGTAACTTAAGTTCAAATTTTGCCATATTCGTAATAAAAAGATTAGTGTGCTTTATTTTTTGCGAATTTAATAAAAAATAATGTTTTATTATTAGATATTTTTTACTCGCCTACCAACTTATAATTTCTCCCAACTCTAAAGAAGAATCGCTGCCTGCGATAAAATTACAATTTGAAGGGCGTATGCGGAACCTATTTTGATTGTTTTTTAACAAACAGATACTCTCCAATATTGCTTCAATATTTAAGTCATTGAGGTCGTAGACAATAAGTGAATCTGTAACTCTCGATGCATTCAATTTTTCTAAACTGATGGTTTTCAATTCTTTTTCACTTAAAAAAAGACTATCATCTGCTGAGTTAATAGTATCAGTAACCCAAAATTTTACACTATTTAATGGTATTAATTTCTTTTTAGATTGAGGAGTCTTATGCGTTAATATCATCAGCTTTAGGGTTGTTTGTATTAACCAATTCGTTGCCGCATTAGATTTATGATGTTTTCTATTAAAGATTTGCATTGCACCATAAAAACGCCTTGCATATACTTTATCCTTCAAACTGCTCTCTCCTTTAAAATGAAGTGCTTTAACAGATCCTAAATAGTAATTAGAATATCCTTGTTGAGTAAGTCTATAACTCAGATCTATATCTTCTCCATACATAAAATAATCTTCGTCAAAACCTTGTAAATCTACATATACAGACCTCTTCAAAAACATTAAAGCGCCTACCAGCACTGGTACTGGACCATTTTCATCTTGAGCTAATTGGTTTGCATAATAGGTAGCGTTATCTCCTAACAATTTTTTCAATGAGACTTTTAGAGTCGGAAAATTACGCTTACTTTCTGGTAAATAATTCCCGGTGCCATCGATAAGCCTAGTACCTAAAGCTCCAAGATTTGAAATACCTTCGATGTATTCAAAAATCTTGGTAAAACAATTTTCGGGAATAACAACATCGGGGTTTAAAATACATATGTATTCCCCTTTGGCATTAGCCACACCTTGATTGTTCCCCTTTGCAAATCCGACATTTTGAGTATTAGCAATTAATTTTATCTCCGGAAAATTTTCATTAAGCATAAAAATGCTTGAATCCTGAGAATTATTATCTACTACTATAATTTCTGAATCAATATTCACAAGTGCACGAGTAACGCTCTCTAAACACAATTGCAGAAAATATGGGACTTTATAGTTAAGTACAATCACCGATAGTTTCAACGGCTAACTTTTTAATGAATTCTCAAAGGGTACTCTATGTAAAATACTGCGACCTAATGTAACCTCATCTGCAAACTCTAGCTCGTCGCCTACCGCTATACCCCTAGCAATTGTGGAAGTTTTAATATTAAAACTTTCAAGCTGTCTAAAGATGTAAAAATTGGTAGTGTCGCCTTCCATTGTAGAACTCAGCGCAAAAATAACCTCATCAACAAATCCCGACTTAACTTTTTCAATAAGCGAATAGATCGTTAAATCCTGAGGACCTATACCATCTAGAGGTGAAATTTTCCCTCCCAAAACGTGATACTGACCCCTATACTGACTCGTATTTTCAATTGCCATAACATCGCGCACATCTTCAACCACACATATTATCGATGCATCCCGATTGGGATTTACACAGATCTCACATAATTCTACATCAGAAATATTGTGACAATTCTTACAGAATTTGATCTCTGTTCGTAACTTCAGTAAAGCTTGAGTGAGTAATTGTGTTTGATTTTCAGACTGTCGAAGTAAATGTAAAACCAGCCTCAACGCAGTACGCTTACCAATACCCGGCAACTGTGACATTTCATAAACGGCCTGTTCTAATAATTTAGACGAAAATTCCATAGTTGTAAAGTTAGAAAACATTTAGAGTAATTAATTCTTCAATAAGTTTTCCTTAACCTAATGCATCAAGCCAATTTTTAAATTTATACTTAAAAACCTGTGTGATTTTGGAGTTATCTAAAACACTATAAGAAGGTCTTCTGGCTTTCGTAGGAAATTCTGACGATTTAATGGCTGTAATTTCTGTGTGAGAATTATGCTTATTTAAAATGGCTTTGGCAAAGTCAAACCACGTACAGCTCCCGCTATTACTAAAATGATAAATGCCGCGCGTTTCTGATGATAATTGGGGGAGATATCTTAAAATAAAATCAGCTAATTCTTCTGCTCGTGTGGGACTCCCCCACTGGTCATTTACCACACTTAGAATTGTATTTTTATCAGCAAGATCTAAAATTGTTTTATAAAAATTCTTTCCATAGTTACTGTAAAGCCAGGAAGTTCTTATAATCCAAAAGGCAGCTAAGTTTGAATTGAGAATGCTGTTCTCTCCCGCTAACTTAGAAGCTCCATAAACCGTCTTGGGATTTGTCTCGCGTTCTTCGGTGTAGGGTTCTAACCCTTCTCCGTCAAAAACATAATCTGTTGAAATATGTATGAGTTTTGTTTCATTTTCTTTACAAAATCTCGTGACTGTATTAACCGCCTCAGCATTTATTTGATAAGCTCGATCACTTTCTTCTTCTGCAAGATCAACATGCGTATAAGCTGCTGTATTAATTATTATATCTGGCTGAATAGTAGTCAGCACATCATAAACTTGTTTTACAGAAGTAATATCTAGGTTCTGTTTATCTAAAAAAGTAATTGAATAATCCCAATTAGTTGAAATACTCTTGAGACATTGTCCCAATTGTCCGGAAGCACCCGTCACCACTATTTTAATAGATCTCTTAGACATTTAACTGTGATGTTATTGCTGCAAAATCTAAACCTTTGATATCTTTTTCTGAAAGAATAAAATTAACATCTGCAGGCCACACTTGAACATAGTTCTCATCATTATACTTTAGTGTCAATTCGTGCTCTGGATGGTAGTAATTGTCACAGCTATATGTGAAAATAGTATCTTCTTCTAAAACTAGGAAACCGTGTGCAAAACTGCGAGGAACAAATAATTGCTTTTGATTTTCTGCTGTAAGATTCACTGAGTAATACTTACCAAAAGTAGGTTCTTCTTTTCTGAGATCTACAACCACATCTAAAACCGCTCCTTGAATAACCCGAATTAATTTAGCTTGACTAAAATTTCCTTTTTGAAGATGCAACCCTCTCAATACATTTTTTTGAGATTTAGACTGGTTATGTTGTACAAAATAAGGTTTCAATCCCGTTGCTATCTCAAAAGACTTCGCATTAAATGCTTCAAAAAAATAGCCTCTGGAATCACCGAATACGCTAGGCTCCATCAACCATAAATCTTTAAAACCTGTATCTATAAAATTCATTCAACTAGTGTTTTTAGGTAGTTGCCATAGGCAGATTTACCATAATTTGAAGCTATAGCTTGTACTTTCTTAGTAGAAATGTAATTCATTAACAAAGCAACTTCTTCAATACATCCTATTTTGTATTGCTGTCTGTGTTCAATTGCTTTTACAAAATCTGTAGCTTCATTAAGTGAATCTATCGTACCAGTATCGAACCAAGTCATACCACGATTCATTATACCTACTTTAAGTTCGCCCAACTCGAGATATTTATTTTGAATGCTTGTTATTTCTACCTCTCCCCGATCTGAAGGCTCAACTTCTTTTGCAAAATCAACAACCCGGTTATCAAAAAAATACAAGCCCGGAATTGCATATTTTGATTTAGGGACTTGAGGTTTTTCTTCAATAGATAAAACAGTTCCATCAGAATCAAATTCTACCACTCCATATCTATTAGGATCTTTAACACGGTAAGCAAAGATTGCTCCACCCTCTATCTGTGTGTGATCTTGTAGCATTTTACTGAGTCCACTTCCATAGAAAATATTGTCTCCTAAGATAAGGGCAACAGAATCCGTACCTATGAAATCTGCTCCTATAATAAACGCTTCTGCAAGACCATTAGGATGCTCTTGAATAGCATATTCAAACTTGCAACCCAGAGCAGAACCATCGCCTAATAAATTTTTAAACGCAGTCTGATCATGCGGAGTGGTGATAATAAGTATTTCTCGTATTCCCGCCAGCATTAAAGTCGAAAGCGGATAATAAATCATAGGCTTATCATAAACTGGTAATAATTGTTTACTCACTGCCACCGTTAAAGGATATAACCGAGTTCCAGAACCACCAGCGAGAATAATACCTTTCATAAATTGAAATTAAGAGTTTAAATAATGTGCGCTATAATAATTTTGGTACTTGCCGTTTTTGATATTGAGCAGCCAGTCTGTATTGGCAAGATACCAATCTACAGTTAATTCTAAACCTTCTTTAAATGTTACTGAAGGCTCCCACCCCAGTTCCTCTTTTATTTTTGAGGCATCTATCGCATAGCGTTTGTCGTGACCCGGCCTATCTTTCACAAACTGAATTAATTTTGCACATGAACCCGGTTTACGATTTAATTTCTCATCCATTACTTCACAAAGTAATTTTACTAATTCCAGATTTTTCCATTCATTAAATCCACCTACATTGTAAGTTTGTTTTAATTTTCCTTTGTTGAAAATGGTCTCAATAGCTTTTGCATGATCAACAACATATAACCAATCTCTGATATAATCACCATCACCATATACAGGTAACATTGATTCTTCAATACAGTTATTAATAAATAGGGGTATTAATTTTTCAGGAAATTGATTAGGCCCATAATTGTTACTGCAATTTGATATCTTATAGGGTAAGCCGTAGGTTTCACCATAAGACCTCACAAAATGATCAGAACTTGCTTTTGAGGCACTATACGGAGAGTTAGGATCATAAGCTGTAGTTTCTGTGAATAACCCATCTTGACCTAGCGTACCATACACTTCATCTGTACTTATATGATAAAACAAATTTGAGGTGTATGGTGTTTTCCAATATTTGAGACAGGTATTTAAAAGGTTTACAGTACCTATTATATTAGTCTTTACAAAAATTAAAGGATCTTTAATGGAGCGGTCCACGTGTGATTCTGCCGCAAGATGGATCACCTTATCAAACTTGTATTGCGAGAATAAACTATCAATCTCTTCGAGGTTGTTGATATCACCTTTTAAAAATGTATAATTACCTGCCTGTTCTACATCCTGAAGATTTTCAAGATTACCAGCATAAGTTAAAGAATCTAAATTATAGATATGATCTCCTTTTCTATTGTTAACAAAAAGCCTCACTACGTGTGAGCCAATAAAACCTGCACCACCGGTAATAAGTATATTCATAATCGTTCTTTAATAATTTTTAAAATTCTCTGAGCAGTCTTGCCATCACCATAAGGATTATGTGCCTGACTCATTTTATTATAAAGATTAGTATCATCCAGTAAATTAAGTATCGCCGTCATCATCTTCTTAGGGTCTGTACCTACTAGAAGTACGGTACCTGCCTCTACTGCTTCAGGTCGCTCGGTGGTTTCCCGAGTAACTAAAACCGGCTTCCCCAAGCCAGGAGCTTCTTCTTGTACACCGCCACTATCTGTTATAATTAAGTAGGAGTTATACATTATCCAAACGAAGTCTGGATAAGATAACGGTGCGATTAAAAATACATTGGAAATTCCACCTAAAACTTCGTAAACTACTTTTTGGACTTTTGGATTAAGATGTACCGGGTAAATCAAATTTACATCTGTTCTGTTAAGCGCTATAGTCTTCAACACTTCACAAGTACGTCGCAAACCTCCATTGAGATTTTCACGCCGATGCCCGGTTATTAGAATATTTTTTTTTGTAGAATCTAATAGTGGCCCAGTAAATTTTGGAGCTTGTTTATTAAGACTTTCTACAGTTGTGTGTAGTGCATCAATAACCGAGTTACCAGTAACAAAAATAGTATCCTCATCAATATTCTCTGCACGTAAATTAGCTTTTGAAATACCAGTAGGCGCAAAATGAAAGTCTGCAAGTCGGCCTGTAATTTGTCTATTCATTTCCTCCGGAAATGGAGCAAGTTTATTAAAAGTACGTAAACCTGCTTCAATATGTCCTACTTTAGAACCTGCATAAAAAGCTGCTAAACTAGCAGCCATTGTCGTGGTTGTATCACCGTGAACAAATACTAAGTGAGGTTTGTAGTCTTCTAAAGGTGTTTTTAAAGCGTTTAGTACTCTACCCGTAAGATTGTATAAATTCTGATTTTCTTGCATTAAATCCAAATCGTAATCAGGAATTATGTCAAAAAAATTGAGCACCTGATCTAACATTTCACGATGTTGTGCTGTGATACATACTTTGGTTTCAAAATGAGATGAAGCCTTGAAAGCAATTATTACGGGAGCCATTTTTATGGCTTCGGGACGTGTCCCAAAGACAAATAAAACTTTTTTCAAGTCGCTAGAGTCTCCCATCTACACCTTCTTTAAAAAAGCCTTTTACATCATAAACTATGGCATTTTCTGCTTTTAGTTTATTTATATCGAGTGTTTCGAACTCACGATGTCCTACAGCTAAAACTATTGCATTGAATTTATTCTTATAAACCTCATCTAAAAGTTTAAACCCATACTCCTTCTTTACAAGTGTAGCATCTGCCTGAGGATCAAATACCGATACATTAGCACCGTATTCTTTTAAATCATTAATAATATCTATGACACGTGTATTACGCACGTCTGGACAATTTTCTTTAAAGGTAATTCCCAATATAAGAATCTCACTATTTTTTAACTTGATGTCCTTTTGTGCCATAAGCTTTGCGACCTGTGATGCTACAAAGGGTCCCATACTATCATTTAGTTTACGACCTGCCAGTATTATTTCGGGATGATACCCCACCTGTATCGCTTTTTGTGCTAGGTAATATGGATCTACTCCTATACAATGTCCACCTACAAGTCCGGGTTTAAATGGTAAAAAATTCCATTTTGTTCCTGCTGCTTCTAGTACTTGTTGGGTATCTATATTAAGAAGATTAAAAATCTTTGCTAGTTCGTTCACAAAAGCAATATTTATATCACGCTGTGAATTCTCAATTACCTTTGCGGCTTCAGCCACTTTTATTGAAGCTGCTTTATAGGTGCCTGCTGTAATTACAGATGCGTAAAGTTCATCAACTTTATTAGCAATTTCTTCAGTAGAACCAGAAGTTACCTTTCTAATTTTATCTACTGTATGTATTTTATCCCCGGGATTTATGCGTTCTGGAGAATACCCTGCATAAAAATCGGTATTAAACTTTAACCCGGACTCATTTTCAAGAATTGGCACACAAATCTCTTCAGTTACCCCCGGATAAACGGTAGACTCATAGATTACTATATCTCCAGTTTTGAGATATTGTGCTACAAGTTTGCTGGCTTTAATTAATGGTGATAAGTCTGGAGTGTTATTTTTATCAATGGGTGTAGGAACAGTAATGATAAAAACAGTAACATTCTTTAAATCTTCTTTTGAAGTTGTACAATAAAGACCTTGCTCATCAGAATTCGCCGTTTTGAGAACCTGTTTCAGAATTAGCTCTTCTACTTCGCCAGTATGATCATAAGCCTTACATAAGTCTTCGATTCGGGATTCATTAATATCATAACCCACTACCGAATAACGTGATGCAAATAAACGAGCTAATGGTAACCCCACATAACCCAACCCAATAATACCAAGTTTCATTCTTAAGATTTCAAATTTTTCACATACCAGTCAACCGTCAGATCCAGACCCTTTTCTAAGCTATATTCTGGATTGTAAGCCAGTAGATTATGTGCTTTAGTAATAGAAGCTAATGAATGCGGTACATCCCCTTCACGCTCTGGACCAAAGTTAGGCTGAAGATCAATTACTTTATCATCATAATTTATAAGTCTATGCTTTAATAAATTTAATAGTTCTATTAGCGAGGTTCGCTCGGCGCAAGCAACATTGTAAGTCTCATTTAAAACACATTCACTGGTCGCTGTCAAAGCTAGTAAATTTGCCTGAACCACATTCTCAATGAATGTATAATCACGTGAGAAGGATCCGTCTCCATTTATTGTGGGACTCTTATGATTTAGTAATGCTTCTACAAATTTGGGGATTACTGCTGCATAAGCTCCATTTATATCTTGTTTTGGACCAAAAACATTAAAGTAGCGCAGCCCTATGCTATTGAAATCATAAGTTTTCTTATAAACCGAGGCATAATTTTCATTGACTAATTTTGTGAGTGCATACGGAGAAAGCGGTTCACCTATTTCACTTTCTATTTTGGGTAATGCCTGCGAATTTCCATAAGTTGAAGAACTTGCCGCGTATACGAAATTCTTTATTTCAGCAATTCGAGATGCTTCAATAATATTTAAAAACCCTGTGATATTTACTGCGTGAGTTGTTAAAGGGTCTTTTATACTACGAGGTACACTTCCTAGAGCGGCCTGGTGACTAACCCAGTCACAACCTTGAGTAGCTTCCAGACAAATGTCATAATTGCGAATATCCCCTTCTATTAATTGAAAGTTAGGGTTAAACTCAAAATCCTGTATGTTTTTAAACTTACCCGTCGAGAAATTATCTAAACAGCGCACCTTAGCGCCAAGCTGAAGTAATTTGTCTATTAGATGTGATCCTATAAAACCGGCTCCTCCGGTTACGAGAATCACCTTATTTTTAAAGTCAAAACTTTCTAATATATTCATACGGGGATGGGTGGGTTGATTTTGTGGCTTACGAATATATACTATACCGCAACCAAATTCAAATTTAACTTATCCTTAACTACCCAACTTTCACCCAGTCCCCTATAAGGTTTTAACAGTTATTAATTCTTACCGTTAAATTTATATTAAACGCCTATAAGTGCATTATTTACGCTGCTAACAGTGGTAAATTTGATTCAAACAATAAAATTTTCATAACTATGAATTACCTCAATTTAGATACCGAAAAAACGAAGAAAACTGTAAAAGAATTAAATACACTTTTAGCAGATTATCACCTTTACTATCAAAAATTAAGAAACTTTCACTGGAATATAATTGGTGAGAACTTTTTTGATTTACACATTAAATTTGAGGAAATGTATAACGATACATTAATCAAGATTGATGAGATCGCAGAACGTATACTTACATTACGCTTTCAACCTGTGAGTAATTTATCTGACTATATTAAAATGTCTGAGATTAAGGAATCACCAAGTGAGGTAAAAGACATTGAGATGATTGAAATCCTATTAGAAGATCACGGGAAGTTGCTAATACAAATGCGCAAAACTGTTGGAATAGCTGATGCTGGTGGCGATGAAGGTACAATTGACCTTCTAGGTGCGTATATACGCGAACTAGAAAAAACAAGCTGGATGCTAGACACTTGGAAGATGAATAAAACCGCAAACCATAAAAAATCGTAAATTATACCATAAAACTAAATCCGATATATGTACATTATACAAGAAGCTACAAACAGTGACTGGACCTTTGCTGGTTATGATTTTCATAAATTAATTGAGAAACTCCAAGGATGGGGTGAGAGCTTTATCCTTAAACTTCCTAATTTCATAATAGCAGTTCTAGTTTTTATAGCGTTCTGGATTTTTGCTAAGTATGTATCAAAATTTGTACGTAAAATTTTGATGCGTACCGTTAAGCAAGATTCTATTCGCATTATGGCTGGGAAGACCTCCTTTGCCATAACTGTTCTTATAGGCTTCTTTGTGGCATTGGGCATTATGGACCTAGACAAAGTACTTACGTCTGTTCTTGCAGGTGCTGGTGTCGTGGGTCTGGCAATTGGTTTAGCACTTCAGGGTACGCTTAATAATACTTTTAGCGGAGTAATATTAAGTTTTATGCCAAAATTACAATTAGGTGACTGGGTAGAGTCTAATGATTATGCTGGTTTTGTAGACGAAATAACTTTACGCAATGTTACACTCAAACAGTCTGACAATAATTATGTAATCATACCGAATTCTAATATTGTAGATACTCCTTTCAAAAACTGGAGTCAAACGGCGCGATCTCGTGTATTCGTTAATTGTGGAGTAGGTTATGAAAGTGATCTTGAGCAAGTAAAAGAACTAACCTTAAAAACTCTAGCAGCAGAATTTGAACAATCTCCACGTGAAGAAATCGAATTTTTCTATGAAGGATTTGGAGATAGTTCTATAAATTTTGTTGCCCGTTTTTGGTTTCCTGTTACTAAACGTAAAGATATGTTAGTAGCTCAGGACCGAGCGATAATTGCAATTAAGAAAGCTTTTGATGCTAATGATATTAACATCCCATTCCCAATACGCACATTAGATTTTGGTAAAAATAAATTCAGATCCGAGACGTTAACTATAGCAAACTCAAATGGATTAGAATCTACTCAAGATAGCTAATGATGTTAAAAAAACTTTTTGCTCTTTGTATACTTGCCAGCCTTATAGGATGTCAGGATTTTGGGGAGTTAAATAAAATTGGTAGCCTTACCCGAAGCCTTTCTGAGGTATCGGGCATTGCTACTTTCAATGATGATTCATTAATCTATGCAATTGCAGATCACGGAAATCCCAATACGATCTACGGAATAAATACCCGCGGAAAAGTGATGCGTGAAATCATAATTAATAATGCTCCTAATGAAGATTGGGAAGATCTTGCGACAGATTATGATGGCAATTTGTATATATCTGACACTGGGAATAATGAAAATGATCGTGCTGATCAATTTATATATATCCTGGACAATTTTAAAAATTCGATAAGTAAAGCAGATACTTTAAATGCTTCAAAAATAACCTTTACTCTTTCTGATCAGGTAAATTATCCTCCTAATCTTAGTGACCTCAACTTTGACATCGAAGCGTTGATTTATAAAGAATCTTATCTTTATATGTTTACGCGTAATAGAAGTAGAAATTTTGATGGTGTTACAAAGGTTTATAAGTTACCGGCACGGCCCGGTGATTTTGAAGCGCAACTTATAGATAGCTATACCGTTTGTGATAATCTAGAAACCTGCGCTGTAACTGGCGCCTCTCTTTCTCCTAGCGGTAAAACACTAATTTTACTTACCGCTGATAAAGTTCTTAAGTTTACCGGTTTTGAAGATGAAAAATTCTTCTCAGGTTATGTACAATCAATACCTTTCGGAAATACCTCTCTAAAAGAAGGTGTAACTTTCAAAAATGACTCAATTCTATATGTAGTTGATGAAATTAGAGCCCAGACCGGCGGAAATCTTTATGAATTCGATTTATATTAATACCTATTGAATTTATTTACCGGGCAACTTCTTAAATAGAATTTCGTTTTATAGTATTTTACCTCAAAGTTAAGATCACTATGAATCCCCAACAAATTGAAGAAATTCTTGCCGAAAACGAAAAGTTAAAAAATATTCTGGGAGAACAGGACGAGCGAAAAAAAAGAAGGCGTAATCTAGGCTGGAATTTTTTAAAGCGTTCATCAGGATACGTTCTAGGATCTGAACTCAAAAAGAGTATCGAGCGTTTTCTGGAAGAAATGGCAGAGCAACAACGTGTTTCTAGAGAAACGCTATCAGATTTATTAATAAGTATTATTTTACGTCTTACACGAGTAGGATTTCTACTCGTAATTACGGCTATCCTTCCTTCTATACTCCTTATTTTTCAGACTTACTATTTAGCTAAACAGAATACGCTAATTACTGGACAGAGTGAGATGTTTAGACAACAAAACAACCGTCTAGATCAGCAAACTTACCTGCAAGAAGCAGATAGACGTGGTCAAACTCTTCTCCTTATGGATAATATGCTTCAGGAAATTAACACTGAAATTAGCAGAGATCCTCAAAATAAATTAAATGATGCTACCGCTGGTAGATTAATTGCCTTGAGCAAAATTTTAAAACCTTATCGATATCTCGAAAATGACAGTCTTACAAAAAATATTGTGAGTCCTGAAAGAGGGTATCTATTAATCTCACTTCTAGAAACCGGAATCAATCTAAGAAGTACTGCACGATCTCGAGCTAATGGAATTTTACTGGAGCGTATTGATTTCACCTATTCAGAGTTACGAAATGTCACTTTGAAAAAAGCCGATTTAATTGAGATTGATTTGTCTCACGCAGATATGCGTAATTCGAGCTTTAATGGGACAGACTTTGAGAATGCTACATTTTATAATGCCAGCATTTCTCAGGCAGATTTAAGCTATACCAGTTTTAAAAATGCAGATTTAAGAAATGCTAAACTTGAAAATTCAATATTAGATTATGCCAATTTACAAAAGGCTGATCTATCAAGTTCAAACCTTAAAAATGTGAGTCTTTTAAAAACAGTATTAAAAGAGGCAACTCTTAAAAATGCGATTGTACATAAAACCTTTGAACGAGATGCTAAAATGCAACTAAATAAAGATCAAAGCGAATGGCTTTTTAGCAACTATGAAGTGACAGAAATTGACACAGACAGCTATCAATTGTTACCTATAAACTAAAAAAACCGGTTAGTTAATCTAGCCGGTTTTTTTTAGTTAAAACTTATTTTTTCTTTAAAAGCTTCAGCTGAAATAAATCTTTACGCCGGTCATTTAAATTGTGAACGCTCCCAAATTGATTCAGTTCTTTCAATAAATCAAGATCTACATCTGCAACTAAAATCATTTCGGCATTAGGTGTAGCTTCCGCTTTTACTCCATTTGTTGGAAATTGAAAATCGCAAGGCGTTAGAACCATACTTTGTGCAAATTGCATATCCATATTATGAACCTTTGGAATATTCCCTACACTTCCTGCAATTGCAACATAACATTCGTTCTCAATAGCTCGTGCCTGAGCACAATGTCTAACACGACTGTATCCATTTTGAGTATCTGTTAGAAATGGTACAAAGAGAATATCCATCCCCTCATCTGCTAGAATACGGCTCAATTCTGGGAACTCAACATCGTAACATATAAGAATCCCTATTTTACCACAATCTGTATTAAACGTTTTTAATACATCGCCCCCAGTCATACCCCAAACTTTAGCTTCATCTGGAGTTACATGCAGTTTGTAAAATTTCTCTACCGTACCATCACGCTTGCACAAGAACCCCACATTATACAGTGTGCCATCTTCTATATAAGGCATACTGCCCGTAATTATATTTATATTATAACTTACAGAAAGTTCCGAAAAACGATCGCGTATGCGCTCGGTGTACTTAGCCAGCTCCCGAATTGCGTCGGGTTCAGAAAGGTGATTATATGCAGCCATTAAGGGTGCATTAAAAAATTCTGGAAAAAGAGCAAAATCAGACCGATAACCAGATATCGTATCTATAAAATACT
The DNA here is from genome assembly GCF_004104375.1 of Leeuwenhoekiella aequorea. Classification (GTDB taxonomy): domain Bacteria; phylum Bacteroidota; class Bacteroidia; order Flavobacteriales; family Flavobacteriaceae; genus Leeuwenhoekiella; species Leeuwenhoekiella aequorea. The sequence continues at coordinate 200,027 of NZ_QOVM01000007.1, forward strand.
CTGCCTGTTCTATAAGTTCTTCAAAATTTTTATACGTACGCATTTGCCATTGTACGAGTCCTAATCGTACTACGGTTTTAATGGCATTTGGTTTTTTTATAGGTTTTTGATAATAAATATTATCCCATTCTAAAAGTGCAGCATAATCTTTAGATTGTCTGTCACCTTCGAGATAATTGGTAATTATACGCTTAACGTGAAAATCATTGCTTAACTGAAAATCGAGAACAGGATCATTAATTTCACGTGTACGTACTTTCTCAATATATTGTTTCGGTGTAAGATCTTTGGCATATTGATGATAATTAGGTAGTCTTCCACCAAAAACTATTCGTTCTAAATTAAGATTTTCACATAATTCTTTTCGATAGTCATAAAGCCTACGTCCTATACGCATCCCTCGGTATTGGTGAGCGATAAAAATATCTATTCCGTAGAGTACATTCCCCTTTGGAGTATGCGTACTAAAAGATTCATTTCCTGTAATTTGAGCATAAGTATGAGAGTCTTTAAACTTATCATAATCTACAATAATCGATAAGGCGCAACCGGCGATTTCACCATTCACTTTCACAACTACTTGCCCTTCAGGAAAAATAGAAATTAGTTTTTGTAATTCTTTTCTTTTCCAATACGGATCAGGAATATTAGGATAAACAGCAATCATTATCTCCTTCAATTCCTCAAAATCCTTGACCTTTAAGTATTCCAGATTTATAGTATCTACACGATCTGGCTTATCTACATTATCTATGCTATCTATATTTTCCATATGTTTTTATTGCCTATCGGCGAAAAAATTAATTTTTAAAAATTGAATCCAAATCCAAAAGAAACTCGGTAACCTTCATCAGATTTGAATAAATTAAACGTCCCACTAAGGGCGTCAGCACTGTTTACCCAGAAACCTATACCGTAAGAGTCGTGCCATTTTTTTGAATTCATATCATAATCAGACCAAACTCTCCCGATATCATATCCTCCAAAAACACCTATTTGCAATGGTAAAAATCCTGTTTTAAATGTATCAAATGCATATCTTAAATCGCCAGATGCAGAAAAAGAGCGCTCTCCATTAAAGCGTTGAAAGCGATAGCCACGCAACCCGGTATTTTGTCCCAAAACCGCTGCCTGATAAAATTCGGTATTATCACCAAATCTAAATTGACCGCGTGCTGTAGATTTAAGAACTAATTTTCTATTTGCACTTACCGCATTGTAAAAACCAAGACTCGGATTCAAGTAGGCAAAACGTCTTCCTGTTTCAGTCAAACTATTTGTAAATCCACCATTAAGAATAAAATCCATACCTCTTGAAGGTGCTAGTGCATTATCCATACTGTGATATTCATAACTTGCGTCTAACGTAGCAAATACCTTACGTTTGTCTTTTTCGATTTCATCTACGCTATCTACAAATCGCAAATCGTTATCAGCTATTTCAACACATTGAAAAACCCCACGCACCGAAAAGGTACTACCATAATCTGAGTTTTTCAACAAACCTATTGAAGCTTCTAACTGACTTAAACGTACTCTGTTAAAATCCAGACCGAGTTCATTATCAAAATTTTGAGTACCGTTACCGTACCCAAAAAAGTTAAGTGCAAAATTAGGAGTTGTATATCTTCCTCCTAAAATCAAATTCCAGTCATTTAAAATACCTGCAAATTCTCCTTCGTAATTAAAATCAAATCCACTAGTTGCAAAAAAGTATCCGGCTTTAAAACGGTGCTGCTGTGAAAACGGATTTTGATTAAACCCTTGAACTGTATAAACGTCAGAAACACCTAGACTTATACCGTTATCAGGATTATAACCAAATGCAGGGGTGATGATATTTGTTCTTAAAATCTGTTTTTTATAATTATAGGTATTGTAGTCGTAAACGTCTGTAAGTCTAAAATTTGCTCCACCTCGCTCTTCAATTGTGTTTGGAAGACTCTCGTGATCATAAATTTTTAAATGCTTTCCATTTTTTACTCTATAGACATCGTTATTTTGTCCTCCTATAATTCTCATAAATATAGGGTCTCTACCACTGCCTATAACTTCAAAAATATCATCATCATCAAGACCATAAATCCATAATTGCTTGGTTTCCGAAGTTAAATAGGTGCGATTCTTTATAAGTTCCTCTTTTTCCCCATCTATAATCCGCCATACTTTTACGGTCGTCTGTTCATTCTCTCGGGTAATTTCAAAATAGTCATCTTTATCTGTCCCAGTAACCATTTGCAATTCAGCTAAAAAATCGTAAAACGTATTTGCAATTTTCACAAGATTATCACGACGACCTTTTAAACTGGTTTTAATCTGATCTATAGATTTACCGGCGCGAACTTCAACTGGCAAATCATTAAATGCATCTTCAATAATGGCATCGGTAATATGATCTTGTATATATTTTGCTTCAGCAACCCATTCTGCCCGGTCTGTTTGTTGAGCTAGTGCCCTATCTAGTTTTACGCCAGCATTATTAAACCATTTAATATCGTTAAGATTCTCATCATAAACTTGAAATTGTCTCGCGGCTCCAAATAAAGTTCTGGCAATATCTAAAATAGCGCCATCAAAATTTGTAAACACCTGATCCCGATCACGAGGGATAGGTACAAACACATCCTTTCCATTTTTATCTTTAAATTCTGCCCAGCGCCATTGATCATTGTGACGATCCCAGTCACCAATAAGCATATCAAACATACGAGCTCTTACATAAGCCTGCTCATCTATAATATTTTCTTCATCACTGCGTAGTTTATGCAATATATCATCTGTACTTTCTATATCATCAGGATAATTAAATACAGCTCCATCAAATTCTTCAGTAGGTCGTTCTACTATCATATACAACTGGTCGCCATAATCATCATTATAACTCTTTAAGGCAGGTTGTTTAGGTACATAGTAAAGTTTAGGATTAGTATTAAGAACTTGTACCGCGCTACTAAGCCTAGGTATAGCAAAAGCTCCATAAGGATGTGCAGCGGTATAAAAATCCTGAATTAATGATTCGGGCAGTGTGTTTGCTAAATCTTCTTCGACATCTGCATTTTGCTTTAAGATAACTTTTTGCAAAAACTGAACAGCACTTTTGCGTAATGCACGCATATTATATTCTTTACCGGTTTTGTCTTTTAATCGTAAAGAAATTGTCTGGTGCCCACCTCCTGGCCTTATCACTTCTAGTCCGCCATAAAGTGTATCTAAAAGTGCAACCGGAGCTGTAACTTTTTTACCATATACATCCCGATAATGTTCGCCCCAGATTTTATCAAAAACATCAGATTTATCAGTCTCTTCGAGGTTGTAAACAGATGCTTTTATCGTTTTTGGAAATTGTGTAGGAATAATAGAATAATCTTTAATTTCTTTAGGTGGAAAAACTTCTTTCTGAAAGAACAACTTTAATTCACCACTTTCTGCGTCAGGACCAAAGAAGCGCACCCACGATGATCCATCTTTAAAAACGGTATATACTGAAAATCCTTCGTAATCTGAACTAAAAAGTCCATCGTTTCCTAAATAGGCATAAGAAGATTTTGATCCTGAACCAGATACAATTTGCTTGACCTCCTCGTGCTCAATATATTGTAAACCGTGCTCGTGTCCTGACGCAAATATAAGTTTTGGAGTTCCTTGTCCTAAAACGCGTATGCGCTTCATCAATTCGTTATACTTTTCATTAAAACGATCTTGCTTAGAAACGCCACCTTGGGTACGAATTTGTGTAACTAATGAAGCCAGTAAAGGAAGAGGGATTTTCTGCTGCGATGGGTATAGGTGTTTGTCTATAGCAAATTTTCCTCCGTGCACTCCATTTGTATACATAGGGTGATGCATAACAACAACCAGAGTCTTTTGCTGATTTTTTTTAATCTCACCCTCTAACTCGATAAAAAATTTCTCTCTATCTTTTATATTATCACATTTAGTATTTATCTCTGGATTTTTGTCCCAATCTTCCAGATACCATTGTGTATCTAAAATTATCATGTGAACCTCGTCATTAATATCGTAGCTCAATAATGGACATCCATCTTTAGGAAGAAAAATATCCTCATTCTGGGTGATTTCTCTCAGGTAATCTTGTTCTCGGTTAAGACCAGTTAATCCTTCATTGTACCAATCGTGATTTCCAGGAATAAAAATAGCTTTTCCTTCAAATTCGGTTAGCGATTCTACTTGAGCGTCTAGTCTATGCTGTGCTAATGCGCGGCCGGCATCAGATTTAGGAGGCATCCCAATAGGGTAAATATTGTCACCCAGAAATATTGCAAAAGTTCCCTTTGTGTTTTCAGTTTTCAAATAAGACCTAAATAATTCCAGACCTACAGTGCTCTCACCTAGTTCTGCATCTCCTGCATCTCCTATTAAATAAAATGTACTTTCAACTTCTTTTAATGTCGGGAAAATACCTTGCTCTACTTCTGCTTTAAATCGGGTAGAATATGTGGCACATGCCGAAAAGATTAAGGAAATAAGAAGTGTTAGAACTATGTTATTTTTTGTCATGAAAAATTTATTGGAAATTCTTTTTTGTACTTTTCCTTCACTTTAATACGTACAAATATATGCCTGAAACTGAAGAAAATATTTCGAAATCTATTTCAAATGCAGACCAGTTTGTTTTAGAACTTTTTAAGGAAAAGCTTCCTAATAGTTACTTATATCACAATTATAACCATACAGCACGAGTTGTTAAAAGTACTAAAGAAATCGTCGAAAATTCTCAAATTAATGTTAAACAGAAAGAGGCATTAATACTGGCTGCGTGGATGCATGACACGGGTTATGTTGAGAACCGAGATCAACACGAAGACGCTAGTATTGAGATCGCTAAGAAATACATGGCCGACCAAAATATCGACAGTGATATACAAACCATGGTTATTGAACTTATCGCTTCTACAAAAATGGGAGTCGAGCCTAAAAATGAATTAGAACGAATCTTAAAAGATGCCGATGCTTCACATTTTGCCAAAGATTATTATGCACAAACCAGTGAATTTTTAAGACAAGAATTAATTCTAACAAATACACAGAAATTTACTCCAGATGAGTGGCGCGAAGAAAATATACAGATGTTTACTAATAAGCATCGTTTCTATACCGATTATGCAGCACGTAACTGGAAGAATCAAAAAGATGAAAACTTAATTGAACTTCTCAAAAAAGTAAAAAAGAAAAGAAAAAAATATAAAAAAGAAGAGATTAAAGCTAAGCTAAAGGCTAAATACAAGGATGAAAGCCCCGATCGTGGAGTTCAAACATTGTACAGAACTACCTTACGTAACCATATTAAATTAAGTGATATTGCAGATACCAAAGCAAACATCTTGCTATCAGTTAATGCAATTATTATATCACTTGCTTTATCTAATATGATACCGAAGTTAGATGCTCCTAGTAACAGACACTTGCTTATTCCTACTTTAATTCTGGTTGTATTTAGTGTGGCATCTATAATAATGTCCATTTTATCTACACGTCCTAATGTAACTACCGGAGAGTTTACAAGGGAACAGGTAAAGAAAAAACAAGTGAATATTTTATTCTTCGGAAACTTCCATAAGATGAAATATGAGCAATATCAATGGGCAATCAATGAGATCATCTACGACAAAGATTATATCTACGAAGCTTTGACAAAAGATTTATATCTCTTAGGCGTAGTTCTTAACAAAAAGTATATGCTCTTGAGAAAAACCTATACTGTATTTATGGTAGGAATTATTGTTTCTGTAATAAGCTTTATAATGGCATTCTGGTTAATCTAAAATTTCCATTAAATCCTCATAAGTAATTATCTCCTCAGCTCCCTTTCTAGGGAGCTTTGTAGTATAAAGCACATCTACTCGAATTGCCTTAAGACCTACAACTCCCTGAACATCTTCTAGTTCTACATACTCAATCTGAGGTCCTAAATATTCTTTGCGTTGTAAATATTTTATGTAGCGTGTGTATTCTTCAGCATCTGAGTCTTGTGAATAAATTATAGCAATCTTACCTTTTTGGGTAATACGCTCATCGCTACCTTTTACAAGCGCTTTATCAATACGTTTTTTGATAATTTCGTAACGAGCATTGTAAGTACCATCAACATCAAATTTCTTCTCATCCATTCGGTAACGAATAGAGAGTGTTGTACTAAATACAAGTATTAAGGATGCAGCATCTAATTGAAGTTCTGCACCTTCTTGTTTGTGATAGAAATTATTTTCCATCTCACACATCGTGCACAGCTGCCACAATCTCAGGTTGTACAGGTAAACCTTACTAAACTTATTACTAGGGGTCATTGAAGCACCTATGTAAATATTATGATCTACACCATCAGTTTTATAGCGTTCAAAATAATGAGGAAATATAAGCTGAGCTTCTTGTTGTTTGCGATCTAAGAAGGTAGCCATATTTTGATTAATCAATTGTACTGTATCGTCATAATTTTTACGGTTCTTATAAATTAAGCCCGTATCATTATTTATCGATTCTTTATATAAATCTATTGATTCTTTTAACTCAGGAACTTGAGTATTTAAATGATTCAATAATGGATTAACCTCGTGCTGAAGTAAATTAAACACTTCATTTTCTGCACTTGCGTTAAGTGACTTTTTAATATTTAAAGTAAACTCTTCTATTCTAAATTTTACCTGTTCGTAAATAGGCATAGGAGAAGACTCTAAGGCCAGATCTAGTATGCGATCTACCATATCAAGCTGAATAAGTATATCTTTTTGAATAGCTTTATTACGCTCTTCCGAAGACCCTACAATATCAATTTGACCATACAAAGGATACACATCTTCAAAAGAAATATCTTTAAAAGAAGCAAACTTTCCTTCATTTTGGTTCGCTATAAATTTTTTCGCTTCCTCCTCAAATACCCACAAAACACTTGGATGAATACTTGTACATTCACTTTGAATAACTGCTTTGATTCGGTTTTCAATATCAAATCGTTTACGCTCTAAAGTAGAAACTAAAAAGGGCATGACCTCATCAAGCTTCGTTGCATTAAGACTGTGCAATTTATTACGTTCATAAGAAGCAAGTTCTAATACCCCTAGAAGCCTGTTCCCTTTTGCTATAGGCGCCAGAATACAACTTTGAATATTTTGAGAAAGTAAATTTTCTGCTAATAAATTGTGCTCGTTTTGTTCAGCATACTTTTGTGTATCTGGAATAACAAAATATTTCTTATCCTTTACAAGCGTATTATATGATTGCTCACACATACTACGACGACAATCATTTTTCTGTTCCTCATTAAGGATAAAACTGTCGGCAAGATTGCCTTCCATTTTATTAAAGCTATCACTGTCTGAATTAAATTCTGTAAAACCTATACGCAGATCGGGAATATTATAAATTGACTGAAATATTTCAGAAAACTGTTTTATACTACCGTCTTTAAATGATTTATCTGCTAGCAACGTACTCTTTAAGTCTGAAATCGAATCATCTATAGTAACGTCTGTAAGACTTAAAATAGCTATACCCTTCATCTTCCAACTATTTATAGGAAAGTATTTTTCCCACATCTCAAAATCATCGACATTGGCTATAAGCATATTTGCTATTTCCTTAGTAATCTCTACTGCGTTTTCAGTAGGCTCAATGTAAATGAAGTCTGCATTCATTGTTGCCCGGTAACTTCTCCAAATCCCATTTTTATCAGGGATATCATAATACATAGGCTTTATGTAATCTATATCATACCCGTAATAGGTGTTTAATATAATTACACAACCCATGACATATAACGATTTTCGATCCAGATTACGGAGCTCCAATCTAAAATCGGGACCCGCATTCTTTAGTATTGAAGCAAATCGCTTTGTAGGATTAAAGAGTTCGTTATGAAAAGGTATACACGCGGCCTTTATCTCATTTCTAGTTAATGCAGCCGGGAATAAATTATCAAGAAGAATTGTAGTCGCTTCTTTGTATTGGTCCATATTATCGCAATCACTTATACCCGCTATTAACTCTGGATAAGATGCCGCATAGTCAATAATTGATTGCAAATAATTTTTAGTTATTGAACTTTGAGATTGTTCCATACGCTTCTTAAGCATTTCTAAAACCTTAGAAAAACTTAGTTCAACTGTAAATGGAAAATTCTGTAATTCATTCATGTGCAGGACAATTATTATATAAAGTAATTAAAATACTTTGGAAAGTTACTCGTTACGTTAGTCTTTAACAAAGAATTAAACTTACAGGTATATTGTAATTCTTTTCAAAAATCGCGCCCAAATGAAAACGTGACAGAGCAGCTAAAAAAATTGTAAAATCCCGTATATTGCAGGCTTAATTTAAAATAGAACTAATGAGTAAATTTTGTTTTGTACTAGCTACAGCGCTATTACTTATATCTTGTAGTAAAGAAGCAGATTTTAAGATTGTAGGAACTACACCAGATATTAAAAACGGTACAAATGTATTCCTTCAAAAAATAGATGAAAACAATAGACTGGCTAACATAGATACTACTGTCATTAAGGAAGGGAAATTCAATTTTGATCCAGACCAAGTATCGAGTCCGGAAATGCTTATTCTGAGTTTTGAACAACTGCAAGGTAACATCATTATTATTGCTGAAAATCAAGAAATAAATATTGAAGCTTTTAAGGATAGTTTATATACTTCTAAAATTAAAGGTGGAGCCGAAAATGACTTTTTTAAAGTGTACTATGATGATGTAGTAAATTCTAATAAAGAAAAGCAAAAACTACAACAAGATGGCGCAATGGCTATGCAACGCGGAGATACTGCTAAAGTTGCAGTGATACGTAATGAATTTGATGCTATCAATGATGCTGATAAGCGCCGACGCGTTTCATTAATTGAAGAACATCCTGGTGAGTTTGTAAGCGTAATCATACTTTCTGACCTTGTAGGTACTCGTATCATTGAAGCAGATGAAGCAGATAGCTTATTTAATTCTCTTGACCAGGACTTACAAAATGCAGATAAAGGAGTCAAGTTAAAGGAGATGATCGCGCAATTAAAAGCTTCAGAAACTGCTTCAGCTCAAGCAGAAATTGGAAATAAAGCTCCAGAATTTACAGCCCCTACCCCAGAAGGCACGCAATTATCTTTAAATGAAGCTATGGGAGATAAATATACCATTATCGACTTTTGGGCAAGCTGGTGTAAACCTTGTCGAGAAGAAAATCCTAACGTAGTGTCTGTTTATAAAAAATACCACAACAAAGGTCTTAATATAATAAGCGTATCACTTGATCGTGCAGAGGCTAAAGAAAGGTGGCTTACCGCTATTGAAAATGATCAAATGAACTGGTTTCACGTTTCAAATTTAATGGAATGGCAGGATCCCGTTGCTCGTAAATATGGCGTTACTGCAATACCTGCAACATATCTTCTTGATGAAAATGGAATTATTATTGAAAAGAACTTAAGAGGAGCAGATCTTACAGCTAAGATGCAGGAACTGTTTGGAGAAATATAATTAATAAGTTCTTTAAAATTTATTCTCAGAATATGTATCTGTTACATTACTAGAACTTATTTAAAACAAAAAAACCGATTCAATTGAATCGGTTTTTTTGTATATATCACAGAGTGATTAAGCTTCGATTGAAGCTTGTACCCCTGCAGATAATCTTTTATATGTACCATTTTCAAGACGTTCTCTAATTGCATCAAATGCAATAAGTGTCTCTTCAACATCTTCTAGTGTATGTGATGCAGTAGGTATTAAACGTAATAATATAAGTCCTTTAGGAATTACAGGATAAACAACAATAGAACAAAAGATACCGTGGTTTTCACGTAAATCTTTAACTAAAGCCATAGCCTCAGGAATACTTCCTTTTAGGTATACCGGAGTTACACAACTTTGAGTTGTACCTATATCAAATCCGCGTTTTTTAAGTCCAGACTGTAATGCATTTACATTATCCCACAACTTCTCACGAAGCTCTGGCATAGAACGCAACATATCTAAACGCTTTAGGGCACCTACGACAAGTTGCATTTGCAATGACTTAGCAAACATTTGTGAACGTAAGTTATATTTTAGATAATCTATAATTTCTTTATCTGCAGCAATAAATGCTCCAGTACTTGCCATAGACTTTGCAAACGTTGCGAAGTATACGTCAATTTTATCTTGAACACCTTGCTCCTCACCTGCTCCTGCACCTGTAGCTCCAAGTGTACCAAATCCGTGAGCGTCATCAACAAAAAGTCTGAAATTGTATTTCTCTTTTAAAGCAACGATTTCCTTCAGACGTCCTTGTTCTCCACGCATTCCAAAAACACCTTCAGAAATAAGAAGAATTCCTCCTCCAGTTTGCTCAGCAAGTTTGGTAGCACGTTGTAAATTCTTTTCGATACTTTCTATATCGTTGTGCTTGTAAGTAAAACGCTTACCCATATGTAGACGTACACCGTCTATTATACAAGCATGTGCATCAACATCGTAAACGATAATATCATCCTTAGAAACCAAAGCATCTATGGTAGAAACCATTCCTTGATATCCAAAGTTTAATAAGTAAGCAGCTTCTTTATTTACAAATGAAGCCAACTCAGTTTGCAATTGTTCGTGAAGTGTTGTGTGACCACTCATCATTCGGGCTCCCATAGGATAAGCCGAACCGTAGTCTGCAGCAGCTTCTGCATCAACTTTACGCACTTCAGGGTGATTTGCCAGCCCTAAATAGTCATTAATACTCCAGGTAATAACATCTTTACCTCTAAATTTCATTCTGTTAGAAATAGGCCCTTCTAATTTTGGGAACACAAAATATCCCTCTGCTTGCTCTGCCCATTTACCTAAAGGACCTTTGTCCTTATAAATTTTGTCAAATAAGTCTCTCATACATCAATATTCATACAAAAAGCATGGTCAAATGCTGTTTGTAATTCATTCTAATTTCTTATCAATTTAAGGATTATGTATTTAAAAGTTGCCTAAGATCAAACCTATAAATAATGCGCGAAAATACACTATTTTACAAATTCTATCTTATCAACTGCAATTTCGTTTTGACTATCAAAGAAACCTTGTTCATTCATCCAGTCATCACTATAAATTTTACTCATATAGCTTCTACCGTGATCAGGAAATATAATTACTACCTTGCTGTTTTCGTCAAACTCACCATTGCCGGCCATTTGCATTGTACCTTGTAATGCAGCACCACTAGTATATCCTACGAATAAGCCTTCAGTTCTGGCAATTTTACGAGCAGTGTGCGCACTATCTTCATCAGAAACTTTTTCAAAATAATCGATTACATCAAAGTCTGTAGCAGACGGAATCAAATTTTTACCAAGTCCTTCTATACGGTACGGGTAAATTTCATTCTTATCAAATTCCTGAGTTTCGTGGTACTTCTTCAAAACACTTCCGAAGGCATCAATTCCTAGGATTCTAATGTTTGGATTTTTCTCTTTTAGAAAACGCGCAGTACCAGATATGGTTCCTCCTGTTCCACTGCAAGCTACCAGATGGGTAATCTTACCTTCCGTTTGCTCCCAGATTTCTGGACCAGAAGATGCATAATGTGCATCTGCATTAAGCTTGTTGAAGTATTGATTTATATAGACTGAACCTTCAGTCTCGCTGTGAATGCGCTTTGCAACCTGGTAATACGATCGCGGATCGTCTGCAGCTACGTTTGCGGGACAAACATAAACCTTTGCTCCCATCGTACGTAAAGCATCTATTTTATCTTTCGAAGATTTGGAACTAACGGCAAGAATACATTTGTAACCCTTAATAATACTTACCATTGCAATACTAAATCCTGTATTGCCAGATGTCGTCTCTATAATTGTATCTCCAGGCTTAAGAATACCTTTTCGTTCTGCATCCTCAATTATATATAGAGCAATACGATCTTTTGAAGAATTTCCCGGATTATATGCCTCTACTTTAGCAAAATATGAACCCGGAAGGTCTTTTGTAATCCTATTTAAACGTACTAAGGGAGTGTTCCCTATTAACTTCAAGACGTCATTATAAACGTTAAGGTGTTCTTTCATAGAAGAATAATCGTTTCGAGTGCTCTTTTAGTATTTCCTAAAACCGTTATTTAAAACCTTGCAAATTTACGGGAAATATTTGAATTACTTGGTTTTTCCTGCTAAATCAATTAAAAAAGCATAATCCTGAGCGGTTTCTTTCAAGGCTTCAAAACGTCCTGAAGCCCCGCCGTGGCCTGCATCCATATTTGTATTGAAGTATATTTTTGTGTCTGCAGTATTCTTATCTCGCAAACGTGCAACCCATTTTGCAGGTTCCCAATACTGTACCTGACTATCGTGATAACCTGTAGTAACTAAAATATTAGGGTATTCTTGTACTTTTACCTGATCATAAGGCGAATATGATTTCATATACTCATAATACTCCTTATCATTAGGATTACCCCACTCGTCATACTCAGAAGTCGTAAGTGGTATGCTATCGTCGAGCATCGTAGTAACTACATCTACAAATGGAACTGCTGCAATAACACCGTGATAAAGCTGCGGTGCCAAGTTAATGACAGCGCCTATGAGCAAACCTCCTGCGGAACCTCCATAGGCATATAAATATTTACTGCTTGTATATCCTGCTTCAATTAAATGTTCTGAGCACGCTATAAAATCGGTAAATGTATTCATCTTACGCAACAGCTTCCCGTCTTCATACCAGTGACGTCCCATATACTCTTCTCCTCGTATATGCGCGATTGCAAATATGAAACCAGCATCAAGTAGACTTAATCGTGATGTCGAGAAAGAAGGGTCTGTTGTAATCCCGTAACTTCCGTAGGCATATTGAAGAACAGGATTAGCTCCATCAAGCTGAATTCCTTTTTTGTAAACTAAAGATATGGGAATATTCACACCATCTTTTGCCTTAGCCCAGATTCTCTTTGACTCATAATTCTCTTTATCAAACTTGCCTCCCAGCACCTCAATCTCTTTCAATACTTCCTTTTCTTTCGTTACCATATTAAAAGAAATAACTGAAGGTGGTGTATCTAACGAATTGAAAGAATATCGAAGAAAGTGCGTATCAAAATCTGGATTTATTCCCGTATAAGCAGTATAGGTTTCGTTCTCAAAAGGTAAATAATAATCTTCAGTATTATCCCAACGTTTTATATTAATTTTATTTAAACCATCATTACGCTCTTCTATTACCAGGAAATCTTCAAAAATCTCAACATCTTCTAACAAGGTATCTTCTCTATGTGGTATCACATCTACCCAGTTCTCTTTAGCTGTTTGAGATACAGGGGTTTTCATCAATTTGAAGTTTGTGGCATTGTCTTTATTTGTAACCAAATAAAAATCTTCTCCAAAATGCGACACACTATATTCAAGTCCTCTGGTACGTTTCTGTAAAACTTTGAATTCAAATTCAGGTCCTTTTGCTTCTGTATATAAATACTCGGTGGTTAAAGTACTTGAAGATCCTATAAAAATATAATCACGGGATTTTGTCTTAAAAACTCCTACATCAAAAGTCTCATCCTCTTCCTCAAATACCAATATATCTTCAGAAGAATCTGTACCTAATACGTGCTTAAATATCTGGCTGCTTCGTAATGTCTGCGGATCTTTACGCGTATAAAAGAGCGTTTTATTATCTCCCGCCCAGACCGCACTCCCTGTAGTGTTCTTAATACTTTCTGGATAAAGTGCTCCGGTTTTTAAGTTTTTGAATTGTAACGTATATTGTCTTCGGCTTACTGTGTCAATCCCAAAAACTGCCAGTTCATTATTTTCTGAAATGGAATATCCTGCCTGATTAAAATAAGAATGACCTGCTGCCATTTCATTATTATCAAATAGTATTTCCTCAGGAGCTAGCATGAGTTCTTTTCGTCGGCAATATATTGGATAATTTTTTCCTTTCTCAAAGCGTGTATAGTACCAATAGTTATTATATTTATAGGGCACACTCTCATCATCTTCCTTGATACGCGCTTTCATCTCCTCGAATAATTTTTGTTGGAGCGGTTTTGTATGAGCCGTCATCTCTTCATAATACCTATTTTCTGCTTCTAAATAGGCAAGTACGTCTGGAGAGTCACGCTCATTCATCCAGTAATATTCATCTATGCGTACATCACCATGCTTTTCTAACTCATACGGTATCTGTTTAGCATCTGGTGGTAAAATAGGATTCTTCAAAGTATAATTATATTTAATAAAGAGTTGGCAAAAGTAAAGGTAATACTAGATATCTTGAGCATTTTTTAAATATTCTTCTTCTCTAGTTCCTGGTCTAAAATTGTATTTTTGAAACTTAATTAAAATAAAAAATTATGTTTGGAGATATGATGGGCATGATGGGCAAAATCAAAGAAGCTCAACAGAAAGCCGAAGACACTAAAAAACGTCTTGAAACTGTTTATATAGATGAAAAAAGTAATGACAATCTATTAGAAGTTGCCGTAAGTGTTGCAGGGGCCGTTAAAAAAATTAATATTAGTGATGAACTTCTGGAAGATAAAGAGCAACTTGAAGACTACTTGATTTTAACGTTAAATAAGGCGCTTGCCCGAGCCAAAGCTAATTACGATCAAGAACTAGCTGCTGTAGCAAAAGAAGGAATGCCAGACATTCCGGGTCTAGATATGTTTAAATAACAACATTGCTGCAGACAGTTATACATTATAGTTTACACTTAATTGCACCCGGGCTAATTGCCTGGGTGTTTTTTAGAAAAAACTGGAAAAAGGCATATTTAATAATGATCTTAACCATGCTGGTAGATGCAGATCATTTATTAGCCAGTCTTATTTTTGAACCTGATCGCTGCAGCATTAATTTTCACCCATTGCATTCCTATGTAGCAATTGGTTTTTACACTTTCTTTCTTTTTATTCCAAAGTTACGCGTTATTGCAATAGGTCTACTTTTTCATATGCTAACAGATTACCAAGACTGCTTGTGGCACTAATATATTTACCTACTTACTCATGTTGAAAGGCGTACATCACATTGCTATAATTTGTTCTAATTACTCCATATCCAGGAAATTCTATACTGAAGTTCTAAAACTTGAAATTCTCAAAGAAACATATCGTGAAGAACGCAAGTCTTATAAATTGGATCTTGCCTTAAACGGAAATTACATAATTGAACTTTTTTCATTTGAAAATCCGCCGAAACGCAATTCTAGACCTGAAGCAAACGGACTTAGACATCTAGCTTTTTCAGTAGAAAATCTGGATGCAGCAATTCAAAAATTACAATCTAAAACTATTCAAACAGAACCTATACGTGTCGATCCCATTACAGGTAAACGATTTACATTTTTTGAAGATCCAGACAAGTTGCCGCTCGAACTCTATGAAGAATAAGCTAGCTCTTCTTTAGCTTCAAATAATTCACTTACAATTTTATACGATTTTAAGCGTGCTGAGTGATCGTAAATATGAGAAATCACAATCAATTCATCTACCTGCGTTTCTTTTTGAAACTGTGCTAATCCTGCTGCTATGGTTTGTTTAGACCCAATGAAAGTATAATGCATCATTTGTTCAATTTGCATACGCTCCATTTCGCTCCATTCGCCTTGCATACTGGCCACGGGAGGAGAAAGTGGTTTTCTCGTATTTCTTATAACGCCTAACATAAAGCGCTTAGCACTAGTTGCAAGCCGCTGAGCTTCCTCATCTGTATCTGCAGCGATAACATTAACACAAGCCATAGCGTACGGCTTGTCTAATTGAGAAGATGATTTAAAATTTTGATGGTATAAACGCAGAGCATCGTGTAAATGTGTGGGAGCAAAATGACTTGCAAATGCATAAGGCAACCCTTTTTTACCGGCTAATTCTGCGCTAAATGTGCTTGACCCTAACAAATATAATGGTAACTCCACACCTTCACCAGGGGTAGCACGCACCGCTGCTGTAGCATTCTCTCTTGATAAGTAAACCTGAAGCTCATCAATGTTATCTGGGAAATCCTGTACTGTTTCTTGTCGGTATCTACGCAACGCCATTGCAGTACGCTGATCTGTTCCCGGAGCACGGCCCAATCCAAGATCAATTCGGTTAGGGTATAAAGTTCCTAAAGTTCCAAATTGCTCTGCAACGACTAAGGGTGCATGATTAGGAAGCATAACTCCTCCAGATCCTACTCGTATAGTTGTAGTACCACCAGCGATATGACCTATTAAAATGGTAGGCGCAGAACTGGCAAGACTTTCCATATTATGATGTTCTGATATCCAGAATCGTGTATATCCTAATTTCTCTACGTGTCTGGCTAGATCAAGACTTCTCTGAATTGCCTCTGATGCGGTAACACCCTCAACAATAGGAACCAAGTCCAAAACTGAAAATCTAGTATTTAAAAGTGCTGTTGATACATTATTTTCCATACATTATATGTCGGTTTTCAAGTGCTTGCCTTACGATATATTAATAGCCATTTACAATTCTTATCTATGATAATTAACCACACTTATAAAGTTTCTACTCTGTATCAAAGTATTAAACTCATAAGAATCTGTATTCTTTTTTTATGTATCCTTTTATGCAGTTGTGGATCCAGAAATACAGAACCCAGAACCAGTCAATCAATCAATATAGGGTGTTATGGGTATACTAAAAACGGAGACACGATTACTCTTAAGGTCATTCAAAATGATTCTATTATTAAAGCCGCTCTAATGTACAAGTGGGCAGAAAAGGATAAAAATGATGGTAAATTTGAAGGTGTACAAATAGGTAATAGAATACGTGGTTTATACACCTTTACTTCTGAAGGCATCGTAAGTAAACGTGAGATGGTTTTTAAAATAGAAGACAGCTCCTTAGTTGAAGGCTATGGCGAGACTGTAAACAGTGCAGATTCGGTTTATTTTAAAGATACCGACAAAATTAAATTCAATACAAAAATGCCTTTCAAATTAGGCAATTGTATTTACTAATCTAAGTAGAAATTGTATTTTAGCTAGGTTATTTAAGTAAAATAACCTCCTAAATTTATATAACCGCTCAACTGATATTGAATCCCAAACAATGGTTTGGTTAACACCTATTCATGAAAAAAAAGAGACCTTCTTTAAAGGATATTGCTGAAGTATTAAAAGTTTCTACAACAACAGTTTCCTTTGTCCTAAACGGCAAAGGCGAAGAAAAGAAAATTTCGAAGCAACTCATAACTAAGGTTGAGGATTATCTTAAAGAAATAAACTACAAACCTAACCTTGTTGCAAGAAGTCTACGTACCGGAAGCTCTAGAGTAATTGTTTTTATGGTAGAGGATATTAGCAATTATTTCTTTTCTAAAATAGGTCGCATTATTGAGGATATCGCTTACCAAAATGATTATAGGGTTCTCTTTTGTAGCACAGAAAATAACACAAAACGTGCGCAAGGTTTAATACAGCTTTTCCAAGAGCGACAAGTAGATGGTTTTATAATAGTTCCTCCTATTGGTATTGAAGATGAAGTTATAAATCTAATTGAAAACGACACACCTGTTGTTTTATTTGATAGAAAAATAAAATCTGTAGATGTAGATTCGGTAACGCTAAATAATTATGAGGGAGCTACACTTATTGCAGAACATCTCATTGAAGAAGGATTCTCTAAAATGGCTTTCATTACTATTGATCTAGACTTACTGCAAATGAAAGATAGAATGCGGGGTTATGTTGACACGTTAGCGAAAAATAATATGGAACCCCTTCTACTAGAAATTCCCTATAATACTGCGAATGCGGTAGCTTGCAATACTGCTATTACACAGTTTCTTATTGAAAATCCAGATATTGATAGCATCTTTTTTTCTACAAATTACCTTGCTCAATACGGCCTCAAAGCGCTTTCAAACTATAATGAGCAATTGATAAAGAAATTAGGAATAGCGTGTTTTGATGATAATATATTCTTTGAAATGTACTCACCATCCATAACTACCTTTGCACAGCCCATTGAACAGATGGGAGCTCAGCTAATGGATATTATGCTCGATAAATTAAATAATAAAGAAAATAAAACAGCCAATAAAGCTCGTGTTTCAAACGGAAACCTAATTATAAGAGAATCTTCACTACGTAAAGAATCGATGCCATCTCAATAATAATCTCATTGATTCAATACAAAAATCAATTTTGTAGAGAATAAATAAAATTTAAGACCTTAATTTTATCATTAAGATTATTTTTGCAGCGTGAAAAATCTCGTAATAATATTTGCTTTTTTAATGGTAATGCGACCCGCATTTCCATTTATGGAGTATTTACTTGATTATGAATACATAAGCAACGTCCTTTGTGAGAACAAAGATGTGCCTGAGATGAATTGTAATGGGAAGTGTTATCTAATGAAGTCTCTTGCTGAAGCTTCAGAGAAAGAGTCCGGTCAAAAGAAAAAAAACAATTCTACTTCCATTGAACTATTACCTTTCATTTTAGTTGATTTAGCCATTTCTACACCCACTTATTATTTAGAATATACTTCTGTAGATTTTCCTATGGTAGTAGACATATCTTCAGTTCAAACCTTCAATAGCCTTCTACGTCCTCCTATTGCTTAATTAGAAATAATATTTTTCCTAATTAAACAATTTACAAGATGCGTATTACAAAAAACAAACTTGTGGTTATAACGTGTTGTGCCCTTTTGGGGATATTCAATTCGTGCCAAAATACCACAGAATTACAAAATCAATACAACAGTTTATTTGAAGAAGTTATCGCTGTGCACGATGAAATAATGCCAAAGATGACGCAGTTATCAAAATTGCAACTTCAGATAAAAACAGATACTTTAATACAAGTAGACACAAAAGATGAGGCTCTTAAAAAACTACAAGCTTCTGATGATAGAATGATGACCTGGATGCACACTTTTACAGATGAATATGTAAAGGATCGCAAACCGGTCTCCAAAATGTCACAAACTGAACTTGAAAACGGTATTGAAGGTCTTCAATCAGAACTCGAAGAAGTTGAGAGTTTAAGAGAATTCACTTACAGTAGTATTGACCTGGCTGAAGAAATTTTAAATAACTAATTTAAGTTGAAAATTTTCTGGCCTCTTATTGCTGCATTTATAATGCTGCGCCCGCTTATACCTATTGTTAACTATATAGTCAATTATGATTATATAGTAGATGAGTTGTGCGTAAACCGTGACAAGCCAGAACTTAATTGTAATGGTAGGTGTTATCTTATGCAGGCTCTCGCAGATGAAGCTTCTAAGAAAAAAGAATCTGAAGAACGTGGGGCTAAAAACAATTTGAATAGCAACATCGCTTTCTTTCATGCCCCAGGACAACTTTTAGAGTTATCCCTACTAAAATTAGAATCTAAGAACGTCGCGTGTGACACGTATGTTTCCACTCACACAATTCAGTTTATTCAAAAACTGATAAAACCTCCCATTGTATAAGAGCAAGTTTTAATAATAAGTACAGGTCAAATTAAGCGCAAGACCTGTTTCAATAACTAAAACGGTACTCATGATTGAATACCTACTAATCTTATACAATAAAATGAAATCATTAAAAAACATACAATATCTATTTCTAGCTCTAAGTATACTTACTATATCTTGCTCAACAGACGACGATTCTTCAGAGAATTTATCTGGTGAGAATAACCTGACTATGGAGTTTGATAACAGTGTTAATGGAGATGACTTAATCCTTAACACCACTGCATATACAAATAGTAATGGCGAGCGTATTACTATAAATCGCTTCAATTATATCGTAAGCAACTTCGTACTTATAGATTCTGAAGGCAATGAATTTACCTACCCTAAAGATGAAAGTTACTTTGTAATAAGTGAAGAAGCAGGTCTCAATGAAGTACAGCTAACAAACATTCCTGCTGGCGAATATGTTGCTCTTCGATTTGGAGTAGGCGTAGATCAAGAAAAATATCTTCAGGGAGCAGAAGGTCAGGGCGATTTTTTACAAACTGCAGAATCTACAAATATGCTGTGGTCCTGGCTTACAGGCTATAAGTTTTTAAACTTTGAAGGATCATTTACTACTGCTGCAAATATTGAAGCTCAGGATTTTAAAATTCATATGGGAAGTCATGGCAGTAGTCTTGATAATTACAAAGAATTTACAGTAGATCTTCCTACAAAAGCTCTTGTAAGTTCTAATCTAAGTCCTATAGTGCATTTTAAAGTTGATGCGAATCAAATTCTAGACGGCCAAAACAAAATACTACTCAGTGAAAAATCTGTAGTTATGATTGACGAAGTGAAAAGTCCGCAGATTGCGACAAATGCAGCTGCAATGTTTAGCGTAGATCATATTCATAATGGTGAAAACCACGATCATTAACTAAATCTAAAGTCCGGCAGTACTTCTGCCGGACTTTAATCTATAAGAATATGAGAAATTTATTCAAATTTATCTTGATCTGTGGACTCGCTTTTCTTCAAGGATGCTCATCAAATGATGATTCAGCATACATTGCTATAGATGAAAATCTAGAAGTTGCTATTCCGGTTAATTTTCCAGAAATAAATTATGATCTTGGTTCAAATCCAATTACAAAAAATGGTTTTGAATTAGGTAAAAAATTATTCTATGACGGTAAATTATCTGCAAATGGTTTTATTTCCTGCGGGTTTTGTCACGAGCAGCGCACTGC
The DNA here is from genome assembly GCF_004104375.1 of Leeuwenhoekiella aequorea. GTDB lineage: Bacteria > Bacteroidota > Bacteroidia > Flavobacteriales > Flavobacteriaceae > Leeuwenhoekiella > Leeuwenhoekiella aequorea. Next base: position 220,650 of record NZ_QOVM01000007.1, read on the forward strand.
TTTTACGCATCACGGGCATCAATTTAGTCACGGTATTGACGATCTAGAAGGGACACGCAACACACCTGCAATTCAAAATTTAGCTTTTCAAACTGAATTTTCCTGGGATGGCGCCACTTCCCATCTCGACCTATTTCCAATTATTCCCATAACAAATGAAGTAGAAATGGGGGAAACCCTATCTGGGGTGCTGGCTAAATTGAAAGCAGATGCCGAATATCAACGTTTATTTGCTTCCGCTTTTGAAGATGCCGAGATTAATAATGAAAATTTCTTAAAAGCACTCGCCCAATTTATGGTGATGATGATTTCTTCAAATTCTAAATATGACAAATACGTTAGAAATGAAGATAATATTGAATTTTCAGCATTAGAAAAAGAAGGTTTCGCCATTTTTGAATCTAAATGTGCGAGTTGCCATAAAACAGATTTATTTACAGATAATAGTTTTAGAAACAACGGACTTCCACCCTATCCCGGTCTCAATGATATAGGAAGAGCAGCGGTTAGTGGAAGCCTATCAGACAATTATAAATTTAAAATTCCAAGCTTACGCAATGTTGCTCTCACAGCACCTTATATGCATGATGGCCGCTTTGGTAGCTTAGAATCTGTTCTTAACTTCTATAATTCTGGAGTAATCGATTCTGAAACTTTAGATCCTCAACTTAAACAAAATAGCAGACTAGGAATAGCATTGAGTACAGAGGAGCAAGAAGCATTAATTGCTTTCTTAAATACCCTTACAGACAATGAATATATTACCGATTCTCGCTTTGCAGAATATTAAAAATATTGAAATGAAAAAGTTTATATATATACAACTCATTTTTGCATTTAGCTTATCGACATTCGCTAGTGAAGAAAATACAAATTCCCTCTACTTTGATAGCAATCCATTTTATAAATACACGTATGAAGACTGTGACTTTTGTGGTTGCGGAAGCTCGGGAGGTGGTATGGGATACGGAACGGTAGGAAATGAAAATTTTATAGGACTACGTTACATCTACCAAAGTTATAAATCACGAGATGGAATTTTTAATAATTCACCATGGGTCGATGAAAATTTTAATACACTTCAGTTATGGGGGAAAATTCCGGTGACGAAGAAATTAAGTTTAACTGCTATCGTTCCTTATCATTTTCACAATCGGGAGTTTATTAACAATACAACGCAACGTATAGATGGTTTAGGAGATATAAGTATTCTTGCTTTTTATTCAGTCATTACACCGGTACCCGACGGCCTTTTTGAAAATCAACAATCAAAATACAAACATAGTCTTGAGCTGGGTGGTGGTATTAAAATACCTACTGGTGACTATAACCGGTCAAATAACGCAGGAAGTGTAAATCCTAGTTTTCAAGTGGGTACCGGAAGTTATGATTATGTGGCTGCATTAAATTATTCGGTAGGCTATAAGAATTGGGGACTTGGTTTTATGACCAATTATACATTCAAGACTGAAAACAAAGATGAATATCATTTTGGAGATCAATTTACCTATGGTGTGAATCTATCTAAGGTTTATAATACGGTTAAAATTGATAAAATCATTCCATTTATAGGACTTGCCGGTGAGGTATTCAATGAAAATGAAAGTTATGGATTGCCTGTCGCTGACACACAAGGATCTGTTATATTTACAAGAATAGGTACCGAATTATCTTTAGGAAAATTAAGCACCGGTGTAAATTTTATGCTACCCCTAACCCAGAATTTAAACTCGGGTAATGTAGAAGCTAATTATCGATTGGGTTTACATTTAAATTATACATTATAAATCGAATACTGTAAAAAAATTAAGTCTCTACAACAACCATTGGTTTATGTAGAGGCTTTTTCTTTAGAAGAAAACTGCCCAAAAAATGCGACATGTTATTTATAAAATTATTAGCTAGTTTCATTTAATCTTCCAAGAGATTTATCTACTCTACAAGTATATCTTAACCTCTCTAGCTTATATAATAAAAAATTGACATTAACATTTAAAATTTGATTTTAACAAAAATTCTTAACTACCCGTTAAAACGCTATTAATTAGAATTTTATAAACTTCTCTGTATTGGTTAATATCTAAATTAGTAATTATAATAGTTTGATTAAACTTTCAATAATTCTAAAAAAAAAAATAATCATGGAGAATCCAAAAACAAAATATCCACAACCGCCCTTTGATACTAAAATGCAAGATGAACCTGGTGTAAGTTCAGAAATGAGTCCAAAACCAGACTATGGCAAAGACAGTTACAAAGCCTCCAATAAGTTAACAGGTAAAGTTGCAGTAATTACCGGAGGAGATTCTGGAATAGGAAGAGCCGTATCTTATGCTTTTGCTCTTGAAGGCGCAAAAGTTGTCATTAGCTATTTAGATGAAGATGAAGACGCAGAAGAAGTGGCGCGTGAAATTGAAGAAATGAATGGTGAAGTACTAATTATTCCTGGAGATATTCGAGAAGAAGCTCATTGCAAATTAATCATTGATGAAACCATAAATAAATTCGGCAGGTTAGATATTCTAGTAAATAATGCGGCTTTTCAGATGGCGCATTCCAGTCTTCAGGAAGTTTCTGCAGAAGAGTGGGATAAAACATTCAGAACAAATATTTACGCCCCATTCTATTTATGCAAAGCTGCAGAACCTCATCTAAAGCCTGGTAGTAGCGTAATTAATACTACATCTGTAAATGCGTATCAACCCAGCGAAAGCTTAGTTTCCTATGCTGCCACTAAAGGAGCAATAAAAAACTTTACATCAAGTATGGCTCAATTATGGGGAGAGAAAGGGATACGTGTTAATGCCGTAGCTCCGGGACCTATATGGACACCTCTTATACCAGCAACTTTACCAGAAGAAAAAGTAAAAAACTTCGGAAAGAAAACACCTCTTGGACGACCAGGACAGCCCGTAGAAATGGCTCCCATTTATGTTCTTCTAGCTTCAGATGAAGGAAGCTATATTTCAGGAGCAACTGTTGAAGCGACCGGAGGTCGTTATACAATTTAAATATATATTGCCGTTTTGTTGTTTGCCTATAGCACCCTGCAAAGCGGCAGTATTTTTTTCTTCTTTTAATCCTTTGACAAATGCGTAATCATAGACCACTGAGACAATATACTTATGTGAGCAATATGAAAATTATTTATTTTCTAATATATAGCTTATGTAATTTCAAAGCCTCCTTCAATATTTTCGGTTGTAAAGTCACTTCAGATTAATACATACTGCATCCTATATTTGCTGAAAAGAAGTATTAATTACTACTACCTTTTGCTATTCTATAAAATACTGATCACTATTTATTTGTAATAAATTAGGCAGTTTATCGCCAGTATCTCTTAAGACTATTAAGATTCATTATCATCAAATTTATTATTACTGAGCAAGATTCCATACGGACGCAAAAGCGGAATATGAAGAAAAACTACTGAAATGATTGCCATAAGTGGAATTGCAATTACCATTCCTATTACACCCCACATCATATTGCCAATAACAACAACCAGTATAACTACGAAAGGATGCAAATCTACTCGGTCACCTACTACATACGGTTCTAAAATGTAGCTTTCGACAAACTGGGCAATGCTAAAGGTTGCTATAATTCCTATAAGCACAGAAATCTCTCCCGATGTTACATATCCCAAAGCAATAGCGATAAGAATCCCTATTATATTTCCTATATATGGGATGAGGGTTAATAGAGATGCGAGTAAACTAATCAAAATAAAATTGTCTATTCCAGAAATACCTAATCCGATTGCATATAATACAGCTAAAATCCCCATTAATATTAGCTTCCCTATCATATATTGTGGAGCAACAGAAATTGATTTCTGCAAAATTACTCGCACCTGATCTTCTTTTTCATCCGGAAAAATGCGAATTAGAAAACGCTTGAATTTTCGGCGGTAACACAGTAAGAAATAGATATATATAAAGCACAATAAGTAATTACCGATAAACGCGGTAATACTAGTCAGGTATCCAGCAGTTTTATTAGATTCCAAACTTGAATTTAATACTGATTCGTCCTGTTTACCAGATTTAAAATCATCTTCACTTAAAAATGTATTTTGAGTAGCATAACTCTTTAGCTGCTCAATTTTGGGCTCCATCTTTTCCTTTATTTGAGGCAAGTCTTTTACAAAGTTTTGAACTTGTAATGAGATAAGTAAAACAATACCCAATGAAAAAATAAACAATACAATGGTCCCTATTAAAGCAGCGAATGACCGAGAAAGTTTTTTTTCAAGTTTTTGAACAAAAGGAAGAATTATCAGAGCCATAATAAAAGCTGTAAGCAACGGCGCAAGAAAATTTTGAGCTTCTACTAATGACAAGATTAAAAAATAACTTGTGAGTACAATTAGCGTGACTTTTAATAAAATTCCTTTCTTATACATACTGATTTCCTTAATCTTAAAAATAAAAAAAGGAAACGGCATATTGCCCTCTCCTTTCTTTATGTTTAGTATTATTCTATGGTGATAATACTACTTTAACACAATTGTCTTTTTTGTGTTTAAAATTTGCGAATGCTTAAGGCTCAACGGCTGGTTTCATACGATGCGTTATTATAAAACTAAGATCGATTAACCCTTCTTCAATTTTTTGTAAAAGAGGTTTTAGATAATGTTGTACGTGCATCTGACCCATTTTAAAATTAAGCGCAACATAATGCAGTCCAAGATTATTTCTTGCTGACCTAAAGGTCTTGACCTCGTCAACTGCAATATTTATTTCGTCCTTTCTAACCTTCCTTTTATCAATAAAGAAGCTAATAAATTAAAAAATACATTTTTCTGAAAATCAACTTTAACTTTCTGGATTAAATTATATCCTGTAAAAGCTATTTATCGTTGTGATCAATACAATGTAGTCGAGAGAAAATAATAAAAACAAAAAAGCCTGTCAATCTAAGATTAACAGGCTTCTAATACCCACTTGAAGTGGTTTGTCGGGGTGGCAGGATTCGAACCTGCGACCTCCTGCTCCCAAAGCAGGCGCGATGACCGGGCTACGCTACACCCCGAGGTGTATTTTATAAAAATGTTTTGCGGAGAGACAGGGACTCGAACCCTGGCGACAGTTACCCGTCGACAGATTAGCAATCTGCTCCATTACCACTCTGGCACCTCTCCTTAAGAACGAAGCGTCTCTCTCAAAACGCGGGTGCAAATATATATCAAAGTTTTGAAGTAATCAAAGGTTTTTAGCGATTTAATTAGAAAAATTTTCAAATATTTTTTAACCTCCTGAAAATAAGATTATCAGCTTAAATATTATTCTGGGTATTCTATTCTTAAATGATAAATATTGTTCAATTTAGACTTAAGAACTTTTTTTATCACTTGTATTTCCTTAAATGTAATGTTAGCATTTAAAAACTGATTATCGTCCATTTGCTTATTCACAATCTTCTCTACAAAAGAATCAATTAGTACAGATGTAGGATTTTTTAAACTTTTACTTGCCGCTTCTACACTATCGGCCATCATAAGAATTGCAGTCTCTTTACTAAATGGTAAAGGTCCCGGATATCTAAAATCCTCAATATTTACATCCTCATCTTGTTCTTGAGCTTTTTTGTAAAAATAATAAACGGTACTTGTGCCGTGATGAGTTCTTATGAAATCAATAACTCGATCTGGTAAATTGTTCTTACGTGCTATTTCAATACCATTGATTACATGATCTATAATAATACTGGCACTTTCATAAGGAGACAAATCTTCGTGGGTATTTATACCTGTAGATTGATTTTCAGTAAAATCTGTAGGGTTTGCCATTTTACCAATATCATGATACAACGCTCCTACCCTTGTGAGCATAGAATTTGCCCCTATCTCATTAGCCGCAGCTTCAGCTAAATTTGCCACATTTAAACTATGATGAAACGTTCCGGGTGCTTTATTCGCTAAGTCTTTTAATAATTTTGAATTAGTATCTGTAAGCTCGAGCAGCGATAAATCACTTACTAGACCAAATATCTTTTCGTAGGCATAAATTAAAGGCTGAACAAATAAGGTAGCTAGACCGGTAATTATAAACATACTAAAGGTTTCCCATTCTAAATTATCTATAGTTCCCTCATGAATGATATGAAATGCAAAGTATCCTAGTATATAAATAAAGGTTATTTGCCCTACCGATATAAATAAATTAGCGCGCTTATACAATTCAGATACAGTTAAGATGGTAACGATACCTGCTATTACTTGCAGAAACATATATTCTGAAGTGTTGGGCACAATAAAACCTAATAGAAGTATTGATATAACGTGCGTAAACATTCCTAAACGCGCATCAAAGAACGCTTTAATAACTAAAGGCAAAATGCAAAGTGGAACTACGTACACATAATTCGCATCATATTTTACAATAATGGTGGTTAGCAAAACCATTAAAATAATATTGAAAAATATAAATGTGACCTTCGTATTATTTTCAAAAACGGCTTCTCTATAATTTCGAATAAATAGTAAAAGCATGGTGAGCGCTACAGAGACAAGTAAAACATAACCAAATACTACCCAATTGTATTTACTGGCAGTCCAACTCTGAGATTCATATTCAGCTTGTAAAGATTTTAGTATTTGATAGGTATTTTGTTCTACTATTTCACCTTTAGCAACAATTCTGCTACCCTTATTGACTACTCCTTTTGTTGGCGCTATTTTACTTAATTCAGCATTTAACTCCTTATTTGTCAACTTTTCGTCATAAACAACATTGGGCTGTACAACATCAAAAAATAATTCTTTAAATCTATTTACAGACTGCACATAAGGACTGTTAACCAACCTCCTATTTATTAATATAGTTATTTCATCTGTGGTGTTTAAATTTTCAATTGAGGTCTCTTCAATTTCATTTCCTCTTCTTAGATATACTTTACGACCATCCTCAAATGAAGCGATATCACTTATAACACCATATTTATAAATATCTTCGAGAATTTTAGAACCAAAACTTTTTAATTCTTTCTGCCGATCTCTAAAAATAGAGTCTGTAAATACAGAAGCAAACTGATTTTCATAAGCTGCTTTAGATTCATTTGCTATATCCTGATCATAAATAAAGTATGGAATAATATTATTCTCAGCTTCAGATCGTTCTTGCTCAAGTTGATCTTCGCTTTTTAAGATGGCAAAGTCAACAGGAGCATACAAATTATCGTATTGCCAGGGTTTATTTTGCTGAAAATCAAATTGAAATTTACCACTCTTTGGAAAAAGATAGACGATAAGTATGGTACTCACTATACATAGTAAGATTTTATATAAAGAACCTTGATTCTTGTAAAATTTATTTAAAATATCATTCATATAGCTGAAGAAAATAATCACAAATCGCGGTAGCGCTGCTTAACCAAAAAGCAACTTACAGGTTTGTAATTAAAATATTGAATATGCATAAATTTTAAATTAATCTATAAAATTAATTTCTATGCAAAAGTAAAAGTACTAAAATTAAATGGTAGCTATTCTAAAGAAGGCTGTATGCTAATAATAACGTTTTCGTAAATATTTGACTAAATTTACAATCACTAAAAACTTACTAAAAAATACACATATTATGCATAAAGAAGTTGTAATTGTATCTGCTATTCGTACTCCTATTGGGAGTTTTATGGGAAGTTTATCTTCCTTGACTGCTGTACATCTTGGAACAACCGCTATAAAAGGCGCACTAGCTAAAATAAATTTAGATCCTGCCCTGGTTACTGAAGTTTTTATGGGTAATGTGGTTCAAGCAGGTGTTGGTCAAGCTCCAGCACGACAAGCTGCTTTAAATGCGGGAATACCAGATACTGTACCGTGTACGACTGTAAACAAAGTTTGCGCATCTGGGATGAAAGCCGTGATGCTTGCAGCGCAATCTATTGCTCTTGGAGATAATGACATTGTAGTTGCGGGAGGAATGGAAAGTATGAGTCAGATACCGCATTATGTACATATGCGTAATGGAAATAAATTTGGTCCGGCCACCTTAATCGATGGTATGCAGAAGGATGGTCTTGTAGATGCATATGACGGGAATGCAATGGGAGTTTGTGCAGATTTATGTGCCTCAGAATATAAATTTTCTAGAGAAGAACAGGATGCATTTGCTATTGAGAGTTATAGAAGATCTGCAGCCGCCTGGGAAGCAGGACACTTTACAAATGAAGTTGTGCCTGTCGAAGTGCCTCAAAGACGCGGAGAATCTATTATGGTATCTGAAGATGAAGAATTTAAAAACGTAATAATAGATAAAATCGCAAGTTTAAGACCGGCTTTCTCTAAAGAAGGTACTGTAACTGCTGCAAATGCTTCTACAATAAATGATGGTGCCGGAGCGGTGATTGTTATGAGTAAAGAAAAAGCAGACGAATTAGGACTTGAAATTCTTTGTACTATAAAAGGATATGCAGATGCGGCGCATGAACCAGAGTGGTTTACTACTGCTCCCTCAAAAGCTTTACCTAAAGCCTTAGCTAAAGCTGGTGTAAAGCAAGATGAGATTGATTTTTTTGAATTTAATGAGGCATTTTCAGTGGTGGGCTTAGCCAACATGAAAATTTTAGGACTTACCGCTGATAATGTAAATATAAATGGTGGCGCTGTTTCTTTAGGTCATCCCTTAGGTTGTAGTGGTGTTCGTATTTTAATCACTTTGATTAACGTTCTTGAGCAAAAGAATGCTAAACTTGGTGCGGCAGCTATATGTAATGGAGGTGGTGGAGCATCAGCAATGGTAATTTCTAGATAAAATCTTTGAGATGTTTCTAATCTCATTGGTAGGTAAAAACCATTTGATTTACTTTTACAAAAACTTCAAAACCGCCTGATGAATTACGGCATTTGCCCATTAAGTATTGTACCTATGCGTTCAGAGCCTGCAGAGCAGGCCGAAATGATTAATCAAGTACTTTATGGTGAACATTTTAAAGTACTTGAGATTCGGAAAAAATGGAGTCGTATTCGACTTGCTCACGACAAATATGAGGGATGGGTAGATAATAAGCAGTATAAAGAAATTTCTGAAGATGATTATACTGTTGCAGAAGATAGGAAACCCATTTTAGCAAGTGATTTGTTGCAAATGGCTACTTCATCTGATTCCCATATTTTAAGTCTCCCATTAGGTGCTCAACTGGCTAATTTAGATTTAACCGGAGATCAATATGAAGGAAATAATATAAGTTCAATCAATGCTAAATCCTCATTTATAAATACCGCACTTCTTTATTTAAAAAGTCCGTATTTATGGGGAGGAAGAACTCCATTTGGGTTAGACTGCAGTGGATTTACTCAAATGGTTTATCGACTCAATGGTCACTCCCTTTATAGAGATGCATCGCAACAGGCAGCTCAAGGAGAAGCTTTAAGTTTTATTGAGGAAAGTGAACCTGGAGATTTAGCCTTTTTTGACAACGATGAAGGCCGAATTACTCACGTGGGCATCATGCTACAAGACAATTATATAATACATTGTCATGGTGAAGTGCGCATTGACCGCATAGATCATACCGGTATTTACAATGCTGAACGTCGTACACATACTCATAAACTTCGAGTTATAAAGCGCATAGTTTAAAAAAACAAAGGCTATTATTTTCAAAATAATAGCCTTTGTTTTTTTAAACTTGTATATAATTATTCAGCTTCATTTTGAAATTTAGCTTTTTTAGATCCCGCATATATATCATACTTTACTAATCTTGATTCTAAAGAGCCATTATAAAGTTTAATCTTTCGAGAAGTACGTAATCCTACATGTTTAAGCGATTCTAGGTTTGATGTAATAAACCAAGCTTCAGTATCCTTATAATTCTGTTTTAGCGTATCTCCAATATTTTTATAAAAGGGCTCCATATCAATTTCTAATCGCTCCCCGTAAGGCGGATTAAACACCATATGTAAGTGGCGTTCTTTTTCCTTTTCCGTATAAAAAAAATCGGCTTGCTTAATTGTAATAAATTCACTTAGCTCCGCATTCTTAACATTTTCAATAGCTTTTTCAACTGCGGATGGAGCTTTGTCATATCCTGAAATCGTAAAATGAAATTCCCTTATTTTCTTCAGTGCAGACTCTTCAATAACATCAAATAAATCTGGATCCCAATCGTGCCAGTTTTCAAAACCAAATTGTTTTCTATTTAAGTTAGGCGGTATATTACAAGCAATCATTGCTGCTTCAATTAACATCGTTCCACTACCACACATAGGATCTAAGAAATCACTATGACCTTTCCAACCGGCGAGCATAAGACATCCCGCGGCTAAAACCTCATTAATAGGCGCAATATTAGTCGCAAGTCGATAACCTCTTTGATGTAATGAAACTCCACTGCTATCTAAAGAGATGTTACACGTATTATTGCGTATATGGATATCAATACTTAAACTTGGAAATTTAAGATCTACATCTGGACGTTCTCCTGTATTCTCTCTAAACTGATCTACAACTGCATCTTTTGCCTTTTGAGCTACAAACAAAGAATGCGTAAATTCCTCACCGCTTATTGTTGCATTAATAGCAAACGTGTCGTTTACTCGCATATATTGACTCCAATCTATGCTTTTTACTGCATCATATAAAGCATTTTCATCTTTAATTGTAAAAGTCTTAAGTGGTTTAAGGATCTTGATAGCAGTCCTGCAACACAAATTTGCTTTATACATAAATCCCTTATCTCCGCTAAAAGAAACACTTCTCGTACCTATTTCTACATCTCCTGCACCTAATTCACGTAATTCTCGCGCTAATAATTCCTCAAAGCCAAACATAGTTTTGGCGAGCATTTTAAAGTTACCTTCCATTGTAAAAATTTAGATTGCAAAAATAGGTTAATTTTATTGGCTAGTTACGACTAACTCAACCTAGCCGATTAATCTATGATTTTTATATTACCTATAGCAGCAGTTTTGCTGGGATTCTTAATTGCCATAATTTTTAAACCTGCGATTAATAATGCGGTAAAATTACTGTTAGCATTTAGTGGCGCATTTTTACTCTCAATTACAATATTTGAATTTTTACCTAATTTATATGCTTCTGGTTCAGATAATATTGGGATCTATATAATGGCGGGGTTACTTCTTCAGATTCTTCTAGAATTTTTATCCAGAGGAGCAGAACATGGTCATTTACATCTTGATGAAAATACTAAAACTATTCCTTGGCTCCTCCTTATAAGCTTATCGGTACATTGTGCTTTTGAAGGCTTCCCGCTTTCAGATAATAGAGATCTGCTTTACGGTATTGTAGTGCACAAAATACCTATCGCTATAATCATTAGTTCGTTTCTACTGGCATCTAATATTAGTAAAATTCAAATAGCACTTTTCTTGCTGGCTTTTTCATTAATGACACCACTAGGAAGTTACTTAGCAACTTTAAATTTCTGGACAGAAAGTTTAAAAAATTCGATAAATGCTCTAGTAGTAGGTGTTCTTTTACACGTTTCAACAACCATTTTATTTGAGTCCTCGAAAAATCATCAATTTAATGCTACTAAATTTGCAGTAATATTATTAGGAATTGCAATAGCCTATATACTTTAATTATGTTCACCAGAGAAGAATCTAAGCAAATACGCGAACAATTTTGGATATTCTTCGGAAAACGATATCCACGCAAATGGTTATTATATGATACTAAAGTAAAAGAAATTAACCTGAGATTTAGTTTTGACAATCAAAAAGCGGTGGTCTCTTTTGATATAGAAACACACGACGAAGTATTTAGAGAATACTACTATGATAAATTTGTTAGCCTTAAAAACCTACTCAAAGCCGAAATATCAGAAGATATAATTCTCGAAAAAGATTTTTTACGCAGTAGCGGAAAAATTATATCTAGAGTTTATATCACTAAACATGATGTAAATATTCACAATAAAAAAAATTGGCCAGAGGTATTTGATTTTTTCTACGAGAATATGCCCAAGTTTGAACTGTTTTGGTACGAATATGAAGATATTATTAAAGCCTAAATAACATCTAAAAATATATAGAGAAAATGGCTTATACTCCCTCCTAATACAAACAGATGCCAAATAAAATGATTAAATGGTATCTTTTTTATAGCATAAAATAATATCCCTAAGGTATAAAAGGCTCCTCCTATTATTAGTAAGCTAATTCCTAAAGCTGAAGAATGAGATTTTAAATCATTCCAGTCAAATATAATGAGCCAACCCATACATACATATAATAACAAAGACAATACTTCAAAACGGCCTGTGTAGAATATTTTTAAAATTGTCCCTAATACTGCAATACTCCAAACAATTGAGAAGATTAACCATCCATTCCCTTCGCTTAAAATTATTAGTGCTACAGGCGTATAAGTGCCTGCGATTAAAAAATATATACTAATATGGTCTATTTTTCTAAAGATAGATTTCCATCTAGTAGATGTTAGAATATGATAAATCGTAGATGCTGAATATAACAGTAGTATAGATAGTGTATAAAACAGAATACTTAAGGTACTATATTCACTTTTAGTGTTATCACCAGTAAAAAGCAAATACATTCCAAAAAACCCCAGCAACACTCCAAGTCCGTGAGATATTGCATTCCAAAATTCTTCTTCTTTCCAGTTTAAGTTCATACTGTAAAATTAAATAATACAGTTTAATTCTATTAGACGTTCCCTTCGGGCTGGGCTATTCGTTACACTCTTTCTGGGCTTCTGCTTCAAAAAGGATTTCACTGCTATCCCTAACGCAAATTAAAGTCAATTCTAGCTTCGATTTGTACAATAAGTTATTAGTTATGGACTATAAAGGCTAGTTGCAGCCTTTAGTTTGTGTTACAATGTGGAGTATGTTTATTATTTGAGTTTGGAGCAAAAAAAAATCCGCATCATTTACTGATGCGGATTTCTAAAACAAGGCGGCGACCTACTCTCCCACGAGATGCAG
>NZ_QOVM01000008.1 GCF_004104375.1 Leeuwenhoekiella aequorea
TAATTCCCAACTGCCATCTCCATTATCTGTTAAATCGCCATCACCTTCTGTGTAGGTAACTCCGTTTACTAAGACAGAAATCTCATCAGCAGAATCTAATGTTCCCGTGATTGTTGGTGTGCTGGTGTTTGCTATAAGTTCATCAACTGTTGGAACTGTGGGTGCCACGGTGTCGATAATTAACTCATCTACTGTTGCATCATTAGCAGTATTACCCGCGTCATCAGTTACCATTACTTCAACATCATAAGTGCCATCAGGAATTTCATTTCCTACTGGAATAACTAATTCCCAACTGCCATCTCCATTATCTGTTAAATCGCCATCACCTTCTGTGTAGGTAACTCCGTTTACTAAGACAGAAATCTCATCTACAGAATCTAATGTTCCCGTGATTGTTGGTGTACTGGTGTTTGCTATAAGTTCATCAACTGTTGGAACTGTTGGTGCTACAGTGTCGATAATTAACTCATCTACTGTTGCATCATTAGCAGTATTACCCGCGTCATCAGTTACCGTTACTTCAACATCATACGTACCATCTGGAATTTCATTTCCTACCGGAATAACTAATTCCCAAGTGCCATCTCCATTGTCAACTAAATCTCCATCTCCTTCTGTGTAGGTAACAGTATTTACAGTAACAGATATCTCATCAGCAGAATCTAAAGTTCCCGTGATTGTTGGTGTGCTGGTGTTTGCTATAAGTTCATCAACTGTTGGAACTGTAGGTGCAACGGTGTCGATTGTTAATTCATCAACTGTCGTGTCATTAGCAGTATTGCCTGCAGCATCAGTTACTGTTACTTCAACATCATACGTACCATCTGGAATTTCATTTCCTACTGGAATGACTAATTCCCAAGTGCCGTCTCCATTATCTTTCAAATTACCATCACCTTCTGTATAAGTAACTGTATTTACTGTAACAGAAATCTCATCAGCAGAATCCAATGTTCCGGTGATTTTTGGTGTGCTGGTGTTTGACGCAAGTTCATCAACTGTTGGAACTGTGGGTGCTACGGTATCGATAATTAACTCGTCTACTGTTGCATCATTAGCTGTATTACCTGCAGTATCGGTTACCGTTACCTCTACATCATAAGTACCATCTGGAATTTCATTTCCTACTGGAATAACTAAAGTCCACGTGCCATCGCCATTGTCAACTAAATCTCCATCTCCTTCTGTATAAGTAACAGTATTTACTATTACTGAAATCTCATCAGCAGAATCTAATGTTCCCGTGATTGTTGGTGTGCTAGTGTTTGTTATAAGTTCATCAACTGTTGGAACTGTTGGTGCTACAGTGTCTATGATAAGTTCGTCCACTGTTGCGTCATTAGCAGTATTACCCGCAGCATCGGTTACCGTTACCTCTACATCATAAGTACCATCTGGAATTTCATTTCCTACTGGAATAACTAAAGTCCACGTGCTATCGCCATTATCTGTTAAATCACCATCACCTTCTGTATAAGTAACAGTATTTACTAAGACAGAAATCTCATCTACAGAATCTAAAGTACCGGTGATTGTTGGTGTGCTGGTGTTTGCTACAAGTTCATCAACGGTAGGAACTGTAGGTGCCACGGTGTCGATAATTAACTCGTCTACTGTTGCATCACTGGCAGTATTGCCTGCAGTATCAGTTACCGTTACCTCTACATCATAAATACCATCAGGAATCTCATTTCCTACCGGAATAACTAATTCCCAGGTGCCGTCTCCATTATCAACTAAATCTCCATCGCCTTCTGTGTAGGTAACTCCGTTTACTAAGACAGAAATCTCATCTACAGAATCTAAAGTACCCGTGATTACTGGGGTACTGGTGTTAGCCGCAAGTTCATCAACTGTAGGAACTGTAGGTGCAATGGTATCGATAATTAACTCATCTACTGTTGCATCACTGGCAGTATTTCCTGCAGTATCAGTTACTGTTACCTCTACATCATAAGTACCATCTGGAATTTCATTTCCTACTGGAATAACTAATTCCCAAGTGCCATCTCCATTGTCAACTAAATCTCCATCTCCTTCTGTGTAGGTAACAGTATTTACAGTAACAGATATCTCATCTGCAGAATTTAAGGTACCCGTGATAGTTGGAGTATTTGTATTAGCTACAAGTTCATCAACGGTAGGAACTGTAGGTGCTACGGTATCGATAATTAACTCATCTACAGTTGCATCACTGGCAGTATTACCCGCAGCATCAGTTACTGTTACTACAACATCATACGTACCATCTGAAATTTCATTTCCTACTGGAATAACTAAAGTCCACGTGCCATCGCCATTATTTGTTAAATCACCATCACCTTCTGTATAAGTAACAGTATTTACTGTAACAGAAATCTCATCAGCAGAATCTAATGTTCCGGTGATTGTTGGTGTGCTGGTGTTTGACACAAGTTCATCAACTGTTGGAACTGTTGGTGCTACGGTATCGATAATTAACTCGTCTACTGTTGCATCATTAGCAGTATTACCCGCAGTATCAGTTACCGTTACCTCTACATCATAAGTGCCATCAGGAATCTCATTTCCTACTGGAATGACTAATTCCCAGGTGCCGTCTCCATTGTCAACTAAATCTCCATCTCCTTCTGTATAAGTAACTCCATTTACAATCACTGAAATATCGTCAGCAGAATCCAAGGCACCCGTGATAGTTGGAGTAGCTGTATTTGCTACAAGAGGATCTACCGTTGGAGCGGTTGGCGCTACAGTGTCGATTGTTAATTCATCAACTGTCGTGTCATTAGCAGTATTGCCTGCAGCATCGGTTACTGTTACTTCAACATCATACGTACCATCTGGAATTTCATTTCCTACCGGAATAACTAATTCCCAAGTGCCATCTCCATTGTCAACTAAATCTCCATCTCCTTCTGTGTAGGTAACAGTATTTACAGTAACAGATATCTCATCAGCAGAATCTAATGTTCCGGTGATTGTTGGTGTGCTGGTGTTTGCTATAAGTTCATCAACTGTTGGAACTGTTGGTGCTACAGTGTCTATGATAAGTTCGTCCACTGTTGCGTCATTAGCAGTATTACCCGCAGCATCGGTTACTGTTACTTCAACATCATACGTACCATCTGGAATTTCATTTCCTACTGGAATAACTAAAGTCCACGTGCCATCGCCATTATCTGTTAAATCACCATCACCTTCTGTATAAGTAACAGAATTTACTATTACTGAAATCTCATCAGTAGAATCCAAGGTTCCTGTGATTGTTGGTGTACTAGTGTTTGCTATAAGTTCATCAACTGTTGGAACTGTGGGTGCTACAGTGTCGATGGTAAGTTCATTTATAGTTGCATCTGTAGCTGTTCCACCTATGCCAACTACGGTTGCTTTAACATCATATATACCATCAGTTAAAGCTGCAGGTATTACTAGCGTCCAAGTATTATCGGTATTATCGGTAAGATTCCCATCTCCTTCGGTATAAATTACACCATCTACTGTAACGGTAAGGACATCATCGCTATCCGCAGTTCCAGTTATTGTTGGCGTTGTATTACTAGTTACTTGCGGTACTACTGTTGGCGTTGTAGGAATGGTATTATCGATAATCAACTCATTAAGCGTAATATCGCTCGAGCTATTTCCTGCTAAATCAACAGCTGTAACTGTAACATCATATATACCATTTGCTAATTCATTTCCTACAGGTATAATTAGTGTCCAAGTCCCATTAGCATTGTCTACTAAATTACCATCTCCTTCTAAATAAGTAATTGAATTTACACGAACTTCAATTAAATCAACTGAATCTGCAGTACCCATAATTGTAGGTGTAGTGTCACTAGTTATTTGTGGAAAGACCGTAGGAATGGTAGGATCTATGGTATCAATGATTAGTTCATTTGTAGTATCATCACTAGCTGTGTTTCCTGCAGCATCTGTAACAGTCGCCACCACATTGTAGGTTCCATCAAGAATTTCATTTCCTGAAGGAATAATTAATGTCCAGGTACCGTCTCCATTATCTGTTAAATCACCATCTCCTTCTAAATACGTAACTGTATTTACTGTGACAGAAATCTCATCAACAGAATCCAGAGTTCCTGTAATTGTTGGCGTGGTATTATTTGTAATTTGAGATTCAACGGTAGGTTTTGTTGGTGCTACAACATCTAGTAGATAGGTAATACTGGTTGAAACTGTTGTTTGACATAGCAGTTCTGTAGCCGTAACCTCAGCTTCAATCGTTAAATCTGTATCACCAATAAGCTGATTCCCGGGAACATTAACTGTAAAAGTTAATCCTGCAAGAACTGTTGTATCATACTCAAAAGTATTTACAGTAACTGTTACAGGATCTCCCACTTGCGCATCTCCTCCTACAGTACCAGTTACAGCAACTGGTCCTAAAGACTCCGATTTATTAATAATTCCATCACCGGTTATTGGATCTAATGCAATTGTAGGTTGTGGCCCTGTATTTAAGGTTATTTCTACGACCTTTAGATCACCAGGTGCATTCTCACAGCCGGTAACCGCATCCACAAGACTTATATAGATTTGCGTAGGGGTATTTGCTCCCGTCAAACCTTTAATTTCTAATTCACCTTCGGCATTTATTTCATACGTTAGATCTCCATCAACCAGACCATTAGTTATTTCTACACTTCCGTTTGAATCTAAGTAATACTTAAAATTTCCTTCTAAAGTAGTTGTGGGTATAATATTTAAAATTTCAGGAATACATATAGGAAGATCTAGTCCTAATACTGTGATATCTCCCGACTCTGGCAATGGATTAACAGAAACTTCGACAGGAATTCTACCCGACTCCTCTGCGCAGCTTGGAAGATATGAAGCCACATAAAATGTGGTATCTTCAGTTAAAGCATCAGTTGTAAACGCGTCACCACTATTAACCGTGGCCAGTAAATTACCACCACTTACGCTATCATACCATCTCAATTGTGCTCCAGCTGTATTTGTAGTTGCTGTTAATGAAGCGCTTTCTCCTACACATACTTCAGCATTTAATGATGCACTATCTAAAATAGGAATCCCCGAAGTTATTGCAACATCAAAAAGGTCTATGCGCTGAAAAAGACTGGCGTTTACTAACGATTGATAACGTACTACTATACGATCTGCCGGACCAGCCACATCAAAAGGAACTTGTACAATAGCATTACTTTGTAATAGCCCTAGAAGATCTAAGTTTAAAAGAGATGTTAGATTTGAAGAACTTACTAATTGTGTGCCGTTGTATGCTACTAATTCGATATTGTTTGCCAGACCAACTGCTAGCAGCGTTGGATCTACTCTCAAGCTTACTTTAAAATCCTCATCAGGTTGTGATGGTGTCTCAAAATAAATATTTTGCTCGACTGAACCGGCTACTGCCAATAACCCTAAACTTATCTGTGAAAAAGTAGTTGGATCTGAATCAATTGCATTTTCCGGATTTGTAACTCCGGCTCCAGCTAATCTTAAGGCGTCTAGCGTAATACCGTTTGAACGAAATGAAGTAAATGCCGGCTCATTACAAATTGCATTTCCTGATGCAGTGAAAGCACCTGAAACATATGCATCCCGTGTGGTTCCTAATCCTAACAGCCCATTTCCTGTAGAATTTGTAATACGAATGCTTGAATAAGTTTGATTCGGTTTAAGTGCTATAAAAAAATCACCGTTAGCATCAATTACAACGCGTACCCTATTTGTATTAAATGTATTTGGCTGCCGTGTGTCTGCCGTCAATACTGTAGTGTTTCCGTTTTTTGCCTCTATAACTAGACGTTGTCCACCAAGCACAATATCTAATACATCACCTACTAAGCCGCCAAGGGTTCCACCTAATAGTACATCTATAATTTGATCTTCGGCTTCTATTTTTACATAGGTTACAGCTTCGGCGGGAATGGGGCTATCATATCCTAACTCAAGAACTCCTATCGTAGGAGGATTTAGAACTACACCCAATGCAGTAATTCCTGAGTAGGCGCGAATACGTGCTTCTGTATTTAAATTACCATCTATTGCAAACGGTACAGATGTCACAAATTGACTATCTAATTCATTGGTCGCAAATGTTCTTGTTTGAGAAAATACTGACAAAATGGGAACTGAAAATAAGATCAAGAAAAATAACAGATTGATTTTTATTTTCTGAAATGTAGAGTTCTGCATAATAGTTAGGTTTAAAAATGAGAGTTAAACGAAAGTGATTCACTTAAAAAATTGACAATAAGAACTTAGATCGAAAATGCATATAGCATTCAATCAATAGTCTAGGGGATTTTTTTGAAATTTGGAGAAGGACTTAAATAACTCTAGAATGCACTAGAATTCTGACACTAGCTTTGAGAATTGTAATTTTGGAATCATAAATGAGAGTTTAATAGTTCTATATTAAAATTACATAAACACTCCTTTAAAGACATATTTAATCGATGTAATGCACATATTTAAATGTTATTACTTAAAAATAGCAATATTTTACAAGTGTAAATTAATTACTATAACAACTTTTAAGTATGAATATCGGACACAAAACACAATTTTACTGAGAAATTTTTATAATATATGTATATAATACAATAATTATATAACTCAAAAAAAGTGTAAGCGCTTCTTCTGAAGTTTAATTTTTGTAAGAATTTATTTGTAGGAATTATTTGTTAAAGGTTACTTGAAGAGAATTAACCTTTAGAATCATCGGTCGATGAAATACTCTTTTTGGGTCTTATAATGAGACGTAAATCTTGGTTTTTGGTTAAATATTCAGTAGACCAATTGTAAAAGGTACGTACCCGGTTGCGATAGTCAATTAATGCAAATAGATGAACAAATAGCCAAGCTCCCCAAGCGATAAATCCGTTAAGATGTAATCGTGGACTAGGCACATCTGCCACGGCTTTATTGCTTCCTATAATAGCCATTGATCCACGGTCTTTATAAATAAATGGAATCTGAAGCTTATTAGAATTTTGTCTTTTTAAATTTTTTGCTAGTAATACACCTTGTTGCATAGCTACTTGGGCTAACTGAGGATGCCCTTCAGGAAAACTCGGGTCTGCATAACAAATCGATGAATCTCCTATTGCGTATATCGCTTCCTGACCCGTAATTCTGTTATAAGCATCAACCATTATACGGTTACCGCGTTTATAAACCTCATCGGGTATACCTTGAAATTTATAACCAGTTACACCTGTCGCCCATATAAGATTTTTGCTATAAATATGCGATCCATCTTTCATCATTACTTTCTCACCATCAAAATCTACAACACGAGTATTTAATAAGATCTCAACCCCCATATCCTGCAGCTTTTTATACGTGTATTCCTGACTTTTCTTACTCATAGGTGAAAGCAGTTCTCCTCCCCCATTTACAAGATAAATTTTTGATCCCGATCCTATAAGTTCGGGAAATTCTTTACGGATGGTATTATTGCGTAATTCGGCAAAGATTCCCGAAATTTCAACTCCGGTAGGCCCACCTCCTGCGATAACCATATTAAGGTACGGTAATCGCTCTGACTTATCATTTATTCTGGTAGCCTGCTCCAGACGTTGGAGTAACAAATTACGCATTTCTAAAGCATCCTCCAGTGTTTTCATAGGGATGGCATAACGCTGACATTGATCTAAGCCAAAAAAGTTGGTTTGGGTTCCTGTTGCCATCACCAGATAATCATAAGATAATTTACCAGTATCTAATACTATTTGTTTTAATTCTGGTTTTACTTCAAGCAACTCCCCCATTCTAAATCTAAAGTTTTGCTTTCCTCTAAAAAGATTCCGAAAAGGAAATGTTATACTGGAAGGATCTAAAAAGCCGGTTGATACTTGATATAAGAGTGGTGGGAAAAAATTGTAGTTGTTTTTATCTACGAGAGTAACCTCAAAGTCTGAAGATTTAATTAAATATTTCACAAGATTAATTCCTGCAAATCCTCCTCCTATTACTACTACTCGTTTACTCATATCTTATAAATAATTCTGAAAATTAAAAGTTTTAAGGCAGAACGATATCGTATTTATGTCAAAATTAGGGTTGAATTTAGTTATGTATTCAAAATAACTGGTTAAGGACCTAGGAGGTAATTACATATACGCTACGGATATCTCAAAATACCTTATACATAAGTTAGAATAGCATATTAATTTGATACTAAATTGATAAATTTTCGACCTCATAAAGAGGTAATTTATTGTAATTTGCAATCATTAACTTAATAATCAGCCCTTTTAAGACAACCACCATACATTATGGAAAGACACACTACACTAGGTGAATTTATTATTCAGAATCAAAAAGATTTTCCATATGCAAAGGGAGAACTTAGCTCTCTTTTAAGTGCTATTCGTTTAGCCGGAAAAATGGTAAATCAGGAAATTAACAAAGCGGGACTTGCCGAAATTCGAGGTAAAGCCGGTCAAGAAAATGTACAGGGAGAATCACAAGCAAAACTAGATGTTCTTGCAAATGATATGTTTATAAGTACTCTCAAAGATCGTGGTGAAATTTGCGGATTAGCATCAGAAGAGTTGGAAGATTTTTTAGTCTTTAATGAAGAAAAGCACAAAAATGCAAATTATGTAGTTCTAATTGATCCACTAGACGGTTCTTCTAATATCGATGTAGATATCACTGTGGGAACAATCTTCAGCATATACAGACGTATAAGCCCGGTAGGAACTCCGGTAACCCTAGAAGATTTTCTTCAACCGGGAATTAACCAGGTTGCTGCGGGTTATCTTATCTATGGGACATCGACTATGCTGGTTTATACTACAGGTAATGGCACCCACGGATTTACTTTTGATCCTGGGATAGGTTCATTTTTCTTATCACATCCTCATATGAAACATTCTGAATCTGGACGCATTTATTCTATCAACGAGGGTAATTACGTACACTTTCCGCAGGGAATTAAAAAATTCATACGATGGACGCAAGAGTTAAATGAAGAAGAAAACAGACCTTTTACATCAAGATATATTGGTTCTTTAGTGGCAGACTTTCACAGAAATATGCTACTTGGTGGAGTTTATTTATATCCTACCGGAACAACTTCTCCTAAAGGAAAACTGAGACTTTTATATGAATGTAACCCGATGGCTTTCTTAGCAGAACAAGCCGGCGGAAAAGCTTCAGATGGATACGGCCGTGTTATGGAACGCATCCCGACAGAGCTTCATGAGCGCGCTCCTTTCTACTGTGGTTGTAAAACTGAAGTTGAAAAAATAGAGTGGTTTCTTAACGAAGAAAAAACCAATTAAATGAAAATCCGGAGTAGCTTACTACTCCGGATTTTTTTTATAAAATATAAACCCACCATTACGTTATCGGATAATTTCCGTTAATGTGGATATTTTCCTTCTTTAGCATTTCAGAATATCTTAATTTTGAGTTATGGAAGAAGCGAAGTTTGCCATCATAGATGTTGAAACTACAGGTGGCGGAATAAAGGATAATAAAATTACGGAGATTTGTATCATTGTTCTGCAAAACGGTGAAGAGGTTAATCGTTTTGTAAGCTTAATTAATCCACAGCGTGATATTCCCTATTATATAGAGAAACTAACAGGAATTAATGATGCGATGGTTGCCCATGCTCCTCGATTTGAAGAAGTAGCATCAGCGATAAATGAAGTCACTCGTGATTGTATTTTTGTTGCGCACAATGTGGGTTTTGACTATAATGTTGTTCGCTCTGAATTTGAATCTGCAGGGATAGACTTTAATCGTAAACGACTGTGCACCGTCCGCTTATCTAAAAAATTGATTCCGGGATTATTTTCTTACAGCCTCGGAAATCTTTGTACTTCTATAAACATTCCCCATCGCGACAGACACCGCGCCCAAGGAGATACGGAAGCAACCGTACTATTGTTTAAACGTTGTTTAGAACTTGATCCGGATTATGATGTGATTTCGGGGTTTTTAAATAGAAATTCTAAAGAATCTTATTTACCGCCTCATTTTAAATCTTCAGATTTTGAAAATTTACCTACAACTGCAGGTGTGTATTTCTTCAAAGATAAAAAGGGCACTCCGCTGTATATTGGCAAAGCTATCAACATTCAGAAAAGAGTATTATCGCATTTTAGAGAGAAAAGCAATCGTAAATATGCATTGTTACAAGATACCCATACTATAGATTATGAACGTACTGGCAGTGAACTTCTTGCTCTTCTCAGGGAAGCCGAACTCATTTTAAAATATTATCCAAAATTTAATAAAGCACAAAAAAATCCTGCAAAACCATATAAGCTTACCTCCTATTTAAATAAAAAAGGAATACATCAATTTGCACTTCATAAAAATAAAATAGCTCCGGTAAGTTGGATGCAATTCTACACGCGTGAAGAAGCTATATTTTTTTTAGAATCAATTTGCGAGACTTATAATTTATGTCCTAAATACTGCAGCTTACAGCAAAATAATGGAGAATGCAATCATTATAAAATCAAAGACTGTAGCGGTTTTTGCAAAGAAGAAATAGACCCTGTTACATACAACAAAAGAGTCGCCGAAGCTTTTGAATTTATTAGTACCTATGATGACTCCTGTCTCATTCTTACTGAAGGAAGAACCACAGAGGAGAAATCTTTTATTTATCTGAAACAAGGCAAATATGCCGGTTACGGTTTTATAGAATCTACTGAAAATATAACCAAGGTTGAAGATTTTACAAACCAATTAATTCCTCAAAAGAGTTCAGCTTATGCAGATCGTATTATAAGTAGGTATTTAACGATGTCAGCAAATATTGAAAAAATACAATTACAAAAAGAAGCTGTTTTTGAGTATGACATTTTTGAGCGCTGGGTTTCTTAGTTTTCATCAAATAGCTTCTGGTCTTCTTGCATATCGAGACGCGATCGTACTTATGATCATAATTTGTGATGCGTGAAATAACATAAGTGGCAACAGTATAATTCCTAAAGTTGCCATATTGCCAAAGAGTATTTTAGAGAAAACAGTACCGTGCACCAGTGATTTTTTGGTACCACAAAATTGAGCCGTTATTTGATCTTCGGTATTAAACCCTAAAAGCTTACTCCCATAACTTGTAATTAGAAAAACACACACAAATAATACAATAACACCTAACAATAAAAGACTTAGATCTATAACAGAAACCGTACTGAATAAATTCTCAGAAAACGATTCTGCAAAACTCTTGTAAATTATAAGCAAGATAATTCCCTTATCAAATAGGGTTAGTTTAGAGCTGTGTTTTTGAACAAAATCGCTTAAATTTCTTTGCAATAACATCCCAAAAACTACTGGTAAAATTATCTGAATGATAAGTTTTACATATATATCTGTAAAATTGAAATCACTCTGAGCAGGATCTACAAAAAGTCCCATCCACAAGGGTGTAAGAAGTATACCTATAAGTCCCGAAATACTCGCATTAAATATTGCCGAAGGAATATTTCCTTTTGCTATTGACACCATTACCACAGACGAACTCACAGTAGATGGCAGCGCTGCCAAGAAAAAGAATGCAAGCCATATTATTTCTTGAGATTCAGTAGCTATTAATGGCTTAGTAAGCAAAACTAAAAAAGGGAATATTACAAATGTTGAAGCCTGTATAAGTACGTGAAGCTTCCAGTTGCTTAAACCTTCTTTTAATTTTGACGGACTCAACTTTACGCCATAAAAAAAGAAAATTAATGAAACTCCAATTGTAGTAATTAGATTGATAGGTATCAAGTCCTCTTGAACTCCCCAATCTGGAAAGAGATATGAAACCACTAATACTGCAATAATTGAAAGAACAAATTTATCAGGTTTTATCGCCATATTCATATTTAAAAATTAACTCGCTATTCATCGATCAAAGTTATATCAGAAGTTTTGAAAATATATTGGAGGCGATCATCTATATAGTAAGAATGTAATAATTATAAATTTTTATTGATGTGACAAAAAAACATCAGAAAATGCATAACTTTTCATTCCAAAAACTAAAATATTCAGAATAATGAAAGAAAACTCCAAAACAGCCTCTACACCCAGAAGAGATTTTATCAAAAAAGCATCGTTGGCATCTATAGGAATATCTATTGTTCCGCGTCACGTGCTAGGTGGTGTAGGATTTACGGCTCCCAGTGATAAACTATTGATTGCAGGAATAGGTGTAGGCGGTAAAGGAGAAAGTGATATTAAAAGTTTTGCAGATTCTGGCAAAGCAGACATCGCTTTCTTATGTGATGTTGATGATCGTAGAGCTGCAAATTCAAGAGCTCGTTTTCCTAAAGCTAAATATTATAAAGACTGGCGAGAACTACTTGATAAAGAAGAGAAGAATTTTGATGCGGTTTCCATTGCAACTCCAGACCATAATCACGCAGCTCCTGCAATAGCTGCTATGAAATCTGGTAAGCATATTTATCTACAAAAACCGCTTACTCACGATATTTATGAAGCGCGACAATTAACCAAAGCTGCTGAAAAATATAAAGTAGTTACGCAAATGGGAAATCAGGGCGCTTCTAATGATGGTACGCGTATTATGAGCGAATGGTTTGATGCAGGACTTATAGGTGATATTCAAGAAGTTTATTGTTGGACAGATCGTCCTGTATGGCCTCAGGGGATCCCGTGGCCTAAAACAGCTGCTCCTGTTCCCAGCGAATTAGATTGGGACTTGTGGTTAGGTACGGCTCCATACAAAGATTATGTAGGAGGATTGGTTCCTTTTAACTGGCGAGGCTGGTGGGATTATGGCACAGGTGCTTTAGGAGATATGGGATGTCATCTTGTAGAGGTTCCTATTCGTGTATTAAATCTTAAATATCCTAAAGATGTTCAATGTAGCGTAGGAAGTGTATATGTAGATGAGTTTAAGCGTGGTTACTTCCCAGAAGCTTGCCCTCCATCTAGTCATGTCACTATGACTTTTGCACAAACAGATAAAACAAAAGGCGATGTAAAATTACATTGGATGGATGGTGGAATACAACCGGCACGTCCTGAAGAACTGGGTCCCAATGAAGTTTTTGGAGATGGAGGAAATGGTGTGTTGTTTATAGGTACAAAAAGTAAAATGATGTGTGGTACCTATTCTGAAAACCCACGTCTCATCCCTACTTCAAAAACAGATCAAGTTCAGGTTGCTGAGAAGTACGAGCGAGTTCCAGGAGGTGCTAACGGTCATTATGCGCAATGGGTAGAAGCTTCACTTGCCGGCTACGGAAAGAAAGAAGTGAGCTCGCCATTTAGCGTAGCAGGTCCTTTGACTGAAACATTACTTATAGCCAATTTAGCCATACGCGGTTTTGATGTGCGTAAAGAACGTAGCGATGGACGATTTGATTATCCAGGCCGCTACATTGAAATGCTTTGGGATTCTGAAGCTATGCGTGTTACTAATTTTGAGGAAGCAAACCAATTTGTAAAACGTAATTATCGCGAAGGCTACACATTATAAATAGTAATAACTGTAACGCAATGCAACACCCTATTATGAATAGAAAACTTCGCCTTTTAATGTATTTGTTTCTTATTACTTTTGGTTCTTTATTTAGAGCAAATGCTCAGGATTGGGCAAATCTTAATAAGTATACTGAAGCCAATAAAATGATAGATAGTACTAGTAACCTTCAGAAGAGGGTAGTCTTTATGGGGAATTCAATTACGGAGGGTTGGGTTACAAATGATCCTGATTTTTTCACTAAAAACAATATTGTAGGACGTGGAATTAGTGGTCAAACAACACCACAAATGCTATTAAGATTTAGGCAGGATGTAATTGATTTAAATCCACAGGTAGTTGTTATATTGGCCGGCACAAATGATATTGCCGGAAACACAGGACCTATGACTGAAGCACAGATTGTGGGTAATATAATTTCGATGGCAGAATTAGCTGAAGCCAATTCTATAAAAGTTATTATAGCTTCGATTTTACCTGCTGCAAAATATCCCTGGAAACCCGAAGTGAAATCAATAGAGCCCATTAAAAGAATCAATAACCAACTTCAAGCATATGCTGAACGTAAAGAGTTTATATATCTCGATTATTATTCCGCAATGGTTAATGCATCTTTCGGTATTAAAGATCCGCTTTCTTATGATGGTGTTCACCCTACGCTAGCAGGCTATAAGGTTATGGAACCATTGGCGCTAAAAGCTATTGAATCTGCTTTAAAAAAGTAGCTATTTCAGAACTTTACATAACTTAAAAAGCCGAATACCAGTTTGAATATTGATATTCGGCTTTTCATATGGATTATCATCAAATTATGCCGCACCACTTTGAGGGGCCCAATGTGAACAAAGCATTTCTGGAGCTGCCTTTAAAGGATTTGCACAAGTAGGGCCATGAAATCTTGTACATGTAGTACAATTAGGATCATTTTTTAAAGCCTGCATCATAGTAAAACTATCACAGGTATAATTTGCATTTACTTGTACCCCGTGAATTTTACATTGATTTGTTGCCAAAAGATTCTCACAATTCGAACAACTATTACCGAGTCTGATTGCCATCTTATTACACTTTTTGAGTTAATTATCTTGAATTTACGAATTAGATGATGGAGAATCAGTATAAATAACTAAATATCAGTAGTTTATATTTAGACCTTTTAAAATTAAACCTCGCGTTTCCTCTAATAATTCGTAAATGAGGCCTTAAAATCTAGATAAATTCGATTAAAATATCACAATACGAGGCGCACAAAATTGATTGTTAAATTAATTTTAATGAGTAGAAAATGTATAGTTTAACTTCTAATATATAGTACTTTTAGCCCCCCCTAAAACTTAAAGAATTGATACCCAAAGATATTGTACGCATTCAGAAATTGGCAGACTTAGATCTGGACTACGAGGCTTTGCGCAATGAATTTGGTCCGCTTAGCACCTTAGCGGCAAAAGTTGCAGGCACCGAACTTTCTGAGGTTAATTTAATCGATAACTATACGCAGTGGACAGTTGCAAGTTCGTGTAACGAATTTTCTCAAATGAATCGTGAAGATTCTATTTGCAATATCACGATTCAAGAAGATACTGACTTTAAGTCCAGAGTCGATTTAGATCCGCGGTTCAATCAGTCATCATTTGTCACAAAAGAGGGATACAAATTCTATTATGGTATTCCGCTTAAACTTAATGATAATATCGCAGTAGGAACACTTTGTGTAGGTAGTAAACATATCGAAGACCTGTCTGAAGCACAGATTCAGCAGCTACATATAATTGCTAAACAAATTGTAAAACAACTCGAATTAAAATACGAATTACAAAAGGCAAAGCAATCTATCTATGATGAAAAACTTATTAAACTAAGACTCGCCCACGATATTAGAAGTCCGTTGAGCGGTATATCTCAACTTGTCGAACACATAGATTATGAGAATTTATCAAAAACTGAAATCAAGGAAATCGTCGATTCGATTTCATCCGCTGCTGCAGGTATTCTCCAATTAACCAGCGATATCTTAAAAGATGACAATTTTGGTTCTACACATGTAGACGAAGCTACATTTACAGTTGAATCTTTAGGTAAAAAGTTAACTGATTTATATGCACCGCAGGCAAAATCAAAAGGAATTTCTCTTTCAATAAATGCGGAGTCTAATCCTTTAAAGTTTCCTAAGCGAAACTTATTGCCTCTAGTGGGCAATCTAATTGCAAATGCGATAAAGTTTACTCAATCACAAGAACAAGTTGAAGTAGCGCTTAATATAACAAACTCAGAACAAAGAAAAATCCTTTCTATTACTGTAGCAGATTCAGGAATTGGAATGACACAATCACAGGTTAATTCTATTTTAAATACCCAATCTGTACATAAAAATGGCACCTCTGGTGAATTAGGTTATGGAATGGGACTATTGTTTGTAAAAGAACTAGTAGCAAACTTAGAAGGAATAATGTCGATTGAAAGCGAGAAAAATAATGGAACAAAAATTCAAATTCAGATTCCTATTGTTGAGTAGGACCTAAGTTTGAAAAAATAAAAAGCCCTTAGAATTAAATTCTAAGGGCTTTTTATTAATGATGTATTTAAAACTATTTAGAAGCTATTTTTAAAGCGCTCCCATAAACTAGGTTGTGTTTGTCCATATGCATAACCATATTTATTACCATAACCGAAGTTTGCATTTTTCACATCATTTATTACAAAACTTACATCGTGTAATTTACCCTCATTTGTCGAATCTACGGCAAATTGTAACAAACGTTTCTCGGTGTAACCTGCTCGCGTAACATATAAAATTAGATCTGCGTGCTTGCTAATTAAAAATGTGTCGGTAACGAGCATTGACGGTGCAGTATCTACAATTACATAATCAAATTTCGCCTGAAGTTCCTTTAACATTGTTCCAAATTTGCTCTGTCTTAATAATTCAGATGGATTAGGAGGAATACTACCTGATAAAAATAATTTAAGATTATCATGAAATTTAGAATCGTGTACCAAATCTTTGAGATCGTGATCATTATTCACTAAATAATCACTTACACCTAAAAGACTTTTAGAACCCGTATCGTAACGCTGTAATTGCGGGTTACGTAAATCTGCACCAATTAACACAACCTTTTTACCGGTATTAGCTAATGTCATAGCGAGGTTGATTGAGGTAAAGGTTTTCCCTTCTCCTTTTACAGTTGAGGTAGTATAGATACAATACCCTTTATCCTCATTTTTTGCATTAACTAATAAATATTGCAAATTAGTTGTAAGTATTCTGAAAGACTCCGCTAAAACAGAACGGTCATTTTCTACAATAAGATCAGACTCTCCTTTTGCGATGCTAGGTAGCTCTCCAACAATAGGTATAGATTTAGTGATTTTCTCAATATCCTCTCTACGCTCAATTTTATTATTAAGTAAACGCTTAATATAAATTACCAGAAAAGGTATTGCCAAACCTAGCAATATAGCAGCAGCTAAAACAATTTTAGGTTTTGGAGATAGGGGTATG
The DNA here is from genome assembly GCF_004104375.1 of Leeuwenhoekiella aequorea. GTDB lineage: Bacteria > Bacteroidota > Bacteroidia > Flavobacteriales > Flavobacteriaceae > Leeuwenhoekiella > Leeuwenhoekiella aequorea. The sequence goes on from NZ_QOVM01000008.1 coordinate 16,944, forward strand.
TTTAAAGAATAGGCACTATCTACAATTTTTGCTTTAGGTGCTGTTGCAGCTAACGATAAAGAATTCTCTTCCCGTTTTTGTAGCAAAAATATATATAATGCTTCTTTGATATTTTGTTGTCTTGAGATATCTCTAAATTGACGCTCTTTAGCAGGAACCTTAGAAATTTCAGAACCTATTAAACGAGATTGTCTGTTTAAATCATTCTCAGCAATTCGTAAGTTAGATAAGGTTTGTTCAAGCCCGTTTATAATATTAGCCTTAAGCTGATTAATCTGAGAATTTAAACGGGTAACGGTAGGGTTCAACTCCGTAGCACCGGCTAAGATACGGTTGCGTTCTAAAACCAATTGGTTATAGTTGGCAATTTGTGTGTTTACAGATTCGCTCTCTAATCCTACATTAGCGGGTAACAGCCCACTGTTGTCGGAATCATTTTTAAGAAAACTCAGCATCGATCGCGATATAGACAGTTGTGTTTGCAATTCCTGCTCGCGCTTTCGATACTCACTCGCATTTTCAATAATAAGAGAGGCTTCGGCTTCGATGTTGGTAAGGCTGTTGTCTTCTTTAAATTCTTCAAGCCCTACCTCTACCGTGTCGAGTTCGCCACTAATTATTTTCAAACGCTCGTCAATAAAACGCGCGGTACTTACCGCCACTTCATTTTTATCTTCAATGGCCTCTTTATTGTATTCAAAAATTAATTGATCTAAAATATTTTGAGCCTTTTCTTTAACCGTACTTCCTAAGCTGAACTCCAGAAGTGTGGCATTATCATCTATTAAATTAATTTGTACAGCTTGTCGGTATTTATCGGCTACGTCAGCAACTTTTTTAACCTTTACCAATACCCGGTTTTTTGCAGAGACCTCTTCTCCATTCCCATTAAAACGATTATCCTTAAACATAAACGTACCAAATGGTAAATTGACCAGTTCCCCAATTTTTACCAATTGGGAGTTCCCGGTTTCCACAAAGGTTAAGGTCAGGGTTCCTTGTTCTTTAGGTTCTACCGTAAACACATTTAACGCTGCGCTGGCGGCTTTACTAAGTAAAGCTTCATCTAAGGTGATAACTTCAACGAGAAAGGGTGTATTTAAATACAACTCATCTTCCTTAACACCCTCTAAATCATAATACTCTACATTCGCTTTAAGCGCCTGTATTGTACTAATCATCAAACGACGGGATTTTAGAAGTCCTATTTCATTTTCTATACTATTGGTGCTCATACCTCCCAGGAGACCCAAATCGGCAAATCCGGCAGCATCACCTAACCCACCACCTTTGCTTTCTTCATCTTTGATGATGACACTGGCTACGGTCTGGTAAACAGGCACACTCAATTTTAAATAAACAAAGGCAATAATTAAAGCGGTAAGCACGCCTAAAATAAACCATGGCCAGTAGCGTAAATACTTATCAAGTTCTTCTCTAATATTGATTTCTTCATTCAGATCATTCATACGTGTATTCAAGTTTAATCTTTTATCTTACAAATAAAACCACTAGAGATATCAACACGGAAGCAACTGATATAAATAACCCACTATTCGGGTTTAAACTTCCTGCCTGTCGTTGAGAATCATTGAGCTCTACGTATAACACATCATTTTGTTTTAAATAATAATATTCCGAATCAATAATGCTGTTATCGGTAAGGTCTAAGTAGGCTTTGGTAACTTTATCATTTTCCTCACGCATTACCAGAACATTATCACGACGTCCAAAGATCTGCATATCCCCGGCTAAACCTAAGGCTTTGGGTATGGTTAAATATTCATTTGTAATCGTATAGGTACCAGGATTCCGTACGGCTCCCAATACCGAAACCTGAAAGTTAGAGAGTTTTACATTGACAATAGGTTTGGTTACATAGGCAGTAATCATTGTTTTCAATTTCTCCGCCAGAGCAACACGGGTTAGACCTCGTACATAAATAGTACCCAATACCGGAAACTCAATATTCCCGTTCTGATCTACCAAATAGGTTTGTAACTGAGAGCCGCCCCCTATGTTGACGGACCCTCCAGATATTCTGCTAGAACCTGTTATTGGGGGATTGAAAGGAAGTGCGGCTTCTTGCTCAATTGCACTCACCGTAATGGTCAATTCATCATTAGGCTGTATCGTAAGAAATGATTTTGAAGGCTGCTCCATGGTTATCGTCGCGGGTATATGCAATTCTTTAGACTCGTAAAAGTAGGTAGTATCTTTACGAGATACGCAGGAGCTAAAGAATAACAACAGTCCAACTATATAAAAACTAAAAATTGAAATACGTTTCATAGGTAAATTTTGCTCAAAAATAGTATTATCTTTTTAAGAAGAAACATTTAATTTAGGTTAGTAAGCTTTCTCCTCGCCCTGAATGGCGTTTAGCACTGTTTTGATAATTATTTTAATATCCAACCGCAGCGACCATTTTTCAACATAAAAGATATCGAGTCGCGTACGGTTGACAATATCAGCCTGTTGTACGATTTCACCCCGGTATCCACGTACCTGTGCCAAACCGGTTATTCCGGGTTTGACAAAATGCCGAACCAAATACTTATCTACAGAGCTTTGATACAGCTCGGTATGCAATTCCATATGGGGTCGTGGCCCTACTACGCTCATATCACCCAGCAGTACATTATAAAACTGCGGTAACTCATCAATACTGGTGCGGCGCAAAATACGCCCCAGCTTGCTCACCCGTTTATCGTTTTTGGTCATCATAGTTTTGTCGGCATCGGCTGTAGTGGTCATCGATCTAAATTTATAACACCAGAATACCTTGCGATCTACCCCATGCCGCTTTTGCTTAAAAAACAGGGGTTCATGAGAATCAAAACGCTGCAAGATAAAAATTAGAGGACTCAACCACGACAAAATGCAAACGATTACTAATAATGAAAAGATCACATCAAAAGTACGCTTAGACCAGTGCGCCCATAGCGTGTCTAGAGGCAATTCCCGCATATTTAAAACGGGTACAGATCTATACATCTCAATCGTCATCGCCCGGGTAAATATTTCTTTATTATCAGGAATGATTTTCAGCTTTTTCATATTGTTATCTGCAAAAGCCATCAGGTTGAGCAGTTCTGCCTGTGACAAGCGGGAAACAGTACAAAAGATCTGATCGATATTGTAGTTCAATACATACTGAAAACACTCTTCTATTTTACCCAAATACGTAGGGCTTTTTGAATGTTGATTGTCAAAATAGCCTTTATAGCGATACCCCAAATCGCCTTCATCAAAAACACTACGCAATTTTTTTAAATTCCGGTCCCGACCGATCACCACGACATTGACCTGATTCCCCCCCATCTCGCGATAGCTACTACGCGCCCAAAAAAACGAAATCCGATAGACCAAAAGGCACGCGTAAATAACACCTAAGGCAAAGGATGGATTCCCAGATGCTGTGATACCCGCTCTTCTAAAGCCAAACCAGGCAAAAAACGCCAACCCAAAAACGATTAACAACTGTACAAATCGGTGGAAGTTTTCCCAAAAACGTTCCTTACGCGCAGTAGGATAGAAATTAAGCCAGTAGGCGCTCAATATCCAGGAAAAATTGAAGTACACAATTGCCCAAAAATTCAGATAGGTTTCGGGTACAAAAAATCCGAGAATTCCATTGATAAGAACTAAATGGATAACAATAGATATCGGAATGGTATATTTTGAGAAGCGCACGAACTACAGGTTTAGGTAGGAGTATTAAAAATACGAGGTGCCAGATATTGCGGGATTTTACGCGCAATTTTGAATGCTAAGGTAAATACACCCCACAGGCCATAGCGCCTGATGATGTGTAAATCTTCTGCAGATTTCTTTTTCTGAAGTGCAGCGGTCGTACTTTTTCCTCCCAAACGCATTTGGACCAACCATCGGTCTAAAAAATAAAACTGAATATCGGGATTTTTAAACCAGCGTAAACTCAGCTCATAATCCCCAGCAATGCGATACCCTTCTTCATACATTCCATACGTTTCAAATACAGCCGCTGTAGCATACATGGTGGTATGTAAGGGTACCCAGCCGTAATTCAGCAAAGCTTTTCTAAAGGGAGCACTTTTATACACCCGCTTGATCTGAGAAGGATCTTCCCGGTTTACAAACATCCCGTTCCCGTAAACCACATCGGCATGGGTCGCTTCAAAAGCGGCTGCCACCTCGCCTAATGTGGAAGAATTAGGATAAAAATCATCGGAATGTAAAATACCGATGATATCTCCCGTAGCTGCACGTATTCCCTTATTTAAGGCATTGTACAGCCCGGTATCGGGTTCCGAAATATAATAACCTAGATTATTTTGGTATTTTTCAATAAGTTGCTGCGTTCCGTCTGTAGAACCACCATCAATTACTACATGCTCTATATTGGGATAGTCCTGACTTAAAACCGCTTGTAAACAGGATTCGATCGTATTTTTATTGTTATAGACTATGGTAATTACCGAAATTTTTAGCATAACGTATTATAGAAGTGTTTCAAAATACCTGATGGTTTTAGACAAACCGGTTTTTAAATCTGTTTGAGCCTTCCAACCCTCTAATTGAGAAAACGCTAACGAAACATCGGGCTGCCTTTGCTTAGGATCATCCTGAGGTAAGGGCATAAATCGGATTTGAGAGGCAGACCCCGTTAAACTCAAAATTGTTTCCGCCAGTTCAAGCATCGTAAATTCTTGGGCATTTCCTAAATTAACAGGACCAGAAACGGCTGATCCCGTATTCATCAGGCGGGTTAGACCTTCAATCAAATCACCTACATATTGAAACGACCGGGTTTGTGTACCGTCACCAAATATGGTAATATCTTCGCCCTTCAACGCCTGTACGATAAAATTAGAGACCACGCGCCCATCCTGAGGATGCATATGAGGCCCATACGTATTAAAAATACGTGCGATTTTAATGGCTACATGGTTCTGGCGGTGATAATCTACAAATAAGGTTTCGGCACAACGTTTCCCCTCATCATAGCACGACCGCGGACCTATAGGATTTACATTACCCCAGTAGCTTTCGGGTTGTGGGTGTACGATGGGATCGCCATATACTTCAGAGGTACTGGCCTGTAAAATTTTGGCTTTTACCCGTTTGGCAAGCCCCAGCATATTGATGGCTCCCATAACCGAAGTCTTCATGGTTTTAATAGGATTATACTGGTAATGTACGGGGCTGGCGGGACAGGCTAAATTGTAAATCTCATCCACCTCGGCATAATAGGGTTCGGTGACATCATGCCGCACCAACTCAAAATAGGGGTTGTCAAGCAAATGAATAATAGTTGATTTGCTACCGGTAAAATAATTATCTAAACAGATCACTTCGTGCCCCTCCTTTAAGAGACGTTCACATAAATGCGAACCAATAAATCCGGCGCCTCCGGTAATTAAAATACGTTTCAATATAACTTAATTTTTCGTTCACGAATAGCCTTTGCCGGATTTCCTTGATAAATCATATTTTCCTCAAATATACCAGAGCCAACAGAACCTGCTGTTAATATTGAATTTTTTTTTAAATAAGAATTTGGGCCTAAAAAAACACTTGCTCCAACCCAAGAGCCATCTTCTAAACTAATAGGTCCATTGCGATAACGAAATGATACATCGCTATAATCGTGATTTCCACCGCATAAAAAAGCACGTTGACTAATACAAACATTATTCCCTATAGTAATAAATTCAAAATTTAATATAAACACTTCCTCTCCAATCCAAACATAATTACCAATTTGTAATTTCCACGGCATATGAATGTTTACTCGAGGCTTAACTACAACGCCTTTTCCAATTTCTGCGCCAAAAAGCCGCAGTAAAATACATTTAAATTGATTAGGATAAGGCAATGCGCTCAAAAAGAACAGAATCTTGGTAAGATACCATAGAATTTCTTTTGATTTTGAGGCACCGCGGTCCAAGCCATGGGTAGAAGTAAATTTATCTAGTCTAATGCGATTCATTCTAATCCACAGTATGTTTCTTGGTTAAAAATTTAATGAGATTTTTTGGAAGAGTACTAAATGTTTTAAAGGAATAAAATTTGTACAATTTTATAGCTCTTATTGGATCAATAAACAAATAAACTAAATGCGCGTGATTCTGTTTTTTTAAATAATTTCTTATTGTCTTTTTAATAGCACTTTCCGAATATCCATAGTTAGATGAATCGAGCAGTATTTGAATATAATACCTAAATTTTAGTCTTGAAACTTTTCGCAAGCTAGCATAACTTGCATTTCCCGGATTAAAGATTATATATTTTTTACTGGTGACATAAACGTTCCCTAAAGAACAGCTATAAAGTGAAAATATTAAAGGTGCTGCTAGATTATGAAATAAATTATGACCTCTCAATATTAATATATTTTCAGGTCTATAAACACAAGCAGTTATAAATAAAAGCGAACCGTAGTTTTCTTCAAATAAATTTAAACCTATATTTTTATTATCTTTAAAAAACCCATTTATTCTATGGGCTGATTTATCAAATACCGTATAGTTCAACAAAAGAAAATTTAAATCTGGATTTCTATTTAGAATTTCAAGTACAAATTTGAAAATACCTTCTTTTAAGTGATCATCATCACTAACAAACCACAAAAAGTCAGTTTTACAATCTTTTGCAACAACATGGAGATTACCGACCAATCCCAAATTCTCAGTATTAACCCGATAATCTAAAAAATTATATTTCTGCTGATATGACTTTACTATTTCAAAAGTATTATCATCAGAACAGTTATCACTAATGACAAACTTAATGCTTTTAAGAAGTGTTGGATAGCACTCAACCTCTTTACCTATAAAATCCAAAGTACGATTTAAATACTTGGAGCGATTATAAGTTGGTATACACACTGTCAACTTACTTGTTGAATGATTGTTATTCACTTTGAATTACGCTTTTAATAATGGAAATTTGTCTCTCAGGATTAAAATAATTATCAATTTGAGCATAACAGGAATTACGTATAATCTCTTCTTTCCCATTACTCAAACTCAACCACTTTTCTATCTTGCTAGCAAGATCAGTACTATTTTGATATTTAAAGAACATTCCTGTTAGACCTTCTTTTATTGCTTCAAATTCTGGCATTTGATTTGGAAAGTTATCATGGGTAATAACTGGACAACCATAAGTCATTGCGTGAATAGCAGTCAAACCCACATTACCAGGGGAGACACAAACGTCCGCAAGTTTATATAAACTAGCAAGTACAGATTCTTCATAACAAGCTCCAAAAAAATGACAATTATCTTCCAAATTTAATTCTGTGACCAATTTTTTTAAACCTTTGCATTCGGGTCCATCACCAATTATAAGAGAATTGACAATAATTCCTCTTTTTACTAGTATTTCTTGTGCCTCTAAAAGTAAATCAATGTTTTTAATTTTTGTTAAACGCCCTGTAAAGATTATAACAGGTGCTTTATCCTTAAAATTAATGTCTTCTATTGATGTGGATGGAGCTGAGTCTCTAAATTGAATTTGATTAAAGTAATCTAAAGAATTATAAATAACGTGTAATTTGTTAGCCTTCAAACCTTCTTCGATCATTAAGTCTCTAGCATAATTACCATAAAGCAAAACCCCAGTTGATAATCTAAAAAAGACTTTTTTTAAAATTTTCTTTACAAGATTCTCACGGCCATACCATCCATGACACCACAAATATGTCTTCTTTCCTGTTATATAATTAATTATTAGCATTACCCAAACGGAAATTATAAATGGGTCTCCAGTTAAAATATAAGATTCATAAGGAGCAAAAGATTTTCTAATAGATTTTTTTAAGATTATAAAATTACCAATGACTTTAATTGTCTCTAATTTCTTTGGATTGCCTTCGAATAAATTATAGTCTATGGGCTTGATCTTTCCTTCCTCGACATCCCCAAAATAAAAGTCGCATCCTAATTCCTGTTCCATTATCAGAAATATAGCTTCTCTATAATGAGGAGGATAATTGAAAATACAACATACTTTGTTTTCCATCTAAATTTTAAAAATTCGTTATTACAGTTTTTGAAGAATGGTAATTCAAGAAAAAAAGTGGAAGGCACGACCAAAAATAACTAATCGTGAAAATACCACCAGAGGTCATTGTTGTAATGAACAAAAGAAAACATAGAATAGATATTAAAACATTAAAATCGTTTTCTCTTGAAAAATTAAACTTTATATGCTTATAAATACTGTAAAATAAAAACAGGATTGGGATTAAACCAATTATCCCGGTCGCCATCAAAACTTCTAAAAAAAAATTATGAGGATAAAAATTATCGAATTTATTTAAATAAGAGTCTCCAATAAAAGGAGAATCCTGGAATTGATTCCAAGCACTTTCCCATTCAAAATCTCGGGCTTCTTTCTTATCCATTTTACGATTATCAATAGACTCGGTAATTCTAATAAATGTTTTTGTTTGAATTAAATTGTCATAATACAGTGTAACAAGTGCTATAAATCCCAAAAAAGCAAATATGATAAAAAAGAAAATTTTATGAATTTTATATTTGTTCTTTTTAATATAATAAAAAATAACAAAAACACTACAAATTAAAAGATTTAGAACGGGTCCTCGTGAACCTGCAATTAATACTGCGATAAGACCAAAACCAAATGTCATTACATAATGCCACTTGTAACGCAAGATCAAAATATTGAATAAACTCGATACTGCTAAAGCAGAACCATATATACCTATTAAGATAGAGTTTATTACAAACTCCCCTTCTGTAGCATCAGTAGTCCCTGACAATTGTATACGTGTATTAAATTGACCAAAAATAGCAAACCCATATTGAATGCCTATCAATAAGAGTAACAGAGTTACTGTTATAGTCAATACGAGATGAATTTTTGATTTTAATTTCTTTACATCTATTTCTCTTAGATATAAAGAAATAGCCAATATTGGTAACAGACCATTAGCTATAGTCATAGCGAAGACAAAATAATCGGGTCGAGAGGAAAAAGAAATATTTTTAAAAATTATATCAATACTCAACCTTATTATATAAATAACAAAAAAGATTACCGTTGCTATTAACCAGCTTTTTGGTCTCCGGAAAGAATTAAGTTTTAATATAAATAATAACATAAAAACTCCAGCATACAAACCTCTACTTAAAATATTTACTATACCTGAATCTAAACCAAATAAAAGTGCGAAGGCAGACTGTAGTGGATACCCAAATGAGGATAAAACACAAAACCAAAGAGCAATTTGTACGCTATTGAACCTCATTGAAATTATAATCAATTATAAATAACACGATGAGCGAATTCTAATGGATTTCGCTCATTTAAAAAAACTAAAGTTTCTGGTTCTACTTCTTTCTCTGATATGTCTAAAGTCGAGATTATAGCATTAGCAATCTCATTTGGTGTAATATCGCTAATCAAGAAGCCTATTCTATAGTTCTCAACCAGCCTTTTTATCAAGCCGGAATCAAGAGCGATAATTTTCCTATTGGAGGCGACTGCATGACCTAAAATCCCACTTGATGCCTCTGTATTTTTATTAGTCATCAATACAATATGTGCAGCATTAAAAGTAATCTTCATCATCTCGTTAGTAACAAAGTCTTTATACCATAAAATTTGTACATCACATAACTTTTTAGCTTTTTCAATGGTTTCACTAATTTTTAATCCAAATTCTTCAGAACTAGATTTGCCGACAATTAATAGGCAAATTTTATTCTGTAAAGCTGAAGGTAGTAAACTACAGGCTTCAATACATTCAAGCGTACCTTTTCTATCACTTAGACCTCCAAAATGTAAGTAGATCAATTTTTCTTTACTTATTCCCTTATAAAAATCATCGAACTTAATATGCCCAGAAATATTAATTTTAGGTATTGGATCTGGCAGTGTTTTAAATATATGAGTGTTGAAAGAAGTATTTAAAGATTTTACAGATTTAGCATCATTTAAGATAAAGATGCTCTTGATACGACTGTTTTTAAGATACAATAAGGTTGTAATTTTTTTTCTAAAATACTTTAGATTATTCTTAACACCAGAAATATCCATAGCAGAAAATTGCTGAAAAAGAATTCCTTTAATTCTATATTTATCTCTTTTGAGAATGCAAGATATTTGTAATGTATTAAAATATAGAGCGATAATTTCATCAACATTGTACTTTTTTGCGTACTTCATCATCAAAGAATACTCTAGAAACGATCTTCTAATTAGATTAGACCGAAATATTTTTTTTAAGCTTTCTCCCTCTACATATTTCCAAAATACATTATTTAAATCCTTAGTCTTATCTACTATAAAACTGAAATCTGAATAAAAATTTGTGTTAACAACAAAAATAAATAAACCTTTAGGTTTATTTGTTTGTAAATACGTAGCTATATGGTCAATGTATTCAGAATGGTGCCCTGTCGACTGAATATCAAAAAACAGAACCTTCATAATTTAAATTTTAGTTTATACTTAAGATGGCTCATAAATAGATTTAGAATTGCTATAATTAGATAAATCTTATTAGATTTTAAAGGAAATATAATCAACAACGACTTAATTCTCTCTAAATAAACCGGATTGCTTTTTGTATATATATTAGATATACGCTCTTGATCATGCCTCAAATAAATATAAAGTGGCTTTTCTATGTAAATCAACGTATCTGCCAATAATGCTGCTTTTTGAAAATAATCGACATCTTGATTTCTATTTAACTTCTCATTCCATTTTACCTTATCTGCCAATTTTCTTAAAATTAGTGGCGATCCACACCCAAATGATCCGTGGGTTTTTAAAATTTTTTTTATTCTAGCAGCATTAGAATGATATACAGTAGTGCCTGAAGGTATATACTTCATAATAAAATCACATAGCATAAAATCAGCTTTGAGACTTTGAGAATTTTTAATTTGAATAGAAAATTTATTGGACTCAATTAAATCATCACTATCCAAAAATTGAATAAAATCACCACTACTTAAGCTATAGCCATAATTGCGAGCAGCGGGAGCACCTTTATTAATTTGCTTTTGAGCTATTATTTTAAAATCTACGGCATTTTTCTTTTGTTGATAATTCTTAATAATTTCAAATGATTTGTCACTTGAACCATCATCAATCAAAACTAACTCTATAGGTCTATAGTCTGAATTATAAACACTATCTAAAGTTTTTAAAATAAATTCTTCCCGGTTATAAACAGGTATTATAACAGAAACTAAGTTATCTGACATCTAAACTATTTTTTTCTATTGAAAAAATTCTTTCCTCTAATTTTATTCTTATAAAAATTCAATAGCAACATTTTAAATTCTGAATTAAAAAGTAAAATAACGAAAAAAGATATCCCAAATAGCACTGATTTTAGGATTAAAAAAATAACGTGTGAATCTATTATTAAAAATTTTTCGACAAGTTTAAACTCAAAACCTATAATTAAAGTAGATATCAATGGAAAATAAAAAATCTTTAAAAAATTCTTAAATGATTTCTTTAAACCAATATGTATTAAAATATAGAAACCCTGGTTAAAATTTATTATAAAAGCAATTAATAAACTTATAGGAATAAAATATATCTCGTTTTTAACATAAACCCCATAAATAATGGCGGTCAGCATTACAAAAGCGCTAAGTAATCCAGATTTAAACAACAAGTCTGTTCTATTTATAGCCTGAAAAATTGATCCAGAACTTGATAAAACCATCTGTATGCCTATTGAAAGGGATAAAATCTTAAACACCGGAATTGCCGCTATCCATTGATTACCATAAAGAATAGTAATAATTTGTTCACCACTAAAATATAAGAACACTGAAAGCGGAAAACCGATTGTAGCAAGGACTTTGACCACCTTTTCATATGCTTTATAAATACGAGAATAATCATTTTGGAAGTCTGATAAAACCGGTAATAGAACTGGCGTTATTACGTGAGTTAAATTCTGAACAGGCATCATCATTAAACGATAGGATTTATCATATAACCCTAGAGGAGCAGCACCAAAAACTTTACCTATCAATAAATTATCTGCATTTCTTGAAAAATAATTAATAAAATTAAATAGGAATTGATAGCTCGCAAAACTGTAGATTTTTTTCAAAGCAGATTTTTCTATTTTGAAATGAATACCTAGTGGCGAAAGGTAATAACTGCCTAAAAATATAAGGAAACTGTCGAGTAAACTTCTTATAACTAATGCCATGTACCCCATTCCACGAAAAGCTAAAACTATAGCAAGGGCTCCGGTTATCGCTTGTACAACAATTTGTATTACACCTATTTTTTTAAATAAAAGTCTTTTGTAGTTTAATGATTTTGGCACAATGTTACAAGCGTACAAAAAAAGTGCTAAAGAAAGATATCTCAACACATTAGTCAACGCATCTTGATTATAAAAAGCACTAATTATCGGAGCAACTGTATAAAAAAGAGCAGCTCCTAAAAAACCTATTATAATGGTAAAAAAAAATATAGATTTTATATCCCTTTCACTTAAAGCTTTGCTTTGAATTATTGCAGGGCCGATTCCAAAGTCACTAAGCAGCTGAAAAAAAGTAATAAACACCAATGCTATAGCAACTATACCAAATTCTGCGGGAGTTATTAATCGCGCTAGAATTGATGTAATTACTATCGTTAATCCTATTCCTGAGTATTTGGATAATGCGGTATAGAAGATACCTGTAGTAACTGATTTTTGGGTTGAGCTCATAATAGCCTGACCTCGAATGAAATTAAGTCTACATTAGGAATCATGTCTATGAAAATATTTTAAAAAGCTCTGGTAATATTTAAGTCGAAATGAATAAAAATAAAAAGAGCTAAATGAGTAATCTGAGGAAGTTATGTAAGTATTTCTAATATAATTAATTTTAGGCGGCATAAAGTCTTTAACAAAATCTATCAAGCCATACTTCTTTTTTAAAAAACCAAATCGATCTGGATATTTGGTAATAAGAATCCGCTGCCCATCTTGAACCCGTTTCAATTTAATTTTTTTTTCTTTATGGTTTCTGGGTGGATGATATACTTGACAACTAGCATCAAATATTTGACTTAAAGACGCGTTATGTACTCGATTCCCAAATTCAAGATCTCCTCCAGATCTTAATTGATTATCAAAGCAACCCACACTATCAAACACTTTTTTCTTAACAAAAAGATTAGCCGTAACCCCAAAAAACAAGTTACTCATGTAACTCTCTATCTTAAATGCAGTACAATAATCGTGGTATTCAGAAATACTTTTAACCTGGTCTAAAATTATTTTTACATCACCCGCTAAATAATCATAGTTAGTGATGCCTTTAACTCCCCGTTCAAGCCATGTTGGCGAGACAATGATATCTGCATCTAAAAAAGCTAAAATTTCACCACGTGCACTTTCTACACCCCTATTTCTAGCATTGTAAGAACCTTGATTAGGATAAATATTCTCAACTTTTATATTTTTCTCTTTACAAAAACTATCAATACGAGTATCTCCACCATCGTTAACAACAATAATCTCAAAATGAGAATACGACTGTTGTTGCAGAGAATTAAGTGTGATTTTAAGACCTTCAAGGTCTCTATAAACAGGAATTATGATGGAAACTCTTGAAAAACTCATTTTTTATACTAATCCCTATATTAACTAAAATTATTTAATAAAAGCTTTTCTATTGATTTCTCAAAAGATGAAATACTAAAAAGTTTTTTAAATTTAAGTTCGGTCATTTTCTGATAGCCTTGAATATCAAATTCTGTGTTCATTAAAATATTTATAGTAGTAGCAATAGAATCTGAGTTTAAATTTTCTGATAAATAAAGTAAATTACGATCAAGACCAAACTCAACGATTGCATTAGACTTTTGAGTAACCATTGGAATACCCAAACTGATTGTATCCACAACCTTATTTAAAAGAACAGTTTTTGCCATTAATGTGTCTCCAAAACTTCCTAAGGAAATATCACAGTTATTTATTAAATAACTTTCCAATCCATTAGAAAAAGTCAAATTATCATAAACATTGACTTCGATATCAAAATTACATTCAGATACTAATTTTTTGAGATAGTTTGCGCGAGATTTATTATTTTCAAAAAGATTTAATTTAAAATCTTTACGTATTCCTTGAAGGTCTTTTAATCCTAACAATAAATTTTCAATACCATGCAACTGTGAGGCTTTACCCCACCAACATATATTATAAATGCTTTTGTTTTTAAATGCTTTCAACTTAGCTTTTTTTCGAAGAGGTCCTTTTAAAGGTATAATATTAACATTCTTATTCTTCAGCTTAGGGTCAAGTAATTCTTGATAAAAGGAGACTTCACTTTCGCTTAAAAATATAACTGCAGTAGAATATTTTAAAGAATATTGGTCAAATTTCTTTGTATATTTTTTTTCCGAATTTTTTCCAAGTTTGATGTTTTCAATACTTACTAAATACCGAGAATTATAAAAATCGAAAATTGTTTTTTTTCCAAAAAAATTCGCAAGTTTTAATGTCCATAGAAACCTAGTATTCATTGGCAAATAAAAAAGAATATCACATCTAAGAATTGCCAAAATAGCTAAGAGGCTATACAAGAGATATATGAAGAAATTTAAAAATTTAGAGATAAAGCTACTACCAGAAAAGAAATAGTAATTTACAGGTAGTAAAGTAACTGAATATTCATAATTTCTATTGCTGAAATAATTCAGTATTAGCTGTGATCTATAAGACCCAATAATATCACCGACTAAAAATATTCTTTTCATAAATATTTCTTTGCTGCCTTAAATCCACTTTCCATTGCCTGATGGCTCCAGTAATATTCCCAAGCTCCAAACCTTCCCGCTAGTGTCACTTCTTTTTTCTTAAGCCAGGCACGCACAACTTCCCTATCATCTTCCATACCCTTATAAAATACCACATTACCGTGGGATAAATGATCATATTTTATAAATTCTATATCCTCATCATTCGCCAACTTCATTTTCTTGAGAGCATATAGACAATTTGCCTTAAGCTCGTCGACCGTGTGCTTTAAGGGGGTTAAAGCAGAATAATAGATTTCAAATTGAACAGAAGATTTTCCTTCTGGGCAATTATCAGGTGATTTTAAACTTGGCGAATAAACTCTTGAAGCTAAAATGTCCTCATCATAAATATAAAACCATAAATCTTTGGGTATATCAGGCTTATTAAAGCCAATGGAAATAAGATGTAATTTGGTAGACCAGAGCCTTGCTGCACGTTTTTTTACCTCATCAGGCACTTCTTTGATACATTCAATCAACTCTGGTAGTGGAATAGTACTAATCAAATTAGAGAATTTATATTGATTTTGATTTTCAGTTTTCAAAATCCGATTATCTAAATCTAATTCTATTATTTTTTCATTATAACTAACATCCAGTTTCTCAATCAAGGGATTTAAAAAAGCTTTGTAACCACCCTTCTTTGGATAGCGCATTTCTTTAGCATAATAAACGTTTTCAGTTTCAGAAGTATAAGATCCTTTCAAAACTTCTTCTATATCCGGGCGATACATTCTATTACCAATCCAATCAACACCTAAATTTTCAGCATTTACAGTCCAATATTTTTTAGTGTACTTTATAGGATAATCTAATGCAAATTGTTCACCGTATTGATAAATTAGCCAATCTCTATAATTTTCAATATCAATCTCTGGTCGATTTATAAAATCATTTATTATCTTAACTTTTTCATCAACTGGCAAAGGTGCTAAATTATTCTGAACAGGATGTCGTAACCAATACTTTCGATCAAAATTTTTGGCTTCTGGATTGTGCTTGTAATAGGGGGTTTGATCAAAAATAGATCTAACTTCCGGTTGATCGGCAAATGATAAATGTATTGCTTTATCAAAACGGAAACCCCGATATTCAATTTTGTCTAGTAACCCACCATAGGTATTTTGCATTTCAAGAATTTCAAATTCTTTACCTGCTTTTTTTAATTGATATGCCGCAGAAAGACCAGCTATACCTGCACCTAGTATAATAGTTTTCATTTCAAATTAAAATTAGCCCATTCCAAACTTTGCTCAATACCCGATCGGGTATTTGTATTGATTTTCCAATCTAAAATTTTGTTTGCTTTGGTATTGTCTGCGACAAAAACTAGTTGATCGCTTTCTCTAAATGGCAGCTGCTTATATTCCATTTTTATATCTAGTAATTCTTCTAAAAGCTTAAAAAGTTCTAAAAGGGATAAACTGTTCACAATACCTCCACCTATATTAAAAACATTGCCTTTTGCTGTAGCAATATTATCTACTGCCTTAAAATACAGATTTACAACATCATCAGCGTGTAATACATCCCGCACCTGCTTACCATTTCCAGATATAGTAAACTTTTGCTGGACACTACCCTTCTTGATTTCTAAAGCTTTTTGGATAAACCAGCCTACCCAACCCTGATCTATAGTTGCATGCTGGTTACCACCATACATAGAAGAGTGTCTAAACACAACCGTCTTTAAACCATAAATCCTATGAAAATCTAATAAATATTGATCTGCTGCTCCTTTTGAACAACCATAGGGAGAATGAAAATCTAAAGGATACGTTTCTGGAAAACCCTTAGGATATTCTGTACAAACATATCGGGTATCTTTTTCTTCAAAATTTAGATCGGCAAAATCTCCATATACTTTATTGGATGAAGAATATAGTATTTGAGCATCAGGTGCATATTTGCGAATACTTTCTAATAAGTTGAAAGTACCTAATGCATTAATTTCAAAATCCATTCTGGGATTTGCAATGGAAGTTGTCATAGCAACCTGACCGGCAAGATGAAATACAACATCTGGCTTTTCCGTTCTTATAAC
This sequence comes from Leeuwenhoekiella aequorea, assembly GCF_004104375.1. Lineage (GTDB taxonomy): Bacteria > Bacteroidota > Bacteroidia > Flavobacteriales > Flavobacteriaceae > Leeuwenhoekiella > Leeuwenhoekiella aequorea. Next base: position 33,784 of record NZ_QOVM01000008.1, read on the forward strand.
GGTTTCAACATCGTTCGCATTTCTTATATCAAATGGGTAATATTTAAAATCACCTTTTAACCTTAGCCAATCGAGATTTGAAGAACTTCCAAAACGAAAAAGATTATCAAAAACAACTAACTCTTCACCTCTTTTTAGTACTTCTGCCGCTAGATTACTTCCTATAAATCCACATCCGCCTGTTATTAAATATTTCATTTATAATTTTTTAAAGTTTTTTGTATTCCTTCATCAAGGCTATACTTAGGTACCCATCCTAAATCTGCTAAAGTTGAGTTATTTAAAACAGGTTCCATAATTTCAGCTTCCCTGTAAGCTACTGCACCAAAATTCAACTTACTAACAACATCTAACCCTTTAAGATCATATAATTGCTCTGCAATTTTTAATATAAAGGCTTTTACGCTTGTAAATTTTTGAGTTGCTAAATCTAATTCGTTCCAACCAGAAAGTTTGTCTCTATGTTTAATAACTAAATTAAATGCGTCAACTACATCATCAATAAAAATAAAATCTCTCTTTTGTATGCCAGAAGTTAAGTTTATAAGTGACTCATTAGAATCAATCATCTTAGAAACTAACCAGTTTATAAATTTATTAGAATCATCTAATGGTCCATACATATGCTCAATTCTAAAATTTATAACATCAATAACATGAGACCTAGATTTTAACCAAGTTGCAAATTGCCCCTTAGACAAGCTGTAATCATTAATGCTACGCGGCAATAATGTATCTGTATTAATAAATACCTTAACGCCTACTCTTACCGCCTGTTCTAAAATTTTACATCCAAGCAGTATGTTAGTATCAATTAATTCACTGAGATCACTTCCTTTTCTGCCATAATTGCAAATAGTATGAATAACTAATTCTGGTTTAGATTCTGAAAATATTTCTTCAATAGGCTTTTCATTAATATTAAAAGCTTTACATACTTTCAATTCTTCTTCTATTCTCCAGATATTTGATTCTGATCTTTTTAATATTATTACTTCAAAACCTCTACTTAGAAAGTTCTTTACTAGATAACTTCCCAAGAATCCCGTAGCACCAGTGATTAGTATTTTTCGCAAAATTTAAAAATTTAATCCAAAAAATTCTTCCAGTTTTTCCCCAACAAAATCAAAATGTTCCTGTCCTAAAGCAGGATAAATGCCAATCCAGAAGGTACTGTTCATTGTTTCATCTGTGTTTTTCAGATCCCCTACAACTCGATAATCAACATCCTTGAAGTAAGGTTGTTTGGTTAAGTTTCCTGCAAAAAGTAGTCTAGAACCTATTTTATTGTCATCTAAGTATCTCAATAAATCTACTCTATTAACTCCTGCTTCTTCTTTAAGAGTTATAGGAAATCCAAACCAGGAAGGGTTACTATTGGGAGTTGTCACCGGTAATTTAATAAAATCGGTCAATGATTCCAGTCTGCTATATAGTAACTTAAAGTTTTCTCTTCTCTTATCAATAAATCCCTGAGCCTTATCAATCTGAGCAAGACCACAAGCCGCCTGCATGTCTGTTATTTTAAGATTATACCCTGAATGTGAATAAACGTATTTATGGTCATAACCGTACGGTAACTCGCCATGTTTTTGCTCAAAGCGGCAGCCGCAAGTGTTATCACAGCCCGGTGGACAATAACAATCTCTACCCCAATCTCTAAAAGATTCTGCAATTGTTTTTAATTCTGAATTGTTTGTAAATACAACTCCTCCTTCACCCATGGTGATATGATGTGCAGGATAAAAACTTAAGGTAGCAAGATCTCCAAAGGTTCCGCAAAGTTGACCATTGTAGGTTGCCCCCAATGCATCGCATGTATCTTCAATTAACCAAAGCTTATACTTATTACATAGGGCACGAATTTTACCTAAATCAAAAGGATTACCTAAGGTGTGTGCCAGCATGATTGCTTTAGTCTTAGGCGTAATTGCTGCTTCTACAAGGTCGGCATTGATGTTGTGTGTATCTATATCAACATCAACAAAAACGGGAACTGCCCCAAATTGGATAATGGGATTTACAGTTGTGGGAAAACCGGCTGCTACTCCTATTACTTCATCTCCCTTTTTAATGGCGCGATCACCCAATTTTGGAGAGGTAAGTGTTGAAAACGCAACTAAATTTGCTGAAGATCCTGAATTCACAGTCAAACAATGTTTAACCCCAAGAAATTTTTCAAGCTTCCGCTCAAAAAGTTCATTAAATCGACCGGTCGTTAACCAGCCGTCTAATGAAGCTTCAACCATATTTAGAATTTCGTGCTTGTCTAAGACTTTTCCCGCAGGAGGTATCACCGTTTTCCCGGGCTCAAATGCTTTAGGTTTGTATTTTTCTTCTGCAAATTTCGTTACCAGATCTGCAATTTCTTTACGCAATATTTCTTCTTTATTTACTGTTTCCATTTTACCTAATTATAATTAGCAATTTCTTTTTTACACAATTCTTGAACATCAGCCCCCTTTAACCAGGATTGATGCCAGGAAATAATTCTCGAGAGCGTTTCTTGTAAATTCCAGGTGGGCTCCCACTTTAATTGGGCTTTGGCTTTAGAACAATCTAATTTTAAAAAACCCGCCTCATGAGGATTCGTGTTTTTATCCAATTCCCAGGTTGCTGTTCCCTCCCATTTTTCGACCATTTCATCCAATATCCAGGTCACCGGTCTACAATCTTCGTCCTTAGGACCAAAATTCCATCCTTCTGCATAAGAAGCTCCTTGTTCATATAATGCTTCTGCCAAAATTAAATAACCAGACAAAGGCTCCAATACATGTTGCCAGGGGCGCGTAGATAGGGGGTTACGTATCACTACAGCTTCCTCTTTCTCAAAAGCTTTTAAAATATCTGGTATCAACCTGTCTACAGCCCAATCTCCACCTCCGATTACATTTCCTGCACGTGCAGAAGCAAGATTAGCGGTATTCTCTGTTGAAAAAAAAGATTTCCGATAAGCAGCTGTTACCAATTCTGCACAACCTTTACTAGCACTGTAGGGGTCGTGCCCTCCCATAGGCTCATATTCGCGATAGCCCCAGGGCCACTCTTTATTTTCATAACATTTATCTGTAGTAACAGATACGATAGCTTTTAAATTCTTAGAACTTCTGGCAGCTTGCAAGACATTTGCAGTACCCATAACATTGGTCTCAAATGTTTCAAGTGGCTCTTCATAAGATAGTCGCACCAAAGGCTGCGCTGCCATATGAATAAGTACATCAGGATTAAATTCTTCAATAGATTTTTTTAAATTTTGAAAATCACGTATATCCCCTATTTCAGAATTTACCAGTTCAGCTATTCGAGCTTCTTCAAACAGAGCCGGTGTTGTATTTGGAGCTAGTGAATATCCTTTGACTTCAGCACCAAGTTCAGATAACCAAATGGATAGCCAACTTCCTTTAAAACCGGTATGCCCTGTAAGAAATACTTTTTTTCCCTTCCAAAATGAGGGATTTACCCTTCTATTTAATCCTTCCATAATTTCCAGGGGGCTTTATTAGAATCCCAGAGCTCTTCCAGCATATTCTTATCTCTCAGCGTGTCCATAGGTTGCCAGAATCCATTATGACTGTAACTCATAAGCTGGCCATCTGTTGCAAGACCTTTTAAAGGTTCTTGCTCCCAAGTTGAATCATCTCCGGGAATACGATCTATTACTTTTGGTGAGAGCACAAAAAAGCCACCATTAATACGAGCTCCATCTCCTTTAGGCTTTTCCTGAAAGCGCTTTACCTGGTTATCTTGAATATCTAAAGCTCCAAATCTTCCCGGAGGAAATGTTGCTGTTAGTGTGGCGTCTTTACCATGAGATTTGTGAAAATTAATCAATGCCTTAATATCGATATCTGAAACTCCATCCCCGTAAGTAAAACAGAAAGCTTCTTCATCTTTCAGATACTCTGATACGCGTCTAAGTCTACCACCGGTCATAGACTCATCACCAGTATCTACAAGGGTTACGGTCCAGGGTTCAGCTCGCTTTTCATGAACAATCATTTTATTATCTTTCATGTTAAACGTAACATCCGATTGATGCAGAAAATAATTAGCGAAATATTCTTTTATAACGTACCCTTTATACCCACAGCAAATGATAAAATCATTAATCCCGTGATGAGAGTACATTTTCATAATATGCCATAGAATAGGTTTACCCCCAATTTCTACCATAGGCTTTGGTTTTGACACCGTTTCTTCACTTAAACGGGTTCCGAGCCCGCCTGCTAAAATTACAAGTTTCATACTTAAATTAATTTGAGATTACAAAGGCATCAGAATAAAAATTAGATTCCTGAAGGCCGTTATCAGTTAACAATTTTTGAGATGTATTGATCATGGCTTCAGAACCACAGGCATATACCTGAGCATTCGTAAGGTTAATATTTTGTTGTATCACTACATCTTGAACATAACCTATATCACCAGTCCAATCTTGATTTGATCTGGATAAAACAGGTATATACTTCAAATTTAACTTTTTAAACTCCGGCTCCCAGAAAAAATCAGGAGTAAAACGACCTCCCCAAAAAAGATAAATTTCCGTTTTAAGAGTTTCTTCTTGTTCGGCTAGTTTTTCTAAAATAGCTTTTATTGGAGCTATACCGGTACCTGTAGCCAGAAAAATAACGGTCTCCACGTTCGCTATATTTCTTAAAAAAAAAGTACCTAACGGACCTTCAATTCTTAAAAGATCTCCTATGGTAGCTTCATTAAACCAGTAATTACTCATCACCCCACCTGGATAGTTTTTGATAAGGAATTCCAGCTTACCGTCAGAACGTAGGGAATTTGCGATTGAATAACTCCGCTTGATATCTGCTTTAATAATGTTTACATATTGACCTGATAGAAAATTAAGCTTCTGTGCGGGTGGGGTACGAAATACGATTTGAACAACATCTTTTTTAAGATAATTAATCGCATCAATCTTTGCGGGGATGGTTTTAGTATCTGGTATATTATACGAACCTAAATCTTCAATATCCAATTCTATATCTGAACACGGCTTAGCATTACAAGTCAAGGTATATCCTAGTTCTTTTTCTTCGCTTGATAATACAAATTCATCTTGGATGTTTTCAACTTGACCCTTTATAATTAATGCTCTACAACTTTTACATCGTGCAGTCAAACAACTATGCTCCAATAATATACCATTTCGTTTCGCTCCTTGGAAAATGGTTTCTGAGCTTTCGCAAGTAAAAGTTTTTGAATCTTTTAATTTTACTTCAAACATGCTTTAATTTTTATACCACTGGTAGGCTTGTTCAACTCCAGATTCAAGCATTACCTCATACTCCCAACCCAACGCTTTTAATTTGGAGACATCGGTCAGTTTTTTCATGGTTCCATCAGGCTTCTCGGTATTAAAATAGAGTTCTCCGTTAAAACCTACCGTTGTTTTAACTAGATGTGCCAGATCGTAAATGGAAATATCTTCTCCCGTGCCAATATTGATGTGGGTGTTGCGAATTTCACCGGTATTGCCCTTTTGCCCCTCGACTGCGCTCGGGGTGACATCACTAAAATCGCGGTTTTCCATAATAAAGACACAGGCATCGGCCATATCTTCACTCCACAAAAATTCGCGCATAGGTTTACCAGTTCCCCAGATCTCCACCCGTACCGAGTTCCCCTCCTGACCTTCCCCAAAGGGGAAGGTACTACGTATTCCGTAGTTGCCTAATATTGTAAGTATAGCCTCTTCTGAAGCATTACCATCTACGCCTTCAATCGGCAGCTTATTCAAGTCTTTCCGAAGCGCTTCCCAGTTATTTTGCTCCAGAGCTTTACCTAGATGCATTTTACGAATTAAAGCCGGAAGTACATGTGATTTCTCTAAATCAAAATTATCATTAGGTCCATACAAATTAGTAGGCATCACCGAAATAAAGTTGGTACCGTATTGCAGGTTATAACTTTCACACATCTTAATCCCCGCAATTTTTGCAATAGCATACGGTTCGTTCGTATATTCTAAAACATCGGTCAGCAGATACTCCTCTTTCATAGGTTGCGGACAGTTCTTCGGGTAAATACAGGTACTCCCCAAAAACAACAGCTTTTTCACCCCATGTAAATACGCCTGATGAATCACATGGTTTTGAATCATGAGATTCTCATAAATGAAATCGGCTCTATACGTGTTGTTCGCTACTATACCTCCAACTTTTGCCGCAGCAAGAATCACATATTCGGGTTGTTCAGCTTCAAAAAATGCAGCTACTGCATTAGAATCTCTTAAGTCAAGTTCGCTACTGGTACGATACACCAGATTGGTATATCCCTTAGATGTGAGATTATTTACAATCGCAGAACCCACCAGTCCGCGATGTCCTGCTACATATATTTTAGAATCTTTATTCATACGTTTATATCACAGATTTTAATTTTGATTGCGCGGATTATGCTCAGATTGCTGACGTATTAATTAATCGTTTCCAGGTCAGACTTTTTTCACCGAAATTAATTAGCAGTCCGACCTGTTTATGTGTTGCTTTTAAATAGTTAATCACCTGTTTTTCCATTGATTTATTTATAAAGGTAGCAGTCTTTAATTCTAAAATAATACGATCAAAACACAGAAAATCAGCCCTATAATACTTATCTAACTTTTGACCCTTATAATAAATGGGTAGTAGTTTTTGATCCTCAAAAGGTATTTCTTCTTCTATAAATTCTCTGCATAACACTTCTTGATAAACAGATTCTAAAAACCCAGAGCCGAGATTACGATGAACGTTCATACACACGCCTATTATTTTAAAGGTTTGATCCTCATATAATAATCCTGACATTTGATTCTAAAAATAAAGGCAAATGTGATCTTCATTTATAATCCGCGTAATCAGCTTTTCGAATCTGCGCAATACCATCTCTATTTACTCGAAATAATTTAAGATACGATACCCGCCATCCTTCAAGTACTGATCCTTTTTCATAAGCTTCAAATCACTCTGCATCATATCAGTAACCAGGTCTTTCAATTCATATTCCGGAACCCAACCTAATTTTTCTTTGGCTTTGGTCGCATCTCCAATCAATAAGTCAACTTCCGTAGGTCTAAAATATTTAGGATCTACCGCTAAGACTTCCTTCCCAATTTCAAGTTGGTATTCGGGGTTGTTACAGGCTTTGACATAACCTTTCTCTTCAACGCCTTCACCTTTAAATTCGAGTTCAATACCCGCGTGTCCAAAAGCCATACGTACAAAATCACGTACCGGTGTAGTTTTATTGGTTGCGATTACCCAGTCTTCAGCTTCGTCTGCCTGTAAAATCATCCACATCATACGTACATAATCTTTGGCATGTCCCCAGTCGCGTTTCGCATCCAGATTTCCTAAATAAATTTTATCCTGAAGTCCTAAAGCAATACGCGAAGCTGCGCGGGTTATTTTACGGGTTACAAAAGTTTCTCCACGTATTGGAGACTCGTGATTGAATAAAATACCATTACACGCATACATCCCATAGGCTTCGCGGTAATTCACAGTAATCCAATACGCATACATTTTTGCAACTGCATATGGAGAACGTGGGTAAAAAGGAGTCGTTTCCGTTTGTGGAACTTCCTGTACTTTACCATATAACTCGGAAGTAGACGCCTGATAGATTCGTGTTTTATCGCCTAAGCCTAATAAACGCACGGCATCTAGAATACGTAATGTTCCTAAACCATCTGCATTACCCGTATATTCCGGAACTTCAAACGACACCTGAACATGACTCATCGCCGCAAGATTGTAGATTTCATCAGGTTGTATTTCCTGTATTAAGCGGATTAGGTTTGTACTATCGGTCATATCCCCATAATGCAATATAAAATTACGATGTTCTACATGAGGGTCCTGATATAAATGATCAATACGATCGGTATTAAACAACGAAGATCTACGCTTTAAGCCGTGTACCTGATATCCTTTTTTTAATAAAAACTCACTTAAATATGCGCCGTCCTGCCCCGTTACGCCGGTGATTAATGCTACTTTCATAATTGATGGGTATAAAAAATAAAATTTAAATGTGTTACGAACCTATGGCATAAAATTCAAATCCCAGAGCTTCCAGTTCGTGACGGTCTAATAATCTGCGTCCGTCAAACAGAAATGCCGGCTTAAGCATATTGTGATACACTTGCTTCCAGTCTAATGTTTTAAAAGCATCCCACTCAGTCATAATGGCAACAGCATGGGCTCCCTGGGTTGCTTCCAAGGCGCTATTCACTACGGTAATGTTTGCGCGGTTTTCTTCGGCGCTTCGGGTGTTTAAATAATCTAAATCGGCTAAGATTTGCTCTTCACTCACTTTAGGATCATAAACTACGACTTCGGCCCGCTCATTCAATAAATAATCAGCTACATAAATCGCGGCAGATTCTCGCGTATCATTGGTATCTTTTTTAAACGCCCAGCCTAGCATGGCTATTTTCTTACCCGAAACAGTATTGTACAAGGTCTTTACCATCTTAGCTGCAAAACGACGCTTCTGGTGATCGTTCATGATAATTACCTGCTCCCAATAATCGGCCACTTCAGTTAAACCCAATGATTTTGAAATATAAACCAAATTCAAAATATCTTTTTGAAAGCATGACCCCCCAAATCCTACAGAAGCCTGTAAAAATTTAGGTCCTATACGACTGTCCATACCTATAGCCTTAGCCACTTCTTTAATATCTGCACCTGTTTGCTCACACAATTCCGACAAGGCGTTAATGCTGGAAACACGCTGCGCTAAAAAGGCGTTTGCCGTTAATTTAGAAAGCTCGGAAGACCAAACATTGGTTGTTAATATATTTGTTCTAGGAACCCAATGTGCATACACGTCAACCAGTGCGTTAATCGCTTCTTTACCGGCTTCGGTATCGAGATCACCTCCTATCAACACGCGATCGGGAGCTTGTAAATCGTTAACAGCAGTTCCTTCCGCTAAAAATTCAGGATTGGAGAGAATTTGAAAATTCACCCCATTACCCGTATTATCTAAAATACTCTTCAAGGCTTCTGCAGTTCGTACTGGCAAAGTAGATTTCTCCACTACAATCTTATCGGTTGTAGAAAACCGTGCTATTTGTCGTGCACACAACTCGATAAACTTTAAATCAGCAGCCATCCCTTTACCAATTCCATAGGTCTTGGTTGGCGTATTTACCGAGATAAAAATCATATCGGCTTCATCAATAGCTTTATCAACTTCCGTGGAAAAAAATAAATTACGACCTCTGGCTTCTGCTACGACTTCAGCAAGTCCCGGCTCATATATCGGAATATTTTTAACATCTGCATCATTCCAGGCTGCGATACGTTTCTCGTTGATATCGACAACAGTTACTTTAATACCAGGTGCTTTTTGAGCTATGATCGCCATCGTAGGACCTCCTACATAACCCGCACCAATACAACAGATGTTTTTAACTTTCATTATATCACTTTTTAATTAATCTTATTTCAAATTCTTATCACGGCTTCGCCGTTGTAAGTCCCATTTAGGACTCACTTATAAATTACCAATCTCAAATTATCTCAGCTAATCGCTAAGCTTCAAGCACATCTTTAAACTTTGCCTGAACAACCATTCCCAGACATTTAAGATATAGCCTCATTTTATTACCACTTACTTCTATGATTTCTGCATCGCGTCCCTTCAAAACACCTTTAGTGAGTTGAATATTGCTTCCGGGTACATAATTCTCCAATTCTATATCTTCCAGATTATCATGATCAAGCCATTTTTTTATAGTCTCGATCTCCTCATCTCGTACCACTGCAGGTTTCCCTAACCAAAATAAATAGCGTACCGCTCCCGGAACACTAAATACTAAATTGCGTTCTGATGCGCTAAGATTAACAAATATATAGGATTTAAAAAGGGGAGTTATTACTTTCTTTTTTCGGTCACTCCAAATCCTGGTTTCTGTAATGGTAGGGCAAAAAACTTCTATACCTTTATCTTGAAGTGCCGAAGTTACTTTCTTTTCAGATTTGGATTTAACATACAGTACATACCAGCTCATGAAACTAAGACTCTGATTTTATATCTCTAATTAATAAATAATTAAGATTTAATTCGCCGCGAAAATAAAGCAAACCAACCGTTAAGCAAGGGTAATTTAGCATTAAATTAAGAAACCACAATCAAGCAGTATACTATATCTTGGTTCGCAAACGATATAAGCTTAATCTTTAAATGTACCTATCCTTAGTTTAACTAGGAACAAAAAAAAGAGCCCGTTGGGCTCTTTCTTTTGCTTACCTTTTAACTCCTATTCTTCCTGATAGGTAACCTCTCCATCCCATTCCATAAAACCTCCTATAAGATTATAAGTGGTTTCAAAACCCAACTGATCCATCAACTGAGCAGCCTGACCACTACGGTTTCCAGATCGGCAATAGATGTAGTAATTTTTAGATTTATCCAGCTCATTTACCTTATCTATAAAACCCTGACCTTCATAAATATCTATATTGTGAGAGTTTGGTAAAATCCCCTCATCCACCTCATTCTGAGTGCGCACATCTAATATATAAGCATTGTCATCTTTCGCAAGCTGCTCCTCCCACTCTTCTTGTGTTATATTTTTCATCTTATGTGTATTTAAATTTGATACTCAAAAATAAGAATTGTTCCTTTCTTAATCAGATTTTCACGCTTATTCTTTAATTGAACAACCTATCGCTTTCGTAGTCGTTGTCTTTATATCCTCATCACTAAGAAGTGAATTAATGGCGTTTTCTACATATTTTTCGGTTACCGTTTCAGAATCACGCACACTGTTATCAATAGCTCCTATATATTTAACAACTAAATCATTTTCCTTTTTTAAGATAAATACGTGAGGAGTTTTTGTTGCTCCGTACTGCGGATAAACCTGCTGCCCTTCATCAAATAAATAAGGAAACGTGAAGTTTTTCTCCTTGGCGCGTTGTTGCATCGCTTCAAAACTATCACCCGGACTTACAACGGGGTTATTGGGATTTATGCCTATTACCGGGAATCCGACCGACTTATATTTTTTATCTAGTGCTAGTATGCGTTCTTCGTTAGCAATTGAAAACGGACAAGTATTGCACATGAAAACTAGAATAAACCCTTTTGCATCATTAAACTGAGATAAGGAAACTTGATTACCACTAACATTTTTTAAACTGAAATCTGTAGCTATATCGCCCACTTCGTATCCTGATTTGTAATCCCGCATTCCAAAAATTACGGCAGCTGCTGCAACTAAAGCAACCGTTAACAGGAATAATATTTTTAATGTTTTCATAGTATAATGTCTTATTCTTCTAATAATTCTTCGATTTCAAGCGCTAAATCCCTATAAGAAAATGACTTTTCAAAAAATTTGTAGCTGTCTTGAGTGATTATTACGGTTGCAGGGATTGCACCACTCCAGTCTTCAGAAACTTGCGGTATCCATTTGTTACCATACGGGTCGTCTAAAAATAAGATTTTAGATTTTAATTTTTGCTTTTGAATAAATGGAATTACACGGCTAACAAGTTGCCCAGGAAAATCTAAACTAACCAGCGTTACCTCCACCCCGTTGTCTTTGTAATTAGTATTAAGCTTTTCAAAAACAGGAAGTTCTTCTACACAAGGCGCACACCAGGTAGCCCAAAAGTTAATGACCTTTATCACTTTGTCTTCAGGGTTATCAAATAAAGGTTTTAGACTTTCAAAGTCGTGTACTTCTAAAGCTACATCTCCCTCTTTTACAATTTTATTTGGTATCAGAATTCCAGCACTTGTGTTAACTGAAGAACAACCACTTATAAGAAGACTAAGGAATATTGAGAGAAGAAAATATCGCAAAATAGAAACTAATGATTACGTGCACAAACTTAACGAATTAGCGTATTCAGTTTAGCGTTTTAAGATTTGTATAACATTTTCAGCATCCTTTGAAAATAGTTCTGGCTATTAAATATTAGTTAAAATTAGAATTAACAAAAAATTGAACACTGACTTGCATTACATTTGTACCTACAAATATTGTATCAACAACATTAAATGAAAATAGAAGACGCACTTAAATTAAGTTCGAACACAGATCTTAAATCAAAGACTTTAATAAATCTGCATTATACCTCCAGATTTTTTGAAGAACGTTTTGCATCGTTATTAAAAGAGTTTGACCTCAGCGTTCCTCAGTTTAATGTGTTGCGCATTCTTAGAGGGCAGAAAGGGAAGCCGGCGAGTTTAGCGTGTATTCAAGAACGTATGGTCGATAAAAACAGTAATACCACCCGTCTGGTTGACAAACTCATTCTTAAAAATCTCGTACTACGTAAAGTATGTCCTGAGAATAGAAGAAAAATAGAAATAACCATTACAGAACAAGGTCTGGATTTACTTAAGACTCTTGACCCAGTAACCCAAAAAAGCAACGCCGATCATACTTCGGCTTTAAATACCGAAGAGTTAGAATTATTAAATAATCTATTAGATAAACTTAAAAGTCATGAATAACTATATCGAAGATTTAAAATGGCGCTACGCCACTAAGAAGTTTGACGCAACTAAAGAAGTTAGTCCGGAAGAACTCGAAAACCTAAAAGAGGCTGTTCAACTATCAGCGTCATCGTATGGCTTACAACCTTATAAAATACTCATTGTTAAAGATTCTAAGGTTAAAGCTCAACTTAAAGAAGCTGGTTACAATCAATCGCAATTCACAGATGCTTCAGAAATATTTGTATTTGCACATCAAACCGATTTTGGTCCTGAATTAGTAGACAGTTATATCGCTCATGCAGAACGCATTCAAGATGTAGAAAAAGGAAGTATGGATGACTATGCTAATATGATGAAAGGTAGCCTTGTTTCTCTTCCGCAAGAAGCAAAAGCGGGATGGACAGCAAGACAAACATATATAGCTATTGGAAACTTATTAAGTGCTGCTGCAACTTATAAAATCGATGCGTGCCCAATGGAAGGTTTTGATGCTGAAAAATTTGATGAAATTCTAAACCTTAAGGATACCAATTTACACGCAATAGCAGTAGTTGCTATCGGCTACCGAAGTGAAGATGATAAATATCAACATGGCAAAAAGGTAAGACGTCCTCAATCTGAACTTTTTAAAACTATATAAATCAACAATAAATAATCTAAATACATATTATTATGAAAACCACTATTAAATCAATTCTTATTCTTGCTGTGGGCGTTGCAGCAGCATCATTTACCTCAAAACCCGTAGAGCGCGTAACTGTCAAAAAAAGTACCATTAACTGGGAAGGAGAAAAAGTAACCGGATCACACAACGGTACAATTAATCTTAAAGAAGGTTATTTTGAAATGGACGGTGATGCAATAACTGGTGGCGAATTTGTTATCGATATGACCAGCATCGCTGTAACCGATCTTGAGGGTGATAGTAAAGGACAACTAGAAGGACACCTTAAAAGTGATGACTTTTTTGGCACAAGCTCTCATGCTACTGCAAAACTTGTAATCACCAAAGCTGTAAAGCAAGGATCTACTTATAAAGTAACTGGAGATTTAACTATTAAAGACATAACTAAACCGATTAGTTTTGATTTAAACAAAGCGGGCAACACGCTGTCAACAGAGCTTACAGTAGATCGCACAAAATATAATGTTCGATATGGTTCTGGAAGCTTCTTTGATAACCTTGGAGACAAAACGATTTATGATGACTTTAAATTAGATATTAAACTATACATATAAATTTTTTAAAAGTTATTTTGAATTTTGTTTGTTAGCTGTTCTTCAATAATTATCTTTGATGTAAATATGAAAAACAAAGCATTAAATATTTGGTGGTGGATCTCGCAACAGTAACGTCGTGAACAAACCTTGTATTTAAAATTCAAATAAAGAAAGGCCTGTCTCACGACAGGCCTTTTTTGTTATTAGCAGATCAACATCATAATGAAATACACTTTAAAAACTTTTAGAAAAAAAATACTTGCAGATACGATAACTCCTGTTTCAGTATACTTGCGTTTGCGGGATAAGTTTCCTAATAGTCTACTACTTGAAAGTAGTGACTACCGGGCTAACGACAACACCTTCAGTTACATTTGCTGTAAACCCATCGCGTCTATTACGGTTCAAGATGAATGTGTAAAAGAGATTTTTCCTGACGGCACTACCAGAGAAACAAATATTACTTCAGAAACCGATGTGGTAGGTATTATTGAGGTTTTCGCTAAAACTTTTGATACAGATACAAATGACCAGAAATTTATTCAAAACGGTCTTTTTGGTTATATGAGTTATGATGCTGTGCGTTATTTCGAAAATATTTCGGTTACTAAAAAAGAAGGGGCTTTACAAGTGCCTGATATTTATTATGCAGTCTATCAAAATATTATTGCAATAAATCACTTCAATAACGAGGCACATATTCTCTCTCACACCTATAATGAAGATAATAATCTGGAAGAAATCGCTCAGTTACTTAAAATCAAAAGCTTTGCAGAATATAGTTTTAAGTTAGAAGGTGAGCGCACAAGTGTTACCACAGATGAAGAGTTTAAAGAACTCGTAAGCACTTGTAAAAAACATTGTCAACGAGGTGATGTTTTTCAGATTGTACCATCAAAACGGTTTTCACAAGCGTTTAGTGGTGACGAATTTAATGTTTACAGAAGCTTGCGCAGTGTAAACCCTTCTCCATATCTGTTTTATTTTGACTATGGAAACTTTAAAATTTTTGGCAGCTCTCCTGAAGCACAATTAATTGTTCAGGATGGTAAAGCTGAAATTCATCCTATTGCAGGTACTTTTAAACGTACAGGTAATGATGAGCAAGATGCAGATTTAGCTAAGAAACTTTCTGAAGATGCTAAAGAAAATAGTGAGCACGTAATGCTTGTTGACCTCGCGCGTAATGATCTTAGTCGCAATGGTTCTAATGTTAAGGTTGAAACCTATAGAGAAGTACAGTTCTTTTCTCACGTAATTCATTTAGTGAGTAAAGTTACTGGTACTAAACACCCGGAAACGTCAACTATGCGTGTGGTGGCAGATACTTTCCCTGCAGGCACCTTAAGTGGTGCACCTAAACACAACGCAATGAAATTACTTGAAAATTATGAGCCTATTAATCGTGACGTTTACGGTGGGGCAATTGGTTTTATGGATTTTAATGGCAATTTTAATCACGCCATAATTATTCGTTCATTTTTGAGTAAAAATCACAAATTACATTACCAAGCTGGAGCTGGTGTTGTTAGCGATAGCGTTCCTGAAAAAGAATTGGAAGAGGTTTATAACAAACTAGGAGCACTTACTAAAGCACTTGAACTGGCTGAAGAAATTTAAAATAATTAATTCGCAGACAGAATTAATTTCTTTGCTTCTGCTCTTAAAGTAGAAGCGTAAAATAAATAATGAATAGTAAAGCATTTTATGCTAATTAAATATGGAAACTAATAATACAAATACAAAAGCGTCAGCATCTTTAGAAGGCTCTAAACAGCTTAAAATATTAGTTATAGATAACTATGACAGCTTTGTATATAATTTAGTACACTATCTGGAGGAATTGGATTGTACGGTTACTGTTAAACGCAATGACCAGTTAGATCTTAATGAGGTAGAGCAATACGATAAAATACTACTATCTCCGGGTCCCGGTATTCCTGATGAAGCAGGATTACTTAAGGAAATTATCAAACAATATGCTCCTACAAAGAGTATGCTTGGTGTTTGCCTTGGTCAACAGGCAATAGGAGAAGTTTTTGGTGGTAACTTGACTAATTTAGACAAAGTTTTTCACGGAGTTGCAACCTCAGCAACACAATTAGTGGAAGACGAGCCGCTTTTTAAAAACATTAATAAAGAATTTGAAATAGGTAGGTATCATTCTTGGGTAGTTTCTTCTGAAAATTTCCCTTCAGATTTAGAGATTACCTCACTGGATCAAAACGGACAAATAATGTCATTGCGACACAAACACTATGATGTACGTGGCGTGCAGTTTCACCCGGAATCTGTATTAACTCCTGAAGGAAAAAAAATGATTAAGAACTGGGTGGAAAGTTAATTTTTTCACTTCAGCTACAGCGCCAAGCAACCTATTTCTAAAAGTAGACTTGGAAGCTTTTATAATATAATTACCAATTAAAAACAGTTCTCTCTAAATGGGGAGATGCCTTGAGCAGCGAGCAATTATGAAAACTATATTAAACAGACTCATTAATCACGACCAACTCTCTAAAAGCGAAGCACGTGAGGTATTAGTAAATATATCTGAAGGAAAGTATAATTCGAGTCAGATTGCTGCATTTATTACTGTTTATATGATGCGCAGTATTACCGTAGAAGAGCTTGCCGGTTTTAGAGATGCTCTTTTAGATTTGTGTATCGCCGTTCCCTTTGAAGGTTATAATACTATTGATTTATGCGGTACAGGAGGTGATGGTAAAGATACTTTTAATATCTCTACGCTATCCTCATTTGTAGCAGCAGGTGCAGGTGTTCAGGTTACAAAACACGGTAATTACGGAGTCTCTTCTGTAAGTGGAAGCAGCAATGTGATGGAACATTTAGGAATTAAATTTAGTAGCAATAAAGATTTTTTAAAACGTTGCCTTGATGAAGCAGGTATTTGTGTGTTGCACGCTCCCCTATTTCATCCCGCAATGAAAAATGTAGGTCCTATACGTCGTGAATTGGGAGTTAAAACCTTTTTTAATATGCTCGGCCCTATGGTTAATCCTGCATTCCCGCAGAACCAATTGGTAGGTGTTTTTAATTTGGAATTAGCAAGAATGTATGGCTATTTATACCAGCAGGCAAATAAGAATTTCACCATTCTTCATAGCATAGATGGATATGACGAAATTTCTCTTACAGGAGCTACAAAAGCGATTAGAAACAAAAGTGAACGCATGTTATATGCTGAAGACTTTGGGGTAAAACAGATTACTCAAAAAGAAATTTATGGCGGTGATACCATAGAATCCTCTGCAGCTATATTTAAAAAAGTAATAAGTGGCAAAGGCACTGAAGCACAAAATAATGTGGTAGCGGCAAATGCAGGAATGGCCATTGCAACTGTAAATAATCTCGAGCCCAAAGAAGGTTTTGACCTGGCAAAAGAATCTTTACTTAGTGGTAAAGGTTTAGAAAGATTGAATAAACTAATCGAATTAAGCAAAAATCACTAGTTGAAAGCTGATTGCTTAAAAGTTTTTATTAATAGTATTAGAAAATTATAACGTGAATATTCTAGATAAAATAGTCGCAGATAAATACAAGGAAGTTGCACTAAGAAGGCAGTTAATCCCGATAAAACAACTTGAAAATTCAGTATTATTTGAACGCAGGTGTACATCTCTTGCAGCTGCTTTAAGTAAGAGTAATTCTGGAATCATCGCAGAGCATAAAAGACGTTCGCCCAGTAAATCTACCATAAATAATGGTTTAAACGTTCAGGATGTTGCAATGGGTTATCAGAATGCCGGAGCCTGCGGAATGAGCGTTTTGACAGATGGTAAATATTTTGGTGGTTCCTTAGATGATCTAATACTTGCACGTGCAGCAACAAGTTTTCCCTTATTACGTAAAGAATTTATAATTGATACCTATCAAATTCTGGAAGCTAAAGCTTGCGGTGCAGATGTTATTCTTCTCATTGCGGCTGTTCTTTCTCAGCAAGAAATTAAAAATCTTTCTGAATTTGCAAAATCGTTAGGTATGGATGTTTTATTAGAGGTTCACGATCTTGACGAGTTGCAAAAATCTATTATGCCGTCGCTGGATATGCTGGGTGTAAATAATAGAAATCTCAAGACTTTTGAAGTAAGCCTGGATATAAGCAAAACATTATCAACTTCGATTCCCGATGATTTTATAAAAGTATCAGAAAGCGGAATTAGCAGTGTTGCTGCAATAAAAGAACTGATGCCTTATGGCTATAAAGGTTTTTTAATAGGTGAAAACTTTATGAAAACAGATAATCCAGGATTAAACGCGGAAACGTTTATTAATCAATTATAAATTAAGATCTCATAACTGAAATACACAAGATGACACAAAATAATAGTCCATCTTCTAGCAATAATTTGGCTCCTGAAAAAGCGGAAGCATTACGTATTAAAGTTTGCGGAATGAAGTCGAACACAGCTGAGGTTTCGAGACTTCTGCCAGACTATTTAGGATTTATATTTTATGATAAAAGTCCGCGTAATTTTGAGTTGCAGCAAATACCATCTATACCAGAAGGTGTAAAAAAAGTAGGTGTATTTGTCAATGCGGAGATTGATTTTATTTTAGAAAAAGTGCAGCAGTTTAACTTTGATGTAATTCAACTGCACGGTAGCGAATCACCGGAATATTGCCAGGAACTGAGAAAACGCTGTCAGATCGAGCGCAGTCGTGATCTGCAAAAAAATGCTACACCGACTGCATTCGAGGTGTCTTCCGGAAATCAAATCAAACTCTGGAAAGTTTTCAGTATTAAAGATGCTTTCGATTTTTCAATATTAGAAAGCTATGAGGCGGTAGTCGATGCATTTTTATTTGATACAAAAGGGAAAGAGAAAGGTGGGAATGGGTATACTTTTGATTGGAATGTGCTAAAAGCTTATTCTTCAAAAAAACCATTTGTTCTGAGTGGTGGTATTGGACTCGAAGAAATTGAATCTGTAAAAGAATTGATAAAATTAAATCTTCCCCTCTATGCTATCGATGTTAATAGCAAATTTGAAATAGAACCGGGATTAAAGAATACAGCTGATTTAAGTGATTTATTTTCAGCTTTTAAAACTAAAAAATAAAAAATCTGTCCTCGCGGAAATAAAAATAATTATATGAATTACAACGTAAACGAGAAAGGATACTATGGTGATTTTGGAGGTGCATACATTCCAGAAATGCTTTATCCTAATGTAGAAGAGTTGCGCCAGAATTACATAAAAGTAATGCAGGAGCCAGAATTTCAGAAAGAATTTAATGAGCTTCTTAAAGAATATGTAGGACGCCCTACTCCACTGTATTTTGCCAAGCGATTTTCTGAAAAGTACGGGGTTAAAATATATCTCAAGCGTGAAGACTTATGCCATACAGGAGCGCATAAAGTAAACAATACCATTGGTCAGATCTTAATGGCAAAACGTCTAGGTAAAACGCGTATTATAGCAGAAACGGGTGCAGGACAACACGGCGTGGCAACTGCAACAGTTTGCGCTTTAATGGGACTAGAATGTATTGTCTATATGGGTGCTGTGGATATTAAGCGTCAAGCACCTAATGTTGCTCGTATGAAAATGCTGGGTGCCACGGTCGTATCTGCAGAATCTGGTAGTAAAACATTAAAGGATGCTACTAACGAAGCAATTCGTGATTGGATCAATAATCCTACAGACACACATTATATTATAGGCAGTGTGGTGGGACCTCATCCTTACCCGGATATGGTGGCTCGTTTTCAGAGCGTTATTTCTGCGGAAGTAAAAAAGCAATTACTTGAAAAAGAAGGACGAGAAAATCCAGATTATGTAGTTGCTTGTGTGGGTGGCGGCAGTAATGCAGCAGGTATTTATTATCATTATCTTGATAATCCAGAAGTAGGTATAATCGCTGTAGAGGCAGCAGGAAAAGGAATTCATAGTGGTGAAAGTGCGGCTACTTCAGCCTTAGGTAAGGAAGGAATAATTCACGGTAGCAAAACGTTGCTTATGCAAACGGCAGACGGTCAAATTACAGAGCCTTATTCTATCTCTGCAGGTCTCGATTACCCAGGTGTAGGACCTATGCATGCTAATTTATTTAGAAGTGGCAGAGGTGAATTTATTAGTGTCACTGATGCTGATGCTATGAAAGCCGGTCTTGATTTGAGTAAATTAGAGGGTATTATTCCTGCTATAGAAACTTCCCATGCACTTGCTATTTTTAACGATCGTAAGTTTAAAAAGGATGATATTATAGTTATTAATTTAAGTGGCCGGGGTGACAAAGACCTTAATACGTACATCGAATATTTTGACTTAGCATAGGGGCGCTTCCCTACTCTATTGAGCAGGGTCGGGCTTTCGGCAGTCGCTTTTTTCAAATAGTATTTACTACTTAAAAAAGAGCTCCAACAAAGTCTCAATCCCTAACTCGAATTCAAAACATATAATAATTTCCGCCTTTGCAGAAATAACTAAAGACATCTCAAATGAATAGAATAAATAAACGATTACAAGAAGATAAAGAGCTTCTATCGATATACTTCACCGCCGGTTATCCAGATTTAGAAGATACCGTTCCTGTACTTGAAGAGCTAGTAAAATCTGGAGTTGATATGATTGAAATAGGTCTTCCTTTTAGTGATCCACTTGCAGACGGACCAACAATACAGCAGAGCTCTACAGCAGCATTAAAAAATGGAATGACTACTGCAAAGCTTTTTGACCAAATAAAGGATATTAGAAAAACAGTAGATATTCCGCTTATTGTAATGGGATATTTTAATCCAATGCTACAATATGGCGTTGAGGCTTTTTGTGCAAAATGCGCCGAAATAGGAATTGATGGTCTAATAATGCCAGATTTACCACTTGCCGAATATCAAGAGCACTATCAATCAATATTTGAAAAGTATGATTTAAAAATGGTCTTTTTGATTACTCCACAAACTACAGACGAGCGCATAAGACAAATCGATGATGCTACTAATAGCTTTATTTATATGGTGAGTAGTGCAAGCACTACAGGTAAAACATCAGGTTTTGGTAATGTACAAACCGATTACTTTAAACGTATCGCAGCATTATCACTTAAAAATCCGCAAATAGTAGGATTCGGAATAAAAGATGAAGACACTTTCAAGGCTGCTACGGCAACAGCTAAAGGAGCAATAATAGGATCTGCTTTTATAAAAAGCCTTACTGAAAATGGCATTTCCGGGATTGCCGACTTTATTAAATCTATTCGACCTTAAATATTTAAATCTTAAACCGTTTAGTTGCTGAGTCTTAACCTTGTTTTAGGATGCCGTTATAATATATTAACAAGGCTACTTTGTAAATTTATAATGAACTAAAAAACAAGAATCATGGATAAGAAATTTGATAGAAAAACAGACCAAACAACTCCCACTAATCCAACGGGAAATAGAAATATAAAAACAAATAAAGTTGATATTGATGAACCAACAATCAAGGATCAGCAAAACAAAAAATAGCTGAATTATTCAGCATAAAAAAAGGCATTACTAACGTAATGCCTTTTTTTTATTTAAGCTCGAAATATTATTCTGTTTTGTTTTCAACAAGCTTATACGTAGGATCTTCCATAATATTTACATCTATTATAGCCTCTGCATTCTTTAACAAGCGAATGCAGTCTTTACTTAAATGTCGCAAATGAACTTTCTTACCTACCTTATGATAACGCTGCGTGACAACATTTAAGGCTTCAATTGCAGACATATCTGAAACGCGACTATCTTTAAAATCGATAATCACTGTTTCGGGATCGTTTACTACATCAAATTTCTCTATAAAATTTGTCGTTGACGCAAAAAATAACGGTCCGTATATCTCATAGTGTTTAATACCATCCTCGTCGACAAATTTTCGAGCTCTAATGCGTTTAGCACTTTCCCAAGCAAAAAACAAGGCCGATAAAATCACACCTACAAGTACTGCTAACGCAAGGTTATGAAGCACTACTGTAATTACAGCAACAATTATAACTAAGAAGATATCCTTTTTAGGTACTTTATTAAAAATTTTAAGACTTACCCATTCAAAGGTTCCTATAGCTACCATAATCATAACTCCTACTAAAGCCGCCATAGGTACCTGCTCGATTATAGGAGCACCAAATAAAACGATCATTAATATAGTTAGGGCAGCGATTATTCCAGAAAGACGTGCTCTTGAACCTGCTGATAAGTTTACAAGGGTTTGTGCAATCATCGGGCATCCTCCCATCCCGAAGAAAAAGCCATTAAGCATATTAGAACTTCCCTGAGCAATACACTCTCTATTGCCATTACCTTTTGTTTCAGTAATCTCGTCGACAAGATTTAAGGTAAGTAAACCTTCTGTAAGACCTACTGCAGCCATCACCATAGAATAGGGCGCAATAATTTTCAATGTTTCAAAACTTATGGGAATATTTGGGATATGAAATGGAGGGAAACCACCACTCACCGATGCAATATCTTTAACCGTTTTAGTATCTATTCCTAAGAAATAAACCAGTACAAATACAACAATTATAGCTACTAATGAAGAAGGTACTGCTTTGGTGAATTTTGGTAAAAAAACAACTATAGCAATAGTGAGAGCAACAAGACCAGCCATTATTAATAAAGGTGTACCGGTTAACCAGGCAATCTCTCCATTAACAATAGTCTTAAACTGTTTAATTTGTGACATAAAAATCACAATAGCAAGACCATTCACAAATCCAAACATTACAGGATGTGGTACCAGCCTAATAAATTTACCCAGTTTAAACAGACCTATCAAGATTTGAATCACTCCGGCTAAAGCTACTGCGGCCAGAACATATTCTAGACCATTAGAATTCATTAAAGCAATTAAAGTAATCACTGTGGCTCCTGCCCCACCAGAAATCATACCTGGTCTTCCTCCAAATATTGCTGTTATTAATCCTGCTATAAAAGAAGCATACAATCCCATTAAAGGAGAAAAACCAGCTAAAATGGCAAATGACAATGATTCTGGAATCATTGTCATTGCAACGGTAAGTCCTGCAAGAATTTCGGTTTTGTAATTTACTTTTTGTGTTAAGTCGAAGAGGTTAAATACTTTTCTCATAAAATATATAAGGTTGCATTCGGTAATTATAGTATCGCTATTTTCAATTCAAGTGGCATTCTACGATGCTTAAAGAATAATTTAAAGAGCGATTAATACTTAGAAAAACCGAAAATGACTGTAACTAAAGGGGTTAATTTTTATACATTCAAGCTGCAAAATTAACCTTTTATAAGAGAAGAGTAGTCTAGACTTTTAAAGAATAGTTTATATAAAATAAGAGAAACATTTTATGGAAGTTTCAGTTTAAAACTGCTGCTATATAAAATTGATTTGATTCTTATAATTAAGCCTAAAACTTTATCAAATTAGAAAATATCGAGCTTATCCATAAGATTTCTAATAATTATAAGTAGTTCGTAACCTGTATTTACACTCCCGTTAAATTTATACTAATGCGCTGATATAAAGTCAATGCAAAATTCTTATATATTATTTTCGTAAAAAATTAAATTTATGAAAACATATCTCTACGCCGCAGTTAGTTTATTGATGCTTTCGGCATGTAAAAATGAAAAATCTGTTTCTGATGCTGAGAAAGAAGAACTAGCAGACAATGGAATTACTACAGTACAAACTGCTGTAGGTTCGCTAGATCTTGTAGCTCCTTTTTCATCTGAATCTCAAGTAAAAGAGAGTAAAGTTGTAGGATGGGAAAATGGGAAAACACCTATTGCTCCAGAAGGTTTTGTTGTAACTCGTTTTGCAGACTCTTTAGAACATCCTCGATGGACGTATGTAGCTCCTAATAATGATATTTTTGTTGCTGAAGCAAACACAAAAAATAGCGCTAATCGCATTACACTTCTTAGAGATAGTAACAATGATGGTGAAGTTGATGAACGTTTTATCTTTAAAGATGGTTTAAATCAAAACTTCGGAATGCTTGTTTTAAACAATTATTTCTATATCGCCAATACAGATGGTTTGTACCGATACCCATACAAAGAAGGCCAGACCAAATTAGAAGGTGAAGGAGAAAAAATTGTCCCTCTTTCTGCTAGTGGTTATAATAATCACTGGACTCGTAATATTATCACCAACAGTGCTAAAGATAAAATTTATATTTCTGTAGGATCTGCTAGTAATGTAGGTGAACAAGGAATGGAAAAAGAAGAACGTCGCGCAACAATACTAGAAGTAAATCCAGATGGTAGTGGTGAAGTTGTTTATGCATCAGGTCTTAGAAATCCTGTAGGAATGGACTGGAATCCAGTAACCGGAGATTTATGGACAGCTGTTAATGAGCGTGATGAATTAGGAAATAACTTAGTACCAGATTACGCAACTAGCGTTCAAAAAGGAGGTTGGTATGGATGGCCTTACAGTTATTACGGCCAAATTAAAGATCCGCGTTGGGCAGATGATCCACACCAGGATTTAGTTGACAAAGCTATTATGCCAGATGTACCGTTAGGATCTCATACTGCTTCATTGGGCTTTACTTTTTATAAGGCAGACAAGTTTCCTGCAAAATATAAGAATGGAGCATTTGTAGGTCAGCACGGCTCTTGGAATCGTGTTCCTTTCTCAGGTTACAAGGTGGTTTTCATACCTTTTAAAAATGGTAAACCTCAACCTGCAGAAGATTTCTTAACTGGATTTATTGCTAATGATGGAGAAAATGAAGTTTACGGTAGACCAGTAGGAACAACTGTAGGCCCTGACGGATCATTATTAGTAAATGATGATGATAGTGGCATTATCTGGAAGATCTCTGCAAAATAATCTATGAATAACATAGCTATTCTTTTTCTGCTGTTACTTTCAACTTTTGCTCAGGCACAAGTGAAGGCAACAGCAGATTCTGTTTTGACCCGTAACGCACTAGGCGAAGTTTATATAACTTCTACTCCTATTCAAAATGAATTGCAACGCATACCTGCTTCGGTAAACGTAATCAGTTCTGAAGACTTACAACGTGGCGATCAACTTTCTATCGCAAACGAAATAAACAAAAATCCTGGAATACAAATGCAGCAAGGCGCACTCAATACGAGTCGTATTAGCATAAGAGGTCTGGGAGCTCGCAGTCAATATTCTACTAATCGAGTTAAAGCTTATATTGAAGGTATTCCCCTAACCACCGGTGAAGGTGAAACCACACTTGAAGATATAGACCTCAACTTGATAGACCGCCTTGAAATAATTAAAGGTCCGGCAAGTAGTAGTTATGGAGCCGGTTTAGGTGGCGCGATTAATATTTCGGTTATAAAACCTAAACCACAAAGTACTTCTGTAAGATTAAATAGCCTAGGTGGCTCATTTGGTCTTTTTAAAGGTGGTGCTACAGCTATGCTTGCTTCAGAAAACACAGCCGGCTATTTTAGCTATAATCATCTTGAAAAAAATGGATATAGAGCTAACAGCAATTACAATCGCAACACGTATACCGCTTATGCCAAGACTCAAATTAATGCAGTAAGTGCTCTTACTTTTTTTGGTAATTATACGCGCTTAAAAGCTTTTATACCGAGCTCCATAAACGAAGATGATTTCAAAAACAATCCTGAGAAAGCAGCTTTCACCTGGGCTCAGTCACAGGGGTATGAATCTTACGATAAAGGGTTAGCCGGGCTTTCTTATAATTGGAATTTAAATGAATCAAATTCCTGGACGACCAGCATATTTACAAATTTTAGAGATGGCTATGAGCCTAGACCGTTTGATATTTTGGACGAAAACTCAGTTGCTTTTGGAGTACGTAGTAATCTAGCTTCTTCCTTTTCAGTTTTAAATATTCCCATAAGCAGCAATATTGGTGTTGAATATTTTGATGAGCATTATAAAGCAAAACTGTATCAAAACCTATACGAAGATACTAATGGCAACGGCAGTTTACAGGGAGATCTTTTTAGTAATCAGGAACAAGATCGTAAATATCTCAATTTATTTGCTCAGGCAAATCTTAAGTTGTCAGCGCGTTTACAAGCTGAAATTGGGCTTAATTATAACCATAGCAGATACGTACTTGATGATTATTTAAACGAATCAGAAATAGATAATTCTGGAGTGTATACGTATCCGCGTTTGTTTTTACCTCAAGCAGGATTAACCTACGAACTAGTGAATGATAAATTCTTATATGCCACAGTGAGTCGTGGTTTTTCACTACCTACAGTTGCAGAAACACTTACTCCTGAAGGAGCCATTAATCCTGAAATTAAACCAGAAACCGGATACAATTATGAACTGGGTCTAAAAGCACAATGGCTTGATAAAAAACTATACACAGAACTAGCCTTTTATACGGTTCAAGTTTCAGATTTACTAGTTGCAGAACGTGTAGATAATGATCAGTTTGTAGGTAGAAATGCTGGAAAAACTTCTCATAATGGAATAGAAGTTTTGATGAATTATAAAGATCTTACGTTTAATTCGCTATTAATTAATCCTTACGCTTCACTTACTATTAACGATTATTCATTTGAAGATTTTACCGATAATGATATTGATTTTGCGGGGAATGACCTTACCGGAGTGGCAGACAAAGTATTTAATCTTGGTTTGGATTTAATTCACGATTCGGGTTTACGCTTTAATGTAAACTATAGACATACTGGAGAAATCCCACTAGATGATGCAAACAGCATTTACAGTGACAGTTATAATCTTGTAAATCTGCGGGCTGATTACGAGTTTAAAATAGCTCAGCACTTTACTACTACGCTTTATAGTGGTGTAAATAATGTTTTTGACACCAATTATGCCGCTCAGGTTTTACCTAATGCAACAGGATTTGGTGGTGCTGCACCCCGTTATTATTATCCCGGAGATCCGGTTAACTTCTATATTGGACTTAATTTGAATATCTTTTAAAACATAAACAGCTGCTTACTAGCCGCCTTCTGACTCCTTATTAAAGTTTTCAAGCTCAGCTTTAAAATTTGCACTTAGTTTCATCAAGGCGTCTAGTAAATCTAGCTGATGTTCGGGTAGTAGAAGTTCTCCCTTTAACTGCATAGCATCACAGTACTCAAAAAATAAATTTTGATAGTAAGGTTCGATCTCTAATTGACGGGTTAAAAATTGCTGATCAAAATAATCACTAGTATTAAATAGCTCTTGATACTGCTCATACGTAATAGGTGAATATTCCATTTGTTGCTTTGACGGATCTTTTTTGAATAACCCCATAAAACGCTTAGCCAGCATTATAAAATCTACCCCATTACTGGTATATTGAGGTCTGTATTTTTGAGGATTTTGCTTGATGTCATTTTGAATTAGGGTATTAACTTCGGCGGTATATTCTTCCTGACTAAATTTTTTCTCCTTTGGGGCTTCCGTAAGACGCACCTCATCTAATTCATTTAAGTTTTCATTAAGCTCTACTACCCAACGCTTTTCTAGCTGAAAAGGTTCTATGATAAAAATTTGAGTTTCCATAAAGGGAGCGCTAAAAATCAAAGAGTCATTGATTCTTGCAGCAATACTAAAATCGCCTTCATCTGTAGTTACCATACTCCTATTTTGAGTACGATTTTCTACCAGTACTCCCGGTACTCTTTTATCTCCAGCGTAAACTTTACCGCTAGTATTTTGTGAATAGCCTGAGAAGGTCAATATAAATATCCCCAGAAATAGAAGTACTTTATAATTCATATACAAAACTAGAGATTAAATGTGTTAGTTTTCGGTAATTGCTAGATCGTGGAATTCATCGCTTCTCTTCAATAAAAAATCTAAAAACCGAATTTGATTCTTTTTATCTAATAATCTGGAATCTATCTGCTGACTTTGACAATAGTCAAAAAATGTAGGCTCCTCTTTTTTAGAAACGGCTAATTGATTCCGAAGCAAATCTTCATTAAAAAAATCATCTTTCTTAAAGAAAACAATTAATTCTTCAAGACCTAAAATTCTAAAACGCTTGGCTGCCTGATTATCATTTCTCTTTTGATTATTAATACCCTTAAGTATCATTTTGCCTAAAGCAATAACATCGATTCCGTCCCCAGAAGATTGCGGACTATAAGCGTAGGGGTTATCTCTAATATCTTTTTGAAGCCAGTTGTTAAAGTTTTTGCTGTACTCGGCAACACTAAACTCCTTCGCCTTAGACATACCCGTTAAAAGCACCTCATCAAGTTCGTTTCTATTTTCTAATAATTCTACAACCCAAACCTCATTTAAGTGATATTCTTGTACACGAATTATTTGAGTTTTAAAAAAGGATGCGCTAAAAACTAAAGAGTCGCCAATATTTGCAGCAAAATTAAAATCTCCTTTAGCATTTGTTGAAGCCATGCTATTTTGAGTAGTATTAATTATCAACACACCTTCCATAGGTTTGTTATCTGCATACACCTTACCCGTAGTTTTTTGAGAATAGCCCTTAAAAACACTAAAAAGAATAATGATAACTAGAATTTTTCTCAGCATAAAATAGATCTGTTAATTAAAGACCTATTCGCTATCAAAAAGTTGCAAAGATTTAAATGCGGACAGCGTCTGGTACCAACCCCGTGTAGTCACCTCCGTTACGTATAACGTCTCGCACTATTGATGAGGAAATATAACTTTTTCCAGATGATGTAAGCAGGAATACGGTTTCAATTTGAGAAAGTTTTCTATTTGTATGTGCGATTGCCTTTTCAAATTCAAAATCTCCAGGGTTTCTGAGTCCACGCAATATAAAAGCACTATCTGTTTCATTACAAAAATCAACCGTAAGTCCTTTGTAGGTCATTACCTTAATTTTTGGCTCGTCTTTAAATGATTCTTTCAAAAAAGTTTCTCGCTGTTCTAAGGTGAACATATACTTTTTATCTGCATTAACACCTATAGCTAAAATAATCTCGTCAAAGAGTTTTAACCCACGCTCAATAATATCGTAGTGACCTAAGGTAAGTGGATCAAAAGATCCTGGAAAAACTGCGCGTTTCATAGACGTTATATCGATTGAAATTAAAAGTACAAAATGTATGAGGAATATGTATTGAATCAATTAAGCTTTCAACTGAAAGCCTATTGACACTTTTATATAACCTCTATTGGTTAAGCGCTTGCTCGATTACATTATCAAATAAATCTGCCAGACTGATGCCTGCTACTTTTGCCTGCTGGGGAATTATACTAGCAGGACTCAAACCCGGAGTAGTATTTACTTCTAGAAAATGAGGCTCCCCATTATGAAAAATAAATTCTGCACGTGTAAGGCCTTTTAGTTTTAATGCTTTAAAAACCTTTTCTGCTTCTCGCTGTACTGCGCTTGTTTGCTCATCGCTGATGCGTGCAGGAGTGATTTCTTGTGATTTACCAGCATATTTTGCTTCATAATCAAAGAAGTCATTGTCGCTTACAATCTCGGTGACTGGTAACGCTTGTATTTTTCCGTAGTAATTAATTACACCTACAGAAACTTCTGTACCCTCTAAAAACGATTCGATTATAATTTCGTCATCCTCTTTAAACGAAATTGCAATGGCCGCTTCGAGTGCGTCTTCTTCATATACTTTAGACACCCCAAAACTGCTACCTGCTTTATTGGCTTTTACGAAACACGGTAAACCTACCTTCGCAACAATTTCTGAAGTATTTATAACATCTCCTTTATTTAAAAAATAATTTGTCGCCGTTTTAATACCATACGCACTAAGTACACTTATACAATCACGCTTATTAAACGTAAGGGCTGCTTCATAATAATCACAAGCTGTTTGAGGAATACCCAGCAACTCTAAATAGGCTTGAAATGTGCCATCTTCTCCGGGAGTTCCGTGAATTGTATTAAACACACAGTCAAATTTTATCTTTGTACCGTCTATAGTAATAGAAAAGTCACTTTTATCTACCGGAAATGGTTTGTGATCAGAATGGCTGCAAAACCAACCTTCCTTTATTATAGAAATAGGATAAACTGTATACTTTGAAGTGTCAAGATGTTTACAAACTGTATTTCCGCTAAGCATTGATATCGCTACCTCGCTAGAAAAACCACCCATTATAACCGCTATATTTTTTTTTGACATAGTAAATAATAACTCTTTGCGTTTCTTGATAATAAATCGGGTTCAAAGAACGCTATTTTTAGAATAAATAGGCAAAAAAAATGATTGCAATTGAGGGTCACCCAATTTTAAACTAAGTTTGTAGCCGCAAAATCGCATGTGTATGGGACTAATAAAATTTATATTTAGCAAAGCATTTTTAATGCAGCTACTTCTTGCCTTAATCGTATTGGTTATTTTAGGATTTGCCTTTATGTTTTGGCTTAGCTCTTCTACAAATCATGATGAGCGCATTGCAGTTCCCGATCTTAGTAAAATGTCGTTAAGCTTAGTAAAGCAAGAGCTTGACAATGCTAACTTAAATTACATTGTGATTGATTCTTCTAATTACAATCCAGATTACCCTACGTACTCTGTCATAGAGCAAAATCCTGCAGCAGGAAAATTTGTAAAAGAAAACAGAAAAATATATCTCGTTCTAAATCCTTCAGGATACCGCGAGATTGCAATTCCTGCACTTGTAGGAAGAACACAGCGCCAGGTAGAACCTACACTACTAGCTTTAGGATTCAAAGTAGGGAGAATAGACCTGCGCGATCACATTTCTGAAGATGAAGTTTTAGAATTAAGACACAACGGGACTACCTTAAAAGAAGGTGACAGATTGCGTAAAATGTCTGTTATAGACCTTGTTGTAGGCAATGGAAAAGATAATTATTACAATAATGCTACTGAAGATTCAGTAGATATAGATGATTCTATTAACGAAGATGAAGAATTAGAAGATGCAGGATTTTAATACAGAAGGACCAGACGAACAAGAAGATGAGCTTTTTGAACATTATAATTTTACCGCAGGAAAAGGTCAAGAACCGCTGCGTGTAGATAAGTTTTTAATGAATTTTATTGAAAAAGCAACGCGTAATAAAATTCAAACTGCAGCTAAAAATGGAAATATTCAAGTTAATGGTGCAGTTGTAAAACAAAATTATAAAGTAAAAGCAGGTGATGTCGTTCGCGTAATGTTTGAGCATCCGCCGTATGAGTTTTTACTTACTCCAGAAAATATTCCGTTAGATATAGTTTATGAAGATGACACACTGCTAGTGGTAAATAAACCTGCTGGCATGGTCGTTCATCCGGGACATGGTAATTACAGCGGTACATTAATAAATGCTCTAATCTATCATTTCGAAAATTTACCCGAAAACAGTAGCGGCAGACCGGGACTTGTACATAGAATTGATAAAGATACAAGTGGCCTGCTGGTGGTTGCAAAAACCGAAGCTGCAATGACTCACCTTGCCAAACAATTTTTTGATAAAAGTAGCGAGCGCGAATATGTAGCAATCGTTTGGGGAAATGTCGAAGAAGAAGAAGGTACTGTTGAAGGTCATATAGGCAGACACCCTAAAAATCGTATGCAGAATACAGTTTTTCCGGATGGTGATCAGGGCAAAGAAGCTGTAACGCATTATAAAGTCCTAGAACGTCTGGGTTATGTAACTAAGATTTCGTGTAAGTTAGAAACCGGTCGTACCCATCAAATACGCGTGCATTTAAAATACATAGGACACACCCTATTTAACGATGAGCGCTATGGAGGAGATGCTATTTTAAAAGGTACCACCTTTACAAAGTACAAGCAGTTTGTAGACAATTGTTTTAAAATATTGCCTAGACAAGCGTTACACGCTAAAACATTAGGTTTTGTGCACCCTAAAACCGGTGAATGGATGAGCTTTAACAGTGATATTCCACAAGATATGGTAGACTGCATCGAGAAGTGGCGTGGTTATGCTAAGCATGCGATGGAGTAATTTTTGATAGCGCTTACGCGGAAAACTTATAGTTTATCTTAAATTTAAAGTATGCTAGATTTTATACCTGAAAATTTACAGACAATACTCATTGTCGTTGTCCTTGCCTTATTATTTCTTGCGGTAATGAAAAATAATAAGCGTAATCAAAGTAAAATGAGGGATCGAAAACGACGCAGTTTTAGAGCGGACTACTTTGAAAGAAAAAACCAGCGCGATCAGGGAAATAATTCCTCAAATTAAAAATTCAATATCTTGAAAATTTATACAAAAACCGGAGATAAAGGTACTACAGCACTCTTTGGAGGAACGCGTGTTTCTAAACACGACATTCGCATTGAAAGTTACGGTACACTTGACGAACTTAATTCACATATAGGTTTACTACGCGATCAAGAAATAGATTTAAATAGTAAAAAACAACTCATTACCATTCAGGAAAAACTATTTGTCATAGGCGCAATTCTCGCGACTGACCCTGAAAGGGCAATCTTAAAAAATGGTAAAGAACGATTAGATATTAAACGTATAAATGATCTTGATATCGCACTTCTGGAAACTGAAATGGACATCATGGATGAACAGCTACCTCCTATGACTCACTTTGTACTTCCAGGAGGGCATCAAACAGTGTCATTCTGTCACATAGCGCGCAGTGTATGTCGTAGAGCAGAACGACTGGCAACTGCTCTTTATCAAGAAGTTCCGTTTGAAGATAATGCCTTAAAATATTTAAACCGTCTTTCTGACTATCTCTTTGTAATGGCACGTTTCTTGTCAAATCAGCTACAAGCAAAAGAGATTAAGTGGATACCTGAAAAATAGCTTTTTAGTATTCATTTTAAGTCATAAGTACCGTTATCTTAACAGATTACACACGTTCTTAAAAATAATATTGAATTAATTGATATTTTCCTTGGTTATTACGCTAATAAATTTATTTTTGCAAAAAATTAAATACGTTAACTATGTACTGGACATTAGAACTAGCCTCTCACCTAAGCGATGCACCTTGGCCGGCTACCAAAGATGAATTGATTGATTATGCAATTAGAACGGGAGCGCCACTTGAGGTTGTAGAAAATTTACAATCTATGGAAGATGAAGGTGATTCTTATGATTCTATTGACGAGATATGGCCAGACTACCCGTCTGACGACGACTACCTCTGGAATGAGGATGAATACTAGATTTCACATCACGTAAACACATAAAAAGTCTCGCATTGAGGCTTTTTTTTTGCTTAAATTTGAACTGCTTGAGAAAGCAAATTGTCGTAACATAGCGTTGCGTTTATCGGAAGATTAATTTATTAATAGCCACGCCTCAAGCGCAACTTAAGCAATCTATTGATAATAAACTATTTACCAAATTATGGGCTTATTAGATAAAGTATTAAAGGTATTTGTAGGAGACAAGTCAAAACAAGATGTCGCCTCTATACAACCTATTGTTGAAAAAATAAAAAGCTTCGAATCTCAACTCGAGAAACTTTCTCACGATGAATTGAGGCAAAAAACTACTGAGTTTAAAGCTAAAATTGCTAACGCTCTCGCAGATAATAATGCTGCTCAACTTAAATTACAGTCAGAAGCAGATGAGACTGAGGATATAGATCGCAAAGAAGAGATCTACTCAGAAATAGATAAGCTAAAGGATGACGCGTACACTATAAGCGAGCAGGTACTTAATGATATTTTACCAGAAGCTTTTGGCGTTGTTAAAGAAACTGCTAAACGTTTTTACCACAACACGTCTATTAAAGTTACCGCAAACGCATTTGATCGCGAATTGAGTGCAGAAAAAGATTATGTCACCTTAGATGGTGATCACGCAGTCTGGGCTAATAGCTGGGATGCAGCTGGTAAAGCAATTACGTGGGATATGATACATTACGATGTACAGCTCATAGGTGGTGTGGCAATGCACCAAGGTAAAATTGCTGAGATGCAAACAGGTGAGGGTAAAACACTAGTGGCTACTCTTCCGGTTTATTTAAATGCGCTTACTGGAAAAGGGGTTCACTTAGTAACAGTAAATGATTACTTAGCTAAAAGGGATAGTGCCTGGATGGCACCTTTGTTTAATTTTCACGGTCTTACCCTTGATTGTATAGATTTTCATAAGCCTAACTCAGCAGCGCGTCGCAAAGCATACGCAGCAGATATAACTTACGGTACAAATAATGAATTTGGTTTTGACTACCTAAGAGATAATATGGCTCACGCGCCAAATGATCTGGTACAACGCGCTCCTAATTATGCAATTGTTGATGAGGTCGACTCGGTACTTGTAGATGATGCCCGTACCCCATTAATTATTTCTGGGCCTGTTCCTAAAGGGGATCAACACGAGTTTGATGCTTTAAAACCTAAAATTGATAGCTTAGTTAATTTGCAACGCCAGCAATTAACAGGTACGCTTTCAGAAGCCAAAAAATTAATAGCTTCCGGCGACACAAAAGAAGGAGCTATATTATTACTACGCGTTTACAGAGGTTTACCTAAAAACAAAGCGCTAATTAAATTTCTTAGTGAAGAGGGAATTCGCTTACTGCTACAAAAAACTGAAAATCAATATATGCAGGATAACAATCGCGAAATGCATGTGATTGACTCTGACCTATATTTTACAATAGATGAAAAAAACAATCAGATAGAACTTACCGATAAAGGTATAGAGCATCTTTCTGGTAAAGACGATCCTAATTTCTTCATCATGCCAGAAATGGGCGTAGAAATTAATAAGATCGAAAGCGCTAACTTAACTTCTGAAGAAGAAGCTGAAAAGAAAGAAGAACTTTTTAGAGAATTTAGCATTAAGAGTGAGCGTATTCATACGATGAATCAATTGCTTAAAGCTTATACCTTATTTGAAAAGGACACTGAATACGTGGTAATGGACAACAAGGTAAAAATTGTTGATGAGCAAACTGGTCGTATTATGGATGGGCGTCGTTACAGCGATGGCCTACATCAAGCTATCGAAGCAAAAGAAAATGTAAAAATTGAAGACGCTACTCAAACTTTTGCAACCGTAACGCTTCAGAATTATTTTAGAATGTACCGCAAACTTTCAGGGATGACTGGTACAGCTGTTACAGAAGCAGGTGAACTTTGGGAAATTTACAAGTTAGATGTTGTAGAAATCCCTACAAATCGCCCAATCGCACGAGATGATCGTGATGATAAAGTTTATAAAACTAAACGCGAGAAATATAATGCTGTTATAGACGAAGTACAAAATCTTGTAGATGCGGGAAGACCTGTACTTATAGGTACCACTTCGGTAGAAATCTCAGAATTGTTAGGTAAAATGCTTTCGTTAAGAAAAGTTCCTCACAATGTATTAAACGCGAAGTTACATAAGAAAGAAGCAGATATTGTAGCAGATGCAGGTAATTCTGGTCAAGTAACTATTGCTACCAACATGGCAGGTCGTGGTACAGATATTAAACTTAGCAAAGCTGTGAAAGATGCCGGTGGTCTCGCTATCATAGGTACAGAACGTCACGATTCAAGACGTGTAGACCGCCAGTTACGTGGTCGTGCCGGTCGTCAAGGTGATCCAGGCAGTTCGCAATTCTATGTTTCTTTAGAAGATAACTTAATGCGCCTTTTTGGTTCAGAACGTATCGCGAAAATGATGGACCGTATGGGTCTTAAAGAAGGAGAAGTTATTCAACACGGAATGATTTCTAAATCTATAGAACGCGCTCAAAAGAAAGTAGAAGAAAATAACTTTGGGGTACGTAAGCGATTACTAGAGTATGATGATGTGATGAATGCACAGCGTGAAGTAATTTACAAACGTCGCTACCATGCCTTGTTTGGGGAACGTCTGCGAGTAGATATCGCAAATATGATTTATGATACTTCTGAAGTAATTGCTGAAACAAATAAAGCGGCTCAGGATTATAAGAATTTCGAATTTGAATTAATTCGTTTCTTCTCAATGAGTAGTCCGGTTGATCAAAAGGAATTTGAGTCAACTTCAGCTAAACAACTAGCTTTAAAAGTTTATGATGCTGCTCTTGTACATTACAGAGAAAAAATGGAGCGCAACGCAGCAGTTGCCTTCCCTATCATAAGTAATGTTTATGAGAATCCAGATAGTAATTATGAGCGTATTGTTGTTCCTTTTTCTGACGGTATCAAAGAACTTAAGGTTGTAACAAACCTTAAAGAAGCTTATGAGTCTAAAGGGAAACAGTTAATTACAGATTTTGAAAAGAATATAACATTAGCAATAATTGATGACGCCTGGAAAACTCATTTACGTAAAATGGATGAGCTTAAACAAAGCGTTCAATTAGCTGTTCACGAGCAAAAAGACCCTTTATTAATTTATAAGTTTGAAGCTTTTGAATTGTTTAAGCAAATGATTGACCAGGTTAATAAAGATGTAATTTCTTTCCTATTTAAAGGAGAATTACCTGTACAACAAGAAAGCCAGATTAGAGAAGCTCGACAAGTGAAGCAAGCTGAAAAAGTGCAAACAAGCAAAGAAGAAATTCCTAATCTTGATGAGCGCGCTTCACAAAACAGATCTGCCGGCAACACGCAACCTCAACGTCAACAAGTAACTGAAACTATTACTCGTGAACGTCCTAAAATAGGTCGTAATGATAAAGTTACTATCAAGCACGTTATGAATGGCGAGAACAAATCGATGAAATTTAAACAAGCAATTCCATTACTAGATAATGGAGATTGGGTTCTTGTAGATGAATAAGAAAACATCCTAAAATTCTTTAAAAACACCCGTTAATAACGGGTGTTTTTTGTTAATAACATTCGTGAAATCACTCCGAAATATTCTTCACACAAACTTAATATTGTAGCCAACAAAGAGACATCCAATACCCTTATTTTTATACCCTAACTACTTTATAAATTGTACAGTAAAAATCGCTTACATCAAGAATTAAAAGAGGCTACTAATATGAAAGCCGTTGAGTTACGTGCCTGGTTGCGCACCGATATCGCACCATTAACCGTAGCTAATTATGACGATGCTCCATCTATGGATCAATCGAACAAACTTCTAGTGATTTTAATGAAAGATACCGAAGATCTAACAAAATCTGACTGTCTTTTTATTCAAAGCATTTTGCAGCGTATTAAATATATTAAAAATACAAGAAGCCGAGTTCCTCATACTAAACTAGACTGGGAAAACTCATTACGCAACTTGGGTTATGATGTGAAAAAGAAAGATCAAGCGAAGAAAAAAGTAAAAGAATTTAATTAATTCTCGCTTACAAACCACCAGCCACACCTACCCTTTTATTTATACATACTTCTCCTAAGCACAGAATATTTCTATAATTAATTTTTTATAGTATCTTCATAATTGCTTTAATACTTGAGTTATGACATTTCCACGTCTAGAACTGAAATGGGCTTTTATCTACACCATATTTTTGTTGGTTTGGATGTGTGTTGAGCGCTTTTTAGGCTGGCACGATGAGAAAATTAACGAGCATCATCTCTACACTCTATTCTTTTATTTACCGGCTATTGCCATTTATTTTATCGCTTTAATAGACAAAAGAAATAATTTCTACGGAGGAATAATCACCTATAAACAAGCTTTCATATCGGGATTAATTTTAACTGTATTCATTGCAATTCTAGCCATCCCCGCTCAAATTATCATTAGTGAAGTTATTAGTCCGTATTATTTTAAAAATGTAATAGAATATGCAGTTTCTAGTGGCATAGCAAGTCCCGAAGAAGCTAAAGAGTTATTTAATTTAAAAAGATACTTAATTCAATCTGTGGTAAGTAGTTTAACATTTGGATTTGTTATAACTGCAATAGTTTCCGCATTTATTAAAAGGAAATAAAGCGGTTATTCTTTATTGAAAAATGCTTGTGTTATCTTTGAATAATGGAAAGAAAACTAAAACTTCTTTGTTCTGATATCGATGGAACAATACTCAATACAGATCGTGATATTGCTCCCGAAACAGCATTGGCATTTGCAAAGCTACCTAAAGATTTTCCGATAATACTGGCATCTTCACGGATGCCTTCTGCGATGTATTATGTGCAAGAGAAAATAGGTGCACACGGGAGTCCGTTAATTTGCTACAACGGCGGGCTAGTCCTTGACAGCAGAGGATCAACTTTGCATAGTCACACGGTCTCACTTGCCTTTCTAGATACGGTAATCCAACATCAAAAGAATTTTGATTACAACATTAGCACATATTGCACAGATACCTGGAGAACTGCTGAAGAAGATTACTGGACCACACGCGAAATAAGAACTACTCGCGTAGAACCCGTTCTAATACCATTAGAGGATCATATTGCCATATTAGAGGCAATTAATGAACAACCTCATAAAATTATGTGTATGGGTAATCCTGAGGCTTTAGACGATTTAATTAAGGTGCTGGAGAAAGAGCATGGAAGTGAAGCACACTTCTACAGATCTAAGGATACGTATCTTGAAATAAGTGCAAAAAATATAGATAAAAGCACTGCGCTCGAACAGCTCATTAGAGACACCTATAATCTAGAAATGGAGGATGTGATTGCATTTGGCGATAATTATAATGATATTACAATGATTAAAAATGTAGGATTCGGAATTGCTGTTGCAAATGCTACACAAGAAGTGAAAGAAGTTGCAGACTATGTAAGTGATTTTTCTAATAAAGAGAACGCAGTTGCACTAGCAATTGAAAAGTTTCTTCATTAACTATAGAATTAGAATTTAGTAACTAATAGAAAAAAAAGCGCCCGAGGGCGCTTTTTTTTATTCTTAATTTCATTACCTTATTAAAAGCGAGAGGCGCCCTCCAACCAAAAAGTGCGCCTCTCAAAACAACCTAACCAATAATCTTACTAACCAATTATTATCTTCAATTATTAATTCAAATATTTTGTGTAATTATTTACTGTAATTTTTGCACCTAGATCGTGCATTAAATTATACAAACCAAAAAAGGTTCTGTTTATATATAAAAAATGCTTGCTTCCCCTATTCCCGTTCATTTTACGCAATTGGGTATCCTTAGAATACTTATCACTTAGATCTGCAATATGGGCAAAAAATGACTCATCGCTAAAATCAAAGATTTCGTGATGAAATGGCTTAGTAAATAAACTAAGCATCTCGTGAAACAACTCTGAAAAGAATTTAAGCTCTTCGTCAGAATCATCTGCTCTCAGAATCTCTAACTCAAACATTTTATTTCTAAAAATATCTGGGTTATTGATATTTTCAGGTTTAGCTAATTCAAAATAGGGAGTGTAGAATTCTTCAGGAACTTTTTTAATGCAACCAAAATCGATTGCGATTAAATTATTCTCTGAATCTACTAAGAAATTACCTGGATGAGGATCTGCATGTACTGCTTTTAAATGATGCATTTGATACATATAAAAATCCCACAGGGCCTGCCCTATTTTATCTGCAGCAACTTGATCTTGATTATAAGCTGTAAATTCACTTAAATGCTCTCCAGTCATCCAGTCCATTGTGATGATTCGTTCACTTGATAAATCTGGATAATAATTAGGAAATTTTAAGTTCGGAATTACACTACATTTTTCAGTAATCGACATACTTTGACTTACTTCTAAAATATAGTCTGTCTCTTCTAAGAGCTTGTCTTCGACTTCCTGAAAATACTTTTCTTTGTCCTTACCTTTTAGATTAAACATCCGGCTAGCAATAGGCTTCACTAGAGCCAAATCACTACTAATACTATCTGCAACTCCCGGGTATTGTATTTTCACAGCAAGATTTTTCCCATCTAATGTTGCCTTGTGCACCTGACCGATACTAGCAGCATTTACACTTTGAGTTGTGAATGTATCAAATATCTCTTCCGGATATTTATCTAAATATTTTTTAAACGTTTTTCTCACTAAGGGTGCAGACAATGGTGGTACAGAAAATTGGGATAGTGAGAACTTCTCCACATATGCCTTTGGCAATATGTTTTTTTCCATACTTAACATTTGTGCTACTTTAAGCGCACTACCCTTTAAACTTTTTAAGCCATCGTATATATCTTCAGCATTTTCGGAATCTAACTCTTCTCGAGTTAATTCGCCATTAAATGCTTTCTTTCCGTAATATTTTGCATAATTACCCCCTACTTTCACGCCGGTTCGAACTAACTGTGAAGCACGCTGTAATTTATTAGTTGGGATGTAATCTATCGTTTTCATAGGTTCTTAATTGGATCTTGAAAAATTCTCTTTAAATATAAATTTCCCAAAATCAAGAATACTTTCTAATGGTGTAGTATTGAACACATCAAAAATTGCGTTTACTGACTTTTCTATAGCTACATCGGTTTTTTCAAAACGAGCAGAATTGTCGTCTATCCAAAATTTAATCAAGAATAAAGTTTGCAACCAAGCACCCTCACTAAATATCGAAACCGGGTTTTTAGTAAGACGTGATGATTTTTCCTCGTTAGCTTCCTCTATCAAGTTACCTGCAAAATCTCTCACTTTCAATCTTAAATCTCTCAATTGACCTAAACTTTTTAAAGCATCCTTTTGCTCTTGCAAAGCAAAAAGCACATAACTACGATTTGCAGTTAAAACCTCAAAAAAAGTGTAAAAAAATGAAAGCATTTTCTCCCTGTTCGGGTATGTTGCGTAGGCTGGATTCTTGTATAATACCGCAACCGTATTTTCATAAAAACTCACCCAAATATTTTCTCTTATACCCTGAAAAGAACCAAAATAATTATAGAAAGCACCTTCCTCGATATTATGGTCTTTACAAAACTTAAATACCGAAAATGGTCGATGACCATTTTCTAAAACATACTCCATATACATTGTCGTAATTGACTCTTTAGAGAGACTGGGAGCAATTTGTTTAATAGTGTTTTTTTTATTTGTGGTAGCCATATCTTATTGGTTTACTGATGTAAATTTAAAACTGTTTAACCCCTAATCAAAAAAAGTAAACAAAATCTTTAGTTAAAGTTCTTTCAGCAATTTTGAAAGTTGTGTCAGTTTGTCACAACCCTACATTTGGTACTTTTTTTGACTTTAGGGAAGAGAATCTGGTAGTATTACTAGGTCACGAATTAAAACATAAATAATCCGATAAATTAGTCGGCTATTTTAAAAAAATCATACACTATGTCTACAGGTAAAATTAATGTTGCTGTTGAGAACATTTTTCCGCTAATCAAGAAATTCTTGTACAGTGACCATGAAATCTTTTTAAGAGAATTAGTTTCAAATGCAACTGATGCTACGCTAAAATTAAAGCACCTAACTAATATAGGTGAAGCTAGTGTAGAATATGGGAATCCTATAATCGAAGTTAAAGTCGATAAAGAGGAAAAAACCATCCGTATTATTGACCAAGGTCTTGGTATGACTGAAGAAGAAGTTCAGAAATACATTAATGAAGTTGCATTTTCTGGAGCAGAAGAATTTTTAGATAAATATAAAGATTCGGCTAAAGATAGTGGTATTATAGGTCATTTTGGACTTGGTTTTTATTCTGCATTTATGGTTGCTCGTAAAGTAGAAATTATAACTAAATCTTTTAAAGATGAGCCAGCTGTACGTTGGGAATGTGATGGTTCTCCAGAATTTACACTTACTCCAGCAGATAAAACAGAACGTGGTACAGAAATCGTTTTACACGTTGCTGAGGATTCGGAAGAATTTTTAGAAGAAAATCGCATTAGTCAGTTGCTAAATAAGTACAACAAGTTTATGCCTGTGCCTATTAAATTTGGCACAACTGAAGAAGCAATACCATTACCTGAAGACGCTCCAGAAGATGCTGAAGCAGAAACTAAAACTGTTGACAATATAATCAACAACCCAAACCCGGCTTGGACAAAGCAACCTACAGATCTTGAAGAGAAAGATTATAACTCATTCTACCGCGAGTTATATCCTATGCAATTTGAGGAGCCTCTATTTCATATTCACTTAAATGTAGATTATCCATTTAACTTAACTGGTATTTTATATTTCCCGCGTTTAGGACAGGATATGAATATCCAAAAAGATAAAATTCAGCTTTATCAAAACCAAGTTTATGTAACAGATAATGTAGAAGGAATTGTACCAGAATTTTTAACGATGTTACGTGGTGTGATTGATTCTCCAGATATTCCACTTAACGTATCACGCTCATACTTACAAGCAGATGGAGCTGTTAAGAAGATATCAAGTTATATTACACGTAAGGTTGCAGATAAACTAAAATCACTTTTCAACGAAGATCGTGCAGATTTTGAAAAGAAATGGAAT
This sequence comes from Leeuwenhoekiella aequorea, assembly GCF_004104375.1. Lineage (GTDB taxonomy): Bacteria > Bacteroidota > Bacteroidia > Flavobacteriales > Flavobacteriaceae > Leeuwenhoekiella > Leeuwenhoekiella aequorea. Next base: position 75,582 of record NZ_QOVM01000008.1, read on the forward strand.
GATATCAAAGTAGTAATTGAATATGGTATGCTTAGCGAAGATAAATTCTTTGAAAAAGCAGATGCCTTTGCACTATATCCTACTGTAGATAATACCTATTACACTTTTGCAGAATTGCAAGAGAAAATTAAAGACACTCAGACAGATAAAGACGGTAAGCTTATAGTTCTTTATGCATCTAATAAAGATTCGCAACATCAATATATTGAGGCTGCAAAAGCAAAAGGATATGAAGTACTTCTATTAGACTCTCCTATCGTTTCCCACTTATTACAAAAACTAGAAACTTCTAAAGACAATATTAGCTTTGTACGTGTAGATGGAGACAATGTTGAAAGTCTTATTAAAAAAGATGAAGAACAAATCTCAAAACTTTCTGATGAGGAAAAAGAAAGTTTAAAAACACTTCTTGAAGAGACAATTGCAGATAAATCCTATACTGTAAAATTAGAAGCTATAGATAGTAGTGCAGCACCATTTATGATTACTCAACCAGAATTTATGCGTCGTATGAAAGAGATGCAGGCAACTGGTGGCGGTGGTGGAATGTTTGGTATGGGGAACATGCCAGATATGTACAATGTAATTGTTAACACTAACAGTGATCTTGTTAATGAGATTTTAGCAACTAAAACTAAAGAGAAACAAGAACGATTAATAACTCAGTCTATGGACCTTGCTCGTTTATCTCAAGGTTTGCTAAAAGGAGAAGCTTTAACTAACTTTGTTAAGCGTTCCTATGAGATGATCAAATAGGAAGTTAGATCTTAGATTTGAGAAGCTAGATCTTAAATCCTAACTTAAATATTAAGAGCCACTCGTTTTGAGTGGCTTTTTTTATAGCTACTGTTTTCTAACGTTTCTTTAACCCTCAATCGCAAAGCTTTAATCCGTTTATTAGTAAATTCACATATACTAAATACTTATTATGTTTCAATACACCGCAACCTACACAGACCTCTACCAATTGAGTATGGCGCAGGTTTATTTCAATAAAAAACAAAACCAAGAAGCAACATTTGATTATTATTTTAGAACACTTCCGTTCAAAGGTGGATATGCTGTTTTTGCAGGTTTAGAAGAACTCCTTACAATTATAGAAGAATTGCGATTTTCTAAAGAGGATCTGGCATATTTGAAAACACTTGATTTTGAAGATGAATTTTTAAATTATCTAAAGGATTTTCGCTTTGGCGGAAAAATAACATCAATGTCTGAAGGAGAAATTGTATTTGGTACAGCACCTATTCTTCAGGTAGAAGCAAATCTTATCGAGGCACAAATAATAGAAACTATATTATTGAATACCCTCAACTTTCAAACTTTAATTGCTACTAAAGCCAGTAGAATTAGACAAGTTGCAGGAGATAAAACTCTACTTGATTTTGGTTTGCGACGTGCACAAGGTCCAGGTGGTTATTATGCCTCTCGCGCAGCAATAATTGGTGGGTTTGACGGCAGCAGTAATGTTATTACAGGAAGAGACTTTGACATAAAGATTAGTGGTACAATGGCACACGCTTTTGTGCAAAGTTATGATGATGAACTCACGGCATTTAGAGATTTTGCAGAAAACAGACCTTCTAATTGTGTATTATTAGTAGACACGTATGACACGCTTAAAAGTGGTGTTCCTAATGCCATTAAAGTGGCCAAAGAAATGGAAAGCCGAGGTCAAAAATTATTGGCCATACGTCTCGATAGTGGCGACCTTGCCTATTTATCCAAAAAATCAAGAGCCATGCTGGATGATGCAAATTTAACTTATGTACAGATTGCTGCTTCAAACCAGCTTGACGAATATGTTATTCAAAGTTTACAAAACCAAAAAGCTCCTATAGATATATATGGTGTAGGCACAAACCTAGTGATTGGTAAACCTGATGGAGCTCTTGACGGAGTCTATAAATTGTCTTACGCCAATGGTAAACCCCGCATAAAAATTTCAGAAAGTATATCTAAAGTAACCCTACCTTATAAAAAACAGGTTTATCGAATTAAAAATAGTGAAGGAGTTTTAATAGGTGCAGATGCGATAGCTATAGCAGATGAATATCACGTAGAGCGTATGAATCACCCTGTAGAACCTTTCAAAAATCTAACTATAAAGTCGCTTAACCAAGAGCCGATGCTAAAACCCGTGATGGAAAATGGGAAGCGTATTAATAAAATAAGAACGATACAAGAAATTGCATCTTACAGTAAAGAAAAGCTCTCTGGACTTCCGGAAGAATACAAACGTTTTGATAATCCGCATATATATAAAGTGGGTATAAGCGATAGATTAAAACAAGAACGTGATAAGCTCATCGCAGAACACAAAAGATAAATGTGACCTTTAAAATAAACCAAAGTCTAATTCATATAAAACGGAATGAAAGCACTGATAATTATTGATATGCAAAATGATTTTATGCCAGGTGGTTCACTCGCTGTCCCCGGAGGAGATCAAATAATTCCGCTTATTAATAGTTTACAAGAAAAATTTGATCTTGTTATTGCAACCCAAGATTGGCATCCAGATAATCATTCAAGTTTTGCAGAAAACCATACCGGTAAATCTGAATTTGAACAGATAAACCTAGATGGCATACAACAAGTTTTATGGCCGGTACATTGTATTCAAACAACTAGTGGCGCAGACTTTCACCCCCATTTAAATGTATCTCGAATAGAAGCTATTTTTAGAAAAGGTACAGATCCAAAAATTGATAGTTATAGTGGGTTTTATGACAATGCTCATAAAAAATCTACAGGTCTTTCTGGCTATTTAAAAGGCAAAGGAGTTACATCTCTTTATTTCTGTGGACTCGCAGCAGACTATTGTGTTTCATATTCCGCATTAGATGCTCTGACTGAAGGTTTTAAGGTTACCTTATATGAAGATGCGACGAGAGCTATAGATCACAATAAATTTGAGGAAATGAAAACGCAAATTATCGCTGGCGGCGGAAGAATTAAATATGCTGAAGAAAAATTCTAAAGTTTTCTAGCTAAGGGTTAATTTTTAATAATACTCATTTTGTATATGATTAAAAATTTTGAATATTTCACTATCAATAAACGCTTTTAATTAAAAAATACTGTATAACACTGTATTTCAGATATTTTAATAATTATATTTAAATTCTTTTGGTAACAAAGAATTATGAAATTTAAATGAAAAAAGTATTTAAATTAGTTTGCTTTTATTGACTTATATCACTGAAAGCAATTTATTGAAGTTTTGAATCTATCTAATTTTAAATGCTTTTATGATACATCCACACACTGAAATACGTTTCATTAATGAAATTATCGGTCACGGCGTTGTTGCTACAAAATTTATCCCTGCCGGCACTATAACCTGGGCTTTAGATCGTCTCGATCGAGAGTTTACACCTGGTGAATTTGATAAGTTAGATCCATTATATCAGAATATTCTAGAAACATACAGTTATAGAAATAAACTAGGTAATCTAGTGCTCTGCTGGGATAACGGAAGGTTTGTAAATCACAGTTTTAAAAGTAATTGTTTGAGCACTGCATATGATTTTGAAATAGCTATACGTGATATTCATCCTGGTGAGCAACTCACAGACGATTATGGTTATTTAAATGTAACCGAACCATTCACAGGAATAGATGAAGGTACAACCCGCAAAACCGTTTATCCCGATGATTTATTAAATTATGCATCACAATGGGATGAGCAAGTAAAAGCAGTATTTGATGATATTCTAGAAGTTGAGCAGCCATTGGGATCATTACTCTCTAAAGAAGTTTGGAATACTATAAATCTTATTAAATCAAGAAAAATAGAAATGGCCTCAATCGCTGAAAATTATTATAATCCTAGTAATCTCATAAATCATCAGCTTATTATTGATTAATGTATCCATTATAAAATCCCGATCTATTCGGGATTTTATAATGATTTAAAGAATTTTCTTATTGCTAAATAATATTTTAATTGACTTTAAAAAATCAAGTTATACCTAACTTATATAGCTACAAATAATAAAATTTTAATTAAATACTAATAATTATAGCATTCTGTAGAAAAAAAATTCAATCTGGAGTATTATATTGCCAGCCAATAATCTAAATATCAGGTATGATGATATTTAAGCATTTTAATAGTTTGAAATCACCCCAATGAAATCAAAATTTATTACAATTATCAATTATGAAACGACATCTTTTTATGAAATCTCGAAGTATCATTAATCAAACATCCCCTACTTATTGTTTATCAACAATTGGGAAAGATGGAACTGGAAAATAAAAAGAACACTACATTCATTACATTAGTAATTGCTATTATTTGGCTAATATTTGTAATATTTAGGATCGTTCGCTATTCAACATTTAGTTGGTTTGACCTACTTATGCTTGTACTATCTATCTATTACTTTAGCAAGTACTACTACCTGCGTACTCATCCCTATCTTGCATTAACAAAAACTCATTTTATTAAATATTGCATACTTAGGAACACCCGAATACCTTTAAACTCATTAAAAGGCTTTAAACATAATAATCAGGGAGATCTTATAATAGTAGGTAAAAAAGATAAAATTTGGATTTCACCAAAGTCAGTAGATTCAGAGATGTACGGGAAATTTGTAAATCATATTAAACACATAGACTTCAATTCTTCAGATTCTCAGAATTGAGATCGTGCCTAATAGTGACTAAGCGAATTCTAAATGACTAAATTGCTTCACGTAGTAATAGAATTCAAATAATCTCAAGCAAATTTCAATATGAGTATATATCCCTGGCATCTTTACTTAATGGCCGCAATGTATATCATTGCAGGTATTATGCATTTCATTAAACCAAAGGCCTATTTACGTATAATGCCTAGATACTTACCAAGTCCAAAATTATTAGTTTATCTAAGCGGGTTAGCGGAGATTATTCTAGGTGTGGGTTTATGCTTTGCAGTCACCAAAGATTATGCAATATGGTCTATCATAGTTATGTTGGCTATTTTTCTACTTGTTCACTTTTATATGCTGTCTTCTGCTAAAGCAGGCCTCAATCTACCCAATTGGGTTTTATGGGGAAGAGTTATTTTACAGTTCGGTTTGATGTATTGGGCGTATATTTATCTAGCCTTATAAAATAAATAAAGCCCTCAATTGAGGGCTTTACTATATAAAAGTTTAGATGTGTAATTTAATTTATTTCAATCTCTTTTGAGAAATAATCCTGACCTATAGTTATACCTACTAAGTAAGTTCCATTTTTTAAACCTGAGAGATTCAATGCTTGTTTTACAACAAGATTTCTATCTGTAATAGATTCAATAACCTCTCCATTTTCATCATAAACACGTGTTGTAGTCTTAACTTCTTTAGGATTTGTAAAAGAAATTAGTACGATGTCATCTTGTATTCTGTAATTAGGCTTAAAAATTGTTCTTGCCTCATCACTTACGATATCTAGACCTGTATTTTTCTTATTAATAGATGTGTATGACTTCGCATAGTCATCTTCATAAACAAGATAATATTTACCAGTAGGTAATGCCTCAAGACTTAACGTTTTATAATCGTTAGCATTTTTACCTGCAAATTCTTTGAATAATTTTTGCCCTCTAGAATCCTCTAAATAAATCTGAGCTCCCTCTATTGCATTTGTATATTCTACTTTAACAATAAAGTTTTCATTTATTGTAACTGCAATTCCATCTGCGGCATTCATGTTAAAGCTTACAGCTAGAACTAATGCCAATACCAAAGTTTTAATAGTTGTCTTCATAGTTTTGGGTTTTGTGATTTATAAAAAATTTCACATTACAAATGTATGCACATCTTAGACTCAAAAATAGAAGCAACTAAACCTATTTATGTACTATCTTACCCTTACAAATAGTTTATTTTGTTATTTTGCGAAAATTATACATATTAAGGTCAATTTAGCATTGAACTTAAGCTAACTTCTTGTTTATATTTATAATTAATCAATACTAAGAATATGATTAAGTCTGCAAAACCTGCATTCGAGAAAATAGAGCCCGGTTTTGGAAGTTCCTTTTCTTGCAGGACTTACGACGAAAATAATGAGAATAATAGTCATACTTTTTGGCATTATCATCCTGAATTAGAACTAGTTTACGTAAAGGGTGGCACAGGAAAAAGACAAGTAGGTAGTCATATTTCCTATTATCGAAACGGTGAATTAATACTTATAGGTTCTAACTTACCTCATTGTGGTTTTACAGATTCTCTAAATAATTACGAGCAGGAGACAGTAATCCAGATGCGACCAGATTTTTTAGGAGAATCTTTTTTTGATATACCTGAAATGAGAAGTATTAAAGCCCTTTTTGAACGCGCCAAAATGGGTATTGTATTTCACGGGGATGTGAAAAGACTTGTAGGTTCTAAAATCGAAGAACTTAGAAGCGCTTCTAATTATGACAGACTTACAGGACTCTTAGAAATCCTAAAACTTCTAGAGGCTGCTGAAAATTATACCGTATTAAATGCCCAGGGTTTTATTCTGGAGACAGAATTACAAGACAATAATAGAATTAATGTAATATTTAATTTTGTCAAAGAGCAATTTAAAAGACAAATTGCTCTTGAGGAAATCGCAGAATTAGTAAGTATGACCGTTCCCGCCTTTTGCCGTTATTTTAAAAAAATAACCGGCAAAACATTTACTCAGTTTGTCAATGAATATAGGCTTGTTCACGCTGCAAAATTACTTCACGAAAAACCGATTAGTATTACTGATGTTTGCTTTGAAAGTGGCTTCAATAATTTCAGCCATTTTAATAAACAATTCAAAAAGTTTACCGGCAAAACGCCTTCCACCTACAGGAATGAGCTTAAATTTATAATTTCATAAATTCAGTTTACTAACTAGCGGCTTCAACTAAAAGACACATAATTTCGAATTATTTTTTTTACAACTTTCTAATTATCAATATTTTAGTTAAATTTGCTATATATTGAAGCGATCTGTTATCTTCTAAAAGTTGTTTGACACTTCTACTTTTTTCCGTCGATATAATCACTTTATCAAGATCCAATCTAATTTCTCTATTAATTTGAATTCTTCCTATGGAATTCATATTAATTATCATAAATTAAAAGTATAAATCCCTTATACCCCTATCATACATATGCAAAAAACAAATTTTACCAATTATGACTCAATTGAATCTACAGGATATATTTCTTATACAACGTTTTACAACATCGCGATGGGATAGTCAACCCAAACAAGATTTCTATTTTGAAATTATTTTTATTGAAGATGGGAGTGGTAAAATACTATTAAATGGAAAGACACACACTTACAAAGCGAGAGATCTATTTGTTCTAAGTAAGGACGAGGTGCTCGATGTTAAGATTCACGAGACCACAACTTTCGTTATATATAAATTTACGCAGCTACTACTTTCAAGTAAAATCAGCTTTCCAGATAGACAATATTGGTTAAGAAGAAGCGAGTTTGTATTAAACCATCCTAAACGGGTTTTTAAGGATGCAATGAATAATACCGAGGATCGTGACTTAATCTGGAGAATAGTTTTCTTTATTAGAAAGGAAAATAATAATAAGGAACAATATTATTTGCACATAATTGCAAATATGGTAAGTACAGCATTAAGTGTTATAGCCCGAAATATCACAGAAGCAAATCCAGAAAGTAAAATTATTAGAGCACCAGCTAAGTCAAATCGCATCGAGGAGATCTACGCTTACATCCGTTACAATATCTATGATTCTCGACTACTTAAAATTTCGACTATAGCTAAGCATTTTAAAATTACAAGCAGTACTTTAAGTAATTATTTCAAGAAAGAAACTGGAAATTCACTTCACAACTATATCCTATTATACAAATTAGGAATAGCTAAAGACAGACTGGGAAATTCAAATTTCACAGTTTCTCAAATTGCGAACCAACTAGGCTTTACAGATGAAAGTCATCTCACACGGATCTTTAAAAAATACTGTGAAAAAACCCCTAAGCAGTACAAAGACTCCTTAACTGCAGACAAGTAACCGATTAGTTAAATAACTCATTTAAGACAGCTGCAAGACGTATTCCCCCTTTTCTAATTTGTTCTTGCACTGTTTCAAAGTTATCTGCCTGGTAACGGTAACTTAGCTTTTCTCCTACTTCTGCAGATGCATATACTTCTTTTGCTAAATCTTGACCTTCATTTACCCAATCAATTAGAGTTCCTTGGGTTATATTTTTCTGTTCTGCCTTAGTTACAGATCCAAAATTTGATGCCAACTCAGAATAAGACATTCCGTAGCTATCAATCATTTTACTATCCCAAATTGAGTGAAGATTTGTGCCGTCATTAAACCAACGCACTTGAAAATCATTGCCTCCTTTATCTGCTGCGTTACCAAGGTGAAGCGGTTGATGTAGATCTCCTATAAAATGAATAAGTAATTTTAAATAAAATGTCTTATCCTCGTTTGAAGCATCGTCAGAGAGTAAAACTTCTTTACATTTATTAATTCCTTGTATAAGATCTCCTTCCGGGTTCTTTGTATCTTCAAAATACGTTAATCCTGGTGCGATGTTTACATAATGCCAAGAGCTATATTTTCTATATTCTTCATAACTCTTAATATCATCAGCATATGTAGATACGGTTACCAGATTGTCTGATCCTAACAACTTCTTAATTTCTTTTTTAGTTTTAGACGTCAAATAGCGCTCTGCCACAGCAGCCGTTGCACGGTGACCGGTTCTTCCCCAATCATTTGCACTTAAGATATTTGTACTTAAACCAATAAAAATTAATACAATGTAAAGATGTCTCATTAGATGATTTTTTTTTGCAAATCTAAGCGATTCTCTTCGTATAAATTGAGGTACGTTTCTTCAAAATCTCAATAGAATATTATTAAGCTGATTTTTAGACACATAAAATTTGTCAGTGTCATTTTACTTAATAACATTTAAGTTTAACTTACGTTTTATAAATTAGTGATCCCCATTTTTAGTAATAACTTTACCACACACTATAAATTTATGAAGTCAAATAAATATCAATATGTTTAAAGAGATACAACGCTTTGATCAATGGTGGTTAAGATTACTATTGATTGTAATTTTATGTATCGCTATAAGTCCGTTAGTGATGGATTATGACACGCTCATTTTATCAAGATTTGAATTGGCTTCTGTGATTCTAAGTATTTTAGTAATTCTTGGTCTCTTTATAGGTTTTTGGTATATTTTCAAACTAGAAACTACCATTGATGAAACTGGTGTTACTTACCGTTTTGTCCCTTTTCATATAAAATCTCGATTTAGATCCTGGGCAGAAATAAAATCTGCAACCGTGCGTAAATACAACCCTATTAGAGAGTATGGAGGTTGGGGATATCGTATTTCATTCACAAAGCGTAAAGCACTTACTACAAAAGGAAATCGTGGTATACAGCTTGTATTTCAAGATGGAAATGAATTGTTACTAGGAACACAGCATCCTGATAAAATAATAGCAATACTAAAACAGTATAACATTCCTATAAATATAAGTTCTAAATGAAAATTTTAGTTTTTATCCTTGTTATCTTCATTGGAGAATTTGCTCAAGGTCAGGAGATAATAGAATCTGATGTACGCATAAATACATTTGTTAACGGAACCCTTTTGCAGCCCAAAAATGCACAAGACACTATTGCTATAATTATAGGTGGTTCTGGTCCTACAGATCGTAATGGGAATCAACGCACCTCTCAGAATAATAGCCTAAAAAAATTAGCTCAAGGCTTATCAAATGATGGCATTGCTACCTTTAGGTATGACAAACGTATTTTTGCACTTATACAACAAAATGCTCTTGTTGAAGAAAAAATAAGTTTTGATGATTTTGTAAATGATGCAATTGCCGTTATAGATTATTTTAATACTAGAGGTTTCTCCACGATTATACTTGTAGGTCATAGTCAAGGAGCTTTAATAGCAACATTAGCTGCGCAGAAGAGAGACGTGGATAAGCTGGTTTGCATTGCCGGTGCCGGTCAAACTATTGATAAAGTTATTGTTGATCAATTGGCTCTACAAGCTCCCGGTCTTGTAGATAATGCCACACAAGCTTTTGCAGATCTCAAGGAAAAAGGTAAATCCGAAAAATTCAATATTGGTTTAATTTCTATTTTCAGACCTTCTGTTCAACCATTTATGAAAACTTGGATGCGCTATGATCCTGCAACCGAATTATCGAAAATATCCGTTCCTATATTACTTGTTAACGGTTCTAAAGATTTACAGGTAAATGAAAAAGAAGGTGAAATTCTAAAAAATTCTAATCCTAAAGCAAAATCTATACACGTTAAGGATATGAATCACGTATTAAAAATTATAGAAGGAGATGATCTTGAAAATAGTAAGTCTTACAATGAATCCTATAGACCTGTGGCAACAGAGCTAATTGAACATTTAGTAACCTTCATAAAATCTTAATTAAGATTTTAATCAACCTCATTAGATAATTGTGAAGGGTTTGTAATTAATAGTATTTTTAGTCCACTTCATAACAAAATCAGGTAACTTCAATTTAAGCCAATTATTAAGTATTCTAGTTTTTAAAAAAGAATTTAGGCATATTTGCACCAAATCAAACCAAAAAAAATGCGAATTAAAATTACCTTATTAATTATTTGTCTCACAACACTAATAGGTTGTAATAGAGATGCCGATTTTGTACTTACCGGAAAAATTAACGGATTAAAAAAAGGTACAATTTATTTACAGCGTGTAGAGGATACAACTTTAATTAACCTTGACAGCTTAATAGTTAATGGTGATTCAGAATTCGAATTTTACGCAAAGCTAAAAGAACCACAAATTCTGTATTTGACATTAGAAAAAGTGGATGCATTTGAATACGATGATCGAATCATGTTTTTTGCAGAACCCGGTGAGATGACATTGAATACTTCTCTTAAGAATTTTGAAAGTCAAGCTGCTATAACGGGATCAGAGAATCAACTAAAGTTAGAAGAATACAACAAAATTATTCATCGATTCAATGATGAAAATCTGGATTTAATTAAAAAAAGCTTCGAAGTACGCAAACAGGAAACCGAAGATTCTATAATATATTACGATCAGAAATTGCAAAACTTGACAAAACGTAAATATCTATATACGGTAAATTTTGCTATGAATAATAAACAGCATGAGATTGCTCCTTATCTTGCCATATCTGAGATCTTTGATGCAAATGTTAAGTATTTAGATACGATTTATAATTCTTTAGAACCTAAAGTTAAAAAATCGAAATACGGTGATATTTTAAAAGACTTTATTAAAGACCGAAAAACCTCTGATAAAGAAGAAGAAACAACTCAAATTACTACAGTTCAAGAATAAAATAGTCTAAACTAAAAAAAAGCCCCAATACTAATTTTTATTGGGGCTTTTTTTATGTGATAAATGAAAATTTATAGTGAATTAACACGCTCTATAAGCGCTCTTCCTCTAGTCTCTAGTTCTGCATTTACCGCTTTAAGATGTTTGCTTCTGTTTTCAACTTTATTGTCGTTAACCTTAGCTATTAATTCATCAAAAGTTACGATTGCATCGTCGACAACAGCCTCAGATTTAGCGTGATCTTCTTTAGGATTTAAAGCCTCCCAAAGGTATACTGCGTCTATAATATCTCCTAAAACAAAGTTTATATCTTTCTTAAGATCTCTAATATTTGCCATAATTTAATTTTTTGCAAAAGTACACTAAATTTTTATTAATTAAAGATACACCTCAAGTATTTCACTAGTGGAAGACTCTAGTACAACACCAGAATTTTCGGCAGGTATTAATAAAGTCTCTCCTGCTGCCAATGTTCCTTGTTCGCCATCACCAGAAAACACTAAACTTCCTGCTACAACTATAATAATGGTAAACGATTCAGTACGATGTATAGAATAAGGTTTATTACTCAATTTAACCCAATCGGTCTTAAAATAAGTATGATGCTTTACAACTTGAGCCGTATTCAAGCTATCTCTATTGTAATCTAACATAAAATCTTCTGTAAGCTCAAAATCTAATACTTCTCTTGATTCAGCAACATGCAAATCTCTCAGATTTCCAAAGTCATCTTTACGATTATAGTCATATACCCTATAAGTAACGTCTGATGTTTGTTGAATTTCGGCTAATAAAACCCCTCCACCTATTGCATGTATACGGCCTGCGTTAATGAAGAATGCATCCCCCTCATTAACGACGTGTTCATTCATCACCTCTTCTATACTCAAATTTTCAATATGAGCGTCGTAATCCTCTTTCGTGATTTTCTCTTTAAATCCTACAGTTAGTTTAGCTCCAGGATCGGCTTGCATAATATACCACATCTCCGTTTTACCTACACCGGTAGGTGAGGTTTCATCTGTAGGATGCACCTGAATGGATAAATCACTAGCTGCATCGATAAATTTTATTAGAAGAGGAAATTGTTTACCAAATCTTTCATAAACACTTTTTCCTAAGAGACCTTCAGGATTTTTAGCTATAATTTCATTTAAAGTTGCTCCTTTTTGAGCACCGTTATTGACTGTACTTTGACCTTCTTCTAAATCTGCAATCTCCCAACTCTCCCCTAACTTTGAGGTGGTATTTTCTCCTTTATTAAACAGAGAATTTAATTTTTTTCCACCCCATATTTTTTCTTTTAGGACAGGCTGAAACGTAAAAGGATATAATTCTTGGCTCATAATTTCTTAAGTATGATTAAGGGCTTTAAGTGCTTTTATAATATGATTCTTACTTTTAATACTATTATAACGCATTATTAATTTTCCTGTTTTATCAAAAACAAATGTTTCTCTTCCCGGCAAAAGACCTAAAAGAGATGACTTAACATCAAATAATTTTCTCAATTCGCCTTGAGAATCAGAAAGCATAATAAAGGGCAGATTGTGTTTTTTAGAAAACTTAGCGTGAGAATCTGTATCGTCAGAGCTTACACCTATAACTTCTGCTCCAGCATCTTTAAAATCTTCGTACTTATCTCTAAATTCGCAAGCTTCTGCAGTACACCCCGGAGTAAAATCTTTTGGGTAGAAATATATAACAGCTGCTTTGCCTTCTAACGAACTAGAATTAAACCGCTCAGCATACTGGTTCTCAAGTTCAAAATCTGGTATTTTATCTCCTAACTGCATCATTTTTAATTTCCAGAGTAGGTCACAAAGTTACGAGCAGTTTCATATAGCGTGATTTCAATATCAAACTTAGCTTCCAATTTCTTTCTAAGTTTATCATAAATAACAACACAGATATTTTCTGCTGTTGGATTTAAGTGTTTAAACTCAGGAACATCAAGATTGAGGTTTCTATGGTCGAATGGCTCTTCTATTTCAGTTTTAATAAGATCCTTTAAAATTTTTAGATCAATAACAAAACCAGTCTCTTGATCTATTTCTCCAGTAACTGCCACAATTAAGTCGTAATTATGACCGTGGTAATTAGGAAGGCTACACTTACCGAAAACATCAAGGTTCTTATCTGCATCCCATTCCTTTCTAAAAAGGCGGTGAGCAGCATTAAAATGCGCTTTACGTTTAACTGTTACCTTCATTGTTCGATATGCGTATAAAATTTATCAAATATGATCTTAAACCATTCTGTATAAATATCGGGATTTTCTAACATATCTGTATTAATATCAGATAAAGACATCCATTTCCATTCTGATACTTCATCGGGGTTTAAATTGGGATTATCTTCATAGTTACCTAAAAGGATATGATCAAACTCATGTTCTGTAAGACCGTTATCAAATGGAGCTTTATAAATAAAAGATATGCTCTCTTCAAGATTAGTCTCAAAACCCATTTCTTCCATCAACCTGCGTTTACCCGCAGCAATATTTGATTCTCCCTGACGCTGATGACTACAACATGTATTTGTCCATAATCCCGGAGAATGGTACTTATGGCTAGCTCTACGTTGCAACATCAACTCTTTATTCTTATTAAATACAAAGACAGAAAATGCTCGATGCAATAGTGCTTTTTCGTGCGCCTCCATTTTTGGCATTAATCCGACTTCTTTATCATTTTCATCAACTAGAATGACAAGTTCTTCGCTCATAGTTCTTTTTATATGTAAATGTACAAATACCTCAAGGTGCCTACAATAGAAAAAGCCTTCTAATTAGAAGGCTTTTTCTATTGTATACTTAAAAATACAGACTAATAATCTTGTACTATAAATTCACTTCTACGGTTAAGTTGATGATCTTCTTCACTACATTTTACTCCATTACTGCATTTATTCAGCAGTTCTGTTTCACCATAACCTCTTCCAGACAAACGTTCTTTTGCAATACCGCCTTTCTCGATGATATAATTAATCGTAGATTGATTACGTCGTTCTGATAATGATAGGTTATAAGCATCAACACCACGACTATCTGTATGTGATCTTACATCAATACGCAGTTCTGGGTATTCTTTTAATACCTCAATAATCTTAGCTAACTCTACTGCCGCATCTGAACGAATATTTGATTTATCAAAATCAAAATAAATAGGATTTATCAACTTACCTAAATCAAAATCTGGCGGAATAGTAGTTATTGCCGGTTCTAGTTCAATCACAACAGTTACATCGCTCGATTCTTTAGGAACATTTATCAGCTTTTCTGCAGTACTGTAACCTTCCTTTTCTGCTCTTACAAAATAATCGGCATCACAAGACGGATTTTCGAATAGGTAACTTGCATTAGGAGATTCTGTCTCTCCCGAAACTAAAAGTTCATTATCCAAATCACGCACTCCAACTAATGATTTGTTGAGTGGTTCTCCAGTCGCTTTATCAACAACCAGAATGGTAACTCTACTTTCACAAGCTGTACGGATAAATTGATAAATATCATCATCTAATGGATCATTTGCTCTGTTTGAAGCAAAATAACCAGTTTCAGATTCTGTATTATAAATAAATGTAAAGTCGTCTGAGGTACTATTAATAGGCTCACCTAAATTAGTAATTTCATTTTTTTCAGAATCAAAACTATATACATCAAGACCACCTAAACCGCCGCGTCCATCTGTAGAGAAATATAATTTTCCATTATTATCTACAAAGGGGAATGTTTCTCTTCCTGGAGTATTTACTGATGTTCCTAAATTTTCAGGCGAACTGTAATTCCCAGATTCATCGACTGTAACTTTCCAAATATCAGACTCTCCAAAAGTACCATCTCGATCTGAGGCAAAGTATAAAACTTTTCCATCTGGAGATAATGCAGGATGTGCGGTTGAGAAAGAATCACTATTAAAAGGCAATTCTGAAGCAACTCCAAACTCTCCATTTTTATCTCTGATAGATTTATAAAGTTTTAATTTATTTGTTCTCTTAGAATCGCTTCGGTATTGATCTTTAGTAAAATTATTTCTTGTAAAATATAATGTGTTTCCATCTGCAGATAGTACAGCCGTACTTTCATGAAATTCTGTATTTACAGAACCTTTGAGCTTGGTAGCCTGTCTAACTTGTCCGTCGTTTTCTACGTTCGCAGAATAAAGATCTAAAAATGGCTGATTATTCCATTTGTGAATACGAGTACTCATTGATCCTGTATCTCTAGTAGATGCGAATAGAATTTGTTCTCCATAAAATGACGGTGCAAAATCTGAATAACCTACTGAATTTACGTTTAGTTTTTCAATCTCATACGTTCCGTTTACGTAACCGGTACGCACTTCTGCACTACTACCATTGTAATAATTAGCATCCTCAGTATTCATCATATCCTTATATCGAGATATCATTTCTACCGATTTATCATACTCTTTATTTGCTCGCAGAGCTTGAGCATATCTAAAATATTGATCAGGAGTTACTTCAGAAGGATATTTTTCTACGAGTTTATCATACCAGGTTTGGGCTTCTGAATAATCAGCATTATAATAAAATGCATCTCCCAACTTACTAAAAAGTTCTGATGACTCATAACCCGCTTCTGCAACCTTTAAAAATATCTTTTGAGAGTCTACAAACGCATATTTATTAAACTGCTTTGTTCCGCTAGCTATTTCTCGCTCCTGAGAATTCCCAGTAAAATTAAAGGTGAGTATTATAATAAGTGTATAGAGTAATTTGTGATTCATGGGATTGAAAATTTAGGGAATTAAAAGAATCGCGGCGTTAGCATTCTATTGTACTCCTTGAAAAGTTCAAATCGAATAAATAATTCGTAAGTACCGTCATTATAAGTTGCATTACCTAAGTCTGTACTCTCTCTATCGTATGCAAATCCTATAAGCATCCCATCTGAGACTTGAAAACCTACTAAAGCACTCAAGGCAGCACTCCATCTGTATGATGCCCCAAGAGTTAACTTATCATAAAATAAGAAATTTGCGTTTACATCAACGGCCAATGGAGCTCCTGCAACCATTTTTACAAGAGTTGACGGCTTAAATTTTACATCACGCCCTATATCAAACACGTAACCTGCAAGACCGTAATAATGAATGCGCTCTTCAGCCACAAAAGTTTCAGCACCGCCTGTCGTCCCACTTCGTTCAAAATGGTCTGTTTGTAATAAGTAAGGCGCAGATAAACCTCCATAAAATTTAGAGTCATGATAGAATAAACCTACACCAACATTAGGTGATACTTTATTATCAATATTCTGTATAAACGGGTCTCCTGAATTAAATGGATTTGTTCTACTAAAATCAACATCCAATAAATTTAATGTTCCTTTAATACCAAAACTCAATTTACCTTCAGCTCCTGTCTCAATGGTGTAACTAAAATCTCCACTGAAATTTGTTTCTCTTGCCGGACCTAAAGCATCATTAACAAGACTAAAACCAAGACCTACTTTGCCAAGTCCTATGGGACTATGAACAGAAAGATTTTGAGTACGAGGGGCACCATCTAAACCTACCCACTGGCTACGGTGAAGTAAGAGTATACTTGTCACCCCTCGGTTACCTGCGTATGCAGGATTTATTACTAAGGGATTATACATGTATTGTGTATACTGTGGATCTTGCTGACCGTAACTTGAGCTTGCAAAAAGCAACACTACAAGTACTAATATCTTACCAAAATTTTTCTTCATCATTATAAGCGTGTTACTATAATTACTCATTGAGTGATGCTTTTTTAGTTAATGTATAAGAATGAAGCCAACTTGCGTATCTCTCCTCCGTCTCTTTCATATGTAATTATATAATAATAAGTACCTGTTGGAAGTCGCTCTCCCCTTCTTACCGTTGCACGACCATCGGAAAAACCTCTAAAGGCATTATCTGAATTAGGATCATAACCTTTTGTACTAAAAACTTCTACTCCCCAACGGTTAAATATTTGTACCGTGTTATTCGGGAAACTTGTAATGTTTTGAATCATAAATACATCATTCAATCCATCTCCGTTAGGAGTCATTACATTATACACTATTATATCTTCAATAGGTAAAACACCATCAAGTCTTGTAAATGTAGGATCATTAGTTGGATCACCATCAATATCATCTGTATCAAAGGTACTTTCCTCTTCATCGTCCCCATTATCAGAGATATCTTCTATAACAGTACCATTTGAAAGAACACCACTACCAATTGCTTGATTCTTCACGCCTGCATTTTCTATATCAGATTGTGTGATCACATAAATAGCACTAAAAGTATCTGTATCAACAGCTCCAATTGCAAGATCTATTGGGCCGCCAGTAACCGTTACTAATGGATCATCAATTACGATATCAAATATAGCAGTCTGACCCGTATTTCTAACTGTGAAAGTATATGTGATTGTCTCACCAACTTCTGGCAACTGATCTCCATCTTCATCGTTCCAAGTTCCGAATTTGTAAACGCTTAACGCACTTAATCCCGGAGTATTAGTAATTGTAGGATCATTTGTTGGGTCACCATCACCATCCTCATCTACGGTTTCATCTCCATTATCAGAAGTATCAGTCACCTCTTCATTATATGGATCTGTTCCAGTTGCTAATGCTGAGTTCGTAACAAAACCAGTTTCAATATCAGTTTGAGTAATTTCATAACTCGCCGTTACAGTTCCTACTTCACCTGGCAATAAATTAGCCGGTGCAATACTCAATCCATTAATACTTAAGAAAGCATCATCAATTGCAATAGCATTTACAGGAGTATTCCCCGTATTTGTAACAGTAAAGGTATACGTTATTGTCTCTCCTACTTGAGCAAAAGTATCTGCATTCTCATCATTAAATAACCCAGTTTTCACTAGAGTAATCTCAGGGTTTGGTTTTTCAGAAATTAATATATAAACCGTAGCAATATCTGTAGCAACAGGAGATCCTGCGTCAAATATCGAATATGTAAATTGATCAGTTCCTGCAAAATCAGTATTTGGAGTATATTCAAAAGTCCCATCGGGATTTATAACTAAAGTCCCATTCGCAGGTCCATTTGCGGGTGACAATGCCACATCAACAGTCTGGGTTTGACCTTCTGGATCTGTATCATTATCTAATACATTTCCGCTAATACCCGAATTGATTTCAGCAAAGTATACATCATCATTTGCATTTGTAATATTTCCAGAATCAGGAACCACTTGTATTACTACAATTGCCGTATCACAAGCCTGTGGAGTACCATTATCACATATGGTATACTCAAAAGAATCCTCTCCTGTAAAGCCAGGATTTGGAGTATATGTATACGTACCATCTGGATTTACTACCGCTGTTCCATTATTTGGAGTTGTATTACCGGTTACTGTAATGGTATCTCCGTCAGGATCAAAATCATTTACAATTACATTACCATTAATACTTACACCCACTTCAGTTGTGTTTGTATCGGCATTTGCTACTGGCGGATCATTTTGAGTAGTTTCTAAAGGTACTACTTCAAGATAAACACTAGCCGTATCACAAGCCTGTGGACTTCCACCATCACATATTTGATAAGTAAATGTATCCTCTCCTACAAAGTTTGTATTTGGTGTGTAAGTATAACTTCCATCAGGATTAAATACTAACGTTCCATTTACTGGCTGAGTTACTACTGTAAATACTTCTGTTCCTGCAGGACCATCAGGGTTCTGATCGTTAGTTCCTACATTTCCACTTACCGGTTGATTAACAAACGTATCGTTAATGTCATTAACAGCTAGGATTTCATTTCCTCCGTTTGGACTTGGATCAATACTGATATAAACCGTAGCAGTAGCAGTTGCTCCTGCAGCGTCAGTAATTGTATACGTGAACTGATCTGTTCCGCTATACGTTCCATTTGGTGTATAGGTTAAACTTCCGTCTGCATCTAATACAACCGTTCCGTTTGAAGCTGCTGTATTTGAACTTACACTGAAACTATCTCCTTCCGGATCACTGTCATTAGTCAACACATTTCCTGTGATAACTGTTTCGATAAATCCAAAGTACGCATCATCATTAGCTACTGTAGTATTTCCAGCATCACCTATTACTTCTATAGTAACTGTTGCTGTACTACATAATGATGGAATACCACTATCACAGATCGTATAATCAAATGTATCTTCACCCGTAAAGCCTGGATTTGGAGTATATGTAAAGCTTCCGTCAGGATTAACTACTACAGTTCCATTGTTTGGTGTTGTATTACCAGTTACTGTAATGGTATCTCCGTCAGGATCAAAATCATTTACAATTACATTACCAGAGACAGGTATTCCTGCTTCTGTAATTGAGGTGTCATCGTTAGCTACCGGTGCAGCATTATCTGGACCTCCTTCCGGAAGTACCTGAATAGTTACACTAGCCGTATCACAAGCCTGTGGACTTCCACCATCACATATTTGATATGTGAAGGTATCCTCCCCTATAAAGTCTGTATTTGGTGTGTAAGTATAACTTCCATCAGGATTAAATACTAACGTTCCATTTACTGGCTGAGTTACTACTGTAAATACCTCTGTACCTGCAGGACCATCAGGGTTCTGATCGTTAGTTCCTACATTTCCACTTACCGGTTGATTAACAAACGTATCGTTAATGTCATTAACAGCTAGAATTGTATTTCCTCCGTTTGGACTTGGATCAATACTGATATAAACCGTAGCAGTAGCAGTTGCTCCTGCAGCGTCAGTAATTGTATACGTGAACTGATCTGTTCCACTATACGTTCCATTTGGTGTATAGGTTAAACTTCCGTCTGCATCTAATACAACCGTTCCGTTTGAAGCTGCTGTATTTGAACTTACACTGAAACTATCTCCTTCCGGATCACTGTCATTAGTCAACACATTTCCTGTGATAACTGTTTCGATAAATCCAAAGTACGCATCATCATTAGCTACTGTAGTATTTCCAGCATCACCTATTACTTCTATAGTAACTGTTGCTGTACTACATAATGATGGAGTACCACTATCACAGATCGTATAATCAAATGTATCTTCACCCGTAAAGCCTGGATTTGGAGTATATGTAAAGCTTCCGTCAGGATTAACTACTACAGTTCCATTGTTTGGTGTTGTATTACCAGTTACTGTAATTATATCTCCGTCAGGATCAAAATCATTTACAATTACATTACCAGAGACAGGTATTCCTGCTTCTGTAATTGAGGTGTCATCGTTAGCTACCGGTGCAGCATTATCTGGACCTCCTTCCGGAAGTACCTGAATAGTTACACTAGCCGTATCACAAGCCTGTGGACTTCCACCATCACATATTTGATATGTAAATGTATCCTCTCCTACAAAGTCTGTATTTGGTGTGTAAGTATAACTTCCATCAGGATTAAATACTAACGTTCCATTTACTGGCTGAGTTACTACTGTAAATACCTCTGT
>NZ_QOVM01000009.1 GCF_004104375.1 Leeuwenhoekiella aequorea
GTCACAAGCTTCACCGTATAACTTAACCTTAATCCTCTCTTTGTTCTTTCTAATTATACTATCAATTTAAAGAGAATCAAACTTAAGCCGTATAAAATTAATTGCTAGTTCTAGCCTACTTACGAAAGTCCTTGCGGACTTTCTATCTGTGATTTATTCCCTAAATTTAGTGCTTAAAACACGCAACTAATCTTATACAAACACGTTGGCGTGCATTTGAAAATGAAGTTACAGAAAGCAATTTTACATACCTTTTTATTTATCCTTTTATTAGAATTTATAGGATTATGGATTCTACTAATTCCTGATGAAATGGAAAGTGTAAGTTTAATAAAAGCTTCCCATTTTGTTAATTCGATTATTACTTTAGTTTCTTTAGTGTTTATATTTAAATGGCTTAAACAATCAGATTTACTAAAGTTAGATAAACCAGAACCTAAATATTATTTTATTGCTTTAATATCAGGAATTGGATTTGTTTTCTTCCAATCAATTCTAAATATCTTTTATCATCAAGAAATTTCGTCTGAATTATTTGATTATGACTTCACTCTTGAGCGATTAACATCTTTAAGTGTAATATCTTCAATTATCTTCGTACCGATAACTGAAGAATTATTCTTTCGGAATTATTTGTTACGTAGGTTAATTGAAAAGCACAAACCTATGAAAGCAATAATTCTATCATCTTTGTTGTTTGCATTTATTCATGTTCCATTGGTTTCATTGTTTTTTGAATTTATGGATTTCAGCTTTCATCACGCCTATATCGCTATGTTTGGAGGATTTATAGCTGGAATACTATTTTATAAATCAAAATCAATTATACCATCAATAATATTTCACATATTTTGGAATTTAACAAGCTATATTGTGTGAAAAACGACACGCCAACAACGTGTATAATTAATTGCTAATGATGGTTAAGAGGAAGATCGTTTCTTACAATTTACTATATTTTATTGCGGAAATGAATTGTGTACTTTTGCGCAACTAATCATACACGAACACGTTACAGGTGATTTAAGAGCAGCTTTTTGCTGTCAGCATATTCCCCTACTCTTTTGCTGAATTATGAGACTTAAAGTAAGAAAAAAAGCCGCTCTAGTGACGGACTTTACTCGGATGTAAGCAGAACGGATGAATGCTTTTTTTTGGCGTATTTGCCTATTTTGGCTTGCGGATAGCGGACTCTAGAAAGGTGGGAATGGATTTAGTTGTTTGGTTAGTTCTGTAACTATTCGATGCAAAAAAAAAGCTCACGGGTTAAGCGGACTTTACTCGAATCTAATCGATACCTAAGCAGCGCTTTTTTTTCTTTTCCCCTTTTGCCAGATTCCGGCACACCTTTAAAAATAAAACGACCTGTAACAGAAGGTATGGGTCATTGCTGCGGATTTTTCTACCGAAAAATCTCGAGAGTTTCGTTATCTTCACACAACGCGGAACGGTCCTACGGACTTGTTCCGCAACGACACATACCTGTAACGTTGTAACCAATTTGAGCAATGAAACGCATACTATTCGGAATTGGAATAATCTTAATCGTCGGAATTTTAATATTGCGATGTAATATTCCTATGACGAAAAATAGTGTAGTCGGAATTTATGCAAATACCAATTACAGAAACGAACCTTGCTGTGTTGAAACACCTCATAAAGCGGACACTCTGAATTTAAAATCTGACGGAACTTTTTCGAGCGAATTTTACGGAGACGGAACTTATGATGTAAACTACGGATTGCTAAACTCTGAAATTGAACTACATTATGAATATGAAATGGGAAAAGCAGGATATCATACGTACTTCAGCAATAAGATTTTTGAGAAACCTAAAATTATTTTGAATTACGATTTGAATCATTACTATGAAAAAGTGGAATAAAAAACTGGTTACAACAATGTATAACCGCAATTACGGCGGATTCGACTACGTCCGAATCCACTCGGAATTGTTAACGTAATTTCTTAACCGAAAATCATTAACTTTAATCCCGTAACTGACGGTTATACGAGATCGTGAGTGGTAGTACGATCAAAAATCTACAGATAAAATAGATTTGACCATATCATTCTTAGATTTGGAAAAGTGAAAAGTACTGGAATAAGTCAATTTTGTACCATAATCTAAATTTAAGAATATGAACACAAAAAAAGTATGGTTTATTTCAGGAGCATCTAAAGGTTTAGGATTAATATTAACTAAAAAACTTCTTTTAAAAGGTTATAATGTTGCCTCTACTTCAAGAAACAAACAAGCCTTAATTAATGAAATTGGAGAAGAAAATGAAAAATTCTTACCAATTCAAATGGATTTAACAGAAAATGAAAATGTTAAGATTGCTATCGAAGCTACGATTAGTCATTTTGGTAGAATTGATGTTTTAGTTAATAATGCAGGTTACAGCCAAATTGGAACTTTAGAAGAGCTTTCAGCAGAAGAAGTAGAAGATAATTTTAAAGTAAATGTGTTTGGTTCTCTAAACGTAATTAGAAATGCTACACAGTACTTGCGTAAACAAAAATCTGGACACATATTTAATATCGCTTCTATAGGTGGTTATACAGGAAATTTTGCAGGTTTCGGTATTTACTGTTCTACAAAATTTGCTGTTGCAGGTTTTACAGAGGCTTTAGCAGAAGAAATGAAACCATTTGGAGTATATACAACTTTGGTATATCCAGGATATTTTAGAACCAATTTTTTATCAGAAGGTTCTGTTAAAACACCTAATAGTTCAATTGAAGATTATAAAACAGCTCGTGAAATGGAACAAGCGCATTTAAAAGAAATTAATGGTAATCAACCCAACGATCCAGAAAATGGTGCTGAAGTTTTGATTACTCTGAGTGAACAAGAGCATCCACCAGTTCATTTTTTTATGGGAGAAGATGCATATCATTATGCTAACCTAAAAATAGATATAATCCAGAAAGCTATGAACGAAAACAACACTTTAGGAATATCCACAGGATTTAATATTTAAATTTTAAATGCATATGACGATAGAGGAAACGAGAGAATATATAGGAATGTGGGTAACCAAGGATGGAAACATACGTCACGAATTACTGCCCAACAACCGTTATAATGAAGCCAGAGGAAACCGAAAAAGTGCCTACCAGGGTGATTATTGTATAACTGGAAACCATATTGAATATAAAGATGATACAGGTTTTACTGCAGATGGAGAATTTAAAAACGGTATTCTTTATCACGCAGGTATGATATTATATAAAGAAAAATAATAATTTATATTTAACAAATGATAAACACATTCCGTTTTAAAGCGATAAGCGATTTTCACAAATACTGCAATCTACCAAAACCCGAACACCCTTTGATTAGTCTGGTAGATTACAGTAACGTAAAATATCCCACAGACACAAAAGAGATTAAATGGATTCAGGAGTTCTACTCTATTGGTTTAAAACGGAATGTAAATGAAAAATTCAATTATGGGCAACAGAAGTATGATTTTGATGAAGGTGTTTTGTCATTTATTGCACCTAATCAGGTTTTACAAATTCAAATAAATCAAAATATAGAAGTCAATGCATCTGGTTGGCTTTTACTTGTACATTCAGATTTTTTATGGAATACAAAATTGGGAAAATCAATAAAAAAATATGACTTTTTTGGCTATGCAGTAAATGAAGCTCTCTTTCTTTCCGAAAAAGAAGAACTCAATTTAGAACAATTACTAAAAAGCATACAACAGGAATATCAATCCAATATTGACAAGTTTAGTGAAAGTATAATTATCTCTCAAATTGAACTATTCTTAAACTTTGCTCAACGATATTATGAGCGACAATTCATAACAAGAAAGATTAATAATCATCAAATTTTAGCGAAACTAGAAGAACTACTAAACTTATATTTTGATGACAATGGAATCCTGGACAATGGAATTCCTACGGTTACTCAAATTGCAAACGATTTAAATCTTTCACCTAATTACCTGAGTAGTACTTTAAAAATTGTAAGCGGACAGAGTACAAAACAACATATTCAGAACAAAATAATTGAAAAAGCCAAAGAAAAATTATCAACTACCCAATTAAGCGTGAGTGAAATTGCCTTTGAATTAGGTTTTGAGTATCCTGCTTCATTTAGTAAACTATTTAAGAACAAAACTAATATTTCCCCTATTGAATTTAGACATTCTTTTTATTGAGTAAAAAGTACTACCGCTAACACCACATTTACGGCGAAATCCACTATATCCTAATCCACTCAGAATTGCATAACCGAAAAATTTTTGTGCTTTAATCTTCCTCTGTTCCGTCGAGAAATTATTACGCATCTCAATTTGATTTCCTTAATAAACTGTGAAAGTTATTGATCTCATATAATTACTCAAGAGTTATAATCACCAATAATAAATAAAAATTACGATATTACACATTTTATAAAATTTGAAATTACATAGGATACCCTTATTTGTGAAAATTGGTATTAAGATGAAATTTAAAAAAAATAAAATGTTAAAAAGTACTTCTCCGGCACTGTTACTAGTATTATTACTTGCAATAAACGTAAACGCTCAGTTTACAAAATGTAATGATTATAATGACACAGATGCAATCAATTCTTCACTCTGTACCTCAGTAAAAGTTCCATTAAATCATAAAGAATCAGACAACGATTCCATTGAAATATTTATCAGGAAATTCCCGGCATTAAAAAAAAGAGCTGGTTCCATTTGGTTAATTTCAGGAGGTCCTGGGGAATCTGGAGCTAGTTTATATCCGTTAATCACATTATTTTCAGAAACTTTTCCTCATTTAGATATTTATATTCCAGATCATAGGGGAACTGGACTTTCCGGAAAAATTTGCCCTAAAGAAGAATCTGTAGATTCACCCAATGGTATCGCCCTTGCAAATGATGAATGGGGATCGTGCTTTAACCACATGTATACAAATACTCCTTATGTACAAGCCTTCTCGATAACTAATGCAGCAAAAGATCTGAGCTTTTTAATCAATGATTTAAGTGGCAGTGGCAAGCGCTATGTATACGGAGTATCGTACGGAACACAACTTATAATGCGTTTACTTCAACTGGACAATACGAGCTTAGATGGTGTAATATTAGATTCTTTTGTGCCCTTGCAGGATGATACCAATTATGATTTGAGCCACAGATCGTTTATAGTAAATGAGGTAGGAAATTCTGTTTTAAAACGTTTTGATACGCTGATTTCTCAAGATGATAACTCATTAACTTCCCAATTAAAAAGCATAATTGAGAAATCTAAAACTGAACCGGATTTTGCCGAAAAATTACCAAAACAAGAACTGTCTATACTATTTGGAATGATGCTCGATATCCCAAAAGTCAGAAATAAAATTCCTTTGATTATTGATGCTTTGAATCATGAGAATGTTGAACCTCTAAATGATGCATTAAAGGAAATCGAAGAATTTTATAAAGATTATGGCAACAATTACAAATCGTCTCCCAGCTCTATACCACTTGTTCAAATAATATCTTCTTCAGAAAATAATTTGAGACCAACATTAAAACCAAAGGAGATTGTTGCAGAATCAGAAAATCTTCTGTTTACAAGTATATTGCCTAAAATTATGGCAGATAATGCAATGCCTACCTATCAGAAAGACAATTACTTTGCAAATGTGCCCAAGAGCATGCCACCGACATTAATTTTACACGGAACGCTAGACCCCAAAACTCCTCTTTCTGGAGCAATCAATCACTTTAATAAACTACCAAAGGATAATCCTTTAAATTTAATCAAAATTAAAGATGCTCCACACTTCATTGCGTTGTTTGCTCCTGAAAGTTTCAGCTCTTTAGCTTCTAAATTCGTGAATGGAAAACCCATTAAAAGCACTATAATAAACGATAAAGACACACTTTTAAAATAATTAATAATTGAAACTATGGAAAATCAGAAAAACAAATCATCCAATATGTACACTAAATTTTTATTAATGTTAGGCTGCTCATTCGTTGCGATGTACATAACAATGTATCTTAACACGTATGATATAAATCACGTCTACTTTAGTCTTACACGCTTTTATATGACGTGCCTTGGAGTTTCTACAATGGCTGTAATAATGTGGTTTTTTATGCGCGGTATGTACACCGATAAAAAGAAAAATATCGCAATTATAGCTGGTAGCTTTTTATTATTTGTATCTGCCTTATTTCTCGTAAGAACTCAAAAACCCATCGTAGGAGATAAATTATGGATGGAAGCTATGATACCACATCATTCTATCGCTATTTTGACTAGTGAAAGAGCTAACCTAACTGATCCTGAAGTAAAGAAACTATCTCAAGATATTATCAAAACTCAAAAAGAGGAAATTCAGAAAATGAAAGATATGCTTGAACGATTAAAGAACGAATAGTCAACATCTATATATTTTAAGTATATTTATAAATAATAAATTGATACTAAATATATCTTAAAATTATTATTAGTTATATTTAGCCGAATTATATTCATTAACTTTTCGGGATCAAAAAGCCCCAAATGATGATGAATTCTGAACGCCTAGATAATATTGAAAGACGCCTAGAGTCTATAGAGCGGAAACTAGAAACTATAAATAGGAAATACAGGGAAATGTTGCAGTTTTTAAAAGAACTAATTTCAGATAAAAATTAGAATCAACTCAACCTTATGTATTTTTAGCTGTAATCACCAATCAATTTATTTAATAGTATTAAGCCATTCCACAATTAACCTTTACTTGCTATCTTGTCAAATAAGTTTCATTAATGATTTCTTATACTAGTTTAGATACTAGATCTTTTGCAGAAACACAATAATGATATGCGTTAAAGAATCTTTTGAATATAAAACTAATGACAAAGTTAAGAGAGCAAACATGCAAAAATAGCTGCAGGTAGAAAGGCTAAGCCGGAATTTATGAAAGGTGTTGATGAAATTATCAATGAAGCCAAGGAAAAAGATCTGGGCAATAAGGCTATACAAACAAGTCAACAAGCCCCTCATTTTGAACTGCCAGACCAGGAAGGTAAACAAATACTTCTAGATGACTTGCTAGCTAAAGGACCTGTGGTTATAACATTTTATCGCGGTGACTGGTGCCCCTATTGCAATTTGCAACTTAGAGCGCTCCAAGCTCGATTGAATGATATTCATCAGTTAGGTGCTACGTTAGTTGCCATTAGTCCGCAAGTGCCGGATGGTTCTTTAACAGAAAGTGAAATTGCCAAAATGGAATTTATGGTATTGTCAGATCAGGATGCAAAAATTGCTTCAGAATATGGCGTCACTTGGGAAGTTCCAGAATTTTTACTCGATCATATGCGCGTAGATCGAAAACTCGATTTAGTACAAATTAATAATGGTAACGGCCTCATATTACCCATACCCGCTACTTTTGTAATTGGTAAGGATGGACTCGTAAAATGGAGTTATGTAAATGTTGATTATAGAACGCGTTCTGAACCAGATGATATTATAAAAGCTTTAGAAACTATATCTTAAATCAATTTTTTATTTGACTATATAAGATTGTCGAAGACTTAATTATTTCTGTAAATTCAAATTATTAAACACAAAGAATCTTATTTATATGAGTAAGCTTTCAAATATTCTGCTAGAAATAGAAAAATATAAATCTGAATCTAATCTCACTGAATATCAAATTATTGATAAACTGAAAGATTATTACTTCAATAAAGATGTAAATGAAAATCTTAAGCTCTATAAAAAGGGAAGAAAAAGGTTAGTGATATAACTAAAGATCTAAAAATTTCACCACGGAAATTCTATGCGATTTTAGAGAAGAAAAAAATTCAGCATAAAAAATATAAAAAGGATCAACCTGAAAGTAATTAACACCTAGAAATATGCTTATGAATACACTACAACTTAAAGGAATATCCATTATAGTTCTATCCATAATTGGTTATTTTCTATTAGATAACAATCTTATGCAAACAGTAGCTGGAATTTTATGTGCGCTAGGTGTTGCATATGTTTTGAAGTGGCTTCCTCTAAAAAGGAAAACCCTATAATTACATATTCTGAAACATATAAAAGGCCCTTATCTAAAATAAGGACCTTTTTTTACTTTGAGCTCAAATACTAGAATTGCTTAATTGCATCTTCTATTCGCTCTTCACCTTCAGTTATTTCAAACACTGCATTTTGAGCAATGTCATCATTAAGTACATGAACCAGAGTATATGCGACATCGTCTCTGCTAATTTTACCGTGTTCGACTTTATGAGCGGCATTTATTTTTCGCGTTCCTTCTTCATCTTTTAACGTTCCAGGTCTTACAATACTGTATAATAACCCGCTTTTCTTTAAGTGATCATCGGCATTTTTCTTAGCTTCTAAATAATGCTGTAGCTCTCCTCCACTCTCTGGCTTATCTGCATTAATAGAACTTAACATTACAAACTTTTTAATGCCTGCATTTTTAGAAACGTCTATTAAACCTTTAGCTCCTTCCTGATCTACAGCTGTCGTTTTTTCAGGACCTGTTTTGCCGCCAGAACCTGCAGCAAAAATTACCTTATCTATACCTTTTACCACATGTGAAAGATCTTCTTCTAAGTCACCTAATACTGTGTCTATATCTTGAATTTTAAATTGCTCACGTTGCTCTTCTTTACGCACCATTGCAACCGGATTATAATATTGTGATTCCTTTAGATAACTCACAATTTTCTTACCCGTGGTACCATTTGCTCCTGCTACTAATATATTTTCTTTGCTTGTATTCATTATAGGTATAATTATTTAAAGTCTCTAAGAGACATTTATTTAGATTATTCATTTGCAAATTACCTTAAATGCTTAGGCATCAAAACTTTCTTAACGCCCTTTAACGCTAGCTTTAGGATAGTATTAAGATGTAGTTAAAGCATTTTGTGAATTAAAATAAACTCCTAGCTTTGCAGGTATGAAAACAACCTTTGGCAACTTAACCGAATCATCAACGCCTGTTTTGATTGATTTTTATGCAACGTGGTGTGGCCCGTGCCAGACCCTTGCTCCTATTCTTGAAGATGTGAAAAAAGATCTTGGTGAAAAAGTTAAGATCATAAAAGTAGATGTAGATAAGAATCAAGCACTTGCACAAAAATTTCAAGTACGAGGTGTTCCTACTCTTATGTTATTTAAAAACGGAAAACAACTTTGGCGACAAAGTGGGGTTTTAAGCAGATCTGATTTAAAGCGTGTGATCGAAAGCCACTAATCCAGTGCCGTCGCATAAGCGAATAAATTGCAGTCTATTAAAAATAAGTAAGTCTATTCATTACAGATTAGCAAAAACAAAAAAGGAGTTTCTTAAATGAAACTCCTTTTTTGTTTTACTTATTACTGGTTTACTTGCTCTTTAATTCACCAAAGCCTATTTGCAACGATTTCTCATAACCTCTCAAAATTCGCAGCTCTTTAGTTGTCACTAAAGCAAGTGAAAGACCTTCTTTGCCGGCTCTTGCAGTTCTTCCACTACGGTGTGTATAATATTCCTCTTGATCGGGCATTTGATAATGAACTACAAAAGTCAAATCTTGAACGTCAAGACCACGAGCCGCAATATCTGTAGCTACCAATAATCGTAAACTTTCGTTTTTAAAGGCGCGCATAACTTTATCGCGCTCTTTTTGAAGCATATCTCCCTGAAGCGCTTCCGCAGCAATATTTTTTGCTATTAACTGTTTAGAAAGTTTAGTAGCAGCTGCTTTCGTTTTGCAAAAAATGATTCCCCGCTCCTCGTGTCTTGACCTTAAAAAGTCTAACAGAATTGGTAATTTATCGGTTTCCTCACACTGTAGAAATTTGTGATCTATGTTTTTATTTACAACATCCTTACTTATTTGAATACGGTGTGCCTCAGCAGACATATGCTCATTTACAATCTGTCGTATTCCGTGTGGCATAGTAGCAGAAAACAACCACTTGTTATCTACATTTTTTACCGTGTTAAGTATCTCATCTAATTGTTGCTTAAACCCCATACTCAGCATCTCATCTGCCTCATCCAAAACAACTGTATTCACGCTAGAAAGATCAATTACTTTTCGATTTAAAAGATCGATAAGTCTTCCTGGTGTAGCCACAATTATATGGGTAGGACGCATTAAATTTTTTATCTGAATATCTATTTTCTCACCTCCATAAATAGCTTCAGTAAAAATTTTATCTGTGTATTTTGTATATCTAAATAACTGCTTTGCCACTTGTTGACACAGTTCACGTGTAGGACAAAGTATGAGTGCCTGGATATATTTTTTCTTGGCATTCACCTGTTGAAGTATTGGCAATCCATAGGCTGCAGTTTTTCCGGTTCCTGTTTGTGCCTGTCCTACAAGATGTGTTTTTTCCTGTAACAAAATAGGAATAACTTCTTGCTGAATAGGTGTAGGATTTACAATACCTAATTCTGAAAGCCCTTTAACTATATCGGCTTTGATGCCTAACTCTTTAAACGTGTTTACCATGGTAAAAATTTGAAACGCAAATATAGTCAACCCTAAGTCTAAAAACTTCAATTAGAAATTAAGATTGAAAAGGAATAACACATATTTAATTCATATATTTTTAACTTAAAAAATTACAATGCGTATTTTATTAATTCTCTCTCTGATTTCTATTTTTTTAAGCTCCTCTTCTCAAGCTCAACACAAACCTGCATACGCTCTTTTTGATGCCACGGGTAATCAAGTAGAGTACTCAACTATGATAGACTCACTAATAACAAACGAAATTGTACTATTTGGAGAATTGCACGATAACCCTATCATACATTGGTTAGAACTTGAAATAACAAAAGATCTTGGCTACAAAAAGAGTCTTACACTAGGCGCAGAAATGATTGAGGCAGATAATCAGGAGGTGCTTCAAGCCTATTTAAATGATAGTATTACTATAAAAGAATTTACAAGTTCGGCTAGCCTGTGGGTTAATCATAAAACAGATTATCAACCACTTATTGATTACGCAAAATCTCAAAATTTTGATTTTATAGCAACAAATATTCCGCGTAAATATGCCTCGCTTGTTTATAAAAATGGATTTGAAGTTCTAGATACTCTTTCAATTTCTGAAAAGGATTTTATTGCACCGCTACCTATCCTCTTCAAACCTGAATTACCGCGATATCAGGAAATTTTAAAAATGATGGGAGATCACGGAAGTCCAAAGTTAGTTATGGCGCAAGCGATTAAAGATGCTACAATGGCGCACTTTATTATAAAAAATCGCAAAAATCAAAACCTCTTTATACACTATAATGGTTCTTTTCATAGTGATTTTCACGAAGGAATCGGCTGGTATTTAAAACAACTTGATAGCACACTTAAATGCGTAACGATATCCAGTGTTTCACAAAAGGAATTAGACTCCCTCGAAAATCAATACATCAATCAAGCCGATTTTATAATCGTGGTCGATGATGATATGACTACTACATATTAATTAAGCTGTTTTCTTACTAACTTAAAAAACCTAAATCAAAATACCACGAACTGGTTAGGAGTTAAATAAGTGTGAAACATTCTAAATTAATAGTATTACTATTATATTTGCAATCAAAATAATTTTTATGAATGAGTTGCTTAAGAATATAAAGATTACCATTAATGAAGGCATCTATCTTAAGGATCCGGAGTCTTCAAATCTGGGTAAGCGTATTATTCAAGATGGTATTATTCTTATTGACGAACTAGGGTTTGATAATTTTACATTCAAAAAGCTAGGAGAACGTATAGGTTCTAACGAAAGTTCTATATATAGATATTTTGAAAATAAACATAAGCTGCTGGTTTATTTAACTTCTTGGTATTGGGGTTGGAAAGAATATCAACTGGTATTTGCCACAATTAATATAAAAGATACTTCAGAAAAATTGAATAAAGCAATCGAAATTCTTACCCGTGAAGTAGAACAAGATCAATTATTCTCCCACATTAATGAGGTTGCTCTGAATAAAATTGTGGTTAATGAATATTCAAAATCCTATCTCACTAAAGAGGTTGATGATGAAAATAAGGAAGGGTATTTTGTAATATACAAACGTTTATCTGGAAGATTAAAAGAGCTTATAAGTGATGTAAATTCAGACTATCAATATCCCGCAAGTTTGGCAAGTACCATACTTTCTGGCTCTTTGCACCAGCATTTTTTAAAAGATCATTTTAAATCTTTGACAGATTGTAGCGCAAGCACAACTCCTACTCAATACTTTATACATCTTACTACAAAACTTTTAAATTCATAATTACCTACCTATGGATAAGAATACATACACGCCTTGGCAACGCTTTATAGGGCTATTAAAATTAGAGCGTAAAGATTTTTTACAGATCCTATATTATGCAATTTTCGCCGGGATTGTGAGTCTCTCGTTACCATTAGGTATTCAAGCAATTGTAAACCTAATACAAGGTGCACAGATAAGTACTTCCTGGATTGTTCTTGTAGTATTAGTAACATTAGGTGTTGCTTTTGTAGGAGCATTGCAGTTGATGCAAATACGAATAGTTGAAAATATTCAGCAAAAAATATTCACACGTGCTTCATTTGAATTTACATACCGCTTTCCTAAAATTAAAATGAGCGAGCTTAGAGATTATTATCCGCCTGAATTAGCTAATCGGTTTTTTGACGTTCTTACCATTCAGAAAGGTTTGTACAAGCTTGTGCTCGATTTTCCGGCAGCGATGGTTCAGATCATATTTGGGTTAATTCTCCTATCCTTTTACCATCCTTTTTTCATTTTCTACGGAATCTTACTCGTACTTCTTATTTATCTGGTTTTTAAATTTACCGGAAATACAGGATTGCAAACCAGCCTCTCTGAGTCTAAGTATAAATACAAAATTGCTCACTGGATTCAGGAAATTGCCCGCACCCTGTTAAGCTTCAAGCTTTCAGGAAAATCAAGTCTAGCTTTGAATAAAAATGACACATTAGTAAGTGATTATATTGATTCGCGTGAAAGTCACTTTAGAATTTTACGCATTCAGTTTATTCAAATGATAGGTTTTAAGGTTCTGGTAACTGCCGGTTTATTACTTATAGGTGGGATTCTAGTTCTTAATCAACAAATGAATATAGGACAGTTTGTAGCTGCCGAAATTATTATTCTTCTCATTATTAACTCGGTTGAGAAATTAATACTTGGTCTTGAAAATTTCTATGATTTACTTACTGCATTAGAAAAAATAGGTCAAGTTGTAGATAAAGAATTAGAGCCTCAGGATTTAGCAACTCCCTTTAATGATGATACCGCACTTACCCTAGAACTCAATAAAATAAGTTATATAGATAATCGCGATAATATCTCCATTTTAAAAGACATTTCATTTACTTTAAAACCTGGAGAACATTTGCTAATTAACGGACCCAATGGCTCTGGAAAATCGACTTTATTAAAAATTATTGCAGGAATTTTAGAGCCTACTGAAGGTGATTTATATGTAAATAACAAATCTCTAAAAGGTATAAATCTTAATCATTATCGTGCACTATTGGGACAATCATTTCCAGATGAGACTCCGTTTGAAGGTACACTTTTAGAAAACCTCACTTTTGGAGATACAACCATTCCGCAAGAAGATATTGATTGGGCAATAACTAATGTGGGCTTAACAGATTATATCAAGAATCAACCATTGGGAATAAATACCGCTTTAAAGCCTGAAGGAAAATTCTTGTCAGAAACAATCTCAAATAAAATCGTACTCGCCCGAAGTATTGTTCGTAAGCCTAAAGTGCTCATCTTAAAAGAACCCTTAACGCGTTTTTCAGCAGAAGAGAAAACACGTATAATAGAGTTTCTCTTTGATAAATCTAATAGCTGGTCTATTATCATTTCTAGTCAAAATCCACTCTGGAAAGAATACTGTGAACGTGTTATATGGCTTGAAAATGGAACATCTTCAACTTCAAATTAAACTGCTATGCTCAATATATCACACAATAAATTAAATAAAAAGGTGGATCTCTCGAGCTATAAATCTTCAAAAAAGGTTTTAGAGAAAGAGCACTACGCTTACTTTAATAGATTTTTAGCTGTTTTTGCAATTATACTTATTGTTATCGTATTCCTTCCGTGGACACAGACTATCTCATCTGTGGGTTATGTCACAACTTTAACTCCAGAACAACGTCCTCAAACTATACAATCCCCTATTCCCGGCAAGGTCGAAAAATGGTACGTACGTGAAGGTGATTTTGTAGAAAAAGGAGATACCATACTTTTTATTTCAGAAATTAAAAATGAATATTTTGACCCCGATCTGGTTGCCCGTACAGATTTACAAGTTCGAGCTAAAGCAAATTCTGTCGAGTCATACAGTCAAAAAGTGGCAGCCCTAGGTAATCAAATTGCAGCTCTTAATAATGAACGGATTTTAAAATTAAAACAGGCAGAGAATAAACGTATTCAAGCCGGTTTAAAAATTAAAAGTGACAGTATAGATTATGAAGCCTCAAAAACTAATTTAAGTATTGCGCAACGTCAATATGAGCGTACGCTAAGCTTACAACAAGAAGGCTTAAAAGCAGTCACAGATGTAGAAGAAAAACGTCTCAAATTACAGGAAACAGAAGCAAAACTAATCTCGCAAGAAAATAAACTATTAGCTTCCAGAAATGAGTTACTTAATGCACAAATTGAGTTGAGTCGACTTGAAGCTACTTATGCAGATAAAATATCAAAAGCACAAAGTGATAGAGCAACAGCACAATCTGCACAGTACGATTCTGAAGCTGCAGTAAGCAAACTTGAGAATAGCCGTACGAATTATGAAATACGTAATGATTTGTATTACATACGCGCTCCTCAAGCCGGTTATATTAATAAAGCGATTATTGGTGGTATCGGTGAGACTTTTAAAGAAGGTCAAAAACTCGTAGGTATCACCCCTTCAAACTATGATATAGCTGTAGAAACCTATGTTAAACCTATAGACTTACCTCTTATACATCTAGATGAAAAGGTTAGAGTTCAGTTTGATGGATGGCCTTCAATTGTATTTAGCGGTTGGCCAAATAATTCTCTTGGTACTTTTGGAGCGCGCGTGGTAGCAATAGAAAATTATATTAGCCCTAACGGAAAATACAGAATCTTACTAGCACCAGACAAAGAAGAACAATCCTGGCCAGAAGCTTTGCGCGTAGGTTCTGGAGCAAATACAATGGCACTATTAGAAGATGTTCCTATCTGGTATGAGCTTTGGAGAAAACTTAATGGATTTCCTCCAGATTATTATACCCCAAAAGCTGATGCCGAAACTACTAAGAAATGATGAAGAGATTTATACCCTACTTATTTATTTTTCTGGGGATGGCAGTAAATGCTCAGGAAGATTCTCTGGAAACGTTGACATTTAGAGATTTTCTAATTCTTGTAAAAGAAAATCATCCCATCGTTAAACAAGCTAATCTCCTAACTGAAACCGGGGCAGCTAAATTATTAAAAGCGCGGGGCGGTTTTGATCCTAAAATTGAAGTTGACTTTGACCAAAAGGTGTTTAAAGAGACCGAATATTACAATTTGCTTAATGCCACCTTTAAAATACCCACCTGGTATGGAATCGATTTGAAAGCGCAGTTTGAAGATGATGATGGATATTATCTAAATCCGCAAAATACGGTGCCTGAAAATGGTTTATATACTGCCGGAATATCTGCATCATTAGGCCAAGGTTTATGGATAAACGATCGTATGACTACTTTAAGACAAGCGAAAATTTATAGTCGTCAAGCTGAAGCTGATTTACAGATAGCAGTAAATACGGTTCTTTATCAGGCATCTATAACCTATTTTGAATGGCTTCAGGCTTATAAAAAAACGAAGCTTTATGAACGTTTTCTTGAAAATTCTCAAGTACGTTTTAGAGGAATCAAAAGTAGCGCACTAGCTGGCGACAAACCGCTTATAGATACAACGGAAGCAACAATAAGTGTGCAAAGTAGAGCACTTAATTTAAGAGAAGCTCAATTAGATTATTTAAAAAGCAAACTAGAGCTTTCTAATTTTTTATGGGTAGGAAATAATATTCCTGTCGAACTTCAAGATGGTATTTTTCCGCAGGACGATTTAGATCTCATTATTGATGAAGTTTTAAATACAACAGGTTTTGATTTGCAAAACTTTCAACTCGAAGAGCATCCTAAAATACGCAGTCTTAATTATAAAATTGAAGCCCTTCAACTTGAGAGACAGTTAAAAGCTAATAGTCTCCTACCGGTAATTGACCTTAATTACAACTTTATAACCTCTGAGGCAGATAATTTAGATTCCTTTTATACGCAAAATTATAAAGCCGGTCTTCGTTTTAAAATGCCGCTATTTCTTAGAAAAGAACGCGGTGATTTAAAACTTGCAAAATTAAAAGTGCAAAATTCAGAATTTGATTTTGCAAACTCAAAATTAGAACTTCAAAATAAATTAAAAGCGGTCACTACAGAGCTTCAGGTTCTTAAAGAACAAAATGAGTTAGCCGCTGATCTAGTAAATAATTATGAAACGATGTTATATGCCGAAGAGCGTAAATATCAAGTAGGAGAAAGTTCGATTTTTTTAATAAATACCAGAGAGTTAAAACTTATCGATTCTCAATTAAAAAAAATTGAAATCACAAACAAATATTATAAAGCAAAGGCAAATCTATTTAAGACATTAGTTACTGATCCTGATTCAATTTAAGTACGTTTTGTTCCTCATAATGACCTTGAATCATTCTGAATATTTGTTTCAACTAAAATAGGTATTCTTTGTACCTTTGCGCCTGTAAAATATACACACATGATTATAGCAAAAACCAGAGAAGAAATAGAGCTAATGCGAGAAAGCGCCCTAATAGTTTCTAAAACTCTGGGAGCTCTCGCATCTGAAGTTAAACCGGGTGTAACCACATTACATTTAGATAAAATTGCTGAGACTTGCATTAGAGATCACGGGGCAATCCCGGGTTTCTTAGGTTTATATGATTTCCCAAATTCGTTATGTATGAGCCCCAATGAGCAGGTGGTTCATGGTATTCCCAACTCAAAGCCTTTGGAGGAAGGAGATATAATATCCATAGATTGTGGAGCGTTAAAAAATGGATTTTATGGAGATCATGCTTATACCTTTGAAGTAGGTGAAGTAGATCCTAGAACAAAAAAATTACTTGAAGTAACAAAAGAGTCGCTCTATAAAGGTATAGCCGAATTCAAACACGGAAATCGCGTAGGCGACGTAGGTTACGCAATTCAGAAATATTGTGAAGATCACGGTTATGGCATCGTACGAGAATTAGTAGGGCACGGTCTGGGAGCAAAAATGCACGAAGATCCAGAAATGCCTAACTACGGTAAGCGTGGTCGTGGTAAAAAATTTATTGAAGGAATGGTCGTAGCCATAGAGCCAATGGTAAACCGAGGTACTCACCGCATAAAACAGCATAATGATGGTTGGACTATTACTACTCGTGATGGAGAGCCAAGTGCTCATTTTGAGCATGATGTTGCATTAGTAGATGGTAAACCAGAACTTCTTTCAACTTTTAAGTATATTTATGATGCCTTGGGCATAACAAGTAACGAAGAAGATGCTTTTAGAGCACAGGCTATTACAAATTAGCATATTAATAACACCCCCTACATACAATGCAATTAGAAACATGGATCAAATACCGTGAGGATAATTGGGAAGAAAATTATACTATAGGACTTTCTAATTATGGTCGCATACGTAGTTACAACAAAAGCCCGGAAGGCACTCTTATAAAGGGAGGACATATTCACGGCTATGTAACTGTAAGTGCAAAACTGGCAAATGGTAAGCGTAAAAATTACTACTTACATAAATTATTAGCCAAAGCTTTTTTAAAGGCAACAGATGAAGAGACCGCTGTTCTTCATCTTAACCACGATAAAAAAGACAATAGAATTGAAAATCTAAAATGGGCAACGCATCAAGAGCGCTATGCACATCAGAAAACAAGTCCGCTTGACATTAAAAGGCGTACCTCTGGTGAGCGGCACTATACGAAGTTAACGTATGCTGAAGCTACCATTTTAAAAAAGAAATTGCTAGATCCTAATCGTCGTACGCGTCTTAAGGTATTAGCTAAACAATTTGGAGTTTCAGAGATGCAATTACATCGAATTAAAACCGGAGAAAACTGGGGTGATCTAAAAGTATGATTGCACAACTCTTTAAGCGTATCCTCAACGTGGTCCCTCGTCCACTTCTTATAAGATTAAGCTATATAGCTCGACCTATTCTTGCTTTAGGTCTAAAAGGGGAGCGTTATGAAGATCCTATAGATGGAAAAACATTTCGAAAGTTTTTACCTTATGGTTATGGAAAACAACGGGAAAATGTACTCTCTCCCTCTACATTATCTTTAGAACGACACAGACTGCTCTGGTTATACCTTATTCAAAAGACCGATTTCTTTTCAGCAAAATCAAAGGTGTTGCATTTTGCGCCTGAACAAGCTTTTTATAAACGCTTCAGAAATATGGAGAACTTAGATTACACGACTACGGATCTAAATTCTCCCCTTGCCGACGTGAAAGCAGATATTTGCGATCTGCCTTTTGATGATAATACGTATGACATTATCTTCTGTAATCATGTTTTAGAACATATACCGAATGATGAAAAGGCAATGCTTGAGCTTTATCGCGTTTTAAAACCTGGTGGAATGGCTATTTTACAAATACCTCAAGATTTAAACCGTGCAACTACTTTTGAGGATAATAGTATCACAGATCCTAAAAAACGTGCTGAAATTTTTGGTCAGTACGATCACGTGCGTGTTTATGGTCTTGATTATTTTGATAAATTAAGATCTATAGGTTTTAAAGTAGAAGAGGTTGATTATACAAACCAATTAACTCCAGAAAAAACCGATAGATACCGCCTTGCAACTGGTGAAATTTTACCTGTATGCTATAAGTAGATTTATTTAACTATGAAATTTGAGAAGCCTTTAGACTTAAAAATCGCTGTGCTATCCTTATCGGCATATATAAAATAGGCTTCAATATCCTGATGCCTATTTAAAACTTGTTTTGACTTCTCTAATCCCAGCGCCATAAAGGCTGTAGCAAAACCATCTGCTTCAGCACAAGTTGTTGCGATAACTGTAGCGCTCAATATGTCGCTTTTTTCGGCTTTACCAGTTAGCGGATTGATAGTATGCACATAACGTTTTCCTGTAGTCGAGTCAATTCTAAACTTCCTGTAATTACCAGAACCTGCCATTCCTCTATTCTGCAATTCTACAGCTTCAGTAAATTCACGGTTATTTAAAGGAGAATCGATATTTTCAATACCCACACGCCACGTCTGATTTTTATCTAAATTTTTCCCTTTTGCAAATAATTCTCCTCCTAATTCAATGAGGTAATTTTCAACACCGTTATTTTCAAGCATTTTCCCTAACCTATCGATGCTGTACCCTTTAGCAATGCTATTAAAATCAAGATATACTGCTTTATTCTCTTTTATAATTCTTCCTTCGCGCGATAGCTTAATCTTATCTAATCCGACATAAGCCCTTAAAGAATCTAATACCACGCTATCAAGCACCTTTATTTGCTTCTCTGGACCAAAACCATATGCATTGACTAATATTCCCACTGTGGGATCAAAATAGCCATCCGTTGCATTATATATTTTGCGAGAGAGTGCAAGAACATCTCTAAACATAGGCTCAATAACAATAGTAGTATCGCCATCATTTATTTTTGAGATATCAGAATCTTCGAGATACGTACTCATCGATTTATTTATTGCTGCAATAGTAGAATCAAACTTCTCAACAACTTCAAAACGTTCTGAGCTATAAAATTGAACGCGATAGCCTGTTCCTAAAGCTTCACCTGCTAACTCGACCAATTGAGGTTCTGAATCACAGCTTATAAGAAAGCTAAAAATAAATCCTAATAAAACTAATCTCATCATTTAATTACTTGAAGTCCGTTGTATATAACTGTATATGAAGTTCCTTTCTCTACAGGCTTACCATAGTCGTCTGCACTACCTAAACCTACTCCGGCATAAAATGTTTTAGCATTAAACTTATCTGCGTGTTGTTTAATCTCATTCATAAAAAAAGGATCATAATCATTAGCGTCCTCAGGATAACTGACAGCTCTAACAATGACAAAATGTAATTTCTTATCTCGTAATGCTACAAATTGCGGATTCCGCTTTAGCTGAGAATTCACACCTAAAAACTCAAAACCTTGCTCTTCCAGATCTTTACCTACGATATTCATCGCAAGATTATGAAGCTCCTGTTTATCTAATAGTTCTGCCATAAAACAAAGATAGCATGTCTAAATTTATAAGTGAAAAATCCTTTGCAAAACAATATATATATATCACATAAAAAAGCCGCTACATTGGTAGCGGCTTTTTTTATAGTTTGAAGTTTGAAAATTAACCTCCGAAATCATCAAAACGAATATTCTCGTCTGGAATTCCAAAGTCTTCACCCATTTTCTGAACAGCTTTATTCATAAGTGGAGGTCCACAGAAATACAATTCAATTTCTTCTGGCTCCTCGTGCTTACTTAAATATTGTTCTATTACTGCATTATGCACAAATCCTACAAAACCATCTCCTTCTCCGTGGATATCTGATTTTTCTTTCCAGTTATCTTCTTCTAAAGGTTCAGATAAAACTAAATAGAATTTAAAGTTATCAAACTCTTCTTCAA
Source organism: Leeuwenhoekiella aequorea (assembly GCF_004104375.1). GTDB lineage: Bacteria > Bacteroidota > Bacteroidia > Flavobacteriales > Flavobacteriaceae > Leeuwenhoekiella > Leeuwenhoekiella aequorea. The sequence goes on from NZ_QOVM01000009.1 coordinate 20,707, forward strand.
GATCACGGAAGTGTTTAAGGTAGAAAAGCTCACGCTTAGAACGACCACCATACCAATAAGTTACTTTACGACCTGTCTTTAAGGTTTTAAATAAATGATATAAGTGCGAACGCATAGGCGCCATACCTGCTCCACCACCTACGTATAGCATTTCTGCTTCAGACTCGTTGATGAAGAATTCTCCGTAAGGACCAGAAATAGTAACCTTATCACCTTCTTTTCTACTGAAAATATATGAAGAAGCAACACCAGGATTAACATCCATCCATCCACCCTTTGCACGGTCAAATGGAGGCGTTGCAATACGCACATTCAACATAATCTCACGACCTTCTGCCGGGTAAGATGCCATAGAATATGCACGCTCTACAACTTCGGTATTCTTCATTACTAGTGGCCAAAGCTTAAACTTCTCCCACTCATCTTTAAATTTATCTGGATCACTGTGCTCTTCTGGATGCGCGGTAATATCCATATCTGAAAACTTAACAGTAGTTTCAGGAATTTCAATTTGAATATATCCACCGGCTTTGTAATCCATATCTTCAGGAATCTCAACAACGAATTCCTTAATAAATGATGCCACATTATAATTTCTAACAACAGTTGCTTCCCATTTTTTAATACCAAAAACCTCTTCTGGTATCGTAATGTTCATATCCTGCTTTACCTTCACCTGGCAAGCTAGACGTGCACCTGATGCTAGTTCTTTACGTGTAAAATGTGGAGTCTCTGTAGGCAATGCTTCTCCACCACCTTCAAGTACGTGGCATTCACATTGAATACAAGTACCACCACCACCACAAGCTGATGGTAAAAATACTTTTTTACCTCCTAATGTAGAAAGTAGTGAACTACCAGAATCTACTTCAATTTTCTTTTCTCCGTTTATAGTAATAGTAACGGGACCTGATGGAGAAAGCTTCTCTTTTGCAAAAAGTAGTAAACCTACTAATACAATAGTCAACACTAAAAAGGCTACTACGGTTGCCGCTACTACTCCTCCTGTACTTGCTGCTAAAAACATATTATTTAGTATTTATTTCTTTAGAAACTTCGGCTAAAGGCACTTCTGTTTCAGAATCAGTAACTGTGTTTTGAACTTGAGATTTTGCTAGTTCATCTGTTTCTTCAGTAGTTTCATCACCACCTGTAAGCATTCCACCAAAACTCATAAACCCAATCGCCATTAAACCTGTGATAATAAATGTAATTCCTAAACCTCTTAATGGAGCGGGTACATTTGAATATCTAATTTTTTCGCGAATAGCTGCAATAGCAAGAATAGCAAGAAACCAGCCTATACCTGAAGAAAGGCCATAGTTAAAGGCTAAACCAAGGGTCTGAATATCTCTTGATTGCATAAATAGTGATCCTCCAAGAATAGCACAGTTTACAGCAATAAGAGGTAAAAATATACCTAATGATGTGTATAAAGCCGGCGCAAATTTCTCAACTACGATCTCTACTAATTGAACCATTGTAGCAATAGTGGCAATAAAGAGAATAAATGATAAGAAACTTAAATCAAAGTCTGCATACTCAGCACCTAACCATTTAAGAGCTCCCGGACGCAATACATATTGATCTAGCAGCCAGTTCATAGGTACGGTTACCGCTAGTACAAATATTACAGCAGCTCCAAGTCCTACAGCTGTAGTAACTTTTTTAGATACCGCAAGATAAGAACACATTCCTAAGAACGTTGCAAATACCATATTGTCAATAAAAATTGACTTAAAAAATAACTCTACGTGTTCCATTTTTTTTATTTAAGAAGTTAGAAAGGAGTATTAACTCCAATCAGAATCTTTAATTTTCTTCAATTAGTGCGCTATTCCTAGAACGCTGTATCCAAATGATAATTCCCACCACAATAAGAGCCATTGGAGAAAGAAGCATAAAGCCATTATTCTCATAACCTATAGCGTACAAACCAGTTTTAGTAATAGGGTCTCCCAGAACTTTAAATCCTAATAAAGTACCAGAACCTAATAGTTCTCTAAAGAAACCTACAATAATTAAGATCAATGCATAACCGGCAGCATTTCCTATACCATCAAGGAAAGATCTCCAAGGCTTATTTCCTAAAGCAAAAGCTTCAAAACGCCCCATAATAATACAGTTAGTAATTATAAGTCCCACAAATACCGAAAGCGTTTTACTCAACTCGTAAGCAAAGGCTTTTAATACTTGATCTACAATAATTACCAAAGCCGCTACAACAACAAGCTGTACAATAATTCTAATCTTAGAAGGAATAATATTTCGCATAAGCGAAATAACCACGTTACCCATTGCCAATACAAACACCACAGAAAGTCCCATTACAATAGAAGCTTTAAGCTGTGCAGTAATTGCTAATGCTGAACATATACCCAATACTTGAATTGTAATAGGGTTGTTATCTGCAAGAGGATCTAAAAGTAATCCTCTATCTTTTTTAGATAATAATGCCATAATTATATTTTTAAATCTTTAAGGTATGGGATATATAATTTCACCGTACTATTGATCATAGCGGTAACTCCGTTTCCAGTAATTGTTGCACCGGCAAGAGCATCAACTTTACCATCATCTTTACGATCGTTAAGTGGATCATTATTACCTTTTGCTACGCTGATACCTTCAAACTGAGTCCCAGACATAATCTCTTCACCAGTAAAATCATCCATAAAATAGCGCTCTTTAATATTTGCACCTAAGCCTGGAGTTTCTCCTTTATGGTCAAAATAAACACCTTGAACTACAAAGTTTTTATCTAATGATACAAACCCCCAGATAGCATCCCAAAGACCTTTACCGTATAAAGGAATTATATAGTAGCTCTCACCCTCTTTTTCACCAATGAATAAAGGAAGTTTACGATCTTCTTTATCTTCTGCAAGCTGACCTTTAAGATCTATTAAATATGCAGCAGTATCTTTAGAAATTTTACCGTTTTGAATTACTAATTGTTCCTTTATGTATTTGCTGAATTCTGCTTCTACCTTATCTGTAGGAATAAAATTCACTGCACCTTCAACATTCTCATTTATGCCCATTGCATAAAGGATGTTTTGTTGCTTTTCAAAACGCTCGTTTTCTGTAATTGCAGGCTTTAAACTAGATGCTGTAAAAGCAAGTAGCGATCCTACCACAAGCACCATCACAACTGCGAAGATGATTGTGTAACTATTTTTATCTGTATTTGCCATGATTAAGCAGTTTTAAGTTTTAGACGTTTCATACGCTTCTTCACATTTGCCTGAACAACATAATGATCTATCGTAGGAGCAAAAACATTCATTAACAAAATTGCTAAGAATACACCTTCAGGAAACGCCGGATTGAATACACGAATCATAATAGAAAAGAAACCTATTAAAAATCCGTACCAGTATTTACCTGTATTGGTTTGCGATCCAGACACTGGGTCTGTTGCCATATAAACAATTCCGAATGCAATACCACCTATTACTAGATGCTCCCAAAATGGAGTACTCATAAGACCGTAAAACGTGTTTCCTTCACCTATCCAACCTTGATCAACAACTCCATTGAAAATTAATCCCATTACTGCTGCACCTACGATGGCACTTAAAATTATTCTCCAGCTTGCAATTTTTGTAAACATTAAAAACAAACCTCCCAGAATAATTAGAAATGTTGAAGTCTCACCAATTGATCCTGGTATAAAACCAAAGAATTTATCTGAGAAGTCATAAACTACCGAAGAGTTTTGAGCATAAGCCCCTAAGATTGTTTCTCCAGATATTGCATCTGCTCCACCTTCTGCTGCTTTAGCACCGTGAACCCATACTTTATCCCCACTCATCCAGGTAGGATATGCAAAGAATAAAAATGCTCTAATAGTCAAAGCAGGATTTAGGATATTCATCCCTGTACCTCCAAAAACTTCTTTACCTATAACAACTCCAAAAATAACTGCTACAGCAAGCATCCATAATGGAATATCTACCGGTACAATCAAAGGAACTAGCATCCCGGTCACTAAGTAACCTTCTTCAACCTCATGTCCTTTAATAACAGCAAATATAAATTCTACTCCCAGACCTACAGCATAAGATATTATTACAAGAGGAAGAACTGTCCAAGCTCCCATTATAAAATTATCCCAAGTAAAAAAGTTGCCAAATAAACTAGCCTCTCTAATAACTCCTTGCGCTGCATCTACAGCTGAATAATGCTGATACCCTGTATTAAAAATACCCCATATAAGCACTGGTATAAGTGCCATAATAACTGTATTCATAGTACGCTTAAGATCATCAACCGCTCTTACGTGACCACCACTATGCGTAGTTTCATCAGGCGTATATAAAAATGTATGCAACGCATTAAATGCAGGAGCCATTTTCTTGCCTTTGAAATCTTCTTTAATTCCGTGTAATTTTTCTTTTAATCCCATTGCTCTTATCCTATTTCTTCGTGCATTAAGTCAAGTCCTTTACGAATGATTGCTTGGTGTGGTTGTTTTGAAACACATACAAACTCGGTCAACGCAAAATCTTCTGGAGCAACCTCATACATACCCAAAGCTTCCATTGCATCAAGATCTTGAACCATACAAGCCTTTAGTAATTGAAGTGGATAAATATCTAGAGGAAAAACTTCCTCGTAGTTTCCGGTTACCACAAATGCTCTGTGCTCACCATTTGTATTTGTATCTAAATCGTATTTTTTATTTGGAAATAACCAAGAGAAGGTTAACGCTCTTGATGAAGAAATTTTATTAAAAACTGGCTTATTCCAGCCAAAGAATTCATAATCATTTCCTTCAGGAATGGCTACAAATTCATTATGATAATATCCTAAGTGACCTTCTGCAGAAACTTGATTTCCAGTAAGAATATTACCAGATATCATACGCACATTATCACCCTCGATTCCTGCTGAATAAGCAAATGTTGAAACCTCAGCTCCTATCTTAGTTCTATAATATTTTGGCGCTTTAACACGTGATCCAGAAACTGATATGATACGCTCAGAATTGAATTTACCTGTAATAAACAACTCACCTATTATCGCTAAATTTTCTGGAGTAATTGTCCACACAGTTTCTCCTTTATTAATAGGAGATACTTTATTAATAAGTGTACCTACATTTCCACTAGGATGTGGACCGACAACTGTATGCATTTCAACGTTACTCAACTTAGAGAAAACAGAATTTGCAACTTGCGCTACTCCTAAATGAATTCTACCTGAAGTTAATTTACTTAACGCAGTAAACCCTGCCTGTAAAGCAGCTTCTTTACCCTGAAGAATAAAATTGTAGTCTGGCGCTAGAGGTGCACTATTATGACCCGAGATATAAATTGCAGAAGGTTCTGTTTTAGTACTAGCAATAACATCATATGGACGTTGCTTAATAAATGGCCACAGACCAGATTCTAAAATACGCTCCTTAATAGTTGCGGCATCTGCAGTATTCACATCAAGCATAGGAAATTCCACCGTAGTATCTCTACCATCTGCTTCAATTACAATACTTACAATAACTCGTTTTGCACCGCGTTTAATCTCTCTAAGAATTCCACTTACGGGAGAAACAAATTTGATACTAGGGTCTTTCTTTGCATAGAAAAGCGGTTCTCCTGCTTTAATAGTAGCTCCTTCTTTAAAAAGCATCTTAGGAGTTACAAGATGAAAATCTGAAGGCTTGATCACATAGGTTCTTGACCGGGGCGCATCTGAGATAATATGCTCAGCCTCACCCACTAACTTAATATCAAGACCCCTTTTGATCTTAATGTCTTTTGACATAGGAAGTATATGTTAAAGTTCTTGTTAAACTCAACCCATTATATGCTGGAATTGAGGAGTGCGAATTTACAAATTTTACATGCTCATAACACAAAGTACAGGTTAAAAATATTTATTATTAATGCCTATTTCTTAAACTTTACGCGACAAAGGCTTACAAGATGCATATTTACCCCTTATTGAGATTGTTTACAAATAAGCAATATAATTCGCTACATTTGACATATAATTTCACCTTGCACGTATGAAAACGTTTTCGTTACTAATTGCCTTATTTTCATTCTGTACAATTCATAGTCAAAAAGCTCAAGAAGTTCCTGCTCCGCCCTACATAAAATCTGTACAGTTTTATGGTAATACAGCTCAAAGTCAATTACCGCTAATTCAACTTGGCCAACCCTTAAATTTGAGTTTTGATGATATAATAGGTGATGAGGCTAATTACTATTATAGAATCACGCATCATAATTATGACTGGACGCCTTCAGTGCTGGCTAAGACCGAATATTTAAGTGGCATTGACGATGTGCGTATTTTCAATTACACAAATTCGGTAAGTACACTTCAGCTATATACTCATTATGAGTTGCAAATTCCCAATAGCAATACCACCGCATTATTAAAGAGCGGCAATTACCTCTTGGAAATTTATAATGAAGAGGATGAGATTGTATTTTCAAGAAAATTTATGATCTACAACTCCCTAGTTTCAGTAGGTGTAGAAGTTTTGAGAACGAGAGATCTTGAATTTATAGAAAATAAACAAGCGATAGCCATCACAGTAGATCTTGGTGAGAACATTATTGTTAATCCCGATCAAACTATCAATACGCTCATTCTTCAGAATAACAATTTAAATACAAGCATCTCTAATATAAAACCTCAATATAGTTTAGGAAATCAATTGCAATACCTTTACGATGAGAAAACGTCCTTTTATGCCGGCAATGAGTTTTTTGACTTTGATAATAAAGACATTAGGGCTGCGACAAATAGGATTCAATTTGTAGAACTCTTAGATCTCTACCATAATTATCTCTACGGAAATAATACAAGAGCAGAAACTACTTATACATATAATCCAGATTTAAACGGAAACTTTGCCATACGCACATTACAAGGCGCAGACCCCAAAGTAAACGCCGAGTATGCTTGGATTCATTTTAATCTTCAACATCCTAAACGCCCCGCAGGAGAATCCATTTATGTCTACGGAAATTTCAATAATTATACGCTTGAAGAATCTACAAAAATGATTTACAATGAAGAAACTCAATTGTACGAGTTGCCACTTCTACTAAAACAAGGTTATTATAATTATCGATATGTAGTAGCAAAAGATGGAATTAAGTTAAATCACAATCCAATAAGTGGAGATTTCTGGCAAACTGAAAATGAGTACACCGTACTTATTTATTATAGGGCGCCTGGTGCTCGTTTTGATGAATTAATAGGTACTGGCAACGCATTATCGACTTCAATTTCTAATGTGCGCCGCAACTAAATATAAAAATTCAGTTTATATTTAAAACTTGAAATTAAAACTATCCGTTTCTTCACAAAATAAGCTCCAGCATAGATCTAATATCTGCTTAAACTGTGAGCGTACACTAAAAATAACTCATAAATATTGTCCGTATTGCGGACAAATTAATTCAACTAAAAAACTTTCTTTAGGTAACTATTTCAATGAGTTTATTGTAAGCCTTATCAATTACGATTCGCGTATTTATTACACGCTTAAGGATATATTATTTAAACCAGGTAAAATCACACTGCGTTATGTAAATGGCAAGCGACTCACTTATGCCAATCCATTTCGGTTTTACTTAAGCATCAGTATAATTTACTTTTTATTGAGTGGATTTTTAGATTTTGTATTACCAAAGAAATCATCTACAGAACTGGAGGGTTTTCAGGAAGTATTTTCAGAATTTACCACAGAAGACTCAAAAATACCGCTAGATTCAATTAAATACTACCGAGAAAATTATAAAGAGATCAATAAAACCGACTCTATAAAAACACCTTTTTCATATTTACCTGAAGAAAAAATTAATCAAAACACCTTTTATAGTAGAACTAAAAATAAACTAGCGCTCTTTAAAGATTTTGCCACGAGCACAGATATCAAAAATGCTCCACAAGCACTTGATAGTTTGGCGTACGATAAAAGTCGAATTAATCTTTGGCTCTACGACCGCAGCACCACATACAATCGTATATTAGAAGAGCCGCTTCTATTTGCGTCTTATTTATCTAAAAAGATTCCGCTATTCCTATTCTTCTTCACTCCTATATTTGCATTATTTTTTATGCTTATATACTTTAAAAGGGAATCGTATAAAACAGCGAAATCTACCCTACTAAATACAGATAGCAAAACTCTAAGAAAAATTTTTATCATCCCATACATCGGCCCCATCATTCTATCAACACTAAGTTTTGCAAGAAAAATCTTTGTTATTTATAGAAAACGCACATATATAGAACATGTAATTTTTATATTTCACGTTTTCACCTTTCTATTTTTGGTTCTTTTATTAGCATTAATACCAGATAGCTTTCTTGGTAATGCTGTTGTAGCAACCATTTTATTTATGATTGTTGCACCAATATATTTTTACATAGCTCTTAAAAATTTCTATTCTGAAGGACATATTAAGACACTTTTAAAATTTTTATTTTTAAATATTGTATTTTTAGTTCTCACATCATTTACAGGCATTTTATTTCTTATTATAACTGCCGCAACCTACTAAGACGATGGTAGAACAAATCACAAAAGGCATTCGAGTTTCTGTAGATACTCACTTTGAAGGTTCATTTATGAAAAATAATGAAACCTATTATGCATATGGTTACCAAATATCGATTACAAACAATAGCAGAGATACAGTACAACTCTTAAGCAGATCTTGGTTTATTTTTGATGCCCTTAACAATCCCGAACGGGTTGTAGGTGAAGGTGTCATTGGCAAGAAACCGGTTCTAAAAACCGGAGAAACTCATACGTATTCATCAGGGTGTTTATTAAAATCTCCTTTCGGTTCAATGCGAGGCTATTATATTATGATAAATTTTGCTACTTCAGAACAATTTAAAGTTGAGATACCTTCATTTAATCTCAATGCAATTCATACACTTAATTAATTGAGTTAACTCACTAAAAATTTATAGTCCTATTTTACTAAAATTAGCACGTAAAACGGCATAGGGCATCCCTCTAATATTTTGTATCTTTCAATCCTAAAAATTGAATTCGAATAAAATATTTAAGCATGTCAAAAGGATTTTTTGAAGTACCAGTAGCCATAAATGAACCGGTAAAATCATACGCACCGGGATCTCCAGAACGCGAAGAAGTTCTTAATTCTTATAAAGAGTTATACAATAGCAAAATTAATGTTCCTATTTATATCAATGGAGAAAAAATAGAAACCGGTAACACAAAACCGATGTCTCCTCCACACGATCATCAACATATATTAGGAGAATATCATCTTGCTGAGAAATCTCATATTGATTCTGCCATTTCTACTGCTTTAGAAGCTCGCAAAAAATGGTCTAAAATGCCTTGGGAGCATCGCGCTGCAATATTTTTAAAAGCTGCAGAGCTTATACAAGGTCCTTACAGATCAAAAATTAATGCTGCAACTATGCTTGCACAGTCAAAAAATATCTTTCAAGCCGAAATTGATGCTGCTTGTGAGCTTATAGACTTCTTGCGATTTAACGTTCAGTATATGAGTGAAATTTATGCAGAGCAGCCAGAATCATCTTCTGCAGCCTGGAACCGTGTAGAGTATCGCCCGTTAGAAGGATTTGTTTATGCAATTACTCCATTTAATTTTACAGCAATTGCCGGTAATTTACCGGCTTCAGCTGCATTAATGGGTAATGTAGTAGTATGGAAACCTAGTGATAGCCAAGTTTACTCGGCTAAAGTTATAATGGATGTTTTTGAAGAAGCAGGAGTTCCCGCAGGTGTAATTAATATGGTAATGGGAGATCCTGTAATGATTACAGACACTGTTTTAGCTAATCCAGATTTTGCAGGAATACATTTTACAGGTTCTACCCACGTTTTTAAAGATATTTGGGCAAAAATAGGTGCTAATATCCACAACTATAAAACGTATCCGCGTATTGTAGGTGAGACTGGAGGTAAAGATTTTATTGTTGCGCATCATACTGCAAACCCACAACAAGTTTCTACTGCAATTGCACGTGGAGCTTTTGAGTTTCAAGGACAAAAATGTAGTGCGGCAAGCCGTATTTATGTAGCTAAATCTATATGGCCTGAGGTTAAAGATTCTCTTCTTGCAGACATCAAGTCTTTTAAAATGGGATCCCCAGAAGATATGAGCAACTTTATCACTGCAGTTATTCACGAAGCCTCTTTTGATAAACTTGCTAAATATATCGATCAGGCAAAATCTGATGAAAACGCAGAGATAATTGCTGGAGGTAACTACGACAAGACAAAGGGCTACTTTGTAGAACCTACGGTCATCTTAACTACAGATCCTAAATATACCACTATGGAAACAGAACTTTTTGGGCCTGTTGTTACCATTTATGTATATGAAGATGAAAAGTGGTCAGAAACTTTAAAATTAGTTGACGGTACGAGTGAGTACGCATTAACAGGTGCTGTACTAGCTACAGATCGCTATGCGATCACCGAAGCTACAGATGTACTTCAAAATGCAGCAGGTAATTTTTACATTAACGATAAATGTACTGGTGCAGTTGTAGGGCAACAACCTTTTGGTGGTGCTCGAGCTTCTGGAACCAATGACAAAGCAGGAAGTGCACTTAACTTATTGCGATGGGCATCTCCTCGACTTATTAAGGAAACTTTTGTGACTCCAGTGGACTATAGATATCCATTTTTAGGAGAATAATACAGGTTTAATTACCTCTAAAAGCTGCTAGAAATTCTAGCAGCTTTTTTATTAAACATATTTTGAATGTTACCTAAATGTTAACTGAACATAAATTTAAGGTTAATTGAAAGCTATTTTCTATATTTACCAATCAAAATATTAGGACTATGACGACAGAAGAAAACAAAATGTATGTTTTGAAGGTAAATTACTCGGTAATTGATGTTTCAAAAAAAAAGAGTAAACGTAAAATCACTCGAAAAAAAGAAAAGTTATATTTAGTTAAAGATCCTGAGACGATAGAAGAAAAACTGAGAGATCTAGAGTATACACTTTTAGAAATTCAATCTGATCAGAAAACTACTTTAATAGAAAAAGCTCAAGATCTTTTAAGAAGATTTGGTAGTCGTTGCAATACAACTTATTACAATATGCTACGTACTTAATTAATAAAAGCGACTTATTACAGTCGCTTTTATTATTATCCTTTAAACTTAAGTGGTAGATGGACTACCTTTTTAGTGTCGAAGAAATCTTCTTCAAAATAATCCTTTAGATCATATATTTTAGCTGTTGTATATAGCTTTAATTCTTCAGAAAGGTCTCCTCCTTTTAAATATAAGATTCCGTTTTTCAATTCGTGCTCACTTTTCTTCGCAATTTTACCCTTTACCCAATGAACAAATGTTTCCATTTGAGCTACTGCTCTACTTACAATAAAATCATATTGACCATCTACATTTTCAACACGATCATTTGTGATCTTCACATTTTTAAGACCTAAACCCTCACTTACCTCTTCTACAACCTTAATTTTCTTTCCTATACTATCTACTAGATGAAATTGTGTTTCAGGGAATAATATTGCTAATGGAATCCCAGGAAATCCACCACCGGTACCTACATCTAAAATCGAAGCACCCGGATTAAACTTTTGAATTTTAGCAATACCTAGAGAATGCAAGACATGTCTAAGGTAAATTTCATCAATATCTTTGCGAGAAACTACATTGATTTTCAAGTTCCAATCCTGATACAATTCATTTAATTTTTTAAACTGAAAGATCTGATTTTCATCAAGATCTGTAAAATATTTGTCTATTAGAATCATAATCAACTTTTATCGCAACAAAATTAGGTTTTACAGCGTTAAATTACAGTATTAATATGCCTTAAAAAGATATAAATCTTATTTTTGAGGTTGCGTTGTAAAGTGCTTTTTAAGCGCTTTTATATTAAGCAGAAAGTATATGACAAATCAAAAGACAATTAAGTTTTCACGCGTAGATTCAGCTAATTTTTTTAGAACATTGAACAAACGCGTAAATAGTTATTTCAAAGAAAATAATGTAGAACGCACCGGTAACTGGAAGTTATTTATAAAAACTGCAGTTATGTTTTCAATATTTCTAGCACCTTATTTTTTATTATTAACTCTGGATTTACCAGGTTGGTCTCAATTACTACTTACTATCGTGATGGGTATAGGTATGGCAGGTGTGGGAATGAACGTGATGCATGATGGAAATCACGGTTCATTTTCTAAAAAAAAATGGGTTAACAAAATAATGGGAGGCAGTATTTATATACTTGCGGGTAATGTATACAACTGGCAGGTTCAACATAATGTGTTGCACCACACGTATACAAATATACATGGTCACGATGAAGATCTTGAAGCGGGTAGAATACTTCGTTTCTCAAAACATTCACCGTGGTACAAACACCACCGTTTTCAGCATTATTATTCTATTCTGCTATATGGTTTATTGACCTTTAATTGGGCCATAACCACAGATTTTCTTCAAATGAAGCGATATCTAAAACGAAAACTTTCTTATGGTGAGTTTCCGAATCCAAAAGTAGAATGGACAAAACTAGTTATTACAAAAATCATTTATGTTAGTATCTGGATAGTTCTACCACTTTTAATTTTAGACATAGCTTGGTGGAAAGTGCTTATAGGATTTTTTGTAATGCATTATACTGCTGGTGTGATCTTAAGTATGGTATTTCAACTTGCACACGTGATTGATGAGGCAGACATGCCATTACCAGACAATTCAGGAACAATGAAAAACACATGGGCTATTCATCAGTTATTTACAACGGTAAATTTCTCTACAAAAAATAGAATTGTAAACTGGTTTACGGGTGGTCTAAATCATCAGGTTGAACATCATATCTTCCCTAATATTAGTCATATTCATTATACTAGCATTTCTAAGATAGTTAGAGAAACGGCTAAGGAATTTAATTTACCTTATAACGAGTACAAAACCACACGTAAAGCAATAATTGCTCATTTCAAATATTTAAAGGAGATGGGTATGCAACCCGCTCTACAATCAGCCTAAATTCTAAGTTATTTAATGGAAACAACTACCAATCAACTCTCTGATCGTATAAACAATCTGGCAACTTCTGCTACTCTTGCAATGGCGGCAAAAGCTCGTGAGCTTAAAGCTGAAGGTAAAGATATTATAGGTTTAAGCCTTGGTGAGCCAGACTTTAATACACCAGATTTTATTAAAGATGCTGCGATACAAGCCGTAAACGACAATTACAACAGCTATTCTCCTGTAGATGGTTATGTTGAATTAAAAGATGCTATTATTACAAAATTTAAACGTGATAACAATCTTGTTTACGATCGTACACAGATAGTTGTTTCTACCGGAGCTAAACAATCCCTTTATAATATTGCACAGGTTTGCCTAAACCCTGGAGACGAAGTTATATTACCTTGTCCTTATTGGGTAAGTTACGCAGACATCGTACAACTTGCAGAAGGTGTTCCTGTTGAAGTGCAAACTTCACTGGATACCGATTTTAAAATGACTCCAGAGCAATTAGAGGCAGCTATAACTCCTAAGACAAAAATGCTTTGGTATAGCTCGCCGTGTAATCCAAGTGGATCTATTTATAGTGAAGCAGAACTACGCGCTCTTGCAGACGTGCTTCAAAAATATCCCGAAATTATAGTTGTAAGTGACGAGATCTATGAGCACATTAACTATGTAGGCGGTCACGCAAGTATGGCACAGTTTGATGATATGTTTGATCGCACAGTTACAGTAAACGGTGTTGCAAAAGCATTTGCTATGACAGGCTGGAGAATAGGTTACATTGGAGCTCCTTCTTATATCGCTAGAGCTTGTAATAAAATACAAGGTCAAGTAACCAGTGGTGCAAACTGTATTGCTCAACGTGCTGTGATTACTGCATTAGAGGCACCAGTTAGCAAAATTCAATTTATGGTTGATGAGTTTAAAGAACGTAGAAAATTGATTCTTGGTTTATTAAGCGATATTCCCGGTTTTGAATGTAATGAACCTGAAGGTGCGTTTTACGTTTTTCCAAATGTATCCTATTATTTAGGCAAGACTCTTAATGGTACTGAAATTAAAAATGCATCAGACTTCGCTCTTTTCTTATTAGAGGAGGCTAACGTTGCTACGGTTACAGGAGAAGCTTTTGGTAATCCTAACTGCATACGCATATCTTATGCTGCAAGCAAAGAACAAATTATTGAGGCAATGTCTCGCATTAAAAAGGCAGTTTCATAATCTGAATCTCCAAAATACATATAAAAAAAGCGACCATTTCTGGTCGCTTTTTTAATTTCTATATTAAGCCCTTACATCTTTGGAAGCAGCACCGTATCAATTACGTGAATAACACCATTTGATTGATTAACATCGGCGATTGTTACAGTTGCAACATTCCCAGCTTGATCTTTAATTTTCACTTTTCCATCAGCAACCATACCCGTTAATAATTGACCATTAACTGTAGTCTATTCTGCAGTACCATTCCCAGCTTCAATATCTTTCATGATATCTTCTGCAGTATGCTTACCTGCAATTACGTGATAGGTTAATACGCCTTGAAGAGCAGTTTTATTTTCAGGCTTTAAAAGTGTTTCAACAGTACCTTCAGGTAAATTATTAAACGCATCATTAACTGGAGCTAACACCGTAAAAGGACCTTCACTCTGTAGAGTTTCTACTAATTCTGCAGCAGTAACTGCAGCAACTAATGTTGTGTGATCTTTAGAATTAACTGCATTTTCAACAATATTCTTTGTAGGATACATTTCTGCACCACCTACCATTTTAGTTTCCTGAGCAGTGGCTAAAGCACCTACAGCCATAAAAGCGATCATAAAAACTTTTGTAATTGAATTCATCTTTTTCATATGTGTAATTTTTTTAGTTACACTACACATACGAGCGAGATGTACGAAGAGGTTTTTTCTAGAATAGACCTTTATGAAAACATTAACCATCTACGCTAATTGGCTAAGTTCTTTTTTTAGGTGCGTTATAATCATATCAGCATGTACTCTAGTGTTCTCTATAAATAATTTACTGGTATTTAAACCGCTGTTGATAACCCCAGCAACATATACATTTTGAAGAGGCGTCTCCAGCGTTTCTGGATCGTGTATGGGTTTCTTTAAATCAGTTTCATCCACTGGAAGTCCTAATCGAGAAAACAGACTGTAATCTGGAGTATAGCCTATCATCGCTAAAACAAAATCATTTTCGATCTCAATTTCTCCATCGGGAGTATTAAGGATAACGCTATGAGATTTAATTTCTTTAACTGAAGTTTCAAAATAGGCTTTAATAGAACCTTCCTTAATTCGGTTTTCTATATTTGGCTTTATCCAGTATTTGGTTTTTGGATAGATTTCATTACTGCGTATTGCCATCGTTACCTCAGCACCCTTATAAAAAGTTTCTAAAGCTACATCACAAGCAGAATTAGCTGCACCGACAACGAGTACTTTTTGATTGACATAGGGATGTGGACTATCATAAAAGTGCTTAACCTTTGGCAGATCTTCCCCAGGGATGTTCAATTTGCGCGGTGTATCATAAAATCCAGTTGACACAATTACAGATTTTGTAGAAAATTCACCTTTAGGAGTCACTAAAATATACCCGTCATCAGATTTATTCATACTCATTACCGGCGTATAAAGCTGCACCTTTAGTTTCCAGCTGTCATATACTCTTCGATAATATTCTAAAGCCTCCTTACGTGTAGGTTTATCATTATGCGCAACAAATGGGACATCCCCTATTTCTAATAAATTTGAGGTAGAGAAAAAAGTCATATTCTCTGGGAAATTGTATAACGAATTAACGAGAACTCCTTTTTCTAAAATAACATAATCAAGTCCGGCTTTTGTAGCTGCAATACCACAGGCTAAGCCTATAGGACCACCTCCTACTATAATAAGATCGTAATTTTTCACAGTTCTTTTTTTTTTTGAATTAAAGATTTTTTTAATTCAATCGTTCACTCACATAGGGTTTTTAAATTAGACAACATGCTCACTAAAACCTTACGCTCTTGTAAATTTAACTGTTACTAGCGATTACGCCAAAAGAAGGGTGTAAAGAGAATAAGAACCGTAAATAGTTCTAATCTTCCTATCATCATTAAAAATGCACACCACCATTTACCAATTGCAGGAAGCGCATCAAAATTATTCACCGGACTTAACATCCCAAAGGCTGGCCCAACGTTTCCTAATGAAGACGCAGAACCTCCTAAAGCTGTGGGGAAGTCTAATCCCATAGATGCTAATCCGCAAGCTCCTATTATCCATGCCAAAAGATAAAGAATAAAGAATCCGAGGATATTAAATACGATCTCTTTAGAAACCGATTTTCCATTATGACGCACCGGTAAAATAGCGTTAGGGTGTAATGTTCGCTTAAATTCTAGAATACCATTACGTATAATCATCAAATGCCGCACAACCTTAATTCCTCCGGAGGTTGATCCCGCTGAACCACCTAAGAACATCAGACCAAAGAAAATCATTGTTGCAAATGGCGCCCACATCGTAAAGTCTGCAGATACAAAACCGGTCGTAGTGATTACCGAAATCACCTGAAAAAGACCATGTCGTATAGCACTTTCATACTCTCCTAAAACCATAGGATGATTTATGGAAGAAATAGAAACGTCTGCTTTTAATATGATTATAAATACTACTAATATGGTAAAACCTACAGTAAAGGCCGTATAAAGTTTGAACTCTTCATCTTTCCAAACATTGCGGAGTTTACCCTTAAATGCAAAATAACTTAAGACAAAGTTTGTCCCTGCGAGAAACATAAAGATGATAATAATATACTGCACTGCGGGATTATCATTCCAATATGCGACACTAGCATTCTTAGTACTAAATCCACCAGTAGACAGGGTGCTCATTGCGTGATTTATGGCATCTAAAAAAGACATGCCGGCAAGTTTAAGTAGTATAGTTTCGGCAACTGTATATCCAAAATATATTAGCCATAGTCGCTTTGCCGTATCTGTAATACGTGGATGCAGTTTATCTGCATTGGGACCGGGTGCTTCAGCTGCAAAAAGCTGCATTCCGCCAATACCTAATAAGGGTAAAATGGCAATTGCTAAAACAATTATTCCCATCCCTCCTATCCAATGTGTAGTACTTCGCCAAAATAAAATGCCATTTGGTATAGCTTCAATATCATTTAGTATCGAAGCTCCTGTAGTGGTATAACCACTCATTGTTTCAAAAAAGGCATTAGTAAATGAAGGAATACTTCCCGTTAGTAAATATGGCAAGCATCCACTTAAGGACATAAATATCCATCCAAACGTAACAACTATATATCCTTCCCGCTTTTGAATTACTTTTTTATGATCTCGCGTAAAGAACATAAACATTAATCCGGTAAATAGCGTGATCAACCCAGAAGATATAATTCCTAAAGCTATAGATATATTATCATAAAAATAACCAATTATGGCTGAGATAAGCATAAAACCACCATTAAATAGCAGTAATACACCCATTAGGTGAAATATGATCTTATAATTAAGTCTTGGTCTGTTTGGCATCTTATTAGATAAACATACGTTCTACTTTATTAATAGAGCGTAATAAGCAACATACTACAATACGGTCTCCCACTTTAATCTTATGATCTCCTAAAGCAATTATACCGCGTCCCTCACGTACAATTCCACCTATAGTTGCTGAACGTGGAAAATCTAAATCACGTATGCGCTTGCCTATTACTTGAGAATTGGGTTTTGCTATAAATTCCAGAAGCTCTGCATTCATATTGTTGAGCTTCGTCATTGCGACTACATCTCCTTTACGTATATACCTAAATATATTATTTGCTGCGAGAAGTTTTTTATTTATTAATGTATCAATACCTATGCTATGAGAAAGCTGAAAATAATCCATATTTTCAACTAAGGCTATTGTCTTTTTAACACTCTTTGACTTAGCGACTAAGCAAGACATTATGTTGGTTTCACTATTTCCGGTGACTGCTATAAAAGCATCCATATCATAGATATTTTCTTCTTCTAACAGTTCTACATTGCGACCATCGCCTTGTATAACAAGAGTTTTAGGTAACTTTTCAGCAAGATCAAAGGCTTTATCACTGTCCTTCTCAACTAACTTTACGTGAAAATTGTGAGTACAAAGGTCACGTGCTGTCTTATAACCAATTTTACTTCCACCTAAAATCATCACATTTTTGATGCGCTGTTTTGCTTTACCAGTAAGTTTATATAACTCATCCACTCCACCTTTAACAGTCATAAAATACACCTGATCTCCTTCTTTAAAAATCGTATCTCCACGAGGGATGAGTGTATATTGTGTTCCTTCACGTTGAATAGCGATAGGCATAAAATGTAATTCTGGAAATATAAGTGCTGCCTCCTTAACACTCTTCCCTACAAATGAAGCTGTACGGCTTAAAGAGGTACCCACCATTGTTAAAGCTCCGTTCTCAAACTCATAGCTATCGTTAAAAGCAGACTGATTTAATAACAGTTCGATTTCTGAAGCAGCTAAGCTCTCGGGAGATATGAGTTCGTCTATCCCAAATTTCTTGAAACCCGCGACCTCTTGATTTTCGATAAATTCAGTATTCGATATTCTTGCAATCGTACGCTTAGCTCCCATTTGTTTTGCGAGTACACAAACTGTAATGTTTGTCGTTTCACTTGCGGTCACCGCGATAATAAGATCTGTATTTTCGATACGCGCTTCTTTTAAGGTGGCAATAGAAGTCGTGTCTCCACGAATTGTGCGTATGTCAAGATGAGTATCTGCATAGGCGATACTGTCCTTATCTATATCAATGAGGGTGATATCTTGTGATTCAAAAGAAAGAAGTTTAGCTAAATGAAAACCAACTTCTCCTGCACCGGCAATAACAATCTTCATACTTTAATTTGAGGTAAAACCTTGCAAAGGTACACGTTTTAATAGAGATATATTTAAAATAACTGCCAACTAAAAGAGAACAGGTGCATCTCATAACAAATACTATATTTGCCAATAAAAAAAGTTATGAGCGGTAACATTAATCCATATAAGAACTCTGACCAGTCAAAACGTGTTCAAGTTGAAAAAATGTTTGACACTATTTCTAATGAATATGATGGCTTAAACCGCGTAATATCATTTGGGATAGATATTAAATGGCGTAAAAAAGTAGTCGCGATGATCGCAGCTACAAATCCGCAAAATGTTCTTGATGTAGCTACAGGTACAGGGGATCTAGCAATAAATCTTGCTGAAACCGGTGCCAATAAAATAATAGGATTAGATATCTCTGCCGGAATGCTTTCGGTAGGAAAGAAAAAAATAAAAGAAAAGAATCTTGATCAAACCATAGAAATGGTTCAGGCAGATTCTGAAAATCTTCCGTTTGAGGATAATCACTTTGATGCAATTACAGTAGCATTTGGTATTCGCAATTTTGAAACATTAGAAAAAGGATTAGCCGAAATTTTAAGAGTCCTTAAACCAGGCGGCCTTTTTGTTATTCTAGAAACTTCTGTTCCTACTAAAACTCCATTTAAGCAAGGATACACCTTTTATTCAAATCAAATTTTACCTCTTATAGGTCGTTTGTTTTCAAAAGATAAAGATGCCTATGCATATCTTAGTGAGAGTGCATCTGTTTTTCCATATGGTGAGAAGCTCAACAATATTTTGCGCAAAATAGGGTTTACTACTGTTGAAGATCATCCTCAGACATTTGGGGTTGCAACTATCTATACGGCATCAAAGTAATACTATGCGCAAAATTATAGTTTATTTAGTTTTCTTTATTTGGTTTATACCGAATCTTCAAGCTCAGTTCCTGAGTAGAGAGCGCATTCTTAATGATGAAAACTTTGATAAGAAACCCTGGAGTTTTGGGTATTACTTTGGGATAAACCGTTATGATTTCAACTTTGATTATAAAGAACAACGACCAGATATTTTTGTAGAACAGAGCTACGGTTTCAATGTAGGCCTGCTTGTTAATAAACGTATTAATGAATATCTAGATCTGCGATTAGAACCGGGGCTAGTATATAATGGTCGTAATCTCTACTATCAAGATATTGCTGGTGAAGAAAATGACCGATTACGAGAACTCAACTCTACTTATATACATATTCCGCTACTCGTAAAATTTTCAACTAAGAGACTTAACAATTTCAAACCATTTGTGGTAGGCGGTTTGTCATACTCCTATAATTTATCGAGTAACGAGAACAATCCCGACGATAATAGTGCTGGTCAATTTAGAATGAAAGACAACACCTTCTATTACGAAGTAGGTTTTGGAATCGATTTATATCTACCCTATTTTAAATTTTCACCTAGCATTCGTG
Source organism: Leeuwenhoekiella aequorea (assembly GCF_004104375.1). Classification (GTDB taxonomy): domain Bacteria; phylum Bacteroidota; class Bacteroidia; order Flavobacteriales; family Flavobacteriaceae; genus Leeuwenhoekiella; species Leeuwenhoekiella aequorea. The sequence goes on from NZ_QOVM01000009.1 coordinate 41,061, forward strand.
GAGTTTTTGCTTTAACTGACGAACTTGTACCCGATGAAAATTCGAATAGCGTATACACTTCAAATATTGAAGTAATGCAGTCACGAGGAATATTTTTAAATTTTACCTTTCAATAATGTGGGAAGCTAATTTATATAGACAAAAGCACGGTTTTGTGTTTGATTACGGGAAAGACCTTATAAGTATGCTTAACCCTAAAGCCGGAGAACGCATTCTTGATTTTGGCTGCGGTACCGGCGAACTCACAGCAGAGATTGCACAGAGCGGTGCAGAACTTGTAGGTATTGATGCTTCCTCAGAAATGATTAAAGCTGCTCAAGAGCAATTTGAAGGCATCAATTTTATTGAAGCGCGTGGAGAAAGCTTTATAGACAGCAAACAATATGACGCCATATTTAGTAATGCAACTTTACATTGGATATTAAATCCCGAAGCTGCAATTTCCGCTATGTATAGTAACCTCAAGCCTGGCGGAAGGTTACTGCTTGAGATGGGCGGTAAAGGTAATGTGGCTACTATAATTGAAACTCTGCAGGATGTTCTGGAAGAGCACGGTTATGTAAAACAGTCAAAAACCGTAAACTGGTATTTCCCTAAACTTGGCACTTATTCCTACTTTCTAGAAAAAAACGGTTTTAAAGTTACCTTCGCTCATTTATACGACAGGCCTACAAAACTTAATGATCCCAATACAGGAATTATAGATTGGCTGACTATGTTTGCCGGTAAATATTTTACAGGCATACCAGCTGAAGACGTGTCATCGATACATAAAATCGTACAAGATCGCGTAAAAGAGCGACTATATAAGGATGGGCATTTTTATGCAGATTATAAACGTTTACGCATCTGCGCAATCAAATAATTTTAACCTCTTTTAAATTCACTAACTAAAATTGCTCCTGCAATTGCCACATTTAAACTCTCTGTATTAGCATTCCCAAATTGAGGGATGCTTATACGATGTGTAACTTTCTCCGCTATAGTATCTGATATTCCATTTGCCTCATTACCTAAAATTAATAAAGCATTGTCTGGTAATTGTGACTCGTACACAGATACCCCATCCATAAATGCACCATATACCGGCAGATTCTGTTGACTTATGTAATTATTTAAATCTGTATACGTAATATTCACTCGTGTAATAGAACCCATTGTTGCCTGTATAACTTTTGGGTTAAAACAATCTACGGAATGATTTGAGCAAATAAGATTTTCAATATTAAACCAGTCGCATAAACGTATTAAAGTCCCAAGATTTCCAGGATCACGCAGATCATCGACCAGCAGTTGCAAACCTTGTTTCTTTTTTTCTTTAAATATGGGAATGGCAAAAAGCGCCAGAGCTTTCTGAGGTGTTTTTAGAAAACTTATTTTTTTTAATTCAGTTTCTGAAACTACAGTAATATCGGTAACATCAGTAAAAAAACCTTCAACCGTAAATAGACTATGTAACTTAAAATCTGATTTTAAAAATTCTTGAATACCTTTAATTCCTTCCACTACAAACAACCCGTGCTGTTGTCTGTACTTTTTTTGACTAAGGCTCGTTATTAATTTTATTTGGCTTTTGCTAACCACGCTTAATGTGTATTTTTGAAGTTATTTTGAGAAAAGCTCACTTGCAACAACTATCAGCAAAAATAGGATTAATTATCCTACTCCTAGTCACCATTGCTTCGTGCAATGCAGTAAAACGAGTAGAAGATGGTCAATTACTACTCACTAAAAATACCATTCGTGTAAACGGGGAAGTTAACGACGCGTATAATATTAACAATATACCGTATCAACAACCTAACTCGAGACTACCGCTCCTAAATTCTCCTTTGCGCCTCTATATCTATAACTGGGCAAGACCTAATATAGATTCTATTATGCAAGCCCGCTTTATAGAGAATGAAAGCGCTCGTAAATTCTGGACAGGCGTTCTCTCTCGAAAACAATTAGATAAGTATATAGAGTTTCGCGAAAATTTTAATCAAACACTTAAAAACACTGGCGAACCTCCTGCGATAATTTCAGAAAACCTTTCAAAGAGATCTGCTGCACGCCTTAAAGAATACTATAACAGTAAAGGATGGTTTAATGCGGAAACCGATTATACAATTATAAAAGACAGCCTCGATAAACGCGGTAATGTAATTTATGATGTTAAAACGGGAAATCCTTACATAATAGATTCAGTTTCAACATTTATCGCTTCTTCAGCAGTAGATTCAATTTATAATAATTACAAGAGAGATTCTTTTATAAAAAAAGGATCACAATATGAATTGCTCGACATTAATTCTGAAACTACACGGCTCACCGAGCTTATGCGTAACAACGGTTTATTCTATTTTGACCGAGAGTATATAAATTTTATTGGTGACTCGGTAAATACCGGAAATAAAGTAAATCTTGAATTGTATATAAAAAACAGAGAAATACGTGCTCGAGATTCGGTATATGAAGTACCTCTAAATGTTCACAAAATAAGTCGCGTAAATGTTACTACAGATTATGGTTATTCTATACGTAATAACACACTTAAAGACAGCGCATCTTTAAATAATTATCATTTATATGCCTATGACAAGATTCGCTACAAGCCAAAATACTTAACAGACGCTTTATTTATTAAACCAGGAGATACTTATAGTGATGATTCCCGCAACAAATCCCTTATAAGACTAAGTCAGCTAAGCACATTTAGGTATCCCGATTTGCGTTTTACTGAAGATCCCGAAGATCATAAAGGAACAGACTTAATTGCAAATTTTTATCTCATCCCCCTACCTAAGTTTAATCTTCGAGTCGACTTTGATGTATCTACTTCTAATATTCAAAAATTTGGTATTGCCGGTGGAGGATCATTGCAGATACGTAATGTTTTAGGAGGAATGGAAACATTGCAAATTTCTGGTCGCGGTAGCATAGGCGCTTCTAAATCACCTACTGAAAATAGCACAGGCTTTTTTGATATTACTGAGATAGGAACAGATTTAAGTCTTACAATTCCCCGTATATTTTTTCCGCTAAAAACTAAAGGTTTTATCACTCCCGAAATGTCGCCTTCCACCAGCTTCACAACCGGTATAGGTGTGCAACAAAATATCGGACTTGATAAACAGAATATCACCGGAGGTGTAAATTATAAATGGTCACCATCTAATAATCTTAATTATCGGTTTGACCTTTTTGACATACAATACGTTCGTAATTTAAATGTTGATAATTATTTTAAAGTATATGAAAATTCATATAACGAACTCGATGAGATTGCCCAAATCTACCTCGATGAAAATAGTTCGTTTAATGATCCGGAAACAAATCAATTAGCAATTCCTGATGGCGCATTAGGTTTTATAAGTGCTGTACAAACAAATGCTATAGCGGTTACAGAAAGTGAATTTGCAGATGTATTTAATATTGAAGAACGCCGCCAGCGTTTAACAGAAGACAATTTAATTTTAGCATCGAGTTTTACTTACTATAAAAATACCCGGGATAATCTATTTGATGATGAATTTACAAGTTTCCGCACAAAACTGGAGATAGCAGGTAACACGCTGAGTGCCTTAGGCAATATTATAGGATTAGATAAAAATGATGATGATGCATACAGAGTTTTAGGCGTACGTTTTTCTCAATATGTGAAAACTGAAATAGATTTTATAAAACACTGGGATTTTGGGAATGATAACATTTTAGCTTTTAGAGCTTTTGGTGGTATCGCAATCCCCTACGGCAATTCTAAAAGCATCCCTTTTATACGCAGTTTTTTTGGCGGTGGATCTAATGATAATAGAGCATGGCAGGCATACAGACTAGGACCCGGAAGCACAGATAGTCCTAATGATTTTAATGAGGCAAATATGAAACTCTCCTTTAATGTTGAACAACGTTTTACCTTATTAGGCGATTTAAAAGGAGCTATTTTTACCGATGTAGGTAACATCTGGAATGTTCTGGATAATGTTACAGAGCCTCAGGCGACATTTACCGGACTAAGTAGTTTAAAAGATATTGCGGTAGGAACCGGTTTTGGGTTTAGATATGATTTTAACTTCTTTGTCTTGCGATTTGACATCGGCTTAAAAACCTACGACCCTGCATTACCAGAGGGAGAACGCTGGTTTAAAAATACAAACCTGTCAAATGCTGTTTATAACGTAGGTATTAACTATCCTTTCTAGGAAATATAAAGACTAAACCCCAAATATTTATTAATTTTACGTTTCAAACTAAGTAAACAATAACTTATGAGTCATAGTATCAAACCGGGAGTTGCAACCGGAAGAGAAGTTCAAGCGATTTTTAAACACGCCAAAGAAAATGGGTATGCATTACCTGCAGTAAATGTTATAGGATCTAGTACTATCAACGGGGTATTAGAAACTGCTGCTAAATTGAATGCACCTGTTATTTTACAATTTTCTAATGGTGGTGCTCAGTTTAACGCAGGTAAAGGTTTTCCTAATGATGATCAAAAAGCTGCAGTAGGTGGTGCAGTTGCCGGAGCTAAGCACGTACATGAACTCGCTAAGCGTTACGGCGCAACAGTTATTTTACATACAGACCACTGTGCCAAGAAACTTTTACCTTGGATAGATGGTCTTCTTGATGCTTCTGAAGAATATTATAAAATTCACGGGCATTCTTTGTTTAGTTCACATATGATTGACCTTAGTGAAGAATCTCTAGAAGAAAATATAGAGATTTGTAAGACTTATTTAGAGCGTATGAGCAAAATGGATATGACTCTAGAAATTGAATTAGGTATAACAGGTGGTGAAGAAGATGGTGTTGACAATACAGATGTTGATGATTCTAAACTTTACACACAACCAGAAGAAGTTGCTTATGCATATGAAGAGTTAAGTAAAGTAAGTGATCAATTTACCATCGCTGCTGCTTTTGGAAACGTTCACGGTGTTTATAAGCCTGGAAACGTAAAACTAACTCCGAAAATTCTTAAAAATTCACAGGAATTTGTTTCAGAAAAATACAATCTTGGACCTAATTCTATAGATTTTGTTTTCCACGGAGGTAGTGGTTCTACTGTTGAAGAAATACGCGAAGGAATAAGTTATGGCGTAATTAAAATGAACATTGATACAGATTTACAATGGGCATTTACTGAAGGTGTACGTAAATACTTTGATGCTAATAAAGATTTCTTACAGTCGCAAATAGGAAATCCTACCGGCGAGGATAGCCCTAATAAAAAATATTACGATCCACGTGTTTGGTTCCGTAAAGGAGAAGAATCATTTAATGCGCGTTTAGAAAAGGCATTTGAAGATCTTAATAATGTAAATACACTTTAGTGTTTATTCTTTCTGAAAAATAATACATAAAACCTCGAAAGTTTTACTTTTCGAGGTTTTTCACCCTTAATAGTTATCTTTTAAAAAACTGACGCTTTATTTGAGATAAGTAGAAAGAGTCTTCTCAAATTAAATTTATTTTCAAGAGAAGATTGATTTAAATCTGAAAATAGAAGTCAAATTAAAAAGCACAAATTTATGGCTTGGTTCAAACGAAAGGAAAAAGGTATACAAACTGCTACCGAAAATAAAAAAGATGTTCCTAAAGGTCTTTGGTATAAATCACCTACCGGTAAAATAATTGATGCAGAAGAGCTTGCAAAAAACTTCTATGTTAGTCCCGAAGATGATTATCACGTACGTATAGGTAGTGAAGAATACTTTTCTATTCTTTTTGATGACGCAAAATACAAGGAGCTAGATAAGAATCTAACTTCAAAAGATCCATTAAACTTTGAAGACACTAAGAAATATGTAGATCGACTTAAAGATGCCGAAGCAAAAACCGGACTCAAAGATGCGGTACGTACAGCAGTAGGTAAAAGTTTTGGAAAAGATCTTGTTGTAGCTGCAATGGATTTTAAATTTATAGGTGGTTCTATGGGATCTGTAGTAGGAGAAAAAATAGCACGTGCTGCAGATTATTCTCTTAAGAACAATGTTCCTTTAGTAATTATCTCTAAGTCTGGTGGCGCACGTATGATGGAAGCTGCTCTTTCATTAATGCAGCTTGCTAAAACATCTGCTAAACTTGCGCAGCTTGCAGACGCTAAAATCCCTTACATATCATTATGTACAGATCCAACTACAGGTGGTACTACAGCCTCTTTTGCTATGCTGGGAGATATTAATATTTCTGAGCCAGGTGCCCTTATAGGTTTTGCAGGACCACGGGTAGTACGCGATACTACAGGCCAAGAATTACCTGCAGATTTTCAAACTGCAGAATTTCTTAAAGAACATGGGTTCTTAGATTTTATAACGCATCGTAAAGAACTGAAAACCAATATTAATTTATATATAGATTTAATTCTTAATCAGGCAATTCGTAATTAAATTAATAGTTCAACATTAATAATTAATTGTATCTTTGCCGGCTCAATGGGATAGACTCATTGAATACATAAAAACTATTTAAATAATATTGGCATGTATCTTACTCAAGAAAAGAAAGATGAAATTTTTGGTAAATATGGTAAAGACAAAAACGATACTGGTTCTGCAGAAGGACAGATCGCTTTATTTACACACCGTATCAACCACTTAACCGGTCACTTAAAACAAAACCGTAAAGATTTTAACACAGAGCGTTCTCTAGTTAAATTAGTAGGTAAGCGTAGATCATTACTTGACTACTTGATAAAGAAGGATATTACAAGATATCGTGCTATTGTTAAAGAATTAGGTTTAAGAAAATAATTCTTATTTTTAAAGGGGGCAATTTTTGCCCCTTTTATTTTAGTAATTACCCAAAGTCCCGCAAGGGCAAAGAAAGCTACCTAGAGGTTTTTCACAGGTCACACACTACACACAACACAACAACAGACCTAGTCCTTGACTTAACTACTCAAGGCAATTGATTTAATCGCACGCCTCGCCGTGCAACTGAAAAACATTTTATGATTCCAAAAACTTTCAAAGAGGTTATAGACCTCGGTGACGGTAGAGAGATTTCTATCGAGACCGGTAAACTTGCAAAACAGGCACATGGTTCTGTTGTTGTACAGTCCGGTAAATGTATGATGCTTTGTACTGTAGTTTCTAATTACAAGCAAAGTGATGTTGATTTTCTTCCTTTAACGGTTGATTATCGTGAAAAATTTGCGGCAGCTGGCCGTTATCCTGGTGGTTTTTTCAAAAGAGAAGCACGCCCAAGTGATGGTGAAGTTTTAACTATGCGTCTTGTTGACCGTGTACTTCGCCCTCTTTTCCCAAAAGATTACCACGCAGAAACTCAGGTTATGATTCAGTTAATGTCTCATGACGACGATGTTATGCCTGATGCAATGGCAGGACTTGCTGCATCTGCAGCTATTCAACTTTCAGACTTTCCGTTTGAATGTGCTATTTCAGAAGTACGTGTGGCACGTGTTGATGGTGAATTTATCATTAATCCTTCTAGAACACAATTGGCAGAATCTGATATCGATATGGTAATAGGTGCATCTGCAGATTCTGTAATGATGGTTGAGGGTGAAATGAATGAGATTTCTGAAGAAGAAATGACTGAGGCTATCAAAGCTGCTCACGAAGCTATTAAAATACAGTGTGCTGCACAGATTCGTTTAGCTGAAGCTTTTGGTAAAAAGAAAACTCGCGAATATGAACCAGAGCGTGAAGATGCAGATCTTGCAAAGAAAATTCACGAGATGGCTTATGACAAAGTATATGCAATAGCTCAAGCAGGTTCTGCTAAACATGAGCGTAGTGCATCCTTTGACGCGATTAAAGAAGAAATTAAAGCTACTTTTTCTGAAGAAGAATTAGCAGATTTCGGAAGCCTTATCTCTAAGTATTACTATAAAGCTGAAAAAGCTGCCGTACGTGATTTAACTTTGAATGAAGGTTTACGTTTAGATGGTCGTAAGACAACAGAAATACGTCCTATCTGGTGTGAAACAGATTATTTACCTTCTGTACATGGTTCTTCAATCTTTACTCGTGGGGAAACTCAAGCATTAGCAACAGTAACTCTTGGAACTTCTCGTGAAGCAAATCAAATTGATATGCCATCATACGAAGGTGAAGAGACCTTTTATTTACATTATAACTTCCCTCCTTTCTCTACTGGTGAAGCACGTCCTATACGTGGTACTTCTCGTCGTGAAGTAGGTCACGGGAATCTTGCGCAGCGCGCTTTAAAAGGTATGATCCCTGCAGACTGCCCATATACTGTACGTGTAGTTTCTGAAGTGCTAGAGTCTAATGGCTCTTCATCTATGGCAACTGTTTGTGCGGGTACAATGGCTCTGATGGATGCTGGTGTTCAACTTAAAAAGCCGGTTTCTGGTATTGCTATGGGATTAATTTCTGATGGCGATTCTGGTAAATATGCTGTGCTTTCTGATATTCTGGGTGATGAAGATCACTTAGGAGATATGGACTTTAAAGTTACTGGTACTGCAGATGGTATTACTGCTTGCCAAATGGACATTAAAGTAAAAGGTCTTTCTTATGAAATACTTGTTAATGCTTTAAAGCAAGCTCGCGATGGTCGTTTACATATATTAGATAAACTTACCGAAACTATTAGCGCTCCTCGTGAAGACGTTAAAGAATACGCTCCTAAAATGGTATCTGTACGTATTGCAAATGCATTTATAGGTGCTCTTATAGGTCCAGGTGGAAAAGTAATCCAAGAACTTCAAAAAGCAACAGGAACAACTATTGTAATCAATGAAGATCCTGTAACTGAAGAAGGTGTAGTAGAAATTTTAGGTACTGGTCAAGAAGGTATCAATGCAGTTCTTGCAAAAATTGATTCTATTACATTTAAACCTGTTGTAGGAAATAGCTACAAGGTTAAGGTGATTAAGATGCTTGATTTTGGTGCTGTTGTAGAATACCTTGATGCTCCTGGCAATGAGGTTCTATTACACGTATCTGAGTTAGCTTGGGAACGTACTGAAAACGTAAGTGATGTTGTTAATATGGGTGATGAATTTGAAGTAAAATACTTCGGTATTGATTCACGTACCCGTAAAGAGAAAGTATCTCGCAAGGCATTACTTGAAAAACCAGAAGGTTATAAAGAACGTGCTCCTCGTGAAAATAATGATCGTGGTAGTAGAGATAAAGACAATCGCGGTAGAGATAATCGCAATCGCGATTCTAGAGATCGTAAAAGAGACTAATCTTTAGTTTATATGATTTTAAAAAGGAGCCCTCGGGCTCCTTTTTTTGTTCTATTTCGTTTTAAATTCTACTTGAAAACTTCAATTAAAATATTACCTAAAAAAATATTTAATATTTAAAAATACTACCTTACTAACCGCTCAACCTGCCATATATACAGACTTTGTCAGATTTACTGCCAAAATTTTAAAATCTCAAAACACTGAATATTCAATCTCAACTTTAACATTTCTTTTTAAAAATTGCTTAGACGTTACTATTATAGCGCTAAGCGGGTTTAATTTTTAGTATTGGCTACAGATTATCAATAAAATTAAATGTCGTACGATACTTGCAGCTAATAGAGCGAACCAATAAAGAAAACTTAATGAAAGTATTAGTATTAGGTGCAGGAAATATGGGATTGACCTATGCAGAAGGCATGGCGGAGTCTCCATTTTTAAATAAGCGTAAGCTTATGATATTTGATGTATCGCCAGAAAAAACTGAAGCATTATCTACAATGGCTCAGTTTGAAGCATATGACAGTATCGATGAATGTGTACCGAAAGCTGATGTGATATTTATAGCTGTAAAGCCTTATCACAGTCAATCACTATTTAAATCTATGCAACCCTATATAAATGACCAGCAAATTTTTGTGTCATTAATGGCAGGAGTTACAATTAAGACTATTCAAGATGGTTTAGGTGTGAGTAAAGTAATTAGAACTATGCCTAATTTACCAGCTAAAGTAGGTAAAGGTGTTACTTCATTTACAGAGTCTAAAAGTGTAAGTCGTGTAGAATTACTTACAGTACGTAATTTATTAGATACAACAGGAGCGTCAATTCACGTAGAAAATGAAAATTTTATTGATGCATCTACCGGAATTTCTGGAAGTGGACCTGCATATATCTTTTATTTTATGCAGTCTATGCTAGAGGCAGCCCTAAAAATGGGCTTCTCCTCAAATGATTCTAAGGTATTAGTTTCTAAAACTTTCGAAGGAGCAGTAACCTTATTTAATGACTCTAACTTATCACCAGAAACCTGGATGGATCGTGTAGCTTCTAAAGGGGGCACAACGCGTGCTGCCCTAGATTCTATGGAGGATAATAATGTTAAAGAATTAATTAAAGAAGCAGCATATGCTGCATTTAACCGAGCAACAGAACTTGGTAAAGAAAAATAATTTTATGAGCTCAAAACGTGTAGTTATAAAAGTAGGAACAAATGTAATGACCAACCGCAATAATAGAATTGTTGGTCCTGTTCTTCACGAATTAGTACGACAAATAGCTGAATTGTATGAGAAAGGATACCAACCCGTTCTTGTCTCTTCAGGATCTGCAATTGCAGGAAAAGAAGTTTTAGGCGATTGTAATTATAAAGACCCCTCTACGAGAAGGCAAATATTTTCTTCTGTAGGACAACCGCGAATGATGCGTCATTACTATACCCTGTTTAATAGTTTTGGTATGCACTGCGCACAATTACTAGCGACAAAACGTGATTTTGCACCCGGTAAACATCGTGAAAATATGATTAATTGTTATGAGGGTTTACTTTCAGAAGGTATTATTCCTATAGCGAACGAAGATGATGCAGTTTCCCTAACTATGTCTATGTTCACTGACAATGATGAACTGGCGAGTTTAGTGGCAGAACTTATAGGTGCAGACGCACTTATACTGTTGACAGATACAGACGGTTTATTTACAGGACACCCGGATGATGATGCCAGTAGAAAACTTACCGAAGTGCATCCTGAAGAAAATGTTGAACAATATGTTCAGGAAAATAATAAAGCGGAAGGTGAAGGCCGTGGCGGTATGAAATCAAAATTAAAAATCGCTAAAGAAACTGCCCGTAAAGATATAACCTGTTATATCGCAAATGGTAAGAAACCTAATGTGATTGTAGATTTACTTGAAGGTAAAAATATAGGAACTAAATTTTCATCTTAGATATACGATGTTAGTTCCCTCAAAGCAGGTTTCAACGTTCAAAAAATTGAACAATTATTAACCGAAAAATTTTAGAAAATGAAATTACTCTCAAAAGAGATAAAAAATAAAGTTCTTGACGCTATGATGCAAATCATAAAATCAAGAAAAACCGAAATTTTAGAAGCTAATCAAAAAGATCTAGATGCTTTTGATCGTGATGATCAGGCTTTATACGACCGTCTGGTTGTAAATGACGTTAAGATCGCTGGGATGATTCAAGCGATTCAAGAAGTTCGTAATCAAGATGATCCTGTAAGTCAGGAAATATCTAATATCACCCTTGATAGTGGTCTAAAAATCATTAATAAAACGGCACCCTTTGGTACCATAATGATTATTTATGAATCCAGACCAGATGTTACTATTGAAGCAGCTGTTTTAGCTTTTAAAGCAAATAATAAGATCTTATTAAAAGGTGGTAAAGAAGCTTATCATAGTAATGTGGTATTGGTAGATTGCTGGAAACAAGCACTGCGAGAAAATGATCTTGATGAGTCGTGGATTACTATGCTGCAAATGAATAGAGCTGAAACTCAGGAATTCTTACGAAATCCTGACCAGCCTCTAGACTTAATTGTACCTCGTGGTGGAGAACGTCTTATCGATTTTGTTAAGCAACACGCTAAATGTGCAGTGCTAGTAAGTGGTAGGGGAAATAATTTCTTATATGTACATCCTGAGGCAGACTGGAAGAAGACAATAGAGGTTATCATTAATGCAAAAACCGATAAAATTTCGGGATGTAATGCACTTGACAAAGTGTTGGTCGATAAAAATCTTCCCGAATATGAAAGCAGAATTAAGGAGTTAAATCAAATTCTAATTGCTAAAGGTGTTGAAGTTCTAGCTGATACTAACTCTAAAGAGGCACTTCCTGAAAACGAAGTTGTTCCTACAGAAGACACTTGGTATGAAGAATTTCTAGCTATGAAAATTGTTTTAGGTGCAGTATCGGGTATGGATGAAGCTATGCAAAAAATTAATACGTATAGTGGAGGTCACTCCAGTGCAATTATGACTCAAGATGTAGAAGCAGCGACAAAATTTATGGAAAATATAGATACTGCTGCTGTTTACCATAATGCTTCCACACGCTTTACAGATGGTGGACAAATGGGTGTAGGTGCAGAATTAGCGATAAGCACAGATAAATTGCATCACCGCGGACCGCTCGGTTTAAAGCAATTGGTTACAAATAAATACTATGTATATGGTGATGGTCACGTGCGTGTATAAAAATTTGATATAATTGAATAAAAAAGCCCGGCAATGCCGGGCTTTTTATTTGTATAGCCCTAATAAAACTCTTAATTAATAAATTTAGCTAAGATGTTTAAGACTGTATTTAACTAATTTTCAGTGTACTATGTAAATCTAACTAGTATATATCATTGAAATTGTTAATATTTTCTAAAAATAGTGTATTAAGTTTGTAACCTTTTCGTAGATAGTAACGTATAAGATATAGGTTGAACAACTTAATACACGTAATAGTCCTATGAGACAATTAAAAATTACTAAACAGGTTACAAATAGAGAAACTGCTTCTTTAGACAAGTATCTTCAGGAAATAGGGAAAGTTGACCTTATTACTGCAGATGAAGAGGTAGAACTGGCACAGCGCATAAAAGCGGGGGATCAAAGAGCTCTAGAGAAATTAACTAAAGCAAACTTAAGATTTGTTGTTTCTGTTGCTAAACAATATCAAAATCAAGGTTTAACATTACCTGATTTAATTAACGAAGGTAATTTAGGTTTGATTAAAGCAGCTCAACGTTTTGATGAGACCCGTGGTTTTAAGTTTATATCTTACGCTGTATGGTGGATTAGACAATCTATATTACAAGCCCTGGCCGAACAATCTCGTATTGTACGACTACCTCTTAACAAAATAGGCTCCATCAATAAAATAAATAAAACATTTGCTTATTTAGAGCAATCACACGAACGCCCTCCTAGCCCTGAAGAAATTGCAAAGGAGTTAGATATGAGCATTAATGATGTAAAAGAATCATTGAAAAATGCGGGACGTCACGTAAGTATGGATGCACCATTAATTTCTGGTGAGGACTCTACATTATATGATGTATTACGATTTGGAGAATCTCCTAATCCTGATCGGGAATTGCTTAATGAGTCTTTATGTACCGAAGTAGAACGTGCCTTAGATACCTTAACACCCAGAGAGGCAGATGTTGTTCGTTTGTATTTTGGTCTTGGCAATCAACACCCTATGACTTTAGAAGAAATAGGTGAAACATTTGATCTTACGCGTGAGCGTGTACGACAAATTAAAGAAAAGGCAATACGTAGATTAAAGCACACATCCAGAAGTAAAATTTTAAAAACATACTTGGGATAATTTTACAAGAAATCGTTAAAAATGGGGGTCTGCAAAGACTTTTTTATTAAATTGCCTCTTATTAGTTACCCCAAAATAAAGCATTTAAGATAACAACAGTTTATCATAACTGTTCGTTTTTTGATTGATGAATGAATCCCCGGCTGATTACCGGGGATTTTTTGTTAAATTATTATTACAGCCATTACCCTATGATTTATACCCTAACTTATGTAAGTACTGCGGTAAATCTTTTTGACAATACAGAGATTAATTCAGTTTTAAATGCTGTTAAAGAGCAAAATAAAGTTTTAAACATTTCTGGTTTTTTAGTGTATAAAGAAGGAACATATCTTCAACTTCTGGAAGGTGACAAAGAAGTTGTTTCTAAATTATATGAAAAGATAAGAAGCGATGAGCGTCATAAAAATGTACTTACCTTACAACAATCCCAAGTTAGTCAACGTGTTTTTGATGATTATGAAAGTGGATTTTTAGTACCAAATAATACCAATTTAATTTTTGATCTCAATAGTTATTTAAAGTATTTGCGTTTACTGGAGGATAAGGAAGTAAATCAAATTATTACCATAGTTGAATCTATATATTCTAAAATGTAAATTTGTTTAATAAAACTTATACCAATGAAACCTACTTACCTTGCTCCATCGATATTAGCAGCAAATTTTGCAAATCTGGAACGCGATATAAAAATGATTAATGATAGTGAAGCAGACTGGTTTCATATAGATATTATGGATGGGATTTTTGTTCCTAATATCTCATTTGGTTTTCCCGTGTTAAAATCAATTACAAAACATGCCAAGAAAACGATAGATGTTCATCTTATGATTGTAAATCCAGATCGCTATATAAAAGAATTTGCTCTATTAGGATCTACAAACTTAATCGTTCATTATGAGGCGTGTACTCATTTGCATAGAACTTTACAAGCTATAAAGGCCGAAGGTATGAAGGCTGGTGTCGCTCTTAATCCACATACTCCTGTAAATCTACTTAAAGATATTATTGCAGATATTGACCAGGTTATTATAATGAGTGTGAATCCCGGTTTTGGGGGTCAGTCCTTTATTGAACATACTTATAAAAAAATAAGAGAGCTTAAAGAAATTATTCTAAATGCAAATGCTTCAACTCTTATTGAAATAGATGGTGGAGTTACAGATCAAAATGCTGAAAAACTTCTCGCAAGTGGTGCAGATATCTTAGTGGCCGGAAGCTTTATTTTTAATTCTAAAGATCCTAGCCATACTATCAAGGCTATGAAAAATATAATGTAGACCTTTAAAATGAGAAGAGGTACGCTGTTAAATAATTTTAAATAATAGTATTCAAAAAAATAAGGCAGAACGGGCGTGTAAGATAGTAAAATACGTAACGCCCCCTACAGCTCACGGATCCACCATACAAAACAGAGGCCAATTCTACCCTATATGCATTATATATTTTGCAGCAATTTATAAAACATTAATTTTAATTGCCATTGTTATCATTGAAAATGATATTCTTTAACACTTCTATCAAATTCTGCTCAAAGTAAGCTAAAACAAATCAAAAAATTTTATAGATTTCCTCATTTTGATGAATTTTTAACAAATAATTAAAATTTAACTACAAGGTTATCATTACTAATAATTGTAGAATTTACATTCAATATTTTAGGATAAAAATTAGGGCCTTCTATAAGTGTAAATTGGAAAATCCCATATTAAAGGAAGCACAAAATATACCATACACGTAAGTATTAGTATCGATATTATATTCATCCATATACCAGCTTTTACCATATCCGGTATACGCAAATATCCTGATCCAAATACCACGGCATTAGGAGGTGTAGCAACCGGTAACATAAATGCGCAAGATGCTGCAACCGTTGTTGAGACAAGTAACAAATAGGGGTTTAAATTTAGGTTTAGAGCAATAGGCGCCAAAATAGGCAAAAGCATTGCGGTTGTAGCTAAATTAGAAGTTAATTCAGTAATGAAGTTCACACTAAATATAATAATTAGTAGAAGCAGAAAAAGCGGAAGAGCTTCTAATAATACCATCTGATTACCGAACCATTCTGCAAGACCTGTAACTTCAAAACCAGATGCTAAAGCCATACCTCCTCCAAATAGCAAAATAATGCCCCAGGGAATTTTTATAGCATCATCCCAGTTTATCAGACGATCCTCTTTGTCCTTTGTAGGTATTGTAAACAAAAGAATTCCTGCAGCTATTGCTATAATAGTATCATCTATTTGCGGTAAAAAGAGTTCTAGTAAAAAAGCACGTGAAATCCAGCAAAAGGCAGTTGCTACAAATACGATAAGTACAATTTTTTCCTCTTGTTGAATAGGTCCCAACTCTGCCAGAAGTCTATCAATTTCCTTTTTACCTCCCGGAAATTCCTTCTGTTTAAATTTAAAAGCAACATTAGTTAAATACAACCAGGAAATAGCTAATAAGAAAATACTTATAGGCAAACCAAACTTAAACCACTGAAAAAAACTAATATCAATATTATAAACTTCCTGAATATATCCCGCAAAAACTAAGTTAGGCGGTGTACCTATCAAAGTGGCCATCCCTCCTATCGAAGCACTATAAGCAATACCTAACATTAAGGCTTTTCCAAAAATCTGATTCTCATCT
Source organism: Leeuwenhoekiella aequorea (assembly GCF_004104375.1). Taxonomy (GTDB): domain Bacteria; phylum Bacteroidota; class Bacteroidia; order Flavobacteriales; family Flavobacteriaceae; genus Leeuwenhoekiella; species Leeuwenhoekiella aequorea. Next base: position 57,227 of record NZ_QOVM01000009.1, read on the forward strand.
GAAATCGTGTATGGGTTATCTTTTAATTGTGATATAATAGACATCCCTATAGGAAGCATCATTACCGCTGTAGCCGTATTAGAAATCCACATAGAAAGAAAGGCGGTTGCAACCATAAAGCCTAGAATTATTTGCTTAACATTTGTTCCTATAGCCTTTATAAGATGCAAAGCTATACGTTTATGTAGGTTCCATTTTTCAATTGCAATAGCTAACAAAAATCCTCCTAAATATAAAAATATATACTTATGCCCGTATGATTCAGTTGTTGTAGAAATGTCAAGAGCGCCAGTAAGCGGAAACAATACTATAGGAAGTAATGCCGTTACCGCAATAGGTGCCGCCTCGGTAACCCACCAGAGTGCAATCCATAATGTTGTACATAAAACAGAATACGCCGGCGCACTCATGCCTACAGGTGGATTTAGTTGCTGTAAACAAAAAAACAATAGAGGTCCAAGTATTAGAAAAATTCCTTTTTTAATTTTCATTTATTGTACTATTTAAAGCGGCTTTCACTTTATTATTTAAAGCCGGCCTTAAATTACTTTAAATATTAATCTCCATATAATATGTTTTACAGTTGATTGAACAAATCCATATAAACAAAGAAACTCCTTCGAGTGAAGGAGTTTCTACGTTAGTATACTTGATCAATTGGGCATACTAACGCCTCTCATTTATCTACTAACTACAATAAATTCAGATCTTCTGTTTTCAGAATATTCAACTTCAGTGCAATTTTCATTTTCCTCATCACAAATATTAATTGGTTTTGATTCGCCATATCCAATCGCACTCGCTATACGTGAAGGATCTATCCCATTTTCAATAAGCCAATCTCTGGTAGAAAGCGCCCTATTAGTCGATAGTGTTTTATTAAAATAATCTGTACCACGTTGATCGGTGTGTGCTTCTATTTTAATTATCATTTCAGGATAAGCAATCATCGCGTTCAATACCTTTCGCATTTGTATTGCTGCAATATCATTAATGTTATATCTGTAATATTCAAAATATATTGGGTCGATTTTAATCTTTTCGGTAACCCCATCGGTAACGAATATATCAGACAAATCTTTCAATTTAAAATCTACTAATTTCATAAGATGTCCGGGAATAAGATCTGTATTTAGTTGAAGTTGATCTTTACTAAAGCCGGGTTTTGATGCTTCTACTCGATATTCTTGAGCACAGTTAAGATCTAAACTGTAAACACCATTTTCATTAGTTTCGACCTTTCTAAATTCATTATTTTCAGGATCGTAAACAGTTACTATGGCATTTGCAAGAGGCTTCTTTGTTTCCACATTATAAATAGTACCCGTTATTGATTGAATGCATTCTTTGAGATTATATTTAAAACTATAAATATCGTCTCCTCCTTTACCTCCGTCTCTATTCGATGAAAAATATCCCGTATTTTTGGATTTCCCTTCTACGTATGCAAAATCATCTGCATTAGAGTTTATTCCCGGACCTAGATTTATAGTAGCTCCATAAACCCCATCGGTAAGTGTGGATTTATAAATATCTAAGCCACCATACCCTACGTGTCCTTCGGAAGAAAAATACAAGGTATTGGCTGAAACAAAAGGAAATACATCATCAACAAGACTGTTAATTAAAGGTCCAAGATTAAGAGGTTTTGAATAAGTCCCGTCTTCATAAATATCACAAACATAAATATCTGCTTTACCATAACCACCTGGCATATCTGAAGCGAAATATAATTTTTTACCATCATTAGATACAAATGGATGTCCCACAGAATACTCATCACCATTAAAGGGTAAAAGTTCCTTTTTAAATCGTTTTGCAGTAACATCTACTCGATAGATCTTAAAATAATTACGTTTGTCTCCTTTGAAAACTTTACGTCTGCCATCTTGAAAACTCGATGCATAATACAGGTATTTACTATTAGGCGAAAAACTCACTGTAGCATCATGATACGGAGTTTCTAGTTTATCATTGTATAAACCTACATCTGTCAACTCTCCGTTTGCATTAAGTTCGGCTTTATAAATTGCTAAATAAGGCGTATTATCACGCTCTGTAATCTGATTAATATCCTTATTTCGTGATGATGAAAAGACAAATGTGTTGCCACTGAAGGATCCTCCAAAGTCGGCATACTGCGAATTAATATCCAGATTTTTCACTTCGTAAAGTGTATCACCTTTGAGCAACTCATTAAATCGAGATCGTTCTTCGTAATAAGCATTTAATAACCCATCGATTTGCCGTTCTTTTATATAAGTCTCAACAACTGTGCTCGCTTTATCATACTCTTTTAAAAACCTTAGTGTATCATAATATTGATAACCTTGAAGATTGTTTGAATTTGGTCCTGCAAGAGTATACCATTTCTCATAGTATTTTTTTGCATTATTAAAATCCCTTAAATGATAATAAGTATCTCCAACATTCATATAAACTGCTGCTGATACATTCTTTGCAGTCTCTAAATAGAGTTCATATTCTTTTGCTGCTTCAACATAAATAAAACGATCGTGTAATGTATTTGCCTTTTCAAGCTGACTTTGAGCAAATACATTTAATCCAACAAAGCAACATATTAATGTATATATATAGTTCATAGTTCAGGTTTTAGAAGAATCTTGGTGAGAAGGTTGCGCCTCGTTTACGAGCTAAAGAAAACTTTATTAGCACTTCGTGACTTCCGTCATTATATCTATTAAAGTCTGAAGTATTATAATCATAAGCATAACCTATAAAAATATTATCTGTCACTTGAAATCCTGCAAGACCTCCTACTGCCGCATCCACGCTGTAAGAAACTCCTGCTGTAAATCGTTCAAGAAATAGAAAGTTTGCAGATAAACTTGCCCGCATAGGAGCGCCTTCGATATAATCGAAGAGCACTGCAGGCTTAAACTTAGTGTTACCTCCTATATCAAAAATGTAACCTCCTATTAAGTATAGATTTAACTTCTCTGTATTAACCATACTACTTTCTTCATTGTAATATTCCTGAGAAAAAAAGTTAGGCGTAGATAATCCTAAGTACCATTTATCGCTAAATAAGTAAGTCCCAGCTCCTAATACTCCTAAGAACTTATTATCAATATTATTCATGAATGCGGGATCATTTGGATTATTAAACATCCCTTTTCTAAAATCAACATTTAGCAATCTAAATCCTGCCTTCAGACCAAATGATAAATACGTCTGAGAAGATAATTGTATAGAATAGGAAAAGTTCCCGTCAACATTTAAATCTTCAGAAGGACCTAATGCATCTCTAGTAATATTCAGTCCTAAGCCCACATTATATGTGACTGGCGTTTCCAAACCCAGATTTACAGTTTCCGGAGCTCCATCAATACCTGTAAACTGAGCTTTATAATTTGCCGTTATATTAAAGTTATCTGTTGACCCTACATAAGCAGGATTAATGGTCATTGTATTATACATATACTGAGAGTAGTTAGGCTCTTGCTGAGCATAAAGTCCTGTACAGCATACGCCTACTACTAGTACTCTGATTAAATTTGTAACTACTGTTTTCATAATTAAACTTTTTAAATGAGAGGTTTATTTATCGGGCAATGTATACCCATCCTGTAAGTGCACGAGCGCCGTCGTTGATCTCAAGAACATAATAATATGTTCCTGCTGGCAACCCACTTGATTTTTGAATAGAACTTGAGATATTAGAATCACCATTCCAGGTATTTAAATAACCGTTAGCGGTAAATACCAACTGCCCTGTTCTATTAAATATTTGCACTTTATTGTTAGGGTATTGCTCTATACATCTTATAGTAAATACATCGTTCATTCCATCACCATTAGGTGAGAATTCATTAAATACCATAAGACAATCTGGATCTATTTGTAATTCTGCAGCATTATTATCTAAATCTGCATCGACTGGATTAGAACTAAGAATACGAGCAATATTTAAATAGCTACCGGTATCTAATACACTAACTGTAACTGTTAAGGTAACGGTCTCGTTAGCTGCAATAGCTGGTATTGCCCACATACCTGTCTTATTATTATAGTCTCCTGATGTAGTATTAAATCCTTCAAAATCTAATCCTGATGGTAGTCTTTCTTCTACCTGAATATCAGACAAAGCAACCTGACCCGAATTTGTAACTGTAATAGTGTATACAATTTGCTCGCCTATTGCAGGATTAATATTATCTACGGTTTTAGCAATTGTTAAGTCTGAACAAGCAGCGATTAAAAGATCTACATCTGCTGAAGTTTCTGTAAGGCAAGCATCATTTGATAAATAATTGACATTTACATTTTGAGTTCCTTCTGCCTCCCAGATAACTGTAATTGAATTATCACTATCTGTACCTCCGGAAACTATACGTCCTCCGGTACTCACTGTCCAAAAGTAATCTACCATTCCCGCTTCGGTCGTATAGGTGATTTCTGAACCTAAACATCCTACATCTACTGATGCATCTAAAGTTGCTTGAACGGGTTGAGTAAGTGTAACAGTTACCCCAAATCTCTCTGTACTTTCCAGCGAGTTAACAACAAGAGCTGCATAATATGTTGTACCATTTAACAATTCTGAATTAGGATCTAATGCCACCCCTCCAGATGCTTGAGCATACCATTTAACGTCTGATGTATTTAATACGATATCAGTTAAGGTAGGATTATCTGATGCACAGAAGCTTTGATTTGCATCACCTATCGGAGTTTCAACTCGTACAATCAGTTCGTCTGATGTAGAATCAGAATTAGAATTACCAAAGGAATTTGTTGCAGTTGCAACCACATCATATGTTCCTTGTGGTATTTCATTACCAGTAGGAATGGTAAGAGACCATGTATCATTACCATTGTCAGTTAAATTGCCGTCCCCTTCTTGATATGTAAATCCATTCACTGAAACGGTCAACATATCTCCTGAAGTTGCAGTACCCATTATTAAAGGTGTACTATCGCTTGTTACCTGAGCAGTTACTGTAGGCGCTATTGGCTGATTTACATTTGATGTATCAATTGTAATTTCGTCTACTGTTGCATCATTAGCAGTATTACCCGCGTCATCAGTTACCGTTACTTCAACATCATAAGTGCCATCAGGAATCTCATTTCCTACTGGAATGACTAATTCCCAAGTGCCGTCTCCATTATCAGTTAAGTTACCATCTCCTTCTGTATAAGTAACAGTATTTACAGTAACAGATATCTCATCAGTAGAATCTAATGTTCCCGTGATTGTTGGTGTGCTGGTGTTTGCTACAAGTTCATCAACTGTTGGAACTGTTGGTGCTACAGTGTCGATAATTAACTCATCTACTGTTGCATCATTAGCAGTATTACCCGCGTCATCAGTTACCGTTACTTCAACATCATA
>NZ_QOVM01000010.1:2500-6603 GCF_004104375.1 Leeuwenhoekiella aequorea
CCTTGCTAGATAAAGTAACTCGTAGGCTCATTATGCAAAAGGCACGCCGTCACAACTTACGTCGCTCCGACCGCTTGTAGGCGTATGGTTTCAGGATCTATTTCACTCCCTTGTTCAGGGTTCTTTTCACCTTTCCCTCACGGTACTGGTTCACTATCGGTCTCTCAGGAGTATTTAGCCTTAGCGGATGGTCCCGCCAGATTCATACAGGGTTTCACGTGCCCCGCACTACTCAGGATACCACTATCTATAACGCTCTTTACCTATACCGGGCTATCACCGTCTATGGCCACTCTTTCCAAAGTGTTCTAATTCATTACGCATAAAATGTCGTGGTCCTACAACCCCGGTCCTGCCGTAACAGAACCGGTTTGGGCTAATCCGAGTTCGCTCGCCGCTACTATCGGAATCACTTTTGTTTTCTCTTCCTCCGGGTACTTAGATGTTTCAGTTCCCCGGGTTTGCCTCCTTGCGGATACTATACCTTCAGTATAGTGGGTTGCCCCATTCGGATATCTGCGGATCAATTTGTATGTGCCAATCCCCGCAGCTTTTCGCAGCTTATCACGTCCTTCATCGCCTCTGAGAGCCTAGGCATTCCCCATACGCCCTTATTTAGCTTATTGTACTTCTTGCTCTTATAAGGACTAGGTATTGCTACCAAGCCTTTGTATTCTTTATTCTAATGAGTTCTATCTATAATATATAATTAACTATTACTAGCTAACTAAAAATTTGTTTCTCTCGTATTCTTATTATTTCCCAATATGTCAATGAACGTGTGGCGAGTCGCCACTGACAATAAATTGCCAATGATTTCTCAGCCGCGATACACAATGAAATAGAACTTGTCTATCTCAGGGCATCGCCCTGTGGAGAATATCGGAGTCGAACCGATGACCTCCTGCGTGCAAGGCAGGCGCTCTAGCCAGCTGAGCTAATCCCCCATTGTTTAAAAGTTAGTTAACAGTTATTAGTTAACAGTACTTATAACGGCTACTCAACCTCTAAAATTTCCTTCAATATCTTTTTTATGAACTAAATGCCTCAAGCTTATAACCTAAAACATATATGTGCCTTAGCACATAGTAGTCTCAGGCAGACTCGAACTGCCGACCTCTACATTATCAGTGTAGCGCTCTAACCAGCTGAGCTATGAGACTGTCCTTTATTTATCAATCGAATGACTCACTACTTAAAGTGAGCCATCAATCGAAAAATATCTTGAATCAACAACATTAAAAACTAAAATAAGTATTCGAACTTTTCTTTCCTTATAGTCGCGTCTTTTCTACCCATTGGGTAGAGAAGCTCTAGAAAGGAGGTGTTCCAGCCGCACCTTCCGGTACGGCTACCTTGTTACGACTTAGCCCCAGTTACCGGTTTTACCCTAGGCCGCTCCTTGCGGTGACGGACTTCAGGTACCCCCAGCTTCCATGGCTTGACGGGCGGTGTGTACAAGGCCCGGGAACGTATTCACCGCATCATGGCTGATATGCGATTACTAGCGATTCCAGCTTCACGGGGTCGAGTTGCAGACCCCGATCCGAACTGTGATAGGTTTTATAGATTCGCTCCGCCTTGCGACGTGGCTGCTCTCTGTACCTACCATTGTAGCACGTGTGTGGCCCAGGACGTAAGGGCCGTGATGATTTGACGTCATCCCCACCTTCCTCACAGTTTGCACTGGCAGTCTTGTTAGAGTTCCCGACATTACTCGATGGCAACTAACAACAGGGGTTGCGCTCGTTATAGGACTTAACCTGACACCTCACGGCACGAGCTGACGACAACCATGCAGCACCTTGTAATCTGTCCGAAGAAAAATCTGTTTCCAAATCTGTCAGACTACATTTAAGCCCTGGTAAGGTTCCTCGCGTATCATCGAATTAAACCACATGCTCCACCGCTTGTGCGGGCCCCCGTCAATTCCTTTGAGTTTCATTCTTGCGAACGTACTCCCCAGGTGGGTTACTTATCACTTTCGCTTGGCCACCCAGCTCTCAATCGAGCCGGACAGCTAGTAACCATCGTTTACGGCGTGGACTACCAGGGTATCTAATCCTGTTCGCTCCCCACGCTTTCGTCCATCAGTGTCAATCAATTATTAGTAGCCTGCCTTCGCAATTGGTATTCTATGTAATATCTATGCATTTCACCGCTACACTACATATTCTAGCTACTTCATAACAATTCAAGACTAACAGTATCAATGGCAATTCTACAGTTGAGCTGCAGACTTTCACCACTGACTTATTAGTCCACCTACGGACCCTTTAAACCCAATGATTCCGGATAACGCTTGCACCCTCCGTATTACCGCGGCTGCTGGCACGGAGTTAGCCGGTGCTTATTCTTACGGTACCGTCATCAGACTACACGTAGTCCTTATTCTTCCCGTATAAAAGCAGTTTACAACCCATAGGGCCGTCTTCCTGCACGCGGCATGGCTGGATCAGGCTTTCGCCCATTGTCCAATATTCCTCACTGCTGCCTCCCGTAGGAGTCTGGTCCGTGTCTCAGTACCAGTGTGGGGGATCTCCCTCTCAGGACCCCTACCTATCGAAGCCTAGGTGTGCCGTTACCACACCTACTAGCTAATAGGACGCATGCTCATCTTGTACCGTAACCTTTACTATATAAATGATGCCAATCATATAGACTATGGAGGATTAATCCAAGTTTCCCTGGGCTATACTCCAGTACAAGGCAGATTGCATACGCGTTACGCACCCGTGCGCCACTCGTCAGCTTCCCGAAGGAACTGTTACCGTTCGACTTGCATGTGTTAGGCCTGCCGCTAGCGTTCATCCTGAGCCAGGATCAAACTCTTCATCGTAGTGTTTTTTATAATATCCACGATATAAGGAAATTTAATTACCTACTCCTAAAAGCAGGTGCTCAAAATGGTTATTCTAGTCTTTAATTCAAATATTATCTATCTCTAAATAATACGCGTTGTCAATTCAATATGTCAAGGAACTTTCTCTTAATATATAAGAGAACTTCTTCGGTAGATGCTAAGGAATCGAACCTTAATTTTTATTGCCAAATCACCCTTTTTCAATGTGCGTCGCTTGCTCTGAAAGCGGCTGCAAATATATAACATTTTTTATTTACCAAACAAGCTAAAAATTATATTTTTTTTTAAGCTAATTTCTAATAAACAACTCAAGAACTAAACCCAATTTCCATACCCGAAAACCGGAGGGCAAAGATAACACCCTTTTTTAATTCAGCAAGCTTTTAATTCGCTTTATTTTTATAACCTCTCTCTCAACGAACGTAAAACCGATTCTTATACCCGATTTTGGAGGCGCAAATATAGAACCATTATTTAACCCCGCAAGCACTTTCTTAAACTAATTTTAATATTTTTATAGAACGCCTATAAACCAATACCTTAAAACTCAAAATAATTTTAAAAGATTCTTAATTCTGATGTTTCTGTACATCCTACTGCCATTCAGAAGTATTTTAAAAAGATCGATTTTAATAAACTAATTGAAATTACTCGGTAAACAACACCCATACTTATTGCTTTTTTTCATAAAAAATAGCTCGCACAATATTCTAAAAAATCTTGTTTTAAGAACTAAGTCAGCTATCAAAGCTCCTTCAAAGAGTTCTAAAAAATCATTAAAAAATAAAGAATAAGAATTTTGGTCGCTTTCATAAACCATCAACTAGAAAAATCATAGTAATTCTTAATGCTTATATAGTACTAGCTTCAAGAAGTAAATAGTTTAGTTCAATAAAATATTTAAAATTTATCGGAAGGACAGATCATCGATAAAACCAAATCTAATTCACAACTACTAAGAACCTGCCTGATGAAGCTTTCTTAATTCAATAAAAGAGATTGTAATGGTCAACTCTGAATTAGATCTATAGCTGTTGATTAGTTTTCAGCTTTGGAGTATAGGCTAAATGAAGAACTAACCTGCAGACTTATTAAGTTGCAGCCTTTAGTTTATGTTACAATGTGGAGTATGTTTATTTTTTGAGTTTGGAGCAAAAAAAATCCGCATCATTTACTGATGCGGATTTCTAAAACAAGGCGGCGACCTACTCTCCCACGAGATGCAGTACCATCGGCGCAA
>NZ_QOVM01000011.1 GCF_004104375.1 Leeuwenhoekiella aequorea
ACTGGCTGTAAGTATAGTCGGTTCATTTACCTGTATCGAAGCAGTTGCTGTACAACCATTGGCATCGGTTACCGTAACATCATAAGTACCGGCCGTTAAACCTGATAGATCTTCGGTGGTAGCACCGTTACTCCATAGATAAGTATAAGATGTAGTTCCGCCAACAACAGCTAAATCAATTGATGCGTCGCTGCCTCCATTACAACTTACTGCAGTAGCAACGCCACTGGCTGTAAGTATAGTCGGTTCATTTACCTGTATCGAAGCAGTTGCTGTACAACCATTGGCATCGGTTACCGTAACATCATAAGTGCCGGCCGTTAAACCTGATAGATCTTCGGTGGTAGCACCGTTACTCCATAGATAAGTATAAGATGCAGTTCCGCCAACAACAGCTAAATCAATTGATGCGTCGCTGCCTCCATTACAACTTACTGCAGTAGCAACGCCACTGGCTGTTAAATCACAACCATTAACCAAAATATTAGTGGTATTCCCTACATTATTCAGCATCAGATTAGCATCAGATCCTGAGGGATTCCTAATCGTTCCCCCACTAGTATTAAGTCCAGTTATTGAGATTCCATCTGTATCATAAACACCTGAAGCTACTACATATCTAAATACTAAGGCACTACTGCCGCTACCGCTGACATATACTGCAGATTTTGTATTTGCACCTATAACTATATTTAGTTCAGGAGTTCCAATAGTTGTATTTACATCTACCGCTTCACTAAAGTTTATCGTGAAATCAAGGTTTTGATTTGCTAAATAAGTACGATTTGCTGGTACAATTACTGAAGTTACAGAAGGAATTGAATTCACATTTATATTAATCGTTCCAAAGGAAATTAAAGTCCCGCCCCCCGAGCCACTATTCCCATTGTCATTCGCAGAAATATTTAAAGTTGCCGTATTAGAACCCGATTCATTGGTATAGTTTATATTAGACGGGGTGTTCAAATAATTTTCAATCGCTGCCGCAGTCCCGTTCAAATTCATCGTTCCTGTAATCGGGAAAGATACCGTAACCCCGCTTCCACTAATTGCAGTTAGTGTTCCCGCTGAAACCGATAAAGATAAAGTGACAGAACCGGAATCCGAATCCACATCCCCAAAAGTTGCCGCAGAAAGGTCGATAACACTTGCAACATCTTCCAGCACAGAAATTGTTGAGGGTAATCCGGTAAAGGTAGGGTCATCGTTTAGAGCATTTATACTAACCTGAACAGTCATTGAATTAGAGGATAGACCAGAAGCTTCCTTTACTACTATTGAAATGTTACGTGAATTATCCGTTTCTCCACTTGTGGGATCATTTCCGTTAAAGCTATATTCTATAGATTCTAAAGCGGTAATCATCTGAGCAACAGAACCTGTTCCCTGTAGTTTAATTTCATTACCCGATTGAGAAACAGAATATGGACTAGGTGTTTCTACTGAAAGAATATCTCCACTTATCTGATCATTGAAAGTGATGGTTGCTTCGATAATGTCATCACCTTCCGGTTCACTGAGAATAATATTACCCCCGCTATTAAACTTGGTAGGAGAACCATTTTCCGTATATGAAATAACCCTGTTACCATTAAAGATCGGTGCATCATTTATTGGTTCTATATCAAATGTTACGCTTGCTGTATTAGAATTTGTTATACCATCATTGGACACGAAGGAAATACTTGCAGTATTAACACCCGATAAATTAGGAGTAGGTGTGAATGTTGCTACATCTAAAGCATTATTTATATTCGTTAAATTACCTAAAGCAGTAAAATTTGAGGAACCGTTTCCAGAACCACCAAAATTTATTCCAGTACTACCCAGAGCTAAGGTACCACCCGTGATCGTAAAAGTTAAGGTCTGATTATCACCATCAGGGTCGAATACCTGAATGTCATCAGGCAGAGCTACATTTATGCCATCTTCAATTACAAAAGGTGCAGATGGTGCTGTAGCTATAGGTGCCGTATTGCTGTTTAGCGTTGATTGTACATCTCCGCTTAGCTCTTGCAAGGCCATACACTCTCCACCTGTTAAGGCTGTATTTTCTTGCCAGGTACCTAGCGTTAGATCTGGAGGATTAGGACTTGATGCTGAAGTATTAGAATACAAAACAAATGAGGTTGCAAAATCGCCATCCCCGTCCTCTGCCAGGACTTCCCAGCGATTTAACGTGACATTCCAGGCGATTCTAAATTCACAGACTCCTAAACCGGGACAGGGCTGGTCACCATTTATAGGGTTCGTTTGGTATATATTCCTTCCGGACCCATCAACCGATTCAAAGGTGAGCACAAAATCTAAATCACCAGTGTATTCATCACAGGTATTGAGATTGATTTGTGCATGACCGAGATGTACGCCAAAAAACAGGCATCCCAAAATTAAAATGTAAAAGTGTTTCATAAACTTAGTTTCTGGAAGGGTAAATCCCGTTAAGACAAATGATATAGTTAATTCCTAATGAGGGCTGTCTGTTATTTAAAGACAAGTTAGATGTACTATTTTGACCTGTCACAGCAGCATTCATAGGTATACGAGTACCTGAAGTAGCGTATTCTGGATCCTGCGCCTGTGAATTGGCAGGAAAATTACCGGCAGGATTCGCCTGGGTGCCAGTTTCGCTTATTGCAAATACGGGATGTGTATGTTGGGGTAAATTATTATATAGTAAGGTCACGGATTCCTGACCAATTTTTTGCCCTAGTATATAGTTACTCAGTCCGGCTCCCTGCCCTTTGTGAATAGGTAATCGCCCCCTTAAATCAGGTAGGGCAAAGGTAACTCTGCCATCCCCTCCATAAGTAGTTCCCAAAATAGAAAATAAAGCGGTGTTTTGAGATATACTCAGCAACTGACCCTCACAAAAGGCCCATCCCCTTGGGGCAAAATTACCTGCAAACATCCGTATTTCACCAATAAAATCATCCTGCGCAAACACGCGCGCAGTCCATAAAAAACACATCAAACTAATGCTGATAATAATAATAGATTTTTTCATAATTAATTTCTTGAGGGGTAAATACCTTGTAGAGCTATAATGTAGCGTAAAGCCAGAGAAGGCTGCCTGTTTTCAACAGGCTGAGAATTAGGCTGATTAACACCTACCATTGCGGAATTCATTTGTACCAGGATACCCGTCTGCGAATACTCGGGATCCAATCGCATCGTATTCGCCGGAAAACTGCCTGCGGGCGAATCTACATTGCCAGTTTCAGCCAACCCGTATACTTGATGGTTATGACTTGGTATTTGATTAGCTAAAAGTATATTCGATTCAGTACCCTGCATCTGACCTAATCTGACCTCATTCAGACCAGGTCCCCTGCCGGGATGAACGGCACCACGCCCACGCAAATCTGGTAGGGCAAATGTAGTCCTACCATCCCCACCATAAGTAGTTCCCAAAATAGAAAATAGAGTACTATTTTGAGCGATACTCAAAATTTGGCCATCGCAAAAAGCCCACCCCCTAGGGGCAAAATTTCCAGCAAATATGCGTACTTCGCCTATATAGGAATTCTGAGCCTGCACAAAAGAACAGATCAATAAAAAGAGGATTAATACCTGATAGTATTTTTTCATTAGAGAATAGTTTTAATTACGGGAAGGAAATATACCCTGAAGACAAATAATATAGTTGAGAACAAGCGAAGGCTCCCGGTTTTCAACTGGCACGTTAGCACTACTGTTAGGCCCTAACAAAGCAGAATTCATAGGTATAATAGTTCCAATGGAAGCATATTCGGGGTCAAGAGCTTTAGTACCCGCCATAAACGCACCTTGCGGAGAAGCAGTAGTGCCATCCTCGCTTACAGCATTAAATGAATGGGTGTGAGGTGGCAATTGAACAGAGGTCAAGATATTAACTTCCGTTCCTACCTGTTGACCTGCAACAATTGGGGTTAACCCATTCCCCTGCCCCACGTGAACAGCAACCCTGCCTCTAAGGTCTGGTAAGGCAAAATTCGTCGTACCATTTCCTCCATACTGCGTACCGAGAATCGAAAATAACGCCTGATTTTGATTAATCGGCAAAAGCTGTCCTTCACAAAAAGCCCAGTACGTTGGAGGGAAATCACCTGCAAACATGCGTATTTCACCTATAAAGGCTTCCTGTGCATTCACTCCTGCAATACACAAAAAAAATAATAGAAAACTATCAAGTAGTTTTTTTTTCATAAAAATTGATTTAAAAAAATTAGTATAACAAAACGGAACTAAATGAAAATAAAAGAGCTTATGAATATCGTTTTTAAAGATTATGCTTCGAAGAAAATCGAAGAAAATAGCTTAATATCACGTACATCAATTATTCCGATGGCTTTCAGCCACCCTAGTAAAACTAACGACAGTTTCCTGCAGACACATCTTACAATGCAACATCCAAAAAGTAATGGCATCGTATTCTGTTTCCATCGATTGGAACCTGCTATAGCTATGCATTCCGCTAAAGTAGTCTGGCTTTAAATTTTGGTTAACTAGTAAAAACTGAAAGTAACAGGTAGTGTAATAGTTTTATCATATGGTTTTGGTTAGAAGATTATTTGAAAATATTGCATTACTTAAATTTACAAAATCAATATTTGATGATAATTACTGTATATTTAAGAGTATGAAATTTGATATTAGCTTATTTTGAACGGTTTAAGTTTGGTATTAATTCAATTTAAATCAAATTAACGTTTTCAGAAAAAAAAGGAACTATGTAAAAAATTCTATATAACGCACACTTTTAACGGTAAAATACAAGAACAAATCTACATTATTTAGAAGTTTACATAAGGGGATTAACACCCTTTTTTTTGTACAAAAATTAATTTTTAAGAATACTTAAATAAGAAATTAAGAAAATAACACGTAAGAATCTTAATTTAATGAAAATTCAATTCAACAATTTTAATGAAGAATTACTTAGAATTTAGCTTGTGTATGCAATTTACTAGGTAAAAAATGTTTGCGACCACAAAAAAATGTAGCCAGGTCTAAAAAAGCTAATCACTCCAGAAACGTTTAATTAAGACAAGGGTTAGAGACAGTTTTATATGGAAAAGATACTTCTCTGTCAAACTATATTTTATAAAGTCATATTTTTTTTAATTACGAGATATTAAAAATGTTAAAGTTTAAAATACGGTGTACGATTCGGTGAGTCATCAAAAAACACCTTTTGCCAAGGCCTAAAAACACTGGCACTCCCAGATCAGTTCGAGTCCCGTCCAGACCGCTAAAAGCTCTTCGAAAGAAGGGCTTTTTTTGTTTATAGGAATTGCGTAAATCCAATTGAAATAAGCTCTTAGGAGATTTATTATCTATAACTTTAATCACCTTCTAAATTAAAGCGTGCGGCAAACGTGCGGCATTTTTAAAGGAAAATTTGGAATAAGTTGTTTTAAGTAAAATTAATTGTACCATAAGAAGCTGTAGTTCTTATTTCATATCAATCTCAATATTCCACCAGCTGCTCTTTATCGCCGGCATTAAGAACTAAAAAAATCTAAATTAAAAGGTGATATATAATAAGTAAGGATTGCCAGATTTAATAATTTGACATTTATTGGTAAATTGAACACTTTTGAACTAGTGTACACTAGTTATTGAGAACTTTCAAAATTAGATATCATTATTTTCTGGTCAACTTATTTAATAAATGTTAAGACCAAAAATTAATATTCTGCAGAAAATTTATATAGAGAAGTAGTATGATAGTTCTCATCTGGATTGAGAATAATTGATGGGAAATTTTCTTGATTTGGCGCATCTGGAAAATGCTGAGTTTCTAATGCAAATGCGGTTCTAAAAGCATCTTTTAC
>NZ_QOVM01000012.1 GCF_004104375.1 Leeuwenhoekiella aequorea
TGGTTTTAAGGATTGGATTTCTCGGAATTCCGCTAAAATTTCTGTTGGAGTTTCTCCGCTGATCATATTGCGGTCGAGCTCGACCGCCTGCCCTTTATCATCCATAATATAGCGTATTCCCTCGGTACTTCCCTTTGTGGCATTAGCTTGACTGACCATTTCGTATTCTTTTTAAATCAATATTCATTTCTTCAATTACTTTTTTAATCTCCTGGTCAAGCCCAGGGCTTTTATTTTTGATGTAGTTGGAAATCCTTTTGAAATTGGTGGTGTATTCTTTCAGCATCATCCAAGCTTCGAGTTCTTCGGAAGATAATGGTTTAGGCAAATGCTTTCGCATTCCGCAGCGAATGAGATAGTCGGAAACGGACAAATTTAATTCCCGGGCATTGGCTTTGATCACGTCCTTTTCAAAGGGCGAAATCCGTAGTTCTATGCGTGCTTTTTTTTCCATAAACATCCTTTTTTTTCTTTTCAACCGCAGGGCGAAAACAAGAGTTTTTTGAAGTGCATTTTGAGGGTGGTAACCCGTAAAATGTACGTACAAAAACACCTCTTGACCTACTCACACCTGATAAAAATTGCTGCTAATAACAAAAATAGAAGAATTTAATCGAATATGTAGCCTGATATTATGATTTATCTAGCTAAGAATTCAGTATTTTTATTTTACTTGAACAAATCGGAGTGCGAACCGATTCTTACTAACTTAATTACATCCGGAGATTCTATTTGAATCCATATAATCAAAAGGTCGGGTTTAATGTGGCACTCCCAGTTATCTTTATAGTTTCCCTTCAACTTGTGGGGGAGCATAGATTGAGGAATTTCAGAAACCCCTCCTTTTTCAAGCTTTTTCAAAACGTCAACAGCTGCCTGGTAATATATTTGTGATTTCTTTATTTTCTTAAGGTCTTTTTTAAACTTGGTGGTAAGTTCTAAATGATACATTGATTACAGTTTTTCAAGCCATTTATCCAGGTTTTCTATTCGTTCCAGTTTTCCCTGGCGGGCTTCTTCAATAGCACTTTTAGTGGTATCATTGGGGATATCTCCAACATCCCGGTATAGCAATTTTTCAATATAATTATTTAGACTTCTCTTATCGGCTTTAGCTCTCTCTTTCAAGGCTTCCAGAAGATCACCGTTTAGTCGAACTGCGGTTTGGACTTTTGAACTCATAATACTGTTTTTAAGGATAAATGCATAACATAGTGTTATACAAATGTAATCATATTAAATAAATCTCACCGGGGTTGAACAATATAAAATTAACTGATACTATAAAACGCATTTTAAGCCTGTTTAAGGGCGGTTGTTTCTTATATCAAGTATATACTTGTTTTTTATGCAAAACCTTCTCAAAAGCTAAAAAAAGTGCAAATTTCGGCGCCTGGTTTACACTGCGTTCAGCTATTCCGTTCCGTTTTTCGTTTTCTTTTCACTCCGCATTATTTTTCAGGGAGATCTTCCAGAGTCGATTTTTCCTTTTTACTTTAAACCTCTCTAAAACGTTTCTTTTAATTATTTTAAATACTTTAATACTTTAAGGGCTTGGGGGGTACTGATAATCAATTAGTTGCAAGCTGAAAAAACAGGTTTTATAAGCGAAAAAACAGGTTTTATAAGCGAAAAAACAGGTTTTATAAGCTGATTCTTGTATTTAAATAAACAGTCTGTTTTTTTTATCTGTTTTTTTATATATTTGTTTTTCAGCAAAATAGCACTTATGAAAGATTTATCTGTTTACAGTGATGCCCAGGTACACGGTTTTAAAGAAAAAAGAGTAATGCAGCACAACGCCATTACCTCTGGAAGGTATGATTTCTCGGCTTGCCAACTGGATATCCTTTTTATGCTCCTGGCTTCCCTTTCACAAAATGAATTGAACTACAGGGTTACCGCCAAGGATATTGAACTAATTACCGGGCGGACCTGGAACTACGGACAACTTCGAAAGGCTACTGAAGAAATTGGAAGCCGTATGTTTGAGATTGATATCAAACAGGATAACGGAAAAATGATATACGAACAATTGTGGCTCTTTCAAAAAGTAAGATACATCGAAGGACAGGGTGCATTTGAAGTAATGATCTCCGAACCGGCCAAGCCGTATTTTTTCGAACTAAAGAATTCCTTTACTTCTATTCAATTAAAATCGGTTATGGGCTGTTCTTCCAAATATGCCAAGCGTTTATATACCCTCGCTTGTCAATGGCGATCGGTGGGTCGGCAAATTTATGAGATTTACGAACTTAAAAGAATGCTCGGGCTGATTGATAAAAAAGGGAATGAGCAGTATAGACAAATTGGACAATTTAAAAAAGATGTTTTGGACTTGGCAAAACAACAAATCAACGCCAATACCGATATTAAATTCGATTACAAACTTCACAAAAAAGGACGTTCCTATAAAGTCATTGAAATCTTCGTGGATTTAAGTGCAAACCTACAAATGGAGATCGATTTCAAAAAGCCCATTGCCGAGCAAAAGGATATCAAATATATTATGTCCTACGGATTGACCGAAAAACAGGCCACTCAAATAGCGGAAAAAGAAAAGATCAAGGATTTTAAGGTCTTAATAGAACAACTCAATCAGAAAGTGCGCCAGGGTGAATTAAAAGTCGATAATTCCCGGGGCTACATCGTTGGGGTATACAAGAAAAAAGGGATTATAGAATAATATTTGATCTTGATGAAAGTGATCAAAACCTCCGTTTACCCCGAAATATTTAAGAGATAAACCTTAGTTTTATCTTCATATAACAAGTTGGGCGTCATATTGAAAAGAACTGAAATTTTAACAAAAAAACTGAATTATGAAAAAAGTATGCATTTATTTAATAGTAGTAACCTCTTTAATTGCTTTTGGTTGCGAACAATCTACAAAGAAAAACGATTCAAAAGAATCGACTGGAAAGCTTTTGGAAAATAACGATGAATTAAAGGAGCTTGATATTGAATCTTTAAAATCGGTGTTTGGGATGGAAGGAAAAGAAAAAGACGGACAATTCAAAGTTACAGTTCCTCAAAATGACTTGAATGTAATGGTCGATGGTTTCAAAATCATTCCTCCTATGGGATTAGGAAGCTGGGCTGCATTCGCCCCAACTTCGGGAAAACCTATGGTTATGGGAGATATTGTTGTTACGGAAAAAGACTTAAAACCAGTACAGCAAGAAATAATAAAACAAGGGTTAACAATAACAGCAATTCACAATCACTTTGTCCGAAATGAGCCTGATGTGATGTATATGCATATTGGGGGAATGGGCGATGAAAAAAAATTAGCTAAAAGTGTCAAAGCTGTTTTTGATAAAGTAACTGAAATAAGAGGTGCTAATCCATCAAGTGCAACTATTTCAACAGTGCAAAATACTCTTGACACAAAGTTGATTGATAGCATTTTGGGATATAGCGGAACTATGAATAAAGGAGTATATAAAATCACTATCGGTCGGCCAGATGTGAATTTAAAAGAACACGGTGCACCAGTTAGTACATTTTTAGGTTTTAATACTTGGGCAAGTTGGCAAGGAACAAATGAAAAGGCAGCGGTAGCAGGGGATTTTACGATGCTTGCTGATGAAGTAGCCCCAGTAATAAAGGCTTTGATTGAAAATGATATTGAAGTAGTTGCTCTTCATAATCATATGGTTCACGAAAACCCAAGAATTTTCTTTCTACATTATTGGGGTGTTGGACCCGTAGAAAAATTGGCTAAAGGATTAAGAGAAGCCTTAGACAAGACAGGGGTAAAAAATGAAAAAATGTAGGATAAAAAATACGAACGCCCAACAGCGGCTATGCG
>NZ_QOVM01000013.1 GCF_004104375.1 Leeuwenhoekiella aequorea
GATCTGTAGTTACAGATTTTAGCAAAGGATACGTATGTCTCAAATTTAATGTAGAAAAGAGTTGTTTTTTACCTCAGTTCTTTGTTGTGTACAGTTTTTATTATGTTTCTTAGTTTATTCAAATCGCTTGGATCTTCTAATTTATGTATCATACTATGGCAATTACTACATAAAACAGCAAAGTCATTTTCCAAATCCACTTTAAATTTTCCGATACCTAATTCCGAAATTGGTTTTAAATGATGTGCCTCAATAAATTTTTCTCCTAAAACGCCATATTTTTCTTTGAAGGTCATATCACAAGCTTCGCAAGTATAACCTTTTAATTTTTTTACTTTATTTCCTAAACTTGTGTTTCTTTCTATTCTCCAATGAAGTCTGATTTGTTTAGTTTCAAAATGGTTTTTTTCTGTATGATCACTGAAAGAATTGTCTGAATAAGCTAAACTCTCATATAAATCAAGAAATTTTATTATGTCTGATTTTAGTTCAAATGAACTTGGAAGATTATCACTTGGGTAATATTTAGCGATTATATTTCCAGCTTCATAATGTTTTGCATTTTTAGTATTAGATTCCAGTTTTATTTTAGTTAGAAATTCCGAAGACTTATAGTTGATTTTTGCTCTAAAATCTTCTGCTCTTAATTTTAAAACTTCTTTTGCATTCCTTTTGTAATTTTCAATTACATCAGTTACTCCTTGGTTTAGCGATAAATAAACTCCAGTCATATCAGATTTGAATAGAAAAACAGGATAATATCCTTTCTGAGGTGTTTCTGTTATTAAAGTGTCAAGGATTGCAATCCAAGGACAATCTGTCCAATTTCCTTTACCTGGTGAGCCAATAGTTTTATATCTGGTCTTATCAATTAGAAGTGTGTCAATTTCTGATGGGAAATCATTTCGGAATTTTCCAGCTAATTCATTTCCGCCAAAGTTTTTTGACTTTTCATTTAAATAGCTTTCAATTGGTTCGTTTAAAATATTTTCCATTCAGTTTTTAAATTGTACACAACGGTCTCGTATAACCGTCAGTTACGGGTTAGTATGCGTTAATTTTCGGTTTAACACAGGCTTTAGCAATTCCGAGTGGATTCGGACGTAGTCGAATCCGCCGTAATTGCGGTTATACATTGTTGTAACACGTTTTTATACTTTAAATATTAAAGCAAGACCTAACATAATTAGCATAAAAATTAATGCCCAAGAATTGACTAATGCTTTCCAACTTGCTGCACTATAATCTTTCATTTTAAATGATTCTCTTTTTCCAATTTTATAAATTAAATAAGAAACTCCTAAAATTAAGGCAAAGCTTCCAACATAAAATGGGTATTCAGATATTAATTCGCTGAATTTATCTTTCATTTTCTTCTGTTCGTTTCGATAACTTTGACTTATCCAAATACTGCCCAAAGCATTGACATTATTGAATCAAAAGTGCTTTGTTCTTTTTCAGGTTCACAATATTTTTTTGATAAGTATTTCAACGATTTTTTATGTCAGATTCTGAAAGTTCTTTCTTTTTTATTTTGTATTCGGATTGTATTAGCTCCGTTTTTCTCAAAATCAACATTTTGAAATAATTCCTTTTCCTTTTGAGTTCCTACATTTTCTAATGAGGATTTATTTCCCTCGTAAAGTTATAAATTCCCAAATGTTTTTTAGTTAATTTCAATTTCTTGGTTTGGATAAATGTGTTACAACGGTCTAGTATAAGAATAGTAGCGGATTAATATACGCTAGCTTTTCGGTTAAACACAAACCTTATTTATACTTACTTTCTTTTGTTTTAGCGATAAAACCGCTATTATTTTTATACATCTTAAGTTTGATTCTCTTTAAATTGATAGTATAATTAGAAAGAACAAAGAGAGGATTAAGGTTAAGTTATACGGTGAAGCTTGTGAC
>NZ_QOVM01000014.1 GCF_004104375.1 Leeuwenhoekiella aequorea
GCGGTCGAGCTCGACCGCAATATGATCAGCGGAGAAACTCCAACAGAAATTTTAGCGGAATTCCGAGAAATCCAATCCTTAAAACCAAGTATTACAAAAAACACGTACAGCATTTATTTAAGTCCAGATAATGTTCAGAAAGAATTTACCAAAGATCAACTTCAGGAACTTGGCCAGGAACATTTGAAAGAATTAGGGCTTGAAAAAAACCAGTATTTAATGACCCTGCACACTTCAACTGGAAAGCCCCATATTCATTTTCAGGTCAACCGCATAGGCTTTGATGGTCAGGCCCACAATGATAGCAATATCAGTAAAAAAGCGCAGGAAAGTGCGGAAAAGCTTGCCAAAGAAAGAGGACTTTTGACCGCTAAGGATATTCGGAAAATGCACAAAGAAAAGACCAAAGAGCTGCGGAAGGAAATTCACCAGGCATATAATCAGAGCAAATCCAAAGCGACTTCTTTTGAGGAATTTGCGAGATCAATGCACAACAGGGGTTATAATGTTGAATTGACCAAGCAAAGAAGCGGCAAAATACAAGGCTTTAGAATTGTTGACCGACAATCATCCCAAAGTTTTAAAGCTTCTGAAATTGGCAAAGAAGTCAGGTATGGAAAGTTAGAAATGAGTATCTCAGAAAATATTCAGCAGAAAATTAAAAAGGAAAAAGAAGCGCAAATTGAACTCAAACCAAAAAGAGATAGAAGCCCAGGGCTTAGCAGATAAAACTTAAAATATTATGGCACGAGTAAGTAATGAAACCTTAGCAAAGACACTATCGAACACCATTTTTGACCTACAACAAGAGTTGAAGAAGGATAAAAAACACCGGGAACAGGTAGAGCTAGAAATAAGAAAACAAGCCCAGAGAATTGAAGAATCTGCGAAGCATTTTAAACCCGATTTAAGCGACCTAAACAACTCTATGGGGAATTATGTTACAGAGATAGATAAAAATGCCAAGGACGTTAAAAACAGCTATATAACAGGTAAAGCGATAGCCATCTATTTCGGCAGTTTAATATTGGTAATGCTTTTGTGCTATTTTTTTCTTCAACAGCAAAGAAACAAAACCGAAGAAGTTCAGGGAGAACGAGATTATTACAAGCAATTTATCCTGGAATCAGAAGAAAGAACCGCTGATTTTAAAGAATGGGCGAAGTGATCTTAACGGCTCGTATAAAAACAGTGCGAGCTGGCGAGCGTGATTGTCCGTAGGACAATCAGCTAAGCAAGCGAGCAGGAAGTTTCGATTCGAGACTAGTTTTAGCATTGTTTTTATATACTGTTGGCAATAGTTTAGTTATTAAGTCTGTAATAATTTACCATTTTTTTTAGCTTTTTTTTCTTTATAAATACCAGAAATGAGGAAGTATAGAAAAAATAAGGGTGCATTCAGGTAAAAATCCGATAGGTCAAAAAAATAGAGAGCTAAATCTACAAGTAAACCGAAAAGAGAAGAAAAAATCCAAATTCCTTGATGTTTATATCCTTCAGATTCCATTACAGAATTTGAAATAGAAAGGAAATTTTGTTTTATTGCCATTCTTTCTTTCAGAGACATAGTATTTGAGTCAATTTGTAAATGACAATCTAAATAATTTAAAAGATTCCTTTTTAAATTCCTGTATTTACTTTTTGGTTTCTTTTTACTAAGTACTGATCCTCTTAATAATACTTCATTAATATAAATTTTCTTTAAAGTTTTGTCATCATAAATCTTTTCTAATTGCAGTTTTTTTTCATCAATGATCTGAATTAGATGATAATCAATATCATTATCGGGGTAAATTTCTTCTCTAAACAAGATATCTAAATTATTGCCAACAACGTTCCGCGGCTATGCG
>NZ_QOVM01000015.1 GCF_004104375.1 Leeuwenhoekiella aequorea
GATCTGTAGTTACAGATTTTAGCAAAGGATACGTATGTCTCAAATTTAATGTAGAAAAGAGTTGTTTTTTACCTCAGTTCTTTGTTGGCACAAGTATTTTATAATTCATACTTCCATTCCTTCTTTTCTTTGTCATATTCAATTGATAAATGTCGAATATAAGGAACAGGAATATTAGTTTTTTTATGTTTTTTAATTTCCCATTTTGGAATTTTTTTGACTAACTCAATTGCGTCTTTCTCAAATTCAGTTAGTGGCTTTCTTAACTTAATCTCAAATTCAGTTGGAAGATTAAAAATTGAATCATTTTTAAGTTGATAACCAGTGTGTGTGGTAACAGAATTTAGATTACCATTTTTATCAACAAATAATTTTAACCAAGTAAATGGCTTTTCGTAATCTTTGATTTTCCCAGTTTTTAATACAGAATCAATATCAGAAACCGGTTTTGTATAATTGAAATCGTATTCAAATTGATAAATGTAATTTTCTAATTTGAAAGAATTTCCATTGTCTAAAATTTTCTGCTCGTTTTTTGAAATAGTTCTTCTTCCTAAAGGTTTTGAGTTTGAGCAAAAATATCCGAAAGTCAGTTTTTCTTTCCAATAGGCGGCATATACAAGCCAATTTTCGTCTTTATTAACACTCCAGTCACACGAAGTCCATTCGCCAGTATATTTTCCTTCAGATTTAAAAGTGAATTCTATTGTTGCAGGATTATCACCTTCTTTATAATGCTTTGAAATTTCAAAAGTAACAGTGTAAGTCAAAGAGTCATTCGCATAAATTTTAGAAATAACTTTTCCTTCAAAAACATATTCAGCAGATTCAAATTCAAGTATAGATTTTGGAATATCACAGCTACAAGCAAAAGTGATAGCTGAAATCAGAATAGTTAATATTGTCAGGATACGTTTTTTCATATTTGTGCCAACGTTACAGGTATGTGTCGTTGCGGAACAAGTCCGCAGGACCGTTCCGAGTGGTGTGAAGATAACGAAACTCTCGAGATTTTTCGGTAGAAAAATCCGCAGCAATGACTCATACCTTCTGTTACAGGTCGTTTTATTTTTAAAGGTGTACCAGAATCTGGCAAAAGGGAAATAGAAAAAAAGCGCTGCTTAGGTATCGATTAGATCCGAGTAAAGTCCGCTTAATACGTGAGCTTTTTTTTTGCATCGAATAGTTACAGAACTAACCAAACAACTAAATCCCTTCCCACCTTTCTAAAGTTCGCTATCCATAAGCCAAAACAGGCAAATACGCCAAAAAAAAGCATTCATCCGTTCTGCTTAATCCGAGTAAAGTCCGTCACTAGAGCGGCTTTTTTTCTTACTTTAAGTCTCATAAACCAGCAAAAGAGTAGGGGAATATGCCGACAGCAAAAAGCTGCTCTTAAATGACCTGTAACGGTCTTGTATAAGAATAGTTGCGTGTTTGCGTGCGAGGAATTTCCGAAGGAAATTCAGATGTAGCAAATACGCAACCACCTTTATTTAAGCACAAAATAGCAATTATTTTTATACGTCTTAAGTTTGATTCTCTTTAAATTGATAGTATAATTAGAAAGAACAAAGAGAGGATTAAGGTTAAGTTATACGGTGAAGCTTGTGAC
>NZ_QOVM01000016.1 GCF_004104375.1 Leeuwenhoekiella aequorea
ATTTAACAGATAATGGAGATGGCAGTTGGGAATTAGTTATTCCAGTAGGAAATGAAATTCCTGATGGCACTTATGATGTTGAAGTAATGGTAACTGATGACGCGGGTAATACTGCTAATGATGCAACAGTAGATGAGTTAATTATCGACACCGTGGCACCCACAGTTCCAACAGTTGATGAACTTATAGCAAACACCAGCACACCAACAATCACAGGAACATTAGATTCTGTAGATGAGATTTCTGTTACAGTAAACGGAGTTACCTACATAGAAGGAGATGGTGATTTGACAGATAATGGCGATGGCACGTGGACTTTAGTTATTCCGGTAGGAAATGAAATTCCAGATGGCACTTATGATATTGAAGTAACGGTAACTGATGACGCGGGTAATACTGCTAATGACGCAACAGTAGATGAGTTAATTATCGATACCATTGCACCTACAGTTCCAACAGTTGATGAACTTATAGCAAACACCAGCACACCAACAATCACCGGAACATTAGATTCTGTAGATGAGATTTCTGTTACAGTAAACGGAGTTACCTACATAGAAGGAGATGGTAATTTGAAAGATAATGGAGACAGTACTTGGGAATTAGTTATTCCGGTAGGAAATGAAATTCCAGATGGTACTTATGATGTTGATGTCACAGTAACCGATACTGCAGGCAATACTGCCAGTGATGCAACAGTAGATGAGTTAATTATCGATACCGTTGCACCCACAGTTCCAATAGTTGATGAACTTATAGCAAACACCAGTACGCCAACAATCACGGGTACTTTAGATTCTGTAGATGAGATTTCTGTCTTAGTAAACGGAGTTACCTACACAGAAGGCGATGGCGATTTAACAGATAATGGAGACGGCACCTGGGAATTAGTTATTCCAGTAGGAAATGAAATTCCAGATGGTACTTATGATGTTGATGTAACGGTAACTGATACTGCAGGAAATACTGCCAGTGATGCAACTGTAGACGAGTTAATTATCGATAACATTGCACCTACAGTTCCTACAGTTGATGAACTTATAGCAAACACCAGCACCCCAACAATCACGGGTACTTTAGATTCTGTAGATGAGATTTCTGTCTTAGTAAACGGAGTTACCTACACAGAAGGTGATGGCGATTTAACAGATAATGGAGATGGCACCTGGGAATTAGTTATTCCAGTAGGAAATGAAATTCCTGATGGCACTTATGATGTTGAAGTAACGGTAACTGATGACGCGGGTAATACTGCTAATGATGCAACAGTAGATGAGTTAATTATCGACACTGTAGCA
>NZ_QOVM01000017.1 GCF_004104375.1 Leeuwenhoekiella aequorea
CAACAAAGAACTGAGGTAAAAAACAACTCTTTTCTACATTAAATTTGAGACATACGTATCCTTTGCTAAAATCTGTAACTACAGATCCTAACTGTTTCATTTATTACTTTTGACCTATCCTTTTGTTAGAACAGAAACAAAATTTTCATCGTATGGTAATCCTGATTTAGCAATGGCAAAGGCTTGTTTTAATAGCTTATTGGCTACCGCAATCAATGCCAGTTTCTTACTCTTGCCCTTGGCTACAATTCGCTCATAGATCTCCCTGCAGCCTTTGTTGTGTTTACAAGCATTAAAAGCACATAAAAACAACAGGTTTCTGAGCTTCTTGTTACCTACTTTACTGATCCTGCTTCTACCCCTTACACTACTCCCTGATTCCCGTATCGTTGGGGTGATCCCTACATAACTGCACAGTTGTGAAGCCTTCTCAAACTTAGAGAAGCCATCTGTTATCACAACTAAAAACAATGCCGTCTTGATCCCTATTCCAGGTATACTGGTTAGCAAAGTTAGTTGCTTCTGTTGATCCTGTTTTACAAGCTCCAGTAGACGATCTTCGATCCCTTTTACCTCTTTGTTTAAATGTTTGAGATCACGCTTTAAAGACCTGTAAACATACTTGGATGGGATGCCTAGCACTTCTTCGCCGTGAAGTTTGTTCTTTGTGGCTGTGCGCTTCTTTAGATAACTATCCATAAGTCTAAACAGCTGCAAGCATTCTGCCTGTACATCGCTAAGAGCATTATACAACGGGACTTCGTTAGACAACCCATAATTACAAATAGCTTTAGCATCACTCTTATCGGTCTTTACCTTAGCCAGCTTCATCTGTATAAAGCGTTTGACTGACAAAGGATTTACTACCGATACAGTAATACCATTTTTGTAAAGAAACTGTGCAAGTCGATAGTGGTAATAGCCGGTGGCTTCCATAACTACCAAAGAGTCTGCAGCTAATGTCTTGACAAATAATTTAAATCCTTGCTCATCATTCTTAAATTGAGAATGACCACATTCACTACCATAAACATCAAAGACATCCTTACTGATATCAACTCCAAAAGTTTCTTTATATTTATTCATAAGAACTGATTTTATGAAAGAGCATACTACCTTAATCACAACAACTTGAAAACGAGGTCTAACCTCACAGAACTGAACGTGTTTGAAGTAGTAAAAGAGAGGGGATTATCAATGTTGTCGAAGTCACAAGCTTCACCGTATAACTTAACCTTAATCCTCTCTTTGTTCTTTCTAATTATACTATCAATTTAAAGAGAATCAAACTTAAG
>NZ_QOVM01000018.1 GCF_004104375.1 Leeuwenhoekiella aequorea
ACAAGGATGAGATGTTGAAACCAGCAGCATTTGATACAATCATTGACAATAAAAAAGTGAGTTTATACTGGATAGAAAGTGATAATTTAAAAGCTGCCTTTACAAATTATGGAGGAAGAATTGTGGGACTTTGGGTGCCAGATAAAAATGGAGAATTGACTGATGTTGTATCTGGTATGAATAGTATTAAAGGTTTTGCAACTGCTAGCGAACCCTATTTTGGAGCAACCATTGGCCGTGTAGGCAATAGGATTGCCAAGGGTAAATTTAAGATAGATGGTCAAGAATATACAACCGCGACAAATAATGGAGAAAATGCATTGCACGGCGGAATAAAAGGGTTTCAATATGTTGTTTGGGATGCTGAGCAACCAGATTCTAAAACCTTGGTATTACGTTATAAATCTCAACATATGGAGGAAGGTTTTCCGGGTAATCTGGACGTTAAGGTAACATATTCTATAATTGAAGATAACACAGTTAAAATGGATTATGAAGCAACCACAGATATGAAAACAGTTGTAAACCTTACTAATCACGCTTTCTTTAATTTAAATGGAGAAAATAGCGGAAGTATTCTTAATCACAAGTTGAAGCTTTTTGCAGATAGATTTACACCGGTAGATGCAGGTCTTATTCCTACTGGAGAGTTGAGAAATGTAAAGGATACTCCATTTGATTTCAGGAATTTTCAGACTATTGGAGCACGGATCAATACTGAAAATGAACAATTAATTAATGGAAAGGGTTATGATCACAATTTTGTTCTCAATAAAACGAAAGCAATGGGAATGTACCAAGCAGCGACTGTGGTAGGAGATAAGAGTGGGATACAAATGGATGTGTTTACAAAAGAGCCCGGTATTCAGTTTTACAGCGGTAATTTTATGGAGGGAAAAAATCAATTTAAATCGGGCGTAAAAGATGCTTTTAGAACCGCATTTGCATTAGAAACTCAGCATTTTCCAGATGCGCCAAATCAAGAAAATTTCCCATCAATTATT